>CAWFMH010000008.1:0-35210 GCA_963816945.1 uncultured Gammaproteobacteria bacterium | reverse complement strand
GGTGGCCGGGGACGGAATCGAACCGCCGACACGGGGATTTTCAATCCCCTGCTCTACCAACTGAGCTACCCGGCCACGGGCGAGGGCGGGATGATACGGGGACAGGCGCCGTGCAGCAAGCCGGATCGCCGCTGAACGCGGTGCGGACTGTCAATTGCAGGCGCGAATTGCGGGTGCATGATCAGGACGAATTTCCGTGCCGCTTGCCGGCAAAGAGGCCGTGATGAGACTTGCAGCGATGATCGTGGGCGCCGCGTTGGTGCTCGGCGCCTGTGCCACGGACGCAGGCCAGCGCGACAAAGAGAAGCTGGCGCTGTATCGCTCCCATGCCGGGCCGCCGGTACCTAGCTTCCAGTACTTCGGCAGCATCAGCGGCTGGACACCGCTCGGCGACAGCGCGATCGCGGTCTGGCCCAGGTTCAACCAGGCTTATCTGCTGGAGTTGTATGGGCCATGCAGCGACATCGAGTTCACGCCCGTGATCAGCGTGACCAACAACATGGGGCGTACCTACGCGCGCTTCGACAAGGTGATCGCGCGCAACCGCGGCTCGATCGATATCCCGTGCAACATCAAGGAGATCCGCCCGCTCGACGTCAAGGCGATCAAGCAGGCCGAGAAGTTAGCGCGCGATCAGCCGCCGCCGTCGGGTACGTAGCCGGCGGGCTTTTCGGCGCCGCCGCCGAACAGGAATTTCTCCATCTCCGCTTCGAGGAAGGCGCGGTGCTTGGGATCGAGCGGCGACAGCCTGTTCTCGTTGATCAGCATGGTCTGGTGCGCCAGCCACGCGGCCCAGGCGCTCTTGCCTATGTGGGCGAACACGCGCTTGCCGAGTTCGCCGGGCCAGGGCACGAAATCCAGGCCTTCGGTCTCGCGTTGCTCGTATTCGCAGAAGACGCTGCGGGACATGGAAGGTTCCTTGGAATCAGAAGGGGGTCTGGCGTTCGAGCAGGCTGCGGATCGGCGCGGGGATGCCGAGCGTCGACAGTTCCGCGAGCGCGAGCCAGCGCAGGTCATCATTGTCGCCCACGCTGGAGCGCGGCCTCGTCACGCGCAGGCGCAAGGGCTGCAGTTGCAGGTGATAGTGGGTGAAGCCGTGTGCGATCGGGTCGAGCGCTTCGGCGCCGTCGTAGTCGTCGAGGAAATGGGATTCGAACCAGTTACGCGCGCTTTCGGCGGCCTCGGCTTCGGGCAGCGACCACAACGATGCCCAGATCCCCGCAGGCGGACGCCGTTGCAGCAGTACGCGGCCGTCTTCGTCGCGCAACAGCAGCACGATGGCCTTGCGTTCGGGCAGCGGCTTGCCGGGTTTGGGCGTCGGCAATTCCGCGATGCGTCCCTCGCGCAACGCGAAGCAGCGGCCTTGCAGCGGGCAGATCACGCAGGCCGGGTCGTGGCGCGTGCATAGCGTCGCGCCGAAATCCATCTGCGCCTGGGTGTAGTCGGCAAGTCGATCGTGGGGCAGCTGCGTTTCGGCCAGGGTCCACAACTCCTTCTCGATCGCCGGCACTCCTGGCCAGCCGGCGATGCCGTGATAGCGGCACAACACGCGTTTGACGTTGCCGTCCATGATCGCGAACCGGTCGCCCCAGGCCTGCGCGAGGATCGCGCCGGCGGTGCTGCGACCGATGCCGGGCAGCGCGGTCAATGCATCGAAGTCGCGCGGCAGGTCGCCGTCATGCAATTCGACGCACAGGCGCGCGGCCGCGTGCAGATTGCGCGCACGTGCGTAGTAGCCGAGGCCGGACCACAAAGCGAGGACGTCGTCGAGCGGAGCCGCGGCCAGCGCGGGCAGGTCGGGCAATGCGGCGACGAAGCGTTCGAAGTAGGGAACGACGACGCGCACCTGCGTCTGCTGCAACATGATCTCCGACAGCCACACGCGATACGGCGCGCGCGGATGCTGCCACGGCAGGTCGTGGCGGCCCGAGACGTCGAACCAGGCCAGCAGGCGGCTGGCGAAATCGTCTTCGGTCGTGCTCATCGGACCATGTCTTCGGCGAGCGCAGGGTCTTCGAGTGTGACTTCGACTCCTTCGAGTTGCGCGCCGGAGATTTCCAGGCGTGGCGATGTGAAGTGTCCGGATAGCGGCGGCAGCGGCGATGCGTTCGCGGGCGCATCGATCCACGCGAGCATGTCGTACAGGCGGAAGCGACCGTCGAAACGCGTCTCGTCGCGCTGCAGTCGCAGGCCGGCGATGTCCGAAAGGTCGAGGTTGCCGACGTAGTCGAGCGCGAAGGGCAGGGCGGACGTCGACTGGCCGACCGGGACCGGCAACGCCGGCCACGTGTCGGGCCAGTTCGGCAACCTGCCGTCGAGCCGCACGACCAGGCGTCGCCCGAACGCGAGCGCGCCGCGCGCGTCGAAGCTGGGCAGCATGTCCTGTCCACGCAAGGCGACGCCGACCGGCGCCAGCGTCCACGTCGCGTTGTCGAAATGCAGTGGCCCGGAGAGCCCAAGCGCGAACGGGAGATCGGTATCGCCGGACTGGTAACGCGCCGACAGCTTCAGGCGCGCAGGTTGCACGCGGAGATCGTCGTCGCCGAGCAGCACCGGACCGGAGAGATGGATCCGCGCCGGCATGCGCCAAGTGCCGCGATCGATCGTGATGGGGCCGACGATCGCCGCGCCCGCGCCGTTCGAAGGTTTGCTGAGCGCCACCGACAGGTCGAACGGGATGCTGGTCGGCGGATCGAGATAACGTCCGCGGACTCGCGCGTTGACCGGTTGACCGGGATGCAAGTCGGGCAACGTGGCGGCGATGCCGTCGATATGCCAGCCGCCATTGTCGATACGACCGCGCGTCACGTGCAGGCCGTCGCTGAGCGTCGGGATGCGGGTTTCGCTGGGTGGACGCGTCGCCAGCCAGTGCAGCAGTGCGGGCACGTCGAGCACGGGTGCATCGAGTTCGACGCGGGTGATGGTCAGTTCGGCGCCGCGGGTGCGGATCGTCGACCAGGGCAGCGACAGCAAGACGCGTTCGGCGCGCAGGATCGGTGTTTTCGCGCCGGGTTCGCGCGCGACCACATCGCGCACGACCAGCATCGGCGAGCCGCCCAGGCGGTATTCGCCGGGGCCGTTGGCGGTGATCTCGAGGCCCAGCGCCTTGCCGAGTTGACCGAGCACCAAGCCGGTCACGTGTTCCGGCTGCAACGCGACGCGCAACGCCAACGCCAGCAGCAACAGCAGCACCGCGATTGTGCCGGCGATGCGCGCCCATCGGCGTCGTGGCGCAGGTTTGCCTTGCGCTGCGCCGACGCTCACGCGCCGAGCGATTCCGGCAGCAACGCCTCGACGAATGCCGTTGCGTCGAATACGCGCAGGTCCTCGGAGCGCTCGCCGATGCCGACATAACGAATCGGGATGCCGAACTCGCGCGCCAGCGCGAAGATCACGCCGCCCTTGGCGGTGCCGTCGAGCTTGGTCACGACCAGGCCGGTGACGCCGGCTGCGGCATGGAATTGGCGCAGCTGCGAGATCGCGTTCTGACCGGTGGTGCCGTCGATCACCATGAGCACTTCGTGCGGCGCGCCGGATCGACTTTTCCGAGCACGCGCTTGATCTTGCCGAGCTCGGCCATCAGACCGCCCTGCGTGTGCAGGCGGCCGGCGGTATCGGCGATCAGCACCTCGATGCCGCGCGCCTTCGCCGCCTGCAACGCATCGAAGGCGACCGATGCGGCATCGCCGCCTTTGCCGGCCGCGTTCTGCGCCTGTGCGACCACGGGCACGCCGTTACGCTCGCCCCAGGCCTGCAGTTGTGCGACGGCCGCGGCGCGGAACGTATCGCCGGCGGCGAGCATCAGGCCATGGCCTTCCTCCTTGAAACGTCGGGCGAGCTTGCCGATCGTGGTGGTCTTGCCGACGCCGTTGACGCCGACGGTGAGGATCACGAAGGGCCTGGCTTGGCGGTCGATCGCCAGTGGCCGCGCCACCGGCAGCAGCATCGCCACGAGATCGGCGCGCAATGCAGCGAGCAGGGCATTGGCGTCGGCGAACTCGCGCCGATGCATGCGCTGACGCAACGCGGCGACCAGCGGCGTGGTGGCGGCGACGCCGACGTCGGCGGTCAGCAGTGCGGTTTCGATCTCGTCGAGCAGGTCCTCGTCGAGTTTCGGATTGCGCGCGAACAGGCTCGCCATGCTGCGCGACAGCGCGCTGCCGCGCAGGCGTTCGCGCCAACCGGCCTTGCCGGGCGCGGCCGGTGCCGGCTCGGCGGTGGTTCCGGTGTCGATCACGACGGGAGCAGGCACGACGATGGGCGCGGGAATGACCACGGCTTCGGGCACGGTGTCCGGCGGCACGTCCGTGGTGGCTGGCGATGCTTCCGGTTGCGGCCGTGCCGGGAACGCCGCCGCCAGCTCTTCGATGCTCGGGCGCGGGCGGGCGCCCGGCGCTGTGGCCGCAGTCTCCGGATCCGGTTTCTTGCGGCGGAAAAAACTGACCATTTATTGTGGGAGTCGCAGCTGGAGAAATGTTTTGAGGATATCCGAACCTCTGGACCGTCATCCCCGCGACAGCGGGGACCCAGCGACTTGACCGTGTTGGAAACAAAGTTCTCGCGGGAATGACGAGCAGGAGCCAGGACTCGATGCCGTGTCTGCACGCAGGCGAACGCGGAATTGTCCAATCTCCGCGCAAGCGGAGACAATGGCGACATGTTAACACCGGCCCCGTCGACGCCCCGATGACCCGACGCCACGCAGCGGGCGCCGCGTCCGGCCACGTGCGCATCATCGGCGGGCGCTGGCGCGGCACCCGTTTGCCGGTTGCCGACCTGCCGGGTTTGCGGCCGACGCCGGATCGCGTGCGCGAAACCTTGTTCAACTGGCTGCAACCGGTCCTGCCGGGCGCGCGCGTGCTCGACCTGTTCGCCGGCAGCGGCGCGCTCGGACTGGAGGCGGTGTCGCGCGGCGCGCGCGAAGCGCTGCTGGTGGAACGCGACCCCGTGCTGGTCGAGGCCCTGCATGCCACGACGCAGCGCCTGGACGCGGCCGAGACCGTGCACGTAGCGCGCGCCGATGCCGTGAGCTTGCTGCGCACTCCGTTGCATGGCCGCTTCGACGTCGTCTTCGTCGATCCGCCGTTTGCCGATGGCGCCTGGGCGCCCGTGCTGTCCGCGCTGGCGCCTTGGCTGGCGGACGATGCCTGGCTGTACCTCGAATCACCGTCGGAACAGGCGATCGATCCCGATGCCTCATGGCTGCCGCATCGCGAAGGCCGGACGCGCGACGTCCGCTACGCCCTCTACCGGCGCCGTTCCTGAACCGGGCTGCGGTGCCGCTGTTACACTGCGGGCCGGTTCCGAAGGCGGTGGCGGCGACTCCAGCATGAGCGTGTCCCAAACCGGCATTGCCAACACCCGCGCCGCGCGCAGCCGTGTCGCCGTCTATCCCGGCACCTTCGACCCGATCACCAATGGCCACGTCGACCTGGTCGACCGCGCCGCGCCGTTGTTCGAGCGCCTGATCGTCGGTGTCGCCGAGAGCCCGGGCAAGAGTCCGGCCCTGCCGCTGGCGCTGCGTGTCCAGCTCTCGCGAGACGCCCTGTCGAAGTATCCCAACGTTGAAGTGCGTGGCTTCAACTCGCTGCTGGCGCATTTCGTCGCCGAGATCGGCGGCGGCGTACTGTTGCGCGGCCTGCGTGCGGTGTCGGATTTCGAGTACGAGTTCCAGCTGGCGAGCATGAACCGGCACCTGATCCCGGAAGTGGAAACGCTGTTCCTGACGCCGGCCGAGCAATACGGCTTCATTTCTTCTTCGCTGGTGCGCGAGATCTCCCGCCTTGGCGGCGATGTTTCCGGTTTCGTGCCACCGGCAGTGGCCGCAGCGCTGCAGGCCGAATGGCAGCGCACCGATGCATGAATGCATTTCAATGTGGGGAACCTAGGATGAAGATTGCGATGAACGCCATGACCCGCCTGATGCTGATCGCCTGCCTCGTGCTGCCGTTCGCGGCATGCAAGAAGGAAGAGGCGCCGAAAGCGGTCGCTGCGCCGCTGAGCGCGCCGGCCAACGACGACGGCGGCGCTTGGCGCGCCTACCTGTCGGATGTCGTCACCCGCAACATGACCGGCATCAGCAACCAGCCGTTCGTGTACATGCTGCCGGGCGAGAGCACGCCGGATTTCGCGTCCCAGTACGAGCGCCTGGCCGAGAAGGCCAAGGCCGATGTCGCCCGCGGCATCATCGAAGGCAATCTGCTGGCTTATGGTTCGCCCGCGTCGGCGAAGATGGCCGACATGGTGGTCGCCTCGTTCGCGGACGTGCCGCCGAACACGATGAAGGGCGTCAAGGTGCTCTTCATCGGCAAGGCCGCCGACAACGAGCGCGTCAAGGCGGCGGTGGCGCCAGCGGGCGTCGACTACGTCTTTGTCGAAGCGAAGTAGGCTTGAACGGCGGGCTCCATGCCCGCATGAAGCAATGCAGGAGCGGTTGACCCCGCTCCTGCAGGATCCACATGTCACTCAAGATCAATGAACTCTGCGTCAACTGCGACGTCTGCGAACCGGTCTGTCCCAACCAGGCCATTTCCCAGGGCGAGACGATCTATGTGATCGATCCGTCGCGCTGCACCGAATGCGTCGGCCATTACGACGAGCCCCAGTGCGTGGTGGTGTGTCCGGTCGAATGCATCGACGTGGATGCGGAGCATCCGGAAACCAATGAGGATCTGCTGGCGAAGCTGCGCCGGCTGCAACAGGAGTCTGCATGACGATCCGTGTAGTCCTGCACGTCGCCCTGGCGACGCTGCTGCTCTCCCTGACACCGTTCGCCAACGCGAAGAAACCTTCCGAAAAGCCTCCGGGCGTCGCCATTGCCGCGGCGCATGGTCTGGCGACCGATGCCGGCCTGCAGATCCTGCGCGACGGCGGCAATGCCTTCGATGCGGCCATCGCCGTCTCCTCCACCTTGGCGGTGGTCGAACCGATTTCGTCGGGCATCGGCGGTGGCGGCTTCTTCCTGCTGCACGATGCCAACAAGGATCGCGACGTCTTCCTCGACGCACGCGAAACCGCGCCCGCGTCCGCGACGCCGCAGGCCTACCTCGACAAGGACGGCGGGCTCGACCGCGACCGTGCCGAGAACGGACCCTGGTCCGCCGGGATTCCGGGCCTGCCTGCCGCGCTGGTGCACCTGCAGAAAAACTACGGCCGCCTGCCGCTGAAGACCACGCTGGCACCGGCGATCCGTATCGCGCGCGAGGGATTTCCGATCTACGCGCGCCTGGCGAAGGGTTACGGCAGCCGCCGCACCGTGATGGAGCGTTATCCCGGCACCCGGGCCGTCTTCCTCGCCGATGGCGATGCGCCTGAGGAAGGCGAAGTGCTGAAGCAGCCCGATCTTGCGCGCACGCTCGAGTTGCTGGCCAGCAAGGGATTCGACGGGTTCTACCGCGGCGATACCGCCGACAAGCTCCTCGCCGGCGTCAAAGCCGAAGGCGGGCATTGGACCGCGGCGGAGCTGGCGGGCTATCGCGTGCGCGAACGCGAGCCGCTGCGCTTCAAGTATCGCGACTGGGACATCGTCACCGCGCCGCCGCCATCCTCCGGTGGCGTGGCGCTGGCGGAAATGCTGCACGTGCTGGAAGGCTGGGACCTGTCGAAACTCGACGCCGCGCATCGCACCCACGTCGTCGCCGAGGCGATGCGCCGCGCCTTCCGCGACCGCACGATCTACCTCGGCGATCCGGATTTCGTGGAGGCGCCGGTGGCACGATTGATCAGTCGCGACTATGCCGCCGGGCTGCGCGCGACGATCCATCCGGACAAGGCCACGCCGAGCGACCTGTTGTCCGGGCAACCGGCACCGCTCGAGGACGATGAAACCACGCACTTCTCGATCATCGACGCCGAGGGCAATCGCGTCTCCGCAACGCAGACGGTCAACCTCTTGTACGGCTCGGGACTGATCCCGCCCGGCACCGGCGTGCTGCTCAACGACGAGATGGACGACTTCGCGCTCAGGCCGGGCACGCCCAACGCGTTCGGCGTGATGGGCTTCGCCGCCAACGCGCCGCAGGCGGGCAAGCGCATGCTGAGTTCGATGACGCCGACGTTCATGCTGTCGCCGCAAAAGGTGATCGCGCTCGGCGCCCGCGGCGGCAGCCGGATCATCACCCAGGTGCTGCTCGGCGTCCTCGGTTATGACGCGGGCCTGCGCGCGCAACAGGTCTCGGCGTTGCCGCGCTTCCATCACCAGTGGATGCCGGACGCGATCTCGGTCGAGGCCGGCGCGCTCGACGCCGGCACCGTCGCGGCGCTGCAGGCAATGGGCCATAAGGTCAATGCCGGCGAATCGGTCTGGGGCGACGTGGAAACGGTGGAATGGAACCGCGCGACGCATACACTGTCGGTCGGTAGCGATCCCCGCAATCCGGTCGCGAAAGGCGAGGTCGTCCTCGCGCCGTAACCGTAGCGGCCACCCGGACTGCATCAATCATCAGGAGTTCGCCGATGGCGGACAACGACAAGAAACCGATCGCGCACCTGCTGCCGGCGATCTTCACCGGTTTGGCGGCACTGATCGCGGCGCTGACCGGCGTCTATGTGAACCTGCGCGACGACAAGACGCCGCCGGAGCCTGCGCGGACCAGCGCAGCGGCGCCGTCGACCCCGTTGGCGGAGGCGTTGCCTGTACCACCGCAACGCAAGGCGGAAAAATTCCGCCTGCAACTCGATCGCATCGCCGTGCAGCACGACGGCACGGTGGGAACGACCGACTGGCGCTTCGCGGTCGAGGCCAACGGCCAGCCGTTGTTCGTGTTCCAGCAGGACGACCTCGACGATACCGGCGGACGCAACGTCGCCACGCCCAAGGACGTCGGCGCGGTCCTGCGCCTGCTGCCTGCGCAGGCCAACCGGATCACGATCAAGGGTTGGCGCGGCAGCCGCTTTCGCCTGTCGCCGGGCGACCCGGACGTCTCGGGCGAAGGCACGATGAGCGATACCGGCATCGTGGCGCCGATCGAGGTCCAGGCGGAGCAGCCTGACGCAGGCGCGTTCGTGTTCTATTTCTCCGCCACGTCCGGATGAGACGGGGCCCGGCGACGGCATGCCGCAACACCCGCTTACGGCCCGCGGCGTTAAAGTAATGCCAGGCAAACGCGCAAGAAAGCAGTACCCATGAAACTCTGGTCCATCCTCGGCAACAGCCAGCAGCTCGACGGCGGTGCCATGTTCGGCAATGCACCGCGCGCGATGTGGGCCAACTGGCTGGCTCCCGACGAGCAGAACCGGATCCCGCTGGCCTGCCGCGCGCTGCTGGCCAGCCCGCTCAACGGCAAGACCGTGTTGTTCGAGACCGGCATCGGCGCCTTCTTCGAACCGAAGCTGCGCGAGCGCTACGGCGTGGTCGAGGAGCGCCACGTGCTGATCGAGTCGCTGCGCGCTGCAGGTTTCGAGCACGAGGACATCGAGGTGGTGGTGCTGAGCCACCTGCATTTCGACCACGCCGGTGGCCTGCTGGCGCCGTGGCAGGAGGGCAGGGCGCCCGAGTTGCTGTTCCCGAACGCGACGTTCCTGGTCAGCGCCGCCTGCTGGGACCGCGCGCGTGCCCCGCACCAGCGCGATCGCGCCAGCTTCATTACCGAATTGCCCGACCTGCTCGAAGCCAGCGGTCGGCTCGAACTCGTCGACAGCACGTATTCGAAGACCCTCGGCGAGACGGTCAGGTTCCACTACAGCGATGGCCATACCCCCGGACTGATGCTCGCCGAGATCGTCGGTCCGGAACGCATCGGCGGCGAGGCGCACGGCGGCGTCGTGTTCTGCGCGGATCTGATCCCCGGACGTCCGTGGGTGCACGTGCCGATCACGATGGGTTACGACCGCAACGCCGAGCTGCTGATCGACGAGAAGCGCGACTTCCTCGACGACAAGCTGGCGCGCAACGTGCACCTGTTCTTTACCCACGATCCGGAATGCGCGCTCGCGCAGGTCACGCGCGATGCCAAGGGCAAATTCGGCACCGCCCACGAGGTCGCGGAACTCCACGCACGGGCGCTGGCCGCATGACGCGACGGACATGGGGCGCGTTGCTGCTGGCATTTGCGGTGAGCGCAGGCGCGAGCACTCCTGCAACGGCAGCGATCGCAAGCGGCCAGGGCGCCCCCCCGGCGCCCGCCGATAAACCAGCGCAGGAAGCACCGGTCGGATCGCCGAAACCCGGACAGGTCACGCGCGATGCCGAGTTCGGTGTCGTCACGCGGCAGTTCGGCCTCGAGCGCACTGTCGAGATGTATCAATGGCACCGCGCTGGGCAGGGCTATTTCGCAGGCTGGAGCCTGGAGCCGGTCGACTCGACCGGATTCGCGCCCGGTCATGCCAACCCCGGGGCATTCCCGCTGCAGAGCAGGCAATGGCGCGCGCTGCGTGTGACGCTCGATGGCAAGCCGCTGGCCGGTTCTGCGGTGGCCAGGTTCGGTGAGTGGCGCTCGTTCCGACCCAATTTCTCGGCCTTGCCGGGCAACCTGTCGGCGACCTTCCAGCCGGAGGGCGACGGACTCGGCAGTGCCGAGAACCCGCTCGATCCGCAAGTCGGCGACTTGCGCGTCACCTGGCGTGAACTGGTGCTGCCGCCCTTGCAGGGACGCGTCTTGTTGCGCGATGGGGAATGGGTATTGCCGGATTCGCCTGAGGTGACTGCACCGGCTTCGGACGAAGTGGATCCAAGCAGCGAAGCAGTAGCTCCGGCTGCGGGGCGTTGGCTTGCTGCAGGCGCGTTATTGCTGGTCTTCGCCGCGGCATTGGCTTATCGCAGGCGCACTCGTCGGCGCAGCGCGAGCCAGCAATCTTCGAAGCCTGCCGAATAGCTTGGAAGAAGCAATAAGGCCGGGTTTCCCCGGCCTTATTGCGACTTGTCGCTCACGTGCGCTCAGGCCGCCGCCGCCTGCTGCTGGCGCGGGCCTTCGCGCAACGCGCGGCCGACCAGGCGGACCACCAGGTCGAGCTCGTCGGCGGTGACGGCGAAGTGCGGCGTGAATCGCAGCGAGTTCTCGCCGCCGTGGATGACGCCGAGCCCGCGCTCGCGCAGCCATTCCTCGGTCGACCCGACGCCATAGCCCTTGAACTGCGGCGCAAGCTCGCACGAGAACAGCAGGCCGGTGCCCTGGACCTTGGTGATCAATCCGCCGGTTTCGGCCTTCAGCGCCTCGAGCTTGGCGAGTGCTTCCTTGCCGCGCTCGCGGATATTGCTGCGCAGTTGCGGCGTCAGTTGCGCCAGCACGGCGCAGGCGACGTCGAGCGCGCGCGGATTGGTGGTCATCGTGTTGCCGTAGGTGCCCTTGCGATACAGGGCGCCCGCGCGCTCGGTCACGGCCAGCACCGACAGCGGGTACTGCGCGGCGTTGAGCGCCTTGGAATAGGTCTCCATGTCCGGCGCTTCCTGGCCCTCGAAGCCGGGATAGTCGACGATCGACAGCACGCCCTGCGCGCGCAGACCGGCCTGGATCGAATCGACCAGGAACAGCGAGCCGTGCGATTTCGTCAGTTCGCGCGCGGCGGCATAGAAACTCGCCGGCACGCTGCGGCCCGGGTCGCCTTCGCCCATGACCGGCTCGAGGAACATCGCTTCGATGAACCAGCCATTGCGGTCGGCGTCGGCGAAGACCTTCTTCAGCGCATCGATGTCGTAGGGTTCGACCGCGATCACCGAATCCTCGCCGCGGAAGCTGGCCAGGTTCTGCATGTAGTTCTTGCGGCTGGAATCGGAATACAGCGCCGGACGCTCGGTGCGGCCGTGGAAACTGCCCTTGACCACGACGCGCTTGATGGTGCGACCGGCGTATTTCGCGCCGGGATCGGTCATCAGCTTGGTGTTGACGTCGGCGATGCGGGCGGCCAGCGACACCGATTCCGAACCGGAATTCAGGCACAGGAACTTCACGTAGGGACAGCCGCCGCGCGTGTGGCCGACTTCCTTGCGCAGGGCGCGATCGAAGCGCAGCTGCGACAGGTTGGGCGTCATGATGTTGGCCATTGCCTGCGGGCGCGCCACGGCCTCGAGGACCGCCGTCGGCGTGTGGCCGAGGCCGAGCATGCCGTAGCCGCCGGTGTCGTACTGCACCGCACCCTTGAGGGTCACCAGCCACGGCCCGCGCGCGGCGAGCGCGACGTAGGGATTGACCGCATCCTCGGGATAGAAATTGATGTAACCGGCCTGCACGGCCTGGACCTGCGCGTCCTCGTCGAGGTCGAGCAATTCCGGGAACTCCGCCTTGGCGCGCGCATATTCGTCCACGGCCGCATCGATCGCGGCTTCGAGCTCCGGATGCCTGGCTGCGAATTCCAGCGTCGTGGCGTCGTCCAGGCCGGTGGTGCGACGTTTGCCGGCGTGGCTGCGGAGCGGGGCGAGCTTGTCGATGAGGGTCATGGCGGTACCAACCTGCGGGCAATGGGCGAGGACGTGCGCGGTGGCGCGCATTTACGGTGAAACGGCAAAAGCGCGGAAGGCGTCCATCCATCCGCGTCGAAACCGGGGCAGAGCTGACGTCGTACGATCGAGCGATGCAACGAGTAATCGCAAGAAAATCAGCTATTTGCGCAATTTTATCATGCGCATTTGGCGGCCGTAACCCCCGTCCGCGGCTACAATGCGCGCCCGCAACGCCTCGCTAATCCCTTGATTGGGTTGGAAGTTCCTCCGCCTTGAAGAAATCAGACTTCCATTACGAGTTGCCGGAGGCATTGATTGCACAGGTCCCGCTACCGGAGCGCTCCGCCAGCCGGTTGCTGTGCGTGCCGAGCGGTGTCCAGCCGTTCGTGGATCGCCGCGTGCGCGATCTGCCGGACTTGCTGCAGCCAGGCGACCTGCTGGTTTTCAACGATACCCGCGTGCTGCCGGCGCGTTTGTTCGGGCAGAAGGCGACCGGAGGCCGCGTGGAGATCCTGATCGAACGCCTGCTTGCCGGCCAGGAGGCACGCGCCCAGGTCAGCGCCAGCAAGTCGCCCAAGGCGGGCAGCCGCATCGTGCTCGACGCTGGTGGCGAAGCCGAGGTGCTCGGCCGCGAGGGCGAGTTCTACCGGTTGCGTTTCGATGTGGATGCGTCGCTCGAATCCTGGTTGTTGCACGCCGGACGCATGCCGTTGCCGCCCTATATCCGCCGCGAACCCGGCGTCGACGACGCCGAGCGCTACCAGACCGTCTTCGCGCGCGAGGTCGGTGCGGTCGCGGCGCCGACGGCGGGACTGCATTTCGACGATGCCTTGCTCGAAGCGCTGCGCGCACGCGGCGTGCAGTTCGGACACGTCACCCTGCACGTCGGTGCGGGCACCTTCCAGCCGCTGCGCGTCGAGGACCTGCGCGAACATCGCATGCATAGCGAATGGTTGAACGTAGGTGCCGGATTGGTCGAACAGATCCGCGACACGCGCGCCGCGGGCGGGCGCGTGGTCGCGGTCGGCACGACGGTGGTACGCGCGCTGGAGAGCGCGCTGCAGGCCGATGGCGCGGGCAACGGTGAACTTCGGCCATTCGCAGGGGAGACCCAGATCTTCATCTTTCCGGGCTACCGCATCCGCAGTGTCGATGCGCTGCTCACCAATTTCCATCTGCCGGAAAGCACGTTGCTGATGCTGGTGTCTGCGTTCGCCGGCAGGGAGCGTGTGCTGTCCGCGTACGAACATGCGGTGCGCGAGCGATACCGGTTCTTTTCGTATGGGGATGCGATGCTGCTGTTCCCGGAGGAAGCCAAATGAAGCGTTACCGGGAACAAGTGCCATCGTCATCCCAGCGCAAGCTGGGACCCATTTTGCGTTTGGCCCTCGAAGCGAAAATCAAGATGGATCCCAGCTTGCGCTGGGATGACGAGCGGAGGGCGGTGGCTGTATGAGCCGCATGTCCTTCGAACTCCTCGGCAGCGACGGCGCCGCCCGCCGCGGACGGCTGACTTTTCCGCGTGGCATTGTGGAGACGCCAGCGTTCATGCCGGTCGGCACCTACGGCTCGGTCAAGGGCGTGCTGCCCGAGCAGGTCCGCGCGTTGGGCGCGGAGATCGTGCTCGGCAATACCTTCCATCTCTACTTGCGGCCGGGGCTCGAGGTGATCGAAGCGCACGGCGGCCTGCACGGCTTTTCACGCTGGGACGGCCCGATCCTCACCGACTCCGGCGGCTTCCAGGTGTTCTCGCTGGCGCACCGCCGCAAGATCACCGAGGCCGGCGTGACGTTCGCGGCGCCGACCGACGGTTCGACCGTGTTCCTCGGTCCCGAGGAGAGCATGCGCATCCAGAAGGTGCTCGATTCGGATGTCGTCATGATCTTCGACGAGTGCACGCCTTATCCCGCGACCGAGGACATCGCGCGCGAGTCGATGGAACTGAGCCTGCGCTGGGCCGAACGCAGCCGCCGTGCGCACGAGGGCAACGACGCGGCCTTGTTCGGCATCGTCCAGGGCGGCGTGCACCATGCGCTGCGCACGCAATCGGTCGAAGGACTGAAGGCGATCGGCTTCGACGGCTATGCGATCGGCGGCCTGGCCGTCGGCGAACCCGAGGCCGAGCGCAACGCGATGCTCGAACATACCTGTCCGCAACTGCCGCAGGATCGACCGCGCTACCTGATGGGCGTCGGCCGTCCCGAGGACCTGGTCGAGTCCGTCGCGCGCGGCGTCGACATGTTCGATTGCGTGATGCCGACCCGTAATGCGCGCAACGGCCATTACTTCACCAGTTTCGGTACGGTCCGCATCCGCAACGCGAAGTACGAGCGCGATACCGACCCGATCGAGCCCGGCTGCGGCTGCCATGCCTGCAGCGGCGGCTACAGCCGCGCCTACCTGCGCCACCTCGACCGCTGCAACGAGATGCTGGCGCCGATGCTCGGCACCCTGCACAACCTCTGGTACTACCAGAAGCTCATGGCCGGCATGCGCGAGGCGATCGCCGGGGGAACCTTCCAGGCCTTTCGCGACTCCTTCTACGCTGCTCGCCAAGGCTTTTAGCTCCCACCCCTCCGAATGGAGGGGCGAGGAGGGCTGCTTGCGAGGCATTGCCTCGCGGCCCGACGAACGCACGGCGGCTATGCCGCCGGGCCGGAATGGGCCGGGGAGGGGTGGAGCGATGTGCCGGCATGCTCTTCGGAGCGTTCGTGAGCGCCGAAGACACCCCCCTCCCAGCCTCCCCTTGCATTCGCAGGGGGAGGAGCTGATCCCGACATGGCATAATTCCCCGCTATTTTGCCCGTGGAACTTCCGCATGAACCTGCTTGACCTGCTGATCTCGCCCGCTTTCGCCCAGGCCGCGCCCGCTGCCGGCGGCGCTCCGAGCATGATGTCGACCCTGCTGTTCCCGATCATCCTGATCGGCGTCATGTACTTCCTGATGATCCGCCCGCAGATGAAGCGCGCCAAGGAACACAAGTCGATGCTCGAGAAGCTCTCGGTCGGCGACGAGGTGATCACCAACGGCGGCATCGCCGGCACCGTGCGCGAGATCGGTGACAGCTTCATCACCGTCGAGATCGCCGACAACGTGCGCGTGCGCATCCAGAAGGGTGCGATCGGCAACGTGTTGCCGAAGGGCACGCTCAAGTCCGCCTAAGCCATTGCCGTGATCCGGCCGCTGCCGAAAGGCAGCGCCGGTCGTGGTCGTGTTGCCTTTTCCGGATCACGCCGAGCGCGATCCGTACCACGTTCTGGAATCCACGATGCTCGAATACGCCCGCTGGAAATACGTTGTCGTCCTGATCGTCGTCTTGTTGAGCGCCTTGTACGCGCTGCCGAACGTCTTCCCGCAGGATCCCTCGGTGCAGATCACCGCCAACCGCGGCGCCGCCGTGGATGCCGCGCTCAGACAGCGAGTCGACGTGGCGCTGAAGAAGGCAGGGATCGCGCCGAAGGCTGTTGAGGTGCAGAAGGACGGCAACCTGCTGGTACGCCTGTCCGACATCAATGCGCAGGGCAAGGCTGCCGACCTGCTGCGACCGGAGCTCGGCAACAATTACGTAGTGGCGTTGAACCTGGCCTCCACCGTGCCGTCGTGGCTGACCACGATCGGCGCCAAGCCGATGTTGCTGGGCCTCGACCTGCAGGGCGGCGTGCACTTCCTGATGGAAGTCGATCAGAAGGCCGCGCTCGACAAGCGCTTCGAGGCTTACGCCGAAGACTTGCGCGTGATGCTGCGCGACAACCGGATCCGCTACGAGTCCGTCGAGCGTCGTGGCCAGGATCGCCTCGTGGTGACGCTGGCGCCCGGCGCCGATGCGGACAAGGCGCGCACGCTGATCTCGACCAACATGGTGTCCTCGGCCAATGCCGGCCTGGGCGGTGGCACCAGGTTCCAGGTCGAGGCGGTCGGCAACCAGATCACGGTGCAGGTGCCCGAAAGCGAGATCCGCCAGATCACCGCCAACGCGATCGAGCAGAACATCGGCACGCTGCGCAACCGCATCAACGAGCTCGGCGTCGCCGAGCCGATCATCCAGCGCCAGGGCAGCGATCGCGTCGTCGTCCAGTTGCCGGGCGTGCAGGACACTGCGCAGGCCAAGCGCATCCTCGGCGCGACTGCGACGCTTGAATACCGGGCTGTGGTCGAAGGCGACCCCTACGACGCCGTCGCCAGCGGCAGCGTGCCGCCTGAAGCGCGCATCTATTACCGCAAGGAAGTCGGCGTCGACGGCAAGCCCATCCCGATCCTGCTCAACAAGCGCGTGATCGCGACCGGCGAACAGCTGGTCGATGCGCGCTCGGGCTTCGATTCGCAGTCGGGCACGCCGATGGTGTCGGTGACGCTCAACGGCATCGGCGGCCAGCGCATGCTCGATTTCACCAGCGCCAACGTCAACAAGCAGATGGCCGTTGTGTACATCGAGCGGATTCCGCAGGTGACGGTGGTGGACGGCAAGGAAGTCCGCAGCACGCGCACCAGCGAGCAGGTGATCAATGCCGCCACCATCCAGGGCGTGTTCGGCAAGAACTTCCAGACCACCGGCCTGGAAAGTCCGAAGTTTGCCGCCGACCTCGCATTGCAGTTGCGCGCCGGCGCGCTGGCCGCGCCGATGGACTTCGTCGAGGAGCGCATCGTCGGTCCCAGCCTCGGTGCCGAGAACGTCGAGCGCGGACGCAACGCGATCCTGTATTCGTTCGGCTTCGTGCTGATCTTCTTCCTGATCTACTACCGCATGTTCGGCCTGATCACGAATATCGCCGTGTTGCTGAACCTGCTGATGGTGGTCGCGGTGATGTCCTTCCTCGGCGCGACGCTGACGCTGCCGGGCCTGGCGGGCATCGCGCTGACCGTTGGCATGTCGGTCGACGCCAACGTGCTGATCAACGAACGAATACGCGAGGAGTTGCGAGCCGGTCTGCCGCCACAAGCAGCGATCTCGACCGGCTACGACCGCGCTTCCGGCACCATCCTCGATGCCAACGTCACCGCGTTGCTCGCCGGCGTGGCGTTGTTCGCGTTCGGTACCGGTCCGGTCAAGGGTTTCGCGGTCTCGCTGATCGCCGGCATCCTGACCTCGATGTACACCGCGGTCTCTGTGTCGCGGGCCATGGCCACATTGATGTATGGACGTCGGCGCAAGCTGAAGTCACTGGCGATTTAAGGGAGCACCACCATGAAACCTTTCAACGTGTTCCCGTACGACAGCAAATTCGACTTCCTCCGCCTGCGCTGGATATCGCTGACGATCGCCGCGCTGATCATGTTCGCCGCCATCGGAGCGATGGTGTTCAAGGGTTTCAACTTTGCCCTCGATTTCACCGGCGGCACAGTGACCGAACTGCGCTTCGACAAGCCCGTGGACGTCGACGACGTGCGTTCGCGCCTGATCGCCGCCGGCTACGACAGCCCGCAGGTGCAGACCTTCGGCACCGGCAACGACCTGCTGGTGCGCCTGCAGCCCAAGAGCGGATCGGCCGGGCAGGCGAGCGTGACCGCGGACGACGTGCTCAGGGCGACTTCGACGCCGGCCAATCGCGGTATCGTCGTCAAGAGCGACTTCGTCGGCGCGCAGGTCGGCAGCGAACTGGCACTCAACGGTATGTATGCGTTGCTGTTCGTGGTCCTCGGCTTCCTGATCTACATCTCGTTCCGGTTCGAGTGGAAGTTCGCGGTCGCCGCCATCATCACCACGCTGCATGACGTGGTCATCGTGGCTGGCTGGTTCGCGCTCAGTGGCCACGAGTTCGATCTCACCGTGCTGGCCGGCGTGCTGTCGGTGATGGGTTATTCGATCAACGACACCATCGTCGTCTTCGACCGTGTGCGCGAAAACTTCCGCGGCATGCGCGCGGCTCCGACGGAGGTGCTGAACAGGTCGATCAATCAGACCCTGTCGCGCACGATCATCACCTCGTTCGTCGCCTTGCTGACGGTGATCGCGCTGTACTTCTACGGCGGCGGCTCGCTCAAGGGCATGGCCGAGGCGCAGATGATCGGCATCGTCATCGGCACGCTGTCCTCGATCTTCGTGGCCTGTCCGTTGCTGACGATGTGGTTCATGAAGGTCAGCAAACAGGATCTGATGCCTAAGGCGCGCGACGAGGCGGCGCTGGCGCGGCGGCCGTAAGAGTTTTTTCCCTCTCCCCGCGAAGCGGGGAGAGGGTGCCCGCGGAGCGGGCGGGTGAGGGGTGAGTGACAAGGCGCAAGGAGTGCGCGATGAGAGGCAAGCAGGACCACACCCGCGAGCGAGCGCTGCGGCACGAGCAAACCGAATCCGAACGCATCCTGTGGTTACGGGTACGCGATCGAGGGCTGTTGGGCTTCAAGTTCCGCAGACAGCATCGAATCGGTCTTTACTACGTCGACTTCGTTTGCGCTGAAGCCTGTCTGGTGATCGAACTGGATGGTAGCCAGCACCTCGAACAGGTCGAGTACGACACCCTCCGCACAGAGCGCCTGCAAGCGCAAGGCTATAGAGTGCTCAGGTTCTGGAATGATGACGTCTTGCTCCGTATGGACGCCGTGCTCGATGAAATCTTGAGAGCGTTACGCACCCCTCACCCGCCTGCTGCGCAGGCACCCTCTCCCCGCTGACGCGGGGCGAGGGAAGGGCGGTTGCTGCGGGGCGAGGGGAGCGCGCGGCTTCTGCCGCGTTTCGCTCAAGCAAACGTCTTGGCGTACCCCGACGACACGATCGTCTTCTGCAGCGGCTCGGTGATCTTGATATTGCCGGCGATGACCTGGCGGCTGGCGATGCCGCGCGCGTCCAGCGGTCCGGTACCCGCGCCGCGGAAGTCGGTGACGCGGCCGCCGGCTTCGCGCACCAGCAGCACGCCGGCGGCGATATCCCACGGCTTCACGCCAGCTTCGAAGTACGCATCGACGCGTCCCGCGGCCACATAGGCCAGGTCGAGCGCGGCCGAACCGGTGCGGCGTATGTCCTCGGCGTCGCGCAGCAGCTCGCGGATGCAGTCGAGTTGCGCGCCGGCGCGCTCGCGCTCGCGCGGTGCGAAGCCCGTCACCAGCATCGAGCCGGCCAGCTGTGGGCGTTCGGCGACCCGGATCTTCTTGTCGTTGAGCACCGCGCCGGCGCCTCGGCTGGCGGTGAAGAGGTCGTTGCGCAGCGGATCGAAGATGACGCCGTGGATCGGTTCGCCGGCCTCGACCAGCGCGATCGAAATGCACCAGTGAGGAAAACCGCGCAGATAGTTGCTGGTGCCGTCGAGCGGGTCGATCACCCAGCTGAAGCGGCTGCCGCCGGCCGTGCCCTTCTTGGAGCCGCCTTCCTCGCCGAGGATGGCGTAGTCGGGGTTGGCGCGCTTGAGTTCCTTGATGATCTCCGCTTCGGCGAGGCTGTCGACCTCGCTGGCGTAATCCATGCGGCCCTTTTCGACCACGTCGATCGCATCGAGGCGGTTGATGTGCCTGAGCAGCATGTTGGCCCCGGCGCGTGCGGCCTTGACCATGACATTGACAGCGGGTTTTTGCATCGCGGACACGCTCCGGGCGCAGGACGGGGTCGACAGAGGGAAAGAACGAGCCGGCTCGAGGCCGGTCGCGCAGTTTACCATCGACGCCATGGACAACGATTTCCGCGCGGCGCAGGTCCGCATCGTGCTGGTCGGCACCCAGCATCCGGGCAACATCGGCTCGGCCGCGCGCGCGATCAAGACCATGGGGCTGCGCAGGCTGGTCCTGGTGTCGCCGGAGCGCTATCCGCACAACGAGGCCGACATGATGGCCGCCGGCGCCGACGACGTGCTCGCCGCGGCCGAGTGCTTCGAAACGCTGGCCGAGGCGGTCGCCGATTGCCAGCTGGTGCTCGGCTGCACTGCGCGCAGCCGCCGGGTGGCGCTGGACGAACTGCTGCCGCGCGACGGCGCCACGCGCATCGTCGAGGCCACGGCGGCGGGCGCGAGCGTGGCGGTGGTGTTCGGGCGCGAGCGCACCGGGCTGACCAACGACGAGTTGCAGCTGTGCCATGCCGCCGTGCATATCCCGGCGGACCAGGCGTACACCTCGCTCAACCTGGCCGCGGCGGTACAGGTCCTCGCCTACGAATGGCGTATGGCGATGCTGGCCGTCACCGCCAGCGATGCTCCCGGACGCGACCTGGTCGAACCGCCGGCAAGCCACGCCGAGCTCGAGGGGTTCTTCGCGCAGCTGGCGGAGACGCTCGACGCGATCGACTTCCACAAGGGCAGGGCACCGCATTCGGCGATGCGCAAGCTGCGCAGGCTGTTCCTGCGCAACCAGCTCGACCGTCGCGAAGTGCGCCTGCTGCGCGGCATCCTCGCCGACGCGCAGCGGATGGCACGGCTGGCCGCATCGGGGTCCGATGCGGACGTGCAGGCCGGCAGCGAGGCGGACATCGCGAAAAAGGCCACCTGATCCTGTCGCGAGCGGCACCTTTCCGCTAGGCTCGCCGCTGCTGCACCCATGCGACCCGGACCTTGACCCCAGTTCTTTCCTGCCTGCGTCGCCTGATCCTGTTGCTGGCACTGCTCGCGACCCTGGGCGCGGTTCCCGCGACGGCCCTTGGCAACGACGATCCTCGCGTGCTCGTCCTCGGCCGCATCAGCGACGATCCCAGGGCCCATTACGAACAGCTCAAGCCGTTGCTGGACTACGTCGTGCCGCGAATGGCCGGCGTCGGCATCCGCGAGGGCCGCATCCTGATGGCGCGCGACGCGCAGCAGATGGCCAGCTACCTGCGCCGGGGACGCGTCGACTGGGTCACCGAAACCGCCGGAATGGCGATGCTGCTGGACCAGCGTGCCGGCGCCAAGCCGCTGCTGATCACCGAGCGCAACGGCGTCAGCGCCTACAGCACCGTGTTCTTCGCGCGCAAGGACAGCGGCATCGAATCGCTGGACGACCTGCGCGGGCGCAGCGTGGCGTTCCAGAACACCGCTTCCACCAGCGCCTACTTCGTGCCGGCGATCGAACTGCTCGACCGTGGGTTTCCGCTTGAAATCCTGTTGTCACCGAAGGATCGGCCCGGCAACGACTCGGTCGGATACCTGTTCGCGCGCTCCGAACTCAACATCTCGACCTGGGTGCACAAGCGTCTGGTCGACGCCGGCGTGATGAGCAACCTCGACTGGGAAAGCCCGCAACGCATCCCCCTGCCGTACCGGCGCGACCTCAAGATCATCCACCGCACGCCCGAATACCCGCGCGCGCTGGAGATGGTGCGCGGCGACATGAACCCGCGGATCCAGGCGCGATTGCGCGAAGTGCTGATCGAGGCGTCGAAGGATCCCGACGCCCGCGAGGCGCTGCTGCAGTTCTTCAAGACCACCCGCTTCCTGCCGATCGACGCGACGGCCGAACACGCGCTGCACTACCTGCGTCAGGGAGCGGTGCGGGTGCGGGCGGAGGTCGAATGAAGTTCCGCTACGGCCTGCACGCCAAGTTCGTCGCGGCGATCGCGCTGTCGCTGCTGGCGATGCTGGTGGTAGCGGTGCTGATGCTGCAGCGGCAGCGGACGATGCAGAGCGAGGTGGTGAGCCTGAGCCGCGACTCGATGCACGCGCTGGTGTTCGACCGGCTGCGCGAGCGCGGCATGGCGGGCGTGGCGCAGGTCGCCGATGCGCTGGTCAACCCGATGTACTACTTCGACCTCGACGCGATCGGCGTCGTCGCCCGCAACGTGCTCGGCGAACCCGATGTCGCCTACGTGATCGTGTACGACGAGGCCGGCAATATCCTCCACGACGGCTCCGGCGACATCCCGACCTATGGCCAGGCGATGCGCGATCCGCTGGCTTACGAAGTGGTCGCCTCGCGGGGGACGCACGTGCAGTCGACCGACGCCGTGCTCGACGTGTCGACACCGATCCGGGTCGGCGACCAGCGCCTTGGTGGCGTGCGGATCGGTTATTCACTGGCCTCGGTCACCGCGGCCGAAACGCGCGCGATCGCTGCGATGAGCGCGCGCCTGAATCAGATCGGTACCCGCCAGACCATCTGGATCTATCTCCTGCTGGCTGCGCTGGTCGTGCTCGGCGTCGTGATCAGCCTGGTGCTGCAGCGCGCGCTGGTCCGTCCGATCCGCCAGCTCGCCGAGGCCGCGAGCGAGATCGAGTCCGGCAATTTCGGCACCGAGGTGCCCGATAGCGCGCGCAACGATGAAGTCGGCGACCTGATCCGGGCGTTCGGGCGCATGGGCGACAGCATCGTCCGCCACGACCGCGACATCCGCCGCATGGCCTACACCGATGCGCTGACCGGATTGTCCAACCGGCTGGCGTTTCGCGAGACGCTCGACCACCGCCTGATGCAGCTACGTGGTGCGGGCAGGCAATTGGCGTTGCTGTTTGCGGACATCGACGATTTCAAGCGCGTCAACGACACGCTCGGACACGATGCCGGCGACGAGGTGCTGGTGCAGTTCGCAACCCGCATCCGCGAGGCGGTGGAACGTTTCGGTGGCGATTCGGCGTTGCTGGCACGATTTGGCGGCGACGAGTTCGTCATCCTCGTCCAGGGCGAGCAGCTGCAGACGAGCGGCGAGCACAATGGAGACATCCGCGCGGCCGCGAGCCGCCTTGCCGATACGCTGGTCAGCGAACTGAGCCGGCCGATCCTGGTGCAGGACCGGCAGGTCTTCCTGGGCACTTCGATCGGCATCACGCTGTTTCCCGAAGATGCCTCGGGCGCGACGATGCTGATGAAGAACGGCGACATCGCGATGTACCAGGCGAAGGTCGCCGGCAAGAATTGTTATCGCTTCTACAGCCGCGCGATGGACCAGGCGGTCGAACGCCGCGTGCGCATGGAACAGGACCTGCGCGGCGCCTGGGAACGCGGCGAACTGAGCCTGGCCTACCAACCCGTGTACCGCGTTTCCGACAGCAAGCTGATGGGCGCCGAAGCGCTGCTGCGTTGGCAGCATCCCGAGCACGGCCCGGTCGCGCCGTCGGTGTTCATCGACGTGGCCGAGCAGAGCGGACTGATCGAGACGATCGGGCCGGCGGTCTTGCGCGCGGCCTGCGCGGACGCGGTGCGCTGGAAGCAGGACTTCGGCAATGCGGAGCCGCTGTTCGTGTCGGTCAACGTTTCGCCGCGTCAGCTGCGCAGCGGCGACCTGCCGGCACAGGTCGCCAGTGCATTGGAGGACACCGGCCTGCCCGCGAACCAGTTGCATATCGAGCTGACTGAAACCGCGGTGATCGGCGACGAGATCCATGCCAGTTCGCTTGCTGGCGCGGCTGCGCGAGCGCGGCGTCAAGGTCTGGCTCGATGATTTCGGCACCGGCTTCTCCGGTCTCAGCCACCTGCGTCGCGTGCCGGTGGACGGCGTCAAGATCGACCGCAGCTTCGTCGCGGACATCATGCGCGATCCCGACGACCTCGCCCTGACGACTGCGATCATCGCGATGGCGCACTCGCTCGGCATCACCGTCGTCGCCGAGGGCGTGGAGAAAGAAGGTCAGTTCAACATCCTGCGCGAACGCGGCTGCGACCTGGCGCAGGGTTACTGGCTGGGTTATCCGATGAATGCGCACGATTTCGCCGGATTGCTGGTTTGAGTCTCGGCGCGGCAATCCACCAGGAATGCCCGTAAACCGTCAGATCGTCATCCCCGCGTAGGCGGGGATCCAGCGACTTCCGATCGGCAATGCAAAGGCACTGGGTTCCCGCCTGCGCGGGAATGACGGAAGAATCGTGCGATCAGATCACGCTATCGATCCAGCGCGCCGCCATCGCGGCGAGGTTGCCCGAAAGCACGCCGAACATCGCGATCGCCACCGCGCCGGCCAGCCACGACAACAACATCAGCACGCCATCGCGCTCGAGCAGCGCCAGCGCGAAGGCGAGCAACAGGCCGCCGAAGATGAAGTTGGTGAACGGGATCGGCAACGACAACAGCAGCCCGAGCAGCACCAGCAGCAGACCGGTGACGGCGGTCGCCAGGCGTTGGTCGATCATCGTGGTCAGACGCGGCTTGATCAGGTGCTCCAGGCGCCCTAGCCACGGCGAGATCGTGCGGTCGAAGCGCGCCATCGCGCCACGATGCGGGCCGCGATCGGCGATGAAGCGCGGCAGCCATGGCTTGCGCAGGCCGATCAGCAGCTGCGCGCCGATCAGCACGACCAGCGGTCCGCTGATGGCGCCGCCGATCGGGATCGGGATGAACGCCGGCAGCGTGCACACGAACAGCAGCATGCCGAAAGCGCTGCGGCCGAGGCCGGCGAGGATGTCGCGCAACCGCAGGATTTCGTCGGGATCGCCCGCGGCCATGCTGTCGAGCAACGCGCGCGTACCGGCCTCGCGCCGCCGTTTGCGGCGACCCTCCGCGTCGTCGTGCGGTGCACCGCGGTCAGGCGTCATGGTCGGCCTTCCTGGGTGCAAGACGTTGCAGCAGCAACTTGTCGATGCGCGGGCCGTCGAGGTCGACCACCTCGATGCGCCAACCGGCCCAGTCGATGTGTTCGGCGGTGTTCGGGATGCGGCCGAACTGCGCGATCATCATGCCGGCAGCCGTGTGGTAATCGTGGTCGCCTTCTTCCGGCAGCGTGCCGGTGCCGAGCAGCTGCCGCAGTTCGTCGACCGGCAGGGTGCCATCGACCAGCAACGAACCGTCGTCGCGCTCGATCACCAGCGCGCCCGATTCGGCGTTCTCTCCGGATTGGATGCGGCCGAGCACCGCGCCCATCAGGTCGTTGAGCGTGACCATGCCGGTGACGTCGCCGTATTCGTCCACGACCAACGCCAGCGACTGTTGTTCCTCGCGGAAAATCTCCAGCAGCTTCAGCGCATGCGTGGATTCGGAGACGAATACTGCTGGCCGCAGCGACGCGAACAGCTCCGGTTCGCGCTGGTCGAGGCGGTCGAGCAGCGATTTAACCTCCAACAGGCCAAGCACGTCGCTGTCGCTGCCGCGATAGACCGGATAGCGGGAGTAGGGCGTCTCGCGCATTTCGGCGAGGTTCTCCTCGAAGCTGGCGGCGGCGTCGAGCCAGGTGATGCGCGTGCGCGGCGTCATCAGGCTTTCGGCGGTGCGATCGCCGAGCTTCATCACCCGATGCATCATGTTGCGTTCGTCGTCGTCGATCACGCCCTGTTCGTGGCTTTCGCTGACCAGCAGGCGGATCTCCTCCTCGGTGATCTGGTTGCGGGCGTCGTCCTTGATCCCGAGCAGGCGCAGCACCATGCGGTTGATCGCGCCCAGCACGAACACGACGGGTTTCGCGGCGCGCGCGAGCATGTCGAGCGGGATCGCGATCACGCTCGCGATGCCTTCGGAATTGGTCAGTGCCAGACGCTTGGGGATCAACTCGCCGAAGATCACCGAACCGGCCGTGATCAGGCCGACTGCCGTGCCGATGCCGATCGGGCGGGCGTATTCGCGGGCGGCCGGCACGAAGTCGTCCAGCCAGCCGGCGATCATCAGGCCGATCGCGTCGCCGCCGAAGACGCCGGTGAGCACGCCGATCAGGGTGATGCCGACCTGCACGGTCGACAACAGATTGTCCGGGTGCTCGGCCAGCGCCAGCGCCTTGCGCGCGCCGCGGCTGTGTTCGCCCATCTGCTTCAGGCGGATCTTGCGCGAGGTCATCAGTGCCATCTCCGACAACGCGAAGAAGGCGTTGAGCAGGATCAGGGCGACGACGATCAGCAGCTCGAGCACGTCGGGCGCTCCGTCGGGGGTCTGGAAGGGGCGGACATGGCAGCACGGCCGGTGTCGGCGTGGCGTCCAGATCGTGGGGGCGGGTCGTCTTGGGAATGCATAGGGGGCGCCGAAGCGCGCCGGCATCATAGCAAAGCGCCTGGCCGCGGCCGCGCTGGTCATCCATCCGTCATCGACAGCCGGAACGCGAGCGTCGGCGTGCCCGGAACGACATGAAACCGTCATAATTCCGACCTCGACCTTCGCCCCACGAGGCTTGCCTGATGTTCTCCCTGCAGACGATCTTCGGTTCCGGCCAGCAGTTCTACACCCTGCTCGACGACGCGGCGGTGGCCGCGTACGACAGCACCAAGGCCCTGCACGGCATGATGAAAGCGACCGAGCGGCTGCCCGCGCTGGATGCCTTCAAGCTGGCGCGCCAGCGCGAGCGCAACGCCTCGGACAAGATCAGCCGGGCCCTGGTCGAAAGCTTCATCACGCCGATCGAGCGCGAAGACATCGAGGCACTGGGCTCGGCGTTGTACAAGATCCCGAAGCAGGTCGAGAAGTTCGCCGATCGTTATTCGCTGGCCGTGCGGCATCTGGAAGGCATCGATTTCGCGCCGCGCGCGGCGATGCTCGAGCAGGCCGCCGCCGTGGTCGTGGACATGGTCCACGAACTGAAGAAGATGAACATCGATCGCATGACCGCGCTCAACGAGAAGCTGCGCGCGCTCGAGAACGAGGCCGACCGGCTGATGCTCGAGCTGTACCGCGACATCTACTCCGGGCAGCTCGACAACCTGCAGATGTTCCTGCTCAAGGAGTTCTTCGAGATACTGGAAAAGGCGATCGACCGCTGCCGCGAGGCTGGTGTCGTCGCCTACCAGATCGTGCTCAAGAACAGCTGAGGCGCAGCGACGATGCTGACCCTCGTGCTGGTAGTGGTGTTCGCCGCGTTCGTGTTCGAATTCATCAATGGCTTCCACGACACGGCCAACTCGATCGCGACCGTGGTCGCGACCAAGGTGCTGTCGCCCGGCCAGGCGGTGATGCTGGCGGCGCTGATGAACCTGATCGGCGCGCTGACCGGGACCGCGGTGGCGAAGACGATCGCTTCGGGCCTGATCGATACCGACGTGGTGGTGGTCACTTCGCAGGTCATCCTGTGCGCGCTTGGCGGCGGCATCATCTGGAACCTGATCACCTGGTGGAAGGGCCTGCCGTCGTCGTCATCGCATGCGCTGATCGGCGGCCTGTGCGGCGCGGCGCTGGCCGCCGCGCACAACGACTGGGACGCGCTGATCTGGTCGGAGGCGGTCGGCGACTGGGCCAAGAACAAGGGCCTGCTGTGGAAGGTGGTGCTGCCGATGGTCACCTCGCCGCTGGCCGGCTTCCTGCTCGGCGTCGGCATGATGGTGCTGTTGTGGGCGATCATCGCCGGCATGGCGCGAGCTGGCGGCCTGTTGGCGCGGTTGGCGCGGCCGCGCTGGGTCAATGCGTTCTTCGGCAAGGCGCAGATTTTCTCGGCGGCCTACATGGGCTATGCGCACGGCCATAACGACGCGCAAAAGACGATGGGCATCATCGCCCTGACGCTGTTCGGCGCCGAAGCGACCGGCGCGCTCGACGACGTGCCCACCTGGCTCGCTTTCCTGCATCCGGTCGGCGGCGGCGAGCAGGACATTGCGATCTGGATCGTGCTGAGTTGCGCGGTAGTCATGGCCGCCGGCACCGCCTCGGGTGGCTGGAAGATCATCAAGACGCTCGGCCACAAAATGGTCAAGCTGCATCCGATCCATGGTTTCGCGGCCGAGACCAGTTCGGCGACGGTGCTGACCGTCGCGGCGCACTTCGGCATGCCGGTGTCCACGACGCACAGCATCTCGACCGCGATCATGGGCGTGGGCTTCGCCAAGAACCCGCGCGCGCTCAAGCTGAGCGTGATCGAGCGGATCGTATGGGCCTGGATCCTGACGATCCCGGCGGCGGGCGGCATCGCCTACGGCATGCTGCGACTGTTCGAGTTTCTGGGCTGGGCGTAGCGTGCGCTGTGCGCACGTTCCATCCGGGCACGGCGGCCAGGACGTGCGCATAGCGCACGCTATGGCGCTAGCGGAAACGTCTCATCGCGGGTAAGCCCGCTCCTACAAGAGGTCGCCGCCGGCGGACAGCGCGCGCTCCAGCTGGTCGCCCATGCCACCGATTTCCAGCACCAGGCGATCGAGTTCCGACGGCGTCATGCCCTCGTAGGGCCGGTTCTCGCAGAACTGCAGGTAGGGCACGCCGTCGAGGTCGCCGATGGCGAGGTAGCCGACGCGACTTTCCCAGTTGAACGCCAGCACGCGGCGGCAGTCGATGCCGGTGGTCGGCGCGACCACGGTGCTGACGCGCACGTAATTGCGGCCGTCGTCGTCCTGCAGTTCGGACAGGAAGATCGCCTGGTGGCGTCGTCCGTTCTCCAGCGACAATTCGATGCAGACCACGTAGGGCTCCTGCATCGTGACTTTGAAATCGCCGGCGGCGAGGTGGCTGCGGATCTGCTCGAAGTTGTGCATGGCGTTGCGGTTCGACGGGGGATGCTGGACGGTTATCCTAAGCCGCAATGGCCGATGTGTCTGCCAACGACCGGATCCTCGCCGCGATCCGCGCGATTCCGCGCGGGCAGGTCGCCGGCTATGGCCATATCGCGCAGCGCGCGGGCCTGCCAGGGCGCGCGCGCCTGGTCGCGCGCATCCTCAGCCAGAACGACGATCCGCGCCTGCCCTGGCATCGCGTCCTGCGCTCGGATGGACGCATCGCGATGCCGGAAGGCTCGCGCGGTTACCGCGAGCAATGCCAGCGCCTGCGCGCCGAGGGCATCGTGGTCGAGAACGGCCGCGTGCGCGGCCTGGCGGCGGTCAAGACGTTGGACGAAGCGATCTGGGGTCCGTCCTGAGTCCAGGCGGTTGCCTTCGCGCGATGTGATCGAGCCGCAAGCCTCGAGCAGCGATGCCGGTATCATGCGCCGAGGCTGAACAGGACCGCGGATGTTTACCAATCTCCCCCCGATCACCAAGGCGCTGCTGCTCGCCAATGGCTTGATCTTCCTGCTCCAGCTGTTGCTCGGCAGCGACACGTTCGTCGCCGTTCATGCTGTGGCCGCTGAGTGCCGGCGGCTTCGACGCGTTCGCGCCTGGCGCAGAACTTCCTGCCCTGGCAGCTGCTGACGTACGGCTTCATCCACGATCCGGACAACATCTCCCACGTGCTGTTCAACATGCTGGCGCTGACGATGTTCGGCGCGCCGCTGGAATACACCTGGGGCAACCGCCGCTTCCTGACCTACTACCTGGTCTGCGTCGTCGGCGCCGGCCTGTGCCAGCTGTTCGTGGCGTCGTGGATGGCGCAGGGCGGCAGGCTTATCCGACCGTCGGCGCATCGGGCGGCGTGTTCGGACTGCTGCTCGCCTACGGCATGCTGTTCCCGAACCAGCGCGTGATGCTGCTGATCCCGCCGATCCCGATGAAGGCGCGCACGCTGGTGATCGTCTACGGCGCGATCGAACTGCTGCTTGGCTTCACCGGCTGGCAGCCCGGCGTCGCGCATTTCGCGCACCTGGGCGGCATGCTGTTCGGCTGGCTGCTGATCCGCTACTGGCGCGGGCAACCGCCGTTCGGCAAGAGCGGTCCGCCGCGGCCGCGCATCGTGAGGTAAGGCTTCGGAGCGGAGCAACCAGCTTCGCCCGGCCTGCTCCGCCCAGCGTGCTCCGCTCGGCCTGCTCCGCCCAGCGTGTCGATCAACGCCAGACGGAAACCTGATCCTCGGTCTTGCGCTGCATCGCGGTGTCGCCTTGCAGGTATAGGTCTCGGCAAACGCCGGCTGGTTGACCAACGGGCCGTTGGCGCGCCATTGGCCCGGCGCATGCACGTCGATCGCGGCGTTGCGCGTGGCGACATCCTGCGAGGTCTGTTGCTGCCACAGCCGTGCCCAGCTTTGGTAGAAGGCTTGCTTGGCCGGTTTTTCGAGGCCGGTCTGCGCGGTCGTCAATGCGGCCCAGGCCAGTTCGACGCCGGCAAGATCGGCCATGTCCTCGTCCTTGGTCAGCGCGCCGTTGACCCTGGCGGTGGCCAAACCCGGATAGGGATAGCCGCTGTACTGCGCGGCCAGTTTTCCTGCGCGTGTGTCCCAGGCCGCGTCGTCGGCGGGCGTCCACCAGGTCTTCACCGTGCCGGCCGCGTCGACCAGGCGACCCTTGTTGTCGACGCCGTGGCTGAGTTCGTGCCCGACCAGCGCGCCGAAGGTGCCGTATTGGCCGGCGGCGTCCTGCGACATGTCCAGGACCGGCGCCTGCAGCATCGCGGCGCTGACGATCAGGCGGTTCTGCGCGATGTCGTAGGCCAGCGCCGGCTGCTGCGGCAGCACGTCCCAGCGTCGGTCGGCGTTGCCGCGGCCGATGCGCTTCATCTCTTCGCGGTGACGCCAGGTGGAAGCGATCAGCATGTTGCTGCCGAAGCTGCCGCGGCCCATCGGCTGCACGGTGTAGTCGAGGTCGCGATTCGGCGCGCCGATTTCGATCTTCAGCTTCGCCAGCTTGGCCTTGGCTTCGGCCTTGGTCGGCTCGCTCATCCAGGTGTTGCGGTCGATGCCGCGGCCGAGCGCATCGCGCACCTGCTTGGCGATGGCTTCGGCGCGCGAGCGGTCGCGGCGGGCAGGTAACGGCCGACGTATTCGCGGCCGAGCATCGGGCCCGCGGCGTGTTGATCGCGTCGAGCACCTGCTTCCAGCGCGGCGCCGGCGCGGTTTCGCCGCGCAGCACGCGGCCGCGGAATTCGAAATCGGCATCGCGGAAGGTCTTGGACAGGTACGGCGCCATCGCGTTGCCGACCTGATAGCGCAGATAGGTCTTCCATTGCTCGGGCTTGAGCCTGCCGACCAGCGTGTCGAGCTGCGCGAACAGCGCCGGATTGGCCAGCGATACGGTGTCGTCGTTGACGCCCTGCGCCTTGAGGAAATCGTCCAGCTGCAGGCGCTTGTACTGCTTGCCGAGTTTGGCCGTCGGCATCGGCGCGTAATTGCTGCGCGGATCGCGGAGCAACGTGATCGGCTTGGACGCCTGCGCGATGCGGGTTTCCAGATCGATCACCGACTGCGCTTCGGCCGCGAGCTTCGCCGCCTGCGTGCCGGTCAGCGCCAGGATCTGCTTGACGTAATCGTTGTAGCGGCCGATCAGCGCCTGGGTGTCGGCATCGCTGCGGGTATAGTACGCCGGATCGGGCAAGCCCAGGCCGCCCTGCCCGAAGTAACCGATGTGGCGGTCGAGCTCGTCCAGGTCGACGTCCGGGCTGAAATTGAACGCCACCGGGATGCCGACCTGGTGCAGCGCGGCGATCGCGGCCGGCACGTCCTTGGCCTTCTTGATGCTGTTGATGCGGGCCAGCAGCGGCGCGATCGGATTGGCGCCGTCGGCTTCGACCGCCGCTTCGTCCAGGCCGCTGGCCCAGAAGTCGCCGAGCAGTTTCTGCACGTTGCCCTGCGGCGCCCGCATGGCGGTGTCGAGCAGTTCGCGCTGTTGCTGCAGGCGCGTTCGCGCAGCTGTCCCAGCGCGGTGACCGAGCCGGTCCCTGCGAGCACCAGGTTGGCGTCGAGCCAGGCTGCGTTGGTGAAGGCGTAGAAATCGGTGCATGCGGTGACGCGGGCGGCGCTGCCTTCTTGTCGGTAGCGCGTTTCTTCTTGGCGGCGTCGGCGTCCGGGGCGGCCAGCGCGACGAGAAGGGAGAAGCTCAGGGCCAGGGCGAGGGGGCGCAGGTTGGCATCGCGGATTCCATCGTTGAAAGTCGGCGCAGTCTAACAAGCCGGCCGCCGCGGCGATGAACGCCACGCGGCCCGAACAAAACAGGCCCGGCATGCCGGGCCTTCGTCGCGCCAGTTCAGTGGCCGGCATGCTTACCAGATCACGACCTGCTTGTCGCCCGCGCGCACCATCGGGTCGCCGGCCTTGCACGAGAACGCCGCGGCGAACGCGGGCATGTTCGACGGCGCGCCGATCGCGCGGAACTGCGCCGGCGCGTGCGGGTCGGTGTTGAGGCGCACGGCGAGCTCCTCGGGCGTGAAGTTGCGGCGCCACACCGTGCCCCAGTTCAGGAAGAAGCGCTGGTCGCGGGTAGCCGTCGATCTTCGGGTCGGGCTGGCCGGCGGTCGCCTTCTGCAGCGCGTCGTAGGCGACGTCGAGGCCGCCGAGGTCGGCGATGTTCTCGCCGAGCGTCAGCTTGCCGTTGACGTTCTTGCCCGGTGCGGCTTCGTACTCGTCGAACTGCGCGACCAGCTTGCTCGGTCAGCGCCTTGAACCCCTTGTCGTCGGCTCGCTCCACCAGTCCTCGAAGTTGCCCTTGGCGTCGAACTGCGCGCCCTGGTCGTCGTAGCCGTGGGTCATCTCGTGGCCGATCACCGCGCCGATGCCGCCGTAGTTGAGCGCGTCGGCGCCTTGGCATCGAAGAACGGCGGCTGCAGGATCGCGGCCGGGAACACGATCTCGTTCTGCAGCGGGTTGTAGTACGCGTTGACCGTCTGCGGCGTCATGCCCCACTCGGTCCGGTCGACCGGCTTGCCGATCTTGCCGAGGTGCCACTCGTAGTTGAACTCGTTCGCGGCGAGCACGTTGCCGAGGTAGCTGTCGCGGCTTGTCGCCAGGCCGTTCCAGTCGCGCCACTTGTCGGGATAGCCGATCTTCGGCATGAAGCTCGCCCACTTCTCGATCGCCTTCTTCTTGGTCTCCGCGCTCATCCAGGCCAGCTTCTCGATGCGCGCCTTCAGCGCCTCGCGCAGGTTGTGCACCAGCTTCTCCATGCGCGCCTTGGCTTCGGGCGGGAACGCGACCTTCACGTACAGCTGGCCCAGCGCTTCGCCGGCCTGGCCCTCGACGGTGCCCAGCACGCGCTTCCAGCGCGGCTTCTGTTCCTTCTGGCCGCGCAGCGTCTTGCCGTAGAACTCGAAGTTCTCGTTCACGAACGCGTCGCTCAGGTACGGCGACGCGCCATCGACGGTGTGGAAGCGCAGGTAGGTCTGCCACTGCTCGACGGGTACGTCGCCGAGCATCTTGCCGACTTCCTGGTGGAAGGCCGGCATCGCCAGCGAGAACTTCTCCGGCACGGCGATGCCCTGCGATTCGAAGAACTTCGTCCACGGGAAGTTCGGCGTCAGCTTGTCGGCTTCGGCCGGCGTGATCGGGTTGTAGTACAGCTAGACGTCGCGCGACAGCTCCTCGCTCGACTTCGACGCCTTCGCCAGCCGCGTCTCGAACGCGACCACGTCCTTCGGCCTGCTTGGCCGCATCGGCGGCGGGCACGCCGGACAGCTCCAGCACCTTGGCGATGTGCGCCAGGTAGGCGTCGCGCTTCTTCTTGTCGGCTCGAAGTAGTACGCGCGTTCGGGCAAGCCCAGGCCCGCCTGCGAGGCGTAGGCCATGTTCATCGTCGAGTCCTTGAAGTCGGCTTCGGGCCGAAGCCGAACAGCTCGCCTTCGCCCTTGGCGGACGCTTGCGCAAGTAGTCGGCGATCGCGGCCTCGGCCAGCGCGTCGATCGCGCTCGAGTAGCCCTTCAGCGGCTCGATGCCTTGCGCATTGATCTTCGCCTCGTCCATGCCGGTCGCCCAGAAGTCGCCGACGATCTTCTCGATGCCGGTCGCATTGGCGTCCGCCGCTGCCTGTTCGGCGAGCTGGCGCTGCGCGCCGTCCGAGCGCTCGTCGAGCATCTCGAAGCGCCCCACGACGTGCGGTCGCCCGGAATCTCGTTGGCGGCGAGCCACTTGCTGTTGACGTAGCCGCCGAAGTCGCTGCACGCGTTCTTGCTGGTATCGAGGTCGCCGACCTTGAAGGTGTTCATCGGCGGCAGCTTGCTTTCGTCGAGCTTCAGCGCCTTGGCTTCGGCCGGCCAGGTTTGGCGGCGGTGTCGGCGGCGGGTGTCGCGTCGCGCTAAGCGGCGAGCGCGACGTCACGGCGAGGACAGCAGCAGGACTTGCGGTTTGTTGACGGTCACGTAGACTCCGGACAGCGGGCACAGGGATGAGGGCATCCGTGCCGGGGGCCGGCAGGGCAGCGCGGGACTATACGCCGGGGCGCGCAGGCGAAGGTGTCGAAGGTCATGGCGCGGGGCTAATGATTTCTTCACACCATGCCCGCGCTAACCCGATGCGGCGCGTGGCTTTGCGGGCCTGCGCAAGGCGAGGCTTTCCCAGATCGCGACGAGCAGCAGGATGGCGGTCGCCGCTGCGCCGAGTTGCAGCGCGGACAGGATGTGTCCGAAAGCAAACGGTGTCAGGACCAACAGCAACCCCAGCCCGATCAGGTGCGACAAAGGCGGACCGCGACGATCATTGGTCACCCACTTGAACAATGCCGTGCCGAGCAGGTATAGGGCCGGGCCACCGAGGATCGCGGCGATGCCGGCATCGGCGACATGTTCGGGATGCACCAGGATGAGTTGGTCGGCGACCGCGCAGATGATGATGCCGCCGACGATCGGAATATGCATGTAGGTGTATGCGATGCGCGCGATGCGGCCGGGATCGCCGGAATGCACGATGCGCTCGCTGCCGCGTTCGGCACCGGTGTCGAAATAGATCCACCACATGGCCACGCTGCCGAGGAAGGCGACCGCGAACGCGGCCATCGTCTGCGCGTTCAACGCGAGTTCCAAAACGTCGCACCGGTGATCAGCAGCGACTCGCCCAGGGCGATGATCACGAACAACATGCAGCGCTCGGCCATGTGCGCGCCGTCCACGTCCCAGTCGGCGGTGCTGGATCTTCCGAGGCCGGCACGGGGAAGTAGATGATCGGGGAGATGTACTCGATCGAGGCCGCGACCAGCCACCAGCCGACGCGCGCCTGGCCCTCGGCGAGCCGCCGATACCCAGAAACGGCCGAAGCCAGCAGCCACACGAGTACGCGCAGGAAATTGCGGAACTGTCGTGGACTGCCATGTCGATGCAGCGCGATGACGAAGAACACGGTGCGCCCGACCTGCATCGCGGCGAACACGGCGCCGAAGACCAGGCCCTTGTCGGCGAAGGCGTGTGGAATCGACGACGACAACAGCAGGCCGCCGAGCATCAGCGCGAACAGCAGAATCGCACCGGTTTCGCGCGGGATCGAGGAAATTGGTGAACCACGAGGTGTAGATCCACAGCCACCACACCGCCAGGAACAGCAGCAGGGTCTGCATTGCGCCAGCC
>CAWFMH010000007.1:0-91482 GCA_963816945.1 uncultured Gammaproteobacteria bacterium | reverse complement strand
GCCTGGGCCATGCGCCCATGCCAGACTGCGGCGATGCGCCTCCCCGTCCTTCTGCTGTCGCTTGCCTGGCTGCTGCCGTCGACGGCCGGCGCGGCGCAAGGCACGGTCGAGATCGCGATCGTCGGCGACATCATGGTGGCGGAGACGCCAGGCGACATGATCGCGCGCGGGGAAGACCCGTTCCTGCCGTTCGCGGCGTGGCTGCGCGCTGCGGACCTGCGCATCGGCAATCTCGAATGCGTGGTCGCCACCGGCGGCGTCGCCGAAGTGAAGCCGTACACGTTCCGCGCCCATCCGCGCACGCTGCCGGTGCTGGCCAAGCACTTCGATGCGTTCTCGGTCGCCAACAACCATTCCGGCGATTTCGGCAAGGCCGCCTTCGCCGAGCAACTGCAGCTGATGCGCGATGCCGGCATGCCGTATTTCGGCGGCGGCGACAACCTGGAGCAGGCGCACGCACCCTGGATCGTCGAGCGCAACGGCGTCCGGATCGCGTTCCTCGGTTACGACGAGTTCAAGCCGCGCGCGTTCGAAGCCACGGCGACGAGGCCCGGCATTGCGTGGAGCGGCGAGGACGAGCAGGTCATCGAGGACATCATCGCCGCGCGCGAGCGCCACGGCGCCGACCTGGTGATCCCGTACCTGCACTGGGGCTGGGAGGACGAGGGTTACAGCAGCGAGCGCCAGCGCGTGTTCGCGCACGCGATGATTGACGCCGGCGCCGACATGGTCGTCGGCGCGCACCCGCACGTCACCCAGGGCGCCGAGATCTACAAGGGCAGGCCGATCGTCTACAGCCTCGGCAACTTCCTGTTCAATGGTTTCGACACCGCGGCGACGCTGACCGGCTGGACGCTCAAGGTGACGATGGACAAAGCCGGCGTGGTCGCCTGGCGCACCTACGTCGCGCGCCTCGACGGCAATGGCGTGCCGCATCCCGACTTCACCGCTGCCAGCCCCTGCGGCAAGCGCGGCGATGCGCGCATCGGAGAGTGCCGTGGCGAATAGCGCCGGCTACCCCTTGCTGGTCGCGCTGCTGTGCGCGCCGTGTGCACACGCTGCAAGCGTGCGCTGCCACATCATTTACGGCGGCGAAAACTTCGTGGTCGACGCCGAGCCCACCACGCAGCCGTACCGCGTGGCCGGTCGCAAGATCGGACGCTATTTCGAGTTCAAGGCCAGCTACGTCGCCATGCCTGAGCGGGCGGCGGCGATCAACCTCTACACCTATTCGGTCGTCAGCGGCGAACCGGTGCTGATCCACCAGTCCAAGCATCGCCCTCCGTTCCTCGGCGATGGTCCGCGCTACGGCTTCACCGGGCTCCAATCCGTGTACGAGCCGAGCAAGCACAGCGAACTGCAGTACTGGTGCGAGCGGCTGCCGTAGGCGAAGGGCGCGATCTGATCTCTATTCCGTCTTCTCAGCCTTCTAGCCCGATCGCCGCTGGCGCATGCCTATGTAAGTGGTGTCAGAGACAGTTCCATCTTTATGTAAGTAGTGTCAGTGGCGTAACTGTCTCTGACCCCGTTTTCCAAACGTCACGCTTTGCCGGCGTAGGCGCTCACCGTATGAGCGCGCATCGAGTCCGTGGGCGGCAGGCGCTGACGGTGGGTCAGGGAATCTGCGCAATCACCGTCGGCGGGAATTGGGCAAACATCCGGTCGATGCCGGCCTGCATGGCGGTGGTCTGCGCGACGGGCGAATCAGAGACCGTGCCCAGTGCGATCCCGCGCCAGAGCGGGCGCCGTGTCTGCGCGTCGAACATGTCGAGTACCAGCGTGCCGTAGGTGTAGCTGCGCATGGTCGTCGTCGTGTCGAAACCGCCCCAGCCGCCCCAGCCCGGTCCCCAACCAGGTCCCCAGCAACAGCCGCCCCAACCCCAGCCACCCCACATCGGACCACTGTTGTAGCTGTCCATTCGATAGCGGGTTTCGGTGACGAAGCTGCCGGTCAGGTTGACCTGGGGGTTGGTCGATTCGGTCCAGCCGCGCTCGCGCAGCTTGGCATCGACGGCTGCAACCAGACGCTGCTCCGCCAACGGCGATAAGCCTTCCGGCTTCTGCGTCCAGGCATACGTGCGGTACTCGGCAAAACTGATGCCTGGATCGTAGTCGGTGTAGACGACGGGCGTGCTGGCGCACCCAGCCAACAGGATCGCTGTGACCAAAATCAAGAGGAAGCGTTTCATGGCCGGCTCCCGGAAAAGCGGCATTCCAAGCATACGCCCGCGTTCAATCGGGCTGGTATGCATCTCCCCGGACGGTGCTGAACTATTAAGGTTGGCGCGTCGGACCGACCTAACCGCGCCCGATCGACACGGCTGCCACATCGACAGTAATCGGCGCAAAACTTTGATCCGCCACGCCATTCGCATCGTGAAGGTAGACGCGCCGGCGCGTTGGAAATATGAATCCGTCGAAGACCTTGTGGTCATACGAGTAATGCGCCACGGGCGGACTTCCGGTGACCTCAGGCGAGTAGTCCATGCGCCGTTGTATCAAGCTATCGTCGAAGTAGAACACCTGCTCCGGATTGTGATTCGCGATCGTCTCCGGAAAAGTGACCGCCAGTCTTCGCCACGTTTCTGCACCCTCCTTCCACGGTTCAATCTCTCGGGCCACGACCCCCGGATAAGTGAATACGAAAGGCGCCGTGAGGTAGTTCCAGACCGCCGCGCTGGTGAAGTACGCGACTTGAATCGCATCCCACGGCGTAGTCATGGGATCGAAGTCTTTGGGAAAGGAAGATCGTGGATTCGCGCGCTCGTTGATGATCCTCCCCTCACCATCCGTAATGGCGACGCGTTCGGGACCGACATCCAATACGGACATGCCGTGCGGATCGGTGAAAGGAGAGAACGTGATGTGCTCGCGATGCGGATCCAACGTCACCTTCTGGTTGGTGTAAAGATCCGGCCAGCCCCTGGCCGCCCAGAATGGTCCGCCCAGGGACATGCGAGCAGTCAGTCGCCGGATGTTGCGCCAGTTCTGCAGTCCGCCGTGTGCATCGAGCACGGCCTCGAGTAGTTTGTCCATGTCTGTCCTGGATACTTTGGCAATGCTTGCAGATGGCAAGGCGCGCTGCGATGACAACAAATACCCGGCACCTTTTCCATTACACGAAGGTGTCGACCCATCGCCTGTCGGCGACGCCACCTGAGCCGACGAAGCGAAGACATGGGCGCCAAACCTTTCGTCGCAGAGTCGAAAGCGTAGACGCCCCCCACGCAATCTGGGTGCGACCTCCGACTGCTTCGCCATGGAAAACGGTCTCCGCCTCCGTTCTGTAAGGCTCCTGGCCCGATCGCCGAGGGTGCGTACCGATGTAACTGAATGGCGACCTTTCGCTTGCCCCTGTCTTCACGCGACGGTTTGGAATGGACGCCTACAACCGAGACAGACCAAGGGGGTCGGATCGGGGGATCTATGCACGCACTTGAATCACAGCTCAACATCCGCCATCGCGCGTACCAGCATCGCAAGCACGACATCCAGTATTCGTTCGTGGATAACAGGAACGGCACGTTCTCGCCGGTCGCCCTCATCTTCGGAGCGGATCGCGTGCCCTGTGCAGTCATCGTGCCTGCCGATGTCCACTTCCGGCAGCCGTTGCAGGCGGCAGACCGTGCCCTGGCCGAAGCCATGATGGCGGTCGACGAGAGAATCAGTCGATAACCAGATGCGCCCCTTTGGCCGGGCGCATGCCTGTGCCTAAAAGGCGATTGGCTTCGTACGCAGAATGACGATCGACCTTCGCCAAGATTTGATTGCACCGGGCGCCCGTGGAAGAGGGTTAGTCACGGTTTCTGCCGACACGCTGTGCGGTCCTGCGCTCAACCATCCAAAAGAGCGCGAGTGCGGACAGCATGACGATCGCGTATCCGGCCATCGCGACTGTGGAAGCCTCTGATTCGTAGGCCGTATCGATCACCGGGGACCAAAGGCCGCCTCCACCCTTTCCGCCATGCGCCCAATCGCCCAGGTTCCACGCTGCGTGCAGGCCAATGGGTAGCGCCAAGCCGCGGGTCGCCAACGCGGCCATGCCGAAGACGAGCGACCCGAGGCCTGCGCCCACGACGGCGTTGACCCATGTGGCACCTCCCAGGAGGTGCTCTCCGACGAAGATCGCGGTCACGATGCATTGCGCACCCCAAGGACCGAACGCCGGTGCCAGTCGCCGCAATGGATATCCGCGAAATGCGATCTCCTCCCGACAGGCGAGCAGAAGATAAGCGAGCGCGGCCATAGCGATCGGCCCCGCATCCGAGGGTCCAGTCGACACCCATCGCACGTGCCCAGCGACAGACATGATTGCCATGTGCGCTGCGACCAGCACCAGGCCGATGAGCACGCCGACCAGGAATCTCAACGCACTACGCGAGTCTGGCGCGAGGCCAACGTCATGCAGCCGCTTGCGGTCCCAGCGCAGGAATAACACGGTCAGCACGTAGGTCGCCAACGCCGCCAAGCCGCCGACCAGTAGGTCAGGGGGCCCACGCGGCAACGCCTTCGCGACAACGCTCGCCAGGATGAGGATCACCGCGCAAAGGAACATGAAGAGCAACACGCGAACGAGCCGGATCCACCGTTCCCACTTCGGGTTACTCATCGCCGGATCTCGCTCTGAAAGCGTCGGGGGACTGTCGAGTACGGAGGCTGTATCGCATCGGATTGTCTACCGAGGAACTCCCCTCAGGGTATCCCTGCAGGACTCGGCGGCTACTGATTGTGCTGCCTATACTGCGCAAGTCGATCCTGGGGAGAACTTCCATGCGCTTCAGCTCGTTGCTGTGCCTCGCCGTGCTCGCGTCCTTCCCGGCCGCGGCCGCCCCGGACTTCGCGCCCGCCGTCAAGGCCGACTACGACCAGCAACTGGCCGCGCTGTTCGACTGGTTCCACCGCCATCCCGAACTCTCCTACAAGGAGACCGCCACCGCGGCGCGGATGGCGAAGGAACTGCGCGCGATCCCGGACATCGATGTCACCGAGAAGGTCGGCGGCACCGGCGTGGTCGGCGTGATGAAGAACGGCGACGGTCCCACCGTGCTGGTCCGCGCCGACATGGACGGCCTGCCGCTGAAGGAGGCCAACGGTTTGGCCAACGCATCGACCGTCGTGCAGACCGGCGTCGACGGCGTCGCCTCGCCGGTGATGCATGCCTGCGGCCACGACGTGCACATCACCTCGCTCATCGGCACGGCACGCAGGCTCGCGGCGATGAAGGACGCGTGGCGGGGCACGGTCGTGTTCGTCGTGCAGCCGGCGGAGGAGCGGATCGGTGGCGCCAAGCGCATGCTCGAGGACGGCCTGTACACGCGCTTCCCGAAGCCCGACTACGCGCTCGCCTTCCACGTCGATGCCGATTCGCCCACCGGCACGATCGTCGCCGACCCCGGCATCAGCTCGTCGTCGTCGGACAGCATCGACATCGTGGTGCACGGCGTCGGCGCGCATGGCGCGGCGCCGCACCAGGGCAAGGACCCGATCGTGATCGGCGCTGAAATCGTGATGGCGCTGCAGACCTTGATCAGCCGCGAGATCTCGCCGCTGACGCCGGGCGTGGTGACGGTCGGCGCGTTCCATGCCGGCTCCAAGCACAACATCATTTCCGACCGCGCCGAGCTGCAGCTGACGGTGCGCTCCGACGACGAGGCCGTGCGCAAGACGCTGCTCGACGGCATCCAGCGCATCGCAACGAACGTCGGCCGCATGAACGGCCTGCCGGAAGACAAGCTGCCGGAAGTGAAGCTGTCGACCGAAGCGACGCCGGTGACGATCAACGACGCGGCATTGACCGCGCGACTGCGTACCGTCTTCGCGCAGGCCTTCGGCGACGGCGTGCTGAAGTCGCAGCCGCGCACCAGCATGGGCGCGGAGGATTTTGCCTACTTCGTGCAGCCCGAGCACGGCGTGCCCGGGTTCTATTTCAACGTCGGCGGTACGCCACAGGCCGCGTTCGATGCGGCCAAGGCCGGCGGTCCGCCGGTGGCCGGCCACCATTCGCCGCTGTTCAAGATCGATCCGGAACCGTCGGTGCGGCTGGGCACCGAGGCGATGACGGTGGCGGTGCTCGATCTGCTCAAGCCGGGCGCGGCTGCGGCGGCGACGCACTAACGAACACGGGAGCAGGTTCGACCTTTCGACATGCCGGCGTTGCAGCTGCAGCTGAATGCTTGCGGGTTCGAAGGCGCACCCGGATCGCCGGGTGCGCCGTGGCGATCGTCTATTCCGCTTGGCCTTCCCCCACGTACTTCTCGTGCAGCTTCACCGGTGCCACCTTGCGCTCGGAGCGCTTGCGGATCCACAGGTTGATCATCTCGACGAACACCGAGAAGGCCATCGCCGCATAGATGTAGCCCTTCGGGATGTGCTGGCCGAAGCCGTCGGCGATCAGCACCAGGCCGATCATGATCAGGAAGCTCAGTGCGAGCACCTTCACGGTCGGGTGGCGTTCGACGAAGTCGCCGATCGGCTTCGCGAACAGCAGCATGAAGGCGATCGAGATCAGGATCGCGGTGACCATGACCCAGCGCTCGTCGACCATGCCGACGGCGGTGATGATGGAGTCCAGCGAGAACACGATGTCGAGCACCATGATCTGCGCGATCACCGCGCCGAACGTTGCCGTCGCTGCACCTGCCGTGACCGTCTCGGTGGCGCCCTCGAGCTTCTGGTGGATCTCGTGCGTGGCCTTGCCGATCAGGAACAGGCCGCCGCCGATGAGGATCAGGTCGCGCCAGGAGAAGGCCTGGCCGAACAGCGAGAACAAGGGTGCGGTCAGGCCGACGATCCAGGCGATGGCCATCAGCAAGCCGAGCCGTGTCACGGCGGCCAGCGTGATGCCCAGGCGCCGCGCCTTGTCGCGTTGTTCGGGCGGGAGTTTCCCGGCGAGGATCGAGATGAAGATGATGTTGTCGATGCCCAGCACCAGTTCCAGCGCGGTCAGGGTGGCGAGGGCGATCCAGAGTTCGGGGTTGGCCAGCATGTCCATGGAGATCTCGTCGTGTCGATTGCGGAAGTGGGCGCGCCCAGGGTCATGCCTGGGCGCGACGGAACCGATCAGAAATCGAACAATTCTCCGAGCAGCGACTTGCGACGCTTGTTCGGGTATCCCTCGCGGTGATCGCGGTGATCGCGGTGATCGCGGTGATCGCGGTGTGGATGGCCGGGGTGGCGCGCGTGTTGTTGGTCGTGCCGCTGCACTGGCGCACTTGGCGGCGGTGGGACACTGGCTTGATCGGCACGCTCGATGAGGCGATCGAGTTCGCCGCGGTCGAGCCAGATGCCGCGGCACTTCGGGCAGTAATCGATCTCGATGCCCTGGCGTTCGGTCATGGCGAGGTTCACGTTGTCGCAGGTGGGGCACAGCATGGGAATCTCCGTCGAAGGGGATGGATCTCGTGGAGAGCCTTTGCGTCCCGAGCCATCGGTCGAGCGCGTGACGACGCGCTGCTTTGCTCGACGGGTGGTTCGGAGAGTGCGGCGGGCTCGATGGCCACGGCCGGATTGCATCGGAGTGATGCACCTTCGCCGTGGTCGGCGAAGGTCTTGCTCACAGGCCTGGTCGGGCCTGCTGCTGCACCGGAGCCTGGGCTCGTAATGACGGCGACAGCAATTGGGAGCTACTCCCCTTCGGCGCTGATGCTATCACGTGTCGATCGATGCCCGAAGATGCACACGTCTGGCCGCGTCGGGAAAACGCCCGTGCGCGATGGGGGCGGATTGCTCAGGGGTGAGTCCGCGACTGCGACTGCTGTCCGGCGTCCCCCTCGCGGACCACGACGAACCCGCGAGTTCGGCCAGACGCGGCATCGAGCGTGTGCATCGCATGCCAGAGATCCTCGGTCTTCACCCACGTCCGCGGAAACCTGTGGGAGGCCACGTCCAGGACGAGGAACCGATCGGTCTGTTGGTTGTAGGCAGCGAGCGGCGAGATGTGGCCCATCTCGCCTTGGCCGAGCGTCGCGCGCTGGTAATTCACGATGACGAAATCGCCGCGCGTTTCGAGGTTGCTTCTCGCCATCGCGCGAAACGTGTCGATGGGAACTTCGTCGGCGTAATGCAACGCGACGTCGGCGCCATGGGCGCGCAGCAGTCCGGCGAGTTCCGCCAAGGTCATTCCTGCGAACGTCACGCGCAGTGCGCTGCGCACGTCGGTTGCGGCGTCGGTGAAGAAGTTCGATTGCGTCAGCCGCGGGTTGGCCTTGCGCATCGCGTTCAACACCACGACGGCGCTGGCGACGCCGCAGTACGCCCGCCGCATTTGCGGCTCGAAGGCAGCTGCGAGATCGGCGTGGTCCGCGGTGAATCGGCTCTCCCGCAGCAGGGTCCGACCCGGCGCCTGCTCGAGCGAAACGAGGCTCGCGGGAAGCGGCATGCGATCGATCGACGGCGGGCGAAAGGCGAGGTGCCAGACGACGACCGCGCTCATGAAGCCGAGCGAAACCAGGACGCCGCCCATGGCCCAGCGAAAAACCGGATAGGAGACCGTACTCAAGCAAGCGATCTCCGACCGCGGTCTCTCGCAGCGGCGCCAGTGACGTCACCTTCGGGCGGGGACTCAGTAGAATTCAGGCTGGCCATGCTTGCGTCCCCAACGTGTCGATGTCAGCCGCCGCCCGAGTAGGATGTTGCAGAAGAAAAGGCTTCAGGTGCATTTTCATCGGCCTGACAAGGACTCTGGCATTTTGCCGTAGCACACGGCCGGAGCGATCGCCGGGCTCAGCCCGGATCCAGCACGATTTCCTTGGTCACGGTCAACTTGTTGGACGTGTACAGGATCGCGATCTCGGAGAAAATGACCTGCCCGCCCGGGCCGACCACGAGCACGAGTTCGTTGCCCTGATCGCGCAGCACGCCGGGCCCGATGATCTCGTGCCAGGACTGCGCGCCTGCGGCCTCGGCACGGAACTGGAATTCGAACGAGGCATTCAGACGCACGGTGAAGATGGTGCCTGCGACGTATTGGGTACGGAAAAACAACACTGCCGGCATGCCTGGTACGACGCCCGGCGCATGCAGGCCTTGGATGTGCCTGTCGCTGATCGGCGGATCGCCACCGGGGAGCAGGAAACCGGCGTCGGAACCGGGCACCACCAGGAAACGCGCGACTTCGGGTTCCTCGAAGGTGGGAAGGTTCGGAATGGTGCCGGGAATGTGGGGTCGGAAAATGGCCATGCGAAGCTCCTGATGTCTCGTCGCGAATGCCGCAGTGCGGCTCGCGAACTCGTCGCAGCGTGTCGGTTCGACGCGGTCGGCGACGGCGCGACGGCGTGGACCCCTGTGTGTAGGGCAACGCGAGTGCCAGCGCGGCGCGGCCAAGGCAGGCGGATCGGGGACGAAGAAGCGAACGGAATGAATCAGGGAGCTTGCCTGCCTCGATTGCGTTTTCCGTTTCTGGATCTCGTCGAGGCGCCATCCGACCTAAGTCTTCGCGTGGCTAGTAGCGGACTTCGCCTTCTGGGTCGTCGGACACCGATGAACCCTACCGTTACAGAACGACATGCGGCGGTTCCGCTATGGCGCTACTCCGCCCCGATTTTCGGACTTAGCGCCTGCAGCAAGCCCGAGCCGATCGACTCGTTTTCGGGAGCCTGCACCGCATCGCCCAAGGACACGCGCTTGGCAAGGACATGCTGCACGCGGGAAATCGAGTCGGTCACCATGGGCAACGGCAACGTGAAGGACTTCGCCATCTGGCTCGAGTAGCCTCGCGGCACGCTCTGGTCGTTGTCGCTTTCGAAGTTGGCGAGCTGCAGCACCGTCTTTACGACTGCCCGATCTAGAACCGTCCCGAACAGTGGATTCGCTAGCAGTCCCTCGCGCATCTCCGTTTGCAGAAAGTCATGAGCCCGCACGAGATCGACGGCCTTTTCCAGCAGCGCGTCCGCGGATCGCGGCGCACGCGCCGGTGTGGTCATCGCCACCGTCTCGACGGCATCGGATAACGGAGGACCAACGACCGTCGTCAGGTAGTCGCGCCAACCGGGAGAAGCGATCCTGGCACGGACCTGGACATCATCGGACGCGTGCGCCACCTGCTTCCAGATCACCCAAACACCCGCACACAGCAAGGAGTGGCCCACGTCGTGAAGCAGCGTCCTCTTTCTCGCCACCTCGCGGCTACGGTTGGGCATGCAGATCATGTTATTCCAGCTAGCACGCAGCAAAGGCGGGCCGGTGAGGGGCTCGTCGTCGCCTGGCATTTGGGGTACCGACCATTTCTTCTTGCGCGCTTGGGCCCGTGCAATGACCAGGTCCGGATGCTCGGCGTAATCGAAAGCATCCACCATGTGTTGCATGACGATGTTGAACATCGACGCGCGCTCGGCTTCCTGCGCGGCAGCTTTCTTGGTGGCTTCAGAACGTCTGGCATTCTTGCTTGGCAGCGTCTCGCCAACAGACACCAACGCATCTGACGGTGGCCGCGAGGATTGGCCCTGGTCGAGAAGCAGCAGCTGTAGTGCGAGCAGCCCGAGCGTGGGGTCCTGGAATTTCTGTTGGAGCAGAACGTTCATGAGGGACTTGGTCAGGTTGTTGCGGCCCAGCTCGAGCGAGCGCCTCGCCATCTCGATCGCCCGCAGACGCAGTGGATCGGTATAGCTGTCGAATTCGTGCGCGTCGTAGCTCACCAACAAACGATCGAAGTCCAGCCAGGGAACGCCGTGCAGGTCGACCTTCGTTTCCACGAAGATCGTCGGAGAAAAGCGATTGGAGACGAAGAGAGGCAGCAATACGCGTGCGCCCGCCGGTCCTGGCATTGCCAAGGCATACCAACCGACAGGTACGTCGACGCTGGCGACCTCGCCGGGGTAGACGCTGTTTTCGCTGTCGACCGGCGCTGCCTGTTCAATGGTCGCCGCATCAAAAACATGCTTGGCCGTGCCGTCGATTCCACAGACCTCGAAATCGGAAGGCCGGAAGCCAGGCGTCGACAACGCGCCGCTTTCGGCGTCCCGAATGCCCTTGATGGCGATGGTGATCCAACTTGTCAGCCCGGCGGCCGCGCGCGAGTCGTGAATATGTCGAGCCAGCACCTGACCTGCCTGCTCTACCAAGGACGCGGCCGGCGTCATGGTCGGCGTGTCGAAGCTCACCAGCTGGTCCTCGGCGCCATGACGCACGATGCGCTCTTCCACACGGTCCTTGTGCTTGACGCGAGCAATGTAAAGCCCCGGTTCGGCGCGATGGCTAACCCGGCCTTCGCCCTGCGCTACCAACGAATAGGTGCCGTTGGCGATTTCGACGATCGCGAGCGGGTCTGCGCTCTGGACGCTGAGTTCAAACGGAGATGATGACATCGTCGCCTCCCAGCATCCTCACGAAGGTCGCGACGTCGGGCGCGTGGGCGCGGCTCAGGCGGAGCTCATAGACTTCTGCCAGCAGATCGAGTTGCAGCGCGTTGCCATCGAAGGGCTCGACGGCGATCGCGCCCGGCGTACGGTCGTGCCAGCGAACCTCGTGTTTCGCCGGCTCGATTTCGGCGTGCTGGACGACTTGCCCGGCGCTGTCGAGGACGGTGAGGGTCGCCACATCGACCAACGGTACGGAAAACTTCGCCTGGCGCCGGATGGGCCGGGGTGGCGCCGTGGTGAGCTCGATGTCCTGCCGCGTGGGTAGAATGAACTCCGGCGCTTCGATGCGATCTTCACCGACGATCGATCCCCAGGTGCCTTCTATGAAATTCTTGATGGCGCCGGCGGTCCGCTTGCCTGATGTCGGTGGCGCGCAGTGCAGCGCGCGCACGAAGGCGTAGGTGAGAACGCCCAGCATCTGTTTGTTGCCGTCGCCTTTTACGTCGAACTCGCGCTCTTGCGCCTTCCCGTCGAACGGCACGGCGTAAATCTCGAACTTCTTGACGGTGCTCATCGCAGCATTGCGAATAGGGTCGAGCGGCGCTGGATCGATTTCCTTGGCGACTTTCTTGTCGCGACAACAGTCCATCACCAGCACGATTTCACCGAATGCCGCGGCCTGGGCGCACCAATGGACCATTCGCGTCCCGCAGACGTGACTCGATTGCGCTGCATCGGCGTTCGCGGTGTACATCGCCGCGTGATTCTGCAGGTCGATGAAGTTGGAGAAGCCGTGGCCGGAGAAATACAGATACAACTTTCCGTCCAGCCGCAGCGTTGGTTCCATTGCGCCCGCGAAGACGATCTCTTTCAGTGCCGCCCAAATCTCACGCTCGGTGGGTGGGTAGTCGGCATCCATGGGTTTTTTCGGTGGCTTGGCGGAAACGAGTTTCCTGATGTTCTCCGGCTTGACATCGCCGCCCAAGGGATCCACCAGCCAGTCGTAGAGAAACTCCACGTCGTTTCTAGGCCCTTGCAGGTCGCCATATCCGGCATTGGGGTAGTCGCCCACGCCGACCAGTATCGCGAAATCGTTCTCGCGAGCCACGGCTAAAACCCCTTGTCGGCGATCTGTACCAGCGATGCGATCGTGTCGGGGTCGTTATCGAAATCCCCGTGCTTGCGCGAACCGCTCTTTAGGCCGGCCAGCGCCGCGGCTTCCGTGACCGACCAGATCGACCCCGTGCGGTTGCCGATGAATTTTTCGACCGCCGCGATATCCGGATGGTCCTGTTCGGTGAACGTCGCGGGATTGACGCTGAAGCGCTGCATGCCGACGAGGGGCGTGTCGGCCACGCGTTCGGTGGGTTCGTCATCTGAGAATTCCATCAACCCGGAGACGAAATACAGCAAGGATCGAGGATAGACGATGGGGACTAGCACATCCTCCACCTCCACCTCGTCACGCATGCCGAAGCGACGGATCTTGTGGATGCGGGCGCCGTGATTGTTCAGCGTGGCCGCGAGTTTCTTGTAGGTCACCGCGGGCGCCAACAACACGACATCGAAAGAGGCGTCCGGCAGCAAGCGCGCGCTCGCGTCGATCAGGTTGCTGATGAAAACCGCGCCCGTGGAGTGTCCGACGAGGATGATCCGCTTGAACTTCTTGTTGCCTGCAGCCTGTTGGGAGGCGATCTCGGCCAGCAAGGCCGCGCCCGCCGACGTGGCGGGATCGGTAAAGGAGTCGGCCGTGTCCTTTTTCATTTGCTGCCAGACGACGCCGCCGATCTTGTCGATGTAGGCCCTGGCGAGGATCTCCTCGACGATCGTGGTGTAGGAGCCATGCGCGCGCCCGGCCCGGTAGCGGCGTACCACGGCTACGACAACTTTCGCGATGAAGATGGCGGCGGTCGCGACGGTAAAGACACCTCTTTCCCTCGATGAAATGTCGAATACCTCGTCGACCTTTTGCGGGGAGATCTCGGTGCGTTTACTGACCGTCGCGCCTAAGCCGTTGCCCTTTCGCTGGGGATCGGCGACATCGGCGGGCGAGATATCGTTGTGGATCGTCGACAGTTCTTTTTTGAAGGTTGCATCCATTTCCAGGTCGGCCTGGATCTCGTCGGCCAGCACCGCCTCGCTTGCTGTCGCGCGCACGCTCTTGAGGGACGGCGAGGCCGCCGAGCTTTTCTGGAGCGCCGTCGGAAGCTCGCTTCGGGTTCCGGCGAAATACTGATCGAATTCCTTTTCCAGGCGGCCCTCGTCGGTGTTGCCGCCTTCGCCCTTCAATCCGACGCCGGCAGGGATCTGCTTGAGCACCCAGCGCGATACTTTCTTGACCAGCTGCTGAAACAGCTTGTCGTTGCCGATGTCCTTGAAGTTGTTTCTGATCGACTCTATCAGTCCTGCTTCCCACACGAAGAAGATCGGATAGCGCGCCGCGCCGGCATACGTCGGCCACAAACGTTCCGCGATCTCCAACGCCGCCTTCTTGTCGACCAGACCGCCGTGGAAATGCACGATGAGTTCGGGGTCCGCGCCCGCTGCCAGGGCCGCCGCGATCATCCGTCGGATGTCGTCGCGCGATGTCGTTGCCCGCGGGCTGGCGCCCGCCAGCTTTCCATTCTCGGAATGCACTACGTGCTTGCTCGGGTCGTACATGCTCGGGCCCCTTCGTCAGGTGTGTCCCTTTGAAGGAAAACGCAGGAAACGTGAGGGTTCGGCCTGGAAAAAACGGGTCAGAGGCCATTCCCCGATCGATCCTCCTGACGCCTCAAGACCCTACGCAGGCCCTTGCGCCGCGTAATACGCCAGAAACATCTCCACGGCCGCGTCGGCGACTTGTTTCTGCTGCGCTACGGTCAGCGGCGGCTGGCCCATGGCGATCTGCGGCCAGAACGCGAAGCCCTTGACCAGGCCCTGCAACTGCATGGAGGCGAAGACGGGGTCCTTGGTCTTGAGCTTGCCGTCGGCGGCGGCGGCGCGGACCCACGTAGTCAGACCCTCTTCGCGGTTGCCGAGGCGCGCGATCAACTCGCGCGCGAGGTCCGGCGAGTGCACGCCCGCGGCGATGGCGACGCGGGCGAGGTCGACGAAGCTGGCGTCGTGCAGCAGCCGCATCTTCTGCTCCACCAGTTCCATCAGTTGCGCGCGCAGTGGACGGTCGCCGCGGTAGGGGAGGTCGAGGCCGTCGGCGCCGCGCTCCCACATCTCCTCGAGGATGCGCGTGAACAGCGCCTCCTTGCTGGGGAAGTGGTTGTAGACGGTGCGCTTGGACACGCCGGCGCTGGCGGCGATGCGATCCATGCTGGTCGCCTCGTAGCCGGAGTCGCGGAACTCGGCCACGGCGGCGTCGAGGATGGCCGCGCGCTTGCGGTCGGTCAGGCGGGTGGGGGCGGGCTGAGAGGACATGGCGAAAGTTTACACCGACGGGTTTACTTTTCGGTGAACTGGAAATACACTGCACCGTGTAGTTCTCGAATGACCCCGCCGATGCGCCCAGACCCCGCCCGCCTCCGCCCCCGCCCCCGCTTCCGTCGCCTGCGACGCCTCGCCCTGACCCTCGGAATCCTGACCATGAGCGCCTGCCTGCTGTCTTTCGCCGCCACCGACCGGCCCGTCGCCGCCTACCCCGATTCGCCGCAGTCGGCCGGCGGCCGCTTCCGCAATGCCACGCCCCGGCCTGCCGAGGGCGTGGCCAAGACCGACCGCATCCTGTGGAACTTCCTGTTCAACAAACCCGACGACACCGCGCCGCGGGCGCCGCTGCCGGTCGCGGCGCTGACCCGCGCCCAGCTCGAGGCCGCGCCGGACCGCAGCCTGTTCCGGCTCGGGCACTCGACCCTGCTGATCAAGCTGCGCGGCGGTTTCTGGATCACCGATCCGGTGTTCGCCGAGCGCGCCTCGCCGGTGCAGTGGGCGGGGCCGCGCCGCTTCCACGCGCCGCCGATCGCGTTGGCCGACCTGCCGCCGCTGCGTGGCGTACTCCTCTCGCACGATCACTACGACCATCTCGACCGCGACACCGTCGTGCAACTGGCGAAGACCGCCGACGTGTTCCTCACGCCGCTCGGCGTCGGCGACCGGCTGATCGCGTGGGGCGTGCCCGCCGACAAAGTGCGCCAGCTGGACTGGTGGCAGGGCGCGTCGTTCGACGGCGTGCGCTTCACCGCGACGCCGGCCCAGCATTTTTCCGGGCGCGGGCTGTTCGACGGCGACCGGACGCTGTGGGCGTCGTGGGCGATCGTCGATGCAGCGGACGATGACGGTGGCGACGAGTTGCGTGTGTTCTTCAGCGGCGACACCGGCTACTTCGACGGCTTCAAGGAGATCGGACGCCGCTTCGGCCCGTTCGACGTGACGATGATCGAAACCGGCGCCTACGATCCGCAGTGGGCGTACGTGCACATGCTGCCCGAGCAGACCGTGCAGGCGCACGAAGACCTGCGCGGCCGCTGGCTGCTGCCCGTGCACAACGGCACGTTCGACCTGGCGATGCACGGCTGGCGCGATCCGTTCGAACGCGTGACCGCGCTGGGTGCCGAGCGCGGCATCGCGCTGGCCACGCCGGCGATGGGCGAGCGTTTCGATCTGTCGGCGCCGCAGGCGACAAGGGCCTGGTGGCGCGAAGCGGAGTAGTGCGTGCTGCGCAGCAAAAAAGGTCAGTGACTATGTTTGAAGAGAGGGGCTTCGGCAGATCGGATCGCGCTCTGAGATGCCAGCCTTGATCATGGCCAAGACCGCGCCGCATTCAGGAGCGCCTTAAGCGCGTCGTGAGCGGCGCGATCTCCCGATGGCTCCTCGATAACGGCATCGTCACCACTGCAACGCGCAGGATCGGGGCATGCCTTACACGCGCGAACAACTGAACCAGGAGCTGGATGCCCTGGAAGCAGGGCTGCCCACGCTGGTCGATGTCGTGCCAGTGGAACGACAGCTCGAGGCATTTGCAGCGGACGCCGCCACCATCGTCGCGCATGCCGGGTCGCAAGACACGAGGCGTGTGCGGGAACGCCTGGGACTCATGTCGCGAGCCTACGGATTGACGCCGCGCAAACAGGCCAGCCATGTGACGACCCGGATCGAACTCGTCGCAGAGCTCGACGAACTGGAAGCGGTCCTGCCACGCTTCATCGAGGAAACGCACGCCGACTACGTACTCGAAGGCGTCGCGGGATTCATAGGCGGCATCGGGCAGGCGATCGACAAGAAGGATTACCAGTATCTGGAGAGCCGCGTCCGCTGCATGTTGGGCAATGCCGGGCTGATCTCCACGGACGAGCGGGAGCTGCGCTACGGGTGATCGCTCCCTGCTGTCGCTGAGTGGCGACCGCCTTGGTCGGTCTTGCCACGCTGTCCGACCTGCGCTGGTTGCACGACCACGTTGAAGTGGTCGGAAAACACTCGAGTTCGAATCACCGGGTGCCCGGCCATGACGCGATGGCTTGCTAGCGCACCGACAAACCTCTATAGCGGCCTCCATCGCACGCAACGCGCCGGCACGATTTGCGTGTCGAGAATCTTGTGGATCTCGCCTTTCAGCAGATCTTCGACACCCGGGTGTATCAGCAACGGGTCGTTCGTAACGTACTGGGTGAAGTCGGCCCTGGAGCGCACGATGCAAGCCGCGCCGCTGGTCGGGCCCGACGTCTCCTGGCCTTGTTCGGCCGTGTAGCGAAGGCCGACCGTAATCCCGATGTTCACCGAGATGCCGTCGAAGCACCTGCCATCGACCGGCGTTGCCGTTGTCGTGACCACGCTGCCGTTGGCAAGCGTCGCGTCGATGAGGGTTGCGCCGCCCGGTGTCGTGGACAGGCTGAAGGGCACGTTGCCTGCGCCACCACAGGCGAGCGCGACATTCGCCAACCGCACCCCTGCGCACATGCCGGGAGTGATGGGTACGTTGAGCGTGGCGGGGAGCACGGGACAAGGCATAGCCGCGCCGCCGGGAGTCGGGGGCGAAGGTGTCGAGATGTTGCCTGTGCAGCCTCCGGCGACGGCACTGGCTAGCGTCATGACAGTTAGCTTGGTCACTAACCCCAGATTCGCTTGGTGATGCGTGGGCTTGATTCGCATTGCAGTCTCCTGCAATAGCCTGAATTGGGGGAAATGCCAGGCCTTCTCTCAGTGCAACGCGGCTACGGGTTAAGGTCGGACACGGAAATTCGAGGCCGTTCGACACCTCGACGAGAAGGGGGACGGGAGACCGTTTAGAGAGAACCGTCTCTGGCATCGACCTCGACGTGTCGATTCCGGTCATCACCAATCGTCGTCCATACAGAGGGCCGTCCTCTGAGCTTGGAACCACGCCATGACCACGAACAACCCCTTCCGCCTGCACCGCGTAGTGCGCGCGCCGCCCGACCGCGTCTATCGCGCCTTCCTCGATCCCGATGCCATGGGCAAATGGATGCCGCCGCAGGGGTTCACCGGCAAGGTGCACGAGATCGATGCCGTCGTCGGCGGCAGTTACTTCATGTCGTTCACCAATTTCTCCACCGGTACCCGCCATACGTTCGGCGAGACCTTCGAGGAACTGGTTCCCAACGAGCGCATCCGCTATTCAAACCGACTGGAAGACTCGGACGCGCCCGGCGAGACGCAGGTGACGATCACGCTGAAGGCAGTGTCCGTCGGTACGGAGCTCGACATCGTGACGCAGGAAGAGGGGACCGACGAGCCGCAGGACGGGCACTACGCAGGCTGGCAGCAGTCGCTTGCGCAGTTGGCGCAGCTGGTCGAGGCCGACATTCCAGATTGATCTCGCGATACCCGCTTGTCGTTGGCCAGGCACGTTGCTTGAGAGGGTCGCAGCGCTTGCGCAGCCGGACATCGTGATCGAAATCGTCGCGGTCGCGGTCGCGGTCGCGGCGCTGCCGGATTGAGCGGGACAAAGAGGCACGTTCAGGCATCATTTTGGTGACGTGTCGATTTCGGTCATCACCGAGCGTCGCCTAACTAGAGGGACATCCTCTGACTTCGGAGAAAACAACATGACCAACAAGAACACCGTCCGCCTCCACCGCGTCCTGAGCGCGCCGCCCGACCGCGTCTACCGCGCCTTCCTCGATGCCGACGCCAAGGCCAAGTGGCTGCCACCGCACGGCTTCACCGGCAAGGTGCACGAGAACAACGCCGTCGTCGGCGGCAGCTATCGCATGTCGTTCACCAACTTCTCCACGGGTAACCGCCACGCGTTCGGCGGGACCTACACGGAGTTGGTTCCCAACGAACGCATCCGCCATACCGACCGCTTCGAAGATCCGAACCTGCCCGGCGAAATGCACGTGACGGTTACGCTGAAGGCCGTGTCCGTCGGCACCGAGATCAACATCGTGCAGGAAGGCGTGCCCGACGTGATTCCGCTGGAAGGTTGCTATCTCGGATGGCAGGAATCGCTGACGTTGCTGGCGCAGCTGGTGCAGGCCGAGATTCCCGACTGACTAGCGAGACGCGATCAACAGCACGCCGGTAACGGCCAACGCCGCGGTCCAGACCTGACGCGGCGCCATGCCGCTCAGCAAGCGAGGCTGCGTGGCCATGCCGCGGCACACGCCGGTGGCGATGACGCCGGTCGTGAGCAGCATCGCTGCGGTGTGCACGCTGACGGCTGCCAGTGCCACGAACAGCGAGCCCGACGCATTGATCTCGCTTGCCGGATTGTTGGTCATGCACAACGGCACGAGCGCCGGGACCAGCATCATGCCGGCGCCGTGCGCGGTGGCCATCAGGAAGGACCACAGCGCGATGCCTGCGTGTCCGACTTGCGTGTTGATCGGCGTGCGCTGCGCAGCTCCGCGCAGCCATCGATACGATGCCACGCCGATGAGCAGCGCGCCGGCCGGGCCTTGCACTTGCGTGGGATCCATCCACATGCCCAACGCAAACGCGCCAGCCACGATCGCGACCGACGCGGCGTGGCCGATCGCGATCGGCAGCAGGGCGCGTTGTGCCTGCGTCGCGTCGCGCGCGCGCATGCCGCAGGCGGCGGCGAACATCCAGCCGCTCGCCGGACTCAATCCATGCAGGGCGCCGAGCCCGGCGACTGCGAGCCATGGCCATAGGGTTGCCATGTCACATGCATCCCGGCGCGCGGACTCAGGACCGCGCTTCGCAGCACGAACCGTCCGCGGACGCCGTCTTCGCACGCGGCTCCGGGGCGTAACGATCGTGGTGGCGCACCCAGCCCATGCCACCCACGTCGTCCTCGTCGCGGCCCTTGGGCGTGAGGTCGAGCAGGTTGTAGGCGTGCATCATCACTTCCACGCCGCGCCCGTAGCGCGAATAGGTGTGGAAGACGTCGCCGGCGTCATCCTTGTAGAACACGCTGACGCCGGGTGCTTCCTCGTGCGCGAAGGACTGCATGACGTAGTTGTAATAGACCTCGTCCCTGCTCATCTCTTCCGGCGTGAAGCTGACGCCGAAGTCGTAATTGAAGTCGTTGCCCTGCGAGGACACCCACTTGAACTGCCAGCCCATGCGCTGGCGGAAGCGCTCGATGTCGGCCAGCGGCGCACGCGAGACGACCAGCAACGTGACGTCGCGCTGCGGCAGGTGGAGGTTGGCGCCGTCGTTGTGGTCGGCCATGTAGGAGCAGCTCTTGCAGCCCTGTTCCCAGCCCGGCGCGAACATGAAGTGCTGCACCAGCAACTGGCGTCGGCCTTCGAACAGGTCGGTGAGCGTGCGCGGACCTTCTGATGTATCGAAGACGTAATCTTTGTCGACGCGCACCCACGGCAGCGCGCGGCGCTCGCGCGCGATCTCGTCGCTCAGGTACGTCAGCTGCTTCTCGCGCGCCAGCAGTTTCTTGCGCTGGGCAATCCACTGGTCGCGGGAGACGACGGGATGGTCGGCGATGTTCATTTCGGTAGTCGCGGTGTTCATGGTGTGCTCCTTTTTCCGGTCACTCGCTTTTTCTTGGCCGCCGCACCGCGCGGACTTTGCCGCTCGATCCGCCGCCGCAATAAAAGAGGTCTGCGCCGTCGGACTCCAGTCCGCTGACGCCCGCGCCTGGCGGCATCTCGAGCCGCTCGAGTACGGCGCCGCTGTCCGGATCGATCCGGCGCAATTCGCTTTCGTCGCCCTCCCAGGTGCCGTGCCACAACTCGCCGTCGACCCAGCTCACGCCGGTGACGAAGCGGTTGGACTCGATGGTGCGCAGCACGGCGCCGGTCTCGGGATCGATCTGGTGGATCTTGCGATCGCGATGCTGCCCCACCCACAGGCTGCCTTCGGCCCAAGCCATGCCCGAGTCGCCGCCATGACCGGGCGCCGGGATCGACGCCAGCACGTTGCCGGTGGTTGGATCGATCTTGTCGATGCGCGATTCGGCGATCTGGTAGAGGTGCTTGCCGTCGAACGCCGTGCCGGCGTCGCCGGGGTGGTCGAGCGTGCGCGCGAGTTCGCCGCTGTCGGGATCGAAGGCGACCAGCCTGGCGCCGGTCGCGGCCCACACGCGTTGGCCGTCGTGGGTGACGCCGGCGATCTTGTCGATGCCGTCGAACGGGCCGTATTCGCGCACGATTTCTGCGGTGCGCGCCGTGACTTGTGCCTTGGTCTTGTCTGTCGTGCTGCGGGTGGGGCTCATTGCCTGGCTCCTGATGGCGCTCGTCTCGGCGCCGCAGGAACAATCTACTCAGGCGGCAGCGCAGCGGGGAGTAACAAGATCGTCGTGAATCCGACCAGCGGCGGCGCCAGCCAGCGCTGAGCGCGCGCACGCCCGATCGAACGCACCTGCGCGGCGGCCTCCAGCTCGACCAGCGCGCGCTGCACCGTGCGCTGGCTGTCCCCGAGCGCCAGCGCGAGCGCCGAGGTGGACCAGGCCGCGCCGTCGGCGAGCAGCGCCAGCAGCGACGCCTGTTCACCGTCGATCGGCGGCATCAGCACGACGACTTCGCGCTCGCCGCGCGGCACGAGGGCGAAGCCGCGGGCGCTGGCATCGATGTCCGCGAGTGGTGCGACGAGTTTGCGCAAGCGGCCGATTTCGACGCGCAGGCGCGCGCGATGCGTTTCGTCGGGATGGCGCGTGCGGAACGCGTGCGCGATCAGCGCATTGCGGTCGACGTCGCCGGGCCACGCCTCGGCGAGCGCGCGCGCCAGCGCGAACAGCAACGGCCGGCGCGTCAGCGGCCGCCAGGTGACACCGGCACGCAGGCCACGACGGCAGGCGTCGACCACGAGCGCGCCCGAGGCGAGCAGCGCTTCGACTTCGTCGAGGCGCAATGGCTGTTCGTGGCCAGCACCGACGCGACGGGCTGCGGGACGTTCGAGCGCGGCGCGCGCTTCCGTCACCTCTGCAAGCAGCGCGGGCACGCGCGCGCGTTCGGCCGCATCGAAGGCGCGGCCAAGTGCCGCTTGCGCCGGCACCGTGCGCAGCGAACGCAGCGCTAGTTCGGCCGCGGCCAGTTCGGCGATTGCGGTCAGCGATGCTGGAAGGCCGCTTGCATCGAGGTGGACAAGCGCGGCTGCGGCCTCTTCGAGGCGGCCGAGTAGCAGCAGCCGGCGTACGGCGATCAATCGCGCCTGCAACGCATTGGCGCGATCGGCGCGCGCCTCGAGCGTGGTCGCCGCGGCCGCGAGCGTGCGCGGCGAGCCGCCGAGATCACGCATGGCGAGAGCCACCTCGGCCTCTGCGACGACACAGCGCGCGCGCGCCAGCTCCTCGCGGGCGCCGAAGCCGCGCACGGCGCGCCGCAGCAGTTCGCGGGCGCGCGGGTATTCGCCGAGCTGCGCCATCGCGATGCCGCGCAGCGCGAGCGCCGGCGGATCGTCGCGCAGGGCGACGCGCTTGAGTGCAGCGAGCGCGTCGCCCGCGGCGAGGGCGCGCCCGGCGGCGGCGATCAGGGAGTCCATCGCAACAGGCTACTGCGGCGGGCCGTCGCGTGCAGCCGATAAAGGCCGCCGATGGGTATCGCTGTGCTCAACCCGTCCTACGGACTACGAATGCAGCGAACTCGGGTAAGGTACCGTCCCAGTCCAGGGGTGGTGCGGAAGCAGGGGGCAAACATGACAAGGACACTGTGGCAGGTCGCCTGCTTTGCGGTCGCATGGCTGTGCCTGTGCGCGCAGGCGCGCGAACCGGTCGACATGGACGCGTTCCTGCGCGACGACACCTTCGAGACGCTGAAGATCTCGCCGGACGGCAAGCACTACGCGGCCACCGTGCAGGCCGAGGATCGCATGCAACTGATGGTGCTCGAGCGCGACGGCGGCAAGATCGTGACCACTGCAGCCGGCCGCAAGCACTCGGCGATCGCCGATTTCTGGTGGGTCGGCGACGATCGCATCGTGCTGTCGACCGGCGAGACCGAAGGCAGCCGCGATGAGGCCTGGCTGACGGGCGAACTGTATGGTTTCAAGATCGGAGATGCGCGAACGAAGATGCTGTTCGGCGAAACCGCTGCGCACGGTCGGGCGACGCGGATCGGCGAGAGCCGGTACCGGCAGATGGCCTCGCTCATCGATACGCTGCCCGATGATCCGGAGCACGTGCTGATCGGCACGTGGTCGGCGCAGGAGACGCCGGTCACGCGCGTGTTCCGGATGGACGTCCAGACCGGCGGGCTGAAGACCGTCGCCGAGGCACCGCTGCGCCGCTCCAGTTTTGCCATCGACGGCAAGGGCGTGGTCCGCTTCGCCCACGGCGCCGACGACCACAACGTGCGCAAGCTCTATTACCGCGCCGGCAACGCGGACGACTGGTCGCTGGTCAATGACGAGGCTGCCAGCGGCCGCCTCATGACGCCGCTCGGCTTCTCGGCTGATGGTGGGATCGCCTATCTCGAGGTCACGCAGCAGGAGGGTCCGAACACCATCGAGGCCTGGGACCCGCAGACGCGCGAGCGCAAGCTGGTGCTGCGCGATCCCGATGTCGATCCGCTGAACATCCTCTACGACAACGATGGACGCACGCCCATCGGCGCGCGTTACATGTCCGGCGGCATGCAGCTGCGTTTCTTCGACGAGAATGCGCCGATCGCCCGCGTCTACCGTGCGCTGGAGAAGGCTGCCCGAGGCTCGGCGGTGTCGATCAGCTCGTTCACGAGCGACAATCGCTACGCCATGGTGCGGGTCTGGAGCGATCGCGATCCCGGCGCGTATTTCCTCGCGGACTTCACCAACCCCGGCCTGTCGCCGGTGTTCACCCGAATGGCCTGGCTCAAGCGCGCGCAAATCGCGCCCACTCGCGCAGTCAATCTCGCCGCTCGCGACGGCGTGGCGCTGCATGGTTACCTCACCACGCCGACAGGTGCCGGGTCGGGGCCGTTGCCGACCGTGGTGATGCCGCACGGCGGACCGTTCGGCGTGTTCGACCGCTGGGATTTCGATGACGAAACGCAACTGCTCGCGGCCGCCGGTTATGCCGTGTTGCGGGTCAACTTCCGAGGCTCGGGCAACTATGGCCGGAAGTTCGAGAACAGTGGCGCCCGCGAGTGGGGCGGGACCATGCAGGACGATGTCACCGACGCTACGCGCTGGCTGATCGAGCAGAAAATCGCCGATCCGGAAAAGATCTGCATCTACGGCGCCAGTTACGGTGCTTACGCGGCGCTGATGGGCGCGGCGCGCGAGCCCGCACTCTACGCCTGCGCCGCGGGCTACGTGGGTGTGTACGACCTGCCGCAGAAAGTGCGCGACAACGCGCGCTATGCCGAGTGGGCCGGCAACTGGAGCAGCGACTGGATGGGCGATCGCAAGACGCTTGCGGCGCGCTCACCGGTCAACCTGGCCGATCGCATCAAGGTTCCGGTTTTCCTCGCTGCAGGCGGCCAGGACACGATCGCGCCGATCGAGCACACCCGCGGCATGGAAAAGGCACTGCGCAAGCATGGCGTCGCGGTCGAGACGCTTTACTACGACAGCGAGAGCCACGGTTTCGTCACCCGGCCGCATCGCGAGGCGTACTACAGGCAATTGCTTGCGTTCCTGGCGCGGCACCTCGGCGGGGTGACGGCGCGTTGAGCCACGCCTGGGTCGGTTGAGCTCCGTAGGATGGATTGAGCGCAGCGATACCCATCAGAGTCGTCCCAGACCTCGGAACCCGCTTCTCCGCCGATCTCGTCCGGGGGCAGCGACACATCGCAACACGACGATGGATCGGCGGCGGACTTCAAGAAGCAGGCCAGAGACGCAGCTCCCCGAATTACTCGACACGCTGCAAGCGATCGGCGGCGTCCTGGCACAGCCTGATCTCGCCCGGTCCTGTGGCCAAGCCCTCGACGCGAACGCGGTCACCGGGTTTGAGTTCATCCATCAGGTCCAGACCTTGCGCTTTGCACAGGTTGCGGCGGGCCGGCAGATGCACGGTGATGTCGCCTTGCGTGGTGCTCGTTACGACGACAAGCGCATCGCCGTCATAAGCCATCGGCGAGAGGTCGACGCTCGCGACCTGGCCTTCTACCACGACGCGCTGATCGACCATCATCGGCCCGGCTGCACTGCCTGTCGCGGCACAGCCCGCCATGCCGAGCAGAAAAGCGGCCGCCGCTGCGATGGCAGACGCAGCCGGCAAGGAGCGCCCCTGCAGGCGCACGCGATCCAACGAGGAGAGGCGCGAATCTGGAGTGCGGGTGAACTTCTTCTCAGTGTGCTGCTTCATGAGCGGTGTCCTGTGACGAATAGAAGATAGCGGGACTAGAGGCCAGGTCCGATGATCGATACCGCATCGAAACCTGTCCGATCTTCTATTGTCATCCATCACCGCGGGGTACGGCGTGTCCGCAGCTTCGACCGGTTCGCCATCACCTTTTATGGAACGACATCCGACGGAACCGCCTGCGGCGGTTCCGTCCTGCTGCCGGTATCCGCAGCGTTGACGTCTTCGGCACCGGGCGAAGCGGTCTGCTCGGTGACTTGCGCCGATCCTGCATCGATTGCGTGCAACGCCGCACCCTGTGTCACGCCCGCGCCTTCGCGTGCATCGGCGCGCGACAGGTCCACACGCTGGCGCGGCAGCGCCTCGGGATGGGTGCTGTCGAGGTAATCGATCATGCGTTCGCGCACGGCGCAGCGCAGGTCGAACAGATCGCCGGAGTTGCGCGCGCTGACCAGCAGGCGCACCTGCACGCTCGACTCGGCGGTATCGGTGATCTGCGCCACGCAGACGCGGCCATCCCAGCGCTCGTCGGTTTCGCAGATGCGCTGCAGCGCCTCGCGCACCGCGACCATCGGCGTGCGGTAGTCGAGCCACAGGAACGCGGTGCCGAGCAGCTGCGCGGTCGTACGCGTCCAGTTCTCGAACGGGTTCTCGATGAACCACTGCAGCGGTACCACCATGCGCCGCTCGTCCCAGATGCGGACCACGACGTAGCTGCTGCCGATCTCCTCGATGCGGCCCCATTCGCCTTCGACGATCACCACGTCGTCGAGCCGGATCGGCTGCGCCAACGCGATCTGCAGGCCGGCGATGAGGTTGCCGAATACAGGCTTGGCGGCGATGCCGGCGATCAGACCGAGCACGCCGGCCGAGGCCAGCAGCGTGGTGCCGATCTGGCGGATCGCAGGAAAGGTCATCAGCGCGAGCGCCACGCCGACCAGCACGATCGCACCCTGCGCCACGCCGCTGATCACGCGCGTCTGCGTGAGCACGCGGCGCGCGGCGAGGTTGTCGGCGATGTCGACCGGATGCTCGCGGATCACGCGCCGCTCGAGCGCACGTACCGCGCGCACCGCGAGCCAGACCAGGCACAGCAGCAGGCCGATGCCGAGCGTGTGCTGGATGCCGGCGATCCACCGCGCGGGCAGCGGCGTCGTGGCGACCGCGAGGCTCAGGAACAATAGCGGCAGCGCGACCGCGGCCGGAATCGAGATCACTTCCGCCACGCGCGCGCGCAGATGTTCGGCTGCATGCCGGCGCGAATGTCGCGCCAGCGCCAGCAGCCCGCGCCGTACTGCCCAGCCGAGCAGCAGGGCGACCAGCAACGGCCATGCGATGGCGGCGAGCAATGGCCAGTCGGGCATCGTCAGCGAGGAGGCAAGCACGCTTCGATGGTGCGCGAGGCGGCGTTAGCGGGATGTCGACCGATTGCGACCCTCCAGTAGTTCAGTTCGGTACCCGAGGTGATCGATGGGCCGGATGCGCTGCTTGGATGACAGCAGGGATGTGAAGGCGCACGCTGCGTCGATCCGCCTGCGATCCACTCCTTCATCCATGCGTTGGGCTGTTCCGCAACGAAGCGTTTTCCTGTGATCACACAAACGAGAGGTAGCTATGGACCGGATCGCCAGGCTCATGACAATCGCCACATTCGTGGCCTCATCCGTCGGCATGTCGGTCGCTTCGGCGCAGGACAGGGCGCAGGTCGTACCGGACATGCAGATCCTGCTCGAGAACGAATGCGTGCGTGTGCAGTATCACGACGTGGCGGTCGGCGAGACGACCCCGATGCATTCGCACCCGAACTACATCGTGTACCGGTTCAAGCCGACCAAGGCTCGCATCACGCTTGCGGATGGTTTCCAGCGCACGGGTGAACGCAAGGCGGGCGAAGTCACCTGGGAAGAACCGACGACGCATTCCGTGGAAAATCTCGGCGACACCGATATCCATAATTTGATCGTCGAGCTCAAGCCCGGGGCTTCTTGCGACTGACTTGTTGTGCACTGCGGACGCATGGAGTGCTGCGACTGGGGCCGCCCGGAGCATCAGACTGAACGGCGCACTCTTTTCAAGCTTGCGGTTAAGACTGCCGCGCCTATAACCAAGAGGCCATTCTGGCTCGAGGGGATAGACGAATGCAGGCATTCGTAGGGGACTACTGGGTCGTGACGTTCTGCAGGCACTCCAGCACGCCGGTCGGCGCAGAAACCGAATGGCAGGCCAGGGCCGATGTGTATCACTTGAACGAAAAAACGCCTACGCATTGCATCCTGTCGCAGACCGGATTCGCCTCCTGCGAGGCCGCCAAGTTCATCGCCTTGAACAAGGGCGTCACGTGGGCACGCGGCAGGCATCTCGTGGTGGAAGGAGCCACACGGGACGGAGGCAATCAGGCGCGCTGATTGCCTGTGTCCAGACTGTCACCCGCGCCGCGCCGGCAGCACGCGACTGTTGCGCAGCACCGCGGCGGAGATCAGCGAGACGATGACGCCGACCGGGAAGATCTCGGTGAACGTCATCGGCAGGCGATAGGCAGGGTTCGCATAATTGACCTTGAAGCGCTCCATTTCGGCGATGAGCTTGGCCAACGCCTCGCCACTCACGCCCTGCGCCTTCTGCCGTTCGATCACCGCGCTCGCATAGGTGCTGGCGAAATCGAAGTTGGTCATGGCCTGCGCCGCCTCCCAGGCCAGCACGTAGCAGAGGCTGGCGACGAAGCTCACGCCCAGGCCGAGCCCGAATGCGGGCCAGAAGCGGATCACGCCGCCGAGCTCCGCGTCGCGGTGCCGCTTGATCGCCACGAACACCAGGCTGAGCCCGACCAGCATGGTCAGGTAGCCAACGAGCATGCCGGAGTTCGATGACGTGTGGTCCTGCGTCGCGATGACCGTGGCGGACAATGCCGTGCCGACGATCAGGCCCGCGATCACGCCGTAAATCAGGATCTTGCGCAGCATGGGAATCTCTCCTCGGTGGTGGGAGTGCCCATTGGCGTTGTCCTCGCCCGGCAAGGCAATCGGCCGAAAGGATGATTCTGGCCGGATCGGCCCGATGGCGTTGCGGTCAGGGCACCAGTCCCAGTTCGCGGGCGCGGTTGACCGCGTCGGTGCGCCGCTTCGCCCCCAGTTTTTCGTAGAGCCGCGCCACGTGGGTTTTGACGGTGCTCGGCGCGATGTGCAGGCGGGCGGCGATCTCCTTGTTGGAACGGCCGACGACGATTTCCTGCAGCACCGCCAACTCGCGCGCGCTGATGCCGAGCGCGGTACGCGCCTGCGGATTGCCGTCGAAGGCCACAGGCTTGCGCGCGCCGGCGAACACACGCGCGCCGACGAAGATCCCCAGCGCCAGGAACGCGAACGCGATGGCGATGGCGTAGACCTCGTCCCAACGCGTCCGCGCCAGGCGCTGGTAGTCGAGCCACTGCAGGATGAACGCGGTCGCAGCGAGCAGCGCGCCGTAGAGGGCGACCTGCTTCCACAGTGGTCCATTCGCGCGGAGGAATCGGATCAAGGGCTGATGACTCGGAATCAGGAGTGCCGGCGCGACCGCATGATAGGAAGCGAGTGGTGGATGTCGTTCGTGGCGCCTGGCGTGGACGTCAGGGGATCACGAATGCTTGCACGGCATCATCGACGTGGGAGCCCACCTGTTTCAACCATCGCAGCGAACCGACTCGCCGCCCGTCGCGATCCGCTTCTGCCCCTTCCCCGCTGCGCGGAGCAGGGAGCTGATTCCGGGGACGCATAGACAAGGAGAGGGATCAGGCGTCCTGTCCGCGCGCACTGGATTGCCGCTGCCGCGCCAGGCGTGCGCTCGCCGCGTTCAGCAGCACCCGCGAGTAGAGCTTATGAAATCCCATCAGCGCACCGAACGCGTATCCAAGGCTGGCCTGACCGGACTCGCCGCTCACTACCGGCACCACGGCGGAACCGAAGTACAGGCGCGTGCTCTCGGAGCGGTCGTCGTTCTCGATCGGCAGCACCATCAGCCAAGACCGCGTCCGGCCCGAGAAATCGCGCAGCAGCAGTTGGTCGGGGGCTTGTCCCTCCACACTCCATGCCGCGAATGAGTCGAGTGCACCGGAAGCGAGTTGCCTGGCCTCCATGTCGGTCGAGGGCTTGGCCGCCAGCCACTTGAGGATGCCTCGTTCGATCTTGAACACGGCCGTGGTGTAGAAGGCCTCGACATACTCGGAGCGGGAAACGGGCCACGCGAGTTCGGTGACGTAGCAATCCGTATAGGCGCCTCGTTCGCGGTACTTGTGGAGAAGTGCACCCTGTGGAAGGTCACATGACTGAATCGTGGGCATGGTCAAACGTCCGTTTCAAAGGGAGCACAAGAAGACAAAGGCTCGGGGAACATAACCTTTGCATGACGCTCAAGCGCGCTTCCAGGGTCGAGACCGCGTGAATGCGAATATGGAAGCGGATTGATATACATATCGCCTCTACTGTTTCGAACCACACAACGACCTGGAGTGCGCTATGGAAACACAGGAACTGCATCGCGGCCGGCTGATCGATCACGTGCAACTGGTGGTGCGGGATCTCGCTGCAAGCCAGGCGTTCTACGGCGCCGTCTTCGAGGTGCTGAAGGTTCCGATGGGCGGCACTGGCGACGGCTATTTCTGGGCCGACGAGCTATTCGTGTCCACTGCCGACAGCGAGGCCGCGCAAGGCGAACTGACCGGACGCCACCACCTGGCATTCCAGGCGCAGGACAGGGCGATGGTCGATGCATTCCATCAGGCGGCACTGGCCGAGGGTGGCAAGGACAACGGCGCGCCGGGAGCGCGCGAATACCATCCCGGCTACTACGCCGCCTTTGTCCTGGACCCGGACGGCAACAACATCGAAGCCGTCTATCACGGCGAAGCCAAACGCAGCGCGGCGTCCGTCAAGGTGACGTTTTAGCGATCCCGCCCGCACGACGCTGCGCGATCATGGTTGGAGATACGGCGCGACGTTCGCTGCAATCGTCGCGAATTCGTCGTCGGTGAGCGGCAGCGCCTTGCGGAACGACAGCCAGGATGCCTTGGCATCTGGATGGCCCTCGAACGCGCCATCGGAACCGTACACGATCCTGTCCAGGCCGATCTGACGCATGCGCCGTGCGATCAGTGCGGATTGTTCGGGAGAGGTCGCGGCGTACGCGGCATCGGTCGCGTCGAAAATGAACTTGCGCGTCGCCGGGTGCTTCGACGCCACGGCCTCCGCATATACGGCCAGCGCCTCCGGTGCGAAGGCGCCGCCGCCCCACAGGTGAGCCATCTGGACGGTCACGTCCGGCGCAGCGGGCAGCAGCTCGTCGATCACGACGCGTGCCTCGCGCGCGCCATAACCGTCGTTGTTGCGGGCATGCACGACGATGGCCAGCCCGGCGGCATTGGCCGCGGCGAAAACGGCACGCACGCGTGCGACCTGCGCGGCATCGGCGAGATCGATGTTGTTGTTGCCGAAGTGCAGCTTGAGTCCCTTGAAGCGGCCGTCGTCGGCGCACGCGCGCAGCAGGTCCAGCGCTGCGTCGCTGACCGGATTGAGGCTGCAGAAGGCGATCAGGCGATCGGGATAGCGTCCGGCCTGGTCCGCGGTCCATGCGTTCTCCTCGCGCGCGCCGCGCACCGGATCGGCGACCACGAATTCCGGCGACTGGAACCAGTAACCGACCGACAGCACGACGGCGCGGCGGATGCCGGCGTCGTCGAGCAACTCGACCAGGCGCGCGGCGTCCAGCGGCTGTTCGAGCGCGGGGCCCGGGAACACTGCATGCAGCATCGCGATCCGCCAGCCATCCGTGCCTGCGCCCTCGCGCACGAAACGCATCGCCGCTGTGCCGACATTCTTGCGCTCGACGCCTTCGCCGCGCGAGTACATCGCCGAGAGGTAGCCTTGGCTGGCATCGCCGTGCCAGGCCAGCGGCTGGATCTGGTAGGGCTTGGCGAACACCAACGCGAAATGCGCCGCGATATCCTTGGGGCCGTGGAGCCAGGCCTGATCGCGATTCTCCAGGGCGACCGCGTCCTGGCCATACAGCGGCGCCAAGGCTTCGGCATCGTTCCACGCGGCTTCGTGCGCACGCAGCAACGCCGTGATCGGCGCCGGTACGTCCTTGGCCTGCTCGAGCGCGTTGAGCAGCGCCGCGCCCTGCGGACTGAGCAGGTGTTGATGGTGGTCCACGATCGGGGTAGTGGCGAGCGAAGCGGCACTCGCCAACGTGCTGACAGCAGCCAGCATCACCATCAGTGCGCTGCGCCGCCAGACGCGTCCGTGCCGAACCAATGTCGTGCGCAGCGAAGCCATGGTATTGCCCCGACCGGAAGTGCTCGCAAGCTAGCGCGGTCTGGTTCGCCGACGCAGTGCCGTTGGGCATGGGCAAGCCGCGCGGCATGGCGAAGACGCGTCAGGTTCATTAATGACATGGCGTCCCTGGCCACGCTGACCAGGCTGTAGGCACCGCTAATGATCGGCTTCAACCTTGGCGGGCTTGCATTCCCGGCTGCGCAGCCAGCACCAGCCACGGCGGTCTCGAGCTTCGATAGCGATCGATGACGGCGGCGGCCATGCCTTCGTCGTCCAGCTGCGATGGATGAAAGCGCGGACGCAGGTAGTCGAGCTGGTGGCGCAGGGTCCGTATCAGCATGCGGTGGCGTGGACCGAGGTGCAGCCAAAGCTCCCGCCACGTGCTCCATCGGTGCAGCAGGCCATCCTGTGCCAGGAACCAGGCCGTGCCCAGGGTCATCAACAGATAGAACAACGGGGCGGTCATGAAGAAACCCAGCACGCGCATCGCATATCCCGGCGCTACCGCGCCCAGCACGTCGAAGGCGACATGCTTGTGCTCGACTTCCTCGGCGAAATGCCATTCCATCAGCGCGCGCATCTGCGGGTGTGCCTGCGCGAGGATCTGCTGCGACAGGAACTCGTAGCCGATGTAGGCATTGATGTACTCGACGCAGCTGACCAACGACATCCGCAGGCGCAGCGGCGCCAGGCGATCGATCAAACGGAACGTCAGCACACTCGCTGTCCGCTCGAATCCCTCGAAGCGGTACCCCTGCGCCTGCAGGCTGCTCCAGTAGCGCTTATGCGCAACGCCATGCTGCGCCTCCTGGTGGATGAAGGCGACGCCGGCCTCGCGTAAGGCGTCATCGCGAATGCGCGGCAGGCAGTGCTTCAGCGTGCGGATATAGAAGGCTTCGTTGGCGGGCACCAGCACGGTGTAGGTATTGAGGATCGCCGAGATGACCGGATTGCCGGGCAGCCAGTGCCGCGGGGTATCCGGTGCCGGTGTTGGCAGGAACCGGCGCGGTGTCAGGGCATTGTTCATTGCGCCAAGGTATCGAAGCCTGGAGTGGCCGGACACTGGCTTTGGGCAGGCGAAACCACTGATCTTGGCCGGTGCGGGCGTTGGCAACGAACGTGATGCGTCATTCGATCAGTGCCCGCGGCGCCCTTCGCTCGTCGTTCCAGCGCAAGCTGGAATCCATTTTGACGTTGCCCCGCAAAGCCAAGATCAACATGGGCCCCAGCTTTCGCTGGGGTGACGATTCATTGTTTGGCCCATGCCCGGGAAGGAAGGACCTGGTCGTGCGGATGCACGTCTGGCCGTGGGTCCATGCGGCTGGTGAATGCGGATGGTGAATGCGACGGATGAAGTCGACGGTTGTCAGAACGACATGCGGCGGAATCGTCCGCGGCGGCTCCGTCCTGCGCGCATCTCAGACTGCGGGCGTCACTGTGCGGCGACCGGTTCCAACGTCCTGCAATCGGCTTTCGTTGCATCTTCCGCGCTGACACACACGCTGAAGGTTTGCAGGCCCGGGATCAGGCGGCTGTCGCCGTCAGCGATCGCAAAGCGTCGGATCGGTTTGGTCACGCAACGAGCGCCCGGCGTCTGCTTTGAATCGGGTGCCGATGCGCACTCGCGCGAAAACACGCTGTAGTGGCACTTCCCGCTCGCACTGCGCACGCAGTCGAAGCGCGCGATGCCAGCCTGCGTGACGACCTTGCTGTAGAGCACGTCGCTGCCGTTGGCCTGGGCGCGGTACACGGAGGTGCTGCTGCCGACATCGCAGCCGTACAGCGAGAGCACGAAATAGCACAGGGCGATGAGTTTGTTCACGGATCACCTCGAAAGTGCGCGCTTTGCGCGTGTCACATGTGGCGAAACAGCGCCATGAACGGTGCGCTGACGGTCAGGGTTTCAGGACGCGACTTCAGGCGCACCGTGCCGCGGCCGCTGTCGTCGCGAACGATGCCGGCAATGGCCTTGAGGTTGACGATGGTCGAGCGATGGATCTGCTTGAACGTGTTGGCGTCGAGCACGGTCAGCAATTCCCGGATCGGCGTGCGCAACAGCGCCTCGCCATCGGCGGTGACGACCGTCGTGTACTTGTTGTCGGCGCGGAAGTAGGCGACGTCGTCGACCAGGATCAGGCGCGTCTCGCGGCCGGCGCTGGCGGTGATCCAGGTCAAAGGCTCGGGGCCGCCGACGCGCGGCAGGCCGATGCGCAGGCGTTCGAGCAACGCGGCGAGCGCCTCGGCGTCGTGCTGTCCGGTGCGTGCCTGCAGGCGCTGCACGGTCGCGGCCAGCCGCTCCGGCACGATCGGCTTGAGCAGGTAGTCGATCGCGCCGCGCTCGAAGGCATCGACGGCGTACTGGTCGTACGCGGTCACGAACACGATCTGCGTACGCGGGCTGACCTGCGCGGCAGCCGCGGCGACGTCGAGCCCGGTCAGGCCCGGCATGCGGATGTCGAGGAAGGCGACGTCGGGGCGGAATTCGGCCAGCGCTTCCACCGCACTGGCGCCGTCTTCGCACTCGGCGACGATCTTCAGCTGCGGCCAGGCGCGCGCGAGCTGGTCGACCAGCGCCTGCCGCAGCAGCGCTTCGTCCTCGGCGATGACGCAGGTGCAGGGAAGGTCAGACATTGCGAGGGTCCCGGGCGTTGTCGGGCACGGTGATCGTGGCGGCGACGCCGGCGGGGAAGTTGGCGACCACCGCGAGCGCCGCCGCGCCGCCGTACACCAGGCGCAAGCGCTCGCGTACGTTCTTCAAGCCGATGCCGGTGCCGCTGGTCTTGGCGTTGAAGCCGTCGCCATCGTCGGCCACGGTCACCGCGACCACGCCGTCGTCGCTGCGGCGCGCGCGGATCCAGACCGTGCCGCCGCCGGTGCGCGGTTCGAGACCGTGCTTGATCGCGTTCTCGACCAGCGTCTGCAGCATCATCGGCGGCAGGTTGGTTGCGCGCAGGTTTTCTGGCACGTCGACCTGCACGGACAGGCGCGGACCCATCCGGATCTTCAGTATTTCCAGGTAAGCCAGCGCGCGCTCGAGTTCCGCGCCGAGCGTCGACAGTTCATCGTCGGTGCGCGGCAGCGAATGGCGCAGGTACTGGATGAGATGCCCGAGCATCTCGTCGGCGCGCGCCGGGTCGCTGCGCGTCAGCAGCTGCGCGCTGGCCAGCGTGTTGTAGAGGAAGTGCGGTTCGACCTGCGCGTGCAGCAGACTGAGTTTGGCGACGGTGAGTTCCTTCTCGGTCGAGGTCTGCACGGCCTCGGCCTTCTCGTTGCGGCGGCGCTCGGCGACGCGGCGCGTGATCGCGCGCGTGATGGCCTCGGCATTTTCGAAGTTGGTGCCGTCGTCGACCAGGAACCAATCGCTCCACGCCGGCGTCTCCGGTTCGCAGATCAGCGTGACGCTGCCGCTGTCGTGGCTGGGCGTGACCGTGGCCAGGATCTGGTTGCGCGGCGTGCCGAACCACGACAGCGGATTCCAGCGCCCGCCCGGCAGCTCGCCGTCGCGCGTGGCGCGTCCGACCTTGGCGCTCACCTGCAGGCTGTCGCGTGCGCTTTCGACCTGCTGCACGCGCGGCAGTTCGCGGATCGCGGCGTCGAGCAGGTCGAAGGCCTCGCCGGCCTCGAACGGAATCTCGACCTGCCGGCGCTGGCGGTTGTCGAGCGCGTCCTTGTCGATCGTCCCGGCGATCAGCCGCACGCGGCCAAGGTGCGAGAGCGCTCCGGCCACGACCAGCGCCATCGTCGCCATGCCCGCGATCGCGATCGGCCATTCCAGCCGGCCGAGCAGCGGCAGCTGCGCCCAGATCCCCGCGACCAGGAAGATCGCGAGCAACCAGGCGATGGCGATGCGCAGGACGAAGGACAGGCTCTTGATCACGTCTTTCCGGGACACGGTGGATTGCTGCGGAGCATAGCCATCGCTGACGCGATAGCGGCAGGCTTTGTGACGGAAGCCGGAATACGGCGACGAATCGGGCCCGCGGGACGATCGAGCAGGGCGCGTAGGGCGGAACCCGCGTCGCGAAGCGCCTTTTCAACAGCGAAGCTGGCTATTCCGCCGCATGACGGGTGTCGCGACGATCGAGTGTGACGGATGGTTTACGGCGACGGAGCGGCATTCGACGAAATCGCCTGCGGCGGTTCCGCCCTACGAGTTCTCCTGCCACGCATGGCGCCGCCGGCTTGCAGGCGCTAAGGTCCGCCCTCAGCAGACGACGACGGGGCCGACATGCAGGACATGACACAGGGTTCGATCCCGCGCCACCTGGTGCGCATGGCCGCGCCGATCGCGATCGGCATGTTGTTCCAGACCGCGTACTACCTGATCGACCTGTACTTCGTCGCGCGCCTGGGCGACGCCGCGATCGCCGGCGTCGGCGCGGCCGGCAACATGCAGTTCCTGGTCATGGCGCTGACGCAGGTGCTCGGCGTCGGCACGATGGCGCTGATCGCGCACGCGGTCGGACGCAAGGATTTCGCCGATGCCAACCTGGTCTTCAACCAGAGCCTGCTGATGGCGGCGTTGTGCGCAGCCGCGACGCTGCTCGGCGGCTACGTCCTCGGTGCTGCCTACATGCGCAACCTCGGCGCCGATGCCGCGACCGCGGCGGCGGGGCTGACCTATCTGTACTGGTTCCTGCCGGCGATGGCGCTGCAGTTCGCGCTGGTGGCGATGGGATCGGCGCTGCGCGGGACCGGCATCGCCAAGCCGACGATGGTCGTGCAGATGATCACCGTGCTGCTCAACGCGGTACTGGCGCCGGTGCTGATCGCCGGCTGGCTGACCGGACGGCCGATGGGCGTGGCCGGTGCCGGTCTGGCGAGCTCGATCTCGGTCGCGGTCGGCGTGTTGATGCTGTGGTGGTATTTCCAGCGACTCGAAAAGACCGTCGCCTTCGATGCGGACATGTTCCATGCGCGGCCGGCGGTATGGAGGCGCATTCTCGCCATCGGCCTGCCGCCGGGCGGCGAATTCGCGCTGATGTTCGTGTACATCGGCGTGGTCTATTGGGTGATCCGCGATTTCGGCGCATCCGCGCAAGCTGGTTTCGGCATCGGCATGCGCGTGATGCAGGCGATCTTCCTGCCGGCGATGGCGGTGGCGTTCGCGACCGCGCCGGTGGCGGGACAGAACTTCGGTGCCGGCCTGAACGCGCGCGTGCGCGAGACCTTCGTCGCCGCGGCGTGGATCGGCAGCGTGCCGATGTTGGTATTGACGCTCCTGTGCCAGTGGCGGCCGGAGTGGCTGATCCATGCTTTCACCCAGGATCCGGCGGTCGTCGCCGTCGGCGCCGACTACCTGCGCATCATCGCCTGGAACTTCGTCGCCTCCGGTTTGATCTTCACCGCCTCGGGCATGTTCCAGGCGGTCGGCAACACGCTGCCGGCCTTGCTGAGCAGCGCGACGCGCCTGCTGACGTTCGCCGTGCCGGCGTTGTGGCTGTCGCAACGCGGCGGCTTCACCTTGCGCGATCTCTGGCACCTGTCGGTGGCGACGGTGACCTTGCAGATGATCATCAGCCTGGTGTTGCTGCGCCTGGAACTGCGACGTCCGCGTCCGATGGTGGCGGCGACGGGTTTGTAGGGAGCGGTTGCGTCGTAACATCACGCAGGTCCCATCGCGAGAACAGACTGCCGTGAAGATCCACGCCCTTGTCGCCTTTGTACTGATCACGCTGTGTCCGCTTGCGCGCGCGCAGGACTGTCCGGACACCGCGTCTTACGACAAGGCGCGGGATGTCGTGCGCGACCTCGGGCGCATCGTCAGTCCGTCCGGCATCCAGGAGTCGTACAAGGCGAAGATCGGCGGCATCGACCAATGGCTCAACGTCAGGGGCCAGGACAAGTCGAATCCCGTCATCGTCTTCGTCCATGGCGGACCCGCCGCACCGAACACACCGTCCATCTGGCAGTTCCAGCGGCCCATCGAAGAGTATTTCACCGTCGTGAACTGGGACCAGCGCGGTGCCGGCAAGACTTACCGGACGGTCGATCCGGATTCGATCAGCGACAGCATCCACATCGATCGCTACGTGGAGGACGCGATCGAGGTCGCCGAAGTCGTGCGCAAGCGTTATCACAAGGACAAGGTCATCCTGATGGCGCACAGCTGGGGCACGGTGGTCGGCATGCAACGCCGCGTTGAAGCGCCCCGACCTGTTCCACGCCTACGTCGGCATCGGCCAGGTCATCAACGTGCGCGACAACGAGAGGATCAGCTTCGACTACGGGCTCGAACAGGCCCGCAAGCGCGGCAACCCCGCGGCCGTGCGCGAGATGGAGACGATCGCGCCGTATCCGGGCGACCAGCCGATCACGCGCGAACGCATCATCATCGCCAGGAAGTGGGCGCAGTTCTATGGCGGGCTCAGCGCGTACCGGGAGGACTCGAAGTACTACTTCGACGCGCCGCGACTGTCGCCGGAATACGATCATGACGATGTCTGCGCGATCGATCGCGGCAACATGTTCACGCTCGGCAGGATCCTGCCCGAATTCCTCGACGTCGACTTCAAGGGCGTGCGCTCGTTTCCTATTCCGGTCGTGATGTTCATGGGCCGCCACGACTACACGACGCCGTCGGCGCCGACGTCGGCATGGCTCGACAAGGTGACGGCCCCGTACAAGCGCGGTGTCTGGTTCGAGCGATCCGCGCACATGATCCCGTGGGAAGAACCGGGCAAGACGCTGGTCAGCCTGTTGACCTATGTGCGACCGCTGGCGGTCGAGGCCGACGGCGCCAGCCACTGAAGAGCAGGAACGGCCGTAGGCTGGGTTGGCTTCATCAACCCAGCATCTAGCAGCATCTCGTAACTTCGCTGGGTTGATAGAGCCAACCCAGCCTACGCAGCGTCAGAGATCCTGTTCCGCCAGAGCCGGCACCTGCGACGCCTCCCGGCAAACCCGATTGCGACCCGCGGCCTTCGCGCGATACACCGCGCTGTCGGCGGCGTGATACAGCGCGTCGTCATTCTCGTGCCGCGTGGCGTCGAACTCGGCAAGGCCGATGCTGGCCGTCATGGTCAGCGTGACGCCGTCCAGCGCGATCGGATGCTCCGCCAGGCTCACGCGGAAATGCTCCGCACGCAGCATCGCCGCGGCAAGATCCTGTCCGCCGAGCACCACGCCGAATTCCTCGCCGCCGACGCGCGCGGCCAGGTCGCCTTCGCCGCTGAAACTCGTCTTCAGTCGTCCGGCGATCGCCATCAGGCAGGCATCGCCGATCGTGTGACCATGGGTGTCGTTGACGTGCTTGAAATGGTCGACGTCCAGCAGCAACAGGGTCAGCGGCTCCCCGCTGCGTTTGGCCTGCTGCGTCTTGCTGGCCAGCACGTCGGCGAACTGGCGGCGGTTGGCCAGCTCGGTCAGTGCATCGACCCGGCTTTGCCTCGAGAACAGATCGCGCTGGTTGCGCAGTTCCTGGTCCAGGTCCAGCCGCTGCTGGTACTCGGCATAGCTGCGCAGCAACGAGATGACCACGTACACCAGGTACATCACCATCATCAGCGCGTTGGCGCGGTCGGCGGGATTGATCCAGAGCAGGAACAGGCCGGGCAGGCACAGCAGGGCGATGCCGGCGAACGCAAAACCACGCCGCATGCTGAAGGCGTGCGCGATCGCAGTGGCCAGGCCGAGCGTGAACAGCAGCGCGGTGATGCGTGCAGCGCCGAAGCCGGAGTCGAGCGTCGCCCAGCAGAACAAACCGCCCCACAAGGCGGTCGTGAACAGCACGATGCCCCAATGCAGGCGCAGCCAGCGCACGACGGTCGCCTCGTCGTCGACGTGGATCGGGCGATGCATGAAACGCCAGGCCGACAGGCCGATGAAGCCCAGCAACAAGCCCCAGCTGGCCAGCGGCGCGCGCGAGAAGGCGTCGCCGTAGATCCCGACCAGCAACCACGCAGCCGCATAGAACGGACCGCCGGTCAGCGCGCGCTGATAGGTGTCGGCCATCTCCTGCGTCAGCCGGCGGGTCTGGATGAGGTTCATTGGGGCGGAGAATACCGGGAAGAATGAGGCCAGGTGGGACCTATATGGCGGTTCTCCGATTTCGCGCCGATGAAGCCGATCAGAGGGTGGGCGCGCTCATCGACCACGGGCCAGCCTCTCTTCGATCGCGCTGAAGGCCGAGGCGGTGCCGGCCGGCGCATTCGGCACGCCGGTGGCGAAATAGGCGACGCCGGTGCCCGCCTCGCGGTCCACCCACAAGCCCGACAGCAAACCATAGGCGGCACCGGCATGGCCGACGCGCGCAACGCCATCACCGAACGGATCGTCGCGGCAATCTTCTCCTCGCGTGGCCAGCGTCTGCGTCGCAAGGCCATAGCGGCAGATGAAGCCGCGCCTGGATGGTCCGCTGTCGTCTTCTTCGTAGGTCATGCCGTTGTCGGGTGCGTAAGTCCACGCCGGTTGCAGCAGCGTCCGCACGCTGCCCGGCTTCAGCACGCGCACACCGTCGACGCTGCCGTCGCCGAGCAGCAACTGCCCGATCCTGGCCAGGCCATTGGCGGAGATGCGCAGGCCACCCTGCGGTGAAAACAGCGCGCCGTTGCTACCGGCGCGCCAGCGCGACAGGTCGCAATCGCCGTTGCTCGCAGGATTCACCGGACAGGCCGGCTTGCGGCCATGGTTGTCGTCGCGTACGGCTTTGCCGTCGGCGTCATACAACACGACCGCGCGAGCGGAGGTGGCTTCGTTGCACGCGTCCCAGTTGAAGCAGGCAGACACGCCCAGCGGACGCAGCACCAGCTTCTGCATCAGCCGGTCGAAACGTTCGCCGGTGGCTTGCTCCATGACCGCGGCCACCAAGGGAAAGTTGAGATTGGCGTAGCGGAAATAGGTGCCGGGCGCATGCACGGCGTCCCAGGCGCGCGGATCCTTCAGGATGTCCCTCAACTGTCCGTCCAGGGGCACCGCGTAGTAGCCGGCAGCATCGGTCAGGCTGGAACGGTGCGACAACAGCAGCCGCAGCGTGATCACCTGCTGCGGATATGCGGGATGGCGCAACGACCATCCGAGCAGATCGGAGACGTCCGCGTCGAGATCGAGCTTGCCGTCATCGACCAGCCGCATCACGCCGAGCGCGGTCACCAGCTTCGAGATCGACGCCACCCGCACCGGATCGCCGGCATTGATCCTGCGTCCGGCAGCGACATCGGCCAGCCCCTTGGCGTCGATCGCCGTGATGCCTTGCCGATCAAAGGCGACGCGCACGGTGGCTACGGGTTCGACGGCGCGGGCGCCGGCGGGGGCGAGCACGGCGGCCAGCATGCAGGTTCGCAGACCTCGCAACATGATCGGGCTTCCAGGTGCACGAGGGCGGAATGCGCAGCGTACCTCGGCATGGATGGCGCCACCGTTCCGGCATCCGTCACCAGTGATCGAGGACATCCGGCGCCAGACTCATGCGCCGGCAACTTCGTGCCGCAACCCCTTCGCGCAGTGCGCTGCGGATGGCGGGAGCGACCAGCATCAGGCCGCGCGCGGCGACCGCATCCCTGGCGCGCTGCAGGCGCGAACGCCGCAGCAGCGCGCAGGCCCAGTGCGGCAGCAGTGCCGCGCCCGCGCCAAGGAACACGGGACGGATGGCATTGCCGAACAACACCGGCAGCGTCGCCTTGTCGAGCACGCCGAGCACGGTGGCTGAGCGTTCGTCGAATCGCAGTTGCGGCTGCACGCCGGCGAAATAGTCCTCGATGTCTGCCAGCGAGCGCGGGACATCGGTGGCGCCGAAAGCGTCGGCAATGCGCGCGGTCTCGGCGTAGTAGCGATCCTGCACGTCGCGCGGGACCGGTTTCACGTAGTACCGATACCCCTGCAGGAAACTCCACATCTCGGTGCAGTGGACCCAGGTCAGCAACTCGGGATCGTCTGCGCGATAGGGCGTGCCATCGGCGGTGACGCCCACGACCTTGGCGTGGATGCGGCGAACGCGCTCGATCAGGTGGCGCGCCGCAGCGGTCGGCGCGAAGGTGGTGCCGCCGACGAAGATGGTCGTACGCCGCAGGCGACCGAGCAGGTCATGGCGGAAATCCGAGTGGTCCCACACGCCAGCCAGCGCGCGCGGATGCAGCGTCTGCAGCATCAGCGCGCACAGGCCGCCGGACATCATCGCGGGGAAGTCGGCGTGGATGCGCCAGGTCGCGCTGTCGGGGCCGAACAGTCCGGGATCGCCATTCGGGTTGTCGTAGTCGACGCCGCTACTGCGCGAGTCCGAGACGACGCCCACCACCAGCTTGCGGATCTGCGCATGCAGCCATGCGGTGGAACGCGGATGGGTGGCAGACGGGTGCGTGGCGGTTTGCAAGGCCATGTCATCGCCTGCAGAGGAGGCTGCGCCTGCTCGCTGCTGCGCCGCGCGGCCGCGGGCCGGGTTGCCGTGACGCGCCGTCAATGCCGCTTGAAGTACTGCACTTCGCGTTCATGCTTCTGCGCGGCCTCCCGTGTCTGGAAGGTTCCGAGGTTGCGGCGTTTTCCCGTCTTGGGATCCTTTTTCCTGGAGTAGAGGCGGTATTCGCCCGACTTCAGCTTGCGGATCATGTCGGCATCCTTGGCATCGATGACTTTGCCATGCCGGTGCTCCCGTTGCGTTCGACGACACGATGCTAATGCCGCGGTTGTATGCGGACCGTCATCGCGCCGGTTAGAGTGTATCCGTTGCCAAGCACTGTGCCGGGGAGGGCGCGTGCCATGCGAAGGATGAAATGGCTGGCGGTAGTGGTGCTGTGGGCGGCTGGAGCCGGCGTCGCCATGGCGCAGGTGGATATCGAGTCCTATCTGCGGCGCGATGCCTACGAGACGATCAAGATCTCGCCGGACGGGTTGCACTTCGCGGCCACAGTGCCGCTGGAGGATCGCACCGGCATCGTCGTGCTGCGGCGATCGGACAAGCGCGTGCTGGCGAAGGCGATCGGCGTCGAACATTCGGCGGTCGCCGATTTCTGGTGGGCGGACAACAAGCACATCGTCATCGCCATGGCGCAGGCACTCGGCAGCAAGGATGCGCTGTATCGCACCGGCGAACTGCACGCGCTGAGCATCGACGACGCGAAGGTGAAGACCCTGTTCGGCGAACGGAGCCCGGTCGGCCTGGTCGAAACCTATGGCGCCCGCGCCGACCGCGACATGGCCACGCTCATCGATCCGCTACAGGACGACCCGAGCAATGTCCTGATTGCGGTGTGGCCGCTCAACTACAACCCGCGTACGCGCGTCGAGAAGCTCAACGCCCATACCGGTCACAGGACGCCGGTGGTTTCAGCACCGGTGCGGCGCGCCGAGTTCACCGTCGATGCCAAGGGCGACGTGCGTTTCGCCGACGGCGCCGACGACCGCAACTACCGACGCCTGTACTACCGGGCAGGCGCGGATGCGGACTGGCAACTCGTCAACGACGAGCAAGCGAGCGGACGCGTGATGTCCGCACTGGGCCTGTCGGCCGACGGTGCGGTCGCCTATCTGCGCGTCAACCAGGCCGAAGGGCCGGACATCATCGAGTCCTGGGACACGCGCACGCAGGCGCGCAAGGTGTTGCTGCGCGACCCCGTCGTGGATCCGTATGCCGTGATCTACGACAAGAACGGACGCACGCCGATCGGCATGCAGTACATGGACGCAGGCGTGCGCAGCAGCTTCTTCGACGAGGCCTCGCCGATGGCGCGCCTGCACCGCGGACTGGAGCGCGCGTTTCCGAAATCGGCCGTGTCGGTCACCTCGTTCACGGCCGATGGCGGGATCGCGCTGGTGCGGGTCTGGAATGACCGCATGCTGGGAGACTATTACCTCTACGACACGAAGACCCGCGCAGCCGTGGGCGTGTTCGCGCGACGCGAATGGTTCGATCCGGAACAGCTGCCCGGATCGCGACAGGTCGCGTTGAAGGCGCGCGACGGCGTCGCGCTGCACGGCTACCTGACCGTGCCCAAGGGGCGCGAAGCGAAGGCGCTGCCGCTGGTGGTGATGGTGCATGGCGGCCCCTACGGCATTTTCGATGAATGGGGCTACGACGACGATACGCAGCTGCTCGCCGCGGCCGGCTACGCGGTGCTGCGGGTGAACTATCGCGGATCGGGCAACTACGGCAATGCCTTCCGCGATCTCGGCGCACAGCAATGGGGTGGCACGATGCAGGACGATCTCACCGATGCTACGCGTTGGGCGATCGCCGAGGGCATCGCCGATCGTGACCGCATCTGCATCTACGGCGCGAGTTACGGCGGCTATGCGGCGCTCATGGGCGCCGCCAGGGAACCCGGCCTGTATCGCTGCGTGGTCGGCTACGTCGGCGTCTACGACCTGGTGGCGATGCATCGCGAGGATTCGCGGCAGGCGAACTGGATCAAGCACTGGGCCAACGACTGGATCGGCGAGCGCGACGGGCTCGCGGCGAAGTCGCCGGTCGAGATAGCGGATCGGATCAAGGCGCCGGTGTTCCTCGCCGCCGGTGGCGCCGACCCGCGCGCGCCGATCGCGCACAGCAAGAAGATGGAGCGCGCGCTGCGCGATGCGAAGGTGCCGGTGGAAACGTTGTACTTCCCCACAGAAGGTCACGGCTTCACCACCGAGCCGCATCGGCGCGCGTTCTACACGCAACTGCTCGATTTCCTTGGGCGCCATATCGGCAACAAGCAGGAGAAGTAGCCTCGCCGGGGCGGCCTGCGACCGGATTTGCTGCTAGGCGGGGCGGGGCTGCGGCCGCATCGGTTGCCACTGTCCATAAGTGAGGCTGCGCCACGCCCATTCCGCCGGGCCGAAGCGGAACCGCGCGAGCCACCAGCGACTGAACACGATCTGCGCGCCGAACAGCAGCGCCCAGACGACGACCACACCGACTAGGCCGTAGCTTGGCCCGAATTTCAGGCCCACCCCATAGAACAACGCGATGCCGACCAGCGTCTGCGTTAGGTAATTGCTCAGCGCCATGCGTCCGACCGGCGCCAGGTGCTGCATCCAGCGCCGCCACGCCGGGCGCGCGAACAACCACACGAACACGGCGGCGTAGCCGAGCGCGAGCACCAGCGCCGTGGCCTGGTTGAGTTCGCGCAACAGCATCCTGCCGGCATCGTTGTCGAGCCATGCTGCCTGCATCGGCAGCCGCCCGTAATCGCCGAGCTTCACGAAAAAAGCCAACGCCAGACCGGCCGGGAACGCCAGCAGCAGTCGCTTCCAGAACAGCGCATGCCGCGCCGGATCGCGCAGCACGCCGCTGTTGCCGAGTGCGGCGCCGACCAGCATGCAGCCGGAGATCGACGGCAGCAGGCCCCAATGCACCGGAACCCACCAGCTGTTGAACTGCCAGTTGCCGCGCAACATCGTCGCAAGATCGTGGCTGGAGAACGCGGCTAGCGCGGCAGCGTAGGCCTGATCCTGCGTCGCCGGCGGCGGCCCGCTGCCCGCGAACCACGCCGATAGCGATGGGTGCGGCAGTACCACCAGCAATATGCCGAGCGTGGCCAGCGTTCGTGGCCGCAGCCGCGCCAATGGCAGCAGCAGCAAACCCAGCACCGCGTAGTAGCGCAGGATGTCGCCCCACCACAGCGCGGCATGCAGCAGGCCGATGACCAGCAACACGCCCAGCCGTCGCAGGTAACGGCGCACGCCTTCGTCGCGCGCGGCGTTGCGTTGCATCTGCAGCGCGAAGCCGACGCCGAACAACAGCGAGAACAGGCTAATGAACTTGCCGCTGACCAGGATGCCGATGGCCGGATCCAGCAGCCGATCCACGGCCGCCGTCGGCAGCGCGGCGCTGGCTTCGCCGGACAGGAAGAAATACGAGCTGAAAGCGACCAGGTTCGCCATCAGCACGCCGCTCAGCGCGAAACCGCGCAGTGCATCGAGCAGGTCCAGGCGTTGCGATCCGAGGGTGGGGCCGGGCAGGTCGATGCTCATGGTCGCATCGTAAAGGAGTGAGCTTGCTTTCGTTCCTGCGCGCGTCATGGGTGGGTTCGCGTTCCTGCCGTCATCCCTGTACACGCGACGCGATGCTAGCCCCGGCCATTCCGCCGCTGCAGAAAAAACCGGACCATTTCCGCCGAAGCATCCGGCCCGCTCGGATCGGTGTAGGTCCCTTGCGCGCTGCCGCCACTCCAGGCATGGCCGGCGCCGTGCACGATCCAAAGCTCCACGACTGGTTGCGCCGCCGAATCGGTGAAGACTTCGCGCGTGTATCCGCGTCCGCCTTCGACCTTGCCTTCTTGGCTGCTCGCCTGCAGGGGTGCGTTGCCCGCCGCGGCACTGGTGGCCTCGTGCACGATGGCCAGGCCATTGCTTTGAGCGACGGTGCGATCGGCCGTGCCGTGGAAGACGATCGTGGGCATGGCAGGACCGGTGCGTTCGCGCTGCGGCGGGCGAGTGCCGGGAAGTCCGGCCAGGCCGGTCATTCCGGCACCGCCTTTCATCGCGGCAAGCGCCGACGGCACGTCGTGCGCGGCGCCGAACGGCAGGCCGGAATGGGCGCCGACCGCTGCGAAAACATCGGGATAGGTTTCGCCGAGGATGACCGCCATGGCCGCGCCGGCGGACAGTCCGGCGACGAAGATGCGACCTTCGTCGATGCGATAGTCCGCTGCCACCGCGCGGGTGATGCCCGCGATCAGCGACGGCTCGCCGCGTTCGCGCAACTGGTCTCCGACGCGAAACCAGTTCCAGCACTTCGAGCCATTGTCCCGGGCGGCCTGGGCCGGATAGACGACGAGGAATCCGTGCGCGTCGGCCAATGCGTTCATGCGCGTGCCCGCAGCGAAGTCGTCCGGCGTTTGCGTGCAGCCATGCAGCATCACGATCAACGGAACGGGCTGGCTTGCGGCGCCGGCATAGCCGATCGGAATGTACAGCTTGTAGGCGCGCGTGCCGGCCTGGTTCTTGAAGGAGCGGTTGAGGAATTCGCCGCCGGCAGACGGCGCCGGCGTTGCAGACGGAGCGACGACCCGGCCGCGACGCGCCCCGATCGTGTCGGCTGCCGGATCCATGGCCGTGCGATCGGTGGTGATGGGCTCAGCCTGACGCAGGCCGGCCTGCCTCAAGGCGTGTTCGATCGTGGCGCGAATGCCTTTCGCCGGACCAGCTTGCTGGTCGACGCCGGCGGACGCGAGCGCGCGGTCGATGGTCTCGGTGATCCGTTCGCTATCGAACGTATGCGGCTGGGATCGGTCCGTCGCCGCGGGCTTCGGCTTGGAAAGGCGGGCGATCAGTCTGGCGAGGGGATTCAAAGGGCGTGGTTCCTGCGATGCGCGCGTGCGAGGGATGAAGCCATGCTAATCGTCGCCGCGTGACGACAGGAGTCGCATCGGACGAGCGTGGCTCCTGCCGTGTCAGGTCTTCGCAACCCGATCGGGTGCATTCGATCGGGTGCATTCACGCCATTGCGCGATCTGATCTGCTGATATCAGGACACCAAACGCCAGCACGGCGCCATCGCGCGAGATGACCACAGCCAGACCGCGACGCAATCCACGCCCGCGCATCGGCTGCGCCGGCTGGACCATTCCTGCCGCGCACGCGCACCTGTTCGGCGCCGGCGACAGCGTGCTGGCCAGATACGCCACCCGCTTCGATGCGGTCGAGATCAATTCATCGTTCTATCGTCCGCACCAACGCAAGACCTATGCGCGCTGGGCGGAATCCGTGCCGCGCGATTTCCGGTTCTCCGTGAAGGTGCCCAAGGTCATCACCCACGAACAGCGGCTGCAACGCAGCGGTCCCGAACTCGATCGCTTCGTGGATGAAATCGGCGGACTGGGCCGCAAGCTCGGCGGCGTGCTGGTGCAGCTGCCGCCGAGCCTCGTCTTCGATGCGCGCGTCGCCGCCAACTTCTTCGCCATGCTGCGACGCCGGCTGTCGGCCCCGATCGCTTGCGAGCCGAGGCACGCCAGCTGGTTCACGGCCGCAACGGATGCGTTGTGGACGCGGCATGACATCGCACGCGTCGCCGCCGATCCGTCGCTGGCCGCAGCGGCGCGGATCGCGGCGGGTAAGGGCCCCTGGCGCTACTGGCGCTGGCACGGCGCGCCGCGGATGTATTACAGCGGCTACGACGAGGAAGCCTTGCGCGCGCTTGCCGTCGACGTGGAGGCGACCACGCCAGGCAAGTCGGAGGCCTGGATCATCTTCGACAACACGGCGCATGGCCACGCGACGGCCGACGCCGCGCGGCTGCAGGCGATGCTGGCCGCAACGACGCCGCGTCCCGCCGGTCGCAAGCGTTGATGCCGACGCCGCTGCAGTGCACAGGATCCGCGCGCGGGTCAGCTCGCGCGCGTCAGCACTTCGATCATGTGTCCGTCGGGATCGAGGAACACGCCGCCGAAGTAATCCTCTCCGAACTGCGGACGTTCGGCAGGTTCGCGATCCGGTACGGGCTGCGCCCCCGCCACGCGCGCTGCATCGAAGGCGGCATGCACTTGCGTACGGCTGTCGGCGCGCAACGCCACGTGCATGCGATCGCCGACCAAGGGGCGGGCGGGATCGGAGGCGGGGTAGAGGAACAGCATCCACTGTTCCGGCAGTCCCAGCGCCGTCTCGTGGTCGTCGGATTTGTGCACGCGATAGCCCAGCGGCGCCAGCGCGGTAGAGAAGAACGCGGTGGATTTCTGCAGGTCGCTGCAGCCTAGCGAGACGTGGTCGAGCATGGTCATCTCTGTTGTGGAAGGACCCTGTCAGGATGCCGAAGTCGCGTGCGGCATAGCCGCGATTTGATTCGCCGGAATGCGGTCATCCCGCGCCGAGCCGGCAGTTCGCGCGGCGAAGCGAACTGCACACCCCTCTGCCATGTCATCCCGAACGCAGTGAGGGATCTGCTGTTCGCTTTGCGGGGGCCATCAGGGCCGACAGCAGATCCCTCACTGCGTTCGGGATGACAGGTCAATGTTCGATTCGTCGGACGCTCTTACGCGAACAAGGCCGCCAGCCTGGCCACGGCCGCCTCGGACGCAGCACGATCCGGCGTGGTATCCGGATTGCCGAAATCCCCCGGCGCCTGCGCCTGCACCAGGATGCCGTCGCGTCTCGGCACGACGTTGAAATTCTGGCTGCCGAAGCTGATGCCGTAAGTCACGTCCGGCTGCGGGACGAGTTTCGCGGTCTGTCCGCGCACCGGTGTCAGCGAGTCGTCGCCCAGCAACGCCCGCGCGCCGTAACCAGTGGCGTTGATGATGGTCTTCTCCTTGAGGCCGGAGAACTCGCGCGGACTGCCGAACTCGCGCGTCTCGATCTCGCCGCCGGCGCGCAGGAAGTCCTCCATCAGCAAGCGCGAGTACGCGCCGAGGTTGAATACCAGTTGCGTGTAGCGGCGCACGTGCGGCACGCGGAACGGATGCTGTCCGGGCGCGAGCGGTTGCGAACGCGGGTGCAGATCGCGCAACAGGCGCGATTCCAGCGACGGGTAGTCCGGTTCGCCATCATCGCCGTGGCCGCCGCTCTGGCCGAACGGCGTCTCGGACAAGGCGTAGCCATCGCGCCATTCGACAGGGTTGTCGGACAGGCCAAGCAGCGTCTGATAGGTACGGAACGAGGTGCGCGCCATGGTTTCCCAGCGGCGCTCGAAGTCCGGCGTGGCGTGTTCGGCGGTGCAGATGCGCGAGTCCGGCGACCACACGCCGGTGGCGCCCGACGAGGGCACGTCCGGCAGCCGGTCCCTGGCGTAGATGCGCACGCGCAGGCCGGCGCGCTGCGCGACCAGCGCCGAAGTGATGCCGATGGCGCCGCAGCCGATCACCGCGATCCGTTTCTCGCCCGTCGCCAGCGCGAGCTGCACCGCCTGCGCCGCCGATCCCCATGACAGCGACCATCCGCTGCCGCCATGTCCGTAGTTGTGGACGACGGTGCGGCGACCGATGCGTTCGGCCTCGATGCGCGGCCCCTGCGCGCGGAACGGGCGCGTGCAGACGTTGATGGCGATGATGCGGTCGGCGCTGGCACGGATCGGCACCAGCGGAGGCGCGGGCGCGAACGGCAACGGTGGCGGCGACAGTTCGACGGCCCCGCCAGCCGGCACTGCGGAAACACCTGCGCGTGCCGCGCCGGTCTCGTTGGCGCGCAGCGCGCCGGACGACAGGGCGACCGCGGCGAGACCCGCGCCGCGCAGGAAATGACGACGTTGCATGCGGCCTCCGGCTGCCATCTTCTGGACGTGTTGGGTACCGGCTTGCGCCGGGACGACGAGCGAAGCGCGAAAGCTTCCTGTGTCGTCATGGAATATACCGGCGATGCGGTCGCGAGGTCGATCCTGCGAGCGTCGCGCGCATAATCGGCACGCACTCCATCTGCAGATCGCGCGCCGTCCATGAGCTACTGGAGCATCGTCTACGCCATCGGCGCCGCGCAGGCCGCACTGCTGGCGCTGGCGTTGTGGCGGCGGCCGGTCAATGCCGCGGGCAACCGCGTGCTGGCGGCATGGATCGCGTTGATCGGCTTCGACCTGGCGGTGAAGGCGCTGTACTTCAGCGCGCCGGAGCCGGGCCTGCTCAAAGTCTTCCGCTTCGTCGGCCTGTTTCCATTCCTGTACGGCAGTCTGTTCTACGTCTACGTCCGCGCGCTGACCGAGGCGCGCGCGTTCGGATGGCGCGACGTGGTGCATCTGGCCGGCTTCGCGCTGATGGTGATCGTCAACATCGAGGTGTTCACGCAGGACGAGGCGCAGACGCGTGCGCTCATCGAGCGACTGGCTGCGGGTGGGGAGTGGCCACGTTCGCAGGGGTTGGACCTGTTTCTGTTCGCCTACAGCCTGTCGTACGTGATCGCCGCGCTGGTGCGCGTGCGGCGCTACCGTCGCGGCCTGCTGCAACGCCGCTCCGATGCCGACACCATGTCGCTGCGCTGGATCGATGCGATGGCGCTGTCGCAGATCGTGATCTGGTGCATCGCGATGTTGCAGTGGCTGGCCAGGATCCCGTGGATCGACTATCCGTTGATCTACGGCGCGGTGGCGGTGTGGGTGTTCGTGGTCGGCTATCTCAGCCTGCACCAGGTGGCGGTGGTCGCCGAACCGCCGCGCGAGGAAGCGCCCGCATCGATCGATGATGCGCCTGCCGCAGATGACGCGCGTTTCCCCGCAGTGGAAGCGCGGCTGTCGCAGTTGATGGCGCAGGAACAGCTGTATCGCGAACCCGCGCTCACCATCGGCCAGCTCGCCAGGCGCAGCGGTTATCCGGAATACCTGGTCTCGGCGGTGATCAACCGCCGCTTCGAAGGCAACTTCTGGGACTACATCAATCGCCAGCGCATCGAGGCGGCGCGGTCATGCCTGGCCGACGGCGACGACGCGCGCACCATCCTCGACATCGCCTATGCCTGTGGGTTCACGTCCAAGTCCACGTTCAATGCCGCGTTCAAGCGGCAGCTGGGCGACACGCCCAGTGCTTACCGGCAACGGCACGCACGCGCCGCGGCTACCGTGTCAGCCTCGTAAGGTCAGCTTCGTAGCATCCCGGTGCCGGACAGCCTCCGTGTGGCCGACATCCGCGCGCGCAGATCCGGCCATCGCAGCAGCAGTTCGCACACCGCCAGGTTGAACGTCCAGCAGGTCCATGCCGCGGTGATGTAGACGGTCAGGAACGGCAGGTGCAGCACGCCCATGCCGATCGGCAGCATCAACCGCAGCGTCACAGCGGACGACGTCAGCGCGATGCTGCGCCACATCCAGCGCCGATGGCGCGCCGTGTCGCCGGCGATGGCATGGCCGATGCCGATGCCGGTCACGACCAGCCAGGTCACGGCGAGCACGGCAAAGCCGCTGCCGCTGGCCGCGCCGCCTTGCGCATGCCGGGCCAGCGACAGGCCCGCGAGCCCGGCGATCAGGACTCCGCCGGCATACAAGCCACCGCTCAGCCGGTGCAGGCGCGGCACGCGCCGCCGGATGCCCGCGCTCATCTGCAGCGGCGCCAGCAGAAGCGCCAGTGCCGCGCCAAAGATATGCGCCGGCACGTCGAGGCCGGAGATCGCGAACTGCGCCTGCAGGGCATCGCCGACGCGGAACTCGCGCTGGAAATAGGTGAACGCATAGATCGCCACCGCAGCGCACAGCACGGTGAAGACCAGGCCCGCCGACCAGCGCAGCGTGCTCGGTAACCAACGTGACATTTCCCGCTCTCCGGATCACAAAGGACAGCGCCAGATTGGGAGCGAAGACCGCGGAAATCGTCCTATCCGGCGGAGTCGTACGCCGGGAACGCACGGACCGCCCCTCCATGACGGCGATGCGGGGCACGAGACGAGCCAGGGGCAACGAGGCCAGGCGCACGCGACCTGCGGTTCAATGGCGCCGCTTCCCGTTTGTCGGTTGCCGCCTGGGGGCGCAGCATGTCCCCAACGCAGACGATCGGAGCAGGACCATGGTGCGCATCCTCGGGATTTCCGGCAGCCTGCGCAGCGGCTCCTACAACTCGGCCCTGCTGCGCGCCGCGACCGGCTTGATGGACGCCGATGCCGAACTCGAGATCGCGACCCTCCACGGCATCCCGCTATACGACGGCGACGTCGAAGCCGCCGAAGGCCTGCCGCCCGCGGTGCAGACGTTGAAAGGCAAGGTGCTGACCTGCGACGGCCTGCTGCTGGCGACGCCGGAATACAACAACGGCATCCCGGGCGTGTTCAAGAACGCGATCGACTGGCTGTCGCGCCCGGCCTCGGAGATCCCGCAAGTGTTCGGCGACCGCCCGGTGGCGGTGATGGGCGCATCGCCGGGCGGGTTCGGCACCATCCTGTCGCAAAACGCGTGGTGGCCGGTGCTGCGCACGATGCGCGCACGCACCTGGTTCGGCGGACGACTGATGGTGTCGCGCGCCGGTGGCGTCTTCGACGCCGATGGCGCATTGATCGACGACAAAGTGCGGGCGCAACTGCGCGAATTCCTCGCGGGATTCGTGCAGTTCGTCGCGCAAGGAAGGTCGGCTTCGTGACTACGCACCGCGATCTGCTCCCTCCCCTGCGACTGCAGGGGAGGGCTGGGGAGGGGTTGCGTCGGATCCGGCACACCCATCGCAAGCACATGCTTCTGCTCCCTCCCCTGCGACTGCAGGGGAGGGCTGGGGAGGGGTTGCGTCGGCTCCGACACGCCCATCGCAAGCACATGCTTCTGCTCCCTCCCCTGCGACTGCAGGGGAGGGCTGGGGAGGGGTTACGTCGGATCCCGCACCCTTATCGCAAGTACTGATCCGTAGTGGATGTCGGTGGCCTATGGCAGATGAAAGCCCTCTTCGCCCTACACTCCCCAAACACCATCGGCTGGGGAGCCTCGAATGAAGCACCGACGCAAGCACCGTCTCACAAGCCTGTCCGCCGGCCTGCTGCTGGCCTTCGCCGCGCAAGCCCAGGCACCTGCCGCGCCGCAACCCAACGCAGCCGCCGCCACCATCGTGCTCAAAGCCGCACACCTGTTCGACGGCCGCAGCGGCCGCCTCGACTCGCCCGGTCTCGTCGTCGTGCGCGGCGACCGCATCGTCGCCGTCGGCGCGAATGCCGAGGTGCCCGCGGGCAGCCGCGTCATCGACCTCGGCGACGCCACGCTGCTGCCCGGCTACATCGACGCCCACACCCACATCGCCTCGGACTACAACGAAAACTGGGCGCAAGGCTTCTACGAAAACACGCTGCGTTTCCCGGTTGAGCAATCCTTCCACGCCGGCCGCAACGCCAGGCTCACGCTGCAGGCCGGCGTCACCACCGCACGCGAAGTCGGTGCCATGGATTTCGTCGACGTCGCCCTGCGCAACGCGATCAACGCCGGCCTCGCCGAAGGTCCGCGCCTGCTCGTCGCCGGTTATGCGCTCGGTTCCACCGGCGGCCATTGCGACAGCGTACCGGCGCCGCCGAATCGGCTGACGCCCGCCGGTCCGCTGCAAGGCGTCTGCAACGGTCCCGAGGAATGCCGCCTCGCCGTACGCCAACAGATGAAGTTCGGCGCCGACGTCATCAAGATCTGCGCCTCCGGTGGCGTGCTGTCCGAATCCGATCCGGTCGACGTGCCGCAACTCACGCCCGCCGAACTCACCGCGATCATGTCCGAGGCGCACGCCTGGAACCGCAAGGTCGCCGCGCACAGCCACGGCGATCTCGCCGCGAAACAGGCGGTCGAGGCGGGTGTCGATTCGATCGAGCACGGCAGCTTCCTGCAACCGGCCACGCTGCAGCTGATGAAGCAGAAGGGCGTCTACCTCGTGCCCACGCGCATGACCCAGGTGTGGGTCGACAAGAAGGCCGACACGTATCCACCCAAGATCGCCGCCAAGGCCCGCGCCGCCGCTGCCGCGCACACGCAGATGTTCAAGAACGCATTGAAGATCGGCGTGCCGATCGCGTTCGGCACCGACGCCGCCGTTTATCCGCATGGCATGAATGCGGAAGAGTTCGGCGACATGGTCGACCTGGGCATGACGCCTGCGGCCGCATTGCTCGCCAGCAGTCAGGGCTCGGCCAAGCTGCTCGGCATCGACGCCGAAACCGGCACGCTCGAAGCCGGCAAGTTCGCCGACATCGTCGCCGTCCCTGGCGACGTGCTGCAGAACATCCGCGCGACCGAGAAACCATCGCTGGTCATGAAACAGGGCGCGATCGTCCGCGGCGCCGAATAACGCGCCGCTCCCTTCTCCCCGCACAGCGGGGAGAAGATGCCCGCAGGGCAGATGAGGGGCGCTCTTGATCTTTCTCTCTCGCCAGCGGGAGAAGACACCCGCAGGGCAGATGAGGGGCGCTCTCGATCTAGCTCGTCATTCCAGCGAACGCTGGAACCCATTTTGATCTCGCTCACTGTAAAGAATGCAACATCAAAATGGATCCCAGCTTTCGCTGGGACGACGAATCAACGCTCCCCCAGCGGAAATGGTCGAACTGAGCGCAAACATCATCGCCAGGAGCACATCATGACCCCCGAACTCACCTCCCTCACCACCGCCGCCGCGATCTGGATCTTCATCCACCTCGCCATCGCCGGCACCACCGTGCGCGACCGCATCGTCCAGCACATCGGCGACCGCGCCTTCCGCGCAGCCTTCGCGTTCGCTTCCCTGCTCAACATCATCTGGCTCGGTCTCGCCTGGGGCGCTGCCGGTCCGGTCCGCGTGCTCTGGCACGCACCCGACTGGCTCGTCGTACTGTGCATGCTGCTGCTGATCCCCGCCGTCGTCCTGCTGATCGGCGCACTCACCACGCCCAACCCCACCGCTGTCGGCGGCGAACGCGCGCTGCAGTCTGAGAACCCGGCCAAAGGTGTCGTGCGCATCACCCGCTACCCGATGCTTTGGGCGTTCGCGCTCTGGGCCGCCACGCACCTCATCATCGCCGGCACCCTCGGCGCTGCGATCTTCACCGGCGCCTTCCTCGTCGTCGCGCTCACCGGCATGTTCAGCCTCGATGCGAAATACGCAAGGCGCGTGCCGCAGCAATGGCCCGCGTTCGCCCGTGCGACATCGATCCTGCCGTTCGCCGCGATCGCGCAGGGCCGCAACCGTTTCGTGTCCAACGAGATCGGCCTGTGGCGCATCGCGCTCGCAGTCGTACTGTGGTGCGTGCTGGTTGCGCTGCATCCACCGGTCTATGACGTGAATCCGTGGCGGTACATCACCTAAGTGTTGTCCGTCGTCCTTGTCATCCCGAGCGCAGCGAGGGATCTGCTGTCCGCCTTGCATCGGCCTCAGCTGAGATCGCTCAAGGCACGCGCGTGACCTGCCCGTACGTCGCCCGCCAACGACCGTCACGCTTCGCCCAGACATAGGCCACGCGCAAGCGGCGCGTCTGATGCTTGCCATCCTGGGTCCAACTCAGATTCAGCAGTCCACCGATCACCGCGCCATCGCCCCAGACTTTCTGCACGGGTTGTTCGATCACGTACGGTTCGATCTTGAACCCCGGCAAATGAAAATCGGCGAGGAACTGCTGCTTGTTCTCCACCGAGGCATTCGAATTGACCAGCACGTAATCGTCATCGACGAGTCGCTCGAGCGCCGCAGTGTCGTTGTTGACTTGGGCCCGATCGTAGTCCCGAACGGCTTTGGCCAGATCGGGTGGCAGGTCTGCGGCCCACGCCGGCGCTGTGGTCAGTACGAGGATGACCGCGAAGATTTTCACGAATGACTCCATGGGTCGACTACGTCTGTGGACGGCATCAGGCACCTGACACGGCGCGGCTGTAGACAATGAACCCTTCGTTCTCCGCCACGGCGTCGTACAGGCGGCGTGCGGTCGCGTTGTGCTCGTGCGTCTGCCAATAGACCTCGTACGCGCCCGCGTCCTTGGCGGCGCGGCAGACGCCGTCGATCAAGGCCCTGCCGATGCCGCTGCCGCGCCTGGCTTCCAGCGTGAACAGATCGCGCAGGTAGCAGATGGGTTCGACCCGGGTCGTACTGCGATGGAACAGGTAGTGCGTGATGCCCAGCAACTTCCCGTCGGCCTCCGCCACGAGCGCGAAGACAGGTTCGCCGGGATCGTGAAACCTTTGCCAGGTGACTTGCGTGATGCCCGATGGCAGCGCGGTCGCGCCCTCGCGGCCGTAGAAGGCGTTGTAGCCATCCCACAACGGTTTCCATTCGGCGAAATCCTCCTGTCGGATCGCACGCACGACCACCGATGCTTGCGAGCGACTCATTTCAGCCGCGTGTCTACTGCGATCCAGTTCGTCTCCCATGTCTTGCCCCCGTCGTTGGAGAATGCCTGCTCGAAGTGCGCGGACTCCCGGCTGAACTCCGAGATGATGAATCGAACCAGGATGCTGCGGCCGTTGAAGCTTTCCTGCGCGTAGAACTCGCCGCGCCCGTCCTTGAATTCACCGATGGACGGAATCGCCATGGTGCCGCCGGCGCTATTGGAAAAGTTGAGACTCCATTGCCGCGCTTCCGGATTGTAGAGACGCAGCGAAAGCGCCTCGATATGCCCCGCCGGCCCGGTCACGTCGAGCTCCACCAGGTTGGCGCGCCCGTCCCACACTTTGCTGACCGTCGTCGTGCCCTCGTATTCGACCCAGTCGTTGGAGCCCGACAGCGGACGCAGGCGCCGTTTGAGATGGGTCTTCCATGTGCCGATCTCCCAATCGAAATCATGCTGGCCATCGTTCACCGCAGCCTGTTGCTCCGACTTGGATGCGGCCTTCGTCTGCGCACTCGCCTGGAATGAACACACCGCAAGGATTGCCAGGCAGGCCGCAGCAAAGTAGCCGGTGCCCACGGCGGGGAAGCGTAGTGTCATGGTCGAGGCCGGATCTTGTGAGTAGCCAAGATGCCGTCCCTACGGTCATCCCACAACGGCCACTTAGCGCGTTCTCTTGGGGCCACTTGGCCAAGCGCTGCCCTCCACGCGCTATGAAGCGTCCGCCCTTCTTCTCCCCGCAAAGCGGGGAGAAGATGCCCGAAGGGCAGATGAGGGGCGCTCTTGATCTTCCTTCCATGTCGAAAATCCGCGGCAGAACATCACCCAACCAAAACCAGCACGTCCAGATAATGCATCCCGGCACTTCCCCAGGCGACCACCGAACAGGAGCGCGCCATGGCCATCACCAACACGCAGTCGGGCACCAACGTCCACGAAATCGCCGACGGCATCTACCGCATCAACACGCCGATCGCGCTGCCGGACGACGTCGGCAAGTTCTCGTTCAACCAGTACCTGATCGACGACGACGAGCCGCTGCTGTTCCACACCGGCCTGCGCCAGTTGTTCCCGCTCGTACAGGAGGCGGTGGCCAGCGTGCTGCCGGTATCTCGGTTGCGCCACGTCGCGTTCTCGCATGTCGAGGCCGACGAATGCGGCTCGCTCAACCAGTGGCTGGCCGCGGCGCCGCAATCGGCGCCGTTGTGCGGCACGATCGCGGCGATGGTGTCGATCGGCGACCTCGCCGACCGCGCGCCGCGCGCATTGGCCGATGGCGAAGTGGTTTCGCTCGGCCGCCACCGCGTGCGCTGGTTCGACGCCCCGCACCTGCCGCATGCCTGGGAATGCGGCTTCCTGATGGAGGAAGCGACCGGCACCTTGCTGTGCGGCGATCTGTTCACGCAGCCCGGTAGCGGCGAACCGGCGCTGACCGAGACCGACATCCTCGGGCCGAGCGAAGCGTTCCGCCACGAACTCGACTATTTCTCGCACGGCAAATACACCGGCGCGCTGCTGGAGAAGCTCGCATCGGCGAACCCCACACGCTAGCCTGCATGCACGGCAGCGCATGGCGCGGCGATGGCGCAGCGTTGTTGCGCGCGCTGGCGGGCGAGCTGGCGTATTAGCTGTCATCCCAGCGAATTGCCCCGTCATCCCAACGAACTGGCTCGTCGTCCCAGCGAACTGGTTCGTCGTCCCAGCGAACGCTGGGATCCATTTTGCTTTGCCTCGTGCAAGCAAAGATCAAGATGGATCCCAGCTTTCGCTGGGATGACGAAGAGGGAAATCAACCTTCCCTTGATGCCAGGACAAACATCGCCTGCCACGCACTCAAGCCGCTCCACTCCCACTGAATACGATTGCACCCCGTACATCGGTCACGTTGTGCACCCGCACCTCAGCGCACAGTGCGCGAGCGCTCAACGATGTCGTTGTGCGCTCGGCTTCCTGGGAGGGGTGCTGCGATGCGTAACCTGATGCGTCTGTCTGGCGGTCTGCTGTTTGCATGGATGCTGCTACTCGCACCCATCGCAGCGCACGCGGCCATCAATGCCAACAACCTCGGCGCCAAATACGACGCCCCACAAACCAACATCACCTTCCGCGTCTACTCCTCGCGCGCCACGCGCATCGAAGTCTTCATCTACAAGACGCCTTCCGGTGCACAAGAGCTGGTGCGCTATGTGCTCACCAAGGACGCCATCACCAACGTCTGGTCGAAGACCGCCTCGGTCGCCATGCTCAAGAACACCTACGGCATCACCGGCACCGTCTACTACGGCTATCGCGCCTGGGGACCCAACTGGCCCTACAACGCCGCCTGGACCAAGGGCAGCGGCACCGGCTTCGTCACCGACATCGACGCCAGCGGCAACCGCTTCAATCCGAACAAGCTGCTGATCGACCCGTACGCGGTCGAACTCAGCCAGGACCCGGTCACGCCCACCTGCAGCGACGGCACGCTCTACGCCAGCGGCGCCACGCATCGCAACAAGGACAGCGGCGCCTGCGCCAGCAAGGGCCTCGTGCTCGCACCGATCACCACCTCCAACGGCACCAAGCCCACGCGCGCGCTGAAAGACGACGTCGTCTACGAAGTGCACGTGCGCGGCCTCACCAAGCAAGACACCAGCGTGCCGATTGCCAAGCGCGGCACCTACGCCGGCGCCGCGCTCAAGGCCGGCTATCTCGCCAGCCTCGGCGTCACCGCGGTCGAGTTCCTGCCCGTGCAGGAAACCCAGAACGACACCAACGAAGTCGTCCCCAACACCACCGCCGGCGACAACTACTGGGGCTACATGACGCTGAACTACTTCGCGCCGGATCGCCGCTACGCCTCGGACAAGACGGCCGGCGGCCCGACGCGCGAATGGAAGGCGATGGTCAAGGCCTTCCACGACGCCGGCATCAAGGTCTACATCGACGTCGTCTACAACCACACCGGCGAAGGCGGCGCCTGGGGCGGCAGCGACGGCCTCACCGTCTACAACCTGCAGTCGTGGCGCGGCCTCGACAATCCGACCTACTACTCGCTCACCAACGACCTCAAGTTCTCGTGGGACAACACCGGCGTCGGCGGCAACTACAACACGCGTAATCCGATTGCGCAGAACCTGATCGTCGATTCGCTCGCCTACTGGCGCGACACGCTCGGCGTCGACGGCTTCCGCTTCGACCTCGCCTCGGTGCTCGGCAACACCTGCCAGCACGGCTGCTTCAACTTCGACAAGATGGACTCGGGCAACGCACTCAACCGCATCGTCGCCGAACTGCCACCGCGCCCGGCCGCAGGCGGCACCGGCCTCGACCTGATCGCCGAACCCTGGGCGATCGGCGGCAACTCCTACCAGGTCGGCGGTTTTCCCACGGGCTGGGCCGAGTGGAACGGCATCTACCGCGACTCGCTGCGCAAGAAGCAGAACAAGCTCGGCGTCGACGCCGTGCCGCCGGCGGAACTCGCCAGCCGTTTCGCCGGCTCCTCGGATCTGTACGGCGACGACGGCCGCAAGCCCTGGCACTCGATCAACTTCATGGTCGCGCACGACGGCTTCACGCTGGCCGACCTCTACGCCTACAACCTCAAGCAGAACAACCAGCCCTGGCCCTACGGCCCGTCCGACGGCGGCGACGACAACAACCACAGCTGGGACCAGGGCAACGTCTTCGCCCACCAGACCAAGGCCGCGCGCACCGGCCTGGCATTCATGCTGCTCAGCGCCGGCGTGCCGATGATCACCGGCGGCGACGAAGCCCTGCGCACGCAGTTCGGCAACAACAACGCGTACAACCTCGACTCCGCCGCCAACTGGCTGCTCTGGACCCGCGACACCACCGAAGCCAACCACCAGACCTACGCCACCCGCCTGATCGCCTTCCGCAAGGCCCACCCCGCGTTGCGCCCGGCCAACTTCTATTCCGGCGTCGACAACAACGGCAACGTCATGGAACAACTACGCTGGTTCAAACCCGACGGCGCGCAGGCCGACGGCGCCTACATGGGCAATGCCAACAACCACGCGATCGCGTGGCGGATCGATGGCAGCGAGTTTGGCGATCCGGCCAGTGCGATTTACGTCGCCTACAACGGGTGGTCTGGGGATGTGAACTTCACGTTGCCTTGGCCGGGGGCGGGGAAGCAGTGGTATCGGGTGACGGATACTGCGACTTGGAATGAAGGGGCGAATGCCGTTGTTGTGCCCGGTTCGGAAGCGTTCATCGGTGGTGAGGGGACCGTCTATGGGGTGCAGGCGAGGGCGTTGTTGCTGTTAATTGCCAAGTGAGCAATCCCGAACGCGATGGCCTTTTCCGACTTCGATGTTGGGTGAGCTCGCGCTTTGGGCGGCGACGCGTCACGGGAAGATAGGGGCCGACGCCCTGTGAATTTCGGCACGGCTACACCTGAATCACTAGCAACTTTGGCCCGTTACTCTGCGGGCAGTCCGGCGCTCTCGCGCCAGAGGGGCAGCATCTCTTTGATGTACTTCTGGGGCATGAGATGGTTATTTGCTAGGGCAGTGACAATTGCAAGTTTCGAATTCACATGCAGATGCCCGCGGTAGATGCTTCCATCGTTAGCTACCATTTGTGCTAACGCTTCATAACTGTATTCATGGCTAGGGCGGCAGTCGCAACCTACAACACTGTCATGGTCTAAGAATGGGTTGTCAGCAACATGGATTTCCGGCGAGGCGTCAACCATACGGGGTCGCACTTCAGCATAGTCCGTACGATGGGTGTTGATGATAAACATTCGGAGCGGTTGCACGTTCGCCACCACAAAGTACTTGGGCTTTGGAGGGTTGCATAAGTTGCACTTGAGATAAAAAACGTCCCCGATAGCAACGTTGAACGTCATCGTCGCCTTCCTTGACTTTGTAGGAAGACCTAGCCGCCTGTTCCAGTTCGCAGGTGGGGAGCTGGCCGCGCTTCGCCAGGATGACGATCTTTCAAATGCTCGATAAGTGTCTCGCCGTCTTCAAATTGAGCTGCAATCGAGGTTGTCTCCATGGGTACAGATTTTTTGAAGAATCGCGATCTCCAAGCCGCTTCCCAAGCCTCGTCGTGGGACATGTTACGAACTGCCCAAGGCCCAATTCGGCCATAGATCGACACGACCTCGTCCAAGCACTCAAGGTCTGAACCAGAGAGTTCGTCATAGTCAGGCTTCTTGCGCAACGAAATCTTATGTTCGTCGCCATAAACGAAAAATTCGAGCGCGCGCGCGTCCTCAACTCGGCGAGCTGGTTCGCCGCGCAGGTGCTTAATCATGTTGTAGGTGCGGCTTGGCACCGGGCCTTGCTTCATGGCCGAGTACGAATCGTTTGCGATGAAGCGTCCGTAATGTGCCAGGTGCATCTTGTCGGCCAAATACATCATTTTCATGACCGGATACATCGATGCGCCGGTCTTCTCTACTAGATAGGCGATTGCAGCGATTGCCTTATCAATTTCAAACAAGTCTGGCTTGTTTGTTTGGTGGCCAGACATGGCCGTCTCCATAAGCATTCGGCTTCCCCTCGTCGAACGCACGCTCGTATTGGCAACCCCCTGGTGCTTGGCTACGAGCAGCCCGCACCTGCGATGAGAGCGACCCCCCTCCATGTGGGGTAACGCTCCCGACGCGCGCACTATACATGCCACTGCCTGTCCCGCCAGTGACCCAAGTAACGCCCTAGGGGAGTCCGACGAGGACACTTCTATAGACGGAACAAGCGGACTGAGGTGGCCATGTCTGAGGGGTAGCGACGCCCCGCACCAGCCAGCTGAACAGCGGGTTGAGGAGACGGGAACCCCACGACCATTCATGGCGGGCTCGAGGAGTTCGGATCAGGGCGGGACCAGGAAAGGGTTGTGATGAAGCTCTTTGGACTATGGCCGCCGACGGCGTTGCCATTGCGGGCAGAATCACGCAAGTCATGCCATCGGTCAATTGCACCCTAGCGTCCGGACGGGCTCCGTAGATGTCCTGTACTCCATCCCCTCAACAACCGTATGTGAGCCTCGGGCTCGTCTCAGCCGACAACCTCCGATGCGGTCGCTAGCTACGTGAGTCCGGCGCAATCGGACGACGCAGAGCAATGCGAACTTTAGTGTTCTCTGGAAACTTTCTTCTTGCTGCCAAGCGAACAGTTCCGCCCCACCCAAATCTAGCGCAATCGGAGTAGCCATGCCGCCTTGGCAGAAACGTCTGGCCGACCTTGCTCATCTGCTTTCCCAATGCCACAGCGGCTACATGGAGCCGGAACTCTTCCGCGTGAGCGTCAACCAATTCCTTCAAACTGCTCGAACAGTTACGTTCATCATACAAAAGCACAAAGACTCAATTCCTAACTTTCAAGTCTGGTATGACCAGAACGTTGTAGCCGCATGGAAGCACGATCAAGTGATGCAATGGGCAAAAGACGCTAGAAACACAATTGAGAAAGAGGGCGACTTGGACCTCAACAGTAGTATCTCGGTAACTCTCTTTTACGGATACTTGGAAGAGACTGATCTCAGCATACAGATAGAGGATCCACGCCTCTTGCGCGCAGGAGTCCAGCAACTAAAGAGAATCGCGCAGAAGGCATTGCCCAGCGGCGTATCGAGAACCGCAGCCATCAAAGTCGACCGGCGATGGGTCTCGGCCTCGTTGCCCAACCGCGAACTCCTTGGCGCGATGTGCGCAACTTATCGAAGCCTCCACGAATTGTGCCGAACCCTGGCGGAGCATTTGGGCATTGAATTGGATGCCAAGATTCCAGACCCCAGCAAATTCGACGACATTGCGAGTAATACTCGTCAGGTCAGGTACTTCAAACTGTCGAGTTCCGGCTCTTTTTCAATGAGAACAGAGCGAAGGCCCTTCAACCCAAGCGAACTTTCGCCAGCGGTTGCCGATGAAGTTCGAAGAATTTCCGAGACTTTAAACGAGAGAGGCGTTGATGCGACTCACCGCTGGCTGACTGCGATGGCTGAAATGACCTTCAATCGAGACGGGTATCACGTACCAATGGCGTTTCTATACGACGAAAACTGGGCAGCGACAGACATGATCAGTTTTCGACCGGATGACGCCACCGACAAGTACATAATCTGGCGAGATATCGGCGACCGTATTCGCGCTAACGGCGCTTACGGACTCTCATTCATAGGGGAGGCATGGCTTCGTAAGGCAGTCAACTTGCGTGATCAACCCATCAGTAGTCAGCCGATAGTTGGCGAAGAGTTGCACGTTGTCTTATTGGATAAGACGGGTGCCTACCGCGAGACACGATGGACAATTTTGAGAGACAACGACACTCCAACCCTTGCGCGCGTCGATACTCCGACGGTGCTCTTCGACAAACGTCCAGGATTTCTCGCTCCTGTCATGGCTGCGTGGGGCGTGGCCGAGCTACACTTGGCTTAGAGAAACTGGGCCCGGACTAGTCAAGGTCGAATTGCAAGGCCGCTATGACTTGGCGTGAATGCGAAACAAAGGGGTCAGGCTCCTTTTATCTAATACGGCCACTTGCGGTCGTACAGGATGGCGTACTGCGCCGTCAGTCACTTGATGGCCGCTGGCCCGACTTTGCACAGTCCGACCGATGAAGGTTAGGCTGCGAAAGCGGCTTGGGAACTAGATTGGGAGCTTTGTGTGTCCCATTGCAGAAGATGCATAAGCGGACCCGTGCGTGCGCTTAATCAGTAGTTGGGCTTCATCACCACACAGCAGGGGGGATCTATGGAAATCTCGAAATCAGACTCAAAGAAGATGCAACGCTTAGCCCAAGAGGGAAAGCCGATATCTAAGATCATGGCTGAGGACTTCCCGCAACTCGACTATTGGGAAGTCTACTTCGAGGTTTATGGGGCAGGAGAAAAGAGCTCTCTTGGTGTGAAGCGCACGATCACAAATCGGCTCAATGCATTGATTGACAGCACCAAGCCTGAGCGCAAAGAGATCGTTGAGGAGCTGCACGGACTTGTCTGGCACCTTTACAACAGTCACAAGACAAACACTGTAAAGCTCTCAAAGATTCGCGCAGCACTAGCCTAAAATTCGTTAAAAGGGGACGGAGGTAATTAAGTCGTTTAATTACGCCCGTCCCCTTAAGGAGTAGGACGCACCTGCGCCCGCCGGGTAAGCGATCACCGGGCTCTTATCGGTACGGTCCGGGACCGCGCCAGACCACTTCGCCCATGCGGTAGATGCGCAGCATTTGGACGAAGTCGCGTGCGTCGCCGATGGCGGCAAGTTCCGGCGCGTCGGGTTCGACCAGGCGACACGGGCCGGAGTTGCGGTACAGCACGATCTCCAACGGGCAGACCATGAGCCGCCGCGAGCCCGGCAGCGGAAGAAACAGCTCGGTCATGCCCTGGTCGCGCCACGCGCGCAACCGGATTTCGCTGACCAGGTCGTAGTACACCTGGTAGCCGCCCACTTCCATGGTGGGTTCGGCGGAGGGCGGGTCGTTCCTGCGGCCGCGTTCGACGGCGGGCGTGTTGGCCGGCCCCGCGTTCGCGGGGGCGATGCTGTCCGGGAGCATGCCCGGAGGCCGTCCCCACATCGGGTTGCGGCGCCGCGCGCTTTCGTCCGGCGCACCGGGCGGCGATGGCGGCGCGCCCGCGTCCTGCGTGGACGATGTCGTTGCACTGTCCGAAGCGGCGGCCACGTCGGGCGTCACGGGATCGTCGGCCCGTGGGACCGGCGTGGATTGCAGGCGCGTGGCCGCCGGCGCTGGTTTGGGACGCGCGCGGGATGCCGCCGTGCGGACGGATGGCGTGCGCGCGGATGGCGGGGGCCGGAGCGACTCGTCGATGTAGACCACTTGCAGCGCGCTGCCGGCAGCGGCGCCTTGCGGCGTGGTCAGCGGGACCGGGTCAGACCACGTCGCCAGCAGCAGCAACAGCGCATGCAGCAGCGCCGTCACGAGCGCGGCAGCCCAGGACTGCAAGCGCTCGGCCGGATCCCGGGCCCGGGCATCGGCTCGGTGCGACACCTTGCTCATGCCGCCGGAGGTGCGTCGGAGTGGCGGGCCTTCATGGTTCTTCTACAGCGTGCGACATGGGGTGCGCATCGTAACGCGCCCTTCAGCGCGTGCTTGCGGCTGCGCATGATGTCGTGGCACTCGAGCACGCGTGGCAGGCACGGTTGATCGTCTCTGGATGCGTGCTTCAGGAGATCGAAACCGCGCCATCGCCGCCGCCGAGGCCGAGGCACGTGAGCACCCCGGCGACTTGCGCTTCGGGCGTGAGGGTGATGTCGATCGTGATGGCCGCCTCGTCCACGCCCGGCGCTTCGAGCGTGGCGAGCTGCGAATCGAGCAACGATGGCGGCATGAAGTGTCCGTTCCGACTCTGCATCCGTCGCGCGAGCAGGTCGCGGTCGCCCATCAGGTGCACGAAACGCACGAAGTCGCGCCGCAGCACGTCGCGGTAGACACGCCTGAGCGCGGAACAGGTGACGATGCCCGGCTCGTCGGCCGCCGCGCGCTGGTCGATCCATGCAGCGACCAGGCGCAGCCACGGTCGGCGGTCGGCGTCGTCGAGCGGTTGCCCGGCCGCCATCTTGTCGACGTTGGCCTGCGGATGCAGGGCGTCGCCTTCCTGTAGCGGCCAACCCAGTCGTTGCGTGAGCAGCGCCGCAAAGGTGGACTTGCCGGACCCGGCCACGCCCATGACCACGAGCACCGGCTTGGGCACGCGCGGCGGCATCAGATGATCAGGCTCAGCAGCATGACGCTCGCCAGGCCGACCACGGAGATCAGGCATTCGAGCACGGTCCATGTCTTGAGCGTTTGCCCGATGTCCAGGCCGAAATATTCCTTGATCAGCCAGAAGCCGGCGTCGTTGAGGTGCGAGAGGAACACCGAGCCCGAGCCGATGGCCAGCACCAGCAGCGCGGCGGTCGCCGGGTCGAGGCCTGCGACCAGCGGCTGCAGGATGCCGGCGGCGGTGATCGTGGCGACGGTCGCCGAGCCGGTGGCGATGCGGATGACCGCCGCGATCAGCCAGGCGAGCAGCAGCACCGAGACCGACGAGCCTTCGACCTGTGCGGCGATGAAGCCACCGATGCCGGTATCGATCAGCACCTGCTTGAAGCCGCCGCCGGCGCCGACGATCAGCAGGATGCCCGCCACCGGCCCCAGCGACGAGCCGACGATGTCCTGCAACTTGGCGCGCGAGAAACCGGCGCCTCGGCCGAGCACGAAGAAGCCGGCGATCACCGCGATGCCCAGCGCGATCATCGGCAGGCCGAGGAAATCGAGCAGCGACTTCCACGCCGCGTTCGAATCCGGCGCGACGATGTCGGCGATGGCCTTGGCCAGCATCAGCACCACCGGCAGCAGGATGCTGCCCAGCGTCGCGCCGAACGAAGGGCGCTTCGCGGCTGTTTCCTGCGGAGCGAACAGCGCCGGCACCGGCACCTGCACCCAGCGCTCGGCGAAGCGCGCGAACACCGGGCCGGCGATGATCACCGCCGGAACTGCGACCAGCACGCCGAGGGCGAGGGTCAGGCCGAGGTCGGCGCCCAACATGCCGATCGCGGCGAGCGGGCCGGGATGCGGCGGGACCAGGCCGTGCATGGCCGACAGCCCGGCGAGGGTCGGCAGCGCGATGCGCATCAGCGGGGCGCCCGAGCGGCGCGCGACCAGGATGATGACCGGCACCAGCAGCACCAGGCCGACTTCGAAGAACATCGGCAGGCCGACGATCGCGCCGATCACGCCCATGACCCACGGCAGGCTGCGCGGGGTCGCGCGCGCCACCATGGTTTCGACGATCCGGTCGGCGCCGCCGGAGTCGGCGAGCAGCTTGCCGTAGATCGCGCCGAGCGCGATGAGGATGCCGACTCCGCCCATGGTCGCGCCGAAACCGCTGGCGAAACTGCCGCTGGCGGCGGCGACGTCCAGGCCGGCGATCGCGCCGGTGGCGAGCGCGCCGATGGCGAGCGAAAGGAAGGGGTGCAGCTTCGCCCAGGTGATGAGGACGACGATCAGCGCGATGCCGACCAGCGCGGCGACGACGAGTTGGTCGCCGGAAACCGTGGCGCGCGTCATGTCCCCGGCGGGACCGGCGGCGGCCATGACCACGAGCGGGGAAGTCTGCAGTAAAGGTGTCAGCACGGCAGAAAAACTGTCAGGGACGATTTCATCGGATCTACCAAGGACCAAAGGGGACGGAGGCAATTAAGTCGATGATTGATCAATTGCCTCCGTCCCAATTGCCGTGACAAGAAAGAAAAAGATTTCAGGTTCATTTTCAAGCCACTTGGGACACGCAGACGATACCCGGATGCTTTCTTTAGCCCAGCCGCAGCTCCTGCCTGCCGCCGGTTTCACAGGCGGCATAGATGGCATCGATGATCTTCAGGTCTTTCAGGCCTTCTTCGCCGTCGACAGGAACCACGGGTTTGTTTCCGTCAAGCAGGATGCCGGCCATCTCGTCCATCTGGAGGGTCTGGTGCGTGGCGTGCGGCTGCGTGAGTTCGCCTGTGTGGGTACGGCCCTGGATAGGGCCATAGCCCGTGGCGGGTTGCAGCTCGGCGAATCCCTGTTCGCCGGTCATGAAAAACCGGTCCAGATGGTTCATCCGGTAGGTGGACAGGCAGGAAGCCACCGCTCCGCTGGGGAAGCCCAGTTGGAACTGGATGGTTTCGTCCACGCCTTCCTTGAACTTGACCGGATCGGTCTTGGTTTGCTGCGCGGTCACCCAGACCGGCTCTTCGCCCACCATGTAGCGGGCGCCGTTGATGGCGTAGATGCCGATATCCATCAATGCCCCGCCGCCGGCCAGCGACTTGTCGAGCCGCCACTGACCGGGATCGCCGATGCGGAAGCCGCACAGGCCCTGGAAGAACCGGATTCTTCCGAAATCGCCTGCCTTGCGTAGCCGGATCACTTCCAGCGTCTTGGGCTCGAAATGCATCCGATAGCCCACCAGCAGCTTCACGCCGGCATCGGCGCAGGCGTCGACCATGTCCTGCCCTTCCTTGGCGTTGACCGCCATCGGCTTTTCACAGATGACATGCTTTCCCGCCTTGGCGACGCGGATCACCTGATCGCGATGAAGCGCATTGGGGGTGATGACGTAAACCGCGTCGATGTCCGGATCGTCCTTGATGCGGTCGAAATTCTCATAGTTGTACCGGCTCTTTTCCGGTACACCGAACTTCGTTCCCCATTCCTGGAGCTTGGAAGGCGTTCCACTGATGAGCCCGGCGACCCTGGCGCGCTTGCAGGACTGCATGGCTTCCGCCACCTGTCCGGCATAGCTGCCCAGTCCCATGAGGGCGACACGCAACGTGGCCCCCTGCTTGCTGTCGGTGCTGGAGCGATCCGCTTCGGCGAGTGCCCGAACTGGAGACAGCATCGGCACGACCACGGCCGAAGCCGCCAATTTCTGCAGGAAGTCGCGACGGAGGTGATCCATTGTCATGGCGGTTGATGAGGTCTTCTCGACACACATTACGAATACGACCATTCGCAACAAATGACAAGCCGAGGCCGCTTCGCAGCTCGGCGCAACTCAGGCGTTACAAAAAAGGCAAAAAAGGGGTCAGAGTACGTTTTTGAGGAACGTACTCTGCCCCATTCTGTTGCGGAGGTCGCGATGAATGAGCGACTCGGCAATGCTCGTCGTCACAGGCTTGCGTGAGGGCGGCCGAAGCCGCCCTCACCTCTACCGCGACTAATTGCGCGATCCCACCGTTGCGATTTCGACACCGGGTGGCAACAAGCAGCTCAGGTTGGCATGGCTGGTGAAGAAGGACAGCCCGAAATCGGGCGCGAGCCATTCCAGGATCCCGGCGCCCTCATCGAGCGCAATCGACTTCGGGCGATAGCTCGGTGCATCTCCCAGCTCGGCGATCTCGCCATCGACGAAGGTGCAATTCACCGTCGCAGTCGCCGACCGGCGATTGATCAGGGTCACCGTGAACGCAAAGTTGGGCCCGGTAAAATTGACCGGCAGGGAGCAGCTGACGAAGGCGGATGTCGTGCCCTCGTTGGCCAAGGCGAGCGGACGTTTGCGCAGCTGCGTCTCGGACGCGGGCAGGTTGCCTTGGCAAACGCCGGTGGCGTTTGATTCTTCATGTGCCCACGCAACCGGCACGTGCAAGGCGCCGATGCTTAATGCAGCGATCGCTGCACAGGTGAGGGAAGTTGGTTTCATGACGTGATCACTCCTGGCCGCAGACAGGAGCGGCTGTGCAGACTAGTTGCGCGAAACTGCTGGAAATCTGATCAGGCCAAAAAAGCGAGGCCGTAGACCTTTTTTCATTGCTTGCACCTAATCCAGCGCAACTCCCGGCCGCCAGCCGCTCTTGGCGAGGAATTCCTTCGGGTCCGTCATTTCGAAAATGTCGCGAAGCGCTTGGCGTTTGTCGTCGGCGTGCTGGTAATAGGATTTGACGATGCGATAGCCGACCCAATAACCGAGATCGGCAGGTTTCTCTGGCGTGCTGTTGTAGAGCCAGTTCGAAAGGTCGGTCTTGTCTGCATCGGCGGCGAATGCCGTCTCGATTTCCCTCTCGCGCCCCGCGGTCAGCCCTCTCAAATAGGCGTAGGAAACAGAGCCGGTCGTCAGCTCCGCGACGAATTCGGCCGCACCTTCCTCGAGCGAAGCCGCGAGGACGGTCGCGTTGTCAGTTTCGGAGAAAGCCACAGCTTGCTGGACATGGGCGTACTCATGCGCGATGACACCCACGAACCGGTCTTCGATATCAGGATTGATCCAGTCGGTGGCGCACAGCGCCTCGAGGCCGATCTGCACGCCGGTATCGCGCCCGCCGACGCCGACGGGCTTGCTCCGGCCCACCGCGATCGTGATCGGCGGAAAGCGCGCCTCGGGATAGAGGTCGCCGAGTTTGCGCAGCACGACCACCAGTCTTTCGCGTACGCGTGGCAGGGCATCGACGCAGTCCCGGGCCTTCGTATAGATCCCCGGCCGCTTGGCAATGGCCTCGGCGATCGACTGCCCAGTGACTTTGCGCAACCGTGCAAGTTCGTGCAGCCCGTCCGAACCCGGATCGAGATAGTCGTGCTGCAGTGCTTCGGCCGTCGGCCGCCCGTCTGCCGCATCGTAGACCTTGTAGAACCGGTCGACGTCGCTGGTTTCGATGACAGGCTCCGCCGCTTTATCGACCGGCGCCGCTGCCACGCTGCATGCTCCCGATATCGTTGCAAGCACGAGGGCGACGATCATGTTCCCGATACTGATCCGTTCCATGTATTCCTCCCGAACTGGAGTTGTGCGTTCATCCGACGCCTAACGCCTGAATCATGCCGACCTGCGATGCGGATTCGGTTGAATGAGTTGTTAGATGGCCGAACCGTGCTCATTCAATAATGGCCTCACCACGTTGCCTGGCGTTCTCAAGGTGATCGTGCATTTCCTTGAGCTGGTCGGGGGAGTGGCCCTTCCACTCCGTGACCTCGCCGACAATGCGAAATGGATTCCGGGAACGGTATGACTTTGAAGGATTTCCCGGAAATCTCTTATTCGTCAGGTTTGGATCATCTTCAATGGGGCCTGTTGGTTCCACGATGTAGATCCTGCCAGGCCCTGTACCGACAGCCAGCTCGGCTCCCCAGATGGCCGCATCCAGTGTGGCGCTCAGGTAAATGAAATTCCCCGGTTTCCTTTCGAAATAGTTCGAGGCGTAGCCCGGTTCGATGAGGTCACCCACCTTCAGATCGGCCTTTGTGCCGTGGTAGTACGTTTGCGAATCAGTCATTGCGTCACTCCGGTTTCCTGCCATTTCGACAGGCCGGCGATGCTGCATTAGGCACGGGGTCTTGCCGCAAGCCCCCCTGCGTTGTATAAATTGATTGTGGGAGGCGCTTGGCGCCTCCTTTTTTGTTTTTGATCGCCCAGAGTATTGCAGCGCGCTCGTACTCCCCGGGCTCCGCTTCGCACGACAGCGTGCGCATGGTGTCGCGTCAGTCCAGCGCCGCCAGCACCGCTGCGACGAAAGCTGCCTGATCGAAGCGCTTGCCCGCCGGATCCTCGCCGCGGCGCACGATCACCACTTTTCGCGACGGCACCACCGCCACCACCTGCCCGCGGTTGCCGAGTGCGGCGAACGTATCGGCCGGCACGCCCGGCGAGCGCTGCAGCAGCCACAGCGTCGCGCCGTAGCCGAAGTCGCGTTCGGGTTGCGGTCCCGACGGCGTGGTCGCGGCATGCACCCAGCCTTCAGGCAGCACGCGCCGGCCATCGAACATGCCATCGTCCTGCAGCAGCAGGCCGAAGCGCGCGAGATCGCGCGCGGTCGACCACACCTGGCTCGACAGCACGAAGCCGCCCTGCCAGTCGGTCTCGGCATGCGTGCGCGTCATGCCGAGCGGCCAGAACAGGTCCGTGTAGGGACGCGCGAGTGCGCGCGCGTCGTCGCCGGTGCGCGCGCGCAGCGCGTGGATCGCCAGCACGATGTCGTTGTTGGCGTAGCGGAAGCGCGTGCCGGGTGGCGCCTGCAGCGGCCAGCCCGTCGCCGCTTCGGCCACGGTGGCGCCACCGAAGTACAGCGCATCGGTGCGGTTGCCGGCGGTGTCGCTGTGCAGGCCGCTCGACATGCGCAGCAGCTGGTCGAGGGTGATCGCCGCGCGCGGATCGCCCGGCCGCTGCCACTCGGGCACCGGCGCCGGTTGCATCGTCTCCAGCACGCCCTCGCGCACGGCCACGCCGACCACCGCGCCGGCCAGGCTCTTGGCGACCGACCACGTCCGCTGCGCGACGTGCGGACCGAAGCCCTTGCGGTAGCGCTCGGCGACGATCTTCCCGTCCTGCAGCACCACTACGCCGGTGGTCGCGTGGCCTTCGCCGAATTGCGGCGTATCGAAGGCCGCCGCCACGGCGCGCTTCAGCGCAGCCGCATCGCCGCGCGCCTTCGCGGTCGCGCCCCGTTCGCCTAGCGGCCACGGCTTGCGGTCGAGGTCGGGCGCGTGCGTGTCGAAGCGCGGCAACGCGGCGACCGCCTTCGCGTCCGCGCCGATCGGCAGTTGCGCGCAGCCCAAATTCGGCCGCCATGCCGCGATCCGCGGCGGCAACGCGCCGTCGAACGGCACCGACACCGTGCGCGCCTTCTCGTCCACGCTCGCCCGCAGCGCGCGCACCTGCGCTTCGTACTCGGGATAGATCCCGCGCAGCTCCAGCGCCTCCACCTGCGCCTTGCTGCGCCCGGCGTTGAAGTGCGCGCTGCACAGCGTCAGCGCCTTGTAGCCGGCGGCGACGGCGCGCGCGTGCGCGTCGTCCTCGGGCGCCTGTGCGAATGCTGGGATGACGGCAAGCAGGGCGGATAGCAGGATCAGGCGCATGGTGTGTGTCCGATCTCCGGAAATAAGTGGGACGGAGGTAGTTGAACAGGTTTGATTACTTCCGGTTTAATTACTTCCGTCCGCTTGGTTCCGCAGATCGATGCGATGGCGCGCATGTCGAGTGTCCGTTACGTGCGGATCGTGATGTCGTCGGAAAAACAAGAACAGGGGTCAGAGCCTACTTGACGACTTGCGCGCCTCGCAGAAAGTGAACCTGACCTCGTTTCTGTTGTTCGCTACTGCCCGGCTGCTTTGGCGTTCGCTGGTGGAATCCCTCGATTCGGCCTACTCCGCCGCTTCGGGCGCGCTGAAGGCCTTGCTGTAGATCCCCGACCGGTCGAAGCAGCACGCATTGCGCTTGCCGCAGGCGAGCTTGTCGCAGGCGGTGAGGATCCGCCGCTCACGCGTTTCCGCCTTCTTGCCCGATGTGATCCAGTGGATCCAGTCGCGTCGCGCCACCGGCGTGATGCTTGTCCACTGCGCCCGCGCGCCCGGATTGGCCGCGAGCGCTTCGCGCAGATCGGCGGGCACCTTGGGTTCCGGTTCCTTCTCCACCGGCGCGATCTCCAACGTCACGGTATCGCCCACTGCGGCCCCGGCGGCTTCGCGCAGGGCCTTGGTTACCTTGAGCCAATGACTGCGCTGGCCATCCGGTTCGAGCGTGGCCTGGAAGGGGCGCCCATTCAAGGTGCCGTCGACAGTCGTCATGCTCCGCGTCGGCAACTGCGCACTGGCGCTCGACGGCAGGACGAGAAAGGTCCAGGCGGCGCCCTTCGGACTCGCCGGCCGCAGCAGTTTCGTCTTGAGCCGGATTTTCGCAGTGACCTTAGTCATGGCGGAAAGGTAGCACCGGCCCCTGCTATCCGCCTACTTTTCGCGAGAGGTCTGCTCTGAACCTTGCTATATCTTACGCACGCCGGTGAAAGTGAACCTGACCCCGTTTTTCTCTCGCGATAAATGAACCTGACCCCTTTAGTCCTGCAGGCCAAACATGAAAGCAGCTACCGTCCTATTCCTGCTTTTGATTAGCCTTGCGCTCACCGCGGCAGAAGACGACAGGGTCGTTGTGGGCAAGGTCATGCATGCGTCAAAGGATGGGATCGAGCTGGACCGGATTGGGGATACCCTGTCGATAGGATTCGTTGGCGAGGCAGATGCCTTACGTTCCCTGGAAAAGATCAAGGTTGGGAGCGAGATACGAGCCGTGTTCGGGGTCGCGCCCGGTCCTGATGGTTTCCCTATCAATAAGCTTGTCTCGATACGCGTATGCACCCAGAAAGACACGGAGTGCGATGCAGGTCGTAAGAGGCAGGACGAGGAGAGGGAAGAATGGGCGGAAAGGCACGCGAAGGCCGAGCAAGAAGCGGCGCGCTGCAGGCAAGCTATGGCTGCTACGCTTGCAAGAGACTCCCGATACTTGCCGGAGACAAGCGCTCCAATCTCGAAGGATTACCTTGCCAGACATAACGCCTTGACCGGCAAAAAAAAACGTTTGCGCAAACCAACTCCTCAAGCTGCATGAGAAGGCATTCTTTGAGGCTTGCGAGCTTCACCATTGCGGCGATGATGTGGGAGGCGGCTGTGACCATCTGGCGGGTTATTCCTTAAGTCCGTCAGCGATTGAGATGGTGACCAACAAATGTGGGCGGTAGGGCCTAACAATTCATTCAAGCCGAACCCGGCTTAATTCTGGCGTTAGATGGCGGCTCAAGTTTCTCTGCGACTGAGGTTTCTATGAAATCTGACTTTCCAACCTCCGAGGAATACTCCGCCGAAAGGGCACGATATCCGGCCATGCGCGTCGTTGACATTCGTGCTGAGCACGCTGTGATCACTGATTCCTACAAGAATCAGGTGCTGTTCGATATCAACGAAGACTGCATGCGGCTTGCGGTATTCGAGGGGGAATATCGTTGGCATCACCACCCGGACTCTGACGAGCTCTTTCTTGTGGTGGCGGGTGAACTCCAGATTGAATTTGAGAATTCTCCACAGGTAACGCTCACCGAGTGGCAAAGCATCGTCATACCTGCGGGCACGGTGCATCGGACGCGTGCAATAGGACGCACGGTGAACATCACCTATGAAAAGCAGGGCGCGCAGACGGTCTTTGTTGGAGCCGCCGACTAACAATTAATTCAGGGCGAACCAGCTTTGCGGGTCGGCTTGATTCGGGCGTTGTAAAAATGGTTCTGTAGAAATGATTCCAGGTTCATTTTTACTGGCATTGCTGGCTTGATCGAGCCAACCCAGCCTGCGTGTTGCGCCGCCTTGTTGGTCGATACCGCTGCGCATATGCTCGCCGGAACGCGAGAGCCGCCAGCGGCGAGCGCCGCCATGTCCCATCTTGCATTCGAGGCCCCCATGACCCGCACTTCGCTTTCCGTCCTGATGACCGTGCTGCTGGCTGGCGCGATACTGCCCGGATGTTCGGAACCGCAGCCCGCTGCGAAGGCGACGCCCGCTGCAGCCGCGCCCGTGGCAACGCAACCTGCCGCCCATCCCGACGTGTTCCGCTTCCGCATCGGCACGCTCGATGCGGCTGCGCTCAAGGACGGCGACATCGACGCTGCCAACGACGGCAAGACCTTCGGCGTCGGCCAGGCGACCGACCAGGTGGCGGCGTTGCTGGCTGCCGCGAAACAACCCACCGATGTGCTCCACCTCAGCATCCAGCCGCTGCTGGTGCGCAGCGGCACGCGAATCCTGTTGTTCGATACCGGTGCGGCGGATGCTTCCTTTGCGCGTGCCGGCCGACTGCCGGCCTCGCTGCGCGCCGCCGGCGTCGAACCGTCGCAGGTCACCGACATCTTCCTCTCGCACCGGCATCCGGACCACGTCGGCGGCCTGTTGACGCGCGAGGGCGCGCTCGCGTTCCCCAACGCCACCGTCCACCTCTCGGCGCCAGAATGGGAGGCCCTCAAGGGCGACCGCGATGCGGCGGCGCTCGTCGCCGCGATCACGCCGAAGGTCGCGACCTTCCAGCCCGGCGCGGCGATTCTGCCCGGCGTGGTCACCGCGGTGGCCGTGGAGGGCCATACACCGGGACATTCCGCTTACGAGATCACATCGGGCGACGAGCGCCTGCTCTACATCGGCGACACCGTGCACCACTTCGTGGTCTCGGTGCAGCGTCCGGAATGGACCGTGCAATTCGACGAGAACGCACCGCTCGCGCAGACCCACCGGCGCGCGCTGCTGCAGCGTGCCGCCGACGACAAGCTGCGCATGTATGCCGTGCACTTTCCGCCGCCGGGCTGATGGCCGAGCGGATGGCGCGAGCGCGCGAGGAGGAACACCGGCACGCACAGGCCGCCAGCGAGCAGGAGGCCCGCGAGCTGCAAGCGCGACTGGACGGCGAGCGCGCCGCGGCGCGCGCGTCGCTGGCGCCGCTCGCGCGCGACGAGTGGTGGGAGCACGCCCAGCCCGATGACCTCGCCCGCGCCTGGGAGACCGCCAGTGCGTGGCAGGCGGTCGACGAGGACGCCCGGCGGACCGCCGAGCGCATGCGCGACGAGCTGCGCCGCCGCTACGGGGTCGACGTCGAGAACCTCGCCGCCGACCCGGCGGCGGTCCGCGATGCGCTTGAGCGCCGCGAGGACGAGCGGCGCCGTGCCGCCGAAGAACGCGACCGGGCGGCGGTCGAGCGCGGCGACGCAGGGCGGCTGATGGCCGACGCCGATCGCGCTGACCGCGACCAGGAGGCCGACCGCGCCGACGGCGCCCAGGAGGCCGCGGAGGTCCTCTACGACAGTGCCGAGCGCCGCGGTGACCTCGCGGCCACGCTCGAGGCACGCGGTGTGGACGCCGAGACCGTCGAGGCGCGCGTCGTCGCCGACACCAACCAGGCGCGTCCGCCGGCCGACGCGGTCGCCGAAGGGCCGCGGAAGGCGCCGGCGGCCAAGCGTGCCCGCGGTCGCGCCGGCGTGAAGCGCAGTCCGACCCGGCGGGCTGAGCGGGGCCGATGAGCGGACGCCGCGACGCACGGGCGCGCTGCGCGCTGCGGCGCGGCCGCGTCACACTGCGAGACCGTAGGGTTTCGCGGGGCGCATGGCGAGGCGACGCAACCGTCAACCCGACGATCAGCAGCTCAGCCTGGAGGCGCTGTGGGGCGAACCGGAGCAGCAACGCGATGAACAAGTACGCCAAGCGCGCGAAGGACCACTGGGAGACGACCGACCCGGAGCGCTACCGAGCGATCGAGGACCCGGAGACCTTCTTCCGGGACGCTGGGGAGACAGTCGAGACCCAGATCCAGGAGCTGGCCCAGCGGCTGGCGGGCCCGGACCCGCCGGGCGAGGAGTACCTCGAGAAGGTGGGCCGGCTGAACATGGCGAGGCTGCAGGCCGAGGAAGCGGTGCTGGCGGACCTGGTGCTGATCTAGGCGCCCGACCGGACGAGGAGGACCCGAGCAGCGGACCTGGTGAGCCAGACGCTCGAGCGACGCGCACCGGACGCTGTTCGAGGAGGACGACGAGCAGGCGGCCTGACATTCCGGCCCGGCGACCAGGAGGACCTCGCGCCGTCCGGGCGCGAGGGCCCGCGTCAGGCCAACCTCGCCGCGCTGCGCACGCTCGCAGGTCCATGCACCGCGGACAGCCGCCGCGACCGCCGCTGAGCAGCAGCTGCTCGCCCGCTGGTCGGGCTGGGGCGCGGTCCCGGCGTCTTCGACGAGGCGCCGCGGCGAGTGGGCGCCCGAGCGCGAGCAGCTGCGCGCGCTGCTCGACGACCGCGCCTACGCCGCGGCGCGGCGCACGACGATCAACGCGCACTACACCGACCCGCGCTAGCTGCAGCGATGTGGGACGCGCGCTGCAGCGAGCTCGGCTTCGACGGCGGCCGCGTGCTCGAGCCCGGCTCCGGCGCGGGCATCTTCATCGGCCTCGCCCCCGCCGGCGCCGCGATGATCGGCGTCGAGCTCGACCCGACGACCGCGGCGATCGCGCAGGCGCTCTACCCCGCACGCCACGATCCGCGCCGAGTCCTTCGCCGACACGCCCTGCCGGACGGCTACGTTCGACGCGGCCGTCGGCAACGTGCCGTTCGCCGACGTCCGGCTGCACGACCCGCGGCACAACCGCGGCGGCCACTGCATCCACAACCACTTCATCATCAAGTCGCTGGCGCTGACCGCGCCCCGGCGGCCTGGTCGCGCGTGCTCACGAGCCGCTACACGCTCGACGCCAGCAACCCCGCCGCGCGCCGCGAGATGCACGCGCTCGCCGACCTGCTCGGCGCCGTGCGGCTGCCCAGCGGCGCGCACCGGCGCGCCGCCGGCACCGCAGGTCGTCACCGACCTGCTGGTCTTCCGCCGCCGCGACCCCGGCACCGCGCCCGGCCGTCGACGGCTGGGAGCAGACCGCGGCCGCTCGACGTCGACGGCCAGCAGCTGCGCGTCAACGCGCTACTTCGCCGACCACCCCGAGCGGGTGCTCGGCGAGCTCGCGCTCGGCGCGCGGCATGTACGGCGCGCCGAGCTGCGCGTCGCCGCGCCGACCGAGCCCGACGCCGACCAGCTGCGCCGACGCGCTCGACGACGATCACCGCCCGCGGCGCGCCGCGACCGGCCTGACGTTCACGCCGCGCACGCCGCGCGGCGCCCGCCGGGCGACCGCGCGGCCGCGCCGACGCCCGCGACGGGCCTGTGGGACGGGCACCTCGTCGCCGCACGCCGACGGGCGCTTCACGCGCGTCGTCGACGGCGCGAGCACGTCGCGCTCGCGGTGCCCGCGAGCCAGGCCGCCGAGCTGCGCGCGCTGCTCGGGCTGCGCGACGCCGCCAAGCCGCTGCTCGCCGCCGAGGCCGCGCACGCGTCGACGACACCGCCGACGATCGACGCGCTGCGCAGCGCGCTGCGCGCCCGCTACGACGCCTACGTCGCGCGCTACGGGCCGATCAACCGCTTCACGCTGCGCCGCACCGGCCGCGTCGACCCGAGACCGGCGAGCCGCGGATGGCGCGGGTGGCCCCGCGCGTCATGGCGGACGCTGCGCAGCGACCCGTTCGCGCCGCTCGTGCTCGCCCTGGAGAACTTCGACGAGCCGACCCAGACCGCGGCGCCGGCCGACGCTGCTGTCACCAGCGCGTCGTCGCCCCGCGCACGCCGCGCTCGGCGCCGACACCGCCGACGACGCCCTCGCGATCTGCCTGGAGACCCACGGCCGCGTCGACCTCGAGCACATCGCGCGAGCTGCTCGGCGACGACGAGCCGACGACGCCCGCGCCGCGCTCGGCGAGCTCGTCTACGACGACCCCGGCACCGGCCGGCTCGTCCCTGCCGCCGGAGTACCTGTCCGGCAACGTCCGCGACAAGCTCGACGCCGCCCGCGCCGCGGCCGCCGACAGCGCCCCGCGCTCGCGGTCAACGTCGCCGCGCTTGAGCGCGGTGCTGCCGCCCGACCTCGGCATCGGAGGAGTCGCAGCCGCGGCTCGGCGCCGCGTGGATCGACGCCGACACCCACGCAGCAGTTCCTGCGCGAGATCCTCGACGACCCGACGCCTCCGCGTCGAGCACCCCGGCGGCGCCGTCTGGGGCGTGCGCGGCAACAACCGCTCGCGTGCAGGCCACCAGCGAGTGGGGCACCGAGCGGATGCCCGCGCCGGCGATCGCTCAAGCGCCGTGCTCGAGCAGCGCCCGGTGCAGGTCACCGACGAGATCGACGACGGCCGCGCGCGTCGTCAACCCGGCGAGACGCGCCGCCGCGCAGGAGAAGGCCGACGCGCTGCAGGAACGCTTCGCCGACTGGGTGTGGGAGGACCCCGACCGCGCGACCCGGCTGCCGGCACGAGTACAACGACGGTTCAACGCGATCGTGCTGCGCGACTACGACCGCCGACGGCGAGCGGCTGACGCTGCCCGGGCTCGCGCAGACGTTCACGCCGCGCCCGCACCAGCGCACCGCGGTCGCCCGGATGCTCGCCGAGCCCGCCGTCGGCCTGTTCCACGAGGTCGGCGCCGGCAAGACCGCCGAGATGGTCATCGGCGCGATGGAGCTGCGCCGGCTCGGGCATGGTCAGCAAGCCCGCCATCGTGGTCCCCAACCACATGCTCGAGCAGTTCACCCGCGAGTGGCTGCAGCTCTACCCGCAGGCCCGGCTGCTGGCCGCCTCCAGCGACGACCTCGCCGGCGACAAGCGCCGCGAGTTCGTCGCGCGCGTCGCCGACCAACGACTGGGACGCGGTCATGCATGACCCGCTCGGCGTTTGAGCGGCTCCCGATGTCGCCGGACGCTCGAGGCGCGCCTACATCGACGCGCGAGATCGCGACCAGCTGCGCGCGATGCTCGACAGCCGCCAAGGCCGGCGCACGGCCTGACCGTCAAGCGGCTGGAGAAGACGCTGCTCGCCGCGAGGAGCGGCTCGCGAGCAAGCTGGACAGCCGCCGACGACGCCGGCGTCACCTTCGAGCAGACCGGCATCGACTACCTCTTCGTCGACGAGGCCGCACGACTACAAGAACCTCCGCACCGCGCTCGAACATCCGCGACGCCGCGATCGACGGCTCCAAGCGCGCCACCGACCTGCACATGAAGCTCGAGTACCTGCGCGAGCGCCACGGCGACCGCGTCGATCACCGTGCGCCACCGCGACGCCGATCGCCAACAGCGTCACCGAGGCGCACGTCATGCAGCGCTACCTGCGCCCCGACCTGCTCGACGCCGCCGGCGTCGCTGGACTTCGACGCCTGGGCCGCCACGTTCGGCCAGACCGTCACCGAGATCGAGATGGCCCCCGACGGCGGCGGCAACTACCGCATGCAGACCCGCTTCGCGCGCTTTCAGAACGTCCCCGAGATGCTGCGCATGTGGCACGTCTTCGCCGACGTCAAGACCGCCGAGGACCTCCAGCTGCCGACCCCGAGCTGCGGCCCCGCGCCCGACGGCGCAGCGGCGCCCCGAGACCGTCGTGATCGCCGCCGTCGCCCCGAGATCGCCGCGCTACGTCGCCGAGCTCGGCGAGCGCGCCGAGGCGGTCCGCAGCCGGCGCGTCGCGCCCGAAGAGGACAACATGCTCAAGATCTCCACCGACGGCCGCAAGGCCGCGCTGGACATGCGCCTCGTCGGCCGGCGAGCGCGCCGTCGACGCCGACCAAGCTCGACGTCGCCGCCGACGACGATCGCCGCGATCTGAGCCGCGCCACCGCGACCGCGTCTACCGCGACGCCGGCAGCGGCGAGCCGTCGCCGACCCCCGGCGCCCTGCAGATCGTCTTCTGCGACCTCGGCACCCCGCGCGCAGACGATGGAACGCCTACGACGAGCTGCGCGACCAGCTCGCCGCCGCGCGGCGTGCCCGCGGACGCAGGTTCGCTTCATCCACGAGGCCCGCAACGACGCCGACAAGGCGCGGCTGTTCGCCGCCGCCCGCGCCGGGCACGATCGCGGTCCTCGTCGGCTCGACGCAGAAGATGGGCGTCGGCACCAACATCCAGGCCCGCGCGGTCGCGCTGCACCACCTCGACTGCCCGTGGCGCCCGGCCGACATCGAGCAGCGCGACGGCCGGATCCTGCGCCAGGGCAACCAGAACCCCGAGGTCGGCATCTTCCGCTACGTCGTCGAAGGCAGCTTCGACGCCTACATGCTGGCAGACCGTCGAGCGCAAGGCCAAGTTCATCGCGCAGGTCATGCGCGGCCGCCTCGACGTCCGCGAGATCGAGGACATCGGCGACAGCGCGCTGTCAGCTTCGCCGAGGTCAAAGCGCTCGCCACCGGCGACCCGCTGCGTCCTCGAGAAGGCCAACGCCGACGCCGAGATGACCCGCCTCGCGCGTCTGCAACGCGCCTAGCAGCGCAACCAGCACGCGCTCACGCGCACGATCACGGGCGCCGAAGCACGCCAGCACGCGCCGACCGCGACCTCGCCGCCATCCGACGCCGCCATCGCCGGCCGTGTCGACACGCGCGGCGACAAGTTCTCGATGACGTCGGCGATCGCCACGCCGCGACGACCCGAGCGCCGCCCGGCTCCTGCAGCACTGGGCCGCCACCAACGCCCGCGCCCTGCCCTACGGACGCTGCATCCTACGCGCTCGGCGAGCTCGGCGAGCTCGGCGGCCTGCCGTCGACGCGACCCTGCGCGCCGCGACCTCCTCCGGCCCGCCCACGCTCGAGCTGGCCCTCCGCGGCGTACCGACGCCACCCGGCCACGCTCCCGCTCGACCTGCCCGCGCGCGACCCGCAGCCGCTCGTCCGCCAGCTCGAGCACCGCATCGCCGCCCTCCCAGCGCTTGCCGCCCGCACCGGCGCGACGCCAGCGCCGCGGCGGCCGAGGCCGCCCGCGCCCGGAAGGCCTGGCGCAGCCGTTCAAGCACGCCGACGCGCTCGCGGCCGCACACGCCCGCTCCCAGCAGATCGCCGACGCCATGCAGCAGCGCCAAGACAGCCCGCCCGACCACGACAGCGAGCCCGTCGACCGCGCCGCCGCCGAACTCCAGCGGCTGCACGACGCCAACTTCCCCGCCGCGTCGCGCGCCATCAAGCCGACCGGCGCCGCCGTCAGCGCCCCGCACCGCCGCCCACACCCGCCTGATCGAGACGTCGACCACTCCCGTTGACCCAGGCCGCCGGCGAGCGCCGCACGAGGAGGGGAGAACATGGACCAGCCGGCCCCTACACCAGTCATGACCATCCAGCCGATCACCTACCGCGGGCGGACAGTGGCGGCCGCCACCCGCCGACGGTTCTTCCTCGCCGACGAGCTAGAGCAGGGACCCGTCACCGACCCCGACCGGACGTTCGTGATCTTCATGTGCGCCTACGCCGCCGACGTGCTCGCGGGCGTCCTGCCGGGCCCTTACCGCGACGACGACGCTCGCCGCTACGCCCGCTACTGCCTGCTCACGCCCGGCGTCGGCGAGCTGCTCGAACGCGACCACCTCGACATCCCGAGGGCCGCCCGGGCGCTCAGAATGCCCGCCGACGAGCTGCGCGTCGCGATCGCTGACTGGCGGCGCTCATTCATCGGCACGCCGTCCGCGCCCGGCGCCGCGCCGCGGCGCACGCCGCCCGACCGCGGGCCCGACCGCTCGCGCTGAGCGGCCGGCGCCCACAGGTTCGGCGGATGGTCAGTGGCGCGCCCGGGCGCGCGCCAGCGTCGCCCGGTGGCGCTCCACCGCGCGGTCCACGGCCAGCTCGGTCCTGCGGGTCGCCGCGGCGGCGCCGGCCAGGTCGAGCACCCCGGGACGGGCGTACCAGACCGGCGCGGCCGGGTCGGCGCTGACCGCCTCGGCGATCATGCGATCGAGCCGGGTCTGCTCGCGCCCGGCGGCCGCCTTTGCGCGCTTGGCGCGCTCCGCCTGGGCGGCGAGCTGCTCGGCGACGCCGTCGGCATAGGCGGCGCGGACCTCCGCGTCTGAGATCTCCTGCGCGCCGTCCGGCGGGCGGCTCGGCGTGCTGGTGCGCTTCGACATTCAGGGGCTCCCTTTCGAGGGTCGTGGCCACCCCGGTGGGGTGGCCGAGTGAGCGACGTGGGAGCCCGGGCTCACCTACATTCTCCCAGACGCGGTTCGCCGGATTCGGCTCTGCACCGCCAATCTGGCCGCTCCGGGAACTAGTGCTTCGCGTGGGCGCTGGGCTGAAGCTGGCGCGTAGACGCGCTTGACACCGAATTCGGCGGACCGGCTCGACGGGCGTCTACATGCGCCTGCACCGCGGCAGCGGCCGCTGGTAGCCCAGCGCCCTCACACACCGCCCGTAGCGCCTCGAGCGCCGCCGGCGCCGGCACCGCGGCGAGCGCGGCCGCGGCGAGCTGAGCGTCGCCCAGGGTCTGGCCGGGGGCCTCGACGAGCAGCCGCCCGAGCCAGCGCGCCGCCGCGCGGCCGTAGCGGTCCTCGTCCACCTGCAGCAACACGACGGCGAGCGCATCCTCGAGCGAGACGCGGTCGAGCTCGTGCGCAGCCGTCCACGCGATCTGCGCGTTCCCCGTTGCGAGCGCTCGCCGGAATCGCGCGTAGGGGGAACCTTTCACCGACATTACGAACAGATGTTCCCATGGCGGAATCCCGGCGCGCGGAGGAGTCACCCACCCCTGGGCCGCGAGCACGATTTGTCGCGGACGCACAAGATCACGCCGCTCCAGCCGGCGTCGATGAGGATCTCCATCGCCTCGACGTTGTCACCAGCGCGCAATTCCCTGGTCGTCGCGCCGGACGCCACGTCAACCGTCTCCCGCCGCCGTTACGGTGCCGGTCATGCGAACCGGAGTCCTGACCGCGCTCACGACCGTCCTTCTGCTCGCGCCCACCGGGGCCGCCAGCGCGAACGTGAGCCCAACCAGCGGCAGCCCGCGCACCAGCTTCGCCGTCACCTTCCCAGCGCAGAGCGTCTCGCTCGATCTCCAGTTCAGCGGGCCACGCGGCTGTCGCAACCTCGATGAGCTCTACATCGCCCTCCGGCGCGCTCGCACCGGCCAGTTCCGGTTCGGACCCCACGTCCCCGGCGCACGGCCGCGCCGCGACGGACGCCGCATCCGCCGCTGGTGCCGCGGCCGCTATCGCGTCGACGTCGTCGACGGCGGCGCGTTCGAACCCAGCGGCAGCACCGTCATCGCCACCAGCCGGTTCACCGTCCGCTAGGCCGCCGCCGCTGCGCGCGCAGGTGCGTCGACTTCGTCGACGCCTTGCTCCGCGAAGGTGAACGGCTCTTCACACACCGCGCAGATGATCGGGCCGGCGGCCAGCACCGATGGCGCCACCCGGATACGACGTGGGCAGCCACAGAGCGCCATCGGGACGGTGCGCGAGCGTCCGGTCGCGTCGCGCCCCGCGGGCGGCTCGGGCCGTCGTACTGCCGTGAGCGCGGACTGCAGCGCGGCGATCTCGCCGGCGTAGGCGGATGCCGTCGTATCGGGCAGCGTGGTCGGCGACCAGCCGATCCGGGTGTCGTAGTCGACGTGCAGGCCGAGTTCCTCGGCGAGCAGCCGGAAGCGCTTGTTGTGGTACTGGCCGCGGCGCGAGGTCTCCTGGATGCCCCGCACGCTGGCCAGCGCATGAGCGGCCTCGTGCAGCAGCGTCGCCAGTACCGGCCCCGCGCCCCGTGCCAGCCCCTCGCCGCCGATGAACACCTCGGGCATCGCACGGTCCTCGGTGGCCAGCCGCCAGCGCTCAGCCGCGAAGTGACCGAGGCGCAGCACATGCCGCGAGCCGGACCCGGCGCCCACGATCAGCACGGCCGGCGGCAGCTCCGGATGCCGACGCGCGATCGCCCGCCAGGTCTGCTCGAGCGCCGCGACCAGTCGCCCTCCCGCATCGTTTTGAGCCATGCGACACAAGTTATCGGCGGGGTCGGATGACTTCACCGGGGCGCAAACAGCTCGCACACGTGGATGTGTGCGGCGGGGTCGGCGCGATGGTCGGTGAAGCTGACGCCTTCGGCCTCGAGGCGGCGGCGGACGGCGGCGGGGTCGCCGAGGGCGGTCGGCGCGATCGTGCCGCTGGCGCGCAGCACGCGGTGCGCGCCCGGGAGGCCTGCTCGTCGCAGGCGTTGGTTGAGCGTGCGCGCGTGGTGGTCGGTGCCGCCACACGCGCGCGCGAGCTCGCCGTAGGTCGTCCAGCGCCCGGCCGGGACGGCGGCGAGCAAGGCGCGGAGCTGTTCGACGGGGATCGTCACGCGCGTTCGCCTGGCTGGGGGTCATGAGGGGCGGCTTCGCCGGAGTTGTGCGCGGTCGCGGCCTCTTCGGCGGCCATCGCGGTGCGGGTGGCCCAGAAGAAGTCGTCGAGCTGGTGGACGAGGCCGACGCGTTCGAAGTAGGCGAGCGCGTCGTCGGCGTCGATGCAGTTGCCGAGCTCGCGGCGGATCTCGTCGCGGTGAAGCAGCGCCGGGTGCGACGCGAGCAGAAGCTGGATGACGGTCGACTGCGCGACCGAGCAGGTGTAGGGGTAGCTCATCGCGACAGCGGACCGAACCCGGGCGCTGGTGTCCAGAGCCAAAACCTCAAGGTCGGTCGGCCCGCGAACACGCCGCGGCGGGCGCTCCGGGGTTGGTCAAGTGCCCGAGGCGGCGAGAAGCTGCGCGCGGACCTCGTCGCGCGTCGACGCCTTGCTGACCCAGCCTGCCGCGCCGATCGCCTCCGCCACGCCCGCCAGGTGCTCCGGCGTGGATCCGGAGAGCAGCACGATGCCGGCGTCCGGCGCGCGGTCGAGCAGCTGCGGCGCCAGCTGGGGCGACAGCACGTCTCGCAGGCGATGGTCGAGCAGGATCACGTCGGGCAGCAGCTCACCGGCCAGCTCAAGCGCCAGCGGCGCGGTTGACGCGGTCGCGATCACCTCAATCTCCGGGTCGGCAGCGAACCAGTGCGAGACCAACGTCGCATACATCACCGCGTCGTCACAGACCAGAACCCGCACCTTGGCGCTCGTCACCGGTTCCAGTCTGCCGCGTCAGCGCTGCGCGAGGACTCGCGGCACTACGGCAAGGGCCTGTGGAAGATCGAGCCCCCTGGAGCTTCGCGACCTTCCGCTTCCTCCCGCGGCGCGCAGACTGAAGCCCTAGCTTCCGCTGTCGTTCGATTCGGATCGAGCCCATCAGGCGCGCCAGTTGGCGTTCGGCGCAGTCAGGAACCGCACGAGGGTGTCGGCGAGCGCTTCGGCCCGTTGTGCCTGCTCCTCGTCGGTGAGGACCCGACGCAGGACCCGTTGCACACCCCAGTACAGGGCCGGCACCATCAGGAAGTACGCGCGACCACGCACGCCGCTCGGCGCCGGCATCATCTTCGGGCCGAGCCAGAGCGGCCGCTGATCGGCGAGGTCGAGTTCTTCCAACTGCTCCCGATCGAGCGGGTTCTTGCGGATCGAGATCAGCGTGCCGTCGATCGGGTCGGGCAGCCCGAAGGTGTGTGCGAGCGGGTTGCGCGCGTAGTCGTAGAGCACACGGACGCCCTCCTCCGCATCGACGACCTCACCGTCCTCCCAGGGCCAGTAGCGGTGCAGAATGTCGCGATAGCGCCGAGAGCGGTCGCTGCGATTGGCGAGCGCCTCTTCGGAGGCTTCGAAGAACCAGACCGACGCGCCGGCGAGGAAGCCCACCAAGGCACCAGTTGCGGCGAAGTTCTGGCCGCTCTCCAGGCCAGCCTGAGGCATCGGCAGTCGCAGCAGGTCGCGCACATCGGCGAGTTGCATGTCGATGCCCCACTCGACGAACGAGGCGAGCTTCGGGAAGCGGCCGCGGTCGACGACCGTCGATACGCGGTGCGAGCCGGCAGTCATGTCACCGAGCTTTCCAGCGCGGCCCTACTAACCGGGTTCTGGCTACTCGGGACCCCCATTGTGCTCAGGGGGAGGCGCTGAGCGCAGCCGGGCCTCGAAGCCAACCACGGTTTGGGGTCGCGCGCTGCGCTCTGCAACCTTGATTGCGCACGTGGTCCGGCCGCGGTCGATGATGGGCTCATGCCGGAGCCAGTCTTGTGGGAGAGGGAGCCCCACACCCGCGCGAAGCACCTGGTTCTGCGCTCCTACGTCGACGCGTGGTTTCCGGTCATGGCCTACGCCGAGCTGGACGCGCGCCGGCGGCACGTGAAGATCGGCAAGCCGCGGCTGCTGATGGTCGACGGCTTCGCGGGCCCCGGCCGCTACCTCGGGGGCGAGGCGGGATCGCCGCTGATCATGCTGGACGCGCTGCGCAGCCACAAGGCGTTCGATCAGTTCCGCGAGATCGACTTCATCTTCCTGTTCATCGAGTACGACACTCGCCGCGTCGGGCACCTCGAGCGCGAAATCGCGGCGCTCGGGCAGCTGCCGCCGAACGTGCACGTGCACATCGAGCCCGGCGCGTTCGAGAGCGTGTTCGGCCAGGTCATCGACCGGATCTCGCCGGGCCGCGTGCTCGTGCCGACGTTCGCGTTCATCGACCCGTTCGGCTATTCGCACTCGCCGATGTCGCTCACCGGGCGGCTGCTCGGCTTCCCGCGCTCTGAGGCGCTGGTGTTCTTGCCGCTGAGCTACGTCGCGCGGTTCGTCGGCCGCTCGGGCCAGGACGCCGCGATGATGGCGTTGTTCGGCACTGAGCGCTGGCACGAGGCGATCTCGCTGCAGGGGCTCGCGCGCCGGCAGTTCCTGCTCGGCTTGTTCGAGGAGCAGTTGCGCGCGCAGAGCAACATCCAGTACGTGCGCTCCTTCCAGCTGCGCACCCAGGACGGCAACGACTATCGGCTCGTGTTCGCGACCGGCAACAAGAAGGGCCTGGCGCTGATCAAGACGGCGATGTGGCGCGTTGACCCGGTGGGCGGCACGAGCTACGTCGCGACCACCGCGAGCGGCCAGGAGGTGCTGTTCACGCCGGAGGCCTCCGTCGACACCGGCCCGCTGCTGCGCGAGCTGCGACGGCGCTTCGGCACCCAGCCATTCACGATCGGCGAGGCCGAAGACTTCACCTTGTTCGACACGCCGTTCCGCCACGACGGCCATCTCAAGCGACTGACGCTCGCGCCGGCCGAGCGGGCGGGGCAGCTCGCGCCCGTCGATCCCAAGCCCGGCCGCAAGCCGCGCAGCTACCCCGCCGGCACGCGTATGCGCTTTACGTCCTAGCCGGGACTCAGGCGATCGCCGCGGCGAGCCGCGACGCCGGGCAGCTCGTCCCAGGTGCGGCCGTCGAGCTCGCGGCCGCCGGACTTCGGGCGCGCGCCGCCCCACTGCTTGAAGAAGAACGCGACGTCCTCGTCGACGCAGCGATCGCGCAGCTCGCGCACCCACTCGGCATCCATCGGCCGGTGCCGCGGGCCGGACTCGCCGCCCGCGATCAGCCAGTCGATCCCGCTCAGGTCCAGCCCTTCGAGCGGGCCGAGCAGCGGCTCGGCCGAGATGAACCGAACGGCCGCGGCGACCGTCGCGCAGGCGGTCGGCGCGGTGGACGAAGCGGCGGTTCTCGATCGCTGACGCCCATCCAGACGTTCGGCGGCCAGGGCAGCTGCGGCGCCGAGCTCGGCCAGCCGCTCGTCGCGCTTGGTCAGGATCTGGAAGACGTGCCAGTCGGCGCGGCGCATGACGTCGAACACCTGCGGCGATGTAGTCGTCGGGCATGCCCTCGTGGAACAGGTCGCTCATCGAGTTGACGAAGATCATCCGCGGCCGCCGCCAGCGCAGCGGCTCTCGAGCCGCTCGCGGCCACAGCCGCAGGTCGAAGCCCTGCTCGTACGGGTGGCCGGGCACGCCGCGGAAGCGCTCAGCGAACGTCTCGGCGTAGCAGTGCGCGCAGCCCGGGCGAGACCTTCGTGCAGCCCGTCACCGGGTTCCACGTCGCCTCGGTCCACTCGATCGCGGTGCCATCGGCCATCCCGGCACTCTCGCACCCGAAGCGGACACGCCGCCGGCCGGCCGGAGCAAGCGACGGAGAAGTGCCGCGAGCGGGCGTGATAACACGCCCGGCACTGTTGGCGCCGCCGCAGTGCAGAGCGGAGCCGGATGGCTGAGCATGCGTACAACGCCTGATGGCCGGCACGAGGCGGTGGCTGGCTGGGGTCTATCGCCGGCGGCGCGCTGGGTCGTGCTCGGCGGTCAGCTGGGCGACCGCGTCGACACCAGGCCGCGCGTACTTCTGCAGCGACCGCAGGCTGACATGGCGACTCTTGGCCATCAACAACGGCAGCCCGACGTTCGCCTCGGCAAGGTGTGTGAGCGCGGAGTGGCGCAGCTGGTGCAGCGTCCAGCCGCCGGTCGCCGCGGCAAAGAGTTCCTGCGCGCGACGGTAGGACAGCCGCGCGCGGCCGGTATGCGGGCACACGTCGGCGGTCGCCGGCGCCCGGCTCGACGACGCCCGCCGGTCGCTGAGGAACACCGGGCCGGTCGCGCGGCCCGCGACCAGCCTGGCCAGCAGATGCGCGGTGCCGGTCTGCCAATGCAGGTAGTCGCGCTCGCCGTTCTTGCCGCGGATCACGGCCCGCCGGTTCGCCAGGTCGAGATCCTCGACATCGAGCGACAGCGCTTCATTCGCGCGCCCCGCGGTCTCGTAGAGCAGCCGCCACAACGTCTTCTCGCGCAACGCGATATCGCGGCGGCTGAAGAGCCGCTCCAGCGCCGCATTGGGCAGCGCGCGGGTGCGGTCGGCCGGCTCGCGCCGGCGGTCGAGCTCGACGCGCACCTCGCCCAGGAGGCCGTGACGCGCGGCGTAGCCTAGGAACGACCGCACCGTCGCGGCGTGGCGGTTCCAGGTCGCCGGCGCGACCGTCCCCCAGCGCAGCCGGGCGGCAGCCTCGATCGCCGCGGCCGTCGGCTCGGCTCCAGCAGCGTCCAGTGCCGTCGTCAACGCGGCGAGCGTGAGCCGGTAGGAGCGCCGCGTCTGCGCGCTCAGGCCGGGCTGGGACAGGAACGCATCGACCGCCGCCTGAAGATCCGCGGCGGGCTTGTCGCGGGGAATGCGCGGGTTTGGCGCGTGGCGGAGATCGACCATCGCCGCATCCTGCCGTGCCCGCCGGACGGCGTTGCCGCGGGGAATGGCCTATTCCCCGCGACGCAAGAACGACGCAGCAGAGCCCGCCGTTTCCGAGGCCCCGAGTGCGATGTTGCTGTGGCCGATGTCGCTGTGGGCTATCGCTTCTTCTTGGGAGCGGCGGCCTTGAGGGTGAACCTGTAGGTCTGGATGGTCGCGTTGCCGGCCTTGTCTCGGAGAGTGATCGTGGCCAGCACCTTGAGCCGCCTGCGCTTCTTGAGCGTCCGCTTCGCCTTGGCGTTGAGGCTGATCCGCACGACCGCCGTTTGGCCCTTGAGCGCCTGGAAGCTCTTGGACCCGAGCGCTAGGACCTTGGCCTTGGCGGCGGCTTGGACCTTCCCGGCGGTCTTGAGCGAGATGATCCCGGTGGTGTCCTCGAGCATCGGGCCGAAGCGGAACGCCACCACCCCGGCGGAGGTCGCGGTCAGCGTCTTGTTCTTCGCCGGGATCACCACGACCGGCCCGGTCGTATCCGGGAGCGTCGGCGGTGCAGGCGGCGGCGGCGGATCGACGACGTAGCTGACGGTCTTGGTGGCCGGGTTCCCGGCGTTGTCCGCGGCGGTCACGGTGAACGTCTTGGCACCTGGCGAACTCGTGTCGATGGTCGCGGGGGCCGCGCACGTCTTGACGCCCGACCCGCTCCCGTCGCTGCACACGAACGCTGACGCCACTGACGCGCCGTATGCCAGATGCTCACCGACGGCCGGCTTCGTGATCGTGATCGACGGCGGCTCGGAGTCCGCCGGCGGGTCGCCCCGGTCAAAGACCGCCACTGCGTCGATCAGGTACGACGCGACGTAGGCGTTGTGGCCGTCCGGGCTAACCGTCACCGAGGAGGCGCCCCTGAGGGCCTTTCCGTCGACGCAGGGACCGTCCCCAGTGTCTGAGATGCAGCCTGCCGTGCCTGGCTTCTGCGTCAATGCGCCGTCCGCGGCACGATCGAAGACCGCCACCGCGTCGCTGCCCGACGACGCCACGTAAGTGCTCAGCCCATCGGGGCTGATCGCCACCGAGCCGGGGTCGCCGAGAGCTGTTCCGTCCGTGCAGGGGCCGTCCCCAGTGTCTGAGATGCAGCCTGGCTTCTGCGTCAACGTGCCGTCCGGGGCGCGATCAAAGATCGTCACCGCGCCGCTGGCCGTTACGTAGGCGTTCTGGCCGTCTGGACTGACGGTCACCGTGCCGGCATAGGCGAGGGCTGTTCCGTCCGTGCAGGGGCCCTCCCCGGTGTCTGAAATGCAGCCTGCCGCACCAGGCTTCTGCGTCAACGTGCCGTCTGTCGCGCGATCAAATATCGTCACCGCGCCGCTGGACCTGTCGTCGGAGTCCGGCACCACGCCGCTGGCTGTGACGTAGGCGCTCGTGCCACTCGCGCTGAGCGTCACCGTGCTGGCGCCCCGGAGGGCTGTCCCGTCGGTGCAGGGGCCATCCCCAGTGTCTGAGATGCAGCCTGCCGTACCAGGCTTCTGCTTCAAGCTGCCGTCCGCGGCGCGATCAAGAATCGCCACCGCGCTGCTGACGCTGGAGGCGACATAGGCGTTGCGGCCGTCGGGGCTGACGGTCAGCGACTGGCCGCCGTCCAGCGCAGTCCCGTCGGCGCAAGGGCCGTCGCCCGATTCTGAGATGCAACCCGCCGTGCCCGGCTTCTGAGTCAACGTGCCGTCCGCGGCGCGATCAAAGACCGCCACGGCGCTGCTATAGCAGCACGCCGTGTTGACATGCGACGTGACGTAGGCGTTCCGGCCGTCGGCGCTGACCGTCACCGAGCCGGGACTGGAGAGGGCTGTCCCGTCGGCGCACGGGCCGTCCCCGGATTCTGAGATACAACCCGCCGTGCCTGGCTTCTGGGTCAACGTGCCGTCCTCGGCGCGGTCGAAGACCGCGACCGCGTTGCTGATGAGGGATGCGACGTAGGCGTTCTGGCCGTCGGGGCTGACCGTCACCGAGAAGGCGACGTCAAGGGCGGTGCCGTCGGCGCAGAGGCCCCCGCCGCCGCTGTCTGAGATGCAGCCCGCCACGCCCGGTTTCTG
>CAWFMH010000006.1:0-721582 GCA_963816945.1 uncultured Gammaproteobacteria bacterium | reverse complement strand
GGCAGCCATGGCTTGCGCAGGCCGATCAGCAGTTGCGCGCCGATCAGCACGACCAGCGGTCCGCTGATGGCGCCGCCGATCGGGATCGGGATGAACGCCGGCAGCGTGCACACGAACAGCAGCATGCCGAATGCACTGCGGCCGAGGCCGGCGAGGATGTCGCGCAGCCGCAGGGTTTCGTCGGGATCGCCCGCGGCCATGCTGTCGAGCAACGCGCGCGTACCGGCCTCGCGCCGCCGTTTGCGGCGACTCTCCGCGTCGTCGTGCGATGCACCGCGGTCAGGCGTCATGGTCGACCTTCCTGGGTGCAAGTCGTTGCAGCAGCAACTTGTCGATGCGCGGGCCGTCGAGGTCGACCACCTCGATGCGCAAACCGGCCCAGTCGAAGTGTTCGCCGGTGTTCGGGATGCGGCCGAACTGCGCGATCATCATGCCGGCAGCCGTGTGGTAATCGTGGTCGCCTTCTTCCGGCAGCGTGCCGGTGCCGAGCAGCTCGCGCAATTCGTCGGTCGGCAGGCTGCCGTCGACCAGCCAGGAACCGTCGTCGCGCTCGATCACCAGCGCGCCCGTTCGGCGTTCTCTCCGGATTGGATGCGGCCGACGACCGCGCCCATCAGGTCGTTGAGCGTGACCATGCCGTTGACGTCGCCGTATTCGTCCACGACCAGCGCGAGCGACTGCTGTTCCTCGCGGAATATCTCGAGCAGCTTGAGCGCGTGCGTGGATTCGGAGACGAATACCGCTGGCCGCAGCGACGCGAACAGTTCCGGTTCGCGCTGGTCGAGCCGGTCGAGCAGCGATTTGACCTCCAGCACGCCGAGCACGTCGCTGTCGCTGCCGCGATAGACCGGATAGCGGGAGTAGGGCGTCTCGCGCATTTCGGCGAGGTTCTCCTCGAAGCTGGCGGCGGCGTCGAGCCAGGTGATGCGCGTGCGCGGCGTCATCAGGCTTTCGGCGGTGCGATCGCCGAGCTTCATCACCCGATGCATCATGTTGCGTTCGTCGTCGTCGATCACGCCCTGTTCGTGGCTTTCGCTGACCAGCAGGCGGATCTCCTCCTCGGTGATCTGGTTGCGGGCGTCGTCCTTGATCCCGAGCAGGCGCAGCACCATGCGGTTGATCGCGCCCAGCACGAACACGACGGGTTTCGCGGCGCGCGCGAGCATGTCGAGCGGGATCGCGATCACGCTCGCGATGCCTTCGGAATTGGTCAGTGCCAGACGCTTGGGGATCAACTCGCCGAAGATCACCGAACCGGCCGTGATCAGGCCGACTGCCGTGCCGATGCCGATCGGGCGGGCGTATTCGCGGGCGGCCGGCACGAAGTCGTCCAGCCAGCCGGCGATCATCAGGCCGATCGCGTCGCCGCCGAAGACGCCGGTGAGCACGCCGATCAGGGTGATGCCGACCTGCACGGTCGACAACAGATTGTCCGGGTGCTCGGCCAGCGCCAGCGCCTTGCGCGCGCCGCGGCTGTGTTCGCCCATCTGCTTCAGGCGGATCTTGCGCGAGGTCATCAGTGCCATCTCCGACAACGCGAAGAAGGCGTTGAGCAGGATCAGGGCGACGACGATCAGCAGCTCGAGCACGTCGGGCGCTCCGTCGGGGGTCTGGAAGGGGCGGACATGGCAGCACGGCCGGTGTCGGCGTGGCGTCCAGATCGTGGGGGCGGGTCGTCTTGGGAATGCATAGGGGGCGCCGAAGCGCGCCGGCATCATAGCAAAGCGCCTGGCCGCGGCCGCGCTGGTCATCCATCCGTCATCGACAGCCGGAACGCGAGCGTCGGCGTGCCCGGAACGACATGAAACCGTCATAATTCCGACCTCGACCTTCGCCCCACGAGGCTTGCCTGATGTTCTCCCTGCAGACGATCTTCGGTTCCGGCCAGCAGTTCTACACCCTGCTCGACGACGCGGCGGTGGCCGCGTACGACAGCACCAAGGCCCTGCACGGCATGATGAAGGCGACCGAGCGGCTGCCCGCGCTGGATGCCTTCAAGCTGGCGCGCCAGCGCGAGCGCAACGCCTCGGACAAGATCAGCCGGGCCCTGGTCGAAAGCTTCATCACGCCGATCGAGCGCGAAGACATCGAGGCACTGGGCTCGGCGCTGTACAAGATCCCGAAGCAGGTCGAGAAGTTCGCCGATCGTTATTCGCTGGCCGTGCGGCATCTGGAAGGCATCGATTTCGCGCCGCGCGCGGCGATGCTCGAGCAGGCCGCCGCCGTGGTCGTGGACATGGTCCACGAACTGAAGAAGATGAACATCGATCGCATGACCGCGCTCAACGAGAAGCTGCGCGCGCTCGAGAACGAGGCCGACCGGCTGATGCTCGAGCTGTACCGCGACATCTACTCCGGGCAGCTCGACAACCTGCAGATGTTCCTGCTCAAGGAGTTCTTCGAGATACTGGAAAAGGCGATCGACCGCTGCCGCGAGGCCGGTGTCGTCGCCTACCAGATCGTGCTCAAGAACAGCTGAGGCGCAGCGACGATGCTGACCCTCGTGCTGGTAGTGGTGTTCGCCGCGTTCGTGTTCGAATTCATCAATGGCTTCCACGACACGGCCAACTCGATCGCGACCGTGGTCGCGACCAAGGTGCTGTCGCCCGGCCAGGCGGTGATGCTGGCGGCGCTGATGAACCTGATCGGCGCGCTGACCGGGACCGCGGTGGCGAAGACGATCGCTTCGGGCCTGATCGATACCGACGTGGTGGTGGTCACTTCGCAGGTCATCCTGTGCGCCCTCGGCGGCGGCATCATCTGGAACCTGATCACCTGGTGGAAGGGCCTGCCGTCGTCGTCATCGCATGCGCTGATCGGCGGCCTGTGCGGCGCGGCGCTGGCCGCCGCGCACAACGACTGGGACGCGCTGATCTGGTCGGAGGCGGTCGGCGACTGGGCCAAGAACAAGGGCCTGCTGTGGAAGGTGGTGCTGCCGATGGTCACCTCGCCGCTGGCCGGCTTCCTGCTCGGCGTCGGCATGATGGTGCTGTTGTGGGCGATCATCGCCGGCATGGCGCGAGCTGGCGGCCTGTTGGCGCGGTTGGCGCGGCCGCGCTGGGTCAATGCGTTCTTCGGCAAGGCGCAGATTTTCTCGGCGGCCTACATGGGCTATGCGCACGGCCATAACGACGCGCAAAAGACGATGGGCATCATCGCCCTGACGCTGTTCGGCGCCGAAGCGACCGGCGCGCTCGACGACGTGCCCACCTGGCTCGCTTTCCTGCATCCGGTCGGCGGCGGCGAGCAGGACATTGCGATCTGGATCGTGCTGAGTTGCGCGGTAGTCATGGCCGCCGGCACCGCCTCGGGTGGCTGGAAGATCATCAAGACGCTCGGCCACAAAATGGTCAAGCTGCATCCGATCCATGGTTTCGCGGCCGAGACCAGTTCGGCGACGGTGCTGACCGTCGCGGCGCACTTCGGCATGCCGGTGTCCACGACGCACAGCATCTCGACCGCGATCATGGGCGTGGGCTTCGCCAAGAACCCGCGCGCGCTCAAGCTGAGCGTGATCGAGCGGATCGTATGGGCCTGGATCCTGACGATCCCGGCGGCGGGCGGCATCGCCTACGGCATGCTGCGACTGTTCGAGTTTCTGGGCTGGGCGTAGCGTGCGCTGTGCGCACGTTCCATCCGGGCACGGCGGCCAGGACGTGCGCATAGCGCACGCTATGGCGCTAGCGGAAACGTCTCATCGCGGGTAAGCCCGCTCCTACAAGAGGTCGCCGCCGGCGGACAGCGCGCGCTCCAGCTGGTCGCCCATGCCACCGATTTCCAGCACCAGGCGATCGAGTTCCGACGGCGTCATGCCCTCGTAGGGCCGGTTCTCGCAGAACTGCAGGTAGGGCACGCCGTCGAGGTCGCCGATGGCGAGGTAGCCGACGCGACTTTCCCAGTTGAACGCCAGCACGCGGCGGCAGTCGATGCCGGTGGTCGGCGCGACCACGGTGCTGACGCGCACGTAATTGCGGCCGTCGTCGTCCTGCAGTTCGGACAGGAAGATCGCCTGGTGGCGTCGTCCGTTCTCCAGCGACAATTCGATGCAGACCACGTAGGGCTCCTGCATCGTGACTTTGAAATCGCCGGCGGCAAGGTGGCTGCGGATCTGCTCGAAGTTGTGCATGGCGTTGCGGTTCGACGGGGGATGCTGGACGGTTATCCTAAGCCGCAATGGCCGATGTGTCTGCCAACGACCGGATCCTCGCCGCGATCCGCGCGATTCCGCGCGGGCAGGTCGCCGGCTATGGCCATATCGCGCAGCGCGCGGGCCTGCCAGGGCGCGCACGCCTGGTCGCGCGCATCCTCAGCCAGAACGACGATCCGCGCCTGCCCTGGCATCGCGTCCTGCGCTCGGATGGACGCATCGCGATGCCGGAAGGCTCGCGCGGTTACCGCGAGCAATGCCAGCGCCTGCGCGCCGAGGGCATCGTGGTCGAGAACGGCCGCGTGCGCGGCCTGGCGGCGGTCAAGACGTTGGACGAAGCGATCTGGGGTCCGTCCTGAGTCCAGGCGGTTGCCTTCGCGCGATGTGATCGAGCCGCAAGCCTCGAGCAGCGATGCCGGTATCATGCGCCGAGGCTGAACAGGACCGCGGATGTTTACCAATCTCCCCCCGATCACCAAGGCGCTGCTGCTCGCCAATGGCTTGATCTTCATACTCGAGCTGTTGCTCGGCAGCGACACGTTCTCGCCCTTCATGCTGTGGCCGCTGAGTGCTGGCGGCTTCGACGCGTTCGCGCCTGGCCAGAACTTCCTGCCCTGGCAGCTGCTGACGTATGGCTTCATCCACGATCCGGACAACATCTTCCACGTGCTGTTCAACATGCTGGCGCTGACCATGTTCGGCGCGCCGCTGGAATACACCTGGGGCAACCGCCGCTTCCTCGCGTTCTATCTGGTTTGCGTGGTCGGCGCCGGACTTTGCCAGCTGTTCGTGGCGTCGTGGATGGCGCAGGGCGGGCAGGCTTATCCGACCGTAGGCGCATCGGGCGGCGTGTTCGGACTGCTGCTCGCCTACGGCATGCTGTTCCCGAACCAACGCGTGATGCTGCTGATCCCGCCGATCCCGATGAAGGCGCGCACGCTGGTGATCGTCTACGGCGCGATCGAATTGCTGCTTGGTTTCAGCGGATGGCAGCCCGGCGTCGCCCATTTCGCGCACCTCGGCGGCATGCTGTTCGGCTGGCTGCTGATCCGCTACTGGCGCGGACAACCGCCGTTCGGCAAGAGCGGTCCGCCGCGGCCGCGCATCGTGAGGTAAGGCATCGGAGCGGAGCAACCAGCTTCGCCCGGCCTGCTCCGCCCAGCGTGCTCCGCTCGGCCTGCTCCGCCCAGCGTGTCGATCAACGCCAGACGGAAACCTGATCCTCGGTCTTGCGCTGCATCGCGTTGTCAGCCTTGCAGGCATAGGTTTCGGCAAACGCCGGCTGGTTCACCAACGGGCCGTTGGCGCGCCACTGGCCCGGGGCATGCACGTCGATCGCGGCGTTGCGCGTGGCGACATCCTGCGAGGTCTGTTGCTGCCACAGCCGTGCCCAGCTTTGGTAGAAGGCTTCCTTGGCCGGTTTTTCGAGGCCGGTCTGCGCGGTCGTCAGTGCGTCCCAGGCGAGTTCGACGCCGGCAAGATCGGCCATGTCCTCGTCCTTGGTCAGCGCGCCGTTGACCCTGGCGGTGGCCAAACCCGGATAGGGATAGCCGCTGTACTGTGCGGCCAATTTTCCTGCGCGTGTGTCCCAGGCCGCGTCGTCGGCGGGCGTCCACCAGGTCTTCACCGTGCCGGACGCGTCGACCAGGCGACCCTTGTTGTCGACGCCGTGGCTGAGTTCGTGCCCGACCAGCGCCCCGAAGGTGCCGTAGTGGCCCGCGGCGTCCTGCGACATGTCCAGGACCGGCGCCTGCAGCATCGCGGCGCTGACGATCAGGCGGTTCTGCGCGATGTCGTAGGCCAGCGCCGGCTGCTGCGGCAGCACGTCCCAGCGTCGGTCGGCGTTGCCGCGGCCGATGCGCTTCATCTCTTCGCGGTGATGCCAGGTCGAAGCGATCAGCATGTTGCTGCCGAAGCTGCCGCGGCCCATCGGCTGCACCGAGTAGTCGAGGTCGCGTTTCGGCGCGCCGATTTCGATCTTCAGCTTCGCCAGCTTGGCCTTGGCTTGCGCCTTGGTCGGCTCGCTCATCCAGGTGTTGCGGTCGATGCCGCGACCGAGCGCATCGCGCACCTGCTCGGCGATCGCTTCGGCGCGCGAGCGCGTCGCGGCCGGCAGGTGGCGGCCGACGTATTCGCGGCCCAGCATCGGGCCCGCCGCATGATTGATCGCGTCGAGGACCTGCTGCTGGCGCGGCGCCGGGTCGGTCTCGCCGCGCAGCACGCGGCCGCGGAATTCGAAATCGGTGTCGCGGAAGCTCTTCGACAGGTAGGGCGCCATCGCGCTGCCGACCTGGAAGCGCAGATAGGTCTTCCACTGTTCGGGCTTGAGGCTGCCGACCAGTGCGTCGAGTTGTGCGAACAATTCTGGATTCGCCAGCGACACGCTGTCGTCGGTCACGCCCTGGGCTTTGAGGAAGTCGTCCAGCTGCAGGCGCTTGTACTGCTTGCCGAGACCGGCCGTCGGCACCATCGCGTAATTCATGCGCGGGTCGCGCAGCAACGTGATCGGCTTGGACGACTGCGCGATGCGCGTTTCCAGGTCGATGACCTGTTGCGCTTCGGCCGCCAGCTTCTCCGGCGGCGTGCCGGTCAGCGTCAGGATCTTCTGCACGTAGTTGTTGTAGCGGCCGAGCAGCGCGCGCGTGTCGGCATCCGTGCGCGTGTAATACGCAGGATCGGGCAGGCCGAGGCCGCCCTGTCCGAAATAGCCGATGTGACGGCTGAGGTCGTTGAGGTCGACGTCGGCGCTGAAGTTGAAGGCGACCGCGATGCCGACCTGGTGCAGCGCGGCGATCGAGGCCGGGATGTCCTTGGCGCGCTTGATGCCGTTGATGCGCGACAGCAGCGGCGCGATCGGGTTGGCGCCGTCGAGTTCGACCGCGGCCTCGTCGAGTCCGCTGGCCCAGAAGTCGCCGAGCAGCTTCTGCACGTTGCCCTGTGGCGCGCGCATGGCGGAGTCGAGCAGTTCGCGCTGTTGCTGCAGCGCGCGCTCCTGCAGTTGCCCCATCGCCGACACCGTGCCGGTCCCTGCGAGCACCACGTTGGCGTCGAGCCAGGATTTGTTGGTGAAGGTATAGAAATCGGTGCAGGCGGTGATCGCGGGCGGCGCTGCCTTCTTCTTCGTTGCGCGTTTCTTCTTGGCCGCGTCGGCGTCCGGGGCCGCGAGCGCGACGATCAGGGACAAGCTCATGGCCAGGGCGAGGGGTCGCAGGTTAGGCATCGCGCAATCCGTACGTGAAAGTCGGCGGAGTGTAACAAGGCGTTCCGCCGCGGCGATGAACACCACGCGGCCCGAACAAAACAGGCCCGGCATGCCGGGCCTGCTTCGTCGCGCCACGTTCAGTGGCCGGCAATGCTTACCAGATCACGATCTGCTTGTCGCCCGAGCGCACCATCGGGTCGCCGGCCTTGCACGAGAACGCGGCGGCGAAGGCAGGAATGTTCGACGGCGCACCGATCGCGCGGAAGTTCGCGGGCGCGTGCGGATCGGTGGTCAGGCGCACGGCGAGCGCCTCGGGCGTGAAGTTGCGGCGCCACACCGTGCCCCAGTTCAGGAAGAAGCGCTGGTCGCGGGTCAGGCCGTCGGTCTTCGGGTCGGGCTGGCCGGCGGTCGCCTTCTTCATCGCGTCGTAGGCCACCGCGAGCCCGCCGAGGTCGGCGATGTTCTCGCCGAGCGTCAGGTTGCCGTTGACCTTTTTGCCCGGTGCGGCTTCGTACTGGTCGAATTGGTTGACCAGCTTGGTCGTCAACGCCTTGAACCCCTTGGCGTCGGCATCGCTCCACCAGTTCTCGAAGTTGCCCGAGGGGCCGAAACGCGCGCCTTGGTCATCGTAACCGTGAGTCATCTCGTGGCCGATCACCGCGCCGATGCCGCCGTAGTTCATTTCATCCGGCGCCTTCGGGTCGAAGAACGGCGGCTGCAGGATCGCCGCCGGGAACACGATCTCGTTCTGCAGCGGGTTGTAGTAGGCGTTGACCGTCTGCGGGCTCATGCCCCATTCGGTCTTGTCGACCGGCTTGCCGATCTTGCCGAGGTTCCACTTGTAGTTGAACTCGTTCGCCGCGAGCACGTTGCCGATGTAGCTGTCGCGGCTTGTCGCCAGGCCGTTCCAGTCGCGCCACTTGTCGGGATAGCCGATCTTCGGCGTGAAGCTCGACCACTTCTCGAGCGCCTTCTTCTTCGTTTCCGGGCTCATCCACGCGAGGTTGTCGATGTGGACCTTCAACGCATCGCGCAGGTTCTGCACGAGGGTCTGCATGCGCGCCTTGGATTCGGCCGGGAACGCGACCTTGACGTACATCTGGCCCAGCGCTTCGCCGGCCTGGTTCTCGACCGTGTCGAGCACGCGCTTGCCGCGCTCCTTGAGCTCCTTCTGGCCCTGCATGGTCTTGCCGTTGAACTCGTAGTTCTCCTGCACGAACGCGTCGGACAGGTACGGCGAGGCCGCATCGACGGTGTGGAAGCGCAGATAGCTCTTCCACTGGTCGACGGGAACATCACCGAGCATCTTGCTGACTTCCTCGTGGAAGGCGGGCATGGCGAGCGAGAACTTCGCCGGCACCGCGATGCCCTGCGATTCGAAGAACTTTGTCCACGGGAAGTTCGGCGTCAGCTTGTCTGCCTGCGCCGGCGTGACCGGGTTGTAGTACAGCTCGACGTCGCGCGACAAATCCTCGCTCGACTTCGACACCTTGGCGAGGCGGGTTTCAAACGCGACGACATTCTTGGCCTGCGCGGCGGCATCGGCGGCGGGAACGCCGGACAGCTCGAGCACCTTGGCGACGTGCTTCTCATAGGCGGCGAGCTTGTCCTTCTTGTCGACATCGAAGTAGTAGCCACGATCCGGCAAGCCCAGGCCCGCCTGTGAGGCGTAGGCCAGGTTCATCTTGGAATCCTTGAAGTCGGCTTCCGGGCCGAAGCCGAACAGCTGGCCTTCGCCCTTGGCGTACGACTTGCGCAAGTATTCGGCGACCGCGGGGCCATCGGCCAGCGCATCGATCTCGCTCAAGTAACCCTTCAGTGGCGCAATGCCTTGCGCATTGATCTTGGCCGCGTCCATGCCGGTCGACCAGAAGTCGCCGACGATCTTCTCCACGCCGGTCGCATTGGCGTCGGCCGCTGCCTGTTCGGCGAGCTGGCGCTGCGCGCCGACCGAGCGCTCGTCGAGCATCTCGAACGCGCCCCACGACGATCGATCGCCCGGAATCGCGTTGGCCGCGAGCCATTTGCCGTTGACGTAACCACCGAAGTCGCTACACGCGTTCTTGCTGGTATCGAGGTCGCCGATCTTGAAGCTGTTCATCGGCGGCAGCTTGCTTTCGTCGAGCGTGAGCGCTTTGGCTTCGGCCGGCGCAGGTGTGGCGGCGCTGTCGGCGGCGGGTGCCGCGTCGCGCTTGCACGCGGCGAGCGCGAGCGTGACGGCGAGGGACAGCAGCAGGACTTGCGGTTTGTTGACGGTCACGTAACGACTCCGGCCCGATGGGCACAAGGATGAGGGCATCCGTGCCGGGGGCCGGCAAGGCATCGCGGGACTCTACGCGCGGGGGGGTGAAGGGGTAGGTGTCGAAGGTCATGGCGCTGGGCTAATGATTTCTTCACACCATGCTTGCGCTAACCCGATGCGGTGCGTGGCTTTGCGGGCCTGCGTAAGGCGAGGCTTTCCCAGATCGCGACGAGCAGCAGGATGGCGGTCGTCGCCGCGCCGAGTTGCAGCGCGGATAGGACGCGTCCGAAAGCAAAAGGTGTCAGGACAAACAGCAACCACAGTCCGATCAGGTGCGACAACGGCGGACCGCGACGATCATTGGTCACCCATTTGAACAAGGCCGTGCCGAGCAGGTACAGGGCCGGGCCGCCGAGGATCGCGGCGATGCCGGCATCGGCGACATGTTCGGGATGCACCAGGATGAGTTCGTCGGCGACCGCGCAGACGATGATGCCGCCGACGATCGGAATATGCATGTAGGTGTACGCGACTCGCGCGATGCGGCCGGGATCGTCGGAATGGACGATGCGCTCGCTGCCGCGTTCTGCGCCGGTGTCGAAATAGATCCACCACATGGCCACGCTGCCGAGGAAGGCGACCGCGAACGCGGCCATCGTCTGCGGGTTCCATGCCAGTTCCGAAAACGTCGCGCCGGTGATCAGCAGCGACTCGCCCAGCGCGATGATCACGAACAACATGCAGCGCTCGGCCATGTGCGCGCCGTCCACGTCCCAGTCGGCGGTGCTGGATCTTCCGAGGCCCGGCACGGGGAAGTAGATGATCGGGGAGATGTACTCGATCGAAACCGCGATCAGCCACCAGCCGATGCGCGCTTGGTCTTCGGCGAAGCCGCCGATCACCCAGAACACGGCCGAAGCCATCAGCCATACGAGGACGCGCAGGAAATTGCGGAACTGTCGCGGACTGCCATGCCGATGCAGCGCGATGACGAAGAACACCGTACGCCCGACCTGCATCGCGGCGAACACGGCGCCGAAGACCAGGCCCTTGTCGGCGAAGGCATGCGGGATCGACGACGACAGGAGCAGGCCGCCGAGCATCAACGCGAACAGCAGCAATCGCACCGGATGTCTCGCGGGGTCGAGGAAATTGGTGAACCACGAGGTGTAGATCCACAGCCACCACACCGCCAGGAACAGCAGCAGGGTCTGCATCGCGCCAGCCGGGGTCAGCCGCTCGAGCAGCGTATGCGAGAGCTGGGTGACGGCGAATACGAAGATCAGGTCGAAGAACAGCTCGACCATGCCGACCTTGCCGCCGTCGCGACTACCGCGTTCGCGCAGCAGGCTCGCCTTGCTCATGGCGCCACCGGATCGGTCAGGGACGCGACCATGCGCGCCACAACACGACGGCGACCGCGGCGGGAATCGCGAAGACGACCAGGAAGATCGGGAGTTCCTCGGCGACCGAATAGCCGGCCTGCGACACGCCGAACCACAGGTTGACGGCTGCGCCGACCAGCCACAGCGGGATGAAGATCAGGGCCGCCTTCGCGCGCCGTGCCCGATCCGCACCACCGGATGTACGCCCCAGCAGCAGGCAGAGCCCGAGCAAGGCGAAACCCGCCAGTATCACCAGAACCGTATGCATCGCCGCTCCCCTTTGACCGAGTCCCAAGGCATCAAAGCGTGATTCGGATACCCGCGCAAGTCGTGAAATCGCCCCCGGAAGCGAAGCGGAGAGCCTGGGCGTGGAGGTCGGGACTGAACCTGAATTCAGCGCTGCGCTGGTCGCGGGCGCGGTTTTCGCGTATCGTTCGCCCCGTTTAGCGCACGGCTGCCACCCGCAAGGGTACGTTTTCCTGGTATGCCTGCCGCCCGATCGATCCAGAGTCATGTCGATCACCGCGGCCTCTTATCCCGCACGTCTTTCGTCGCGCAGACACGGCCCGGAGCATCCGGCGTCGTTTGAATGATCCTCGTGGCGCGGTTCAAGGGAACGCTCCGAGATTTACGATCGCCCCCGATCGCCAGGCTGCTTCCGCAGCCCTGCGGCTTGTGGGCGCTCACGGAGTTTTTTAGCGATGACGATTGAAACGACCACCGAAACCGAAACCAACGGTTTCGAGGCCCTCGGCCTGTCGCCCGCCTTGTTGCGTGCGCTAGTCGAAAACAACTACACCACCCCGACGCCGATCCAGGAGCAGGCCATCCCGCTCGCGCTGGCCGGCCACGACCTGCTCGGCGGCGCCCAGACCGGCACCGGCAAGACCGCGGCGTTCGCGCTGCCGTTGCTGCAGCGCCTGTCCAAGCTCACTGCAGCCAACGGCCCGCGCAAGCCGCGCGCGCTGGTGCTGACCCCGACCCGCGAACTCGCGGTGCAGGTCGCCGACAGTCTGCGCACCTACGGCAAGCACCTGCGCATGAACGTCGCCACGATCTACGGCGGCGCCGGCATGGGCCCGCAGATCGACAACCTGCGTCGCGGCGTCGACATCCTCGTCGCCACGCCCGGCCGCCTGATCGACCATCTCGAGCGCGGCACCGCCAAGCTCGACGGCATCGAAGTACTGGTGCTCGACGAAGCCGACCGCATGCTCGACATGGGCTTCCTGCCCGCGATCAAGCGCATCCTCAACCGCGTGCCGAAGGAGCGGCAGACGATGCTGTTCTCGGCCACGTTCGAGGACCAGGTCAAGGCGCTGGCGATGGAGTTCATGCGCAACCCGCAGCAGGTGCAGGTCACCGCGCGCAACACGATCGCCGACACCATCGTGCATCGCGCGCATCCGGTCGACGGCTCGCGCAAGCGCGACTTGCTGATCGAGATCCTCAGCAAGCGCCATACCGACCAGGTGCTGATCTTCGGCAAGACCAAGCACGGCTGCAATCGCCTCGCCGAGCAGCTGGAAACCGCCGGCCTCAAGGCCGTCGCGATCCACGGCAACAAGAGCCAGGCGCAGCGCCAGAAAGCCCTGAACCTGTTCAAGGCCGGCAAGGCGCGCGTGCTGGTCGCCACCGACGTCGCCGCGCGCGGCCTCGACATCCCGAACCTGCCGCTGGTCATCAACCACGACCTGCCGATGGTCGCCGAGGATTACATCCACCGCATCGGCCGCACCGGTCGTGCCGGCGCGCAGGGCGAAGCCTTGTCGCTGGTGTCGCCGGAAGAGGGCGGCCTGCTGCGCCAGATCCAGCGCATGCTGAAAGTGGACCTGGTGATGGACGTGGTCGAAGGCTTCGCGCCGAGCAAGCCGATCCGCCTCGACACGCCGATCCCGAAGAATGGCGGTGGCCAGCGTCAGGGCGGGCAGCGTCCGCCGGGCCGCGCACCGAGCAAGCCGGCGCATCGCGCGCACGGCAAGCCGGCGGTACGCGGCGCGCAAGCGCACGCGGGTCCGAAGCAGCATCGCGGCGGCGGCAGCAGCGGGCAGGGTGCCTACGCCGGACGGCGTGATACACGCGCCTGAGTTCGCAGCAAACCAGTGCAACAAGAAGGGCCGGCAATGCCGGCCCTTTTTTTATCGATGAAACAGAAGGACTACTTCTTCGAAGCAATCCAGCGGTCGATCTTGCCCTCGAGCACGTCCAGCGGCACCGAGCCGTCCTTCAACACTTCGGCATGGAACTCACGAATGTCGAACTTCGGTCCGAGTTCCTTTTCTGCCTTCGCGCGCAGTTCCTTGATCTTGAGCTCGCCGATCTTGTAGGCCAGCGCCTGTCCGGGCCATGCGATGTAGCGTTCGGCTTCGGCGGTCGCCTGGGTTTCGCTCTCGGCTGAGTTGTCGAGCATGTACTTGATCACCTGCTCGCGGCTCCAGCCCTTGCTGTGCAGGCCGGTGTCGGTGACGAGGCGGATCGCGCGCCAGAGTTCGTTCTGCAGGTAGCCGAAGTAATCGTAGGGATCGGTGTAGACGCCGAGATCCTTGCCCAGCGATTCGGAGTACAGGCCCCAGCCTTCGGCGAACGCCGATTCGCCGCCCCAGCGGCGGAAGGCCGGCATGTCCTTGAGCTCGATCTGCAGCGCCAGCTGGAAGTGGTGACCCGGGATCGCCTCGTGCAGGTACAGGTCCTCCGCGTCCCAGGTCTTGCGCGTCGGCAAGTCGTAGGTATTGACGTAGAAGATGCCGGGACGACTGCCGTCCTCGCTCGGGATCATGTACTCGCCGCCGGCGGCGGACTTCTCGCGGAACGGCTCGACCGGACGAATCTCGAACGGCGCCTTCGGGATCAGCGAGAACTGCTCCGGGATCTTCTGGTTGATCTTGGCTTCCAGCGCGCGGTAGTAGGCGAGCAGCGCGTCCTGGTCCTTGAAGCTGAAGCGCTTGTCCGTCTGCATGAACTTGAAGAAGTCCTGCAGCGAGCCCTCGAACTTCACATCGGCCATCACCTTGCGGATCTCGCCGTGGATGCGCGCGACCTCCTTCAGGCCGATGTCGTGGATCTCGGCCGGCGTCTTGTCGGTGGTCGTGCTCTGGCGTGCGTTGAACGCATACCACGCGGCGCCGTTGGGCAGCTTGTCGAGTCCGACGCTGTCGCGGGTCTTGGGCAGGTATTCGTTGGCGATGAAGTCGCGCTGCTTCTTGTAGGCGGGATTGATCTGCTCGACGATCAGCTTGCGGTAGGCCTCGGTCAGGCGCGTGCGGTCGGCCTCTGCGAAGTCTTTGGGCATCTGCTTGATCGGGCCCCAGAACAGCGACTCCTCCGGCTTGCCCTTGATCAGCGCGTCGAACTGCGGGATCACCTTCTCCATCAGCGCACGCGGCATCACCACGCCGGCGGCCATGCCTTCGCGCATGTTGGCGATCTCGGTGTCCAGCACCACCGGCAGCCGGCCGGCACGCTTGAGCCAGTCGTCGTAGTCCTTGACCGTCTTGAACGGCTGCGCGCCGGTGCCGGAACCCAGCTGCACCGCCAGCGTGGCGGTGCTCCGCATCTGGTTGACCGGCAACTGCCAGTCCGGGAACTGGAACGAATCGAGCGTGTCCTTGGCGTCTTCGACGAAGATCTCGTAGCTGAGCAGATCCTGGCCGGTGAGTCCTTGGTTGCCGATCGCCTCGACCTTCTTCAGCCAGTCGGCGGTGAACTGCTTCAGTTGATCGCGATACGCGGCCGAGCCGAAATCCGGCAACTCGGCGTTGTAGCGCGGATCGCCGGTGAAGGTCGCCATCACCGGGTTGAGCTTGAGGTTTGCTTCCCAGTAGTCGGCATAGAGCTGCTTGAGCTGCGACGCCTTGGCGTCGGCGTTCTGCGTGGTGGCTGCTGGTGCGGCCGCTGCGGCGGGGTCCGTGGAGGGCGCGCGTTCGCAGCCGGCGAGCGCGGCGGTGACGGCGAGGGCGAGCAGTAGCGGGCGTAGCGTCACGGCTATCTCCTAAAGAGGTTGTTGTTAAAAAAGAACCTGTCCGAATCGACAGATTCGGTTATCTGCTCGTCATTCCGACGTGGTGTCGACCAAATCTGCTGCTTCCGTCCATGGCGATACTTGGATGGCCGGGCGTTCTGCTGCGACGGCGGAGGCGAGAACGAGCGGGCGGGCGATCATCGTGATCTCCAGGGGCAGAGGCGCCGATTGTCGAGGCTCGCCCGCGCAGGCGATGCGGGCATGGGCCAAAGGTCATTGCGCAGCGTGCACGCGTCGGGGTTCAGGCACCGTGTTCGTGATGGCGACAGGTCCGACGCCCGCGCGCGGCGGTTCATGCGGCGGCTTCTTCGCGCAGTTGCTCCGCGCGCTCGATGCCGAGATAAGCGTTGATCGCGCGTCGCATCAGGTAGATCAGCGGGATCAGTGCGATCGCGGCCACCATCTTGTAGGCATAGTTGACGCTGCTGACGGCCAGAAATAGCGATGTCGGCCAGTGCTGCGGGCCGATTACGAACGCGATGTACAGCACCACGAAGCTGTCGACCAATTGCGACACCGCGGTCGAGCCGGTCGCGCGCAGCCAGACCGCGCGCTCGCCGGTGGCGCGGCGGATGCGGTGGAACACGGCTACGTCGATCAGCTGCCCGAGCAGGAACGCGACCACCGACCCGGCGATCGTCCACAGGCCCTGTCCGAACACGGCGGCGAACGCGGCCTGGTAGTCGGGCACGCCTTGCGACTGCGCTGCCTTGACCCACCAGTCGGCCGGCGCGAGCGCGATCGCGGCGAACGCGAACAGGAAGCCGTACACGATCAGCCCGACCGCGATCCACGAGATCATGCGCACGCCGCGGCGGCCGAAGAACTCGTTGATGACGTCGGTGAAGATGAAGACCATCGGCCACAGCAGCGTGCCGGCGGTGAAGCTGAGCGAGCCGCTCTGCCCGAACAGCCGCCACTCGAACGGCGCGACGCCGATGGTGTCCTCGAGCGCGAAGATCTTGACGCCGATGAACTCGGCCAGCACCGCGTTGACGCAGAAGAACGCAGCCAGCGCGATGAACAGGCGCGTGGCGCGATCGTCGAGCAGGCGTGCCGTCACGGGGCGCGCGCCGCCGGCGCCACGGGCGGCGCGAAGGGAATCGAATCCGGCGCCACGGCGCCGCCGGAGATGATGAAGCTCATCGCCTGATCGACGGTCCAGTCGGTCGGCGTCATTTTCTCGACCGGCACGATTTCGAGGTAACCGGAGGTCGGGTTGGGCGTGGTCGGTACGTAGACGGCGGCCAGTTCACGGCCGGTGCCATTTTCCCTCAGCACGCGCGTCACGAAGCCGATCGATTTCATCTCGGCGTGCGGGAAGTCGATCAGCACGACGCGCTGGGTCCCGTCCGGCTTGGTCTGCAGGATGTCGAGCAACTGCCGCGCGCTTGAATAAATGATGCTGGCCAGCGGAATGCGCGCGACGAGCTTCTCGAACCAGCCGAGCAGGCGTTGGCCGACCACGCGCCGTGCCAGCCAGCCGACCACGAGGATCACCAGCAAGGTGGCGAGCAGCGCGATCGCCGTTTGCATCCACGGATCGTCGAACCAGCCGAGCATCGCCGGATTGGACGCCGCAATCCGTCGCGACAGCGGCTGCACCCAGGGCTTGCTGAGGTCGCTGAGCAGCACGAACACGAACTTGACCACGACCCAGGTCAGCCAGATCGGCAGCAGGGTCAGCAAACCGGTGAGGAACAGGCGTTGCAGTCGACGGGAGGGGGAGGTGGGGGGCGTAGTCATGAGGGGATTGTAGGGCGGGCCCTGGCCCGCCGCCTTGCGGACGCATCACAGAGACATTGTGGCGGTCCGAAGCCGCCGCTTTGCGGATACGTCACAGCCACGTCGTGGCGGGCCGGGACCCGCCCCCGTATCAAGTACGGGGCAGGCTCTACAAATCCCTGACCAATCGGAATCCGACATCGTCGTAGCCGCGACTCGCATCCAGCGGACGTACGCCATTGGCTCCACGCCAGCTCTGGCCGACGGTGACGCGCTTGCCGCAGTTGCCGCTGCAGTCGAGCAACCATTCCGCCACCGGTTTCGCACCGCCGCCCTGCGGCAGCGCGCGCGCTTCGCTGACCGTAGGCAGCCGATAGCGCTTGCCGGTGCGCTGGCTGATCCAGCGCGCATAGGCCTCGACATCGGCCCATGACACGCACACCACCGGCTGGCTGCCGGACTGCTCGAAGCCTGGTGTCTGCCAGGTACGCGGCTTGACGATGCGCAGCAGCGACGTGCGTTCGCGACACAGAGCAGCGGTACGGCCCGTCGCGCTGGCGAAACGCGCGTAATCGGTGCGCGATACTTCGTTCGGCGCTGCGGCCAGCATGACGTCGCCGGCACGCATCAGCATGACGCCGGCAGGATCGTCGGGAACGCGCTCCCCGGCCTTCGGAATCGCTGTCGCGCGCGCGAGCAGGGTTGCGTCGGTACCCGGATCCAGTTTCAGCGTTGCATGAAGTTTCGCCGCGGCGACCGCATCGTCGCGGTCGAACCGCGCCGCAGCCGTGCCGACGCGCGCGGTCAGCGCGGCTGCCGCACGCTGGCGTAGCGCCGGCACCGCGGGATTGCGCTGCTGCCCGGTTCGTGCGGCGAGATCCAGCGCGCGCTCGATGTATTCGCGGCCGCGCTTGTCGTCGCCGTTGCGCAGGTGCCGTTCGGCCTCGCTGCCGAAGGCGGCGACGAGCGCGCCGATCGTGGCAGGGAGGCGGACATGCGCAGGATCGGTCCGCGATGCGGCCACCAGGCTGTCGAAAGCGTTGTCGCCCTTGGGCGCGGTGAGGTTGCGCTGGCGCAGCTGCCGTTCGGCCGCGGCTACCCAGCGTTCGGCTGCTGATTCCGGCGCCGCACGCAGCATCGCATTGGTCGGATCGGAGGCGAGCACGCTGCCGTTGGTCGCTACCGGCGAGGGCAATGCATTCGACATGTCGGATTGCGTGGCGCGGAAAAACCGGTCCGCAGGCGCTTCGTCGTTGTTCGCATTGCGTAATGCGGCACCTGCCAGCGCCGCGCCGACTAGGCCGATACCGACCCAGACCGTGCCGGGCCAACGCCGCACGCCGCCGATGCCGCGTTGCAGCGATGCGACCGCGTAGGTGCCAGTTGGCGAATCGCGTTGTGGGATGCGGTCGAGCGCTTCGAGCATCTGCTGCGCGGTGCGAAAACGCAGTTTCGGCGACTTGGCCAGGGCCTTGTCGATGAATTTCTGCCAGTGCCGCAGCGCCGGCGGCAGGCGCGGGATCGGATCCTGGGCATGCATCACCGCCATCGACAGCGCGTCGCCGGCGTTGTACGGCAATTGGCCGTTGAGCATTTCCCAGGCGAGCACGCCGACGCTGTACAGGTCGGCGCGATAGTCGACCTCTTCGCCGCGTGCCTGTTCCGGCGCCATGTAGGCGGTGCTGCCGACGGCAAGACCGGCCGTGGTCACGCGCGGGCCGAATCCGCGGCGCAAGGCGATGCCGAAATCGGCCAGCAGCGGGCGTTCGGCATCGTCGAACAGGACGTTCTCGGCCTTGACGTCGCGATGGATCACGCCGCGCGCATGCGCATAGTCCAGTGCCGACAGCAGCGCCCGCAGCGTGGCGCGCACGCGGGTGTGGTCCCGGGTCATGTCACGCTGGCCGAGGTGGCCGCGCGCCAGGTGTGGCATGGCGTAGTAGGGCAGGCCGTCGCGCGTGCGCCCGACTTCGAAGATGCTGACGATGTTCGGATGTTCGAGCCGCGCGATGGTGCGCGCTTCGTTCTCGAAGCGGCGGCGGCTGACCTCGTCGGCCAGCGCAGCCGGCAGCATGACCTTGATCGCGACGTCGCGTCCGAGCGATTCCTGTTCGCCGAGGTAGACCGTCGACATGCCGCCGTGGCCGAGCACTCGCGACACCTTGTAACCACGGATTTCCGGCAGCGGCGGTTCAGTACCCTGGGAGGCCGCGCCCTGAGGGGCCGCGCTCTGGACGGACGCACCCCTGGCAGAGGCGCCCTTGCCAGGCGCGCCCTTGCCGGATGTGTTCCGGGCGGACGGTTCCTCGGTCATGCAAGCCCCCTGTGGCTGGAGCGGAGCATACCCGCGGCGTGTGCGGACAGGATGAACGGCCGGCAGGATGACAGGATGATCACCGCACCGGCTTGCGACGCACGTAGAGCTGCTTGCGCACGCGTGCTACGGGTTCGCCTGCGGCATCGACGACGGTGGTCTCGAACCAGCGCAGGTGCTTGTCGCCTTCGGCGGTGGCCGTGCGTATCGCATCGAGGACGCCGTCCTCGAGATCGAAGCGGGCCGATACGGTGCCGCGGCCCGGTTTGATGAATGCGATCTCGCCGGCCTTGTCCCAGACGATGTAGTCGGACCCGAGCGCATGCATGACCATGACCATCCAGAACGGATCGGTCATCGCGAACAGGCTGCCGCCGAAATGCGTGCCGACATAGTTGCGGTTCCAGGGGCGCATGCGCAGCTCGACGCGGGCATGGCGCCAGTCATCGGCGAAGTCGGCGACATGGATGCCGGAGAACAGGAAAGGCGGCCAGACATTGAGGAGGCGGCGCAGGGCGCGTGCGTTCAAGCGGGATCTCCGCATCCGGACTTCATCATCGTGACGTCAGCATCGCGACCGACTTCTTCTTGGTGCAGGCGAGCGTCGGACCCGCACAGCGGCGTCGGCCCTACACCAGCAACAGCGACGACATCTTGCGGCGATAGCGGCCGACGAGATCCTCGTCCTCGATGATGCGGAACGCGTCGATCAGCGCCTTCTTCGGCAGGCTGTCCTCGAAGTCGCGATTGCGGCGCAGCATCTCGATGAACTGCTCCAGGCCGGCTTCCGAATCGCCGGCGACGATGCGATGCACACCGAGCAGATGGCGTGCGCGCAGGTCGTCCGGATTCGCGGCGATCGCCGTTTCCAGGATCTCGGGCGGTGGAGCGTCGGCCAGCAGGCTGGAAAACCCGAGGCGTGCGCGCGCCTTGACCGCGCGGTCGTCGGTGGACAGGTTCGCGGGCAGGGCATCGAGCAGTTGTTCGGCCTCGCGCGCGCCGCCGGTCTGCAACAGGGCGAGGGCGAGATCGAGTTTCAGTTCTGCCTTGTCGGGATCGGCCTCGACTTCCTTGCGCAGGCGCAGGACCTCGGCGTGCGGATCGATGGGCGCGGCGGCTTCGGGCGTGGCGTCCGACTCGTCCGCTGGTGCCGCCGGCTCGATGCCGTGGTGCTTCAGGAACTCGCGCACCTGGCCTTCAGGCAATGCGCCGGGGAATCCGTCGACCAGTTGCCCGTCCTTGACCAGGAACACCGTCGGGATCGAACGCACCTGGAAGGCCGCGCCCAGCTGCGGTTCCTTGTCGACGTCGACCTTGGCCAGCACGAACGCGCCGTTGTAGTCGGCCGCGAGCTTCTCGAGGATCGGGCTCAGCGTCTTGCACGGCCCGCACCACTCGGCCCAGAAATCGACCAGGACCGGGACCTGCAGCGATTTCTGCAGGACGTCGGCCTCGAAGCCGTCGGTGGTGGCGTCGAAAACGTGCGGCTTGGCGGTGACATCGATGGACATGGAAGATCCTGGAATGCGTTCAGCTGGAGATTGTGCCAGCCGGGCCCGAATCCAAGACGATGTAAAGGACACTTGACATACGAACGATGAAATGTATATTAAGTGTTACATTTAGTCGATTGAGAGTGACATCATGCTGCTGCGCCGATGGCGAATCACTGGCCTGCTTGCCATGGCGGGCCTGGCGCTCTGGTTGCTGTTTGCCGGTCCGTCGAAATTGCTCGGCATTGATACCGGCCAGGCCGGGATGGTGCTGTTGATCACCGTGGCTTGGGGCGCGTTGTACGCCATCCATCGCCTGCCGCGCGGAGTCCTGGAAAAGGCTGCTTCTCCGGGCGAATGGAAGGCGCTGATCGGCACCGCGTTCATGCTGGCTGTCATCGCCTACTTCCTGTCGAAGGTGCACGTATTCCAGGACGCGCCGATCTGGAACAACCCGGGCGCGAACGCCGTCGGCCGCAACCTGGCCATGCTGTTGATCGCATGGGTCGTGCTGTCGGGCGTGGTCGCCTCGCGCTGGAAGGGCGCTGTGGAGGAAGACGAGCGTGACCGCGAGATCGCAAGCCAGGCCAGTGGCTGGGGCCGCGGTGCGCTGGTCTTCTGCGTCATCGGCATCGCGGTCATGCTCGGCTTCTCGCCGCCGGAAAAACTGCAGTGGGCAACACCGCTCATGATCGCCAACCTGCTGATCTTCGCGTTGATGTGGGGTTGTTTGGCGGAGTACGCGGCAAGCGTCGTGCACTACCGGCGCGACCGGCAGGTGTGAGCGATGGCTTGCTTGGGCGACAGGCATTGAACGCCGCGATGTCCGGCACGCCGGTCCGCAACCACATCCGCCGCCTGCGCTTCGAGCAAGGCGAGATGACGCAAGAGGCACTGGCGCAAGCCTGCGGCGTGACGCGGCAGACGATCATCGCGCTGGAGGCAGGCAGGTACGCGCCGTCGCTGGAACTCGCATTCCGCATCGCCCACGCCTTCGGGGTCGGAATCGAGGTGGTGTTTCAGTGGGAGAAGCCATGAAGGGAGAAACCATGAAGGAGCAGCGCATGGCCCTGCTGGGCGGCATCGCAGGCTTGTCGTTCGCGATCGCCGTGATCGGGTTCGGATCGATGCTGGACGACTTCCGGCAATCGCTGCATCCGGTCGCGCTGCTCGGCGCGGCGACCGTCCCGCGCGCGCTTGCGTTCAACGTCTTCGCCTTCCTCCTGCCCGGCGCGCTCGCGGCGTGGATCGCGATGGCATTGCGGACCGCGCTGCCGAACGACGCGCCCTGGGCCACGCGCATCGGCGCGCGACTGGTATTGCTCGCGACGCTTGCCTTCGCAGCGCAAGGCCTGTTGCCGCTCGATCCCGGCGATCTCGAAGCGCCGGCGACGCGCCTGCATGCTACGAGCTGGACCTTGTGGTGGATCGCATTCGTTCCCGGCGCGCTCTTGCTGGCGGCCGGACCACGCGCCAAGGGCGCGCGGCGGGGCCTGGCGTCGATCAGCGTGCTCGCGGCATTGCTGATCCTGGTGTTCGCTGCCTCGCCGTGGCAATGGCTGCTGCCGGGCGTGACGCAGCGTGTGGCTTACGCGGTGTGGTTCGGCTGGCTGCTCGGCTGCGGCACGGTGGTCGATGCGGTGCGGGCGGCTAACCGTGGCGCAGCTTCAGCAGCACGATCGAGCCCGCCAGCACGAAGGTGATCGCGTTCGACACGATCATCGGCCACGAGTGCAGGACCAGGCCATAGCCGAACCAGAACGCGATGCCGACGGTGAACACGGCGTACATGCCGAGCGAGATGCTGCGCGTATCCCGGCTGCGCAGGATCTTGATGGCCTGCGGCACGAACGCAAGCGTGGTCAGCGTCGCCGCGACATAGCCCAGCCATTCGAGGTTCACGGCGCGGCCGCCTCCGGACGCCGGTACACCGTGCCGTCCTTCATGACGAAGTCGACCTTCATGACGTTCTGGATGTCCGCCACCGGATCGCCCGGCACCGCGATGATGTCGGCGCGCTTGCCGGCCTCGATCACCCCCTGGTCGTCGACGCCCAGCACTTCGGCCGCGCGCACGGTCGCCGCCTGCAGCGCGTAGGCCGCCGGGATGCCGGCCTCGACCATGTACAGGAACTCGCGCGCGTTGTCGCCATGCGGGCCGACGCCCATGTCGGTGCCGAAGCCGATCTTGACGCCCGTCTTGTAGGCCTTGCCGGCGGTCTGCTGGATCTGCGCGCCGATGCGCTGGGCCTTGGGCCGCACGATCTCCGGGAAGTAACCGTCGATCTTGGCCTTGTCGGCGACGAAGCGTCCGGCGTAGATCGTCGGCACGTACCACGTGCCTTTCTGCTTCATGAGCGACATGACCTCGTCGGTCAGGTAGGTGCCGTGCTCGATGCTGGTCACGCCGCCGAGCACGGCGCGCTTGATGCCTTCGGTGCCGTGCGCGTGCGCGGCGACCTTGTAGCCGTAGTCGTTGGCGGTGTCGACGATCGCCTTGACCTCGTCGACGGTGAACTGCGGCGCGTCGCCGGACTTCGCGTAGGACAGCACGCCGCCGGTGGCGGTGATCTTGATGACGTCACTGCCTTCCTTGTAGCGCTGGCGCACGGCCTGGCGCGCGTCCTCGACGGAATTGATGACCCCTTCGGTGGGCCCGGGCGGGCCGAGCAGGTGCGACAGCTCGGTGTTGTAGCCGTTGGTGGGGTCGCCGTGGCCGCCGGTGCTGGCGATCCCTTTGCCGGCCGCGAAGATGCGCGGGCCGCGTAGCAGGTCTTGGTTGATCGCGTCGCGCAGGTGCGGGGCGACTTCGCCGCCCAGGTCGCGCACGCTGGTGAAGCCCGCCAGCAGGGTTTTCTCCGCGTAGCCGACACTGCGGAACGCGAAATCGACGTCGTCCAGCCGGAAACCTTCCGAATAACTCTGCGGGCTGGATTGCCCACCCAGGTGCACGTGCAGATCGGTCCAGCCCGGCAGACAGGTGCGCCCGGCCAGGTCGACGACAGTCGCGTCGGCCACCGGCGCGTGACCCTGCAGCACTTCGGCCACCTTGCCGTCGCGCACTAGGACCGTGTGCGCACCCAGCACCTTGCCGCTGCGGCTGTCGAACAGGCGCTCGCACTGCAACGCGAGTGTTGCTGACGAGGGCAGGGCAGCCTGCGCCGGCAGCGCGCCGCACAGCAACAGCAGTGCGGTGGTGACCGCGGTGGATGGCGTCATGGTGTGCTCCGTTCGGTTCGAGGCGGGATGTGAGGCGGCATTCTGCGCACAAGTGCTTCGCGGTGCGAGGGTCCTAGGTTCCCGTCACGCCTGCCCCGTCATGCGAATCGCGACCACGCGGCCCAGCAGGCTGCCGGCGACGACTTCCCAGGACATGCCGTGCTCGGCGACATGTTCTTCGAATGCCCGCAGTTCGTGGTCTTCGAAACCCGGATAGCCGAGGAAGTCGTCGAACACCACGACGGAGCCGGCGACGAGGTGACTGGCCGCGCTGGACAGCACCGTTCGCGTCGAGGCGTAGAGGTCGCAGTCGACGTGCAGCAGCCGGATCGGCGCCTGCCCGATGGAAAAGAAGGCGGGCAGGGTGTCCTCGAACCAGCCGGCGTGCAGGCTCACGTTCGGCGGCATCGCAGGAAGACGGCCGCCCGTGCTGTAGGCGCCTTCGGGCTCGCCCGCGTGCCAGGCTTCCGGCAGTCCCTGGAAACTGTCGAAGCCATGCACGGGACCGGATGTGGCCGCGGCGATGATGCGCAGCGATCGGCCGAAGTACACGCCGCACTCCAGTGTGGTCCCGATGGCCGGGGCTGCGGCCAGCGCGCGCGTCAGCACATCGTTGGAAAAGCCCGCGAATGCCTGGCGCTCGGCGTGTCGCGACATCCATACGAAACTGGCCCAGTGCGCGTCGAGCCTGGGGTCGCCGCAATGCCACGGTTCCGGTGCATCGCCATCCGCCAGCATGCGCAGGGCGCGTGCGTAGAGACCATGCAGCGGATCACCGGCGTGCGGCGCCAGCAGCGCGTGCGCCCCATCGAAATCGGCGGGAACCAGGCGCAAGGCCGCATGCAGGGCGAGACCTGGATCGCCTGGATGGAGCCGGCGTCCCTGCGCCAAGGCGCTGTCCTCGAGATCGCGCAAGTCCAGCATCGAGGCGGTGCGCGCCAGTGCCAGGTGATGCCACGGTTGCTCCGGCGCGCGATCCCGCGCTTCGATGAACAGCGGCACCGACACGTCGTATTCGCCGCACATCCACTCCGCGCGCGCCTGTTGCAGCGCGGTCGCGGCGCTGGGGTCGGTGCGATGGGCCTGGCGCAGGCCTTCCAGCCATTGGCGTCGTGCGCGGTCGAGCTGTTGCGGCGTGAGCGTCATGGGAATGGGGCATGCGGCGGGCGGGGGGATCATATTCGTTGCATGGCGATGGTTTGTGCACTGCGGTAGGCTTCTGGGCCCTGCCACGACGATCTCTCCCGTGTCCAACGCTTCCGTCCCGCAAGACCAGGCCCTTCAAGACCTGGCCGTCTACCAACCTGCCGCCGTCGAATCCGCCGCCCAGGTGTTCTGGGACGAGAACCGGGCGTTCGAGGTCGTCGAGGCTTCGGACAAGCCCAAGTTCTACTGCCTGTCGATGCTGCCGTATCCCTCCGGTGCGCTGCACATGGGGCATGTGCGCAACTACACGATCGGCGACGTGATCAGCCGCTACCAGCGCATGACCGGCCGCAACGTACTGCAGCCGATGGGCTGGGACGCCTTCGGCCTGCCGGCCGAGAACGCCGCGATCAAGAACGCGACCGCGCCGGCGAAATGGACCTACGCCAACATCGACCACATGCGCGCGCAGTTCAAGACGATGGGCTACGCGATCGACTGGACGCGCGAGTTCGCGACCTGTTCGCCCGACTATTACGTGCACGAGCAGCGCATGTTCGTGCGGCTGCTGAAGAAAGGCCTGGCCTACCGCAAGAACAGCGTCGTCAACTGGGATCCGGTCGACCAGACCGTGCTCGCGAACGAACAGGTCATCGATGGCCGCGGCTGGCGCAGCGGCGCGCTCGTCGAGAAGCGCGAGATCCCGCAGTGGTTCCTCAAGATCACCGATTTCGCCCAGCAACTGCTCGACGGGCTCGACGCATTGCCTGGCTGGCCGGAGTCGGTCAAGACCATGCAGCGCAACTGGATCGGACGCAGCGAAGGCCTCGAGTTCGCCTTCGACGTCGAAGGCAGCGACCAGAAAGTCTCCGTGTTCACCACGCGTCCGGACACGCTGATGGGCGTGACCTTCCTGTCGATCGCTGCGGAACATCCGCTGGCGTTGCAGGCCGCGCAGGACAACCCGGAACTGGCCGCCTTCATCGCCGAGCTCAGGCATGGCGGCGTCTCCGAGGTCGAACTCGAGACCCAGGCCAAGCGCGGCATGGCGACCGGCCAGTGGGCCGTGCATCCGGTCAGCGGCGAGGCCATACCGATTTACGTCGCCAACTTCGTGCTGATGAGCTACGGCACCGGCGCGGTGATGGCGGTGCCCGGTCACGACCAGCGCGACTGGGAATTCGCCCACGCCTACGGTCTTCCGATCCGCATGGTGATCGTGCCCGACGAAGTCCGTGATGCGCTGTCGGAGATGGCCACGCACGTCGCGCAGCACGACGATGCGATGAGTTCGGCGCTGGGCGAAACCAGCACGATCGACGTCTACGAGGTCGGCCCGGCGGTGCAGGTGGTGCGCGATTTCGAGGAGCGCGTCATCTCGCAGGGCGCCTACACCGATCGCGGCTGGCTGGTGAATTCCGGCGAGTTCGACGGCATGGACTACGGCCAGGCCTTCGATGCCATCGCCGCGCGCTTCAAGCACGAAGGACGCGGCGATCGTCGCGTCAACTTCCGTCTGCGCGACTGGGGCGTCAGCCGCCAGCGCTACTGGGGTTGTCCGATTCCGGTGATCTACTGCGACCGGTGCGGCGCGGTGCCTGTGCCCGAAGACCAGTTGCCGGTGATCCTGCCTGAGGACGTGGTCTTCATGGGCACCGGTTCGCCGATCAAGGCCGATCCGGAATGGCGCAAGACGCGCTGTCCGCAGTGTGGCGGCGAGGCCGAGCGCGAGACCGACACGTTCGACACCTTCATGGAGTCGAGTTGGTACTACGCGCGCTACACCTCGCCCAAAGCCGCCGACATGATCGATGCACGCGCCGATCACTGGTTGCCGGTGGATCAGTACATCGGTGGCATCGAGCACGCGATCCTGCACCTGATGTACTTCCGCTTCTATCACAAGCTGTTGCGCGACGAGGGCATGGTCGGCAGCGACGAACCGGTCATCAATCTGCTGACGCAGGGCATGGTCCTCGCCGAGACGTTCTATCGCGAGAATGCCGACGGCTCCAGGGACTGGTTCAACCCGGCCGATGTCGAAGTGGAGCGCGACGAGCATGCGCGGGTCACCGGAGCCAGGCTCAGGTCCGATGGCGCGGCGGTGCGGATCGGCGGCATCGAGAAGATGTCGAAAGGCAAGAACAACGGCGTCGATCCGCAGGCGATGGTGGACAAGTACGGCGCCGACACCATGCGCCTGTTCTCGATGTTCGCCGCGCCGCCGGACCAGTCGCTGGAGTGGAACGAGGCTGGCGTCGAAGGCATGTCGCGTTTCCTGCGGCGCCTGTGGACGCAGGTGCACCGGCACGCGCAGGCAGGCATCGTGGCAGGCTTCGACGCGGCGCAGGCGACGCCCGCGCAGAAGGTGCTGCGCCGGCAGTTGCACGCAACCATCGCCAAGGTCGGCGACGACTATGGCCGTCGCCACAGCTTCAACACGGCGATCGCGGCGGTGATGGAACTGTTGAACCATGTCATGAAGTTCGACGATGCCTCCGGCAACGGGCGTGCCGTGCGTCAGGAAGCGTTCGAAGCGATGGTGCTGCTGCTCAACCCGATCACGCCGCATGCCAGCCACGCGCTGTGGCAGGTGCTCGGGCATGGCGAGACGCTGATCGAGGACGTGCCGTTCCCGCAGGCCGACGCCGCCGCGCTGGTACGCGATGCGGTGACGCTGGCGGTGCAGGTCAACGGCAAGCTGCGCGGCACGATCGAGGCAGCGCCCGATGCCGCGCGCGAGGCGGTCGAAGCCGCCGCGCTGGCCGAGCCGCATGTCGCCAAATTCATCGACGGACGCGAGGTGCGCAAGGTGATCGTGGTGCCGGGCAAGATCGTCAATATCGTCATTGCCTGAACGTGCTGTTCGCCAACAGGTGCTCCCCTTGAACATGACCCCTACGGACATGCTCCCTCTGCGCATGCGCCGCTTGCCCCCCACAGCCGCCTCGTCCAGACTTCCGGCATGAACAGACTCCGCTCCCACTCGTCCCGCCTGGTCGCGTGCGCTTTCGTCGCCACGCTCGTGCTTGCGTTGTCCGCATGCGGCTTCCATTTGCGCGACGGGCTGGCGTTGCCAACGGACCTGGGACCGGTGCGCGTGGTTTCGCGCGATCCGTACAGCCAGCTGGCCGAATCGCTGGCGAAGGCGCTCGAGCGCGCCGGCGCCACGCCTGCGCCCGCAAGCGGCGGCGGTCAGGTCGCCACGTTGCAAGTGTTCTCCGAAAGATTCGCCGATACCGCGATCAGCGTCGACCAGTTCGGTCGCGCGCAGGAGTTCTCGCTGCGTTACGCGGTGGTGTTCTCGTTGCGTCGCGCAGGCGACGGCGGGGACATCGTGCCGAGGCAGGCGATCGAACTGTCGCGCGACTACGTGGCATCACCGCGCGATTCGCTCGGCAAGAACAGCGAACGCGAGTTGTTGACGCGCGAAATGCGGCGCGACATGACCCAGGCCATCCTGCGCCGCATCGATGCCGTATCGCGCAATAAGAATTCCTGAGTCGCCGGTGCCGCGGTGGAACTGACGCCGGAACGGCTCGCCAGCCAACTCGCCGCCGAGCCGCTGCGGCCCGCCTATCTGATCGCCGGTCCCGAGCCGCTGCGCGTGCTCGAGGCGGCGGATGCGGTTCGGGCACAGGCGCGCGCGCAGGGCTATGCCGAACGCGAGGTGTTCGAAGCCGACGCGCGCGACTTCGACTGGGACAGGCTGTCGGCCAGTTTCCGCGCTCCCAGCCTGTTCGCCTCGCAGCGCCTGTTGGAATTGCGCCTGCCCACGGCCAAGCCCGGCAAGGAAGGCGCCGAGGTCATCACGGACTTCTGCGCGCAGCCTCCAGGCGATGTCCTGCTGCTGGTCACCGGCGGCGAATGGAGCAAACAGCACGGCGGCAAATGGAGCGAGGCGATCGGTCGCATCGGCCATGTCGTCGTGGCCTGGGCGGTCAAGCCCCACGAACTGCCCGACTGGATCGAGCGCCGCCTGCGCGCCAAGGGCTTGCAGGCCGACCGCGATGCGGTGATGCGATTGAGCGAACGCGTGGAGGGCAACCTGCTCGCCGCCGCGCAGGAGATCGACAAGCTGGTCCTGCTCGGCGACGGCCGCACGCTCGACCTCGCACGCATGGAGGCACTGGTCGCCGACGCGGCGCGCTACGACGTCTTCCGCCTGATCGACGCGGCCTTGAACGGGCAGGGCGCGCAGGCCGCGCGCATGCTCGCGGGCTTGCGCAGCGAGGGCGAGGCGGTGCATGCGTTGATGGGCATGGTGGTGATGGAGCTGCAGCGCGTCGCATCGCTGGCGCGGGTGCAGGCGCGCGGCGGCAACATGGCGGCCGAGTTCAAGGCGCAGCGGATCTGGGACTCCAAGCAGGCGGTCTACCGGCGCGCGCTGCAACGGCATGCCGCGCCGCATTGGGATCGATTGCTGGTCGAAGTCGGTCGCGTCGACCGCATCGCCAAGGGCCGCGCCGCGGGCGACGCCTGGCAGGTGCTCGAGCGGGTCCTGCTGGCGGTGGCCGAACCGCGTGCAGCATCGCTGCTGGCATGAACCAGCCGTTGCACGTCCTCTACGGCGGCACCTTCGACCCCGTCCACAACGGCCACCTCGCCGTCGCCCGGCATGCGCGCGATGTGTTATCGGCGGAAGTGCACCTGATGCCGGCCGCCGATCCGCCGCATAAGGGGCCGACCCACGCCGATGCACGGCAGCGCGCCGAGATGCTGGCGCTTGCCATCGGTACCGAGTCGGGTCTCGTGCTCGACCGTCGCGAACTGCTGCGCGACGGACCGTCCTACACCATCGATACCTTGCGCGCGCTGCGTGCTGAGATCGGCCAGCAAGTGCCTGTGGCGTTGCTGGTCGGCGCCGACAGTTTTCTGGGGTTGCCGAGCTGGCGCTCGTGGCAGCACTTGTTCGACCTTGCGCATTTCGTGGTTGCCGAGCGTCCCGGCAACGGACTCGAAGACAGGCTGCCCGCCGACCTGTCGCGGCAGACCGACGGTCGCTGGATAGAGTCGCCGGCAGGCCTGCACCACCATCCTGCAGGCAGGATCCTGCGCCTGCAGCAGCCACTGCGGTCCGAATCGGCCAGCGAGATCCGGCGTCGCATCCGCGATCAGGACGCCTGGCAGGACCAGCTACCACCGCCGGTGGCCGCCTATATCGTCGAAAACGGGCTCTACCGTGCCGGTCCCGTCATGCCCGCTTCGCTATAATCAAGCCCAGTCCGCAGAGTTCCGAGCCCTTGACCAGTACCGCGCAAGTCATCAAGACCCGCCTTCCCAATCCCCCGCCGCCGACCGATGTCCTGCTGCAGCAAGTGCAGGCGGCCGTCGACGAGATGAAAGCCAAGGATGTCGTCGAGATCGACGTGCGCGGCAAGACCAGCATCTGCGACTACATGGTCGTCGCCTCGGGCACCTCCACCCGCCACGTCAAGTCGATCGCCGACGAAGTGGTGCGTTTCGCCAAGAAGCTCGACGTGCAACCGCTCGGCGTCGAAGGCGAGCGCGAAGCCGAATGGGTGCTGGTCGACCTGGGCGATGTCGTCGTTCACGTCATGTTGCCGCGCGTGCGCGAGTTCTATGCCCTCGAGCGCCTGTGGACGGTGGGCGACCAGCCGCCCGGCGACGACGACGTCCTCGAGACCGACGCCGAACACCGCTTCTAGGTAGCGCGCGGTCCTGGCATGAAAGCCCGTCTGGTCGCCGTCGGCGAACGCCCACCGGCCTGGGTTACGCAGGGATTCGCCGAATACCGGAAGCGCCTGTCGCACTGGCTGCCGCTGGAACTGGTCGAGATCGAGCCGGGCCTGCGCGGCAAGGGCCGCGATGCGCTTCGTGCGATGCAGGACGAGGGCGCGCGCGTGCTGGAAGCATTGCCGAAGAACGCGCACGTGATCGTGCTCGATGGCCGCGGAAAGCAGTTCACGTCCGAACAGTTCGCGCAGCGCCTCGAGCACTGGCGCGGGCAGGGCAGGGATATGGCGTTCCTGATCGGCGGACCCGAGGGCCACGCCGACGAGGTCATGCAGCGGGCCGACGAAAGCTGGTCGCTGGGCCTGCCGACGTTGCCGCACATGCTGGTGCGCCTGCTCGTCGCAGAGCAGCTTTATCGCGCGGCGGCGATGCTGGCGAATCACCCATACCATCGCGCCTAGCGGTCGTCATCGTTTCATCGACATGCGAAAAAAAAGCCCGCCGGAAGGCGGGCTTTGTCATTGCAAACGACGTGACTCGCACGTTCTGCAAACGCGACCGGTCGCTATTGGCGTCCGAGGTTGAAATCGATCGGCACGATGCCGATCGCCTGCACCGCACGGCCGTCCTTCATCGCCGGCGTGAACGTCCAGCGCTTCAGCACGAAGCGGCGTGCGGCCTCGTCGAGCATGCGATGTCCGCTGCTCTTGTGGATCGAGACCTCGAGCGGCCTGCCGTCGGTGTCGACCAGGATCTGCAGCATCACCACGCCTTGCAGATCTCCGCGGATCGCGTCGACCGGATAGGGCGGAGAAGGCGCATGCGCATACTCCAGACGGACGCCTGCGATCGGTGCGGCGGGCGGGGCGATCTCGGTCTGCGAGGTGTCGACGGCTTCCTGGACGATCGGACTCGACTGGCAGGGTCCCTTCCTCGACGAGTACCGGCACCGGTGCGATTGGCGGCACGTCAGGCTTGACCGTCTCCTGCGACGTCGGCTGGCTTGGCGGGACGATCTCGACATTCTTGATCGGCGGTGGCGGCACAGGCGACGTCTCGTCAAGCGGAATGATCCACGGTCGAGGTTCCGGCACAGCGTCGGGCGGCAGGATCGCCATCGGTACCAGCAGCAGCATCAACAGCGCGATATTGAGCGCGATCGCGCCGGCCATGCCGACGATGCGCGTCGGATTGGGATTGGGATGAGGACGCGAAGACTGCGGATAGGAACGAGCGTGTTGGAGCACCATGACCCACCTCCGTTTGGTTGCCTGCGTGACCGGTAACGCGCGACAAGCGGGTATGGGGTTGATCGGGACGCCGCTCGATGCGCTTCCTGATTGCCGTACCCACGCTGCGCCAGGGACGCGTGCATGGCAAGTGACGGTCGGACTCGCGGCGATGCGTCGCGGACGAACGGTGCGACTCGCACGACGGCAGTGAAATCGTGTGCGTGCAATCGACGAGGCCCGCTTGCGCGGGCCCCGTCGTTTCGATCAATCGCCGTTGGCAGGATCCGGATCGGATTCCGGTTTCCGTCCCAGACCGCCCTCATCGGGATTCGGAGGCTTGCGCGGATCGGGTTGTCGGGCATCGCCAGGATCACGCGGCTGCGGCTCGGAGTAACCCGGACTGCGTCCGGGCTTGGGATCGGGCGATGGCGGCGTGGACTTGCCTGGCGCACCCATCGTCAGCGTCCGAGCTCGAAGACCACGTCGAGACTGGCGGAAAGGACCGATTCGCCCGGCGATACCGAGGTATCGGCTGCCTGCGCCTTCTCCATGCGCATCGCCATCATCGGCATCGGGATCGGTGGCTGGAAGCCGCCGCCCTCGCTGATGCTCACGATACGGCGCACGCGCAGGTCCATCGATTTGGCATACATCTCGGCGCGCGCCTTGGCCTTGTCGAGCGCGGCGCGGCGCGCTTCGTCATAGGCTTCCTCGGGCTCGTCGACCTCGAAGGTCGGACCGTTGACCTGGTTGGCGCCCTGCGCGACCAGCGAATCGAGCACCTTGCCGAGCTTGGAGATGTCGCGCACCTTCACGTTCACGGTGTTGCTGGCCTGGTAACCGGTGATCGTCGGCGGCTGGTTCTCGGCATAGCGATAGTTGGGATTGACGCTGATGCCGCTGGTCTGGATGTCCTTCTCCGCCACGCCCGAGGCCTTGATCGAAGCCACGACCTTGGCCATCTGCTCGGCGTTCTGGCGCATCGCGGTGTTGGCATCGGTGGCCTGCGTGACGACGCCGGTCGAGATCGTGGCGACATCGGGCACGCGCTTGGCCTCGGCTTGCGCGGATACTGAAAGCAAGGTGCCGTCGCTCGGGACGGCATAGGCCGGGGTGGCGTTCTGGGCGCATGCCGTCATGGTCATCAGGCTCATGGCAAGGGCGCTGGCGAGCAGCAGGGGCTTCAGCTTGATGGAATACGGGCGGGTCAAACGCATGGTCGTCTCCTGACGAAGTGGGGGCAAGGTTCGGTGGACTCCGGTGAACGGCCCGTGAGCCGCAACGGGGTTGTGTGTCTGCCGGCGGAGAAGCGCGATACAGGCTGCGGTTATCCTTGTTCGATGTTGCATCTTGCCTCGCAATCCCCGCGCCGGCGCGAATTGCTGGCCCGGCTCGGGCTGGAATTCGGCGTGCTCGACGTCGACGTGCCCGAACAGCGCCAGCCTGGCGAACCTGCCGAAGACTACGTGCGCCGTGTCGCGCGCGAAAAATCCGGTGCCGGCCTGCTGCAGGTGATGGCGGTCGCCAATGCAGTCGTGCTGGGTGCCGATACCGAAGTCGTGCTCGACGATGAAGTCTTCGGCAAGCCGCGCGACGATGCCGATGCCGCACGCATGCTGCGCGCGCTGTCGGGTCGCACGCATCGCGTGGTGTCTTCCGTCTCGCTGGTGTCGGCGTCGCGCGAGAGCCAGGCGGTCTCGATATCGGAAGTGACCTTCGCGGTCTTGTCGACGGACGACATCGCCCGCTACGTCGCCACCGGCGAGGCGCAGGGCAAGGCCGGCGCGTATGGAATCCAGGGTGCGGCGCAGGCATTCATCGCGCATCTTTCAGGCAGCTATTCCGGGGTGATGGGCTTGCCGTTGTTCGAGACGGCGCAGTTGCTGCGCGAGTTCGGCATCGCCGCACGAACCGCAAGCACGGCGCCGGCGCATGTCGAGGCCAGGGCATGACTGAGGAAATCCTGGTCAACGTCACTCCGCGCGAAACCCGCGTCGCGGTCGTCGAAAACGGCATGCTGCAGGAACTGCACATCGAGCGCGGCTGGAGCCGCGGCGTCGTCGGCAACATCTACAAGGGTCGCGTGCAGCGCGTGATGCCGGGCATGCAGGCGGCTTTCATCGACATCGGCCTGGATCGCGCGGCGTTCCTGCACGCCAGCGACGTGATGCGTTCGATGCCGGCGCCCGAATTGGTCGGCGATGCCGCCGGCCCGCAAGCGCCGAACCTGCCGCCGCCGAGCGTGCCGCCGATCGCGGAACTGCTGCGCGACGGCCAGGACATCGTCGTGCAGGTGGTGAAGGACCCGATCGGCAGCAAGGGCGCGCGCCTGACCACGCAGATCAGTATTCCCTCGCGCTATCTCGTGCTGCTGCCGCAGTCGCGCACGGTCGGCGTGTCGGCGCGCATCGAGGACGAAGCCGAGCGCGCGCGCCTGAAGTCGCTCGTCTCCGAACTGGCGCTGACCGGCCACGGCTACATCGTCCGCACCAACGCCGAAGGACAGCCGTCCGAGGCGCTGGCCGAGGACATCGCCTATCTCAGTCGCGCCTGGGCGCTGGTCGAACAGCAGGTGCCCGACGCCGGCCTGGGCACCTGCCTGTACGAGGACCTCACCCTGCCGATGCGCGCGGTGCGCGACCTGATGCGGCGCGACGTCGAGAAGGTCAAGGTGGATTCGCGCGAGACCTGCGAGCGCCTGCGCGTGTTCGCGGCGCAATACATGCCCGGCCTCGCCGACAAGATCGAACACTACAGCGGCGCGCGGCCGGTGTTCGACCTGTATGGCGTCGAGGACGAGATCCAGCGCGCACTCGAAAAGGAAGTACCGCTGAAGTCGGGCGGCTATCTGGTGATCGACCAGACCGAGGCGATGACCACCGTCGACGTCAACACAGGTTCGTTCCTCGGTCAGCGCAACCTCGAGGAGACCGTGTACCGCACCAACCTCGAAGCCGCGCAGGCGGTCGCGCGACAGCTGCGGCTGCGCAACCTCGGCGGCATCATCATCATCGACTTCATCGACATGCACGACGCCGAGCATCGTCGCCAGGTGTTGCGCACGCTGGAGAAATCGCTGGTCAAGGACCACGCCAAGACCACCGTGTACGACTTCTCGCCGCTGGGCCTGGTCGAGATGACGCGCAAGCGCACGGTCGAGAGCCTGCAGCGGCAGCTGAGCGAGCCCTGCCACGAGTGCGGCGGCCGCGGCATGCTCAAGACCGCCGAGACCGTGACCTACGAGATCTTCCGCGAGATCACGCGCGCCGTGCGCCAGTTCGACGCCGCGCGGCTGCTGGTGATCGCCTCGCCGAAGATCGTCTCGCGCATCACCGACGAGGAGTCGGCGGCGGTGGCCGAGCTGGAGGAATTCCTCGGCAAGTCGATCCGCTTCCAACCGGACGAGCAGTATCTGCAGGAGCAGTTCGATGTCGTGCTGCTGTGAACCAGCACGAGCGGCCGCGGATGCGCCGATTTCGCTCGTCATCCCAGCGCAAGCTGGGATCCATTTTTTCTCTGCCCCATCGCCTGGCAAGGATAAAATCAAGATGGATCCCAGCTTGCGCTGGGACGACGAGCGATTGTTCGAGGTCTTGAAAGCTCGCTTTCCGCCCGATTGCCAGCCAGCGCGCTGCCGATGACGACTTCGCTACGCCGCCATCTGCGCACCGCGCGTCGAGGAGCGTGGTACTTCGTCGCCGCCGTGCTGGTGGCGATGGCGTTGGTGGCGGGCGTGACCAGCCAGCTGCTGCCCTTGGCCGAACGCCATCCCGACCGCATCGCCGCCTGGTTGAGCGCGCGCGCCGGGCGCACGGTGTCGTTCGACAAGGTCGATACCGAGTGGACGCGGCGTGGTCCGCTGCTGCGCGTGCAGGGCCTGCGCGTGGGCGACGGCGCCAAGGCGGTGCCGATCGGCGAAGCCGAGATCCTCGTTTCGCAGTACGCGGGCCTGTTGCCGGGGCGCTCGTTCACCGAGCTGCGGCTGCGCAACCTCGTGCTGGCGATCGAACGCGCCGACGACGGCCGCTGGAGCGTGCGTGGCCTGCCCGGCCAGCAGCAGCCCGGCGGCGATCCGCTGGCCGTGCTCGAAGGCCTCGGCGAACTACAGGTGATCGGCGCAAAGCTCGCGGTCATCGCGCCATCGCTGCAACTCGATACCACGATCCCGAGGATCGACGTGCGCCTGCGCGTGGACGGCAACCGCGTCCGCGTCGGCGCGCGCGCATGGATGCAGACCGGGCGTTCGCCGCTCGATGTCGCGATGGACTTCGATCGCAAGCGCGGCAACGGCAGGCTGTACTCGGGCGCGCGGCGTGCGGACCTGGCGGCTTGGTCGCCGCTGCTGCACTTCGGCGGGGTCGCCGTGCAGCAGGGAACAGGACGCGCGGCCGCGTGGGCGGAATTGCGCGACCATCGCATCGCCGTCATCACCATCGATGCCGCGCTCGACGACCTGCAGCTGCGCGGCGCGCCGCTGCGCGATGCGGCGGGCGTCGAGACCATCCCGCGGGCGCGCTTCGCGCACGTCGACACGCGCGCACGCTGGCGCGCCGCGGGCGGCGGCTGGCGCTTCGACGCGCCGCGCCTGCGCGTGCACGCCAGCGACGAGCATGACGGGCAACGCAAGCAGGCGCAGACGCTGGACGGCCTGGTCATCGCGGGCGGCCGGCGTTACGGGCTGCTGGCCAGGCATCTCGATGCGGGCCCGCTGTTCGCATTGGCCGGCCTGAGCGATCGCCTCGCGCCGGGGACGCGTGCCTGGCTTGCCGCGGCGTCCCCCGACGCGGTGCTGCGCGATGTCGAAGTCGTCGGCGAACGCGGTCGCGGCATGCGTGTCGCCGCGCGCGTGGAGTCGCTCGGCTTTGCCGCGATCGGCAAGGCGCCCGGCCTGCGCGGCCTGTCGGGAAGCGTCGACGGCGATGCCGACGGTTTCACGTTCGCATTCGACCCGAAGGCGACGCTGCGCTTCGACTGGCCGCGCGGTTTCGGCGTGCCGCATGAGGTCAGGCTGCATGGACGCGTCGCGGGTTGGCGCGAAGGCGACGGTTGGCGCGTCGGCACCGCGGCGCTGCGCATCGATGGCGAAGATTACGGCGCCGACGTGCGCGGCGGCCTGTGGTTCCAGGGTGACGGCACGCGGCCGCGGATCGATCTCGCTGCCAGACTCGACGACACCTCGGTGATCACCGCGAAAAAATTCTGGATCCATCATTCGATGCCGCCGGCGTCGATCCGCTGGCTGAACGCGGCGCTGGTGTCCGGGCGCGTCGAAGGCGGGCGTGCGGTGGTGTCCGGCGACCTGGACGACTGGCCGTTCCGCCACCACGACGGCCTGTTCCAGGCCGACGCGCACATCGCCCGCACGGTGCTGAAATTCCAGCCGGAGTGGCCTGCCACCGACCGCCTCGATGCCGACGTCAGCTTCGTCGGCAGCGGCTTCACGGTCTCGGGCAGCGCGGCGCTGGCTGGTGTCGAGATTCCGCGCTTCAACGGCGGTATCGCCGAGTTCGGCAAGGCCGAATTGCTGGTGCGCGCGGACGTCGGCGGCGACGCGTCGAAGATGCTGGGGCTGCTGCGGCAGAGCCCCTTGCAGAAGCAGCATGGCGCGGCGATGGCGAATCTCACGGCGAGTGGCCCGGCGACGGCGACGTTCGCGCTGGACCTGCCGCTGGGCCGCAATGCGCCGCCTCCGAAGGTCGCCGGCGACGTCGAATTGCGCGGCACCAAGTTGGGCGACTCGGAGTGGAAGCTTGCTTTCAGCGACGTGCGCGGAAAGCTGCAGTACGACCGCGACGGCTTCGATGCGAACGACCTCGCCGCCGTGCAGGAGGGCCTGCCGGGGAAACTCTCGCTGCGCGCGGGCAGCGGCCATGTCCGCGATTCCACGCAGGCCTTCGAGGCCGAGCTCGAGGCCACGCTCGCTGCCGACGACCTGCTCGAGCGCGCGCCGCAGCTGGCCTGGTTGAAGCCACGCGTCGAAGGACGCTCGCCATGGACCATCGCGGTCTCGATTCCGGCTTCGGCCGGCAAGACGGCCAAGCCCGCGGCGAGCCGGCTGCAACTGCGCTCGACGCTGGTCGGCACGACGCTCGACCTCCCGGCACCGCTCGACAAGCCCGCCGCGTCGCCGCTGGCGACCACGATCGATACCGCATTGCCGTTCGGCGAGGGCGACATCGTCGTCGCGTTCGGCGATCGCCTCGCGCTGCGCGCGCGTACGACGGGTTCGCAGACCGGGGTGCGCGTCGTGCTCGGCAGCACCCGAGTGAGCGAGGCGCCGCCGGTATCGGGCCTGGTCGCGACCGGACGCACCGATCGGCTCGACGCGATCGACTGGGCGGCATTGACGCACGGTGGTGATGGCGGCGGCGCGTCGTCTCTGCCGCTGCGCCGCATCGACGTGATCGCCGACCGCCTGCAGTTGATCGGCGCGATATTCCCCAACACGCGCGTGCGCGCCACGCCCGCGGCTGTCGGCACGGCGGTCCAGCTAGACGGCAATGCCCTTGCTGGCGCATTGCTGCTGCCAGATGCGAAAGGCGCGGCGATCGCGGGTCGCCTGCAGCGGCTGCATTGGCGCAGTGCGAAGGCCGCGGGTGCCGGCGCCGGCACCGTCGGCGCGGACAACGCAACGGCTGCGCCGCCGGCCGACGACATCGATCCTGCGGCGATCCCGCCGCTCAACCTCGCCGTCGACGATCTGCGCTTCGGCGATGCGCAGGTCGGCAGCGCGTCGCTGCGTACGCGTCCGGTCGCGGGCGGCATGCGCATCGAACAACTGCAGACGCGGGCGCCGAAGCAACGCATCGATGTCAGCGGCGATTGGCTCGGCCGCGGTTCCGCCGCGCGCACGCGCCTGGACGCGGTCATCGCCAGCGAGGACTTCGGTGCGCTGCTGTCGGGCTTCGGTTTCGGCAGCCGTATCGATGGCGGCAAGGGCGAGGCGAAGTTCAAGGCGGACTGGCCCGGCAGCCCGGCGACATTCAAGGTCGGTGCGCTGGAAGGCACGCTGTCGATCCTCGCCAAGGATGGACGCCTGGTGCAGGTCGAGCCCGGCGCCGGCCGCGTGCTTGGCCTGCTCAGCATCGCGGAGATCCCGCGCCGCCTGACGCTCGACTTCCGCGATTTCTTCTCGAAAGGCTTCGCCTTCAACCGCATCCAGGGCAACGTACGCTTCGGCGCGGGCCAGGCGCGCAGCGACGACCTGGTGATCGTCGGTCCCGCAGCCGACATCAGCATCCGCGGCGCCGCCAACCTGCGTGCGCAGACCTTCGACCAGACCATCGAAGTGCTGCCCAAGACCGGCAACCTGTTGACCGCCGTAGGCGCGATCGCCGGTGGACCGGTCGGCGCGGCCTTCGGTGCGGTCGCCAATGCCGTGCTGAAGAAGCCGCTCGGACAGATGTCGGCCAAGACCTATCGCGTCACCGGCCCCTGGAAGGACCCCAAGGTCGAGGTGGTCGGACGGTCGCAGAGCCGCGCGCAGACGGCGGATCCAGCGCCTGCCGGTTGATTCGGAAGCCTGCGGCCGCATAGTGTCGTGTGCCGAACGGCTTTCGCACGGCGGTGTTCCTTCGCTGCCAGGGTGATGACGTTGCGGGATTGCGAGCCATCGCCATGGCGGTTGCCGACACCATCCCCATCCCGGCCTTCCCTTGCAGGGGAGGAGACGAGCCGCTCCGCACCATTGATGTCCCCAATCCGGAATTCCTGATGACCTTGCCCATCCAGCTCGCCGAAACACGCCTCCTGCTCCCGGCAGGCCTCGACAGCAACGGGCTCGAGCGCACCTTCGGCGCCTTGCTCGGGCCGGGCATCGATTTCGGCGATCTTTATTTCCAGCATGCGCGGCGCGAGAGCTGGACCGTCGAAGACGGCATCGTCAAGGACGGCGCGCATTCGATCGAGCAGGGCGTCGGCGTGCGCGCGATCAGCGGCGAGAAGACCGGCTTCGCCTATTCCGACGACATCAATGCGGAAGCCCTGCTCACGGCCGCGCATTCGGCGCGTGCCATCGCCCGCGACGGCGGCTCGCATCCCTCGCGCGCGCTGGTGGCGGGGCAGGGCAGGTCGCTGTACGCGGCGCAGGATCCGATCGACGTGCTCGACAACGAGACCAAGGTCGAGGCCTTGCGCCAGGTCGACAAGCTGCTGCGTGCCGCCGATCCGCGCGTGAAGCAGGTGATGGTGGGGCTGTCGGGCGGCGTCGATACCGTGCTGGTCGCACGCAGCGACGGCGTGCTCGCCGGCGACGTGCGTCCGCTGGTGCGGCTCAACGTGCAGGTGATCGTCGAGCAGAACGGGCGCCGCGAGTCGGGTTATTCGGGCTACGGCGGGCGCTATTCGTACGAGGAGTTGCTGGCCGACGGCAAGCCGGAGAAGTTCGCGCGCGAAGCCTTGCGCCAGGCGCTGGTCAACCTCGAAGCCGTCGATGCGCCCGCCGGCGTGATGCCGGTCGTGCTCGGCAGCGGCTGGCCTGGCGTGCTGCTGCACGAGGCCGTCGGCCATGGCCTCGAGGGCGATTTCAACCGCAAGGGCACGTCCACGTATGCCGGCCGCATGGGCCAGCGCGTCGCATCGCCCGGCGTGACCATCGTCGACGACGGCACGCTGCCGGGTCGTCGCGGTTCGCTCAACGTCGACGACGAGGGCACGCAGACCCAGTGCAACACGCTGATCGAGGACGGCGTGCTGGTCGGCTACATGCAGGACACGCTCAACGCGCGCCTGATGGGCATGCAGCCCACCGGCAACGGCCGCCGCGAATCGTTCGCGCACCTGCCGATGCCGCGCATGACCAATACCTACATGCTGGCCGGACAGCACGATCCCGAAGAGATGATCCGTTCGGTGAAGAAGGGCCTGTACGCGGTCAATTTCGGCGGCGGACAGGTCGACATCACCAGCGGCAAGTATGTGTTCTCGGCGACCGAGGCCTACCTGATCGAGGACGGCAGGATCACCGCGCCGGTCAAGGGCGCGACGTTGATCGGCAACGGGCCGGAGACGATGCAGCAGGTCAAGATGATCGGCCACGATCTTGCGCTCGACGAGGGCGTCGGCGTGTGCGGCAAGGATGGGCAGAGCGTGCCGGTGGGCGTGGGTCAGCCGTCGTTGTTGATCGATGGCATTACGGTGGGCGGTACGCAGGCGTGAGAAGCGAGTCGGCCTCGGTCGAGCACTCGATCCAGCTCCCGCAGACGGGACTAAGCGTCGCTTTCGTCGATGCCCTCTTCGGATTGCGCCAGCAACTCGCGCAACTCACGAAACAACTCACGATGACTATGCGGCGGCTTGTTCTTCGCCTTTTCGTCGCCCGCGTTGCGCACCAGTTGCCGCAGGCGCTGCCGGTCGGCGGACGGATGTTCGGCCAGCAGTTCCGCCAGCGCGGTGTCGCCGTCGCTCATCAACCGCTCGCGCCAGGCTTCGACGCGGTGCAGTTCGGCGGTTTCGCGGCGCGCGGCCTCGCCGCCGGCATCGAGCGCGTCACGGATCGCAGCGAGCGTTTCGTCGTCGACGCGGCGCATCTGCTTGGCCAGGAACGCCAGCTGGCGCTTGTGGGCGACGTGCGAAGTGATGCGTTGCGTGTCCTCGATATGCGGCAGCAGGTCTTCGGGAATCGGCAGCTTCGCCAACTGCGCCGCGCTCAGCGCGGCCAGCTGCTGGCCCAGGGCGAGCACGTCGAGCGCCTCGCGCCTTTGCTGGCTCCGGCTCGGCGCCAGGAACTCGCCGGTGTCTTCGTCTCGTCCGCGCATCGAACAGCTTCCAGGATGTCAATCCGAACGCAGTGAAAGATCCTGCTTCACTGCAATACCGGATGCCAAAAAACAGATTCCTCGGGCTTTGCCCTCGGAATGACTCAGACGCAAGGATAAGTCATTGAACGCCATCACCGCCCGAAGCGATGCAACGCACTCCGACGACAGCCGCGAGCGCCTCGATGCGCTCGCAGGGCTGTCGCAGCGCCTGCTCGACCGCGCGCGCGCCAGCGGCGCGACCCAGGCCGAGGTCAACTGCAGCGAGGAGCGCGGCCTGAGCGTGAACGTGCGCATGGGCGCGGTCGAGACCGTGGAATCGACGCGCGACCGCGGTATCGCGGTCACCGTCTACTTCGGCCAGCGCAAGGGCAGCGCCAGCACCGCCGACCTGCGCGAAGAAAGCCTGGAATCGACGGTTGCGCAAGCCTGTGCGATCGCGCGCTACACCGAGCACGACGAGGCCGCCGGCCTCGCCGATGCCGCGCTGATGGCGCAGGCGGATGCGGAGGGTGCGGACATTCAAGGAGTTTTTCGCGAGTTCGACAGCTGGCATCCCTGGGCGCTCGACGCCGATCGCGCGGTCGACCTGGCGCTGGCCTGCGAAACGGCAGGGCGCGAATCCGACGCGCGCGTCAGCAATTCCGATGGCGCTTCGGTCGGCAGCAGTGCCAGCGTCAGCGTCTATGCCAATTCGCACGGTTTCATCGGTCTCGAGCGCGGCACCCAGCACAGCATCGGCTGCGCGCTGATCGCCGGCAAAGGCGAAGACATGCAGCGCGACGGCTGGTACAGCATCGGCCTGGCGGAGGGCGACCTGGAATCGCCGGCCGCGATCGGCCGCCATGCGGCGCAACGCGCGGTGTCGCGACTGGCGCCGCGGCAGGTGGCGACGGGCGAGTACCCGGTCCTGTTCGCAGCGGATATTGCGCGCTCGCTGGTCGGGCACCTGCTCGGTGCCGTGTCGGGCGGCGCACTGTACCGGCGCGCGAGCTTCCTGCTCGACAGCGCCGGCACGCAGCTGTTTCCCGATTGGTTCTCGATCGAGGAAAAGCCGCTGCAGCAGCGCGGTCTGCGCTCGGCCGCATTCGATGCCGAAGGCGTCGCCACGCGCGATTCGGCGCTGGTCGCCGATGGCGTCCTGCAGCGTTACGTGCTCGGCAGCTATTCCGCGCGCAAGCTCGGCCTGCAGACCACCGCGAATGCCGGCGGCGTGCACAACCTGGAGATCACCGCCAACAGCGATGGTCTCGATGCGCTGGTGCGCGGAATGGGACGCGGGCTGCTGGTCACCGAACTCATGGGGCAGGGCGTCAACGCGGTCACCGGCGACTATTCGCGCGGCGCCGGCGGTTTCTGGATCGAGAACGGCGAGATCGCTTATCCGGTCGACGGCATCACCGTCGCCGGCAACCTCAAGGCGATGTTCCGCGCGATCGAGGCGGTGGGCAGGGACGTCGATCCGCGCTCGCACATCCGCATGGGATCGGCGCTGGTCGGACGGATGACGGTCGCCGGCAGCGATTGACGTATGCTGCCGGCGCGGGTCGGCGGAAGCCTCGCCCCCGTCCATCCTTCACGCAGCACCTTCGGGGAATCGCATGAACGAAGAAAACGACAGCAGCACGCCGACCGTGGACGTCGATGGCATCAGCGCAGAACAAAGGCAGTGGGCGATGTTCGCGCACCTGTCGGCACTGATCGGCGGCATCCTGACTTCGGGCTGGGCCGGCAGCATCGGCTGCTTCATCGGCCCGCTGATCATCTGGCTGGTCAAGAAGGACACCATGCCCTTCGTCGACGACCAGGCCAAGGAAGCGCTCAATTTCAACATCACCGTGGCGATCGCATTCTTCGCGCTGTTCTGCATCGGCCTGCTGACGCTCGGCGTTGGTTTCGTGCTGGCGATCCCGCTGTGGATCCTGATCGGCATCGCCTGGCTCGTGTTGACGATCATCGCGGCGATCAAGGCGAACGAAGGCAAAGCGTATCGCTACCCGTTCACCCTGCGTCTGGTGAAGTAAACCGGCGCGCCCCCGCTTCGCCGTTGACGCGGCGGGGCGGGGTGATCGCCAATCTTCTGGCACCCTGCCATCGGTTGGGTTGCGTGCGCCGTTGGCAGCCCCATCATCGTCCTGCGCCGGAGTGTTTCCGGCCGGAGAACGTCGATGGAAAGCAGGGTTTATCGACGGCACGACCCATGACCGTGGGCAGCAAGGCGCGGTCGTGGATGCGAGCGATCGCCAGTGGGCCGCGCTGGCGCACCTGTCGGCCTTGGTGCTGGCATTGATGACCAGCTGGATCGCGGGCCTCGCCGGCGTCCTCGGCGCCGGCGCGATCTACCTGCTCAAGCGCAACGATTCCGCATTCGTCGCGGAGCACGCGCGCGAGGCGATCAACTTCAATCTCAGCATGTTCATCTACGCCTGCGCGGCGGTCGCCATCGGCATCGTGCTGGTCGGCGCCACCGTGCTGACGCTCGGCCTGGGCATCATCCTCACCGCGCCGGCCGGGCTGGTGTTGTTGCTGGCGGTGGGCGCGATCGCGGTGGTGTGGCTGGTGTGCAGCATCATCGCGACGGTCAAGGCGTGGAATGGCGAGACCTATCGTTATCCGTTTACGTTGAGGCTGTTCTGACGATCATGGCGTCGTGCGCATAGCGCACGCTACCGGGTTGAGCCGCCTGCTCCTGCTGTTGCCCCCTTTTGCAAAGGGGGCAATCTCTATCGGCTGGTGTACTGCTGCAGCCCTGCGTATCCGTTCCGGTCCAGGCGCTCGAGACGCTCGTCCAGTGGCGGATGTGTCTTGTACAGCTGCGCGAGGCTCGCCGATTGCGTGCCCAGCGACGTCATCTTCTGCAGCACCGCATACAGTGCCAGCGGATTGAAGCCCGAGCGCGCCAGGTAAAAGCCGGACGCCTCGTCGGAGCGGTATTCCGCGCCGCGGTCGAGGCTGGTCAGCATCACCGCCGCACCATGGCGTGCGACGTAATCCTTGGCCATGCTGCCGGCGATGCCACCACCGACGTTGACGTGGCCCAAGGCGACGTCCTTGCCCGCCGAGCTGATTTCCTGCTTGCGGATGACTTCGTAGTGGTCGCGTTGCACGACATGGCTGATCTCGTGGCCGAGCACGGCCGCGACTTCGGCGTCGTCCGACAGCAGCTGGTACAGGCCGCGCGTAATCAGCACGTAGCCACCGGGCGCGGCGAAGGCGTTGACTTCGGCAGCGTCGACGATGCCGAACGTCCACGGCAGTTCCGGCCGCGCACTGTGCGATGCCATCCAGCGCCCGATTTCGTTGACGCGCCGTTGCGCGCCGTCGTCGCGGACCAGCGGTGCCGCGCCCAGGATGCGGCCGGCGAGTTCCGGCGCGAGCGCGAGTTCCTCGGCTGCGAGTTCCTGTTCGGATTTGGGCACGGCCTTGTCGGCCACGTCGATCGCCGAGCTGCCGACGCTGCCGATGCCGATCTGCGACAGCAGGCCGCGAGCGAGCGAAAGTCCGCTGCGCTTCTCGCTCTGCGTCGCCTGCGGCTTGCCGCCGTTCGCGACAGGCCTCGCCTCGGCGGCATAGGCGACGTTGCTGCTGGTCCAGCCCTTGGCGCGCGCGCTCGCGGCCGCCGCTTCCGGACTGACGCGGTACGATTCCATCTTCGCCAGTTCGGCGCCGTTGAAGCTCGCCGATTTCAGGTCGCTTTCATCGATGCCGCGCACGCTCGCGGTTTCCGTGACCTTGCCGCCTGCGGCGCGGCCGTTGAAGATCGCCATCGAATCGGCCGATGCATTCGCCTTGCCGGCGTAGGCCATGCGCACGTCGGTCACGCGCAGGTAGCCGGGCTTGCCTTCGGGCAGGTTGACGCGGAACCACAGGCCCTGCTGTCCAGAAATGCGCACCGGCGCGTTGCGGTTGAGCGTCGTCACGCGCGGCGTCGCGAAGTCCGGGCCGCTATGCACGTCGACGGATGGCTTGTGGACGACCGCGGGCATGTCCTGCGTGGGGGCCGCGGCGATCGCGAGACCGGTGGCGGCAGCAATGATCAGGACAACGCAGATCGACACGGCACGTGTCGGCGTCGCGGGCATCAGGACGACGGGCATGGATTCGCTCCGGGGGGCGGCGGACTCACCTGGGTAAACGTATTGCACGCCGACAACGGCCACTCCTGCGGCGTGTTCAGCGCGCGCCCGAGCACTTCGCGCAGGCGCAGGCGCTCGCCGCGGTCGGACGCGTCGAGGCCGTCGTCGATCTCGGCCGCGACCACGGCGACGCGCACCACGCCGTCATCGTCGAGGCGATCGTCGTGCGCGTTCAGGTGGATGTGGAGCGCGTCGAGGTCGCGTCTGGCGAGTTCTCGGGCGGTCGTCTGGTCGCCGCCTTTCCACACCAGCACCATCAGGTCATCCAGCGTGTCGTGCAGCCAGCTCTTGCGCTCGACTACGCCTTCCAGCATCACCGCATCGCTACCGGCGTAGAGGAAACGGCGCAGACGACGCCGGTATTCGCGCCGGCGACGCGCGGCGGCGCGCCGGTCGAGCGCTGCGTTCGGCACGAAGCGCAGGCGCCCGATCACCAGCCAGCGATCGCGGTCGGGATCGAACTCGTCTAGGTAGTCTCCGTTGCCGACCGCGCGACCGCGCTGGATGCCCGCGTACAGCCGGCACAGGCCGAAGCACAGGCTGACGAAGCCGACGCTGGAAAAAATGTCGAAGAACACGCCGAAGAACGTCAGTCCCGAAAACGCCAGCAACAGCAGCGCCACGTTCGTCGCGACGAACACCGAATCGACGTCGGTCGCCGGCTCACCGCGCCAGAACGCGAACGCGGTCAACAGCACCAGCACCGCGGCCAGCACGTACTTGACCCACGACGGCGGCATCCAGATCGCGCTGTCGGCGACCAGCGCCTCGGTCGCTTCGGCGAGCACCTCGACACCCGGCATCGCCGGATTGACCGGCGTCGGTTTGGCGTCGTTGACGCCGGCGGCGGTGTAGCCGACCAGCACGACGCGGTCTTTCAACAGCGGAAGCCTCGGACTGGCCTGTCGCGCAGACTTGCTTGCCTTCCAGCAGGTTCGCGGCGCTGAGGTAGGGGAGCCGTGCGTCCGTGCGCCAGTTCACGCGCACCGACGATGGGAACGATGAAATCGCCCGGCGGTTTGCGTGGGCCGCAAGCCGCTGCGGCAGAGAAGGCATGCGCCCAGTCGCCCATGACGTTCGCGCAGATGCACGTCGCGCAACACGCCATCCTCGTTGCGGGTGACGTTGCTCAAACCCGAATAGCGCGTCATCGCCTCGCCATAAGGCAGCACCAGGGCAACCCGTGGTCCTGGGCGTGCGGCACCGGTGAGCAATGGGAACGCGCCAGGAGCCGCGGCGGCACGCAGCGTGGCATCGCGGTCGAAATCGGAGTGGCGGCGCGAAGAGGCGAACACGAAGCGACCCTGGCCGCCTTCGGCCATCGATTCGAGCGTGGCATCGCCGATCGGGTCCTGCGTCGACGGGTCGATGAACATCACGTCGTAGCCCACGCTGCGCACGCCGGCGCGGTCGAGCTTGTCGAGGACGTCGGCGTGGCGCTGCCGGCTCCATGGCCAGCCGCCTTCGCCCGGCTGCGGTAATACTCGATCGAGCAGTCGTCGATCTCGACGATGACGGTCCGGCCGGAAGGCTTCGGTTGAACCGGCCGCCAATTCACGACGCGGTCGAAGATCGCGTCCTCGGCCGAGTCCAGCGCATGGTCGTATTTCCAGTCCCAACCTAGCCAACCGAGGGCACCCAGCGCCAGCAACGGATAGAACGAGAAACGCAGCAATAGCGACAGCCGCGACGACGGCCGCCGGTAGCTGCGCTCGACCTTGGTCCAGAACGTGATGAACGACACCGCCGAGGTCGCCATCGCGGCGTCCACCCAGGACAGCAGTCGTTGCAGCAGCTTGCGCGGCATGGGTTCGCATCGCGCGCAGCACGGGCGCGCATCGGAACGATCAACGCAGAAAGCAGCCTGCCGCGGTCAGTGCCGCTACGTTCAGTGGTTGCGTTCGACGACCCGGCGCGCCAGCGCCTGCAGGGCATCGGCGCGCACGCCGAAGGGCTGCAGCGAGGCCTGCATCGTCGCTGCCAGCGCCTGCAGGCGCTCGCGCGAGGCTTCGATGCCGATCAATGCCGGGAACGTCGCCTTGGCCTGGGCGGCGTCCTTGCCCGCGGTCTTGCCGAGGGTGGCGCTGTCGCCTTCGACATCGAGCAGGTCGTCGCGGATCTGGAAGGCGAGGCCGAGCGCATCGGCGAACGCGTCGAGGTGGCGGCGTTGTCCGGCATCGGCGTTCGCCGCGATCGCGCCGAGGCGCACCGAAGCGCGCAGCAGCGCGCCGGTCTTGCGCGCGTGCATCTGTTCGAGCGCCGCCAGGTCCATCGCGCCGCTGGCGCCGGTCGCATCGATATCGAGCGCCTGTCCGCCGCACATGCCGCGCGTGCCCACGGCGATCGACAACTCGCGCAGCATCGCAACACGTGCGCCGGCTTCGACATGCGCGCTCGTCAGCGTCTCGAAGGCCAGCGACTGCAACGCATCGCCGGCGAGGATCGCGGTGGCTTCGTCGAAGGCGACGTGTACGGTGGGCTGGCCGCGGCGCAGTGCGTCGTCGTCCATCGCGGGCAGGTCGTCGTGGACCAGCGAATAGGCCTGCATCAACTCGACCGCGGCGGCGGGAGCATCCAGCGTCTCGTCGTCGGTGCGGAAGGCCGCACCCGTCGCGTAGACCAACAGCGGGCGGATGCGCTTGCCGCCGAGCAGCACCGCGTGGCGCATGGCCGCATGCAGGCGCTGCGGTGCGTGGTTGGGCGAAGGCAGGACGCTATCGAGCACGCGATCGATGCGTTCGCGCCAGGCGTCCAGTCGTTGCTGCGCAGCGGTACTGTCAGGCATCGGACGCGGACGCCGACGGGCCGAACGGTTCGGCACCGGCGGGATTGTCCGGATCGCTGAGCAGGCGAACGCGCAGCTCGGCCTGTTCTAGCGCCTGCTGGCAGCGCCGGTACAGGCCGACGCCACGCTCGTAGGCAGCCAGCGATTCCTCGAGGCTCAGCTCGCCGTGCTCCATCTTCTCGACCAGCTGTTCGAGCGCGTCGAGCGAGTGCTCGAAGTCGGCGACGGGCGAGGCTTCGGTGGCGGGTTTGCGGGCCATGGGAGAAGTTTACGGCATCGCCTGCGACAGGTCGCGCGTCCATGTCACGCGGCAGCCGTTCGTGCGCAGCCAGGCATCGAAGGGAGCCGAATGGACGAGGTCGCCCGCGGCCAGCAGTTCCCCTTCGGTCGTCGAAAGCAGTGGCATCCGGGCCCGTTCCCATGCCGGCACGCCGAGCTCCTGCAGCACGTGCTTGAGCACGTGCCTGTGATCGCGGCCCGGCAAGGCGATGCGCTCGCCGCCCTGGCGCGCATGCACGACGATGGGCTGGTCGAACATGGCGGTTCCCATGAGCGCCAGGCTGTCGCCGGTCGGCAGTCGCAGCGCGGATGCGCCGCTCCATTCGGCGTGGTAGTCGCCCGGCAGCGATGCGCGTCGGCGATCGGCATGCAGCAGGTCGCGCCAGCGCAGGATCGCCGTGTCCGACCATGCGAATTCCGCGACGGCGTCGGGTTCGGCCCCGAGCAGGTCGGATTCGATCCGGGCGATGCCTTGCGCCGGCAACGGCGGAAGTCCGAGCGATGCGACCCAGCGGCGCAGTACGCGTGCGCGCCTCGCGGACGGCATGCCGTGCAGGACGTCGACCAGAAGCACGCTCGGATCGATCGTGCCTGCTTGCGCGAACGCTGCTGCATCTTCCGCATCGAGCAAGCCGGCGATTTCCGCATGCAGCGCGGCGCTTTGCGCGAACGCGGCATCGGCCTGCGGCCAGCGCTCGCGCAGCACCGGCAGCACGCGATGGCGCAGGAAGTTGCGGTCGCGATCGGTGTCGACGTTGCCCGGATCCTCGATCCATGCCAGCGCATTCGCTTGCGCATAGGCAAGCAACTCCGCGCGTGGTACGTCGAGCCATGGTCGCCACAACCAGCCTTGTCCGAGCCGTCGCCAGGCGCGCATTGCGGCGAGTCCGTCGCTGCCGGAAGCGCGCAGCGCGCGCAACAGGAAGGTCTCGGCCTGGTCGTTGCCATGATGGGCGAGCGCGAGGATCTCGTCCTCACCCAAAGCGGAAGCGAAGGCCGCATGCCGTGCAGCGCGCGCTGCAGCCTCGAGACCGTCGCCGCGATCCAGCGCGACGTCGACGCGGACGATCGCCAACGGTACGGCAAGCTTGTCGCACAAGGCCTGGCAGTGCTCTGCCCAGCGATCGGCATCCGCGTGCAGGCCGTGGTGCACGTGGAGCGCGCGCAGGCCGCGTGCCTGCGCCATCGGCGAGCGCGACAGGGCATGCAGCAGCACGCAGGAATCGAGGCCGCCGCTGAGCCCAATGACAATCGCGCGCGCGGGCCGGTCGGCCAAGGCCATCTCGATGCGGCTGGACAGCGCCTCGCTCATGCGCCGATGTTGCCACGCCGCCGCGACGCAGCGATCCACGGATGGGTGCCGTGGCAGCGGTCGTGATCGGTACAGTGACGTATTTCCCGTTTGCGAGTCCCCATGGCTGCCCTGTTCGAGTCCCTGCTGCAGCGCGACGTACGCCTGCGCAACCGTATCGTCGTCTCGCCCATGTGCCAGTACTCCGCCGTCGATGGATTGCCGGACGACTGGCACCTGGTCCATCTGGGCAGCCGCGCAGTCGGCGGCGCGGGCGTCGTGTTCACCGAGGCCACGGCGGTGTCGCCCGAGGGGCGGATCTCGCCCGACGACACCGGACTGTGGAGTTCGCGCCATCAGCAGGCCTGGTCGCGGATCGCGGCCTTCGTCGCGGCGCAGGGCGCGATCCCCGCGATCCAGCTCGCGCATGCCGGCCGCAAGGCGAGCACGTTGGCGCCATGGAAAGGCGAGGGCGCGATCGTCATCGACGATGGCGGCTGGGTTCCGGTCGCGCCATCGGCGATTGCCTTCAATGACAAGTACCCGATGCCGCAGGCACTCGACGCGGACGGCATCGCCAAGGTCATCGCAGATTTCCGCGCCGCCGCGCAACGCGCGCTCGATGCCGGATTCCGCATCGTAGAACTGCATGCCGCGCATGGCTATTTGCTGCACCAGTTCCTGTCGCCGCTGTCGAACCGGCGCGACGACGCCTACGGTGGCAGCTTCGACAACCGCACGCGGCTGTTGTGCGAGGTGGTTGCGGCGATCCGCGTGGTCTGGCCAGAATCACTGCCGTTGTGGCTGCGCATCTCTGCAACAGATTGGGTCGATGGCGGCTGGGACATCGAACAAAGCGTCGAGTTGTGCCGCAGCCTGGGTGCGCTCGGCGTCGACCTGGTCGATGTCTCCAGCGGCGGACTGGCGCCGCAGCAGAAGATTCCCGTCGCTCCGGGCTATCAGGTGCCTTTTTCCGCACGCATCCGTCGCGAGGCGAACATCGCCACAGGTGCCCTCGGCCTGATCACCGAACCCGCACAGGCCGAGCGCATCCTCGTCGACGGCGATGCGGACGTGATCGTGATGGCGCGCGAACTGCTGCGCGATCCGTACTTCCCGCGGCGCGCGGCGAAGGTGCTGGACGAAGCGATACCGGCACCGGCGCAATACCTGCGTGCCTGGTAGCGGGATGGGACGCGTTTCCTTCGCTCGAAGATCTTGCGCCATCTAACTTTGGCGGAGTTTAGCCAAGTTCCCGCTTGGCAATATCGATCCATTGCCGTTGCTCGCGTCGGTAGTAGGCGGGCGATGCATTGGATCGTTTCAAGGTTTCCTTGAACAATGCGTTGGCCTTCGCAAGATCGCCCTGTTGCTTCAACAACAGCGCGTAGCGGATGCGGCCTTCCTCGCCAGGATGACCCTGTACGAGCGCCTCGTACTCTTGCAGCGCTGCCGGAAAGTCGCCTTGCTGCTCGATGGCGCGCGCATACAGCAGATGGCCGTCGCTGGAGCGGTAGTCGGGATTGGCCGCGATCAGCGCGTCGAGCGTGTTCTTGGTCTCGCCTGGGAGGTTCAGCGCGAACTGGGCCCTCGCCAGGCCGAGCATCAACTCCGGATCGGTTGCATAGAGTCCCTTGAGTGCGGACCGGTAGAGCTCGGCGGCATGCTGGTAGTCGCCTGCCTGCAGACTCTCCTCGGCCAGCAGGCGACGGTTCTGCGGCGTGTCGGCCATGTCGAGCTGACGCGATGCCGCCCGTTTCCTGCGCTCCGGATCGATCCTGTCATGGACGCCGCGAACGACGCGCCGCGTCGCCCGGTTGTTACGCATCTCGGGTATCACCTCGGCAATGACGTAGATCGCGACGGCGATATACGAGCCGATAAGCAGGATGAAGATCCAGTACATCGGGCGGCCGGTACGGATGACGTGCACTGCGCAGCTGATCTGCAGAAGGACCGAAAGCAACAGGATGGGACTCATGGCAACGTTCCGTGTCGTGGGTTCAAGCTGCCTCGTACGCGCCGTAGCCGCGCAACCGTGCGTACCGCCTATCCACCAGGTGCTCCGCCGGCAGCGCCTGCAGAGCATCGAGCTCGTTCATGCAGCACGGCTTTCAATCGCGTCGCCATCTGCTTCGGATTGCGATGCGCGCCGCCGATCGGTTCGCGCACGACCTTGTCGATCAGGCCCAGGCCGAGCAGGCGCTTGGCGGTGAGGCCGAGCTGCTCGGCGGCGTCCTTGGCCTTGTCGGCCGACTTCCACAGGATCGAGGCGCAGCCTTCCGGCGAAATCACCGAATAGGTGCTGTATTCGAGCATCAGCGTGCGGTCGCCGACGCCGATCGCGAGCGCGCCGCCCGAGCCGCCTTCGCCGATCACGGTGCAGATGATCGGGATCTTCAGCTCGGCCATCTCCATGCAGGTTGCGCGCGATCGCCTCGGACTGGCCGCGTTCCTCGGCGCCGATGCCGGGGTAGGCGCCGGGCGTGTCGATGAAGGTCAGCAGCGGCAAGCCGAAACGCTCGGCCATCTTCATCAGCCGCAGCGCCTTGCGGTAGCCCTCCGGGCGCGGCATGCCGAAGTTGCGCCGCACCTTGGCCTTGGTGTCGCGGCCCTTCTGGTGGCCGATGATCATCACGCTGCGGCCGTCGATGCGGCCGAGGCCGCCGACGATCGCGGCGTCGTCGGCGTAGGCGCGGTCGCCGGCGAGCTCCTGGAATTCGTCGCAGATGATGCGGATGTAGTCGTTGGTGTACGGCCGCGCCGGATGCCGCGCGAGCTGCGAGACCTGCCATGGCGTCAGGTCGCGGAAGATCTGCGCAGTGCGCAACCGCAACTTGTCCTGCAGCGCATGCACTTCGGCGTCGATGTTGACGGCGGGGCCGGTGCTGGCGTGGCGCATCTCCTGGATCTTGGCTTCCAGGTCGGCGATGGGTTGTTCGAAGTCGAGGTAATTGGGGTTCATGCGGATGGCATTGACCGGGATGGGATCAGTCTAGCGGAACGTGGTTGCTGGCCCGTACGGATGCGTCTGGCCTAGGGCTTTTGCTTGTCCCGGAGGGAGAAGGAAAATCAGGTCGCCCACGGCCGGCTCAGCGCCAGCTTCACCGCGCGCACGCCGGGCTGCGCGCGCAGGTTGCCGACCAGGTCGGCGTCGACGCGCACGCTGTGGCCGCCGTTGAGGTCGAGCGTGCCGGCGGCGCCGTCCTTGAGCAGCAGGTCGTAGCGCAACGGCGTGCTGCCTGGACGGTGCTGGGCGAGCAGGGTTTCGACGCGGTCGAGCAGTCCCGGCACGCGCAGGTCCAGGCGCAGCGACAGACGCTGCGCATGCTGCGCGCACACCTGGCGGAAGTCCCAGCAGCGCCGCGCGCGCAGCGAGAAGCCACCGCTGAACTCGTCCTCGCGCAATCCGCCCTCGATCACGAGGATGCGGTCGCGCGTGAGCAGCTGCGCGAACTCGAAATAGCTCTCGGCGAAGAAGGCGCACTCGATCCGGCCGCGGCCGTCCTCGAGCTGCACGAAGGCCTGCGAATCGCCGCGCTTGCGCAGGCCCATGACCTGGCCGGCGATCACGGCGGTGACCTCGGGACGCCAGGAACGCCCCTCCTGCGGCTTGGCGAATTGCTGCGCACGTTCCCACAGCGCGTCGAGCTGGCCGAGGTCGTGCGCGACCAGCGCAGCGAGTTCGTCGCGATACGGATCGAGCGGATGGCCGCTGAGGTAGTGGCCGAGCGTGTCGCGTTCGCCGGCGAGTTTCTGCGCCAGCGGCCAGTCGTCGGCGACAGGCAGCTCGATGCGCAGATCGGGCGCGCTTTCGGCGAAACCGCCGAACAGCGAGACCTGTCCGGCATCGCGCTCGCGCGCGAGCTGCTCGGTGGCCTTCAGCACCTCAGGCAGCTGCAGCATCAGCGAAGGCGCGGTTGCTGCCGAGCGCGTCCAGCGCGCCGGAATGGATCAGCGCCTCCAGCGTGCGTTTGTTCAACTTGCTGCTGTCGACGCGCTTGCAGAAGTCGAGCAGGTCGGCATAGACACCGTCGCGCGTGCGCTCGCCCGCGATCGCCTCGCAGGCGCCGCGGCCGACGCCTTTCACCGCGCCCAGGCCGTAGCGGATGGTGCGCTCGTCGATCGCCTCGAACATGTAGTTCGAAGCATTGACGTCCGGCGGCATCACCGTCAGGCCCATCGTGCGCGCCTCGTCGAGGAACATCGACCACCTTGTCGGTGTTGTCCATGTCGCTCGACAGCACCGCGGCCATGAACTCGGCCGGGTAATGCACCTTCAGCCACGCGGTCTGGTACGCGACCAGCGCATAGGCGGCCGAGTGCGACTTGTTGAAGCCGTACTCGGCGAACTTCTCCATCAGGTCGAAGATCTGCGTCGCCTTGCGCGGATCGACGCCGCGTTCGTCGGCGCCCTGTCTCGAACTTGGCGCGCTCCTTCGCCATCTCCTCGGGCTTCTTCTTGCCCATCGCGCGGCGCAGCAGATCGGCGCCGCCCAGCGAATACCCGCCAGCAGCTGCGCGATCTGCATCACCTGTTCCTGGTACACGATCACGCCGTAGGTCGGCTTCAGCGCGGTTTCCAGCGCGCGGATGCGGATAGCTGACCTCGGCATGGCCGTGCTTGCGATCGACCCAGTCGCGATCCATGCCCGATCCGAGCGGACCGGGACGGAACAGCGCGGCCAGCGCGATGATGTCCTCGAAGCGTATCGGGTTTGGCGCGCTTGAGCAGCTCGCGCATGCCGCGCGATTCGAACTGGAACACCGCGACCGTGTCGCCGCGCGCGAACAGCTCGTAGGTCTTGGTGTCGTCCAGCGGCAGCGCGGTGATGTCGAGCGGCCGCACTCATTGGGCGTGCCGTTGCCGTGCGCGCGACGCACGTTGATCGCCTTGATCGCCCAGTCGATGATCGTCAGCGTGCGCAGGCCGAGGAAGTCGAACTTGACCAGGCCGACCGCTTCGACGTCGTCCTTGTCGAACTGCGTGACCGGGTTGCGACCGACGCCGTGGCCGTCGTGTTCGGCGAACAGCGGGCAGAAGTCGCGTCAGCGGCGATGGCGCGATGACGACGCCGCCGGCGTGCTTGCCGGCGTTGCGGGTCAGGTCTTCGAGCTTGCAGCGCGAGCGTCGAGCAGGTCGCGGACGTCGTCCTCGTCGCGGATAACGCGCGATGAGTTCTTCGCGACGCGAGCTGCGGTTCTTGCGCGCGGCCTCCGACGTGCCGAGCGCATCGTCGAGGCAGATGCCGAGCGTCAGCGGAATGAGCTTGGCGATGCCGTCGACGAAGCCGTACGGATAGCCGAGCACGCGGCCGACGTCGCGCACCACCGCCTTCGCCGCCATCGTGCCGTAGGTGATGATCTGGCTGACGCGGTCGCGGCCGTACTTGGCGGCGACATAGTCGATCACCTCGTCGCGGCGATCCATGCAGAAGTCGATGTCGAAGTCGGGCATCGACACGCGTTCGGGATTGAGGAAGCGCTCGAACAGCAGGTCGTACGGGATCGGATCGAGATCGGTGATGCCGAGCGCCCAGGCGACCAGCGAACCGGCGCCGGAACCGCGGCCCGGACCGACCGGGATGCCGTGGTCCTTGGCCCAGTTGATGAAGTCCGCGACGATCAGGAAGTAGCCCGGGAACCCCATCGCGATGATGACTTCGAGTTCCGTTTCCAGCCGCTTGTCGTAGTCTGGCGCGGTCGTGGCCCGGCGCCAGCGGATGTTTCTGCAGGCGTTCTTCCAGGCCGTCGCGCGCCTCGCTGCGGATCCAGCTCTCCAGCGTGTGGTCGCTGGGCACCGGGAACGCGGGCAGATAGGTCTTGCCGAGCGTCAAGTTCGAAGTTGCAGCGCTGCGCCAGCGCGCAGCGTGTTGTCGATCGCGTCGGGGATGTCGGCGAACAGCGCCGCCATTTCGTCGCGCGGATTTCAGGTATTGCTGATCGCTGTAGTCGCGCGGCCGCTTCGGATCGTCGAGCACGCGGCCGCTGGCGATGCACACGCGCGCCTCGTGCGCCTCGAAGTCGCTCGCGTCGAGGAAGCGCACGTCGTTGCTGGCGACGAGCGGAATGGCGAGCGTCGACAGCCGCGTGCAGCGCGTATTCGTTGAACGCGGCTTCGCCGGCCAGCCCGCAGCGCGTGACTTCGAGATGCAGGCGGTCGCCGAAGACATCGCTGCCAGCCGGCCAGCCATTGCCCGGCGAGTTCGTGGCGCCCGCCCGAGGCGAGGCGGCCGGCGAGGCTGTGGCGGCCGGCGATCGCGAACAGGCCCGTCGTGTTCTTCATGCAGCCACGTCGGGCGCACCATCACGCCGTCGTGGCGCTGGCCTTCCAGCCAGGCCCGCGACAGCAGGCGCGACAGCGCGAGATAGCCGGCGCGGTCGCGGCACAGCAGGGTCAGCTGCCACGGCGCCTCGTCGCCATCGGCGAGCCAGATGTCGGCGCCGGCGATGGGCTTGATGCCGGCGGCTTCGGCGGCCTTGTAGAACTTGACCAGCGCGAACAGGTTGTTGCGATCGGTGATCGCCACCGACGGTTGCCCGTGCGCAACGCAGCGCGCGACGAGTTCCGGGATGCGGATCGTCGAGTCGGCGAGCGAGTACTCGCTGTGCAGGTGGAGGTGGACGAAGCGTGCGGACATCAGTGAACCATCGGTCAGTCAGCAGGGTAGGTCCCGACCCATCCGCCGACAAGGCTTGACACGCGGCGATCGAGCGCTTGGCTGCCTGCTGCAGCGGGCGGACAAAAAAAGGCCGCCCGGCGGGCGGCCCGGAATGGCCGTCGGCTGGTTCAGCGCTCGCGGGCGGGCGCCGCCGCTGCCAGGTCGGCCAGGATCGTCAGCGTCGCCGCTGCCGGCCGGCCGGCGCAGGCGCGCGCAAGCTGCAGGTAGAGCGCGCGACGTCTGGCATAGGCCTGCGAAACGCTGTTGGTGCCGAACAGTCGCGAGGCCTCGGCCTGCGAGATGTAGCGATCGGCCGCAATCGACCTGCAGGGATCCTGCCGGTGGCGCCGCGCGCGCCGCGTCGATCGCGAAGGCCGCCACCACCAGCGTGAGCAGGAGCGCGCGGAGCGCAATGTCCAACCATTTGCGTATCGTGTTCATGGTTTTACTCCTCTGTGAAATTCCTCTGCGAAGTCGCGGCGGTTCATCAGCACACGCGGAAATAGCTGGCGGGCGAAGGCAGGTAGCTGCGCTTGCTGACCGCGCGGCAGTGCGCGATCCAGATCGCCTCGGCGCGTCGTGCCCGTTCCCAGTCGTCGCGCCCGAAGGCGAACTGCGACGCCTCGCATCCACGCAACTCGGCCTCGACCCGGCGTACGCGGCAGTAGTCGAGGTAGCAGTCCACCTCGTCGGCCAGCTGCGGCCAGGCGGCGTCGACGACGATGGCGTCGTCGAGGCGCCCCAGCCGGGGCAGGCCGTCGGGGATCAGGTCGCGGTCGCTGCGCACGTACTCCAGAACGAGGCGGGCCGGGTCGATGGCATCGTTCGCCGGCCGCCACGCGGGATCGGCGACCATCAGCCCGATCACCGTCGCGCGCCGCAGGCGTTGCCGGATGCAGTCCGGCTCGCGCACGGTGGCGGGCGCCTGTGCCAGCTGCCGTGCGGCCGTGGCCAGCTGGTCGCAATCCAGCGGCGCGCGGTGTAGCCGGGCGAAGCACCTGGTTGAAGCGATCGAGGTCCTTGCGATCTAGCAGGTGATTGCCGACCAGGCGACGACGGGAGGGATCGGGTGCTGGCTGCTGCAGGGCGGCGGGGAGCGGTTGCGGGCTGGAAAGAATGGCGTTCATGTCATGTCCTCGGTGAGTTGGCAGCGCGGAATGCGGTGCATGGCCAGATTCCGACGCAAGGCCCGTTGGGTCATGAAGTGAGTGCGAGGCTTGCAGGAGCGAACACCGAGGTTTGTGTGATCGCATGAGGGTTTGCGGATGATTCCGACGGAACCAGGCGAGGGTGGCGCCGGGACAGGGCGCTATCGCTTCGGCGATGTCGTGGTCGACGAGGCTGCGCACACCGTGCTGCGCGCGGGCTGCGTACAGCCTGTCGAGCCCAAGGCGTTCGCCGTGCTGCTGGCCCTGCTGCAGCGCCCGGGCGAGTTGATCGGCCGCGATGACCTGCTCGACCGCGTTTGGGGCCACCGCCACGTCACGCCCGGCGTGCTTACGCGTGCCATCGCGCAGTTGCGCCATGCGCTCGACGATGATTCGCAGCGTCCGCGCTACATCGTGACGCAGCACGCGCTGGGCTACCGATTCGTCGGGGAGTTGCAGGCCGCGCCTGGCCAAGGTTTCGACGCCGCGACGGCGATGACGAGCGGGCATGTCGATGCTGTACAGGCCGGATTGCCTGCCGTGGACGCCTCTCGCGAGGACGGTCGTGCAGGCGATGCCGACTTGGTCCACGCGCAGGTTCATCAGTCCGTTGCCATCGAACGCCGGCGGCCGCTACCCGTCCGCGCCCGGCGGTTCCATTGGTGGGCCGCTGCTGCATTGCTGCTCGGGATCCTGGCGACTTCGTGGCTATGGAGCCGGCGTCCCGTCGCGCCACCTGCTAACGCGCAGCGCCTCGATCGCGATCCTGCCCTTCACCAACCTGAGCGCCGATCGCAAGGACGACTATTTCGCCGAGGGGCTGGCGGTGGAGATGCATGACGCGCTGGCTGGCGTGCAAGGGCTCAAGGTCGCCGCACGCATGTCACCAGCAGCGGCGGGGAATCGCGACGTGGACGTGAAGGCGCTCGGCAACCGGCTCGGCGTCGCCACCGTGCTCGATGCCAGCGTCCGTCGCGCAGGATCGCGCATGCGCATCAATGCGCGGCTATCCGACACTGCCACCGGCTACACGCTGTGGAGCCGCACCTACGATCGCGAGATGAACGATGTCTTCGCGACCCAGAGCGAGATCGCGAACGAGGTCGTGCAGTCGTTGCTGGGCGTCCTGCCGGGCAGGCGCGAGGTGCTGGCGAAACGCCTGGCGCCGACAACGAGCGTCGCGGCCTTCGACGCCTACCTCAAGGGGCTGCGGCAGCTGCGATTGTCCGCCAGCGATGGCGAAGTGGACCATGCGATCGGCTTCTTCAGCCAGGCGCTGGCGGCGGACGGCGGGTTCGTGCGCGCGCAGATCGGCATCTGTCGTTCGGAGCTGTCGAGATTCGAGGCCTTGCGCAACGCCGATGCCTTCGGCCGTGCGCATGCAGCGTGCCTGCGTGCCGAAAAAATGAATCCACGGCTGGGCGAGGTCAATCTTGCGCTGGGCGAACTACACCGTGTTCGCGGCGAACCGGGCAAGGCGATCGAGTACTACGCCAAGGTCGAAGGCGATACCGCACTGATGCCGGACGTCAACGTGGGCATGGCCAAGACGCATGCTGCCCAGGGCAGGCAGGACCTGGCGCTCGACTACTTCGAGCGTGCACGTGCGCTGCGTCCCAGCGATGCGTCGATCCAGGGCGAGCTCGGCTATCAGCAATACCTCGCCGGACGCCTGCCCGAAGCCATCGAGGCTTATCGCAGCGCGGCCAACCTGCGCCCTGACGACGCGGATCTGTGGAGCAGTCTCGGAGGGCTCTATCTCACGGCCGGCAACAATGCAGCGGCGGGCAAGGCGTTCGAGCGATCGATCAAGATCGCGCCGAGCGACGCCGTGCTGAGCAACTATGGCGCGCTCAAGTACCAGGCCGGGGACTACGCAGCGGCCGCGAAGTTGTTTCGCAAGGCCATCGCGCTGGATTCCGGTGATTTTCTGATCTGGGGCTATCTCGGGGAAGCACTGCTGGCGCAACCGGCGACTGCCGGTCAGGCACGCAAACCTTTTTTGCGCGCGGCGGAAATGGCGCAGCGATACGTCGAGATCAAGCCCGACGACGCCAAGGCGCTGGCGGCGCTCGGCTGGTACCGCGCCAATCTCGGCGAACGCTCGCGGGCGCGCGAGCTGGTCGCCAGATCCGAAGCCTTGGGCACCGAGCGCGGGGAAGTCGCGGTTTACAACGCACAGACATTGATGGCCATCGGCAGCGAGAGTGAAGCGCTGAAGCGTGTGGCATCGGCACGCCAGGAAGGCATTCCGGATAACCGGATCGAGACCAATGCCTTTCTCAAGCATGTTTCGTTGCAGGGCCAGATCAAAGAGACGACGGTTCGAAAGGATCCCCCGCTCGACGGATAGAGCATCAACCGGGAGTGCGACATGACCATGAAGGACAGCGGTGAACGCAAGACCGCGAGTACGACAGCCGATCCGGTAGATCCGGGGCTCGCTGTCGAGCCGCGGGTGGGATGTTCGATCTTGGTTTCGTTCGCAGAGGACGGAACCCCATCGACGGATATCGCGCTGGCGCTGGTCGCGCCAGGCGACGAAATCATCTGGCATACCGCAGGCAACGAGACGCGCGGGTTCAGCGTCACCCTCGAGCGGAGCCGACCGTCGTGTCATGACGACAGTCGTGCGACGACGTCAGCGTTGTTCCCGGTGAACGGTAAGCCCCCGGGGAAACCCTACCGCCCCGAGCCGACGCCGCAGATCGAGACCGTTTCGGACACGTCAGGGAGAGACGTGCTGGTGCCGTCGTGGACGGAGCGGGTGGTCCGGATCAGGATCGGCGATCACACGGATGAGACGCGCTACGAGTGCATCGTCGCCGCGATCGGCGCTGCATCGGGCCTGCTCTTCAACGGCGGCATCATCGTTCGCCCGCCAAAGCGTCGCCCACTGGCGAATGTGAAGCCGGGAACAGGTCCTGACTGAAAGCACGCGACACCGGAGCAAAACTGCGTCGGTGCTGTGGGCATGGGCCATGCGCGCGCAACGCCGCCAAGTGCTCGGGTGTGGAATAACCCTTGTGGCCGTCGAACCCGTATTGCGGATGCTGGCCGTGCAACTCGACCATCCAGCGGTCGCGCGAGACCTTGGCCAGGATCGAGGCCGCCATGATCGAACGCTCGCGCGCGTCGCCGCCGATCCAGGCTTCGGCCGGGCAGGGCAGGTCGCGTGGCAGGGCATTGCCGTCGATGCGCGCGATGCAGGCTTCCGCGCCGCCGGCCGCCTGTACGACGCCCTCCAGCGCGCGGCGCATGCCGAGCAGGGTCGCGTGGTAGATGTTGATGCGGTCGATTTCCTCGACGTCGATGAACACGACGTGCCAGGCGAGGGCGCGTTCGACGATGCGCGCATACAGGAATTCGCGGCGCGCGGCGCACAACTGCTTGGAATCGGCGAGCCCGTTGATGCGCGGCTGCGCGGGGTCGAAGACCACCGCCGCGACCACCACCGGGCCCGCGAGCGGGCCGCGCCCGGCCTCGTCGATGCCGGCGATGCGAACGGCGCTTGCGGACGCGGCCTGTGCGGACGGTTCAGCCATGCGTGGACGATACAAGATCGGCCACGGCTTCGGCAGCACTGGCGGAGGCGTCGCGCCGCAGCGCCAGGTGCAACTCGGTGAAGCGCGGCTCCAGCGCCGCCGTCGCCGCCGGATCGCGCAGCCAGGCGAGGACCGCAGCGGCAAGGCGTTCGGGCGTGCAGTCGTCCTGCATCAGTTCCGGCACGACATCGTCGTCGGCCAACACGTTCGGCAGTGCGTAACGGTCGACCTTGAGCATGCCGAGGCCTTTGACGATGGCGTGGGTGGTCGCGGCGATACGGTAGCCGACCACCATCGGGCGCTTGGCGAGCATCGCTTCCAGCGTCGCCGTACCCGAGGCGAGCAGGACGACATCGGAGGCCGTCATCGCGATGCGCGCGTCGCCGTCGAGAAGCCTGGCATCTGCCATCGGCAACCGCGAGTCGGCAAGCAGGCGCGCGATGGCATTGCGGCATGCGCTGTTGGCGGCCGGGATGACGACCTGCAATCCAGGCACCTGCTGCGCGACGCGTTGCGCAGCCTCCAGGAAGATCGCGCCGAGCCGGTGGATCTCGCCGAGTCGCGAACCAGGCAGCACGGCGAGCACCGGCGCATCGCGATCGAGGCCGAGCCGCGCGCGTGCGCCGGCGCGATCGGGCTGCAGCGGCATCTCGTCGGCAAAAGGATGGCCGACGAAGCGCGCATCGACGCCGTGTCGCGCATAGATCGGCGGCTCCATCGGAAACAGGCACAGCACGCGATCGGCGCTGCGCCCGATCTTTTCGGCGCGCTTCTCGCGCCAGGCCCACACCGACGGACTGACGTAGTGCACGGTGCGGATGCCGCGCTGCTTGAGCCGGCGCTCGACGCCGAGGTTGAAGTCGGGCGCGTCGATGCCGATGAACACATCCGGACGCCACGCCAGCAGGCGCTTGCAAAGCGTGCGGCGCAAGCCGAGCAGGCGCGGCAGGTGCGACAGGACTTCCGACAGTCCCATCACCGCCAGTTCGCTGCTGTCGTGCCAACTGTCGAGACCCGCCGCACGCATCGCGTCGCCGCCGATGCCCGCGAATTCGGCATCGGGGTAAAGCGCACGAAGATGTTCGATCAGGCCTGCGCCGAGGAGGTCGCCGGAGGCTTCGCCGGCGCAAAGCGCGACGCGTCTGGGCACGGTAGCCGGTGGCCGGTAGCCGGTAGCCGGAGAGCCGGTAGGTGCGCGATTGCTGTTTCCCGGCTCCCGGTTACCCATTCCCGGCTCCCGGCTTCATCGCAGCAGCGGCCGTTCGCCGCGCTCGATGAACTCCAGCAGCAGGCGCACGTCTTCGCTCTGCAGCGCGAGCTCGGCCAACGCCTGCTTCGCTTCCGGCAGCTTGGCGCCTGACATGTACAGCGCGCGGTATGCGCGCTTGATCGCGGCGATGCGATCGCTGTCGAAGCCGCGCCGTTTCAGGCCTTCGGAATTGATGCCGCGCGGACGACCGTAGCCTTCGGTCGCGACCATCACATAGGGCGGGACGTCGCCATTGACCATCGCGCCCATGCCGATGAAGGCATGCGCGCCGACGCGGCAGAACTGGTGGATGCCGGTGAAGCCACTGAGGATGACGTGGTCACCGATCTCGACATGGCCGGCGAGCGTGGCGTTGTTGGAGAACACGGTGTGGCTGCCGACATGGCAGTCGTGGGCGATGTGCGCGTAGGCGAGGATCCAGTTGTCGTCGCCGATCCGGGTGACGCCTCCGCCCTCGCCGGTGCCGCGGTTGATGGTGACGAACTCGCGGATCACGTTGCGGTCGCCGATCAACAGTTCGGCGCGCTCGCCCTTGAACTTCTTGTCCTGCGGCTCACCACCGATCGCGGCGTGGCCTGCGAAACGGTTGTCGCGGCCGATGCGGGTCGGGCCGTGGACGCTGCAGTGAGGTCCGATGTGCGTGTCGTCGCCGATCTCGACTTCCGCGCCGATCAGGCAGAACGCGCCGACGCTGACGTTCGCTCCGAGCCGCGCACCGGGATCGACGACGGCAGTGGGATGGATGAAGGGTCCGTCGGCCATGTGTCGCTGTTCAGTCCCTGGTTTCGGCGCAGAGGAATTCGGCGCAGGCGACCTGCTGGCCGTCGACGCGCGCGATGCCCTGGTATTGGGCCATGTTGCGGATGTGGCGTTTGAGCATCACCTCGAGCTCGAGGCGGTCACCCGGCACGACCATCCTGGTGAACTTGGCGTTGTCGACCTTCACCAGGTAGAAGACTTTGCCTTCCTTTTCGTTGTCGGCCTGGCTGAGCTGGTAGAGCAGCCCGCCGGCCTGCGCCAGCGCCTCGATCACGAGCACGCCCGGCATCACGGGGTGTCCCGGGAAATGTCCCTGGAAGAACGGCTCGTTGATCGAGACGCTCTTGTAGGCGAGCACGCGCTTGCCATGCTCGAACTCGACGAGACGGTCGACCAAGAGAAAGGGAAAGCGATGCGGCAACAACTTCTGTATGCCGGTCACGTCCAGGGGCAGGGTTGGCATGGCGCTCATGTCTTGTCCTTGTCGCGCGCGCCGATCTGCCGCGCAAGTGAATCGAGTTGTTTCAGGCGCGCGGCGCTCTTGCGCCATTCGCGACTGGGCATCGCCGGAATGCCAGAAGAGTACTCGCCCGGTTCGCGGATCGAATTGGTCACCAGGCTCATCGCCGTGATCATGACGCGATCGCAGATCTCGAGATGGCCGAGGATTCCCGCAGCGCCCCCGATCAGACAATAACGCCCGATGACGGCACTGCCGGCCACCGCCACGCAACCGGCCATCGCGGTATGCGCGCCGACGCGCACGTTGTGTCCGATCTGGATCTGGTTGTCGAGGCGGACATCCTCCTCGAGCACCGTGTCCTCGATGGCGCCACGGTCGATGGTGGTGTTGGCGCCGATTTCGCAATCGTCGCCGACCTGCACGCCACCTTGTTGCGGCACCTTGATCCAGCGCCCGGCGTCCATCGCAAGCCCGAAGCCGTCGGCGCCGAGCACGGCGCCAGGATGCACCAGCACCCGTTTGCCAAGGCGCACGCGCTTGACCAGGGTGACGCGCGCGACCAGTTCGCAGCCTTCGCCGATCTCGCAGTCCTCGCCGATGACGCAACCCGGGCCGATCGCCGCGCCGGCGGCCACGCGCGAGCCGGCACCGATGCTGACGAAGGGTCCGATGTGCGCAGCAGGATCGACCTGCGCGCTTGCGTCGACGACCGCGCTGGCATGGATGCCAGCCTCGTGCGGCGTGCGCGATTCGAACAAGGCCGCGATCTTGGCGAACGCCACGTACGGGTCGTCGGCGATCAGGGCATTGCCGGCGTAAGCCTCCGCATCCGCGGCATGCATGACCACCAGGCCTGCATGCGTGTCAGCGAGCTGGCTGCGATAGCGCGGATTGGCCAGGAACGCGAGTTGATGGCTGGCGGCATGCGCCAGCGTCGACACGCCGTCGACGGCTGCCTGGGGATCGCCATGCGACCGCAGGCCGAAGCGTTCGGCGAGTTCCCCGGCGCTGAAGCGAGGCCTGTCCACGGCAGGGCGACGCGGCGCGTCTTAGAACGCGCCGCCGAAGGTGAACTGCAGGCGCTCGATCTCGTCGTCGTCTTCCTTGCGCAGGGGGAAGGCATAGCTGATCGAGATCGGACCGACCGGCGCGCGCCACAGCAGCGAAACACCCGAGGAGGCGCGCAACTCGCCGGCATCGAAGTCGTCGGTGTTGGTGAACACGTTGCCGAAATCGACGAATGCCGACACGCGCGCGGCAGGCGTGTCGAGCAGGGTCGGGAAATACATTTCCAGAGAACCGACGGTCTTCACGGCACCGCCGATCGGCTGCGTGAAGGTGCTGAAACGAGCCACATCGCGGGGGCCGAGGGTGTTGTCGCGGAAGCCGCGCACCGAACGCACGCCGCCGGCGTAGAAGTTCTCGAAGAACGGCAGGCCGTCGGCCGTGGCCTCGCGCGCCTCGGGCAGGCTGTCAGAGTCGAGCGGGCTGTCCGGGTCGAAGATGATGCCGGTGACTGCATCGCCGTAACTGTCGCCATAGCCGATCTCGGCGCGCGTGTTCAGCACCATCGCGCGGTTGAGCGGCCAGTACTTGGAGAACTCGTAGTTGAGCTTGTAGTACTCGACGGTGGAACCGGGCAGCGTGATCTCGGCCGAGACGCGCTGGTAGGTGCCGCGGGTCGGTGCGAAGAAATCGTTGCGGCTGTCGCGTGCCCACGCCAGCTCGGTGCGCCAGGCGTGGAAGGTGCGCTTGCCGAGGACGTTGATGTAGTCGACGATCGATTGCGGCGAGGAACCCTCGAACGCGAAGATCTGGTTGCGGTCGATGCCGAACAGGGCGGAGACCGTGTCGGTCTCGGTGATCGGCAGACCCAGCACGACCTGCGCGGCGGCATTGGTGCTGGAGTAGCGCGCGGTGTTGAAGTCGGAGTTGTCGAACTCGCGCCAGGACAGGTTGTAGCCGAGCGAGAGGCCTTCGTCGGTGAAGTACGGATTCGTGAACGAGAACGCGTAACGCTGCAGGTAGGAATTGCGCTGCGCTTCGACCGCGATGCGGTTGCCGCTGCCGAGGAAGTTGTTCTGCGACAACTGGATCGACGTGGTCAGGCCGGAAAGCTGCGAATAGCCGAGGCCGAACACGAAGCTGCCCGACGTGGTCTCGACGACGTTGTAGACGACGTCGACCTGGTCGTTGCTGCCGGCGACCGGCGTGGTCTCCACTTCCACGGTCTCGAAGTAGCCCAGGCGCTGCAGGCGCACCTTGGAGCGGTCGATCGCGGCCTGCGAATACCAGCTGCCCTCGAACTGGCGCATCTCGCGGCGCATCACCTCGTCGCCGGTGCGCGTGTTGCCCTTGAAGACGATGCGGCGGACGTTGACGCGTGGTCCGGGCACGACCTGCAGGTTCACCGCGACGGTGCGCTTTTCGCGGTCGACGTCGGGAATCGGGTTGACCTTGGCAAAGGCGTAACCGACGTTCCCCAGCGTGTTGGTGATCGCGTCGGAGGAAATCTCGAGCAGGCGCCGCGAGAAGATCTGGTCCGGCTTCACCACCACCATCTTCTCGATCTCTTCCTTCGGCAGCACCGTATCGCCGCTGACCTCGACGGCCGAGACCTTGTACTGCTCGCCCTCGGTCAGGCCGGCGGTGATGTACATGTCGCGCTTGTCGGGGCTGATCGAGACCTGCGTGCTGTCGATGCTGGCATCGACGTAGCCGCGATCGAGGTAGTACTCGTTGAGCTTTTCGAGGTCGCCGGACAGCTTCTCGCGCGAGTACTGGTCGTCGCGCTTGTACCAGCTCAGCCAGTTGCTTTCGCGCGATTCCCAGTTGTCGACGATGTCCTTCTGCTCGAACTTGTCGTTGCCGATCAGGTTGACGTGGCGGATCTTGGCCGCCTTGCCTTCCTTGATGTTGATGACGACGTCGACGCGGTTGCGATCCAGGCGCGTGACGTTGGGCGTGATCTCGACGTTGTACTTGCCGCGGTTGTTGTACTGGCGCGTGAGTTCCTGGGTGACGCGGTCGAGGCTGAGGCGGTCGAAGGTCTCGCCCTCGGCCAGGCCGATGTCGGTCAGGCCCTTGGTCAGGTCCTCGGTCTTGATGTCCTTGTTGCCGGCCAGGGTCAGTTTGTTGATCGCCGGACGCTCGGTGACGCTGATCACGAGGATGTCGCCCTGCCGGTCGACGCGCACGTCCTCGAAGAAGCCGGTCTTGTACAGCGCGCGGATCGCCTCGGCGATGCGGCTCTGGTCGATGGTGTCGCCACGCTCGATCGGCAGGTAGGTGAAGACGGTACCGGCGCCGATGCGCTGCAGACCGTCGACGCGGATGTCGCTGACGGTGAATGCCGACGAGGACGGCACCAATGGCGGCTGCCCCGATGGGGATGGTTCCGATGCCGGCTGCGTTGCCGGCGTTGGCTCGCTGGCCGGAGCTGCGTTTGCTGGAGCTGGGCTCGCCGATGCATCGGGCGCTGCAAGATCGGACGCGGGACGGTCAGGCGCGACAGGATCAGCCGTCTGGGCCCAGGCGGGCGAAGAGATCGCCGTCATCAGGGCAAGGGCGAGCAGGCGGCGGTTGGGGAGTCGCGTCATCAATCAGATCCAGGTGGGTTGCCTTGCCATGGGCCATGGCGAAAGGCGGGTCACGATAAGACAGCTAGCGTATGAAGTTGTTCAGTATGTCGTTGTAGAACGCCAGGCCCATCAACCCGGCCAGCATGGCCAGGCCGACATATTGCCCTGCGGCCATCGCACGCTCGCTTAACGGGCTGCCTTTGACCAACTCGATAAGGTAATACAAGAGGTGACCCCCATCCAAGAGCGGGATCGGCAGCAGGTTGAGGATCCCGAGGCTCAGCGACAGCATCGCCAGGATCGTCAGGTACCAGGCCGGTCCCAGCTGCGCATAGGTGTTGGCGGTGCGCGCGATGGTGATCGGGCCGGCCACGCTGTTTTGCACCGAGACACGGCCGGAGAACACGCGGCCGACCATCGCGAACAATTGTTCGGTCTGGTAGCGCATCTCGCGCAGCGCGACGGGCACGGCTGCAAGCGGACCGTAACGCTGTACGGCATCCATGGCCGGCAGCTCGCTGCGCTTCTGCGGCTGGATGCCGAGCATCCAGTACTGGCCGCGATCCGGGTCGCGCGCCAGCTTCGGCGTGATCTGCAGTGCGAGGCGGTCGCCGTCGCGATCCACTTCCACCATCGCCTCGCCACCGCGCCGGCCGAGCGCCTGCACGAGTGGACCGATGTCGTCGAACGCGGTGACCGGGTCGCCATCGATCGCGGTGATCCGGTCGCCCTCGGCTAGCACGCCCCATGCCGGACTGTCCGGCGCGACGCGCCCCACCACCGGCGGCAACAACGCATGGCGCGCCGTCAGCCCAAGGTCGAGCAACACCCGGCGCTCATCGGCATCCTGCGGCAGGGTCGACAAACGCAACTTGCGTGCATGCGCCTGGCCGGCGGCATCGCGCACCTGCAACGACACGTCCTCGCGGTCGAGCGCAGCCGGCAGCAACGCCATCTGCAACTCTCCCCAGGTGTGCGTAGCGCGATCGCCGACCGCGAGCACGGTGTCGCCGCGTTTGAGGCCCGACTGCTCGGCGATGCCTTCGACATGGCCGATCACCGGCGCGTAGTCGGGCCGGCCGACCACGAACATCGCCCACAGCAGCGCCACGCACAGGATCAGGTTGGCGACCGGTCCGGCCGCGACGATGGCGATGCGGCGCCACACCGATTTGCGGTTGAAGGCGCGATCCAGGTCCTGTGGCGCGACATCCCCTTCGCGCTCGTCGAGCATCTTGACGTAGCCACCGAGCGGGATCGCGGCAATCACATATTCGGTGCCGTCCTTGCCGAGGCGCGACCATAACGGCTTGCCGAAGCCGATCGAGAAGCGCAGCACCTTGACGCCATTGCGGCGCGCCACCCAGTAGTGGCCGAACTCGTGGAAGGTGACCAACAGCCCGAGGCTGATGACGAACCACCACATCGAACCGATCAAGTCACTCATGGAGGCGGCTCATGGATGGCGACTCAGGGAGGAGGAAGTGTGTCGCCGCGCCCGCGCGTCGGCATCGCGCAGTACGTCCAGCGAGGTGGCGGGCACGGGCGGCAGTGCCGCCAGCGCGTCCTCGACCAACGCCGGTATCGACAGGAAACCGACCTGCCCCTGAAGAAAGGCTGAAACCGCGATCTCGTTGGCCGCGTTCAAGATGGCAGGAGCGGTGCCGCCAGCGTCGAGCGCAGCGTAGGCCAGGCGCAGGCAGGGGAAGGCATCCGGGTCCGGCGGCTCGAAGTCGAGCCGGCCCTGCGCCAGCAGATCGAGGCCGGCGACGCCCGATTCGACCCGTTCGGGCCACGCGAGACCGACCGCCAGCGCCGTGCGCATGTCCGGCAGCCCCAATTGCGCGAGCATCGAGCCATCGACGAACTCGACCAGCGAGTGCACCAGGCTCTGCGGATGCACCAGCACCTCGATGCGATCACCGGGCAGGCCGAACAGGTGGTGCGCTTCGATGACCTCGAGGCCTTTGTTCATCAGCGTCGCGGAATCGACCGAAATCTTCGGCCCCATCGACCATTTGGGATGCGCGATTGCCTGCGCCGGCGTGACTTCCAGGAGCTGTTCGCGCGCATGTCCGCGGAATGGGCCGCCCGATGCGGTCAGCAGGATGCGGCGCAGGCCGGCATGCGTGCCATCGGGCTCGCGAGTGGGCGGCAGGCACTGGAAGATCGCGTTGTGCTCGCTGTCGATCGGAATGATCGTCGCGCCGGCATCGCGCGCGATGGCCGTGAGCAGTTCCCCGGCCAGCACCAGCGATTCCTTGTTGGCCAGCAGCAGGCGCTTTCCTGCGCGCGCCGCGGCGAGGGTCGAGGGCAGGCCGACCGCGCCGACGATCGCTGCCACGACGGTATCGCAGGCATCGCCGGCGACCAGTTGCTGCAGCGCTTCGTCCCCGGCATGCGCCTGCGTGCGTAAGCCCGCATCGGCCAGGCCGTCGCGCAGTGACGCGAACAGCGCCGGGTCGGCGATCACCGCATGTTGCGGCGCGTGACGGATGCAAAGCGTGACCAGCGCATCGACCTGCCGGCCCGCAGCCAGCACGCTGGCGCGGAGGCGGTCCGGGTGTCGGGCGATCACATCCAGTGCGGAGCTGCCGATGGAGCCGGTCGCGCCGAGGACAGCGATATGTCTCATGAGTTCGGGGATTTCATGCGATCGAGGCTTCCTGGAAATCAGAAGCCAAGCCAGGCCTTGCCGAGCGCGAACACGGGCAGGGCGGCGAGCACGCCATCGATCCGGTCGAGGATGCCGCCGTGCCCCGGGATCAGGTCGCCGGAATCCTTCGCGCCGACGTGGCGCTTGAGCAAGCTCTCGAACAGGTCGCCGACCACCGAGAAGCCGACCGCGATCGCGGCCACCAGGGCGACCGCCGGAAGCTGCGCGAGGCTGGCGCCGGCGAGCGGCGCGCCGATCATGGCGACCGCAATGCCGGCGATCGCGCCACCGGCCATGCCTTCGACGGTCTTGTTGGGACTGATGCGCGGACTGAGCTTGCGCTTGCCGAACCTGCGTCCGGCGAAATAGGCACCGGAGTCCGCTGCCCAGACCACGGCCAGCGCGATCAGCAGCCAGGCGTGTCCATAGGGCTGGCTGGCATGGATCACCGCCAGTGCGCACCAGGCGGGAACCACGGCGAGCGTGCCGGCGCCGAGCTTGAAGACGCGCGCATGGGTGTCGTGGTCGGAGGCGAAGTCGTAATGCCTGAGCCAGATCATCGCCAGCAGCCACCAGATCACGCCGAGCACGACCATCAGCTGAAACAGCACCAGCGAACCGCCCGATTCCGAGCGCGACGCCCAGACCAGCGCGACCATCAGCAGCAAATTGACGAGGAGCAGGACGGTGCGCGCCAGCGTGTCGTCGATATCGGCGAGCCTGAGCCACTCCCAGAGACCGGCGAGGAACATCACGGCAGCCAGGGCCACGACCCAGGGCGTCGGCAGGAACAGCACGGCCGCGATGGCGAACGGGGCCATGGTCAACGCGGCCAGTACGCGTGTCCGGGTCATGCATCGTTCCTGTTGGAGGGTGGGGTCACTTGCGCCCCGGTCAGCCCGAAACGGCGCTCGCGCCGGGCGTAGTCTTCCAGCGCGCGGCGCAGTGTGGCGGCATCGAGCTCCGGCCACAATGTTTCGGTGAACCACAATTCGGTATAGGCCAGCTGCCACAACAGGAAATTGCTGACCCGATGATCGCCGCCGGTGCGGATGAACAGGTCGGGCTCGGGCAGGTCGGCCAGCGCCATGCGCGCGGCGACCGCGCCCTCGTCGATCTCCTCAGGACGCAGCCTGCCCGCGGCGACATCGACGGCGAGCGCGCGCGCCGCCTGGGCGATGTCCTGGCGGCCGCCGTAGCTTGCGGCGATCACCAGCGTCAGGCGCGTGTTGTCGCGCGTCTGCGCCTCGGCAGCCGTCATGCGCGCAACGATCGCGTCCTGGAAGCGGTCGCGTTCGCCGATGAAGCGCACGCGTACGCCACGGCGATGCAGTTCCTCGACCTCGCGTTCGAGCGCGTTGACGAACAGCTTCATCAAGGCGCCGACTTCTTCGTCCGGGCGGCCCCAGTTCTCGCTCGAGAAGGCGAACAGCGTCAACGCCTCGATGCCCTGTTCGAGGCAGAAATCGATGCAGACGTTGACCGCGCGCGCGCCGGCTCGATGGCCGATGATGCGCGGCCGCTTGCGGCGTTCGGCCCAGCGCCCGTTGCCGTCCATGATGACGGCGAGGTGGCGCGGGACGTGGACTGCGGGTGGTGATGACCCCATGTGCGGCGGCGTCTTCAGACGGCCATCAATTCCTGTTCCTTGGCCTTGACCACCTCGTCGACATCCTTGATCGCCTTGTCGGTCAGCTTCTGGATATCGTCCTCGCTGCGGCTGGCCTCGTCCTCGGTGATCTGCTTCTCCTTCAGCAGTTCCTTGACCTGCTGGTTGGCATCGCGGCGCACGTTGCGGATGGCGATCTTGGCTTCTTCGCCCTCGGCATGGACGTGCTTGGACAGCTCCTTGCGGCGCTCCTCGGTCAAGGCAGGCAGGTTGATGCGGATCACCGTGCCGGCGGTATTCGGCGTCAGGCCCAGGTCCGAGGCGAGGATCGCCTTCTCGACCGCGGCGACCATCTGCTTCTCCCAGGGCGTGATCGTCAGCGATCGCGCATCGGTGACGGCGACGCTGGCGACCTGCGTCAGTGGCATGTCGGAGCCGTAGTAGTTGACCTTGAGGTGGTCGACCAGCGCGGTCGACGCGCGCCCGGTGCGGACCTTGGTCAGATCATGGCGCAGGGCTTCGACGCTCTTGCTCATGCGCGTCTGCGCGTCTTTCTTGATCTCGTTGATCACGGGCGGCTCCGATGCGATGGCTCAATCGGACGATTATAGGCGATGGGCAGCCCGGTCCCATGCAGGAGGGCCTCCGAGGGCGCTCCTGCCGTTCAATGCCCGTGCGGCGCGCGATCGTGCGCATCATGTTCGCAGGCCGCGCCGTGCTCGATCTGCAGCGTCGGATGGTTGATGCCGAAGCGATGGTCGAGGTCGTGCACGACGCGGTCGATGAAGGCATCGTGGTCGCCCGCATCCGGACGCACCAGGTGCGCAGTCATCGCAATCTCGCCGGCGCCGAGCGACCAGATATGCAGGTGATGCACCGCCGCCACGCCGGACTGTCCGCTGAGGAAATCGCTCACTGCCGCCTTGTCGATACCACGCGGCACCGCATCCATCGCGGCGTTGAAACTGTCGCGCAGCAGCGCGAACGCACCGAGCGCCACCACCGCGCCGACCAGCAGCGCGGTCACCGGATCGAGCCAGTTCCACTGCAGGGTGAGCATGCCGATGCCCGCCAGCACGGCGGCCAGCGAGACCGCGGCATCGGCGATCAGGTGCAGGAAGGCGCCGCGACGGTTGAGGTCCCGCGCGTGACCGTCGCGGACGAACCACGCGGCGCCCAGGTTCACGAGGATGCCGATCGCGGCGACGACGATCACCGGCATGCCCGGGATCTGCGGCGGCGCACCGAAGCCGACGTACCGCTTCCGATGCCAGCGCGCCCGCGAACGCGACCAGCAGCAGCGCATTCGCCAGCGGCGACAGCAGCGTGGCGCGCCGCCAGCCGTAGGTATGGCGTTCGGTCGGCGCGCGCTTGGCGATCACGGCGGCCGCCCAGGCGATGCCGAGGCCGAGCACGTCGCCGAAGTTGTGCAGGGCATCGGACAGCAACGCCAGCGAATTGGTGGCGAACCCGTAGCCGGCTTCGAGGATCGTGTAGGCCAGATTGATCAGCGTCACCGCGGCGAAGGCGCGCGTGCTGGAGCCGTGGTCGTGGGAGTGTGAATGCATGCGCCGATGTTGCGCCATGCGCTGGCGCGGACACTATTTCAATTCCTGCAAGGACTCAGCTGCGTCCCTGCACGAGCGTGCCGATGTGCTCGCCGTGCAGGATCCGCAACAGCTGCCCGGACTGGCCCATGTCGAAGATGCGCAAGGGCAGGTCGCTGTCGCGGCACAGTGCGAACGCGGCGGTATCCATCACCTGCAGGTCGCGCGCCAGGACCTCGTCGTAGCTCAGCTTGTCGAAGCGCCTGGCATTCGGGAACTTCTTCGGATCGGCGTCGTAGACGCCGTCGACCTTGGTCGCCTTGAGCAGCAGGTCGGCGCCGATCTCGATCGCGCGCAGCGCCGCGCCGGAGTCGGTGGTGAAGAACGGGTTGCCGGTGCCCGCGGCGAAGATCGCGATGCGGCCCTTCTCCAGGTGGCGGATCGCGCGCCGGCGGATGTAGTCCTCGCAGACGTCGTTGATCTTGATCGCGCTCATCACCCGCGCCCGCGCGCCGCGCTTCTCCAGCGCATCCTGCATGGCCAGGGCGTTGATGACCGTCGCCAGCATGCCCATGTGGTCGCCGGTCACGCGGTCCATGCCGGAAGCCGCCAGGCCGGCGCCGCGGAAGATGTTGCCGCCGCCGATCACCAGCGCGATCTCCGCGCCCGCCTGCTGCGCTTCGATCACTTCGCGCGGCCAGGCGCCCGATCATGGCCGGGTCGATGCCGTAGTCCGCGTCGCCCATCAACGCCTCGCCGGACAGCTTCAACAGGATGCGGCGATAGGCGAGCTGGGACATGGGGGCACTCTCGATTTGCAAACGCGAAGATTCTAGCCCATCGCATGCGTGTCCGAACCGCAGCCTGCGCCAGGACATGCTGGGCTACGATCTGCACCATCGACCATCAGGAGCGGTACATGGCTGTGCAGTCACTTCAGGAATTCGTCGCCGCATCGAGGGAAAAGGACGCAGGCAGCGATGCCTTTGAGCTCGAGAACCCGCACCTGCTGGAGGTACGCCTGAACGGCATGGTCTGGGCCAAGGCCGGCGCGATGGTTGCGCGCACGGGCAACGTCAAGTTCACCCGGCAAGGCGTGCTGGAGCAGGGCCTGGGCAATCTGTTGAAAAAGGCGATCAGCGGCGAGGGCATGCAACTGATGAAGATCGAAGGCGACGGTCGCGCCTATCTGGCCGATGAGGGAAAGAAGATCACGCTGCTGCGCCTGGCGGGCGAGGCGATTTTCGTCAACGGCAACGACGTGCTGGCGATCGAGGCGAACATCGACAACAAGATCACGATGATGCGCAAGGTCGCCGGCATGCTGTCCGGCGGGCTGTTCAACGTACGCCTGAGCGGGCATGGCATCGTGGCGATCACATCGCACTACGCACCATTGACCTTGCCCGTTTCGGCGGGCGGCGGCGCGGTGTTCACCGATCCCAACGCGACGGTGGCCTGGTCCGGCAACCTGACGCCCGAGATCGTGACCGACATTTCCCTCGGCACGCTGTTCGGACGCGGCTCCGGGGAGAGCATCCAGCTCAAGTTCGCCGGCGAGGGCTGGGTGGTGGTGCAGCCTTACGAGGAAGTGACGTTCCAGACCAAGGAGTGATGGCTTGAGGGCAAAAAAAGCCGCGGAGACCGCGGCTTTTTTGTTGAAGCGAACCCGCGGACGAATCAGGCCAACCCGGCCTGCTTCATCACTTCGGCCGCGAAGTCGTCGCTCTGCTTCTCGATGCCTTCGCCGACGGCGAGGCGCTGGAAGCCGACCACGCCGGCGCCTGCGGACTTCAGCACGGCCTCGACGTTCTGATTGGTGTCGAGCACGTAGGGCTGGCCGTACAGCGTGACCTCGTTGACGATCTTGGCGATCTTGCCGCCGATGATCTTCTCGAGGATGTCGGCCGGCTTGGCCTTGTCCTTGTCGGTCATCTTGGCCAGCTCGATTTCCTTTTCCTTGGCGACGAAATCGGCGGGGACGTCGCTCGCCTTGACGTACGGCGGGTTCATCGCCGCGACATGCATGGCCAGGCCGCGCGCAAGGTCGGCATTGCCGCCCTGGACCTCGACCAGCACGCCGATGCGGCCGCCGTGGACGTAGGCAGCGACGTTGTTGCTGCTCTGCGCGCGGACCAGGCGACGCACCTGCACGTTCTCGCCGACCTTGGCGATCAGCGCCGAGCGCGCTTCCTCGACGGTCTCGCCGGACGGAAGCTTCGCGGACTTGAGCGCTTCGGCGTCGGCGGCGCCCGATGCGAGCGCGGCCTGCGCGACGGCATCGGTGAAGGCCAGGAAGTTGTGGTCCTTGGCGACGAAGTCGGTTTCGGAATTGATCTCGACCAGCACGGCGTTGCCATGGTCCTGGGCGACCGCGATGCGGCCTTCGGCGGCGACGCGGCCGGCCTTCTTGTCGGCCTTGGCCAGGCCCTGCTTGCGCAGCCACTCGGCGGAGATGTCGAGCTCGCCATTGTTTTCGGTGAGCGCCTTCTTGCACTCCATCATGCCGGCGCCGGTGCGCTCGCGCAGTTCCTTGACCAGGGATGCGGTGATTTCAGCCATTACGGTGATTCCTCAAATTCAGAAAGAGGTAGGAGCGCCCCTTGGGCGCCATTGGACTACCGATGCAAAGCGTCGCGCCCGAGGGGCGCTCCTAAGAACTGCAGGATACGGCCGCGCGCGGCGCGGCCGCATTGCAAGCCGGTTACTCGGCGGCCGGCGCTTTTTCCGCAGCCGTGTCGGCGGCCGGAGCTTCGGCCGTTGCAGCGTCGGCAGCGGGGGCTTCCGCGGCGGCGGGGGCTTCGACCAGGCCGTCGTCCTTGGCGGATGCGCGTTTGGCCGGAGCCTTCTTCGCAGCCTGGGGACGCGCGCCGCGCTTGTCGGCGACCGGCTTGCCATCGGCGCCCAGTTCGACGAACTCGTCCTCGCGCACGTTGGCGACGTTCGGCGCAGCGGCCTTGCCTTCCAGCACGGCATCGGCGCAGGCGCGCGCGTACAGCTGCACGGCGCGGATGGCGTCGTCGTTGCCCGGGATGGCGTAGTCGACCAGGTTGGGGTCGTAGTTGGTGTCGACCACCGCGATCACCGGGATGCCGAGCTTCTTGGCTTCCTTGATGGCGATGTCTTCATGGCCGATGTCGATCACGAACAGCGCATCGGGCAGGCGGTTCATTTCCTTGATGCCGCCGAGCGAGGCGAGCAGCTTGTCGCGCTCGCGGCGCAGGCCGAGCACTTCGTGCTTGACCAGCTTCTGGAAGCTGCCGTCGGTCTCGCCGGCTTCCAGTTCCTTCAGGCGCGACACCGACTTCTTCACCGTGGCGAAGTTGGTCAGCGTGCCGCCGAGCCAGCGCTGCACCATGTAGGGCATGCCGCAACGTTCGGCTTCTTCCTTGATCGGATCGCGCGCGCTGCGCTTGGTGCCGACGAACAGGATCATGCCGCGCTTCTGCGCGATCGCCGAGATGAAGTTCATCGCGTCGGTGAACAGCGGAACGGTCTTCTCGAGATTGATGATGTGGATCTTGCCGCGGGCGCCGAAGATGTACGGGCCCATCTTGGGATTCCAGTAACGCGTCTGGTGGCCGAAATGGACGCCGGCTTCCAGCATCTGGCGCATGGTGACTTGGGGCATTGAAGTGACTCCGAAATAAGGAACCGGCCGCCGGTGGGTGAAGGCGGTCCGCCCGTGAAGGCGAAAGGTTCCGGGGTTGGGCCTCCCCGCTGCCTCCGTGGCCGAACCCTGTCTCCGGAAGGAGGCGGGGCACCCCGGCACGGGTGCTTGCAGCAGGTGTGGATTCGACGGTGTCGTCCGTCGTGGACGGTTGACCAGGACTCTGGTCCGGTCAGCCGCGCAATTCTAGCTGGAATCAGCGGTTTAGCGCAAGCCGACAGGTGCCTCGACCAGTATGTGACGCCTCGCTGTGTCGGGTCGCTGCAGATGCCGGTTCTACGGGCTGGGCGGGATGCGGCCACAGACATGACCTCCGCGGCACCGTCCGTCATCGCTGGCGCCCTGCGGGAATGTCCAGACGCGTGGTCTGGCGGACGCGCACCTGGATGCTCTGTTGCGCGGCGCCCTCGTCTACGAACCAGGGCAGAGGCAGGTTGTCGGGCAGGATCGTAATGCGGTGCGAACCGGTCGCTACCCGCGGAAACTCGAATTGGCCGTTGCTGTCGGTACGGACCGAATAGCGGCCGTCGAGCACGACGGTGACGTTCGCGGCCGGCTGCTCGGATGCGGCGCGTGCGCCATCGTTGTTGTCGTCCAGAAACAGCGAGCCGGCGATGCTGCCGACCGCGGCGCCCGGCGCGCCGCCGAGCACGGCCATCGGTCGGCCCGCTTGCCGGTCGTAACGCAAGGTCAGGAACACCGAACGATCGCGGGGTACCGAGATGAACGGTGTTTCGGTCACCAGCGGATCGAGAATGAAGGGCGAACGCTGCGAGCCCTGACTCTGGTAGAACGCGGCGGCGAGCGACCAACGCGGGCTGACGCGCCAATTCACGCCCAGATTGAAATCGAGTCCGCGCATCGCGCTGGGACCGTTGCCATGCGTCCATCGCGCGGTGCCGTCGACGGACAGGGTATCGGTCAGGTCGCGGCCACCGTAGAGCGCGAACGTCGTGGTCGCCGTCGGCGCCTGATCGAAATAGCTCAGTTCGCCGTAAGCCAGCGATGCCGACAGCCGCGCGCCTTCCCGCAGAGGCAACGCCTGGTCGACACTGACCAGCCAGCTGTCGCCGCCGTCCGTGCCGGCGTCGGCATAGTCGAATTGCAGCCGGGTCTGTCCCCAGTCGGTGAGCTTGTCGGCGAACAACTGCGTCGCGTAGGTATTCTCGGGCGTATGTCTTGCGCTGAGGCTGCCGCCATATCCCAAGGTGCTGCTGGCCTGATAGCGCACGAAGGCGTTGCCGTACTGACCGTCGAACCCGTCGCCGCTGATGGAGCGGATGTCGTCGATCCCGGCATTCCAGCTCCATCGCGCGAACTGGTAAGCGAGCCGGTAGTAGCCGCCGCGCACGTCGTTGTTGATCGGCAGCGCGCCCCAGGCGAGTTCGGGGTCGAGCGAGAAGACGCCGTAGTTGTGACGGTAGCGCCCGCGGCGGGCGCTGGCATCGACCCACAAGCCCTGAGCTGCGCCGCGTTCGCGTGTCGCTGGCCAGCGCGTTGACCTGCACCGCGTCGCGCGCTCCCTTCCCAGGCGCTGGCCAGGTGCACGGCCTGGGTGGCGTCGTCGACGAAGCACCGCTTCTCCGCGGTTGTCCGGCTCGATGCGTCCGTGCGTGCCGAGATAGGCGGCAGAGCCGGTCCAGCCCGGCGCCCAACGCCATTGCGCGCCGGCCGAGCCGACATAACCGTCGGCCAGGTCGAAGCCGACCACGCGAGTGCCGTTGTAGAGGCCGGCACGACCGACCGCGCCGTACACGACCACATCGCGCGCATCCTGCGTCCACTGCGTGCTGACGCCGGCAAACGGCACCGTCGGCAGAAAGAAACGGTACTGGTTGCGCTGCAGCTCCAGCGAAGGCGTGCTGATCACGCCCAGGCCGTTGTCGAGACGCCAGCCGCCGTCTACGAAGAGATTGCGCTGCCAAAGCGTCGCCGCGCCGCCCCAGCCGCCGTTGTCCTGGAAGCGATCGCGATTGCTGTGGAAGAGCGTGGCGTCGAGCGAGAAGCTGCCCCACGTCGGCGTTTCCCAGAATCCACCGGCCGACACGCCCTGCTCACCGAAGGTCTCGTCGCCGCGTTCGGTCTGGGCGAGGTTGACTTCGAAGCGGATCGACCTCGGCAAGCCGCTGCTGTCGATCCGTTCCTCGTCATCCGCAGGCAGCGGGGCCGAGCGATTGCGGCGCGATGATGCGGTCGCGGTAAGGCGCCTTGATGCGGCTCGGGATCCGCGGCCTGTGCCGAGTCCCAAAGAATGGACGCAATGAGAATGGCGAGCGCTCGCCTTGCGCTCCCGCGCCGGGTGGTCATGGCGCAACGACGGTATCGATGTCGAGGCGTTGGGCATCCGCATTCCAAGCGGCCTTTCAACCGCACTGGATAGGCGATCGCAGGTGCCGGCGTGTCCGGGTCATCGCCCTCGGGCGTCAACGCGATGGCGCGCGTTTCGCCAGGCAACACCGGCAGCCCCGAGGGCGCGAACGCGAACTTGCGGCCCTTCGCGTCGACGCCGTCGATGAGCCCGGCAAGGCGGCCGTGGGCATTGCCTGCATTGCGCACCTGCAGCACCGGCACGGTGCGACCGTCGACCGCTTCGGCCTTGGCGCCGGTCACCGACAACTGCGCGGCGGCATCGCCGATCGTCAGGTAGACGATGATGCCGATGCGTCCGGAGACCGGTGGGGTCTGCGCATTAGCCACTGGCTCCGGGTCGCCCTCGATCAGGATGGCGAAGCGGCATTGTCCGCTGGGCGCATCGGGCGGCACGACGACTTCGAACCGATAGCGGCGCTTGGCGTTGCCGGCAATCGTGATTTCGGGCGCCTCGATGCCCGACCCACGGCCGACAGCTGTCCGGCGCCAGGCATCGACGAACACCGCGGCGCCGTGACCGTCGAGCGTCCAGTCAGCCGTCTTCAACGTGAAATGCGAAGGGTTGGCGGAGACGTTGGAGATCTCCACGATATTGCGATAGGTCGTGCCGGCCTTGGCGCTGTCCTCGAAACGCGGCGGCGACACCAAGGCCGAGAAGCCCTGGGCTGCAGCCATCGTCGGGCCGAGCAAGCCAAGCATGACGCAGACATGCCCGGAAAAACACATGCTGCATCACGGACTCTCCACGTCGATCTCGAAAGAAAAATTCAACTGTTCGACGCGGACCAGGCGCTGGCCGTCGGCCTGAATCACCATGCGCATCGTGTCTTCGTACAGGCCTGCCGGCATGACGCCCGCATACACGAGCGTGCGTTCGCCAGCGCGCAAGATGCCGGGCAGCAGCTGGCCTTGCGTGGTCCAGGTCGCGCTCGTCTGGCCGGCCGGCTGGGCCGGTAGCGTCATGTAGACGCGCCCCGTACGGCCCTGCCACGGCGCCAGGTTCAGGCGCACGAGCACCGTGATCGCCCCCGATACGGTCGGACGCTGGCCACGTTGCGGTGCGACCGAATCCCACTTCATCTGCAGGGTATTGCCCAGCACCTGGCTCGCGCTGTCGTCGACGCGATGGTCGTCGCAATCGCCGGCGACGCCAGAAGACCCAAACCCACTCCCCACAGCCACGGGTAGCAGCTTCATGGTGCACTCAACGTGTAGACGACACGCCCCGTGAATGTTCCTGCCGCGACGACCGCATCATTGCCATAGCTGAAGGCGTGACAGCTCTCGCGCCAGGTATTCACCGGAAAGCTGGCCAGGGTTTGCGTGCCGCCCGTGAACGTTCCGGCGGGGACTGGTTGTGCCGCGGTGCCATCGCCGTTGCCCGTGCTGGTCCAGGTGATCTGGGAAAAAGGAATGGTGTCGCCGGTCGCGTTGACCAGATTGGCCGGGGCGACCGCCGTCAACGTGGCCGTGCCGGTGGCGCCAGGCAGCCGGTAGAAACCACCGATGTAGATCTCGGCCGGCACGTTGCAGAACGCAAAGCCGTCGTAGTTGCTGACGCCGTTCGTGGCATTGGTGGTCATCGCCTGGTTGACGCCGTTCCCCAATGCCGCGGCGGGCACGGACACCGAGACCAGATTGATGGCACCTCCGCTACCGGGTACGCCACCGCCGTTGTAGTTGCCGGTGAACACGCCATTGCCCACGCGCAGATACACGGCCCGCGGCCCGGGCGCGATGTTGACCACGAAAGCTTGGGCAACATCGCACACGCCCAGCACGAGCAAGCAGAGCAGCCCCTGCAGGCCGCGAATGGACGTGGACATCGGACCTCCCCGTGTCGTCAGAACCCCGGGGCCCGGATCGCGGGCCCCGGCAAGTCGAGCGACGCTCGGTTATGGCATCGACGCGGTGTAGGTAACGCGGCTGTTGTTGGCGTTGACGCCGCCGTAGGTACCGGGCGCGACGACGTTGGTGTTCTGATACGCATACGTCCAGCGCGCGTCGCGATTGACGACTTTGCCGCTCACTGGAGTCAGCGTCAGCGTGGTCGTGGCGCCGTCGGCCAGCGTCGGATGCGGAAGCGGTACGGCCGAGGTCAGGGCCGCGACCGTCGTGCCGATCTCGGCATAGGAAATCGTGTCGCCGGCCGCGCCGTTGCTCAATGCACCGAGCGTGGTCGAGGTGAAGGTGATGTTGCCGTTGTTGCCGATGACGCGAGCGGTGACGACGCCGTTGCCGAGATCGCCCGAGGCAGCGGTTGCGGCGATCGGCGTGCCGTTACCGACATTGGCGGCGGGGACGGTGAAGGCAATCTGGTTGATGGTCGCACTGGTCGCGAAGTCGGTACCCGTACCCACGCGCAGGTAAAGGATCTTCGGAACCGCAACCTGGAAGTCCAGGCGTGCCGAGGCGGTGATCGGTGTGCCGGTGCCGGTGGTGAACGTCGATTCGGCGTTCGCCAGCATCGGAACAGCGGCCAGCAGGGCGGTGGCCAGGAGGGTCTTGGTGTTCATGCGCATAGCGGGAAGATCCATGGTCGGAGACGGGTAGGGCAGTGCGGCGCGAATCTGTCGATGACGCTGCCCACCGAAGGCGGAGAGCAGAAAGCATGCCAACTGAGAGATCGGGCCATTTTTTCTTTGAACTCGGTCAAGGAGCGTGTTTATATCATGTGAAAATTCCTACCTGAACCGAACCTGATAATAGGTCACTAAGTGTCACATAGTGACATTTACGTCAGTTTTCGGCGCCCAGGACGGTGTCGTTAGTCACATTTTCAGACTGAGGCCGTATGTGGGTCGCGTTTTCTCAACCCCCCGAACTGAATGTCCGTGAGGAAGTTGGGAACAGCCCATCGGTCGCGGCGCCCGGCGATCCACGGGCGTGGAAACGGGTTTTCCACGGCTCGTGAGGCGCGCGACAAACACTTGCGGCACCTGAGGCCTCATCGCTTTTGCACAGTGGCCGGGCAGCGAGGCATAAGTGGTCCGGAGAGTTGCCTGCACCTTTTGCCCTGGCTCGGCGTACTGCACGCGGAAGCCCTGACGGTTGCCCCTGTAAAGCGAGGCGTTGCTCCGCGGACAGTCCGTGACCGTCAGGTTCAGGCGCCTGTGAAATCGACGATAATTGCACCATGACCATCACCCTCAAGACCCCCGAAGACATCGAGCAGATGCGCGTCGCCGGCCGCCTCGCGGCCGAGGTGCTGCAGGTGGTCGCGCCGTACGTGAAGCCGGGCGTGACCACCGAGGAGCTGGACCGCATCTGCCACGACCACATCGTCAACGTGCAGCAGGCGATCCCGGCCAACGTCGGCTACCGCGGCTTCCCGGCCACGGTCTGCACGTCGGTCAACAATGTCATCTGCCACGGCATCCCGAGCCCGGGCAAGATCCTGAAGGACGGCGACATCGTCAACATCGACGTCACCGTCATCAAGGACGGCTGGCACGGCGACACCAGCCGCATGTATTACGTCGGCACGCCGTCGGTGATGGCCAGGCGCCTGGTGGAGACCACGCGCGAGGCGATGTTCAAGCGGCATCCGCGCGGTGAAGCCCGGCGCGACGCTCGGCGATGTCGGCCACGCGATCCAGCAGCACGCCGAAGCCGAGCGCTTCAGCGTGGTGCGCGAGTACTGCGGCCACGGCATCGGCAAGGTCTACCACGACGAGCCGCAGGTGCTGCACTACGGCCGCCCCGGCGACGGCGTGGTGCTCAAGCCGGGCATGACCTTCACCATCGAACCGATGATCAACGAGGGCGCGCGCCACACCAAGGTGCTGCCCGATGGCTGGACCGTGGTGACCAAGGACCGCAAGTTGTCGGCGCAGTGGGAACACACCGTCGCGGTGACCGAGGACGGCGTCGAGATCCTGACCCGACTCCCGGGCGACGACAACGACCTCTGACCATGGCGACCGCCGCCCATCCCCACGCGGCGAGGCGTGCCGACGACAGCCAGGTTGACGCATGGTCGGCCGCGGCCCGGCAGGCGCTGGCGCAGACCGACGCGGCGCTGGCCGCGCGTTTCGATGCCGAAGAAGATGTCTCGCGACTGGTGGCGGTCCGCGCCACGGCGGCCGATGCGCTGGTGCGCGATGCCTGGAAGCGCTGCATTGCCGACGATGCCCGACTGAGCCTGTTCGCGGTCGGCGGTTACGGACGCGGTGAGGTCTTCCCGCAGTCGGACATCGACCTGCTGGTGCTGGCCGACCACGATCGCGCAGGCGGCCCACGCCGAAGCGCTGGCGCAGCTGTTCGCGTTGCTGTGGGATGCCGGGCTGCCGGTCGGACACGCGGTGCGTTCGGTCGAGGAGTGCACGCAGGCCTGCCGCGCCGACATCACGGTGCTGACCGCACTGATGGAGGCGCGCCCGCTGGTGGCCGATGCCGCGGCGGTCGTGCAGTTGGCCGATGCGATCTCGCCCGCCCACGCCTGGCCAGCGCAGGATTATTTCATCGCCAAGCGCGACGAACAGCGTGCCCGGCACGCACGGTTCGGCGACACGGCCGACAATCTCGAGCCCAATCTCAAGGAAGGCCCGGGCGGCCTGCGCGACCTGCAGACCTTGCGCTGGATGGCGATCCGCGTGCTCGGCACCGACGACTTCGAATCGCTGGTCGCGCTCGGCCAGTTCGGCGCCGACGAGTACGCGACCCTGCGACGCGAGAACCACGCCCTCTCGCGACTGCGCTTCGGCTTGCACCTGGTCGCGGGCAAGCGCGAGGAACGCCTGCGCTTCGATCACCAGAAGAACCTCGCCGCGCGCCTGCGCCACGTCGACGACGCCGACAACCTCGCCGTCGAACAGATGATGCAGGGTTTCTACCGCAGCGCGGCGACGGTGCTGCGCTTGAGCGACCGTTTGCTGCAGCGTTTCGAGGAACAGCTCGAGGGCGAATCGAAGGCCGAGCCGCTCGATGCGGATTTCGAGCTGCGCAACGGCTATCTTGCGGTGCGCGACCTCGCCACCCTGCACGGTAATGCCGCGCGTGTGTTCGCGCTGTTCGCGACCTGGGCGGCACGGCGCGAGGTGCGTGGCCTGCACTCGCAAACCGCGCGCGCGCTGGCAGAGGCCTTGCCGTCGTTGCCCTCCTACGATCACGCCGACCAGTCGCTGCGCGAGACTTTCATGGCCCTGCTGCGCGGTCCGCAACCGGTCAAGACGCTCGAGCGCATGGCGCGGCTGGGCGTGCTCGGGCGATGGCTGCCGGCCTTCGCGCGCGTTTCCGGGCGCATGCAGTTCGACCTGTTCCATGTCTACACCGTCGACCAGCACACGCTGGCAGTGCTGCGCAACCTCGCCTTGTTCGCGTCGGGCGAGCCGGACGAGCGCTTCGCGATGGCGCATACGATCTGGCAGTACCTGCGCAAGCCGGAGTTGTTGCTGCTGGCCGGCTTGTTCCACGATATCGCCAAGGGCCGCGGCGGCGACCATTCCGAACTCGGCGCGGTCGACGCGCGCGAATTCTGCACCGCGCATGGGCTCTCCGAGTCCGATGCGGCGCTGGTCGAGTGGCTGGTGCTCAAGCACCTGCTGATGTCGATCACCGCGCAGAAGCAGGACATCGCCGATCCCGCGGTCATCCATCGCTTCGCCGCGCAGGTCGCCGATCGCCAGCGCCTGGATTACCTGTACCTGCTGACCTGCGCCGACATCGCCGGCACTTCGCCCAAGCTCTGGAACGCGTGGAAGGACCGGCTGCTGGTCGACCTGCACGTGGCGACGCGCTTCGCGCTGCGTCGCGGGCTGGAGCATCCGGTCGCGGCCGAGGAACGCAGCGCCGAAACGCGCGGGACCGCTCAGGGCTTGCTGGCGGAGCAGGGCCTGGACGTCGTCGAAATCGAATCGCTGTTCGCGCGCATGCCCGAGGAAGGCTTCCTGCGCAGCCGCCCGGGCCACGTCGCATGGCAGGCGATGGCGTTGCGCGATGCCGCAGCCGGCGACACGGTGGTGCACGCCCGCGCGCTCGCCGAGCGTGTCGGCGCCTTCGAAGTCTTCGTGCATTCGCCGGATCGCGACGGCCTGTTCGCGGCGATCGTGATCACGCTCGACCGCATGGGTCTGGCGATCCAGCAGGCGCGCGCGCTCGATGGTCCGGGGCGCACGATCTTCGACAGCTTCGAAGTGGTGCCCGTCGATGCGCGCCAGGGCATCACGGCGACGCAGATCGAACAACGCCTCGGCGGCGTGCTGTCCGGCTCGCTCGACCGCGTCTGGCCGGCGCGGCGCACGCAGCCACGGCACCTGCGCCATTTCCGCATCGCGCCGCAGATCGGCTTCGACGACGGCAAGTCTGACGACGGAACCTTCGCTGGCAGCGCGCATGACGGCGGCACGGAGGCCCGGCACACGCTGTTGAGCATCGCCTGTACCGATCGTCCGGGCCTGCTGGCCGACATCGCGCACGTGCTGCGCGCGCAGCGGCTGCGCGTGCACGACGCGCGCGTCGCCACCTTCGGCGAACGCGCCGAGGACGTTTTCCGCATCAGCGACGCGCACGATCGCGCGCTCGACGACAACCAACGGCAGGCATTGCGCGACACTTTGCTGGCCCGCCTCGATGGAGAAGCCGCAGGATGAGTCCCCGCAAGGCCACGAAGAAGAAAGTGAAAGTGGTGCCGAACGGAGCCCGGTGCCGACGAGTTGAAGTTCATGATCGACAGCGCCTGGGAACGGCGCACGATGCTGACGCCCGATGAGATCGAAGGCTCCACGCGGCCGACCGTCGAGCGCGTCATCGAAGGCCTGGAAACGGGAGAATTCCGCGTTGCCGAGCCCGACGGCAAGGGCGGCTGGACCGTCAACGAATGGCTGAAGAAGGCCGTGCTGCTGTATTTCCGCACGCAGGAGATGGAGCTGGTCGAGGCCGATCCCGCGCCGTACTACGACAAGATCCCGCTGCGCTTCGCCGACTTCGACGAAGCCAAATTCCGCAAGCTCGGCGTGCGCGTGCTGCCGGGAACGGTCGTGCGGCGCGGCACCTACCTCGGCAAGGACGTGGTGCTGACGCCGAGCTTCATCAACATCGGTGCCCACGTCGGCGCCGGCACCATGGTCGATACCTGGGCCACGGTCGGTTCCTGCGCGCAGGTCGGCAAGCACTGCCACATCTCCGGCGGCGCCGGCATCGGCGGCGTGCTGGAACCGCTGCAGGCCAGCGCCGACGATCATCGAGGACCACTGTTTCATCGGCGCGCGCTCGGAGGTCGTCGAAGGTGTGATCGTCGGCCACCACAGCGTGATCGGCATGGGCGTGTTCATTGGCCAGTCGACGCGCATCTACAACCGCATGACCGGCGAAATCTCCTACGGCGTGGTGCCGCCGGGAAGCGTGGTCGTTTCCGGCTCGCTGCCGGCGAAGGACGGTTCGCATTCGCTGTATTGCGCGGTGATCGTGAAGCAGGTCGATGCGAAGACGCGCGCCAAGACCTCGATCAACGAACTGCTGCGGGGACATGCCGACTGATGTCTTTCCTTCTCTCCGCGCAGCGGGGAGAAGGTCGAAACTGCCGTCAGGCAGTTGAGGTAAGGCGGATGAGGGGCGAACGAAGCTGCGATGCATACGAACTCGATACGATCCATGCCTGGATAGACGACATAAAGTCCCCCGGTTCCCGCCTTCGCGGGAATGACGATCGGGGTACAACGGAATTCCATGACGACCCTCTACGGCCTCTCCAACTGCGACACCTGCAGGAAAGCCCGCAAATGGCTGGATCGCTTCGGCGTGGCGCATACCTTCATCGACTATCGCGACGACCGCCAGCCCGCCGACAGGATCGCGGCGTGGTCGAAGCAGGCCGGCGGCTGGGACGCGCTGGTCAACAAGTCCTCGACCACCTGGCGCAACCTGCCGCCAAATCGCAAGACGCCCGGTTCGGATGCCGAATGGCAATTGTTGCTGAAGGAGTATCCGCAGCTGATGCGTCGCCCGATCGTGGTCACGGGCGACGGCATCGTCACGCAGGGCTTCACGCGACAAGGGCTTCAAGCAACGCTTCGGGCTTGCGTAACGCGCCTTGCCTGCGCGCCGCGCACGCTAAGATGTGAGCCGGCACAAGCGGAGTTCGTGATGAGGGAAGTCGTCGAGCTGACCAAGGAACTGCTGCTGCGGCCATCGGTGACGCCCGACGACGGCGGCTGCCAGGCGCTGATCGCCGAACGCCTGCAACGCGCCGGATTCAGCTGCGAACACCTGCGCTACGGCGACGTCGACAACCTGTGGGCGACGCACGGCGCAGGCGCGCCGGTACTGGTGCTGCTCGGCCACACCGACGTGGTGCCTGCGGGTCCGCGCGAGCGCTGGTCGAGCGATCCCTTCGTACCCGAGATCCGCGACGGCGTGTTGTACGGGCGTGGCGCTGCCGACATGAAAGGCAGCGTCGCCGCGTTCGTGGTCGCGCTGGAAGCTTTCGTTGCCGCGCATCCGCGGCATCCGGGCACCATCGCGCTGCTGCTGACCTCGGACGAGGAGGGCGATGCCATCGACGGCGTGCGCCGCGTCGCCGAAACCTTCCGCGAGCGTGGCCAGGCCATCGACTGGTGCATCACCGGCGAGCCCTCATCGAAGGCGAAGCTCGGCGACCTGCTGCGCGTCGGTCGTCGCGGCACGCTGTCGGCGACGCTGAGCGTGCGTGGCATCCAGGGCCACGTCGCCTATCCCGACAAGGCGCGCAACCCGATCCACCAGGCGATGCCGGCCCTGGCCGAACTCGCCGCGCGGCACTGGGACGAGGGCTACGAGACCTTCCCGCCGACCAGCCTGCAGATCAGCAACGTGCATGCCGGCACCGGCGCCAACAACGTGATCCCGGGCGAGCTGCAGGTGCTGTTCAACCTGCGCTTCAATCCGAACTGGCAGGCGTCGCAACTCGAGCGCGAATGCGAAGCCGTACTGCAGGCGCACGGCCTGGACTACGAAGTGCATTGGCAGCGCGGTGGCGAACCGTTCCATACGCCGGAAGGTCCGCTGCGCGCGGCCGCGCGCGAGGTGCTGACGCAGTTCGCGGGCGCAGCGCCCGAGGAAAGTACGGGCGGCGGCACGTCCGACGCGCGCTTCATTGCGCCTCTCGGCGCGCAATGCATCGAGATCGGGCCGGTCAACGCCAGCATCCACCAGGTCGACGAGCATGTCCGCGTCGCCGACCTGGAGGCGCTGCCCGACGTTTATCGAGCGCTGATCGAGCGGCTGCTCGTGCCGCTTGCCAAGCGCTGACGGGCGGGTTAGTTTCGACAGCATGTTGCATTCCGTCGCCACCGCCCGCGCTTCGCAGAACGCCAATAATCCGCGTTCGAATAACCGCGTGCCCATGCGGCGGGGTGGCGACTAGGCGAGCGAGAGCAACGCCCAGTGTCCTGAAACCCGCGCCGCAAGCGCGGGTTTTTTCGTTTTTGGCGAGGAGAAAGCTTGATGTGTTCCATCTTGGGAGTGTTCGACCTGCGTCCCGGCGCAGACCTGGCCGCACTGCGGCCGCTGGCGCTGTCGCTGTCGGCGCGCCAGCGCCACCGCGGGCCGGACTGGTCGGGCGTGTACGCCGGCAAGTCCGCGCTGCTCGTGCACGAGCGATTGGCCATCGTCGACCCGGCCGGTGGCGCGCAGCCGCTGCTGTCGGCGGATCGGCAACTGGTGCTCGCGGTCAACGGCGAGATCTACAACCACCGCGACCTGGAGCAATCGCTCGCCCATGCCTATGCGATGCAGACGGGTTCCGACTGCGAGGTCATCAACGCGCTGTACCGCGACGACGCCGACATCGGCGCCTGGTTGAACCGCCTCAACGGGATCTTCGCGTTCGCGCTGTGGGACGAATCGCGGCAGCGTTGCGTGATCGCGCGCGATCCGATCGGCGTCTGCCCGATGTACTGGGGCCACGATGCCGATGGCCGCTTGTGGGTGGCTTCGGAAATGAAGGCGCTGGTGCGGGTGTGCGAGGACGTGGCGGCCTTCCCGCCGGGCCATTACTACGATAGCGACACCGGCGCATTGACGAAGTACTACGAGAAGCCCTGGCGCGACTACGCCGCCACCGAGGGCGTCGCCGTGTCGCCGGAAGAACTCCGCGCAGCATTCGAACGTGCCGTGCATCGCCAGTTGATGACCGACGTGCCGTACGGCGTGCTGTTGTCCGGCGGCCTGGATTCCTCGCTCGTGGCCGCCTGCGCTGCGCGCTTCGCCCGTCATCGCGTCGAGGACGACGATCTCGCCGAAGCCTGGTGGCCGCGCCTGCATTCGTTTGCGATCGGCCTGGAAGGATCGCCGGACCTCGCCGCCGCGGAGGTCGCAGCGGAAGCCATCGGCACCGTCCACCACGGCTTCAAGTACACCTTCGCGGAGGGCCTCGATGCGCTGCCGGAAGTCATCCGCCATATCGAGACCTACGACGTCACCACGATCCGCGCGTCGACGCCGATGTACCTGCTGGCGCGGCGCATCAAGGCGATGGGGGTGAAGATGGTGCTGTCGGGGGAGGGTGCCGACGAGATCTTCGGTGGCTATCTGTACTTCCACAAGGCGCCGAATGCGCGCGAGTTCCACGAAGAAACCGTGCGCAAGCTCGACGCCCTGCACAGCTTCGACTGCCTGCGCGCCAACAAGTCGATGATGGCCTGGGGCGTGGAGCCGCGGGTGCCGTTCCTCGACGTCGAATTCCTCGATGTGGCGATGCGGATAGATGCGCGAGCGAAAATGGTCGGTGACAGCCGGACTGGGACCGTGCCCGATGGAGCGCGTCGCATCGAGAAGGCCGTGCTGCGCGAGGCCTTCGCCGGCTACCTGCCGGACTCGATCCTGTGGCGGCAGAAGGAACAGTTCAGCGATGGTGTCGGCTATGGCTGGATCGATGGGCTGAAGGCGCATGCCGAGGCGCATGTCAGCGAACACGAGTTCGCGGCTGCGGCCGAACGCTTTCCGATCAACACGCCGCAGACGAAGGAAGCGTATCTGTATCGGGCCTTGTTCGAGCAGGCATTTCCCGGCGACGCCTGTGCGCGAACGGTGCCGGGCGGCAAGTCGATCGCGTGCTCGTCGCCGGCGGCGATCGCGTGGGATGCGGCGTTCGCGAATGCGGCGGATCCGTCGGGGCGTGCCGTGGCGGGGGTGCATAACGCGGCGCTGTAACGGTTCGATCACGCGACACGATGCAGCGCCAGTCGATGCATCGAGCGATCGAGTGAAGAGCCGTACCCTCATCCGGCGCTTCGCGCCTCCTTCTCCCGCAAGCGGGAGAAGGCTAGGGTGCGAGCGGTTTCAAGCGCAGCGTGTATTCCGTCTTCCCAGGCAGGAACGGCGTCGGCCGTCCATGCACCCAATCATCGTGCCCCGCGCCCCAAAACGGCGACAACGGATTGCCACTCTGGCCGCCGGGCATGTGGATGATGCCGTCGGCTTCGTGGCCGGGTGATACCACCATGCGTTCGGAGGCGCCGACTGCGGGCCCGACGACGCGCGGCATGTTGCTGTCGCCCGCGAGCTGATCCGGTGGCATGCACAGCAGGCGCTTGCCGAACAGTGGAATCGCGCGGGCCAGCGGATGGCAGATCGCTGCCGTATTGCGCTCGCCCCAGGTGCGCTGCGCAAGTGGACCTTCCTTCAGGAGTTCATCGCGCACCTGCTCGGCAGCGTCCTCGAACAATGCCTCCCAGTTCGCGAAGCGCCGCGACAGCAGATGTGCGGGTCGCTGCGTCACCAGCGGCCACGCGACGCCTTCGAGTTGTTGCAGGGCAGGCATCTCGAAATCCTTGCCCAAGGCCACCTGCGCGGGCGCGGTCAGGCCGTTGGCGATGCGTTCGTTTACCGCCAGGCGCCAGGCGCGGACGATGCGATAGCTGACCGAATCGGTACTGGCGCGGCCTTGCCACGACGCGGCGGCATCGGCGAGTTCTTGCAACGCCGGCGATTTGGCGCGCGCGGCTTCGTCGCGCAGCAGCTGCCACCAACGCGCCAGGAACAGCGCACGGTCGTCGAGCTGGATCGCGAGCAGGCGGCGTTCGTCGAATTGCTGTTTGCCGAAGAGATCGTCGCGGATCTGCCTGGCGCGCGCGCCGAGGGCATAACCGCTATCGCCGACGCGAGCCAAGGCTTCGCCGTCGACGATCCGGTTGTTGGCGGTCCAGAGGCGGCCCGCAGGCGCATGCTTCAGTGCTGGGGCGTCATCGGTCCGAATGCCCCACTGGCTGCATCCTACGTCTCGTGCGGACGTGGCTGTCAGTCGTGCGTCGGACGGATCGCCGTTTTCCACGAGATGCGCCGCAGAGCAGGCTCCCGTTCGTTCCGGCACAGGCCCCAGCAAGCGCCAGGCGATCTCTCCGTTGGCATCTCCCAGCACGAGGTTCTGTGTCGGCATCGCGGCGTGGTCGGCAACGGCCAGCGCTTGTGCGAGATTGCCTGCGGCGGGGAGATTGGCGATACCGAAACTGATCGAGCCTGGCAGCTGCGCGGTCCAACGTAGCGCCAATGCCTTGCCGTCCGGTTCGCGATGCAGGACGGGACCCCATTCGGTCTCCTCGACGTCGAACTTCACCGCCGTGCCACCGGCGACATCGATGGTTTCGCGATGCCTGGCGATGCGTGCGCAGGGCGCGGCCGCACCTGTTTTCGGTGCGCAAAGGGTCAGGCGCATCCAGTCGGTGGTATCGATGTAACTGTTGGTGTATCCCCAGGCGACATGGCCGTTGCTTCCGACCACCACGGCGGGCAAGCCGGGCAGCGTGAATCCGGAAACATCGACCTTTCCGCGCGGCGCCCGTGCATCGGCATAGCGCAGTCGCGCACGAAACCAGATATTCGGCGCGCGCAGTCCGAGGTGCATGTCGTCGGCGACGATCGCGCGGCCGTCGCTGGTCAGCGCACCGGACACGGCGAAGTTGTTGCTGCCGATTTCCAATGCTTCTGGCAGGGCCACCAGCGCCAGCGCATCAGGCTTGTCGGTGTCTGGGGCGCGCAGCTTGCGCAGGTCGACCTGCTCGGCCGTCGGCAACACCGCGTCGCCGCGAGCACGACCGATCAGCGGCGCATCCCAGCTGCTGCCATCGCGCGCCAGCAACGCGAACAACGCGGGTGGGACGTGCTGCTCGATCTTCCACAGCGCCAGTTCGCGGGCGTTGGTCGAATCCTGCAGGTCGAAATACATCGCGTAGCCGGTCAGCGCCGAATCGGCCGGCAGCCAGGGCTTCGGTTGCTGGCGCAGCAACAGGTAGGGCCAGGGCCGCACCTTGAGATCGGCGAGGCCTGCGTTGACGCCGTCGGTGTAGGCCTGCAATTGCGGCAGCCTGTCGCCGGCGATGGCGCCGAGGTCGGCCATCACCCGTGCGCGCATCCGGTGGACGCGATGTTCCTTGTCGGTCTCCAGTGCGATCGGCCCGAACAGCCCGGCGAGTTCGCCAGCCGCGGTGCGCCGCATCAGGTCCATTTCGAAATAGCGTTCCTGCGCATGCACGTAGCCGAGCGCGCGCATGGCATCGGTCTCGTTGGCGGCATCGATGGTGACGACGCCAAGCTTGTCGCGCTGGATCGACACGGGTGCCGAGAGGCCGGACAGCGCGAGTTCGCCGTCGAGCTGGGGCAGGCTGCCGCGCATGAGCCACCACGCTCCGAACAGGGCCGCGACGACGAGGAACAGCAGCAGCAACGCCGAACGTTTCAGCCAACGGATCATGCGGTCTTCCCCGGATTGCCCCGGCCCATTGTATGAGCCAGCCGCCGCGAGTCGTTGCTGCTCCCTCTCCCGTTTACGGAGAGGGTTGGGTGGTGGAGTCCGGCTCTTGCTCGCTTCTTCCCGGCGCGATCCAAACCGGCATCGTCTCGCTGCCTTTCCTTTCCAGCCGATAGACCACCGTCGCCAGCCGCGTCACGCCCTCGGCGACGAAACCCGGCTGCGCGGCCAGGATATCGCGTCGCTCCAGACGTTCGATGTGCCAGTCCCCTTCATACAGCGCCCGCACCTCGTCTTCATCGACCGAGAACGGCGGCCCCGCCTTCTCATGCTGCGGATATTCCAGCGTGATCATCAGGCCGCGACAGCCTTCCGGCAGGCGCGCATACAGTTCGGCGGCATAGCGGCGACGCATCTCCGGCGGCAATGCGATCAACGCAGCGCGATCGAACACGCCGGCGCAATCGGACAGCAGGGCCGCATCGAGCGCGAACGCATCGCCACGGATGAGCTCGATGTCGCCCGCGACATGATGCACGCCGTAACGCGATTCGCGGCGCTCCGGCACCAGACCGTGCCCGGCGAAGAATCCGTCGACGGCCACCTGCGACAGCTCGACGCCGAGCACGCGATAGCCCTGCGCAGCCAGCCACGCCATGTCGAGCGTCTTGCCGGCCAAGCGGAACGAAGACCCGGCTCCCCGCGGGTAGCGCCAGCGAAGACCAGTACTGCCGCAGCAGCGGCGTTACTTCGTCCTGGTGGAAGCTGATTTGGCCTTCGCGCCAGCGTTGTTCCCAGAAGTCAGCTCCATCGACCGTCTCCACGCCCGTCGAGGCTCGCGGTAGCGCGCCGCGCACGCGTGGTCGCATGCATACCCGCGCGCCGCGCATACGCGTATCCCGCGCGCTGCGCCACGTATCTCGACCGACATGAAGCCCGTCCACCTTCTGCCAACCCCGCGGCAACAACCCGCCGCGACTGCCGCGCGCTCCGACATATTCGTCCAAGATCCTTGAACGACAACGTCATCGTGCGCGTACCGGACTTCACCGACAGCGTGCCGCCAGGCGAGACGGCCGCGATCGCCACCACGCGCTCGGTACCGCGCTTGGCCTTCGGGATCTCGATGATCTTGTTGCCTTTGCCCTTGTCGAGTTCCGGCAGCTCGCTGAGCGGGAACGCGAGCAGGTGACCTGCGCTGGTGACTGCGACGACTGCGGTCGTTGGTCACATCCGTCACGGCCGCCGGTTGCACCACGCCGGCTCCCGGCGTCAGCGACAGCATCGCCTTGCCGGCCTTCTGCCGGCCGGTGAGGTTCTCGAAACGGGTGACGAATCCGTATCCGTGCGAGGAAGCCAGCACGAAGCGCGCATCGTTGTCGCCGCTCGCCAATGCCACGAACGAGGCCCCCGGCGTCGGCGCAAAACGGCCGGTCAGCGGTTCGCCGTTGCCGCGCGCCGAGGGCAGCGAATGGGCGATGGTGGAATAGCTGCGGCCGGTCGAATCGAGGAAGGCGACCTGCTGCGTGCTGCGCCCCTTGACGGCATGCAGCAAGCCATCGCCATCGCGATAGGACAACGCGGCGGCGTCGATGTCGTGTCCCTTGGCCGCGCGCACCCAGCCCTTTTCGCTGAGCACGATGGTCATCGGTTCGCTCGGCACCAGTTCGGTCTCGGCCAGCGCCTGCGCGGCGCCGCGTGCGACCAGCGGCGAGCGGCGCGCGTCGCCGAACTTCTTCGCGTCGGCCAGCAGTTCGTCCTTGATCAGCTTCTTCAGCTTGGCCTTGCTGCCGAGCAGCGTCATGAGGCGGTCGCGCTCGGCGTCGAGTTCGTCCTGCTCGCCGCGGATCTTCATTTCCTCCAGCCGCGCCAGCTGCTTGCAGCTTGGTGTCGAGGATGTAGTCGGCCTGGTCCTCGCTGAGCTCGAAGCGGGCGATCAGGGCCGCCTTCGGCTCGTCCTCGCTGCGGATGATGCGGATCACCTCGTCCAGGTTGAGGAACGCGACCAGCAGGCCTTCGAGCAGGTGCAGGCGGCGCTCGACCTTGTTCGAGGCGATGGTTGAGGCGGCGTGGTCACCGTGTCGGTGCGGAACACCAGCCACTCGCGACAGCAGCATCCGCAGGTTCTTGACCTGCGGGCGGCCGTCGAGGCCGATCACGTTGAGATTGACGCGATAGCTGCGCTCCAGATCGGTGGTCGCGAACAGGTGCCCCATCAGCTGCTCGGCATCGACCCGGCTGGAACGCGGGATCATCACGATGCGGATCGGGTTGGCGTGGTCGGACTCGTCGCGCAGGTCCTCCAGCCACGGCAGCTTCTTGGCGCGCATCTGCTGCGGCGATCTGCTCGATCACCTTCGACGGCGAGACCTGGTACGGCAACGCGGTGATGACGATGTTGGCGCCTTCCTTCACCCAGGTCGCGCGCGCACGCACGCTGCCGTTGCCGGTTTCGTACATCGCCAGCAGGTCGGCAGCGGGCGTGATGATCTCGGCGGTGGTCGGATAGTCGGGACCGCGCACGTGCTCGCACAGCTCGCGCACGCTGGCATCGGGATCGTCGAGCAGGCGCACGCAGGCGCTGACGATCTCGTTGAGGTTGTGCGGCGGCACGTCGGTGGCCATGCCGACCGCGATGCCGGTGGTGCCGTTGAGCAACAGGTGCGGCAGGCGCGCCGGCAACCAGGTCGGTTCCTCGCAGCGTGCCGTCGAAGTTCGGAGCCCAGTCGACCGTGCCGTGCGCGAGTTCGCCGAGCAGCACTTCGGCGATCGGCGTCAGCTTGGACTCGGTGTAGCGCATCGCCGCGAACGACTTGGGATCGTCGCTGGAGCCGAAATTGCCCTGGCCCTCGATCAGCGGATAGCGGTACGAGAACGGCTGCGCCATCAGCACCAGCGCCTCGTAGCAGGCGCTGTCGCCGTGCGGATGGAACTTGCCGATGACGTCGCCGACGGTGCGCGCGGATTTCTTGGGCTTGGCGCCGGCATTGAGCCCGAGTTCGCTCATCGCGTAGATGATGCGGCGCTGCACCGGCTTGAGGCCGTCGCCGAGGAAGGGCAGGGCGCGGTCGAGCACCACGTACATCGAATAGTCGAGGTAGGCGCGCTCGGCGTATTCGCGCAGCGGGATCTGTTCGAAACCGTGGAAGGCGGGGCGGACGGGATCGGTCATGCGGAATCCGGGAATGGCGGCGCGAGCATGCGCGAGATTGCGCAATTCTAGCCGCGCGCATCTCGCTGGCCGCGACGCCGGCCAATAAAAAACCCCTGCAGGCAGGGGTTTGGGTATTGCCACGAAAAACCGCAGTTCTTCGTTTTCGCAGCTCGCGACGGCTCGTTCATCAGAGCCGCAAGCGAGTGCCTGCATGGCGTGGTGCCCGGGAGAGGACTCGAACCTCCACGAAGTTGCCCCCGCTAGCACCTGAAGCTAGTGCGTCTACCAATTCCGCCACCCGGGCAGGTGCAGGGCGCGTATGTTGCGTTGCGGCGCGAGGCTTGTCAACGGAGCATGCGCGATGCGATGCGCATGAGAAGTGACGAGGCCGGCAAGTGGCGGCGTGTACCATATCGGCGATGACCAGAACACCCGGAAAGAGCGGCCCAGGCCGCGGCAAGACCCCTCCCAAGCGCGGCGCGAAGCCGGCTGCTCCCAAGCGCACAAGCAAGCCTGCGAGCGGGCACGAGTCCGGCGGCAGTAAGCCACCACCGTGGATGCCCGATGCCGCGCTGGTCAAGGCGATGAAGGGACCACAACACCCTCGTGGACGCGGATGCACCCGCTGTTTCGGGAGCTGCGCAACGTCCCGCGACGCGCGAGTTCCGCGATCCGCAAGCCGCCCGCGAGGCGGGTCGTTACGAAAATCCGATCGCCAGCCGCGAGGCCATCCTGCAGTTGCTCGCCGCGGCTGATGGCCCGTTGAGCGCCGAGGCGCTGGCGCAGGAACTCGAGCCTCGCCGCGCCGGACCGTTTCGATGCCCTCGGCAAGCGCCTCGGCGCGATGGTCCGCGACGGCCAGCTGCTGCAGAACCGCAAGGGCGCGTACGCGCCGGCCGAACGGCTGGACCTGATCGCCGGCACGGTGATCGCGAATCCCGAAGGCTTCGGTTTCCTGCGTCCGGAGAGCGGCGTCGGCGACGACCTGTTCCTGCCGCCGGCCGAAATGCGCAAGGCCATGCATGGCGACCGCGTGCTCGGCAGCGTGACCAATGTCGACCGGCGCGGCCGCCGCGAGGGCGTGATCGTCGAAGTGCTCGAGCGCCGGTTGAACCGCCTGATCGGGCGCTTCACGCTCGAATCCGGCATCAGCTACGTCGTGCCCGACGACCGGCGCATCCAGCGCAACATCCAGATCCCCGCCGACGAGCGGATGGATGCGAAGCACGGACAGCTGGTCGTGTGCGAGATCGTGCATGCACCCGATGCGCATCGCCCGCCGATCGGACGCGTGCTGGCCGTGCTCGGCGACAAGCTCACGGCGTCGCTGGCGGTGGAAGCGGCGATCCACGGCCACGAGATCCCGCACGAATTCCCGCCCGCAGCGCTCGCCGAAGCCGACCGCCGTGCCGCTGGAAGTGGATGCTGCAACGGCCGCGTCGCGCGTCGACCTGCGCAAGCTGCCACTGGTCACGATCGACGGCGAGGACGCCAAGGATTTCGACGACGCGGTGTATTGCGAGCCCAATCGCGAAGGCTTCCGCCTGGTGGTCGCGATCGCCGACGTCTCGCACTACGTGCGCCCGGGAACGCCGCTCGACGAAGAGGCCACCAAGCGCGCCACGTCGGTCTACTTCCCCGGCTTCGTCGTGCCGATGCTGCCGGAGACGCTGTCCAACGGCATCTGCTCGCTGAAACCGAAAGTCGACCGGCTGTGTTTCGTCTGCGACATGCAGGTCGACCGCGCCGGTCACGTCGCGCACTCGAAGTTCTACGAAGCGGTCATGAACTCGCACGAGCGCCTGACCTACACCCAGGTCTGGAACGCGGTCGGCGACGGCGTGCCCGACGAGGACCGCGAGCAGGCGCAGGCCTTCATCGGCGCGCAGCTGCCGCAGGTGCAGCGCCTGCACCAGCTGTACCGCGTCCTCGACAAGGCGCGGCAGCAGCGCGGCGCGATCGAGTTCGAGTCATCGGAAGTGCGCTTCGTGCTCGGACCGCAGGGCGAGGTCACCCAGGCCGGCATGCTGCAGCGGAACGACGCGCACAAGCTGATCGAGGAATGCATGATCGCGGCCAATGTCGAAGCGGCGAAGTTCCTGCTGGAGGCGCACGTGCCGGCGCCGTACCGCGACCACGACAAGCCGCCGGAGGCGAAGTACGCCGACCTGCTCGAGTTCCTGAAGGAATTCAAGCTGCGCCTGCCGCCCTGGGCGAAGGTGCGGCCGCGCGATTTCCGCCAGCTGCTCGACACCATCCGCGATCGTCCCGACGCGACGCTGCTGGAGTCGGTGGTGCTGCGCAGCCAGAGCCTGGCGGTGTATGCGCCGGACAACATCGGGCATTTCGGCCTGGCGCTCGAGGCCTACGCGCATTTCACCTCGCCGATCCGCCGCTATCCCGACCTGCTGGTGCATCGTGCGATCAAGCACGCGCTCGCCGGCGGCAATGCCGGCGAGCTACCTGTATTCGAAGAACGCGATGGCGGCGCTGTCGCTGCAGTGTTCGGAGCGTTCGCGCCGCGCCGACGAAGCGCAGCGCGAGGTCGACGACCGTTATCGCGCCGCCTGGATGGAACAGCATGTCGGCAGCGAGTTCGACGGCACGATCAGCGGCGTCACCAGCTTCGGGCTGTTCATCGAGCTCGACGATTCCAAGGTCAATGGCCTGGTCCACGTCACCCAGCTGCCGAACGACTACTACCACTTCGACCCGATCCGCAAGACGCTGAGCGGCGAACGCGGCGGCCGCGTCTTCCGCCTCGGCGACCGCGCGCGCATCGTGGTGCTGAAGGCGAGCCTGGAGGAACGCAAGATCGATTTCCGGCTGGTGCTCGATGCGGCCGATGCTGGAGCGCCCGCCGCGCAGGCGCATGCCTTCCCGGCGCGCGGAGCGAAAGGACGCCAGGTCAGGGATGCCAACATGCCGCCGAAGCCGCCGCGCGGGCAGCCAGCGAAGCGCAAGAAGGCGAAGTACTGAGATCTGCTCCCTCCCCTGCGAAGGCAGGGGAGGGTTGGGGAGGGGTGCTCTTCGCATGAAAGTTCGGCGCTGCGCGCCTCGCAACCCCCTCCCAACCTCCCCCTGCACGCAGGGGGAGGAGCTAAGAGCGCAAGCGACCGGCACAATAGCGCCATGACCAAACAAAACCCATGGATCGCCGGCATCAACGCCGTTTCCGCCGCGGTCGAGCACGACGCCGACAACGTGCGCGAGGTGTTGATCGAAGCCGGCGCGAAGAACCCGCGCCTGACCGAGATCGAGGAAGGCGCGCGCCGCAAGGGCATCGATGTGCGCCGCGTCGCGCAGAACGCGCTCGATGGCGTGACCGGCGGCATGCGCCACCAGGGCGTAGTCGCGCGCTATGCGGCGGCGAAGACGTGGGACGAGAACGAATTGCCGGCCCTGGTCGAAGCGGCCGAAGGCAAGGCGCTGATCCTCGTCCTCGACGGCGTGCAGGATCCGCACAACCTCGGTGCCTGCCTGCGCAGCGCCGCGGCCGCGGGTGCCACTGCCGTCGTCATTCCCAAGGACAAGGCGGTACAGGTCAATGCGACGGTACGCAGGACCTCCGCCGGCGCCGCCGACAGCGTGCCAGTGGTGCGCGTGACCAACCTGGCGCGTGCGCTGCGCGATCTGCAACAGCTCGGCGTCTGGATCTACGGGCTGGCGGGCGAGGCGACCGCCTCGCTGTATGCGATCGACCTGCGCGGCAACGTCGCGCTGGTGCTCGGCGGCGAGGCCGACGGCACTGCGCCGCCTGACGCGCGAGCATTGCGACCAGCTGGTCACCATCCCGATGCCCGGCGTCGCCGCGCAGGGCGTGGAAAGCCTCAATGTGTCGGTGGCCTCGGGCGTCACGCTGTTCGAGGCGGTGCGGCAACGACAGGAGCACGCGAAATGATGTCGATCGAGATGGCGTGGTACGACTGGGTCGGCATCGTCGGCACGCTGCTGATCCTGGGCGGATTCTTCCTGCTGCAGGCCGGGCGCATGTCGGGCAATGGCCTGGCCTACCAGCTGATGAACCTGCTCGGCGCGGCCGGGATCCTGGTGTCGCTGCTCGGCAAGTTCAACGTGTCGGTGTTCGTGCTCGAGCTGGCCTGGATGTTGGTCAGCGGCTACGGCATCTTGCGCGGCGTCAGGCTGCGCCGTGAACGACAACGGTAAGCCGCCTCAAGCAGGAGGCAGGACGGCCGCGGGTTGCGGCCAGGCGTTGACGATCCTGCAGAACAACTCCGCGGTGCGCTCGGTGTCGTAGACGGCGGAATGCGCGTGCGCGCTGTTCCATTCCATGCCCGCTGCCTGCACGGCGCGCGCCAGCACGGTTTGGCCGTAGGCGACGCCGGCCAGCGTGACCGTGTCGAACACGCTGAACGGATGGAACGGATTGCGCTTGTGACCAACGCGCGCGACCGCGGCATTGAGGAAGTTCAGGTCGAAATGCGCGTTGTGTCCGACCAGGATCGCGCGCTGGCAGCCGTGTCTGTGCACGGCGGCGCGCACCACGGCAAAGATCAGGTCCAGTGCCTCGCGCTCGGGTTTAGCATCGCGGAAAGGGTGGTCGATGTCGATGCCGGTGATCTCCAGCGACTTCGGATCGATCAGCGTCCCGGGCGCGGGCACGACATGCGCGCTGGCGACCTCGCCGACGACGTAACGGCCGTTTTCATCGAGATCGATCGGCGCGGCGGCGATCTCCAGCAGTGCGTGGCGGTTCCAGTCGAAGCCGCCGGTTTCCACGTCGACCACGACCGGAAGATAGCCGCGGAAGCGCTCGGACATCTTTCGAAACGGGGTTGCGGTGGCCATTTGTTCCATGTCGCCAGCGTAGCAGACGGTCGACGGTCACCCATGGAAACGCAAACTGTGGGCGTCGTGGTTGGCGATACGACGTGCGTGCCGGCGATCTCAGGCAGGATCAAGATGGGTCCCAGCGTTCGCTGGGATGACGATACCTACGGGGTCGTGATCGCTTGCTCGGTGAGCGTTCCGAGCACCGTGCCTTCGCGATGCAATTGCAACAGCATCGCAGCGCCCTCGCGGACGAAGGTCTCGATGTCGGTCGCACCGGCTTCCGCGGCCAACAAGGCGAGATGCTCGTGTCCCGTGTGTTGCGGCTCGGCGTCGAGTCGCTGCAGCAGGCGGAAGGTCAGGCCACTGAGTTCGTGGAAGCTGACCTTGCCATCGGTCTCGCGGTGCAGCAGCAACAGGGTCGCGCTGTCGGGCGGCGTTTCCGGCTGGAAGGCGGGACCGATCCGGTGCACCGGCCAGGCGTACGCGAGGGGCCAGGCCAGCGGCGACACCACCGGCCTGCCTGCGATGAGATCCCCGTCTGCGTCGTGGGCGATGTCCTCGCGCGTGGCCTCGCTGATCTGCAGCGCGAGTTCCACCCATTCGTAGTGCGCCAGCTCCTGCAGCCACGGCGGATCGTCCGCGGCCTTGCGCGTTTCGAGATAGCGCAGGAACTCGCGCGCGATTTCGGTGAACAACGGCGTCCGGCTGCCGTGATCGCGATAGAAATCGCGCACCAGCGCCTGCCAGCGCGCATCGGCGAAGATGCGGTGCAGCACAGGAAAGTTGCCCGCCAGCATCGAGGCGATGTTGTTGAAGAACAGATCGCGGTAGACCTTCAGCCGTCGCTCCTCGATGCCTTGCGGTGGAGCGACATGGGCCGGGTCGCGGATATAGGCCGCCAGCGCATCCTGTTGCGCGCGCAGGAGCGCTCCGGCGTCGTCTGCGCTGCGCTCAGGCTGCATGTCGCGCGTGCCGTGCAGCCGCCAGTCGCTGGCGTACCGCGCCGAGTTCCGCCGCCAGCTCGTCGAACGGCGGGAAGTTGAAGTCGCGCTCGAGCAACGTCGGCTTCGGCCCGAACAGGCGATAGGCGTCGTCGAGCAGCGCCCAGACCGCATCGTTGACGGCAGTGCCGTGGGTGTCGATCTTCAGGTCCGCGGCTTCGTCGTAGTGCCCGGCGACATGGACGTAGGCGACGCGCTCGCCGGGCAACGCGTGCAGGAATGCCTGCGCGTCGTAGCCGTGGTTGGTGGCGTTGACGATGATGTTGTTGACGTCGAGCAACAGCAGGCAGTCGGCCTCGGCGAGCACGGCGTTGACGAAGTCGATCTCCGTCATCGCCTGAAAAGGCGCGGCGTAGTAGGAAATGTTCTCCACCGCGATGCGCCGGCCCAGGATGTCCTGCGTGCGGCGGATGCGGGCAGCGACATGGTGGACGGCCGCGTCGGTGAACGGCAGCGGCAGCAGGTCGTAGAGCTGGCCACGGCTGTCGCCGCAGGCGCTGAGGTGTTCGCTGTAGAGCGGTGCGCGATGCTGGTCGAGGAAGCGGCGCAGACGCACGAGGAAGGTTTCGTCGAGTTCGGCGGGTCCGCCGACCGAAAGCGACAGGCCGTGGCAGACCAGCGGATAGCGCGACGCCAGGTCGGCGAATGCATCGCCGAGCGTGCCGCCGACGCCGATCCAGTTTTCCGGCGCGGCTTCGAGGAAATCGAACGTGCCGGGCAACGCGGCCTGCAACGACCCGAGCAGCGGTCGTCGCAGGCCGAGTCCGGCAGCGTCAGGAGCGAGAAGGGGCTGGCTCATGACGCGCCCGCGGTCGAAATGATGCGATCAGTGTGATGCGATCAGACCGAGCCGCCGCACTTGCCCTCGCCACACTTGCCTTCGCCGCACTTGCCTTCCTTGTGCGCCTTCAGTTCCTCGGCGCTGATGAAGCCGTCGCTGTCGGGATCGTGCGCACCGAACTTGCTGTCGTCGTTGTCGTGGGCAACGGCGAACTCGGCCTTCGAGATCTTGCCGTCCTTGTCGGTATCCATCTTGTCCATGCCGCAGTTGCCTTCCGCGTCGGCTTTCATGTCGGCGGCCGCAGGCGCGGTGTCTTGTGCGCCGAGCAGGTAACCCTGCGCGAGCTGCGTGGCGGAGAATGCCGAACCGGACAGCATCAGGCCACCAGCGAGGGCGGCACCGACGGCGAGGGCAACGGGCTTCTTGGAGCTGGACATCGCGATATCTCCTGTTGTGCGGGCTGCCCCGCGGGGTGGCGAATCGTAACGCGAAGCGATCAGGCCGGCGCGAGGGCCGGATCGGGTGAAAGGTAGTAGTGCCGGACAAGGCTGCGCGCGCGATGCAGGCGCGCCCTGGCGGCTTCGGTATGCAGCGAGAGGTGTTCGGCGATCTCAACGGTGCTCACGACGTCCTGGCATAAGCGCGTCGTCACACGCTCGAGCGTGCGCCGGTCGCCGCTTTGGGCGGCGACGATCTGCTCATCGAATGCTGGATCCTGCATGGCGCGTCCTCCATCTCGCGAAGGTACGCGGACGAATGCCTTCCGCCTACCCAACTAGAGACAGGGAGCAGGGCGGCCAGTGTGCCGCGCTTGCGCTTTCGCGGCCGGGTTCAGCCCTCGTTTAGGGCCTGTGCATATCCCGGCGTCCTCCGGCCTCTCAACCGGCCGTATTGGTCTCGTCGCGCTTCTCGCGCGGCGGCAACGCATCTTCGCCGTGGACCTGGAACCAGATGTTCTCGGCGATGTTGGTCGCATGGTCGCCGATGCGTTCGAGGTTCTTGGCCATGAACAGCAGATGCGTGCAGGGCGTGATCGCCCGCGCATCCTCCATCATGTAGGTCAGCAGTTCGCGAAACAGGCCGGTGTACTGCGCGTCGAGTTCGGCGTCGCGCGCGCGCACGCGTTGCGCGGCATCGGTGTCGTTGTCGCGGTAGGCGGCGAGCACGTCGCGGACCTGCTCCACCGCCAACGAGCCGAGCGAGCCCAGGCCGCGCGTATGCGGCAACGGTGGCGACAGGTTCAACGCCATCGAGCGCTTGGCGACGTTGGCGGCGTAGTCGCCGATACGCTCGATGTCCGAGGAGATGCGCAGCGCGGCCAGGATCTCGCGCAGGTCGCGCGCCATCGGTCCGCGCAGCGCGAGCTTCATGACGTCGTGGCTGATCTCCTGTTCCAGGACGTCGATTGCCTCGTCGTTGGCGATGATGCGCTCGGCGGCTTTGTCGTCGCGGCGCTCGAGTACATCGAGCGCGGATTCGAGCTGCGCGGCCGACATCTCGCCCATGCGCAGGATCTCGTTGAGCAGGCGATGGCGCTCCTCGTCGTAGCTCTTGACGATGTGGTCGTGTGGTTGGTTGTTCATGCGCTTAGTCCTATGTTCTTAGCTCCCTCCCCTGCGAATGCAGGGGAGGGCTGGGGAGGGGTTGCGTGGTCACTCGGGAACACTCGGCGCTCCGCGCCTCGCACCCCCTCCCAACCTCCCCCTGCAAGCAGGGGGAGGAGTTAACCGAACCGGCCGGTGATGTAGTCCTCGGTCTGCTGCTTCGAGGGGTTGGAGAAGATGGTCTCGGTCACGTCGTGCTCGATCAGGTCGCCCAGGTACATGAAGGCGGTGAAATCCGACACGCGTGCGGCTTGCTGCATGTTGTGGGTCACGATGACGATCGTGTAGTCCTTCTTCAGCTCCTCGACGAGCTGCTCGATGCGGCTGGTCGAGATCGGATCGAGCGCCGAGGTCGGCTCGTCGAGCAGCAGCACGTCCGGACGCAGCGCCACCGCGCGCGCGATACACAAGCGCTGCTGTTGTCCGCCGGACAGGCCGAGCGCACTCTGATTCAATTTGTCCTTGACCTCTCCCCACAACGCTGCCTGGTTCAGCGCGTGCTCGACGCGATTATTGAGGTCGGCCTTGGACAGTTTCTCGTGGTGGCGGATCGCGTAGGCGATGTTCTCGTAGATGGTCATCGGAAACGGCACCGGCTTCTGGAACACCATACCGACCTTGCTGCGCAACCGATTCATCGGATACTTCGCGCCGAGGATGTTTTCGCCGTCCAGCAGCACCTCGCCACTCGCTTCCTGTTTCGGGTAAAGGGCGTAGATGCGGTTGAAGATGCGCAACAGCGTCGACTTGCCGCAGCCGGACGGGCCGATCATCGCGGTAACCCGTTTTTCCGGGATTTCCATATCGATCGACTTCAGGGCATGGAACTTGTCGTAGTGGAAGTCGAGCCCGCGCGTGGCGATCTTCACCGGCGACGCCGCGCTGGCAGCGCGCTCCGTTGTCGCGAGGTTGATGCGCTGCGGGGTGCCGGGCGTGGATTGGACGTCATTCATGGCGGGTTTCCAGGCGGGTTTCGTGGCGTTGTCCGCCGCGATGTTCGTGGTGCTGCTCGTGTCCATGGGGCTAGTCGTTGATGATGCGGTTGCGCAGCAGGATCGCGCGTGCGATGAGGCTGACGGCGAGCACGAACAGGGTCAGCACCAGCGCGCCGGCCCAGGCCAGCGTCTGCCAGGATTCATAGGGGCTGCCTGCGAACTGGTTCATGACCACCGGCACGCTGGCCATCGGCTGCAGGATGTTGGCGTTCCAGTACTGGTTGCCGAACGCGGTGAACAGCAGCGGCGCGGTCTCGCCGCTGATACGGGCCAGCGCCAGCAGGATGCCGGTAACGATGCCCGCGGAGGCTCCGCGATACAGCACCTGCACGATCACCTTCCACTGCGGCACGCCGAGCGACAGCGCGGCCTCACGCATCTGCGTGGGCACCAGGCGCAGCATCTCGTCGGTGGTGCGCACGACCACGGGCAGGACGATGAAGGCGAGGGCGATCGCGCCTGCGAGCGCCGAGAAGTTGCCACCGGTCTGCATCACGATGAGGGTATAGACGAACAGGCCGAGCACGATCGACGGCGCAGACAGCAGGATGTCGTTGACGAAGCGCACGATGAAACCCATCTTGCGGGCATTGCCGTATTCGGCGAGCCAGGTGCCTGCTGCGATGCCGAGCGGAGTCCCGATCAGGATCGCCAGGCCGCACATCACGGCGCTGCCGAAGAACGCGTTGAGCAGGCCGCCTTCTTCCATCGGCGGCGGCGTCATCTGCGTGAACAAGGCAACGTCGATGCCGGCGATGCCCTTGGCCACCAACGTCCACAAGATCCACGCCAGGAATGCGAGGCCGAAGATCGCGGCGATGCATGAAAGCAGCTGCGCAATCGCGTTGACGATCCTGCGACGGCGATGCAGGCTATCGGCGGTGGCTTCCTCGCCGGCGGTGCGTTTCGTGGAGGCGAGGGCGTTCATTAGTTGCCTTCCTTACGCGAGAGCTGCATCAGCATGAAGCGCGCGATCGCCAGCACGATGAAGGTCACGATGAACAGTACGAAGCCGAGCAGCAGCAACGCCGAGCGGTAGGTTTCCGTGGCCTCGCCGAAGTCGTTGGCGATCAGTGCGGCGATCGTCGTGCCCGGTTCCAGCAGCGACGGTGAAAGACGTACGGTGTTGCCGACCACGAAGGCGACCGCCATCGTCTCGCCAAGCGCGCGCCCGAGACCGAGGAAGATGCCGCCGATCACCGCCGAGCGCGTGTACGGCAGTACGACGTCCCAGCTCACTTCCCAGCGCGTGGCGCCGAGCGCATAGGCCGATTCCTTGAGGCGCGTGGGTACGGTCAGGAACACTTCGCGCATCACCGATGAGATGAACGGGATCACCATGATCGCGAGCACGAAGCCCGCAGTGAGAATGCCGATGCCGAGCGGCGGGCCCTGAAACAGGATGCCGATGCCCGGGATGGTGCCCATGTGGTCGTTGATCCACGGCGTGACGTATTCGGTCATCACCGGCACCAGCACGAACAGGCCCCACATGCCGTAGATGATCGACGGGATGCCGGCGAGCAGTTCGATCGCCGTGCCCACGGGTCCGCGCAGCCAGCGCGGTGCGACTTCGGTCAGGAACAAGGCGATGCCGAAGCTGATCGGTACGGCGATGATCATCGCGATGATGGCGGTGACGACGGTGCCGTAGATTGGCGCGAGCGCGCCATATTTGTTCTCGACAGGATTCCATTCCGACGAGTAGAAGAAGCTCAGTCCTTCCGTCTCCAGCACCGCGCGACCACCCCACAGCATCGACAGTGCCGCGCCGGCCAACGCGACCAGCACGAACACCACCGTCGCGGTGAGCGCGTAACGGAACAGGCGATCGGCGCGCGCGTCCTTCAGGTCGCGGCCGGTGGGCGCCAGGGGTACGGGTAGGGCGGTGGCGCTCATGAGGGTTGGAATCCTGCTTTTTGCTCGTCATTCCCGCGAAAGCGGGAACCCAGCGACTTTCGGTTTACAAATCGCAACGCAAACGCCAATTCGCTCGATCCCCGCTTTCGCGGGGATGACGCCTTGACAAAGCCACGCGCCTTGCGCGTGGGCCAAGGCGTCACTTGAACTCGCTCGCCCAATACGCTTCGATCCGCTGCACCAGGTCCGGCGGCAGCGGCACGTAGTCCAGCGACTTCGCCTGCTCCTGGCCGTTCTCGAACGCCCACTTGAAGAACGCGAGCGTGTCGGCGCTGCGCTTGGCGTCCTTGGGCTGTTTGTGCATCAGCATGAAGTTGGTCGCCGTGATCGGCCACGCCTTCGCGTCTGATGCGTTGGTGATCACGAGGTTGAAGTCCTTGGCGCTGGCCCAGTCTGCGCTTGCTGCGGCCGCTGCGAAGCTCTCGGCGTTTGGCTGTACCCAGTTACCTGCCGCGTTCTGCAGCGAGGTGTAGGGCATCTTGTTCTGCAGTGCATAGGCGAGCTCGACGTAGCCGATCGAGCCCTTGATCTGCTTGACGTAGGAAGCCACGCCTTCATTGCCCTTGCCGCCGACGCCTGCCGGCCATTGCACCGAGGTGCCTTCGCCGACCTTGGTTTTCCACTCCGGGCTGACCTTGGACAGGTAGTTGGAGAAGTTGAAGGTCGTGCCCGAACCGTCGGAGCGGTGGACGATGCTGATCTTGCCGGCGGGCAGGCCGACGCCGGGATTGAGTTTCGCGATCGCCGGATCGTTCCAGGTGGTCACCTTGCCGAGGAAGATGTCCGCCAGCAGCGGGCCGGTGAGGCGCACCTGTCCGGGCTGCAGGCCTTCGACGTTGATCACGGGAACGACGCCGCCGATCGCCGACGGGAATTGTCCGAGGCCGGCCGCAGCGAGTTCCTCGCTCGGCAAGGGCTTGTCCGACGAGCCGAAGTCGACCGTGCCGGCCTTGATCTGGGCGATGCCGCCACCGGATCCGATCGATTGGTAATTGACCTTGTTGCCGGTGGCCGCGTTGTAGTCGGCCGACCATCTCGAGACCAGTGGGAAGATGAACGAGGCGCCGGCGCCCGAAATCGAGGCAACGACTTTGTCGCCTGCGGGGGGTGCGTCGCCGGTCGCGGTGGATGCCGGGTCGGCAGCGGGCGCCTGGTTGTCGGCTGCGGGCTTGCACGCTGCCAACACAAGAACAATGGACAACGAGAGCAGGGCGACGTAGGTCGGCTTCTGATTCATCGGTGACTCCCGCAACTAGGCTGGCCACGCGCCAGCGGATACACCATGAAATGATGTTTTTGTTACATCGCGATGACACCAGCGCCGATGGTTCGTGACGGCACAAAAAAAGCGGGCCCGGAGGCCCGCCGAAATTCTGTCAAGGAGAGGGTAGAGAGAGGCTCAGTACGGCATGGTCTGCGACCAGTACGCATCGATCTGCGTCACCAGCGCATCGGGCAGCGGCACGTAATCCAGCGATTTGGCCTGGGCATCGCCATTGGCGTAGACCCACTTGAAGAACTCCTTGGCGTTCTTGGCGCCGGCGGCGTTCTTGGGCTGCTTGTACATCAGGATGAAGTTGGTGGCGGTGATCGGCCAGGAATTGGCGCCCGGCGAGTTGGTCATCACCAGATAGAAATCCTTGGCATTGGCCCAGTCGGCGCTCGCGGCGGCGGCCTGGAAGGTCTCGTCGTTGGGATTGACGAAGTTGCCGTCGGCGTTCTTCAGTCGCGTATACGCCATCTTGTTCTGCAGCGCGTAGGACAGCTCGACGTAGCCGATGCCGCCCTTGATCTGCTTCACGTAGGCCGCGACACCCTCGTTGCCCTTGCCGCCGATGCCGGTCGGCCACTTCACGGCCGTGCCTTCGCCGACCTTCGACTTCCAGTCAGCATTGACCTTCGACAGGTAGTTGACGAAGTTGAAGGTGGTGCCGGAGCCGTCCGAGCGGTGCACGACGGTGATCTTGGTCGACGGCAGCTGCACGCCGCCATTGAGCGCGACGATGCGCGGATCGTTCCAGGCCTTGACCTTGCCAAGGAAGATGTCGGCCAGCAGCTCGCCATCGAGCTTCATCGCACCAGCTTGCAGGCCGGGAACGTTGACCACAGGCACCACGCCACCGATCACCGACGGGAACTGCGCCAGGCCGTGCTTGGCCAGCTCATCGGGCTTGAGCGGCGCGTCGGACGAACCGAAGTCCACCGTCGCGGCCTTGATCTGCGCGATGCCGCCGCCGGAACCGATCGACTGATAGTTGACCTTCTTGCCGGTGGCCTTGCTGTAGTCGGCCGACCACTTGGACATGACCGGGTAGACGAACGACGCACCGGCACCGGTGACGTCGGCCGCCTGCGCGGCGAGCGGCGCGCAGGCAATCAGGGCGCTCGCCAGCGCGAGCGCGGCGAAACGGAAATTCAGGGTGTTGGACACGGAGTGGCTCCTGAGGGGATTCGAAGCGGAAAGGTCCGCCCGGAGCGCATTACATGATCGTGGGATGACAGTGCGATGTAATGCTTGTGACAGCGCGATGACACGCCGCAGGTACGGCCTGCAATGGCGAGAACGTCAATCCACGTAGGCGCGCGTCAGCGTATTCAGGTGCACGCGCTCGGCATCGCGCAGGAACGGGGCGATCAGCATCATCACCTGGACGATGCCCGAGCGGATCGCGGCTTGTTCGTCCTTGTCGCCGCGGACCGAGGCATAGTTGAGCCAGAAGGTGGCCAACACCAGGATGTTGGTCGCCGCGGCATCGAGCTCGTCGGCCGAGGCGCGCATCACGCCGGCCTGCGACAGGCCGCGCATGACCAGGTGGGCGCGGTCGTCGGCGCGCTTAAGGATGCGTGCGAAACGCATGCGCAGGCGGCGGTTGCGGCTGAGGATTTCGACCAGATCGCGGTACAGGAAACGGTAGTCCCAGATGCACTCGAACACGAGATGCAACTGTAGCCAGATGTCTTCCAGTTCCGGCAGCCGCCCGCTCGGCGCGGCGAGCGCGCCGTCCATGCGCTCCTCATAGCGCGCGAACAGGTGCTCGATGATGTCGTCCTTGTTGCGGAAGTGGTAGTACAGGTTGCCCGGGCTGATCTCCAGCTCGTCGGCGATATGGTTGGTGGTGACGTTGGGTTCGCCCTGCGTGTTGAACATCGCAAGCGAGGTGTCGAGGATGCGCTGGCGGGTCTGCCGCGCCATGGAAGAGGTCTTCCTCCGACTCAGCCGGACAGCTTCTTCACGAAGTCGATGTATTTCTGCTTGGCCTCGTCCGCCGCGGTGCCCTTGAGCTTGGCCCAGGCCTCGTACTTGGCGGTACCGACGAAATCGAAGAATCCGGGCTTGTCGCCGCTGACGTCACCCTCGGAGCCCTGTTTATAGAGCGCGTACAGGCGCAGCAAGGTGTCGTTGTCGGGTCGTTCCTTGAGGTCCTTGACGTCCTTCGAGGCTTGTTCGAAGCGGCTTTGCAGATCAGACATGGTCATGCTCCCGACGAGGCGGGCATGACAGCACGCACCGTCGGAAGGGTCAATACGCCAGGGAATTGTCGGCGGCGCCCGGCTCTGGCACCGTAGGCCACGAGCGCGCCGCCGCGGCGCGCCAGACAAGATGTCCGACCTCGGTTGGACGCAGGAGCGCAGCGCATGAGCTATTTCGTCACCGGGGCCACGGGATTCGTCGGCCGCTTCCTGGTCAGCAAGCTGCTCGAGCGCAAGGGCAACGCGAAGGCGCCCAGCATGATTTATGTGCTGGTGCGCAAGGACTCGCAGAAGAAGCTCGACGCGACCGCGAAGAAGATGGGCTGGGACATGAAGCGGATCGTCCCGGTCGTCGGCGACATGACCGCCGCGAAGTGCGGCGTCAGCGCCGCCCAAGTCCGCACGCTGTCGGGCAAGGTCAAGCATTTCTTCCACCTGGCGGCGATCTACGACCTGAGTGCCAGCGCCGAGAGCCAGCGCGCGGCCAATGTCGACGGCACCCAGCATGCGCTCGACCTGGCCGCGGCGATCCAGGCAGGTTGTTTCCACCACACCAGCTCGATCGCGGCTGCAGGTCTCTACCAGGGCGTCTTCCGCGAGGACATGTTCGACGAGGCCGAAGGCCTGGACGATCCCTACCTGCGCACCAAGCACGATTCCGAAGGCCTCGTGCGCAATGAGAAGCGCATTCCGTGGCGCGTCTACCGGCCCGGCATGGTCGTGGGCCACTCGCAGACCGGCGAGATGGACAAGATCGACGGACCTTACTATTTCTTCACCTTCCTCAAGAAGCTGCGCGAGATGCTGCCGCCGTGGATGCCGACGCTCGGCATCGAGGGCGGGCGCATCAACATCGTGCCGGTGGATTTCGTGGTCGATGCGATGGACCACATCGCCCACAAGCCGAAGCTCGACGGCCATACCTTCCACCTGACCGATCCGGAGCCGATGCGCGTCGGCGAAGTGCTCAATACCTTCGCGCGCGCCGGCCATGCGCCGGAAATGACGATGCGCATCGACGCGCGCATGTTCGCGTTCGTGCCGAGCGGCATCCGTGGCGCGGTCGGCAACCTGCCGCCCGTGCGCCGTTTCATCGGCATGCTGCTGCGTGACTTCAGGATCCCGAAGGAGGTGATGAAATTCATCACCTACCCGACGCGTTTCGACACGCGCGAAGTCGAGCGCGCCCTGAAGGGCAGCGGCATCGTGGTGCCGAAGCTCGATGGTTACGCCTGGCGGCTATGGGATTACTGGGAACGCCACCTGGACCCGGACCTGTTCATCGACCGCACGCTGAAAGGCAAGGTCCGCAACAAGGTCGTCGTCATCACCGGCGGCTCGTCCGGCATCGGTTTGTCGACCGCGCAGCGTGTCGCCGAGGCCGGTGCGGTCACCGTGATCGTCGCGCGCGGCGAAGAGGAGCTGTTCAAGGCCCGCGACGAGATGAAGAAAGCCGGCGGCAAGGTCTTTGCCTATACCGCCGACCTCGCCGACATGGCGGACTGCGACCGTCTCGTCGCGACGGTGCTCAAGGAGCACGGCCACGTCGACGTGCTGATCAACAACGCCGGTCGCTCGATCCGGCGCTCGATCGAGCTCAGCTACGATCGCTTCCACGACTTCGAACGCACCATGCAGCTCAATTACTTCGGCAGCCTGCGCCTGATCATGGGTTTCATGCCGACGATGACGCACCGGCGCAAGGGCCACATCATCAATATCAGCTCGATCGGCGTACTGGCCAATTCGCCGCGTTTTTCGGCTTACGTCGCTTCAAAGGCGGCCCTCGACGCCTTCAGCCGTTGCGCGCAGGGCGAGTTGTCGGGCAAGGGCATCAGCTTCACCACGATCAACATGCCGCTGGTGAAGACGCCGATGATCGCGCCGACCAAGATGTACGACAGCGTGCCGACGCTGACGCCGGAGGAAGCGGCCGACCTGTTGGTCAAGGCCATCATCGAGAGGCCGAGCCGGATCGCGACGCGGTTGGGCATCTTCTCGGCGCTGATCAACGCGATCGCACCGAAGGCCTACGAGGTCATCATGAACACGGCGTTCGAGCTGTTCCCGGATTCCGCCGCGGCCAAGGGCGACAAGAAGGCGCTGAAGGAAGAGCACGCGAGCAATGAGCAAATCGCGTTTGCCTCACTGATGCGCGGCGTGCATTGGTAATCCTACCGGAGCAGCCCGGAAATCATTCGTCATCCCGGTTTTCGCAGGGATGACGAGCGAAGGTCCTGCTTGCTACGGGATGCTCAATACGTCCTGCACTGCAGGAACCGCACCGGCACGCCGCTTTCAGGCGGTGGCGTGAGCTGCACGCGCGAAGACGCCAGCGCCGGGTAGCGTTCGACCAGCGGGCAGATCTCGTCCTTGGCATCGCCCTCGACGCGCAGCAGGTAAACCTGCAGCGTCGATTGCGTCGCCCAGATTGCACGATCGACTTCGGGCAACGTCGAGATTGCGCTGGCGATGTCGGCGCGCTGGCGTTCAAGAACAGCCGGATCGGAGACATCCGCCGGCGCGGGTCGCATGCTCGGGTCGATCTCCGTGGTCGCAGGCGCGGGAGCCGGTGCGATGGTCGGCGCTTCCGCAGCCGGCGTGGGCGCAGCCGGGACCGGTGTCGATGTTGCCGGGGCCGAGGCTGGCGTCGTCGCAGCAGGGGCTGTGTTGGTGCTTTCGTCGCCGCCTGACAGCGCCGCAATCATCACGATTGCGACAAGCAATACGACCAGCCAGACCAGCAGAACCTGCTTGCGCGCGCGTTGCCGCGCCTCGGCCTCGATGCCGAGGCGCTGCTCGACAGGAACCAGGTCGCGCAGTTCCGGCCACAACGTGGGGCCGTCGAGCAATTCGATGTGTTGCAGCTTCGCGACCGGCCGTGCGTCGTCCGAGACGCGTCCCTGCGTGAGGAGCAAGCCGCCGGCCAGGCCGTGCAGGCGAATCGTGTCCGCCATATCGGTCAATGTCGACGAACCCAGCACGAAGGCGCTGCCGTGCTTGCACGACAACAGCCAACGCCTGCCTTCCCGCTCCAGGATGTATTCACTGTCGTCGCGGGTGGCGTCCTCGTCGAACACGCGCGCGTAGCCGCGGCGGGTGAGTGCGCCGAGCACCACGTTGATGAAATCACGCCAGCTCATGCCGGCCAGTGCCGAGAGACCGGCGGCGTTTTCATCGCGCGGCAGGCGGACCTTGAACAGATAAAGGGTGATCGCTGCGCCCAGCAGCATGACCACGATCAGCGGAATGACCCAATGCGTTCCTGCGCCCACGATGCCTCCCTTGAATCGAACGGAGGGCAGGATAGTCGAATCGAACCGGCGTGGCGTGAGCGGCAGCCCGCCGCATGCGCAATCGGCGTCGACAAGAAGCCCGCCAACCCGAAGTCGTAAGGGGAGGGGAGCATACGAGCTTCATGCGGGCTGGCGGGCTGAACGGTGCGGTCCATGCGGACTGCGGGCGCGCCGGGGCGCGCCTGGATACTGCGGACCTTTATGCGTCCGGCTTGGCGCGTTTGGCGGTCTTCTTGGCGGTCGATGCAGTCGCCTTCTTCGCTGCCGCCTTGCGCGGCGCCGCCTTCTTCGTGGCGGGCCTGGCGGTGGCGCCGTTCTGACGGCGCAGTTCGGCGGTCAGCGACTCCACGCGCCTGCTCAGCTCGCTGAGGTCGTCGCGGCCCGGAACGCCGAGCTTCGTCAAAGCGCGCTGCACGCGATCCTCGAACACTTTCTCGAGGCGATCCCAGGTATCGGTGGCGCGTTCGCGCGCCTGGCCGACGCGATTCTCGACCACGTCGCGGACCTGGTCGGCACGGCCACCGGCGAACTTGCGTGCGGTTTGCTCGAAACTCAGGCCTTCCTTGACGAGTGCGTCGAACAGCTTGCCGCCTTCGGCCTGGGCGCGACCGAACGCGCCGACACCGGCCAGCCAGACCTGCTGTGCGGATTCGCTGAGCGTCTTCGACAGTTGCTCCGCCCGGGCCTGGGCACCGCTGCTGCCGGCGGCGGTTTTCTTGGACGCTTTCTTGAACTTGGCCATGCTGCCCTCCAGGCGGACGTGTCTTGCGTTGTGGGGCAGGATGGCGGCGCTGTCTAGAGCATTCACACCATGCCGCGCGCCTGATCGACGCGCTTGTGCTCAGGCGCGGCGTGCGCGACGGCGCGCCTTGCGCGCAGCGACCACGTGTTCGGCATCGTCGAGCGCCCGGCGCAGGCGTGCGGTAGTTTCGGTGCTACGCGGCGGCGACGATAGGCCGGTCAGTACCGTGCGCTGTTCATCGTCGAGGATCTCGTCGCGCAGGCGGATGCCGTGCGCAGCCAGCATCGGACGCAATGCTTCGGCACGCTCGCGCAGGTCGTCGAGCGTGTTGCGATAGGCCAGCTGGCAGATGCGGCGACGCGCGGAGAAGCTGAAAGCGTTGGAGAAGAACAACTCGCCATCGCCGGCGTTGGGCTCGAACACCACTTGATCGATGTCTGGATATTGCTGCGCGTACTTGGCCAGTCCCACCTGCATGCGCGATTGCAGCAGGGTACGGAACGTCTGTGACAGCACAGCCGGAAGGCCGCCTTCGGCGAGGCGGTGTTCGCTGTCCTCGGGCCTGCGCTGGCCGCCGTCGCCGTCGCTGTTGCTGGAATTGAACGGGACCAGCGGATTGATGCCGATCAGCAGGTCGATGCCGCGCTCGAGCAATACCGAGGCGTGCATGGTGCGGCGCAGGGCGCCGTCGACGAAATGGCGGCCGCGCACTTCCACCGGCGGATACAGGCCGGGCAGGGCAGCGCTGGCCTGCACGGCGCGCGAGATCGGGACGTCGTCCCAGCCCGGCCCGCCGAAGCGCACCGCTTCTCCGCTGTCGAGATCGACTGCGACGACATACAAGGTCCGGCCAAGTTCGCGAAAATCATTGCTGCGGCCACGACGCGTGAATACTTCGCGCAGGAAACGCTCGATCTCGCGGTTGTCGAACAGGCCGGTCGGTACCAGGCCTCCGAAACGCGCCACCAGGTCGGACCAGCGCGAATCGCCCGGAGTGAGCAGGCTGCGCCACCACGCCAGCGTCAACCGCGGCAGGCTGGCGGCGCGGCGCATGTATTCGAACAGCGCCGGACGCAGGAAGCTCTCCGGGCGGAACTGCACGTCATCGCTGTCGCCGGTGATGAAGATGCGGCACATCTCCTCGGTGCCGAGACGATTGGCCAGGCCGGCAGCGAGGAAGGCGCCACTGCTGACGCCGACGTAGCAATCCAGGCGGGTGAAGTCGATGCCTTCGAACGCTTCGTCGAGTGCGCGCAATGCGCCGAGTTCGTACATGGCGCCGATCGGGCCGCCGCCCGCCACGGCGAGTCCGATGCGGACGGCTCGCCGATCCGATGGCCTGGCCCGTTGCCGGGCCGAATGGAATGAGAGCATGAAGGGCGGCGTTGCGAGGACGCAGCGAGTGTAGCGGACAACGCGCCGTACTCCGAAAGCCCCTGGCTCGCGGGACGCGCAGCCCGTCGGGCGCGATCATGCCTGCCGGCTTGTCCGATCGCCGCGCGGCAGGGAAGATGCCACATGACCTCGAAATCCGCTGTCTCCGGCCGCCTCGGGCGGCGCCTTCTCTGGCACCAGGCACTCCACGATCCGGCCCGCGAACCACGCAATCGTTTGCGCTGGCTGCCGGAACTGCGGCGCTGGCAGGTCGAGCGCCTCCAGGTCAGTTTCGATCGCTTCCTGCGCGACCCGAAACGGCGGCCGGCAGCGGAATTCTTCCTCAGCGATCTCTACGGCGATCGAGATTTCACGCGCCGCGATGCCGATATTGCACGCGTGCTGCCGATGATGCAGCGCTTGCTGCCCCGGGCACTGCTGGACACGGTGACCGATGCGATCGAACTCGGCGCACTGACCCATGCCTTCGACCTGCGCCTGGCGGAGGCGCTGCAGAGGCTGGCGCCGGCGCGCCGGCGGCTCGACGAGGCGCTGTATGCGCGCGCCTACCGCGAAGTCGGCCTGCCGCGACTGCGCGATCACCAGATCGACCTGATCGCGCGCGTCGGACGCGGACTGGGTTACGCATTGCGCAGCGCTGGCGTGTCGACGCTGCTGACATTGTCGCGAGGCCCGGCGAAGCTCGCCGGTTTCGGCGAGTTGCAGGAGTTCCTGGAACGCGGTTTCGCCGCCTACGCCACGGTCGGCGACATCGACGGCTTCATCGCCGAGATCGAAGCGGACGAACGCGAGGCGGCGCGGCGGCTGTTCGCCGGTGAAGCGGATCCCTTCGGGCTCAACCGAAACGCTCGTCGAGGACGCGCCTGATCTCGTTCTCGATCGGACCCTTCAGCGCCGAGAGCAGGAAGCCGAGTTGCGCGGTGACGTGCAGCTGCTTCGGTTCCAGCGCGATCTTGCCGTCGACGCCGGAGCGCGCGAAGTTCAGCGTATCGCCATCCCATTCGTAGTCGACGCCGAAGCGTTCGGCGAGCTTCTCGGCGACTTCCTCGATCGCCTTGCGCGCCTTGGCCGCCGGCAGGGAATGCGAATGTCTGATGTCGATGCCGGGCATGCGGAGGTCCTGCGGGAGTCGTGATCGGCATTGTCTGCGGACATGGCTTGCCAGCCAAGTGCTGCGATCGCGGCGTCACCAGCCTTGCGTCATGCTAGATTCGCCGCGCATGGAAGCCCTGATGCTCCGCTTCACCCACCGCGGCCATTCGGCACTGGCGCTGGCGCCCGGCGTGCACGGTATCGGCCGGCTCGGCGATGGCGCCGATGCGATCGGGTTGGTCGACGAATCCGCTTCGCCGATCGCCCGCTTCTGCGTCGACCGCCGTGGCGTCTGGCTGACGGTGGCCGAGGGCGCGCGCGGGGTCCACGTCAACGGTCGCCAGGTGCTGCGCATGGCGATGCTGCGGCTCGGCGATGCGATCTATGTCGACGGTGTCGAGATGCTGCTGGTGTCCGGTCGCGCGATCGATCCGGTGCCGGCATCGCTACAGCACGCCGCGCTCGATTCGCCGGGCGATCCGCGCGTGGTGCTGCGTGGCGTCGGCGGGCAGTATCACGGCCGCAGTTTCACCCTCGAGGCGCCGCGCCTGGTCGGTCGGGCCGCCGAAGCGGACATTCGCATCGACGATCCGGCCTTCGCCGACCGGCATGCGCGCCTGGAACTGCTCGACGATGCCATCCTGCTGCGCGACCTAGGTTCGGTCGATGGCAGCATGGTCAATGGCGTCGCGGTCCGCGATGCGATCGTGTGGCCCGGCGACCAGATCGTGTTCGATGCGCACCATCGCTTCGTCATCGAAGCACCGGCGCGACCGACCCCGCGGGACGAACGACTGCCCGCTTTCGACGAGCAACAGGACACCGAGATCTCTCCTGGCAATGGACAAACCCCGTTGCGGCGATCGGCGCGGCGGCTGCCGTGGCTGCTGCTGGCCGCGGTCTTGCTGGCGGCCGCGCTCAGCGCCTTGCTCCTGTTCGGGTCGCACTGAGGGGAGTCGGGTAATGGGAATGCTGTCATCCCTCGCCCCGCGAAAGCGGGGAGAGGGTGGCGCGTAGCGCCGGGTGAGGGGTGCGTGTCTCGTCATGGAAGGCGCGCTGCATTCAAACGTTATCGCTCCGCTCGCCCCTCATCCGCCCTACGGGCACCTTCTCCCCGCTGCGCGGAGAGAAGGAAAAGCATGCGTCGTGAAATCTTGTTGCGCTGCGGCATACTAGGGTCCTGACCCCCCTGCTCAGGACAACCACCCGATGTCGCGTGCCTACAACTTCAGCGCCGGACCCGCAGCCCTGCCCGAAAGCGTCCTGCGGCAGGCCCAGGCGGAGATGCTGGAATGGCGCGACGCGGGTGCATCGATCGTCGAACTGAGCCATCGCGGCCCGGAGTTCCTCGAGGTCGCCGCGGCTGCGGAGGCGGACCTGCGCGCCCTGATGTCGATCCCGGACGACTACGCCGTGTTGTTCCTGGCCGGCGGCGCGACCACGCAGCAGGCGCTGATGGCGCTCAATTTCGCCGCGCCGGGGCAACGCGCGGACTACGTCGTCACCGGCCATTGGGGCAAGACCGCGATCAAGCAGGTCAAGCCTTACGTCGACGTCCACGTCGCCGCCAATGGCGAAGCCGGCGGTTTCCGCGGCATTCCGGCACGCGACACGTGGCAGCTTTCAGCCGACGCAGCCTACGTGCACATCACCGCCAACGAGACGATCCATGGCGTCGAATTCCGGGAGCTTCCGGAGGTCGGCGACGTGCCGCTGTTCGCCGATTTCAGCTCCAGCATCGCCTCGGAGCCGCTGGACGTGTCGAAGTTCGGGCTGATCTACGGCGGCGCGCAGAAAAATCTGGGCCCGGTCGGCGTTTCCGTGGTCATCGTGCGCCGCGACCTGCTCGAGCGCGCCGGGCAGCCGCGCGCCGACATCTTCAACTACGCCTCGCATCTCAAAGGCGAGTCGATGCTCAACACGCCGCCGACCTGGAACTGGTATCTCGCCGGGCTGGTGTTCAAGTGGATGCTGGCCGAAGGCGGCGTCGAGGAATTCGCGCGCCGCAGCGCCGCCAAGTCGTCGCTGCTGTATGCGGCGATCGACGGCTCCGGCGGTTTCTACCGCAACGAAGTCGAGCCGGGCGCGCGTTCGCGCATGAACGTGCCGTTCTTCCTGCGCGACGAAGCGCTGGACAAGGCCTTCCTCGCCGAATCCAAGGCCGCGGGACTGATCTCGCTGAAAGGCCATCGCGCGCTCGGCGGCATGCGTGCCTCGCTCTACAACGCGATGCCGGTGGCAGGCGCGCAGGCGCTGGTCGATTTCATGGCCGACTTCCGGCAGCGTCATGGCTAAGCGCAAAGTCACGAAGGCGCCGGCGAAGAAGACCGTCAAGCCGGCGACCAAACGCGGCGCTGCCAAGGCAGTGCCGGCAAAAGCCCCGCAACCCGATCTGCTGGCCGTGCGCGAGCAGATCGATGGCATCGATCGCGAGATCCAGACGCTGATCGCCGAGCGCGCGCTGTGGGCGCGGCAGGTCGGCAAGGCCAAGGGCAAGCTTGCGGCGGCAGTCGAGTACTACCGGCCGGAACGCGAAGCGCAGGTGCTGCGGCGCGTGGTCGACCGCAACGATGGTCCGCTGTCGGACGAAGTCCTGGTGCGGCTGTTCCGCGAAATCATGTCGGCCTGCCTGGCGCAGCAGGAGCCGCTCAAGGTCGGCTATCTCGGGCCGGAAGGCACGTTCTCGCAGCAGGCCGTGCACAAGCACTTCGGCCATTCCGCGAAGGGCCTGCCGCTGGCGAGCGTGGAAGAGGTCTTCGACGAAGTGGCCGCGGGCCATGCCGATTTCGGCGTGGTGCCGGTGGAGAACTCGGGGCAGGGCACGATCCAGTCGACCCTCGATCTGTTCCTGACCTCGCCGTTGAAGATCTGCGGCGAAGTCGAGCTGCGCGTGCACCAGTACCTGTTGTCGCGCAGCGGCCACATCGAAGACATCGAACGCGTCTACTCGCACGGCCTGTCGCTGGCGCAGTGCAAGGGCTGGCTGCGGCAATACCTGCCGAAGGCCGAGAAACTGGCGGTATCGAGCAATGCCGAGGCCGCACGCCGTGCGCGCAACGCCGATGACACCGCGGCGATCGCCGGCGAGAACGCCGCACACGTCTACGGCCTGAAAGTGATCGCCGGGCCGATCGAGGACCGCGCCGACAACACCACCCGCTTCCTGGTGATCGGCCGCGCCTCGTTCCCGCCGTCCGGCCACGATCGCACCTCGCTGATGGTATTCATCCGCGACCAGCCCGGCGCGCTTTACAAGATTCTCGAGCCCTTGGCGCGGCGCGGCATCAGCATGAACCGCATCGAGTCGCGGCCCGCGCACAGCGGCCTGTGGCAATACGCCTTCTTCATCGACGTCGGCGGCCACGCCGACGAATCGCCGCTGCGCGACGCCTTGGCGGAAGTGGAGGACTTCGCCGGCGACGTGCGCGTGCTGGGCTCGTACCCGGTCGCGGTGCCGTGATCGCAGCGGGGCCTGTTCCGGGAGAAGATTTCTTCTCGGCGCTGGCACAGCCCGGCATCCGCCGGTTGCGCGCCTACGACCCCGGCCACGACCTGGTCGCGCTGCGTCGCGAATTCGCCGCCAGGCACCTCGTCGAACTCGGTTCCAACGAGAATCCCTACGGCCCCAGCCCGCGCGCGCGCGAAGCGGTGCTCGGCGGATTGCACGCGCTGCACCGTTATCCCGATCCGCTCGGCGGTGATCTCAGGCGTGCGCTCGCCAAGCATCACGGCGTCGATGTCGCCGGCATCGTGTTCGGCAATGGTTCGCACGAATTGCTGATGCAGTTCGCGCAGGTGTTCGCGGGGCCTGGCGTCGATGTCGTCGCATCGCAGTACGGATTCGCGGTTTACGCCATCGCCGCGCAGGCGGCGGGCGCGAACCTTCGGCTGGCGACGGCTTTCCCGCGCGAGCACGCGATGGCGCGCGGGCACGATCTCGACGCGGTGCTCGCCGCGATCACGCCCGCCACGCGCCTGCTGTATCTGGCCAATCCGAACAACCCCACCGGTACCTGGTTCGCGGCGGACGCATTCGCCGCGTTCATGGCTGACGTGCCGCGCGACGTCGTCGTGGTCGTCGACGAGGCCTATGCCGAACTGGTCGATGCGACGGAGTTCGGATCGGCGCTGCAGTCCTTGCCGCGATATCCGAACCTGGTCGTCACCCGCACCTTCAGCAAGGCCTACGCGCTGGCCGGCATGCGCATCGGCTACGCGATCGCGCACCCCGGCCTGATCGCCGTGATGGAGCGCGTGCGTGAGAGTTTCAATGTCAACCACCTGGCGCTGGCTGCGGCCGAGGCCGCGCTCGGCGATCACGAGCACCTGCGCTGGGTGCTGCAGCGCAATCGAGAGGAGCTTGCGCGCCTGGGGGCGGCCTTCGCCGCGCGCGGATGCTTCGTCTATCCATCGCAAACGAATTTCCTGCTGGTGGAATTCGGTGCGCGCACGCAGGCCATCGAAGCGGCTTTGCTCGCCGACGGCATCGTGCTGCGGCCGATGGCCGGCTATGGATTGGCCGACTGCCTGCGCGTCACCGTGGGAGAGCGCGGCGAGAACACGCGCTTGCTCGAAGCGCTCGATCGGGCGATGTCGTGAGTGCCGACACCCGAAAGGACTGGATCGCCTCGCCCGGCGACGCCTTGCAAGGCAGCATCGCGGTGCCTGGCGACAAGTCGGTCTCGCACCGCGCGATCATGCTGGCCGCGATCGCCGATGGCGAGTCGCGCATCGAGGGATTCCTCGAAGGCGAAGACACGCGTGCGACGGCCGCGATCTTCGCCCAGCTCGGCGTCCGCATCGAAGCGCCGGACAGCGGCGTGCGTATCGTGCATGGCGTCGGTATCGATGGCCTGCAAGCGCCACGGCAACCGCTGGACTGCGGCAATGCCGGCACCGCGATGCGCCTGCTTGCCGGGCTGCTCGCGGGCCAGCGTTTCGGCAGCGTGTTGGTCGGCGACGCGTCGCTGACAAGGCGGCCGATGAGTCGGGTCATCGAGCCCTTGTCGCGCATGGGCGCGCGCATCGACTCCGAATCCGGGGGCTTTCCGCCGCTGCGCATCGAGCCCGCCGAGCGATTGCAGGCCATCGACTTGCAGGCCGAAATCGCCAGCGCGCAACTCAAGTCCGCGGTGCTGCTCGCTGGCCTGTCCGCCCGCGGCACGACGATCGTGCGCGAACCGCAGCCGACCCGCGACTACACCGAACGCATGCTGGCGGCGTTCGGCTGGCCGATCGAATTCGAACCGGGGCTCGTGCGCCTGCCAGGCGGACATCGTCTGCGCGCGACCGACGTGCGAGTGCCTGCGGACTTTTCTTCCGCTGCGTTCCTGATCGTGGCGGCGACGGTCGTGCCCGGCTCGGCGCTGACCCTGCGCAAGGTCGGGATCAACCCGCGCCGCACCGGCCTGCTGCAGGTGTTGCGTGCGATGGGCGCGGATATCGTCGAAAGCAATCTTGGCGAACAGCGTGGCGAGCCTGTCGCGGATCTCGTGGTGCGTCACGCGCCGCTTCGCGGCATCGAGGTGCCGATCGGGCACGTGGCCGACATGATCGATGAGTTCCCGGCGCTGTTCATCGCTGCAGCCTGCGCCAGCGGCACGACGGTCATCCGCGGTGCCGCGGAATTGCGCGTCAAGGAGTCCGATCGGATCGGCACGATGGCATCGGGTCTGCGGAACCTGGGCATCACCGTCGATGAAACGGCGGACGGCGCTGCAATCCACGGCGGCCGCATGGGCTCCGCAACGGTCGACAGCCATGGCGATCATCGTGTCGCGATGGCATTCGCGATCGCGGGGCAGGTCGTCGAAGGTGAGGTCCGCATCCACGATGTCGCCAACGTCGCGACGTCGTTCCCGCATTTCGACGCGTTGGCGCGGCAGGCCGGTTTCGGCCTGCGCGCGCCATGAAGCACTAGGCAGCTCGCTTTATTGCCGTTCGAGCTTGAATTCGACCGGCACCTGCACGGTCGCCGCGACGGCCTTGCCGTTCTTCATCGCCGGCTCGAAGCGCCATTTGCGCACGGCATCCCTCGCGGCACGGTCGAGATCGCGCGAACCGCTGCGCTTGGCGACTTCGACGTTGGTGGCATTGCCGTTCACGTCGACGTCGGCGCGGACGATCACGGTGCCTTCCTCGCCGGCGCGGAACGCCGCAGCCGGATACTCGGGCTGGGCTTGCGCGAGAGGTCTCGGGTCGCGATCGGCCACCGTTGGCTTCGGCTTGGCGGGTTTCGCGGCTGCTGTGCGCTTGGCGGGCTCGCGCTCGGCACTCGTGTCGGGTCCGGGCGTCATCGCGTCGGTTGTCGGCGCTGGCAGCGTCTCGGCAGGCGGCGTGACGGTGCTGCGCTGGTTGTAGAAATACCAGCCGAAGGCGAGCAATGCGATCAGCAACAGGATCCAGATCAGGGGGCTGGCGCTCCTGCGTGGCCCGTCCGGCGGCGGATTTGGGGGTAACGGTTGCGGATTGAGTTCGCGATCGTTCGGGACCGACATGGGTGTGCTCCTCGTCTGGATGACGCGGGCGAGGGTTTCACATGGCCTGTTCAGGTCGCGTCACGGGGCCTGAAGCGCGATTCAGTCTTCTGCGTTGAACGATATGGGGACCTGTACCTGCCCGGAAACTGCCTGCCCGTCTCGCTGCGCGGGGCGGAAGCGCCAGCGTTTCACCGCGTCGGTGGCGGCGCGATCGAGCAATCGCGAACGACTGCTGTCGACCAAATCCACGGCGTACGGGACGCCATCCGGCCCGACATGGACGCGCAAGACGACGGTGCCTGACTCGCCGCGACGCAGGGCCGCCGGGGGATAGCGCGGTGCCGGCGAGTCGATTGGCACGGGCGTCGCAGCCGCCGCCAGCGCCTCGGCCGCGGCAGGCGCGGGGGCCTGCGAAGGTTGTTCGGCGAGCGGCGTGGTCGGTTCGGCGGGCGGCTCGACCACCTGCGAGCCTTGCAGCGCTTCATCCTGATCGCGCGTCTCGCTGGCAGCGTCTTCACCGGCGGGCAGGGGGGACGGCAAGGGATCGAAAGGCTGTTCGGCCGAGGTCGGCGCGGCGCCGTCGGCACGATAGAAATCGTTGCTGCTGCGCTGGTCGAGCCATAACAGCAGGAACAGCAGTAGGCCGAGCGCGAACGCGCCGGCGATCGCCAGCCATGCGAATCGCGACAGACGCAACGGCGAGTTGCCCGATGGCTTTTCGTCGGGTGGCGCCGCACGTTCTCGCGTTCCGCGTGGGGGAGGGGCCGACATCGATGCTTCCGTGATGCTTCGTAAGGGTCATCGGCATTCTGCCATGGCGTGCGCCGGTTAACGGCAGCGCAACATGCATGCCTGTGTCAGGCGATAATCCGCCTCCTTGCCGCCAAGCCGTTGCCTCGTCCGCCATGCTCGATCCAAGCCTGTTACGCCAGAACCCCGCAGACCTCGCCAGTCGCCTGCGCGCGCGCGGCTACGATCTCGATGTCGCCGCGATCGAGCAGCTGGAAGCCGAGCGCAAACAGATCCAGGTGCGCACGCAGGAATTGCAGAACCTGCGCAATACGCGTTCCAAGGCGATCGGCCAGGCCAAGGCGAAGGGCGAGGACGTGTCGGCGCTGATGGCGGAAGTGGCTGGCTTCGCCGTGGAGTTGAAGACTTCCGAAAACCGGCTCGACGAGATCCGGCAGAAGATCGAGGACATCGCGCTCGGTATCCCCAACCTGCCCGACGACAGCGTGCCGATCGGTAAGGACGAGGCCGACAATGTCGAGCAGCACCGCTGGGGCACGCCGCGCGTATTCGGTTTCGCGGTCAAGGACCACGTCGAACTGGGTGCGCGCAACGGCTGGCTCGATGGCGACACTGCGGCCAAGCTTTCAGGCGCGCGCTTCACCGTGTTACGCGGCGATCTGGCGCGGCTGCATCGGGCACTGGCGCAGTTCATGCTGGACCTGCACGCCAACGAACATGGGTATGAGGAAACGAATGTCCCGCTGCTGGTCAATGCCGATTCGATGCGCGGGACCGGACAGTTGCCGAAATTCGAGGACGACCTGTTCTCGACGGCCGTGGGTGAAGGCGAGTCGGCGAGCAAACGCTATCTGATCCCGACTTCCGAAGTTCCGCTCACCAATATCGTCCGCGACACGATCGTCGATGATGCCGCCTTGCCTGTACGCATGACTGCCCACTCGATGTGCTTCCGCGCCGAAGCCGGCAGCCATGGTCGCGACACGCGCGGCATGATCCGCCAGCACCAGTTCGAAAAAGTGGAACTCGTCAGCATCGTGCGCCCCGAAGAGAGCGCTGCCGAACACGAGCGCATGACGCGTTGCGCCGAAGTCGTACTGGAGAGGCTCGAGCTGCCATATCGCCGCGCGCTCCTGTGCACCGGCGACATGGGCTTCGCGGCGATCAGGACCTACGACCTCGAAGTCTGGTTGCCGTCGCAGGATACCTATCGCGAGATCTCGTCGTGCTCCAACTGCGGCGATTTCCAGGCGCGGCGCATGCAGGCGCGCTGGCGCAATCCAGCCACCGGCAAGCCGGAACTGGTGCACACGCTCAACGGTTCGGGCGTCGCCGTCGGCCGCGCATTGATCGCGGTGATGGAGAACTATCAAGAGAGCGACGGTTCGATCACGATCCCACCGGCGTTGCAGTCCTACATGGGCGGCAAGGACCGCATCGCCTGAGTTTCGCTTAGGGCGCGAAAACCCCGGTATCGCTACGCGCCACCGGGGCTGTGACGCTTGTCATCCCAGCGCATGCCGGACTCAACGCAACGCGATCCAACGCAGCGCGACTGGTCATCCACGCGAACCAGCACGCTCAAGCCGCCAGCGGCATCGGCCGTGCAATCGAAGCATGCGCGGCAGCCAAGGCTTCGGCGCGATGCTGCGGCGACATGCCGACGCCTTCGGCGCGCACCATCTGGATGTCGGTCACGCCGAGGAAACCGAACACCTGTCGCAGGTAGGTTTCCTGGAAATCCGCGGGGCTGGCTTCGCCATACGCACCGCCGCGACCGCTGGCGATGATCACGCGCTTGCCGCCGGCCAGGCCTTGCGGTCCGTTCTCGGAGTATTGGAAGGTACGGCCCCTGATCGCGATGCGATCGATCCAGGCCTTCAACGTGGAGGGGATGCCGAAGTTGTACATCGGTGCGCCGATCACGATCACGTCGGCATCGAGGAACTGTTGCAGCACGCGCTCGTCGGCGTCGGCGGCGGCCGCGTCGGCCTTGGCCAGGGAGCGTCCGCTCAGGTGGGGGATCGGGGTGCGGTCCAGGTCCAGGTAATCGACCGCCAGGCCCGGGCGGCTGTCCCGCCATTGGCCCACGACCGCGGCGGTCAGCTCGCGGGTGACGGAATCGGTGCCGAGGGCACTGGAATCGAGGTGGAGAAGCTTCATATCAGGCTCATTGGTGGCCGGCGGCGCCGCGTCGGGAGACAATGTGCGCCGTTGCCACCATGGAATAAAGGTGCTCTAATACCACCCACTGTTCTGTTAATGGGATTGTTGCCATGCAAGACCTCAACGACCTCTACTACTTCTCCGCCGTCGTCGACCACGGCGGTTTCGCCGCCGCCGAACGCGCGCTCGGCATCCCCAAGTCGCGGCTGAGCCGGCGCATCAGCCAACTCGAGACCGACCTCGGCGTGCGCCTGCTGCAGCGTTCCACGCGTCGCTTCGCGGTCACCGATGTCGGCCAGAGCGTCCACCGCCACGCGTTGTCGATGCTCGCCGAAGCGCAAGCCGCGCGCGAAGTGGTCGATCGCCTCAGCGCAGAACCGCGCGGCATCGTCCGCGTAGGCGTACCGGTCGGCATCGCACAGCAATCGATGCCTAAGCTGCTGCCGGAATTCCTCGCCAAGTACCCGCAGGTCCGCATCCAGATGCACGTCAGCAACCGTCGCGTCGATGTCATCAACGAAGGTTTCGACGTTGCCATCCGCGTGCGTTCCAAGCTCGACGACGACGGCAGCCTGGTGATGCGCAGCTTCGGCCAGATCCAGGAACTGCTGGTCGCGAGCCCGGAATATCTCGACCGCGCCGGCCGACCGAGCGATCCCGACGAGCTCAACGCGCACACGACGATGAGCATGGGCGAGGACGAAGTGCGCCAGCGCTGGGAGCTGCAGGCCGCCGATGGCGAGATGCGCCGCATCGATCTCAAGCCGCGCGTGTCCGGTTTCGACTTCCCGATGCTGATGGCGCTTGCCAAGCAAGGCCTCGGCATCACCATGCTGCCGGAGACGCTGTGCGCCGATGCGGTGCGCAGCGGCGAACTCGAAGTCGTGCTGCCGGCCTGGCGCCTGCCGATGGGGATCGCCCACGCCGTGTTCGCGTCGCGGCGCGGGTTGCTGCCCGCGGTTCGCGTGTTCATCGACTTCCTTGCCGAGAAGCTGCCGCCGCTGATCGAGGAGTCGCGTCTGGATTGCCAGAACTGCGAAAAGAAGATGGCCGCGAAGAGCGCCGCGGCCAAGTCCGCGCGCCCGGGCACGAAGCCGTCTCCGCAGCCGGCGCATGCGACAATCAGCTGACGCCCGGCAACGCGGCGCGCGACACCGAACATCGGAGAGATGGCCGAGCGGTTTAAGGCACCGGTCTTGAAAACCGGCGAAGGTTCATCCCTTCCGTGGGTTCGAATCCCACTCTCTCCGCCAAGCGCTCCAGGCGAGCGGATCGCATCCGACCAAAATCCGTGAGATCGAATCCGGCACTCGCGCCCCGGGGTGCCCGGGGTCGTGCACGCACGACCCCGCGGCGCTTGCGTCAGAGGATCGATAGCAAGGTCGTGATGCGATTGCGGTTCACACCGACAAATGGCGGCAGGATGCAGCTGAGCGCAACCGATTTCGCGAACAGCAGGCCGCCGGTGTCGCCCGTGCCCCACGTGAGCTGGCCCGCGGCGCCAGGCGCGAGCGTGATCGACTTGACGAAGTACTGGGCGTTCTCGAGTTCCTCGCCGACCACGGCCGTGCAGTTGACGGTCGCCGGCACAGCGGAAATATTGCTGATACGCGTGCCGAATCCAACCACGTTGATCGACACCTCTTCGGTGGTGAAAGCACAGGTCACGAACTCGCTGCCGGTGCCTTCATTGATCACGGCGAGCGGACGCTTGCGGACCGCGGTGTTTCCGGACGGGATGGACGGCTGGCAGTTGCCTGCCGGCCCCGATCCCGAAGTACTCAAGATGTCGAGGGCCTTCGCCGAGGGACTGGCCACCATGGCCAACAACATTGTGCCGAGTGCCGGTGCAATGATCTTCATGAAAAGTTCTCCCTTGTGCCGGAACTGTCATCGCGCATCTGCACGTGGCCTCCGGTACTCCCGATTTACCCTGAAAACGCGACCAGAAGCGCGACGCGTTTCATGTGCGGGAGACGCGATGTCGGAATTGCGACATTAATGGCGTAACGAGCATGATATTGATCACATGCAGGTCGGTTCCGGCAGGGAAATGGAGCCGTGCGGCGAGCCGCGTGCGCGTCCGGCTAGTGAGATCGGGCGGCATTCGCCCGAGCAACCGGCGATCGGCCGCCTGCTGGAGGCGGCAGGTCCGATCGCTTGCGGCAGCGGAAGGCCGCGCGTAGCCTCGATAGTCGGTTTTCAACGTGGAGAACAGGGATGACGATCAGGGTGTTCGTGGTCGACGACCACGCCTTGGTACGCGCTGGGATGCGCATGATCTTGTCGGGCGAGACCGATATCGAAGTGGTCGGCGAGGCGGAGAGCGGCGAGGATGCCTTGCCGCAGATCCGCAAGCTGAAACCGGATGTGGTGCTGTGCGACCTGCACCTGCCGGGCGTGAGCGGGCTCGAAGTCACCGAACGCATCGTCAAGGGCGACTACGGTACGCGCGTGATCGTGGTATCGGTCATGGAGGATGGTCCGTTGCCGAAACGCCTCATCGAAGCAGGCGCGTCGGGCTACGTCGGCAAAGGCGGCGATGCGGTCGAGTTGCTGCGCGCGGTTCGTGATGTTGCGCGCGGCAAGCGTTACCTCGCCAGCGGCATTGCGCAGAAGCTCGCCCTGGCCGGCATCGGCGGCGGCGATTCGCCTTTCGACGCGCTGTCACCGCGTGAAATCGAGGTCGCCATGCTGCTGGTGCAGGGCTTGCGCCAGGAAGATATCGCCAAGCGCCTCAACCTCAGCGCGAAGACGGTCAATACGCACAAGTCGCGACTGTTCGAGAAACTGGCGATCCAGGACAACATCGCACTCGCGCGATTGGCGAGTCAGTACGGGCTCTCGGACCCCGCGCACGCGCTTTAACGCGTACGCGGGCCGGATGGCATCAGGCGTTGCGGGTCAGGCGATCCGCATCGCTCTCGCTCGTTTCCTCGCTGTCTTCCCCGGCATCGGCCACCGCTCGCGCGGCGGCTTCGGCGGGAGCAGGCGCGGCATCGAACAGGCCGGCAGTCGTCGGAACCGCTTCCGCAGTCATGCTCGCGGCATGAGCCGAAGTCGGTTCGACCTCGGTGGTCGAGGTCACGAACGGAGCGGGACTCGCAGGCTCGGCGACGTCGATGGCGTAAGCCGCCGAAGCCGGTTCGACTTCCGTGGTCGAAACCGGGAGCGGAGCGGCGTCCACAGACTCGGCGACGTCGGCCGCGTAAGCCGGAATCGGCTCGACCTCGGGGATCGACGACACGAACGGAACGGAATTCGCGGGCTCGTCGAGATCGATCGCGAGCGGCATCGTGGTGGCCACATTGCGATCGGTGATGGCGGCCGGCTCCGTTTCGGCTGTCGGCGCCACGATGGTTGGCACCGAAGTTTCAAGGCTGCGCGCCATGCCGCTGTCGAAGTCCTGCCTGACGACGAACGCGCTCGCAGCACGGGGATTGTCCGCTTCGTGGGCTGGCGGAGGAGGGATCGCCGACGCCGGTTCTACCGAGGTGATCTCTGCAGCGATATCCGCAGCGACCGCGGCGGGCGTCGCGGGCTCGCTCAACGTCGACGCGAGAGCCGGCGCGGGTTGCGGCCTGGCGACGGAATCGTCGTCATCGAAATCGAACTCGGGCTGCGAACGATTCGCTGCAGCGACTTCGTCGCCGTGCAGGACGTCCTCGCTGTCGGCGTTCTCGGCTACGGCACCTTCGGCGCCACCACGGCGACGGCGGCGGCCACCGCGGCGACCGCGACGACGACGGCTGGTCGATTCGCCTGCGCTTTCGGAACCTGCGCTCGCGTCGTCCGGATCGGCGTCGTGCGATGGGGTGGAGATCGCAGCCGCTTCAGCAGCATCGACTTCGGTCGCAGGCGCCAGCGTGGCTGCGGCAACGGCAGCGACGACCGGCTTGGGCGCCTCGGGCAGAGGAGCGGCAACCAGCTTCTGTGACTCCACGTCCTGCGGTTCGCGTTGCGGGCGCGCGTCGGCGACGGGTGCCTGGGCTCTGACGTCGAGAGGGGCGTCCTGCTGTCCGGGCCTGGGTTGCTTCTGCCGCGGCGGATTCTGCTTTTGCGGTTTCTGCTGCTGTCTGCTGTTGCTGCTGCCTTTGCGGCTTGTTCTGCGCCGGCTCACCCGCTTGTGGCGCGGCGGCCTGTCCCTGGTTGCGACGCGGCTCGTCGCGACGAACGCCGTCACGGCTGCCCTGCGGGCGCCCGCCGTTGCGGCCATCGCGACGCTGCTGGCCGCCGCGGTCGTTGCGCTCGTTGCGACCACCGCCCCGGCCTTCGTGCTGTGGGCGCTCGCCACGCGCGGGGACGACGACAGGCGCCGCCTCGCCACCGAACAGGCCCTTCAGCCAGCCGACGAATCCACCGCTGGCCGGCACTGGCCGGGCCGGCGTCCGCGCAGCCACGGGTGCGGCTGCCGCTGCCGGCGCGGGCATTTCTTCGCGCGGCTCGCGCATCGGCGCAGGCTGGGCGGGACGCACCGCGGTCACCGCGGGTGCGGCCGGAACATTGAGGTTGGCCTTGGTCAGCGCGATCGTCGCCAGCTTGCGCGGCGTGCCGCGCTGATAGCTGGGCTTGCTGGTTTCTTCGCCGAGCTCGTTCTCGCGGATGCGCGTGACTTCGTAGTGCGGGGTCTCGAGCTGGTCGTCGGCGACGATCAGGATCGGCGCGTCGTGGCGCTGCTCGATTTCGCTCAGTGCGCGGCGCTTCTCGTTGAGCAGGTAGTTGGCGATCTCGACCGGGGCCTGCACCAGCACCTGTCCGGTGTTCTCCTTCATCGCGTGCTCTTCGGCGACGCGGATGATCGACAGCGACAGCGATTCGATGCTGCGCATGCGGCCATGGCCTTCGCAACGCGGGCAGACCAGCTGGCTGGATTCGCCGAGCGAGGCGCGCAGGCGCTGGCGGCTCATTTCCATCAGGCCGAACTGCGAGATGCGGCCGAGCTGCACGCGCGCGCGGTCGAAGCGCAAGGCGTTCTGCAGCTTGTTCTCGACGTCGCGCTGGTGCTTGCTCGAGGACATGTCGATGAAGTCGATCACCACCAGGCCGCCGAGGTCGCGCAGGCGCATCTGCCGCGCGACTTCTTCCGCCGCCTCGAGGTTGGTGTTGAACGCGGTTTCCTCGATGTCGCCGCCCTTGGTGGCGCGCGCGGAGTTGACGTCGATCGCGGTCAGGGCTTCGGTCTGGTCGATCACCAGCGCGCCGCCGGACGGCAGGCGTACGGTGCGCTCGTAGGCGTTCTCGATCTGCGACTCGATCTGGAAGCGGTTGAACAGCGGCGTGTCGTCGGTGTACTGCTTGAGCTTGCGCAGGTTGTGCGGCATGACCTGCTGCACGAATTCCTTGCGCCTCGGCGTACATCTCGTCGGTGTCGACCAGGATCTCGCCGATGTCGGCGCGCATGTAGTCGCGCAGCGCACGGATGATCAGGCGCGATTCCTGGTAGATCAGGAACGGCGCCGGCTTGGTCAGCGCGGCCTCGGCGATCGAGCGCCAGACCTGCAGCAGGTAGTCGAGGTCCCACTGCAGCTCTTCGGCGTCGCGGCCGACGCCGGCGGTGCGGATGATCACGCCCATGTCGTCGGGGATTTCCAGCACGTCCATCGCCTCCTTGAGCGCGGCGCGGTCGTCGCCTTCGATGCGGCGCGAGACGCCGCCGGCGGTCGGCGAGTTCGGCATCAGCACCATGTAGCGGCCGGCCAGCGAGATGAACGTGGTCAGGGCGGCGCCCTTGTTGCCGCGTTCGTCCTTGTCGACCTGGACGACGACTTCCTGGCCTTCGCGCAGGAGTTCCTTCAGGCCGGCCTTGTTGTGGTCGACGCCAGCCTGGAAGTAGTCGCGGGAGATTTCCTTCAGCGGCAGGAAGCCGTGGCGCTCGCCGCCGTATTCGACGAAGGCCGCTTCCAGCGAAGGCTCGAGCCGGGTGATGCGGCCCTTGTAGATGTTGGACTTCTTCTGTTCCTTCGACGGTTGCTCGATGTCGATGTCGTAAAGGGTCTGTCCGTCGACGATGGCGACGCGCAGTTCTTCTGCCTGCGTCGCGTTGATCAGCATGCGTTTCATGTTGCGTTCCTCACGCGCTCTCGCACGCGGAACGCCGGGGCGTTTCGCCTCTGGATACCGCCAGCTGCGCCAGCTCGGAGTGGGCTTCCTGCTGGGCAGGGGCCCGCGCGCGGCGCGGCTTGAGTGTTCCAGCGCTACGACACCACGGCGGGCCGCGGGAGCGCTTGTTGTCTAGGTGGACCTGTTTCGGGCCGGCGACAGCTTTGGCGACTACCGAAGTAGGGCCTCTGCGCCGCGCGGGACATGTTCAGCGCCGATGTCTGACACACCGGGCGATGTCCGGGTCTGCCGATGAGCCGCTAACATGGCCGCCCCGGGGGCGGTGGTCGCGGACTGCGTCGGGTATCGCGGGAAGGAGGGCTTCTGGCCTGCGGTAACTTCCTGCGAAATCAAACCCTTATCTCGCCCGGCGAGTGTAACAGACCAAGAGTGCCCGATGCCCTATTCAGATTCACGCCCCCCAGCGCCCGAGTTCCGGCGACCTCCGCCGCCCGCACCGTGCGCATCACGGAAGACCGCGACGGGCAGCGGCTGGACAATTTCCTGCTGGACCTGCTCAAGGGTGCCCCGCGCAGCCTGGTCTACAAGCTGGTCCGCAGCGGCCAGGTCCGCATCAACGGCGGTCGCGTGAAGGCCGACCGCCGGCTGGAGGAAGGCGACGAGGTCCGCATCCCGCCGGTGCGGATCGAGGACCCGGCCGACAAGGGCACGCCGGCCAAGGGGCTGCTCGAGGCCATGGAGGCGAGCATCGTGTTCGAGGATCGCGCGTCTGCTGGCGATCAGCAAGCCGTCCGGCGTCGCCAGCCATGGCGGCAGTGGCATCACTTTCGGCGTCATCGAAACCCTGCGTGCGCTGCGCCCGACCCAGACGCTCGAACTGGTGCATCGGCTCGATCGCGACACTTCCGGCCTGCTGATCATCGCCAAGAAGCGCTCGGCACTGACCGAGCTGCAGGCGCTGATGCGGGAAGAAGGGCGGCATCGCGCAAGCGCTACCTCGCGCTGCTGGTCGGACGCATGCCCGAGGGCACGATGAGCGTCGATGCGCCGTTGCATGTCGGCCTGCGCCAGGGCGGCGAGCGGCACGTGCAGGTCAACGCCGGCGGCAAGGCCTCGCTGAGCCATTTCAAGGTGCTCGAACGGCGCAGCGGCCACAGCTATTGCGAAGTCCGCATCGAGACCGGCCGCACCCACCAGATCCGCGTCCACGCGCAGCACATCGGCCATGCCGATCGCCGGAGACGACAAGTACGGCGACGAAGCCGTCAACAAGCGGCTGCGCGAGCAAGTCGGGTTGAAGCGGCTGTTCCTGCACGCCGCGTCGCTGGAGTTCGCGCTGGATGGCGGCAAGGCGCCTTACGTGTTGAATGCGCCGCTGGCGTCGGAACTGGTAGACGTGCTCGATCGGCTCGCGTAGTTCAGCCGGCTTGATCGCAGCACGACTTCAACATCAAACGATGCTGCGCTGAGCCAGTTATGCCGCCAATGCATCGGCCCGTGCGGCACAGATGAAGTCGTTCTCGCTCAAACCACCGACATCGTGGGTCGAATAGCGCACCACGCAGCGGTCGTAATGCACGCCGAGATCGGGATGATGGTCTTCGCGGTTGGCCATGTGCGCCAGCGCGTTCACGAACGACATCGTGCGGTAGTAATCCTTGAACTTGAAGGTCTTGGTGAGGGCGTGGCCGCTTTCGGCGAGTTCCCAGCCCGCGACTTCAGGCAGCAGTTCGTGGATGCGGGCCTGGCCCAGTTTGTGTTCGGCACCCTTGCGCGGGAGGCAATGGGCCTGGGCGAGGGGAATCAGGTCGGACATGCGGGTTCTCCTTGGGGCCGGAACGAAGCGGCCGGATTGCTGAACGGTCCGGCGCGTTCCGCATCGCGCCGGATGAGCGCGCAATCGCGGGTGGCTAGAATACGCCCATGATCCAGATCTCAGACTCAGCGCAAAGCCATTTCCGCAAGTTGATCGAGCGCGAGGACCTGCCCGGGCTCGGCGTGCGGCTGGCGGCCATGCACCCCGGCACGCCGACCGCCGACGTGCGCCTGGAGTTCGCCGAACCGAAGGACCTGCACGGCGACGAATGGGCGATCGACTGCGAGGGCTTCACGTTGTGGCTCGACGCGGCGAGCGTGAAATTCCTCGATGGCGCCGAGATCGACTACGCGACGCAGACCACCGGCGGCCATCTGCAGATCCGCGCGCCGAAGATCAAGGGCGAAGTGCCGGGCGAATCGGCCTCGCTGGTCGAGCGCGTGCAGTGGCTGGTCGAGCACGAGATCAACCCGCAGCTCGCGCAGCACAAGGGTCATGTCTCGGTGCAGGAAGTCACCGCAGCCGGCGTCGTCGTATTGCGCTTCGGCGGCGGTTGCCATGGCTGCGGCCTGGCCGACGTGACCTTGAAGCAGGGCATCGAGAAGACGCTGCTGGAGAAAGTGCCGGGCGTGACCGCGGTGCGAGACGCCACCGACCACGACACCGGCGACGCACCGTACATGCCGCGCGACGCGGCATAAGCAGCCCCTCGGCGCGAGCGGCTTCTAGAGAATGTTCTCGTCCGCCGACCTGATCGACGCGCTACGCAGGCGCACACGCAGGTCGCTGCGCCCGGAACGTCCCGCCGGTGAATTCCCGCCGGGATGGAGCGCTTGGTTCGCCTCGCTCCGCGAACGCGTCGGCGCGGTCACCGGCGCCACGGCCGAGGCGATCGTCAGCCTGCTGATGCTGCGCGAACCGGCGCCGGTGCCGCGCGCGACGGTCGAGCTCAATCGCTGGCAATCCTTCGGCACCTTGTGGCGCCAGCAATGGCACCCGGCGAGCAAGGACGAACGCTGGGTCCGCGTGATCGGCTACGCGCTGACGTTCTTCATCCACGTCGTGCTGACGATCCTGCTGCTGTGGCTGGCCTATGTGCGCTTCATGGGCCTGCCGGCGTCGGCGCCGGAAGGAGACAGCACGGTCCAGGTCGAATTCATCGGCGAGGGCACGCCCGAGGACGAGGGCGGCGGTCCACCGCGCGGCGACACCGCCGAACCTGCCGCCGCGGCGGCGGCCAGCGCCGCAGGCGAAACCACGCCGACGCCGATCCGCGCCGATCCACAGCTGGCGCAGCCGTCGTCGTCGTCCGATACCGTGGTGCCCTTCGTCGAGATTCGGCCGCCGCAGGAGCCCGCGCCTTCGGGTGCGCAGCCGCTACAGGTGACGGAAGTGCCGGTGCCCGACACCACGTTCGTGCTGCCGCCGCCAACCCTGCGCGCGCCGAAGCTGCCGCAACCTGATGTTTCGGCACCTGAATTACGCGCGCCGACACGGGAAGTGCAGGTCGTCGAAATTCCCACGCCGATCCAGCCGATCGAGCGCCCGTTGCCGCAGCGCGAAATCGTCGTGCCGCAGATCCAGCAGCGTCCCGCCGAAGTCGTGCAGCGCGAGATTCCCACGCCATTGCCGGCGGTGCCGGCGCCGGCGCTGCAGCAGCGCACGATCGCCACTCCCGAATTGCGCACCCAGGCGCCGCAAGTCGCCGCGCGCGACGTTCCGATGCCGCCCGGGGCATCGACCGATGCACCGGCCGCGACCGGTACTGCGACGGCGCGATCGAGCGAAGGCACCGCACCGACAGGGACGGCACCGAGCGGCACCGCCCCATCGTCGACCGCAACGGTGCCTGGCGGCACGAGTACCGCACGCAGCGGTACGCAACCCACGGCGCCAGCCGCGGGCAGTGGGCAAACCGCTGCGCCGCGCCCGGGCGCAATGCCGACAGCGAAGCGCGGCGATGATTGGGGTGCGTCGGATCGCAACCGTCCCGGCGGGCAGACCGGCCGCAGGCCCGGTCTGTTCAACGCCGATGGCAGTCCGCGCCTTCCACCCGGTACGGCGGCGCCCGGCGGTGGCCTGCCTCCCGGTACGGTCGAGGAAAACATCGCCGACCTCGACCGCGCCGGCAGCTGGCTCAAGCGCAAGCCGAACGACTACGAGCCGACCAGCTTCGACAAGTATTGGGTGCCGAACGAAACCCTGCTGGCGGAATGGGTGCGCCGGAGCATCAAGGAAGTGCTGATCCCGATCCCGGGTACGAAGAAGAAGATCAAGTGCTCGGTGGTGCTGCTGGCCCTGGGCGGCAGCTGCGGCATCACCGACGCGAACATGCTCGACGTCGAAGCGACGGCGCGGCCGCCACCGGACATCCCGTTCAAGCGCGAATTGCAGGAAGACCAGGAGAGCTTGCGCAAGCCTCCCGGTTCGTGACTTGAACCTAGTAAAAAAACGGCCCGCATCTGCGGGCCGTTTTGATGGAACGGAGCGCGGCGAGGGCTATTTCGCGTGCGAATGCGAGCCGTACAGGTCGCGCAGCTGGCTCGGGCGCGAGCCGAAATATGCCGCGAGATCCGCGATCTGCTGGTCGTTCAATTCCTTGGCCTGCTGCGACATCAACGCATGTTCGCGGTCGCCATCGCGGTACATCTGCAGCGAATGGGCGATGTAGTCGTGGTACTGGCCGCCGAGCTTCGGATAGGTCGGGTCGATCGGCGCGTTGCCTTCGGCGCCGTGGCAGTCGATGCACGACTGACCAGTCGCCTTGCCCTTGGTCGCGGCAAGTTTCTCTCCGGCCTCGATATGCCCGGCGGGCAAGCCCGCTGACGAGGAGGTGTGTCCTTCAGCGCGATCGGCCGACGAGTGCTCGGCAGGCGTGTCGCCGCCGGAACACGCGCTGAGAGCGCAGACCACGGCGAGGATGGAAACGGCGAGGGCGGCTTGCTTGAAAGCGGGCTTGCGGGAAGAAGCGGGGGTCGTCATGGGGCGGCTGCTCACTTCAGGCCTGACAGGAAGGCGGCGATGTCGGCGATGTCCTGCTCGGAGAAGCTCTGGGACTGGGCCTGCATCGTCGGATGCTTGCGGGTGCCTTTCCTGTATTCGGTCAGGGCATTGACCAGGTACTGCGTCGACTGACCGCCGATGCGCGGTACGTGGTAGTTCGGGTAGGCGTTCTTGTAGCCGACGACGCCGTGGCAACCCTGGCAGGTGTAGGTCAACTGGTATCCGTTCTTCGCATTCCCGACCAGCGTCTTCGGCGCTGCGGGAGTGGCGGGCGCAGCGGCCGCGGCAGGCGAGGGCGCAGGCGCGGCGGGTGCCGGAGCCTCCTGGGCAAGCGACGCGAACGAGGTGGCAGTGAAGGCAAGGCAGGCAGCGAGTTGCAGCGGGCGCATCATGTCGTTTTCCGCAATCCTGGAAGCTGGTCTGGGCCGGGAAGAGCGCTGGAAGCATGTCTTGCTTGCCGACACGCACGCAGTTTCCCGTTGATCGGGAAAGTATAGCGTGCGGCCCAATCGCAACGCAGCCGCAACCGCCGCGCGCCATCGTGCATCCCTTTCCTCTGGAACGTCTCTGTAGTCACCGTGACCTATGGCGCATGGCAAGCCGGGGTGGGTGATGTACCTTGATACAACACCAATGGGGGTCACCTGAAATGCGCGCCATCTCTGCAACCACGGGCACGAGCCGACAGCTCGGTGCGGTCTTCGTCCTGGCGACCCTTCTGCTGCTGTCCGCCTGCAAAGGCGGGGGCGAAGGCAGCGCCGAAGCCAAGGACAAGGAGGACAAGGGTCCCGAGGCAGTGCCGGTCGAGGTCGCGGCCGCGTCGCGGCGTCCCATTGCGGCCAGCTACACCGGCACCGCGCCGCTGGAGCCGCGCGGCCGAATCCCAGGTCGTTGCCAAGACCTCCGGCGTCGCCCTCAACGTGATGGTCGAAGAGGGTCAGATGGTGCGGGCCGGCCAGCCGCTGGTGCGCCTGGATCCTGATCGCGCCACCCTCCAGGCCGCGCAGAGCGCCGCGCAGATGCGCAAGCTCGAAGCCAACTACAAGCGCTCGCAAACACTCGCCGCGCAGCAGCTGGTCAGCGCCAACGACCTCGACCAGCTCAAGTACGACCTCGAAAATGCGCGCGCGGTCAACCGCCTGGCCAACCTCGAACTGTCCTACGCCAATGTCGTCGCGCCGATCTCCGGCGTGATCGCGTCGCGCTCGATCAAGACCGGCAACTTCGTGCAGATCAACACGCCGATCTTCCGCATCGTCGACGACTCGCGCCTGGAGGCCACGCTCAACGTGCCCGAGCGCGAACTGGCAACGCTGAAGGCCGGACTGCCGGTCGTGCTGGTGGTCGACGCGCTGCCCGGCAAGATCTTCAAGGGCACGGTCGACCGCATCGCCCCGGTCGTGGATTCGGGCAGCGGCACCTTCCGCGTCATCAGCACGTTCGACGGCAGCGGCGTGCTGCAGCCGGGCATGTTCGGGCGCATCAAGATCGACTACGACCAGCGCGCCGATGCGCTGGTGATCCCGCGCAACGCGTTGCTCGACGACGAAGGCGATACCGGCAGTGTTCATGGTGCGCGGCGGCAAGGCCGTGCGCGTGCCGGTCAAGCTCGGCTACATGGATGGCGAGTGGGCCGAAGTGCGCGGCGGCGTCAAGGAAGGCGAGCAGGTCGTCACCGCCGGCAAGGTCGCGCTGCGTGACGGCACGCCGGTGCAGTTGATCGGGCAGGGCGCGCCCAAGAAGGCGGTTGCAGCGGCGCCGGCGAAGGCAGAAGGCAAGAAGCAATGAGTACGCCGGGTCCCGATTCCTCGCGCGAGTCTGCTCCCGCCGGTTTCAATTTGGTCGAATTCTCCACCCGGCGCCGCGTGACCGTCGCCATGGTCACGATCACCTTCCTGCTGTTCGGCTTCATCGCCTTGAACGCGCTGAAGGTCAACCTGCTGCCGGACCTGAGCTATCCGACGCTGACCGTGCGCACCGAATACACCGGTGCGGCGCCGTCCGAGATCGAGACGCTGATCTCCGAGCCGGTGGAAGAAGCCGTCGGCGTGGTCAAGAACCTGCGCAAGCTGAAATCGGTCTCGCGCACCGGCCAGAGCGACGTCGTGCTGGAGTTCGCCTGGGGCACCGACATGGACCAGGCCGGCCTCGAAGTGCGCGACAAGATGGAAGTGCTGCAGCTGCCGCTCGAAGCGAAGGCGCCGGTGCTGCTGCGCTTCAATCCGTCGACCGAGCCGATCATGCGCATCGTGTTGTCGGCCAGCGGCGAGCGACTCGGTGCAACAGCTGACCGAACTGCGTCGCTACGCCGACGACGACCTGAAGAAGAAGCTGGAACCGGTCGACGGCGTCGCCGCGGTCAAGGTCGGCGGCGGCCTCGAGGACGAAATCCAGGTCGACATCGACCAGCAGAAACTCGCGCAGCTCAACCTGCCGATCGATACGGTCATCACCCGGCTCGGACAGGAGAACATCAACATTTCCGGCGGTCGCCTGGAGGAAGGCACGCAGCGTTACCTGGTGCGTACCGTCAACCAGTTCGCCAGCGTCAACGAAATCCGCGACATGCTGGTGACCACGCAGTCGGCCGGCGGCGGCGCCGCGCAGAGCGCGGCCGAGCAGATGGCGCGCGTGGCGGCCGCCAGTGGCGATGCAGACGCCATGGCCGCGGCGGCATCGGTGCAGAGCGCCTCGTCGTCGCAGAACAGCGTCGTCGCGGGCGGCATGCCGATCCGGCTCAAGGACATCGCTGAGGTGCGCCAGGGCTTCAAGGAGCGCGAAGCGATCATTCGCCTGGCCGGCAAGGAAGCGGTCGAGCTCGCGATCTACAAGGAAGGCGATGCCAATACCGTCGCCACCGCCGATGCGATCGAGAAGAAGCTCGCCGACATCAAGGAACAGATCCCGACCGGCATCGAACTGACCACGATCGACGACCAGTCGCAGTTCATCCGCCACGCGATCAGCGACGTCAAGATGGATGCCGTGATCGGCGGCCTGCTCGCGGTGCTGATCATCTTCCTGTTCCTGCGCGATGGCTGGAGCACGTTCGTGGTCGCGCTGTCGTTGCCGGTATCGATCATCACCACGTTCTTCTTCATGGACCAGCTGGACCTGAGCCTCAACGTGATGTCGCTCGGCGGCCTGGCGCTGGCGACGGGCCTGGTGGTCGACGACTCGATCGTCGTGCTCGAAAGCATCGCCAAGGCGCGCGAGCGCGGCCTGGGCATCCTGCAGGCCGCGATCACCGGCACGCGCGAAGTCAGCATGGCCGTGGTCGCGTCGACGATGACCACGATCGCGGTGTTCCTGCCGCTGGTGTTCGTGCAGGGCATCGCCGGACAGCTGTTCCGCGACCAGGCGCTGACGGTCGCGATCGCGATCGGCATCTCGCTGGTCGTGGCGATGACGTTGATCCCGATGCTGAGCGCGCTGAAGGGCCGGCCGTCGACGGCGTTCCCGGAAGAACCGCCGCATCCGGACTGGACGCCGAAGGCGCGCTGGCAGAAGCCGCTGGCCGCAACCGAACGCGGCATCGGCATTGCGTCGCGCGGAGCTTTCTTCGGCATCGCCTGGGTGTTCGTGCGCATCTGGCGCGGCCTGGTGGCGGTGATCGGCCCGGTCATGCGCAAGGCCAGCGATGTGGCGATGGCGCCGTACGCGCGTGCCGAGCGCGGCTATCTGAAACTTCTGCCGGCATCGCTGCAAAGGCCGTGGCTGGTGCTCGGTTTCGCGGCGGCCGCGTTCGCGCTCACTGTCATGGTGGTGCCGCTGCTCGGTTCCGACCTGATCCCGCAACTTGCGCAGGACCGCTTCGAGATGACGGTCAAGCTGCCGCCCGGCACGCCGTTGCGCGAGACCGACAAGCTGGTGCGCGAGCTGCAGCTCGAAGCACGCCAAGGACGATGGCATCCGCGCGCTGTATGGCGTCAGCGGCAGCGGCACGCGCCTGGACGCCAGCCCGACCGAAAGCGGCGAGAACATCGGCAAGTTGACCGTGGTGATGGCCGACGGCGGCAGCGAGCAACTCGAAGCCGCCGAGACCGAACGCCTGCGCGCGACGATGAAGGCGCATCCCGGCGCGCAGGTGGACTTCGCGCGGCCGGAGCTGTTCAGTTTCTCGACGCCGCTGGAGATCGAGTTGCGCGGACAGGATCTCAAGACCATCGAGGTCGCCGGGCAACGCATGGCCGCGATGCTGCGCGCCAATCCGCATTACGCGGACGTCAAGTCGACCGTCGAGGAAGGCTTTCCCGAGATCCAGATCCGCTTCGACCAGGAACGCGCCGGCGCGCTCGGCCTGACCACGCGCCAGATCGCCGACATCGTCGTGAAGAAAGTGCGCGGCGACGTCGCCACGCGCTACAGCTTCCGCGACCGCAAGATCGACGTGCTGGTGCGGGCTCGCGAAACCGATCGCGCGACGGTCGAGAGCATCCGCCGCCTGATCGTCAATCCCGGCAGCAACCGGCCGGTGACGCTCGATTCGGTCGCCGATGTCGTCTCGACGACGGGCCCGAGCGAGATCCACCGCGCCGATCAGGTGCGCGTCGCGATCGTGTCGGCCAACCTGCGCGATATCGACCTCGGCAGCGCGGTGCAGGAAGTCAATGCGATGGTCGCCGAGCGCAATGCCGTCGATGGCGGCCTTGGCGCCGGGATCGGCATGCATATCGGCGGACAGGGCGAAGAACTGGCCGAGTCGGTGCAGTCGCTGCTGTTCGCGTTCGGCCTGGCGATCTTCCTGGTCTACCTGGTGATGGCTTCGCAGTTCGAATCGCTGCTGCATCCGTTCGTGATCCTGTTCACCATCCCGCTGGCGCTGGTCGGCGCGGTGCTGGCGCTGCTGCTCACCAATTCGCCGGTGTCGGTGGTGGTGTTCATCGGCCTGATCCTGCTGGTCGGCCTGGTGGTCAAGAACGCGATCATCCTGATCGACAAGGTCAACCAGTTGCGCGAGGCCGGCGTGGCCAAGCGCGAGGCGCTTGATCGAAGGCGCGCGTTCGCGCCTGCGGCCGATCACCATGACCACGCTGTGCACGCTGTTCGGCTTCCTGCCGCTGGCGATCGCGATGGGCGAGGGCGCCGAAGTGCGCTCGCCGATGGCGATCACCGTGATCGGCGGCCTGCTGGTGTCCACGCTGCTGACGCTGCTGGTGATCCCGGTGGTGTACGACCTGCTGGACCGGCGTGCGGACGACTACTACGTCAAGCGCGCCAAGCGCGTGAACGCCGACATATACGACAAGGCGAGCGAGTCGGGCGACGCGGAGGCCGAGCCGGCATGAATTCCGCAACGCGCGCGAAGCGCCCGCTCGCCTCACTCCGCTTGAATCGGGGGCTTGGGCAATGAGCATCGCCGAACTCAGCATCAAGCGGCCGGTGACGGCGATCATGTTGTTCGTCTCGTTGTTCGTGATCGGCGTGATCGCGGCGATCAGGTTGCCGCTCGAGGCCTTCCCCGAGGTCTCGCCGCCCTTCATCTTCGTGTCGGTCCCGTACACGGGATCGACTCCGGAGGAAGTCGAGCGCACGGTGCTGCGCCCGATCGAGGAAGCGGTCTCGACCATGACCGGCATCAAGCGCATGGACGCCAATGCGCGTGCCGACGGCGCGCAGATCTTCATGCAGTTCTCCGACTGGAGCCGCGATGTCGCCATCGCCGCATCGGATGCGCGCGAGCGCATCGACGCGATCCGCGATGAGCTGCCGGACGACCTGCAGCGCTATCTCGTGCTGAAGTTCTCGACCACCGACCAGCCGGTGCTGCGCGTGCGCCTGGCCAGCAAGCAGGACCTGACCAGCGCGTACGACATGATCGACCGCGAGTTCAAGCGGCGCATCGAACGCATCCCCGGCGTGGCGCGCGTGGACATCTCGGGAGCGCCACCCAACGAGGTCGAGATCGCGATCGAGGCCGATCGTCTCACCGCGCACAACCTCAGCCTCAACGACCTCACCACGCGCCTGCAGTCGGTGAACTTCTCGGTATCGGCGGGCCAGATCGACGATGGCGGTCGCCGCCTGCGCGTGCAGCCCGTCGGCGAGATGACGGACCTGCAGGAACTGCGCGATCTGGTGTTGAACAACAATGGCGTGCGCCTGGGCGACATCGCCAACGTGCGCCTGAAGCCCGGCCGCATCGACACGGGACGCCGCCTCGACGGCGAGCGCGCCGTCGGCCTGGACATCTTCAAGGAGCGCAACGCGAACCTGGTGGAAGTGTCCAGCCGCGCCCTGGCCGAAGTCGAGGCGATTCGCGAGCAGCCGGCGTTGAACGACCTGCAGATCAAGATCATCGACAACCAGGGCGACAACGTCACCTCGTCGCTGATCTCGCTGGCCGAGGCCGGCGGCATCGGCCTGGTGCTGTCGATCGTCGTCCTGTACTTCTTCCTGCGCCACTGGCCATCGACGATGATGGTGACGCTGGCGATCCCGATCTGCTTCGTGATGACGCTCGGTTTCATGTACTTCGCCGGCGTCACGCTCAACATCCTGACCATGATGGGCCTGTTGCTGGCGGTCGGCATGCTGGTCGACAACGCCGTGGTGGTGGTCGAGAGCATCTACCAGGAACGCGAGAAGATGCCCGACCAGCCGCGGCTGGCCTCGATCCTCGGCACCCGCCACGTCGCGATCGCGTTGTCGGCGGGCACGCTGTGCCACTGCATCGTGTTCGTGCCGAACCTGTTCGGCGAGCGCAACTTCCTCAGCATCTACCTGTCGCAGATCGCGATCACCATCTCGGTGTCGCTGCTGGCTTCGTGGCTGGTCGCGGTCAGCCTGATCCCGATGCTGTCGGCGCGCATGAAGACGCCGCCGGCGGTGCGCAGCGCGAACGGACTGATCCCGCGGCTGCAGACGCAGTTACGCGCGCTTCCTGCGCTGGACGCTCGAGCACCGCGGCTGGAGCGTGACCGGCATCCTGCTGATCATCGCGGTCAGCATTCCGCCTGCGATCCTGACCAAGAAGAACATGTTCGGCGGCGACGACGGCGGCGAGACCAACATCTTCTACCAGTGGAAGGGCAGCTACACGCTCGAGCAGATGTCGGCCGAATTGCTGAAGGTCGAGGATTTTCTCAACGCCAACCGCAAGAAATACCATGTCACGCAGATCTACTCCTGGTACAGCGAGCAAGGCGACGCCGGTACGCGCGTCACTTTCGACACCAAGGAAGCCGGCAAGACCAAGCCGCTGATCGAAGCCTTGCGCAAAGAGCTGCCAAAATCTGCGCGCGCGACGATCGGCGTCGGCAATAACGGCGATGGTCCGGGCGGCGGCCAACCCGGCCAGAACGTGCAGGTGCAACTGGTCGGCGACTCGACGCAGACGCTGGCCGAACTGGGCAAGGAAATCGTGCCGATCCTCGCCAAGCGCCCCGAGTTGCGCGATGTACGCGTCGACAGCGGCGACCAGAACAGCGAGTTGTCGGTACGCGTCGACCGCGAGCGCGCGGCCGCGTTCGGTTTCAGCGCGCAGGAAGTTGCGCAGTTCGTCGGCATCGCCCTGCGCGGCGCGCCGTTGCGCGAGTTCCGTCGCGGCGAAACGGAAGTTCCGGTCTGGGTACGTTTCGCCGGCGCGGACGATTTCAAGGTCCAGGACATCGCCGGGTTCACGGTTCGCTCGCCGGACGGACGCACCGTGCCGCTGCTCAGCATGATCGATGTCTCGGTGCAGCCGGCCGCCACCCAGATCCAGCGCACCAACCGCCAGACCACGCTCACTTTGCAGGCCAACCTCGGCGACAAGGTCACCATCCCGGACGCGCGCAAGGCCATGGAGGACACGATGAAAGGCGTGTCGTTCCCGGCCGGCTACAGCTATTCGTTCGACGGCGGCGCGTTCCAGGAAGAGGACGAGGCCGGCAAGCAGATGATGACCAACCTGATCATCGCGCTGATCATGATCTACATCGTCATGGCCTCGGTGTTCGAATCGCTGCTGTTCCCCTCGGCGATCATGAGCGGCGTGCTGTTCTCGATCTTCGGCGTGTTCTGGCTGTTCTGGCTGACCGGCACCGAGTTCAACATCATGGCCTTCATCGGCATCCTGGTGCTGATGGGCGTGGTGGTGAACAACGGCATCGTCATGATCGAGCACATCAATAACCTGCGACGACGTGGCCTGTCGCGTACCGATGCGCTGGTCGAGGGCAGTCGCGAGCGCCTGCGACCGATCCTGATGACGATGGGCACGGCGATCCTGGCGATGGTGCCGATCGCGCTGCAGACCAGCCAGGCCAGCAACGACATGCCCGCGTACTACCCGATGGCGCGCGCGATCGCCGGTGGGCTGGCGTTCTCGACGGTCGTCAGTTTGTTGTTCCTGCCGACGATCTACTCGATGCTCGACGACCTGCGCCACGGCACCTCGCGCGTGGTCCAGCGCGCGCGCCGCCGCCGCGGCGATGCGCTGCCTGCCGCAACGGTTGCCGCGTTGCACGTGGAATAAGCGATGCGTAGGGCGGGCCCAGGCCCGCCTTCACGCAATCCCGTGAGAATCCATCACAGCGGGTCACGATCCCGCGCGCGAAACTCTTCAGCCGATGATTTTCCCGAGCATGCTCAGGCCGCCCGTCCATACGCCGATCGCGGTGCCGAGGCTGGTCAAGAAGAAGTTCAACAGCACGCGCGCGACGCGGTTGCGCCACCATCCGCGCAGCGTCTGCACGTCGTCGCGCAGCGCCATGAAGTCGGCGTAGGTCGGCTTGCGTATCCATGCCTCGACCAGTGCGCTGACCGTGCCCGACGCCAGCGCCGGATGCAGCGGCGTCAGCGGCGACGCGACGAATGCAGCGAGGATGCTCAGCGGATGTCCGCCGGCGATCGCACAGCCCAGCGCGCCCAGCGTGCCGGTCACCAGCACCCATTGCAGCACCAGGTCGGCGCCGACATCGAAGCCGCCGCGCCAGAAGCCCCACGCGAAGCCGCCGAGCACGAACGCGGTCAGCAGGATCGTGAACCAGGGGATCGAAGACTTTTCCGCCACGCTTTCGAGTTCGGCTCGCACCGCGCCTGGATCGGTCGCGTCTTCGCGCAAGTGCCTGGCCAGACCCTGCAGATGGCCCGCGCCGATTACTGCGAGTACGTTGCGTGCGGTCCCCGAAGTCTCGCGCAGGCGCGCGCCCATGTAACGGTCGCGCTCGCCGATGATCGTCTCGTACAGCGCCGGATTTTCGCGCGCGAACTCGCCGAAGCTGGCCTCGAGCATGTCGCCTTCCTTCAGGTCCTCGATCTGCTGCGCGCCGACCTCCTCGTCGCCGAACAGGCTGACCATCAGGCCGGCGCTCATCTTGGCGCGACCCCACCAGCCAAGCCGCTGCATCGCGCGCTTGAAGGTCAGGCCGACGTCGCGATCGATCAGGTGCAGCGGCAGGCCGCGCTCCTTCGCATCCGTCGCCGCTGCTTTCAGTTCCGCACCAGGTTCGATACCCAACTGTTCGGCCAGGCGTCGCTGGTAGGCCGCCAGACCGAGGTTGGCCGCGAACAACGCCGTCTTGCCCTCGCGCAACACCTTGACCAGGTCGAGCTTGGCGAGCGCATCCGGATCGGTCAGTGCGTGCAGCCGTTGCGCATCGAGTTCGATCGACACCGCATCGAACTCGCCGCTGGCGATCGCCGCACGCACCGCGTCGACGCTGGCCTTGGACACGTGGGCGGTTCCGAGCAACGTATAACGCACTCCGTCGCGTTCGACGATCGCATGCGGCTGCGACTCGAGCAGGCTCTGTAGCGGCGCGGACTCAGACATGGGCGACTTGGCTGGGCGGACGAACAAGAGGAACGGCGATCTGCATCGAAAAGCCTGGCCTGTGACGGAGTCCGGATAGCACGACGGCGCCTTGCGGCGCCGTCGACGGGCGGAATGGACGGGTGGTGCAAAGCTTAGTGCCTCGCGCCGCGCGGTAGCAACGAAAGTGGAGCCAGATCACGTCATCGAAGTGGATCGGTCACCTTGCTCAGGGCGCAAATCCGGCAGATTCGAAGGCGCGATCCAGGTCATCGCGTGCATCGGCCGGCGAATGCGGAGTGGGCCGCGTCGTCAGGTGTGCCATCACGGGTCTTTCGAGGAATTCGACGGATCGCGCCACCACGGCCGCATCGCGCAACAGCTTGCGGTGCCCCAAGCCCTGCGTGTCGATCATGCGCGACCGCGGCCAGGCAGCGGCCAGCGCAATGCTGTCGGTGAATGGCACTTCGTTGTCGCCGTGATCGTGGACCAGCAGCAGCGGCGGTACGTCCGCGACGCGCGGGACGCCGTCGATATCGAAATCCGACCATGGCCGCCTGAAACGTCGTTCGACCCGCGCACGAAACCTCGCCATGACCGTGGCACTGACAGCGAGCGCCTTCGCGAACGGTGCCGCATAAGCGTCCGGAAACACGAAAGGCGCCACGAACACCATCCGCGCCGGCGGCCGCCAACCATCGCGGATGGCCAGTGCTGTCGCAGTGCAGCCGCTGGAATGGGCGATGAGCCCGCTCACCGGTCCTGCTGCGCGCGACACTTCGCGCAATGCGGCGGCGAATTCGATGAAGCTGACGCGGCGTCCGCCCATACGACTCGGACCCGAAGCGCCATGGCCGGGTGCGTCGAACGCCAGCACGCGGAAACCCGCGCGCAGCAAGGGCGCCACGAACGATTGCATCTGCCCCGCATGTCCGCCCCAACCATGGACCAACAGGATGACCGGACCGCTTCCCCACGACCATGCGGCGACGCGCCGGCCGTGCACCCGGAACGACAACGGTGTCGCCTGCCGCAGAAGCTCCGCAGCGCCGGCATGCAGGGGGGCTCGCGGCGGTGTGAACCACAGGCGATCCACCAGGCGGACGGCGAGGGCGGGCGTGAGCGCGCAGACGGCGCGAATGCCTGCTCGAACCAGGCTCGTACGCCAATCGTTCGGAATCCAGGGAATGCGGCGTTCCGTTTCCCGGTAACTCGCAGCGGGGACGACATGAATCGGCGCAGATTTACCGGCCAGTTGCAGGCTCGATGGCGTAGATTCCGTCCTATCGTTTCGAACGATCGTGCTATTTTTGATCGTGGCGCTATTCATCACGAGCCTCCGCGGAGCGGTCAGGGATTGGGGGAGTAGGAGTGGATCAGACGGTCGAGCGCGCGTTGCCCACGTTCGAGGGCCGCTTCGAGACCGGTCAGGCCGGCATCGTGGTGCACGACCAGAGCCAACCCGTAGAGCTCGAACGCGACCTGCATCGGATCGGTATCCGATTGCAGCTCGCCGCTATCAATGGCGAGCTGGACGGCGCGGGCGAGGTCGCCGCGCCAGCGGATCTCATGTTGCTGGACGCGATCGCGCAGCACACCTGGACGATCGTCGTATTCATTCGCCGCAGCCAGCAATACGCAGCCGCCGGCGGTTTGCCGTGCCCAGTCGAACCAGGCCGCCATGATCGCGCGCAGCCGCGGCAGGCCGCGACGCACCTTCAGCGCGGGCAGCAGCACATGCGCGAGGAAGCGTTGGCCGGCGGCATCCAGAACGGCCAGTTGCAGGTCTTCGCGGGACCCGAAATGGGCGAAGACACCGCTCTTGGACATGCCCACCGCCTGCGCGAGCGGGCCGATCGACAGGCTTTCGAGGCCGCTGGAAGAGGCCAGGGCAAAGGCGCGGTCGACGATGCTGTCGCGCGTCGCGGCGCCTTTTCCGGTTGTGGTCATGGCGGACATGTCGGTAAATTAGCACGTCCGTTCGTATTTTATTTGCCGTCCGTCGGCAGTCGGGAGTTCAGTCCCGATAGCGCTTCAGCAGATCGCCATAAGCGTCGATGCGGCGGTCGCGCAGGAACGGCCAGATGCGGCGCACGTGCTCGCTGCGTTGCAGGTCGACCTCCGCCAGCAGAATTTCAGGATTATCTGGACCGGCTTCGGCGAGGAATTCGCCCTGTGGACCGAGTACGTGACTGTTGCCCCAGAAACGGATGCCGGAGGCGCCCAGAGGCGAGAGCTCGTGACCGACTCGATTGCAGCTCAGCACGGGCAGGCCGTTGGCGACCGCGTGGCCGCGATGACTGAGGATCCAGGCGTCGCGTTGGCGGTTCTTCTCGTCCTGGTCGTCATCCGGATCCCAACCGATGGCGGTCGGGTAGAGCAGCAGGTCCGCACCGGCCAGTGCCATCAGCCGCGCAGCTTCCGGATACCACTGATCCCAGCACACCAGCAGCCCTAGACGGCCCACTGACGTGTCGATCGGCGTGAAACCCAGATCACCCGGCGTGAAGTAGAACTTCTCGTAGAACCCCGGATCGTCCGGGATATGCATTTTTCGATACTTGCCGGCCGTCGAGCCGTCGCTGTCGAAGACCACCGCGGTGTTGTGGTACAGGCCGGCAGCGCGGCGCTCGAAAAGCGAGCTGACCAACACCACCCCGTGTTGCTTGGCCAGCGCCCCGAGACGCTGCGTGCTGGGGCCGGGGATCGGCTCGGCGCGATCGAATTCGCTGACCGATTCGTGCTGGCAGAAGTAGGCGCCGTTGTGCAGTTCCTGCAGTAGCACGAGCTTGGCACCTTGCTTCGCTGCTTCGGCCACGCGCTGTTCGATGACGGCGAGATTGGCCTCGGCATCGCCATGGTTGCGCTCCTGGACGAGCGCGACGGGCAGGGTGGTCTTCTTCATGGACGGTGCGGTTCCGGGTGATGCGGGGATTGTAGGGTGGGCCTTGGTCCACCATCGCCATCGCTAAGACTTGAGTGGCAATCCTCGAAACGGCGTTAAAAAAACCCCGCTCAAACAAGCCCGTCGGGAAGTTGCATGGTCAGGCAATGCAGGCTGCCGTTCTGCCAGATCAACGCGCGGCAGGGTACGGGCACTATCTCGCGTCCGGGGAACGCCTTTTCAAGCACGGCAACGGCTTGGCCATCGGCAGCGTCGCCGTAGGCCGGCATCAGCACGGCGCCGTTGATGATCAGGAAGTTCGCGTAGGACGCGGCCAGGCGTCGCCCGCCGTCGAGAATGGGTTTCGGCCAGGGGAGCGGGAACAGGCGATAGGGCTGGCCGTCGTCGGTTCGCAATGATGCGATCTCGTTCGCCATGGCACGCAGTTCGACGTAATGATTGTCGGCCGGATCGTCGCAGGCCTGGTACACGATGGCATCGGGTGCGGCGAAGCGGGCGAGGGTGTCGATGTGCGCGTCGGTGTCGTCGCCCTCGAGGTAGCCGTGGTCGAGCCAGAGCACGCGATCCTGCTCCAGCCAGCCCGCCAGCTTGGCGGTCAGGTCCGCGCGGCTTTTGTCCGGATGACGCTCGTGCAGGCATTGCCATGTGGTTAGCAACGTACCCTGTCCATCGGTTTCGATTGCGCCGCCCTCCAAAGCGAAATCAAGGGGTTGCGTGATGGAGTTGAGAAAGAGTTCCTGCGAATGCAGCGCTTCGATCAACTGGTCGTCGCGACTAGCGTCGAACTTGCCGCCCCAACCGGTGAAGCGGAAATCCAGCAGCCGGAAACCGTGCTCGACCTGCAGGGTGATCGGCCCCGAATCGCGCAACCAGGTGTCGTCGTATTCGACATCGACGAACGCGACGCGCGCCATGTCGATTCGCGCCGACGCCAGTCGCGCACGCGCATAGGCCTGCAGGTCGTCGTCGGCGACGCAGATGACGACCCGCTCGAAACGGGTGATGGCCGCGACCAGCGCGATATAGGTCTCTTCGACCTCATCCAGTCGCTCGGCCCAGTCGGTATCGGCATGCGGCCAGGCGAGCAGGACCGCGGATTGGGGCTCCCACTCCGCGGGGAAACGCACCACGTCGGCCATGATCAGCGGATGGGCGGCTTCGGGCCGATCTCTTGCGGGTCGGTCTTGTTGGCAACGGCGTCGACGACCCTGGTCTTTTCGAAGTAGACCGTGAAGGCCGGATACGACCAGCGATTGATCGTCGGCCACTGCCGCTTCTGGCCGCCGCGGGGATCGAGCCGCTCGGTCGGGGCGCCGTAACGGGCCTCGACCTGCGCCATCGTCATTCCGCGCGCGGGCATGGAGGTGCGGGCCTCTTCCTGCACGCGTTCGATCAGCAGCGTTTCCGCCACGGAGGTGCCGGCGAACGCGAGCAAGGCCAGCAACGGGACGGCACGGAGACGACGGTTCATGCGGAACTCCTGGGACGGATGGCGCGGGCGGAACGCCTGCGATCGGGTTGCGATGCCTTGTAGCAGATCGCCTCCAAGCGAAGCTACATCCGCGGACGTCGCGGCCGTGTCGGCGATCCCAAAACGTGAAAGGGCCGCATCGCTGCGGCCCTCCCTTCGACGAGCATCCGGGATAGATACCCCGGTGTTGCCCGGCTTCAGCGCTGGCGCGCTTTGCGGGTGCTGTCCTGTTTCAGCGCTGGCGCGCTTTGAAACGCGGGTTGGTCTTGCAGATCACGAAGACCTTGCCACGGCGGCGGACGACCTTGCAGTCGCGGTGGCGGGCCTTCGCCGACTTCAGGGAGGACAGGACCTTCATGGAAAACCTCGAAAACAGAATGGGGAAAAATCAGCCGCGCATTCTAGCGCCCCTTTCCCCGCGTTATCAAGCGCTTGCGGCGCTCGGGCGTCGCGGGCGGCTAGAATGAAGCGAATCCTGGAGGCTCTGCATGGTTGTTCACGACAATACGCCGGTCCTCACCATCGACGGTCCCTCGGGGTCCGGCAAGGGCACCATCAGCCGTCATGTGGCCCAGCGCCTGGGATGGCATTACCTCGACTCGGGCGCACTCTATCGCGCGGTAGGGGTCGCGGCGGGCTGGGCCGACCTTGACCTCGACGACCCAGGCGCCCTGGTCCGCTGCGCCTTCGACACCGAGATCGGCTTCCGTGACAGCGCCGACGGGGAGCTGCGCGTGATCGTCAATGGCCTCGACGCGACCGACGAACTGCGCACCGAAACCGCGGGGGCGGCCGCTTCCGCGATCGCGGCGATCCCCGAGGTGCGCGCCGCGCTCAAGGAACGCCAGCGGGTCTTCCGCCAGCCACCCGGGCTGGTCGCAGACGGCCGCGACATGGGCACCGTGATTTTCCCCGATGCCGATTTCAAGGTGTTCCTGACGGCAAGTGCCGAGGAAAGGGCCGAAAGACGCTATAAGCAGTTGAAAGACAAAGGGGTTTCCGTTACCTTGGCTGGTCTGCTGCGAGAGATTCTCGCCCGCGATGCCCGCGACGCCAGCCGCGCGGTGGCTCCCTTGCGACCGGCCGAAGACGCCGTCCGCATCGATACCACCGGGTTGTCTATCGACGAGGTCGTCGAACGCGTCCTGGCGCTGTTGCCGGGCGCTGCGGGTTAGATCCCGGAGCGGCAGGCCAAGGCCCCGGCGGATCATTCCGCGCGGGTTATTCCATCACCAGCATCCACGGCCATACGCAATCCCGCGCAGGCCGACAACGGGTGGATCGACGTAGGCGCAAAACAAACGCGCACGCCGGTCTGTATCTCCAACCGAGATTTTTTTCCAATGACCGAATCATTCGCAGAACTGTTCGAACAAAGCCAGAACAACCTGGCCAAGCTGAAGCCCGGCGCCATCGTCTCCGGCATCGTCGTCGATGTCCGCTCCGACGTCGTGGTGATCAATGCCGGCCTCAAGTCCGAAGGCATCGTGCCGATCGAACAGTTCCGTAACGACGCAGGCGAGATTGACGTTGCCATCGGCGACACCGTCAAGGTGGCGCTGGACTCCCTCGAAAACGGCTTCGGCGAGACCGTGCTGTCGCGCGAGAAGGCCAAGCGCGCCATGGTGTGGGACGAACTCGAGGAAGCCCTCGAGAAGAACGAAACCATCACCGGCCGCATCAGCGGCAAGGTCAAGGGCGGTTTCACCGTCGACATCAAGGACGTCCGCGCATTCCTGCCCGGTTCGCTGGTCGATGTGCGCCCGGTGCGCGATCCCGTGTACCTGGAAGGCAAGGAGCTCGAGTTCAAGCTCATCAAGCTCGACCGCAAGCGCAACAACGTGGTGGTTTCGCGCCGCGCGGTGGTCGAGAGCGAGCATTCGGAAGAGCGCGAGCAGCTGCTCGAGAAGCTGGTCGAGGGCGCGGTGCTCAAGGGCGTGGTCAAGAACCTCACCGATTACGGCGCGTTCGTCGACCTCGGCGGCATCGATGGCCTGCTGCACATCACCGACATGGCCTGGAAGCGCGTGCGCCATCCGTCCGAAGTCGTCGAAGTCGGCCAGGAGCTCGACGTGCGCGTGCTCAAGTACGACCGCGAGCGCAACCGCGTCAGCCTCGGCCTGAAGCAGCTGGGCGAGGATCCGTGGGACAACATCGCCCGCCGCTACCCGTCCAACACGCGCGTGTTCGGCAAGGTCAGCAACGTCACCGATTACGGCGCATTCGTCGAGATCGAGCCGGGCGTCGAAGGCCTGGTCCACGTGTCCGAAATGGACTGGACCAACAAGAACGTCAATCCGTCCAAGGTCGTGCAGGTCGGCGACGAGATGGAAGTCATGGTGCTGGACGTGGACGAAGAGCGTCGCCGCATCTCGCTCGGCATCAAGCAGGTCACGTCGAACCCGTGGGAGACCTTCGCGGCCATCCACAAGAAGGGCGACAAGGTCTCGGGCCAGATCAAGTCGATCACCGATTTCGGCATCTTCATCGGCCTGGACGGCGGCATCGACGGCCTGATCCACCTGTCGGACATCAGCTGGAATTCCACCGGCGAAGACGTGGCGCGCAACTACAAGAAGGGCGACACGCTGGAAGCCGTGGTGCTGGCCGTCGACCCGGAACGCGAGCGCATCAGCCTCGGCGTGAAGCAGATGGAGCAGGATCCTTTCGGCCAGTTCATGGCAGCCAATGCCAAGGGCTCGAAGCTGACCGGCACCGTGCGTGAAGTCGATGCCAAGGGTGCCGTCATCGACCTGGCGGACGGCGTCGAAGGTTATGTGGCCGCGCGCGACATCTCCAATGAACGCGTCGACGATGCGACCCAGCATCTGAAAGTCGGCGATACGATCGAGGCCCGCTTCATCGGCATGGATCGCAAGGGTCGCGCGCTGCAGCTCTCGATCAAGGCGAAGGACGAGGCCGAAGTGCAGGACACGCTGGCCGAGTACAACACCCGTGCCTCGGTCTCGGATGCCTCGAGCGGCACGACCAAGCTCGGCGCGCTGCTGCGCGAGCAGCTCGACAGCAAGTCCGAGTAAGGACCAGGCGGCGATCCGGCGCAAGCCGGATCGCCCGCCGATGACCGCATCATGACCAAGTCGGAACTGATCGAGATCCTTACCCTCCGCCAAGGACACCTCAAGGCCGACGACGTCGACCTTGGCGTCAAGTCCCTGCTGGAGATGATGGGAGGCTCGCTTGCGCACGGCGAGCGCATCGAGATCCGTGGTTTCGGCAGCTTTTCGCTGCATTACCGTCCACCGCGCACGGGCCGCAATCCCAAGACCGGCGACGCAGTGTCACTACCCGGCAAGCATGTGCCCCATTTCAAACCCGGCAAGGAACTGCGCGAGCGCGTCAGCACGGTGGCGCCATTGCCGCCCGAAGATTGACCGGCGCCTGATCGTTCGACGCGACCGCGTCGGATAAGCTGCGTGTCGGATAAGCTGGTGGCACGATGCGACTGATCCGATTCCTCATTGCCCTGTTGTTCGTGGCCGCCGGCGTCCTCATTGGTGCGCTGAACCCGCAGGCGGTTGTCATCGACCTGGGGTTCGTGGAGTTGCCTGCCACGCTCGGCGTCGCCTTGCTGGTCTCAGTGTTGATCGGAGCCATCCTTGGCGGCCTGATGCTGTCCGTGTCGCTGGTCCTGCCTCTGCGGCAACAGTTACGGCGCACGCATGCCAAGCAGGCAGCCCTGACGGGTCCTCGCGAAGACGACGGCAGGACCTGAGCCAATGGAATTCGTCAACGAGTGGTTCTGGTTCTTCCTGTTGCTGCCGCTTGCAGCGCTGAGCGGCTGGATCATCGGTCGCCGCGGTGGCGAACGACACAGCGACAGCCAGGTCAGCCATCTTTCAACCACCTATTTCCGCGGCCTCAACTACCTGCTCAACGAGCAGCCGGACAAGGCCATCGAGCTGTTCCTGCATATCGCGGAACTGGACAAGGACACGTTCGAGACCCAGGTCGCGCTCGGCCATCTGTTCCGCCGCCGTGGCGAAGTCGACCGCGCCATCCGGCTCCACCAGGGTTTGGTGCAGCGCGCCGACCTCAACGATCAGCAGAAGGTGCAGGCCTTGCTGGCGCTGGGCGAGGACTACATGCGTTCGGGTTTGCTCGATCGCGCCGAGACCGTGTTCACCGACCTCGCCAAGATCGATCAGCGCGCGCCGCAGGCGCTCAAGCACTTGATCGGCATCTATCAGGCCGAGCGCGATTGGGACAAGGCCATCGAGAACGCATCGCGCTTCGAAGCGGCGACCGGCGAGCCGATGGGCAAGCTGATCGGGCAGTTCGAGTGCGAGTTGGCCGACAAGCTGCGCGCTGCCGGCAGCATCGAGGAAGCGCGTGCGGCCATCGCCCGCGCGTATGCGGCGGACTCGACTTCGGTACGCGCCGGCATGCTCGAGGGGCGCATCGAACTCGATGCCGGCAACGATGCGGCCGCGATCCGTGCATTCGAGCGCGCCGCGCGGCATGACGCAGACTACTTGCCCGAAATCCTGCCCGCGCTTTTGAGCTGTTACGAACGAGCGGGCGACACCACCGGCGCGCGCGCGTTCCTGACCGAGATGAGCGAGCACTATCGCGGCGTCGCGCCGGTGCTTGCGCTGACGCGACTGGTGGAGGCGGGCGAGGGCGTGGCGGCTGCACGCGCCTACCTGGCGCAGCAACTCAAGGATCGTCCTTCGGTCCGTGGTGAAGCCGCCTTGATCGAGCTGACGCTTGCCGAGGATGCGGATTCGACCGCGACCCTGCACGATCTCAAGCACATCACCGATCAGTTGCTGGTGCGCAATCCGAGCTATCGCTGCAGCCGCTGCGGATTCGGCGCGCGTAGCCATCATTGGCAATGCCCCAGTTGCAAGGAGTGGGGCACGATCAAGCCGCTGCTCAATTACGCGGTGGTGTAGGGATGCCGTCTGGCGCAAGCCTGCTTGGCTGGATCGCGGTGCATTTCATGATCGGCCTCGCCGGCACGTGGATCGCGCGGCGCTACGCCCTGCATCGCCGGCTGCTCGACGAGCCGGGCGAGCGTCGCAGCCACGTTGTGGCGACGCCGCGTGGCGGAGGGATCTCCATCGTCGTCGCGTTGCTGCTGGCGTTCCTGGCGCTGGCGGTGTGGCGAGCGGATCGTTCGGCCTTGTTGCTGGCTGGCGGCAGTGGCCTGCTGCTCGTGGCAGCGGTGGGCTGGATCGACGATCACCGGCCGTTATCGGCCGCGCTGCGCCTGCTGGTCCACGCAGCCGCGGCCGGCATCCTGGCAGCGGCGGTCTACCAGGAGACTGGCAGCCTGGCAGTTGCGTGCGTCGTCTTCGCCATCGCGCTGATCCTGGTCAATGTCTGGAATTTCATGGATGGGATCGATGGCCTCGCAGCCAGCCAGGCGGTCATCGTCGCCCTCGGGTATGTACTGTGCATGGCCGACCAGGTCGCATCCGCCGCAGCGCTCGCGCTGGCCGCCGCGACTTGCGGGTTCCTTCCCTTCAACTTCCCCAAGGCAAGGATCTTCCTTGGCGATGTTGGCAGCGGGTCACTCGGCTTCGGCCTGGCAACGCTGCTTGCACTCGAGGTTTCGGCAAGGCCGGAGCGGCCGTCGATGGTTCAGTTTGTGTTCCTTGTCCCGTTGTCAGCCTTCATGGTTGACGCTTCCTTGACGTTGATGAAGCGCATTGTTCGGGGGGAGCGCTGGTGGACGGCGCACGTGGAGCATGCCTATCAACGATGGGCGGCTCGTAGCCAAGGGCATGTCGTTGTCACGACTGTCTATGCGATCTGGACGATGATGGGGGTCGGTTTGATGTTGTCGGTACAGTCGGCTAGCGCGATGACTATCATGGCTTCGGTCATTGCTTGGCATCTTCTTGCTGCTTTCGCATGGATCCGGCTGCAAGGCCGTGGAAGGGTTTCATCCCAGGGACGCAGGGCCTGATGCCACACAGTGATGTCTTTGAAGGACCGGATCAGCGTGGGGCTGCCACGCGCCGCGGTGGTTGTTCATGATCTGTGCATGGTGTGGCTTTGCTGGATGGGGCTGCACCAGTTTCGTTATTCGATGCTGTCGGTCACGCCGCCGGCATCTATCTGGTCCACCGAAATCCTGCTGATCCTGATCGCGCAAGGCCTGGTCTTCTGGCAGGTCGGCCTGTATCGCGGCATCTGGCGTTTCGCCAGCGTCCCTGACCTTCTCAACATCCTCAAGGCCTGCATGCTGGGCCTGCTCGCGATTTCCCTCGCGTTGTTCCTCTACAACCGCCTAAACCAAGTGCCGCGCTCGGTACTGGTGCTTTATCCGGTCGTGTTGACGGCGCTGCTGGGAATGCCGCGCCTGCTGTATCGGACGTGGAAGGACCACGGCATGGCGCGTACCGACAAGGCCGCGATCCGGGTCCTGATCCTGGGAGCGGGCCAGGCTGGCGAGACACTGGTGCGCGATCTGCGCCGGGCCGGCGCGTATCAGCCGGTCGGCTTCCTCGATGACGCCGCCAAGCTGCGCGGCAGCCACTTGCAGGGCGTGCCGGTGCTGGGGCGAATCGACGAAGTCGCCCGGATCGCACCGGAGACCGCAGCGAAACTGATCGTTATCGCGATGCCATCGCTCGATGCCTCGGCCATGAGGCGCGTGGTGGAGGCGTGCGAGCAGACCGGCCTTCCATTCCGCACCGTGCCAAGGCTGGACGACCTGCTGGAAGGGCGTTCGCTGCCGGGCGAATTGAAGGAAGTCGCCATCGAGGACCTGCTCGGACGCAAGCCGGTCACGCCGGACTGGAAGGCGATTCGCGGCTGGCTGGGCGGGCGCAGCGTACTGGTGACCGGCGCCGGCGGTTCGATCGGTTCGGAACTCTGCCGCCAGTGCGCACGGCATGGCGCGCGCCAGATTGCGCTCCTCGAAATCGACGAACTGGCCCTGACCACGACCGAATCGGACCTGCGCCGCGACTTCCCGCAGATCAGCATCGTTCCCATCCTCGGGGATTGCGGTGACGCCGCCGTCATCCGCTATGCACTTGAACTGTCCAGCCCCGAAGCCGTCTTCCACGCGGCCGCCTACAAGCAGGTCCCCTTGCTCGAAGCGCAGCTTCGCGAAGCGATCCGCAACAACGTCCTCGCGACCGAGACCGTGGCGCGCGAAAGCAGGCAATCAGGCGTAGGCACCTTCGTCCTGATTTCCACCGACAAGGCTGTCGATCCAGTCAACGTGCTCGGCGCGACCAAGCGTCTTGCCGAAATGATCTGCCAGTCGTTCGCCGACCAGCGCTCGCACGCGCTTCGTGACCGTGCGTTTCGGCAACGTGCTCGATTCCGCCGGCAGCGTGGTGCCGCTGTTCCGCGAGCAGATCCGCAGCGGCGGTCCGGTCACGGTCACCGACCCCGAAGTCACGCGCTACTTCATGACGATCCCGGAGGCTTGCCAGCTCATCCTGCAGGCCGCAGCGATCGGCTCGCAGCAGGCGGTCTACACCCTGGACATGGGCGAACCCGTTTCGATCAGCCTGCTCGCCGAGCAGATGATCCGGCTGGCAGGAAAGCATCCCGGACGCGACGTGGCCATCGTCTACACCGGCCTGCGTGCCGGTGAAAAACTGCACGAGACCCTGTTCCACGCCGACGAGCGCTACCGTCCGACCGCGCACCCGAAGATCTTGCAGGCGGAGGCCCGCGAGGTAGTCGCCGAACGCATCGACAACGCCAGCCAGCGTCTGCGCGAAGCCGTGGCGCGCTACGACATCGAATCCCTCGCCGCCACCTTGCGCGAATCGGTTCCCGAATTCTCGCCGGCAGCGCCGATCGGCGCACCGCATGTCGGCACCGTAGTCGCCTTCCCCGCACGCAACGCCCGCAGGACCTGATGAGCAAGAGAATCCGCAAGGCCGTCTTCCCGGTGGCCGGTCTCGGCACGCGCTTTCTTCCGGCAACCAAGACCGTGCCGAAGGAGATGCTGCCGATCGTCGACAAGCCCCTGATCCAGTACGCCGTTGACGAGGCGATCGAAGCCGGCTGCGACACGCTGATCTTCGTCACCAATCGCTACAAGCATGCCGTTGCCGATTATTTCGACAAGGCCTATGAGCTGGAGCAGAAGCTGGAGAAATCCGGCAAGCACGAACAGCTGGCGCTCGTGCGGGAAATCCTGCCGCCCCACGTCCGCGCCGTATTCGTAACGCAGGCCGAAGCGTTGGGCCTGGGGCATGCGGTGCTCTGTGCGCGACCCGTGGTCGGAGACGAGCCGTTCGCCGTGCTGCTGCCCGACGATTTGATCTGGAGCCGAGGCGCCGGCGTGCTGTCGCAGATGGCGGATATCGCCGAGCAGACGGGCGCGAGCGTCATCGCCACCGAGGATGTCCCGGCCGAGCAGACCGGCAGCTACGGGATCGTGGCGACCGAGGCGTTTTCCGGACGCAGCGGCCGGGTGACAGCCATCGTCGAAAAACCCTCGCCGGACACGGCCCCGAGCACGTTGGCCGTCGTCGGCCGTTACATTCTGTCGCCAAAGATCTTCGATCTGCTGGAAAAAACCCGCGCCGGAACCGGTGGCGAGATCCAGCTGACCGATGGCATCTCTGCGCTGATGGAGAATGATCCCGTCACGGCCTATCGTTTCCAGGGATCCCGGTTCGATTGTGGAACGCACCTCGGGCTGATCGAGGCCACCATCCGATACGCGTTGGACCATGAGACCTTGAGCGTCGCGGCCCGCGAATTGATGGTCAACACCCTGTCTGAATTGGGCATCCGAGAAGATCCCTGACGTCGGGCCGTGGGCGAGGTAAATTCCTTGTCAACGACAGTCCAATCTCTGGTGATATGCTCGGCTCGCGCCGGGGAGCCATCCTCACGCATCACATCAAAAAGGGAGAGTAATCGATGAAATTTGCAACAGGATTGGCGGTGCTGACCGTCGCGATCGCGTCCACGTTGACGATCGGTCAAGCCAAAGCCGTCAATGAGCAGGAAACCTTTTCCTCCAATCCGTCGGCGCGTTGCCAGCCGGCGACCAAGGCTTCGGAGGCGTTGATTCGCAAGCGTCCGCTCGCCATGGTCAACGAAGGCACGACGAATGCAATGATCAATTGCGCGTTCGAAACGGAAGTTCGCCAGTCGCTGGCACAGCTCGTCACGGTATTCCTCTCGAACTCGACCGCGTCGGCTGTCAACGCCACTTGTACCGGTATCAGTGGGTGGGAAGGCCGGACCGACGAAGGTGGAGCGGCGATCAACGAATATCTGCCGATCGCACTATCTGTTCCGGCAGGTGGCCAGAGTGAGCCCTTCCAGTGGGCTGATGCTGATTTCGAGAACGGCACGGGCGGCCTCATCAGCGTCTCCTGCGTCCTGCCGCCGGGCGTTGCGATCAACGATACCTATGCCGACTTCCTCATTGACGACGCTCCTCCGAGCGCCGTGATCAGCGGTTAGTGTCATCGTGAAGGCAACGGGCGCCAGGTTTTCCTGGCGCCTTTTTTCGTTCCTGAAAGCCCGGAATACGACCATGGTCAGCAATCTCCGAAAAACAGGCCCGGTGATCGCGCTGGGAGTGGTCATCGCGATGGTACTTGGGGGGCGTGCTTTGGCGCCACTCTGCAATGCGCGCCGCCGAGCAGGTTCCATCCGTCGCGCTGGAAAACATGGCGAATCCGTGCGACATCTCCATCGCCCATCCGGATCGTCCTCTCGCGACAACGCAGGGAATCGCGCCGCGTCGAGAGTTTTCCCAGGCCGACCGGCTCAGGATGGGCGCCGAGCGAAACAAGAGACGCAAGGACATGTTGGAACGCGTGAGTGCCTCGAATGCGGCGCTGGTCGCCCGCCATCGCGCCGAACAGGTCGACCCGCAATGGGCCGCCGCTACCGAGGCGCGCTTGCAGGAAGTGGCGAAGATGTCCGGTTTCGAGGAGCCTGTCACGCCGACGAGCCTGGACATCGACTGCAAGGCCACGACCTGCAAGGTCGATGCAGGGCTCGCCAGCCGTAGCCTTGGCGAAGACTGGGCGATGCTCTACATGTCCAGCGTGGGCTCCAACATGAAACGGGCCTATACCTCCATCGTCACCGAGCCTGATGGGACGTCGCACGTGGTCATCTACGCGATCGCGCGATAGCTAAGGCCATACGGGGCTGTCCGGAGAGCTGGAAAGTTATCTCCGGACTTGTGCGACCCTGGCAAAAAAGGGCCGGTGCCGACCGGGCGCGTGGGCGCTGCGCCCACCGGCCGGTCGCTGCTGACGGTTTTGTTTGAGGCTTCTTCTCCAGAGCCGCTTCCGACGCCCTCGCCGTGAACGCCGGGCGCCGATCTAGCCGAACAAACGCCGGCGTTGTCCGGGGCCGACAATCGTCGTTTCGGTACCATAGTTGCGGTATGCTCGCGGCGTCGGCGGGCCAGGTGCCCTAGACTCATTTTCCTTCATTCGGAGAGGTTGATCATGAAATTGAGCATCGGTCTGGCGTCGCTGGTAGTCGCGGTCGCCAGTGTTCTCGCGGCGCCTGTACAGGCTGCAGACGAAACCAATGAAGTGGGCGGGAACGCGGTGTCGAGTTGCCAGGGCAACTTGCCGGCATCCGAAACCACGCTTCGCAAGCGTCCGCTCGCTGTCCAGAACGAAGGCACGACTTCAGCCTTCATCACCTGCTCGTTCTCGACCCAGTACGACAGCGACGACATCCGTGAGATTGGTGGATTCGGCGTGTTCCTCAACAACAAGAGCGCCACGCCAAAGACGGTTGCCTGTACTGGCGTCGCTGGTTTCGATTCGGGTACGACGAACGTGTTCGTCAACAAAAGCGTCGTGATCGCGGCAGCTGGCGAGGGCGAGATCTTCTTCACGGCCGCTGACAACGGCGGTGAGGGTTACTATCCGCTCGTCAATGTGAGCTGCAGCGTTCCTGCAGGTGCCGGTATCACCGACACCTATGTCGTCTTCGGCGTCGATGACGCCTGAGTCAGCATAAGATTTGATCGGCACGGGCGCTGGCATTGCCAGCGCCCGTTTTCGTTTTGAGACGCTTGAAGCGTGGTGGAGAGAGCATGACCGTTGCCATGGGTTGGAAGAGAAAAGCGCCGTTGCTGCTGGCCGTCGCCGTTATCGTTGTCCTGGCCGCCGTCACGGCCTGGGTTCGCCAGTCCCGAATCGATGTCCGAGCCGACGATGTGCAAGCAGCGACAGATCATGTGCCCGTCGTGACCGGGGATGTCGCCGAATCGTCGCAGTCTGGTGTTTCCCGTCGCGCTGGCACGGATGGACGCGCGAGCGGTGCGGATGCGCCGGAACGCGTGAAGGCTATCATCGAGCGTCGCGCACGCCTGCGCGAAGAAGCGGCGAGCAAGGCGGAGGCATCCAAACAGAAGGCCGTCGCAGCCTATCGCGCTGAAAAGGTCGACCAGGCCTGGGCTACGCAGAAGGAAACAGAACTCTCAGGCGTGGCGACATCGGCGGCATTGGCGCAGGCGAAAATCGTTCCGAAATCATTCGACGTGGATTGCAAGACCACCGTGTGCCGCTTGAACGGAACCTTCTCGACGCTCGGCGAAGCCGAGGACTGGACGCTGTACTACATGTCGAGCGTGGGCAATGCGCTTCCGAATACCGTCGTTTCCAAGACGCAGAATCCGGATGGAACGACGAACGTGGAGATCTACGGCCGCGCGCGTTGAGCGTCACTGCCGTGCGGCTGTGCGGCTGTGCGGCTGTGCGGCTGTGCGGCTGTGCGGCTGTGCCTCGAGCCTTGCATCATGATCCATGGCGACCGTCGCCGGCCAAACGAGTAGAGATTGAAGAGCACTTCGACGCGTCCTTCACCAACGACAACGCCGAAGCTGCCGCAATCACCCGCACTGGAATCTGCGGCAGTGGTTAGAGGGCCTCGAAAACTCCAGCTGCGCCCATGCCGGTACCGATGCACATCGTCACCAGGCCGTACTTCTGCTGGCGGCGGCGCAGGCCGTGGACGATGGTTGCGGTGCGGATTGCGCCGGTGGCACCGAGCGGGTGGCCGAGAGCGATGGCGCCGCCGAGCGGGTTGACCTTGGTCGGATCGAGTCCGACATCACGGATCACCGCCAGCGCCTGCGCCGCGAATGCCTCGTTCAATTCGATCCAGTCGAGCTGGTCCTGCGTGATACCCGCCTGCTTCAGCGCCTTGGGGATGGCGGCGATCGGTCCGATGCCCATCACTTCCGGGCGCACGCCGGCGACCGAGAACGAGACGAAGCGCGCCAGCGGCGTCAGTCCGTAGTCCTTGATGGCCTGCTCCGAAGCGAGCAACACAGCCGCGGCGCCGTCGCTCATCTGCGATGAATTGCCGGCCGTGACCGTGCCGCCGAATTGCGCGTTGCGAAACACCGGACGCAGCTTTGCCAGCCCTTCGGCCGACGAGTCCAGGCGTGGGCCCTCGTCGTTCTCCACCAGCAGCTTTCTCAACTGCACCGTGTTGCCGGCCAGGTTCGGCACGTGCGAGATCACTTCGTAGGGCGTGATCTCGGCCCTGAATTCGCCGGCCTGGATCGCGGCGATCGCCTTCTGGTGCGAGCTCAGCGCAAAGGCGTCCTGGTCCTCGCGCGACACCTTCCATTCCTCGGCGACCTTCTCTGCGGTGATGCCCATGCCGTAGGCGATGGCGACATGGTCGTCCTTGAACACGTTCGGCGACAGCGCAACCTTGTTGCCCATCATCGGCACCATCGACATCGACTCGGTACCGCCGGCCAGCATCAGGTCGGCCTGGCCGAGGCGGATCTGGTCGGCCGCCAGCGCCACGGCTTGCAGGCCCGACGAACAAAAGCGGTTGATCGTCTGCGCCGCGATCGTGTCCGGCAGGCCGGCCAGCAACAGGCCGATGCGTGCCACGTTCATGCCTTGCTCGCCCTCCGGCATGGCGCAGCCGATGATCACGTCTTCAATGCGGCTGACGTCGATGCCCGGCGCCTGAGCGACCACGGCCATAAGCACGTGCGCCAGCATGTCGTCCGGACGGGTATTGCGGAATACGCCTTTCGGTGCCTTGCCGACCGGCGTGCGGGTCGCGGCGACGATGTAGGCGTCCTGTATCTGCTTGCTCATGTCGATAGTGTCCTGTCGTCTCTCAGTTGCGGAGCGGCTTGCCGGTCTTGAGCATGTGCGCGATGCGCTCCTGCGTCTTCTGTTGCTGTGCAAGCTCGACGAAGTGCTGGCGCTCGAGTTTCAGCAGCCATTCCTCGTCGACCAGCGCGCCGCGATCGATCTCGCCTCCGCACAGCACCGTGGCGATGCGGGATGCGATCTCGTAGTCGTATTCGCTGATGAAGCGCCCTTCGAGCATGTTCACCAGCATCATCTTGAAAGTGGCGATGCCGACATCGCCGGCCACCGCGATCCGGCGCGCGGGCAGGGGCGGGCGGTAGCCGCTTTCGGCCAGGGCGAGCGCCTGCTGTTTTGCCACATACAGCAACTCATAGGCGTTGAAGACGACCTTGTCCGTCGGCCGCAGCAGGCCCAGTTCCTGCGCTTCGATCGCGGAGGTCGACACCTTGGCCATTGCCACGGTTTCGAAGCTGCGCTTGAGTTCAGCGAAGACATCGCCACCGGGCCCGGCAGCTTGAGACGCCCGCACCGCGATCTCCTTCAGGCCACCGCCGGCGGGCAGCAGCCCGACACCAGCCTCCACCAGACCGATGTAGCTTTCCAGGCCCACGACCGCGCGCGCGCTGTGCATCTGGAACTCGCAGCCGCCACCGAACGCCAGTCCGCGTACTGCGGCGACGACCGGGACAAGCGAATACTTGATGCGTTGGCTGGTCGCCTGGAAATTGGCCACCATCGACTCGAAACCTTTCACGTCGCCGGCCTGCAGCAGGCCCATCGCGCCAGAGAGATCCGCGCCAGCCGAGAAGGGTTCCTTGGCCTGCCAGATCACAAGACCCTGGAAGTCCTGTTCGGCACGACCGATGACTTCCTGCAAGCCATCCAGCACCTGGTCGTTGACCGTGTTCATCTTGGTCTTGAAACCGACGACGGCAATGCCATCGCCATCCGTCCACATGCGCAGGCCGTCGTTCTCGAAGACGGTGTCGCCGACCGGGAAATTTTCTCCAAGCAGCGGATCGGGGAATCGCTGGCGCTGGTAGACGGGCAGGGAGGATCGCGGCAGTTTCGCGTTCCTGGCGGGGCTGTAGCTTCCTTCGGCGGCATGAACGCCCTCGCGGCCATCGAAGACCCAGTCGGGCAATGGCGCGTCGCTCATCGCCTTGCCGGCGACGATGTCGTCGGCGATCCACTGCGCAACCTGCTTCCAGCCCGCGGCCTGCCAGGTCTCGAACGGGCCGAGCGACCAGCCATAGCCCCAGCGGATGGCGAGATCGACATCGCGCGCGGTTTCGGCGATGTCGGCAAGGTGATAGGCGCTGTAGTGGAACAGGTCGCGAAACACCGCCCACAGGAACTGCGCCTGCGGATGGCTGCTCTGCCTCAGCCTCGCGAATTTCTCGGCGGGATTCTTGGTCTTGAGGATATCGACCACTTCCGGCGCGGCTTCTGCTGTAGCCGGCCGGTAGTCCTGCGCTTTCAGGTCAAGGACAAGAATGTCCTTGCCGACCTTGCGAAAGATGCCGGCACCCGTCTTCTGGCCCAGCGCGCCTTTGGCGATCAACGCTTCCAGCCATTTCGGCGACTTGAAATACTTGTGCCAGGGATCATCGGGCAGCGTGTCGGCCATCGTCTTGACGACGTGCGCCATCGTGTCGAGGCCGACCACGTCCGAAGTGCGATAGGTCGCCGACTTCGGCCGTCCGATCAAGGGTCCAGTGACAGCATCGACTTCGTCGAAACCTAGTTTGTGCTCGGCGGTGTGGTGGATGGTCGCCAGGATGGAAAACACGCCGATGCGGTTGCCGATGAAGTTGGGCGTGTCCCTTGGCATAGACCACGCCCTTGCCTAGTGTCGTCACCAGAAAGGCTTCGAGTCCCTGCAAGACGGCAGCATCGGTGCCACGAGCAGGAATCAGCTCGGCCAGGTGCATGTAGCGTGGCGGGTTGAAGAAGTGCACGCCGCAAAAGCGATGGCGCAATTGCTCTGGAAGAACATCCGCCAAGGCATTGATTCCCAAGCCGGAAGTGTTGCTGGCCAGGACGGCATGATCGGCAACGAATGGCGCAATTTTCCGGTAGAGATCCTGCTTCCAGTCCATGCGCTCGGCGATCGCCTCGATGATCAGGTCGCAGCTCTTCAGTTGCTCTAGGCCGTTGTCGTAGTTGGCCGGCGTGATCGCTTCGGCCAATCCTTTGCTGGCAAGCGGCGCGGGACTCAGCTTGCCGAGGTTCGCGATCGCCTTCAGGACGATGCCATCGGGGTGCCCTTCCTTCGCAGGCAGGTCGAACAGCACCGTGTCGACGCCGGCATTGGTGAGGTGTGCGGCGATCTGCGCGCCCATGACACCGGCACCCAGGACCGCAGCCCTGCGAACAAGCAATTTATCAGACATGTCTTTAAAGCCTTTGTTTATAAAGGTTATTGGTCGCTCTGGAAGCCGGCGGCAGCAAACCTGATCAACTCCTGGGCGGCGCGCTCGCGATGTCTCGCTTCGCTCACGCCTGCGGGCCGCTTGATCAGGCCGAAATCTGCCATCGCATAGGTCAACGCGCCGGCCAGGAAGTCGAGGCGCCAGTACAAGGCCTCCTTGCTCAGGTGCGGCAGGCAGGCCGCCATCGCCTTGCTGAAATCACGCAGCACGTGTCCGTACTGGTCCGAGAGGAACTTGCGCAAGCCGTCGTTCTTTTCGGCATAAGCGCGTGCGATGACGCGGATGAAGGCACCGCCGCCATTGCGGTCCTGCGCCAGTGCCAGGGCGGGTTCGACGAACGCCGCCAGGATGGGTTCGAGCTGGCCAGGATGCTGTTCCTGCGCGGTCCGAAGCCGCGCCAGGCGCTGCGCGCTCATCTCGTCCATGCGCCGCCGAAACACCTCGTTGACGAGGTTCTCCTTACTGCCGAAGTGATAGTTGACCGCGGCGATGTTGACATCGGCACGGCTGGTCACCTGGCGCAGCGAAGTACCGCCGAACCCATGCTGGGCGAACAACTCCTCGGCGGCACCGAGGATGCGGTCCTTCGTCGAAAACTGGGTGCTTGCCATTGCTTCCACCAAGGCTGAATCAAACGCTTGTTTGATTCTAGACCCGGATCCCATCGCCGTCAAACAGCCAGAAGCCGAAAATAGCTGTGTGGACCGCGTTAAGAATCCGCTAGAATTACCGTAGCCAAGTCGGCTAAACCCGCGTTTCGTAGCGGGTTTTTCCATGTTACTGTGGGCGCGAGCCTCCCTCGCAGCCCGCCTATCCGGAGAATCTTCCATGGCGCTGGAGCGCACCCTGTCGATCGTCAAGCCCGATGCCGTTGCCAAGAACGTCATCGGCGAAATCTATTCCCGCTTCGAAAAGGCTGGCCTCAAGGTCGTGGCCGCGAGAATGAAGCACCTGTCGCGCAAGGAAGCGGAAGGTTTCTACGCCGTGCATCGCGAACGTCCGTTCTTCAATGCGCTGGTCGAGTTCATGAGCAGTGGCCCGGTGATGATCCAGGTGCTCGAAGGCGATGGCGCCGTGCTCAAGAATCGCGACCTGATGGGTGCGACGAATCCAAAGGACGCCGCCGCCGGCACGATCCGCGCCGACTTCGCCGATTCGATCGATGCCAACGCGGTGCATGGTTCCGATGCTGCAGAGACTGCAGCCGTCGAGATCGCATATTTCTTCCCATCCACGGACGTTTACTCGCGATAACCCGACGTGACCGACGCGATCACCAAGCAGAACCTGCTCGACCTCGATCGCGAGGGCCTGGAGCGCTTCTTCGCCGACACGCTCGGCGAGAAGCGCTACCGCGCGCACCAGGTGATGAAGTGGATCCACCATCGCCACGTCACCGACTTCAACGACATGACCGACCTCGGCAAGGCGCTGCGCGAAAAGCTCGGTGCGCATGCCGAAGTGCGTGTACCGCAGATCCAGTTCGAGAAGCCTTCCACCGACGGCACGCACAAATGGCTGCTGGCGATGGATGGCAGCAACGCCATCGAGTCGGTGTTCATTCCCGACAAGGGCCGCGGCACGCTATGCGTGTCGTCGCAGGTCGGATGTGGTCTGGCATGCACGTTCTGCTCGACCGGAACGCAGGGATTCAACCGCAACCTGAGCACCGCCGAGATCATCGGCCAGGTGTGGGTCGCGGCGAAACACCTGGGTAATGTCCCGCACAGACAGCGCAAACTCACCAACGTGGTGATGATGGGCATGGGCGAGCCGCTGCTGAACTTCGACAATGTCGTGCGCGCGATGAGCATCATGCGCGACGACCTGGGCTTCGGCCTGGCCAACAAGCGCGTGACGCTGTCGACGGCCGGCATGGTGCCGATGATCGACCGGCTCGGCGAGGAAAGCGATGTGTCGCTCGCGGTCTCGCTGCACGCCGCCAACGACGAGCTGCGCACCGAACTGGTGCCGCTCAACAAGAAATACCCGATCGCCGAATTGATGGCCGCCTGCGAGCGCTACGTCAGGCGCAAGCCGCGTGCGTCGATCACGTTCGAGTACACGCTGATGAAAGGCGTCAACGACCAGCCCGTACACGCACGGCAGCTGGCCAAACTCATGCGCGCCTTCGACAACGCCGTGCAGATGAAGGATGCCGGCAAGGTCAACCTGATTCCGTTCAACCCGTTCCCGGGCACGCGCTTCGAGCGCTCAGACGAACACGATATCCGCGCCTTCCAGAAATCATTGCTCGATGCGCAGGTGCTGACCATGGTGCGGCGCACGCGTGGCGACGACATCGACGCAGCCTGCGGGCAGTTGAAGGGGCAGGTGATGGATCGTACGCGTCGCCAGGCCGAGTTCCGCAAACGTCTCGCGTCACAGTCACAGGATCCGGAAGCGACCGATGCGGCTGCGTGAAGCCATCGCCATGCTCGCCTTGGTCGCACTTGCTGCGACGGCTTGCTCGCGCCTGACTTTCATCAAGCCAAAGGCGGGACGCGGCAACTACGAACAGAAGGCTCCTGAGTACACGTTCCGCGAAGATGCGGATGGCAAGCGACGGATGGCGGGCATGGACCAGCTCGCCTTGGCCGAGCGACACCTTCGCGCAGGCGAATACGACGCGGCCGAAGCCAATGCCAGGGCGGCGCTGAAGTCCGACCCGAAGTCCCCCGGTGCCTATACCTTGCTGGGCGCCATCGAGGATCAACGCGGCCACAGCGAGAAGGCCGGCGGCTACTACGCCAAGGCGGCCGAACTGGCACCCGCAAAGGGCAACGTGCTCAACAACTATGGTGCATGGCTCTGCGGCAATGGCCGTGCCGTCGAAGCGCTGACCTGGTTCGATCGTGCCCTGGCCGATCCCAGCTACGCTTCGCCGGCCTCCGCGCTTGCCAATGCGGGTGCCTGTGCCGTGAGCTTGGGGCAAACAGCGCGCGCGGACCACGACCTGCGCGCCGCACTCGACCTCGACCCCGAAAGTCCGGTGGCCTTGGCGGCGATGGCCGAACTGCAGTATCGCGGTGGGCACTTCATGGAAGCGCGCGCCTTCTCGGAACGCTGTCTGGCAGCAGGCGCGGCCTCGCCACGAGTGCTGCAACTTGCGTCACAAATCGAAGAGAAACTCGGCGACACGGTAGCCGCCGCTCGTTATGTTCAGCGCTTGAGGACAGAGTTCCCGCAAGCGCGGAATGCTCAGCCTGGGGAAGCAGTCAGCCATGATGCCCAATGAAGCCATGCCCGGCGAAGGCATGCCCGACGAAAACCGCGGCTGTGGCGAGCGCCTGCGCAAGGCGCGGGAAGCCGCCGGCCTGAGTGTCGCCGATGTCGGCGCGCGCCTGAAAATGCCGGTCCGTGTGGTCGAATCGCTCGAAGCGGAAGATTGGAGCCGCCTCGGCGCCCCGGTCTTCGTGCGTGGACAGTTGCGCAGCTACGGACGTCTGCTGGGCCTGACCACCGCGCAGGTGGCCGCCACCCCTGGCGCCTCGTCGATGATCGAACCTTCCGTGCTGGTGCCGCGCACGTTTACGCCGCCTATGCAGCGCGCTGCCGAGCAGCTCGCGCGACGCCTTGTCTACATCGTGATCACGGCGGCCATCGCGGTTCCAGTCTGGTTGGCAACACGGCCGCACCTGGGCATGCCAGCCGGAGATGCCGCGCCACTCGACTTGCCGGCAAACGCGCTTGGCGCGCGATCGGAAAACGCTCCCCGCGACAGCAGCCATCGCAGCGTGTCGCCGACGCCCGTTGTCGCCTCGATGGCGGCGCTTCCCGGGCGTTCAGCTACAGCACCGGGCCTGGTCCTGAAGTTCAACGCCGACAGCTGGGTGGAAGTAACGGCAGCCGATGGCACCACGCTTGAAAAAGCCCTTGTTTCCAAGGGGCAGCAACGCAGCTACGAGGCAGGCGATGTGGCGCGCATGGTGCTCGGCAACGGCGCCGCCGTCGAGGTGCGCAAACACGGCCGCCTCCAGGACCTCACGCCCTATCTGCGGGCGAACGTCGCGCGCTTTGCGGTATCCTCTGACGGCTCGCTGGTGCCGGTTGCCGAATAGGACGGTCGACCCGCATCGCGGGTCCCTTAAACTGCATCGGCTGATCGGCCTGTTGGTCCGATCGGCGGGCGAACCGGGCACACCTGCCGGTCAACCCAACGATCCGGCGTCGCGGCCAGGCTGAAGAAGAATGAAGGACCGCATCGCGGCCCCTTCCGAATCGGAACTGCCAGCCCGGCTCGTCGGTCCACACAATCCGAACCGGTCCGCCTCTTCAGCGCGGGCGAGAGACAGCATGGCAGCTTCGATATGGCGATAGATGATCTGCTCGACGAGCATGAGCAAAGCGAAAAAGTCCGCAACTGGTTGCAACGCAATGCCGTGGGCATCATCGGCGGCGTACTGCTGGGCCTGGCGCTGGTCGGTGGATGGCGCTGGTGGATGGCACGCATCGAAAGCCAGCGCGTGCAGACCGGGGAGCACTACCAGGCGGCATTGAAGAGCCTTCAGGCCAAGGACCTCAAGCAGGCGCAGGTGCAGGTCGCGGCGCTGAAAGACGAGCCCTATGCGACCCTGGCAGCGCTCGATCTCGCCCAGGCGCAGGTCGCAGCCGGCCAACGCGACGCCGCGATCGCCAGTCTGCGCAACGTACGATCCTCCGATCCCGGCCTCGCCCAGATCCGCTCGCAGCGCCTGGCGCGCCTGCTGATCGATGCCGGCAAGGGCGAGGAAGCCCTGCAGCTGCTGGCAACGGCCGATGACGCGGCCGGGCTGGAGGCTCGCGGCGATGCACAACTCGTACTCGGCCGTCGCGAACAGGCGCAAACCTCCTATACCCAGGCGCTGACGAAGGTGGATGTCGCGTCCCCGCAAAGGCGTCTGCTCGAACTCAAACTCTCCGAGGCCGGCGGCACGCCGCCCAAGCCCGAGGCACGCACTTGATGAAGCCCGCAACGAGGAAGCCCGCTCAGATGAAGTCCGCTCCGATGAAGCCGAAGTCAGCCTGGACCCGTGCTGCCGTCGTCGCCGCGTGCGTGATCGCGCTTGGCGGCTGTTCGACCGTGAAGGGTTGGTTCGGCGGCAGCAAGAAAGACAAGCCGCTCGAGCCGGCCGAATTGACCGAGTTCACGGCGACCGCATCGGTCACCGAACTGTGGTCGGCCAAGGCCGGCAAGGGCGAAGGTCGCCTCGGCGCGCGCCAGGGACCGATGATCGCCGACGGTCGCGTCTATGCCGCTGCGGTCGAAGGAGGCGTGCGCGCTTTCGATTTGCAGACTGGCGCCGTGGCCTGGCACTACGACTCCGACCTGCCCTTGTCCGGTGGACCGGGCGCAGGCGAGGGCATTGTCGCCATCGGCAGCCTCGAGGGCGACGTGATCGCGCTGGATGCAAGTTCGGGCGCCGAGAAATGGAAGGCGAAAGTCGGCAACGAGGTCATCGCCGCGCCCGTGATCGGGCAGGGCATGGTGTTCGTGCGTTCCAATGATGGCCGCGTCACCGCGTTCGACATCAACAGCGGCGAGCGTCGCTGGTTCTGGAACCACGAGTTGCCGACATTGACCGTGCGCGGCAACGACGCGCCGGTGCTCGGGCCAGGCTTCGTCTTCGTCGGCAACGACGACGGCACGGTGGCGGCGCTGGCTGTCGCCGACGGCCGTCCGTTGTGGGAACAGGTCGTCGCCCAGCCCGATGGCCGCACGGAACTCGATCGCATGGCCGACATCGACGGCACGCCGGTGCTCGACGGCGCCGTCCTGTACGCAAGCAGCTACAAGAAGCAGACGATGGCGCTCGATGCGCCATCCGGGCGACCGATCTGGGTGCGCGACGTCGGCGGCGCCAACCGCGTGGGTCTCTCCGCCGATCGCGTCGTGGCGAGCGATACCGGCGGCAACGTCTCCGGTCTCGACAAGGCCAGCGGCAGCGCGATGTGGACGCAGGCAGCACTGGCGCGACGCAACCTGACCGGCGCCGCCGTGCAGGGCGACTATGCCGTGGTCGGCGATTTCGACGGCTACCTGCATTGGCTGCGCCTGGACAACGGCGAGCTTGCCGCACGCACGCGCATGGGCGGCAAGCCCTTGCGTGCCGCGCCGGTGGTCGCCGACGGCATCCTCGTGGCGCAGAACATCGATGGCGACATAAGCGCCTATCGCCTCGCTCAGCCGTAATCCTGCTGGCCGGTGCATCGGCCCATGGTTCCGTCTCGTGGCCCCGGGTAGGCTTGCCGCCCGGGGCCATGCATTTTCGCCGTTCCCCTCTTTACTGGTTGTTCTCCGCCCAAGATGCTGCCGCTCGTCGCCCTGGTAGGTCGCCCCAACGTCGGCAAGTCGACGTTGTTCAATGCGTTGACCCGCACCCGCGATGCCCTCGTCCACGACGAGCCTGGCGTCACGCGCGACCGCAATTACGGCGTCTGCCGCCTCGATCCCGAGCGTCCATTCGTGCTGGTCGACACCGGCGGCATCGCCGGCATCGACGAGGGCCTGGCCGGCGCGACGGCCCGACAGGCGCGTGCCGCGGCCGAAGAAGCCGACCTCGTCCTGTTCGTCGTCGACGGCCGCGAAGGTGCGTCCACGCTCGACGACGACATCCTGCGCTGGCTGCGCAAGGCCGCGCGTCCTACCTTCCTCGTCGTCAACAAGATCGACGGACTCGATGCACAGACCGCGCTGAACGAGTTCTCGCGCTACGGCTTCAGCGACGTGCTCGGCGTTTCCTCCGCCCATCGGCACGGCATCGACACCCTGCTGGCGGAAGTGCTGGAGAAGCTGCCGGCCGCGGGTGCAACCGAAACGCTCGACAACGATCCCTCGCGCGTGCGACTGGCCTTTGTCGGCCGCCCGAACGTCGGCAAGTCGACGCTGGTCAACCGCATCCTCGGCGAGGAGCGGATGATCGCGTCGGAAATCGCAGGCACGACGCGCGACTCGATCGCGGTCGACCTCGAGCGCGATGGCCGCAAGTACCGGCTCGTGGACACCGCCGGCATCCGCCGCAAGTCCAAGGTCGAGGAGGCGGTCGAAACCTTCTCGATCATCAAGACCCTGCAGGCGATCGAGCAGTGCCAGGTCGCGGTGATCATGCTCGACGCCACCGAAGGCGTGACCGACCAGGACGCGACCGTGCTCGGCGCGGTGCTCGATGCCGGACGCGCGCTGGTCGTGGCGGTGAACAAGTGGGATGGCCTGACCGACTACGACCGCCAGCAGAACGAGGCGCTGTTGTCGCGCAAGCTCGCCTTCGTGGAGTGGGCCGAGGCGGTGCGGATCAGTGCCAAGCACGGCTCGGGCCTGCGCGAGCTGTTCCGCGCGGTACATCGCGCGCATGCCTCGGCCACGCGCGAATTCGGCACCTCCGAGGTGACCAAGGCGATCGAGATCGCCTACGAGACCAACCCGCCGCCGACCGTGCGCGGCCATGTCCCCAAGCTGCGATTCGCGCATCCGGCAGGCAACAATCCGCCGACCTTCGTCGTGCACGGCTCGCGCCTGCGCCAGTTGTCGGATACCTACAAGCGCTATCTCGAGAACTTTTTCCGGAAGCGCTTCAAGCTTGTGGGCACGCCGGTGCGGTTCGTGTTCAAGGAAAGCGAGAATCCCTACAAGGACAAGAAGAACGTGCTGTCCGACAAGCAGCTCGCCAAGCGGCAGCGCATGATCCGGCACATCAAACGCAATAAGTGAGGTTCCGACCCGCGCTTCGACGCGGCTTCGTCGCACCTTCATCCGCGCCGGAGCAGACTTCTGCGGCCAGGCGCGACATCGCTGACCTAGTCGTCGTCCCAGCGCAAGCTGGGTCCCATTTTGACTTCCTCATCGAAGATGCAGATCAAGATGGATCCCAGCTTGCGCTGGGATGACGAGCGGATATTCGATGCCGGCAGACGCGATCGCGAACTTCCGTGACGGCAGGGGTAAATTGACGACATGAAATCCGTGCAGGCCGCCCCCCAGATCACCCTCGGCATCCTCGCCGGTGGCCGCGCGACGCGACTCGGCGGCATCGACAAGGCCTGGCTGGAACGCGACGGCATCCCGCAGGTGGTCGCAGTGGTGCAGGCGCTCGCATCGCGGGTCGATGCCGTGATCATCAGCGCCAACCGCAATGCGGAGCGCTACCTCTCGCATGGCCTGCGCGCAATCCACGACAGGGTCGAGGACGTCGGACCGATCGCCGGACTCGATACGCTGCTCAACGCCTGCCGTAATGACTGGCTGCTGACGCTGCCGGTGGATGCGACCAATGTTCCGACCGACCTGGTGGAGCGCCTCATCGCCGCAGGCCCGGTCGGCGCGTACGTCCTGGACGACGATGGTCCGCAACCGTTGGCCGCGCTGTGGCCGGTCGAGGCGACGCGCGCCATGGTCGCGACGGCATTGGCGAAGAAGGACTTTGCGATTCACGCCGTGCAATCGCGGCTGGCCATGCCCGGCGTCCGCTTCGATGGCGTGCGGTTCGGCAACCTCAACACGCCGGACGATCTCGAGGCCGCCGGCGTCGTGCTGTCATGAGTGCGGCGGTGCTGCCATTTCCGACGCGGATCGCCTTCGACGAAGCGTTGGACATCCTGGTGCGTGTCGCAAACGAGCGCCGACTACCGGCCGAACGCGTCGCATTGCCGCGGGCGCACGGGCGCGTGCTGGCCGGCGACGTCGTCGCGACGCTACCCCAGCCGCCTTTCGACAACTCGGCGATGGATGGTTTCGCGCTGCGCCATGCCGACCTGCGCGGCGACGGCGAGACGATCCTGCAACTCGTCGGCGAGCAGTTCGCGGGCGCCAGCCTCGACCTGCGCATCGAGGCCGGGCAGTGCACGCGCATCACCACCGGCGCGCCGTTGCCGCTCGGGCGCCGATACCGTGGTGATGAAGGAAAACACGCGGATCGACGGGGACAGCGTGCACGTCGTCACCGCGCCAGGCATCGGCGCGCACCTGCGTCGCGCCGGCGAGGACACGCGGATCGGCGATCACGTCCTGCATCGCGGCGATCCGCTGACGCCTGCGCGGATCGCGCTGGCGGCATCGCAAGGGCTGGCCGAACTCGAAGTCGCGCGGCGGCCGACGGTAGCCGTGTTCACGACCGGTGACGAACTCGTCGAACCCGGCCTGCCGCTGGCGCCGGGGCAGATCTACAACTCCAACCGCGAACAGTTGATGGGCTTGCTGCGCGCCGACGGCCTGGAGCCGGTGGCGTGGCCGACGCTGCCCGACGATCCTGCCCAGGTCGAATCGGCACTGCGCCATGCCGGCAATGCCTTCGACGTGGTGATCACCTGCGGCGCGGTCTCGGCGGGCGAAAAGGACCACATTCCCGCCCTGCTGCAGACGCAGGGACGCGTGCATTTCTGGAAGGTGCGCATGAAGCCGGGCATGCCGCTGCTGTTCGCCGATGGCGACCGGCTCGGCGATGCGCTGTTCCTGGGCCTGCCGGGCAATCCGGTGTCGGTACTGGCGACTTACCTCACGCTCGGCCGCAGTCTGCTGGACGGCCTGCAGGGCAGGGCGCAGCCTCGCCAGCGCTGGCATGCACGCCTGGAGACGCCGTGGCGGAAGACGCACGAGCGGCTGGAATTCCTGCGCGGGCGCCTGCATTCGGGTACGGACGGCGTGCTGCAGGTGCAACCGAATCCCGCCGATGGCTCGCATCGCATGCGCGCTGCGGCCGACAGCGATGCCTTGATCGTACTGGCTACGGGCGAGCGCGATTACGCTGCGGGTGAAGTCGTCGAGGTGCTGCCTTACTGAGTTCCGTCTGCGCAACGGGAACGCAGCGGCAAAGCACGCGATAATCCGTGCATGACCGTCTCCGAGATCACTCCACGCCAGGCGCATGCGCGGCAGGCCCACGGCGCCATCCTGATCGACGTGCGCGAAGATCATGAGCGCGCCCTCGGCATGGCCGAACGCGCGCGTGGTATCGCCAAGGCCGCGCTCGAGTCGGATCCCGATGCGCACGTTGCCGATCATGATGCGGAGATCCTGCTGATCTGCCAGGGCGGCGCACGTTCGCTGCAGGCGGCAACGAGATTGGCGGCACTCGGCTATCGCAACATCGCCTCCGTCACTGGCGGCACTTCGCGCTGGATCGCCGACGGCCTGCCGATGGGCGAGGCGGACGTCGATATCGATCACGACTTCCATGACCGCTATTCGCGCCACCTGAAGCTGCCGGAAGTCGGCCTCGCGGGCCAGCAGGCGCTCGAGGCGGCACGCGTGCTGTTGGTCGGCGCCGGCGGCCTGGGTTCGCCGGCGGCGTTCTACCTCGCTGCCGCGGGCGTGGGCACGCTGCGCCTGGCCGATGACGACATCGTCGATCGCAGCAACCTGCAGCGGCAGATCCTGCATACCGATGCGCGCATCGGCAGCGCCAAGGTCGCTTCCGCTGCGGCCACGCTGTCCGCGCTGAATCCGCGGACCACCATCGAAGCCGTCGCCGAGCGCATCACCAGCGGCAACGTCGAACGCCTGCTCGATGGCGTCGATGTCGTCATCGACGGCGCCGACAACTTCCCGGCGCGTTACCTGCTCAACGACGCCTGCGTGAAGCTCGGCAAGCCGCTGGTGTACGGCGCCGTGCATCGTTTCGAGGGCCAGGTCAGCGTGTTCGACGCCGGTCGCCAGCGCGGTATCGCGCCGTGCTACCGCTGCCTGTTCCCGGAGCCGCCGCCGCCGGAATCCGCGCCCAATTGCGCCGAGGCCGGCGTGCTCGGCGTGTTGCCCGGCGTGATCGGCCTGCTGCAGGCGACCGAGGCGATCAAGCTGATCCTCGGCCTCGGCACGCCGCTGACCGGCAGGTTGCTGCATTTCGACGCGCTGGCGATGCGCTTCCGCGAGACGCGGCTGCAGGCCGATCCGGACTGCGCGGTCTGCGCACCGGGCAGGCCGTTTCCGGGTTACATCGATTACGCTGCCTTCTGTGCCGGCGGGGCGAGTCCGGCTAACGAGGGCGATGCCCACTAGGAGTCCGGATGGCCCGTTACCTGCTGGCATTCGTGTTGTTGCTGCTGTCCGCTCCTGTTTTCGCTGCCGATCCTTGTCCGCTGTTGCGTACACAGACCGCTTCGCCGGACCCGGCGACGCGCGTCGCCGCTTATGCGTGCGAAGAAAACCAGATCTGGTATCGCCCCTTCATCGATGCCGACGGTCGGGTCGCCGGCCAGAGCGTGTACGAGGCCGAAACCAGCCTGCTGGCCGATGGCGTGCAGGCCTGGCAGCGGGTGGCCACGTACTGGAACTACAGCGGCCTGTTGCCGCAGGCCTATGGTCGGCCCGGTGCGACGGAGTGCGCCTACGCCGCAAGTTCGCAATATCCCTCGCCGTCGTGCCGCGCATTCGTGGTGGATGTGCCGTGGTCGGCTGCCTTCGTGTCCTATGTCATGCGCCGCGCAGGATTACCGGGATTCATCGGCTCGCCCAGCCACGTCAACTACGTGCGCGAGGCCTATCGCAATCCGGAAGGCAATGCCTACCAGGTGCAGGACCCGCGCAGCGGTCGTCCGGCGCCAGGCGATCTGATGTGCTACGTGCGCGTGCCCTCGCGCAACTACGGGTTCGGCGATCTGGCGACCCTGCTCAGCGCCGCGACCAACGACGGGCTCAACATGCACTGCGACATCGTGGTGGCGGCCAATCCCAACAACAACCATCTCGCCTACATGGTCGGCGGCAACGTGCAGCAGGGCGTGACCCTGCGCATGCTGCGGCTGGCGCCGAACGGTTATTTCGCGGACCTGCCGGCGCGCTCGCTCGCAGGTCCCGACTGTTCGCCTGATGTACCCACGGCCTGCAATGCCAATCGTCAGGACTGGGCCGTGCTGCTCAAGCTGCGGCCAGCATCGGCGCTGGCGCAGTTGCCGCCACCCTACGTGCCGCTGCCTGCAGTGATACCGGGGCAGGCGATGCCGCAGCAGTGCTGCGTCAATTGCGTGGTGGGGTCAGGCGTACCGCGCTGCCCGAGCCCCCCGCGCACCCCATAGGCGCGCGATGCCGGTTGCATGGCTGGTTCGCAAATCGGCTGAGGCGACATTCGGAAGCTCAACGCAGGAATGCCGACAGGGCATCGCCGTAAGCGGGAAAGGCACCGACTGAGTCGTGATCGGCTTGTTCGAGATTCAGGATCGTCGCTGTCCGGGGCAAAGCGGCGACCAGGCGATCGGTATTGCTGCTGGGGATCACTTGGTCGCGTCCGGCGCGCACCACCAGGATCGGTCCCGCGTGTCGACGCAGGAGCTCGGCCGACGGATAGCGATCGCGCACCAGCCAGCGCGCCGGTAGCCACGGATAATGCGTTTGCGCGACATCCGCCAGGCTGTCGAACGGCGTCACCAGCACCAGTTTCGAGACGTCGCGCTGCGCGGCGACGTGGCTGGCAACGCCGCTGCCCAGGCTGCGGCCGATAACGGCGATCGGCTGTCCCGGATGTCGGCCGCGTACCTCGTCGTAGAGCGCCAACGCATCGGCCAACAGATCATGCTCGCGCGGCACGCCTTCGCTGGCGCCATAGCCGCGATAGGCAAGCAGATAAATCACCCGGCCCGGGAACCAGCGCGAGAAGTCCTCGCGATTGTGCTCGATGCCCTCGGCATTGCCGCCGAAATACAGAATCGGATCGCGGCCGTCACGACCGAGGACCCAACCGCGCAATTGCACCCCGTCGCGGACGAGGCCGAAATCGGTCGCCGCGACATCGACCTGCGTGTACTGCGGGTAGTAGATCAGGCTGCGCTGGAGTGCATACAGGCCGACGCAGATGCCGACATAGGCCAGTACGGCAACAGCGGCGATCCCCGCCAGCATCCGCGCCATCACGCCTTTCTTTTTGGGTGCGCGCGTTGCGCCGCCTCGAATGCGGCCAACTGCTCTGGAGTGGCTTCCTGCTGGTGCTTCGCCTTCCACTGCACGAACGGCTCGCCATAGATCGCTTCGCGCGCCTCGTCCCTGGTCATGGTGATGCCGCGCGCTTCGGCGGCTTCGCGGTACCAGTCCGACAGGCAGTTGCGGCAGAAGCCGGCGAGGATCATCAGGTCGATGTTCTGCACGTCCGTTCGTTCCTGCATCAGGTGTTGCAGCAGCCTGCGGAAAGCAGCGGCTTCGATGGCGGTGGTCTCGGAATCGAGGTCGTGATCGTTCATATGGCTTCGCCAGAATTGCTCGTCATCCCAGCGAACGCTGGGATCCATTTTGATCTTGCTCCTCTCCCCGAACCAAAGCCACTGGCCTTATTAGTGGCCGGTCCCTCGCGGTTGAAAGCCGCGCCCATGGTGGCAAGCAACGTCAAGATGGATCCCAGCTTTCGCTGGGATGACGGAACGGGGAGAATGCGCCCCTGACTCCATGCAGTGCATCTTCCACGCATGACCGCCAAGATCCTCGACGGCAAACGCATCGCCGAAGACCTGCTCGACACGCTCAAGGTGCGCGTGGAGGCGCGCGTGCGGGCCGGTGGCTCGCGGCCGGGCCTGGCGGTGGTGCTGGTCGGCAGCGATCCCGCATCGCAGTCCTACGTGCGCAACAAGCGCCGCGCGGCACGAGAAAGTCGGCATCACCGCGTTCGACCACGACCTGCCCGCCGGCATCACCGAGAACGAACTGCTGGCCCTGGTCGACCGGCTGAACGCCGATCCGGCCGTGCACGGCATCCTCGTGCAGCTGCCGCTGCCGGGCATTCCCGATGCCACGCGCCTGATCCACCGCATCGATCCGAGCAAGGACGTCGACGGCTTCCATCCCGAAAACGTCGGCCACCTCGCGCTGCGCCAGTTCGGCCTGCGCCCGTGCACGCCGCGCGGCATCACCACGCTGCTGGCCTATACCGACCGGCCGGTGCGCGGCGCCAGCGCGACGATCGTGGGCGTCAGCAACCACGTCGGCCGGCCGATGGCGCTGGAACTGCTGATCGCCGGCTGCACGGTGACCAGCTGCCACAAGTTCACGCCGCCGGACGTGCTGCGCAGGCACGTCGGCGAGGCCGACATCCTGGTCGTTGCCGCCGGCCGCCCGCGGCTGATCCCCGGCGACTGGGTCAAGGCGGGTGCGGTGGTGATCGACGTCGGCATCAACCGCCTCGAAGACGGCCGCCTGGTCGGCGACGTCGATTTCGACTCCGCCGCCACCCGCGCCAGCTGGATCACGCCGGTCCCGGGCGGGGTAGGGCCGATGACGGTGGCGACGCTGATGCAGAACACGCTCGAGGCGGCGGAAGCCGCAGAAGTCGCGGAAGTCGCGGAACCATAAGGCGCGCGCTTGGCTCCCTCCCCTCCGAATGGAGGGGAGGGCTGGGGAGGGGTGTCGGCTTTCGTGGAGTTCCCCAGGCAGTCTCCTGACTTCCGAACTCGGCGCTCCAAGCCATTTGCTCGGCAGTCGCGCCTCTGAACTCGGCACTCCGCGTCATTTGCTCGGCCATCGGGGTTCCGAACCCGGCGCGCCGAGCCATTTGCTCGACAGTCGGCCTTCCGAACTCGACGCGCCGAGCCATTTGCTCGGCCATCCGGCCTCCGGACTCGGCGTCCCGAGCGATGCGCTCGGCGGTTCGGCATCCGAGCTCCGCGCGTCACGCTTTTTGCTCGGCGGCCCCCGTTTTGAACTCGGTGACAAGGATGATCCGCCCGGTGTTCTACGTCCTGAGGGCGGCCAGGGCATCCCCTCAACCCCTTCACAATCTCCCCTGCCTTCGCAGGGGGAAGAGCAAAGCAGGCGCCGAGGTGCCTCCGCGGGTTACAATGACGCGCTTCATCCCCACTGGCCCGCCCATGCTGCGCATCCAGGCTGAAGCGCTCACCTACGACGACGTTTCCCTCGTCCCCGCGCATTCGACCGTCCTGCCCAAGGACGTCGTCGCTCGCCACGCGCCTGACGCCGCGACCTCCGCCTCAACCTGCCCATCGTCGCCGCGGCGATGGACACCGTCACCGAAGCACGCCTGGCCATCGCGATGGCCCAACTCGGCGGCATCGGCATCGTCCACAAGAACCTGTCCCCCGAGCGCCAGGCGGCGCAGGTGGCGATGGTCAAGAAATTCGAGGCCGGCGTGATCCGCGAACCGTTCACGGTCGGCCCGGACACCACCATCGGCGAAGTCCTCAAGCTCACCCGCGCGCGCAACATCTCCGGCGTGCCGGTGGTCGACGGCAGCGGCCAGCTGGTCGGCATCGTCACCGGGCGCGACATGCGCTTCGAGAAGAAGCTCGATGATCCGGTCCGCCACATCATGACCAAGAAGGACCGCCTGGTGACGGTGCGCGAAGGCGCCTCCGACGACGAGGTGATCGGACTGCTGCACAAGCACCGCATCGAGAAGGTGCTGGTGGTCAACGATGACTTCGCGCTTGCGCGGCCTGATCACCGTCAAGGACATCCAGAAGGCGCACGACAACCCGAACGCGGCCAAGGATTCTTCCGAGCGCCTGCTGGTCGGCGCGGCGGTCGGCGTCGGCGGCGATACCGAAGCAGCGCATCGAACTGCTGGCCGCAGCCGGCGTCGACGTGATCATCGTCGACACCGCGCACGGGCATTCGCAAGGCGTGATCGATCGCGTCGCCTGGGCCAAGAAGCGCTTCCCGCAACTGCAGGTCATCGGCGGCAACATCGTCACCGGCGAAGCGGCGCTGGCGCTGATGGATGCCGGTGCCGATGCGGTCAAGGTCGGCGTCGGTCCCGGTTCGATCTGCACCACGCGCGTGGTCGCCGGCGTCGGCGTGCCGCAGGTCACGGCGGTGGCGATGGTCGCCGAGGCTTTGCAGGACCGCATTCCGCTGATCGCCGACGGCGGCATCCGCTATTCCGGCGATATCGGCAAGGCGCTGGCGGCCGGCGCGTCGACGGTGATGGTCGGCGGCCTGTTCGCAGGCACCGAGGAAGCCCCCGGCGAGGTCGAGTTGTTCCAGGGCCGCAGCTACAAGAGCTATCGCGGCATGGGTTCGCTCGGTGCGATGGAGAAGGGTTCGAAGGATCGCTATTTCCAGGACGCCAGCGATGCCGACAAGCTCGTGCCCGAAGGCATCGAGGGCCGCGTGCCGTATCGCGGGCCGCTCAGCGGCGTGGTGCACCAGCTCGCCGGCGGTTTGCGCGCGACGATGGGTTACGTCGGTTGCGCGACGATCGAGGAAATGCGCAAGAAGCCTTCCTTCGTGACGATCACCGGGGCAGGGCAGCGCGAGAGCCATGTGCATGACGTGCAGATCACGAAAGAGCCGCCGAATTACCGGATGGGGTGATCAGGCGCACGCGTGATAACACCGTCATTCCCGCGAAGGCGGGAACCCAGCGACTTTGCCTTTTCCGATGGTCTTGAAGCCAAGACACTGGGTTCCCGCCTTCGCGGGAATGACGATTTCTTTCATCTGTCCTTTCATCCTCCGTCCGCTCCATCCCGCTTAGCGTCCAACCACCGATGACCGACCTCCACACCGACAAGATCCTCATCCTCGACTTCGGCGCGCAATACACGCAGCTGATCGCGCGCCGCATCCGCGAGATCGGCGTGTACTGCGAAATCTGGGCCTGGGACCACGACCCGGCCGAGGTGGCTGCGTTCGGCGCCAAGGGCATCATCCTGTCGGGCGGGCCGGAATCGACGACCGAAGCGAATTCACCACGTGCGCCGCAGCAGGTGTTCGATGCAGGCGTGCCGCTACTCGGCATCTGCTACGGCATGCAGACGATGGCGATGCAGCTCGGCGGGCATGTCGAAGGCGAGCATCATCGCGAATTCGGCTATGCCGAAGTCGAGGTGATCGCCGAGTCGTCGCTGCTCGACGGATTGAAGGACAAGGCCGGTTCACCACCCAGGCTCGACGTCTGGATGAGCCACGGCGATCGCGTCACCGTGCTGCCGGACGGTTTCAGCGTCACCGCGCGCACCGAGGGCGTGCCGATCATCGCCATGGGCGACGAGGCGCGGCGCTGGTACGGCGTGCAGTTCCACCCAGAGGTCACGCACACCGCTTCGGGCGAGGCCATGCTGCGCCGCTTCGTCGTCGACATCTGCGGCTGCCAGACGCTGTGGACCGCCGCCAACATCATCGAGGACCAGATCGCGCGCGTGCGCGCGCAGGTCGGTACCGACGAAGTGGTGCTCGGCTTGTCCGGCGGCGTCGACTCGTCCGTCGTCGCCGCGCTTGCTGCACGAGGCCATCGGCGACCAGCTCACCTGCGTGTTCGTCGACACCGGCCTGCTGCGCTGGGAGGAAGGCGACCAGGTGATGGCGATGTTCGCCGCCGAGGCCGAGAAGGGCGGCATGGGCATCAAGGTCATCCGCGTCGATGCGCACGAGCGCTATTTCAAGGCACTCGAGGGCGTCGCCGACCCGGAAGCCAAGCGCAAGATCATCGGCAACCTATTCGTCGACATCTTCGACGAGGAATCGCACAAGCTCGCCAACGCGAAGTGGCTGGCGCAGGGCACGATCTATCCGGACGTGATCGAGTCGGCCGGCAGCAAGACCGGCAAGGCGCACGTGATCAAGAGCCACCACAACGTCGGCGGCCTGCCCGAGCACATGAAGCTCGGCCTGGTCGAGCCGCTGCGCGAACTGTTCAAGGACGAGGTGCGCCGCCTCGGCGTCGAACTCGGCCTGCCGCGCGAGATGGTCTACCGGCATCCGTTCCCCGGCCCGGGCCTGGGCGTGCGCATCCTCGGCGAAGTCAGGCGCGAATACGCTGAGCTGCTGGCACAAGCCGATGCGATCTTCATCGAGGAGTTGCGCAAGGCGGACTTGTACGACAAGACCAGCCAGGCGTTCGCCGTGTTCCTGCCGGTGAAGTCGGTCGGCGTGGTCGGCGATGCGCGTGCCTACGAATGGGTGATCGCGCTGCGTGCGGTCGAGACCATCGACTTCATGACCGCGCACTGGGCGCACCTGCCCTACGAATTCCTGGGCCGCGTCTCGAACCGCATCATCAACGAACTACGCGGCATCTCGCGCGTGGTCTACGACATCAGCGGCAAGCCGCCGGCGACGATCGAGTGGGAATGATGGATCCGTCGCCGGACGAGACCTGGATGCAACGTGCGCTGGCGCTGGCCGAACATGCCGAGCGCGAAGATGACGAAATCCCGGTCGGCGCGATCCTCGTCGATGCTGCCGGCGAAGTGATAGGCGAAGGCTGGAACCGCAACATCGCCGACCACGATCCCACCGCACATGCCGAAATCATGGCGATGCGCGCGGCAGGCAGGCGGCTCGGCAACCATCGCCTGGTCGGCTGCACGCTGTACGTCACGCTGGAGCCCTGCGCGATGTGCGCGATGGCGATGGTGCATGCGCGAATCTCGCGCCTGGTCTATGCCGCCCGCGATCCAAAGACCGGTGCGGCCGGCAGCGTGTTCGATCTGCTCGCCGATCCGCGCCACAACCATCGCGTGGAAGTGCAGGGCGGCGTGCTGGCCGACGAGGCGGGGACGCGGCTGAGCAACTACTTCCGCCGCAAACGCGGCAAGGCGCCGCTGGCGTAACCGCGGCGACGCGACGCGCTCAGTCGCCGGGAGGAGCTTCAGCTTCCGAACGGACCGGCTCGCTGCGCTTGCGCATGCGCGCGATGGCGTGCCGATGGTCCATCTCCTCGTTGATGACCGCCACGGCCAGCGTCGCTTCGCGCGCCAGGCACAGGCTGGCCGCGAACATCGCCAGAACGCCGAGCACCGCCAGCACGGTGGGCGCGGTGCCGAAGCGGTAGCCGATGAAGGCATCGCCGGCCACCGTCAGGCTGGTGGCGACGAAACAGGTGATGGCCACGTACAGCAGCTGGCTGCCGCGCAGAATCAGCAATGAGCGGCGACGCTGCACGAGGATGCGCTGCTCGAGCACCGAGCGATATTCAGGGTCGGTCGAATCCTCGAGTTCCTTCAACACCACGCGCAGCCGGTCGATCACGCGCGACAGCCGGTTGTTCGCCGACATCAGCAGCGAGGCCGTCGCGGTGAGGAAGAACGCGGGCGCCAGCATCGCCGTCAGCACGGCGTAATGGGTGAAGGTGGGATTGTTCGGCATATGGCGGCGGAATGAGGGTGCTGGGCTATGATGCGCCGACCCGGTAAAGATCGCGAGCGCATGGCACGGCAAGGCAATAATGACAGTGAAAGCAGGTTGATCTGGATCGACCTGGAGATGACCGGGCTGGATACCGATCGCGACTCGATCCTCGAGATCGCGACCGTCGTGACCGACTCGCAGCTCAACATCCTGGCGTACGGACCGGAGCTTGCGATCGCGCATTCGCTGGCGGCGCTGGAATCGATGGACGAATGGAACCGTAACCAGCACGGCAAGTCCGGGCTATGGCGGCGCGTGATCGAGGACGGCGTCTCGATGGGCGAGGCGCAGATGCGCACGATCGCCTTCCTGCAGGAATGGGTCGCGCCCGGCCGCTCGCCGATGTGCGGCAATTCGATCTGCCAGGACCGGCGCTTCCTGCACCGGCTGATGCCGTCGCTGGAGGAGCATTTCCACTACCGCAACCTCGATGTCAGCACCATCAAGGAGCTGGCGCGGCGCTGGGCGCCCGAGGTGCTGGCCGGCGTGCGCAAGGAGTCCTCGCATACTGCGCTCAGCGACGTGCTCGATTCGATCGCGGAACTGCGCCACTATCGACGCCACATGGCGGCACTGGTCGAAGACGCGTCCAAGCCGTCCTGATCGGAATCCCGATCAGGCCTGCGCAGATTCGTAGTCAGTCGTAGCGTGCGCTGTGCGCACCAGCAAGCAAAGAACACAGCAACGCAGGGCCGTGCGCACAGCGCACGCTACGACCTCGTCAGGATCGCGTTCGTCAGGATCGCGTTCGTCAGGATCGCGTTCGTCAGGATCGCGTTCGTCAGGTTCGCGTTCGTCAGGTTCGCGTTCGTCAAGATCCGCTCGGTCGCCGGTCAGCCAACGACTGTTCGCTACCCGCCGCAATCGCCTCCGTCGGCGCGTCGTAGTGGTAGATGTGCACGTCGCGCTGCGGCAGCGGCAGGCTGATGCCGGCGTCGTCGAACGCCTTCTTGAGTTGCTCGTTCAACGCGCACTTCGTCGCGAAGAAATCGGCATTGCGCACATGGCAACGGATCCCCAGGCTGACTGCGTTTTCGGCAAGCGCGTAGACGAGGACGTCCGGCGCCGGGTCCGCGAGCACTCTTGAATCAGCATGCATGACCTGTAGCGCGGCAGCGCGTGCGGCATCGATGTCATCCTTGTAGCCGATGCCGATCACAAGCTCGATCCGCCGCGTCGTGCCCGACGTCAGGTTGATGATCGACGCCGTGGTGATCAGGCTGTTCGGCAGCACGATGCTCTGGTTGTCGGCGCCGCGCAGGCAGGTCTGGAAGATGCTGACCGACTCGACGCTGCCACTTTCGCCGCCGATCCGGACGATATCGCCGACGCGGAACGGTTTCAGCGTCACCAGCATCACGCCCGAGGCGATGTTGGACAGCGAATCCTTCAAGGCCAGGCCGATCGCGAGGCCGGCAGCGCCGAGCACGGCGATCATCGAGGTCATCGGTACGCCGACCACCTGCAGGACCGCGAGCAGCAGCACCACCAGCAGCATCACGTATGCGACCTTGCGCAGGAACAGCACGGCAGTGGGCTCGACCGAGGCGCGGGTGAGCCCGCGCTCTGCCAGTCCCGCGACCCATTTGGCCACACGCAGACCGATCAGGAGTATCACCAGCGCTGCGGCGAGCTTGATGCCGACGGCGATCGCAATGCTGCTCCAGTCCATCGCCTCGATGTTCTTCAACCAGCCATCCACTACGAACTCCCGGCTTGAAAATACGACGCCCCGCTATGCGGGGCGCCGTGATGTTAGGAATCGCGACGTTATCGCGTCGTCATCATCGTATCGCGATCAGCCGGCTGCCTTCGATTTCGCCAGGCGCAACCAGGTATCGACCACGGTATCGGGATTGAGCGACACCGACTCGATGCCCTGTTGCATCAGCCAGATCGCGAGGTCCGGATGATCCGACGGGCCCTGGCCGCAGATGCCGATGTACTTGCCCTTGGCGCGCGCCGCGCTGATCGCCATCGACAGCAGCTTCTTGACCGCCGGATCGCGCTCGTCGAACAGGTGCGCGACGATCGCCGAATCGCGATCCAGGCCGAGGGTCAGCTGGGTCAGGTCGTTGGAGCCGATCGAGAAGCCGTCGAAGATGTCGAGGAACTCGTCGGCCAGCAGCGCGTTCGACGGCACCTCGCACATCATGATGATCTTGAGATCGTTCTCGCCTTGCTTCAGGCCATTTTCTGCGAGCACTTCGATCACCTTGCGGCCTTCGCCGAGCGTGCGCACGAACGGGATCATCACCCAGAGGTTGTCCAGGCCCATCTCGTTGCGGACCTTGCGCACGGCGCGGCATTCCAGCGCGAAGGCGTCCTTGAACGACGGGTCGACGTAGCGGCTGGCGCCGCGGAAGCCGATCATCGGGTTTTCCTCGTGCGGCTCGTAGCGCGTGCCGCCGATCAGGTTGGCGTATTCGTTCGACTTGAAGTCCGACAGGCGCACGATCACCGGGTGCGGCGCGACCGAAGCGGTGATCGTGGCGATGCCTTCGGCGAGCCGGTCGACGTAGAAACTCGACCGGATCTGGCGTAACCGGACGATCTTCGCGTCGATCTTCTTCTTGGTCTCCGCGTCCTGCGTGTCGTATTCGAGCAAGCGCTTGCGGATGCACGCCGATATGGCTGGCGATGATCATCTCCAGGCGCGCCAGGCCGATGCCGGCGTTGGGCAGCATCGCGAAGTCGAAGGCACGCTCGGGATTGGCGACGTTCATCATGATCTTGAGCGGCGCCGGCGGCATCTGCGCCAGGTCGGCGGTGGTGCGTTCGAAGGGCAGGGCGCCTGCATAGATGAAGCCGGTATCGCCCTCGGAGCAACTCACCGTGACCTCGACGCCGTCGGCGATGGCGTCGAGCCCGTTGCCGGTGCCGACGACCGCGGGAACGCCGAGTTCGCGCGCGATGATCGCGGCATGGCAGGTGCGGCCGCCGCGATTGGTGACGATGGCCGAAGCACGCTTCATCACCGGCTCCCAATCGGGATCGGTCATGTCGGCCACCAGAACGTCGCCGGGCTGGACGCGGCTCATGTCGGCGAGATTGCGCACCACGCGCGCGACGCCGCTGCCGATCTTCTGGCCGATCGCGCGGCCTTCGGCGATCACCTTGCCGCGCTCCTGCAGGTGGAAGCGCTCGATCTGCGTGGCATGGCCGCGCGACTTCACCGTTTCCGGACGCGCCTGGACGATGAAGAGCTTGCCGCTGACGCCGTCCTTGGCCCATTCGATGTCCATCGGCCGCTCGTAGTGGCTCTTCGATGGTCAGGGCCTGGCGCGCGAGCTCGTGCACGTCCTCGTCGGTGATCGAGAACTTTGCGCGCAGTTCGGCCGGCGTGTCCTCGTTGCGCACGCGCTCGCCGGGCTTGTCCGAATACACCATGCGGATCTGCTTCGAGCCGAGCGAGCGGCGCAGGATCGCCGGCTTGCCCTGCAGCAGGGTCGGCTTGTAGACGTAGAACTCGTCGGGATTCACCGCGCCCTGGACGACGTTCTCGCCGAGGCCATAGCTCGACGTGATGAACACCACCTCGCGGAAACCCGATTCGGTATCGAGCGTGAACAGCACGCCGGCCGCGCCGACATCCGAACGCACCATCAGCTGCACGCCGGCGGACAGGAACACGTCCTCGTGCTTGAAGCCATGGTGCACGCGGTAGGCGATGGCGCGGTCGTTGTAGAGGCTGGCGAAGACTTCCTTGACCTTGCGCACGACATCGTCTTCGCCGGTGACGTTGAGGAAGGTTTCCTGCTGGCCGGCGAACGAGGCGTCGGGCAGGTCTTCGGCGGTTGCCGAGGAGCGCACCGCGACCGCGACGTCGCCGCCGCCGTTGTCGGCGCACAGCTTGCGATAGGCCTCGCGGATGTCGCTGTCGAGTTCGGGATGCAGCGGCGCGTCGATCACCCAGCCGCGGATCTCGCCTGCCGGCGGCGTTGAGCGCCGGCACGTCTTCGACGTCCAGCGTCGCCAAGCGATCGAAGATGCGCTGGTGCAGAGTGTTATGCGCGATGAAGTCCTTGAACGCCTCCGAGGTGGTCGCAAAGCCTCCCGGCACCGAAACACCGAGGTTGGCGAGCTGGCCGATCATCTCGCCCGAGCGAGGAGTTCTTGCCGCCCACCCGGGCGAGATCGGTCAGACGCAGGTCGTGCAGCCACAGGATATTGGCGCTCAAAACGGGCACTCCGGGGGTTGGTCGGGCGGAAAAGGGCGAGCGGACTCGACCGAAGTTGTTATTTTAGCAACCCGGCCCATCGTGGCGCTCGTCACACCCTTCAGGAAGCCATAACGCATGTCGACGACGCGCCCGGTCTTCTATGTCTCAGACGGCACCGGCATCACCGCCGAAACCATCGGCCACAGCCTGTTGACCCAGTTCACCGACACCCGCTTCGTGACCGACCGCATCCCGTTCGTGGACAGCCCGGAACGCGCCCGCGAGGTCGCCGAGCGTATCCGCCGGGTCGGCGAGATCCATGGCGTACGCCCGATCGTGGTCAGTTCCTGCGTCGACCCGACCATGACGCTGTTGATCGCCTCGAGCGGGGCGCTGATGCTCGATGTTTTCGCGCCGTTCATCGAGCCGATGGAGCGCGAACTCGAGCAGCAGCGGCAATCGCGCGTCGGCCAGGCGCATGGACTGGTGGATTTCGAAACCTACCATCGCCGCATCAACGCCATGAATTTTGCGTTGACGCACGACGACGGCATGGCCATCAACTACGACGAGGCCGATCTGATCCTGGTCGCAGTATCGCGCGCAGGCAAGACGCCGACCTGCGTCTACCTGGCGCTGCACCACGGCGTGCGCGCAGCGAACTATCCGTTGACCGAAGAGGATCTCGAACACGACCGCCTGCCGGCGCGACTGCGCGCGCATCGCGCCAAGTTGTTCGGGCTGACCATCGATCCGGTGCGGCTGCAGCAGATCCGGCAGGAACGGCGGCCCAACTCGCGCTATGCACTGCTGGAAACCTGCAAGCGCGAAGTCAGCGCGGCCGAGGCGCTGTTCCGTGCGGAGCGGCTGCCGGTGCTCAGCACCACGCACACGTCGATCGAGGAGATCGCGAGCAAGGTACTGACGACGCTGGGGATTCACCGCGAGATGTTCTGATGGCTGGCAGAGCCGGGCGGCGCGCCTGCTTCAGGCCAGGATTTCCGGCTGTCGCGCCGTAGTATCCCTGGCAGCGCAGACCTCCACGTTAGGCGCATGCGATGCGTCCGTCAATGCTGCCGCAATCGTTTTTCTGCGTGTAGCATCGGCCCCATGACGCACGTCGCCACCCGCACCGCGCGCATCCCTAAACTCAGCCGATTCGGCTGGTTGATGGGCCTGTACGCGGAAAACTTCAATCGCCTGACGCGCTTGTTCGAGCCGGCCGATCTCGCGCCCGGCGCCTACGTGTCCTGCATCGGCGATGGCCTGGACCTGCGCCTGGACGTCATCCAGCAACACGCCTACACCACCGAACTGCGCATGACCTACCTGTTGCGCGATCCGTTGACCGGCGAGCCGGACCCTTCCGCGTTCCTGCGCCTGTACCGCGACGCGCGCCAGGTCGAGGCGACCCATTGCTACGTCGGCCGGCGCTGGCAGGACGTGATCGGCATGTATCCGCCGCCGGCGGCCGTGCTGGGCCATCGCATGCGCATGAACACGTTCCTCGGCAAGTGGCTGCAATACCTCGCCGAAGGCGGGCACGGTGTCGCCACGCTGGTTGCGACCGAGTCCGAACTACCGACCGCGCGCGCCCAGGCCTTGTTGACGGCACCCTAGGCGTCACGCGTCACCTGCCATGCGTGACCGTGGGCGGAAACCACCCGTCTCGCGCACCCGAAGCGGTGATCGAACGGCCTGTTTTCACATTCCCAGAACAAGTCGGACGCAGTCCCGGTCTAGCATCGGCGCGAATTTGCCCATCGTGCCGGAGGAACCACATGACCAAGCTCGACAAACCGCTGCGCCGCGAAGTGGAAATCGGCGACAAGGCCTATACCCTGACGATCGATCCGACTGGCCTGAAACTGGTCGAGAAAGGCCATCGCAAAGGGCTCGAACTGAGCTGGAAGGATCTCGTCAGTGGCGACGCCGCCATTGCCTCGGCGCTCAATGCGGCGACCTGAGCGGTTTTGCGCGACAGTCACGGAAAGCCCGCGACCAGCGGGCTTTTTCTTTCCGGATGCGGCTGTCGGAAAAGCTCAGGCGCGCGCGGCATCGGAAGACGGGCGCCAAAAACGACGAAGGCCCGCCGAAGCGGACCTTGGTCGTTGCATCAAAATGGCGTCCCCACGGGGATTCGAACCCCGGTGTCCACCGTGAAAGGGTGGTGTCCTAGGCCTCTAGACGATGGGGACGCGGTGAAAAACGTCAACGTCTCGCGGATCTGGTCACGACCGGCCTGGGTCGAGACTTTGGTGGAGCCAGGCGGGATCGAACCGCCGACCTCCTGCATGCCATGCAGGCGCTCTCCCAGCTGAGCTATGGCCCCACGGCCGGAAAGCGCGGCAGTTTAGCGGCGGCTGCGCTGGAGCGTCAAGCTAAAACCACAGGCGAACGCCGGCAACCCATCCATGTTCAAGCGTGGATTCATCTGCGTCGTCGGCGAGATCCGCGGTACGGCCGAAGCGGCGCGACCACGTGTAGCCGAAAAAGCAGATGATTCGAAGCGCAAGGACGAACTTGCCAATGGATTGAAAGATGGCGTCGCTTGAGCCTGCTGCGGTGTCGATGTAGGCGGCAGTCTTGTAAGTCGACCACGATGACCTTGATGGGCTTCTCGCGCCCAGGGTCGGCGGCACGCCGACTGTACCGGTCGCCTCAGTTCCAACTTCTCGGGCCAGGCCTTCATGCCGCGGATTCGGCGTCGGATCATGCGCTGGGCGTCGCGCATTCCATGGGTTTCCGGATACTGCGGTCGCTCCTGAGGAGGGTCGGTACACCCAAAAACAGACTGCGTTAGGTCCAAGCACCCGTTTGGAGATACCTGCGTAGTGACATAAGATACATTATGCGAAATGAAGCTGACTCGATTGTACCGAATCAAGTGCTGGAGCCGGTGCGCTGGCTCCAACACTGTCGCTATCAGCGAACTTTCCGCCCCAACCACCACGCCATCGCGGCACCAGCCAGCAACCAGCCGACCACTTGTTCGATCAGCGCACCAGCCGTGAACTGCAGCGGGAATCTGTACCAGTTCCAGTACGGCAAGCTGATCACGAGCCATGCGAACACTGCCAAGGCGCCGGCGATCAGTACGCGCTGGCCGAACGAGAACGCGCCGAGCGTCAGGATCCACCCCAGAACCAAAGCGGCCAGCAGGTTGCTGACGAATTGCTTGACCAGGTTCGGCACCATGCTTGCCAGCGCCGGATTGCTGTCGGGCTGATAGACGACAAACGCGGACGGCTGCGATTTGTACTTTTCTGCGAATGCAGTCATCGCCGCCGTATCCGACATTTTCTCGGGCTCGATACCAGGAAGCATGTAGACACCCTCGCCTTTGGTCGCCGACGCCTGCAGCGCGGCCAGCGCCGCATCCTGCTCGGCCGCGACCTGCATGCCCATCTCGCCGATCGGCAGCACCACGTGCGCGAGCATTCCCCAGATGAAAAAGACGATTGCGCCGATCAGCCCGGCAATCAGAAGTCTCATGAGCAGTTCCCATGGCGCGGCCGGATGCCGCGGGCGCAAGCATGCACCTAGCCGCGGACGCCCCACAGTGCCTGGCCCAGGTGCCAGCCGCTGCCGACGGCGAACACGCCAAGACCGACATGGGCCGCCAGCGTGACGGCGATGAGGCCCCAGCGTTCGGCGCGCAGCAGTTGCCAGAGTTCGAGTCCGAGGGCCGAGAACGTGGTCAAGGCGCCGAGCACGCCGGTGATGAGCAGCGCCCGCCAGAACACCGGGTCGATGCGCTGCTCGATCCAGACCAGGAACAGGCCCGCGCAAAAGCAGCCGACCACGTTGACGACCAGCGTCGCCGACGGAAGCCCGCCAAAGCCATAGCGCTGGAAGAACTGGTTGATGGCGTAGCGCAACACCGCGCCGAAGGCTCCGCCGAGCGCGACCGCGATCGTCTGCGACCAGGGGCCGCTCATTCGCGTGCCTTGTCCTGCGCAGCCGAGCGCGCGTTGCGCAAGGCTTCCAACTTGTCTTTCAACTTGATCTCCAGGCCCCGCTCCACCGGTTCGTAATAGATGCGCTCGCCCATGGCATCGGGAAACCCGGTCTGCTCGAGCGCGATGCCGCCTTCGGCATCGTGATCGTACTGATACCCCTTCGAGTAGCCGAGTTCCTTCATGAGTTTGGTCGGCGCGTTGCGCAGGTGCATCGGCACGTCCTGGGTGCCGTATTCGCGAACATCATCCCTCGCTGCGTTGAATGCAACGTAGGCGGCGTTGGATTTGGCGGTGCTCGCGAGATAAATGACGAGTTGCGCCAGTGCGAGTTCACCTTCGGGACTACCGAGCCGATCGTAGGTATCCCACGACTCGATCGCCATCTGCAACGCGCGTGGATCGGCGAGGCCGACGTCCTCCACCGCCATGCGCGTGAGTCGGCGCGCCAGATAGATCGGGTCGCAGCCGCCGTCGAGCATGCGCGCTGAGCCAGTACAGCGCGGCATCGGGATTGGAGCTGCGCACCGATTTGTGCAAGGCGGAGATCTGGTCGTAGAACTGCTCGCCGCCCTTGTCGAAACGGCGCGTGCGGTCGGCCAGCACCTGTTCGAGGATCGAGTCGGTGATCGTATGCTGCCCGGGTGCAGTGCCCTCCCCTGCCCCGGACTCGCCGGCAAGTTCGGCGGCGATTTCGAGCAAGGTGAGCCCGCGCCGTACGTCGCCGTCGGCGGCGGTTGAGATCAGGCGCAGTTGGTGTTCTTCGACCTGCAGGCCGCGTCCGCCGAGTCCGCGTTCGCTGTCGGCCAGCGCATGCTTCAAGGCAGCGAGGATGTCGTCCACCGACACCGCCTCCATCACGTGCACGCGGCAGCGCGACAGCAGCGCGGAGTTCAACTCGAACGAGGGGTTCTCGGTGGTCGCACCGACGAACACGATGGTGCCGCGCTCGATATGCGGCAGGAAGGCATCCTGCTGCGTCTTGTTGAAACGGTGCACCTCGTCGACGAACAGCACGGTGCGGCGGCCCTCGGCGAAACGGTGCGCGGCCTCCGCCAGCACCTGTCGCACGTCGGGCAAGCCGGAAAGCACGGCGGAGATCGCGCGGAAATCGGCGTCGGCGTATTTCGCCAGCAGCAGCGCAAGCGTGGTCTTGCCGCAGCCCGGCGGGCCCCACAGGATCATCGAATGCACGTTGCCGCCTTCGATCGACAGGCGTAACGCCGAGCCCGGAGCGAGCAGGCGCCGTTGCCCGACCATCTCGTCGAGCGTGCGCGGACGGATGCGCTCGGCGAGCGGACGCAGGGCGTCGCGATCGACGGTCAGCAGATCGGGTTCGGACGGCAGGGATCGGGAGGGACGCGGGCGTGCCAAGGTGCGGATCGACAGGTCGGAAGATGCTGCCACACGATACCAAGATGCCGTCGCAGGCGATGCGAGGGCGATGCCGCAGCTGGCGCGTAATCAGCCGCCTGCGATGGCGGTTTCGGCGCTCCAGTTCGCCGCGCTGCCGAGTTCGTAATTGACCCGCAGCCAGGCATTGTCGCGTCGATCGTACAGGGCCTCGACCTGCGCCGGGGTCGTGCCTTCGCGGCCGAAGTCGGCGATTCCGCTCGCGCTGATGCGCAGGTAGCGCTTGCCGGCCTCGACCGTGGTGATGCGATCGAGCTGCAGGCGCACGGCCTGGTTGCCGAATTCCTTGCCGAGCAGGCCGACGACGTTCTCGTCGAGCTGGCGGACCAGCAACGAATCGTTCGGCACCTCGCGTTCGCCGGTCGAGATGCCGCCGAGGGTGAGCTCCGGATAGCTCGCGTTGCCCAGACTGGTGTCGTAGAGCGTGCGGAAACGGAATCCGACCCAGTCCTCGTCGCCGCCGATCTGCAGCCTGCCTTCGCCGCTGACGATGCGGTCGCGGATGCTCGAGGGCTGCACATCTAGCTTGTCTATCTTGATCGACACCGTACGCCCGTCGAACTGTTCCGACAGGGCGCCGACCACCGCCGCTGCGACCGCGCTATCCAACGCTTCGCGGCCAGTAGCGGGCGATTCCGCGCCGCCGCCCAGAGCCTTGGCGCGGATGGCGGGACTGCCGCCGGATGGCTTGGTCTGCGTCGCAACCGCGCCCAGCGAGACCGTGAGCAGGATGGCGAGACTCAGCATGGTGCGGGTGCGGCGCATGGTGTCCTGTCCGAAGACGATTCGATGGCATCAGGCCATGTCTGTAGTGTTGATAACGTGGACAGGCCATGAGACAGGACGCTGGCGCGCGTGCCGTTCATCCACCGCTGGCGTGCGCCTGCGGTTCTTGTCGACGCTTCGGGGTTGATGCTTCGGCGCCGATGCCCCCTCAAACCATCGCTTGATTCAGGGAGCGGGCTCGTTCAGCCCTCGCCGACCACGTCGACGCCCTTCGGCGGCACGTAGCGGAACGTGCCCGCCGCGAAGCCGGGATTGCGCTTCCAGTCGCTGAACGCGATCTGGGTGCGCTGGCCGAGGGCATCGGTCACGTCCATCTTCGCCAGGCCCTGCTGGCCGAACCCGAGGCGCGCAGAGCGGAAGCTGGCGTCGGCGGCCTGTTTCGGCGTGAGGACCAGCCAGCTCAGGCCGTCCTTGCTGCCGCCCTCGCGCACCGCGAAGTCCTTGTCGAGCTTGGACGGATCGATCAGCGCGGCCAGCGGGCTGTTCTGCTCCTCGATGCCCTGCGGGCGCCTGGTGACCTGTTCCAGGTCCGGATCGAACACCCAGACCGTCTTGCCGTCGGCGACGATGAGCTGCGGATACGGCTTCACGTACTCCCAGCGGAACAGGCGCGGCGCCGACATCGCGACACGGCCGCTCGAGGATTCCTTCAGCTTGCCGGTGGTGTCGTACACCTGCTGCACGAATTGGCCGTCGAGGCCCTTGAGGCCCTTGGTGAACGTGGCGAGGTCGTCGCGCGCACCGGCGAAGGCAGTGGTGGCGAACACGGCGCTGGTGGTCAACAGCGCAGCAAGGCCGAACTGGCGGATAGCAAGCATGGAATTCGCTCCGGAAATCATTGAGGCGAGTGTGTCGGCGAAAAGCTGAATACGAGCTCACGAGAGCGACAACGAGAGCGTCAGCCAGCGAATGCGTTCAGCCTCGTTACTTCGGCGGCGGCGGTGCCAGCACGCTGCGGTCGCCGTTGTGCTCCGGCGGCGACACGACACCCGCGGCTTCCATCGCCTCGACCAGGCGCGCGGCGCGGTTGTAGCCGATCTTCAGGCGCCGTTGCACGCCCGAGATCGAGGCGCGCCGCGTCTCGGTGACGATGCGCACGGCTTCGTCGTACAGAGGATCGGATTCGTCCCCTGCCCCGCCACCGCTCTCCGGCAGGCCGGTCGCGCCGACGACGGTGCCGTCGCCCATCGATTGCACTTCGTCGAGCACGCCGGGCAGGTAATCCGGGCCCTTGCTGCTTTGCCTGAGGTGGTCGACGACACGATGCACTTCCTCGTCGCTGACGAAGGCGCCGTGCACGCGCTCGGGCAGCGCCGTACCGGGTGGCAGGTAAAGCATGTCGCCGTGGCCCAGCAGCGTCTCGGCGCCGGACTGGTCGAGGATGGTGCGCGAATCGATCTTGCTCGAGACCTGGAAAGCGATGCGCGTCGGGATGTTGGCCTTGATCAGGCCGGTGATCACGTCGACCGACGGGCGCTGCGTCGCCAGGATCAGATGCATGCCGGCCGCGCGCGACTTCTGCGCGAGGCGCGCGATCAGTTCCTCGACCTTCTTGCCGACGATCATCATCATGTCGGCGAATTCGTCGATGAAGATGACGATGAACGGCAAGGTCTCGAGCGGCAGCGGCGCTTCGCTCAGTTCCGGATTCGGCCTGAACAACGGATCCATCAGCGGCTGGCCCGCGTCCTGCGCGTCCTTCACCTTCTTGTTGAAGCCGGCCAGGTTGCGCACGCCGACCGCGCTCATCAGCTTGTAGCGGCGCTCCATCTCCGCCACGCACCAGCGCAGGCCGTTGGCGGCTTCCTTCATGTCGGTCACGACCGGCGCCAGCAGGTGCGGAATGCCCTGGTAGACCGACAGTTCCAGCATCTTCGGATCGATCATCAGCATGCGCACGTCCTGCGCGCTGGCCTTGTACAGCAGGCTCAGCACCATCGCGTTGATGGCGACGGACTTGCCCGAACCGGTGGTGCCTGCGACCAGCAGGTGCGGCATGCGCGTGAGGTCGGCCACTGTGGGCCGCCCGGCGATGTCCTTGCCCAGCGCCAGCGTCAGCGGGCTCGGGGACTTGTCGTATTCCTTCGAGCGCAGCAGTTCGCTGAGATAGATCATCTCGCGATGCGTGTTCGGCGTTTCCAGGCCGACGACGGACTTGCCGGGGATCACGTCGACCACGCGCACCGACTTCACGCTCAGGCCGCGCGCGATGTCCTTGTCGAGCGAACTGATCTGGCTGACCTTCACGCCCGGTGCCGGCTCCAGCTCGAAGCGCGTGATCACCGGGCCCGGATAGGCGCCGACCACCTGCGCCTCGATGCGGAAATCCCTGAGCTTGAATTCGATCTGCCGCGACAGCGTCTCCAGGGTCTCTTCGTTGTAACCCTTGACCTGCGGCTTCGGATCATCGAGCAACGCCAGCGGCGGAATCCCTGAGCCGTCGCCGACATGGAACAACGGGATCTGCTGCTCGCGCTTGGCGCGATCGCTCTTCTCGACCTGCGCCGGCGCCGGCGGCTCGATCCTGACTGGCGCACGTTTCGCGCGCAGCTCGCTGTCGAACCGGCGCACTTCCTCGCGCTCCTCGCGCATCGCGCGCGCTTCCTGCCATTCGGCCGCCTGCTGCGTGCCGCGCCGGAACAGGCCCGGCAGCATCAATGCGTACTTGCCGATGCGGTCCATCACGCCGAGCCACGACAGCCCGGTCGCCAGCGTCACCGACACCAGCAGCAAAGCCAGCAGAAAAAGATTTCCGCCGACCGGACCGAAGCCGCGATACAGCGAGTTGCCGACGAGGCGACCGAGGATGCCGCCGCTGCCGGCAGAGAAGTCCGGCGCCGCGCCGACCCGCAGGTACAGCAGGCCGGTCGCCGAGACCAGGAAGCCGACGATCCCCACCAGACGCAGCGCCGGACCGAGGTCGGCATCGCCGTCGCCATCGCTGTCCATGCCGAACAGCGCGATCCACGCCACGATGCCGAGCATCACCGGCAACAGATAGGCGACGTAGCCGCACAGATAAAGCAGAACATCCGCCAGCCAGGCACCGACGCGGCCGCCGACGTTGTTGAGCGGAGCGGTCACGCTGCCCGAATGCGACCAGCCGGGATCCTGCGGCGAGAAGGTCACCAACGTGGCCATCAGGTAGAACAGGAACGGCGCGATCAGGATCAGCGCGATGTCGCGCCACAGACGCTGGCGACGCGGATTGGCAGCGGCCTGCTTGGCGGCAGGCGCGGCGCGGCGAAGTCTGGTGCGTTCGGAAAGCTCGCGTGCCACCGTGTGTCGATACCTGAAGAAAGTCCTCTAGGAGATTGATCTTACAGACCTATCGTGGCCTGTCACCAGCTTCCTGCGGGATTGCATGGCCACCGGGGTGGGCGCGGCCGGAAGGCCGTGCCCGCCAGCCAGCGACTTCAGAGCTTCATATCCAGCAAGGCCGGGTGCACCAGCTTGCCGCCTTCGATGTTGATGCCGCGCACCAGGGCATCGTTGTCGCGCCAGCTGCCGGAGGCCAGCTTGTTGACCCAGGGCAGGATCGCGGCGCAGATCGCCTGCGAGCTCGTCTGCGGCACGGCACCGGGCATGTTGGTGACGGCGAAATGGATGATGCCTTCCTCGACGTAGGTCGGGTCCTTCCAGGTGGTCGGCCGCGAAGTCTCGAAGCAGCCGCCCTGGTCGATCGAGATATCGACCATGACGCTGCCATCCTCCATCGACTTCATCATCTCGCGATTGACCACGTGCGGCGCGACCGCGCCGGTCACCAGCACGGCACCGATGACCAGGTCGGCCGAAGCCACTTCGCGCGCGACGACTTCGTCGTAGGGATACAAGGCGGTGACGTTGTTGCCGAGCCGCATCATCTCGTCCATGCGGTCCTGGCGTTTTTCGAAGACCACCACGTGCGATCCGCCGGCAGCCGCCAGCGCGGCCGAATTGCCGCCGGCCGCGCCTGCGCCGAACACGACCACCTTGCCGCGCTCCGTCGACGGCAGGCCGCCGAGCAGCTTGCCCTTGCCGCCCATGGGCTGGTGCAGCAGGTGCGTCCCGACCTGTACCGCGATCTTGCCGGCGATGATCGACATCGGCGCGAGCAGCGGCAGGTCGCCGTTTTCGATCTCGACCGTCTCGAAGGCGATACCGGTCAGGCCGATGTCGAGCAGGCGCTTGGTCAGTGCGGGCAGCGGCGCGAGATGCAGATAGCAGAACAGCAGGTGATCCTTGCGCAGCAGCGCGAGATCGCCCTCGATCGGCTCCTTGACCTTGACGATCAGCTCGCCCTTCTCGTACAGCGCAGCGGCGTCCGGCGCGATCTTGACGCCCAACTTGACGTAGTCGGCGTCCTTGAACCCGGACTTGATGCCGGCATCCTTTTCCAGCCACACCTCATGGCCGCGCTTGATCAGGTCGCCTGCCGCTGCCGGGACCAATGCCACGCGGCCTTCGAGGGTCTTGGTTTCTTTCGGAACGCCGATCCGCATCTGTCTTCTCCTGCACAAAAAACGCCGCGAAGGCGGCGCATCTCGAACTGATTGTTTCAATGCCGCCGCTACCGGGCGCCTTGTGTTGCCGCAGCCGCGCCGCCAAGCTATGTGCTGCGATAGATCATTCAAAACCACCACGCAACAAGCGCCGCGAGTATACATGAGCACCTCGAAACACTGCCGCCTGCTGATCCTCGGTTCCGGCCCCGCCGGCTGGACCGCCGCCGTTTACGCCGCGCGCGCCAACCTCAAGCCCGTGGTCGTCACCGGCCTGCAGATGGGCGGGCAGCTGATGACCACGACCGACGTCGACAACTGGCCGGGTGACGCGCACGGCCTGCAGGGTCCGGACCTGATGACACGCATGCAGGCGCACGCGGAACGGTTCGAAACCGAGACCATCTTCGACCACATCCATACCGCCGACCTGTCGCAGCGTCCGTTCCGGCTGAAGGGCGACAACGGCGAATACACCGCCGACGCCATCGTCATCGCCACCGGCGCGACCGCGAAATACCTCGGCATCCCGTCGGAAGAAAAGTTCAAGGGCCGCGGCGTGTCCGCCTGCGCAACCTGCGACGGATTCTTCTACAAGGACCAGGATGTGGCGGTGGTCGGCGGCGGCAACACCGCGGTCGAGGAAGCCCTGTATCTGTCGAACATCGCCCGCAAGGTCTACCTGGTGCATCGCCGCGACACGCTGCGCGCCGAGAAGATCATGCAGGACAAGCTGCAGGCCAAAATCCAGTCCGGCAAGATCGAGCCGATCTGGCACCACGTCGTCGACGAAGTGCTCGGCGACGAGGCCGGCGTCACCGGCATGCGGGTGAAGTCGGTGCAGGATGATTCGACGCGCGAGATCGCTGTCCACGGCTTCTTCGTCGCCATCGGCCATACGCCCAACACGTCGTTGTTCGAAGGCCAGCTGGCGATGAACAACGGCTACCTCGAGATCCGCTCCGGACTCGGCGGCGGCGCCACCGAGACTTCGGTTACCGGCGTGTTCGCCGCGGGCGACGTCGCCGACCAGCACTATCGGCAGGCGATCACCTCGGCAGGCTTTGGTTGCATGGCCGCGCTGGATGCCGAGAAATTCCTGGACAAGGACGCTTGATGCTGGCGCCTTCCCTTCACCGGGAAGGTCGGGGTGGTGTCGATGCCTGATGCACTGGACACCCTCCCCTCCCCCGCGCTGGGGAGGGAGTAAGCGACGATGTCGACCGTTCGTGTCTTCGGAAAGCTCGTGGAGATCCCTGCTGCCAGCTGGGATGCGCTGCACGACGGTCGCAATCCTTTCGTTTTGCATGCGTTCCTGTCCGGGCTCGAGGAACACGGCTGCCTGCGCGAGGATTGGGGCTGGACGCCGCAGCACGTGACGCTCTGGGAAGACGATGCGCTGGTCGCAGCGGCGCCGGGATACCTGAAGGCCAATTCGCATGGTGAATTCGTGTTCGACCATGCCTGGGCGCATGCCTACCGGCGCTATGGCCATGACTATTTTCCGAAGTGGCTGGGCGCGGTGCCCTACTCGCCGGTGACTGGTCCGCGTTTGCTGGTGCGCGATGTGGCGATGCGACAGCCATTGATCGAGGCGATCGTTGCGCATACACGCAAATACGGCTTGTCATCCGCGCACGTCAACTTCCACGAACAAGCCGAGGATGTCGCTTTCTGCGTCCGCACCGGGCAGCCCGGAGAGCGTCCGATACAGGACGACCGGCAGTGGTTGCCGCGCATCGACGTGCAATACCACTGGCATAACGAGGCCGGCTGGGACGACTTCGATGCCTTCCTCGCCGCGATGGACCACAAGCATCGCAAGAACATCCGCCAGGAGCGCGCCAAGGTCGCGCGCGCGGGCGTCGTGTTCCGCGTGCTGCATGGCGACGAGGCCAGTGGCGCCGACCTTGCGGCCATGCATGGCATGTACCTGCAGACCTTCGCCGAATACGGCAACTCCCCTGCGCTGACACTGGAGTTCCTGCAGCACGTCGCCAAGGCGATGCCGCGGCAACTGGTCGTCTTCCTGGCCGAGCGCGACCACATCCCGATCGCCGGCGCGCTCTGCCTGCGCGGCGGCGACACGCTGTACGGACGGTACTGGGGCGCGTTCGAGAACGTGCCCGGATTGCACTTCGAGACCTGCTACTACCAGGGCATCGACTACTGCCTGCGCGAAGGCCTGCGCAGGTTCGAGCCGGGCGCGCAGGGCGAGCACAAGATCGCGCGCGGATTCCTTCCGGCGTTCGTGCGCAGCCGCCACTGGATCGCCGATCCGGCGTTCGCCGAAGCACTGCGCCTCTGGTGCGATGAAGAAGGGCAAGCGATACGGCAATATGCGGCCGGGTTGATCGAACACTCGCCGTTCCGTCGTTGATGCGGCCGTCTCCCGTCTTCTCGAACTACCGTCCATCTGTCGCTGCGGGTTTAACCTGAAGCCATGAACCCGCGTCTTCGAGTGCTAGACCCGGACCCGGGCGCCCCGTTCCCGCCGGTCGAATCCGCTTTAGATGAGCCGGACGGCCTGCTCGCCGCAGGCGGCGACCTCACGCCGCTACGCCTGCTCAATGCCTACAGGCATGGCATTTTTCCCTGGTTCTCCGAGGGACAGCCGATCCTCTGGTGGAGTCCCGACCCGCGAACGGTGTTCCGGACCGACGGCGTGCATCTCTCGTCGCGCTTCAGGCGCAGCTTGCGTGGATCGACCTGGGAAGTCCGCGCCGACACGGTCTTCGACGCCGTCGTGCACGCCTGCGCCGAGGCACCGCGCGTCGGGCAAGGCGGCACATGGATCACCGACGGGATGCGGGAGGCTTATGCAGAGCTGCATCGGCTCGGTCACGCGCATAGCGTGGAAGTGTTCGACGGCGATCTGCTGATCGGCGGGATCTACGGCGTCGCGATCGGCCGCATGTTCTTCGGGGAAAGCATGTTCAGTGCGCGCAGCGGAGGTTCCAAGACGGCGATCGCCGCCCTTGCGTACCGCCTGCAGGCCTGGGGCTGGCCGCTGATCGATGCCCAGGTCGCCAACGATCATCTCGCGAGCCTGGGTGCCGAGAGTTGGTCGAGGACGCGGTTCACCCGGACGATCGCCGGTTTGACGGAACGGCCCGGCTGGAGCGGCCACTGGACCGAACCATTCGGCCGCCTGCCCGCCCGCATGCTGACCGGTTAACGAAACTTTTGCGCCGAGTGAGGCCGCGTGTCAGAATGCCGCTCTTGTTTGGGCGCTACTCGCGCCCGCACCCACGGCAGTACAGGACGCATGGCGAAAGACGACGTCATAGAATTTGAAGGCACGATCTCCGAGACGCTCCCGAACACCATGTTTCGGGTCAAGCTCGAGAATGGCCACGAGATCATCGCCCATATCTCCGGGCGCATGCGCAAGAACTACATCCGCATCCTCACCGGCGACAAGGTCAAGGTGGAAATGACGCCTTACGACCTGACCAAGGGCCGCATCACCTACCGAATGAAGTAAGGCGATTCGTGTAGACAGAACGCGCTGACAAAAAACGGCGGCCCTCGGCCGCCGTTCCAATTTTGCGTGAACAGTTGTCGCTGCCCGTGGATCGCAGTAGATGCGCAACGCCACACAATGGTTGCAGGTTTTTTTGCAACCCTGTCGGTGGTCACAGGCACTTCATGCAGATTCGCGCTGACACATCCAGCCGCTATGTTGCAGCGCAGCCCGATACCGGGCTGTCCATGACAACGAGGCCTCTCCCATGCAACACCATTTCCACATTCTCGCCGTAGCGCTCGCACTTTGCGCTGCAAGCACCCAGGCCATGGCCGCCAGCGACCCGCTTGCCGATTGCGTCGATCTCGCCGCCAACCGCCAGGCGGTCCGTTCCGGCACGCAGTTCCTTGCGATCAAGGACGGCGAAAACTACTACCGCGTCGGCTTCAGCGGTGGCGACTGCCCGGCGCTGGCCATGACGGCCAGCGTGCGCATCACCACTGACGGAACTGCCAACCGGCTGTGCCCGCAGAAATCCCAAGTCCAGGCACATCGCGACAGCTGCACGGTGACGAAGGTCGACCTCATCGACGCAGACGATTTCGCCCGCTACAAGCGCAGCTCCCGCTGACATCTTCGCCTGGCTGCCTGCGACCGGTCACACGGTCGCGGGCAGCAGCTTCTCGGGCTCCGCTTGAGCTTCGACGACGATCTCGTCGTCGCGCACGTCGATGCTGACGCGGCCGCCGTGGACCAGCTTGCCGAACAGCAACTCGTCCGCCAGCGGGCGCTTGATCTTGTCCTGGATCACGCGCGCCATCGGGCGCGCGCCCATCAGCGGATCGAAGCCATGCTGCGCCAGCCAGTCGCGCGCGGTCGGTGTCGCAGACAACGTCACGTTCTTCTCGTGCAGCTGCGCCTCCAGCTCGATCAGGAACTTGTCGACCACGCGCAGGATGTGGTCGAAACCAAGCGCCTGGAACTGCACTACCGCATCGAGGCGGTTGCGGAATTCAGGCGTGAAGCCGCGGCGGATGATTTCCATCGCATCGGTGCTGTGGTCCTGCTTGGTGAAGCCGATCGAGCGCCGCGCGGCCTGCGCTGCGCCGGCATTCGTCGTCATCACCAGGATCACGTTGCGGAAATTGGCCTCGCGCCCGTTGGTGTCCGTCAGGATGCCGCGGTCCATGACCTGCAGCAGGATGTTGAAGATGTCCGGATGCGCCTTTTCCACTTCGTCCAGCAGCAGCACGCAATGCGGCGTCTTGACGATCTTCTCGGTCAGCAGGCCGCCCTGGTCGAAACCGACATAGCCCGGGGGCGCGCCGATCAAGCGCGACACGGAATGCGATTCCATGTATTCGCTCATGTCGAAGCGCACCAGTTCGATGCCCAGCTGCAGCGCGAGCTGCTTGGTGACCTCGGTCTTGCCGACACCGGTCGGGCCCGCGAACAGGAAATTGCCGATCGGCTTGTCGGGATTGGCCAGGCCGGAGCGTGCGAGCTTGATCGCCGAGGTCAGCGTCCCGATGGCCGGATCCTGGCCGAAGATCACCATCTTCAGATTGCGCTCGAGGTGCTCGAGCACGTCCTTGTCCGATGCCGATACCTGTTTTGCCGGAATCCTGGCCATTTTCGCGACGATCGTCTCGACTTCCTCGATGTCGATCATGGTCTTGCGCGTTTCCGGCGGCATCAGCCTTTGACGGGCACCCGCCTCGTCGATGACATCGATCGCCTTGTCCGGCAGCAGCCGGTCGCCGATGTGCTTGACCGACAGGTCGACGGCGGCCTGGATGGCCTCGTCGGCATAGGTGACGCCGTGGTGCGCTTCGTACCTCGGCTTCAGGCCGTGCAGGATCTCGACGGTCTCGCCGACGGTCGGCTCGACGATGTCGATCTTCTGGAAGCGCCGCGCCAGCGCGCGGTCCTTCTCGAAGATGCCGCGATACTCCTGGAACGTGGTCGAGCCGATGCAGCGCAGGTCGCCCGAGGCGAGCGCGGGCTTGATCAGATTTGAAGCATCCATCGTCCCGCCGCTGGCCGAGCCGGCGCCGATGATGGTGTGGATCTCGTCGATGAACAGGATGGCGCCCGGATGCTTCTTGATCTGGGTCAGCACGGCCTTGAGCCGTTTCTCGAAATCGCCGCGATATTTGGTGCCGGCGACCAGCGCGCCGAGGTCGAGCGCATAGATCGTCGCATCGGCCAGCACGTCGGGCACATCCTCATCGACGATGCGCTTGGCCAGGCCTTCGGCGAGCGCGGTCTTGCCCACGCCCGCTTCGCCCACGTATAGCGGGTTGTTCTTGCGACGGCGGCAGAGCACCTGGATGGTGCGTTCGACTTCGTCCGCGCGGCCGACGAGGGGATCGATCTTGCCCTCGCGCGCCAATTCGTTGAGGTTGCTGGCGTACTCGGCCAGGGCGTCTCCCTTGCCGTCGCCCTCTGCGCCTTCACCCTGCTTGGCCCCTGCGCCTTCGCCGTCCTGCGACTCTTCGCCGCCGTTTTGGCGATGCCGTGGGAGAGATAGTTGACGACGTCCAGCCGGGTCACATCCTGCTGGTTGAGGAAATAGACCGCATGCGAATCCTTCTCGCCGAAGATCGCCACCAGCACGTTGGCGCCGGTGACTTCCTTCTTGCCCGAGGATTGCACGTGGTAGACGGCACGCTGCAGCACGCGCTGGAAGCCGAGCGTCGGCTGCGTGTCACGGCCATCGTCGTCGGAAAGCTTGTTGACCGAACTGCTGATCGCCTGTTCGAGGTCGCTGCGCAGGCGGTGGAAATCGGCGCCGCTGGCCTTGAGCACGCCCTCGGCCGAGGGGTTGTCGAGCAGCGCGAGCAGCAGATGTTCGACCGTCATGTACTCGTCGCGCGCCTCGCGGGCACGCTTGTAGCACTGGCCGATGGAGTACTCGAGATCTTTGCTGAACATGGGGCGGAAGCCTCCAGAATTTGGCGTAACACCACTGCGAGCTAGATGGGGACGTGGCCGTGCTTTTCCATACCCCACCCGATGATCCGTTTTAGGCCTTTTGCAGGACACCGCGCAAGCTGGCCGGGCTCGTCCTCAGTGTTCCGTTCACGGTGCTCATTGTTCTGCCGAAGTAGAGTCTTCCTGAGGTGAAGAAGTTGCGACACGCGTCAGGCTTTCTCCATCGTGCACAGCAAGGGATGCTGGTTCAAACGCGCATACTCGTTGACTTGGGCCACCTTCGATTCGGCGACGTCCCGGCTGAAGACGCCACAGACGCCGCGGCCGCGGGTATGGACGTGCAACATGACCTGCGTGGCCTTGTCGAGGTTCATCGCGAAGAAGCGGGTCAGCACCTCGACCACGAAGTCCATTGGGGTGTAATCGTCGTTCAGCAGCAGGACGGAATAGAGCGGTGGGCGCGCCACTTCGGGCTTGCTGGTTTCCACCACGGTGCCGTGGTCGCGCTCTGGGTCGTTTTTTCGTGCCATGCAGCAATTATACGAAGCCGCGCAAGCGCCGGGCGTGGACGTGGCGCGTCCCGCCGGCCGACAATGCCGCTATGAGCTATCGCGAAGGCCGCTTCTGGCAACCCGACGTGACCGTCGCCACGGTCGTGGTCGACGGCGGCCGGCTGCTATGCGTCGAGGAACGCGTCAACGGCCATACCGTCATCAACCAGCCAGCCGGCCACCTCGAGCCGGACGAGAGCCTGCTCGACGCCGCCCTACGCGAGACCCGCGAGGAAACCGGCTGGGACGTGAAGCTCACCGCCTTCGTCGGCGCGTACCAGTGGAAAGCCCCCGAGACCGATCGCCATTACCTGCGCTTCGCCTTCGCCGCCGAGCCGCTGCGCCACGATCCTGCGCGCGCCCTGGACGAAGGCATCCTGCGCGCGCTGTGGATGACGCCTGCCGAACTGATGGAGGCGCGCGATCGCCACCGCAGCCCCCTGGTCTGGCAAGTCGTCGCCGATCATCTGGCCGGCCGCCGCCACCCGTTGTCCCTGCTGCAGCAGATGGCGTGAGGGCATGAGGGCATGAACGCTTCGAACGTCGATACGTCGGCCCGCACGACGCCGCGGACGATCGTGGGCATGTCCGGCGGCGTGGACTCGTCGGTCGCGGCCTTGCTGCTGCGCGATGCCGGCGAACCGATCGCCGGGTTGTTCATGCAGAACTGGGCCGACGACGGCAGCGGCGACTGCCGCGCCGAGGACGACCGCCGCGACGCGGTCTCCGTCTGTGGCCGGCTCGGCCTGCCGATCCACTTCCGCGATTTCTCCAGCGAATACTGGGAAGGCGTCTTCGCGCACTTCCTCGCCGAATATGCGGCCGGCCGCACGCCCAATCCCGACGTACTGTGCAACCGCGAGATCAAGTTCAGGCATTTCCTCGACGCCGCCCACGCGCTCGGCGCCGAAGGCATCGCAACGGGCCACTACGCACGCGTTTCGCACTCGGCCGGCGGATATCAGTTGCGCCGGGCGCTGGATCGCGGCAAGGACCAGAGCTACTTCCTGCACCAGCTCGGCCAGGCGCAATTGGCGGCAACGACTTTCCCGCTCGGCGAGTTGCCCAAATCCGACGTGCGCCGCATGGCGTCCGAAGCCGGCCTGCCGACGGCTGCGAAGAAGGACTCGACCGGTATCTGCTTCATCGGGGAGCGCGACTTCCGCGAGTTCCTGGCGCGCTACCTGCCCGCGCGGCCAGGCGAGATGCGCACGCCTGACGGACGCACCGTGGGCACGCATCCGGGTGTGTTCTATTTCACGCTGGGCCAGCGCGAAGGCCTGCAACTGGGCGGCGTGCGCGGGTTCGACGCGGCGCCCTGGTACGTGGTCGGCAAGGACGTCGAGCGCAACCTGTTGATCGTCGACCAGGGCACCGACAGCCCTTATCTGCTGTCGACGCGGATCCACACCGAGCAGACGCACTGGATCGCGGGATCACCGCCCGCCGCGGTGTTCGCCTGCACGGCGCAAACGCGCTACCGACAATCCGAAGAGGCTTGCGAGGTACGGGTGCACGACGACGGCAGCCTCGACGTGCGCTTCCAGCAGCCGCAGCGTGCTGCGACGCCGGGGCAGTCGCTGGTGCTCTACGACGGCGATGTCTGCCTGGGTGGTGCCGTCATCCTCGCCACCGATGCCCCCCTCGAACAAGCCCGGAGAGAGCACGCCGCATGAGACCACGCCGCCCAACAGCACGCCGCCTGAAAGAACAGACCGCATGAGCGCGCGGATGGAATCGCGGGTACTGGCATTGGCCGGCCTGGTACAGGCGCTGAAACAGGTGCGCCGCGTCGCCGAAACCGGCCAGGCCGACGCCGCCGTGCTGTCGACCGCGGTGGACAGCGTGTTCCGCATCGACGCCGAATCGCCGGACGCGATCTATGGCGACGTGCGTGCGCTGCGCCCGGGGTTGCTGTTGCTGCGCGACTATTTTCACAGCCAGAGCGACGACGAATTCCTGCCGAAGCTGGCGCTGGCCGTGACCCAGTTGGAACGGCGCTTCGTCCGCGATGGCGCCATGGCGCAGGAAGTACACGAACGCATCGTCGCGCTGGCACCGGCGGCGGCACGCCTGGGCAGCACGCACCCCGAAGTGCTCGCCGGACTCGGCAAGCTGTATGCCGAAACGGTCAGCCACCTGCGCCCGCGCGTCATGGTGCAGGGAAACCCGCACTACCTCGGCCAGGCCGACGTCGTCGCCGAGATCCGTGCGGTGCTGCTGGCGGCGCTGCGCTCGGCGGTCCTGTGGCGGCAAATGGACGGCAGCTTGTGGGACTTCCTGCTGCGCAAGCGGGAACTTGTCGAGACTGTCGAAGCGCAACTCGACTAACCGGGTACGAACTGCCGCGACACGTTGTCTTGCGTTTTGCAGCGCGCCGAAGCTGCGCTGCGAAGCGCCATGCGGCATAATGAACAGGCTAAACCGCGGTGTTGATTCCCCGCCCTCCCCGCCCTTCGCCAGGAGCCATCGATGGCAGACTCCTTCGCCACCCGCGCACGTCTCGACGTCAACGGTAAGTCCTACGTGTATTCCAGCCTGCCGAAACTCGGCGAACGCTTCGATCTGGCGAAGCTGCCGTATTCGATGAAGATCCTGCTCGAGAACCTGCTACGCCACGAGGATGGCGTGACGGTGACGCCGGCCCATATCGAGGCTGTGGCAACCTGGGATGCCAAGGACGAACCCGACACCGAAATCGCCTTCATGCCAGCGCGCGTGGTGCTGCAGGATTTCACCGGCGTCCCCTGCGTGGTCGACCTGGCCGCGATGCGCGACGCGGTCGCCAAGCTCGGCGGCAAGGCCAGTCAGATCAATCCGCTGATCCCATCGGAACTGGTCATCGATCACTCGGTCCAGGTCGACGTGTTCGGCCGCGCCGATGCGCTGGACCTCAACGGCAAGATCGAGTTCGAACGCAACATGGAGCGCTACAGCTTCCTGCGCTGGGGCCAGAAGGCGTTCGGCAACTTCAAGGTCGTGCCGCCGAACACCGGCATCGTGCATCAGGTGAACCTCGAGAACCTTGCCCGTGTCGTCATGGAGCGCGAAGTTGACGGCGAACTGCAGGCATTCCCGGACACCGTGTTCGGCACCGACAGCCATACCACGATGATCAACGGCCTCGGCGTGCTCGGCTGGGGCGTCGGCGGCATCGAGGCCGAGGCCGCGATGCTGGGCCAACCGTCGTCGATGCTGATCCCGCAGGTGGTCGGCTTCAAATTGACCGGCAAGCTGCCTGAAGGCACGACCGCGACCGACCTCGTGCTCACCGTCACGCAGATGCTGCGCGCGCTCGGCGTGGTCGGAAAATTCGTGGAATTTTACGGCGAAGGCCTGCCGGGCCTGCCCCTTGCCGACCGCGCCACCATCGCCAACATGGCGCCGGAATACGGCGCGACCTGCGGCATCTTCCCGATCGACGCCGAATCCCTGACCTACCTGCGCCTGTCCGGACGCAGCGAGGAGCAGATCGCGCTGGTCGAGGCCTATGCCAAGGCGCAGGGGCTCTGGCACGAACCCGGCCAGCAGCAGGCCACCTATTCGGCCACGCTCGAACTCGACCTGGCCGACGTCAAGCCGTCCCTGGCCGGCCCCAAGCGTCCGCAGGATCGCGTGCTGCTCGAGAAGATGCACACCAACTACGCCGCCAACATCGACGCTCTGCTGTCGAACGCGCGCAAGGCGAGGAACGGCGAGGTCAAGCGTTTCGAAGGCGAAGGCGGCGACCAGCCGCAAGCCGAGCACCTCGCCGCGACGCCGAAATCGAAGATCCGGATCCAGGACACCGACTGCGAACTCGGCGACGGATCGGTGGTGATCGCGGCGATCACCTCCTGCACCAATACCTCCAATCCTGCGGTGATGCTCGGTGCGGGCTTGCTCGCGCGCAATGCCGCGCGCCTTGGGCTGAAAACCAAGCCGTGGGTGAAGACATCGCTTGGACCGGGTTCGCTGGTCGTCACCGACTACTTGCGCAAAGCGGGCGTGCTGGCCGATCTCGAAAAGCTGGGCTTCTATGTCGTCGGTTACGGCTGCACGACCTGCATCGGCAATTCCGGACCCTTGCCGGACGAGGTGTCGAAAGGCATCGCCGAGAACGAGCTCGTCGTCGCCTCGGTGCTGTCGGGCAACCGCAACTTCGAAGGCCGCGTGCATCCCGAGGTGAAGATGAACTATCTCGCCTCGCCGCCGCTGGTCGTCGCCTTCGCGATCGCCGGAACCGTCGACATCGACCTGACCACGCAGCCGCTCGGCACCGGTTCCGACGGCAAGGACGTGTTCCTGCGCGACATCTGGCCGAGCAACAAGGAAATCGGCGACACGATCGCCGCGACGGTCGGCCCGGAGCTGTTCGCGCAGAACTATGCGGACGTGTTCAAGGGCGACAGCCGCTGGGCGCAGATCGCCTCGCCCGATGGCGAGTCGTTCGCGTGGGACGGAAAATCGACCTACATCAAGAACCCGCCCTACTTCGACGGCATGACGATGGCGGTCGGCAACATCGACGATATCCACGGCGCGCGCGTGCTCGGCCTGTTCGGTGATTCGATCACCACCGACCACATCTCGCCGGCCGGCAACATCAAGAAGGATTCGCCGGCGGGCCGCTTCCTGCAGGAGCGCGGCGTGCAGCCTGCCGATTTCAACAGCTACGGTTCGCGCCGCGGCAACGACGACGTGATGGTGCGCGGAACGTTCGCCAATATCCGCATCAAGAACCTGATGTTCGGCGGCGAGGAAGGCGGCAATACGCTTTACTTCAGCAAGGCGGGTAGCGCGGGCGAGAAACTCGCCATCTACGACGCGGCGATGAAGTACAAGGCCGACGGTGTTCCGCTGGTGGTGTTCGCCGGCAAGGAATACGGCACCGGCTCCTCGCGCGACTGGGCGGCGAAGGGCACCAACCTGCTCGGGGTGAAAGCGGTCGTAGCCGAGAGCTTCGAACGTATCCACCGCTCCAACCTCGTCGGCATGGGCGTGCTGCCGCTGCAGTTCAAGGACGGCGAGAACGCCAAGTCGCTGGGCCTGGACGGTTCCGAGACGTTCGACATCACCGGTTTGGCCGATGGTGCATCGAAGACGGCCCAGGTCGTCGCGAAGCACGCCGACGGCAGCGAAAAGCACTTCGAGGCCAAGGTGCTGCTGTTGACGCCCAAGGAAGTCGAATACTTCCGCCACGGCGGTTTGCTGCAGTACGTCTTGCGGCAGCTGGCGGCAAGAAAAGCGGCATGACGGTCCAGGTTTCGCGTTGCTAAGAAAAAGGCGGCTTCGGCCGCCTTTTTTTGCCTTCGACGTGGGCCGCGCTTGCCGCTGCCAGCAGGCTGGCGGTCGCAGCTAACCGCCTCTGCCGATCGGTAGCGATCAGAACTTCGGCTGCCAGGTAGCGCTCGTCATGCGCCAGTGCCCATCATCGAAGCGCCAACCGGTTTCGACGTCGTAGATCTGGGCCGAGTCAGGGAGCAGGCTTCCGGAACCGCCGGTCAGCGCGGCTGTGAAGCGCACGGTTCCATGTCTGTCTTTCGCTCTCACTTCTAGTGCGCCAAGCGTTACCCCGATGCGCTGGTGTTGCATCCAGCTCATGGTGGCAACACGACGTGCGCCTTTGCGATCGAGTCCGTCCGGACCGACGAAATCGTCGGCAAGCATGTCTTCGAGCGTCGCCGCATCGCGATCCTCGAGCGCCTGCTGCAGTGCGCCAAGCGTTTCCCGCAAAGCCTCTTCCGACGGCGTGCGGGCGCAACCGGACGTGGCGAGCACCACCGCGAGCAGGAGCCAGCGCAAGAGCATGGCTAAAGGCTGTGTCATGGTCGTCGGTCCCCGCTGCTGGCCAAAGAATTCCCGCGTCACGCTCGAGCTTGAACAGACTCTAGCGCACCAGTCGACACCCGCTCGCGCCTTGCCAGCCCCTAGAGCCTATGCTCCAATCATCGCAGGCCAGTACGGCGCCGCACGGTGCGCCGGACGGCACACCAGGGGAGACATGCATGAGCAACGAGCATCCGTGGCTGGCCAACTATCCGGCTGGCGTGCCAGCGGAAATCGACGTCAACGAGTTCCCGTCGATCCCGTCGGTCCTCGAGGGCGCGATCGCCAATTACGCGGATCGCCCGGCCTTCTCCAACCTGGGCAAGTCGGTGACCTACGCCCAGGTCGACGCCTACAGCCGTCAATTCGCGGCCTACCTGCTCGGCGAGCTCAAGCTGAAGAAAGGCGATCGCGTCGCGATCATGATGCCCAACTGCCTGCAGTACCCGATCGCGACCTTCGGCGTCCTGCGCGCGGGGCTGACGGTCGTGAACACCAATCCGATGTACACCGCACGCGAACTCAGGCACCAACTCGTGGATTCCGGCGCCAGTGCGATCCTGGTGCTCGACAATTTCGGCAGCGTCGTCGAGGACGTGCTCGCCGATACGCAGATCAAGCAGGTCATCACCACCGGCCTGGGCGACATGCTCGGCTTCCCGAAGGGGCCGATCGTCAATTTCATGCTCAAGCACGTCAAGAAGATGGTGCCGGACTACGACATTCCCGGCGCCATCCGCTTCAACGACACCCTGACCCTCGGCCAGCGCCACACGCTGCCGGACATTACGATCGACTCCGAAGACATCGCCTTCCTGCAATACACCGGCGGCACCACCGGCGTCGCCAAGGGCGCGATGCTGACCCACCGCAACCTCGTGGCCAACATGCAGCAGGCTTCGGCCTGGATCGGCACCAACGCCAAGATGGGCGAGGAAGTCATCGTCACCGCGCTGCCGCTGTATCACATCTTTGCCCTGACGGCGAACGGCCTGGTCTTCATGAAGTTCGGCGCCAAGAACATCTTGATCACCAATCCGCGCGACATGCCTGGCTTCGTCAAGGAGCTGCAAGCGCGAGCGCTTCACCGCTATCACCGGCGTCAACACGCTGTTCAACGGCCTGCTCAATACGCCGGGTTTCTCCGACATCGACTTCTCTCCGCTGCACTTGACGCTTGGCGGCGGCATGGCCGTGCAACGCGCAGTCGCCGAGCGCTGGAAACAAGTCACCGGCGTGACCCTGGTCGAAGCCTACGGCCTGACCGAAACCTCGCCGGCCGCCTGCATCAATCCGCTGGATCTGGCTGAGTACAACGGCGCAATCGGGTTGCCGGTCCCGTCCACCGATGCCTGCGTGAAGGATGAGAACGGGGCCAAGCTGCCGCAGGGCGAGGTCGGCGAACTCTGCATCAAGGGCCCGCAGGTGATGAAGGGCTACTGGCAGCGACCAGAGGAAACCGCCAATGCCATCGACGCGGACGGCTGGCTGCATACCGGCGACATGGCGCGGATGGACGAGAATGGCTTCTTCTACATCGTCGACCGCAAGAAGGACATGATCCTGGTCTCCGGATTCAACGTCTATCCGAACGAGGTCGAGGACGTGATCGCGATGATGCCGGGCGTGCTGGAAGTGGCGGCGGTCGGCGTCCCCGATGAGAAATCCGGCGAGGCGGTCAAGGTGGTCATCGTCAGGAAGGATCCCGCTCTGACGGCCGAACAGGTCAAAGCCCATGCCCGCGAAAACCTGACCGGTTACAAGCAGCCGCGTTTCGTCGAGTTCCGGACGGAACTGCCGAAGACCAACGTGGGCAAGATTCTGCGCAGGGAGCTTCGGGACGCCCCTCCCGCCTGAACGGCGGCAGCGGCCCTCGTTCACAAACGAGTCCATTCCAGACCTAAACGGCAGAAGCAGGCCTAAACGGGCGCTTTGCGCCCAGAAAACGCTTGCAGTTTGCATTGGTTCATGTTGAATATGGGACGTCGGACGCATCTAACACATGCTGTTCATCCGCCGTCCTGTAGCGCGACCGGCCCGGACGGCCACATTTCCAGGGGTATTCATCATGTCAGTCGTCCAGCAACTCCATTGCGCTCCGCGTTTCAATACCCTCCGCCCGGTCGACGACGCCGAGCGCGGCGTCTATTGGTGCCACATGCATGCCGACATCGGCGCGACGCCTGGCCGGGCCTGCTTCAAGCCGGCGCTGGTCGACGAGATCCTCTATTACCAGCAGGCATTGTCGGATCGGCTTCGGGTCGAATCACAATACGGTCGCAACGATTCGATCGCGCACGTGGTGCTCGCTTCCGACAGTGATGTCTTCAACCTCGGTGGCGACCTCGAGCTGTTCTGCCGCCTGATCCGCGCCGGCGATCGCAACGGCCTGCTCGGCTATGCGCGGCAGTGCGTCCGCGGCGTGCATGCCTTCCATGCCGGCCTTGGCGTCGGTGCGCATACCATTGCACTGGTCCAGGGCGATGCGCTCGGTGGCGGCTTCGAGGCAGCGCTGAGCTGCCACACCATCGTCGCCGAGGAAGGCGTCAACATGGGCCTGCCGGAAGTGCTTTTCGACCTGTTCCCGGGCATGGGCGCTTACTCGTTCCTGTGCAAGCGCATCGCGCCGCACCAAGCTGAAAAGCTGATGCTCGAAGGCAACGTCTACAGCAGCGACGAACTGTTCAAGATGGGCCTCGTCGACGTGCTCGTACCAAAGGGCGAAGGCGTCAAGGCCGTGGACGAGGTCATCCGCAACAACCGTCGCATCCCGCACGCCCGCGCGGCCATGCACCGCGTGCGCAGCATGTCGCAACCGGTCACGCTCGAGGAAATGATGAGCATCACCGAAGTATGGGTGGACACCGCGCTGCAGCTCGGCGAGAAATCCCTGCGCACGATGGAGCGTCTGGTTCGCGCGCAATACCGCCGCCACGGTGAGATCAAGGAAGCCCGCTCGGGCGGCTGAGGCCTCAGCGCTTGTCCGGAATGCCGGGCTTGTGATCCGAACGATCCGAGCCCGGCGCTAGCAGCCAACCCAACTCCGCCCTCGCCTGCCTCGCGGAGTCTTCTACCAGGCCATCCAGGTCCTTGATCAGGGCCATCGCATCCAGCGCCAACTGCGGGCTGCCGAGCTTCATGATGTGCCTGCACCTGTCGACCAGGCGCATTGCGCCGACATTCTCGGCCACGCCGCGGATGGCATGGGCGACGTCGCGCATGGCATCCCAATCGCCGTCGACGGCTGCCTTACGCAGCTTCGGCATGGCATCGCCGATGTCGCGCAGACACTGCTCGACGAACTGTTCCATGAATTCCTGGCCGAAATTCATCGCCGCCAGTTCCTGCAGCACGTTCGAAGCAACCTGCGGACCGGTCGCGGCAACGGGTGCGGGAGGCGTAAACGCCTCGTTTGCTGCGACCTTGCTGATCGTGTCGAGTAGCCGCGCGACGATGACCGGCTTGGTCAGGTACGCATAGGCGCCGGCACGTTCCGCCGCCTGCAGCGACTCCACCGTGGCATCGGCCGACAACACGACGATCGGCGTGCGGGTTCCGCCCGATTGCATCACCCTCGTCTGGCGGATCACGTCGAGGCCGCTCAGGCCGGGCATGTGCAGATCGATGACCATCAGGTCCGGGGAATGGCGTTCGAGCAGGTCCAGGGCGGATTCGCCGTCCTCGGCGAAAAGCAAACGATGACCGGCACGCTCGAGCAGCCGCTGCAACACGACCCGGTTCGCCGGTTGATCGTCGGCGACGAGAATCTGCAGCGAGCGGACGCGGGCGCGGTGACGGATGAAAGGATCGTCGAAGGCGATGATGTTGGCCGACGGATCAAGGACCTGGGTCGTCGCACCCGCAGTCCCAGCGGCGCTGGACAACCCGTCGTCTTGCGACGGAACAGGAAGCTGCTCTTCAGCCTGCTTCGCGACCTCCGTCCTCAGCGGCAATTCGAACCAGAAGTGGCTGCCCCCGCCGGGGTTTTCCTCGAGCGCGATGCGTCCGCCCATCGATTCGACCAGCATCTTCGCGATGGTCGTGCCGAGTCCGGTGCCGCCATAACGGCGTGCGGTGCTGCTGTCGACCTGCTCGAACGGCTCGAAGATGCGCACGCGCGCTTCGGGCGGGATGCCGATGCCCGTATCGCGCACGGAAAACCGTACCCGGACCAGGTCGCCCTCGCGTTCGGTCATGCGGACCTGCAGCGAGACTTCGCCCTTCTCGGTGAACTTGATCGCGTTCTGCATCAGGTTCAACAGCACCTGCAGCAGATGACCGGGATCGCCATGCAGGTTGGACGGCAGGGCGATATCGGCGTCCATGTTGAGCTTGAGCTCTTTCGCCGAGGACTGCGGCAGGCACAGGCTACGCAGCCTTCCCAACAGCTCGGGAAGGTTGAAATCGACCTCGTCGCGCTTGAGCTTGCCGGCCTCGATCGCGGAGATGTCCAGCACCTCGTCGATCAGCAGCAACAACGTCTGGGCGGACGTGTGGATGATGCCTGTCGATTCGCGCTGGTCGGCGCTCAGCTTGCTAGCCGAGAGCAGTTCGGACATGCCGAGGATGCCGTTGAGCGGCGTGCGCAGTTCGTGGCTCATGTTGGCCAGAAAACGGCTCTTGGCCTGGTTGGCGCGTCGCGCTTCCTCGACCGCGTGCGTCAACGCCTTGAGCAGCGAGGCGAAATAGAGCGGAACCGCGACCAGGCCGCCCAGCAGCCCCCACGCGAGGAACGGGCTCGACTGCCAGTAAGGCGTCAGCATCACCACCGCGAAGAACGATGCCGAAGCCAGCGCCGTCGCCGAATACAGGTACCGGCTGCCGTAGCGCAGACCGTTGCCGATCGTTACCCACAGGTAGACGCTGTACAGCGGGCTGGCCGTTTCGCCCAACAGGTACATCACCGCGCCCATCGCGCAGTAGTCGGCGAGCATGCCGATCCAGCGGCGGGTATGCGAGGCGCCCGGGTTGGCCAGGATCGCGACCAGCAGGCCGACCGACACCAGCAATTCGCCGATCAGGATCAGCCAGGTCGCGAACAGCGAACTGCTGCTGCCACCCGCGCCAACCTGCCAGCCAAGGTAGCCGCAGAACAAAGCGGTGATAGCGAAACGCACCAGGACTTGACCGTGCTCGCTATCTGGGCGATGCGACAGCCTCGATCTCAGCCATGGCAGGAGATCGTTCATGCTCACTCGATGCCTGGGCGCGCCGAACTGGTGGAGAAGCGCTGGCAGATATCGTCCAGGCGCTCGCGATTGCGCAGCAGGGCCTGGACGCAGCGCGGGTCGAACAGCTTGCCGCTCTCCTCGACCATGTACCCAAGCGCATCCTCGGCCGACCAGGCGGCCTTGTAGGGCCGCGGCGAGATCAAGGCGTCGAAGACGTCCGCGACGGCGACGATGCGGGCTTCCAGCGGGATTGCCTCGCCGGCCAGGCCGTCCGGGTAACCGCTGCCGTCGAAGCGTTCATGGTGGCGCAGCGCGATGGTCGCGCCAGTCTGGATGAAGCGGTTCTGGCTGCCGTTGAGCAGCTCATGGCCGATGCGCGGATGACGCCGCATCACGACCGTTTCCTCGGCGGTCAGCGGGCCGGGCTTCATCAGCAGCGCATCGGGGATCGCGATCTTGCCGATGTCGTGCAGGGGCGCGGCCAGCTCGATCATGCGCACCTCGTCCTCGAACATGCCCATGTCCTCGGCGATCAGGCCGGCGATATGGGCCATGCGTTCCAGGTAGGCGCTGGTGCCGGCGTCGCGGTACTCGATGGCGCGCGCCAGGCGCGACAGCGTCTCGCGCTCACGCTCCTCGACCTCGTGCATGCTCGACAGCAGCCGCTGCTCCAGCGACAGCGCGCGCTGCTTGACCGATTCGGACTGCTGCCGAAGCTGCAGCAGGTTGCGGCAGCGCGCGCGCAGCTCGCGCGGGCGCACCGGCTTGACCAGGAAGTCGATGACACCGGCGTCGAGCGCCGCCTGCCGGATCGGCTCGTCGCCGACCACGGTGACCAGCACGATCGGCACGTCCCGGTGCAGCAGCGGGCGGCGGAAGCGGCGCGCGAACTCCAGGCCGTCGATGATCGGCATGCGGTAGTCGAGCAGCAGCAGGTCCGGCCGGTTTTCCTCGCACCAGCGCAGCGCCGTCTGCGGGTCGCCGAAGTCGAGCACATCCAGCTCGGGGCTGATGTCCTCGAGGATGTGCCGCAGCATGGTGCGGGCGGATGTCTGGTCGTCGACGATGACGATATTCAAATGATGGTCCCGCCCTATGGAGCGATGATCCCCTGACCCGGCATATTCGCCGGGCTTCCCAGAGGTAAGCAAGTCTCGTGCCCAGACGGCTTCGTGCGCGAGCCGCGCGTCCATGCCATCAGGGAACGGGAAAGCACCGGTATCACGGTCATATCATGACGTATTGCGTCATTCGGCGCCCCGCGACAGGCTAGGCGCCGGTTTCGGGCCGCATGTACGGGAACAGCAGGACGTCGCGGATCGAGGCGGAATCGGTGAACAGCATCACCAGACGGTCGATGCCGACCCCCAGGCCGCCGGTAGGCGGCAGCCCGACCTCGAGCGCGCGGATGTAATCGGCGTCGTAGTGCATCGCCTCGTCGTCCCCGCCTTCCTTCGCGTCGACCTGGGCGCGGAAGCGCGCGGCCTGGTCCTCGGGGTCGTTCAGCTCGGAAAAGCCGTTGGCCAGCTCCTTGCTGCCGATGAACAGCTCGAAGCGGTCGGTGATACCCGGCTCGCTGTCGGACTCGCGCGCCAGCGGCGACACTTCCACCGGGTAGTGGGTGATGAAGGTCGGCTGGACCAGACCATCCTCGACCGTCTTCTCGAAGATCTCCAGCAGCAGCTTGCCCCAGCCATAGCCGGCCTTGACCGGGATCCGCAGCGCCTCGCAATGACGGGCCAGCGCGTCGCGATCGCGGCAGTCGGCGACCGAGATCTGCGGGTTCAGTTCACGCACGGCCTCCTCGAGCTTCCAGCGGCGGAAGGCGGGGCCGATGTCGATCGCATTGCCATCCCAGTGCAGCGCGGTCGTGCCCATGGTCTCCACCGCGACATCGCGGATCATCGATTCGGTGAGGTCCATCACTTCGTCGTAGGTCGCGTAGGCCTCGTAGAGCTCCAGCATCGTGAACTCGGGGTTGTGCCGGGTGCTGACGCCTTCGTTGCGGAAGTTGCGGTTGATCTCGTACACGCGCTCGAAACCGCCGACCACCAGCCGCTTGAGGTAGAGCTCCGGCGCCACGCGCAGGTAAAGGTCGAGATCGAGCGCGTTGTGGTGGGTGACGAACGGCTTGGCCGTGGCGCCGCCGACCAGGTAATGCATCATCGGCGTCTCGACTTCGAGGAAGCGCCGCGCATCGAGCCAGCGGCGCATCGCCGCGATGATCCGCGAGCGGCTGACGAACACCTCGCGCGCCTCGGGCGTCACGATCAGGTCGACATAGCGCTGGCGATAACGTTGTTCGACGTCGCTCAACCCATGCCACTTGTCCGGCAGCGGGCGCAGCGACTTGGTCAGCAGGCGCAGGCTGTCGGCCTTGACCGACAGCTCCCCGGTCTTGGTGCGCATCAGCGTGCCTTCGGCGGCGACGATGTCGCCGACATCCCAGCCCTTGAACGCGTCGTAGCGCTCGCCGAGCGTGGTCGACTGCAGGAACAGCTGGATCCGTCCCGACACGTCCTGGATCTGCGCGAAGCTCGCCTTGCCCATGACCCGCTTGGCCAGCAGGCGGCCGGCCAGCGCGACACGGCGGCCGGTGCCTTCCAGCGCTTCGCCGGTCCAGCGCTCGGCGTCGGCGTAGTCGGCCTGCAGGTCGCCGGCGTAGTCGCTGCGACGGAAGTCGTTCGGGAAGGCGATGCCCTGCCCGCGCAACGCCGTCAGTTTGCTGCGGCGCTCTGCGATCAGCGTGTTCTCGTCTACGGGCGGCTGGGACGCGTTGTCGGTCATGGGTACATTCGAGTGGAGGGGAACGGGACTTCGTCGCTCCCGTGAAGGCGAAGGTTCTGACAGTGACGACTTTTATACCGCGTCGCTGCGTTTGGAACCCGCCTCGAGCCCGGACTTGAGGCTGGCCTCGACGAATTCGTCCAGGTCGCCGTCCAGCACCTTCTGCGTGTCGCTGCGCTCGATGCCGGTACGCAGGTCCTTGATCCGCGACTGGTCGAGCACGTAGTTGCGGATCTGGCTGCCCCAGCCGATGTCGGACTTGGTCGCCTCGAGCGCATCGCGTTCGGTGTTGCGCTTCTGGATCTCGGCCTCGTACAGCTTGGCTGCCAGCATCTTCATCGCGTTGTCGCGGTTCTGGTGCTGGCTGCGGCCGGTCTGGCAGGCCACCACTATGCCGCTCGGGACATGGGTGATGCGCACCGCCGATTCGGTCTTGTTGACGTGCTGACCGCCGGCGCCGGAAGCGCGGTAGACGTCGGTGCGCAGGTCGGCCGGGTTGATCTGGATGTCGATATTGTCGTCGACCTCGGGGCTGACGAAGACCGAGGTGAAGCTGGTGTGGCGGCGGTTGTCGGAATCGAAAGGCGACTTGCGCACCAGCCGATGGACGCCGGTTTCGGTCTTCAGCCAACCATAGGCGAACTCGCCCTCGACGCGCACGGTCGCCGACTTGATCCCGGCCACTTCGCCACCGCTGACTTCCATCAGTTCGGTCTTCCAGCCGCGCGACTCGGCCCAGCGCAGGTACATGCGCAGCAGCATCTCGGCCCAGTCCTGCGCTTCGGTGCCGCCGGCGCCGGCCTGGATGTCGACGAAGGCGTTGTTCGCGTCCATCTCGCCGGAGAACATGCGCCGGAACTCGAGCTTGTCGACGCGGGCGGCATATTGCTCGATGTCGGCGACTACGGCATTGGCCGTGTCCTCGTCGTCCTCGCCCTCGGCGAGGTCGAGCAATTCGCTCGCGCCGGTCAGTCCTTCGACGAGATCGCGGATGCCGTTGACGGTCTTGTCGAGCAGCGAGCGCTCGCGGCCGAGCGCCTGCGCGCGCTCGGGTTCGTTCCAGACGTTCGGGTTCTCGAGCTCGCGATTGACCTCTTCCAGCCGTTCTTGCTTGGCGTCGTAGTCAAAGATACCCCCGTAGCGACGACAGCCGTTCTTGCAGGTCGGCGATGCGCTGGCGGACTGGATTGAGCTCGATCATGGGGCAGTGTTGGATCTTCGCGAAAAAGGCCGTGAATTCTAGCAGGCCGGGCGCGGGCCCGAGCCGTCAGGCGGCCGCACCCACGCGTCCACGCAGCACATCGCGCTGGCGGCGGCTGCATGGCAGCACGCTGCCATCCTTGAGGTGCACGCGCGCGTCGCCCGTGTCGAGCGGCTCGATCGATGCGACGTGGTCGAGGTTGACGATGTAGCTGCGGTGGATGCGCGCGAAGCGGCGCGGGTCGAGCTTGGATTCGATGCCGGCGATCGTGCTGCGCAACGGGTAATCGTGCGCGCGCACCCGCAGGTTCACGTAGTTGCCCGAGGCTTGCAGCCATTCGATGTCGGCGGCGGCGACGAGGAATTCCCGGCCCAGCTTGCGCACCAGGAAGCGCTCCGGACGATCCACCGGCTCCACCGGCGCACCCTCGTCCGGCACATCCAGCAGGCTGGCCTCGCCCTGCCAGCGCCGCAGCACGAAGCGATAGATCTCGATGATCGCCACCATGCCGGCGTAGGAGCGGATGTCCTTCAGGTATTCGTAGAACAACTCCTTCGGCCACGAGCCGAAGTCGTAGTCGCCGCCTTGCGTCCGGTAGGCCAGGATGCGCAGGCCGACCATGCCCAGCACGTGGATCAGCGAGAACACCACGCTGGCCAGCAGGTGCCACGGCAACTGCCTGCGCCAGTTGTCCCAATGCAACGGGAACGCACGCGTGAACCAGACCAGCGCCGGCACCAGGGCCAGCATCAGGACGCCACTGGACAATTCCCAGACAGCTGGCTCCCAGGCAGCGACGTCGAGGTGGTTGCGGCGCATGTCCATCAGCGCGGTAATGCTGTTGGCGATGCCGTTGACCAGCGTCAGCACGACCCAGAAGCCCACCTCGAAGGTGCGCTGCCAGGGAAGCAGGGGTTGCTGGTTCGATCGAATGGCGGAATCCATCGCCGCATTCTAAGGCGCGCGCCGATCCGGGCCTGCCGCATTCGCCCCCCCGGTTCCTCGCTTCGTCCCAAGGTCCTGGCAATCCGTCACTTCGCGCTGGTGGCGCCGCCGAGGCCACGCGAAAGTGCATGGCAATTCCCGATGGAGCCTGCTATGACACGCCGCCACGACCTGGACTGGGTCCGCGTTTGCGCTTTTGGATTGCTGGTGCTCTATCACGTCGGCATGTACTACGTGAGCTGGGACTGGCACGTCAAAAGCCCCGCGGCCGGCCCCGCGATCGAACCGCTGATGTTCCTGACCGCGCCCTGGCGGCTGTCGCTGCTGTTCCTGGTCTCGGGTGCGGCCAGCGCCTTCCTGATGGCGAAGATGCCGAAAGGCTTCCTCGGTTCCCGGTCTTGGCGCCTGCTACTGCCGTTGATCTTCGGCATGCTGGTCATCGTGCCGCCGCAGGCGTACTACGAATTGCTCGACTCGCGGTTCCCGGGGGGCTATCACGACGGCTATCTGGCGTTCTGGGCGCGCTACCTCTCCGCTGACGGCACGTTCTGCGACGACGATGGGTGCTTGCGCCTGCCCACCTGGAACCACCTGTGGTTCGTCGCCTATCTGTGGGTCTATACCGTGGCGTTGTGGCTGCTGTTGCGCCTGCCGTCGGCGCTGATCGAGCGCGCGCGCCAACGTCTGGACTCCCTGCTTTCGGGACCAGGACTGCTGCTGTGGCCGGCATTGCTGCTGATCTTGGCGCGGGTCGTCCTCGTCGCACGGTTCGAATCGACGCATGGCCTGGTGGACGACTGGTACAACCATGCCCAGTACCTGCCGCTGTTCCTGCTCGGTTTCGTGATCGCAGGATCGGAACCGGTGTGGCAACAGATGCAGAAGTCGCGCTGGATCGCCCTGTCGCTGGCTGCCGTCAGCTATGCGTTCATCGCCTGGTACTTCGCTACCTTCGACGATGCCAACCCCGCGCCGGATGCGATCAGGATGCTGCAGCGTGTCGCGTGGGGCCTCAACCAGTGGGTCAGCATCGTCGCCATCCTCGGTTTCGCGCATCGCCTGGCACCGGGCGACAGCCCTGCCCTGCGCTACCTGACGCAGGCGGTGTTCCCGGTCTACATCCTGCACCAGACCGTCATCGTGATCGCTGCATACAACCTCAAGCCGCTCGGCATCGCGCCACTGCCCGAAGGGCTGTTTCTGACCGCGCTGACGTTCGCCGCATGCTTCGGCGCTTACGAGATCATCCGGCGCGTAGGCTGGCTGCGGCCGCTATTCGGACTGAAGCGGCGTGCGCCTGCGCGCGAACTCGGCAATGCGGTGCAGCCGGCTTCGTAGCGCTGGCTCTATAGAGGCGGCTTCGAAGGACTTGTTGCGCGCCGCCCTACTCGCGATGCATGACCACGAGCTGGATCGCCTCGCCGCCGCGATAGTTGTCCGGTTCGAGACGGTAGGCGATGCGGACGCGCGCCGCGGGCGGCGTGCCATCCCAACCACCGAAGTGGATGGCATTGAGGCGCAGCGCCTGCAGGCCGAGTTCGAGCTTGAGATGGCGTTCGCCGACGATGCGCCAGGCGAGCACGTCGAACTCGCCGTCGAACATCGGTTCCGGGAAGCCCTGCCCCCACGGCCCGCCGTCGCGCAACGCGAGCGCGGTCGCATGATCGAATTCGTTCGTCTGCAAGCCGCCGTCGCTGAGCAGCTCATCGCGCAGCAATTCGGCGTCCAGCATCGTCTCGGCGTAGGCGGTGAAGGCCGCCTCGAAGGGCGCCAGCTGCGCATGCCGCAGGCTGAGTCCCGCCGCCATGGCATGGCCGCCGAAGCGATCGATCATGCCGGGATGAGCGGCATCGACCGCCGCCAGCGCGTCGCGGATGTGGAAGCCCGGGATCGAACGCGCCGAGCCGCGCAACACCTCGCTGCCAGGCTCACCTGGCGCAAACGCAACCACCGGGCGGTGCAGGCGTTCCTTCACCTTCGATGCGACCAGACCGACCACGCCGGGATGCCAGTCCGCGTGGAACAGGCAATGCGCCGAGCGTGGCGTGGCATCCAGGGCAGACACTGCAGCCAGCGCGATTCCGGCATCGTCGGTCATCAATTGCTGCACCGCGCGGCGTTCCGAGTTGATGCCATCCAGCACCGCGGCGAGTTCGCGTGCCTGCACAGGGTCGTCGCTGAGCAGGCACTCGATGCCGAGCGCCATGTCCTCGAGACGGCCCGCCGCGTTGATGCGCGGGCCGATGCCGAAGCCGATGTCCATTGCGCTCAGCGTCGCCGCCTGCCGTCGCGCCGCTTCGATCAGGGCCTGCAGTCCGGCGCAGCCGCGCCCGGCACGCAGCCGCCGCAGCCCGGCCGAGACCAATGCGCGGTTGTTGGCATCCAGCGGCACCAGATCGGCGACGGTGCCGACGGCGACGAGGTCGAGCAGGCTCGACAGATCGCACTCTTCACTCGCTGGACTCCCCGTGCCACGCAATCTCCGACGCAACGCCAGCAGCACGTAGAACATCACGCCGACGCCGGCCAGCATCTTGCTGGGGAATGCATCGCCGGGAATGTTCGGATCGACGATCGCGTCGGCCTGCGGCAAGCGCTCGCCTGGCAGATGGTGGTCGGTCACGAGCACGCGCCAGCCGCGCGCCTTGGCCGCGGCGATGCCGGCATGGCAGGCGATCCCGTGGTCGACGGTCACCAGCAGGTCGGGTGCCAGACCTGCGAGTTCCTCGACGAGTGCGGGCGACAGGCCGTAACCGTGCACCATGCGATTGGGCACCGCGTAGGACACGCGCTTCGCGCCGAGCATGCGCAGGCCGCGCACGCCGACCGCGCAGGCCGTGGCGCCATCGCAATCGAAGTCGCCGACGACGACGATGTGGTTGTCGTTGGCGATGGCGTCGGCCAGCAGTGCGGTCGCGGCATCGATGCCGCCGAGGCTGTCCGGCGGCAGCAGGTCCGTCAGGCGCGGCATCGCCAGCGTCCGCGTCGTCGCGCCGCGCGCACTGTAGATGCGGCGTAGCAAGGGTCCGACATCATCGTATGCGAGCTGGTCGGACCAGTCCCCGCCCGGCGCGATGCTGCGACGCTTGATCGTGCGCGTGATCGTCACTGCGGAAACGCCGCGAGCGGTTTGCGCCAAAGGCGCCAGCGCTGCCGAGGTTCGATCCGCATGGCCTCGCCGTCCTCGAAATCGAGCTCCAGCCGGCGCAGGCCGCCGTCACGTACGGCAGCGAGCGCGGGGCGCAGCCACGCGTCGACGAGGATCGCCGGATCGCGAATGGTCGCCAGGTCGAAGACCTCGTCGTGCGCCGCGCCGGCGAAGCGTGGCGGCAACGGCTGGACCACGCAGGCCGATTGCGCGAGCGCGCAGGCGGCTTCGTCATCCGAGCGCAGCAAAACGTGCACGGTATGCACCTCGTCGGGCAGCACGCCTGCCCCCCAGAACCAGACCGCGTTGACCGGCGGCTTGCCAGCGGCGGCGCGGCGCGCATTCCACGGGTGGTTGTGCAACACGACCTGGGCTTCGCTGAGCAACGCACGCCAACGGCGGCCAGGCTCGCCTTGCGGGAGATGGTCGAAGACATCCTCGCCGAGCGCTTCCTCCGGATCGGCGAACGCCGGCAAAATCGCATCGCGCGCGAGCCGCAGGTACCAATGCGACGGCAGCGGTGCGTCGAAGAAGAAGCCAGCGTCATCGAAGACTTCTCCCAATGCAGGCGACAACGCCGCCCCGTCCTCGTCGTCGAGCGCCAGCGCATCGCCGTAGGCCAGCAAGCGCGCGCCGTTGATGTCGGGCCTGACGTAGGCCGGGTCCGCGCGCAACCAGCCATCCGATCCGGCATCTCCGACGTCGGCCTGGCGCGTAAGCGCCGCCATCGGCCAGCCTGGTGGCGACAAGTGGAAATGGCGCAACAGTTGAGCGCGACGATTGCGGTCGGGATGCGTGCTGCGATCGGCACGGCCCAGCGCGAGGAGAACATCGGCACCAAGGCGCTGCTTGCCGAACCGCACGGCAGGCGGCAGCAGCAATGTGGCCGAAGCCATTCGCTCAGCCGACACGCGGTCAGCCGGTGTAGGCGACGCCGACGATCTCGTACTCGCGCGTGCCGCCCGGCGCCTCGATCACGACGCTGTCGCCCTCGTGCTTGCCGATCAGCGCGCGCGCGACCGGCGACGAGATCGCGATCAGGCCCAGCTTGATGTCGGCTTCGAGGTCGCCGACGATCTGGTAACGCTTCTCCTCGTCGGTTTCCACGTCCGCCAGCACGACATTCGCGCCGAACACGACCTTGGAGCCGGCGTTGAGTTGCGACACGTCGATCACCTGCGCATGCGACAGCTCGCCTTCGAGCTGCTTGATGCGGCCTTCGATGAAGCTCTGCTGATCGCGGGCCGCGTGGTACTCGGCATTCTCCTTGAGGTCGCCGTGCGCGCGCGCCTCGGCGATCGCGTTGATGACGGCCGGCCGCTTCACCGATTTCAGGTCCTCGAGCTCGGCGCGTAGGCGCGCAGCGCCCTGGACGGTCAGGGGCGCTCTCATGCAGCGGCTCTCATGCGGGGTGCTCTCATAGGGACTTGCCTGCCTTCTTCACATTCGAATCCTTGTACGTAACGTGCGCTGCGCGCCCGTCATCATGCATCGTGCGCATGGCGCACGCTACGGCCTGAGTTCGAGTTCCTTGTGCAGTTCCTGCAGCGCCCACACCGGACCGCTATCGCGGAATTCGAGCGAGTGCAGCAATGCCTTGGCACCGGCGATGGTCGTTGAGTAAGTGACGCGATGCTGCAGCGCCTCGCGCCGGATCGAGAACGAGTCGGCGATCGCCTGCTTGCCCTCGGTGGTGTTGACGATATACGCGATCTCGCCGTTCTTGATCAGGTCGACCACGTGCGGGCGGCCTTCGAGCACCTTGTTGATCTGTTCGCAGGGGATGTCGTGCTGACGCAGCCAGGCGGCGGTTCCGCTGGTCGCCACCAGCGTATAACCGCGTCGCAACAAGTCGCGCGCGACTGGCAGCACGCGGATCTTGTCGGGATCGCGTACCGACACGAAGGCCTTGCCGACTGGCGGCGCCTTGATGTTGGCCGCTTCCTGCGCGCGTGCCATCGCCGCGCCGAAGTTGCGGCCCACGCCCATGACCTCGCCTGTGGAGCGCATCTCCGGCCCGAGGATCGGGTCGACGTTCTGGAACTTGGCGAACGGGAAGATCGCCTCCTTGACCGAGTAGTAGTCCGGCACGATTTCCGCGATGGCGCCCTGCTCGGCCAGCGATTTGCCGGCCATGCAGCGCGCGGCGATCTTGGCCAGCGGCATGCCGGTGGCCTTGGACACGAACGGCACGGTGCGCGAGGCACGCGGATTCACTTCCAGCAGGAAGATCTTTTCGACGCCATCGCCGTCGAGCTGCACGGCGAACTGCGTGTTCATCAGTCCGACCACGTTCAACGCCTTGGCCAGCGCGACCACCTGCGTGCGCAGGCGTCCCTGTACCTCGGCCGACAGCGAATACGGCGGCAGCGAGCAGGACGAGTCGCCGGAATGCACGCCCGCCTCCTCGATATGTTCCATCACGCCGCCGATCAGCACCGCGCCGGTGGCATCTGCGATCACGTCGATATCGACTTCCACCGCATTGTCGAGGAAGCGGTCGAGCAGCACCGGCGAATCGTTCGATACCTTGACCGCATCGCGGATGTAGCGCGACAGGTCGGCATCGGAATGCACCACCTCCATCGCGCGGCCGCCGAGCACGTAGCTCGGGCGCACCACCAGCGGATAGCCGATCTCGCGCGCCAGCACCAGCGCTTCGTCTGGATTGCGCGCGGTGCGGTTCGGCGGCTGGTCGAGGCCGAGCTTCTCGACGAGTCCCTGGAAGCGCTCGCGATCTTCGGCAAGGTCGATCGAATCCGGCGAGGTGCCGATGATCGGCACGCCATTGGCCTCCAGCGCCTGCGCCAGCTTCAGCGGTGTCTGCCCGCCGTATTGCACGATCACGCCCTTCGGCTTTTCGAGATCGACGATTTCGAGCACGTCTTCGAGCGTCAGCGGTTCGAAGTACAGCCGGTCGGACGTGTCGTAGTCGGTCGAAACCGTCTCCGGATTGCAGTTGATCATGATGGTTTCGTAGCCATCGTCGCGCAGCGCCATCGCTGCATGCACGCAACAATAGTCGAACTCGATGCCCTGCCCGATCCGGTTCGGGCCGCCGCCGAGCACGATGATCTTGTCGCGCGTGGTCGGCTGCGCCTCGCATTCGTCCTCGTAGGTCGAATACAGGTAGGCAGTCGTGGTGGCGAATTCGGCCGCGCAGGAGTCGACGCGCTTGTAGACCGGCCGCACGCCGAACGCGCGACGCAACGCGCGGATCGCGGATTCGTCGGTCTTGGTCAGCTGCGCCAGGCGGATATCGGAAAAACCCATGCGCTTGAGCTGGCGCACACGCTTGGCGTCGAGCGCTCCCAGCCCTGCGGCGATGACCTCGGCCTCGGTGGAAACCAGTTCCTCCATCTGGTCGAGGAACCACGGATCGATGAACGACAGCGCGTGCACGTCCTCCACGCTCATGCCGGCGCGGAAGGCATCGGCGACGTGGAAGATGCGTTCCGGATCCGGTTCGCGCAGTTCGCGCCGCAGTTCCGCGAATCCTTCCTCGGTGCTGAAGTCCAGGCCACTCGGATCGAGTCCGGACTTGCCGGTCTCGAGGCCGCGCAACGCCTTCTGCAGCGATTCCTGGAACGTGCGTCCGATCGCCATCACCTCGCCGACCGATTTCATCTGCGTAGTCAGGCGCGCATCGGCTGCCGGAAACTTCTCGAACGCGAAGCGCGGGATCTTGGTGACGACGTAATCGATGCTCGGCTCGAACGAGGCCGGCGTCAGTCCGCCGGTGATCTCGTTCTTGAGCTCGTCGAGCGTGTAACCGACCGCGAGCTTGGCCGCGACCTTCGCGATCGGGAAACCCGTGGCTTTCGATGCCAGCGCCGACGAACGCGACACGCGCGGGTTCATCTCGATCACGACCACGCGCCCGGTCTGAGCATTGATGCCGAACTGCACGTTGCTGCCGCCGGTATCGACGCCGATCTTGCGCAGCACCGCGATGCTGGCATCGCGCAGGCGCTGGTATTCCTTGTCGGTCAACGTCTGCGCCGGCGCCACGGTGATCGAATCGCCGGTGTGCACGCCCATCGGATCGAGGTTCTCGATCGAGCAGACGATGATGCAGTTGTCCGCGGTGTCGCGGACCACTTCCATCTCGAATTCCTTCCAGCCGAGCACCGACTCCTCGACCAGGACCTCGCTGGTGGGGGACAGCTCGAGGCCGCGGTTGACGATGTCGACCAGTTCCTCGCGGTTGTAGGCGATGCCGCCGCCGCTGCCGCCGAGCGTGAAGCTCGGCCGGATGATGGTCGGATAGCCGACGCGCGTCTGGATGTCGAGCGCCTGCTCGAGCGACCGCGCCACTTCGGCCTTCGGGCATTCCAGTCCGATCTCGGCCATGGCGATGCGGAACAGCTCGCGGTCCTCGGCCATGCGGATGGCATCGCGCGAGGCGCCGATCAGTTCGACGCCGTATTTTTCCAGCACGCCGTTATCGGCGAGGTCGAGCGCGCAGTTCAGCGCGGTCTGTCCGCCCATCGTCGGCAGCAATGCGTCGGGCTTTTCCTTGGCGATGATCTTCTCGACCGTCTTCCAGTTGATCGGCTCGATGTAGACCGCATCAGCCATCTCCGGGTCGGTCATGATCGTGGCCGGATTGCTGTTGACCAGCACCACGCGATAACCCTCGTCGCGCAGCGCCTTGCAGGCCTGCGCGCCGGAGTAGTCGAACTCGCAGGCCTGGCCGATGACGATCGGACCTGCGCCGATGATCAGGATGGTCTTGATGTCGCTGCGCTTGGGCATCGTTTCCTCAATACAAACGGTTCTGCCACCGCTCGCGCGGTAGCCAGGTGATCTGGTTGTCGTCGGCGGCATCGATGCCGCCGGACTTCACGGCTTCCCATACCGCGGACTGCATCGCGTCCCAACTCGCCGCCTGCGCGCCGATGCGGGTTCCGATGCGGTTGTTGTGCGCATCCATCGCGCTGCTGTCGTTGCCGTGGCCGTCGCCTTCCATCACCGCGGTCACCCACGCCACCCAAGTTGGCGAGCCCGTGTAGGCCACCGTGGCGCTGGCCAGCGAATGCCGGTAGGCATCGGCCGGACCATTGCGTCCTCCGGGGAGGTCCGCACCGAACCAGTGCCAATAGACCGTGGCGAAGACGAAGACCGGATAGGCCGACAGCAATAGCAGGCACGCGAGCAAACGCTTGATGCGTCTCCGGCGCGGGTGGCCTGCCGCTTTCACCGGCGCTCGCCCATCGCCGCGATGAAGCGGTCGAACAAGGGTGCGACGTCGTGCGGGCCGGGCGAAGCCTCGGGATGTCCCTGGAAAGAAAACGCCGGCGCATCGCTCAGTGCGATGCCCTGATTGCTGCCGTCGAACAGCGAGCGATGCGTGACGCGCGCGTTCGCCGGCAACGTGGACTCGTCGACCGCGAAGCCGTGGTTCTGCGAAGTGATCATCACCCGACCGGAATCGAGGTCGATGACCGGATGGTTGGCGCCGTGGTGGCCGAACTTCATCTTCATGGTCTTGGCGCCGACCGCGAGCCCCAGCAATTGGTGGCCGAGGCAGATGCCGTAAGTGGGAATCTTCTTGGCAACGAACTCTCGGATCGCCGCGATGGCGTAGTCGCAAGGCTCGGGATCGCCGGGACCATTGGACAGGAACACGCCATCGGGCTGCAGCGCGAGCGCCTCGGCGGCCGAAGTCTGCGCTGGTACGACGGTCACGTCGCAGCCGCGCTCGACGAGCATGCGCAGGATGTTGAGCTTGACGCCGAAATCGTAGGCCACGACTTTGAACTTCCCGTCGCCGCGCGCGAAAACGCCGGAATCGAGATCGAGCGGGCCGTCGCGCCACGCATAGGTCTCGCGGGTCGAGACTTCCTTCGCCAGGTCCATGCCCTTGAGGCCGGGAAACTTGCGCGCGGATTCGAGCGCCTTGTCGACGTCGAGCTTCCCATCGAGAGCCGGTCCTGCCATCAGCGCGCCGTTCTGGGCACCTTTGTCGCGCAGCAGGCGCGTGAGCTTGCGGGTGTCGATGTCGGCGATCGCGACGATGCCGCGCGCCCGTAGCCATTCCGGCAGCGACACCTGGCTGCGCCAGCTGCTCGGCCGGCGCGGCACGTCGCGCACGATCAGCCCCGCGGCCCAGGCCTGCGTGGCCTCGTCGTCCTGCCCGGTGCAGCCGGTGTTGCCGATATGCGGATAGGTCAGCGTGACGATCTGCCGCGCATAGGAAGGATCGGTCAGGATCTCCTGGTAGCCGGTCATGGCGGTGTTGAATACCACCTCGCCGACGCTCAGGCCGGGCGCACCGACTGAAATGCCTTCGAAGACGGTGCCGTCTTCGAGCGCAAGGATTGCAGTTTCTGTCACGGGCTTCGCCTTGGGACGTCAGGGGATGCCTCTTCGCCGAACGCAGGTTGCAGCGAAGCGCGAACGCGGTACTGGACCGGTCCGTGCTGGCGAGAAGCAGGCGAGCGGGAATGATACCGGCGCGCGCGCGCCGATGCCAGCGGAAATGCCAACGGACGCCTAGAGCAGGTCGCGCAGGCGATACAGCCCGGGCTTGCGGCCGGCGAGATTGGCCGCCGCGTGCAGCGCGCCGCGCGCGAAGATGTCGCGGTTGCCGGCGCGATGGACCAGCTCGATGCGCTCGCCTGCGGTGGTGAACTGCACCGTGTGCTCGCCGACGATGTCGCCCGCGCGCAGGCTGGCATAGCGCGCATGCGCCCCGCCCTGTGCTGCGGACGCGCCCAGCGCCAGCGCGGTGCCCGACGGGGCGTCCTTCTTCTGCGCGTGGTGCACCTCGACGATGTCGCAGTCCCATCCCTGGAGCGCGGCTGCGGCGCGCTCGACCAGGTCGTTCAGCACCGCCACTCCCAGGCTGAAGTTGGCCGCCCACAACAGCGGGATGCGACTGCCGGCAGCATCGATCGCCGCGCGCTGCAGCTCGTCCAGGCCCGTGGTGCCGGAGACCAGGGCCGCGCCGCGTTCGACGCACGAGGCCAGCACCGGGTCGAACGCCTCCGCCAGGCTGAAGTCGATGGCCACGTCGAACGCCGGCACCGCGGATAGCTCGCTGGCGGCGAATTGCGGCACGCCATCGATGACCCGTTGCCCGACCTTGCGCGATACCGCGCCCACGACGCTGCAATCCTCACGCTCGGCGCAAAGGCGCAACAGGGATTGGCCCATGCGGCCGGAAGCGCCGTGAATCAGGAGTCGGACGGGGTCGTTCATGCGGGCAGGCTAACGGCGGCGTCCGTGGCCGACAAGCATCAGTCGCCCTGGTCGGGGTCGCGCAGGATCGGCAAGCGCTCCGGTTCCGGGCCCGCCGCGAAGGCCGCACGCATCTTGTCGTCGTCGCGCAGACCTTCCCATTTCGCGACCACCATGGTCGCCACGCCGTTGCCGATGAAGTTGGTGATCGCGCGGGCCTCGGACATGAAGCGATCCACGCCGAGGATCAACGCGACGCCTTCCACCGGCACCTTGCCGCCGAGCGCGGCGAGAGTCGCCGCCAGCGTCACGAAGCCCGATCCGGTCACGCCGGCGGCGCCCTTCGAGGTCAGCAGCAGCACGCCGACCAGCATCAGCTGGTCGGCCAGCGACAGCTCGACGCCGACGGCCTGTGCGATGAACACCGCGGCCATGGTCAGGTAGATGCAGGTGCCGTCGAGGTTGAACGAATAACCGGTCGGCACCACCAGGCCGACCACGGCGCGGTCGCAACCGGCGTCCTCGAGGCGATTGATCAGGCGCGGCAGCGCCGATTCGGAAGACGAAGTACCGAGCACCAGCAGCAGTTCGCCGCGGATGTACTTCAGGAACTGCCACAGCGAGAAGCCCGACCAACGCGCGACGAGGCCGAGCACGACGAACACGAACGCGAAGCAGGTCAGGTAGACCGATGCCAGCAGCCAGCCCAGCGAGGCGAGCGAATCGAGCCCGAACTTGCCGATCGTGAACGCCATCGCGCCGAACGCGCCGATCGGCGCCAGCCGCATGATCATGCCGACGATGTTGAAGACGATCTGCGAGAGGTCCTCGCACAGGTCGAGCACGCGCTTTCCGGTCCCGCCCATCTGCGTCAGGGCGATGCCGGTCAGGATCGCCACCAGCAACACCTGCAGGAGCTTGCCTTCGGTGAACGCGGAAATGAAGTTACCTGGAATGATGTCGAGCAGAAAGCCGACCGTGCCCTGCTCCTTCGCCGCCTGCTGGTAGGCCGCCACGCCGCTGGCGTCGAGCTGCGCAGGATTGATACCCATGCCGGCGCCGGGTCGCACCAGATTGGCGACGACAAGCCCGATCACGAGCGCCAGCGTTGTCAGCACTTCGAAATAGATCAGCGCCTTCAGGCCGATCTTGCCGACATGGCGCAGGTCGCCGATCTTGGCGATGCCGGCGACGATGGTCAGGAAGATCACCGGCGCGATGATCATCTTCACCAGCTTGATGAAGCCGTCGCCGAGCGGCTTCATCTGCTCGCCGAGCGCGGGATCGAAGTGACCGAGCAGGACGCCGATCGCGATGGCGATCAGGACCTGCAGGTAGAGATTCTTCCACCACCCCTTGCGCATGCTGCCTCCCGGACGAGCGCGGCGAGCCTAGCATGGGGTTTTGCAGGCGGCCTGCGGGGCATCGACTCGCTCCGACCCGCGGCAATGCCTTCAGTGGCCGGTCGCGATCTCGGGCAGCGGCCTTCAAACGCGCGGCTCCGCACCCGCTCGGCGAACTGCACGTCCATGCAAGGACCGCAGTGTTGCCGGGGCCATAAGATCGCCGATCCGAAGGAGAAGTGCATGGCTCGTTCCTCGAAACCGGATGCCCTGCTGGTCGGCGAGTCTTTTTCCCCGTGGACGCAGAAGGCGCGCTGGGCTCTGGAGCATTGTGGCGTCGCCTATCGCTACGCCGAATACACGCCGACCCTCAGCGAGCCCGCCTTGCGCCTGCGGATGCGTCAGTGGTCGGGAGCGGTCTCGGTGCCGGTGATGTTCACGGACGGGCGGATCCTGCGTGGATCCTGGGAGATCGCCTGCCATGCCGGCAGCCTCGCTGGCGATGCGAGGCTCGGCGACTTGTCCGCGGTCGCGCAGTGGAACGCGCTCAGCGAAGCGGCGCTCGCCGAGGGGCGCTCGCGCGTCGTTCGCTGCATAGCCGCGGACATTGCGGCGCTGGAAGAATCGCTCCCTGGCTTCATCCCATCCACGATGCGGCCCGCGCTCCGGTTCGCCGCACGCGATGCCGTGCGACGCCTGGAGCGCAAGTACGCGCACCTCGACGAGCCCGGATCACTACGACGCGCGCTTGCTGAAATACGAAGAGGATTGGCGGCAGCACGCTGCGATTATCTGCTGGGGCGATTCAGCTACGCGGATATCGCGATGGCCGTCGTGCTGGAAACCATTGCTCCTACCGCACGCACCACGCCGCCGCTGGGGCCGGCGACGAAGCGTTGCTGGAGCGATGCCTTGCTGGCCGAAGAATTCGGCGATCTCTTGAGCTGGCGCAGCCGCCTCGCGAGCGCACCAGCCACCAGCTACTCGCAACTGTACGGTCCGACCTGAAATCAGCATTCCCGCCACATCACGATGTCAGCCGCAGAAACGCGTGCGCATCGCCGGGTTTCCTTCCTGCGAAATCGCCGATCAGGAAGTCATGCGTTCCCAGAAGCCCTTGACGCCATCGACGAAGGTGCTCGACTTCGGCGAATGCCGGCGCGCGTTGTCGCTTGTGAACGTGGCTTCGAACTGCTCCAGCAGCTCGCGCTGTTCGCTGGTCAGATTGACCGGAGTTTCGACCACGACGCGGCAATACAAATCGCCTGGTGCCCGACTGCGCACGGACTTCACACCCTTGTCGCGCAGCCGGAACAACTTGCCGCTTTGCGTTTCCGCAGGCACGCGGATCTCCGCCTCGCCGTCGAGCGTCGGCACGCGCACGGTATCGCCGAGCGCGGCCTGCGAGATGCGGATCGGGACTTCGCAATGCAGGTCGTCGCCGTCGCGCTGGAAGATCGGATGCGGGCGTACGCGCACCTCGACGTACAGGTCGCCGGGCGGCGAACCCGCCGGCCCCGCCTCGCCTTCGCCGGACAGGCGGATGCGGTCGCCGTTGTCGACGCCGGCCGGGATCTTCACGGACAGGACCTTCTCTTCCTCGACGCGTCCGTTGCCGTTGCATTCCTGGCAAGGCGACTTGATGGTCTGGCCGCGCCCGCCGCAATGCGGACACGGCTGCTGCATCGAGAAGATGCCGCGCTGCATGCGTACCTGGCCGCGGCCGTGGCAGGTGGCACAGGTTTCGACCTTGCCGTCCTCCGAGCCGCTGCCCTTGCAGGGTGTGCAGGCGACCAGCGTCGGGATCTCGATGCGCTTGTCGATGCCGGCCACGGCTTCGTCGAGATCGAGTTCCATCACGTAGCCGATGTCGGCGCCACGGCGCGGCGCGCGCGCGCCTGGGCCGCCACCGCCGAAGATATTGCCGAAGATGTCGCCGAAGATGTCGCCCATGTCGGCATAGCCCTGCCCGCCGCCTCCGCCACCGACGCCGTGTTCGAACGCGGCGTGGCCGTGGGCGTCGTAACTGCGGCGCTTGGCCGGATCGGTCAGGACCTCGTAGGCTTCCTTGCATTCCTTGAACGCTTCCAGCGCCGCGGCATCGCCCGGGTTGCGGTCGGGATGATGTTTCATCGCGCAACGCCGGTAGGCCTTCTTCAGCTCCTCTTCGGACGCCGTGCGGGCCACACCAAGGGTTTCGTAGTAATCACGTTTGCTCATCGGAGCTCGACAACCGGTAAACGAAAGCCGGGAACCGGAGAACGGTGGCAGGACATCATCCCCTTCCCCGCCACTGGTTCCCGATCAACAAAAAGGCGGCGCCCAAAGGACGCCGCCGCATGATTACTGCTGCTTCTTCTCGTCGTCGTTGACTTCGGTGAACTCGGCATCGACGACGTCGTCGTTCTTCGACGACGCGTCCGCCTCGCCTGCCGGACCCGGCTGCGCTGCAGCTACTGCGGCAAACAACGCCTGCGCGGCTTCCTCCAGCGCCTTCGACTTGGCTTCGATCTGCCCTTGGTCGTCGCCCTTCATCGCGGTCTCGACCTCGGCGATCGCGCCTTCGACGCGACCGATCACGTCGCCAGGCACCTTGTCGCCGTTGTCCTTGATCGCGGTGCGCGCGCCATGGATCAACGCATCGGCCTGGTTGCGCGCGGTGACGAGGTCGTGGAACTTCTTGTCTTCCTCGCGATGCGTCTCGGCATCGGTGACCATGCGCTGGATCTCTTCCTCCGACAGGCCCGAGCCGGCCTTGATCTCGACCTTCTGTTCCTTGCCGGTCTTCTTGTCCTTGGCCGACACGTGCAGGATGCCGTTGGCGTCGATGTCGAACGCGACTTCGACCTGCGGCATGCCGCGCGGGGCAGAGTCGATTCCGGTCAGATCAAACTTTGCCAGCGACTTGTTGTAGCGCGCCTGCTCGCGTTCGCCCTGCAGCACGTGCACGGTCACCGCGGACTGGTTGTCCTCGGCGGTCGAGAACGTCTGCGCGGCCTTGGTCGGGATCGTGGTGTTCTTCTCGATGATCTTGGTGAACACGCCGCCGAGCGTCTCGATGCCGAGCGACAGCGGGGTCACGTCGAGCAGCAGCACGTCCTTGACGTCGCCGGCGAGCACGCCGCCCTGGATCGCTGCGCCAATGGCGACGGCTTCGTCCGGGTTGACGTCCTTGCGCGGTTCCTTGCCGAAGAACTCGGCCACGGCCTGGTTGACCTTGGGCATGCGCGTCTGGCCGCCGACGAGGATCACCTCGCTGACGTCGCTGGCGCGCAGGCCGGCGTCGTTGAGCGCGATGCGGCAGGGTTCGATCGTCTTCTTGATCAGGTCCTCGACCAGCGACTCGAGCTTGGCGCGGGTCAGCTTGATGTTGAGGTGCTTCGGACCGGCGGCATCCGCCGTCACGTACGGCAGGTTGACTTCGGTCTGCTGCGACGAGGACAGCTCGATCTTGGCGCGCTCGGCCGCGTCCTTCAGGCGCTGCAGCGCCAGCGGATCCTTGCGCAGGTCGATGCCCTGATCCTTCTGGAATTCCTCGACCAGGTAATCGATGACGCGCTTGTCGAAGTCTTCGCCGCCGAGGAAGGTGTCGCCGTTGGTGGCCAGCACCTCGAACTGCTTCTCGCCGTCGACGTTCGCGATCTCGATGATCGACACGTCGAAGGTGCCGCCGCCGAGGTCGTATACGGCGATCTTGCGGTCGCCGCCGGCCTTGTCGAGGCCGTAGGCCAATGCGGCCGCGGTCGGTTCGTTGATGATGCGCTTGACGTCGAGGCCGGCGATCTTGCCGGCGTCCTTGGTCGCCTGGCGCTGGCTGTCGTTGAAGTAGGCCGGCACGGTGATCACCGCTTCGGTGACCGTTTCGCCGAGGTAGGCCTCGGCCGTCTTCTTCATCTTCTCGAGGATGCGCGCGGAGACTTCCTGCGCCGACAGCTTCTTGCCGTCGCTGGTCGCGACCCAGGCATCGCCGTTGTCGTGCTCGATGATCGCGTACGGGACCAGGCCGAGGTCCTTCTTGACTTCGGCGTCGGTGAACTTGCGGCCGATCAGGCGCTTCACCGCGTAGAAGGTGTTCTTGGGGTTGGTGACGGCCTGGCGCTTGGCCGAGGCGCCGACCAGGACTTCGCCGTCCTTGGTGTAGGCGACCACCGATGGCGTGGTGCGATCGCCCTCGCTGTTCTCGATGACCTTGGCCTTGCCGCCTTCCATGATCGCCACGCACGAATTGGTCGTGCCGAGGTCGATGCCGATGATCTTTGCCATTGTGTGTTCCCTCTCGCTCTAACTTGTTCGAATCGGATGTGTGTGAATTGAATGCCGTGGTCCGGGTCGGTCCTGGATGGATTGGGCCGGTGCCGGAAGTGCTGTCTGCGTTGTGGGGGCCGGAGACGCCGATTCAAGCGTCCGACCCCATCGGTTCAGTCGTGCTGGGCCACGCTGACCAGGGCCGGACGCAGCAATTGTTCGTTGAGCAGGTACCCCTTCTGGAAGGTCTGGGCCACCGCGCCCGGTCGCACGTGCGTGCCCTCGACCATGCTCATCGCCTGGTGGCGTTCGGGGTCGAAGGCATCGCCTGGCAACGGCGCGATCTCGACCAGGCCATTGGCTTCGGCGATGCGGTGCAACTCGCGCAGGGTCAGCACCATGCCGTCGCGCAGCGGGTCGGCCTCGTCGGCGTTGTCCAGTCCCGCCTCCATGCTGTCGAAGACCGGCAACAGGTCGCTCAACAGTTGCTTGTTGGCGAAGCGGCAGGCATTGCGCACATCGCGCTCGAGTCGCTTGCGCTGGTTCTCCAGGTCGGCGCGCTCGATCAGGGACTGCGCGCGCAGCTGCTCGAGTTCGGCCTTCAGCGCCTCGATCCGGTCCAGCAAGGTGTCGTCGTCGGCGTCCGGCCTGGCGCCGGCGTCGTCGTGCTTCGTTTCGGTCGTCATCTCGGGTTCCGTGGCGGTCGTTTCGCCGCCGACCCCGCAACCTATGGGGTTGGACGCCTTCGATTCAAGACTCGGCGCCCCGGTCCTGTCTCAAAATCCGGCCCTGAATCCTCCCCTTCACAGGCGAAGGGACGCCGGCGAGTGCGGGCTACGCCTCGCCGGGCTTTTCGAAGGCGGCACCCAGGGCCTCGGCCGTGGCCTGCACCACCGGTATCACGCGCTCGTACGCCATGCGGGTCGGGCCGATCACGCCGAGCACGCCTAGCACCTGACCGCCGGCCATGTACGGGGCGGTGACCAGCGACACGCCCTCCAGCGGCGCCAGCCCGGTTTCCTCGCCGATGAAGATGCGCACGCCAGGCGCCCGCACCGTGCGTTCGAGCAACTGCAGGATCTCGCGCTTGCGGGCGAAGGCCTCGAACAACTCGCGCAGGCGATCCAGGTCGGACAGGTCCTGGACCCCGATCAGCCGCGTCTGTCCAGCCACCAGCATGTCGTCGCCGGCCGGTGCCAGGACCTGCTCGGCGATCTCGACGGTGTGCGCGAGCAGGGTTTCCATCTCGCTGCGCGCGGCACGCATGTCGCGCACCAGCGTGGCGCGGATGTCCGCCAGCGGCCGGCCGGCGAATTGCGCATTGAGGTAGTTGGCGACGCGCTCGAGTTCGCCACCGTCGTAAGGGCGGCGGGTCTGGATGATGCGGTTCTGCACGTCGTTGTCGGCGAACACCAGGATCGCCATCACCCGGTTGCCGTCGAGCGGTACGAAATCGATGTGCCGGAACGCGAACTGCTCGCGCTTGGGGACGCTGACCACGCCGACGAAATGGGTCATGGCCGAGACCATTTCGCTGGCACTGCCGAGCAGCGACTGCGTGCCGCTGCCGGCCGGCAGTTCGCTGCGCAGGCGCGCGATCTCGCCTTCGCGCAGGGGCTTGATCTGCAGCAAGGAATCGACGAACACGCGATAGCCCTGCGTGGTCGGCACGCGGCCGGCCGAGGTATGCGGCGCGGCGAGCAGACCCAGCTCCTCCAGGTCGCCGAGGATGCTGCGGATCGTGGCCGGACTGACATCCAGGCCGGCGTGGCGCGCCAGCGTCTGCGAACCGACCGGCCCGCCGTCGCGGATGTGGCGCGCGATCAGGGTGCGCAACAGCTGGCGCGCGCGCGGGTCGAGGGATTGGTCCATGCGCTATAGATAGTCTCCCCATAGCTTCAGGGCAAGTCACGGCCCAGCAAGGCTGAAATGCCGGCAACGAACCGATGGTGCTAGTGTTTTCCGCGCACCTTTCGGTGCGCGGCGGGAGGTTTCGACATGGCTTACCTATGGCTGAAGTTGCTGCATCTGGTGGCGGTCACGCTGTTCCTCGGCAACATCACCACAGGCCTGTTCTGGGTGCACAGGATCAAACAGCGCCGCAGTCCGGCTGCGCTCGCCGACGCCATGGACGGCGTCATCGGCAGCGATCGCCTGTTCACGATCCCGGCAGTGGCCGTCATCATCGTCGGCGGCATTGGCGCCGCCATCGTGGGTGGCCTGCCGCTGTTGCGCGTCGGCTGGATCACCTGGGGTCTCGGCTTGTTCGCGTTTTCCGGAGTGATGTTCATGTGGCTAGCGCCGCTGCAGCGCCGCATCCGCGACTACGCGCGCCAGCCGGACGCAAGCTGGGAGGCCTGCCTGGCGATGCTCCGGCGCTGGGACCTGGTCGGTGCGATCAGCCTGGTGCCGGCCTGGATCGCCTTCGTGCTGATGGTGCTCAAGGTTCCGGCTTGAACGAGGCGCACGGTCGGCGCCTGTGCAGCAGACCGGTAAGCTTCCGCGCAACGTAGTAGGCGGCACGCGGCCGCTTTCGGGCAGAATTCGCCGCATGCTGACTCAACTCGCGATCAAGGATTTCGCCGTCGTCTCCGCGGCCGAACTCGAATTCGGGCCAGGACTGACCGTCATTTCAGGCGAGACCGGCGCCGGCAAGTCGCTGCTGGTCGATGCCCTCAACCTGCTGTCCGGCCTGCGCGCCGACAGCGGCATCGTCCGGCATGGCGCGCAACGCGCCGAGCTGAGCGCGCAGTTCGACCTGGGCGATGCGTCCCCGGGCTTGGCGTGGTTGCGCGAGCAGGAGCTGGAGGACGGCAACGAGTGCCACTTCCGCCGCACGATCCGCGCCGACGGCGGCTCCCGGGCCTGGATCAACGGGCGTCCGGTCACCCTGGCGCAGCTCGGCGAAATTGCCGACCTGGTAGTCGAGATCCATGGCCAGCACGAGCACCAGGCACTGTTGTCGAAGCCGAGCCAGCTGGCCTTGCTGGACGCCTACGCCGGCCACGACGCCCTCCTCGACCGTGTCGGCACTACGGCACGCCACTGGAGCGGCCTGCTGCGCGAACGTGAAGCGCTGTCGCGGGCACGCGATGGCAAACCGGGCGACGTCGCCGAGCGCAGCGACTGGCTCGCGCACCAGCTGGCCGAACTCGAACGCGAAACGCTCGAGCCCGAATCGATCGCCGAACTCGACGTCCAGCATCGCCGCCAGGCGCATGCCGCCGCCCTGATCTCGACCTGCGACGACGCCCTCGCCCGCCTCGGTGGCGACGAGGCGCCGTCGCTGACCCAGCAACTGCAGCGCGTGCGCAGCGACCTCGGACGCATGCAGGAACACGAGCCACGGCTCGGCGAGGTCGACGCCATGCTCGATGCCGCCGCGATCCAGGTCGACGAGGCGGTCGTGCTGCTGGAACGCGTCCGCGCCGACCTCGACGTCGACCCGGCGCAGTTCGACGCACTCGAACGGCGCCTGGCGCGCCTGCACGAGCTCGCGCGCAAGCACCGCGTCGCGCCGCAGGCGCTGGCGACGCAGCGCGATCTGCTGGCCGCCGAGCTGGAGACCTTGCAGACCGCCGGCATCCGACTGCAGGCGCTCGACGGCGAGATCGAGGTCGCCATGCGCGCCTGGCGCGAGACCGCAGATACCCTGCTGGCCTCGCGACGCAAGGCAGCGGCCGCGTTGTCGCTGGCCACCACCGCGCTGATCGCCGAACTGGGCATGGGCGGCGGCCATTTCGAGATCGCGATCGAACCGATCGAGGGCGACCGTCCTGACCCGCAGGGCGGCGAACGCGTCGAATTCCTGGTCTCCGCCAATGCCGGGCAGCCGCCGCGGCCGTTGCGCAAGGTCGCTTCCGGTGGCGAGCTGTCGCGCATCTCGCTGGCGATCGAGGTCGCCGCGCTGGGCATGGACGCGGTGCCGACGATGGTCTTCGACGAAGTCGATTCCGGCATCGGCGGCGCAGTCGCCGACATCGTCGGGCAGAAGCTGCGCGCGCTCGGCGAGAAGCGCCAGGTGCTGTGCGTCACCCACTTGCCGCAGGTCGCCGCGCAGGGCCACGCGCACTATCGCGTCAGCAAGGCCGCCAGCGACGGCGTCACGCAAAGCGCGGTGCAGTTGCTGACGCCGAAACAGCGCCAGGAAGAACTGGCGCGGATGCTCGGTGGCGTCGAGGTCAGCAGTGAGGCGCGCGCCGCGGCGAAGCGACTACTGCGGGATGCAGGTTGACGCGTTAAAAAGCTCACGATTCAAGAGCCCGGCGCGCGGCGGCGCGGTTCAGCGCTCACGCGCTACTGGTCTATCGCGACGCCGCTTTTTTGCGCACGTACAGCACGAGGGAGTGCTCTTCGAGCTGGTAGCCGTGCTGCGCGGCGATCTCGCGCTGCAGCTTCTCGATCTCGGGGCTTTCGAACTCGATGATCTTGCCGTTCTCGATGTCCACCATGTGATCGTGATGGCCGCCGCGGTCGAGCTCGTATACGGCGTGCCCACCCTCGAAATTGTGCTTGAGCACCAGGCCTGCGGCCTCGAACTGGGTCAGCACGCGGTAGACCGTGGCCAGGCCGATTTCGTCGCCATGATCGAGCAGTTGGCGATAGATGTCCTCGGCGGTCATGTGCCGGGGGCGGGTCTGCTCGAGCAGCTCCAGGATGCGCATCCGCGGATGCGTCACCTTCAATCCGGCCTTGCGCAGGTCTTGCGATTCCATCTCGGCCTCCGGTCGGCGTGGCCACCGAAACCCGGCATGAACGCGGATTCGGCGGCGATACGGTGATTGGGCTTCAGTGTATCATCGGCCGCTGAAATTCCCTTCGAAACCGCCTCGCGAATCCATGCGCAAACTCCCGAAGATCGCCATTGCTCTCCTCGTTGCCTGCCTCACCGCCGGCTGCGGCATTCTGTACAAGCAGCCGATCTATCAGGGCAACCTGATCGAAAAGTCCGCCGCGGACCAGTTGCAGGCGGGGATGAGCCGGCAGCAGGTGCTGACGTTGCTGGGCACGCCGTCGATCGCCGATCCGTTCCACCAGGAACGCTGGGACTACACCGCCAGCCAGCGCGCCAATCGTCGTGGCACCACCGACATCAAGAACATGACCCTGTGGTTCGAAGGCGACTCCCTGACCAAATGGGAAGGCGAGTATTTCGCCGAGCAGGACGAGGCGCTGGCGAAAAAGATGCGCCGCTTCGGCAATTTGCCGAAGGACGACAAGAAAAAGAAGCGTCGCTAAGCGTCGCCAAGTAATTTGCAGCAAAGCGTTCGCCTCAGCTTTTCTTGATCTGCTGCGCGCGCCGACGGCGTGCGTCCTTGGGATCGGCCAGCAACGGCCGCAGCAGTTCCAGGCGATCGCCTTCATGCAGCATCGCGTCTGGCGGGACTCGCTCGCCGAACACTGCGTAACCGCTGATCCCGCGAAGGTCGAAGCCCGACGCGGCAAGCGCATCAGTAACGCACGCGCCCTCCGGCAATTCGACGCCCACTACTTCATGCCGGCGTGGCCAGGCACGGACGACCTCGACGCGCATACCTACTCCTCGCCACCGTCGTCGGCGACGCGCACGAAATCGTCGACCATGCGATCGGCCAGCGCCTGGAAGCCGAGGGTCAGCGCCGGCGTCAGCAAACGGCTCTGCGGCTCGAAGTCCAGCGTCAGCGTCACCTTGCAAGCCGATTCGTCGAGCGCGTGGAACTGCCAGCGCCCGTCCAGCCGCCGGAACGGTCCGTCGCGCAGCTTCATGTCGATATGGTGCGGCGGCGACAGCGTGTTCTCGGTGGTGAACCACGTCCGCAGGGCGCCAAGGCCGAGCTCGAGGCGCGCGACCACGCGATGTCTCGTCTGCTTCCAGCACCTGCGCCGCGTCGCACCAGTCGAAGCGGCGCGGATAGGCGGCGATATCGTTGACCAGCGCGAACATGCGGGCGGCGGCATGTTCGACCAGGGCGCTGCGTTGGATCTTAGGCATCGAGGATGTGTTGGCCTGCGCGTCCCGCTTCGGGGACAATGGATGCGATGAGCAAGAAGAATTCCGGCGGCAAGGATAAGGCAAATGGCGGTGGCACCATCGCCCTGAACAAGCGTGCGCGCCATGAATACCATCTCGAGGAGCGCTTCGAGGCCGGTCTGTCGCTGCAAGGCTGGGAGCTGAAGGCGATCCGTGCCGGCCGCGCCAACATCACCGAAAGCTATGCGGTGATCCGCGATGGCGAGCTGTTCCTGTTCGGCGCGCAGATCACGCCGCTGATCATGGCCTCCAGCCACGTGATCGCCGATGCCATGCGCACGCGCAAGCTGCTGCTGCACCGGGGCGAGATCGACGAACTGATCGGCCGCGTGCAGCGCGAGGGATACACGCTGATCCCGACCGCGCTGTACTGGAAGGCCAACAAGGTCAAAGCCGAGCTGGCGCTCGCCAAAGGCAAGCAAACGCACGACAAGCGCGAAGCCAGCAAGGATCGCGACTGGGCGCGCGACAAGCAGCGCCTGATGCGGGCGCACAACAAGAACGCTTGAGACCGGAACAGTCTTAGCTGGAGTTCGCCCTTCTCGGCTCGCTGCCGCTCACTCGTCCTCGCCCACGGCCGGCAGCGTGAACCAGAACGTCGCGCCTTCACCCGGCCGCCCCTCGGCGCGGATGCTGCCGCCATGCCGTTCGACGACGCGCTTGACCGAAGCCAGGCCGATGCCATGGCCGACGAACTGCTCCTGGCTGTGCAGCCGCTGGAACGGGCGGAACAGCTTATGAGCGTACTCGGACGCGAAACCCGCGCCGTTGTCGCGGACAAAAAACGTCGCCATGCCCTCGGCCGTGGCAGCGGTCGACTCCGGCACCGAATTCGATCTGCGCATGGGCCACGCCGGCCGTGAACTTCCAGGCATTGTCGAGCAGGTTCTGCAACAGGTTGCGCAGCAGCGACGCGTCGCCGGCCGCGCGCAGGCCGGGCTCGATCACGACATCGACCACGCGCGCCGGCTGCACGTTGCGCAAATCGGCCACGATCTCGCGCAGCAAGCTGGCTCAGGTCCAGCGGCGCGAGGTTCAATTCGACGCGCGACAGCCGTGACATCTTCAGCAATGATCCGATCAGCTCGCCCATACGCCCGGCGGCATTGCGGATACGCGCCAGGTAGTCGCGTCCGGCGTCGTCGATGTTGGCGGCGTAGCGATCGTCCAGCAGGCGGCTGAATCCGTCGATGGCACGCAGCGGCGCGCGCAGGTCGTGCGAGACGCTGTAGGCGAACGATTCCAGCTCCTGGTTGGCCTGCGTCAGTTCGCGCGTGCGCAACGCGACGCGCGCTTCCAGCGAGCGGTTGAGCGCATGAATCCTGTCTTCCGCGCGCAAGCGCTCGGTGATGTCCTCCACCTGCACCAGCCGGGCGATGTCCTGGCCGATATCACCGGGTACCGGCGCGAAGGTCAGCTGCACATGGCGTTGCTCGCCGTCCCGCCACCGCAGCTGGCGGGTGGTGCGGAGCACGCCGTCGGTCGTGCCTTGCGGACTCGCCGCGGCATCGCCATCGATGAAATGCGCGCCGAAAGCCGAGCCGAGCAGGCGCTCGCGCGTATCGCCGAGGATCTCGACCAACGCCGGATTGACGTCGACGATGACGTCCGCGTGGTCGAGCAGCGCCTTGCCGATCGCCGAGTACTCCATGGCTGCGCGGAAACGCAATTCGCTGCGCCGATACGATTCGCTCATCCGTGCGGCGATTGCCTGCGCCTGCGATTCGGTCCGCGCCAGCGCCAGCGCGATTCCGAACAGCAGCAACGACGCGACGATGCCGATGACCAGCGTGGTCCGCAGCCCCGAAGTGCGTCCAGCCAGGACTGCGCGGGGATCGGCCTGGAAATCGATCTGCCACCGGCGACCGAACGGATCGAGGAGCTCGCTGTGCGTGAACATGTCATCTGGCCCATTGGCCGCGGCAGGCGACAGGTTCGAGTACAGCACCTGCGCCCCTTCCGTGATGTCGACAACGCGCAAGGCGACCGGTCGCTGTCCGCTGCCGAGCGAGATCTGTACGAACTTCTCGACACGGAACGGCACGTAGACCCATCCTTGCAACGCATCGCGCCGCGCCCGCTTCGTTGCGGGTACGACAGCATTGCGATAGACGGGCGAATACATCAGCAGGGCGGGCCGCGCGAAACCGGCGTCCTGCACGAGCTTCACCAGGCCGGTCAGCCGCGCTTCGCCCTCGTCGCGTGCAGCGTCCATCGCCGCACGCCGAATGGGCTCCGCATACATGTCGTAGCCGATCGCGGTGATGTTCTCGGGCGTCCTCGGTTCGAGATAGGTCACCGGCCCATAGCGCTCGCGAACGCCTGGCGGATGCACGGTGAAGAAGCCGCGTCCGGAATCCCGCACCGCCAGTTGCAGGTCCTGCAACTGCATCCGGTTCAGGTAGGCGGCAAATCCCAGGCCGACCAGCGATGGGAACTGCTGCTCGATTCGAAGGCCCGCGACATAGTCGTGCCACTGCTCGGCGCTGGGTTGCGCGACCGACGCGAACAGCGAAACAGCCCCGCGCGACACCAGCCGGTAGCCGGCGAGGCGATCCTGCAGACGTCCGGTGATCTCGACGGCCTCGGCGACGAATTCTTCCCGGGCTGCGTTCGATTCGCGCTGCTGGGCATTGCGCCAATACATCCAGACCAGTGCCAGCGAGGCCAGCAATGCCAGCACCGCCAGCACGTAGCCCTGCATCGGCGACTGCGCGTCGGGTGCCCGCTCTGCGGCGGCAAAAGGAGGCTGGTTCATCGGTTTCAGGATAGCCGTTCGCTGAATCCGTGCCGAGTCAGCGGCCATGAGCCCCGTGAACGCGCTTGCGCGGCGGTTTTTCGTCCCTATACTCGGTCCTGTCAGCGTGTTTGACGCTCCCGGGGGTGCACTGGCTTCGACGGGGGTCGCGAAATCGCTTGGCGCATGCCGAGGGGGTAGCTTTCCTCGTTAATCCAGCTGCAAAACTCAGACGCCAACGACGACGTCTACGCTCTCGCCGCTTAAGGCGTAAGCCCCGAACCCACTTGTGCCCGTGCTCGTGGATGTAGGGTCATCATCACGGAACCGGCCCCGGCGGCGACCCGCCAACCAGGGCTTAACTAAAGCGGGTGTGTCTTATGGTGTGCCTTGCACGTCGTGTTGCCATGAGACGAGAACCAACGTCGTGCTAAGCATGTAGTGCCGGGGATGGAGTGCCTTCGGACGGGGGTTCGATTCCCCCCACCTCCACCATTTAAACCCCTGATTTATCAGGGGTTTTTTATTAAATCGAACTGCTCATCGCGATAGTACGGATCAGCGTACGGATATTCATTTCCGAAAGGGTTTGCCACACGACAAGGGTCGCAGGTTCGAACCCTGCACCGCCTACCAATGAATTCGACAACTTAGGCCACCTTCGCGGTGGCCGTTCTCGTTGTGCGGATCATGGTATCGATGCCCTCTTTAGGCCCAAGCTCGCGGCCCTACACTCAGGCACCAAATGGGGGTTCGCGAATGGAAGAGTCAAATGACCAACTATCCCGATGGGTGGCCTTAAAAGCAGCCCTGCGGAGATGGCCAGCAATTTCATTGATGGCGCTAGTCATGGCCACTTTGGTTGCCCTGAGCCTAACTGCGCCCTTGTCAGACGGGGCAGCATGGTGGCAGGCCATTTTGTCGGGCGTTGCCTTACTCGGCTCAATGCTCTTTTGGCGGCTGGACAAACAGGCGCAAGCTCTTAATGAGGCCAACGACAGAGCAGCGGCCGAAGCCATCAGGCGTACTAAATTCCGATCAACCGCAATCATTGTTCTGGATGACGTACTGCATATCGACGGTTGGACCCGCGAGCTACTCAGATTGGGAAGCGACCCAGACGACGAGGTAAATATCAACGGTAAGGATGTACGGATCGTTCGAAGCGTGCCACCTACGGGGAGGCTGTTGGATGAGGTCCCGCACCTATTTCATTTGGGCGTCGATGCGGCACCACTTCAGCGAGCGCTTTTTCGCTATCTACAGCTAGAGAATCTTTTGAAAGAAGCACACGATAAGGAAGCCGCTGTGCAAGCCGGCTGCAAGTTGACGAAGGAAACGTTCCAGCAAATGTTGAAAATGATTTCAGATGACCTGAACGTCTTCCTCCCTCTAATGCACAGGGCGCTGTGGGAAGATGAGGTCGCGGCAGCAGCCTTCGCAGCTGAAAGGGCGTACCGGGTTGCGAAAAGGATTCCCAACCCAGGCTGAGGAAGTACGGTTATGCGATTTCGAAGTCTTGCGGAGGCGTTGCGACATGCCCCATCGCCCGCCAGGCTGCCAATCTCGCCAGCTCACCCGCCAAGTTAACCGGCTCCTGTGCGACCAAGGCCGCAAGATCATCTTCCCAATACGGCCGAACAGCCATTGCGTCCATAGGCAGCATTTCGCCGTCGAACATCAACGGCTTCTTCGTTCTGGTTGCAAGTGAATTCCCCTGCCTGATTGCGTGGCGCACGTATATGGTCGCCGCTCCGCAACGGAAATCGGCCGCGAGCTTGAGCTAAGTCGTCAAGCAGGGGTGGGGCGCCGACTGTCCTGGTCAGACCTTGTCCTGATTTGACTGCCTCAATACGTTGAAGCAAAGACAACTGGGGGATTCGAGATGGCTACGCAGCGAATAGTCGGCCTGAGTCTGCTACTGGGAATGCTCCTCGGCTCAGGGCACGCGATGGCCCTAGAAGACGAAACACTCGCCCAAATCAAGGCAGACACCGAAAGGTTAAACGCCGAGAAGGCGCTGGCTCAAGCGAGGTACGGCGCTGCGATCGAAGGCAAAAGCGGAGATGTAGCCGGCGCAGGAAGCCTGTCCGGAATCGTGCAGCAGCAGGCGTTCGCCCTCAGCGCTAAGACCTCAGGGAGTCTGGCAACCAAACTGTCCGAGATCGACCACGAGGTCTGCGAGTCGCTAGTCTTAACAGAAAGCGCGGATTCCACAGGCCGCCTCCTCAAAGCGCAGTCGTTCAAGAAGAAGCTGCAAGAACTCGATGCGAAACTTCCCGCCAGCCGCAACCCACAGAGCGGCATAGCATTGGTCGCGGCGGTGGCAGGCTTTCTCGGAACCGCAAACCAAGTCTACGGACTCGTCAGGTCCGACTACGCAATCTCAGATCTTTCCGTAACCTATGACAGCAACTGGATTATCGGATCCGTGCTCAGTTCATACCATTGCAGTGTGGGAGATGCTTGCCCCAGCTTTCGAGCGGACGTTTTTCCGAATCTGGAGGACATCCGAAACTGGATAGCCAAGCTAGATGATCTGAAGGACAGGGCAGAATTAGTTCAGAAAGGAGTCAACGCGGAAACAAAAGGCAAGAATGATGATGCGAGCAAAGCTGCCAGGGAAGCAGCAAAAGCGCTTGTCGAGGTAGTAGCCGCGTTCCGCACGTCCTTGGTGGAGCCTGCTGCGAATGGCATCTCGCCTATAGCAACTATAGGCACCTACGTCGTCCCTGCCGGCAACGATCAAGCGACATGTCTGGCCCGCCTGATCATCGGTACGTCGAAAGGCACCTTCGTCACTAAGGATGGCCTTTTTGGCAAAGGCGCAAGGGTGTACGCACACCTGGCCATGCAGCTCGCAGCAATTGTGACCGGTCCCGACGGCAAGCCCATCAAGATGATCTGCAAACAAGTAGCGTTTGCCGACGCAGTCAAGGTATCAGCCTTAACGAAAGTCTCCGAGAAGTACGCAACTCCGACCTGGCAGGGGAAAGGTCGTTTTTCGGATCCTGTCGATTGTGGATAGCGCTGCCTGACTAGATCAGATCCTTTTCTGGACGGAAGTTCTCACACATGGCCAGATTTGCGCCTACTCTCAGCCGTGACGTCCAACGTGTGCGGAAAACGACGGACGACGTCGGTAGCTACGCAGATCGCGACGGCTATGACCCGGATTTCATCGGCACACGCGGCTTGACGGTCCCGCTGCCGGAGCTTGGAGACTGGGTTTCGGAGGGACGCATAGCGTATCGGACCGACCTTGAAGGGGAGTACGTGATCCCCTATCGACATTTTTCGGTCATCTTCGCGAGGCATCGAAGGCTGCCGCTCATCAGCGCCGTCAACATCGATGGGAAGCGGCGCCAGAATGGCATACCACGCACGAACGTATGGAAACGCGATCCGCGCATCGACTCCGCGATTCAGGTCCTGGAAGAGTGCTACGGATCCTCTCAAGACGGCTTCTTCAGCAGGGGACATATGACGCGCCGCGAGGATCCCAACTGGGGTGATTGGGATGTTGCGTGCCAAGCCGACGCGGACACATTCCACGCAACCAATGCTGCGCCCCAGGCGCAGTCATTCAACTCTCCAATCTGGCTCGGACTCGAGAATTACCTGCTACAGCACGCCCATCGCGATTCCATGAAGGTTAGTGCCTTTACTGGTCCAGTACTGGCCGACGACGACCTGGAACTCTTTGGAATGCAAGTGCCTTCCAGGTTCTGGAAGGTCATCATATTCAGGCATGACGCCACCGGGGCGCTCACCGCAACCGGCTATCTGGTCTCTCAAGCTGCTCAGATCAAGGATTTGCGCGAGCCTCAGTATGTATTCGGGATCTATCGGAATTGGCAGGTCCCGTTATCAGCTCTCTCCGAGCTAACTGGCCTGGATTTCTCCTACCTTGAACCATGTGATCCGCTCCGCCGAGGGACAAGGCGTCTCGCCCTGCAGATCAACAGCCATTCGGATATTTGCACCGCCTAAGGATTCTCAATGATTCCCAACGGAAACACTGTCGTCTTTCGACTGAAGTCGACGCGCTCGACGTTAAACATGGCAGGAGCGAACGAAACCAGAACTAGGTTTCTGGAGCGCCTGAGGGCCAAACCTGTCTTCCCCGACCGGTCCCCGCTGGGCATGGACTCAACAGGATTGAGCCAGCTGTTCGTCGTGTCTGCCGGCGATCACAAGAGCACCATGGAACTACTGGAGAGCCTCCACGAGAATACGCTCGTTGAGTTGGCGTATGCGGCCCCGCCACGAGACGTGCTCACGGCCACGGCTCCCAGCAACCCCTGCCGGCAGTGGCAGAGTCAGATACGCATGGATGCCGCCCGAAAACTTCCCCAGTGGCAGGGCCAGCACCCGGTCAGCATCGCGGTGCTCGACAGCGGAATCGACACAGCACACCTGCAACTCGGCCGTATCAAGCTTGTGAAACACGGGAGTAACGGCCCCGCATCCGATGATGCCATTGGTCATGGCAGCCACGTGGCTGGCCTGATCGCCGCGGTGCTGAACGACGACAATGGATTCGAAGGCATCTGCCCCGCCGGACCTGACGTCACGATGCACCAAGGCATGGTAAAGCCCCACGAAGTGGACGTGTATTACCGCGCGTTGCGCAACTGTATCGGCGCAAGGGTGATCAACCTCAGCGTTGGCGGCGAGCAAGAAGACCCAACCGAGACAGAGCTCGTCAATCAGGCCCTTGATGCGGGATCCATCGTCGTCGCAGCCATTGGCAACCACCAGCAGATGGACAGCCCACCGATCTTTCCCGCCGAATTGCCGGGAGTCATCGCAGTTGCAGCTGTCGATAGCGATAACCGACAAGCGGAGATGAGCAACTGCAGTAGCGCTGTGGCTGTCGCCGCTCCAGGGGTGGACATTTGGTCGACCGTGCCCACCTATCCCATAGAGCACGTTGAGGTTGGAGCCGAACCGCCGTTGGCCAAGATGTCCGGCACCTCAATGGCGACGCCGATAGTTTCGGCAGTGATTGCGAAGATGCTGGCTTGTCGCCCCGACTTGGGCCGAGAACAAGTCATTGGTTTTCTTAAGGAAATTGACGGGACAAGTGGCAATCCAGACCTCGGGATAGGCGTTATAGACGTCTACGCCAGCCTTGCTGGGCTATGATATAAGGCGCCATGAGCACCCTGACAGTTCGCCTTCTAGACACAGGACGATCTCAGCAAGAACTTGAGACGGAGCTCGCGCGTCTAGTGAAGAAGCTCGAGCAAAAGGGCTTGGCGAACCATGTAAGGATCAAGCCGGTGTTCCCTGGCGACGATTCCAGATGGAAGAACACGTTCGTGTTGACGTCACCAGGGTTGGGCACCCGACTTGCCGACTCTCTAAACGAGTTTCCGGAAATCGAACTGGCCTACGTAGCACCGACCCGCGGTTTCTGACTTTCCGATATCTTCAAATAGGTGCGCATGGCCTTCGTCAGCGGCAAGGGGCGAAGGCGCCGGTTTGTCAGATCCGACCTCCCCGTCTCCGGCCCGCCGATGAGAATGTAACAGCATCTGTCGGCTGCCATTCGTCATTTCACTGGTAACCGGACGAAGACCGCGGCAGATCTTGCGGATTCTTTTTCGGGCTCCGGGAGGACGGGTTCAACGGTTGTACGAACTGCCCTCGGAACGGTCTGCAGCGAGTACCGGCCCCTGCAAAGGCCTACGCGTGACGAGCGGCGGGTTGGAGAATTCCCGCTGAGGCAGGACTAAAGATACTGTAGCGGCGATGCTTGGAGAACCGCCGGATTCCGGTCGGTCCCGGCAACGGGGGTGAGGTGGCCAAGAATATCGTCATCTGCTGCGACGGGACCGGCAACGAGATCGGCACGACAATCTCGAATGTCCTCAAGCTCTACCGAGTCCTGGAGAAAAGCGACCGGCAGCGCGTTTACTACAACCCCGGTGTAGGCACGATCGGGCATCAGAACGCCTGGCAGCGTTTTCGCCAGAAGGCTAGAGCGGTGTTCGGACTCGCGACCGGCTATGGCCTCGACGATGATGTACTGGGTGCCTATCGTTTTCTCTGCCGCGCCTATGAAAAGGGCGACCGGATCTGGCTGTTCGGGTTCAGCCGCGGCGCCTATACCGTCCGCGTCCTGGCAGCATTCGTGCACGTGATCGGTCTGCTCCGACCAGACCAGTCCAACCTTGCTAGCTATGCGTTTGCCGCCTATAAAAGATCAAGCGGAAAGAGCAAGCAGGAGTCAGGTTCCCGAAGTCCCGCGAATGAAATGGAATCGACCATTGCGGCCGACGGCGATAGCACGGCGCTGGCCGAAGCTTGGCATTTCGGCCGCGTGAGCGGCGCGCGGGCCGTTAGAATCGAGTTCATTGGCGTCTGGGATACCGTGGCCTCCGTCATCGTGCCGCGCGCGGATCGCCTGCTTCCGGACTTGCAGAGACTGAGGTTCACGCGCACAAACTCCAGCGTGAAACGTTTCCGCCAGGCGATCGCGATCGACGAGCGGCGCAGGATGTACCGGCTGAATCGCTGGATCGAACCGCAGGTGTATCGATCCAACCCGTTCGATCCCGATACCGAGGTTGCCCAAGATATCCAGCAAATGTGGTTCTCCGGCGTCCACGCCGACATTGGGGGCGGCTATCCCGAGGAGGAGAGCGGCCTCTCGAAGTTCCCGCTTGGCTGGATGATCGAAGAGGCGCACGCGCACGGCCTCCACGTGAACCGAGCCATGGTCAATCACTTGGTTTATGGCGCACCGAGGAAGGGGAGCCTCCACAGCTATGTGCGCCCAAGTGAAACCGCCCCTCTGCACCAATCCATGAACATGGCTTGGCAGCTCCTCGAATGGCTGCCGAAGCGGGACAAATGGCGAGAATGGGACGAACGGCGAAGCATTCTCGGCTGGTACCTACCCAGATCGGAGCCTAGGACCATGCCCGACGACGCGCTCGTCCACCAGTCGGTACAAGAGCGGATCGATGCCGGTCTGGGCTACCGTCCAACCAATCTGTGCGGGAACTATCGATTCATCGATACCAGGCCACCAATCAAGACCGAGAGGGATTCGGCGCCCTCGGCCGGCAGCGATGCTTCGGGGGAGGCAAAGGAAGAAGATGCAGAAATTTGAAAGAGGAAGTGAGCCGCCGCCTCCGGGGCTGCGGCGGTCGGAGGTACAGCGGTCACGTAAGGACATGCGCGAGTTCATGCACTTCGGTGCCGACAAGCGGGGTCAAACGAGCGCACCGCTGCTGCATGAAGCCCTGCACGACTCCAGCATCATGGAGGCGCTGCACCGGCTGTTCCGTGGGCGCTGCGCCTTCTGCGAAGCCAACGATGCCACCCGCCCGTATCGCTTCAGGCCTGCCGCCGAAGCACTTCCCTTTCAGAAATCCGACCAAGGGCATCTCTACTATGTCTGGCTTGCAGACGCCTGGGAGAATCTCTACCCGATCTGCGAGTACTGCAGCCCGAAGGAATCCAGCTACTTTCCAGTGCGTGGTTCTCGCGTTCCACTTCCAACTCATGAAGACATCGACCGTTATGTCGACGAGGGGCTGGGGCTTTGGCGCACCTACCCCATCCACGAGCACTACCTGCTGCTCGATCCGTGCGAGTCAAAGGACTTCTACCGCGCCCTGAGAGCGCAGTGGAACGGGGAGCTGACCGCGCTCTCATCCCGCGGCCAGGAGACGATCAACACCTTCAACCTCAATTATCCGCATCGGGTGCGCCAGCGCCAGGCGCGCTATGCGGAATACTATTCCAGGCTCGTTGAAGCCTTGACCACAAGTCATTTGCAAGGTGGCATCGCCGAATTGTTCGACTTTGCCAGCCTTGAGTTCGGCGGAACCTGGTACATCCTGCTGCGAAGGCTGGCCGCCTTCATTGGCAGCGACAAGGGGCCAAGACCGATCCTTTCCCCTGCGCGGATCGTCAGGTTCTATTCGTCCTTGTATGGTGGGAAAAGCACCGAAGAGCGCCTGGAGCGTGCGTTGGCAATCCTGCAAGAGGAGGATGGGCGCGATCCCGATATCGCGCCGATACACACGATTCCGCGCCCAGGCTTTGCCCGTCTCAAGGAAGTTCGGCTAACCAATTTCAAGGCCATCGAGCGCCTCAAGCTGAGCGTGCCGGAGGCCATCAACGGGCCATCAAAAGCGGAATCGACCGAGCCGGTCCCGTCACTGTTGATCCTTGGTGAGAATGCGACAGGCAAAAGCTCGATTCTCGAAGCGATCGCCCTGACCATGGTGGACGACGCCGCACGGAAAAATCTTGCTCTGGCTGCGCGAAACTATGTACTCAACCCTTCGTACATGGGGGCCGAGAACGCCGTGCCGCCAACTTCGGCCGAGGTCATCGTGATGCTTACAGATGGTGCGACACGCACGCTGACGATCAACAAGGCTCGGATGGCCACCATAGACGATGCTGGGTTTGAGACGTTGCCTGTGTTCGCCTACGGCGCGTTCCGGCACTATCAGCACAAGCAGCGACAGCATGCTGCGGATCGGACAATCCGCAACCTATTCGATGGCAGTCTGCTCGGCAACCCGCAAGCCTGGTTGCTGACCTTGGACGCCGCGCGCTTTGCGATGGTGGTACGGACATTGAGGGGGATCCTGTCGATCGACGGGGAATTCGAGGTAATCGAACGAGATCTTCAAGCCAAACAATGCTCGGTGGTGACGGCGACTCAGGATCGAAACGGCAACACGGTTCTGAGCCGAACGCCTCTAAGCGCCGTGTCCTCAGGTTTCCGGTCGGTACTGGCGATGGCTTGCGATGTCATGCAAGGCCTGATGGATCCTCGCGTGTATCGCGGGTTCGAAACCTTTTTTTCTGCACGTGGTGTTGTCCTGATCGACGAGGTGGAAGCACACCTCCACCCGCGCTGGAAGATGCAAATCATGTCCGGCCTGCGCCATGCCCTTCCCGGTATGACCTTCGTTGCCACGACCCATGACCCGCTGTGCCTGCGCGGCATGGGTGCAGGCGAGATTTCCGTCCTCCAGCGTGTCGCCAGCGTCGACCACGAGGATCCGACCGAACTCCCGGTGTTCGTGGAGCAACTCGTCGACCTTCCCAATATCGAGCAGTTGGGAGTTGAGCAGTTGCTGACCTCAGATTTTTTTCAGCTTTTTTCTACTGATGAGCCCAAATTCGAGGATCGCCTGGCCATGATCGCCGACCTCCTGGTGAGACGTCGCAAAGAGCCGTTGTCGGCCACGGATGAGAGGATCGTCATTGAGTTCCAGCGGGACATCGCCGACGCGCTGCCCATCGGATCTTCCGAGGCGCATCGGCTCGTACAGGAGGCTGTCGCCTTGTTTCTCAAGGAGCGCCGTACGGCATCTGATACGAGGATGCGCGAACTGCGTACACACACGAGAACCCGCATTCTTCAGATACTACGGGAGGCGTAATATGCGGAACGTCTCGAGGGGCGACGAGCCGGCTCCGGCAGCACTCGGCGCAAAGGACAGGAACGGAAAAACCGAACTCGATCGCGCTCGCGCGCACTTGCAAAGCCCTGCTGAAAAGGTGAGTTTTCCGTTCAAGGCGTACAAGGACGACGAGATCAAGCGCCGGCTCGATGCCCTGTTTCATGGGAAGTGCGCCTATTGCGAAACGTTTTACTCGGTATCCGCGCCGGTCGACGTCGAGCATTTCCGTCCCAAGGGCTCGGTGAGCGAGGATCCCGCGCATCCAGGCTACTGGTGGATCGCCATGGCATGGGAAAACCTGTTGCCAAGCTGCATCGACTGTAACCGCAAACGGAAGCAGCATACGGTGGCCAGTTCGGCCAGCCTGACAGAGCTGCGCGAGAACATGAAACGGCAGCCATCCACGCAGTCCGGAAAGCAGCACAGCTTCCCGATCAAGGAGGGCGCGCCAAGGCTTCAACCGGAAGACGTGGTCTACACAACGGAGCAGGCGCTCCTGCTCAATCCGTGCGAGGACGTGCCGGGGGATCACCTTGAATTCGTGTTCGACGGGACGCCTCCGGTCAGCCTCGTCGTACCACGATCCGATCCCGATCCGAGCGAGCGTGGCGCCGTGTCGATACAGGGCTATGGCTTGAACCGTCTTGGCTTGGTTCAGGAGCGGACGCGAGTCCTTCGCCACCTGGAGTTCCTGGGCGACCTTGTGCTTGAACTCGGCGAACTCATCGATCAGCTCGCGCAACCGGCGATAGTGGCGGCTCTGGCTGGCACGCAGGCGGCCGCCGTGGCGCAACGCCTACACCTGCTACTCGATCGCACGCTCACCGAGATGAAAGCCATGACGTCTCCCGCGCAACCCTATTCTGCGATGGCGGAAACGTGGTTGGCGGCGTTTACAGCGAAACTTGAGTAAGGCGAAACAAACTGTGTGGCATCAGTCCAGCCGCTTCCGTTTGTCCTCCCAGACAGGGAGGATCATGGGCACACTGACTATGTCGCGCCCTGCTTTCTGGAACCGTCGCTTTTCCTCGACATGTATACCGAGCGACAGATAGATGATCGCGGCCCGTGCCAGCTTCAGCTGGCGCAGCGTCTTGGCGATCAGGTCGGTGGCGGAGATGTCAAAGATGCCGGACTCTGACGCCTCGATCGAATGCGAGGATATGGATCGCAGGAAGCTGTCATGCACAGTAACGAACTTGTGCTCCATATGATTTCGTAACTCGTATAGCTCTCGCGCGTCAGGCTCGGTAACTTCACGAACGCCTTCTTCATGGATGTCCTTCGAAAGCCAGAACAGGCCGCGCAGCGGCCAGTTCGCCAATCCATCCAGAGACGGATGGAGCGCCTTTCCTTTGCCCTTGACAAACCAGAGGTTCCGGAAGTTCACGTGTCGATCTGAGATTCCCAGGCTCAGGTAGTAGTTCAACAGGAAGGCCACCTTGTCGAACACTGCATATGCGCCGCGAAACGCCATCTTCATCCGTTCCACCGCGAATCCGAACGCCGGATAGTCCAATGTGTTGTAGAGCAGCACGCCTCGATCCGAAAAATGCACCCCGGCGAAGTTCATGCCTTCGTACAACGCGTAGCGGGCAGCACAGAACTCCTGCTTGATAACGTTGAAATGACGAATGACCGCTGGCGGTCTCGACCCTTCATCTATGCCTGCGGAAATTGAAGGCAGCGTCAGGACATCCGTTGCCGCGATGGGATTTGGCCCGATATCGTTGAGTGGATTGATGAAGATGCGATTGTTCAGGCACCACCGCCGGTACTCCCGCTCGTTCTTACTTCGTCCCATCGAGTGGTTCGCGAGGTCCAGACCCTCGGCCATGTGTGGAATGTCGTAGTGCGAACCGATGGCATTCATGCAAACGGCGAACTGGTCAAGCGCCTTGCCTTGATACAGATTGTCCAGCACCGCGTCATCGGCGCACGCCTGCGCCAGCGACTCGAATGCCGCAACCATCAGCACGCCACGATGGCCCGGATCGTAGAGCGCACCGGCGTAGTGCCCCAGGCCCATTCCGCGATTGCCCCATGCCATTGCGAATCGCGGCACGGACGCCAGCGCACGATCCCAATACTCGATGGCTTCTATGAATCGTCCTGTATGATTCAGCACATTGCCCAGATTGGTGTGGATTTGCGCCCGCTCGACCGGATCCAGCTCCGCGAACCCCGGATGCCCCAATGCCTTGCGTAGCTCCAATATCTCTCCGTCGATGGACTCACTCTTCCACAGCCACGCGCTCCAATCCGGTGTAGCCCGGCGCTTTGAGCTCCAGATGTTGGCGCGGAAGTAGTGGGCCCGGCTGGCATCCCGATCGGTCAGGCCCCGCTCCGCAAGTTGAGTCAGGAGGCCACTGCCATGATCCAGTGCCACGAGCGATTGCTCATCGCCACCCATGTCAATGATCTTGCCGATCAACTGCATGGCTTCGCTATCGGGTAGATCACCGATCCCCCTGCGCATCAGTGATTCCAAATTCGGCTCTCGCTGCTTGTTCGTCATATGGCATTTGGTTGAAGCGGTGAATCCCTGACCCAGGGAAGCTTTCACTGACGCCATGGCTACGCACATCCAAGCCGCTGAGAAGAGACGTCATATCGTGTAACCGGTTCGCAATCAGATGGCTCACGCCATTCTCGGCTTCCGTGTCCCATCACCATCCGCGTTCGCGATTCCAGTTGCCACCGTCCGGCCCGGCAGTGATACAAGAAATTCGGCCATATTTATATTTCGGCCAAGATTTCGTATCAATGCTTGTCCGAACGCCATCAGCCCCTCAGTCCGCCTCACGCTTCACGCTTCACGCTGGGTATACGACGGGACCAAAAGTCCCTAAGGGCGGATGATGCGGCTGTAAGCTGTCCAGTCAATTGCGGGAACCGTGCCCAAGGATTGCAGGCGCGCCAGCAGCCGGAACAGGAAATACATCAGTGCCCCTTGTTCGTTAGTAATCGACAGGCTCCCTTCGTAGCGATCAAAGCATCCACAGTCGAGCGCCACACCACAATCGAGCATGGTATCGGGATCGGTCGAAAGGTTGCGCTCGAGCGCCTCGCCGAGGCCGTCGGACCAACTGGATGTGGGCGCCAGAATTCCGGCGAGGATGCGGAAGTGCGGCTTGGGCTGGTAGGTGCCGCCCGCATGGGCGATGGCCACGGACGTTCGATGCATTCCGCGAACGGACGCAGACTTTTTCTCGGCGTACTCGAGGTAGTCCTTGTTAAGCGTCGGCTTGCATTCGAAGACTCCATACACTGCTTCGGCAGGGATATAGCGATGGTTCTTCTGATCCAGCAAGGTTGGAGTGAAATGCCGATCGAAAATCACCAGGTCGATCTGCTCGCTTCGATTGCCCTTGCTGTCGATCACGATGCCTGTGGCCACGTCGTAGCGGTTGGGCAGGTATTTCCGAAACAGTTCCGCCCAATGGTCCTCGTTCACTGAGCCCATTACCCCGCCGTGGCTGATCGACTGGGAAGCCAGCTTCATGGTTGCCGCCAGATTCGACTGCACCTGTACAAATGCCTCCTTCATCCAGGAGACGTCGTCCGGCGGAGCTCGCAAAGCAGTCGTCGGTGGCGAGGCGTCGGTTGTCATCGGTGGCTCGTGCGGGGAAATCTCGGTCCGAACAGGTTTTGCCAGGCCTTCAATGCATCGCCGGTCCGACCCTTACGGACCAAGTCGATGGCGTCAGAAGCTTCGCGACTGGCGGCGAGGAGCAAGTTCCGGGCACGGTGCTTCCTCGTATCATCCATGCCGTCGCTGATCGGCGAACCGAGCCCCGCCGGGTCCGGCCACTCGTCCAGAACCCGGTCGGCAAGCGTGGCGAACAAGGCCTGCATTTCGTAGTCGAAGCGCCCGCCCCAGCCGCCATGCAGGACCTGCAGGGCCATGACTTCAATCAAGAACGACGGCTTGATCGGCTTGTCCGTGCCGTGCTTGGGGTTGTTGTTCCAGTACTTGGCCATCCGCACGAGGCCTTTCCATTCGCCGCCGTAGTTACTGTTCGCCTGGATGGCTTTCTCGGCATGGATCTTCGGATTGGTCTTCATCCACTTGCCGGTGTCGGCGTTAGGAATCTCGTAGTCGCTCCCGGCCGTAAAGGCCGGCACTACGTCCACGCTCACCACCCGGTAATCGGTATTGTCGTCGGCATCGACGACCACGCCAAAATCCACACACACCGAACGCCCTTGCTTGCTGACCGCCTTTTCACCGTACTTGTCCACTAGCGCCGCACAGAAATCCTGAAGGACGACGCTGGGCGCCTTGTCGCGGTATTTCGCCCGCTGCGAGTCAGCCAGGACGAAGAAGATGTCGATGTCCTTCAGCGGCTTGGTCTTGGTATGGCGGCGATAGGAGCCGGTAAGAAAATCATCGGCAATCGTGAATCGCGAGCGGATATGTTCGCGCACTTCAGTGTGCCGCTTACTGGCGTTCTGCTGCTCGCGCTCGTTCAATTCTAGCCGGCCCTTGAACTTGCGGAAGGCTTCCTCGATGGTCAACATCAGGCGGTCCTCCAGTAGGCGGCGTTCGCTCCCAGGCCACTGTGCTCGATCGTCGAGCCCAGGCTTTGGCGAACTAGCCCACTCGTTGACCGGTAGCTACCCCGACCCCAACCCAGGACATCCGGCCGCCCTGGCTTGGTGTGCAACAGGACGCTGTACTTGGCGTCCGCCGGCGCGACGCCGGCCTTGCGGATGTGGTAGCGCAGCTGCTCGGTATCGGTGTAGAAATTGCCTTCGCCGCCAGCCGCCCACTGGTACACGATGTCGACGTCCCAACGCAGCACGAGGGCATTGGTGTAGGGGTTGAATACTTCCAGGACCACGCGCTCGAGGTGTTCACTGTCCAACCATGTACGCATGGCGCGGTGGATGCTCTCCCATTCGTCGACCAGCTTGGACGGATCCATCCCGCTCAAGCGGATGATGTCCTTGAGGCTCTTGAGCACATTGTCGGCGACGTAAGTCACCGAGTGCGTGCGGGTATAGGCGGCTACGGTCGTCATGTCTTCATGAATCCTTCTACGTCAACCACGAATCGTGCAGCAGCGTTTCCGGCTGTCGAGGTCTCGGCCTTCTCATTGCGGTCGCGGGCCACGACACGCGCCGACTTCACCGCCAGAGCCGTCGTCACCCATGCCAGGTCGTCCGCCTCGACCGGCAGCGAGACCTGCCAGTCGCCCTGCAGTGGATCGAATCCCAGCGCGACTTCGTTGCTGTTCGATTCGTCCAGTGCGTCATCGTCGTAATGGCAGTAGATGCGCGTCCGGGGTCCATCGCACGTAACGACGATGGGCACGTCCCGCGGTCCCTGGTCGGCGATCACGCTACTGGCCACGCCGGCGACAGCCATCAGGTCCGGTCGCGCCGCTCCGCCACTCGTGCCCGAAGTGAGCAGGGCGACAATGTCGGCCCAGGTCTGGTGCGCATCGCGATGCGGCGTGCTGCGAAAATCGCGCCGGGCCACCGTGCTCACGCGTGCTCCTTGCCTGGACGACGCGAGGCCTGTGCTTGGGCGACTGCGGCCCGTAGGTCCGGGAGCGAGAGCTGGTTGGGGTCGAGGGCGGTCTCCTTGCGCATAGCCATCGCGCTGACGACGAGTTTGCGGATGGCGCGACCGTCCAAGCCCACCGCCGCCTCCGCTACCTCAGCCAGCTTGTTCGCGTGAGTGAGCTTGCTCACCATCGGAAACTGCTGCGCGATCGCCCGCAGGCAACTGTCCAGGATTTGCGCCACCGCGTCGGGCCCTGGCAGTGGGACATCGATCACCAAGTCGCAGCGCGAGGTGAACGCGTCATCGATGGCCTGCGGGAAATTGCTGGTGGCAATGAAGAGGAGGTTCGGATGCGAGGCAGCAAGGGCATCCAACTGCACGAGCACCGCGTCGGTGGCGCGGTGGATGTCCACCGGGTTAGCCTCCAAGCTGAGCTTCGCGCGATCCGCCGCCAACGTCTCCACCTCGTCCAACAACACGACGGTCGGGCCATTGGCGGCATGCTCAGTGATGGTCTGCGAGAACAACTCGGAAACCGCACGCTGCGTTTTGCCCATCGCGGAACTGGTCAGCGCATGCGGGTCCACTTCAACAAGGCGAAACGCCTGGCCGGACGGCTTGAGCACGGAGGCGAGCTTGCTCGCAAGACCTCGCGCCAGCGACGTCTTCCCCGTGCCGGGCAAGCCGACCAGCAGAATGACACCGTGCAGCGGCACGTCGCTGCGCGAGATGTTAGGGCGCAGGGTGTAGTTCAAGATTGCCTGCGAGAGCAGGCGATCCTTGAGCTGGGGCTCGACGATGATGCTCTCCCACAGCGCGGAGAGCTCGGCATCGGGAAGCGCACGAACAGCGTGGATCCCGCGTGGGAGCTCCGCAGTGGTCACAAGGTGCAAGGCGGGATTCTTCATCGGATCTGGTCTCGGTAGCTCAGCCCTTCGGCGGGAAGGGGTCGTTGCCGTAGCTGTCACGGTCCCGGATGCGACCGTTTTCTCCGTGGATCAGGATTTCGACCCCATCGCGGCGGGCGCGGTCGCGTCCGGCCTCGGTGGCATCGCGCTGCGTCGGGTGGACCGAGGACGCGCGTTCGTTGCCCTCGATGCGCACGGCCCAGCCACTGTCGTGCGGCACAACATGAACGTTCTTAGCCATGTCCTTCTCCTTTGTTAAACGATCGGACTGATGGAGCAACCCAACATCTGGGGGGCACTTCCATGCAATTCCGCGAGGGCTGGTGGACGGTGGAGCAATTGGCACCCTCCCCCGTGAAGTGCCAACTTAACATCATTCTGAACCAGAATCAAGAAACTTTCATTTTTCAATTCATTCATAATGTTTTCTTTCACCGCCCGGGTTCTGACCATGGCTGACTTTCCTCCCCCCGCCGCCCTTGCTACGCGCAGTTGGAGCCAGCGCCAGCGCTACGCCTTCATCGAGAACCGGCTGTACTGGGAGGGAGAGGTGACTCGGAACGACTTGATGTCGCACTTCGGCATCTCCGCCCCGCAAGCCTCAGACGACATCGCCAAATATCTCGAGCTAGCGCCGGGGAACTTGGAGCATGACCGGGTCAAGAAGGCATTCGTTGCCGCCCCACGATTCAAACCTCATGTAACGGTGCCTGACGCACGCCAATATCTAACCCAACTGTTGCTGCTCGCCGACGACGCGATCGATTCGAGCGAGTCCTGGCTGGGTCATATGCCTATGCATGCGGTGATGCCGCGCGTTCGACGCCGACTAGACAACGAGACTCTCCGACCGGTCGTCTCGGCGATCCGGCAACGCCGAGCAATTGAAATCCGCTACCAGTCCATGTCCACGCCAGAACCCGTCCTGCGATGGATTGCTCCACACGCCCTCGTTTATGACGGCGCCCGCTGGCATGCGCGAAGCTGGTGTTTCAATCGCTCAACGTTTACCGATTTCGTCTTGGCAAGAATCTTGTCGATCGGCAACCATCGCCCATCTGGCACCGATCCCGCGATCGATCGCGAATGGCAGGAGGTGTTCACGATGCGATTGGGCCCACATCCTGATTTGTCCGTCTCCCAGCGCCAAGCCATTGAGATGGACTACGGGATGGTGGATGGATCCATCGGAATCCCAATGCGGTTGTGCATGACCTGGTATTTCGAGCGTCACTACGGACTCGATTTTCCCACTGAGCTGCTTACAGCATCACGACGTCAAATCGTCCTGCAGAACCGCGATGAATTGGACGCGATTCGTGCTTCTTGCGCGAAGAAAGAACCAGCCTAGGTAATCAAGTTCGAGTCGCCAGCCGATGAGATGGTGAGGTCTAAGTACGAGTACAGCGCGTTTCATCGAACCTAAACTTCCAGTGAAATTAATCACCTCCAAATCAGCTTAGATCCCTCTTCTGACGGCAGAACTGACCGTCGATCGGACGCGATCAGTCTTGAGCTCTTGCTCACCGCGTGTCTGACGGAGTGTCGAGCCAAGCGTGAGAGCCGGCTACCTCAGGACCGCCCATGTTGATCGCCAACTCGAGGCAGAACAGTATGAATACGAAGTACCATTCCCCCGCTCTTGGTCACAAGAAAGTCGAACTCATGCACCGTCTGGACTGATTCTCCCTCCCCATTCAAAAACGATCGATTAGCGGGATAGAGCCGGTGGCTGCAATACGGCCACTTCGACGGCTGCCCTCTCCGCGCATAGTTGCGCAACGGGTCCAGTTGAGCCTCAGCAGAAGCACCTGAATCAATTACTGTGCGTCGCAGTACAAAAACAACAAATCGAAATCTGAGCTTCATGCACAACACGATTCCTGCGGTGTCGGCGACCCCGCAGGCCCTCCCCATCAGGAAGGACCCGTGATTTATCCACAGGCTCCGGCGCTGATACGATGGACGCACAAGGGGAAATCAAAATGCCGATGACTGCGGAGCAATGCGTAGCCTTCCTGCGAGACGCGCTTACAAGGCGTCCCGTGGATACCTACAGCGACGACGCGCTGGAGTGGTACGCGGACGTGACTGGCGCTGTGAGCGCCTACGATGCGTTAGCAGCAGTGCAACTGCGCGCTTTGCTCCATCGAGTGAGCGACATCACAGCCGGCGTCAGCGGCCCGGTAATGGCAAATCGTCGTCAGGCTGCTTGCTCTGAATTTGTCGTCGAAGCTCGCAGCATCTACACGCAGCTACGTTTGACGACTAATTCGTTCAGCACCGCACAGGTTGCCGCAGGCGCGGTCTATGACTACTTCGAAGAAATCCGCCAGTTGATAGCAGCCGCAGCCGGCGACGTGCTGTTCATCGACCCCTATATCGACGCCACATTCGTAACGCGCTACCTGCCGCAAACTCCCCAGGGCGTGACGGTCAGGCTGTTGACTGCCGAACGCCAGGCGGCCGCCCTGCGCCAAGCCTTGAACATGTTTCAGCAGCAGCACGGAACAGCCGTGGAACTTCGCGTCGTGCCTAACCCCTCGCTGCACGACCGGCATTTGGTCATCGACCGCCGTGACGCGTATCAGTCTGGCGCCTCCTTTAAGGATGGCGCCCGCAATGCCCCTACGTCCATCAACCAGATCGCAGACGTAGCCGCAGACTTGATCCGCGCCCATGAGGCGAATTGGGCCGCCGCTCGCGTGGTTGCGTAGTCTGGCGACGTGTCGCGCCAGGTGAGTCTTGCCCTCGACCTAGAAACTCACGCGTTTCCCTTGCGCGTCAATCACTTAGGCGAAAAGGAGTTCTACGAGTTCCTAAATTCCCATATAGGCTATGGAACTTGGGCACCACCCCTTGCTCCTTCCCTTTCTTATAAGTTTGCTAGAAATAGAAACTCCTAAAGCTCACTTAGGCGGAAAGCGCTGGCACAACTACGTTTCCGGGTGAGTTTTACTATGAGTTCTACATAGCGCTTACCCTGAGTCTTCCTGCTGAGAGTGGGCGCGGCTACAAATCAGCCCTAAAAAAAACCCCGGCGATGCCGGGGCTTCTGGACTACTCGATTCGCCATATTCGGTAGCCACCACTGACTTTACGGGATGAAAATCTGCGCCCTTTCCCGTCTGGCGAATGCGTGTAGTAGTAGATAGCGGCTTTGGCCCGCCCGCGCTCGTCTGTGGTCGCGACCAAAAAGCTATCGCCGATCTGCATCTCGCGGAATGGATATTTCACGCCGCTTGGCCCGCCGGTGCGCCGAGGCATCGGGATGTTCTGCTCGATTTTCATGCCGTGACCCCCGCGCGCTTTTGAACGAAGCGCGTCAGCTCCGTTTCCGCAATCAGGGTGCGATTGCCTACCTTGAAGGCGCGCAGCTCGCGCGCCTGGATTAGCTCGTAGACCGTGGTTCGACCGACACCTAGGCGCCTACAGGTGTCGATTATCGAGTTTGCCAGCGGTGCGGCTTGCGACTCTTGATTCTGCTGTTGCATGTTGGGCGTTTCTCCGGATTCGAGCGGAATTGCCCGAATTCGATTCCAGTTTCGGCCCGGCATCGCGTTGGTTCCATTGCAGGAATGCCCGCTGCGTTTAAACGCTACAAGAAATTGATTTGCGCCAGCTTGTCGCGAGCTGCGTCCTGCGCCAGGTGGCCGTAGTGCTTGGAAATCATTTCCAGCGACGTGCCGGTCAATCGTGCGACTGTCACCGGGTCTAGTCCCCCGATGATCGCGTCCGTGATCCACGAATGACGAAGCGTATACAGCACAACGTCCGGCGGCAGCTCGGCCTTCGCGGCTGCGGCTTTCACCTTGGGCGCCCATGCCTGCGGCGTCCAGTCCTCGCCACCATCCGTGAACATGCGCGCGCCTGGCAGCTTCGACTTCGCTAGCCGGTCGAACAGCGCTCGCGCTGCCGGCGGCACGGGGAGCGTGCGAACGCCTGTTTTCGTGGCGAACGTGGCGAGTCCGTTCCTCGCGTCCCAATCCTTGCGCACCATCGCGGCGGGATCGCCAGGGCGGCAACCCGTCAACGCGACGCATTCGGCCAGGTTGCGCAGGTCGGTGCCCATAGCGTCCAGCAGCACGCGTCGTTGCGCATTGTCTAGGTAGCGTTCCCGTCGCGCGTCGGCGCCCTTGTGCGGCTTGATCGCACCCCATTCGATCGCGCGTTCCTGGGGAATCTCGCGGCGGCTCACAGCGCGATTTAGCGCGGCCTTCAGCGACGTCAGGTTCCGGTTGAACGTGGCGCGCGATGGCAGGGCCTTCTTGCGCCCCGTCATCTCGCCAGCCTCCATACGGACCATCCACGCTTCAAGGTGTCGCTGCGTCAGTTTGTCGGCCCGCAACTTCCCGATCGGATCGTCGTACACGATGCGGTCGAACCGCTTGCGGGCGTCGACGGCGGCGCGGGTACGGCCTTCGGCCACAATGGCCGCCGTGTAGTCACGACAAACGTCAGCCACGGTCAGAACCCGATCGGTCTGGACGCCTGCGTCCACCGTCCTGCGCCAACGCCGGGCGTCACGCTTGGCATTCTCGTAGTCGTTTTCCGCTGTAACAGGGCCGAGCGCTTGATAGACGTGCGTGCGATCTTCCTTGTGATAGCGCGCGACCCAATTCCCGCCCTGCGCCAAGCGCCGAAATCCTACGTATAGCCCGCGCTCTACAGGTGCGCCCCAATACGGTTCCCGCCGGGGTTCCAGCCGCGTTCGAACTGTCGCCTTGTCGATGTTGTGTCGTGCCATGCGCGCCCCTGAATTAATCCGTACGGATATGGTACGGATGTACGGGGGCAAACACTAGCGAACAGTGTCGGACACTTTTCGAGCAATATCAGCGCCTTACCGGACTACCTCGGACTACCTCGGACGGCATTTAGTGCCTTCGGACGGGGGTTCGATTCCCCCCACCTCCACCATTTACCGCTCCAAGCAAGACCGATAAAGGCTGGAATCTTCGCAGAGACGCGGGGTTCCGGCCTTTTTCCTGTTCGTGACATTCCTAAAGACTCTGTTCACTCCATCCGCTTGCTCCGCTCGCTGTAGAGCAGCGCCTATCCGGAACCTCACGGAACCATTGCAGTCACCCGGATTTCAATGCGCATCACTGGAAGTCCAAGAGCCGCGACCCCCAACTGTGTCCAGATTGGACTGTGGTCAGGCATGTAATGGCGATACAGCCGGACCATCACAGCGTTGACCTCTGGAGGAAATCCTCCGACATGGTAAGAATTGACGTGGACGACATGCTCCCAACCAGCACCCGCAGTCGCCAAAGTTCGTTCCACGTTGCGGAATGCCTGAGCGATCTCGTCCTCGAGTGACTCAGGAAATTGCAAATCGTCATCCCAGCCGCCTTGGCCTGATGTCTCCACGCGATTTCCAATTTTTAGCGCTTGCGAGTAATGCAGTAATTTCTGCAGGCGTTCCCCGTAGCCGGGGGTGACAAAAAAACTCGGGCTTATTTATCGTGCTCCTCTGTTCGGTACGATTGCCGGTATGGCTTCTACATCCTTCGTTTGACGCTGGTCGCCAGCAAAGCGACGACAGGCGTTTCCGCAGCCAGGGCGCTTGCCGTGTGCGGATCTGTCTGGGATTCCTTAAGCTAACCAGACACACGCTGAGTTCGTGGCCTGGCCGTGTGGGTGCCCGCGCGGTGGAGCGCATCGGAACGGCCACGGACGCGGTCGGACCGGCTGTTGGGAGGAGTGCATGAACAAGCCTCGCATCTTCCTGGGCTCATCGGCAATGCAGGCGAAGCTCCTGCAGTCGTTGACGCGCGGACTCGAAGACGTCGCGCTAGTAGAACCCTGGACCGCTTCATTTAATCCTGGGACCACGACATTGGAGCGGCTCCTCGAGCTCGCGCACGAGGTCGACTTCGCCGCCTTCGTGTTCGCCCGGGACGATTGGACCAGCAACAGCCCCGCCACATCCGAATCCGGCGGAGCCGGCCAGGCTTCGCCGCGGGACAATGTCGTCTTCGAGGCGGGGCTGTTTGGCGGCGCGCTCGGAATGCGCCGAACTTTCATTCTCCACGCGAGTGGCGCAAAACTTCCCAGCGATCTCCTCGGTCTCACCTGCATTCGGTACGAGGCGACGATGACCGCTGCCGAGATGAGAGGCATCAACCAGAAACTTCGCAAGGCCATCGAGAGCGAGGGCCGCATCGCCGGTATCGAGGGCGCGTGGTGGCAGTTTTCCTTGACGGAGCGCAGCGCCGAGGAGCCTTCGGCCGTAAGCCTCCTTCGGGTCTCGCGAGACCGCGACGGGATGCTCGAGGTGGCCGGCCGCTCCTGGCAAGCGGATGGCACCCTGTCAGCGCGATACTGGAGCGAAGCGGCAAAGGAGAAGAAGGATCCCTCAGGCGTCTTTTACTATTGGAAGGGCGAACGACCTCGGGACCCGAACGCGCCTCGGTTGGCCGGGACGGCAGATATCAAGCTTGAGTCCGCTGATCGCGCAGCCGGCTACTTCACCACTTTTTCGGACACTCCCCCGCACGTCAGTGCACGCACGTCGGGTGTTTATCTGCGCGCCGATCCTGACGACCTGAGCATCCTGGACGGACGCGACGATCGGAAACGTGCCGAGTTGATCGCGGGATGCCTGGGGCATTGGGAGTCGATCAGGAACGCGTGACAACCGCTTGCACGAGGCGCTCCGCCGACTCGCCGTTTACTTGAGCGTGCGACGGCCTCGTGCTGCTGTTTTCGCCTACGGGCGCACTACAGCCGGGTCGCGTCGGCGCGATTGCGGACCTCGGCGAAAGTCCAATCGTGGACGAGGTGTCCGTTCTCCCAGACCGTCACCATCGCGTCGTCATAGCCCGGCGGCTTGACCACATCGGCCAGCGACTCGGCTTGCGCCGGCACCGGCACAGTCTGGAAAGTACCGAGCTCCCGGTGCCGTAGCAGGGTCATGCGGCCGCGCTTGCTTTGCTTGCCCTTGTCGGTGACCGGGTCCTTGTAGACGTCGATCCAGCGACCGGCGATGCGGGCCGCCGAACACTTGAGGGCGAATTTCTGCGTGTCCCGGTTGAGCTGCTGCAGCAGTCCGCCGCCCATGCCGAAGGCCAGGTTGTCGGTGGCGTATCCGGCGCTAGTCGTGCGCTCGAGAATGGCACGGATGCTGTTCGGGTTGATCCCGTCGCCTTGCAGCACGCGAACGTGGTTCAGCACCTTGTAGCCCTTGCCGTTCACCGTGTGGCCGAAGGCCTCGTCCAGCAGCACGAGACACTGGTGCACCACGTGCACCGGGTCGCCGGAGTCGGGGCGCACGACCAGCGTGGCGCCTGATTTGATGACCTCGTCCTTGAGCGTCCTGCCCCAGTGCTCGCGGATCGCGTGGTAGATGTCATAACTGTCGGAGACCACTGCGACGACGGAACCCGGCTTCGCGAACTGCCGCAGCATGTTGCGGTAGGCCTCGACTTCGTTCTCACGGCCCCAACTGGTGATCGTGCTGTGCTCGGCCGCGGGAATCGAGAAACCGGCCATCGGCTCGTGATAGTACGCACGCGCCGCCAGCAGGCCCGACACGTTGTCGGTCCCCATGAAGTTGACGAGGTGCGCCGAACCCCCGAGCGCGGCCGACTCTGCACTGGAGACGCCACGCGCACCGAAGTCGTGCAGCTTGAACGGCAACTGCCCCACCGGATCGTCGCTGGTACGCTCGAGAAACTGCCGGATCGTCTGCTTGGCGTGCCAGCTGATGGTCGCCACCGTGACCGGATACCACAGGCGCAGCAGCATGGTCTCGAGGTAGGAAGGCACCCAGTACGCGTCGGGGTCAGTCGACTCGATCGTCACCAGGGCCTGGTGCGTCGGAACGACCGTGCCTTCGGGAACGGCGCGGATGCGGATCGGCATGTGCCCGCCATGCCGGTCGATGATGTAGCGCCAACCGGCCTCGTTGAACGGCTCGCCATGGGCGGCGAAGACGTCGCGGGCTTCATCGACATCGGCGTGCGTGATCGGCTTGGCCAGGTATTCCTTGAGAATCGACTGCAGGCCGTAGAAGAGCGTGCGGTCGTAGAGGCCGCCGCGTGACTCGACGTAGAAGAACGTCGCGTCGGTACCGGGCGGATACTGCAGCCAGTGGCTGGCCTTGTAGCTGTCGGTGTTGAGGATGAGGTTGCTGAGGCATCGCATGGCGCAAACAGATTCCTTGAAGGCGTGACCAGGCACATCTATACCGCGATATCGCCCACCAGCCGAGTGGGCGTCGGTAGGTCGGTCTCACCGCGCATGATCGCTCCCCTGCTATCGCCTCGCGCAGCGACGACGTCGCCCGCTCACGCACCGGCCTGGTTCGCCGCGTGCCGCGCTCAGGAAGGGGTCTCGTCGCTGAAGTGCGGCGATTCGTGGTCGTGCGCTACCGCCACCACGTGATCGATGCCGTGACGGAACATCTTGGCGTAGGGACAGATGCGCTCGGTATTGCGCACCAGTTCGGCGGCGAGCGCCCGGTCGACGCCGGGAAGGCTGACGCGGATGTCGGCCGACAACAGAAAGAGCCCGTCCACGGGGTCGCGTGCGAACGTCACCGCGGCGTCCACGACGAGGTCGGTGAGTTCCACGCCGGCCCGGCTCGCCTGCAGCGTCAATGCGCCGTGGAAGCAGGCGGCGTAGCCCGCCGCGAGCAGCTGTTCCGGGTTGCTGCCGCCGCCGGGACCGCCGAGCTCGGTGGGCATACGCAGGTTCACGTCGAGGGCGCCGTCGTCGGACTTCACGATTCCCGAAGCGCGCCCGTGCCCCGCTTCGCCTCCGGTCACGCGCACGCGGCCGGTGTAGAGCGCAAGGGCTTCCTCGCCGTAGTACCTGTCCAGCAGGTTGGTCGGTGGCGGCTGCAGCGGGCTCATGGGTTGTGGTGTCCTTGTCGTGGTGTTGGGCGCGGCGCGGGCACACCGGGAGCGCCGCGTTCCTTGCATGCCCAAGCGCGTGCGCGTCACGGGCCGGCGCATCGGTCGACCGATGCCGCTTCCCGTGCCGACTCCTGGCCTACGCGCGTGGCACGTGGCGGGCGTACTCGGACTGCGCAAGCCAGCGCTCGAGGTTCAACGCGCCCTGCCAGCCCTTTTGTGCGGGCACCAACGTGTCCCTCTGAAGTTCGGCGCCGAAGTAGCGCGCATGTTCGTCGCCGACCACTTCGCGCGAGTCCTGGGTGATGCTCAGGAAGCGCCGCGCGAGATCGGGCATCGGCTCGCGTTCCGGTCCGGCGATCTCGACGATGCCGTTGGCCGGCGGGCCCGAGGCCAGGCGCGCGACCGCATCGGCGACATCCTCGGCGGCGATCGGCTGCACCAAGGCAGACGGCAGGCGCACCGTGTCGCCCTCGGCCCCGGACTGGATGATGCTCGGCAGGAACTCGAAGAACTGGGTCGAGTGCACGATGGTGTACGGAATGCCGGAGGCGGCGATCAGCTGTTCCTGCGCGAGCTTGGCGCGGAAGTAGTCACTGGACGACAGCTTCTCGGTGCCGACGACGGACAGCGCCAGGTGATGGCCGACGCCTGCCTTGGCTTCCGCGTCCAGCAGGTTGCGGCCGGCTGTCCGGAAGAACTCTGTGGGCGCGTCACCCTGGAAGGTAGGCGAGTTGGCCAGATCGATCACGGTGTCGGTGCCTGCCATCGCGGCGTCGAGGCCTTCGCCCGTGAGGATGTCGATGCCGGTCGACGGTGCCGCGGCGATCACCTCGTGTCCCTGCCCGCGCAGGCGCGAAACCACCTTGCTGCCGATCAGTCCGGTACCACCGATGACTACGAATTTCATGTTCCACCTTCGTGTGTGCTGACGGGTGCACTGGTGTTCCTGCTTTCGCAGCAACCGGTGAGTGCGGTGACGATGCTAGGAGTCCGGCATCGTCCGCAGTAGCCATCCACCCGGATGCACGATGTTTCCCGTCGCGCACCAATCGCACACGGTCAGTGCGCAGCCAAGGCGAACCTGTCGCCCCGAGCGTCCGCTGCAGGCGCATGAATTGCGGGGATACGGGTCATTTCCGTGGCGCAGTCGAGATGCAATGCACGGGTCTGCGCGGTGATGAAGTCGATGAAGACGCGGATGCGCTTGGGCAGCTGCCGCCGGCTCAGGTAGCACAGGTAGTGCCCGCGATCGTTGGGCGCGAACTGGCCCAGGCACGTCACCAGCGCGCCCTCGCGCAACGCATCGCAGACCTGGAATCCCGGCATCTGCGCCAGGCCCTGTCCGTCCAGCATGGCCTGCAACATCAAATCGTCGTCGTTGAGCACGATGTCGCCCTTCGGCGTGACGGAGTGCGCGTGGCCGTCGACCTGGAAATCCCAGCTGCGCAGGCGCCCGTTCGGCAGCCTGCGATTGATGCACGCATGCGCCTGCAGTTCGTCGACCGATGCGGGCAGCCCATGCCGGCGCGCATAGTCGGGCGACGCGCAGACCAGCATCTGCATGGGGACGAGCTGCTTGGCGATCACCTGGCTGTCTTCCAGGCGGCCGTCGCGGAACGCCACATCGACACGGTCGACGGCCAGATCGGGCGCGCGCTCGTCGAGCAGCAGTTCGATGCCGATCCCGGGGTAGCGCATGTGGAACTCGCTCATCAGCGGCGCGATGACCTTGCGGCCGAAGCCGTGCGCCGCGCTGATCCGCAGTTGTCCGCGCGGCGGTCCATCGCGCAGGTCGCGCATCTCTTCCAGTGCCTGCTCGATGCGCTCGACACCAGGACGACAGTTCTCGAAGAACAGTTCGCCTTCGGCGGTGAGCGAGGTGGAGCGCGTCGTGCGCGAGAACAGGCGCGCACCCAGCTGCCCCTCCAGTTTCTGGACGCTCCGGCTGACGGCCGAGCGGCCGACGCCCAAGCGGTCGGCCGCGCGCGCGAAACTGCCCTCGGTGGCGACCGTCATGAACGCCACCACGCCGGCGTAGCTGGTGGAAAAATTGGACGTCGACGCATCCTGGCGCTCCGTCGGGATCTGGATCATTGCGTTCATCGCGATCGTGCCTTTGCTTGCTTGCCCAACGGCTGCATGCGGGCCAACGCATGCTCGCGGGCGTACTCGACGTGGGTGCGGCAGGTGTCCGCCGGCTGGCCGATCAGCCTGGCGATGTCGCCATAACTGGCCTCGAAGATCTCGTGCAGCAGGAACGCCGCGCGGGCGTCCGGTGCAAGCGCGTCCAGCGCGGCCGTGAATTCGAACCAGATGCGATCGGCGTCCGGCGACATGGCTTGGATCTCGTGTTCGTCCTTGGGTGACGTCATGAACCAAGGTCGGTCGAGCGACCCCAGTTGTGACAGCGTGTCGTGACAGCGTGTCGTGACAGCGTGTCGTGACAGCGTGTCGTGGCAGCGTGTCGTGGCAGCGACTGCGCATTGGTGCGCCGCGCTCAACACCGCGCGTCCGGTTGGTGATCTACCGGTGCGTCGCGGCGCCGCCTAGATTGGCCTTCAGCCGGACGGCGTCATGCCGACCAGCCCTCCCCCATCCAAGTACAGAGAGTTCGTCATGAGCCAACGCCTCGATTACCAGCAGCAATCCCCCGAACTGTTCAAGAAGTTCGTCGAGTTCAGCCTGCAGACCAAGAAATCGTCGATCGAGCAGTCGATCCGCGATCTGGTGAACATTCGTGCTTCGCAGATGAACGGCTGCGCCTTCTGTCTCGACATGCACGTCAAGGAAGCCACCATCCACGGCGAACGTCCGCTGCGCCTGTACCACGTCGCTTCGTGGCGCGAGTCGCCGCTGTTCGCCCCCCGCGAACGCGCGGCCCTGGCCTGGACCGAAGCGTTGACGCAGTTGCAGCCGCAGGGCGTGGCGGACGACATCTACGAGCGCGCGCGCACGCAGCTGTCCGAGAAGGAGATCACCGACCTGACGTTCGACATCATGGCGATCAACGCCTGGAACCGCGTCAACGTCGGCTTCCGCACCGTGCCGGGGACCGCCGACAAGGCGTTCGGCCTCGACAAGGCCCAGCTGTCCTGATGCCGAGTACCTTCAGGCCGTCTATTGCGGCGGCAGACACAGGAGACATTCCATGCACATTCGCCATTTGCTGAGCCTGGCCGCCCTGCTGTGCTCGGGAACTGTCACCGCCCATGGCCAGCCGGACAACGATGCCCCTCTCCCCGTCGTCACCCCGGTCATGACCCAGGCGCTGCCCGACTATCCGGGCAAGGAAGTGCTGATGATCACCGTCTCGTATCCGCCCGGCGGCGCCGATCCGGTCCATCGCCACGACGCACACGGATTCATCTACGTGCTCGAAGGCTCGATCGTGATGGGCGTGGCCGGCGGCAAGGAGGTCACCTTGACGCCAGGGCAGAGCTTCCACGAAGGGCCTGACGACGTGCACACGGTCGGGCGCAACGCCAGCAAGGAGAAACCCGCGAAATTCCTCGTGTTCCTGTTGAAGGATGCCGGCAAGCCTGCGGTGATCCCGGTCCCCTGATCAGCGCGACCGCTGCGTTAGACGGGCCACACGCCCGCCTAACGCCATGCCGCGTCACAATCCAGCCTTCTGGCCCGACCATGTTGTATGGAAGGCGCAACCGACATCTTCGTCCGACTGCGGCCACGCCTGCTCGGAGTGGCCTACCGGATGCTCGGCTCCCTGGCCGAGGCCGAGGATGTTGTGCAGGACGTCTGGCTGGGCTGGAACGACGCCGAATCCAAGCACGTGGCCGACCCCGAAGCCTGGCTGGTGACCGCCACCACCCGGCGCTCCATCGATCGCTTGCGCCTTGCACGCAACAGCCGCGAACAATACGTCGGCATCTGGTTGCCCGAGCCCATCCTCACCGACGAGAGCCCGGCCACGCCCGCAGAACTGCAGGAAGCCTCGAGCGACCTGTCCATCGCCTTCCTGACGGTGCTGGAGCGGCTGGCACCCGAAGCGCGCGCCGCATTCCTGTTGCGCGAGGTGCTCGATGCCGACTACGCCGAGATCGCCAAAACGTTGGGCAAGAGCGAGGCCGCATGCCGCCAGATCGTGCATCGCGCCAAGAGTCAGCTGCGCGAGGAGCGGCCACGCTATGTCGTCTCGGCCGAGGCACACCAGCACCTGATGCGACGCTTCGCTGACGCATGGACCAACGCCGACTTCAAGGCCATGAAGGAGATGATGGCCGAGTCGGCCACCCTGGTCGGCGACGGCGGCGGCATCGTCACCAGCTTCCCCAAGCCGATGGTCGGTGGACAACGCATCGCCCAGCTACTCTTCGCCAGCACCCTTCGCCAGGAGCGCGGTCTGCAGATCAAGCTCGCATCGATCAATGGCCGTCTTGGCGTGCTGCGCTACTTTGGCGAGGAACTCGAGTCGGCGCAGTCCTACGACACCGACGGCGGGCGCATCGTGCACATCTATGTGCAACGCAATCCTGAGAAGCTCCGACGCATTGCCAGTCATCACGCGTTCCATCTCAACTAGCGTGGCTTACTCCTCGAACGGGGCGCCCAACAGGGTGTCGACCATGGACGGCGCGCGATAGCCGGGAACGAAGCGCTCTCCGAAGTCGCGCGCGAAGTTGTCGTAGGTCGACTCGGGACGACGCTCGCAGAGACCGCAAACCGCCTGCGCGAACCGTTGCTTCATCCCGAGGCGGGGAAATTCCGCCACGATCCATGCGATCTGCTCGGCCGGCACGCTGTCGTAACCCCAGCCACCCCAATCCAGCCCGACGCCCAATACGCACAGCGCGGCCTCCGCCTCCTTGTGCAGGCAGATCGACGGCGTCGAATTGAGCGCGATGCTGTCCCAGATCAACTGCGCCCGACGCTCGTCGACGCCGAAACCGCGGACGAACTCCCGTGCGGCATTGGCGCCTTCCACCTCGAACCGGAGCGAACCGGCCAGCGATTCCGAGAGGCCGATGTCGTGCAACAGCGCCGATACGGCCAGGACTTCGGCGTCGTACGGCTCGCCCTTGCGTTCGGCGAGGAACGTCGCGAAGAGCCACGAACGCATCACGTGACTGAACAGGTAAGGATCCGAATGTTCGCGGGCGAACTCGATCGCGCGCGTCACCAGCGGCGTGTCTGGCACCGCAACGCCTGCCAGCAAACGTTTGGGTAACGTCGAATTGTCTTCGGTTCGCAACGGTTCTGAATTGGCGTAATTGGACGACGGCATGGCTGCGCTCCGCTCAGGTTAGCGAATCGATTGGGTCCAGGACCACTCGGACAAACGCCGTCGGTGCGCGCTTGCCTTGTGAGGACTCATCGTATTCCGCTCTGCCTTGCCCGGTAGATTCGTCATCGGGCGCACGGTGTTGCCTGCCTGGAATCAATGCGCACGATCGATTCGCCAAGGCACGTATTGGTGCGCCAAGGGCAACAGTGTGCGCACGTTCTCGCCTCTACCGCCGTGCCCTGACGGCTCCTATGGTGTTGGCTCGCGTCATCCAGGCACGGAGCACCGACGCGAACACGCTTCAAGGCAAGGCCGGACTCGTCACGGCCGGCGGCAGCGGACCCGTGTCTGCGAGCCAGGCTGCGGCCAGCCCATCCCCCACTACGCACGAGGAACCGCGACATGCAATCGATCACCACCCAAGACGGCACCGAGATCTTCTACAAGGACTGGGGTTCGGGTCAGCCGATCGTGTTCCACCATGGTTGGCCGCTTTCCAGCGACGACTGGGACGCCCAAATGCTGTTCTTCCTGGAGCAGGGCTACCGTGTCATCGCCCACGACCGGCGCGGCCATGGCCGATCGACCCAGACGTCCACCGGCAACAACATGGATACCTACGCCGCCGACGCCGCAGCGCTGGCGGCGCACCTGGACCTGCGCGACGCCATCCACATCGGCCACTCCACCGGCGGCGGCGAGGCCACCCGCTACGTCGCCAGACACGGTGCAGGACGCGTCGCCAAGCTGGTGCTGATCGGTGCGGTGCCGCCACTGATGCTGAAGACCGCAGCCAATCCGGGCGGCCTGGCGCGGGAAGTCTTCGACGGTTTCCGCAAGCAGCTTGCAGCCGACCGGAGCAGCCTCTATTGGGAGGTGCCAGTTCCGTTCTATAGCTTCAACCGCGCCGGCACGACGCTGTCCGAACCGGTGAGGATGAACTGGTGGCGCCAGGGCATGATGGGTGGCGCCAAGGCGCAATACGACAGCATCGAGGCCTTCTCCGAGACCGACTTCACCGAGGACCTGCGGAGCATCGAAGTGCCTACGCTCGTGATGCACGGCGACGACGACCAGATCGTGCCGATCGCCGATTCGGCGCTGCTCTCGTCCAAGCTGCTGCCAAATGCCACGCTGAAGGTCTACAAGGGATTCCCGCACGGCATGTGCACGACCCATGCCGAGGTGATCAACCCCGATCTGCTCGCATTCCTGCGCGGCTGAGGGTCGTTCCGTGCCGGCGAGCGGTCGCCGGCACGGAACGCTTCGCCTGGTTCATTGGGTCGTGATGCTCCACAAGGTCCGGCATCCGAGATCGAATATCCGCGCGCTTTAGCCCTTCATGACCAGAAAGTACCGTAGCGTCATCCGCAACTTCCGACACTCGGTGGCGCTCTCAAGTTGCGCCGAACTACAATGAGGACATGACCCTGCCCTTCGTTGCCCGCAGAGCACTGCATCTGCTCTTGGTCGCTGCCCTGATCCTGCCGGGCAGCGTCAGCGTCTGGCCTGCGCGGGCGGCTGTGTCCATCTTGGACGCCGCGGCGGCCACGGCGTCCTCCGAAATGCCGTGCCACGATGCTATGCCGGCCCCGAGTAAGCCGCATAACGGCGAACCTTGCGAAGACGGCTGCTGCCCGCAGCCGACGTGCGACATTTCAGCCTGTGTGGGTACAGGTCTCCTCCCGCAATTCACAAGCCTGCCGGCGGCCATGCCGCCAGTCCCGCTCATCTTTTCGTGGCGCGCCACTCCGCCACCGTCGCGGTTGATCGATACGCCGCTGCGACCTCCGATCGCCTGACGCCTCCAATCTGAATGAGCGCGCCTGCCGGCGCGCTCCGTGCCGCGCTGTGCGGCAATCGATGGAGAGTCAACATGAATCCCTACAAATGCTGGGCGGCCGTTTGGCTGCTCGGCCTCATGCCCGTGATTGCGGCGGCCAAACCGATCGCATTCGCCAACGGCACGACCGTGATGGTCGAGCACGGCGCTGGCACCATGAACGAAGCGCAGGTGTTCTATGCGCCCCGCTATTGGTACTCGCTCGGCGGCGGCTGGCTGGAACTGCAAAGCGAGGATGGCGCCAAGCTGCGTCATATCACTTACCTACGCGGCAACCTGTTGGCCAAGCGTTGGAATCTACCCGGAGCGCAAGCCAACGTGTTCGTGTGGGGCGGTTTGGGGCAGGCCACCGGCAATGATTTCGCCGGTAGCACGCTGTCTCGCAACATCGGCCTGCAAGCGGATTACGAAACACGCCGCGTCTACGGCTCGTTCCGGTCGGATCTGCAGGAAAGCGATGCGTTCTCGCATCGCATCGATACCGTGCAACTCGGCTGGGCGCCCTACGCCCACGATTACGACACTCTCGCCACCTGGTTCGTCGTGCAAGGTCGCCACTACACCGGCGATCTGTTTAAGGGCACCGAAACCGCCCTGCTGGTCCGCCTGTTCAAGGGCGGCACCTGGGTCGAGTTTGGCGCCACCACCGACGGCAAGCTCCAGGCCATGGCCATGTTCAACTTCTGATGTGGAGAACCTCAATGAAATCGCTTAGTGCAGTTGTGTTCGGCCTGCTGCTCAGCATGACCACGCTGGCATCGGCCAAGACCATTGAAATGGATGTCAACGGACTGGTCTGCGCGTTCTGCGCGCAGGGCATCGAAAAGGCGCTGAAGGCCTTGCCCGCGACGCAAGCTGTATTCGTCAGCCTCGAAGATCGGATCGTGGCTGTTGAATTAAAGGAGCACACCGACATCGACGATGCCAAGCTGCGCAAGGCGATCACCGACGCTGGTTACACCATAGTCGCCATCCGCCGCACCGACGCCTCGTTAGACGCCATTCGCAAGCGAGTAGCGGCCCATGAATGAGGTGGAAGTCGCGCAAGCGCCGCTGCGCCGCAACCTTGGAGTTGCGGCCGTCACCCTGCTCGCCAGCGGGGGCACTTTGATTTGCTGCGTGTTGCCGGCGGTGATGGTGGCTTTGGGCGCAGGCGCGGCGCTCGCCGGATTGGTCACGGCCGTGCCGCAGTTGATCTGGCTGTCGGAACACAAGGCCGTCGTATTCGGGGTTGCGTTCGGCATGCTGGCGCTGTCTGGTGCGATGTTATGGCACGCCCGCTCACTGCCGTGTCGCGCGGATCGGGTCTTGGCTGCGGCATGCACACGGCTGCGGCGTGTGAGTTGGGTCTTGTGGGCGGTTGCGCTGCTTTGCACGACAGTGGGCGCGCTGTTCGCGTTCGTGCTTCCGAGATGGGTGTGAACCTAAACGAAGGGCGGCTTCGGCCGCCCTTCGATGGCAAGCGTCACGATGGAACGATCATGAGCACCCTCGAACTGAATAGCCTGGTGAGTTGCCCTATCTGCGGGCATCAAGCTATGGAACCGATGCCCAGCGACGCTTGTTCGTTCTTCTACGATTGCCTCGGATGCGGTCAGGTACTGCAACCAAAACCGGGCGACTGTTGCGTCTTCTGCTCCTATGGAACGGTGCCATGTCCGCCTATGCAGCAAGGCGACTGCTGCCGTCAACATGACTCACTCGACGATAACCCCAGGGAATTGTGTAACGTTACGTCCGTCCAGTAGACTCGGGTCATGATCGGTTTCCCCAACCGCCGTCGCTTGTCATACGCGCTTCGTTTGCTAGCACTCTTGCTGTTTGCCGCAGGCACGACGCTGCAACCGGTCCTGGCGTCGTTGGGCGAATTGCACGAGCTATCCGATCATCAGACGGGTCGTCCCTTACACCTCGGGCATGCCCAATCTTCGGTCGACCACGATCATGTCTCTGTCGCAGAAGACCATGCCGGCGAGACGCCTGAAACACTGCACGCGCTGCTGCACTTCGCCCACTGCTGCGGTCAATCGGGTGCGCTGGGCGTGCCTGCGTTAAATGTGCCTACTCCGGCGCTCGAGGAAACCGCACCTTCGACGTGTGAGCTTCCGGGGGTGATCCAAGCCCCGGCCCACGGACCATTTCGACCTCCGATTACGGCATGACGTACGGCCGGCGCTAAGCCGGGACCCTGTCATCGCACATTCGGAGTTTCCCCATGCAATTGCGACTTGCGGCCTTCGCCGCATTGGTCGCTGTGGCTATTGTGGCCTTCCCCACACATGCCGCCGACCGCTTATCCCTGGACGACGCATTCTCCCGCGTTGCCGAAAGCCATCCTGATTTACGCCTGTTCGGTACACGCCGGGATGCGTTGTCCGCCGAGCTGGAGCACGCCATCTTGCAGCCGGCCCTGCTCCTCGGCGCGACTGCAGAGAACGCATTTGGAACCGGCGATGCCAGTGGCCTGCAGCAGGCAGAGCTGACGCTCACCCTGGCCTCCGTGCTGGAGCGCGGTGGCAAGCTCGATGCGCGCCGGACCCTGGCGCAAAGCCGCGTCGATGCCCTCGCGGTCGAGCGCGAGGGCCGCCGGCTCGATCTGCTGGCGGAAGTCGCGCGTCGCTACCTGGCCATGGTCGCAGCCGAACGCCAGCGCGAGATCGCGCAGCTGGATATTGGACAGCGGCAACGCACCGTCGTGGGCGCACGGCAGCGACTGCAAGCCGGCGCCTCACCGGAATCGGTCGTCCTGAGCGCGCAAGCCTCATTGGCCAAGGCCGAGCTCGATCGCGCGCGGTCCGAACAGAGATTGGCCGCCGCACGCCAGCACTTGGCGGCGTTGTGGGGGGAGCGCGATCCGCACTTCGAAGTGATGGCCTCCGATCCGCTGCGGTTGCCTGCCATCGACGATTTCGCCGCGTTGGCCGATCTGCTCGAAAGTACGCCTGAACTCAACCAGTTTGTCGGCGAGCGCCGCATTCGCGAAGCACGCCTGCAGTTGGCGCGCAGCGAACGCAGTGCCGATCTCGATTGGCAGGTTGGCGTGCGTCGACTGCAGACGACCGATGAATTTGCCCTGATCGGCAGTGTCTCGATGCCGCTAGGTGCCGCCAGCCGTGCAGAACCTGATATCCGCGCGGCCGAAGCCGAACTTGCCGCCGTGGAAATCGAGCGCGAGACCAAGAGCCTGTCGCTCTACTCGACCCTGGCGGAAGCTCACGGCCGATATCGTGTGGCGGAGGTGGAGGTCACGCGGCTGCAGGACGACGTGTTGCCCAAACTGGCTAAAGCAGAAGCCGCCGCTGAGCGCGCTTATCGCGGCGGCGCCATCAGCTATCTGGAATGGGCACAGCTGCAATCCGAGCGGACGCTTGCGCGCAAGCAGCAACTGGAAGTCGCGCTGGATGCCCAACGCGCCCTCATCGAAATCCAGCGGCTCACCGGCCAGGCGTTCGTAGCCCGCCCCGCGCCGCACGCCGCACAAGGAACCATCCCGTGAAGCCACAACATCCCATCGGCGCTTTGGTGCTTGTCCTGCTGCTGGCTGCCTGCGGTGGTAGTCCATCGAATGAAGACAGCCATGGCGAAGGTAGCGAGCACGCTGAGGCCGAGGAAGCCAAGAAGGGCGAGCATGGCGGTCGCCTGCTGGAACAATCCGGCTATGCGGTCGAATTGGCCATCGCCGAAGACGGCACGCCGCCGAAATACCAAGCCTGGCTGTATGAAGGCGACAAACTGCTGCCGGCGACGGCGGGTGCTGTCGAGATACGACTCAAACGCCTGGGCGATATTGCCGAGAACCACACGCTCAAGCCGCAGGTCGATGGCAGCCTGATGGCCGGCACGATCGTAGGCGAGCCGCATTCGTTCGAAGTCGACGTCCTAGCGAGGATCGACGGCAAGGCGCTGCGTTGGGCGTACCCGAGCTACGAAGGCCGCACCGAAATTATCGGCAAGATCGCCACCGATGCTGGTATCCGCGTGGCGCCTGCAACTTCCGGCGTGATCGCCGACGAGCATGAGGTGCAGGGTTTGCTGACGCCTGTCGAAGGCCGCGTCGCCAACGTGATGGCCCGTTTCCCGGGTCCGATCCGCAGCTTGCGCGTCAACGTCGGTGATCAGGTACGGGCCGGTCAGGCACTCGCTACCATCGAAAGCAATCTCAGCCTGACCAACTACACGGTGACCGCGCCGATCTCCGGCGTGGTGCTTGCGCGCGATGCGTCGGTCGGCTCGGTCGCAAGCGAAGGCTCACCATTGTTCGAGATCGCCGATCTCTCGTCGCTGTGGGTCGACCTGCATATTTTCGGCGCCGACGCACAGCACATCCGTCCCGGTGTGCCCGTGGCCGTGACACGCATGAGCGACGGCGTCACGGTAGAGACCGTGTTGGAGCGCGTGCTGCCGGGCACCGCGACCGCCAGCCAGAGCACGGTGGCACGCGCCACCATCGCCAATGGCGACGGCTTGTGGCGACCCGGTTCGGCGGTCAAGGCGCGCATTACCGTCGAACAGCAACCGGCCGAACTTGTCGTACCGCTGTCGGCGCTGCAGACCTTCCGCGATTGGCAAGCGGTCTTCCTCCGCGTCGGCGACACGTACGAGGTACGTCCAATCGAACTGGGCAAGCGCGATGGCACCCAGGTGGAAGTACTGTCGGGCTTGAAGCCCGGCGATGCCGTCGTGGTCGAGCAAAGTTATCTGGTCAAGGCCGACATCGAGAAGTCGGGGGCCTCGCATGACCACTGACGCTCGCGATCCTCAAGCTGCAGGCCTGCTCGAGCGGATCATTCGCTTCGCCATCGCGCATCGTTGGCTGATGCTTGCGCTCACTCTGGTTCTCATTGCGCTCGGCGTATGGAGCTTCACCAAGCTGCCCATCGATGCCACGCCGGACATCACCAACGTCCAGGTGCAGATCAACACCGAAGCGCCCGGCTATTCGCCGCTGGAGTCCGAGCAACGCGTCACCTATCCGATCGAGACGGCGATGGCCGGCCTGCCCGGTCTCGACTACACGCGTTCGCATCTCGCGCTACGGTCTGTCGCAGGTCACGGTGGCATTCAAGGACGGCACCGACCTGTACTTCGCGCGCCAGCGGTGAGCGAGCGGTTGCAGCAGGTGAAATCGCAGATTGCCGGACGAACTCGAGCCCGAGATGGGCCCCATCGCGACCGGCCTGGGCGAGATCTTCATGTACACCGTCGAAGCCAAACCCGGTGCGCGCAAGACCGACGGCACGCAGTGGACGCCAACGGATCTGCGCACGCTGCAGGACTGGGTGGTGCGCCCGCAGCTGCGCAACGCGGCGGGCGTCACCGAGGTCAACACCATCGGTGGCTTCGCCCGGCAAATCCACATCACGCCGGAGCCATCCAAGCTGGTCGCGCTCGGGTTCACGCTGCACGACGTGGTTGCGGCCGTGGCCGCCAACAACCAGAACATCGGCGCGGGCTACATCGAGCGCAACGGGCAGCAATTCCTCGTGCGCGTGCCCGGCCAGGTCGCCGATCTGGAGATGATCCGCAACATCGTGCTCGACCGCCGCGAAGGCGTCCCGATCCGCGTGCGCGACGTGGCCGACGTCGGCGAAGGTCCGGAACTGCGCACTGGCGCGGCCACGCAGAACGGACGCGAAGTGGTGCTCGGCACGGTGTTCATGCTGGTAGGCGCCAACAGCCGCGAAGTGGCGCAGGCCTCGGCCGCCAAGCTGGCTGCCGCCAATGACAGCCTGCCCATGGGCGTCGTAGCGAGTCCGGTTTATGACCGCACCGCACTTGTCGACCGCACGATCGCGACCGTGTCAAAGAATCTAGTCGAAGGCGCGCTGCTGGTGATCGTGGTGCTGTTCCTGCTGCTCGGCAATTTCCGCGCGGCGCTTGATCACCGCAGCCGTCATTCCACTGGCGATGCTGTTCACCGTCTTCGGCATGGTGCGCGGCGGTGTCTCGGGCAATCTGATGAGCCTGGGCGCGCTCGACTTCGGCCTGATCGTTGATGGCGCGGTGATCATCATCGAGAACTGTCTGCGGCGTTTCGGGGAGGTGCAGCACACGCTTGGTCGCGTCATGACCGAAGAAGAGCGCCATCGACGTGACAGCCTCGGCAACGGCAGAAGTGATTCGTCCGAGCCTGTTCGGCCTCGGCATCATCACGGCCGTGTATTTGCCGATCTTCGCGCTGACGGGTATCGAAGGAAAAATGTTCCATCCCATGGCCATCACCGTGGTGCTTGCACTGACCGGCGCCATGCTGCTCTCGCTGACTTTCGTGCCGGCAGCCGTGGCGGTGTTCCTCGGTGGTCGCGTCGATGAGAAGGAAAACCGTGTGATGCGTTGGGCCAGGCGTCGTTATGAGCCGCTGCTGGCGTGGTCCTTGCGACGGGGCGCGTGGGTGATGGGAGGCGCGCTCGCCTTGATGGCCGTGTGTGCACTCCTGGCCACGCGCTTGGGCACGGAGTTCATTCCCAATCTCGACGAAGGCGACATCGCTCTGCATGCGCTTGCGCATTCCAGGCACCAGTCTCGACCAGGCGGTGACGATGCAATCGATGCTGGAAGCGCGGATCAAACAGTTTCCGGAGGTGGAACGCGTGTTCGGCAAGCTCGGCACCGCCGAAGTGGCGACCGATCCGATGCCGCCGTCCGTGGCCGACACCTTCCTGATGATGAAGCCGCGCGCGCAATGGCCTGATCCGCGCAAGCACCGTGAGCAACTCGTCGCGGAGATCGAAACAGCAGTCAAACAATTGCCTGGCAACAATTACGAGTTCACCCAACCGATCCAGATGCGCATGAACGAGTTGATCTCGGGTGTACGTGCCGATGTCGCGATCAAGCTCTACGGCGACGATCTGGACATTCTGGTCAAGGTGGGCAAGCAGATCGAGGACGTCGCCAAGGCAGTACCGGGCGCGGCCGACGTCAAGCTTGAGCAAGCCACCGGACTGCCCCTGCTAACGGTCACTCCCGACCGGGAAGCACTGGTGCGCTATGGCCTCAATCCGGGAGCGGTGCAGGAAACCGTGGCGACAGCGGTCGGTGGTGAAGTGTCAGGGCAATTGTTCGAGGGTGATCGCCGCTTCGACATCGTGGTGCGTCTGCCCGAACGCCTGCGGCAAGATCCGGCCGCGTTGGCCGACTTGCCCATTCCGCTGGGCGGCGGCGACAACGCCGACGAGTCGAGTCGTGTCGGTGGCTGGTCTGACACGCCGCGCACCGTACCGTTGCGGGAAGTGGCCAGGATCGAGACGCTGCAGGGTCCGAATCAGATCAATCGCGAGAATGGCAAGCGCCGCGTGGTAGTGACCGCCAATGTCCGCGGGCGCGATCTCGGTGGCTTCGTTAGCCAACTACAACAACGCATCGATGCCGAAGTCCAGGTGCCGACCGGTTACTGGATCGATTACGGCGGTACCTTCGAGCAGTTGATTTCGGCTGGCCAGCGTCTGTCGGTCGTCGTGCCGGTCACGCTGGCGATCATCTTCGCCCTGCTATTCATGGCATTCGGCTCGGCCAAGGACGCGATCATCGTGTTCAGCGGCGTCCCACTGGCGCTGACTGGTGGCGTGGTCGCCTTGATGATGCGTGGCATTCCCTTGTCGATCTCCGCGGGCGTCGGTTTCATCGCTCTGTCGGGCGTCGCCGTGCTCAACGGTCTGGTCATGATCGCCTTCATCCGCAAACTGCGCGAGCAGGGGGATGTCCTGGACGACGCGATCGTCGATGGCGCGTTGGGCCGCCTTCGGCCCGTGCTCATGACCGCATTGGTCGCCTCGCTTGGCTTCCTGCCGATGGCATTCAACGTCGGGGCTGGTTCAGAAGTGCAGCGGCCATTGGCAACGGTGGTCATTGGCGGCATCGTGTCGTCGACGTTCCTCACATTGCTGGTCCTGCCGGCGCTTTATCGTTGGTTGCACCGCAAGGCCCAGTCGCGCGAATCGCGGTCGCACGGATGAGTCCACCATGAGCGACAGTTGCTGCCAGCAGGAAATCGACGTACGTGCGTTGCAGGCCAAGCAACGCCGCACGTTGGTCGTCGTGTTGGCGATCAATGCCGCGACCTTCGCGTTGATGATCGCGGCGGCAGTGCACGGTCGTTCTTCGTCTCTGCTCTCCGGCGGGTTGGACAACTTCGGCGACGCATTGACCTATGCACTGAGCTTGGCCGTTGTCGGCGCCAGTCAGAGAGCCAAGGCACAGGTCGCCCTCGTCAAGGCCTCATTGATCCTCGCTGCGGCGATCGCCGTGGCGCTGCAGATCGGATGGCGGCTCGCGCACCCGGCCACACCGTTGTTCGAGACGATCGGCGCGGCGGCCTTGCTGAATCTTGGTGCGAACGGTTTCTGCCTGTATCTGCTGTCGCCCTATCGCCACGGCGACGTCAACATGGCCTCGGCGTGGGAGTGCTCGCGCAACGACGTTTGGGAAGGATTCGCCGTGCTTGCGGCGGCAGTGGGCGTTTGGTTGTTCGGGGCCGGCTGGCCCGACCTGATCGTCGCTGCCCTGCTCTTGCTGATGTTCCTGCGCTCAGCCATCCGCGTGTTCCGCGCGGCCTGTCGCGGCCTCGGAACTTCTGGCTTGCCGAGGAACTAAGCATCTCGGCGTTCTGCGAAACCTCACCCAGCGAAGCGCAGATCAGGTGACGGTGGATGACGCGGCAACCACCGACAGCGCGTGCAGCACCCATGACTTTTGACATAGACCAAACGGTCTAGACAAAACGATCTACATGATTTACGGTGCGCGCATCCCCTGACCTGTGACGGGACGGATGCAGCGCATGCCACGCAAGCCCACCAAGCCGCCGAAGCCCACCACCGCCGAACTCGACCTGCTGCGCGTGATCTGGCGCCTCGGGCCATCCACGGTGAAAGACATCCACCAGGCGCGCCAGGCGGAACGGCCCGATCTCGTCTACGCGACGGTGCTGCGCCTGATGCAGGTGATGCACGGCAAGGGCCTGCTCGTGCGCGACGAGAATCAGCGCTCGCACATCTACGCCGCTGCGCACGCACAGGACGCGCTGCAGACCAATTTGCTCAAGGACCTCATCCACAAGGCCTTCGCCGGTTCCGGCAAGGACCTCGTGCTCGCCGCCTTGAGCGACCACGTCACCGACAAGGAACGCGAAGAGATCAAACGCTTCCTCAAGGAGAATCCCGATGGCTGACCTGCTGGCATCGTTGATCCCGGTGCTTGGCCGCGCGCTGCTGCACTTCATCTGGCAGGGCGCACTGATCGGGCTGCTCGCCGCGATCGCATTGCAACTGCTGCGCGGTGCCCGTCCGCAGGCACGCTATGCCGTGGCTTGCGCGGCCATGCTCGCCTGCGTGGCGGTGCCGTTGATCAGCGTGTTCGTACAGCTCACCGGCGATGCACCGGCGGCGGCCACGATCGCGCTGATCGAGGCGCCACGGCAGGCCGTCGGCGCGCCCGCCTTGCCGATGTTCGATGCCGGCACATGGCTCACACGGTTCGACGATGCCTTCCCTTTGATCGTCGCCCTCTGGGCCGCCGGCGCGAGCGTGCTGTCGCTGCGCATGGCGATGGGCGTGGTGTGGATCCGGCGACTGCGTACGATCCCGCAGGGGCCGGCGCACGTTTCCTGGCAAACACGCCTCGATGCGCTCGCGCAGCGTTTTGGACTGACGCACCCCGTTGCGCTGCGCCTGGTCGACACGCTCGATTCGCCGGCCTCCGCGGGCTGGTGGCGCCCGGTCGTGCTGCTGCCGACCGCGCTGCTCGCGCGCATGCCGGTCGATCTCATCGAAGCCCTGCTCGCGCACGAACTCGCCCACGTCCGCCGCCACGACTACCTGGTCAACCTGCTGCAGGGCATGGTCGAGGCCTTGCTGTTCTATCACCCCGTCACCTGGTGGCTGTCGCGCCGCATCCGCATCGAGCGCGAACACATCGCCGACCAGCTGGCGGCCGACGTGACACGCGCGCCGCGCCGCCTCGCGCTCGCGTTATCCGAACTGTCCGAATTCAAATCCCGCTGCCCCGCCCCACCCCACCTCGCGCTAGCCGCACGCGCCACTCACGGAGGCCACCTCATGTCCCGCATTCAGCAACTGATCCAGCCTGGTCGCCGCGCCGTCGGCGGCAGGATCGCTTTTCCGCTGCTCGGCCTCGCCGCCGCCTGCATCGCCCTGTATGCGCAGGCGCAAGGACTGCGCATCGAGAACCCGATCGCCGTGCCACGCGCCGTAGCCGAAGTTCCGGTACCCGCGGTCGCCAGCGGTCCCGTGCTTACGCCGCGCGCTCCGGTCGCGCAGGTCACGCGCATTCGCAAAGACGAACCGCGTGAGGCATTCGCGCTCGTGCGCAAGGGCAAGAGTGGCATCACGATGTCGGGTTCGATGGATGACATCGACGCCATCGAGGCGGCGCGCGACAGCCTGGACAGCGACTTCCTCTGGTTCCGCCGCGCCGACAAGGCTTATGTCGTCGTCGATCCCGCCACTGTCGCGCGAGCCATGGAAGCCTGGCGCGAAGCCGACAAGCTGGAGCCGCAGATGCGCGCGCTCGGCGACCAGATGGAAGTCCATGGCGACAAGCTCGAAGCGCTCGGCGCGAAGATGGAACAACTGGCAGTGCATCATCAACCCACGCCGGAGATGGACGCGGCGGCTCGCCGCATGGAACAGCTCGGCGAACAGCAGGAGCAACTCGGCAAGCAGCAGGCACGCCTGGCCGCCGGCATGGCGCAGGCCAGCGAGGCGGAACGCGATGCGCTGGAAGCACAAATGGACACGCTGAGCGAACAGATGGATGCGCTGGGCGAACAGATGGATCAGCAAAGCGAATTACTCGACGCGGCAGCCAGACAACTCGATGCCAACCAGAAGCCGATGGATGCCCTCGCCCGCGAGATGGATCAGGCCAGCAAGCCCATGGAAGCGCTGAGCACGCAGATGGACGCGCTGAGCAAGCAGCACGAGCAGCACGTCAAGCAAGCCGAACTCCAGTTGCAGAAGCTGGTCAACGAAGCCCTGGCACAAGGTCTCGCCAAGCCGGCACCGGGCGCCGCCAGCAAGCAGTGATCGCAGCGACAGGCCTGCCGGACTTTCCGGCAGGCTTTCTGCTTGTCCGCGATACGGTTGCCTCTCTTCTCGCTCCTCTGCGCCATCCTGGGGTTCTGATCACGTCGGCGCCGCCGAGCAACTTCAATTTCGGCCCCGCGCGCGCTGCAAGGGCACGGGGTACTTCCCGGACAAATCTCTGAACTGACATCGAATCACCGTCGGCGAAGACCGAAACATGACGCGCCGACGGCCCCTTGTAGAGGTACGACAACAGGCCGGAATCTCCACGCAACCCGGAACCCGGCCTGTTCTTGATCGCTGCAATACATGAGCCGGCCGCGCCCGAGTTCGACGGCGCGTATCAGGTAGCACTGCCGCCGCACCATCGTCAGGTGTGAAGGCCAACGAAAAGCAGTCGCTGCGCGCCACGGCCGGCCCTACAGTGCCGACCCTGCGGACGCGCCACGCGCATCCAACGACATTCCCGTGCATCGACCGCCGCCGACCTTCCGGGTCGCGAGGCGTGCTGCCGCGCGCCTGTCGCTGGTCGGCCAACGTCGCGTCGCACCACTCCGATTGCCAAAGGACCCGATCGCAATGCAAACCCGTACACCGCTCCGCTCGGTAACGCAGCAACGCTGGACTCCGCTCGCGCTCGGACTTGCGCTGGCCTGCCTCACGACGACGACGCATGCGCAGGAGCCTGCAGCTACCGAAATCGACGCCGTCGAACTCGCTGCCGTCGAACTCGATGCAGTCGAAGTCCTCGGCAGCCGCATCCGCAAGGCCGAGCTGGTCGACCAGTCGCCGATCCTCAGCATCCGCCGCGACGACATCGAGCGCACCGGCCTGACGTCGATCGGCGAAGTGCTGCAGCGCCTGACCAGCGGCGGCAAGGCGCTCAATGCGCAGTTCAACACCAGCGGCAATGCCGGCGCGCCGCCGGATGGCGGCGGGATCGGCGCAGGCTCGAGCCAGGTCGACCTGCGCCATCTCGAATCCAAGCGCGTGCTGGTGCTGGTCGACGGCAAGCGCTGGGTGAACGAATCCTCGGGATCTGGCGTCGGTGGTGCGGTCGATCTCAACACCATTCCGCTGGCGATCGTCGAGCGCATCGACGTGCTCGGCGATGGCGCATCGGCGATCTACGGCTCCGATGCGATCGCCGGCGTCGTCAACGTCATCACCCGTCGCGACGTACGCGGCGCGCAGATCCTCGCCTCGTATGGCGAGTTCGAGCAAGGCGACGGCGAGAATCCGCGCGTGGAAATGACGCTCGGCGGCGGTGGCGAACGCTTCAGCGGCGTGCTGTCCGCGAGCTATCAGGAGCAACAACGCGTCGCTTCCGGCGATCGCGATATCTCGGCGGAATTCGCCGCCGGCCCCACCCGCGGCAGTCCGGTGACGCCGCAGGGCCGCTTCCTGTTCATTCCTACGTTCGCAACGCCTCCGGGCCTGTGTCCACCGGCGATCGATGTCAACGGCGACGGCAATCCGGATGTTCCGCTGTGCGACATCACCACGCCGGCCGGCACGCCCGTGGCCGAAAACGGCAGCCCCGCGTTTCCCTCCGGTTTCGTGCGCTATAGCAACGACCAGGCATTCAACGCGGCACCGTTCAATCTCGTGCTGACGCCCAGCAAGCGCAAGAGCCTGTTCGGATCCGCACGCTACGAGCTGACGCCGGACACCAGCTGGTACATGAAGGCGCTGTACAACACGCGCGAATCGGTCAACCAGGCGGCGCCCAATACCATCGTGATCGGCCCGGAAGCGCCGGGCAACGGACTCGCCGATCGCATCGGCGTGTCGCGATTGAATCCATTCAATCCGTTCGGCGTCGACCTGGTGCCGGTCGGCACCGCGCCGGGTGCGAACATGGTCGCGATCGCGCGCCGTCCGATCGAGGCCGGACCGCGCATTTTCGAGCAAACGGTCGACACCTACTACTTCGGCACCGGACTCGAAGGCACATTCGATCTGGGCGAACGGAACTTCTTCTGGGACGCGAACTACAGCAATTCTGAGAACCGCGCGCAGCAGTCGTTCCGCAATACCTTCAACCTGCGCCGCATCCAGCTGGCCCTGGGCGACCCGTCGGTCTGTGCGGCCACGCCCGGCTGCACGCCATTGAACCTGTTCGGCGGCCAGGGTGCCGATGGCGCTGGCACCCTGACGCCGCAGATGCTGGACTGGATCCGCGCGGACGTGCACGACGCCAGCCGGCAGGAACTCGAGGTATTCAGCGCGAACCTGAGCGGCGACCTGCTCGACCTACCCGCAGGCCCGCTGTCGTTCGCGACCGGCGTCGAATCGCGCAGCTACGAAGGGTCGTTCACGCCCGACCAGGCGCGTGTCGCGGGCGAGATCCCGGACCTTGCGGCCACCATTCCGACACGCGGCGAGTACGACGTGCACGAGGCCTATGCGGAATTCGACGTGCCGCTGCTGCGCGATGCCGCTTTCGCCAAATCGCTGGACTTGAGCCTCGCCGCGCGCTACTCGGACTACAGCACCTTCGGCGACGTCACCACCGGCAAGTTCGGCTTGCGCTGGCGCCCGCGCGAGGACCTGTTGTTGCGTGGGACCTGGTCGGAAGGCTTCCGTGCGCCGTTCATCGGTGAATTGTTCGGACTGTCGCAGTTCGGCGCGAGCATCAAGGATCCGTGCTCCGGCTTCGCGACGTCCGGCAACTCGCAACTGATCGCGAACTGCCAGGCCTTGGGCGTGCCCGCCTCCTACACGCAGCTCGGCTTCCAGGTGTTCACGACCACGGGCGGCAATGCCGAACTGCAACCGGAATCCTCCGACAGCCTGACGCTAGGTCTGGTCTACAGCCCCGGCTGGGCGCAAGACAGCGCGTTCGCCGATACGTTCGACGTCGAACTCACCTATTACCGGCACGAGATCGACGATGCGATCCAGGCGCCGAACGCGCAGGACGTGCTCGATCGCTGCGTGGAATCGGGCGATGCCGATTCGGCCGCCTGCGCCGGCATCGTGCGCTCGGCGAGCGGTTCGATCGCCGCCTTCGACAACCGGCTGGCGAACATCGGCCGGATCGAGACCGACGGCGTCGACATCGTCGTCGACTGGTCGCTGACGACCGGCATCGGCCGCTTCGCCGCTGCATGGCAGACGACTTACGTCGACGACTACATCGCCACCGATGCGTTCGGCAACACCTTCAGCCGGACCGTGGGCGTCGAAGTCAACGACAGTTCAATCCCGGAATGGCAGTCCAACCTGCGCCTGGACTGGGGCCTCGGCGACTGGAGCCTCGGCTGGACCGTGCGCTACATCGACTCGCTGACGGAACGCTGCTCGGACGCATTCGACAACGATCCGCAACAATCGTTGACCGCGTTGGGCCTGTGTTCGGATCCCAATCCGGCCGATCCGGCCTTGTCGCGCGACAAACTCGGGGCAACGACCTACCACGACCTGTATGCCGGCTGGAACGACCCCTTCGGCCGCGACGGGCTGAAATTGTCGCTCGGATTGAACAATGCCTTCGACAAGGATCCACGGGTCTGCCACAGCTGTGCATTGAACGGCTACGATCCCGGCACCTATGACGTGCCCGGTCGCTTCTGGTATGTGCAAGCGGCGTACCGGTTCCAATGAACAGGTCCCGCAACATCGTCGACAGGCGCCGCACGCATCCGATGCACGCGTTGGGCCGCACCGTCATGGTCGTGCTGCTGCTCAACCTGGCGCTGCTCGTCGCGATCATCGCATTCAACACGCTGCGCAAGCCGTCACAACAGATGCGCGTGGCAGCGTCGCCGCCGGCCGCGCTCGACGCGGCGGCTGCGTCGCGCCGCCTCGCCGGCGCGCTCGCGCTCCCGACCATGTCCTACGACGAGCGCCCCGACGCCAGCGCCGATGCGTTCATTGCCTTGCAGGCCTACCTGCAACGCGCGTTTCCAGCGGCGCACGCCGCGATGTACCGCGAAACGATCAACCGCTACAGCCTGCTCTACACGTGGCGCGGCAGCGACGCCAGCGCGAAGCCCATCCTGTTGATGGCGCACCAGGATGTGGTACCTCCCGGCAATGCGCAGCAGTGGACCCATCCGCCGTTCTCCGGACGCATCCAGGATGGTTTCGTCTGGGGTCGCGGCGCCTGGGACGACAAGGGCAATCTGGTCGCGATGATGGAAGCCGTCGACGCGCTGGCCCGGCAAGGCTTCGTTCCGCGACAGACCGTGTATTTCGCGTTCGGACACGACGAGGAGAACGGCGGCGAGCACGGCGCGAAAGCGATCGCGCAACTGCTGCAGCGACGCGGCGTGCGCCTGGATTTCGTGCTCGACGAAGGCATGCTGATGACCGAGGGCGTGTTCAAGGACATCGACCGCCCTGTAGTGCTGGTCGGCGTTGCGGAGAAAGGCATGGTGACCTTGACGTTGCGTGCCAGCGCCGTACCCGGCCACAGTTCGATGCCGAGCGCCGATTCGGCGATCGTGCGGCTCGCGCAGGCCCTGGTCCGCCTCGAAGCCGCGCCGATGCCGGCGGCGATCGATGGCGTGTCCGCGGACATGTTCGACGCGCTGGCGCCGGAGATGTCGCCGTTGAATCGCGTGTTGCTATCCAACCGCTGGTTGACCGGTGGCTTGGTCCGCTCGCGGCTCGAGCAGTCGCCCGTGACCAACGCCATGCTGCGCACCACGATCGCATTCACGCGGCTGCGCTCGGGCGACAAGACCAACGTACTGCCCGGCCAGGCCACGGCGACGATCAATGCCCGCCTCCACCCCAGGGAATCCGTCGAAGACGTGGTGGGGCACGTGCGTCGGGCGATCGCGGACCCGGGCATCGTCATCCATGTCGATAGTGGACGGGAAGCCTCGCCGACCTCGCGTACCGAGACGCGCGGCTTCCGCCTCGTCGAGCGCAGCCTGCGCGAGGTCTACCCCAACGCGGTCGTCGCACCCGCCCTGATCATCGGCGGCACCGATGCGAAGCACATGGCGGCGCTGACCGACGACATCTATCGCATCTCGCCGGTACGGGCGCGCAGCGAAGACATTCCGCGCTACCACGGTATCGACGAGCGCATCTCGATCGCGAACTACGTCGAACTGATCAATGTCTACGTCCGGCTGCTGGTCGATGCGAACGCCGTGCCCGCCGCCGCACGCCACTGACCGGTCTTGGGACCAGGCCGAGACCGGATCGAAGGTGCCGCCGTCGCCACCACGAGCGCGATCAACCCTACGGCCAGGGTTTCCAGATCGGACAGCGCGATAGCGCCCATGCCCATCCAACGGTCAGCCGTGGCCCCAGCGGTCGGCGGGGCCGAGCCCGGCCGCCTGGCGGCACTGCGCGGCACGGCCTGACTTTACGATATCCAGCGCGTGCTACATCAGCGGTTCGCATTTCTCGCGCCCGCTCTGATGACAGTGCCGCCGACTTGGCCGAGAATATCGCCGCAACACGTTGTCGCGTTAAGGCCCGCAGCCCATGCGGTGGCGGTACGCACGTTGCGCATCGCCGGCAGCTACCAGATTCGCCAGCCCTCCGGCATTCCAGGCCGGCGTGGTTTTTATTCCCCCACCATGGAGCACGTCATGTCATTGACCATCAACATCGATCTGTCGGACCAGGACCTCGAACATTTCAAAGGCATGATCGAGGCGGCCCGCAAGGACTCCGCCAGCATGAGCAACGACGAGATCGTGCAGGCCGCCACGGAGCTTCTGTCCAAGGCGCAGCAAAGCGAGCCGCCCGAATTCGTGATCAATCGATTGCTGCAACTCGACATGATGATCGCGATGCTCCGCGACGAAGGTTGGGGCTTGTCGGGGGAGGATGCCGCGCACGTGCGCTCGGCCCTGGCTTATTTCGCCGCAGCTGCCGATGCGATTCCGGACGACGTGCCGGTGCTGGGCTTCCTCGACGATGCGATCGTGATCGAACTGAGCGCGCGCGAGCTGTGCCACGAGATCGATGCCTACAGCGACTTCTGCGATTTCCGCCAGCGCGAGGCCGAGCGCCATGCCGTGAAGCCGGAAAACGTGGGCCGCGCCGAATGGCTCGCCGGTCGCCGCGAGGAATTGCAGGAGCGCATGCGCCGCCGCCGTTCCAGGGATGGCGGACTCGGTGCGGGTTATGGCGCCAGCAGCGGCTACGGCCCGGCCAGAAACTATTCGGACAGCGGCTGGCGGCCGGGTATCTTCAAGGCGCGCTGATTGCGTTCGGCTACCGACGGATGAGAGTCGCCGTCATAGCGAGGTCGTCGAGGTCGGGGTGCGCGGGATCTTTCTGCACACGTGCGCGTAACGCAGCTGCATCATCGGCCCCTTCGACGGGCAGCTGCCGAGTGTCTACTGCAGGTTGAGATCATGTTCGTCCTTGGCGCACCGCCAGAGTCCTGGGCAACGCGATGATGTAACGAGTGCATCACGTCGCCGATTGTCGTGGGCCGACGCGCGACAACCGGGTAACGGCTGGCGGACTTTTGTTTTTCGGTATAAAGGCGCCAGGCCCACGGAACTCCCGCATGCGATTCGACGACGTCTACATCACTTCCACGGGCGCGTTCTTTCCCGGGGCGCCCGTCGACAACGACGCCATCGACCGCTTCATCGCGCCGATCAACGCGATGTCGCCGCGGATCAAGCGCCGCATCCTGGGCGAGAACGGCATCACGACGCGGCATTACGCCATCGACGAGCAAGGCCGCAGCCTGTACACCTGCGCGGGTCTTGCCGCGCAGGCGGTGCGCGCCTGCCTCGGCGCGGATCCCGAGTCGGCGCTGCGCGACATCGACCTGCTTGCCGCCGCAACGTCTTCTGGCGACCTGATCCTGCCTGGCTTCGCCAATATGCTGCAGGCGGAACTGCATGCCCCCGCGATGACGACCGCCAGTCACCACGGTGTCTGCGCATCCGGCATGGCCGCGTTGCAGCATGCCGCGCTGGCGCTTCAGCACGGCCAGCATCGCCAGGCCGTCGTGGCGACCGCCGAATTCCCGTCGCGCCTGTTCAAGCGCTCACGCTTCGCGCCCGGCGGTTACGACGCCGATTTCGATGCGCATTTCCTGCGCTGGATGCTGTCCGATGGTGCCGGCGCCTGGCGTCTGGCACGTCAGCCCGGCAGCGGCATCGCGTTGAAGCTCGAGCACCTGCACCTGCGCTCGTTCTCCGGCGAACTGCCGCTGTGCATGCAGGCCGGACGCGCACCCGACGGCACGCTGTGGGGCGATTACGACGACTTCAGCCAGGCCGACGCGGCCGGCGCGATGCTGCTGCGCCAGGACATCCGCCTGCTGCCGCAGCTGTTCGATGTCGCGACCCACGAATACGTGAAGCTGGCGCAGGCAGGCGCGATCGATCCGTCGCAGGTCGATCACTTCCTCTGCCATTACTCGTCGGAGCGCTTCGCACCCGTCGTGCGCCAGTGCCTGGAACTGGCGCAGCTGGATATCCCGCAGGAGCGCTGGTACAGCAACCTGCGCTTCCGCGGCAATCTCGGTTCGGCGTCGATCTTCACGATGCTCGACGATTTCCTGCGCGAGCGCGCGCCCAAGCCAGGCGACAACGTCCTGTTGTTCGTGCCCGAGTCGGGGCGTTTCACGGTCGCCTTTGCCCTGCTGAAAGTCGTCGACGGCTATGCACCCGCCACGGAACAGGCCGCCCCTGCCTTGCAGGTGGCCGGCCCACCTTCGCCTGTTCCGTTGCCGGAACCACCGCATGCCGCCGACGAAGCGGCACAACTTCCAGAAGTGGCACGGTTGCTGCGCGAACTCGCCCTGATCTGGCACGACTATCGCAGCCGCGTCTGGCAGACGACGCTGGTGCGCAAGATCCTCGATGGCAGCGTCGGCAAACCCGACTACGTCGCCTGGATGGAGCAGTGGGTGCCGCAGGTGCGGCAAGGCAGCCTGTGGATGCGTAAGGCCGCCGACCACCTGACGCCGCGTTACGCGATCTTGCGCGACACCGTGCATCACCATGCCGATGACGAGCAATACGATTACAACGTGTTGTTCGAAGACTACCGTAATGCAGGTGGCGAGGTCGCGTCGCTCGACGACTTGCGCCGCAATCCCGGCGGCGAGGCGCTCAACGCCTACCTGCACGCGCGCGCCGCGCAACCCGATGCACTCGGCCTGCTCGGCGCGATGTACATCATCGAAGGCACAGGCCAGCGCATCGTGCCCGCGCTACTGCCATTGCTACGCAAGCGGCTCGGGTTCCTCGGCCGCAGCTTCAGCTTCCTTGCCTATCACGGCGAGAACGACGTCGCGCACCTCGGACGCTGGCTGGCTGCGGTCGAGACCGCGCTGGCGATCGGCGGGCGCGCGATCGCCGACGAGATCATCGAAGATGCCCGCCACACCGCCGCGCTGTATGCGCGGCAGCTGGAGTTGATCCGATGAAAACCATTCGACCCAGGGCTGTACCTGGTCTGATCCACCTCTTCGTCATCCCAGCGAAAGCTGGGATCCATTTTGCCTTTTCTCCGCTGCCACGAGTGGAGATCAAAATGGGTTCCAGCTTTCGCTGGAATGACGAGCAAGAACGGAGCTTCGACAGCCGATGAGCAGGTCCGACGACTGGCTGCACGCCGCCCACGATCCGCGCGATCCGAACCCCTGGCTGGCGCTCTACCTCGATGCCAGCGGGCCGCTCGCCGACGACGTCAAGTGCGCGTGGCTGGCCGATGCCGCCTGCTGGTCGCGGCAATTCCTGCTGCCGGTGGTGCGGCCGCTGGCGCGGCTGGCGATCGTGCTGATCCAGTTGCTCAAGATCCTGATGCCGAACGACCTGACCTCGTCGCGGTTGCTGCACGGCACCATCGTCTGGGGCATGAAGACCTTCGTCCGGCCCGAAGCGAACTGGCTGATCCTGCGCCACTTCCATCTCGGCTCGCAGGTGCTGTCGTTCATCGGCACCAATGCCCTGCCCGGCCAGGTGCTGCCTTCGCATCCGCTGCATCCGGCCGACATCGACGCGCTGAAGGACGACGTGTTCCTGCAGCACGACCTCAATCTGTTCAACTTCGTCATCAACCTCAATCGCGCGCTCGGCGGCAAGCACATCGTGCCGCCTGACAAACTCGACTTTTCGATGATCCAACGGCCGGCACCGCGGCTGGCCGACATGCCGGATCGCTGGACCAACTTCATCGATCTGCAGACCGCGATCGAGCTGTACACGCCGATCTACCAGTTGTTCTTGACCGACAACGACTTCTGGCGCGCGACCAATTCGCTGCAGCTCGACGAGGTCATCGGCATCTATGCCGCGACGCTGCTCGAGCGGCAGGACTATCTGGTCTTCCTCAACAACAAGCACCCGCTGGTGCCCTTGACGACGCTGCGCGCCGGCTTTCGACTGGTACTGCACGGCCTGTCGACGGAAATGCTGCACGCCCTGCTGAGCCGCGCGAAGACATTGGACCTACCGCAACCGCCAGCTTGTTCCTAGTATCCACTGCCTAGTATCCATAGTCGTTGATCCATCCATCCTTCCTGGGGAAATCGAACATGCCTGCGACCTTTCTGCGCCTGCGGATGCTGTCCGCCGCCATCCTGGCCCTCGCCGCACTCACCAGCACCGCATCGCCACAGTCGGCGGATGCGGCGGCCGGCGTACCGGCCGCGACGTCTGTCCAAACCGTGACGCTGCCGTCGAAGCAGTACAAGATTGAGGATTTCATCGAGACCGTCGGCGTCTCCGGCGCGTCGTTCTCCGCGGACGAATCGCGCATCCTGTTCTCGTCGAACAAATCGGGCATCTGGAACACGTATTCGATGCCTGTCGGCGGCGGCGAATGGGCGACGGTGACGAAGTCGACCACCGACAATAACTACGCGGTCTCCTATTTTCCGGATGACGATCGCGTGCTGGTGACCCGCGACCAGGGCGGCAACGAACTCAACCACCTGTACGTCCTCGCGACCGACGGCAAGGAACGCGATCTGACGCCCGGCAAGGAGCTCAAGGCGAATTTCAACGGTTTCAGCCACGACGGAAGCCATTTCTACGTTTCCAGCAACGAGCGCGACCCGAAGTTCTTCGACCTCTATCGCTACGACAGCAAGACCTACGAGCGCAGCCTCGCCTACCGTAACGACGCCGGCTACGATCTCGGGCCGATCTCGAAAGACGGCCGCTGGCTGTCGCTGTCCAAGCCGAACACCACCAACGACAGCGATCTGTTTGTCGCCGAGTTGGCCGGCGGCAAGCTGACGAAGGTCTCCGAACACAAGGGCGAAGCGAATTTCGCAGGCGAGGACTTCAGCCCCGACTCCAAGTGGCTCTACTACACGGCCAACGATGATGGCGAGTTCGCGCAGCTGCGCCGGGTGGAGCTGTCCAGTTGGAAACACGAACTGGTGCAGAAGGCCGACTGGGACATCGCCTACAGCTATTTCTCGCACGACGGCAAATACCGCGTGGTTGCGGTCAACGAGGATGGCAGCACCAGCATCCAGGTGATCGACGTCGCCAGCGGCAAGCCGATCGCACTGCCGAAGCTGCCGGCCGGCGAGATCCGCGGCGGCACCATCGCACGCTCGGAAAAGCGCATGGCGTTCTACCTCAATGGCGATCGCCAGCCCAACGACCTATACGTGCTCGAGTTCGGCGGCCAACCGAAGCAGCTGACCCGCTCGCTCAACCCCGCCATCGATCCCGCCGACCTGGTCGACTCGAGCGTCGTACGCTTCAAGAGCTTCGATGCGATGGAAGTGCCGAACATCCTGTGGAAGCCGTACCAGGCGACCGCGCAGGCCAAGGCGCCGGCGCTCGTCTGGGTGCATGGCGGCCCGGGCGGACAGACCACGCGCGCGCACAGCGCCCTGATCCAGTACCTCGCCAACCATGGCTATGTCGTGCTCGGCATCAACAACCGTGGCAGTTCCGGCTATGGCAAGACCTTCTACGCCGCCGACGACGGCAAGCATGGCCGCGAACCGCTGTGGGACACCGTTGCGGGGAAGAAATACCTGCAATCGCTGGACTATGTGGATCCCGACCGCATCGGCATCATCGGCGGCAGCTACGGCGGCTACATGACCGTCGCCGCGCTGGCATTCCAGCCCGAAGAGTTCAAGGTCGGCGTCGACATCTTCGGCGTCACCAACTGGGTGCGCACGCTGGAGAGCATCCCGCCGTACTGGGAAAGCTTCCGCGAAGCGCTCTACAAGGAAATCGGCAATCCAACGACGCAACGCGAGATGCTGATCGAGACCTCGCCGTTGTTCCACGCCGGCAAGATCACCAAGCCGCTGATGGTGCTGCAGGGCGCCAACGACCCGCGTGTGATCAAGCCCGAATCCGACGAGATCGTCGCCGCGGTGAAGAAGAACGACGTGCCGGTCGAATATGTCGTCTTCGACGACGAGGGCCACGGCTTCACCAAGAAGAAGAACCAGATCGAGGGCTACGGCAAGATCCTGGCCTTCCTCGATACCTACCTCAAGGGCGACGGGGCGGCCGCCAAGCCCTGAGCCGGCCAGGACGACCCCCGGAAAAAAAAGAGGCCGCTTCGAGCGGCCTCTTTTTCGTTACGACAGCGCGTTGCTTACGAACGCAGCGGCACTACGCGGATCTCGACGCGGCGGTTCTGGGCGCGGCCGGAGTCGGTATCGTTGCTGGCGACCGGATAGCGCTCGCCCATGCCGACCAGCTCGAAGCGCTCTCGCACCAGGCCCTTGCCCATCAGGTAATTGCCGACGGACTGGGCGCGCGCCTGCGACAGGCGCTGGTTGGCCTCGTCGCTGCCGACGCTGTCGGTGTGGCCGACGACTTCGACGATGGTCTGGTTGTATTGGGCCAACGTCGAGGCGACACCGTCGAGCGCCGGGTAGAACTGCGGCTTGAGATTGGACTTGCCGAAATCGAAGGTGATGCCATCCGGCAGGTTGAGGACGATGTTGTCGCCATCGCGGCTGACACCGATGCCGGTGTTGGCAGTGGCGTCGCGCAACGCACGTTCCTGGCGATCCTGGTAGACGCCGATCGCACCGCCGGCGAGGCCGCCGACGCCGGCACCCACCAGCGCGCGCTGGCGACGCTCGGTGGCATCGCCACCGCTGAGCAAGCCTACCGCCGCGCCGATGCCCGCGCCGATGAGCGCGTTGTTGCGGGTCCGGTTGGGGTCGTCCGGGGCGGAGGTCTGGCCGGTATAGGTGGCACAGCTGCCCAGCAGCATGGCGCTTGCGAGCGCGGTGGAAATTGCTGCGGTTGCATACTTGCTCATCGTGACTCCTCGTCTTTACCGGAAGGATTCCGGGCCCGTGAATGGGGCGACAAGCTAAACACGCGGCCGTAACTGCAGGGTGACGGCAGCCCAAACGCTGGAATATCGGAACGCCATCCGTTCAGCCGGCGTGCGGGAAGGACTACACCAGCATCGATTCGGCGGCGACCGAATCCAACACGTTGTCCCAGTTGCCCATCAGGGACAGATACAGCAGCTTGTCGAACTCCGGGCCGAAGCGACGGATCACCGCGTCCGGATCGGGAACCAGCTTGGCATCGGCGATCAGTCCGAAATGCACCCGGCCGTTGTAGCTCAGGATGGAAATGCCGACGCCGATCGAGCCGGTCTGCGGCACCCAGAACATCATCTCGCGCACCATGCAGCCGGCCAGGTACAGCGGCCGCTGCGGACCGGGCACATTGGTCGCCACCGCCGTCGCCTTGCGGCTGAAAAGCTCCAGCGCCAGTTCCTGCATGGGCTGCGGCGCCATGCCAAGCGCTGCTAGAAGTCCATAGGCAACAATGGCTTGCCGCGAATTCTTCAGTTGATTCATGCACTCGGCAACGTGTTCGACGCGCCGGATCGGGTTGGCTTCGCCGACCGGGAGATCGAGGAAGACGAGGCCGAAGTGGTTCCCCAGCTTCTTGGCGTGCTCGAGTGGCCGCAGGTTGACCGGGACCGTCGCGCGCAGCGTCATCCCATCTACGTTCTCGCCGCGTTCGATCATGTAGTCGCGCAACGCGCCGGCTGCAGCTGCCATCAGGACATCATTGACCGTGCAATCACAGGCGCGGCCCACGGCCTTCACATCGTCGAGGTCGAGCGGTTCGGCCCAGGCGACGCGCTTGGCGATGCCGAGCTTTCCGCGCAGCATCGAAGGCGGATCGTCCGGCAGGGCCAGCGCATGCACGAGTTCGCGCGCGATCTCGCCGCCCTCCTTCGCCAGCATGCCGGCGAGGGTCGGATCGCGGTACATCTCCATGCCCTTCTCGAGCATCTTGCCGCCGAGCTTCGTGTAGCGCTCGACCGCACCGACGCGGCGCGCGACCTTGTCGCCATCCTGCTTGAGCCAGGTTTTCGCGAGGTCACCTTTGCCCGGCTCGCGTGCGGTATCGGTCAACGACAACAGCACCTGCACCAGCGCGATGCCATCGGCATAGCTGTGGTGGATCCTGGCGACCAGCGCAGAGCCGCCGTGGTAGTGCTCGATCAGGTGGAACTGCCAGAGCGGCTTGCTCTTGTCGAGCGGGCTCGATGCGAGCTGGCTGACGAAACGCTCCAGCGCACGCTTCTCGGCGTTGCCCTTCTGCGGCTGGCGCTTGTCGCCGCGTCCGGGTAGCGCGGACAGCTGCACGTGCCAGTCGAGATCGAAATGCTCGTCGTCGCGCCACGAAGCACCGGCCGGCGTGTCGACCGCCTTCTGCCGGAAACGTGCGTAGTCGAGGAACCTCTTCTCAACCACGCGCTTGAGGCGCGGCAGCGACATCGGTTCGGCCAGCATCAGCACGCCGGTGATCATCATCGGGTTGGTCGGGCGTTCCATCCGCAGCCATGCGGTGTCGACCCGCGACATCGGCTCGCGGCGGGTACGCCCGCGTGGCACCTTCGTGTTCGTCATCCAACCCTCCGCTGCTGCGGCGAGTGAATCACGCGCTGGCGAGCAGCGTCAACGCACGACCCGCAGGAGCGATCAATCGGCGCGATATCCCACGCGACATGAGGTGACCACTCGCGCGCATGGCCAGCGCCTTCGAACATGGACTCATCTGGAAGCCGCATAGGCTGCCAACGCGGCATCGCGGCCCTTGGCCAAGTCGACGATCGGTCGCGCCGGATAGCCCGGCGCAAGCGTCGCGGCGCCTTCGGGATCGGTCCAGGGCGCAAATCGTGCCGGCAGCGGCAGCTGGGCCAGCTCGGGTACCCACCGGGCGATGTACTCGCCATCCGGATCGAACTTTTCCGCCTGCGTCACCGGATTGAACACGCGGAAATACGGCGACGCGTCGGCACCGGTCCCCGCGATCCACTGCCAACCTAGCGTGTTGTTGGCGAGATCGGCATCCACCAGCGTATGCCAGAACCAGCGCGCGCCTTCGATCCAGTGATAGCGCATGTGCTTGCACAGGTAACTACCGACGATCATGCGCACGCGGTTGTGCATCCAGCCCGTCTGCCACAGTTCGCGCATGCCCGCATCGACGACCGGCACGCCGGTCCTGCCTCGTTGCCAGGCTTCCAGCATGGCGGGGTCCGGCCGCGCCCATTTGAAACCGTCGAAGCGCGGATTGAGGTTGCTATGCGTCGTTTCCGGCAAGTGGTGCAGCAGGTGATGCGCGAACTCGCGCCAGCCCAGTTCGCGGATATACGCGTCGATATCGGCTGCGTTCGCCAGGCCGCGCGCTTCTTCCAGCATCGCAACCACGCGCCACGGCGCGATCTCGCCGAAATGCAAGTGCGGGGACAGGCGCGAGGTGCCGGTGCGATCGGGGCGATCGCGGCCGCTGCGATAGCCGCGAAGAGCGCCGTCGATGAAGACCTCGATGGCTTCGAGCGCCCCCGCTTCACCCGGAGTCCACCATACCCAGAACCCGGCGTCCCATTGCAATGGCGGGGCCAGCTTCAGCGCCTCGAGCGTCACGCCGTCCGGGCCGGCATCGACTTCTTCCAGTTTCGTCGGCGCCTCCATGGTCGCGCGCAAGCGCAACGACGTCAGCGCCGTGCGCCAGAACGGCGTGAATACCTTGTAGGGCCCGGCCACCTTGCTCCGCAGTTCCCACGGCTCGAACAGCAGGCTGCCGTTGAAACTGTCCGCGCGACAGCCTTGGCCACGCAAAGTTTTCTTGATCGCCGCATCGCGCTTCTCGATCGCAGGCTCGTAGCGGCGATTCCAGAACACCGCTTCGGCGTCGCACGACAGCACTAAAGTCTGCAGCGTCGGCAGGCTCGGACCGGCAAACATCCGTAGCCGCGTACCGCGCTTGCGAAGATCCGTATCGAGCGCGGCGAGCGAGCGATGCCGCCAAGCGTCCGATGCCGCCCCCGGCGCCCACGCGCCTTCTTCGTCGGGCGCATGGATGTAGATCGGAATCGGCGTGTAGCCTTCGTCGAGCGCCGCCTGCAGGGCCGGGTTGTCGGCCAGGCGCAGGTCATTGCGGAACCAGACGAGGGCGTTGGGCATGACGACAAGCTAACCGACGCGCAGATCAGGCCGGAGTGAACATCTGGATCCGTTTCCGACCTCGTCCCTTATCGCAGGATTGCGGTCGCGAGACTATGCCCTTGCCAGCTCAGTCCTCGACGAACCGGACCCGGCGCGTGATCGAACAGACCGGCTCGTAACCGATCGTCGCGGCCGCATCGGCGATCACTTCCACCGCCAGACCCTCGCCCCACAATGTGACCGGATCGCCCGGCCTAGCCTCGGGTTGCGAGCGCAGGTCGATTGTCATCAGGTCCATCGACACGCGCCCGATCACCGGCGCCATGCGGCCATTGACCAGCACCGGCGTGCCCGCCGGCACATGGCGCGGATAGCCGTCGCCGTAACCGATGGCGGCGACGCCGACCGGCATGTCTTCCGGTGTTTCCCAAGTTGCGGAGTATCCGATGCGCTCGCCGCGGGCGATGCGATTGACCGCCAGCAGCCGCGTCGCCAGGGTCATCGCCGGGCGCAGGCCGAAATCGGCCCCGGTCTTGCCCGCGACCACGGAAATTCCATATAGCGCCCCACCCGGCCGCACCCAATCGCCGTGCGCACCCGGCCATCCGAGTACGGCCGCCGAGTTCGCCAGCGAACGCAGACCCGGCAGTCCATTGGTCGCATGCGCAAACACCTGCAGCTGTTCGCGGGTCTGCGGCAGCTCGAATTCGTCCGAACTCGCGAAATGGCTCATCAGCACGATCTCGTCGGCCACGCCCGCCATCGCAACCAGGCGCGCATGCGCGTCGCGTACGGCCTCCGGCGCAAAGCCGAGCCGGTGCATGCCGGTATCGACCTTCAGCCAGCAGCGGATGGGCTCGCCCGCGGATTGCTCGAGCATGGCGAGCTGCGCGGCGTGGTGCACGACGGTTTCGACATTGAGTCGCCGCAGCTGCGGCAGGTCGTCGACCTCGTCGAAGCCGGACAGCAGCACGATCGGCTGCGACAAGCCGGCCGCCCGGATGCGCTCGGCGTCGCTCAAGGCGGCGACCCCGAAGGCGTCGGCGCCCTGCAACGCGCGCGCCACCCGTTCCAGACCATGGCCATAGCCATCGGCCTTGACCACCGCCATCACCCGGCTCCCGGGCGCGCGAGCGCGGATCGCGCCGAGGTTGTGGCGCAGGGCATCGGTGTGGATGGTGGCGGAGGTGGGTCGGGCCATGTTGCTAGTGTAACGGCGCATCGCGCGACCTTCGCCATGAACACCCGCGGCAAGCGGCGCGGACCGTCGTGCCTTTGCTTATCGAAGACGCCCCATATCACCACTTCTCGATGTAGGGAATGCCCGATTGCGCACTGCTCTCGGTTGCGCATAGGCTTGAATCCGGTTCCATGGAGGGATACCGCATGGCCCGATCCGTCCGGTCCGCGCACCGCAGACTTTGCTGCATCCACCCCTGCCCGCACGCGGCATCTCGACTTAGCATCCGCTCAAATTGGCGTCGACGCCTGAAGGCTGACAGGCGATGAGAGTGCGCCGAACGCAAAATGCTGCTGCAAGCGTCTACGCAGTGATCGTCTCAGCAATTTTTGTCGCAGGATGCCAATCCGCTATGAGTACATCGCCTTCGATACCCAGCGCCGCTTCAGCGAATCCGATGAATCTTGCACCGGTCGAATGGCCGCTGCGGTTCAAGCGGCACAACTTTGGCGCCCGCTGCTATGACACCCTTGAATGCAAGGTGCTGTATGACAATTTTGATCACGGCGTCGATAAACCTACTTCCTCGTCTGCCGGCCGTGGCCCAGATTATCTGAAAGGATGGAATGGAAGCTACGGCGGAATCGACAACTTTCCGAGCCCCGCCAAAGTGATTTGGCGCTCCAAGGATAGCGTCGTACACGAAGCAGAAATCGATATCAGCGAAATCTTCAAGGACGAATTGATCCGGCATCACGTGCCGCGCGAGGGAATGGCCGACTTGCCGGACGGCAATTATGCCGATAATCCATCCATCTTGTTGGAGGTTAACGATCGTACGATCCGGTTGTACATGAGCGCACGAATCCCCCTGAAAAAGGAGGTGGAGATCGCAGGCCATATGCGCAACGACTGGCGTGATGACGTGATCCTGGTCAAAACCTACACCTACTAAGCACAAGGAGCGTAGCGATGGGACAGGTGCTTTCCCGCGGCGACAGCCGCTCAGTCACGGCGGAGGAACTACAAGCCATCGCGACAATGCGTGAAGCGTTGTCGCAGCTGCCAGTACCGACCTTGCAGCACCGTGACAACCCGCACGAGTACCTGTTCTTCGCCTTGCTCGACGGTAGCGGCCAGGATGTCGACAACCCTAAGCTCGGACCACCGACTAACGTTGGCGTGCTGCATCGGCAAGCTTCCGCATTGGAAGCGGACCCAGGCAATCGGATTGGGGCGCACTACACCAAAGGAATCGGCGCTCAGGACAGTAGGGTTGGCCGCCTGGTAGACGGCCCATTTGCGGCGACCTGGGACGCTGGGATCAAGGAGATGTACCGGGAGTTCGCCAAACAAAGTGCAGGGTGGCTACGTAGTGATCCTCAGGCTCAAATCAGCGTCGCAGGCGTGGGCTACAGCCGCGGCGCAGTGCAGGATGTCGGGTTCCATCGGTTGGTGGACCAATACGGCATCGTGGACCCGGATCACCTGAAATTCGGCCGCGATCGGCACGGCAACATCACCATCGAAAGCTCCCGTCCACCGCTGGTACCGCCGGGCCAAGTGGCGCAGGTCGCGCCGTTCTTCGATCCGGTCGCCACCAACATGCCCAAGAACTACGATGCGCGCATTCCATCCTCGCTCATCTCCTCGTTCTCATTGCTGGCGACGAACGAACAGCGCGAGTGGTACCCACACCAAGCCATCAACGACCTTGGAATGACATCGGACGGCCGGGCGCTCACTGCTCCGGTGCCCGGCGGTCACGCCAATGCCGGCGGCGGCGCGCGGGAACCTGGACTGGAGATCCTGTACGGCAATGCCGTGATCGATTACCTAAACCTGCTGCGCGACGAACCCATGTTCGAGAAGCGACCGGTGCCCACCGATCCGGCCATGTTCACGGTCTACCAAGTGCGCGGTGTGACGGCGGGATTCGGCTGGAAGATGGACCAGGATGGGGAGCGCAACCTGCGTGAGGAGCTCGCCAACTGCAAGATCGTCGACCCGTGTCGGGATTCCGAGCCCGTGGACCGCGCACTGGCGGCGAAGTTCGAATATCGCCATATCCAGATCGACCCGCTGGAGCAGAAACAGCTGCAAACGCTCATCGAACAGGCACGCTTCGAACAGGCTCGTTCCAGCAGAAACCAGGATGCGGCGCAAATCAGCGCAACCCGGGAACCGCACGAGCGTGCTTTGCCCGGCATAACGCTTCAACCGGCGAACCCGCAGCTGCAACCGGCCTTCGAAGTCAACCGACTCTTCGACAGGGTATTCAGCGCCTACATGAGCGACAACCCACAGACCTTCCGCGCGGTGATGACGGATTATCGGCAGTCCGAACACGGCCAGGCTTGGGGCCAGCAGCAACAGGCGTTCAGTCAATCGATGCGTGAGCAGGAGCGACAGGACACTCTGCAACAACAGGCCGCGCTGGCGGAACAGCAGCGACAGGAACAGGTGCAACGGGGATCGGTGATGTCCCGTTGAACGGAAGGAGAAGACATGGACGTTGCGGCATTCAAGGACCTAACGCTCAAACTGCTGTCTCTCGCAGATCGCATGGAGCAACGCGACGAACGTTTCGTGGGGCTATTGACGAAGCATGTCGCTGAGCTGCAGAGCGCCACGCAGGCCGTCAGCAACGGTGGGCAGGCGCTCGCGCGTGATGCGCTGGATATGCTGCGCAGCGAGACCAGGGACGCGGTGGTCGACAGCATTGCCGAAGCGGCCAATGCGTCGAAGACGCAGTTGGAAGCTTCCGCGAGTTCGGCATCCTGGTCGGCACGCGAAGTCAAAGAGGCAGCCATCGAACTACGCAAGCAACGCGGCCTTTGGCTGTGGGCGGCACCGATAGCGTTGATTGCAGGTGCATCGCTGGCCGCAGGTGGTAGCAGCTTTCTGCTGTGGAAGAACGCGAAAGAACTGAAACGTGCCGAGTTTGGTCAGGACGTTCTGAGGGCGACGCAATCCGGCGCATTGACCCGTTGTGGCAAGGCGTTGTGCGCGAAGGTAGGCATGGAGCCAAAACGCTTCGGAAAAGAGGGCGAGTACATGCTGCTGCAGGACTAACCAGGCACGGGTCCGAAATTAGGTCGCAGTCCAATCATGCGGCTGCCACGGCGTGAGCAGTTCGCTCGCCGATCATCAAATTGATGAAACGAATGCTACCGACCGCCTACCACAGCGCATGCAAAGTCCCTGAACGATTTCAAGGTTAACTGCCTGCGATCGACGGGCCAAAGCAGCAGAAAATTCAAGACCGCTGTTCGTACTCGAACCCCGCAGTACGAATGTTCGTCGCGTAATACTCGCCCTTGGACTTCGCCGTCATCAGACCGGCATACACGCTGAGGGGGACAGCGAAGTACCGGTATACGGTACCGCTCTTGAACTCGATCTCGAGAATGCGCAAATCCGGATCGTAGCCGACACTGCGCAACGCCTCCGAATCGACAACCTCGCGACGCATGCCTTACTCGAAGCTGCCCACCGCATCGTGCGACAGGTTGTCGAAGCGCGTGTACTCGCCGAAGAATTTCAGCTTCACCGAGCCGGTCGGGCCGTTACGTTGCTTGCCGATGATGATCTCGGCCAGGCCTTTGTCCGGCGAAGCATCCTTGTTGTAGTACTCGTCGCGGTAGATGAAGACGATCACGTCGGCATCCTGTTCGATCGCGCCTGATTCGCGCAGGTCGGCCATCACCGGGACGCTTGTCGGTGCGCGTTTCGAGCGAGCGGTTGAGCTGCGACAGGGCGACCACCGGCACGTTGAGTTCCTTCGCCAGGCTCTTCAGCGAGCGCGAGATCTCGGAGATCTCGGTGGCGCGATTCTCGCTGTTGCCGGGCACGGCCATCAGCTGCAGGTAATCGATGACGATCAGCCCGAGGTCGTGCTCGCGCTTCAGGCGCCTGGCCTTGGCACGCAGCACGTCGGGCGACAGCGCCGGCGTGTCGTCGATGAAGATCTTGGCCTCGCGCAGCATGCGGATGGCGCCGGTGACGCGGCTCCAATCCTCGTCCTCGAGCTGGCCGGTGCGCAGGCGCGTGGCATTGACGCGGCCGTTCGACGAGATCAGGCGCAGCGCCAGCTGGCTGGAGGACATTTCCATCGAGAAGATCGCGACCGCCTTCCTGGTCTTGATCGCGGCGTACTCGGCCATGTTCAGCGCCAGCGTCGTCTTGCCCATCGCCGGGCGCGCCGCGACGATGATCAGGTCGGTCGGCTGCAGGCCGGCGGTCATCTCGTCGAATTCGGTGTAGCCGGTCGGCAGCCCGGTGATGCCGCCACCGTTCGCGTAGCGCGTCTGCAGCACGTCGAAGGCTTCAGCCATCGCTTTGTTGACGGGCACGAAATCGCTGCGCCCGCGCGCGCCGGCCTCGGCGATCGCGAACACGTCCTGCTCGGCCTTGGCGAGCAGCTCGCCGCTGTCGCGGCCCTCGGGCTGGAAGCTGTCGTTGACGATGCCGGTGCCGACGTCGATCAGCTGCCGCAGCACCGCCTTGTCGCGCACGATGTCGGCGTAGGCAGTGATGTTGGCTGCCGACGGCGTGGTGCTGGCCAGTTCGACGAGGTAGGCGCCGCCGGCGACCTGTTCGGCCAGGCCCTGGGATTCGAACCATTCGCCCAGCGTCACGGCGTCGTAGGGCCGGCTCTTCTCGGCCAGCTCGCGGATCGCGCGATAGATCAGCTGGTGGTCGCGACGATAGAAGTCGTGGTCGGTGAGCTGGTCGGCGATACGGTCGTAGGCATCGGGCGCCAGCATCAGACCGCCGAGCACGGCTTGTTCGGCTTCCACCGACTGCGGCGGCACGCGCAATTGCTCGATGCGCGGATCACTGCGGGAGTCGCTACCGAACCGGGGACGTGCGGACATCGTGGTGTTCGGCTCCTGGGAAGCGTGAGTAGCGAAGCGGATCAGATTGTGAAGTCGATCAGTCATCGTACGCGGTCCCGGCCGGCTACCGTTGCAGACAAGTCACTGGACATGCTGTGCATAACTTTGCACGCAGTCGTCTCACCGGACGCGACAAAAAAAGAACAGGCGCCTTTCGGCGCCCGCTCAGGACTACTTGGAGCCAGAAGTTACGCGGCTTCGGGCTGCACGATCACCTTGACCGTCGTTTCGGCATCGGCGTGGAGGTGCACGACGACCTCGAACTCGCCGATGTGGCGAAGCGGGCCTTCGCCCATCACCACTTCCGACTTCTCGACAGGCATGCCGGCGGCGGTCAGGGCCTCGGCGATGTCGCGCGGACCGACCGAACCGAACAGCTTGCCTTCGGTGGAAGCATTGGCGGTCAGCGTGACGCTGGCGCCTTCCAGCTTGGCCAGGCGGGCCTGGGCATCGTCATGGATCGACTTGGCCTTGGCTTCGTACTCGGCGCGCTTGGCTTCGAACTCGGCCACGTTGGCGGCGGTGGCCGGCACGGCCTTGCCCTGCGGCACGAGGAAATTGCGGCCATAACCAGGCTTGACGTCGACCTTGTCGCCGAGATTGCCGAGGTTGGTGACTTTCTGCAGGAGGATCAGTTGCATGTGTAACTCCGTATTCGTTAGTGGCGAGCCGCAAGCTGAGCTGGCGCCCGCCACAACTGTTGTGCTGTCCGAATGATGGTGTGATGCGACGCGCCCTCACCCCAGCCCTCTCCAGCGAACTGGGAGAGGGTGTGCGCGGTCAGATGTTGTGGTTGTCGGTGTACGGGATCAATGCCAGGAAACGCGCACGCTTGACCGCGGTCGCCAGCTGACGCTGATAGCGCGACTTGGTGCCGGTGATGCGGCTCGGCACGATCTTGCCGTTCTCGGTGAGGTTCTGGCGCAGGGTGTTGAGATCCTTGTAGTCGATCTCTTTGACGCCCTCGGCGGTGAACTTGCAGAACTTTCGGCGGCGGAAAAACTTGGACATGTGAAGGGCTCCCCTTAAGCGGCTTCGGCGGTATCGTCGGCGATGTCGGCAGTGCCGATGGCGCCTTCATTTTCGTCACGGCGGCGACGGTCGCCGCGCTCGGGCTTGTCGCCCTTCTCGTCCTTGTTCTTCATGATCAGGGACTGTTCGGTATCGGCCTCGTCGCGGCGCATGACCAGGTGGCGCAGCACGGCATCGTTGAAGCGGAAACCTTCGACGAGCTCGTTGAGCACGGCCTGGTCGGCTTCGATGTTGAGCAGCACGTAGTGGGCCTTGACCAGGTTGTTGATCGGATAGGCCAGCTGGCGGCGGCCCCAGTCTTCGAGGCGATGGATCTTGCCAGTACCGCCTTCGATCAGCGTCTTGTAGCGCTCGATCATGGCAGGCACTTGTTCGCTCTGGTCCGGATGGACCAGGAACACGACTTCATAGTGACGCATGTTGTCTTCCTTACGGGTGCGACCCGGATTCGCGAGGAATCGGGCCAGGCAGCCCCCCGACTGTCCCGGGTTGGACGCGGTGGGGCAAGGTCTCCCGGCATGCGGGAGCCGGAAATTATGGCAGGTTCAAGGGGTTAGGCGCAAATTCGGATCTCCTGAAGCGATCGGCAGGAGCAAGCCCGCTCAGCGAATCGTCATCCCAGCGAAAGCTGGGACCCATTTTGCAATTGCTTTTGCCAGGACCGGGAACTCTTAGGAACGTCAAGATGGATCCCAGCTTTCGCTGGGATGACGATTCGGGAGTTCGGGGACGCCCGGCTCCGGCCAAAACCGGCTCGGCACTCCGGGCCGCCTCTGTCCTACCGCCCGTTTTCCGCCGCAATCCACGCGCCGATGCGCTTCTCCAGTGCCTCCAACGGTACCGACCCCGTCTCCAGCACCGCATCGTTATAGGCCCGCAGGTCGAATTTCGGGCCCAGATCGCGCTTGGCCCGGGCGCGCAGCTCGGAGATCTTCATCTGGCCGATCTTGTAAGCCAGGGCCTGGGCCGGCGTGCCGATGTAGCGGTCGATCTCGTTGACGATGTCCTGGTCGGTCTTGGCGGCGTTGTCCTTGAAATAGGCGATGGCCTTCTCGCGGCTCCAGCCCTTGGCGTGCATGCCGGTATCGACCACCAGCCGCACCGCGCGCCACATCTCGTAGGTCAACTGACCGAAGCGGTCGTACGGATCGTCGTACAGGCCCATCTCGTAACCGAGTTGTTCGGCATACAAGCCCCAGCCTTCACCGTAAGCGACGAAGTAGGCGGTACGACGGAACATCGGCGCATCGGGCAACTCCAGCCCGCGTGCGAACTGGAAATGGTGCCCCGGCACCGCCTCGTGCAGCGACAGCGGCATCATCTCCCAGGTCGGCCGCACCTCGGGCTTGTACAGGTTGACGTAGTAGTAGCCTGGTCGCGTTCCGTCCGTGGCGCCGGGTTGGTAGTAGGCGGTCGTGGTGTCCGGGGCGATGTTGTCCGGGATCGGGCGGACGCCATACGGCAGCCGCGGGATCGTCTTGAACACCTTCACCAGTTCCGGATCGATCCGCTTGGAGATCACGCGATAGGCCGCCAGCAAGTCGTCGGGTGTCTCATGGAAGAACTTCGGATCGGTGCGCAGGTAGGTGAAGAACTCGCCCAGCGTGCCTTTGAATCCGGTTTCGGTCTTCACTTTCTCCATCGCGGCACGGATGCGCGCGACTTCCTTCAGGCCGATCGCATGGATCTGGTCGGCGCTGAGGTCGGTGGTCGTGTAGAAGCGCGCCAGGAAATCGTAGTAGGCCTTGCCGTCGGGCAAGTCGGTCGCCGCGATCGAGGCACGCGACTTGGGCAGGTACTGGTCGTTGAAGTACGCTTGCAGCTTGCGATAGGCCGGCACCACCTTGTCGCGGATCGTGGCCTGCGCCTCGGCCTGCAGCGCGGCCCGGTCGCCGGCTGGAATGCCGTCGCTGAATTTCTGGAACGGACGATAGAACGGGCTCTTGGTCGGATCCTCGACCATCTGCGCGGCGATCTGCGCCGGCACGCGATCCATCAGGATGCGGGGCGGCATGCTTCCGGCTTTCACGCCTTCCTGCATCAGCACGATCGTCTGGTCGATGACTACCGGTAGCGCCACCATGCGCTTGAGCCAGTTGCGGTAATCGGCGGTCGTTGCGAACGGCATGATCTCGGCGATACCGTCGGCCGTCTGCGGGCCGCCCTGGTGGTTGATCGGCTGCAGGTACTCGCGGAACTTCTGCCGCTCGACGCTGCGCTGCTGCAGCCACTCGAAGGTGTCGTAGTTGATCTGGTCGGCCGGCGCCAGCGCCTTGCGATCGATCGCATGCAGGCGTTCGAGCACGGCGCGATCGGCGGCTTGGCGCGCGGCGATGGCGTCGAGGCTGAAGTCGGTCCAGCGGTCGTTGTAGCGCGTATCGCCGTTGTAGCTGGCGCTTTCGGGGCTCTCGCGCAGGCCGCGTTCCCATTCCTCCGCAAACAGGGCATTCAGCGCCTGGGCTTGCGGTGCGCTGGCCGAACTGGATGCGGTCGGTGCGGATTGGGCGAACGAGGGCGAAAAGATCGACCCGGCCAAGCAAGCGGCCAGTGCAAGAACGGAACGGAACATGGCGCCTCTCCCCGGAAACAGGGGCGAAGCTTAGCGCAGCAGGATCGGCGGCTACCGTGCCGAAAGTCCGTCAGGCAACGACTCAGGCGGCGCGATCGGCTTCCGTGGTGAAGCTCTCGCCGCAGCCGCATTCGCCGGCCACGTTCGGATTGCGGAACACGAACTGCTCGTTCACGCCCTGCTTGAGGAAGTCGATCTCGGTGCCGTCGACGAGCGCGAGGCTGTCGGCATCGACATGGATGCGGATGCCGTCCTGCTCGGAGACCGTGTCGTCCGGGCGTGCTTCGCGGGCCAGGTCCACCACATAGCCCCAACCCGAACAGCCGGTCCGCTTGACGCCGAAGCGCAGGCCGATCGCGCCGGGTGTGTCGGCGAGATAGCCCTGGATACGTTCGAGTGCGGCTGGAGCGAGGCGGATCGACATGCGTTGAGTATAGCGGCGTGCGTAGCGCCGCTCCGTTAAACTGTCCGTTCCATAGATAGGCCCGCAGCGGCAAGGATTCAAGGCATGACGGTGGTCAGCGTCGAGCACGCGCTCGCGGGCAAGCTCCCTGCCGGCGGCGAAGTCACGGTCCGCGGCTGGGTGCGCACCCGCCGCGACTCCAAGGCCGGGCTGTCGTTCGTCAACGTCAGCGACGGCTCCTGCTTCGCGCCGATCCAGGTCGTCGCGCCGAGCACGCTCGGCAACTACGAATCGGAAATCAAGCGCCTTACCGCGGGTTGCGCCGTGATCGCGCGCGGCCGCCTCGTGCAGTCGCAGGGCCAGGGTCAGAGCTACGAGATCCAGGCCGAGGCGATCGAGGTCGTCGGCTGGGTCGAGGATCCGGAGACCTATCCGATCCAGCCCAAGGCGCATTCGCTGGAGTTCCTGCGCGAGGTCGCGCACTTGCGCCCGCGCACCAACCTGTTCGGCGCCGTCACCCGCATTCGCCATTGCCTGGCGCAGGCGGTGCACCGGTTCTTCCACGAGCACGGCTTCTACTGGATCAACACGCCGATCGTGACCACGTCCGACGCCGAAGGCGCCGGGCAGATGTTCCGCGTGTCGACGCTCGACCTGGCCAACCTGCCGCGCGGCGCCGACGGCGAGGTCGATTTCTCCCGCGATTTCTTCGGCAAGGAAACCTTCCTGACGGTGTCGGGACAGCTCAACGTCGAGGCGTTCTGCCTGGCGCTGAGCAAGGTCTACACCTTCGGCCCCACCTTTCGCGCCGAGAACAGCAACACCACGCGCCACCTGGCCGAGTTCTGGATGATCGAGCCTGAGGTCGCCTTCGCCGACCTCGACGCCAATGCGCAGCTGGCCGAGGCTTTCCTCAAGTACCTGTTCCGCGCGGTGCTGCATGAACGCGGCGACGACCTCGCCTTCATCGCCGAACGCGTGCAGCCGGATGCGATCACGCGGCTGGAGGCGTTCGTCAATGCGCCGTTCGAGCGCATCGAGTACACCGACGCGGTGTCGCTGCTGCAGAAATCGGCGCATAAGTTCGAGTTCCCGGTCGAATGGGGCCTGGACCTGCAGACCGAGCACGAACGCTGGCTGACCGAACACCACGTCGGCCGTCCGGTCGTGGTGACGAACTATCCCGAACACATCAAATCGTTCTACATGCGCCTCAACGACGACGGCAAGACGGTCGCCGCGATGGACGTGCTGGCGCCCGGCATCGGCGAGATCATCGGCGGATCGCAGCGCGAGGAACGCCTCGACGTGCTCGACGCGCGTATCGCGCAGTTCGGCCTGGATGCGGCGCACTACGAGTGGTATCGCGATTTCCGCCGCTACGGCACGGTGCCGCATGCGGGGTTCGGGCTCGGCTTCGAGCGGTTGGTGGTGTACGTCTGCGGGTTGTCGAATATCCGCGACGCGATCCCTTACCCGCGCGCGCCGGGCAATGCGGAATTCTGATGGCGGGAACACCGCGCTCGCTTGAATCCATGACCAGGTACTGCACGACGTGATCCTCTTCTTCGCCCTGCTCTTCGTCGCCATCGCCATCGCCGGCGCCTGCGCCTTCGTGATTTTCTGGCCTTTGGCGCTGGTGCACGTGCGCGACCGGCTGCCGGCGGTGAGCGCCCGGCTCGGCCATGGCGCGTTCCTCAAGCCTTCCGCGCTGTGGTGGCTGCTCAACGGCAGTTATCGCAAGACCGCTGATCCGCAATTCACGGGCCTGGCGACACCCGCGCGTCTGTCGCTGATGACGATCCTGCTGGGTCTCGCCATGGCGGGACTGTTGTGGCTGTGGTCGCTGGCGATGCCGGCATGAGTATCGTGCACAGCGAATGGTGGCTGGCCACGCTCGGCCGCACCGTGGTCTGGGCGCAGCTGCGCGTGCGCGAGGCCGGCACTGCGGAGGTCTTCGACAGCGATGGCAACACGCTGGTCTACGAAAGCGAGGACACCGCACGGGCGATGCTGATGGATGCGGAGTTCGTCGCGTTCGACGGGCTCGACGAGGACGACGCTCTGGCCCGCGGATTCTCGCTCGAAGAAATCGTGCCGCCGCAGGGCGACCACGACGACCTCCTGCGCGAGCACATGATGCAGAAGCTCGGCGCGCGAGCCTGACGGCATGTACCTCCCGCGCGCCTTCGCCGAAACCGACCTCGTCCATCTCGATGAGCTGCTGGCCGCCGATCCCTTCGTCACGTTGATCTCCACGGACGGCAATGGCGAACCCTTCGCCAGCCACATGCCGGTGCTGTATCGCCGGCAGGGTCGCGACGTGCTGATCGAAGGCCATTGGGCGCGACCCAACGCGCAATGCCGCCACGCCGGCCCGGTACTGATGATCGCGCACGGCCCGCACGCCTACGTGTCGCCGTCCTGGTATCCGGACAAGGAAGCCGAAGCACGCGTGCCGACCTGGAACTACGCGGTCGCACACCTCTCCGGCACGCTCGAGCGCTTCGAAGACGAGGCCGGCCTGTCGGACCTGGTGTCGCGGTTGAGCGATCGTTTCGAGGCGCTCGCAGGCAGCGACTGGAAGTTCGAACCGGAGCGCGACGACCATCGTTCGCAATTGCGCGGCATCGTCGGTTTTCGCTTCGTGCCCGAGCGCATCGAATTGAAGTTCAAGCTCAACCAGAACCACCCGCTGGCCAACAGGCACGCCGTCGCGGCAGCGCTATCGCAGCAGGGTGCCGGCGGCGATGCGATCGCCGCGCTCATGCTGGGTCGAACGCCGACGCCGTAAAGCGGCCCGGGCGTTGTTTGCGAGCAAGCATCGGCGCGACCCGAAAGGCAGCCGCGAACACGATCTACAATCCCCAACATCGCCGCATCGGAGCGCCCGCATGGACTTGAACCTCACCGGCAAGCACGCCCTGGTCTGCGGTGGCTCCGAAGGGATCGGCCGCGCCGCTGCGCATGAGCTTGCGCTGCTGGGCGCCGATGTCACGGTGCTGGCACGTCGCGCCGAAGTGCTGCAACAAGTGGTCGATGCCCTGCCCCGCAGCGATGCACAGCAGCACGGATGGCTGGCAGCCGATGTCTCGCAGACCGAAGCCCTGCGTGCGCAGGTGCAGGCGCTGGCCGCCGGCAAGCCGGTGCATATCCTGGTCAACAATACCGGCGGCCCTCCCGGTGGCCCGATCCATGCCGCCGACGCCGCGGCCTTCATCGATGCGTTTCAGCGCCACCTGCTCGCCAACCATGCGCTCGTGCAATCGGTCTTGCCGGGCATGCAAGGCGCGCAGTGGGGCCGCATCGTCAACGTGATCTCGACCTCGGTGAAGGAACCCATCGCCGGGCTCGGCGTGTCCAACACCATCCGCGGCGCGGTGGCGAGCTGGGCCAAGACGCTGTCGCGCGAACTCGCATCGCAGGGCATCACCGTCAACAACGTCCTGCCCGGATACACGGAGACCGGGCGCGTCGACCAGATCATCCGCGATCGCGCCAGGGCCGAGGGCAAATCCGAAGAGCAGGTCATCGCCGCGATGCGCGCGGGCGTGCCGGCGGGACGCTTCGCAAAGCCCGCCGAAACCGGCGGCGTGATCGCCTTCCTGTGCTCGCCGGCTGCGGCTTACATCAACGGCGTCAGCCTGGCCGTGGACGGCGGCCGCATGCAGTCCATCTGAAGCACGCATTGGACCCAAGCATCGGACATACGCAACAACGCTGCCCCACGCGTTAAGCTTGGCGCATGCGGCAATTCGGCCATGTCATCGACGGCGCAACACGGCATGCGGCCGACGGCAGCTGGCTGGACGTGTTCGATCCGGCCATCGGGCAGGCCTTCGCGCAGGTGGCAAGCGGCACGGCCGCCGATGTCGACGACGCCGTCAAGGCCGCTGCGGCCGCCTTCCCCGCCTGGTCCGCACTGCCCAACAGCGAACGCGCGCGCTGGCTGGAGAAGCTCGCTGATGAGCTGGAGGCGAGACTCGACGATTTCGCCCATGCCGAATCGCGCGACGGCGGCAAGCCGATCAGGCTGGCGCGCGATGTCGAGATCCCGCGCGCCATCTCGAACCTGCGGTTCTTCGCCCACGCGGCAACGCAGTTCGCCAGCGAATCGCACCACGGCCAGGCCGGGCTCAACTACACGCTGCGGCTTCCGCTCGGCGTCGTCGGCACGATCTCGCCGTGGAACCTGCCGCTGTACCTGTTCACCTGGAAGATCGCGCCCGCGCTCGCCGCCGGCAATACCGTGGTGGCGAAGCCTTCCGAAGTCACGCCGCATACCGCGACGATGCTTGGCGAACTAGCCGCGGAGATCGGTTTTCCGAAAGGCGTGCTGAACATCGTGCACGGCGCCGGACCCGAGGTCGGCGAGGCGATCGTCGCTGCATCCTGCGGTCAAGGCGGTGTCCTTCACCGGCAGCACCGCGGTCGGCAAGCGCATCGCCGGGCTTGCGGCACCGATGTTGAAGAAGGTCTCGCTCGAACTGGGCGGCAAGAACCCGACGCTCGTGTTCGCCGACAGCGACTGGCGCGAACACCTCGACACGATCGTGCGCTCGGCCTTTCAGAACAGCGGCCAGATCTGCCTGTGCGGATCGCGGATCCTGGTCGAGCGCCGCATCTACAACGCCTTCCGCGATGCCTTCGTCGAGCGCGTGCTCGCGCTGCGAGTCGGTGACCCGATCGACGACGATACGCAGGTCGGTCCATTGGTGTCGCAGGCGCATTTCGACAAGGTCGTCGCCGCGATCGCACGCGCCCAAGCCGAAGGTGGCCACGTGCTGTGCGGTGGAACCACACTGCAGCGGCCCGGCTGGTTCGTGATGCCGACCGTCATCGATGGCCTCGGCGCGGACTGCGCGACCAACCGCGAGGAGATCTTCGGCCCGGTGGCGACGTTGCAGCCGTTCGACAGCGACGACGACGCGCTGCGCCTGGCCAACGCGGTCGATTACGGCCTGGCTGCTTCGATCTGGACGCGCGACCTGAATCGCGCACATCGACGTGGCCGCGCGGATCGACGCCGGCATCGTCTGGGTCAACGCCTGGCTGATGCGCGACCTGCGCACGCCGTTCGGCGGCATGGGACAGTCCGGACTCGGCCGCGAAGGCGGGATGGAAGCGATGCGTTTCTTCACCGAAGCCAGGAACGTAGGCATAGCCCTGACATGAGCGCACTCGACAACCTGCTACGCAACAACCGCCAATGGGCCGACCAGGTCCGCCGCGACGACCCGCAGTTCTTCAAGCGCCTGTCGCAGCAACAGGCGCCGAAGTACCTGTGGATCGGTTGTTCCGATTCGCGCGTGCCGGCGAACCAGATCATGGGCCTGGCACCGGGTGAAGTCTTCGTGCATCGCAATATCGCCAACGTGGTGGTGCACGCCGACCTCAATTGCCTCTCGGTGATCCAGTTCGCCGTCGACCTGCTCAAGGTCGAACACATCCTCGTCGTCGGCCACTACGGCTGCAGCGGCGTGCATGCCAGCCTCACCGGGACGCGCGTCGGGCTTGGCCGACAACTGGTTGCGGCATGTCGGCGACGTTGCCCAGAAGCACGCGGCCCTGCTCGACGGCTTCGACGGCGAATCGTTGCGCCACGGTCGCCTCTGCGAGCTCAACGTGATCGAGCAGGTCAACAACGTCTGCCAGACCACCATCGTGCAGGACGCGTGGGCGCGCGGGCAGGCGCTGTCCGTACATGGTCTGGTGTATGGCCTGCACGATGGACGTGTCACGAAAATCGCCATGGACGTGGATGCGATGGAGCGTCTGCAACCTGTCTACGATGCGGCGCTGGCCGCAGTCGGCAGGTCGGGCACGCGTGAATAACGACAGGCCAATGAAGGTGGCGTCATGAGCGAAGCCATCCATGCACCATCGGCGCCGAAGGCCGTCGGCGCACTACCCGCACGCACGTCGCGTCGGCGGCCTGCTGTTCCTGTCCGGCATCGGACCGCGCGATCCGGCGACCGATGCCATCCCCGGCAACGAGCTGTTCGCCGATGGCCGCGTACGCCGCTACGATATCGAGGCGCAGACGCGTGCGGTCTTCGCCAACGTGCAGGCCGTGCTCGAAGCCAGCGGCGCGCGCTGGGAGGACCTGGTCGACGTCACCGTCTACCTCACCGACATGGCGCGCGATTTCAAGGTCTACAACGCGATCTGGGCGGAGTATTTCCCCGATCCCGCCACGGCCCCGTGCCGCACTACGCTCGGCATCACCGCGCTGCCGACGCCGATCGCGATCGAGTTGAAATGCACCGCGATCGCGAAGGACTGATCTCGTAAGGACCGATCCCATGCTGCCAGCCCCCTTCAACCTTCCCGCCTGGATCGAGGACCACCGCCACCTGCTCAAGCCGCCGGTCGGCAACAAGTGCGTTTATGACGGCGACTTCATCGTCATGGTGGTCGGCGGTCCCAACCAGCGTACGGACTACCACTGGGATGAAGGCCCCGAGTGGTTCTACCAGCTCGAGGGCGAGATGGTGTTGCGCATCCAGGAGGATGGCGCGGTGCGCGACATCCCGATCAAGGCCGGCGAAACCTTCCTGCTGCCGCCGCGCATCCCGCATTCGCCGCAGCGCGGGCCCGACTCGATCGGCATCGTCATCGAACGCAAGCGCCTGCCGGACGAGGACGACGGCCTGCTGTGGTTCTGCGAGAACTGCAATGCCAAGGTCTACGAGGAATACTTCTTCCTGCATGACATCGAGAAGGATTTCCCGCCGGTGTTCGAGCGTTTCTATTCTTCTGTCGAGCATCGCACCTGCAAGGCGTGCGGGCACGTGAACCCGGCGCCCTCGAAGTACGTGATGCCCGATACCTGACGGGCCTCGGCGCATGCTTGCGCACGATCGCTTCTGGCATCATGCCGCGTCGGATTTCCAGGGATCAGCCATGAACGTGTCGAGGCGATGGATGCGGGCCTGGATCGCAGCGGCATTGCTGTTGCCGGGGATTGCGTTTACGCAGGAACAGTCGCGGGATACGACGCAGCCATCGCCCGCCACCGTGATCCACGCCGGCGCCGTGCTGGCCGTCCCCGGTCAGGCACCCCTCGGACCGCAGACGATCGTCATTCGTGACAACCGGATCGTTTCGGTGGAGCCAGGCTTGAAGCCGGCCGAAAATTTCGGCACCGGATCCCGGCTGATCGACCTGTCCGACAAGTTCGTGCTGCCTGGCCTGATCGATCTGCACGTGCACCTGGCCATCATGATGAACGCCGATGCGGCGACCGTCGGATCGGAGGCGAAGCTGGCGTTGGCTGCCGCCGGCTACGCCAAAAAACTGCTGGAAGCAGGCGTCACCACCGTGCGCGATGTCGGCGACAACGCCGGCGTGACGCCGGCCTTGCGCGACGCCTTCGCAAACGGGGAACTCGCCGGCCCAAGAGTCTTCGTCGCTGGCCGGATCATTTCGCGCACGGGCGGTCACGGCGCAAAGCGCCCTGGACCAGGCGAACTGCCCTACTCGCCCGCCGCATGCGACGGCACCGAATCCTGCCGGCGCGCAGTGCGCGAAAACGTCGAACAGGGTTCGGACTGGATCAAGGTCACCGTCTCCGGATCCGGCCGCGAATCCAGCGGCCGCGCCGACGCAGCACCCATCCTGCTGCCCGATGAAATGACCGCCGTCGCCGAGGCCGCAAAACAGGCCGACCGCCCGATCGCCGCGCACGCACACAGCACGGCGGCGATCAACCTGGCCCTGTCCGCCGGTGCGCGGACGATCGAGCACGGCACCTATTTCGATGACGCATCGGTCGCACTGTTCAAGCGCCAGCATGCCTTCCTCGTGCCCACCGCATTCGTGGCGGATTTCGTGCGCTCGAAGCTCGACATGTTCGCAGGCGGCAAGGATGGCAGGCCGAGCGCCGATCTCAAGGCCTGGGCCGATGCCGCCGTCGCCGGGCCGGGACGCGCATGGCGCGCGGGCATTCCGCTCGGATTGGGCACCGACGCTGGGCCGAGCTTCGACACGACATCCACGGCGCGCGAAATCGAACTGTACGTGGCCAGCGGCGTGCCGGCGGCCGAAGCGATCAAGGCCGCGACCTCGAACGGTGCCGACATCCTCGGCATGGGCAGCGAGCTGGGCCAGGTAAAACCGGGCTTCCTGGCGGACCTGATCGCGGTCGCCGGCAATCCGGTCGACGATCCGGCACGCTTGCGCACCGTGGTCTTCGTGATGAAGGAAGGCATCGTCCACAAGTCCGCTCCGTCAGTTGGCGAAGCCCGCGTGCGCATCGGGCGATAGCGACGCGGCGCTGGCGAAATCGCGGCCTCGAAGGCAGCGCGGACGCTCTTTGCATCCCGGCCTTCCCTTCGCTCGGTAGGCCTGCCGGGCCCTGCCAAGTAGACTGGCACCCATGCTCAAGATCGACACCCACGCCCACTACCTGCCACGCGACTGGCCCGACCTCGGCGACGAAATACGGCGACGATCGTTTCGCGGTGATCCACCACACCGACGACGGCCGCCATCGCATGTACAAGGACGGCCGCTTCTTCCGCGAGATCTGGTCCAAGACCTGGGATGCGCAGGAGCGCATCGACGATTACGCGCGCTTCGGCGTGCAGGTGCAGGTGATCAGCACGGTGCCGGTGATGTTCAGCTACTGGGCCAAGCCGCACCAGGCGCTCGAGCTGCACCAGGCACTCAACGATCACATGGCCGAGACCTGCCGCGCCTACCCGCGCCACTACGCGGGCATCGGCACGGTGCCGATGCAATCGCCGCGGCTGGCGATCCAGGAACTGGAACGCTGCATGGACGAGCTCGGCCTGCAGGGCGTGCAGATCGGATCGCATATCGGCAGCTGGAACCTCGACGCGCCGGAACTGTTTCCCTTCTTCGAGGCCGCGAGCGAACTCGGTGCGGCGATCCTCGTCCATCCCTGGGACATGATGGGCACCGACACCATGCCCAAGTACTGGCTGCCGTGGCTGGTCGGCATGCCCGCCGAACAGTCGCGGGCGGCCTGCTGCCTGATCTTCGGCGGCGTGCTGGAGCGGTTGCCGAAGCTGAAGGTCTGCCTCGCGCACGGCGGCGGCAGTTTCCCGTACACGATCGGCCGCATCGAGCACGGCTTCAACATGCGGCCGGACCTGGTCGCCACCGACAACCCGCGCAATCCGCGCGAGTATGTGGACCGGCTGTATTTCGATTCCTGGGTCGCCGACGCGCGCGCGCTGCAATACCTGCTCGATACCTGCGGCGTCGAGCGCGTGATGCTCGGCACCGACTATCCGTTCCCGCTCGGCGAGCAATCGCCAGGCGCCGGTATCGCCGCATTGTCGCTCGACGACGCGCAACAGGCGCGTCTGTATCACGGCACCGCGCTGGAGTGGCTGGATCTGCCGGCGAGCCGTTTCGCATGAAGCCGTGCGCAGCTTTCGCACGTTGATGATGGGCGATATGACCAATCCTAATTCCGACGAATACGCGAGCGCGCTGGATGCTGCCGATGCGCTGCGCTCATTTCGCGCCGAATTCCTGATTCCCCGCCACGGCGATCACGAGCAGGCCTACTTCTGCGGCAACTCGCTCGGCCTGCAACCGCGCGGCGTGCGCGCGCACATCGAGCAAGTGCTGGACAAATGGGCCGAGGAAGCCGTCGAAGGCCATTTCCGCGAGCCCGCGCCGTGGATGCCCTACCACGCCCTGGTACGCGACCCGCTCGCGGCCCTGGTCGGCGCGCAACCGCGCGAAGTGGTGGCGATGAACTCGCTGACCACCAACCTGCACCTGATGATGGTCAGCTTCTATCGCCCGACGCGCGAGCGTCCGGCGATCCTGATGGAGGCCGGCGCGTTCCCTTCCGATCGCCATGCGCTCGAATCGCAGGTCCGCTTCCACGGCTTCGACCCGGCCACCGACCTGATCGAACTGGAACCCGACGAGGCGGACGGCACCATCTCGATGCAGGCGATCGAACGCGCGATCGCCGAACACGGCCCGCGCCTGGCGCTGGTGCTGTGGCCCGGCGTGCAATACCGCACCGGCCAGGCGTTCGAGTTGCGGCAGATCGCCGATCTCGCGCATGCCGCCGGCGCGATCGCAGGCTTCGACCTGGCACATGCGGTCGGCAATCTGCCGTTGCAGTTGCACGACAGCGGCGCGGACTTCGCGGTGTGGTGCCATTACAAATACATGAATGCCGGTCCCGGCGCGGTCGCCGGTTGCTTCGTGCACGAGCGCCATGCCGATACCGACCGGCCACGCTTCGCCGGCTGGTGGGGACACGACCAGGGCACACGCTTCCGCATGGGTCCGGAGTTCGTGCCGACGCCGGGCGCCGATGGCTGGCAATTGAGCAATCCGCCGGTGCTCGGCCTCGCACCGTTGCGCGCATCGCTCGACCTGTTCGAGCGCGCCGGCATGCAGGTCCTGCGCGCGAAGTCGCAACGCCTGACGGGCTACCTGGAACAACTGATCCAAGCGCACCTGTCCGGCACGCTGCAGATCGTCACCCCACGCGAGCCGGAACGTCGCGGCTGCCAGCTGTCGCTGCGCGTCTTGGCCGGTCGCGGCCTTGCCGGACGCGAAGCCGGACGCGACCTGTTCGACTACCTTGCCGTGCACGGCGTGCTCGGCGACTGGCGCGAGCCGGACGTGATCCGGATTTCGCCTGCGCCGCTGTACAACACTCATGCGGACGTGTTGCGGTTCGTGCGGGCGGTGGAGAGCTGGCGATGAACAGCATGACGATACGGGCCGGTCACTCCCGCGTTCACGGAAAAAAAGACCAAAGTTCAAATGACCCAGTGCCGGATCAGCAGCCTTGAGCGATAGCGATCAAACCAGCTTCACCATCATCGGCGCCGGCCTCGCCGGCTCGCTGCTTGCCACCCTGCTCGCACAACGCGGCTTCCGCGTCGAGTGTTCGAGAAGCGCGGCGACCCGCGCCAGCGTGGCTACGAAGGTGGCCGTTCGATCAATCTTGCCTTGGCCGAGCGTGGCCTGCATGCATTGCGCGCGGCGGGCGCCGCCGACGCGGTGCTGCGGCAGGCAGTGATGATGCGCGGACGCATGGTGCATTTCGCCGATGGCAAGCCAGCAGTTGCAGCGCTATGGCAAGGACGACAGCGAAGTCATCTGGTCGGTCAGCCGCGGCGAACTGAACATCATCTTGCTCGATGCCGCCGAAGCCGCCGGCGCGAAGTTGCATTTCGATCGGCGCCTGACATCGGTTGCATTCGACGCTCGCCAGGCGCACTTCATCGACGACCGCGACGGCGCGACCCATGTGCATGCGTTCACGGCCCTGCTCGGTGCGGACGGCGCCGGTTCCGCATTGCGTGCCGCGATCGGGCAGCAACATGATCTGGGCGAACGTTTCGAGCCGCTCGGACATTCGTACAAGGAACTCGAGATCCCGCCCGGCGATGACGGCAGCTTCCGCATCGAACCCAATGCGCTGCACATCTGGCCGCGCGGCGCCTACATGTGCATCGCGCTGCCGAACGACGAGAAGACCTTCACGGTCACGCTGTTCCTGCCCAACGAGGTGCTGCCGACGCACGATGGCAAGTCGGACGTGCCCAGTTTCGCCACCGTCCGTTCCGGCGCCGATGCGCGCGCCCTGTTCGAACGCGACTTCGCCGATGCGCTGCCCTTGATCCCGAAGCTCGAGCAGGACTTCGTGCGCAATCCGGCCGGACTGCTCGCCACGCTGCACCTGAGTCGCTGGCACCTGGGCGGACAAGCCGTCCTGCTCGGCGATGCCGCACACGCGATGGTGCCGTTCCATGGCCAGGGCATGAACTGTGCGTTCGAGGACTGCGTGGCGTTGGCCGAGCATCTCGAACGCGAACATGATCTGGCCGCGGCCTTCGCCGCGTTCGAAGCCGAGCGCCGGCCGAACGCACTCGCGATCCAGGCGATGGCGCTGGAGAACTACCTGGAAATGCGCGAACGCGTGGACGATGCCGATTTCCTGCTGCAGCGCGCGCTCGAACTGAAACTGGCCGAACGCCATCCCGACCGCTTCGTGCCGCGCTACGCGATGGTCACGTTCCGACGCCTGCCTTACGCCACCGCGCTGGAGCGCGGTCGCATCCAGCGCGAGCTGCTGGTGGCGGCCACGCGTGGGCGCGCGGCGCTGGAGGAGATCGACTGGGACTGGGTCGACGCCGAAGTTGCGCAGCGTCTATCGCCGTTGCCGGTCGAATGAGCACACCTGCCGTCATCACACCTGCTGTCATGATACTTGTTGTCGTCCCGAGCGCAGCGAGGGACCTGTTGTTCGCAGCAGAACCCATCAGCAGATCCCTCGCTACGCTCGGGATGACAATCGAGGGAACCTGATGGCCGATAGTTTTCTCTTCTACGACCTGGAGACCTTCGGCGCCGACCCGCGCCGGACGCGGATCGCACAGTTCGCGGCGATCCGCACCGACGCCGCGTTGAACGAGATCGACGAGCCGATCAGCTTCTTCGTCCGGCCTGCCGATGACCTGCTGCCCTCGCCGTTCGCGACGCTGATCACCGGCATCACGCCGCAGCAGGCGCTGCGCGACGGCGTCAACGAGGCCGAGGCCTTCGCGCGCATCGCCGAAGAGATGAGTCGCGCCGGAGACCTGCAGCGTCGGCTACAACTCGCTGCGCTTCGACGATGAATTCGTGCGCCATGGCCTGTTCCGGAATTTCCACGACCCGTACGAGCGCGAATGGCGCGGCGGCAATTCGCGCTGGGACCTGCTCGACGTGATGCGCCTGGCGCATGCGTTGCGGCCCGAGGGCCTGGCGTGGCCGCTGCGCGAGGACGGCGCGGCCTCGTTCAAGCTCGAGCACCTCGCCACCGCCAACGGCGTGCGCGAAGGCGACGCCCACGAGGCTCTGTCCGACGTGCGCGCGTTGATCGGCATCGCCCGCAAGCTGCGCACCGCGCAACCGAAACTCTGGGACTACGCGCTGCGCCTGCGCGACAAGCGCTTCGCCGCTCAGCTGCTCGATGTTGTGGCGATGACACCGGTGCTGCACGTCTCTCAGCGCTATCCGGCGTCGCGCTTGTGCGCAGCCGCCGTGGCGCCGCTGGCCCGCCATCCGCGCATCGACAGCCGCGTGATCGTGTTCGACCTGGAGGGCGAGCCCGATGCCCTGCTCGATCTCGATGCCGAAGAGATCGCAGACCGGCTGTACACGCCGACCGCCGACCTGCCCGAAGGCGAGACGCGCATCGCGCTCAAGGAAGTCCATCTCAACCGCTGCCCCGCGCTGATTTCCTGGGAACACCTGCGCGATCCCGACTTCGCGCGGCTCGGCATCGATCCGCCGACCGCCCTGCGCCGCGCGGCACGCCTGCACGAAGCAGGACCTGCGCTGGCCGAGAAGATCCGGCGCGTCTACGCCAGCGAGCGGGCTCGCGAGCCGGCCGACGTCGACGCCTCGCTCTACGACGGCTTCATCAGCGACGGCGACAAACGCCGCTGCAGCGAAGTGCGTGCGACCCCGCCGGCATTGCTGGCGGCCCGCGACTTCGGCTTCCAGGATCCGCGCCTGGCCGAGCTGCTGTTCCGCTATCGGGCGCGCAACTGGCCAGAGACCTTGACGGCCGACGAACGCGATCGCTGGAACGCTTATCGCCGCCTGCGACTCGACGTGGACTCGGGATGGTCGGAATCGACCTTCGCCCAATTCCACGCCGAAATCGCCGCGCTGCGCATTGCGCGCATCGACGACGGCGCGGCCCATCTCCTGCTCGACCAGCTCGCGGCCTGGGGTAATGCCATCGAAGCGAACTTGCGCTGACTCGCGCCATGACGACCTATTTCACCGACAAGACCTTCAAATTCCTGCGCGGCCTGGCGCGCAACAACAATCGCGAATGGTTCCACGCGCACAAGGGCGATTACGAGGCGCACGTCCGCGAACCGTTCCAGTCGCCTGCTGACCGATCTGCAACCGGATCTGCGTGCCGTCAGCATCCATTTTCGTTCCGAACCGAAGACTGTCGGCGGCTCCCTGTTCCGGATCCATCGCGACACGCGCTTCGCCAACGACAAATCGCCGTACAAAGGCTGGCAAGGCGCGCGGCTGTTCCATGAACGCAGCCGGGAGCTGGACGCCCCATCGTTCTACCTGCACCTGCAACCCGGCAACTGCTTCGTCGGCGCGGGCTTGTGGCATCCGCAACCCGAGGCCCTGCGCCGCATCCGCCAGTTCATCTTCGACAATCCCGGCAGCTGGAAGGCGGCCGCGCATGCGCCGGCGTTCCGTCGCCGTTACGATCTCGACGACGAGGACATGCTGGTGCGCAACCCGCGCGGATTTCCGCCGGACTTCGAGTGCATCGACGACCTGCGCCGCCGCAACTTCGTCGCCTTCCGCGGCATCGACGATGGCGTGATGCTCGGTCCGAAGCTGCGGCAGACGCTGGCGAAGGATCTGCAGGCATTGGGCCCGTTCGTCGACTATCTCTGCGCTTCGCTGGACCTGGAGTTCTGACCGATGAAGTACACCCCCATAAAGGCCGCCCCATGAAGGCCGCCCCATGAAACGCTGGATCGTCCTGGCCGTCGCGCTGCTGCTCGCGCTCGGCGCCTATGTCGGCGCCGGCCCCTATCTCACGGTGCGTGCGATCCGTGCAGCGGTGAAAACGCAGGACGCGGCCGCGCTCTCGAAGCAGGTCGACTTCCCGGCCTTGCGCGCAAGCCTGAAACTGCAACTCAACGACCGGCTGGTGCGTGAGGCCGGGCCTGATCTGCAGTCGAACCTGCTCGGCGCGCTGGGCCTGTCGCTTGCCGGCGGCCTGATCGGCGGCGCGGTCGACACGATGGTGACGCCGGTCGGCCTTGGCGCGCTGATGGAAGGGCGCAAAGTCTGGAAGCGCGTGGACGATGGCTTGTCGTCGCCGGATGTGCCCGCAGCGCAGCCGCCGGAACCGCTGCACGACGCGAACTACCGCTATGAATCGCTGTCGCGTTTCACCGCGACCATCCAGGACGAATCGGGGCGCCCGCTCGTGTTCGTCATGACGCGCAGCGGCCTGCGCTGGCGACTCAGCGACATCCGCCTGCCCGCCGAGTGATCGCCGATCGAAGCGTCCGTAGCTTTCCGACGGGCGGCGGCGATGTTTCACCCGTCGATAATCCTGGACGGAGCACCTTGGCTCAGTTTCCTGACCCCCGAGGAGGCACTGTCATGTCACGCATTGCATTGTTGACCCTGATCGCGCTGCTGCCCGCGGCGCAGGCGCAAGACCTGGACAAGCATGGCGGCCACGACAGCCGCAACTTCCGCGCGGTACTCGTCGGCAGTAACGAAGTGCCCGTCGTCTCCTCGGTCGCCAATGGCGGATTTCGCGCACGCCTGAACTCCAGTGGCACCGCGCTGCACTACCAACTGTCGTACACCGGGCTGGAAGGCGATGTCACGCAGGCTCACATCCACTTCGGACAGCGGGATGTCAACGGCGGCATCGCCGTCTGGCTGTGCTCCAACCTCGCCAGTCCGCCGACGCCGGCAGGCGTGCAGGCCTGTCCCGCGCCGCCAGCGAATATCACCGGCACCATCATGGCGGCCGATGTTGTCGGCCCCGGTGTCCAGGGTATCGATCCCGGCGAGTTCGCCGAACTGGTGACTGCGCTGCGCAGGGGCCTCGCCTACGCCAACGTCCACAGCAGCAAGTTCCCGGGTGGCGAAGTGCGCAGCCAGTTGCGGCGCGGGTATTGAGCGCTACGTCTTAACCATTTTGTCGAAACGCGGGCACCCCTCCCCAGCCGTCCCCTCCATTCGGAGGGGAGGGCGCTAAGTGCCGCTCGTTCAAGAGGGCCCATGGCACGTCGCGCAGGACATCAGTCCGCGTTCGCAATCCCGTGCGGCACATGCCCAGCCGCCACATGCAGGCGTGCCGAGTCGATGTTGTGCTGGGTGTCGTCGAAGAAAATGTCGGCGCCGAAGGCATCGAGGAACGGGCCTTTCGCGCGTCCGCCGAGGAACAGCGCCTCGTCCAGGCGCACGTCCCACTCGCGCAGCGTGCGGATGACGCGTTCGTGCGCGGGCGCCGAGCGTGCCGTCACCAGCGCCGTGCGGATCGGCGAGGTCTCGTCGGCCGGATACGCCGCCTGCAGGCGATGCAAGGCATCGAGGAAGCCGCGGAACGGACCGCCGGACAGAGGCTCGTGCGCGCGTTCGCGCTCGTGCCGCGAGAACGCCTCGAGACCGGCTTCGCGCGACATGCGCTCGCCTTCGTCGCCGAAGATCACCGCATCGCCGTCGAAAGCGATGCGCAACTGGTCGTGGCGATGCGCGGGCGCCTTGGCGGGGAGGATCGTGGCCGCCGCGACTCCATGCTCCAGCGCACGGCGCACCGATTCCGGATTGGCCGAGAGGAACAGCTGCGCGCCGAATGGCTTGACGTAAGGCCAGGTCGGCGCGCCGGACGTGAACGTCGCGCGGGTGATGCCGAGGCCGTGGTGCTGGATCGAATTGAACACGCGCAGGCCGGTATCGGCGGAATTGCGCGACAACAGGATCACTTCGACACGCGGTGCGTCGGCCGGCGCGCCCTCGTTCAGCGCCAGCAGCTTGCGCACCAGCGGGAACGCGATGCCCGGCGCCAGCACGTCGTCCTCGCGGCTGCGCTGGAACGACGAATAGGCCTGCACGCCTTCGCGCTCGAACAGCGTATGGCCGTCCTCGAGGTCGAACAGCGCGCGCGAGGTGATCGCGACGGTCAGCGGTGGGTTGGCGCGGGTTCCCATGGCGGTTCTGCACGGATCGGCGTGTGCTAGCAAACCTATCCTGCGTCAGGACGAGCACAGCGGCCTCCCCGCTCTCGCAGGATACGGAGCAAATCGACGAGCTACGCCGCTCCTGCGGGAGGCCTCGGCTAGCGAGCTTCAGACGACGAACTGCTCGCTGAGGATGCGTTCCTCGAGGTTGTGCTCGGGATCGAACAGCAGCGTGACGGTGTGGTCGCGCGACTCGCGGATCGTGACTTCGACGACGTCGCGCACCTCATGCGAATCGGCGGTGGCGCTGACCGGCCGCTTGTAGGGATCGAGCACGCGGAAGCGCACCTCGGTATCGGCCTTGAGCAAGGCGCCGCGCCAGCGGCGCGGGCGGAATGCGGCGATCGGCGTCAGCGCGATCACGCTGGAACCGAGCGGCAGGATCGGTCCGTGCGCGGAGAAGTTGTAGGCGGTGCTGCCGGCAGGTGTCGCCAGCATCACGCCGTCGCAGATCAACTCATCGAGCCGGGTCTGGCCGTTGAGGTCGATGCTGCAGGTGCGCGGCCTGCCGCGTCTGCCGCAGCAGCGAGACCTCGTTGTAGGCGAGCGAACCGACGCTGGCGCCGGATTCGGTCTGCGCGACCATTTCCAGCGGCCGCAGCACCGCGGGCTCGGCAGCCGCGATGCGTTCGAGCAGATCGTCGCCCGATTGCGAGCGGCATCGACTTCGCGGATAATGGTTCATCAGGAAGCCGACCGTGCCCAGCTTCATGCCGTAGACCGGCTTGCCGAGGCCGCCGTGGCGGTGCAGCGTCTGCAGCATGAAGCCGTCGCCGCCGAGCGCGCAGAGCACGTCGGCATCTTCCGGTGCATGGTGGCCGTAGCGTGCGGTCAATGCTGCCAATGCCGCCTGTGCGTCGTCGGAGTGGCTGGCGAGGAAGGCGATGCGTGGCGTCTGGGTCATCGGTGGATTCCCTGCGGCTGTGTTCCAGCTTAACGCAGACGTGGCGCTACGGCTCTCGGCGTGCGTTCCGGTCCCCGCAGCATTCGCCCCCTTTGAAAAGGGGGCGAATGCCGCGTCAGCCGCGCGACGCCAGCTGCGACAAGCGCTGCACGGCGACCGACGCAGTCGGATAGTCCAGCGTCTTCTGCGCGGCCAGCTCGTTGAGCATCGCCAGCGTGAAGCGCAAGGACGCATCGTCGCGCTCGAGCCAGTGCTTCACCTTCGCGTCGGCGTTGCTCCCCGGCATGGACAGCACCTGTCCGACCAGCGCACGCTGCTGCGTGGCGAGTTCGTCGCGCAGCACGCCGCGGGCCACCGCATGCCAGCGGCCGTCCACCACCAGGCCGTCGATCTGCTCGACCAGCCACGGCAGGCGCAGGGCCTCGCCGAGGCGGAAATGCACCTTGGCGACGTCGACCGGCTTGAGCTTGCGCTCGCGTGCCAGCTCGATGATGTCGGAGCACGGCTCCAGGTAGGGCAGCGCCGCGAGTTGCCCGCCGAGATCGGCCGGCACGCCCTTGGCGGCCCAATCCTGCAGGCTCGCCACGTAGGCGGGGCGCTGCGAGTCCGGCAGGATGGCTTCGCCCGCGCGGATGTTCTTGTAGCCGTCGTGGTAGCGCGCGACCGCGGTGGCGATGTCGGGAATCGCGCCCGGGCGCGACAGCAGCCAGCGCGTGAACGAACGCTGCAACGACCAGATCACCTGCAAGGCATCGATCTGCACCGATTCGGCGACCTTGCCGTCGAGCGCGTCGATCTGCGTCCACAGCGCGCGCGCTTCGAGGGCTTCGCGGGTGATGGTGAAGGCCTTGGCGACCTCGCCCGGCGTGCGGCCGCTGTCTTCCTGCATGCGCAGCAGGAAGGTCGCGCCCATGCGGTTGATCGTGGAGTTGGTGACCGCGGTGGCGATGATCTCGCGCTTCAGGCGGTGGTGTCTCCATCGCCTTGGCGTACTTGTCCTGCAGCGGCTCGGGGAAGTAGCGCACCAGTTCCTTCGACAGGTAGGCGTCTTCGGGCACGTCGGATTCGAGCAGTTGCTGGAACAGCACCAGCTTCGAGTACGACAGCAGCACCGACAGCTCCGGCCGCGTCAGGCCCAGGCCGCGCGCCTTGCGCTCGGCGATCTCGGCATCGGACGGCAGGAACTCGATCTGCCGGTCGAGCAGGCCCTGCGATTCCAGCGTGCGGATGAAATGCTGCTTCGAGCCCAGCCGCGTCAGGCTCATCCGCTCCATCAGGCTGATCGCCTGGTTCTGGCGGTAGTTGTCGTTGAGCACGAGCGCGGCGACCTCGTCGGTCATCGCCGCCAGCAGCTTGTTGCGCGCCTCGAGCGTGAGCTTCTTCTTCTGCACCTCGCCGTTGAGCAGGATCTTGATGTTGACCTCGTGGTCCGAGGTGTCGACGCCGGCGGAGTTGTCGATGAAGTCGGTGTTGAGCAGCACGCCGGCTGCAGCGCAGCTTCGATGCGGCCGCGCTGGGTCAGGCCGAGGTTGCCGCCCTCGCCCACCACCTTGCAGCGCAGCTCGTTGCCGTCGACGCGCAAGCGCGTTGTTGGCGCGGTCGCCGACGTCGGCATGCGCCTCGCGTGCTGGCCTTGACGTAAGTGCCGATGCCGCCGTTCCAGAGCAGGTCGACCGGCGCCTTCAGGATCGCGTTCATGCAGTTCGTTCGGGCTCAGCGCGGCTGACGCCGGCCTCGATGCCGAGCGCGGCGCGCGATTTCCGCCGACACCGGAATCGACTTGGCGCTGCGCGGGTAGATGCCGCCGCCCTTGCTGATCAGCGTCTTGTCGTAGTCGTCCCAGCTCGAGCGCGGCAGCTTGAACATGCGCGCGCGTTCCTTGAACGACGCCGCGGCATCCGGGTTCGGATCGAGGAAGATGTGGCGATGGTCGAACGCCGCCAGCAGGCGGATGTGCTTCGACAGCAGCATGCCGTTGCCGAACACGTCGCCGGACATGTCGCCGATGCCGACCACGGTGAAATCCTGCTTCTGGCAGTCGCGGCCCATGGCGCGGAAATGGCGCTTGACCGACTCCCACGCGCCCTTGGCGGTGATGCCCATGCCCTTGTGGTCGTAACCGACCGAACCGCCCGAAGCGAACGCATCGTCGAGCCAGAAGCCATGTTCGCGGGCGATGCCGTTGGCGATGTCGGAGAACGTGGCGGTGCCCTTGTCGGCGGCGACGACGAGGTACGGATCGTCGCCGTCATGGCGAACGACGTCGCGCGGTGGCACGACCTTGCCGCCGACCAGGTTGTCGGTGATGTCGAGCAGGCCGTTGATGAACATCTTGTAGCAGGCGATGCCTTCGGCCAGCTGCGCGTCGCGATCGCCGCCAGGCGGCGGCCGCTTCACGAAGAAACCGCCCTTCGAGCCGACCGGCACGATCACCGTGTTCTTGACCATCTGCGCCTTGACCAGGCCCAGCACTTCGGTGCGGAAATCCTCGCGCCGGTCCGACCAGCGCAGGCCGCCGCGCGCGACCGGACCGAAGCGCAGGTGCACGCCTTCCACGCGCGGGCTGTAGACGAAGATCTCGCGATACGGCCGCGGCTTCGGCAGGTCCGGCACCTTCGCCGAATCGAACTTGAAGCTGATGTAGTCCTTCGGCTTGCCGTCCTGCGTGGTCTGGTAGTAACCGGTGCGCAGCGTCGCGTCGATCATACTGATGAAGCTGCGCAGGATGCGGTCCTCGTCGAGGCTGGCGACGCGGTCGAGCAGGCTCTTGAGCACGCTGCGGGTGATGTCGTACTGGCTGTTGCGGCCGTGGTTGCGCGCCTCGATCACCGGCTGCAGCGCGGCGATGGTCGCGGCATCGCCGCCGGCCAGCGCCTGCAGTTGCCGCGTGAACTTGTCGATGCCGGCCTTGATCTCGCGCCTTGCTCTCGCTGCCGGTGCGACGGATCGAAACGCGCCTCGAACAGTTCGACCAGCAGGCGCACGAGCAACGGATAGCGCGCGAACGTGCCTTCCACGTAGCTTTGCGAGAACGGCACGCCGACCTGCAGCAGGTACTTGCAGTAGCCGCGCAGCATCGCGACCTGGCGCCAGGTCAGGCCGGCGGCGAGGATCAGGCGGTTGAAGCCGTCGTTCTCGGCGCCGCCGCGCCAGAGCTGCGCGAAGGCATCTTCGAACTCGGCGTCGAGCTCCGTCACGTCGAGGTCGGCCTGCGCAGCCTCGACCTCGAAATCCTGGATGTACACCGGCACGCCCGTGCCGTCCGCCGTGGGAATCTCGATCCGGTACGGATGCTCGGAGATCACGCGCAGGCCCATGTTCTCCATCATCGGCAACACGTCGGACAGCGGGATGTCGCTGCGCTGCGCGGTACAGCTTGAAGCGCAGGCCGCCTTCGCCCGGCGCGGTGTACGCGCTGCGATACAGGCTCAGGCGCAGGTCGTCGGGCGTCGCCAGCCCGGCGAGATGCTCGACGTCGATCGCCGCGATCGCCGGGCGTGACCTGTTCGATGTAAGCCGGCCGACAAGGCGCGGCCGTAGCGGTTCGCCAGTGCGAGGCCCTGCTGCTTCGCCGTTGCGCACGATCAGCTGCTCGCGCAGTTCGTCCTGCCAGTTGCGCACGATCTTGGCCAGTTCGCGCTTCGAGCGTGGCCTGGTCGACGTCGAACTTCTCGCCCGCGCGCGGCCGCACGATCATGTGCAGCTGCGCCAGCGGCGATTCGCCGACCAGCACGTTGGTGTCGACGCGGTCGGCGCGCAGCGCCTGCTTGAGCATGCCTTCGATGCGCAGGCGCACATCGGTGTTGAAGCGGTCGCGCGGGATGTAGACCAGCACCGAGTAGAAGCGGCCATAGCGGTCGCGGCGCACGAACAGCTTGCTGCGCACGCGTTCCTGCAGGCCGAGGATGCCGGTGGCGACGCGGAACAGCTCGTCCTCGGTCGACTGGAACAGCTCGTCGCGCGGCAGCGTTTCCAGGATGTGCTTGAGCGCCTTGCCGCTATGGCTGTTGGGCCGGAGCCCCGACTCGCGCATCACGTATTCGTAGCGTTCGCGCACCAGCGGGATGTCCCACGGGCGGCGGTTGTAGGCGCCGGAGGTATACAGGCCGAGGAAGCGCTGTTCGGCCACCGGCTGGCCGTCGGCGTCGAACGCCAGCACGCCGATGTAGTCCATGTAGCCCGGACGATGCACGGTGGCGCGGGCGTTGGTCTTGGTCAGGATCAGCGCGTCGACCGAGCCCGATTGCGGCATGTAGTGCGCGGCCAGCGACTTCAGCTGGCGCGGCTTGCCGATCTCCTTGCCGCGCAGCAGGCCGAGGCCGGTCGCGTCCACCGCGCAGAGGGTCTCGTCGGCACCCTTCTTCTTGACCACGTATTCGCGGTAACCGAAGAAGGTGAAGTGGTCATTGGCGGCCCAGCGCAGGAACTCCTGCGCCTCCTTGCGGCCGGCATCGGACACCGGCATGCGCCGTTTCGTGGTCTCGTCGGCGACCTGGATCATCTTCTGCCGCATCGCGTCCCAGTCGGCGACGATCGCGCGCACGTCGACGAGCACGGCGCGGATGCGCGCTTCGATCGCGTCGCTGGCGTCGGCCGACTGCCGGTCGATCTCGAGGTGCATCAGCGATTCCGGCGAGCCATCGCCGACGCCGATCAGCTTGCCGCCCTTGTCGCGCGCGATCTGCACCACCGGATGCCCCAGCACGTGCACGCCGATGCCCTGCTCGGCCAGCGCCATGGTCACCGAGTCGACCAGGAACGGCATGTCGTCGTTGACGATCTGCAGCACGGTATGCGGCGATTCCCAGCCGTGATCCTTGCGGTTGGGATTGAACAGGCGGATGTTGGCGGCGCCCGGTTTGCGGCTGCGCGCGAAGTCCAGGAAATCGTTGGCCAGTGCCGCCCAGCCGTCGGCGCTGTGCAGCGGCAGTTCGTCCTCGGTCATGCGTCGGTAGAACGCGCCGGCGAAGGCGCTGGCATCGTCCTGGCGCGCCTTGCCGGCGCGCTTGCGGATGGCCTCGAAGATGGGTTCGAGCAAAACGGTCTCCGACACGTTTCGTCTTGCGACGCGCGGCAGCGGGTTTCGGGCTCATCGATGTGGTTCCGTGCTAGATGCGGGCGTTGGAAAAAACCGGCTCAGCGCAGGCCGGTTTCGTGGCGGGCGATGACCAGGCGCTGGATCTCGCTGGTGCCCTCGTAGATTTCGGTGATCTTGGCGTCGCGGAAGTAACGCTCCAGCGGCATTTCCTTGGAATAGCCCATGCCGCCGTGGATCTGCACCGCCTGGTGCGTGATCCACATCGCCGCTTCCGACGCGGTCAGCTTGGCGACCGCGGCCTCGGTGGTGAAGCGCTGGCCCTGCCCTTTCAGCCAGGCCGCGCGCAGGGTGAGCAGCAGCGCCGCGTCGAGCTTGCACTTCATGTCGGCGATCTTGGCCTGCGTCATCTGGAACGCGCCGATCGGCTGGCCGAAGGCCTTGCGCTCGCGCACGTAGGCCAGCGTGGCCTCGTAGGCCGCGCGCGCCATGCCGATCGCCTGCGAGGCGATGCCGATGCGGCCGGCATCGAGCACGCTCATCGCGATCTTGAAGCCGTGGCCTTCGTCGCCGAGGACCTCGTCCGGTTGCACCACGTAATCCGTGAACTCGATTTCGCAGGTGGCCGAAGCGCGGATGCCGAGCTTGGGCTCGGTCTTGCCGCGGAAGAACCCGTCGCGCGTGCCGTCGACCAGGAACGCGGTGATGCCGCGCGCGCCCTTGTCCGGATCGGTCATCGCGAACAGCACGAAGTACTTGGCGACGGGCCCGGAGGTGATCCAGCTCTTCTTGCCGTTGATGACGAACGTGCCGTCGGCCTGCTTCACGGCGCGGCACTTCATCGCGGTGGCATCGGAACCGGACTGCGGCTCGGTCAGCGCGAAAGCGCCGATCTCGGCGCCCTCGGCGATCGCGCGTACGTACTTCTGCTTCTGCGCCTCGCTGCCGTGGGTCAGGATGCCGTTGCAGAACAGCGAGTTGTTGACCGACATGATCGTGGAATGCGCAGCGTCGCCGGCGGCGATCTCGACCATGGCCAGTACGTAGGCGACCGGATCCATGCCCGCGCCGCCGTACTCGGCCGGCACCTCGATGCCCATCAGCCCGTTCTCGCCGAGCAGGCGGATGTTGTCGAGCGGGAATTCGCCGGTCTTGTCGAAGTGTTCGGCGCTGGGGGCGATCTTTTCCTGGGCGATGCGGCGCGCCACGTCCTGAATCATCAACTGCTCTTCGGTGTAGCGGAAATCCACGTTGCGCACCCTTGGCTTCGACCTAGAAGCGAAATTGTAGCCGGCGACCATGGATAACCCCACCTCCATCGTGGCCAGAGCGGCCTTGGCCGTGGTTGGTTTCGCAGGAGAGCTGCATCGGGCACCCCTGTCGCACCGGATGCGTGCTGACTTGACCGGGAACGCGCGCCGGAGGACACTTATCTTTATATCGCGATAGGAAGATATCCGTGGATCTCGAGGGCTGGTCGGCACGACTGAAGGTATTGGCGGACGCCACGCGCGTACGGCTGCTGGCGCTGCTCGAGCGCGAGGAGCTGACCGTCGCGGAACTGTCATCGATCACGCGCCTCGCGCAGCCGCGCGTATCGACGCATCTCGCGCGCCTCAAGGAGGCCGGTCTGGTGCGCGATCGCCGCGCCGGCGTGTCGGCCTACTACCGTTTCGAAGAAGCCACGCTCGATCCTGCCCAGCGCGCGCTGTGGCATGCCTTGAGCGCCGGCAGCGACGACCCGCTGCTGCGCCAGGACGCCGAGCGCGTGCCCGCAGTGCTGGCGACGCGCGCGGCGGACCAGAACTGGGCCGATTCCGTCGCCGGCGACATGGAGCGTCATTACTCGCCGGGACGTACCTGGGAAGCCCTGGCGCGCTCGGCGCTGCCGCTGCTGCAGCCCGGCGACGTGCTCGATATCGCCTCGGGCGACGGCGTGCTGGCGGAACTGCTGGCGCCGCATGCGCATCGCTATGTCTGCGTCGACACCAGCGCGCGAGTGGTTGCAGCAGCTACCGAACGCCTGCGCCGCTTCCGCAACGTCGAGGTGCGCGAGGGCGACATGCATGCCCTGCCCTTCGACGACGGCTGCTTCGACCTGGTCGTGCTGATGCATGCGCTCACCTATGCCAGCAAGCCCGCGCAGGCGGTGGCAGAGGCCGCACGCGTGCTCAAGCGCGGCGGGCGGTTGTTGCTGTCGAGCCTGGCGCGCCATGAGCACCGCGCCGCGGTCGAGGCCTACGGGCACGCCAACCTCGGCTTCGCCGACAAGGAACTGCGCAAGTTCGCCGAGAAGGCGGGATTGACGCTGCTCAATTGCGAGACGGTAACGCGCGAGAAGCGTCCGCCGCATTTCGAAGTCATTTCGCTGATCGCGAAGAAACCGTGAGTTCCGGAGCAAGCACGATGAAGCAACTTCCCTGGCTGCATCCGCAGCGCGTCGCCAGCCTGCTGGCCGCACTGGACGAGCGCATCCTCATCATCGACGGCGCGATGGGCACCATGATCCAGCGCCATCGCCTCGAGGAAGCCGACTATCGCGGCACGCGTTTCGTCGACGGCTTCGACGCCAGCCACGTCCACGGCGACCAGTGCGGGCACGACCTCAAGGGCAACAACGACCTGCTGCTGCTGAGCAAGCCGGAAGTCATCGCCGGCGTGCACGACGCATACCTGGAAGCCGGCGCCGACCTGATCGAGACCAATACCTTCAACGCCACGTCGATCAGCCAGGCCGACTACCACCTCGAGCACCTGGTCTACGAATTGAACAAGGAAGGCGCACGCGTAGCGCGCGCCAGTTGCGACGCGGCCGAGTCGCGCACGCCGGACAAGCCGCGCTTCGTCATCGGCGTGCTCGGGCCGACCAGCCGCACCGCCTCGATCAGCCCGGACGTGAACGACCCGGGTTTCCGCAATACCAGCTTCGACGAACTGCGCGGGACCTATCGCGAGGCCGTGGAGGGATTGATCGACGGCGGCGCCGACACGCTCATGGTCGAGACCATCTTCGACACGCTCAATGCCAAGGCCGCGCTGTTCGCGATCGAAGAAGTGTTCGACGCCCGCGGCGGCAGGCTGCCGGTGATGATCTCGGGCACGATCACCGACGCGTCGGGACGCACGCTGTCGGGGCAGACGGCGGAGGCTTTCTACACGTCGATTTCGCACGGACATCCGCTCTCGGTCGGCCTGAACTGCGCGCTCGGCGCCAAAGACCTGCGCCCGCACGTGGAAACGCTCGCCGGCATCGCCGACGGCTATGTCAGCGCGCATCCGAATGCCGGCCTGCCGAACGCGTTCGGCGAATACGACGAGACGCCGGAGGAGATGGCCGCGACGCTGAGGGAATTCGCCGAGTCCGGTCTGCTGAATCTGGTCGGTGGCTGCTGCGGCACGACGCCGGAGCACATTCGCGCGATCGCCGAGGCTGTGCATGGATTGGCGCCGCGCAAGCTTCCCAATTTGCTGGAGCAAGCTGCATGACGCGTCAGTTGCGAAGATCAGCCCCCTCCCCTGCGAATGCAGGGGAGGGTTGGGGAGGGGTTGCTGGGTATCCCGCGATCCGACAGCACCCCCTCCCAACCTCCCCCTGCCTTCGCAGGAGGAGGAGCTAACAGCATGAGCAACCCCCGCTACACCCGCCTATCCGGCCTCGAGCCGCTCGTCATCACGCCCGAACTCCTGTTCGTCAACGTCGGCGAGCGCACCAATGTCACCGGCAGCGCGCAATTCAAGAAGCTGATCAAGGACGACCGCTACGAGGAAGCCGTCGAGGTCGCCCGGCAACAGGTCGCCAGCGGCGCGCAGATCCTCGACGTCAACATGGACGAGGGCATGATCGACTCGGAAAAGGCGATGACGCGCTACCTGACGCTGATCGCTTCCGAGCCGGATATCGCGCGCATCCCGGTGATGGTCGATTCCTCGAAGTGGAGCGTCATCGAAGCCGGCCTGAAGTGCATCCAGGGCAAGGGTGTCGTGAACTCGATCTCGCTGAAGGAAGGCGAGGACGCGTTCATCCAGCACGCACGCAAGGTCATGCGCTACGGCGCCGCCACGGTGGTGATGGCATTCGACGAGGACGGTCAGGCCGACACCTGCGCGCGCAAGGTCGAGATCTGCACGCGCGCGTATCGCATCCTCACCGAGCAGGTCGGTTTTCCGCCCGAAGACATCATCTTCGACCCGAACATCTTCGCCGTCGCCACCGGCATCGAGGATCACGACAACTACGCCGTCGATTTCATCGAGGCGACGCGCATCATCAAGCAGACGCTGCCGCACTGCCATGTCTCCGGCGGCGTGTCGAACGTGTCGTTCTCGTTCCGCGGCAACGAGCCCGTGCGCCAGGCGATCCATTCGGTGTTCCTGTTCCACGCGATCAGGGCCGGCATGGACATGGGCATCGTCAACGCCGGTGCCATGCCGATCTACGACGACCTGGACCCGGAACTGCGCGAGCGCGTCGAGGACGTGATCCTCAACCGCCGCAAGGATTCGACCGAACGCCTGCTCGAGCTCGCCGAGCGCTACAAGGGCAAGAAGGGCCAATCGCAGGTCGAGGACCTGGCCTGGCGCGACAAGCCCGTGCATGCGCGCCTGAGCCATGCCCTCGTGCACGGCATCGACCAGTACGTGGAGACCGACACGGAGGAAGCGCGCGCAGCTGTCGACGCGGCCACTGGATGTCATCGAAGGGCCTTTGATGGACGGCATGAACGTGGTCGGCGACCTGTTCGGCGCCGGCAAGATGTTCCTGCCGCAAGTCGTAAAGTCCGCGCGCGTGATGAAGAAGGCGGTCGCCTACCTGCTGCCCTTCATCGAAGCGGAGAAGCTGCGCACCGGCGATGTCGGCAAGAACAACGGCAAGATCATCATGGCCACGGTCAAGGGCGACGTGCACGACATCGGCAAGAACATCGTCGGCGTGGTGCTGGCCTGCAACAACTTCGAAGTGGTGGACCTCGGCGTGATGGTGCCGACGCAGGTGATCATCGATCGGGCCAAGGCGGAGAACGCCGACCTGGTCGGGCTATCGGGCCTGATCACGCCGTCGCTCGAGGAAATGAGCCACGTGGCGCGCGAGATGCAGCGCCAGGGCATGACCATGCCGCTTGATGATCGGCGGCGCGACCACGTCGCGCGCGCACACGGCGCTGAAGATCGATCCGCACTACAAATCTCCGACCGTGTGGGTCAAGGACGCCTCGCGTGCCGTGGGCGTCGCGCAGTCGCTGATCTCGAAGGAACTGCGCGCGAATTTCGTCGCCGCCAACGACTCCGACTATGCCGAGATCCGCGAACGCCATCGCAACCGCGGCGACGCCAAGCGGCTGGTGCCGCTGGAGAAGGCGCGCGCGCAGCGGTTCGATGGCGGTTGGGATGCCTACACGCCGCCGGTACCGCACAAGCCCGGCATCACCGCATTCGACGACTACCCGTTGCCGGAGCTCGTCGAACTGATCGACTGGACGCCGTTCTTCCAGGCATGGGAGCTGGCCGGCAAGTATCCCGCCATCCTCACCGACGCCGTCGTCGGCAAGCAGGCCACGGAGTTGTTTCGCGATGCGCGCCAGATGCTCGATCGTATCGTCGCGGAAAAATGGCTGACGGCGAAGGCAGTGTTCGGCCTATGGCCTGCAAACAGCGTCGGCGACGACGTCGTGCTGGAGACGGGAAATGGCGCGACCACCCTGCACTTCCTGCGCCAGCAGGTCGACAAGCCGGTCGAGCGTCCCGATTTCTGCCTCGCCGACTTCATCGCGCCGAAGGCGAGCGGGAAACAGGATTGGATCGGCGCGTTCGCCGTCACCGCGGGCATCGGCATCGAACCGCACGTCGCGCGCTTCGAAGCCGACCACGACGACTACAACGCGATCCTGCTCAAGGCGCTCGCCGACCGCCTGGCCGAAGCGCTCGCCGAACGCCTGCACCAGCGCGTGCGCAAGGAGTTCTGGGGTTACGTGCCGGACGAATCGCTGGACAACGAGGCACTGGTCGCCGAGCAGTACCGCGGCATCCGCCCCGCACCCGGCTATCCGGCCTGCCCGGAGCACAGCGAGAAAGGCACGCTGTTCGCGCTGCTCGATGCCGGCACTAACGCGAGCATGACGCTGACCGAAAGCTTCGCGATGCTGCCGACCGCTGCGGTCTCCGGCTATTACTTCAGCCATCCGCAGAGCCAGTATTTCGTCGTCGGCCGTGTCTCCAAGGAACAGGCCGCCGACTACGCGGCGCGCAAGGGCGCCAGCCTGGTCCAGGCCGAGCGCTGGCTGGCATCGAACCTCGACTACGATCCGGAATAGTCCGCAGGAATGTCCGTTAGACGCGGTGCGCGTCGCCGTTACGTAGCGCGTCCGACAAACTGTCTTGTCATCCCGAACGCAGTGAGGGATCTGTTGTCAGCTCTCCGCGACCGCAAAAACGCAACAGCAGATCCCTCACTGCGTTCGGGATGACAACTTCCTGTTTCATTTGTGAGTGAACAACGTCGCGCCCAAGGGCGCACTCCTACCAGACCAAATCGTCGGGTACCTGGTACTGGGGATCGGCGTACGGATCGTCGCCCGCCGACGCATTCGGATCGACCTTCAAGGCGATCGCCGCCGGAAAGATCGTTTCCGCCTCGGCCAGTACCGCCGATGGCAACAACAGGTAGCGCCCATCGAGCTGCGCTACGCCAAGTTCGCCGCCATTGAGCGCCTTGAGCTGTGCTTCGGTGACGTAGACGCGCTTGATCTTGCCGCCGTAGTCGAAATGGCGCGCGATGTCGGCATTCGGATCGTTGAGCGCCTTGTCCTTGACGAATTCGGCGAACTTCGCCTTGGCTTCGCGGCGCAGGCGCGCGGCTTCCTGCTTGTCGCGTTCGGCGTCGATGCGCTCCTGCTTTTCCTTCTGCGCGCGGATCGCATAGGCCTTGGCGAGGTCGATGTCTTCCTGCGAACGCGGCCTGCCGGCAGGGCGGACCGGCCCACGCGGCTTGCCGGCCTGGTGCCGGACGTCCGCGGGTTTGCGTTGTTCCGGCCTGGCGCCTTGCGGCTTTCCCGGATGCGCCTTGCGCTGCGGCGCCACCGCATCCTTCGCGGCAGGGCGTGCAGGTTTTTCGGGCTTCGGAGCCGGCTTGAAGCCCAGCCCGAGCAACTGGTCGCGAAGGGTGTCGGACATGGCAGCGTCAGTAATGCGGTGGTGGCGGTTCGCTCGACGGATCGGCGAAGAACTCACCGCGCGATTGCTTGAGGTCGTCGATCGCACGGCGCAGGAGGTCGGCGTTGCGCGCCGTTTCCGAACGCGACACAGCCAGCGCATCGCTGAGTTCGGCGAGCGCATGCTCCTGGAAGGCCAGGCGCGATTCCAGTTCTATCAGGCGCTGTTCGAGGTCGGGCGTAGCCATCGTCTTCAATGCATGCCCGTTCAAACTTCGATCGAGCGGCCGCGGCCGATGCCGTAGTACGCGAGGCCGGCTGCTTCGACTTCGAGGCGGCTCGTACAGGTTGCGCCCGTCGAACACGGCGGCATCGCGCAGGCTGGCCTGCAGCCGGACGAAATCGGGACTGCGGAACTGCTTCCATTCCGTCACCACCACCAACGCGTCGGAACCGCGCACGGCATCGACGGCACTGTCGCAGAGCACCAGGTCGTCGCGCTCGCCGAAGACGCGCTGCGCCTCTTGCCGCGCTTCCGGGTCATAGGCGCGCACGCGGGCGCCGGCGTCCCATAGCTGCTGCAGCAGGCGGCGGCTGGAAGCCTCGCGCATGTCGTCGGTATTCGGCTTGAAGGCCAGTCCCCACACGGCGAAGGTCTTGCCACGCAATGCATCTGCGCCGCCGTAATGGCGCACGATCAATTCGTACAGATGGCCCTTCTGCCGGTCGTTGACGGTCTCGACCGCATCGAGCAGCGTCGCCTCGTAGCCATGCTGGTGCGCGGTGCGCGCCAGGGCCTGCACGTCCTTGGGGAAGCAGGAGCCGCCATAACCCGCGCCCGGGTAGATGAAGTGCCAGCCGATGCGCGGGTCCGAACCGATGCCGTGCCGCACCATCTCGATGTCGGCACCGACTTTCTCGGCGATGTTGGCGATCTCGTTCATGAAGCTGATCTTGGTCGCAAGCATCGCGTTGGCCGCGTACTTGGTCAGCTCCGCCGAACGCACGTCCATCACCACCATGCGGTCGTGGTTGCGGTTGAAGGGCGCGTACAGGCGCTTGAGCTTGTCGATGGCGATCGGGTTGTCGGCCCCGATGACGATGCGGTCCGGCCGCATGCAGTCCTCGACCGCGGCGCCCTCCTTCAGGAACTCGGGATTGGAGACCACGTCGAAGGCAATGTTCTTGCCGCGCTCCGACAAGGCACTGGCGATCGCGTTGCGGACCTTGTCGGCGGTGCCGACGGGCACGGTCGACTTGTCGACGACGACGGCCGGACGCTCGAGATGCTTGCCGATCGTCTTCGCCACCGCCAGCACGTACTGCAGGTCGGCACTGCCATCTTCGTCGGGCGGCGTGCCGACGGCGATGAAGATCACATCGCAGTTGGTCATGGCGGCGGCCGCGTCGGTGGTGAAGTGCAGGCGGTCGGCGGCATGGTTGGCCTTGACCATCGGTTCCAGGCCCGGCTCGTAGATCGGGATGACGCCGCGGTTGAGGCCGTCGACCTTGGCCGTATCGATGTCGACGCAGATCACGTCATGGCCGACCTCGGCCAGGCAGGTGCCCGTGACCAGGCCCACGTAGCCGGTTCCGAAAATAGTGACGCGCATGCGAATCCTTCTAGAGCGGCGACGGGCGCGCGGGCGCCCGTCGCATGCAGGACGAAATCAGCCGGCGGGAGCGGCGGCAGCTGCCGGGTCGGTCCCGGGCTTCACGATCTCGAGCAATTCGACGTCGAACACCAGCGTGGCATTCGGGCCGATCGGGCCGCCGGGCGTGCCCGCTTCGCCATAGCCGAGCTTGCTCGGGATCCACAGCTTGTACTTGCTGCCGACCGGCATCAGCTGGATGCCTTCCTTCCAGCCCGGCACGACCTGCTCGAGCGAGAACACCACCGGCTGGTTGCGGTCGTACGAGCTGTCGAAGGTCTTGCCGTCGAGCAGCGCGCCCTTGTAGTGGACGCGCACGGTGTCGCTGGCGACCGGCTTCGGACCCTTGCCTTCGGTGATCACCTGGTACTGCAGGCCCGACGAGGTGGTCTTGACGCCCGGCTTCTTGCCGTTGGCGGCCAGGAACGTGGCGCCCTCGCTGACGTTGTTCTTGGCCTGCTGCTGCATTTCGGCGAGCTTCTTGGCCTGCATGCGCTGGCCGAAGGCCTGGCCGATCTGTTGCGCCTGTTCCTCGGTCATCAGCGGCTTGCCGTCGGCGAACACGGTGTCGACGGCCTTCATTACCGTGTCCATGTCGATTTCGTCCTTGATCGGCTTCATCGACTTGCCCAGGTCCATGCCGATCATGTAGCTGACCTGCTCTTTTTCGGTTTCCAGGCCGGCGATCTTGGTCGTGGCGGGGGCGGACTTGTCGTCCTTCTTGTCAGCCGTGGCCGCGTCCTTGTCGATCGGCTTGCAGGCACCGACGGCCAACGCGAGCGAAGCGGCCAGCACGGGCATGGCGATCTTGGCGGAAAGTTTCATCAAACAGGACTCCTGGAAAATAAAGTGGCCGGGTCCCGGGCGCGTTGGCAGCGGCGCGCAGTTGCCGGTCGTTGGGAAAGCGTGGGTCAAGGGATCAGAGGATGCCCAGCAATTCGACATCGAACACCAGCGTGGAGTTCGGTCCGATCGGGCCGCCCGGCGTGCCCTTGGCACCGTAGCCGAGCTCGGCGGGCACCCAGAAGCGGTATTTGGCGCCGATCGGCATCATCGAGACGCCTTCGGTCCAGCCGGCGATCACCTGGTCGAGGCCGAACTCGACCGGCTCGCCGCGATCGTAGGAACTGTCGAACACGGTACCGTTGAGCAGCGTGCCGTGATAGTTCACACGCACCTTGTCGCTGGGCCTGGGTCTTGCGCCCGCGCCCTGGCGTATCACCATGTACTGCAGGCCCGACGGCGTGGTGAACACGCCCTTGACCAACTTGTTCTTGGCGAGGAAAGCAGTGCCGTCGGCTTGGTTCCTGCTGCCGGCCTGTGCGGCATCGGCCTGGATCTTCGCCTGCATGCGCTCGGAGAACGCCTTGCGCAAGGCATCGGCCTCGGCCTGGGCCAACAGGGGTTCGCCATTGGCGAGTACGGTCTGCAGGCCCTGGAAGAACAGCGACGAATCGATCTCGGCCTTGATCGGCGCCAGCGAACGACCGACATCCGCACCGATCAGCAAGCCGACCTTGTCTTTGGCGACCGCAGGAGGCGGCGACCCGGGCGGCGTACCCGGCGCGTTCTCGCCCTTGCGCGCAGCAAGGCGCCGCATCATCAGCTGGCCTGTCGCCTTGGTCTCTTCTTCGCTCAGCAATGGCTTGCCACCTGCGAAGGCGTTGCTCACTGCACGCTCGAAAGCCCGCAAGTCGATGTCCGGCGCGACCGGCGCGATCGAGCGGCCGACGTCCATTCCGATCATGTAGCTGATCTTTTCGCGCTCATTGCTCAACACCAGCTTCTCCTGGGCAGCAGCAAGCCCGCTGAAGACCATGGCCGCAGCCATCGAAAGCGCGGCGAAGCCACGCACATGCAAATTCATCCAGAACTCCTGCTTGCTTGTCGAATAAGGGCGGCGGCGCACGCCGCGGTCTGCGGGGTGCCTGCAATGCGCCGCAGAAGCGGCACGGGGCCGCCATTGTCGTGTCCGCGCCGCGTGCGGGCAATCACCGGCCCGCGAACGGTTCATGCAAGGCGTCGCGGCAGTGACGCGCGTCGATTCAGTGCGCCTTCGGTCGCGGCGCCTTCAGCGCATTCTCGATCGCGGCGACGACTTCCGGCGCATCCGGCGTGGTCTTGCTGCCGAAATTGGCCACTACCCGGCCGTCGCGGCCGATGACGTACTTGTGGAAGTTCCACTTCGGCGCGGCGCCGGTCTCCTGTTCAAGATCGCGGTACAGCGGCGTCGCTTCGGCGCCGATCACGTGGACCTTCTGGAACATGGGAAATTTCACCCCATAGGTCAGCGTGCAGAACTCCTGGATCTGCTTTTCGTCCTCGAACTCCTGCGCCTTGAAGTCGCCGGACGGAAAGCCCAGCACCGCGAAGCCCTGGCCCTTGTACTTGGCATGCAGGCCTTCCAGCGCCTCGAACTGGGGCGTGAAACCGCATTTGCTGGCGGTATTGACGATCAACAGCACGTCGCCGCCATAGGTCGCCTTCAGGTTGACCGGGGTCTTGCCGGCCAGGGGGCGGTAGCTCCGGTCCAGCAGCCCGCCAGCCGCCAGGGCGACCCCCGAAACCACGACAAAAGTGGCACACAACGCGAGAAAGCCTGATCTGATGCGCATCTGGGGGCTCCGGGGACCGTATGGAGCAAGTATGACTTCAGTTGGGGTGGATCGGCTCAACTGGGGGTTGACGTGGCGTGTTTAGGTGTTATAGTTACATACAACACCGGTCACCCAACGCAGGACCTTCGTCATGTACCGCAAAGTCCACAACACCATGCTGGCCTTCTCCGCGACAGGCGTCTTGCTGCTCGTCGGCCTGATGGCAGGCGTTCCCGCCACGCAGGCGCCGCAGCCGCTGGTTCGTACGGTCGCGATCGGGCCGCTGGTGCTGCAGCTCAAGTCCCCAGCGGTTCACAGCGCCCAGGCGCGTGCCGCGTCGATCGAAGCCCGGGCCAAGGCCCTCGAAGCGCAGATCGGAGCCAGCAAGTCGACCGCCGACTCGCTGGCCCACGTCGTCTCCTTCGCCGCTGGCGTGGCGACCGAGACCGCTTTCCTGGCCGCTTTCGCCGAGGAATCCAGCGCAAACGCCGCCACGACGGCCATCGTCGAGGAAGACCGCGCCGGTGCCGCCGATGACCGCCAGAACCAACGCCGCCACGTCCGCCGCGCCCGCGAGGCGCTCGCCCTTCCCTACTTCTCGTTCGCGCAGGGTCTGCGCCGCAACCGGAGCTGAGCCATGACTGCGATCCAATGGAGCGACGGCGCTCCCATCTACCGCCAGCTGAAGGAGCGCGTCGTCGCGATGATGCTCGACGGCATCCTCAAGCCGGGCGATGCCCTGCCTTCCGTGCGGCAGGTCGCTGCCGAATACCAACTCAATCCGATCACCGTCTCGCGCGCCTACCAGGAGTTGGCGGACGAGGCGCTCGTCGAAAAACGCAGGGGACTGGGCATGTACGTGACCGAAGAAGCGTCGAAGAAACTCCTCTCGAACGAACGCGAGCGTTTCCTCAAGGAAGAGTGGCCGCTGGTCCTGGAGCGCATCCTGCGCCTCGGCCTGAGCACCGACGATTTGTTGAAGTCAGCCTCGAATGGAGGTGTGCAATGAGCGTCTCCGCCGAATACGTCTCCGCCGAGCCGGTGGTCGTCGCGCGCAACTTGCGCAAGGCCTACAAGAACAAGCTCGCGCTCGACAACACCAGCCTGCAGATCGAGCCCGGCAAGATCATCGGCCTGATCGGTCCCAACGGTGCCGGCAAGACCACCGCCCTGAAGGCGATGCTCGGGCTGATCCCGTTCGAAGGCGAGCTCAAGGTGCTCGGCCGCGATCCGCGCACCGAACGCGACGAGCTCATGAACGATGTCTGCTTCATCGCCGACGTCGCCGTGCTGCCGCGCTGGATCCGCGTCAAGGAAGCGATCGAGTTCGTCGCCGGCGTGCATCCGCGCTTCGACCGCGCCAAGTGCGAGCGCTTCCTCGCCAACACCCAGCTCAAGCCCAACCAGCGCGTGCGCGAGATGTCCAAGGGCATGATCGTGCAGCTGCACCTGGCGCTGGTGATGGCGATCGATGCCCGCCTGCTGGTGCTCGACGAGCCGACGCTCGGCCTCGACATCCTCTATCGCAAGCAGTTCTACCAGCGCCTGCTGGAGGATTACTTCGACGAGCAGAAGACCATCATCATCACCACCCACCAGGTCGAGGAGATCGAACACATCCTCACCGACGTGATGTTCATCCGCGACGGCAAGATCGTGCTCGACGCGCCGATGGAAGACGTCGGCAGCCGTTTCGTCGAATTGCTGGTGAATGGTGACCACCTCGACGCCGCCCGCAGCCTGAAGCCGATCGACGAGCGCGCGCTGTCTTTCGGCAAGACCGTGATGCTCTTCGACGGCGTGCCGCAATCGCAACTCAATGGCTTCGGTGAAACCCGCACCCCGGGCCTGGCCGACCTGTTCGTCGCCACCATGAAAGGAACCTACGCATGAACGCGCCCGAAGAAAGCATGGCCATCGCCGCACCTCCGGCGCACATGGCCCCGGTGCACAAGACGCACCGGTTCAAGCTGCTGATGCAGCGCGAGTTCTGGGAGCACAAGGGCGGATTCTTCTGGGCTCCGCTGGTGGCCGGCGGCATCTTCCTGGTGCTGGCGTTGATGGGTATCACCGTGGGCGAGGTCGCCGGGCGCCGCATCCCGCGATCACGCGCACATCGACCTGGAGCACGGCGAGACGATGTCGATCAAGGGGCTGGATCTCAGCCGCCTGACCGAGAAGCTCGGCCCGGAAGAACTCAGGCACCTCGCCGGCGGCGTCGATCTGAGCCTGCTGATGGCATCGAGCTGGCCTTTCATCGTGCTCGGCTTCGTGGTGTTCTTCTATTGCCTCGGCGCTCTGTACGACGAGCGCAAGGATCGCAGCGTGCTGTTCTGGAAATCGCTGCCGTTGTCCGACCGCGATACGGTCCTGTCGAAGGTCGCCAGCGCGAGCGTTCTGGCGCCCTCGCTCGCAGCGGTCGCCAGCATCGCGACGATGTTCGGTTTCCTGATCATCGCCAGCGTCGTGGTCCTGCTGCATGGCGGCAATCCCTACACGTTGCTGTGGGGCCCGGGCAGTCCGTTGCTCGTCGCCGGCCAGTTCATCGCCGCCATCCCGGTGTACGCGCTGTGGGCACTGCCGACCGTCGGCTGGCTGCTGCTGTGCTCGGCCTGGGCGCGCAGCAAGCCATTCCTCTGGGCGATCATGATCCCGGTGTTCGCAGGCGTTTTCGTGACCTGGTTCGACATCATGCAGGCCTTCGACATGGACACGATCTGGTTCTGGAAGAACGTCGTCGGCCGCGCGCTGTTCAGCGTCTTCCCCGGAACCTGGATGGACGTGGCCAATTTCGAGAACGTCAACATCGACGGCCCCGGTGACATCCGCGCGCTGTTCAACCTGCGCTCGGTGTACTCGGTGCTCGGGACCCCGCAGTTGTGGATCGGAGCGGCGGCCGGCGCGGCCATGATCTTCGGCGCGATCCGCCTGCGCCGCTGGCGCGACGAGGGCTGAGGCAGCAAACGACAAGGAAACGGCCCGCACTGTGCGGGCCGTTTTCGGTTCCGGCCGACGCCGTTGCAACCTTTCGCCCGCTCGCCGCATCGCAATCACGGACCAGACCCAAGGACCCACACCATGCGCAAGCTGATCCTCTTCACCCTGCTCCTCCTCCCGGCCGTCGCGATGGCCGAACAGAAGTGCGAACACTCGCAGGCCCGTAACCTGCAGCTCGACCTCGCCGGCGTGAAGGCGGTGGTGTTCGACATCGGGCCGCACGACCTGCGCATCGACGCCGCCAAGGGCGCCAAAGGGTCGCTGCAGGGCCGCGCCTGCGCGTCCGATGCCGACGACCTCGCCCGCCTGACGCTCACCCAGCAGAAGTCCGGTGACAAGCTCGTCGTCACGCTGCGTCGCGAAGGCGAACGTAGTGGCCTCTTCTTCGGCAACCACTACGCCTACCTGAACATTTCGGGCAGCGTGCCGGACAACATCCCGGTGCAGCTCAAAGTCGGCTCGGGCGACGCCGTCGTCTCGGGCGCGGCATCGCTGAGCGCCGACGTGGGTTCGGGCGACGTCCAGGCGCGCCGCATCCGCGGACAGTTCACCGCTGCCGTCGGTTCGGGCGATATCGATGCGGTCGATATCGGCGCGCTGCACGTGTTGTCGGTCGGTTCGGGCGATGTCACGGTCAAGCAGGTGCGTGGCACCTCGAAGATCGGCAGCATCGGCTCCGGCGACCTCGCACTGGGCAACACCCAGGGTCGACTGGACATCGGTTCGATCGGTTCCGGCGACGCGGAAGTCCGCGATATCGGCGGCAGCGTCGCCGTCGACTCGATCGGTTCGGGCGATTTCGCCGCCGAAGGCGTGCGTGGCGATCTCGTGGTGCGTTCGACCGGCAGCGGTTCGGTGCACCACAGCGGCGTCACCGGGCGCGTGGACCTTCCCGCGAAACGCTAATGCGCGAAGCGGCCTTCAGCCGCCTCCGCCCTTCGCATCCTGGATCCCGCCGCGCGTGAGTGCGGCGGGATCGAGCAAGCGCTTCAGATCCGCCGCCGACAGGCCGCTGTCTTCGAGCGCAACGTCGAACACGGCGCGGCCTTCCTTGTAGGCGCGCTTGGCGATCGCGGCGGCCTTTTCGTAGCCGATGATCGGATTCAGCGCAGTGACCAGGATCGGATTGCGATCCAGCGCCGCGCTGATGTTGTCCCTGCGCAGCTTGAGCCCGGCGATCGCCTTGTCGGCCAACAGGCGCATCGCATTGGACAGCAACGCGATCGAATCGAGCAGGTCGTAGGCGATCAGCGGCAGCATCACGTTGAGCTGGAAGTTGCCGCTGGCGCCCGCGATCGTGATCGTGGCGTGGTAGCCCATCACCTGCGCGCAGACCATGCACAGCGCTTCGGGAATCACTGGGTTGACCTTGCCTGGCATGATCGACGAGCCCGGCTGCAGTGCCGGCAGTTCGATCTCGCCGAAGCCTGCCAGCGGCCCGGAGTTCATCCAGCGCAGGTCGTTGCCGATCTTGGTCAGCGCGACCGCGAGCGCGTTGAGTTGGCCCGACAACTCCACCGCATCGTCCTGCGCGGCCAGCCCTTCGAACTTGTTGTCGGCCGAATCGAAGCGCGTCCCGGTCAGCGACGACAGCTGCTTCGCCATGCGCTTGCCGAAGCGCGGATCGGCATTGATGCCGGTGCCGATCGCGGTGCCGCCGATCGGCAGGCGCCGCAGGCGCCTGGACGCGTCCTCGATGCGCGCCTGCGCGGACGACAACTGCGCCGACCACGTCGCGAACTCCTGGGCCACGGTCAGCGGCATCGCATCCATCAGGTGCGTGCGGCCGGTCTTGGTGACCTTGTCGAAGGAGCGGCCGCGACGATCGATGGTCGTGCGCAGGTGTTTGATCGCCGGCAGCAGCGTTTCCATGACCGCAAGCTGCGCGGAGACGCGGATCGCGGTGGGAATGACGTCGTTGGAACTCTGGCCGAGGTTGACGTCGTCGTTGGGGTGGATCTTGGTCGTGCCCGAACGCGAAGCGAGCGTGGCGATGACCTCGTTCGCGTTCATGTTGCTCGAGGTGCCGGAACCGGTCTGAAAGGTGTCGATCGGGAACTGCGCGTCATGGCTGGCCCGCAGCGACCTCCAGCGCGGCCGCGCGGATCGCCCGCGCCTTGCCTTTCGGCAACAGTCCCAACGCGACATTGACGTCGGCTGCGGAGGCCTTGATCAAACCCAGCGCACGGATGAAGCCGCGCGGCAGCGGGCGTCCGGAAATCGGGAAGTTCTCCACCGCGCGCTGCGTCTGCGCGCCCCACAGCGCATCGGCAGGGCACGCGCAGTTCGCCCATGCTGTCGTGTTCGATGCGGAACGTTTTTTTCTGTTTGGCCGAGGCCATGTCGTCGTCTCCGTATTCGGCGCATCACCAGCCGTCATGACCAGCCATTCGGCTGTTGAAAGCCCCGCGAAGGCGGGAACCCAGCGACTTTCGCGACAGGCACGACATCGTCGCGGAAGACGCTGGATGACCAGCCTGCGGCTGTTAAGAGCCCCGCCTGCGCGGTAATGAATGCCTGAAGGATACGCCGGCAACGATTAGAATGGCCGCTTCGTCGCCGAGTCCCTACCGCCAATGTCCGAAGCTCAGCTGCTCGCCCTGTCCCCGCTCGATGGCCGCTACGCCGGCAAGGTCGACTCGCTGCGTCCGATCTTCTCCGAGTACGGCCTGATCAAGGCGCGGGTGAAGGTGGAGGTCGAATGGCTGCTGGCACTGGCCGATGCGCCGGGCATCGTCGAGCTGCCGCCGTTCTCCGGCCCGGCCGCCGCGCGCCTGCGCCAGCTCAGCAGCGGTTTCTCGGTGTCCGATGCCGAACGCGTCAAGGCGATCGAACGCACCACCAACCACGACGTCAAGGCCGTCGAGTACTTCATCAAGGAACGCCTGCAGGACGATGCCGAACTCGGCCCGGCGCTGGAGTTCGTGCACTTCGCCTGCACCAGCGAGGACATCAACAATCTCAGCTATGCGCTGATGCTCGACGAGGCACGGCAGGACGTGCTGCTGCCGAAGCTCGACGAGCTGATCCAGGCGCTGCGCCGCATGGCGCACGAGCATGCCGCGTCGCCGATGCTGTCGCGCACGCACGGGCAGACCGCCTCGCCGACCACGGTCGGCAAGGAACTGGCCAACGTCGTCGCGCGCCTGCAACGGCAAGGCGAGCAACTCGCGGCCGTGTCGACTGACCGGCAAGATCAACGGCGCGGTCGGCAACTACAACGCGCACGTGGCCAGTTATCCCGATGTCGACTGGCCGGCGTTCGCCAGGCATTTCGTCGAGTTCGCTCGGACTCGAGTTCGACCGCCTACACCACGCAGATCGAACCGCACGACTGCATCGCCGAACTTTGCGACGCGCAGAAGCGCATCGACACCATCGCCATCGACCTGTGCCGCGACATCTGGGGCTATATCTCGCTCGGCTACTTCAAGCAGGCGGTCAAGGCCGGCGAAGTCGGCAGCTCGACCATGCCGCACAAGGTCAACCCGATCGACTTCGAGAACGCCGAAGGCAACTTCGGCATCGCCAACGCGCTGCTGGAGCATTTCTCCGCCAAGCTGCCGATCAGCCGCTGGCAGCGCGACCTGACCGACTCCACCGTGCTGCGCGCGCTCGGTACCGCGTTCGGCCACGCGCTGGTCGGCATCGATGCGTTGTTGCGCGGGCTCGGCAAGCTCAGCGTCAATCCCGAACGCCTGGCCGCCGATCTCGATGCCTCCTGGGAAGTGCTCGCCGAAGCCGTGCAGACGGTGATGCGCCGCCATGGGCTGCCCAATCCCTACGAGCAGCTGAAGGCGTTGACGCGTGGTCAGGGCATCACTGAGACATCGATGCGTGAATTCATCGCCTCGCTCGACCTGCCGGCCGATGCCAGGCAGCGCTTGCTGGAGATGACGCCGGGCCGCTATATCGGCCTGGCGGCACGCCTCGCGCGGGACATCTGAGGCGCTGGCGATGCAGTTGCTCGTCAACATCGATGTCCCCGAACTGGCGCCCGCAGAGCGTTTCTACACGCAGGCGTTCGGCCTGCGCATCGGACGCCGCTTCGGCGACGACGCAGTCGAACTGCTCGGCGCAGCCGTGCCGATCTACCTGCTGCACAAAGCCGCCGGCACGCCCGGCGCCGGCGATTCGAAGCGAAGCTACGCGCGCCACTGGACGCCGCTGCATTGCGATGTCGTGGTCGACGATCTCGACGCCGCCGTGGCCCGCGCCATCGCTGCCGGCGCGGTGCAGGAAGGCGAAACCCGCGACGCGGCCTGGGGTCGCATCGTGCAGCTGGCCGATCCGCATGGCCATGGCTGGTGCCTGATCCAGTTCCGCAACCGCGGCTACGACGAGATCGCGACCCGCTGAGCGGCACCTAGGGTCGCCCCCAATGGCAGGCGATCACGTACCGCGGTACTAAGAGGCATTCCTTATGCGGGATAGCTGCCATGTCCTTCGATTTCGGCGACATCATCGATACCGTCAGGCAAGCCGCTAGCCGCGTCGTGGAGGCGATCACCACGCCACCACCGCCGCCTCCGGCGCAGAACGAGCAGCAGATCCAGGCGCGTGCCAACGCCGCCACCTCCGACCCCGAGCAGCGCGAACTGCTCGTCCAGGGCTACACGCAGGCGCAGGAGCAAGCCGACGGGGCGCTCTGGCAGCAGACCGAGGACCTGGCCACGCTGTATCACGACCGCGAGGTCCTGCAGCTCAGCCGCTCGCTGGCGCCGGGCGACGCGGCACCGGAAGGCTGGTCCAAGGCGAACGACGAGCAGCTCGCGCAATACGGTCTCAGCGACGAAGACCTGCATCCCGAAGGCTCCGGGTTCAATGCCGAACTCTATATCCCGGATCCCGAGGTCTACGGCGCCGACGCCACGCCCGTGCTCGTCTTCGAGGGCACCGATTTCGCCGATCCGAACGACGTCAATGCCGACGTGGCGCAGGCCCTCGGCAACACCGAGGAGTACTACAACCGCGCGATGTCGCTGGCCACGACGGTGAACGAACACAGCGGCGGCAACATCAGCTTCAGCGGTCATTCGCTCGGCGGCGGCCTGGCCACGGCGGCGGCGCAAGTCACCGGCGCGCCGGCCATCGTCTCCAATCCCGCCGGCGTGCATGCCGACACGACCGAACGCTTCCTGGCCGAGCGTGGCCTGTCCACGCCAGCCAATGCCGATGCAGGCATCACCACCTATGTGGTCGAAGGCGACCTGCTGACCCAGTTGCAGGATGCGACTGCGGGCGTCAGTCCCGACAACGCCGACGCCCTGGCCGCCGACGTCAACATCGCGGTGCAGATCTACAACCACCTCACCGGCAACTCGCTTCCGACCGACGCGACCGGTGAGCAGCTGCGCAATCTTCCGGATGCCGCCGGCACCGTCGTCACCCTCGATGCCACCGATGAAGACGGCAACGCGCGCGACGACATCACTTCGCTCGACGACATCATCGCCGACGTCAACAACACCGCCGACAACCTGAGCCTGCCGGGCCAGGTGGTCGAGCAAGGCGGCGGTATCCTCGGCGGCATCCTCGACATTCCAGGCAACATCGTGAACGGGGTCACCGACGCGCTTGGCGGTGCGCTGGAGCAGATCGACCGCATCGTCCCCGGCAACGTGCTGACCGAGCTCGGCGACGGCTATGAGAATCTCGGCGACGTGGTCGACCGGATCAGCGAGGCGCCGGGCGACCTGGTCCGCGAAACCGGACGCACCATCCATGAGTGGAACCGCGACATCGCCGTGGCCATCGCAACCGTCGACCAGGCCCTTTCCGGCGAGGTCCGCGACTCGGTGACCGAGATGGTGGAACGCCACAGCTTCGGCGTGTTCGACGATTCGCTCGGCAACGAGGTCAATGAGCGCGAAGCGGCGCTGCGCGAGCAACTGGGCTGAGACAGCAACCGCAGGCGCACGTATTGCCGCTGCCGTCATGACCAAGGCGTCATGATCAAGTCGTCATGACCAAATCCTCATGATCCGTCGGCATGATCCCGCCGCCATGCATCGATCCGCGATGACGTCGCTTGCGTCGTCCTGTGCTCCCAAGGCATGGGCGCTCGCGCGATGTGCGCAGCTGGCCGTATGCGCAGGCGCCATGCTGCTGTTGCTGGCCGGCTGCCGCGCGCCATCGGCAGGCGCGTCCGCGCATCAGTCGTCCAACCATCCGCAAGGAACCACCGTGACAGCGACGCTGCAGATCGAACAGCATTTCAGTGGACCCGAGCTCGAGCTTGCGCGCGCTGCCGCGGCAGGCAAGCGCGAGGATGTCGCGCGCCTGGTGCGCGCCGGCGCCGACCCGAACGCCGTCTCCCCAGGCGGCTTGCCGCTGATCGCGTGGCCGATCCTGCAGGACAACGTCGACGGCGTTACGGCCTTGCTCGACAACGGTGCCAATCCGAATCGGAACGTTCCGGCCGCCGGCACCGTCATGGTCTGGGCGGCGAAAGCGCCGGACCCGCGCATCCTCGACGCCTTCCTCGAACACGGCGGCGATGCCGAAGCCCGCAGCGCCGACCGTGAGCCGCTCACGCGCGTCGCCGCGCTGGCCGGACGCTGGGGCAACGTCCAGCGCCTCGTCGGACATGGCGCCGCCGTGGACGCAGCTGCCCAGGACGACGAGGGCGACACGCTGCTGGCGTACTACAGCGCCGGACAATTCGACAAGGCGCACTGGCTGCTCGAACACGGCGCCGACCCGGGCCACCGCATCGCGAAGTCGGCGGTCGCGCAACGCATCGACGCCCGGCCCATCGTCGAGAACATCTACTGGTGGCCGGTGCAGTCAGGACGCTTCCCGGAACTGGCGCAGTGGCAACGGCGTTGCCAGGACCTGCTTGCCGCGCGCGGTTTCGCGGCGCCTGCAGAGCCTGCGCACCTCGCGCGCCTGCGCGCGTCCCAACAAGGCGCTGGCAGCAACGCCGCTACGCCACGCGATCTCGATGCCGCGATCGGCGAAGGCGAGGCTGCGATCCGGCACGAGCAACGCAGGCACTAGAGCCTGCGGATGCCGCATCCGGACGTGCCCGTCATCGACGCTTCGCGTAATCTTCGCGGTACATGGCACGCCTTCCGATCGACATCGACGCCGCAGGAAAGCCGCCGCTGGGCATGCCGGCCGCGAACTTCCTGCGCAGCTACTGGCAGAAGAAACCGCTGCTGATCCGCAACGCCTTCCCGGGCTTCGTTTCGCCGATCTCGCCCGAGGATCTTGCCGGCCTGGCCTGCGAGGAAGCGGCGCTGTCGCGGATCGTCACGCACCAGCGCGCGGACGACAGCTGGACTCTGCGGCACGGACCGTTCGCGGAGGAACTGTTCCCGACGCTCGGCGACCACGACTGGTCGTTGCTGGTGCAGGACGTCGACAAGTGGGACGCGGACATCGCCGCGTTGCTGCCCGCCTTCAACTTCCTGCCGCGCTGGCGCATCGACGACGTGATGGTCAGCTTCGCCGCACCGGGCGGTTCTGTCGGCGCGCATGTCGATCAGTACGACGTATTCCTGCTGCAGGCACAGGGGCACCGGCGCTGGCAGATCGACGTGTCCAAGGATCCGTCGCTCGCGTTCCGCGACGACGTCGAACTCAAGCTGCTGCGCGAATTCCATCCCGACCCACGACTGGGTGCTCGGCCCCGGCGACATGCTGTACCTGCCGCCGGGCGTGCCGCACCACGGCGTCGCCGAAGATGCCTGCCTCACTTTCTCCATCGGCATGCGCGCGCCGTCGTCGGCGGAGCTGCTCGGCGATTTCGTCGATACGTTGTCGGCGGACGCCGACGAAGCGTTGCGCTATCGCGACGCGGACCTGGCACCGGCGGCGGACCCCAACGAGATCGACGCGGCGGCGATGCGGCGCGTGCTGGAAGCGCTGAACGCGCTGCGCATGAACGATCCGGACAGGCTCGGCGACTGGTTCGGCCGCTTCATCACGCTGTACCGCAGCGCCGGCGCGGCGATGCCGGGCGGCGACGGACGCTCGCGCATCGAGATCGAATGGGACCTGCAGCATGGCGCCACGCTGCTGCGCCATCCGTGGACGCGGATGGCCTGGCGCAAGGCCGCGCGTGGCGCTCGTCTTTATGCGGCCGGCCAGGATCACGCCATGCCGGTTCGCGATGCGCAGCGCGTGGCTGCAGCCGATGTTGTCGATGGCAAGGCCTACGCAGCCCTGTCCGAGGCCGGGCGCGATGTCGTGTTCGCGCTGCTGGAAGAAGGACACTATCGCCTCGCCCTGCCTGACGAGGAGAACGCATGAGCACTGAAAAGCTGCCCTTCCGTGTCGAACCGATCGACTACGAGCAAGGCCTCGCCGAACTGCGCGCGGTGCGCGAAACCGTCTTCGTGCAGGAACAGAACGTCCCGATCGAGGAAGAATGGGACGCGCTCGATCCGCAGTGCCTGCATGTCATCGCGCGCGATGCCGGCGGACTGCCGATCGGCACCGGCCGGCTCACGCCCGAACACAAGATCGGGCGCATGGCCGTGCTGCCCGATTGGCGCGGACGCGGCGTCGGCGATGCCCTGCTGGCGGCGCTGGTCGAACTGGCACGGCAGCGCGGCTGGCGCGAGCTGGCCTTGAATGCGCAGGTCTCGGCCTTCGGTTTCTACGCGCGGCATGGTTTCGTGCCTTACGGCGCGCGCTTCCATGAAGCCGGCATCGAGCACCAGGCGATGCGCCGCCAGCTCGAGGGTGCGACCGAGATCGAGACGCGCGATGCCGCCGTCGCGATCACCACGGCACTGGCGTGGCCGCGCGCGTCGCAGCCTGTGGATCTACAGCCGCGAACTCGATCCCGGCCTGCTCGACGCGCACGAAGTCGTGGAGGCGCTGCGCCGGCTCGGCGTGGCCGGGCACGGCGGCGAGGTCCGCATCCTGCTGCAGGACATCGAAGCTCCGCAGAGCGCACACGCGCCGCTGATCGCGCTCGCACAGCGCCTGCCGAGCGTGTTCCTGTTCCGCGAGGTCGGCGATCCGGTCGATCGCGACTACCCTTCGGCTTTCATCGCCAACGACGCCGGCGGCTATTACTTCCGCGGACTGGGCCATCGCTTCGATGGCGAGGCGGACCTCGACGGCGGTGGTCGTGCGCGGCAGCTGATCGAGGCCTTCCGCCCGGTGTGGGAGCGGGCGCGGCCCGTGAGCGAGTATCGGGCGCTGGGTATCTGAGGGATGTGCGGCTTCGCGCGGCGCGACGTCTGCCTTCTTTCTCTCGCCTCCTTTAAAAAAAGATGGTCGGTTTGCTCCTGTCTCCTCTCTTGTGCGCTGGGACATAGACCCCATCCCTTCACGCGAGGCAGACCAAAGCAAGAACGACGTTGGTCCATGATGCGCTGCGGCATGACCTCCGGCTATAATTCGGCCTCTTTCGCGCGCCGTTCGTCAGGACATCGAAAGTCCAGTCGAATCAGACGCTTGCCCCCACCTTCGAGGCTTTCGGTACCCGAGTGGACAGTCTCCTGAAGCAGTTTGCGCAGTCCTCCCAGCTCGGCGCCAACGCCGCCTATATCGAGGAGCTGTACGAGCAGTACCTGGTCGCGCCCGACAGCGTGGAACCGAAGTGGAAAGCCTATTTCGACGGCTTTCAGGGGCCGCGAAGCAGGCGATGTTCCGCATTCGGCCGTGATCGATGCCATTGCCGAAGCGGGCCGCCAGGCCGCGCGCGGCAACGTCGGCACGGCCCCGACCGGCAGTCGCGACGACCGCGATTTCGCCATCGTCAAGCTGATCGTCGCCTATCGTTCGCGCGGCCACCTCGCCGCCGACCTCGATCCGCTGGGCATGTGCGGAGAAGGCCGAAGCCCCCGATCTCACGCTGGGCTTCCATCGCCTATCCGACGCCGATCTCGACACCGACCTTCAACAGCGGCGGCGTCGCTGGCCACGCCGAGATGAAGCTGCGCGATCTGATGGCGCTGCTCAAGGCGACCTACACCGGCCCGATCGGCGCCGAGTTCATGCACATCACCGACGCCGAGCAGCGGCGCTGGGTGTACGAGCGTCTGGAAGCCGCCGGCGGCCGCTTCAACCGCAGCGATGACGACAAGCGCCGGATCCTCGAGCGCCTGACGGCTGCCGAGGGCCTCGAGCGCTACCTGCACACCAAGTACGTCGGCCAGAAGCGCTTCTCGCTCGAAGGCGGCGACGCGCTGATTCCCGCTGCTCGACGACATGGTCCGCCGCGCCGGCGGCGACGGCGTCAAGGACATCGTGGTCGGCATGGCCCATCGCGGCCGCCTCAACGTGCTGATCAATACGCTCGGCAAGTCGCCGCGCAAGCTGTTCGACGAGTTCGAAGGCAAGTTCGAGCATGCGCAGGACGATCGACCGCGCCCACACCGGCGACGTCAAATACCACATGGGCTTCAGCGCCGACGTGCAGACGCCGGGCGGTCCCGTGCACGTGGCGCTGGCGTTCAATCCGTCGCACCTGGAAATCGTCGACCCGGTGGTCGCCGGCAGCGTGCGCTCGCGCCAGCACCGCCGCGGCGACAAGGAACGCAAGCAGGTGCTGCCGGTCCTGTTGCACGGCGACGCCGCGTTCGCCGGCCAGGGCGTGGTCATGGAGCTGCTGCAGATGTCGCAGGCGCGCGGTTTCGCGGTCGGCGGCACCGTCCACATCGTCATCAACAACCAGGTCGGCTTCACCATCAGCGACCGCCAGGACGCGCGCAGCACGCTGTACTGCACCGACGTCGCCAAGATGGTCGGCGCGCCGGTGCTGCACGTGAACGGCGACGATCCGGAAGCCGTGGTGTTCTGCGCCGAACTCGCCTACGACTTCCGCCAGCGCTTCGGCAAGGACGTCGTGATCGACCTGGTCTGCTACCGCCGCCACGGCCACAACGAGGCCGACGAACCGGCCGCGACCCAGCCGCTGATGTACCAGACCATCCGCGCCCACAAGACGCCGCGCGAGCTGTATGCCGACGCGCCTGGTCGCCGAAGGTACGCTCAAGGACGGCGAAGCGCCAGGCGGTGGTCGACCAGTACCGCGACAAGCTCGATGCCGGCGAAGTGACGACCGAACTGGCGACCGTCAAGCCCGATGCGTTCACCATCGACTGGTCGAACTACCTGTCGGGCAAGGTCAGCGATCCGGTCGACACCAGAGTCGCGCGCGACAAGCTCGACGCGCTGGCCAAGGCCATCAACACGATGCCCGACGGCTTCGTGCTGCATCCGCGCGTGGCCAAGATCTACGAGGACCGCCGCAAGATGGCCGCCGGCGAACTGCCGGGCGACTGGGGCTTCGCCGAAAACCTCGCCTACGCCACCGTGCTCGACGAAGGCAGCAAGCTGCGCCTGGTCGGCCAGGACAGCGGACGCGGCACGTTCTTCCATCGCCACGCGGTGTTGCACGACCAGAAGACCGACCAGGATTACCTGCCGCTGCAGCAGTTGGTGAAGAATCCCGAGGACGCCTCGATCATCGATTCGCTGCTCAGCGAGGAAGCGGTGATGGCGTTCGAGTACGGCTATTCCACGGCCGATCCGGGCACGCTCGACATCTGGGAAGCGCAGTTCGGCGACTTCGCCAACGGCGCGCAGGTGGTCATCGACCAGTTCCTGTCGTCAGGCGAGGCCAAGTGGCAGCGCCTGTGCGGCCTGGTGCTGCTGCTGCCGCACGGCTACGAGGGCCAGGGCCCGGAACACAGCTCCGCGCGCCTGGAACGCTTCCTGCAGCTGTGCGCGCTCGAGAACATGCTGGTCTGCGTGCCGACCACGCCGGCGCAGGCCTTCCACATGATCCGCCGGCAGATGCGCATGAAGACGCGCAAGCCGCTGGTGGTGATGACGCCGAAATCCCTGTTGCGCCACAAGCTGGCGGTGTCGTCGCTCGACGAACTGGCCAACGGCGAATTCCAGCACCTGATTCCCGATGCCACTGCCGATGCCAAGACGGTCAAGCGCGTGGTGGCTTGTTCGGGCAAGGTCTACTACGACCTGCTCGACGAAGCGCAAAAGCGTGGCCTGAAGGACGTCGCGTTGTTGCGCATCGAGCAGCTGTATCCGTTCCCGCGCGCGCAACTGGCGGCCGAACTCAAGCGCTATGCCAAGGCCACCGACTTCGTCTGGTGCCAGGAAGAACCGCAGAACCAGGGCGCGTGGTACCAGATCCAGCACCACCTGCAGGCCTGCCTGCAGCCGAAACAGGCGTTGCATTACGCCGGTCGCGCACGCTCTCCGGCACCGGCGGTCGGTCACTTCAACGACCACGTCGCCGAGCAGCAGCAAATCGTCGCCGATGCGCTCGTCAATGCATTGGTCGGCAAGCCCGCGGCCGAGTGATTTTTCGATCCGTCATTCCGAGCGCGGTTCGGAATGACAAACTTCTACAGGAAGCTCCACGATGGCCACTGAAATCAAAGTCCCGGTTCTTCCCGAATCCGTCTCCGACGCCACCATCGCGACGTGGCACAAGAAAGCCGGCGAAGCGGTCAAGCGCGACGAGAACCTGGTCGACCTGGAAACGGACAAGGTGGTGCTGGAAGTGCCGTCGACCGTCGATGGCGTGCTCAAGGAGATCAAGTTCGCCGAGGGCGCGACCGTCACCAGCCAGCAGGTCATCGCGGTGATCGACGAAGGCGCCGCCGCCCCCGCAACTGCAGCTCCGGCAAAAGAAGCAGCGCCCGCCGCCGGCGCGCAGGAAGTGCAGCCGAAGGCCGAAGCGGCCAAGGCGGAGGCCGCTGCTCCGGCCACCACCAAGCCTGCCCCGGTGACAACCGGCAGCGACCTGCCGCCCGGCGCGCGCTTCACCGCCGCGAAGGAAGGCGTCGATCCTGCGCAGGTCGAGGGCACCGGCCGCAAGGGCGCGGTGACCAAGGAAGACATCGTCAACTACGCCAGCGGCAAGACCACCGGCGTCTCGGGCGGCGCACGTCCGGAAGAGCGCGTGCCGATGACGCGCATCCGCGCGCGCATCGCCGAACGCCTGATGCAATCCAAGAATTCGATCGCGATGCTGACTTCGTTCAACGAGGTCAACCTCGGCAAGGTCATGGCGATGCGCAAGGAACTCGGCGAATCGTTCGAGAAGGCCAACGGCATCAAGCTCGGCTTCATGAGCTTCTTCGCCAAGGCAGCAGCCAACGCGCTGCAGCGGCATCCGCTGGTCAATGCCTCGGTCGACGGCAACGACGTGATCTACCACGGCTATGCCGACATCTCGATCGCGGTGTCGACCGACAAGGGCCTGGTGACGCCGGTGCTGCGCAATGTAGAGCGCATGAGTTTCGCCGATATCGAGAAGGGAATCGCTGCCTACGCCAAGAAGGCGCGCGACGGCAAGCTGGCGCTCGAGGACCTGCAGGGCGGCACGTTCACCATCACCAACGGCGGCACCTTCGGCTCGCTGATGTCGACGCCGATCGTCAACCCGCCGCAGAGCGCCATTCTCGGCATGCATGCGATCAAGGAACGCGCGATCGTCGAAGGCGGCGCCGTCGTCGCCGCGCCGATGATGTACATCGCGCTGTCCTACGACCATCGCATCATCGACGGCAAGGATGCGGTGCTGTTCCTGGTCGACATCAAGAACCAGCTCGAGAATCCGAGCCGGATGCTGCTTGGCATGTAAGGGCGAGGAACGAGTGTGAGAGGAACGAGGAAATAGTGACGGCTTCGGCGAACGGTGCTTTTCACTCGTTTCTCGTTCCTCGTCTCTCGTTTCTCGTCCCTGATTCGCTCCAATTCGAGGAATTACCAGAATGTCTGAGAACATTCGACGTCGTCGTCATCGGTGCCGGCCCCGCCGGCTACCACGCCGCGATCCGCGCCGCGCAACTGGGCATGAAGACCGCCTGCATCGACGCTGCGCTCGGCAAGGACGGCAAGCCCGCCCTCGGCGGCACCTGCCTGCGCGTGGGCTGCATTCCGTCGAAGGCGCTGCTGGATTCCTCGCGCCAGTTCTGGAACCTGCAACACCTGTTCGGCGACCACGGCATCACCACCAAGGACGCCAGCATCGACATCGGCACGATGATCGGTCGCAAAGACAAGATCGTGAAGCAGTTCACCGGCGGCATCGGCCTGCTGTTCAAGGCCAACAAGGTCACGCCGTACTACGGCTTCGCGACGCTGCACCCGGGCAACATCGTCAAGGTGAAGCAACACGACGGCTCGGAGATCGAACTCAAGGGCACCAACGTCGTGCTCGCGGCCGGTTCGGATTCGATCGAGTTGCCGTTCGCGAAGTTCGATGGCGACGCGATCGTCGACAACGTCGGCGCGCTCGACTTCACCGCCGTGCCCAAGCGCCTGGGCGTGATCGGCGCCGGCGTGATCGGCTTGGAGCTTGGCAGCGTCTGGAAGCGTCTCGGCGCCGAAGTCACGATCCTCGAAGCCCTGCCCGACTTCCTCGCCGCTGCCGACGCCGAAGTAGCCAAGACCGCAGCCCGGGAATTCAAGAAGCAGGGTCTCGAGATCAAGCTCGGCGCCAAGGTCAGCAAGGCCGAGATCAAGACGGATGCGAAGAAGAACAAGGAAGTCCACGTCACCTACGCCGACGGCGAAGGCGAGAAGACGCTCGTCGTCGACAAGCTGCTCGTCGCCGTCGGCCGCAAGGCCGCGTCCAAGGGCCTGCTGGCCGAAGGCACCGGCGTCAAGCTCACCGATCGCGGCCAGATCGAAGTGGACGAGCACTGCCATACCGGCGTCGATGGCGTGTGGGCGGTCGGCGACTGCGTGCGCGGCCCGATGCTCGCGCACAAGGGCTTCGAGGAAGGCATCGCCGTGGCGGAACTGATTGCCGGCCTGCCCGGCCACGTCAACCTCGACACCGTGCCGTGGGTCATCTACACCGAGCCGGAAATCGCCTGGGTCGGCAAGACCGAACAGGAGCTCAAGGCCGAAGGTACGCCGTACAAGACCGGCAGCTTCCCGTTCGCCGCGCTCGGCCGCGCCGTGGCGATGGGCGAACCGGCAGGCTTCGTCAAGGTGATCGCGCATGCGGAGACCGACCGCGTGCTCGGCCTGCATCTGGTCGGCGTCGGCGTGTCCGAGCTGGTGCACGAAGGCGTGCTGGCGATGGAATTCAATGGATCCGCCGACGACCTCGCGCGCATCTGCCACGCACATCCGACGCTGTCCGAGGCGGTCCACGACGCCGCGATGGCGGTGGACAAGCGCGCGATCCACAAGGCGAATTGATTCCAGCTGTCATTCCCGCGCAGGCGGGGCTGATTAACAGCCGCAGGCTGGTCATCCAGCTCTTTGCCGCGGCATCGTCGAAACAAACATTGAAGTCACTGGATCCCCGCCTGCGCGGGGATGACGAGCAGGAGCAAGGCGTTTTCGCATGAAATCGATCTGCGTCTATTGCGGCTCCAACGCCGGCAGCAAACCGGCCTACAGCGAACGCGCGATCGCGCTCGGCACGCGCCTGGCGAAGGAGAACCTGACGCTGGTCTACGGCGGCGGCAACGTCGGCTTGATGGGTATCGTCGCCGACGCCGTGCTCGCCGCCGGCGGCGAGGTGGTCGGCGTGATCCCGCAACAACTGGTCGACTGGGAAGTCGCGCATCGCGGCGTGACCAAACTCGAGGTCGTCGGCTCGATGCACGAGCGCAAGGCGCGCATGTTCGATCTCGCCGATGCCTTCGTCGCCCTGCCCGGCGGCTTCGGCACGCTCGACGAGATGTTCGAGATGCTGACCTGGCGGCAGCTCGGGCTCGGCGACAAGCCCTGCGCCTTCCTCGATGTCGACGGTTTCTATGCGCCGCTCATCGCGATGATGGACCGCATGGTCGACGAGCGCTTCCTGCACGAGGACCAGCGCCGCGACCTGTGGCACGGCGACGACCTCGATGCCCTGTTCGCCTGGTTGCGCGACTACGCGCCCGCGCGCGCCAACAAGTGGCTGGACGAGAAGCGGCGCAGCCAGTTGCGGTAGTTGTTGTTCGTCGAGAACGCATGAACGATTCGAACGACGTTTCTCATCGTCATCCCAGCGAAAGCTGGGACTCATCTTGATCTTCATGCGCGTGAGCTAAACAAAATGGGTCCAGCTTCGCTGGATGACGATATCGGTAACGGAATCAGGCAAGGAATTGCAATGCGACGAAAACCCTGCGTCTACATCCTCGCCAGCGCCATGCGCGGCACGCTTGTATGTCGGTGTCACTTCCGACTTGATCACAACGGGTTTGGCAGCACAAAGAGAACCTGGTTGCTGGCTTCACCAGCAAGTACAACATCCATGCGCTCGTGTGGTACGAGCAACACGCGACGATGGAATCCGCCATCATGAGGGAGAAAGCATTGAAAGCTTGGAAGCGCCTGTGGAAGATCGAACTGATCGAGTCGGGCAATCCAGATTGGCGCGATTTGTATCCGGATATTGTGTGACGCGAGAATCGACCGCAAGATCAAGATGGATCCCAGCGTTCGCTGGGATGACGAGTGTAGGATCATGACGATGACGATCTCGGCTTCCTTCAAGACCTTCCGCATCCATAACGATGCCGATGGCTATCGCAGCGGCGTCGAAAACATCGCACTGGAAGACCTCAATCCAGGCGAGGTCGTCATCAAGACCGCTTACTCCTCCGTCAACTTCAAGGATGCCCTCGCCGGTACCGGGCAAGGCAAGATCCTGCGCCGGTTCCCGCTGGTCGGCGGCATCGATGTCGCCGGGCACGTCGTCGCCTCGATCGATCCGGCCTTCAAGGAAGGCGATGCCGTGCTGGTCACCGGCAGCGGGCTCAGCGAAACGCGCGACGGCGGTTACGGCGAGTACGCGCGCGTCGAGGCGCAATGGACCATTCCGTTGCCGGCCGGATTGTCGTTGCGCGACAGCATGATCCTGGGTACTGCGGGCTTCACCGCGGCACTCGCCTTGCTGCGCATGTCGGAAAACCGCCAGGCACCGCAACTGGGACCCCTCGCGGTGACCGGCGCGACCGGCGGCGTCGGCTCGCTGGCCGTCGACATCTTCAGCAAGGCCGGCTACGAAGTGCATGCGATCAGCGGCAAAACCGGGCACGCCGATTACCTCAGGGCCATCGGCGCCAGCCAGGTGCTCGGCCGCGAGGCGCTGGCCACGACGCGGCCGATGGAGTCGACGCGCTTCGGCGGCGGTCTCGACAACGTCGGCGGCGCGATGCTGGCCAGCCTGCTGGCCCAGACCGCGCCTTACGGCAACGTCGCCAGCGCCGGACTGGCCGCCTCCCACGATCTGCCGGCGACGGTGATGCCCTTCATCATCCGCGGCGTGTCGCTGCTCGGCGTGGCCTCGGCCGGCACGGCGCGCGGCATCCGCGAGGAGGTCTGGCGGCGCCTGGGCGGCGACTGGAAGCCCGCGCACCTCGAGCGCATCTGCACGCGCGAAGCGACGCTGCAGGAGTTGCCGGAGGTCTTCGCGACCATGCTGGCAGGCGGTTCCTTGGGCCGCACGCTGGTGCGTATCGACTGACATGAAACCGATCATGGCGCGGCATCGGCACCCGGGTATCTTCCTGATCAGCGGCCGGCACACTACACTGCGCGCAGGGGCTCAACCGAACCGGACAAGTACATGGCGCGCATCCTGATCGTCGACGACTCGCCGTCGCAATTGATGGGCATCCGTCGCATCGTCGAGAAACTCGGCCATCAGGCGCTGACTGCCGAGGATGGCGCGGCCGGCGTCGAGGCCGCCAAGCGCGAGCTGCCGGAACTGATCCTCATGGACGTGGTGATGCCGAACCTCAATGGCTTCCAGGCGACGCGCTCGATCACGCGCGATCCCACGACCAAGCACATCCCCGTGGTCCTGGTGACCACCAAGGACCAGGACACCGATCGCGTCTGGGGCATGCGCCAGGGCGCCAAGGCCTATCTCACCAAGCCTTTCAGCGAAACGGAACTGGCCGACGTCATCATCAAGGTGATGGGCGGCGCGCCGGAAACGCCGCCGCTGACCGCGGCCTGACCTGCGGCGTTATTCGCGGCGCCAGTCGTCGGCAAAAGCCGCGCGAATTTTCTCGTAGGCTTCGCGCTGCTTGAGATCGTGCGGCGTCGGCGCCTGGATCTCGAGTTCGACGATCTGGTCGCCGTCCTTGCCGACCAGCGATCCACCCGGCAACCCGCGTCCGCGCAAGCGCAGCTTGCGACCGGCCTCCGAGCCCGGCGGGATCTTCAGGTCGACCGATCCGCCCAGCGTAGGCACGCTGATCGTGGCGCCCAAGCGCGGCTTCCCACGGCGCGACCGGCAGCACGTGGAAGATGTTGCGGCCATCGACCTCGAATTTCGGGTGTGCGGCGTATTCGATCTCGAGCAACAGGTCGCCGCCACGCTCGCCCTGCCCGGCCAGGCGGATCACCTGGCCTTCGCGCACGCCCTTCGGGATGCGCACGTCCAGCGTCTTGCCGCCGAGCGCGATGCGTACGCTGTCGCCGCGATAGACCGCCTCCAGCGGCACCGCCAGCTTGGCGCGCGTGTCCCGGCTCGGTTGCGGGCCGCGCCCTGGCTGGGCCCCGGGATGCTGGCCAAAGCCCGCGGCGCGACGGCGACCGAACAATTCCTCGAAGAAGTCGCTGAAGCCCCCGCCCGCGCCGCCACCGGCGAAGACTTCGTCGTAATCGAAACCGCCCTGCCCCTGCTGGCCGAATCCACCCGGCGGCGTATGCACCTCATCGCCCGGCCGGTAGCCGCGCGTGCGCAACTGGTCGTAGGCCTTGCGCTTGGGCGGATCGCGCAGGGCCTCGTAAGCCTCGTTGATCGACTTGAACTTCTCTTCCGCGCCGGGCTCCTTGCTGACGTCGGGATGGTATTTACGCGCCAGCCGGCGATAGGCGGTCTTGATTTCCGCATCGCCGGCGCTCGGTTCCACGCCCAGCGTCTCGTAGTAATCCTTGAACTGCATCGCGAACTTTCCTCGGCAAAAAGCTACGGCCCGCAGGACGTGCAGGCCGTAGTGTATCCGCCGTCAAGCGACCGCCTGCCGACGGACCCCTCACGGACCGCGATGCTCCGCAGATAGGCGCCTCTTCGCAGCTTTCAAGGTCTCGTTGACGCGGCCTTAGCGGGCATCGCCTAAACTCTGTTCATCTGACGGAGAACCCCACCCATGACCATCCAAGTCGGCGATCGCCTGCCGGAAGTTGCGCTGCAGCACATCAACGACGGCGTCCAGACGATCGACACGCGCACGTTGTTCGATGGCAAGAAAGTCGTGCTGTTCGCCGTGCCGGGTGCGTTCACGCCGACCTGCTCCGAGCGGCACCTGCCCAGCTTTGTCGAGCACTTCGACGAGTTCCGCGAAAAGGGCATCGAGGTCGCGTGCATGGCGGTCAACGATCCATTCGTGATGCAGGCCTGGGGCGAAAGCCAGCACGTGCCGAAAGGCCTGCAGATGGTGGCCGACGGCAACGGCGAATTCACGCGCGCGCTTGGACTGGAAATGGATGCCAGCGCCTACGGCATGGGCACGCGCTCCAAGCGCTTCGCGATCTACGCCGAGGACGGCGTGGTCAGGCAGGTGCACGTCGAAGCGCCGGGCGAGTTCCGCGTGTCCTCCGCCGAGTACGTGCTGTCGCAGATTCCCTGATCGCCCCTTCCATGAGGCAAGCCATGAGCAAGAAGCCAGCCAGCCGCAAACCGAGCGCCGACAAGCTGCCCGTCGTAGTGAAAGCCGCCGGCACCGGCATCACGCCGACCGCGACGCTGCGCGCCAACGCGCGCAAGAACATCGATCGAGGCGCCATCACTGAAAGCTACAAGGCCGACAAGGGTACGGTGATCAAGCTGTTGAACGACGCCCTGGCCACCGAATACGTCTGCGTGCTGCGCTATATGCGCCACTACTTCATGGCCTCGGGCATGCTCGCGGACTCGGTCAAGGCCGAATTCCTCGAGCATGCGCAGCAGGAGCAGGAACACGCCAACAAGATCGCCGAACGCATCGTGCAGCTCGGCGGCGAGCCGGATCTCAATCCCGACACGCTGACCCGCCGCTCGCACGCCGAGTACCAGGAAGGCAAGGACCTGCGCGACATGGTCAAGGAAGACCTGATCGCCGAACGCATCGCCATCGACAGCTATCGCGAGATGATCAACTACATCGGCGACCGCGACACCACGACCAAGCGCATCCTCGAAAGCATCCTGGCGCAGGAAGAGGAACACGCCGACGAGTTCGCCGACCTGCTCAACGGCTGGATCGGCAAATAACGCGGCCGTCTACTCGAGGCCGTCTACTCGAGGCCGTCTACTCGAGGATACGAAACCGCAACCGCGTCCATGCGCCGCTGTCGGCCAACGCCGTCAGGCTGTGTTCGCCAGCTTCGGCGAAATCGTGCAGGAACGGACGCGGTCCGCGCGTCTCCCCGATCCAGCGGCCGTCGAGCAGCCACTGCACGCGCGTCTCGCTGCCGAGCGCACGCAACGACAGGCGAACGGGTTGCGCCGCTGCCTGGCGCCTGCCTCAACGTCGCGCCGTCGTTGACGCCTTCGATACGCAGTTCGGCGATGGCATCGCGTCCATCGGCCATGCAGTCCGCCGCCAGCGGCGGCAACGTCGAGACACGGCGCGCATCCGCGGGCAACCACGGCGAAGCCAGCGCCGGCCAGCGCGCGATCTCGACATTGCGGGTGTCGTGTCGCAACGAACACACCGCCGACACGCGCGCACCGCTGCTGCGATCGATATCGAAGCGTTCGCGGCCGGCGCTCCACAGCCGCGCGCCGCGCTCGGCGAACGTCGGCGGCGCGGTGCCGTCGAGCAGCCAGGCCTTGAGACGACGCTGGCATAACGCTCGCGATTGCGCAGCGGCCACCGTACCCAGCGGCCAGCAGATGTCGGCCTCGCCGACGCTGCGCGGCGGCGGTCGCGGCGCGGCGTCTCCGCGCGCGCGCGGCAGGCTGTCGACCACCTCGAACAGCAGCGGCAATGCCGTCACCGCGCCGTACTGTCCGGGCAGCGGCGTGCCGTCGGGGCGTCCCACCCACACGCCGATCGTGTAGCGCCGCGTCGCGCCGATCGCCCAGGCATCGCGGAAGCCGTAGCTGGTGCCCGTCTTCCAGGCCACGCGCGGGCGCGAGCCGCGATCGAAGGTACCGTCGATCTCGCCCGGTCGCGGATTGGCTTCGAGGATGTTGCGCACGATCCACGCCGCGCCAGGCGACAACAGGCGCCGGTCGATGCGTGGATCCTGCAGCGGTGTAACGCACTCGCCCGGCGATGCCGTCGCGATTGAAGGCAGCGTAGGCGCCGACCAGGTCCTCGAGCTTCGCGCCGACCCCGCCGAGGATCATCGACAGGTTCGGCGTCGCGCCGCGCGGCAGCTTCAGCGTGATGCCGGCGTTGTCGAGGCGTGCGGCGAATCGCGCGGGACCGACGCGATCGAGCAAGTCGACGGCCGGCACGTTCAAGCGACAAGCGCAAGGCCGTGGCCGCGCCGATCGGTCCGTTGAACGCGGCATCGAAATTGCCGGGCCGGTAATCGCCGAACGCCTGCGGCGCATCGACCATCAGGCTTTCGGAATGGATCAGGCCATCGTCGAGCGCCAGCCCATACAGGAACGGCTTCAGCGTCGAGCCGGGCGAGCGCCAGGCCTGCACCATGTCGACGTGCCCAAGCCGCGGCTTGTCGCCGAACGACACGGAGCCGACATAGGCACGCGCTTCCAGCGTCGCGTTGTCGACCACCAGCAAGGCGGCCGAAGTGCGCTCGGGCAGGTTCGAGAAATAGGCGGCGACGCGTTCTTCGAGCGTGCGCTGCAGGCCGGGGTCGATCGTCGAGACGATGCGTTCGGCCTTCGGCTGCGCCGAGCGCAGGCGTTGCGCCAGCAGTGCCGCCGACAGCGGCGGTTGCAGGGCGCGCGAGACGACGCCTTCGATGCGCGCGTCGTCGACGCTTGCACGGCTCCATACGCCGAGAGCGACCATGCGATCGAGCACCTTGTCGCGCGCGACGCGCGCAGCTTCCGGATGACGATCCGGGCGCAGGCGGCTCGGCGCCTGCGGCAGGACCGTCAGCAAGGCCGCTTCGGCCTGCGACAGGCGCGCGGCCGGCTTGCCGAGATAAGCCCAGCTCGCGGCTTCGACGCCCTGGATCGTGCCGCCGAACGGCGCGCGTTCGAGATACAGCGTGAGGATGTCCTTCTTCGACAGGTGCGCCTCGAGCTGCAGCGCGCGCAACAGCTGCTTGGCCTTGCCCCAGGGCGTGCGCGTATGCGGGTCGAGGATGCGCGCGACCTGCATCGTCAGCGTCGAGCCGCCCGAGACGATGCGGCCGCGCCGCAGCATCTGCCCGCCTGCGCGCAGCAGCGCCGCCGGATTGATGCCGGGATGGCGCCAGAACCAGCGGTCTTCGTAGTTGAGCAGCGCCTGCAGGTACAGCGGGGAGACGCGCTCCGGCGAGGTCGGATAGCGCCAGATGCCCTCCGCATCGGCGAACGCGCGCAACGGCATGCCGTCGCGGGCGACGACCAGGGTGCTGGTGTCGCGGGTTTTGGGCAGAGGTGGTGGGAACGCGAGGTCGAGGATCAGCAGCGTCGACAGCAATGCGACGGTGCCCCAGCGCAGCCAGGGCAGCCAGCGATCGCAGCCATGACCATCGCTGCTTCGCGCAAGTAGCTCTTGCTCGTCATTCCCGCGAAGGCGGGAATCCAGCGTCTTGGCTCTATGTGATGTCCATCATTGACATGCGGAAGTCACTGGATTCCCGCCTTCGCGGGAATGACGAGCGAAGGAGACGACCTTCTCTCGATTCCCGACTTCCGGCTTCCAATTCTGCCTACTTCGGCTGCACCACCGTGATCGACCCCGGCACCGACTTGCCGACACCGCGCAGGTCGGGCCGATACATGTCCTCGACCAGCGGCGGCGGTGCCGTGTACGTGCCCGGCGTGACCGCGCGCACCAGGTAGAACACGCGCGCGACGCTGCCGGCATCGAGCTTGAGCGCGGCGACGTAGCGATCCTCGCGATACTCCTCGTGCTGCACGTCGGCGGCACTGGCGCGGTCGGTGACCTCGATGCCGTCGACCACCACGTCCGCCCATTGCTTGGCGTCGCTGAGGTTGAAGTTCTCGATCTCCAGTCCCGCCGGCAACAGGTCCGTCAGCAGCGCGTCGGGCATGTCGCGATCGGCGGTGATGCTGACGCCGACGATCAGGGCTTCGCCTTCGGCCAGCGGACCGGGCTTCCATTCCTTGCCGTCGGTGCCGTACCACTTGCGCTCGACCTTGATCTGGCCGAGGTCGGGTTCGGGCGCGCGGCGCGGCACGCCGGCGATCTCGAGGCTGGCATACAGCGGCGGCTCGCCCTGCGGGCGTGAAGCGAACGCCCTTCGACAAGTGCGTCGAAATCGAAGCTGCGGCCGACGATGCGCGCGGCGGCGATCGCCTCCTCGCTGTCGCCGGTGCGCATCGTGCCGGACACGCGCTTGTCCTGGTCGGCCATCAGCGCCTTGCCGAGCCGCGCGATCGCGACCTGTTCCTGCGTGCTGAGGTAGAACCAGCGGCTGTTGCGGCGCGCGTCGAGTTCACGGCCGAGGTCGACCGCCTTGGCATCGTAAGCAGGCTTGGCGAGACCGCGTTCGTGCGTCAACGCGATCATCAGCGCAACGTCGCGCAACGGACTACCGTAGTCGCCGAGATAGCCGGGGCGATCGCCCTTGAACGCGAAGCCCGCATCGATCGCCTTGTTGCCGCGAACCTTGTCGCCCTGCAAGGACAGCGCCAGCCCGAGATGCACCAATGGCAGCCCGGTCAGCACGTTCTTGCGCTCGTTGTCGTAGAGCGCGCGCAGCGTGCCGAGCGGCGCGCGGTTGACGCGCGCGAGCACGTAACCGGCGTGCGCCTGGTAGGCGAACTTGAGGTGCGAGCGGTGATCCTGCCCGTAGAACTCGTTGCCGCCGCCCAGCAGGTCCTCGTTGAGGCGCTGCAGCGCCTTCTGCAGCATCGCGTCGGGCACCGCGAAGCCGCCTTCGCGCGCGTCGAGCAGGAACTCGACGATGTACGGCGTCAGCGCGGCGTTGACGTAACCGTCGTCGCCCCACATCGAGAAGTGGCCGGAGCTGACCTGCATCGAGGCCAGGCGCCCGAAGGCACCTTCCATGCGCTGGCGGCGGCTGTTGGCATCGATGCCCTTGGCGCCGAGCATCTTCGCCGTGGCCGGATCGAGTTCGAGCGCGGCGTAACCCTTGCTCGTGGTCTGTTCCGCGCAGCCGTACGGATAATCCAATGCGCCCTGCAGCGCGCTCGCGAACGGGATCGGCGGCAGCGCGCTGACCGTCATGCGCGCGGTGACCGAGCCGGGCATCAGGCCGTCGGCGAATCCGGCGTCGAGCGTCACCGCCGCAAGCGAATCCAGCACCTGGGTACGGCGCGCGCAACACCGACGGCCATGCCGGTCGCACCGGCATGTCGTAGCTGCGATCGACCTTGTAGCCATTGCCGTCCACGCGCACGCGTACGCGCGCGGTCGAGTAGCCCTCGTTTGCCGTCAGCGGGAAGCTCAGCGTCGACTTGCCTTCGCTCGCGATCTTCGCCGCGCGTGCGCCGTCGCCGATCGAGACCGGCCCGATGCCGTCCACGCGCACCTTGAAATCGCCCGGCTTGCCGGTGAAGTTTGTCAGGTCGAGCGTCACCGTGCTGCGATCGCCCGGCGCGAGGATGCGCGGCAGGCTGGCCTCGGCCACGATCGGCGCGCGGATCACGCTTTCGGTGTCGCGATTGCCGTACTGGTCGCCGGAGAACACCAGCGCCGACACGCGCAGCGTGCCGTTGAAGTCCGGCACCTGCAGGCTGATGCGCGCGATGCCCTTGGCATCGAGCTTCACCGCGCCGGCGAACAGGTCGACCGTCTGCACGCGCGAAGTCGGCCGCCGCGCCTGCGGCAGCGCGCCCAGCGGCATGTCGCCGCCGAAGCGGATCTTCGCGGTACCGCCCTCGAAGCTCTCGATGACGCGCCCGTACAGATCGTAGGCATCGACGCCGAGGCGCCGCTGCGCGAAGAAATGCTTGTTGGCGTCCGGCACCGGGAAGCGCGTGATGTTGAGGATGCCGACATCGACCGCGGAGATGGTGACGTAGGCTTCCTTGCCGGCCAGTTGCGGCGCGCTGACCGTCACCGGCATCGCCTGTTCCGGACGCATCAGTTTCGGCGCCACCAGCCCGATCGCGACGCGGCGCGCACGCCGGTCCATCGGCACATGCACCACGCCGACCGCGCGTGCCGGCGTGATCTTGCTCGGCGCACTGCCGCCGCGGAACACCAGCGCCGTGACGTAGACGTCGTGGCGTTCCCAGTCCTTGGTCACCGGAATTTCGAAGACGCTGCCCGGCTTCGACGTCGATATCCTGCACGTACAAGCATGCGGTCGCTCTCGACCATCAGCACGCCCTTGCCCGGATGCGGCGGCGTGACCGTGACCTTCAGCGTGTCTCCGGCCTTGTAGCCGGTCTTGTCGAGCGCCAGCTTGGCCTTGTCCGGGCGCGCGTCGAGGCCGCGGTTCTCGTCGTCCCAGCTCCAGCCGGCGCGGAACGGATAGCGCATCGTCAGGCCGGTCGCCGGATCGAGCACGTCGACGCGGTACTCGCCCCACTCCACCGGGAAATCGAAACGCGTCGGCGGTCGTGCCGGCGTCGAGCGTCCTGGTCTCGGCGTTTTCGAAGCGGCGCGTGAAGTCGTAATCCCAGCCGTCGTCGTTGTCGTAGTTCCAGTGGTAGTCGCGATGCTCGCGCACCAGGGTGACTTTCAGCCCCTTGGCCGGGCGCGGCTTGCCGTCGCTGCCGACGCGCACCAGTTCGAAGCGTGCGTTGGCGTTGCTGTCGGCGCCGTCCTTGTCGTCGAACAACGGCCGCACGCCGACCAGCGCATCGGCCGGCCACAGCACGCGCTTGAGGCTGCGGTTGACGCTGCGGCCGCCGCTTTCGAAACGCTGCCGGACACCACCGCGGCGATCGTCGACACCGGCTTGGCTTCGGCCGGCAGCGCGATGTCCTGCGCCAGGCGGCCCTGTTCGTCGAGCGTCGCGTCGACGACGTCCTTGGCTTCCTTCGGCAACTCCAGCGTCGGATCGCCGAAGAAGTAGCCTGGCAGCTGTTCGAGCGGATGCTGCTCGACCGCGACCGCCAGCTTGGCGGTGAAGCGATTGCCCGCGGCCGGCGCGCCGTAGAGGTAGGCGCCGATCGCCTGCAGCCGCAGCGGCTGCCCGGGCTTCAGCACCGCGTCGGCGGATTCGAGGTCGAGCTTCATGCGCTCGGGCAGGAATTCCTCGATGCGCAGCGTCATGCCCTGCACCGCATCCTGGCTGCCGGGATCGGTGCGGAACTCGACCTGCCAGCGCCCGGTCGGCGCGTCGACGGGGATGGTTTTCTCGAACCGGAAGTAGCCGAGCGCGCCGGGCTCGACGCGGCTGTCGAGGAAGGTCTTGCCGTCCGGCTGTTTCAGCCGCACGAACAAGGGTTGCGAGGCCTTGCCCTTCGCGGCCACCGGCTTGCCGTCGTTGTCGCGGAACAGGGCCGACACGCGCACCGTTTCGCCAGGCCGGTAAAGATCGCGGCCCGACCACGCGAAGACGTCGAACCAGGCCTGTTCGCGGCCGGCGACCGAGAACTCGGACAGGTCCAGCGCCGGCTGGTTGAACGACAGCAGCGAGACGTCGCTGCCCTTGCTTGCGACCAGCACCTGCCCGCTGTCGAGCTTGTAGTTGAGCAGCGCGTTGCCGTGCCGGTCGGTGTTGCCCTTCAGGATCGCCTCGCCGTGCGGCGTCGAGCACCTTCAGCTCGACCATGTTGACCGGCGCGCCGCTCTCGAGCGACGCCGTATGCACGAACAGCTTGTCCTTGTAGGCGCGCGTGTGCAGGCCGATGTCGCTGACGGTGAAGAACGCGGTCTCGAACTCGTCCTTGAACTGGCCGGTCGTCTTCATCACCGCGAAGTACAGGCCGGGCTCCTGCAGTTCGGCGATGTCCTGCACCGGCAGGTAGGTCAGCATGCGTTCGTTGCGCTTGCCGCCGAGCACGAAGCGGTTGACGTAGACCGGCTTGGCGAGCTTGTCGAGCGGCACCTTGTCGTCGTAGTCGCTGCCCAGCTCCCAGCTGCCCTTGCGTCCGCCGCGCTGGTACTCGGCGAAGAACTTGGGCAGCGAGGCGTCGGGCACGCGCAGGAATTCGACGTCGACTTCCTCGACATTCACCGATACCACCGGCAGGCCGCGGCTCTCCCGCGCCGGCAGCACGCTGCCCTGCGAGGCGAAGCCGACCGCGGGGTCCAGTTCGCCGGTGAACACCTTCTCCTCGATGTCGCGGCCGAGCACTGCTCCGTCGGCGGCGGTCAATTTGCCGGAGATGCGCACGGTGTAGGTGGCATTGGGCTGGACGAACGGGAAGCGCAGCGTCTTGCCGTCGTCATCGAGCGACCAGCTGCCCTTGTCGACGGCGCCGGGTGCGAAGGTGAGGAGCTTGTCGAAGTCCTGGGTGCCGACCAGCGGCCGCGAGAACTCGAGTGCCAGGGCCAGCGAGTCCTTGCTCTGGTCGGGATAGGCGCGCGTCAGGCCGAAGCCCTTGATCTCCTCGCGCTTGGCCTTGATCGCCTCGCCGCTGACGGCCGGCAACTGCCCCTGCTCGCTGCGCTTGCAGGCTGGTACCAGCGCAACCAGAGCCAGCAGCAAAATCACCATCCACTGGGCGCCCACGCCGCCAGTGCCTTGCGACTGCGATGCCTTGCGCATAGAGCCTCCCCGGATTCGATTCGAGTATAGACCGGCGTATCGACACAAGCAGGCGCGGGGCGCAAAAGATGACGCGAAGCGGACTGCACCGACCTGATGGCCGGCCCGGCCAAAGCGCCAGGCCAAAAAAAACGCACCGCCCGCAAGCAGTGCGCCTTTCATACGCCGAAGCCAAACGATCTCAGATCACATCGGCGACAGCGGCTCGCCATCCTCCGCAGCCGGCGCATCGACGACGGGTCCGACCACGACCTCGTCTTCCAGCAACGCATCCACGCGCTCGATCGCCTGCAAGGTTTCGTCGGCCGCCAGGCGCATCAGCGTGACGCCCTGCGTGTTGCGGCTGACCTGCGAGATCTCCGCAGCGCGCGTGCGCACCAAGGTGCCGCCGTCGGAGATCAGCAGCACCTCGTGGTGGTCGCTGAGCTGGATTGCGCCGACCAGCCTGCCGTTGCGCTCGGAGGTACGGATCGCGATGACGCCCTGGGTGCCGCGGCCCTTGCGCGGATACTCGGCGACCGGCGTGCGCTTGCCGTAGCCGCGTTCGCTGGCGGTGAGGATGTCGCCGTCGCCCTCGATCACGATCAGGCTGCGGACCTCTTCGCCCTTGGCGAGGCGGATGCCGCGCACGCCGGTGGTGTTGCGTCCCATCGAACGCACTTCCTTCTCGGCGAAACGCACGGCCTTGCCGTTGCTGGCGAACAGCATCACGTCGCGGCTGCCGTCGGTCATCGCCACGCCGACCAGGGCGTCGCCCTCGTCGAGGTTGATCGCGATCTTGCCGCGCGCCAGCCGATAGGAGAACTCGGACAACGGCGTCTTCTTGACCGTGCCGTTACGGGTCGCGAACAGCACGTTGCGATCGTCGTACTCGCGCACAGGCAGCACCGCCTGCACCTGCTCGCCCGGTTCGAGCGGGATCCAGTTGACGATCGGCCGCCCGCGCGCATTGGAACCGGCATCGGGCAGCTGGTACACCGACAGCCAGAACACGCGGCCGGCGCTCGTGAACGTCAGCAAGGTGTCGTGCGTGTTGACCAGCCACAGCTGGTCGATGAAATCCTCTTCCTTGGTCGCCGCCGCGCTGCGGCCGCGTCCGCCGCGACGCTGCGCGCGATAGGCGCTGGCCGGCTGGCGCTTGGCATAACCGGCGTGCGACAGCGTCACCACCACGTCTTCCGGCGCGATCAGGTCGAGGATGTCGAGATCCTCCTCGCTGTGGCGGATCTCGCTGCGGCGCGCGTCGCCGAATTCTTCCTTGACGTTGAGCAGTTCGGTGCGGATCACGTTCCAGCAGCACGTCGGGATCTTCGAGGATCTCGATCAGGCCGCGGATCGTCTCCAGCAGCAGCTTGTATTCGTCGGTGAGCTTTTCCTGCTCCAGTCCGGTGAGGCGGTGCAGGCGCATCTCCAGGATCTGCGTCGCCTGGATATCCGTCAGCTGGTAGCGGTTGTCTTCGAGCAGGCCGACGCCCTTGGGCAGGTCTTCCGGCCGCGACGCCTCGCTGCCGGTCGCCGCGAGCAGCGCGCCGACCAGGCCCGGCTCCCAGGTCCGCGCCAGCATGCGGTCGCGCGCTTCCTGCGGGTTGGCCGAGGTCTTGATCAGCTCGATCATCTCGTCGATGTTGGCGAGCGCGACGGTCAGGCCTTCGAGGATGTGGGCGCGTGCGCGCGCCTTGCGCAATTCGAAGATGGTCCTGCGCGTGACCACTTCGCGGCGATGGCGGACGAAGGCCTCGAGGATCTGCTTGAGGTTCAGCAACTGCGGCCGGCCGTCGACCAGCGCCACCATGTTGATGCCGAACACCGACTCCATCTGCGTCTGCTGGTAGAGGTTGTTGAGCACGACGTCGGCCGAATCGCCGCGCTTGATCTCGATGTAGATGCGCATGCCGTCCTTGTCGGACTCGTCGCGCAGCTCGGTGATGCCTTCGAGCTTCTTTTCCTTGACCAGCTCGGCGATCTTCTCGATCAGCCGCGCCTTGTTGACCTGGTACGGGATCTCGGTGACGACGATCGCCTCGCGGCCGGTGTCCTCGTTGACCTCGATCTCGGCGCGCGCACGCATGCGCACGCGGCCGCGGCCGGTGCGGTAGGCAGCATGGATGCCGGCGGTGCCGTTGATGATGCCCGCGGTGGGGAAGTCGGGGCCGGAGATGTGCTCCATCAGGCCTTCGACGCCGATCTGCGGATCGTCGATCAGCGCGATCAGCGCATCGATCACTTCCGACAGGTTGTGCGGCGGGATGTTGGTCGCCATGCCCACGGCGATGCCGGCCGAGCCATTGACCAGCAGGTTCGGGAACCGGGTCGGCATGACCGTCGGTTCGTATTCCTTCTCGTCGTAGTTGAGCTGGAAGTCGACGGTTTCCTTGTCGATGTCCGCCATCAGCTCATGCGTGAGCCGCGACATGCGCGCCTCGGTGTAGCGCATCGCCGCGGCGGAGTCGCCGTCGACCGAGCCGAAGTTGCCCTGGCCGTCCACCAGCAGGTAGCGCAGCGAGAACGGCTGCGCCATGCGCACCAGCGTGTCGTACACCGACTGGTCGCCGTGCGGGTGGTATTTACCGATCACGTCGCCGACGATGCGCGCCGACTTGAAGTAGGACTTGTTGCTGTGCGCGCCGAGCTCGTTCATCGCGAACAGGACGCGGCGGTGGACCGGCTTGAGGCCGTCGCGGACATCGGGGAGGGCGCGTCCGACGATCACGCTCATGGCGTAATCGAGGTAGCTGCGGCGCATCTCGTCTTCGAGATTGACGGGAATGATTTCTTTGGCGGACTCGGCCATTACATCTCTTTTTCAGTGGTTTTCCGGGAGGCCCCGCGCGTGCCGCCGCGGGCATCCGCGAGCGATGTCGCAGAACCGCGAAATTGTACCATGAACGGGCATCGTGAAGGGTGCCGATTTCCACGCAGAAACAAGCACTTGCGGCCTGTTTTTTGATTTTTTCTGGCCTCCTCCAGGATCGGCTTTCATCGACCGCTCGAGGCGCCCTAAAGAGCCCGGCTTCCGTGCGATACACCAGTCACCGAGGCGACCTTCCTGCTCTCCGCGCAGCGGAGGAGGTGCCCCGCAGAGGCGGATGAGGGGCAGGCGAAGTGATGTGCCCTCAGCGGCATCGCACGTTCCGCGTAGGGATACGCACCCCTCACCCGGCGCTGCGCGCCACCCTCCCCCGCAATTGCCGGGGGAGGGCAAATCAGAGCGGATTCAGGCTGAAAACTGGGCCCGCATCTTTTCCTCGTCAGGATGCTCGACGACCCCGCGTTCGGTCACGATCGCATCGATCAACGCCGCAGGCGTCACGTCGAACACCGGATTCCACGCGTTGATGCCTTCGGCCACCGTGCGGTTGGCGCCGATACCGAACAATTCGCCCGGATCGCGCTCCTCGATCTCGATCAGGTCGCCGGAGGCGGTGTCCATGTCGACGGTCGATGCTGGCGCGACCACCATCACCTTGGCGCCATGGAATTTCGCCGCGATCGCGAGCTGGTAGGTGCCGATCTTGTTGGCGATGTCGCCGTTGGCGCAGATGCGATCCGCGCCGACGATCACCCATTCCACCCGCCCGCTCTTGAGCAGGTGCGATGCGGCCGAGTCGGCGATCAGCGTCGCGTCGATGCCGTCCTGCTGCAGTTCCCACACCGTCAGGCGCGCGCCCTGCAGCCACGGCCGCGTCTCGCCCGCGAACACGTGCCCGATGCGGCCCTGCGCCACGCCGGCGCGGATCACGCCGAGCGCGGTGCCGAATCCCGCCGTGGCCAGCGAGCCGGTGTTGCAATGGGTCAGCACGCCCGCACCGGGCGTGATCAGGCTCGCGCCGAGCGCGCCCATGTGGCGGTTGGCGGCGAGGTCTTCGGTTGCGATCGCGCCCGCTTCGCGCTCCAGCACTGCGCGCCAGTCGGCGCCGGCCGTGCCCAGCACGCGCCGCATGCGTGCCAGTGCCCAGCCTAGATTGACGGCCGTCGGACGCGCGGCATACAGGCGTTGCAGGGCGGGCTCGAGCCGACCCAGCGCATCGCTTCCATCAGCTGCGTCGATTTCGCGCGCCGCGAGCACCGCACCCCAGGCGGCCGCGATGCCGATCGCGGGTGCGCCGCGCACAGCCAGCGCATGGATCGCGCTGGCGACTTCGTCGCTGTTGGTGCACGTCAGGTACTCGACCGCAAACGGCAGCTTGCGTTGGTCCAGCAATTCCAGCGCATCGCCCGTCCAGCGGATCGGGCGAATGCGGTCGTAACGATCGAAATCGATGGCATCGTTCATCATCACAGTTTACCCGTGACGAGTGCGCGGTCTGATGACGCGGTTGCCAGCGGCTGGGCCTCCGATCAAATTAATAGCCGCCCCAGCCGCGTCCGACTTCGAATTGCGCGCGGCAACCGCCCGCTACCCAGATGCGGTCGGGATGGTAGCCCCAGTTGCGGCCCTCGATGCAGCGCGTGTCGGACAGCTGCCGCACCAGGCGCACGCCGCCGCGCGTGTTCGCCGCGCATTCTTGCGTGCGCTGCTTGGTGGATTCGCACTGGATGGTGCGGTTGTCGCTCCAGCCACCGCCATCGCCTCTGCGACCGATCTCGAACTCCGCCCGACAGCCGCCGGACACCCAGACGCGATCGGGGTGGTAGCCCCAGGTGCGACCTTCGACGCAGCGCGTGTCGGACAGTTGCCGCACAAGGCGCACGCCACGGCGCGCATTGGCCGCGCATTCCTGGGTACGCCGGTCGACGGATTCGCAGCGCAAGGTACGGTTGCCGTTCCAGCTGTTGCCACCCCAGCCGCTGTCATCGCCCGCCCAGCGTCTGCCCACCTCGAAGTCCGCACGGCACCCGCCTGCCACCCAGATGAAGCGATTGCCAACGCCCCAATTGCGGCCTTCGATGCAACGCTCGCTCGACAACTGCCTGACCAGCTGCGCGCCGTTGCGGGTATCGGCCGGGCATTCGCGCGTGCGCGAGTCGACGGACTCGCAGCGCACGACATCGCCGTTGCCGCCGCCGTAATAACCGCCCTGGGCGACGGCAGCGCCCGAGACAAGGCCAAGCACCGCCACCACTCCCGCCACGATCGTCTTGCGCATGTCACCGCCCTCCTCCGGATGCATGGGCGCAATGTAATTCAACGCCATGAACGCACGGCGAACCTGACGACTGCCGACCGCCGCCGCAGACCTGCGATTCAACTCCCGGTCGGTTTGCTCAGGCGCGCGCGAAATCGAAAGCCAGCACGTCGCCGATGAAAACGCTTCCGAGCATCGCCATGAGCAACCTGTCCACGCCGAGCGCGACGCCGGCACACGCCGGCAAACCCTTCGCCATGGCTTCGAGCAGATGCTGGTCAGCAGGCGGCATCGCAGCGGCGCGCCGACCGCGCCTGTCCAGGTCGCGCTCGAAGCGCGCACGCTGTTCGACGGCATCGGTCAGCTCGTGATAGCCGTTCGCCAGTTCGAGCGGACCCAGATACAGCTCGAAGCGCTCGGCAACGGGCGGCTCGTCGGCGCGGATGCGGGCCAGTGCGCATTGCGACGCCGGATAGTCGTGGATGGCGAGCAGTTGCTCCGCCGGGAAGGCCGGTTGCAGACGATGGCGTCATCAGCAGGTCGAGCCAGTCGTCGCGCGTCAGGCCGTCGGCATCGATGCGGATATCACCGAGCGCCGAGCGCAACGCCTCTTCCGCAGCCGTGAACGGGTCGAGGCCGAGTCCATCGAGGTAGACGTCGCGATACGGTTTGCGCACGTAGGCGGCGCTGCGATCGACCAGCGCCAAGGCGGCGCGCACCAGGTCGACGGCTTCGTCGATCAAGCGCAGGTGATCCCAACCGACGCGGTACCACTCGAGCATCGTGAACTCCGGATTGTGGCGTCCACCGGCTTCGCCGTCGCGGAAGACGCGTCCCAGCTCGTAGCAGTCGCCGATGCCCGCGGCGAGCAAGCGCTTCAGCGGGTACTCCGGCGAGGTCCGCAACCAGCGCGTGCGCGACGCGCCGTCGGTGCGGCCCGAGAACTCGAGCGGGAACGACGCGATGTTGGGGTCGGTGTTGCCGGCCGTCGACAACACCGGCGTCTCGACTTCGAGGACGACCGCGTTCGGCGAAAAATTCGCGAATGCGTGCGTTCAATGCGGCGCGCAGGCGCAACGCTGCGAACGACGCGGACGGCTGCCAGCTCGGACTCACACGCCCTGTCCGTGCTTGCTCAGGAATTTGAGCAGGCGCGGCTCGTCCCAGATCTCGACGCCGAGCTCCTGCGCCTTGTCGAGCTTGGAGCCCGCTGCTTCGCCGGCGACGACGAAACTGGTCTTCTTCGACACGCTGCCGGCGACCTTGGCACCGAGCGCCTCGAGCCGTGTCTTGGCCTCGTCGCGGCTCAACGCGGACAAGGTGCCGGTCAGCACCGCGGTCTGGCCGTCGAGCGGGCCTTGTTCGACTTCATCGGCGGCAGGCGTCGCCTTGATCAGCTTTTCGAGCGCGGCGGCGCCTTGCTTCAACAACTTGGCATTGGCGTCATCGGCAAGCCAAGTCGCCAGCGCCTGCGCGGTGTCGGCGGGCAGGCCGGCGCTGAGGTAGTTCTGCGCGTCCTGTTTCAGCAGCGCCGTCACGGTCGGGAATGCCGTAGCCAACTGTTCGGCGCGGATGCGGGTGATCTTCGGGATCTCGAGATCGACCAGCAGCGTCGCAAGATCCAATTCGGCGCGGAGCTTCGGCGACGGCGGGTGCGTATCGGTGATGGTCACGCCGCGCGCAAGCAGGTCATCGATCACTTGCTGGTTGCCGGACTGATCGAGGAAATGGCCGATCGCGCGCGCGACTTCGCCGCCGACATCCGGCACGCGCTTGAACAGCGGCCATGGCAGATGGCGAATGATCTGCAAGTCGCCGAACCAGGTCGCCAGCGCCTTGGCCGTGCTTTCGCCGACGTGCTCGATGCCGAGTCGCGTACAGGAAGCGTTCCAGCGTGGTGCGCGCGGCTGTGCGTCGATCGCAGCGATCAGGTTCTCGGCCCACTTGGTGGCGACCTTGCCGGCCTTGACGGTTTCCGGCGTCGAGCCGTCGCGTTCGTCGGCGCGGCGTTTCATCAGCAGCAGGTCGTCGAGCGTCAGCTTGTAGAGGTCGGCGACCGATTCGAGATAGCCCAGGTCGGACAGGTCCTCGATGTAGCGATCGCCGAGGCCATCGATGTCCATCGCGCGGCGCGACGCAAAGTGGCTGATCGCTTCCTTGCGCTGCGCCGCGCAAGTGAGTTCGCCCGAGCAGCGCCAGACCGCCTCGCCCTCCTCGCGCACGATCTCCGATCCGCAGACCGGGCATTTTGTCGGCATCGTCCACGCCGGCGCGCCGGGCGCGCGGTACTCCGGGACGACGCGCACGATTTCCGGAATCACGTCGCCGGCGCGGCGTACGATCACCGTGTCGCCGATGCGCACGTCCAGGCGCGCGATCTGGTCGGCGTTGTGCAACGTCGCGTTGCTCACGACCACGCCGCCGACCTGCACCGGCTTGAGCCGCGCCAGCGGCGTCGCCGCACCGGTACGGCCGATGTTGATGTCGATCGCCTCCAGCACGGTGGTCTGTTCCTGCGCCGGGAACTTGTGCGCGATCGCCCAGCGCGGCGCGCGCGACACGAAACCCATTTCGCGCTGGCCGGCATAGTCGTCGAGCTTGTAGACCACGCCGTCGATGTCGAACGGCAGCTTGTCGCGCTGCTCGCCCGTGCGGCGGTAGTAGGCGAGCAGGCCTTCGGTACCGGCGACGACGTCGCTTTCCGTGCTGACCGGAAAGCCCCATTCGCGCAGCTTGATGAGCGTCGCCGAGTGCGTATCGGGCAGCTTTCCGCCTTCGACCAGGCCGACGGCGTAGGCGTAGAACGCCAGCGGCCGCTGCGCGGTGATGCGCGGATCGAGCTGGCGCAGCGAACCGGCGGCGCCGTTGCGCGGATTGGCCAGCACCTTGCCGCCTTCCTTCAATGCGCGTTCGTTGTAGCGTTTGAATGCGGCCAGCGGCATGTAGACCTCGCCGCGCACTTCCAGCACGGCCGGCCAGCCCTTGCCGCGCAATTGCAGCGGGATGGCTTTGATCGTGCGCAGGTTGGCGGTGACGTCCTCGCCGGTGGCGCCGTCGCCGCGGGTCGCGCCCTGCACGAAGCGGCCCTGTTCGTAGCGCAGGCTGATCGCGAGGCCGTCGAGCTTGGGCTCGACCGAGAACTTCGGCTGCTTGCGGCCGAGCTTGGTTTCGATGCGGCGCTCGAAATCGGCGATCTCCTCGTCGCTGAAGGCATTGCCGAGCGACAGCATCGGAATCGCGTGGCGCACTCGGAGCGAAGGCGCCCGACGGCGCCGCGCCGACGCGCTGGGTCGGCGAATCGGGCGTGATCAGTGCCGGATGCTCGGCTTCCAGCGCCTCGAGTTCGCGCAGCAGGCGGTCGTATTCCGCGTCCGGGATCGACGGGTCGTCGAGCACGTAGTAGCGATGGTTGGCGTCGTCGAGTTGGCGACGGAGTTCGGTGATGCGTTTTGAGGCTGCGGCGGCCGTGGTCATGGCAGCAAATATCTCGGCTTTTTAACTCCTCCCCCTGCGAATGCAGGGGGAGGTTGGGAGGGGGTGCCGTGGGCGCCGGAATTGCTTACGGAGAGTGTGCGTGATCCGACGCAACCCCTCCCCAGCCCTCCCCTGCCTTCGCAGGGGAGGGAGTTTTTCACCAGCGCGGCGAGCGCGTGAGCGGCGGCGCTTCATGCTGGCGATCATAGGCGCGCATCTCGTCGCGCAGATGCGCGATGCGCTGGCGGCCGAGCGCGTTGCGCTGTTCGTCGAGCACCACGCCATCGAGCAGTTCGGCCATGCGCTGCGCGGTCGGGAGCATCTTTTCCCAGGCGTCGAGCGCCTGGATCGGCGCCGGCAGCGTCAGGAAGAACGCGATCGCCGGCGTTTCCAGCGCATGGATCTCGGCCATCTCGAAGCTGCCGGGCTTCATGATGTTGGCGACGCTGAAGACCGGGCCGCGTTCGGGATGGCCGTCGACGAGACGATGGAACACGTTCATGTGGCCATAGGTCATGCCGGCTTTTTCCGCTGCAACCACGATATCCGGCCCGCGCAGCTTCTCGCCCGCGCGCGCGGCGATGTACAGCGTCACGATCTTGTCGAAATCCTCGCTGGCGCGCTTGCCGAGTTCGCTCGCCGCCTGCGCCGAAGTGCTGCCGACGGTGCGGTCGAGCAATTCCATCTCCGACTGCACGACCGAATCGCTGCTGAAGTCCTGCGCCGCGGCAAGTTCGTCCTCGATCTGCGAGCCGAGCGTCGGCTCCAGTGCGCCCGTCGCGCTCGTCCGGCCGCAGCCGGCGACCCTGACCGCGATTGCGCGGGCGGCCGAAGAAATAGATCGCGGCCATCAGGGCCAGACCCGCCACCACGATGCCGATACGTAACAACCAGACGTCAGACATCGTGTCGGCTCCTCAGGCTGCGCCGGCCAGGCGTGCGGCTTCGGCAAGGTCCACGGATACCAGGCGGCTGACGCCCGGCTCGCGCATGGTAACGCCACTGAGCTGCTGCGCGGCTTCCATGGTGGCCTTGTTGTGGGTGACGAACAGGAACTGCACGTGCTCGCTCATCTCGCCGACCAGCGCGGTGAAGCGGCCGACATTGGCTTCGTCGAGCGGCGCGTCGACCTCGTCGAGCAGGCAGAACGGCGCGGGATTGAGGCGGAAGATCGCGAACACCAGCGCCACCGCGGTCATCGCCTTCTCGCCGCCGGACAGCAACGAGATATTGGAGACGCGCTTGCCGGGCGGGCGCGCCATGATCGCCACGCCGGTATCGAGCAGGTCCTCGCCGGTCAGTTCCAGATAGGCATGGCCGCCGCCGAACAGCCGCGGATAGATCTCCTGCACGCCGCTATTGACGCGGTCGAACGTGTCCTTGAAGCGGCCGCGGGTTTCGCGATCGATCTTGCGGATCGCGTCTTCCAGCGTGTCCAGCGCGGTCGTCAGGTCGGCATCCTGCGCGTCGAGGTAGTCCTTGCGCTGCGCTGCCTCGGCGTGTTCCTGGATCGCGGCCAGATTGACCGGTTCAAGACGCCGCAACTTGGCGTCGAAATCGGTGACGATCTTCTCCCACGCTGCGACCTCGGCGTCGTCGGCCAGCGTCGCCACCACTTCGTCGAGTGCGAAACCGGCGCTGACCACGGCGGCCGACAACTGGTCGGCGTGCAGCACCAGCGCCTGCTGGTCGAGCTTGCGTTGCGAGATCGCTTCGCGCTGCTGCAGCGATTGCTCTTCGCGCTCGTGGCGGGTCTGCTCGAAACCGCGCAGTTCGTTGTCGATGCCTTCGAGCGCCGCACGCGCGCTGGCGAGCGCCTTTTCCGTGCGCACGCGTTCCTCGAGCGCGGACTGGTGTTCGGATTCGAGCGCGGTGACCGGCGAATCGCCATCGGCGAGTTGCGAGGCGAGTTCGCCGAGGCGCGAATCGAGCTGCCCGCGCTGGCTGCCCATCCTGTCGAGCGCCTGCGTCAGGGCCACGATCTGCGCGCGTTGCGATTCGAGGGTCAGTGCCAGCGCATGCGCGGCGTCGCGCGATTCGCGCGCGGTGTTGCGGGCGGCATCGCGCGCCTCGACCAGGGCGCGGCGTTCGGCATCGAACGCCTGGCGCGCGGTTTCGAGGTCGCCCATGCGCGACACCGCGTCTTCGAGCTTTGTCCGCGCTTCGCGCGCCTGCTCGCCGCTCGATTTCAGTGTTTCGGCCAGCTGCGCGGTCTCGGCATCGATCTTCTCGATGCGGCCGCGGGCCGAGTCCAGACGACCCTGCTGGCTCTGCAGCTGTCCGGCGAGTTCGGATACGCCGCGATGGGCCAGGTACAGCGCGCGTTGCGCGTCCTCGCGCTGCTGTTCCGCCGACAACAGGCGGTCGCGCCAGGCGGTGATGCCGCGCTCGAGTTCGGATTCGCGTTTCTGCAGCGCGTCGATCTCCACGCGCAATGACTGGATCTCGCGCTCGCGCAGCAACGCGCCCTGCTTCGCCGCGCCGGAGCGCAATACGCGCACCCAACCCGCACCGAGGCGTTCGCCGTTGCGCGTGATCACCGATTCACCATCGTCGAGCCCGGCCTGCAGCGCACGCGCTTCGGCCAGGGTCTCGGCGACATGCAGTTTCGCCAGCAGGCGGCGGATGGCGACAGGCCCCTGCACTTTCGAAGCCAGCGAGGTCGGCGCGAACCTGTCGGCGTTGTCGTCGGATGGCTGCGGCGAAACCAGCGTCAACCGGCCTTCGCCGAGTTCGCCCAGCGCTTCGACCAGCGACTCCGGATTGTCGACCAGCACGCCTTCGATCAACTGCCCGAGCGCGCCCTCGACCGCGTTCTCCCAACCGGCCTCCACTTGCAGCCGTTCGCCTACGCGCGACGCCGAATCCAGCCCGCGCTGCTTCAGCCACGCAACGGCCGCGCCCTGTTCCTGGCCGAGCGCCGCGTGCTGCAGGGTTTCCAGCGACGACAGCCGGCCGCGGCTGGCCTGCGCCTGCTTGCGCACTTCGGCCAGTTCGGTCTGCGCGATGCGCTGCTGGTCCTGCAACTCCAGCACCGCCTGCTTGCGCGCATCGAGATCGGCGTTGAGGCCGTCGAGCGCGGTTTTCTGCGCATCGTGCTGCGACTGCACGGCAGCGAAGGCCTCGGCCAGCGCTGCAAGGTCGAGTCCTTCGCGTTCGCCCGCCAACTGTTCACGCCGGCGTTCGGCATCGAACGACTGGCGATCGAGATAGTCGACGCGCGTGCGCTCGACGTCACCGGCGCGCGCGGCCTCGGCCTGCGCGGCACTGTGCGCGTCCCAGCGCTGCTGCCAGTCGGCCAGCGTGGCTTCGGCATCGCGCAGCGCGTCCTGCCGCCCGGCGTCGTCGGCCTGCAGTTGCGCCAGCTGCGGTTCGGCATCCGCGATCGTCGCGCGCAGCACGCCCAGGCGCGACTCGTCGCCGGTGATGTGCGATCCCAGTTCCGCCAGCGCCGTCTGCGCCTCGTCGCGCGCGCGCTGCAGGCGCTCGGCCATTTCGCGTTGGTGCTCGATCTGCTGCTCGATGCGCGCGAGCGTGCCGCCGACCTGGTAGACCTCGGCCTGCGCCTTGTTGAGGGCTTCGGCAGCCTGCTCGCGGCGGCCGCGGCCGGTTTCGATCTCGCGCTCGGCTTCGCGCTGTTCGGCGATCAGCTGCTGCAGGCGTGTCTCTTCCTGCGACAACCCTTCGCGCAATGCCTGCAGCTGGCGATCGAGGCCGCGGTATTCGAGCGCCTTCCACTCGGCGTCCTTGATGCGGCGCTCGGCCTGGATCGACTGGTACTGCTCGGCCTGCCGCGCCTGGCGCTTGAGGTGGTCGAGTTGCTTGCCGACTTCCTCGCGCAGGTCGGTCAGTCGCTCCAGATTCTCGCGCGTGTGGCGGATGCGGGTCTCGGTTTCCTTGCGCCGCTCCTTGTACTTGGAGATGCCGGCGGCCTCCTCCAGGTACACGCGCAGGTCCTCGGGCCGCGCATCGATGATCTGGCTGATCATGCCCTGCTCGATGATCGAGTAGCTGCGCGGGCCCAGGCCCGTGCCGAGGAACAGGTCGGTGATGTCGCGGCGGCGGCAGCGGCCGCCGTTGAGGTAGTAGTTGCTGGTGCCGTCGCGCGACACGCTGCGCTTGACCGAGATCTCGTTGAACGCCGCGTACTCGCCGGCGATCGTGTGGTCGGAATTGTCGAAGACCAGCTCGACCGTGGCCTGCGAGACCGGCTTGCGCGCCGAACTGCCGGAGAAGATCACGTCGGTCAGCGCATCGCCGCGCAGGCGGCTGGCGGTGCTCTCGCCCATCACCCAGCGCACGGCATCGATGATGTTGGACTTGCCGCAGCCGTTCGGCCCGACCACGCCGGTCATATTGGTCGGCAGGTGCAGCGTGGTGGGATCGACGAAGGATTTGAAACCGGAGAGCTTGATCGTGGACAGACGCATGCGTCGCGGGAGCCTCTGCAACGTCGCGCGACGTCGCCTAAATGCCGAAATGGGTTAGGAACATCCCTTAAGTCATTGAATGACTGCAGGGATGTACGGCAACCTTGCCGTAACTTGCGCGAGTATAACGGGCGCCAGACAGCGTCGCAGGGCGCCGCCGTGGACCTCAGGCCGCCGTTTCGATGCGCCGTTCGGTGGCCTGGTCGAAGAAATGCATGCGCTCGGGTAGGTAGCCCAGGTAGACCGTGTCGCCGGGACTGGGAAGGTCGTAGGGCGGCAGTCGCACGACGAGTTCACAGCCGCCGCAGCCGAGGTTGATGAAGGCTTCGTTGCCGACCGGCTCGACGACCTCGACGCGCGCGGGCAGGCGTCCGTCGCCGGGCGGACCGAGCGTCATGTCCTCGGGGCGCAGGCCCACCGTCAGTTGCCCGCCGACATGGCCCTGCAGGGCGGCGCGCATCGCGGCGTCGGTTTGCAACTGCAATTCCACGCCTTCGGCGATCTGCAGGCGCAGGCCGTCGTGATCGATCAGCGTGCCCCACAGCAGGTTCATCTTCGGGCTGCCGAGGAAGGTGGCGACGAACAGGTTCGCCGGCCGGTTGTACAGCGCCATCGGCGTGTCGATCTGCTGGATCTCGCCGTCCTTGAGCACGACGATGCGCTGGCCGAGCGTCATCGCCTCGACCTGGTCGTGGGTGACGTAGACCATGGTGGTCGCGAGCTGCCGGTGCAGGCGCGCGATCTCGACGCGCATCGACATGCGCAGCTTGGCATCGAGGTTCGACAGCGGCTCGTCGAGCAGGAACACCTGCGGCTGCCGCACCAGCGCGCGGCCGAGGGCGACGCGCTGGCGCTGGCCGCCGGACAATGCGGCCGGCTTGCGGTCGAGCAACTGGTCCAGTTCGAGCGTCTTCGCCGCATCGCCGACGCGCGCGGCGATCGAGGCCTTGTCGTGGCCGCGCAGCTTCAGCCCGAAAGCCAGGTTGTCGGCCACGCTCATATGCGGATACAGCGCGTAGCTCTGGAACACCATGGCGATGTCGCGGTCCTTCGGCGCCACGTCGTTGACGACGCGCTCGCCGATCCGCAGCGTGCCGTCGCTGATGCTTTCCAATCCTGCGATCATGCGCAGCAGGGTCGACTTGCCGCAGCCTGAAGGCCCCACCAGCACCAGCAATTCGCCGTCGGCCACCTCGAAGCTCGCTTCGGCCACGGCCACATAACCATTGGGGTAGACCTTGCGGACGCGATCGAGTGTGACGCTCGCCATGCTTCATCCTTCCGGGCGGGGCCGACCATGCAAATGTCGTTCAGCTCGGCTATTCTGACATGTAATCGTTTTCATGCTGCGGCTGCGGCCGACACAAGGGAGAGTGGGATGGCTCGGTCGCCCGCGAAGGATCACACCACGGACAAGATATTTCCTGACGGCTTCCTGTGGGGCGCCGCCACCGCCGCGCACCAGATCGAGGGTTCGCCGCTGGCCGATGGCGCCGGTCCGAGCATCTGGACGCGCTTCGCCCATACGCCCGGCATGACCTTGAACGGCGACACCGGCGACATCGCCTGCGACCACTACCGGCGCTGGAAGGACGACGTGAAGCTGATGCGCGAGCTGGGCCTGCGCGCCTACCGGTTCAGCGTGTCGTGGTCGCGGATCCTGCCCGAGGGCACGGGGCGCGTGAACCAGGCCGGCATCGACTTCTATTCGCAGCTGGTCGACGAATTGCTCGCCAACGACATCGAGCCGTTGCTGACGCTCTACCACTGGGACATGCCGGCGGCGCTCGACGACCGCGGCGGCTGGCTCAACCGCGAGTGTGCCGACTGGTTCGCCGAGTACGGCCGCGTGCTGTATCGCGCGCTCGACGGGCGCGTCAAGAAATGGGTCACGCTCAACGAGCCGTGGGTCGTCACCGACGGCGGCTACCTGCATGGCGCGCTCGCGCCGGGGCATCGCAGCAAATACGAAGCGCCCATCGCCACGCACAACCTGATGCGCGCGCATGGCGCCGCGGTGCAGGCGTATCGCGCCGAGGGCAAGCACGAGATCGGGCTGGTGGTGAACATCGAGCCGAAATACGCGGCGAGCGAATCCAGCGCGGACAAGGCGGCCGTCGAACGCGCGCATGCCTACATGAACGGCCAGTACCTCGACCCTGCCCTGCTCGGCCGCTATCCGGACGAATTGAAGGAGATCTTCGGCGACGCCTGGCCCGAATGGCCGGCCGAGGACTATGCGCTGATCAAGCAGCCGCTCGACTTCATCGGCATCAACTACTACACGCGCAGCGTCACCAAGGCCAACGACAGTTACCCGCTGAACGCAGGCGCCGTGAAGCAGGCGCTGGGCACGTATACCGAAACCGGCTGGGAGGTATTCCCGCAGGGCCTGACCGACCTGCTGCTGTGGGCGAAGGAACGCTACGGCAACCTTCCGACCTACATCACCGAGAACGGCGCGGCCTTCTTCGACCCGCCGGTGGCCGATACGGACTCGTCAGGAGCGCGCCGCATCCGTGATCCGCTGCGGATGGACTACCTGCGCAAGCATATCGGCGCCATCCACGATGCCATCCAGGCCGGCTGCGACATCCGCGGCTACATGGTCTGGTCGCTGCTCGACAACCTGGAGTGGTCGCTCGGCTACTCAAAGCGCTTCGGCATCGTCCATGTGAATTACGATAGCCAGCAGCGCACCCCCAAGGACAGTGCGCGCTGGTACTCACGGGTGATCGCCACGCACGGACGCAGCCTGGCCGATCCCCTCCCCTGACCGGAGACGATTCGCGCGCCATGCACGACACCCTACTGCTGTTTGGCGCGACCGGAGACCTGGCGCAGCGCTACCTGTTCCCCTCGCTGCTGCACCTGCTGCGCGACCGGTTGCTGCCGTCCACGTTCCGGGTCGTCGCGATCGGGCGCACCGAGCACGACCGCGCCGGCTTCGAGGCCTGGCTGCGCGATCACGTCGATGCCAGCGACGAGCGCGATGCCGCGGCGCTGGACGACCTGCTCAGACGCACCGACTACGTATCGATCGACCTCAACGATCAGCCGTCGATGACGGCGGCGCTCGCGCCCTATGCCGACCGGCCGAGCGTGAGCTACCTGGCGACGCCGCCGGACCTGTTCGTACCGGCCGCGCGTGGGCTCAAAGCCGCCGGCCTGCTCGAGGATCCATCGCGGCTGGTGCTGGAAAAGCCGATCGGCCACGACCTCGCCTCGGCGCGCGAGATCAATCTCGCGCTGAAGGAATGCCTCGACGAGTCGCGGATCTTCCGCATCGACCACTACCTCGGCAAGGCGCCGGTGCAGAACCTGCTGGCGCTGCGCTTCGGCAACACGCTGATGGAAGCGGTGTGGCACAACCGCTGGATCCAGTCGGTCGACATCCTGGTGGCCGAGACCGCCGGCGTCGACGGCCGCGAAGGCTATTACGCGAATTACGGCGCGCTGCGCGACATGGTGCAGAACCACATGCTGCAACTGCTGGCGCTGATCGCGATGGAGCCGCCGAACGCGCTCGACGCCGACAGCGTCCGCGACGAGAAGCGCAAAGTGCTGCGCGCGCTGCGGCCGATGACGGCCGCCGACGTCGGCAACGACAGCGTGCGCGGGCGTTACGGCGACGGCGTGGTCGAGGGTTCGGCGGTCAAAGGCTTCACCCACGACAGTGAAGTCGAGACCTTCGTCGCGCTGCGTGCCTACATCGACAACTGGCGCTGGGCCGGCGTGCCGTTCCGGCTGGTCACCGGCAAGCGCATGGCTGCGCGCACCACCGAGGTGGTGGTGTCGTTCAAGCCGGTGTCGCATTGGGTATTCGAGCGGCCCAGCAAGCAGCGCGCGCGTTCCAACCGACTACGCATGCGACTGCAGCCGGAGGAGACGATCGAACTCGGCCTGATGGGCAGCCTTGCAGCGCCCGAGTGGGACGCGATCGAACTGCAGCCGTTGTCCCTGGACCTGTCGATGTCGCCGACGCCGCATCGCCGCATCGCCTACGAACGCCTGCTGGTCGATGCGCTCAAGGGCAACCAGACGCTGTTCGTGCGCGACGACGAGGTCGAGGCGGCATGGCAGTGGATCGACAGCATCAGCAATGCCTGGCAGGCGGCGGCAACGCCGGCGCTGGCCTATCCCGCTGGCTCCTGGGGTCCGGCCGCGGCGTCCGACTTCCTGCCGCCGAAATCGAACGGCCATCGGCCAGGGAAAGCGGCCAAGTGACGGAACCCGGCGCCCTCGTGCTGCTCGCCGACATCGGCGGCACCAATGCGAGGTTCGCCCTGGCGGACCCGGCTGCGGCGGCGCCGTTGTTGCTGGATAGCGTGCGCGAATACCCGGTCGCCGAATTCCCGTCGCTGGCCGATGCCGCGCGCCATCATCTCGACGCCACGGGCGCGAGCGCGCGGCGCGGCGTGTTCGCCGTCGCCGGCCGCGTCGACGGCGACGAGGCGCGCATCACCAACCATCCCTGGGTGATCTCGCGCCGGCGCACGCAGTCGGCGCTCGGCTTCGAACGCCTGCACCTGGTCAACGATTTCGCCGCGCAGTCGATGGCGATCACGCTGCTGCAAGCCGGCGACGTGGTGCCGGTCGGCGGCACGACCTGGACGCCGCGCCAACCGGGCGACCGCACCTATGCCGTGATCGGTCCTGGCACCGGCCTCGGCGTCGGCGGGCTGGTCGTGCGCGATGGCCATTCCTATCCGCTCGAAACCGAAGGCGGCCACACCAGCTTCCCGCCGGGAACGCCCGAGGAAATCGACATCCTCGAGCACCTGTCGGCGCAATTCGGCCGCGTCTCCAACGAGCGCCTGATCTGCGGCCCGGGGCTGGTGAACCTGCATCGCGCGCTGAGCGAAATCGCCGGCGAGGATCCCGGCCCGATGCGTCCGTCCGACATCACCGCGCGCGCCGCCGAAGGCGACGTGCGCTGCATGCGCGCGGTCGATGTCTATTGCGCGGTGTTCGGCGCGATCGCCGGCGACCTGGTGCTGACGCTGGGTGCCTGGGACGGCGTGTTCCTCACCGGTGGCCTGGTACCGAAGATGTTGCGCTCCCTGCAGCATTCCGGCTTTCGCCAGCGCTTCGAGCACAAGGGCCGCTTCTCGGCCAACATGGCGCGGGTGCCGTCGATGGCCGTGCTGCATCCGCAGCCTGGCCTGCTCGGTGCCGCGGCGATCGCCTGCCAGCCGCCGCGCCCGGATGCATCGCAATGAATCCCCCTGACGATCCGGCCGTCCTCGAACCGGTGCGGCGCCTGGGCGTCCAGCTGCACGTCTATCGCGACGAGGAGCATTGGGCCGGGGCGAGCGCGGCGTCCATCGCGGCCGTGCTGCGCCGTGATCTCGAACAACGCGAACGTGCGCGCCTGCTCGTGTCGGGCGGCAGCACGCCCGCGCCGGTCTACCAGCTACTGTCGAAGGCGCCGCTGGAATGGCACCGCGTCGACATCGCGCTGGTCGACGAGCGCTGGCTGCAACCCGACGATCCCGACAGCAACGCCCGCCTGGTACGCGAGACGTTGCTGCAGAACCGGGCCGCCGAGGCCCGCTTCGAGACGCTGACGCGCGCCGGCCGCGGCATCGAGGAAGCCGTCAATGCGGCCAACATGCATGCCAAACAGACGCCGACGCTGGTACTGCTCGGCATGGGCGAGGACGGCCACACGGCATCGCTGTTCCCGCGCATGCGCGATCTGTCCGAGGCGCTGGCATCGCCCAGTGCCTATGTGGCCGTCGATGCCAGCGGTTGCGCGGGCGCGGGCCGCTGGCTGCGCCGCATCAGCCTGACGCCGGCCGGCCTGTCTGCCGCGCGGGCGCGCATGCTGCTCATCCGCGGCGACAGCAAGCGCAAGCTGTTCGAACGCGCGCTCGACGGCGACGACGCGCGCGACTTGCCGGTGCGCATCGCGTTCACCACGCCGGGCGCACCATTGGACGTGCATTGGTGCCCGTGATGCGGGCCTTCCCTGCTCGTCGTTCCTGCGTAGGCGGGAATACAGCGACTTCGAACGTGCAACCGAATCAAGTCGCCGGTTCCCCGCCCAAGCCGGGATGACGGCCTCGATCCTTTTTTTCCGAGATTCCGATGACCCTGCACCCCCGCCTGCATGAAATCACCGAGCGCATCCGCGAGCGCAGCCGCCCGACGCGCCAGGCCTACCTGGACGGCATCGCAGCGGTGCACGCCAATGGCCCGCAGCGCCGCCGCTTGAGCTGCGGCAATCTCGCGCATGCATTCGCCGCCAGTGGCGCAACCGACAAAGGCCGCCTCAAGACCGACGCGACGCCGAACCTCGGCATCGTCACGCCTACAACGACATGCTCTCGGCGCACCAGCCGTTCGAGGACTATCCAGCGTTGATCCGCGAAACCGCGCGTGCGCTCGGTGCCACCGCGCAGGTCGCCGGCGGCGTGCCGGCGATGTGCGACGGCGTCACCCAGGGCCGGCCCGGCATGGAACTGTCGTTGTTCTCGCGCGACGTGATCGCGCAAGCCACCGCGATCTCGCTCTCGCACGACATGTTCGATGCGGCGCTGTATCTCGGCGTCTGCGACAAGATCGTACCCGGCCTGCTGATCGGCGCGCTCGCCTTCGGCCACCTGCCGGCCGTGTTCGTGCCGGCCGGCCCGATGACGCCGGGCATTCCGAACAAACTGAAAGCCGAAGTGCGCGAGCGCTACGCCGCAGGCGAGGCGACGCGCGACGAACTGCTCGAGGCCGAATCCGGTTCCTACCACGCACCGGGCACGTGCACGTTCTACGGCACGGCCAACTCCAACCAAGTAATGCTCGAAGCGATGGGCCTGCAGCTGCCGGGCACCTCGTTCGTCAATCCCGGCACGCCGCTGCGTACGGCGCTGACGCGCGCCGCCGCCGAACGCGCGCTGCGCATCACCGCGCTCGGCGGCGACTATCGTCCGATCGGCCAGCTGGTCGACGAGCGCTGCATCGTCAACGCCATGGTCGCGCTGCTCGCCACGGGCGGTTCCACCAACCACACCATCCATTTCGTCGCCGTCGCGCGGGCGGCCGGCATCGCACTCACCTGGGACGACATCGACGATCTCTCGCAGGCGGTGCCGCTGCTGGCACGCGTCTATCCCAATGGCGAGGCCGACGTGAACCGCTTCGCGGCCGCGGGTGGCACGCAATTCGTGTTCAAGGAATTGCTCGACGCCGGCCTGATGCACGACGACCTGCCGACGATCGTGCCCGGCGGCATGCGTGCCTACACCGACGAACCGCGCATCGACGGCGACACCCTCGCCTACGCGCCCGGCACGGCGCAATCGGGCGACGACGAGGTGGTGCGCACGGTCGCCGCGCCGTTCGAGCAGCATGGCGGGCTGCGCCTGCTGCAAGGCAACCTCGGCCGCGCGTTGATCAAGCTGTCGGCGATCAAGCCCGAGTATCGCAGCATCACCGCGCCCGCCGTGGTCGTCGACAATCCGCAGGCCTTGAACAAGCTGCACGCTGCCGGCGTCCTGCCGCAGGACTTCGTCGCGGTCGTACGCTTCCAGGGGCCGCGCGCCAACGGCATGCCGGAGATGCATTCGCTGACACCGCTGCTCGGCATGCTGCAGAACCAGGGCCGTCGCGTCGCGCTGGTCACCGACGGACGCCTGTCCGGCGCTTCGGGCAAGATCCCTTCCGCCATCCACGTCACGCCGGAGGCCGCGCGCGGCGGTGCGCTGACGCGACTGCGCGACGGCGACATCATCCGCCTCGACGGCGAGCAAGGCGTACTCGAAGCGCTGGTCGATGCCGCTGAATGGAACGCGCGCAGCCTCGACGCCGACACCACGCCGCCGGCCTGGGACCTCGGCCGCAACCTGTTCGCCAACAGCCGCGCGATGGTCACGCCCGCCGACCAGGGCGCGTTGTCGATTTCGTGCGGACCGCCGCTGCAACCGCACAATGCCGCACCCGAATACGATGCGGAATACGAACTCGGCAATGGCGAGGTGGCCGCCGATGCGCCGCATGAGGCGAAGGATGCGTAGAGCACCCGACAACAAGGTCTTTTGTCATCCCGAACGTAGTGAGGGATCTGTTGTCGATCCTGACAGCCCTTGTAAGGCGACCGTTCGTTTCGACCTTCGAGACACCCGATGACCATCGAACTGCACCAGCAACAAGCCGAACACCTGCTCCGCGCCGCCGGCGTCCTGCCCGTAGTCACCGTCGACAGCCTCGACCAGGCGCGCCGGCTCGCCGACGCATTGCTCTCCGGCGGCCTGCGCACCATCGAACTGACCCTGCGCACGCCGGTCGCGATCGACGCGCTGGCGATGCTCAAGCGCGAGTTGCCCGGCATCGTCATCGGTGCTGGCACGGTACTGACGCCTGAGCAACTGCGGCAGTCGATCGAGGCCGGTGCGGATTTCATCGTCACGCCCGGTACGACGCCCGTCGCTTGCCGACGCGCTCGCCGAAGCGCCGCTGCCGGTCGTGCCGGGCGCTGCCACGCCGAGCGAACTGATGGCGCTGATGGCGCGCGGTTTCCGCGTCTGCAAGCTGTTCCCGGCGACAGCCATCGGCGGCCTTGCGATGATCAAGGGCCTGGCCGGACCGCTTGCGGACCTGAAGCTGTGCCCGACCGGCGGCATCACCGAGCAGGACGCAGCCGACTACCTGAAGCAGCCGAACGTCGTCTGCATCGGCGGTTCGTGGATGGTGGCCAAGGAATGGCTCGCGGCGGGCGCCTACGACAAGATCACTGCGAGCGCCGCACGTACCGTGGCAACGATCGAACGCGCAAGCAAAGCGTAGGGTGGGCCCTGGCCCACCGCTTCCTGCCGGGCTGAGATGTAGCGTGCGCTGTGCGCACGACCCCGGTCCATGCCAGCGCGCGCACAGCGCACGCTACCGGATTTGGATCTCGACTTTCGCCGGCAGCGTTTCGATGCGCAATTCGCCATCGCGCCATGCGGCGCGCTGGCCGTTGATGGTAGTCGCACCAGGATCGCCGTCGCGATAGGGCCACGGCAGCACCAGCCCGCCAGCAGGCAATTCGAGACCCTCGGCGACGTCGAGCCGCAAGCATCCCGCCATCGCGCCGCAGGTTGTAGCCGAGCCGGCCATCCGGCGTGCGCAGGTCGCCGATCGCGATGCCTTCGCCATCGAGCCAGTCCACGGGAATCCCTGCGGCCAGCACGATGCTGTCGTCGACCTCGCGCGCATAGGCGAACATATCGAGCGCCGAGCGTACGAAGTCCGAAGCGACCCAGGCATGCGGCAGGTCGCCGACGAAGAACGGTTTGCGTGGCGTGCGCGAGACCACTTCGGCCCACTGGTTCCAGGGCTGCGGTGCACGGTCGTCGAAGAAGAACCGCACCGCTTCCCACGCGCGCTCGCGCCAGCCCAGGCGTACGAACGCGGCGACGTTGCGCCATTCGTAAGGCGTGTAGGCGTCCCATTCCCGCTTGCCGTCGCGGCGCTGCGCGAACTCGCGCCAATAACGCTCGAACGTGCCGTGCAGCAGTGCCTGCGGCAGCCTGGCCTGCTCGCCGCCCGGCGCCAGCGCGATGGTGGTCGACGTGGCGTCGAAATCTCCGAGTTCCGCCGCACCGGGCAGGTAATCGATCCGATGTCGCTCCACGGCGGCCCGCAGCGAGGCGTCGAGGTCGTCGCGGAACTGGTCGCGCGACGCCGCGAAGCGCTTCGCCTCGGCGTCCTTGCCGAGCGCCTCGCGCGACTTCGGCCGCATCCTTGTATCCGCGCAACGCCCAGAAATTGTCCCAGTACGAGTGCACCGGCTTCGCCGAATAGCCTTCGTGGCTGATCGACACCGGCATCATTCCGTAGAACGCCGGATCCAGCGCCCGGTTCGCTTCCGTGCGTTCGCTCAGGCGCAGTTTTTCCATGTAGTCGATAGGCGCCGAGCACGTGCGGCCACATCGTCTCCAGGAACGCACGGTCGCCCGTGTAGCGGTACAGCTCGGCGATATTGAAGATCAGCTCGCCATGGCTGTCGTTCTCGGGCACCGGATCGCTGCCGCGGTCGTCGACGCAGCACGGCACCATGCCGTCGTCGAACTGGTAAGGCGCGTAGAACGCGACGTAATCGCGCACCACGTCCTCGCGGCCCATGCGCAGCAGGCCTTCGGAGATCATCGCGCCGTCGCGAATCCACGAGCGTGCATACGAGCGCGTACCCGGCTGCAGGCGCGGGCCGATGCGCGAGATCAGCATGTGCGCGGTCGCGGTACGCAGCGTGTCGACCAGCGCCTTGCCCTGCTCCGGCACCCTGATGTGGACGCGATCGAGCTTGTCGCGCCAGTCCGCGGCCACGGCTCGCTGCAATGCTTCCGCATCCCACGCCTTGCCGGCAGCAGCGGCATCGCCGGTCATCGGGATGAGTAGGTCGACGTCGCGCGATTCGCCGGCCTGCAGATGCATGCGATACAGCATTGCGCCCGATGCCAGGCCCTGTGCATCCTCGGCACGCTGCGACGACGGGGTGGATGCGTCGAGCAGGTGCGAGACCGCCATGCCGGCATCGAACGAAACCGCGTAAGTCGCGTCCGGCGCCTGTCGCGCGAACACGCGCGGCTTGCCATCGACCGAGACCGCGCCCTTCTCGAAGGCCAAGGTCCGGATCGGGCTGACGCCGCCCACGGTATTGAGGAACTGGCTCGGCGGGTTGACCTGCAACGGGCGTAGTGCGAGCGCCAGCGTGTAATCGCGCGACGAGGTTGACGTGTTGCTCAGGCGATAACGCGCGAGCAACTGCGACTGCTTGCGCGTCCCGCGGGCGAAGGCGGTGGTGCGGAGCGCGAAGTTCTCGTGCTTCCAGTCCACGCTCGGAATCGGCAGATAGCCGTCCTGCAGCGATCTGCGTTGCCTGCACGTCGGCCCACGTCACCAGCTTGCCATCGGTGACCACGAACGGCTCGATGCTGAAACCGCCCTTCGCGACCTCGATCGCGCCGTCCTCGCCGATCAGTCCCTGCTCCTCGCCGCCGTCGATGCCGACGATGGTCCAGTAAGGTTGCTGGCCGTCGAAGCCGCGCGGGAACCAGCCCTTCGGCGAGGCCTTCGCGATCGATTTGACGAAGTCGTTTGGAGTAGCGGCGAAGGCGAGCGGCTGCACGGTCGCTTCGGCCAGTGCGAACTCATTGCGCGGCGCCTGCTCCAGCAGCAGGCGCACGTAGCGCGCTTCGGACTCCGGCAGGGCCAGCCAGTCCCTGCCGCCGTTGCCCTGCGTCACCTGACGGACGTCGCGCCAGGTCCTGCCATCGTCAGAGAGCGCCACGCCGTAGCGCGATGCATAGGCCGCGTCCGACCAGTCGAGCGTCAGCCCACCGAACTCACGCGACCGGCCAAGGTCCAGCACCAGCGCCACCGGCGAGCCTCGACTGACGCGGCCACGAAAAATCGTTTTCGGGTTGCCGTCGATCGGCATTGCCGGCCGTTCCCGCTAGCGTTGGTTGCGTGGATGCGCTTGCCGCGAGCGGCGCGCCGTCATCCACCGGCAGCGTTTGCAATGCGAGCGTGTCGAAACACACCGACCCCTTGCCGCCGACGTTGTTGTAAATCGTGAATTCGAGTTTCGCGCTGCTGCGCAGCACCCGGTCCGGGCTGGGCCCCCAGGCCTTGTCGATGTGGCGCTTCTTGTAACGCACCTGCGTCCAGGTTTTCGGGTAGTCGTACTTCGGGCGGTTGACCCACCACACGTTGTCGCCGCTCGCGTCGACGACCTTGAACTGCAGGTCGTTGCGCGGCGAGTCGCCGCGCAGGTGGAAACTGAACTGATAGTTGCCGGGATAGTCCAGCGGCAGGTCGCGCTGCAGGCCGACGTAGCCGGAGACGCCGTTGAAATCGTAGTCGAGGCAAAGCGCCTTGCCGTCGGCCCCCTCGACCTGGCGCAGTTTTCCACTGACTTGGTTGGACGTGACCACGCGCCAAGGGGCTGCGCTTTCGAACGCATCCAGAATGCGGACGTAGGATGATGCCGAAGCGCCATTGCTGATCGTCAACAAGGCCAACAACCAGGGATACGAAACCGGATTCAACCTTTCACGCTCCCGAGCAGCAATCCCTGGATGTAGTACCGCTGCAACAGCAGGAACAGCAGCAACACCGGCAACACCGTGATCACCGCACCGGCCATCATCATCTCGACGTCCTGGATATGCTCGCGCGACAGCGACGCCAGCGCGACCGGCAACGTGTACTGCGACTGGTCGGTGAGCACGATCAGCGGCCACATGAAGTCGTTCCAGCTCGCCATGAAGGTGAAGATCGCCAGCGTCACCAGCACCGGCTTGAGCATCGGCAGCACGATCTGGAAGAAGATCCGCAACTCGCTGGCACCGTCGATGCGCGCGGCCTCCAGCAATTCATCCGGGATGCTGCGCGCGTACTGCCGCACCAGGAAGATGCCGAACACCGTCGCCAGCGCCGGCACGATCACGCCGCCGAAATTGTTGGCCAGCCCCAGGCCCTTCATCATCAGGAACAACGGCAGCATCGCCACCTGCGCCGGGATCACCAATGCGGCCAGCAGCACCTGGAAGATGCGCTCGCGCCCGGCGAAGCGCAGCTTGGCGAACGCATAGCCGGCCATGGTGTTGACCAGCAGCGACAACACGGTGATTGCGCCCGATACGAGCACGCTGTTGGCGAAGTTGCGGCCCAGGCCGATGCGCGCGAACAGCTCGTAGTAGTTGGCCAACGTTAGTTTCGAAGGCAGGAGCGGCGGTGGAAAGTGGCTGGCCTCGCCGACCGGCATGAACGACACCGACAGCATCCACGCCAGCGGCGCCAGGCTGATCAGCGCGATGGCGAGTAACGCCGCATTGATCGCGATCGCGCCCGCGCGCGACTGGCCGACTTCACGTTCCATGCGCGCGCTCCTTCATACCAGGTCCTTCCTGCGCCCGAAGTGCAGCAGCAACGTGGTGATCGCGAGGATGATCAGGAACAACATGAACGCCACCGCCGAAGCGCGGCCGAGGTTCCACCACTTGAAGCCCTCTTCGTACATGAAGTACAGGACGCTGACGGTGCTCTGCAGCGGATCGCCGCGCGTCATCACGTAGGGCTCGGCGAACAGCTGGAAATAACCGGAGATCGTGATCACGCCGACCACCAGCAGCACCGGCCCCAGCATCGGCAACGTGATGTGCAGGAACTGCCGCCACTTCGACGCGCCGTCGATGCGCGCGGCTTCGTACAGGTCCTGCGGGATCGCCTGCAGGCCGGCGAGGAAGATCACCATGTTGTAGCCGAAGTTCTTCCATACGGCGAACAGCATGATGGTCGGCATCGCCCAAGCCGGATCGCCGAGCCAGTCGACCGGCGCGATATCAAGGTGCCCGAGCGCCCAGTTCACCAGTCCATACGTGGTGTGGAACAAGTAGCGCCAGATCACTGCCACCGCGACCAAGGTCGTCACCACCGGCGCGAACAAGGCCGTGCGGAACAGGGCCTTGAAACGCGCGACGCGCGCATTGAGCAGCATCGCAGTGCCCAGCGACACGGCGATCGACAGCGGCACGCCGACGGCAACGAAATAAGTAGTGTTGGTGAGCGATTTCCAGAACATCGGCGTGCGCAGCAGCTCGGCATAGTTGCCGAGCGCGACGAAGCGCAGGTTGTTCATGTCCGCGAGCGCGTACAGGTCGAAATCGGTGAGGCTGAGCAGCAGCGCGGCGAATACCGGGATGCCGAAGAACACGCCGATCACGATCAAGGCTGGCCCCGCGAAGATCCAGCCGGCCAGGTTAGGACGCATCGGTGCCCCCGCAACTCGGCACTGCAGATCTCAGAAATGCCGCGGGCCTGCGCGTCGTCTTCATCGCGTTGCCGGCCGCGGTTTGGCGGCCGCAGTCCCGGCAGCCTGCCTGTCTCGCTCGGTCATCCAGCGCCGCTTCTCGAGGATCTCGTCCACGCGCGCATCGAGTTCGCGGACAGCCTTGTCCTGCGACTCGCCGCCACGCACCACGCGCTCCGTGGCCAGCCGCATCTCCTGCACGATGCGTTCCCACTCCAGCACCTTCGGCGTCGGTTTGACACGCTCGAGCTGGTCGCGGAAAGCCTTTGCGTATTCGTCATTCGCGAGCGTCGGGTGCTCCCAGGTGCTGCGTCGCGGCGGCAGATCGCCGATTTCCGCATGGAAGCGTTGCTGGATGTCGGGCCTCGACAGGAACTCGACCAGCTTCCAGCTCGCCTGCTTGTGCGGCGAGGAACGGAACAGCACCAGGCTGGTCCCGCTGGCGATGCCCGCGCCAGGACCGTCGCCGGGACCGGGCAGCGGCATCGTGCCCCAGGCATGCGCCAATTGCGGCGGCGCGCGCTTGCGGAACTCGCGGATGTTCCACGGACCGGAGACGTAGAACGCATAGAACCCATTGAAGAACTCGTCCCAGACATTGGAGATCTGCGTCTCCGACATCGGCGGCGCCCAACCCTGCTTGAACGTGTTGGCATAGAACGCCAGTGCACGGCGGAACCCGGGACTGCGGAAGTTGCCGCGACCGCCGCCGTCGCGCAGCAGCGGGTCGTCCTGTTGCAGGGCGAACGAGAGCTGCTGTTCGAACTCGTTGAGCGGCAGCATCACGGCATAGCGTTGCGGCCCGACGTCGCGCTTGATCGCGGCCATCGCGCGTTCCCACTCCGCCCAGTTCTTCGGCGGCGACTTGAAGCCGGCTTTCGCCAGCATGTCCTTGCGATAGAACACCAGCCGCGTGTCGACGTACCAGGGCACGCCGAGCAGCTGGCCATCGATCAGGTTGGTGTCCCAGATGCCGGGAAAGTAGTCGGCCGGTTCGATCACCTCCGACGCGTCGACGTAGGGTTGCAACGGTTCGAGCGTGTTCAGTGCCGCGAACTCCGGGATCCAGGTGTTGCCGAGTTGGCAGATGTCCGGCAGCGAATCGGCGGCGAATGCCGTCAGCAGCTTCTCGTGCGCCGAGGTCCACGGGATGTGCTGGAGGTCGACGCGGATGCCGGGATTTGCGCGCTCGAACTCGGGCATGAACTGCGCAACCACCTCGGCCTCGCGACCCATCGCCCAGAAGCGGATGACGGTCTCGTCCTTGTCGCGCGCGCAACTCGCCAGCAATAGAACGGACAGCATTCCGACGAAAATGGTGCGCAACGCTCCAGCCGTCATTCCCGCGAAGGCGGGAACCCGGTGACTTGGCCTTGCGGGAGTGTTCCGGGTCAAAGCGGCTGGCTTCCCGCCTTCGCGGGAACCACGTGCTGCGAGATCTCGCACACCGGATGCCATGCGCCAGCCTACTGCAACGGCTGTGATCGCGGCGGCGGCTCTTCAGCGTCATCGGCGGTCGTCGCCCGCGATTCCGCCACGCCCATGGCGCGTGCCGCCGCGGCGTCGGCGTCGGGTGGTCCCGACTGCTTCGACTCACCGGTACCGGCCAGCCACCCGCCAGTGAAGCCGGCACGTTCGAGCCCGAGACGGATGTACTTGTTGCGCTTCATGACTTCCCAGACGAAGCCGTTGCGATAGTTGGCGATCATCGCCAGGATCGGACCCTGGTCGATGCCGATGTAGTCGCTCGCCACCCAGCCCTTGCCAGGCACCATGCGGCCGGTCTTCAACGGGATGTCATAGGTGAAACTGGGATTGAAGGCATCGAGAAAGCCATAGCTCGAATAGATGTACTCGCCGTAACGTTCGAACATCGCCTGGGTCGCCGGGATCACGATCTCCGGCGCGAACGGCAGCGAGGCGATCGCCGCGGTCGGCGCGATGGTGCCGTCGTCGAAGTGATCCCGCAGCCCGGCGCCGCGCGCGCTGTAATGGCGGAACTCGCGCGGCTCGCCCTCGTAATCCTGGCTGGTGCGCTGCGGACCGTCGCTGGCCGTGAGACCCCAGACATCCTGGCCGTAGTCTTTCCACTTCATCGGATTTTCGATCGCATATTCGCGCTGCGCGTAGGCCGCACGGCGGCTGTTCTCGAAATAGTCGATGCCGCGGTTCTGCATGTACTCGTCGCGAATGCCGCGGAAATCGATCCAGACGTGACTGTACTGGTGGCCGAAGCTGCGGCGCGAAGGCCAGATACTCCTGTCCCTCGAAGACGCCCCAGCTTTCATCGTAAGTGCGCGACCAGACATTCCACGCATCCGGGCCGGCCGGATGCGTCGGCGAGGCCATCGCCAGGATGTACACGAGCATCGCTTCGTTATAGCCGGCCCAATCGTGGTTGATGAAGCCGCTTTCGGGATACCAGCCCATCGAGATCAGCGGCTTGCGCTGCTGCAGCCAGGTCCAATCGACGCGCTTGTAGAGCGTGTCGGCAATTTCGCGGATTTCCGCCTCGCGCGAGTCGCCGCCATCGTAGTAGCTCTGCGCAAACAGCACGCCCATCATCAGCAAGCCGGTATCCACGCTCGACACCTCGACCCATGGCTCGTAGCGCTGGCCCTTCTGCATGTCGAGGAAGTGGTAGTAGAAGCCGTGATAGCCGCTCTTGCCTTTGCGCTGCGGGCCCTGCGGCGCATCGCGGAAGAACTTCAGCGTGGTCAGCGTGCGGTCGACCGCCTGCGTGCGGCTGACCCAACCGTTCTCGACCCCGATCGGATACGCGGTCAGCGCGAAGCCCACCGACGCGACGCTCGCGAAGGGTCGCGACGGGAAACGGTCCGGCGTCAGGCCGTTGACTTCATTGGTCGTGTCCCAGAAGAACTGGAACGTGCGCCGTTCGATGTCGCGGAATAGCGGCGTGAGCTTCAGTGGACCGGGCTGCGCGGGCTTGGGCGGCTCGACCTGTGCGACAGGGCCAGGCTTCGGCGGCGGTACGGTCGGTTCGGCAGGTTTCTCGGGTTTGCATCCCGCCAGCGCCAGCAACACTGACAGCAGCAGCGGAACGACATGCCTACGGAGGACTCCGCCTCGCAGATCGATCTTCAAGCGGGTACTCCGGCAGCGCAGTAGCGGTCGATAAAGGCTTGGTGCGTCGGCATCGCGTCGACGCAGTTGGAGATCGTCTTGCCGATGCTGTCCACGAAGCGCTGCAGTTCGGCGTCCGGCACGTTGTCGACCAGCGGATGCCAGGCCTGCGGCAGGATGCCCTGCCCGACCATCACCTGGATCCAGCTGATCTCGGCGAACATCTCGGTTCCAGTGCGGAAGAAGCGGCCGCTGTCGCGGAACAGGTCGATGTTCGCCTGCAGTTCGGGCGGGATCGACATCGCCCGGCATTCTTTCCAGAACGGCGAATCATCGCGCTCGGTGGCGTTGTAATGCAGCACGAGGAAATCGCGGATGCGTTCGAATTCGAACGCCAGCTGGTCGTTGTAGCGCTGCACCAACACGTCGCTGATGCCTTGGTAGGGGAAGAGTTCGAGCAGCTTGGAAATGCCAGACTGGATCAGATGGATGCTGGTCGACTCGAGCGGTTCCATGAAGCCGCTCGCAAGCCCGAGCGCGATCACGTTCTTGTTCCAGCACTTCTTCCGGCGTCCCGTGGTAAAGCGCAGCGGCCGCGGGTCGGCGAGCGCCGGACCTTCAAGGTTGGCGAGCAATTTGGCAGCCGCTTCATCTTCGCTGATATGGCGGCTCGAGTAGACATAGCCGTTGCCGGTGCGGTGCTGCAAGGGAATGCGCCACTGCCAGCCGGCTTCGCGCGCGGTCGCGCGCGTATAGGGGGCAGGCGGTCCGACATTCTCGCTGGGCACCGCCAGTGCACGATCGCAGGGCAGCCAGTGGCTGAAATCGACCCACCCGGTTTCCAGCGCTTGTTCGATCAGCAGCCCGCGGAAGCCGGAGCAGTCGATGAACAGGTCGCCGGCGATGGCTTCGCCCGATTGCAGCCTGACCGACTCGACGTCGCCGCTCTCCGGATGCAACGACACATGCTCGATGATGCCCTCGTTGCGCACCACGCCCAGTCTTTCGGCATAGACGCGCAGGTATTTTGCGTACAGCGCCGCATCGAAATGATAGGCGTAAGCGATGTTGGCCAGAGGCGAGTTGGGCGGCACGTCGGTAGCCGACACCATGAACTTGCCGCGCGTCGCCGCCACCGTGTTGAGTGTGTAGGCCCCGAGCGGCTGCGCCATCCCGGCCTGGTGCGCCTTGATCCAGTACTGGTGGAACGGCAACAGGCCGAGCGGATGGCCGATCTCCGTGCCGAAGCCGTGGATGTAGCGCTCGCCGACGCGCAACCAGTCGACGAACTCGATGCCGAGTTTGAAACTGCCCTGCGTGTGGCGGACGAAATCCGCCTCGTCGATGCGCAGCAACTGGTTGAACGCCTTGATGTGCGGCACCGTCGCCTCGCCGACGCCGACGATACCGATCAGTTCGGATTCGACGACCTGGATGCGATAGGTTGGCCCGAGCGTGCGGGCTAGCGCCGCAGCGGCCATCCAGCCGGCGGTGCCTCCGCCGACGATGACGATCTGCTCGATTTGTCTCGACTTCATGGAATGTCGTCGGTCGGTTATGCCGGTCAGGCAGGAGGACATTGGTCTCGACGAAAGACGGGGCCTCACAGCCCCGTCTCTCCTTGCAGCGACGACACATGGTCGGCGCTACGTGGCCTCCCGGATCAGAATTTCATCCCGAGCTCGACCGAGAGCGTGCGCGGACTGTAGAACATGTCGCCGAACTTGTTGTAGACGAAAGTGGGGTCGTATACGCCGTTCGCGCCCGCTTCGATGGTTGTGAAGCTCGAGTAGTTCTTGTAGTTGAACGCATTGAGCAGATTTACTCGCGCAGTCATCTTGTACCTGTCACCAAACCTGAACTCTTTTGTCGCTTGCAAGTCGACTGTGCGGTAACCCCAAATATCGCCCCCAACGAGGAAGCTGCCAGTGCCTTGCGGCTCCGCACCGAAAGGCTGGCAAGTCGAACCATCGGGGCCTGTAACGCCCCAACACCGCACCTCGTTCACTGGACGTGGCGTTTCGAGAACAACCTTGCCGCCGAAAGTCAGACCCCAGGGCCCATCGATCGACCCCGCCACCACCAGGCGATGCTTCGGCACGGCGTCGACCCAGATGAAGGGATATAGGTCGATGGTCGCCTTGTCGAACGCGAAAGGATCGTCCTTCTTGCGATTGTGCTTGGCATCCGCATGCGTGTACGCCACGCTCATGCTCCAGCCCGAGTCCTTGGTGTAGGGTTTGTCCAGCGACACCAACACCTGCGTGTTCGCCGATTCGATGCCGTTGTTGCCGATGATCGTATTGTTGAAGCCCGGCACAGGCTCGCCCCAGGGCTGGCTACCGCCCTGGAAGAACGAACCATCAGGCCAGCGGTTGATCAGCGTATAGACCAGGCCGTCGTAGCTCAGGATCCGCTGCACGGTGACATCCGCCAGCCAATCGCCGAGCTGGTTCGACATGCCCAGGCTGAACTGGTCGCTGTACGGGGTCTTGATGTCGTTGTTGAGCAGGAACATTTCCTTGGCGCCCGTCACGCTCGTGCCGAGGCTGGTGATGTCCTGCAGGTATGCCGGGTCCCACGGCACGCAGGTCCTGTCGTCGCGATAACACAAGCCAGTGTCCGGATCCTGGAAATTCACCTGGATCGGCGACAGAACGCCCTTGCTCACCTCGAACGCGAGTTCCTTGAACAAGTTGCGGTCGTACGAGCGGCCGGCGCCGCCGTGGATGACATGTCGCTCGTCGGCACCGATGTCGTAGGAGAAACCGAAGCGCGGCGCAAACGCGTCCTTGAAGTCGTCACGGTTGTTGCCGGTGCTGATGTAGTCGTTGGCGTTGATCCCGCTCCGTAGCAGCCGGTTTGCCCAAGGCTGCCCAGGATTGTCTGGGTCATCGGAAAACACCGCGGTCACGAACTCCGCGGGCGTCACGTAATCGGTATACGCCGGATTCTCCTCGTAATCCCAGCGCACGCCGAGGTTGAGGATCAAATGGTCGTTGACGGCCCAGTCGTCCTGGATGAAGAACGCGTACTGCTTGCCCTGCGTCACCACCCGCGGAGTCTGGCCCGGGACGTCGAAGATACCCAGGTAGTCGACGCGATAAGGCGTTGCCGCTACACCGTTCTCGTCCACTTCGAACGAGAATTGAGGATTAAGCGAACCACCATCCTGTGCGGTGAGCTCGATATCCTTGTAGCTGGCGCCGACCTTGACGGTGTGATCGCCATTCCAGGTGAAGCTGTTAAGGGTGAACGTATCGGCGATCGACCAACCCTTCTGCGACCTGATGAAAGCGTCGAAACCGCTGGAGGGCCCCGTCTCGATGAGGGTGCGCTCGTCGATGTTGCCGCCGTTCTCGGCGAGCACTTTGTAAATGATGCCGTTACCGATGCTGGTCGGGAACGGATTGACTTCAGTGTCCTCGGTCGTCAGCAATACTTCATTGGTCCAGGCATCCGCACTGTGCTGCCAGCGCAGCGTGCCGCGCTTGTCCTTGTTGATCACGTCGCGGCCGTGCTCCAGCGCGCGCTGGCCGCCGATCGAATCCAGTTGCGTTTCGTCGCGGACCTGTGCACTGAACTCCACGCGATCGCGATCGCCGATGTCCCAGCTAATCTTGCCGAAGTAAAGATCTTCCTCGAACGGTGCGACAACAGGCCCGTATAGGCTCTGCACATCTGCCGGAAGGAACTGCACGAAATCTGACGTATTGGATCCCGGAAGCACGACGCGCGGCGTAATGAAGTCCTTCTTCTCATAAGCGAAGAAGAAATGCATGCGGTCCTGGATGATCGGACCGCCCACGGCAAAACCCCACTCGCGGGTGAGCGAGTCAGTCTTCTCTTCGCCTGGCGCTTCCTCGGCCGCGCGCTTCTCGCGCATGCTTTCGTCTGTATAGCGGTAGTAGGCCTCGCCCTCGAATTCATTGGTGCCCGAACGCGTGGCCGCGGTGACCGCGGCGCCGGTGATCTGTCCGTACTCGGCCTTGTAGTTCGACGTAATGACCTTGTACTCACCGATGGCGAGCTGCGGGAACGGATTGCCGCGGCTGCCGTTCTGGCCCGCCACGCCGCCGCTCTCGACATAACCCTTCTGACCGATGCCGTCGATATACAGATTGCCCGATGCGCCGTTGGTCGCGCCGCCACGCAGGGTGGTCACGCCTTGGTCGTCCGTCGTGAACGCCATACCGGGCACGGTATCGGCGAACTCGAGGAAGTTGCGCGAGGCCTGCGGCAGCGTCTGGATCTGGCGCAACGAGATGGTGTTGCCGACTTCGGAGGTCTTGACGTCCTTCAGAAGCGGCGCAGTCACAGTCACAGTGGCCAAGTCGGTGGCCTGCTGTGGACCGGTTTCGGCGACCCCGCCGGCCTGCAGGTTGAGCGTCGAATTGGAAGCGACCGACAGCGTCACTGTCTGGGAAGTGCCACCTGCCTGCACCGTATAGGTGCCCGGCGGCAATCCGGTCAGGGTGTAGGAGCCATTCGCGTTGGTCTGGGTGCGCCGCACAAAGCCGGTGGCGTTATTGGTCGCGATCACTTCGGTGCCCGCAGCGGGCGTCGAATCGGTCATGACCTGGCCGCGCAGGTTGGCGTTTGCCGACTGCGCGAAGACCGACGGCGCGCCCATCATCAGGCAGCTGGCCAAGGCACAGGTGAGCAGTTTGGGTACCGGACGGACGGTGCGTTGCTTGCCTGTATTGCCGTGCTTGCGATGCTTCATGACGTTTCCCCTCCCAGGGCAGTCGAATGTGGAACGTCGATCTAAATAGGTTCAGTCGGTGAGGTTGGTCGGTCTGGAGCGGAGTCGTGGTCGGATCAGGAGCTATCCGCGCGGGCGCGCACGGGCGTATTGGGAAGACTGGATTCACGCACGATGAGTTCGGGCGTGAGCGGCTCCTGCTGCGGCGGCGGAGACGCCGGCAGATCGAGCAGTGCGCGCAGCGCGCGCCCGCCCAGTTCGGCGATGTTGACGCGCATGGTGGTGAGCGACGGGTACACGTAGCGCGCCAGCGGAATGTCGTCGAAACCGACCAGGGCGATGTCGCGCGGCAGCTGCACGCCGGCTTGGTTGAACGCGAACAGGCATCCCAGGGCCATCATGTCGTTGGCGGCGAACACCGCGTCCGGCCGGGTCTCCGCCGCAAGCACTTCGCGTCCCGCGCGATGGCCGGAGGCCTCGTCGAAATCGCCTTGCAGCACCCAGGCCTGAGCATCCGGTAGCGATTCGGCCAATGCGTCGCGGTAGCCGCGCAGTCGTTCATGCGCGTCGAAGTTGTCTTCCGGGCCGGCGATGAATGCGATGCGGCGATGCCCGGCCTCGAGCAGGTGCTGCATCATCGCGCGAGCGCCGCCGTAGTTGTCGATGCTCAGCGACGCATGATCGGTGCCGGGCAACTGCGTGTTGATCAGCATTGCCGGTAATGAGGGGGTGAGGTTCTCGGTCAGGAAATCGGTGTTGGCGACATAGGGCGACATCACCAGCAGGCCGTCGACGCGTCCGCGCATCGCGCGCAATGCGGCACCCTGTTCTTCCGGATGACCGTGATAGCTGGACACCAGCAGATGCAGCCCGCGCTCGCGCGCGACCTGGTCGATGCCGCGCATCAGTTCGGAGAAGAACTCACCGTGCAGATCAGGCAGCACCACGCCGATGGTGTGGGTGCGACGGCTGCTGAGGCTGCGCGCAGCGTGGTGCGGGCTGTAACGCAACTCGCTGGCGACATGAATGACGCGCTTGCGTACTGCATCGGCGACATTCTCGTGCCCGTTGAGCGCACGCGATACCGTCGCCACGGAGACGTTCGCTTGGCGCGCCACATCCTTGATCGTGATGCTCACTCCATCCTCCGCGGTACTCTCATTCAAGCTGCTTCGGCGGACTGTAAACGTTTTCAACGCGGCGTGTAAAGCAATTGTTATTCCGTGGACGCGATCGCGTCACGAAGGCTTGAAACCCAGTAAGGACGCGGGTTTTTGATGTTGCGTTGCAGCATCAATCGTTCGCCAAATTACGCTGCAACGCAACATGAAGTGAGGCCGGCCGCTTTCATCTGGCTGCGCATAGACACATCCATCGTCACTAGTCGTCGAGCGTCGTCCAGCCGACATCGCGGCGTGCCGCTGGAGGCCTCACCTCGCCACCACTTCGAAATGCGCTTCAAGCAGATCGACCGAGTTGCCTCCCGCGAACACGGTGAACGTTCCGGGCTCCACGATGCGCTTCATATCAAGCCCGTAGAAGGACAGATCGTCGGGCGTCAACGTAAACGTGAGCGTCTGCGCCTCGCCCGGTTTCAGGTGGATGCGACGGAAACCGCGCAGTTCCTTGACCGGACGCGTGACGCTGCCGACATCGTCGCGCACATACAGTTGCACCACCTCATCGCCCGCGCGCTTGCCGGTGTTGGTGACCCTGACCTCGACCTCCTGCGTGCCGTCGACGCCGATCCGCCGTTGCTTGGCGCGCAGCCGGTCGTAACGGAAGCTGGTGTAGCTCAATCCGTGGCCGAAGGCATACAAAGGCGTCCATGGCACGTCGAGGTATTTCGACGTGTACCGTCCCGCTTCGACGGGCGGACGACCGGTGTTCTTGTGCGCGTAGTAGATCGGCACCTGGCCGACAACGCGCGGGAACGTGACCGGCAAGCGTCCCGCAGGATTGGTATCACCGAACAGCACGTCGGCAATGGCGTGCCCGGCCTCGATGCCGGGAAACCATGCCTCCACGATGGCCGGCACCTTCTCGTCCAATGCGCCGATCGTCAGCGGCCGACCATTGAAGAGCACGACCACGACCGGCTTTCCGGTCGCTTGCACGGCCAACGCGAGTTGTTGCTGCACGCCGGGCAGATCCAGCGACGTGCGGTTGTTGGCCTCGCCGCTCATGTCCTGGTGTTCTCCGAGGAACATGACCACGACGTCAGCCGCGTTTGCGGTGCGCACGGCCTCGGCGAAACCGGATGTGTCGGATCCTTCGATGGCGGCACCTTTCGCATACAGCACCTGGGTCCCCTTACCGACTGCGGCCTGGAGACCCTCCAGCGGCGTCACGGCATCTTCCGGACGACCCGCCGCAGCCCAGCTGCCCAGCATCGCCCTGCGATCCTGCGCCAGCGGCCCGATCACAGCGAGCGTACGCAGCGTTTTCGACAACGGCAGCACGTGGCCTTCGTTCTTCAGCAAGACCAGCGATTCGCCCGCCATGTCACGCGCGGCGCGGCGATGCTCGGGCGTCAGCGTACGCGCCTGCTCGCGCGATACGTCGTTGTACCGGTAAGGATCGTCGAACAATCCGAGCACGCACTTGGCGTGCAGGACACGGCGGACGGCAGCATCCACTTCTGCGATCGGCAGCTTCCCCGACCGCACGGCCGCCGGCATCTCCTTTACGTAAATGTCGCTGACCATGTCGACATCGACGCCGGCGTTCAGGGCCTCGAGGCCGGCTTCCGTACGCGTCGCCGCCAGACCGTGCGGCATCAGTTCCGCGATGCCGGTGTGATCGCTGACCAGCACGCCATCGAAGCCCCACTCCTTGCGCAGCACGCCATCGATGAGTTCGCGATTCGCGTGCATGGGCACGCCCGCGACCTCGTTGAACGCCGCCATGACCGATTGCACGCCGGCATCCACGGCAGCGTGGAACGGCGGCAGGTACACCTCGCGCAGCGCCCGCTCCGAAATGTCGACGGTGTTGTAGTCGCGGCCCGCTTCGGCCGCGCCGTAGGCGACGAAATGCTTTGCGGTCGCAAGCAACGTGTCGTCCGCACCCAGGTCGGTGCCCTGGAACCCATGCACGCGTGCCGCCGCCATCGCCGATCCGAGGTAGGGATCTTCGCCCGCGCCTTCGACGATCCGGCCCCAGCGTGGATCACGTGCGATATCGACCATAGGCGCATACGTCCAATGCACCCCGTGCGCTGTCGCCTCGACCGCGGCGATGCGGGCGGCGTTTTGGACGGCATCGACATCGAAACTCGCCGCTTCTCCCAAGGGCACCGGAAAGATGGTGCGGAATCCATGGATCACGTCATGCGCGAACAGCAGCGGGATGCCCAGGCGTGATTCCTCGACCGCGACGCGCTGCAGCTCGCGCGTGCGCTGCGCGCCGTACATGCCCAGGAAGGAACCGATCCGCCCCTCGCGTATCTGCTTTTCGCTGCCTGCCCGGGCACTCGGACCGGTGTCGCTGCCAAGGCCGGGAGGCTGGTTCAACTGACCGAGTTTTTCTGCCAGCGTCATGCGGCCTAGCAAGGACTCGATGAAGGCGGGACCGTTAGCGGCCTGCCCTGCCGCCGGAGGTGGAGTGCAATCAGCCGCCGTGACAGAGGTCGCCAGCGACGCGAGCGCCAATCCGGTGAACAGGGGCAGGAGCCGCTTTCCCGGAGATCCGGCCCGGGTCCGCGCCGGGATGACTCCGCCCTTCCGGCCGGACCAGACACCGTGATTCGGATCCCTTTTCATGGCTGCTCCCCGCGTTCTGATGGTCAGCGGGTGACTGTAATCGTTTTCAGAATCGCTTGTAAAACATTCCCGTGTCCAGGCCGTGACGCGTCTCCGGTCAGGCCTCGCCCGGCGTGTGCGCCTTGATCTGCAGCGCATGGATATCGGTGTCCATCAATCCACCAAGCGCCGCATAGACGGCACGATGACGGAGCAACGGCGTCATGCCGGCGAAGGCTTCGCTGACGATGCTGACGGCGAAATGTCCGCGCCCATCCTGCGCGCCGGCATGACCGGCATGGCGGTGACTGTCGTCGCGCACTTCGAGCACGCTCGGCGTGAATGCCATCTGTAGTGCCGCTTGGATCGCCGCCACGCGCTGCTCCTTCGGCAAGGGTCCGATCGCGGTCATGGCAACACCGGCTTGAATGGGCGCACCTCGACGCGCGCATAGACGCCTGCCGCCAGATAGGGATCCGCATCGGCCCAGCCGCGCGCGGCATCGAGCGAGGCGAACTCGGCAATGACGATGCTGCCGCTGAATCCGGCTGGGCCCGGATCCTCTGCATCGATCGCGGGGCACGGGCCGGCCAGCAGCAGGCGTCCTTCGTCGCGCAGGGCCGTCAGCCGCGCAAGATGTTGCGCGCGCGCCTGCAGGCGCTGCGCCAGGACTTCGGCGCCGTCGTATCCCTCGATCGCGTACCACATCGGGCTCTCCTGTCGGCGAAACGGGATCGCCTTCGATATGGTGCACTGGCAATCGCATCGGCGACAAACGCCCCGCTCCAACCTGTGCGTGCCGTCGACAATCCGCAACACGGGTACGCGACCGCAGTCAGGGCCGCTGCCTTCGCCAAGGCCGTCGCGCATGCGCAACGTAGTGTCGACGCGCCCGCCGGACCCCGCGCGACCGCGCCAGCACGTTCAGCGCGATAGCTGGACAGTGGCGATCCCAGCCCGTACCCTTGCCCTCACTTGAGGCCGGCAGCAGCGGCCCGTCGCGGTCCAGGCAGTGAAGCCGGCGCCACGAACCGCGCGTTGACACCGCGCAAGCTGCGCCCCACCCGGCCCCAGCCCGACGATCCCCTAGCTGTCCGCCGCCGCATCCGTGTGGCGAGTGCCGCCTGTGCCGTCCGGCAAAAGCTCGACTTGCGACGCGTCCCCCGGACGTTGCGAGACCTGGCCGCGGCCCGCCGCGCGTCATAGCAATCCTGTGTGGCCCGGAGGGGGCCGCTAACCGAATGACCGAAGACACCGCTCCCGGCGCAACCGCCCCATTGCATGCGCATCCACATGCGCCCCATCAGCAGGAAATGCCGCTGGCGGTGGTGCATGGCCAGGCCATGCTGCAGATCCCGCAGGACCTGTACATCCCGCCCGACGCGCTCGAAGTCATCCTCGATGCCTTCGAGGGCCCGCTTGACCTGCTGCTCTATCTGATCCGCCGCCAGAACCTCGACATCCTCGACATCCCGGTCGCCGAAATCACGCGCCAGTACGTCGAATACATCGGCGTGATGCAGGATCTGCGTTTCGAACTGGCCGCCGAATACCTGGTGATGGCCGCGATCCTGGCCGAGATCAAATCGCGCATGCTGCTGCCGCGCGCTTCGATGGACGAGGCGGAGGAAGGCGATCCGCGCGCCGAACTGGTACGCCGACTGCAGGAATACGAGCGCTTCAAACAGGCGGCCGAGGACATCGACTCGCTGCCCAGGCAGGATCGCGACACCACGCCCGTCTCCGCCTTCGTGCCGGACCGTGCCGCGGTGCGCCTGCCGCCGCCGGTCGACCTGCGCGAGATGCTGCTGGCGTTGCACGACGTGCTCAAGCGCGCCGAGCTGTTCACCCAGGTCGCGATCAAGCGCGACGCCCTCAGCGTGCGCCAGCGCATGGGCGAGGTACTGACGCGGCTGGCCGACGGCAAGTTCCACCGCTTCGAGTCGCTGTTCGAGCCGCGCGAAGGCAAGCTCGGCGTAGTAGTGACCTTCCTGTCGCTGCTCGAGCTGGCCAAGGAACACCTGCTCGACATCGTGCAGGAAGGTCCGCTGGCGCCGATCTACCTGAAGTCGCTCGCCACGGCCGAGGGCGATGCGGGGACGCTGGAACTGACCAGCGAATTCGACGATGAAGACAATGCCGCGAACGACGATGTCGAGCGATAGGCCACTGCACGTTTTGCCGTCATTTCCGCGCAATCCGCAAAGTCACCGGGTCCCCGCCTTCGGGGAATGACGTCCGATACGACCTCCATTTACGAACACAAAGCATTTCATGGACCAACACCTCATCACCCGCATCGTCGAAGCCGCCTTGCTCGCCGCCAGCCAGCCGCTGACGCTGGCGCAACTGCACGGGCTGTTCCCGCTCGACGAGCCCGCCCCCGACGACAGCGTCGAACGCGCGCTGGAGGCGCTGCGCGAAGGCTGCGCCGGTCGCGGCATCGAACTGGTCGAACTCGCCTCCGGCTACCGCTTCCAGGTCCAGGCCGACGTGCATCCCTGGGTCGCGCGCCTGTGGAGCGAGCGCCAGACCAAGTACACGCGCGCCACGCTGGAAACGCTGGCGCTGATCGCCTACCGCCAGCCGATCACGCGCGGCGAGATCGAGCAGGTCCGCGGCGTGTCGGTCAACAGCAACATCATCAAGGCGCTCGAGGAACGCGAATGGATCCGCGTCGTCGGCCATCGCGACATCCCCGGCCGGCCCGAACTGCTCGGCACCACGCGCGGCTTCCTCGACTATTTCGGCCTCAAGCGCCTCGACGAGTTGCCGCCGCTGTCGGAACTGAAGGATTTCGGCGAACTCGAGCCGCAGTTCCAGTTCAAGGGCGAAGAGATGCCGATCGGCGACATCGCGCTCGACGGCGACGCGGAAGCCGACGGCGCGTCCGACGCAACCGGTCACGACATCGACGAAGGCATCGCCGATCCGGACGCCGACCAGCAGATTCACGACGCACAAGACAGCGCCGACGGCGACCAAGACGCCACGGATTTTCCCGACCACACCGAATCGCAAGACGACTCGAACGATACAGCCCTCGCCGAAGACGGCGACAGCACCGGAGCACGACATGAGTGAGCAACAAGACAAAGGCCGCAAGCTGACATTGAAGCGCGGCACCGAACAATCCGCCGAGGCGCCGCGCCTGGAAGAGCGCCTGCACAAGGTGCTCGCGCAGGCCGGCCTCGGCTCGCGCCGCGCGCTCGAGCAGCGCATCGCCGACGGCCTGGTCAAGGTCAACGGCGAAGTCGCGCAGGTCGGCATGAGCATCAAGGGCGGCGACAAGGTCGAGATCGACGGCCGCAGCTTCGTCGCCAGCGCCCTGACCGAACCCAGCCGCGTGCTGATGTACAACAAGCCCGAAGGCGAGGTCACCACGCGCGAGGATCCCGAAGGCCGCCCGACCATCTTCGAAGCGCTGCCGGCCCTCAAGGGCGCGCGCTGGATCGCGATCGGCCGCCTCGACATCAACACCACCGGCCTGCTGCTGCTGACCACCGACGGCGAACTGGCCAACGCGATGATGCATCCGTCGTTCGAGGTCGAACGCGAATACGTCTGCCGCGTGCGTGCGCCGGAAGGCATGGACACGGTGCCGGAGAACATCGTCGACCGCTTGCGTCGCGGCGTGGCGCTCGAGGACGGCCCGGCCAAGTTCGACAACATCGAACGCATCGGCGGCACCGACTCCAACGAATGGTTCCAGGTCCTGCTGAAGGAAGGCCGCAACCGCGAGGTGCGGCGCCTGTGGGAATCGCAGGGCTGCCAGGTCAGCCGCCTCAAGCGCATCCGCTACGGCAGCGTCTCTCTGCCGCAGCCGCTGTTGCGCGGGCAATCGCAGGAACTGGGCGCGGAGAAAATCGAAGCGCTGCGCAAGGAACTCAAGCTCGATGAAGGTCCGCCGCCCGCACTGACGCTGCAGCCGGTGATCGGCCAGCGCAAGGCGACCAAGTCGACCGTGCATGTCGGCCGCGACGGGACCAAGTCGGACAACGCCTATCTCGGCGGCAACAGCACCGCCGACGAAGGGCGCGAGCTGCGTCGCTTCGACCACGTGCGCGAGGATCGCGGCCGCGGCCGGTTCGGCAACAAGAAACCGCATGGCGGCCTGACCGTCAGCGGCGAAGCTGCGGCCAAGCAGGCCAACAAGCCTTACAAGCCCAAGGGTGCAGGCGGTCAGCGCGGTCGCGGCGATCGCCAGCCCGGCGCGCCGGAAGGCGGCACGCCCGGAACCTTCAAGACCTGGTACGTACCGGAAGGCGTCGATACCGGGCCGGCCGGGCATCGCAATGTCGACAACAGCTCGCGCGGTCCACGCAAGCCGTATGGCCCCAAACCCGCGGGCACACGCCCTGGCGGCCCAGGCGGGCAGCGGCCGGGCGGCCAGCGCAGCGCCGGCCCAGGGGCGGGCCAACGCGCCGATAACGGCTACCAGGGCCGCGGCCCCGGCCAGGCCGACCAGCGCGGACCGCGCGGACCAGGCCAGGGCCAAGGCCAGCGCACGCCGCGTCCTTATGGCCATCCCGGCAATGCGCCGAGTTTTCCGTCCGACCACGCCAATCCGGGCACGTTCAATCCTTGGGACAAGCCGCAAGGCCAGCGTCCGCAGGGACGTCCGGGCGGTCCCAATGCCGGTCCGCGACCCGGCGGTGGCAATCGCCCGGCGGGGCCGCGTGGCCCGCGACCTGGCGGCAACCGCGGGCCGGGCACGGGCCCTCGCGGTCCGCGCGGCGGCGATCGCTGATCGATGTGAACGGCAAGGGCGCTTCGGCGCCCTTGCTGCATGTGGCCACACGATTTCCACCAAATATCGGCGCGCGAGCGCTGCGAGCCACGCGTGATGCCGCCGTAGAATCGGACGCCCTGTCCGAGCGAGCCCGCCATGATCCTGACCACCGACGCCATCAACCAGCTGCTGTCGTCGCGGATGCCCGAAGGTGCAGGACTGGTGATTCCGCCGCCCTGCCTGCTCGACATGCAGGGAGAAGCGTTCGAGTACGAGGAAGGCGTAAGCCTCAGCGTGCGTTTCCCGGTGCTGCCGCGCTATCGCAATCCGATGGGACACATGCAGGGCGGCTTCATCGTCGCCGCACTCGACAACACGCTAGGTCCATTCTCCTACCTGATCGCCCCGCCAAGCGTGACCAGCTCGCTCAACACGCAATACCTGCGCCCGGTCAGCGCCAGGGAAACCTTCATCACCTGCAGCGCGCGCGTCGTCGAGCGCACGCGCAACACACTGCACCTTGCCGGCGAGGCGCGCGGGACGGATGGCAAGGTCGTGGCGCTATGCCAGTCGGTGTGCCAGATCCTGCCGCAGCCGGGCTGATCCCCGCTCCGGCTACACCAGCAACGTTGCTTCGACCCCGCCATCGCTGTCACCCACCGCGATCGCGCGCGGCGAACACGACATGCCGATGACGAAAGCCAGCACGACCAGCGCCGGAATCATCAGATGGTGTTTGGCATGAGCCCTCATGAGGCGCTCTCCTGCTGCTGAACACGTGCCGATTGTCGCGATTGGCGGGTTAGGCGCCGGTGATCCGCGTTCATGAAAACGGCTGCGCGGCGCCGTCAGCCCGCCTCGATTTCGAGGATCTGGTCGAGCCAGAGCAAATGCGCGCGTCCCGGATCATGGGCATCGTCGATGCGCACGATGCCGTTGAGCCCTTCGCGGCCATCCTCGTCGAGGAACGTCTGGATCGTCGGCCTAGCCGCCACCACACCTGTGATGCGGCCGCCGTCGACGAGCACGACCTTGACCTTCGCCTCGTCGGGCAGGCGTGCGGCGCGCGCTTCCAGGACCGCGATGTCGTGCTGGTCGGTGTACACGTTGCTGGCGCTGCGGCCCATGGCATTGCCCTCGCTGCGGACGGCTGTGATCGTCCGCGCCACGGACGTAAGCCGGAGTGATTTTCCGGATCGATCCGCGGATGCCGATGCTTCAGCCCGCTGCGTCCAATGTCACGCGCTTCGCGCGCGCTTCACACTCGCCGCACGTGCGCCACGCAAGGCGACGGCAGACTGCCGGCATCGTGGACGGAGCGGTGTCGATGGCGTCGACCGACGGATTCCAATGGGACGTGGTGGTGGTCGGCGCGAGCTTCGCCGGCGCGGCCTGCGCGCTGGCTGCGCGACAGGCCGGGCTGCGCGTGTGCGTGCTCGAACGCAAGCGCGATCCCGGCATCAAGCTGCACACCACCGGCATCATCGTCAAGGAAGCCGCCGAGCAGACCTGGCTCGGCCGCATCCCCGCATCCCTCGTGCATCGCGTCGGGCGCGTGCGCCTGTATGCGCCGAACCTGCGCAGCGTCGACCTGCGATCGCCGGGCTACTACTTCCTGACCACCGACACGGCCAACGTCATGCGCTGGCTGGCAGCGGAACTGGAAACGAACGGTGTCGAGCTGAGACTGATGCAATCGTTCACGGATGCCCGGCGCGTTCCGCAGCGGGTTCACGGCTCGCTGCGGCCCGGAGATAACGGTCGGCAACCGGGCTGGCTGGTAGAGGGGCTCGGGCGCACGCGCTACCTGGTCGGCGCCGACGGGGCGAAGTCGCGCGTCGCGCAACGCGCAGGCCTCGGCACGGTGTCGGAATTCCTTTACGGCGTCGAACACGAATTCGCCGGTGCGACGCTGCGCGAAGGCGATGCCCTGCACTGCTTCATCAGCAAGCGTTACGCGCCGGGCTACATCGGCTGGGCCGCGCAGAATCCGACCGGCGTGCAGGTGGGTCTCGCCTTTCGCCATCGGCCGACGCGGACCGGCGTGCCGGACATCGACGGCTTCCTGCGTGAAATGCACGGCCTGCTCGGACTCCCTGGCGACATCAAGCCGACAGCAACGCGCGCCGGCTTGGTGCCTTGCGGCGGACCGGTCTCGCCGCTGGCGGCGGCTGGCATCGTGCTGACCGGCGATGCGGCCGGCATCGTTTCCCCGGTCACGGCCGGCGGCATCCATTCGGCATGGCACCACGGCTGGATCGTCGGCCACGCGATCGCGGCGCACCTGTCGGGTAACGGGCCGCCGGCGGAACAGGTCGCCATCGATGCCGCGCCTTCATTCCGCATCAAGCGCGGCCTGCGCTGGGCCTACGATCACCTGCAGATGGACTGGCCGTTCGACCTGCTGCTGCACTCGGCGCCGCTGCGCTGGGCGGCAGAGCAGGTGTATTTCCATGGGCGGCATCAGCGAAGCTGACGGCACGGCCCAGGGAAGCGACAACCTTGGTCGGTCCACGGCACACGGTTCGACAACGCAAACCGAGTTCGGAAGCCGGCGTGTCGAGCAAAAAGCCCGGCGCGCCGGGTTCGGAACTCGGCACGCGGAGCAAAAAGGGCGGAACGCCGAGCCAGGAAGCTGGATCGCCGAGAAAAATGGCCGGCGCGTGCAGCACAAAAGCCGGAACGCCGAGAAAAACGGGCGGAGCGCCGAGCTCGGAAGTCGACCCGCCGAGTTCGCAAGCTGGCCCGCCGAGCCCGGCAGCCGACGTGCCGAGCTTGGAAGCCGACGTACCGAGATCGTAGGGCGGGCCCCGGCGCGCGGCTCTTGATCTTCGGCGGCTTGCCGGACGAACCACGATGACGTCGCGGCGGGCCGGGGCCCGCCCTACGTCCTGTGATGTGCACGGGGTTCGTCGCGCCGGCGATGCCGCACAATCCGGCCATGGCCGATCCCACCCCGGGCGCAACGCCCACCCCCAGAAAGCAACCCAAACCCAGCCTGCGCGAGCGCGTCAATGCGCTGCGCAACCTGCCGCCCTTCCTGCGCGAGATCTGGGCCACCAGCAAACCATTGGCGATCACCAGCATGGGCCTGCGCCTGGTGCGCGCGCTGCTGCCGGTCGTGACCTTGTACATCGGCAAGTTGATCATCGACGAGGCCGTGCGGCTGGTCGGGCTTGGCTTAGGGTTCGACTCGCTGTCGCAGGCCTGGCAAGGCGGACAACTCAACCACCTGCTGTGGCTGCTCGCGATCGAGTTCGGACTGGCGATCCTGTCCGACCTGCTCGGCCGCATGGTCAGTTATGCCGACAGCCTGCTGTCGGAACTGTTCACCAACGCCACCAGCGTGCGCCTGATGGAGCACGCGGCGACGCTCGACCTCGAGGATTTCGAGGACCCGGAACTGCAGGACAAGCTCGACCGCGCGCGCCGCCAGACGATGGGGCGCATGAACCTGATGAGCCAGCTGTTCGGGCAGGCGCAGGATGCGATCACCGTGGTCAGCTTCGCCGCCGGCCTGCTCGTCTACGCGCCTTGGCTGATCGTGTTGCTGGCGATCGCGCTGATTCCGGCCTTCATCGGCGAGGCCCACTTCAACGCGCTGAACTATTCGCTGAACTTCCAATGGACGCCGGAGCGACGCCAGCTCGAATACCTGCGCCAGACCGGCGCCAGCGTCGAGACCGCGAAGGAGGTGAAGATCTTCAACCTCCACCGCTTCTTCATCGCGCGCTATCGCGAGTTGTCCGACATGTTCTTCCAGGCCAACCGCAAGCTGGCGCGGCAGCGGGCGTTCTGGGGCACCTTGCTGGCCGCGCTCGGCACGCTCGGCTACTACGTCGCCTACGGCTACATCGCCTGGCGCACGGTGACGGGCGATTTCTCGATCGGCGACCTGACCTTCCTCGCCGGCAGCTTCCGCCGCCTGCGGCAATTGCTGGAAAGCCTGCTCGTCGGCTTTTCGCAGGTGGCCGGGCAGGCGTTGTATCTCGACGACCTCTATTCGTTCTTCGAGATCCAGCCGGAGATCGCATCGAAACCCGACGCCGTGCCCGTGCCGCGTCCGATCCGACGCGGCTTCGTGTTCGAGAACGTCGGCTTCCGTTATCCCGAAGCCGAACGCTGGGCCCTGCGCGGCCTCGATTTCGAACTGCGCGCCGGCGAGGTGCTGGCCTTGGTCGGCGAGAACGGCGCCGGCAAGACCACGCTGGTGAAGCTGCTCGCGCGGCTGTACGAACCCGACGAGGGCCGCATCCTGCTCGACGGCCGCGACCTGCGCGACTACGACCTCGACGACCTGCGCGCCAACATCGGCGTGATCTTCCAGGACTTCGTGCGCTACCACCTGACCGCCGCGGAGAACATCGGCGTTGGCCAGATCGACGCGATGACCGACCAGGTCCGCATCCGCGAGGCCGCGCGCCGTTCGCTCGCCGACCAGGTCATCGACACGCTGCCGCGCGGCTACGACCAGGTCATCGGACGCCGCTTCAAGACCGGCGTCGACCTGTCCGGCGGGCAGTGGCAGAAGATCGCGATCGCGCGCGCCTACATGCGCGATGCGCAGGTGATGATCCTCGACGAACCGACCGCCGCGCTCGATGCGCGCGCCGAGTACGAGGTCTTCCAGCGCTTCAAGGAGCTCTCGGACGACAAGACCGCGGTGCTGATCTCGCACCGTTTTTCGAGCGTGCGCATGGCCGACCGGATTCTGGTGCTCAACGAGGGCAGGATCGAAGCCAGCGGCACGCACGTCGAGTTGATGGGCCAGGCGGGACGCTACGCGGAGTTGTTCGAGCTGCAGGCCGCCGGTTACCGCTGAGCCGCCCTTCCTCCGCTATTCGAACAACTGCGGCTGCGGGTCTGATGCAGCGCGATAGTCCAGGCGGCCGTCGACGATGCGCGCCGCCGTCGTATAGGGATGCGCTTCCTGGCGATCCGCCGCGAGCAGGTGCACGACGTCCCAGCCGCGCGACTTGAAGTCATCCGCGATCAGGCCGCGATGGCATTGCCACCACAATGCTTCGGCGCACATCACGGCGACGCGCTGGTCGATGGCCAGGGCCTCGAGTCGTGCGCGTGCGGCGAGATAATCATCGGTGGCCATGTAGTCGGCATAGCCGCGGAAGCTGGCATTGCGCCACGCGGTGTTACGCGAATCGGGCTGCGCCGGCCGGCGGCCGCCCAATGCCGGCATCGGCACATAGGCGATGCCGGCGATCGGCAGCTCGCGCGCCATCGCCTCACCGGAAAACTGCGGATGGCGACGCGAGCCGGCGAAGCGGCGCACGTCGGCCAACACCTTGATCTGCGCGGCCTGCAACAACGCGACGAACGTGTCCCAGTCGCGCGTGGAGTGGCCGATGGTCCAGAACGCATGCGCCATGCATCAAGCATAGCTCGGCTTGCGAGCGCGCACGGTGATGCCCAGGCAGTACGTACGATCGGGTGATCGTCGAGAAACGGTCGATTGCTGCAGAACCCGTCTTAACCGAGCGCAGCCTCGATATCCTTGGCTAAAGACTCCGGCTTGTCCGTAGGCGCATAGCGCTTGAGCACCCTGCCATCGCGGCCAACGAGGAACTTCGTGAAGTTCCATTTGATCGCATCGATGCCGAGCAGTCCGCCCTTCTCGTCCTTCAGCCATTTCCACAGCGGGTGGGCACCGCTGCCGTTGACGTCGACCTTGGCGTACATCGGAAAATCGACCTCATAGGTCAACGAGCAGAAGTTCTTGATCTCGGCCTCGTCGCCCGGCTCCTGGTTGCCGAACTGATCGCAGGGAAAGCCCATCACCACCAGGCCGCGCTCGCGATAGTCCTGCCAGAGTTTTTCCAGGCCTGTGTACTGCGGCGTGAAGCCGCACTTGGAAGCGACGTTGACGATCAGCAGCACCTTGCCGGCGTAATCCGACAAGGAGCGATCCTGGCCATCGATGTCGCGTGCGCTGAAGTCGTAGGCAGTGGTCATCGTGCTGGCCTCATTGTTTTCCGGCAGGAATGCGCACGGGATCGGCGAACGACTTCACGCCTAGGGCTTCGTAAAGTTCGCTCGGATAGTAGGCAGTGCCGTTCTTGATCACCAGCGCGACCTTGCGGATGTCGGAGATGTTGGTGGTCGGGTCGCCGTCGACCAGAATCAGGTCGGCGCGCTTGCCGGGCGTGATCGAACCGCGGTCGTCGAGCACGCGCGAGTACTTGGCACCGTTCCAGGTCGCGACCTGCAGGGCCTGCGACGGCGTCATGCCGGCCTGCACGTAGAGTTCCAGTTCGCGCTGCAGGGTGAATCCGGCGACGCCATCGGTGCCGGCGACGATCGGCACGCCGGCCTTGTACATGCGGCCCACGAACTCGACCATCTTCTCGTAGGACTTGTCGTACTTCGCCGCCGTCGCGTCGTCCGGGATCTTCATCTCCGCCACGCGCAATCCGCGCTGCACGTCCGGCGGCAGGTTGGGTGCAGCCGCCGCATACGCCTTCGACAACTCGCCGGCGCGCTGGCGGATGAAGTCGAACGTGGCCAGGGTCGGGTCGATCACGGTCTGGTGTTTGGCCAGCAATGCGATGAAGTCCTGCACGGGTTTGCTGTCGAAATCCAGGTCGGCGGTCTTTTCGGCCGGCAGGTAGAAGCGTTGCAGCGTGCGGGTGTCGGTCTTGTCGTCGACGTAGAAGTTCAGCAGCACCTGGTTGATGTGCTGGATCTCGTCGTAGCCCTGCTCGACCACGTCCTGCGCGCGCATGAAGGCCGGTACGTGGCCGCTGACGCGCAGGCCCTTCTCGTGCGCATAGGTCGCGGTGTCGCGCAGGATGTTCTTCGGGAACGAGTTGTAGATCTTGACCTGCGGGTAGCCGTGCTCGGCATACCAGTCGACCGCTTTCTTCGCTTCGGCGAGGTCCTTGATGACGAAGCCGTTGCGCGCCGACATCTGGCTCTCGCCCTCGATGAAACCGGCGGGCACGACCGACGGCAACAGCAGCTCGCCGGCCTTCTCCTGCGCCATGAGCTGCTGCAGCGTGGCGTTGTCGTTGCCCATGTCGCGCACGGTGGTCACGCCGGCACCGAGGTGCAGGCCGCCATCCCAACGTCCGACGTGGCCATGCATGTCGAACAGGCCGGGCAACAGCACGCGACCGTTTGCGTCGACCACCTTGTCGGCTGCGGGCTGGCCCTGCCCGGCGGCGGAAATCGAGACGATCTTGCCGTCTCGCAGCAGGACATCCGACGCTGTGCCGAGCGTCGCTTTCTCACTGTCGAACACGCGCGCGTTGCGGATCAGCGTCGTGCCCGGCAGCGGATGCGCGAGCCGCCGCTGCATCGCCACCAGTTCCTCGCCTTCGGCCTGCTTCTGCCGCGTTTCCAGCGCCGCGGCATTGCCTTGCCAGCCATCTTCTACCAGTTGCAGAAAGCCCGGGAAGATGTAGGCGAACAGGCGCGGCGTGGCGTCGGTAGTCGCCCAGGCGAACGTCGGCGTGAAGCCGACACCGGTCATCGCAAGCAGCTGCACCTTGCGCTTCTCGTTGCCGCGCGTGACCTCCTGCTCGGCGACCTTGCGCGTAGTCAGGGTGCCGCTCGGGATCAGCGACAGCTTGCCGTCGGGGCGCTTGGCCAATGCCCCGAGCACGACCGAAAAGCCCTCCGGCGTGCCACCGAGCGCCGAATACAATGCCGTGCCGGACACCGCCTGCTCGCCCTTGTCGGAAGTGGATTTCCAGCGCGCCTGGTTGCCATCGCGCGTGAACGATTCATCGACCGGTGCGCCGAAGGTGGAAGTGCCCTTGACGCTGTACGTCTTGTACGTGCCGTCCTCGGCGAGCGTGAATTCCTCCTTGAGCTCCGGACCGCGGCCGTTGTCCTTGAAGATGAAGTCGACCCGCGTCTTGCCGTCATCGTCGCGCGTGACGACCTGCTGGCCGGCTTCCTTGCCGTTGTCGACCAGGGCCACGTAACGGATCGTTTCCGCGGCGCGGACGCCGCCTGCGAGCAGGAGCACGGGAAGCAGGACGGCAAGACGACGCATGTTTCGTTCCTCGAAAGAAGTGACGTGTCGGAATGGCCTGGGCAGCCCCCTCGCCCCGTCCGGCCGCTGCGAGTTTACGCGTGTGAGATGCACGGGACCACGCACTGCGTTCCGTGCCTTTCGTCATGGGATGCCGAGAAGGCCTTGCGCTACGCTTCACAGTTCTGTCCGACGAGGATCGTTACCGATGAAGCACCCGCTCAGCCTTGCCCTGGCCATGGCGCTCGCCGCCGCCGCACCCGTCCATGCCCAGTCCGCTCCCGCCACCAAGCCCGAAGCCGCCCAGCCCGGAACCGATGTGTCCAAGCCGAACGATCCGCAAGCACAAGCCAACCCGTTTTTCGTGCAGAGCCCGCTGCCGCTGCACTACCCGCAGTTCGACCGCATCAAGGACGCGGATTTCGCCCCTGCCTTCGACCGCGGCATGGCCGACAACCTCAAGGAGATCGAGGCGATCGCCGGCAATCCCGAGGCACCGACCTTCGACAACACGATCATCGCGCTGGAGAAATCCGGTCAGGTGCTCAATCGCGCGACCACGGTGTTCTTCAACCTGGTCGGCACCGACACCAACGACACGCGCAAGAAACTGCAGGCCGACTACGCGGCGAAGTTCGCCGAGCACGGCGATGCCATTTCGTTGAACCCGAAGTTGTTCGCGCGCATCAAGACCCTGTACGACACGCGCGCTTCGCTCGGACTCGACGCCCAGGGCCTGCGCCTGGTCGAGCGATACCACACCGATTTCGTCCGCGCCGGCGCCAACCTGTCGGAGAAGGACAAGGCACGCCTGCGCGAGATCAACAGCGAACTGGCCGCGCTCGGCACCAAGTTCAGCCAGAACGTGCTGGCCGAGGTCAACGATTCGGCCGTCGTGGTCGATACGAAGGAAGAACTCGATGGCCTGACCGACGAGCAGATCGCTTCGGCCGCAGAGGCTGCCAAGTCCCGCAAGCTCGACGGCAAGTACGTCATCACCCTGCTCAATACCACCGGCCAGCCGCCGGAAGCGCAGCTGACCAACCGCGCCACGCGCGAAAAAGTACACAAGGCTTCGGTCGCACGCGGCAGCCGCGGCAACGAATGGGACAACACCGGCATCGTCTCGACCGTCGCCAAGCTGCGCGCCGAGCGCGCGACCATGCTGGGGTATCCAACGCACGCCGCCTACGTGCTGGCGGACGAGACCGCGAAGACGCCGGATGCCGTCAACAAGATGCTCGCCCAGCTCGCGCCTCCGGCCGTCGCCAATGCGAAGAAGGAAGCTGCCGACATGCAGGCCATTATTGACGCCGAAGGCGGCAAGTTCCAGCTGCAGCCCTGGGACTGGGCGTACTACACCGAGAAGGTGCGCCAGCAGAAATTCGACTTCGACGAGTCGCAGCTCAAGCCCTACTTCGAGATGAAGAACGTGCTCGAGAACGGCGTGTTCTTCGCCGCCAACCAGCTGTACGGATTGACCTTCAAGCAGCGCACCGACCTGCCGCTGTATCACCCGGACACGACCACCTACGACGTGTTCGATGCCGATGGCAAGCAGCTGGCGATCTTCATCGCCGACATGTACGCGCGCGATTCCAAGCGCGGCGGCGCATGGATGAACTCCTACGTCTCGCAATCGGCGCTGATGGGCTTCAAGCCCGTGGTCGCCAACCACCTCAATATCCCGAAGCCGGCCGCGGGCAAGCCGACGCTGCTGACCTGGGACGAGGTCACGACCATGTTCCACGAATTCGGTCATGCGCTGCACGGCATGTTCTCGAACGTCGAGTACCCCTACTTCACCGGCACCAGCGTGCCGCGCGACTTCGTCGAGTTCCCGTCGCAGGTCAACGAGATGTGGGCGGACTGGCCGGCGATCCTCGCCAACTACGCCAAGCACTACGAGACCGGCGCACCGATGCCGAAGGCATTGCTCGACAAGGTACTGGCCAGTGCCAAGTTCAACCAGGGCTTCGCTACCACCGAGTATCTCGGCGCGGCGTTGCTCGACCAGCGTTGGCACCAGATCACGGCCGACCAGGTGCCGCCGGCGGGCGGCGTGATGGCGTTCGAGGCCGCAGCGCTGAAACAGGACGGGGTCGACTACGCGCCGGTGCCGCCGCGTTATCGCACGCCTTACTTCAGCCACATCATGGGTGGCTATTCGGCCGGCTATTACGCCTACATCTGGTCGGAGGTACTCGACGCCAACACCGTCGAATGGATCAAGCAGAACGGCGGCCTGACCCGCGCCAACGGCGATCGTTTCCGCAAGACGCTGCTATCTCAGGGCGGCAGCAAGGACGCCTCGCAGCTGTTCGTCGATTTCACCGGCCATGGGCCGAAGATCGAACCGCTGTTGGCCAAGCGCGGCCTGGTGGCGGATGTCGTCGACGACGCTCCAGCCGCCGATACGCCCGCCGAGGTGAAGGACGCTTCTGGCGAGGAGTAAACCCTCACGACATGGCGTTGCAATCTTCAACCGCCCGGCGCAATCCGGGCGGTTTCTTTTTGCGACCCAGACCAGATCAGCCGTGCATGCCGACCATGACCCAGTCGCCGCAGTCCATCTGCACCTTGATTCCGGTCGGCTGGCCGGTCTCGTCATGGCGCGTCTGCGCCATCGAGTCGGCCGCCTGGATGGCGCTCATCTTGTTGGTGAACCAGTGACCGATGGTCAGGTCATCGAAAAGCTGCCAGCCGCTGTAAGCCGGCATGATCGTAAACAGGATGCGTTCCACGGCGATCTCCAGAAGTGTGTTCGCCTCCGGTGTGCTCCGACCATCATCGTGATGGCCAAGCGCTTCCTTGCGCCGTGCGTCCATCCATGCCTGCGAGGACAACTATAGGGTGCGCCGGCGATCTGGGAACCGCAGTCGGGCCAATCCGGCACTGAAGGTAGGAATTCTCCGAAGAGCGGCATTGCCGACAGGCCCGCGACACCGCCCCGGCGAACGCAGCGGACTGCAGCGGACTGCGGCTAGGATGGCGCATGGACACCTTGCGGGACTGGAGCGCCGACGGCACCGCCGGATCGCAGCTGCGCGACTGGATGCGCGGCGTGCGGCGGATCTTCGTGCTGACGGGCGCGGGTTGCAGCACGTCCTCCGGCATTCCCGACTATCGCGACGCCGACGGAACGTGGAAGCGCAAGCCACCGGTGACCTATCAGGCCTTCGTCGACGAACCCGCCACGTACCGGCGTTACTGGGCGCGCAGTTTCGTCGGCTGGCCGCGTTTTTCAGCGGCGCGCCCCAATGCCGCACATCACGCGCTGGCTGCGCTGGAAGCCGGCGGCACGTTGTCGATCTTGGTCACCCAGAATGTCGACCGCCTGCACCAACGCGCCGGAAGCGCCGCTGTCGTCGACCTGCACGGACGCCTCGACGACGTCGTCTGCCTCGCTTGCGGCCAACGCAGCCAACGCGACCACCTCCAGCGCGCGCTTGAAGGCTCCAACGCCGGATGGCACGCAACCCACGCAGGCCTGGCACCTGATGGCGATGCCGATATCGGCGACGACGTTGCAGCCAGCTTCAAGCCACCGTCCTGCGACGTCTGCGACGGCATGCTCAAACCCGATGTCGTGTTCTTCGGAGAGAACGTGCCGCGCCTGCGCTATCAGGCCGCCGCCGTTGCATTGCAGGCATCCGACGCCATGCTGGTCGTCGGTTCGTCGCTCATGGTGTATTCCGGTTACCGCTTCGTACGGATGGCGCACGCAGCGAAATTACCGATCGCCATCGTCAATCGCGGCCACACGCGTGCAGATCCGTTGGCGACGCTGAAGCTCGATGCCGATTGCGCGACGACGCTGGCCGACGCGGCAGACATCGCCTGAAGTCACGCGCCGGCGAACAGCCCACGATAGACCGGCGCGATGTGGCCCAGCAGCACGCTGGCCGGCACCTCGACGGTCTGCGTGCCGTCTGCGTAGGGGCCGACCTGGTACGGCGGAAAAACGAAGCGTAGCGCCTGGATCCTGCCGTCGGCGCCGAGCACGGGTTCGAACTGGTCGAACGCTTCGACCTCCGGCTGCGAACCCTCGTCGATCATCTTGCCTGCCGTGCGGATCAGGTCCGCGCGCTCGGCGGGCGGCAGTTCATCGGCATCGATGCGCTGCGACAACGCGGCGTGCAGTTGCTCGCGCACATACCCGGAAATGTCGCGCCAGCTGCCCGGATCGGGAACCAGGTCCGTGGCCTTGAGCAGCTTGTTCTGATCCGGCAGCCATACGAACCGCGCCACCAACGGGTTGCCGTGCGCACCACCGGTGTAGCTGCTGCCGTCGGCGGCGACGGCCACGATCTTCGGCGTGTCGACCACGGTGTTGAAGCTCAGCGACAGGTCGTAGGGCGCCGGCGGCTTGCGCTCGCCCATCTCCTGCACGGCCTGCATCAGGTCGGCGCGCGCGGCGTCGGCGTAGCGCCGCAGTTCCAATGCCAGGCCCGGATACTTCGATGCTACGGGCGGATAGCTGATGCCGATCACGTAGCGCGGATCGCGCTCGATCACGTCCTTGAGCGGCGCCGCCTCGACGGCGACAGGAACCGCCGGCGCAGGCGTCGCCGTCGGCGCGCCTGCTTGCGGCGGCGGCGACTCGCGCTGGCAGGCCGATAGCGCTGCAAGCGACAACAATACGATCAGTGGGCGAATCATCGTGGGGCTCCCTTCCCTAACACGATCTGGATGGCGTCTTCCGGCAAGCGCCGCAGCATAGCGGCCACGGCGTGATGCCCGAATCGACATAAAAAAACCCCGGGCGTTTCCGCCCGGGGCTGGTATCGCGAACTTGGTGCAGCGAATTACATCGCCTGCACTTCGTCGGCCTGCAGGCCCTTCTGGCCCTGCACGACCTTGAACGAAACCTTCTGGCCTTCCTGCAACGACTTGAAGCCGCTGCCCTGGATCGAACGGAAGTGGACGAACAGGTCTTGGCCGCTTTCCGGCGTGATGAAGCCGAAGCCCTTGGCGTCGTTGAACCACTTGACGGTACCGGTCTGACGATCCGACATTTTGTTACTCCTTGGAACAGTTGATTGAATTGACACGGCCCGCATGGCGGTGCCGAGACTGTCGAGCAAGGGGTAACGCAAGGAGCGATGTAGCGGATCGAGCGGGTAGGCCCGGAGGCCGAACCGTAAAGCTTGGTGATCTACCGCATCGGAGCCACGGTGTACCGTGATCCCGGCTTTGAACAGTGGGCGCACCATACATCACTTTTCGCCGGAAGTGTGAATGGGGTTCATCCCCGTTCCGGGCCGACCGCACCGGAGGGCGCCGTGGGCGCCACCGGGGCCACCGTGAAGGCCCGCGGCGGCCAAAGCGTCCCTACCAATCCTCGTGCCGCGGCAGCAGCCCACGCAATTCGGCATCCGTGAGGTTTCGCCACTGGCCGGGCTTGAGATGGCCGAGCTTGACGTTGCCGATTCGCACCCGCAGCAGCTGCTTGACCCGGTATTTGAAGTGCGCCGCCATCAGCCGGATTTGCCGGTTGAGGCCCTGCACCAGGACGATGCGGAAGCCGAACGGCCCGAGCTTGCCGGTCCTGCACGGCAGGGTGGTTTCGCCGTGGATCGGCACACCGCGGGCCATGCCGCGCAGGAACTCGTCGGTCACCTTGTGGTTCACAGCGACCAGGTACTCCTTCTCCAGCTTGTTCTCGGCGCGCAGGACGGCATTGACGATGTCGCCATTGCTGGTCAGCAGGATCAGGCCCTCGGAATCCTTGTCGAGGCGGCCGATCGGGAAGATGCGCTGCTGGTGGCCGACGAAATCGACGATGTTGCCGACCACCGCCGACTCGGTGGTGGTGGTGATCCCGACCGGCTTGTTGAGCGCGATGTAGACATGACGCCGCTGTCCCTTGGCCGCGCTACGTGCGCGCAGGGCCTGGCCGTCGACTTTGACCTCATCGTCCTCGCCCACCTCGGCGCCGATGCGTGCGCGCTGGCCGTTAACCGTGACCCGGCCTTCGCCGATCAGCCGGTCTGCCTCGCGTCGCGAGCAATGACCGGTGTCGCTGATGTGCTTGTTGAGACGCATGCGTGTCCTGGAGCCGGCGCAGAACGCAGCGCCGGGCAGTGCTAAAGGACGCGCATGCTGCCACAGCGAGACCGCGGGATGGTCCGACTCAGGCCAGCAGGTCGGAATACTCGTTGTGCTTGCGCAGGTAGGCCTCGGCGAAGGCGCAGGCCGGCCTGACCTTCCAGCCCTGCGCACGTGCATGTTCGAGGGCGGCCTTGGCCAATTGCGCGGCGATGCCACGGCCACCGATGGCAGGTGGCACCTCCGTGTGCGTGATCACCATGACCTCGCCCTCGCGCTGGTAGTGCAGCTCGGCCTGCTGGCCGTCGACCGAGATCGTGAAGCGGCTTGCCGCTGCGTCGTGCGCGACGCGGCTTTCCGTCCCCGCGTTCAACGGCTGTCCCGCTTGCCCTGGGCGTGGCGGTCCTGGGTACCGATGCTGCCCTGGATGGCCTGCATCCGGCTCTCGCCGGCGTGCAGCTCCTCTGCCTTCTGCGCCGCTTCCGGCGACTGGAAGCCGCTCTGCGGGACGTGGGCATGCTCGGGGTCCAAGGCATGCCAGGGTTGCGCCTGGCGGTCGTGCGCTTGCTTGGCCGCGAGCAGCTTGCGGGTATTGGCGAGCGCCTGCTGCGGCGTGATCTTGCGCGGCCTGGCGACCGACTGGGTCTTCGACGGCCGTTTCGCCGGTGTGGCCTTCGCGACGATCTTTTTCGCGACGGCCGGCGTCGCCGCAGCCTTTTTCACGGCGGTCTTCCTCACAGCGACCTTCTTCGCCGGGGCCTTCTTCACGGTCGCCTGCTTCCGCGGCGCGCTCTTCTGCGTCACTTTTTTGGCGATGGGGCGCTTGGCAAGCGTGCGCTTCGCGGAAGCGGCGGTCTTCTTCGGCACGGTCTTGCGCGCGACTTTCCTCGTCGCGGACTTCGTCGCGGCGGCTTTGGCAGCAGTGCTGCGTTTTGCGGATTTCTTGGCGGCTGGCCTCTTCGCTGCCGGCTTGCGCGAGGCTTTGGCCGTCGCCGGGGCTGCCTTGCGTGCGGTCTTCTTGCGCGCTGTGGCGGCGCTCTTGGTCGATCTCTTGGTCGAACCGGATCCGGTTTTCACAACACGCTTGGTCGCCATACCTGCCCTCCGGGCATTCGGATTTGGCTTCAACAACTAGCATGGGCGGCATTCACGACGGGTGAGCGATGCGAGCCTGGCCGCCACACGACGTCAGCAAACGGTGTTGCCTCGGCAACAACTGACCCTCCGTGTCATCCCGCGGCCTGCCGCGCACCCCGTAAACGGTTTGGCACGAATGATGCTGATCCCCCTGCAGGCAAATCCAGGGGGGCACACCTTTATGTCCATGCAAGACCATCCCGTCGTGGACGGCATCAGTGACGACCTCGCAGTCGCGCGCCTGTTCGAACTCTCGCGCAGCGGCGAAACCGAGAACCGCGAGTTCTGGGAACTCGACAGCGTGGTGCAGGAACGCCTCTTGCAGGCCTACGGCGTGGCCGGTGCGCTCGACTACGTGACCCAGACCGCTTCCAGCTGAGCCGCTCCCGGCTGCGCGCAGTCCCCGACCATCGCTCAGCCGAACGACGGGCTGAGCAGCCGATTCACGAATACGGCCGCCACGCGCGGCTCCATGACCAGCGTGAATAGCACGCCATAACCGGCGCCCCACAGATGGGCGCTGTGGTTGACGTTGTCGCTGCCGCGCTTGTCCATCCAGATGCTGTAGCCGATGTACAGGGCGCCGAAGACCACCGCGGGAATGCCGATCGGGATCAGGAAGATGTAGATCTTCGACCATGGGTCCACGAGGATGAAGGCGAACAGCACCGCCGACACCGCCCCTGACGCGCCGAGGCTGCGGTACTGCGCATCATGGCGATGGCGCAGATAGGTCGGCAGGATCGCGACCACGATCGCCGACAGGTAGAACAGCACGAAGCCGATCCAGCCGATATAAGGCAGGAACAAGCGTTCGATCTGGCTGCCGAAGAAATACAGCGTGATCATGTTGAACAGCAGGTGGCCGAAGTCGGCGTGGATGAAGCCGTGCGTGACCAGGCGGTCGTACTGCTTGCGACGGTCGATCGCCGGCGGCCACAGGATCAGTCGCTCGAGCAGCTTCGGATTGTTGAATGCCGCCCACGACACCAGGCCGGTGACCACGATCAGGATCAGGGTGATCGACAGCGTCATGCGGCGCTCCGGTAGTTGTCCTGCATGGGATAGGTCCGCGCGTACAACGCGAACGCCGCGGCGGCGAGGAAAGCGAAGCCCGCGAAGAAAAACATCAGGAACGCATTCTCGCTGATGCCGGTGGAGGCGATGTGGGAGATCACCGTGTCATTGCGCACTGCGGCATTGGTCAGCAGTACCCACAGATTGCCGAAGGTGACCGACAGATACCAAAACGCCATGATCACGCCTTTCATGGCATGCGACGCCTGGCTGTAGGCGAATTCCAGCGCGGTCGCCGATACCAGCACTTCGCCGAAGGTCAGCAGCAGGTAGGGCCACGTTTGCCACGCCAGCGAAGTCGACGCGCCGCTGTCGATATGCAGCTGGATCGCGCCCGCCCCGATCCAGGCGAGGCCGGAGAACGCGATGCCCCAACCCATGCGCTTCAACGCAGTGGGTTCAAAGCCCATGCGCCGCAATGCCGGATACAGCACGATGTTGTTGAACGGAATGATCAGCATCACCAGCAGCGGATTCAGCGCCTGCATCTGCGCTGGCTCCTTGACCAGCCAGCTCGGCCACCACCAGGCCTCGTGCGGAACGCGCATCTCGTTGCCCTGCAAGATCCAGGTCGAGGCCTTCTGGTCGAACAGCGACCAGAACGGCGTCACCAGGGCGAACACGATCAGGATGCGCAACACGGCACGCACGCCCTCGACCGCAACGTCGGGATGCGAACCGCGCGCGCGCTCCAGTTGCATGGATGTCCCGATGCCGCCGAAGACGATCAGCGCACCCAGGGCCAGGCAGGCCGTGATGACGAATTCAAAGTTCTGCGGCCACCACGAGGGCTTGATGGCCCAGCACAGCAGCATGCTGACTGCCAACGCCACGCCTGTGGAGGCGACGACCAGTCCCGGCCGGCCCTGCCCTGCCTGTCGCGCGCGCAGTGCGGATAGGGACACGTTGAGAAAGGAATCCGGATTGGACGGCGCCGGCGGTACGCGCACGTATTGTTTCCGGCCCATCCAGAAGATGACGGTGGCGATGAACATCAGGATGCCGGGAATGCCGAACGCCACCGCTGCGCCGTATTGGCGTAGGAAGATCGGCATCAGCAGCGAGGCGAAGAACGAGCCGAAGTTGATCGTCCAGTAGAACGCGTCGAAGACGATCTTGGCCCTGGCCTTGTTGCTCTGGTCGAACTGGTCGCCGACGAACGACACCACCAGCGGTTTTATTCCGCCCGACCCCAGCGCGATCAGGAACAGGCCGGTGTAGAAGCCGTTGCGGTTGTCCTCGAACATGGCCAGGCAGGCATGGCCGACGCAGTACAGCAACGAGAACCAGAGCACGGTGTTGTATTTGCCGAAGAACCGGTCCGACAGCCAGCCGCCAAGCAGCGGGAAGAAGTAGACGCCGATGACGAAGGTATGGAACACGTCCTTGGCGATGCCCGCGCGTTCGGCTTCCGGCGCGTACAGCAACAGGCTGCCGATCAGGAACGGGGTCAGGATGTTGCGCATCCCGTAGAAGCTGAAACGCTCGCAGGCTTCGTTGCCGATGATGTAGGGAATCTGCCGGGGCATCCGGCCCTGGCCGGCGGTGGCAACGGCTGCGGCGGTCGACGTCATCTTGTCGCGGTCCTGCTGTCGGGTGTGAAGGCGCCAAGCCTAACCCATCGATTGCCGCGCCCACCGTTCAGCGCCGCATGGCCGGACCACCCCGCCATGCGGGCGCTGTGCGCAAGGCGATCGTGCACGCCGCTCGCTAGGGCCAATCGATCAGGCCCTCGCGTTCGTAGAGGACGGCGAACGACGGACGCGCCTTCAGCCTGTCCGCAAGTGCGGCGAGCTGCGGCCATTCGGTCGCCGGCCGCGGCATGTTGCGCGACCAGCGCATCAACATCACGAGGTAGAAGTCGGCCGCGCTCAAGGCATCGCCGAGCAAGTGGGGGCCGTTGGCCGCGAGATGCGCGTCGATGCGATCCCACAAGATTGCGACGCGCACCGCCACCGTGGCGCGCACGGCTTCCACCTGCGCTTCGCCCGCTGGCTCTTGCGGATACCACCACTGCCGGAACAGTGGCTGCACCATATTGGCCAAGTGCAGCATCCACTGGTAGTAATCCATGCGCGCTGCATCGCCGGACACGGGCGCGAGACCGGCATGCGGATGCTGGTCGGCCAGATACAGCGACAAGGCTGCCGCCTCATAGCGCGGTTTGCCATCGACCATCAAGGTCGGCACGACGCCATTCGGGTTGATGGCCAGGTACTCGGGGCGCTTCTGCTGACCGATCGAAGTGTCGATCAACCTCAATTCGTGCGGCAGGTCGAGTTCGATCAGCAACCAATGCACCAGCATGCTGGCGGCGCCGGGTGCGTAGTAAAGCGTGTGCATGCGGAATTCCATTGCGGGCAGTCGATGCCGCTATCGTCGCCCGTACTGCGATTTCGGAACAGTGCAGCCAGCATCGGAACCAACGCACCTGTGCCCGTATTGACGATCCAGCGCCTGGCACTTGGGCAGCGGCCATGAATGCAGGCATCATCGTGACTTTCCCCAGGCACGGCTCGACACATGATCCGCAGACCCGCGTTGACCGCACTGCTCGCCCTATCTTCGACACTGATCCTTGCGACGCCCTTGCACGCCGCTGAGCCATCGCTGACGACACTGTCGGAACGCTCCGGCTTCCTCAAGACCGGTCGCTATGACGAAGTGATCGCGCTCTGCGACGCCTTCGTCCGACGCTATCCCGATGCCGTGAATTGCATCGATTTCGGCACCACGCCGGAAGGTAGGCCGATGAAGGCGCTGGTGGCGACCAGGACCGGCGCGATGACGCCGGAGGCGGCACGCGAGCAAGGAATTCCTGTGTTGCTCGTGCAGGGCGGCATCCACGCCGGCGAAATCGACGGCAAGGACGCAGGCTTCCAGGCGCTGCGCCAGGTGCTCGAAGGCAAAGCCGCACCCGGTGCGCTCGAACGCCAGGTCCTGCTGTTCGTGCCGGTGTTCAATGTCGACGGCCACGAGCGCTTCGGCGCCTGGAATCGGCCCAACCAGCGCGGCCCGGAACAGATGGGCTGGCGCACCACGGCGCAGAACTACAACCTCAACCGCGACTACGTGAAAGCCGACGCGCCCGAGATGCAGGCGATGCTGGCCCTGATCAACGCCTGGGATCCGCTCGCCTACGTCGACCTGCACGTCACCGACGGCGCCAAGTTCGAGCACGACGTGTCGATCCAGGTCGAGCCCGTACACGCCGGCGACACCGCAATGCGCGAAGCCGGACGCGCGCTGCGCGACGGCGTCGTGGCCGATCTCGCGCGCGAAGGTTCGCTTCCGCTAGTGTTCTATCCCTCATTCGTCGAGGGCGACAATCCGCAGTCCGGCTTCGTCGACAGCGTACCGCCGCCGCGTTTCTCGCATGGCTACATGCAGCTGCGCAACCGCATCGCCATGCTCGTCGAAACGCATTCGTGGAAGGACTACCCGACCCGCGTGCGGATTACCCGCAACACGATCGTGTCGCTGCTCGAGCATGTCGGACGCGATGGCGGCCAGTGGCTCGAGACCGCCCGTGCCGCCGATGTGCGCGCGACCAAGCTGGCCGGCAAGCCGGTGCCGCTCGACTACATCGCCAGCGACAAGGTCCGCACGATCGATTTCCGCGGCTACGAGTACACGCGCACGCCATCGGACATCTCCGGCGCGCTGATGACGCGTTATGACGAAACCAAGCCGCAGATCTGGAAGCTGCCGTTGCGCGACGAAATCGTGCCTGGCCGCAGCGTCGTCGCGCCGAAAGCGGGCTATCTGATACCGGTGGCCTACGCGCAATGGGTCGGCGAAAAGCTGCGCCAGCATGGCATCGACTTCCGCACGCTGGCCAAACCGCTGCGCAAGGCGAAGCTCGAGGCGTTCCGCGCCGACAAGACGGCCTTCGCTGCCGACTCGGTCGAAGGCCATCAACGTCTGACGCTGGAAGGCGGCTGGAAGCTGGAGGCGCGCGATGTCGAAGCCGGCGCCTTGTTCGTCCCGATCTCGCAACCGAAGGCGCGGCTGGTGATGGCGCTGCTCGAGCCGCAGGCACCCGATGCGCTGGCCGCGTGGGGAGAATTCAACAACAATTTCGAACGCAAGGAATACATGGAAGCCTACGTCGCCGAAGACGTGGCGCGGGCGATGCTGGCGAAGGACCGCAAGCTCAAGGCCGGATTCGAGCAGAAGCTGAAGGACGATCCGGCCTTCGCCAAGGATCCCGCTGCGCGGCTGGACTTCTTTGCGCGTCGCCACAGTTCCTGGGACGAACGCTTCAACCTGTATCCGGTGCTACGCACCGCGGCGGCACCGAAGTGAGATGAACCCTCAGCCGTTGCGGAAGATCGCCGCCATGCTCGGCGTCGCGTTCGCGATCCTCGGATTACCGCCGGCTTCCGGCGCCGGCGCGCAGGCCTCGACGACCGACGCCGATACGCCGGCGTTGTCGGTGGTCACGCTGAACCTGTGGCACGACAAGGGCGACTGGCCCAGGCGCGAGGCCCAGATCGTCGACGCGCTGCAGGCGCTGCAGCCGGACGTGATCGCGCTGCAGGAGGTATTCCAGCACGAAGGCCTGCCGAACCAGGCACAGACGATCGCCGACGCGCTCGGCTACGGGTTCTATTTCGTGTCGACCGATCCGGTCGGCAAGCCGCAGCGTTACGGCAACGCGCTGCTGACCCGCCATCCGATCCTCGCGCGCGAAAGCAAGGTGCTGCAGCCGCTCGACGACTTCCGCACCGCCGCGCATCTGCGCATCGCGATCGGCGGTCGGGCCGTCGAGTCTATGCCACGCACCTGCACCACATCGGCGAAGGCGGTGCGGTCCGCGAACGCCAGCTGCGCGACTTGCGCGAGTTCATCGCGCAGACCAGCAACGGCGCACCGGTCCTGATCGCCGGTGATTTCAACGCCGAGGTCTCGCAGCCGGAAATGCGCCTGCTGGCCACGGACTACGTCGACAGCTACGGCAGCCTGCATCCCGGCGCGGTAGCCGGCGGCCACACCACGCTCAATCCGGCCTATTTCGAGACGGGCGCACGCATCGACCACGTGTTCGCGCAGCCCGGGCGGTTCACGGTCGAACAGGCGCGCATCATCCTTGATCATCCCGATGCCAACGGTGTCTGGGCCAGCGATCACTTCGGCGTGCAGGTCTCGCTGCGCATGACCGCGCCGGTTCGCGTTGTCGAACGATAGCGGGCGGGCGCCGACCAGACGCCGGAGGACATCCGGGGTTCTATCCTTGTCGCAAGCCGTCGTCGACCTGCGGCCCGTCAAGCGTGTCCCGCACGCGTTACGCTCTCTGCTCCCATCGCAGGAGCCCGCCATGCGCTCGATCTATTGCCTCGCCTTCACCCTCGCCGCGTGCATGGCCGTGTCGGGCTGCCAGTCGCCGTCGAGCGATTCCAGCGCGACCACGCCTGCCGCGACCGCCGATGCGGCGGCGGTTTCGCCCGCAACGCCTGCGGCGCCTATTGGCCAAGCCGTGCTCCGCGGCCGCGCCATGTATTACGAGAAGATCAAGTTGCCTCCCGGCGGTTATCTGGTCGTACAGCTGATCGATAACCAGCTGACCGACACACCGAAAGCCGTGATCGCGCAGATACGCCTCGACGACGTCGCCGGCGCGCCCTACGACTTCACCCTGCCCTACGACCCGTCGAAGCTGCGCCCGAGCGGCCAATACGGCTTGCATGCCAGTCTTTACGGCCCGCAAGGCAACCTGATCTTCGTCACCGATACGCGCGTGCCGTTCGCGCCCGGCACCGAGGACGTCGGCGAATTCCGCATGAAGATGGTCAATGGCCGTGCAGATATCGCGCCGCCGCCGCGCTCGGTGTGGGACGAAGCCAAAGCGCGAGGCGTGGCTTTTCGTGGCGTCGGCAACGAACCGGGCTGGCTGGTCGAGGTCGATCGCGGCGACTCGCCGGCCATGCGCGCGACGCTCGACTACGGCGAACGCTTGGTCGTCGTGCCGCAGGCGCAGGGCATCAGCAGCACGCCTGGCTTCGGCGGCAGGACCGCGGATGGCGTTGACGTCGTGCTGCGCATCGAGCGCGCTTCCTGCAGCGACGGCATGAGCGACGACACCTACCCGGCCGCGATCAAGCTGACCGTCGGCGACAAGACGTATTCCGGCTGCGGACGCTACCTCGACGAGTGATCGCGGCGGCGTCTCGCGCCTAGCAGTCCGCGTATTTCCAATAACGCGGCTTGCCTTGCGCAAGCCATTCCAGCGTCTGCGCCAATCGCCGCTGGCGAGTCTCGTCGCGCTTGGCTTCGGTGATCCACTCGATGTATTCGCGTCGATGACTCGGCGGGAACGCACCGAAGGTCGCGCGCGCCTTGGCATCCTTCTTCAAGGCCGCTGCGAGATCGGCGGGCACCGGCAATGGCGGTTTCGGCGCGGCGTTCTTGGTCCGCGGCGTCTTGACACCCTGCTCGTTCAAGGCCATCGCCTGCTTGACGTAGCCGGCCAGGGTTTTCTTCGACGGCAGGTCGGAAAGTTTGCTGATGCGGCCGAACTGGCCCATGGCCTCGTCGCGCCTGCCGTCGGCGACGAACAGCGAGCCCTTGCTGAAGCCGAACGTCGCATGCTGCTTGAACGCAGCCATCGCGCAGAGGTTGCCGTGGTAGACAAAATGCGGCGAACTCCACTTCATCGCTTCCTCGACCTGCGGGCAGGCGGCATGCACGACCTCGCGCAGGTGGCTGAGGATCGGCCGCGCGAATTCGGCGGACTTGTCGATGTAGGCATCGACGCGGGGATCACGCTGACCCATGGTCGTCACTCCTTGCCGGAGGTGGCCGCACGTTTGCGCAGGTGTTCCGCCAAGCCACCGAGTTGCTGGCCCTGCACCTTGTCGACCGCCACGGCGAACTTCGAGAGGTCGTCGGGCGTGTAGCCGCCGGCGCGATAGAACAGCGTGATGCGGGTACCGCCGTCGGCCTCGGCGAAACGCCATTCGAGCGCGCCGCCGAGTCCCATGCCCTGCAACGGGCCGAGGCCGCCGACCATGCGCATCAGCTTGCCGGGGTCGACGTGGGTGACGGTCATGTGCAGCGCCTGCTGCGCGCCGGCGATCTCGCAGAAGCAGCCGCCCGCGCGCGCATCGATGGACAGCCTCGAGGCCGCGCCCCACCAGCTGTGATCCTTCGGCCACCACTGGTCGACGTCTTCGACCAGTGCGCGCCACGCGGTCGCCGCGTCGGCCGGCACGACGACGGAGTTCTCGACGGTGAAGCCGGCTGGAGTCGCGTCCTTGACCTCGGCTTGGGCCGGTGCGGCGAGGACTAGGCCCAGTATCGCCGTCAGCCCTGCGTCGATGATTCTCATGCGCTGGCTCCCGGGTAAGCGGATGTCGATTAACGCGCCAAGTGTGGCTGGTGGCAAGTGACAGGAGGGGTGCACGAGGTCGTGAATGGTGCTCCAAAGGCACCCCTCCCCAACCCTCCCCTGCAGTCGCAGGGGAGGGAGCAAAGCGTTCAGCGCATCAACTCGAACGGGCCGCCCTGTTCCAGCGCGCGTTGGTAGGCCGGTCTGGCATGGATGCGATCGAGAAAGCCCTGCAGATGCGGGCGGTCCGCGAAGCCGACACGCGCGGCGGCGGCTTCGAGCGGGAAGCTCATCTGGATGTCGGCGGCGCCGAACGCCTCGCCGGCAAACCACGCGCGCTGCGCCAGCTCGGCCTCCAGGTAGTCGAGGTGCAGCTTCAGTTGCGGGCCGATGAACGATTTCTTCGCCGCGGCCACGATGCCCTTGGCGACAGGCTTGGCGAAGAACGGCATCGGCGCCTGCCGAATACGCGAGAACACCAGGCTCATCAGCAGCGGCGGCATCAGCGAGCCTTCGGCATAGTGCATCCAGTAGCGAAAGCGCAGGTGTTCGGGCGTTCCCGATAACGGCGCGAACCGTTGCGCGAGGTCGTGGCGCTCCAGCAGGTATTCGAGGATCGCGCCCGACTCGGCCACCACCAGGCCCTCTTCGACCAGCACCGGCGACTTGCCGAGCGGATGCACAGCGCGCAGTTCAGGCGGTGCCAGCATCGTTACCGGATCGCGTGCGTAACGCACGATTTCATAACGCAAACCGAGCTCCTCCAGCAGCCAGAGGACGCGTTGCGATCTGGAATTTTCGAGATGGTGAACGACGATCAAGGACAGGCTCCTCCGGTTCGGATGGTCGCTCGCGACGTAAGCCTGCGATACGTCGATCACGATTTCCCGGTGCCCGCACGGCGCTGATGCTTGCGGACGAAATACAATACCGATGCCAATCATGGCAGGGGGGAACATCCATGCAACAACATTCACGCGGGCGCGCTGCGCTCGCCGCTTTGCTGTGGCTCACGTGCGGCAGCGCGCTGGCCGCCGCCTACGACGAACCACGCATCCAGTCCGTCGCAGTGATGGACGATCAGGATGCACTGGTCATCATGGGCGAGAATTTTCCGGCCCGCACGGCGGAAATGCTCGTGCGCCTCGGGCCGACCGACGAGCCCGGCAATATCACGCGACTGTGCAGGGTCAGCGCGCTGTCCACCGGCATCACTTGCGTATTCCCGGGCGGGTTGCCGCCAGCGGGCGACTACCTGCTCAGCGTCGTCAACACGCGGTTGGGCACCAGCGTCTCCTACGCACTCACGATCGGCGCCGTGGGTCCTCGCGGTGCCGCAGGTCCGCAGGGTCCTGCAGGTGCGCCGGGCACGCCCGGCACGATCGGACCCATCGGCCCCATCGGCCCGGCGGGAGCGGTCGGCGCCGCGGGACCGCAGGGTGAACCTGGTTCCGTCGGCCCGGCCGGCACGATCGGCGCACCTGGTCCACAGGGCATCCCAGGCGCCCCCGGCCCGCAGGGGATTCCAGGCGTAGCAGGTCCCGTAGGACCCATCGGTCCGGTGGGTGCGATGGGTCCGGTGGGAGCGACCGGAGCGCAAGGCTTGACGGGCTTGACGGGCCCGACCGGACCAGCGGGGTCGCAAGGCATTCCGGGCACGCCGGGAAGCACTGGAGCCGTGGGAGCCACGGGCGCTACGGGGCCCCAAGGTCCGGTCGGCCCACAGGGTGCGCAAGGCATTCCCGGACCCGCAGTGTCCGATGCGCGCTTCGGTACCGACACGAGCGCGGCGGCGAACGGGCGCGAATACGAATGCGTACTCGGAGAAGTCATGCTGACGGCGGCAGGCGTTGCACCGGGCATCCGCGCCGAGGGCCAGATCTACTCGATCGCCCAGAACAACGCGCTGTTCTCGCTACTGGGAACCCGGTTCGGCGGCGACGGCCAGACGACCTTCGCGTTGCCCGATCTTCGCTCGGCCGCGCCGAATGGCCTCACTTATTTCATCTGCACCCAGGGCATCTATCCTTCGCGGCTTTGACGGCGTTCGACGGTTGATCCAAGCCACCGCGTCATGCGCGGTGGCTTTTTTTTGCGAAGTCCACGAGTCACGCGCAGGCTACAACGCGCTCTCCAGTTCCGACCAGCGCGCGTACGCCGTCTCGAGCTCGGACTGCGCCGCGGCAAGCGCCTGGTTGTGCGCGTCGATGCCGGCGCGGTCGCGCTTGTAGAAAGCAGGATCATTCAGCGCCTGCGTCATCTGCGCAATGCTCGTCTCCAGCGCCTCGATGCGCAGCGGCAGCTGTTCGAGTTCGCGTTCGACCTTGTAACTGAGCTTGCGACGCGGTTGCGGAGGCTCCGGCAGGGATGCCGCCGCGGGCATTGCCTTGGTCGCCGGTGCCGGAGTGCTCGAAGGCCTCGCGCGCTGCCGCAGCCAATCGCTGTAGCCGCCGACGTAATCGCCGACGCGGCCGTCGCCCTCCATGACCAGCGTGGAAGTGACCACGTTGTCGAGGAAGTCGCGGTCGTGGCTGACCAGCAACAGCGTGCCCGGATAATCGCCCAGCAATTCCTCGAGCAGTTCCAGCGTCTCGACATCCAGGTCGTTGGTCGGCTCGTCCATGACCAGCAGGTTGGACGGCTGCGCGAACAGCTTCGCCAGGAGCAGGCGGTTGCGCTCGCCGCCGGACAGGCGCGTGATCGGCGCGCGGGCGCGGTCGGGCGTGAACAGGAAGTCCTGCAGGTAGCCGATCACGTGCTTGCGCTTGCCGCCGACCTCGACGAAGTCGTGGCCCTCGGCCACGTTCTCGAGCGCGTTCCAGTCCTCGCGCAGCGTCGCCCGGTACTGGTCGAAATAGGCGACCTGCAACTGCGTGCCGATGCGGATTTCGCCAGCCTGCGGCTGCAGATCGCCGAGCAGCAGTTTCAGCAGCGTGGTCTTGCCGGTGCCGTTGGCGCCGATCAGGCCGATGCGGTCGCCGCGCAGGATCGTGCCGGAGAAATCGCGTACGAGGGGCCTACTGCCGGGATAACCGAACGAGACGTGCTTCGCCTCGATGACCTTCTTGCCCGAGTTGCCGGCCTGCGCGGTGTCCATGCGCACGTTGCCGCCGAGCTCGCGGCGCGCGGCGCGCTCGTTGCGCATCGCCTCGAGCCGTCGCACGCGGCCCTCGTCGCGCGTGCGGCGCGCCTTGATCCCCTGCCGGATCCAGACCTCCTCCTGCGCCAGCAGCTTGTCGAAGCGCGCGTTCTCCTGCGCTTCCGCATTCAGGCGTTCTTCGCGGCGGCGCTGGTAGTTGGCCCAGTCTCCAGGCCAGTCGGTGACCTGGCCGCGGTCGATCTCGACGATCCGCGTCGCCAGCGCGCGCAGGAAGCGCCGATCGTGGGTCACGAACACCAGTGCGCCCGGCCAGGCCTTGAGGAAGCCTTCCAGCCAGTCGATGGCGGCGATGTCGAGGTGGTTGGTGGGCTCGTCGAGCAACAGCACGTCGGGCGCCGACACCAACGCGCGCGCCAGCAGCACGCGGCGCTTCATGCCACCGGACAGCTCGGTGAAAGCGGCATCGCCGTCGAGGTCGAGTTTCGACAGGGTCTCGACCACGCGCTGGTCGGCGGCCCAACCCTCGGCGGCGTCGATCTTCGCCTGCACCGCCGACATCGCGTCGGCATCGAATTCGTCGGCGTGGCTGAGGTGGTGGAACTCGGCCAGCCAGTGGCCGAGCTCGCCCATGCCTTCGGCGACCACGTCGAAGACGGTGCCTTCGGCGCCAGCCGGCACTTCCTGCTCCAGGCGCGCGACCCGCACGCCGCCTTCGCGGCGGATCTCGCCGTCGTCGGGCTTCAGATCCGCCGACAGCAGCCGCAGCAGCGTCGACTTGCCGGCGCCGTTGCGGCCGATCAGGGCGATGCGCTCGCCGGCATCGATGGCGAGGTTCACTTTTTCGAGCAGGAGCGGTCCGCCGACGCTGTAGTCGACACCGTGCAGGGTGATCAGGGGCATCGTCATAGTCTAACGGCCCTGCCTGCCGACCCATGCACAATCACCGCCAATCGCTGTACATTTGCGCCGTCGTCCACCAACAACCCGAGGAGTGCGCCATGAGCAAGGGCATGGACCAGAAGAAGACCGAAAAGAAGAAGCCGGAAAAGAACCTCAAAGAAAAACGCGCAGCGAAGAAGGAAAAGAAAGCCGGCAAATAAGCCGGCTTTTTTTTGCCCTCGCCCCGCTTGCGGGGAGAGGGTGGCGCGTAGCGCCGGGTGAGGGGCCGCCGGAGCCGGCATGAAGGACGTTCGGTGCGAACGGCGAGTGTGGGCTTCGCTCCGACACTCGATACTCCACCTTGACGGATTGCCAACTGGCGCCTTCGCCCCTCATCCGCCTTCGGCACCTTCTCCCCGCTGCGCGGGGAGAAGGAAGTCAAGAGCAGTCCGCCGCCCCGCAGCGGGGATAAGGGCAATCAGGAGCTGCACGACAGCATCGAGCACCCTGCCCGATCGCGCGCCCAATCCGGACGCTTGCGCGCGAAGGCTTCGCGGCCTGGCTGGTCGTCGTAAGGATGGCGCATCACCTCCAGCAGTTCGCCGACGCCGGCCTCGTCGCCCGCCTCGGCACGGTCGATCGCCTGTTGCGCCAGATAATTGCGCAGCACGTAGCGCGGATTGGCGGCGTTCATGCGTTCACGCCGCGCTTGTGCCGACAAGGTGTCGTCGCCCAGGCGCTGGCCATACCGCTGCAGCCACGCATCGAAGGCAGATGCCGATGCCTGCCGCTTCGCCTCGTCGTAGAACGCGTCCGACATCGGTTCGAGACCCGGTCTGGCAGGATCCACGTCCGCCAGCGCCCGGAAGAACAGCGTCATGTCGACCTCGGCGTCGCGCAGCAGCACGTGCAGGTCGCGGATCAGTTCCACGTCCGCGTCGCGACACTCCGTCAAACCGAGCTTGCGCGCGATGCTGTCGCGGTCGGCGGCCGCATAGGCGGCCTCGAAACGCTGCAAACCGGCCTGCAGCGGCTCCACCGACGTGAACAGCGGCGACAGCGCATGCGCCAGCCGCAGCAGGTTCCAGTGCGCGATCTTCGGCTGCCAGCCGAAGCGGTAGCGGCGGCCCTGGGCATCGGTCGTATTTGGCGTCCAGTCGGGATCGTAGTCGTCGATCCAGCCGTAGGGACCATAGTCGATGGTCAGGCCGAGGATCGACATGTTGTCGGTGTTCAGCACGCCATGCACGAAGCCGACGCGCATCCAGTGCGCAACCGTCACCGCGGTGCGTCCGCAGACCTGCGCGAACCATTCGCCATATAGGGCCTCGTTGAACAACCCGTCTTTCCTGAGACTGTCGAACGTCGCACCGCGATGGCCCGCCAGCAACTCCGGAAAATCCCGCCAGATGCAGAAATCCGCGAGCTGGCGCAACAGCTCCACGTCGCCACGCGAGGTCGGCAACTCGAAATTGCCGAAGCGCAGGAACGACGGCGCCACCCGGCACACGATCGCACCCGGCTCGGGCTTGGGGTGCCCGTCGTAGAACATGTCGCGCACCACGGTCTCGCCGGTCGCCACCAGCGACAGCGCGCGCGTCGTCGGCACGCCGAGGTGATGCATCGCCTCGCTGCACAGGAATTCGCGGATCGACGAACGCAAGACCGCGCGGCCATCGGCGGAACGCGAATAAGGCGTCGACCCGGCGCCCTTGAGCTGCAGTTCCCAGCGTTCGCCGCGCCCATCGATGGTCTCGCCGAGCGAGATCGCGCGGCCGTCGCCCAGTTGTCCGGCCCAATGGCCGAACTGGTGGCCGCCGTAGTTCGCGGCCCAAGGCTGCATGCCGTCGAGCACGGCGTTGCCGCCGAACAGCTGCGCAAATTGCGGTGATCGCACGTCGTCCTCGTCGAGCCCGAGGCTCGCCGCCATCTCGTGCGAATGCGCGATCAACCGCGGTGCGGCGACCGGCGTCGGGTCGACGCGCGACCAGGCCGCAGCTTCCACCTGGCGCAGGCGCGCGCCGGCTTCGGGATCGCCCGGCAATTCGCGCAGGAAAGCGTTGTCGAAATGGAATGCATCGAACACGGTGTTTTGCGCAGGCCGGCGCGCCTTTCGGCGCCATGGATGAACGGTAGCATCCGCTTCCGCGAAGCACAGTTACGCCATGCGCGGCTCGCGAATCCGGGTCCTGGGCTCGCCGACAGGTAAACTGTGGCGCCTCGACCGGCCTGAGCCGGCATCCAAAGGCCCGCCATGAGCGCCGAATCCCCTCCTGACTTGCGTTTCGCCGATCTCGCCTTGTCCGAGCCGCTGCTGCGCGCGCTGACCGACGTCGGCTACGAGTCTCCCTCGCCGATCCAGGCCGCCACGATCCCGCCGCTGCTCGCGGGCCGCGACGTGCTCGGCCAGGCCCAGACCGGCACCGGCAAGACCGCCGCATTCGCGCTGCCGATCCTGGCGCGGATCGATCCGGCGCAGAAGAAGCCGCAGGCGCTGGTGCTGGCGCCGACGCGCGAACTCGCGATCCAGGTTGCCGAAGCCTTCCAGAAATACGCCACCCACCTGCCCGGTTTCCACGTACTGCCGATCTACGGCGGCCAGGGCTATGCGCCGCAGCTCGGTGCGCTCAAGCGCGGCGTGCAAGTCGTGGTCGGCACGCCCGGCCGCGTCATCGACCATCTCAACCGCGGCTCGCTGGACCTGTCCGAACTGCGCTGCCTGGTGCTCGACGAGGCCGACGAGATGCTGCGCATGGGCTTCATCGACGATGTCGAGGCCGTGCTCAAGAAGACGCCGCCGCAGCGCCAGGTCGCGCTGTTCTCGGCGACGATGCCGTCGCAGATCCGCCGCATCGCGCAGACCTACCTCAAGGACCCGGTCGAGATCGCGATCAAGTCGACCACCACCACCGCTGCCAACATCCGCCAGCGCTACTGGATGGTCAGCGGCGTCAACAAGCTCGACGCTCTGACGCGCATCCTCGAAGCCGAACCCTTCGACGGCATGCTCGTGTTCGCGCGCACCAAGCTCGGCACGCAGGAACTGGCCGAAAAGCTGGCCGCGCGCGGGCTGTCGGCGGCCGCGATCCACGGCGACGTCGAACAGAAGCAGCGCGAGAAGCATGGTGCAGTCGCTCAAGGACGGCCGCATCGACATCCTCGTCGCGACCGACGTCGCCGCGCGCGGGCTCGACGTCGACCGCATCAGCCACGTGCTGAACTACGACATCCCCTACGACACCGAAAGCTACGTGCACCGCATCGGCCGCACCGGCCGCGCCGGCCGCAGCGGCGAGGCGATCCTGTTCGTGGCGCCGCGCGAACGCGGCATGCTCGGCGCGATCGAGCGCGCGACGCGGCAGAAGATCGAGCCGATGCAGCTGCCGAGCGTCGAGGCGGTCAACGACCAGCGCGTGGCGCGGTTCCTCGGCCGCATCAGCAGCGCGGCCGAAGCACAGGACATCGGCATCTACCGCGACCTGGTCGAACGCTACGAGCGCGAGCACAACGTGCCCGCGGTCGAGATCGCGGCCGCGCTGGCGAAACTCGTGCAGGGCGATACGCCGTTGCTACTGCCGTCGGCGCCGGAACGGGCGACTTACGAACGTCCCGAGCGCGCACGTCCACCCCGCGACGACACCTACGCACCCAGTTCGCGTAGCGCTCGCCATCCTCGCGCAGGCGGGGATCCGGCGACTTCCGATCAAGGCCCGCAACGGTTCGACCCGCCCGCGAAAGCCCCCGGCAAAGGCAAAGCGCATCACGCCGATCGCCAGCTGACTCCGCCGCACGCCGGCAGCGAGGCGGGTCCATCGTCCTTCGACGTCGAAGCACCACGTCCATCACGCGCCCCGGCAGCACCGCGCGCCACCGACGTCGGCATGGAGACCTTCCGCATCGAAGTCGGACACGCGCACGGCGTGCAGCCCGGCAACATCGTCGGCGCGATCGCCAACGAAGCAGACCTGGAAAGCCGCTACATCGGCCGCATCGACATCCGCGACGACTACAGTCTGGTCGACCTGCCCGAAGGCATGCCGAAGGAACTGCTCGAGCACCTCAAGCGCGTCTACGTCTCCGGACAACCGTTGCGCATGCGCCGCGCCGAACCCGGCGATAGCAGCAGTCCGCCGTCGCGCGGCAAGCGCCCGTTCGCGCCGAAGCCGCAGGGCGATCGCGCGCGTCGCCCGGGCCCGCCGCGTCCCACGCGTCCGCGCGGTCCGCGCTGACGCAGCGCCCGCCCGACCGCCTGCCCGGAGCGAAGACATGCCGCGCCTGCTCGTCTTCCAGCACGTCGCCGCCGAGCCGCTCGGCACGCTCGATCCTCTGATCCGCGGTCGCGGCCACCGCATCCGTTTCGCCAACTTCGAGCGCGATCCCGAAGCGCAGCCCAACGTCGACCGCTATCGCGGGCTGGTCGTGCTCGGCGGACCGATGAACGTCGAGGACAGCGTCCACCGCGCGCACCTGCGCACCGAACTGCTCGCGATCGAGCGCATGCTCGCGCAGGGCAAGCCGGTGCTCGGCATCTGCCTCGGCGCACAGTTGCTGGCGCACGTGCTCGGCGCGCCGATCCATCGCATGGAACGCGCCGAGATCGGCTGGCATCGCCTGCAGGCCACCGAACACGGCCGAGCCGATCCGGTCCTGTCCGCGTTGGGTGGCGATGCGCCGGTCTTCCAGTGGCATCGTTATCGCTTCGACATCCCCGACGGTGCCACGCACCTCGCGACAACGCCCGGTTGCGAACAGCAGGCGTTCCGCTGGGGCGACAACGCCTACGGATTCCAGTTCCATCTCGAGATGGACGAGGCGCTGATCGAGCGCTGGCTGGCAACACCCGCCTATCGAGAGGAACTTGCCGAACTCGGCGGTGACGACGGCGAAACCCCCATCCGCGAGCAGACACGCGCACATATCACCGCCATGCAGGCGAACGCCGACGCCGTGTTCCATGGCTTTCTCGACCTGATCGGACGCCCGCAACGCCGCTACACGTTGCCGTCACGCGAGTTCGCCTAACCGGCAACGCGTCACGAGCCGGGTTCACGCACGTGCACGCCGCGCGGCGCGCAGGCCGAACCAGCCGAGATCCGCAAAGATCGCGACCACGGCCGCCTGCATCAGCACGAACGCCGTTCCCAGCACGCTCGGCTGGAACGGACCGCCGACGACCAGCCAAACGCTGGCGACGACCCAGGCGGCATTGATCGCGACCACGGCCGCCATCGCCCGCGGCGGCACCTGCGCCGTCCGTGCCAGGGCGGCGACGCAGGCCACGAACGGCACCAGGAACAACCCGGCGCCGCGCAGCAGCGACACCGGTAGCTGCAGCAAAGGCTGCAGGAATTCCGCACCGAGCAACAACAGCGCGGCCGTTGCGCCGGTCGCGACCGCGTCGACCAGCAGCACGCGCGACAGGAAACGGGGGTGGGCAAACAGGTTGCGGAGGTTCATGGCAGGGTCCTATGTTGGGCAGGGTGGTGACGACGTCGGCGATCGTGCGCCGGCGGCGTACGCGGATCGATTACCCGGGAGGTAATGCCCGCACCCACCGCGCTCCGTTATCGTGGCGCCATGGACAACCCCCGCCCCATCGGTGAACAACTGCGCGACTGGCGCCAACGCCGTCATCTTTCGCAACTCGACCTCGCCGGCCTCGCCGACATTTCCTCGCGCCATCTGAGTTTCATGGAGACCGGGCGCTCGGTGCCCAGCCGCGCCATGCTGCTGCGCCTCAGCGATCGCCTCGACGTGCCGCTGCGCGAGCGCAATCGCCTGTTCACTGCAGCCGGCTACGCGCCGGTGTACAGCGAACGCCGCCTCGACGATCCCGCGCTCGAGAACGCGCGGCGCGCGATCGACCTGGTGCTGCGCGGACACGAGCCGTATCCCGCCCTCGCCATCGATCGCCACTGGCACATGCAGGCTGCGAATCGCGCGCTGGCGCCGTTCCTGAAGGGTGTTGCCCCGAAGTTGCTGGCACCGCCGGTCAACGTGCTGCGGTTGAGCCTGCATCCCGAAGGCGTGGCACCACGCATCGCCAACCTCGGCGAGTGGCGCGCGCATCTGCTGCAACGCCTGCGGCAACAGGTCGAGAGTACCGGCGATCCGGTATTGGAGGCCCTGCTCCATGAGCTGCTGGCTTATCCGGCACCCGAATACGCGCCAACCCCGGATCCCGCTGCTTTCGTGGTGCCGATGCGGCTGCGCACGGAAGTGGGCGAACTGTCGTTCCTGAGCACCACCACCGTGTTCGGCACGCCGCTCGAGGTCACGCTGTCGGAGCTGGCGATCGAATCGTTCTTTCCGGCCGATGCCAAGACCGCCCGGGTCCTGCGCACGATGTCGATGGTGGGCCGGGTGCTTCGCTTTCCCTTCTCGCTGCGTGAGAAGAAAACGCACAACGTCGGATAAGCACGTCCACGCGCGATTGCGGACTCATGTTTCAAGATCAACAACGCGTCGTCATCCCCGCGAAGGCGGGGATCCAGCGACTTCAAGTTTGCAGAAGGACAAGTCGCTGGATGGGCAAGCCTTCCTTTTCGGCTGCACCAACGCTCACCAGAGATCGAACACCAGCCCCGGACGCTCGTTGTCCCAGATCGTGCTGAACACCCACCAGCGGCCGTGTTCATGGCATAGCTGGATGCTGTTGGCGCCGCGCTTGAGCAGGATCGGCGACCCTGGCGCCGGCCGGGCCTCGTACAGGCTCCATGCGTGGGCGACCTGGCCGAAACGCTGCACGCGCTGCTCGATCTCGATTTCGTGGAAATCGCTGCTGGCGAACAGAGGCGTCACGTCGGCGATATACGACTCGACGTCGAAGACGTCCGCACGCGTGCTGCCGTCGGCTTCGACCACCGTACGCAGGCAGATGGCGCGCGGATGTTGCAGGTAACGGAAGCGATCCCAGTCGCGCGGCGCGCCAGCCGGGCCCGAGATGCAGGCATAGACCGCGCGCACGAGCCTGCCGATGTCCTGCGTGTCCTGCCACCATTCGGAATGGATCGGTGTCGTGTTCATCGGCGACGAGTCCGCGCAGGAAGTGGAGTTGCAGTGCTGGTGGAAGCCTACATCAGAGCAGGTGGCGCAAGGCCGGAAGATATTTCTCCGCCGAGCCGGTATTGACCGCGACCACGCGCTCGCCGCGCTTGAGCAAGCCGCGGTCGAGCAGTTGCGGCAACGCCGCGAGGCAGGCCGCGCCTTCCGGCGAGATCCAGTCGCGCGTGTCGCGCCAGACACGCCCGAGTTCATCGGCGATGTCGGCTTCGCCGACAGCCACCGCTGCACCACCGCTGGCTTGGATGATCTGCAGCACGCGGAAATGACCGACGCCGCCGGGTACGTTGAGGCCGGTGGCGATGGTCTGGCCCGCGGCCAATGGCGTCGTATCGTCGGCGCCGCTGTCGAACGCGCGCACCAGCGGCGCGGTCGCCTCGCTTTGCACGCACAACATGCGCGGTCGCGCGCTGCCGATCAGTCCGAGCGCTTCGAGTTCGTCCCACGCCTTCCACATGCCGAGCACGCCGGTGCCGCCGCCGGTGGGATAGATCACCGCGTCGGGCAGCGACCAGCGCGTATCGCCCGCTGCGGGTTCGGCGAGTTCCAGTCCCAGCGATTTCTTGCCTTCGATACGCCAGCCAGGCTCCTGGAATGTCGCCACGGAGAAATAGCCTTGCGGTATGTAGCGCTCCTTGAGCAAGGCACCTGCTTCGCGGATCGTCGGGCCGGCCAGTTCCAGGATCACCTGACGCGGATGTCGGTGCGCCGCAGCCGCGACGTTGCCGAGGATCGGCATCGGCGTGTCGTCGGGCATCGCCACCACGACCGATAAACCGCCCGCTAGCGCATAGCGCACCAGCGAATCGCCGGCGTTGCCCTGCGTCGGTACGGCCAGCTTGGTCAGGCCGAGCCGGCGCGCCTGCGCGGCGACCATCGCCATGCCGCGATCCTTGAAGCTCTGCGTGGGATTCGCGCCGAAACCGGCGTGCGCCTTGCCCTCTTCCTTCAGCCACAGGTCGAAGGCCGCACGACGCGCCACCCGATGCGACGAGTAGTCCAGCAATGGCGTGTGGCCCTCGCCGAGTGCGACGATGTGGCGCGCATCGTCCGGATCGGCGGCATCGAGCGCCATCAGCGCACCGAAGCGCCACAGGTCGCGTCGTGCCGCGTCGTACCAGCCGGCGTGTGGCCGTTCCGCCGCGAGGCGCTCGATGTCCAGCACCATTTCCACCGGCCGCCCATCGACAGGATCGAGATTCATCGGCACGTCGGCGGAATACTCGATGCCGGACGCCAGCCCGCGCACGCAGCGCACGTAGGACATGAAAGCTCCGTGCGTGGTCAGAAGACCGGCGGCAGGCCCAGGTGCGGCGCCAGGAACCAGTAAGCGCCGAACAATACCAGCGCCCAGAACAACAGCTTCAGCGCGAAACCCGCGACCTTGAGCGCGAAGTACAGAGCGACCACCACCAGCACGATGCCCAACCAGCTCATGTCGCCACTCCGCGTTCGAGGATGTGCCTGCAGCGTAGCGGGTCAGGCCTCTGGCGATCCAGTGTCGGAAGGCCTGTGGGATTCAGCCGTTGTCGGCCTGCTCGGTCAGCGGCCGCAGCGACGCATCCAGCGCGATGCGCTCGTCGAACACGAAGCAGTTGCCGACGTAACCCGCGCCGCCGAGCGCCTCGAAGTAGCCGAGGATGCCGCCTTCCAGCTGCAGCACGTTGTCCATGCCGTCCGATCGCATCCACAGCGCCGCCTTTTCGCAACGGATGCCGCCGGTGCAGAAACTGACCACCGTCGCATCGGCCAATGCCGCGCGATGCGGCGCGAGGGCTTCGGGCAATTGCGTGAAACGGTCGATCGGCAACGTCAGCGCGCCGGCAAAGGTGCCGTGCGCGACCTCCTCGCGGTTGCGCGTGTCGAACAGCACCAGCCGCCTGCCCGCATCATCCTTGCCTTGTGCGATCCAGCGCGCGAGGTCCGCGGGCGCGACGGCGGGCGCGCGGGCACGCAGTGGCGACGCCTCCTCGCGGCGGAAACTGATGATCTCCGGCTTGACCTTGACCTTCAGCCTCGCGAAGGGCTGCGTCTCGCTTTCGCTGCGCTTGATGCGGATGTCGGCGAAGCGCGGATCGCGGCGCAACTCGGTGACGAACGTGTCGATTGCAGCGGCCTCGCCTACCAGGAACAGGTTGATGCCCTCGCCGGCCACGAGCACAGTGCCTAGCAAACCAAGCGCCGTCGCCGCTGCGCGCATCTCCACGGCAAGCCTTTCCGGGTCGTCGACGGCGACGAAGTGATAAGCGGCGATATTGATCAACATGCGCCCATTTTAGCGGAGCGAAGACGAAGACCCCTTCTCTCCGCACAGCGGGGAGAAGGTGGCCGAAGGCCGGATGAGGGGCGAACGAAGTTGGACCTTTAACGACCCATAGCAGCGCAACGCCCGCAATGTTCAACCGCTTGGTTGACAATCGCGCGCCACGAGCGCATATTCAACCACATGGATGAATATCCAACCGCCCGCGAAGCGCAGCACCTCGACGACACCTTCCGCGCCCTCGCCGACCGCACGCGCCGCGCCATGCTGCGCAGCCTGGCCGAACGCGAACGCAGCGTCGGCGAACTCGCCGCGCCGTTCGCGATGTCGCTGGCCGCGGCCTCCAAGCACATCAAGGTGCTCGAACAGGCGGGCCTGGTGCGTCGCACCGTGGAGGGACGCACGCACCGGGTGCGGCTCGATGCGCAACCCATGCATGCCGGCCTGGAATGGCTGCGCCACTACGAGCGCTACTGGAACGTGCGCCTGGATGCGCTCGACGCGCTGCTGCGCGCGGAGGACGCCGCGGCCCGCAAACCAAAGCCAGCGCGCAAACGCGGTACTGCGAAGAAGGGAGCCCGCAAATGAACTCATCCGAGCCCATCGTCCTGCGCGTCGTGCGCCGCTTCGAGGCGAGTCCCGAGCGCGTGTTCGACGCATGGCTGCAGCCGGCGACGGCCAGGCAGTTCCTGTTCGCCACGGCCGAAGGCGAGATGCAGAAGGTCGAGATCGATGCGCGCATCGGCGGCGGTTTCGTGATCGTCGAGCGGCGCGGAGAGGAATTGGCGGAGCACTACGGCGTCTATCTCGAAATCGATCGTCCGCGGCGGCTGGTGTTCGCGTTCTCTGCGGAGAAGCCCGATCCGGACGGCAGTCGCGTCAGCATCGATATCGTCCCGCATGGCCGCGGCTGCGAGCTCACCCTGACCCACCGCATGGCGCCGGAATGGAAGGACTACGCCGAACGCACGCAAGCGGGCTGGACGACGATCCTGGAAAGCCTCGCGCGCGTGCTTGCCGCCGTGCAAGGCCCGGAGACGCGATGACGCGCTCGGCGATGCCAGCGCGCTTCGACGCGAACGAGGAAGACACGATGAAATTGCACGATGCCCCCATCGCCAAGGCGGAAATGCTGATCCGCAGACCGGTCGCCGAGGTATTCGAGGCCTTCGTCGATCCCGCGATCACCTCGCGCTTCTGGTTCACGCGCGGTAGCGGAAGGCTGGAAGCAGGCAAACGGGTCACGTGGCACTGGGATATGTACGGCGTCGAGGTCCAGGTGCTGGTCAAGGCCATCGAACCTGGCTCGAGGATCCTGATCGAATGGTCATCGGCGGATGAAGTGCCGACTGCGGTGGAATGGACTTTCACCACGCGCGCCGACGGCACCACATTCGTCAGCATCACCAATTCCGGTTTCAGCGGCAGCGCGGATGAAATCGTCAACCAGGCCCTCGACTCGACCGGAGGCTTCGCGCTCGTGGTCGCGGGCCTGAAGGCGTGGCTGGAACACGGCATCGAACTCAACCTCGTCGTCGATCGATTCCCCGATCACGGCGCCGGCACGGAGGCGAAGCAATGAACGAGAGCGCCTACGCGGTCCGCACGTCCGAAGACACCGTGCGCATCGAGCGCACCCTGCCTGGCCCGATCGAACGCGTCTGGGCCTACCTCACCGAATCGGACAAACGCAGGCAGTGGCTCGCCTCGGGCGACATGACGCTGCGCGTGGGCGAACCGGTCGAACTGCTGTTCCGCCATGCCGAACTGTCCGAGGCGCCGGGCGATCCTCCGCCGCGATTCGAGGCGATGAAGGAAGGACACCTCAACACTGGCCATATCACCGCCTGCGAGCCACCGCGGCTGCTTGCCTATACCTGGGCCGAGAATCACGGCGACCGGTCCGAAGTACGCTTCGAACTCGTCGAGCGCGGCGACGAAGTGCTGCTCACCGTCATCCACACCCGTCTCGACGGCCGCGACACGATGCGCAGCGTCGCAGGCGGCTGGCATACGCATCTCGACATCCTGGTCGACCGGATGCACGGGCGCGCGCCGGCGAACTTCTGGACAACCTACGAACGCGTCGTAGCCGAATACGGCAGACGTCTTGCATCGCCTTGACGTAGCGTGCTTGACGTAGCGTGCTTGACGTAGCGTGCTTGACGTAGCGTGCGCTGCGCGCACGAGAACCGCCCGCGAGTTGCTACGTGCGCACAGCGCAGGCTACGCGACTGAGGAATCGACCATGAAGATCAAACTGACCAGCGTGATGGTAGGCGACCAGGACAAGGCGCTCGCGTTCTATACCGACGTCCTCGGCTTCGTCGAGAAGCACAACATCCCCATGGGCGAGCACAAATGGCTGACGGTCGTCTCGCCGGATGCGCCGGACGGCGTGGAACTGCTGCTCGAACCGACTGGTTATCCGTTCGCGAGGACCTTCCAGAAGGCGCTGTTCGACGCCGGCATTCCGCTCACGGCGTTCGCGGTCGACGACGTGCAGCAGGAGTACGAACGGCTGCAAGCGCTCGGCGTGGCATTCCGCGCGCCGCCTGCGCAGATGGGACCGACCGTCGTTGCGCAGTTCGACGATACATGTGGCAACTACATCCAGATTTATCAGGGCTGAGCTCTGCTCGCCGGCGCGTCGCGTTGGCTCCTCCCCCTGCGAATGCAGGGGCGAAGCGGGGCCGCTTGCGAGCCACTGGCTCGCGCCCCGCTGAGCGCCAGCAGGCTGTGCCTGCTGGCCGCGGGCTGGGAGGGGGTGTCGCAGGCGCTGGCGCTGCCTCCGGAGAGTCAATGCCTGATCCGCCGCAACCCCTCCCCAGCCCTCCCCTGCATTCGCAGGGGAGGGAGTTGTCCGCCGGCGCGTCGCTTCCAGCAGAGGTGCGGCTCCAGCAGCAATTGAAAGTCGCCGTCGCGCTGTTACGGCCGCACCCGAAACACCACACTGATCCTCGGCCCGACCGCCTCGCGCGTCTTGGGGATGCCGTGTTCGTAGTGATGCTGCGAGGCATGGCTCATCAGTAGCAGGCTGCCGGGCTCGAGCGGCACGCGCCGCGTGGTGCGCGGCGGTTGCTTGGCGCGGATGTCCATGCGCCGCGTGGCGCCGAGCGACAGCAAGGCGATCGGATGACCGCTGGCAAGGCTGTGCAGCTTGTCGTTGTGAGGAGCGACGCTGTCGCGGCCGTCGCGGTAGAAATTGAGGCCGACATGCGTGAAGGGCGCATCGACCTGGCTGCGGATGCAGTCGCACGCCTCGCGCAGGACCGGCGGCAGCCCGGGGTCGGAGAGCGCGAAGCCGGACGTCAGGCGCGGCACGTCGACGATGCGGTCGTACATCGGCCGACGCTCGGATTTCCAGGCAATCGTGTCACGCAGCTGCTCGAACCAGCGCTGCGCCTGGGCTGCGTCGACGACACCCGGCAGATAGCGGACACCGCCTTCTGCATCGTCGATCAGCACTTCGGGTGCGGAAGCAAACAGGGACATGGCCAGTGACATGGCGGCATGTTGCCGGATCGCAATCTCACCGCCTGCGTCGCTGCGGCGTCGGCTCAGCATCGCGAACGGTGTTCTGCCCGGCTGAGGCAAACGGCGGGCAAGGTCAAAGTGGATCCCAGCGTTCGCTGGGATGACGAGCGAAGGGCGTGCGCTCCGTTACCGGTAGCCGAGAAAAATGATTCGTCATTCCAGCGGCTTTCAACAGCCGAATGGCTGGTCAAGCTGGAACCCATTTTTTGCCTTTAGTTTGGCGTCGCAACCAGCAGGCTGCAGCAGGTCAGCGCGCCTTCGGCCTTCTGCAGCTCGGAGACGTCGAGCGTGGCCACGACGATGCCCGCCTCGGCCAGCCGCTGCCGCGTACGCGGGAAGCATTGTGGATGCAGGACGCTGGCCCCGGTGCCCTGGCCAATGCGCAGTGCATTGGCTGCGTGGGGTTCGTCCGGATCGATTTCGACCAGACGGTAGCCTGCGAAGACCTCGGCATCCACCCACTGCGGATTGATCAGCAGGATGTCGTCGGCGACCTGGGTCACGGCCGACTTCAGGTGCAGGCAGTCACGCGTGACTACGGCCTGTACGGTGTAGCCGAACCCGGAGACCAGTTCGCGCAGTTGCGCGATACCGGCCGCGTTGCTGCGCGCCGAGACGCCGACGAAGATCGCGTGCCCGATCCTCAGTACGTCGCCACCATCCAGCGTGCCCGGCGCCTCGATCGCGCGAAGATCGCGGAACACGCCGAGCATCGTCGCGACGGAAGCTCCCTCGCCGCGCCGCGATGCCGCACCGGGACGCGTGAGCACGGCCACCTCGTCCAGCACCACGGCCACGTCCTCGACGAACACCGCATCGGGATGCGCTTCCAGTGCCGGCAGTGCGATCACCCGGCAGCCGGATGCCTCCAGCAATGCGCGGTAGCCCTCGTGCTGTTGCCTGGCCAGGCCGATATCGATCGGCGTGCGCGACACGTACGAGAGTTCGCAGTCGGCGAGGCTGGCGCTGATGTCGCGGGTGATGGCAGTCCACATGCCATGCATCTTGCCGCAAAACCCGTCGTCCCGAGCACAGCGAGGGACCTGTTGTGCTCGGCGCTGCAAGGCGAACAGCAGATCCCTCGCTGCACTCGGGATGACAAGTGCTTCTCAGGTGTTTCCGGGGGGGCTTCTTCCGTCGAGCACCGGGCCAAAACACGGGCCGCCAGCCGCAGCCGCCTACAATGGCGCACGTTTTTCGAGGGGCAAGGCTTCCCATGGCGCTCAAGTCGACCGTTTTCCGCGCCGAACTGCAGGTCAGCGACATGGACCGCAACTATTACGGCACCCATGCCCTGACGCTGGCGCGGCATCCGTCGGAGACCGACGAGCGCCTGATGGTGCGGTTGCTGGCGTTCGCGCTGTACGCCGACGACCAGCTCGAGTTCGGGCGCGGCCTGTCCAGCGACGACGAGCCCGACCTGTGGCGCAAGTCGCTGACCGGCGAGATCGAGCTGTGGATCGACCTCGGCCAGCCGGACGAGTCGCGCATCCGCAAGGCCTGCGGGCGCGCACGACAGGTGGTGATCGTGAATTACGGCGGCCGCAGTTCCGACATCTGGTGGGACAAGGTCGTCGCAGGCCTGGCGCGTTCGGACAACCTGACCGTCATCGATATCGCCAGCGAGACCGTCGATGCCCTCGCCGCGCTCGCCGACCGCGGCATGCGCCTGCAATGCATGGTGCAGGACGGCCAGGTCGAGCTATATGGCGAAGGTGCCAGCGTGGCGATCGACAAGCGCGTGCGCATGGCGCCTGCGGACGCGGCCTGAAGCGTGCCGGAGCAGCCGACGACCCGCTATGACGTGGTGGTGGTGGGCGGCGGTGCCGCCGGCCTGATGTGCGCACTCACGGCCGGCCAGCGCGGACGCCGCGTGCTGGTCATCGAGAGCGCCAACCGCGTCGGCAAGAAGATCCTGATGTCCGGCGGCGGGCGCTGCAATTTCACCAATACCGGCACGACGCCGGCGAATTTCCTGTCGGCCAATCCGCACTTCTGCAAGTCGGCGCTGGCGCGCTACACGCCGGCGGACTTCATCGCCATGGTCGAGCGCCACGGCATCGCGTACCACGAGAAGGAACTCGGCCAGCTGTTCTGCGACGAGTCCTCGAAACTGATCGTGAAGATGCTGCTCGACGAATGCGCGGCGGCCGGCGTGCGCGTCGAGACCGGTTGCAGCATCGAACGCGTGACCCGGTACGACGACGGATTCACGGCCGTCACCGCGCGCGGGACCTTCACCGCGCCAGCGTTCGTGGTCGCCAGCGGCGGCCTGTCGATCCCGAGCATGGGCGCCAGCGGCTTCGGCTACGAACTGGCGCGCCAGTTCGGCCACGCCGTGCTGCCGACGCGCGCCGGCCTGGTGCCGCTGACGCTCAGCGGCACGCACTCCGAGCGCCTGCAGGACCTGAGCGGCGTGTCGCTGCCGGTGGAGGCGACGTGCAACCGCCAGAGCTTCCGCAACTTCATGCTGGTCACGCATCGCGGCTTGAGCGGACCGTCGATCCTGCAGATCTCCTCGTACTGGCAACCCGGCGATGCGCTGCAGCTGGACCTGCTGCCCGAACACGACGCCCATGACTACTTGCGCGAACAGCAGACGGCGCGCCCGGCGGCGGAACTGCGTACCGTGCTCGGCGAAATCCTGCCGAAGCGTTTCGCACAGCGGCTGTGCGAGGTATGGCTGCCAAGCAAGCCGATGCGCCAGTACAACGACCCCGAACTGCGCACGATCGCCGCGACGCTGCAGCAGTGGCCGGTGACCGCGAGCGGCACCGAGGGCTATCGCACGGCGGAGGTCACGCTGGGCGGGGTCGACACCCGCGAGCTGTCGTCGAGCACGATGCAGAGCGTGCGCGTGCCGGGCCTGTACTTCATCGGCGAGGTCGTCGACGTCACCGGCTGGCTCGGTGGCTACAATTTCCAGTGGGCCTGGGCGTCGGGCCGTGCGGCGGGTGAAGTCGCGTGAGCGCACCCTGCCCTTTTTTGATCCCTCAATATTCGGTAACCACGCATTGAACGTTCCGCCCGACCAAGACAAGCGCATGGCCATCATCGGCGGCGGTCCCGCCGGGCTGATGGCAGCCGAGGTCGCCTGCGCGGCCGGCATCGGCGTGGACCTGTACGAGAGCAAGGGTTCGGTCGGACGCAAGTTCCTGATCGCGGGCAAGGGCGGACTCAACCTCACGCATTCGGAGCCCAAACCCGCGTTCGTGCAGCGCTACCGCGAACGCATGCTCGAGGTCGCAGGTTGGCTGCGCGATTTCGATGCCGACGACCTGCGCGAATGGGCGCTCGGACTCGGCGTCGAGACCTTCGTCGGCAGTTCCGGCCGCGTCTTCCCGATCGACCTCAAGGCCGCGCCGCTGCTGCGCGGCTGGGTGCGGCGACTGCGCGAGCAAGGCGTGCGTTTCCACGTGCAGCATCGCTGGAGCGGCTGGCACGACGATGGCGCGCTGCGCTTCGCCACGCCTGGCGGCGACGTGCACGTGCATGCCGACACCGTGGTGCTCGCGCTTGGCGGCGGCAGCTGGCCGCAGCTCGGCTCCGACGGCGCCTGGCAGTCGCTGCTGCAGGCGCGCGGCGTCGACGTGCGGCCCTTGCTGTCCTCGAACTGCGGTTTCGACATCGGCTGGAGCGACTACTTCGCAAACGAACACGCCGGCGCACCGCTCAAGCCGGTGGTGGCGCACTGGCGCGACATCGACGGCGAGGCGAAATTCCAGCAGGGCGAGTGCGTGGTCAGCGCGACCGGCATCGAAGGCAGCCTGGTGTACGCGATGTCGGCGGCGCTGCGCGACACGATCGCGCGCGACGGCACGGCCACGATGCATCTCGACCTGCTACCCGACCACGATCCGGCGCGCGTACGCGAGGCGCTGGCCAAGCCGCGCGGGCGCCGCAGCTTCAGCGAACACCTGCGCCGGCAACTGGGGCTGGTCGGTGTCAAGGCCGCGCTCGTGCACGAAGTGCTGGACAAGACGCAGCTCGACGATGCCGCCGCGCTCGCGCATGCGATCAAGCGACTGCCGCTGGTGCTGAAAAGCGCGCGACCGGTCGCTGAAGCGATCAGCAGCGCCGGTGGCGTGCGGCTGGAGGCGATGAATACGGCGCTGATGTTGAGTGCGCTGCCTGGCGTGTTCTGTGCCGGTGAGATGCTCGATTGGGAGGCACCGACGGGTGGTTATCTGCTGACCGCGTGTTTCGCGAGTGGCCGGCGTGCGGGGATGGGGGCTGTCGGCTGGCTGGAATCGGATCATCGTGGCGGTGACCACGAGCCCTTGGCCGACGCCTAGATCCTTGCGTGTGCAAGACCTGAAGCCGTCGTCCCAGCGCAAGCTGGGATCCATTTTGACTTCGGCTCTCGCAGATATCGCGTTGCGCGGTGCTCCAAGAGCACCCTCCCCAACCCTCCCCTGCATTCGCAGAGGAGGGAGCAAGAGCGAAGCATGCGCTACGCGCACTAACTGCGCGATCGAACTCCGCACTACGTAATTTCGAGGGTGCGCGTAGTCGTGAAATGCCGCTTGTGACCCGTCAGCGGATCCTCGAACGCGAGGCTGTGCGCCAGCAGTTGCAGCGGATGCTCGAAGCGATGCCGATCTCCGCTATCGGTCGTCGTGAGCTCCGGATACAGATCGTCGTCGACGATCCCCGCCCCCAGCGCCGCCATGTGCACGCGCAGCTGGTGCTTGCGACCGGTGACGGGCTGCAGCGCATAGCGCCACAACGCACCCTCTCGTTGCAGCACCTCGATCCGTGTTTCCGCGTTCGGCACGCCCTCGACTTCCTGCATGCGGAAGAATGGGCTGCCGCGCTCCAGGCGCGAGTGGCGCACCAGCGGGAAGCGCAATTCAGGCAGCGCCGGCGCGATGGCGAGATAACGCTTGTCGATCCCGCGCTTGCGGAACAAGGCGTGGTACTGCGCACGGGTCTGGCGGCGCGTCGAGAACAACACCAGCCCGGCCGTCGCGCGATCGATGCGGTGCAGCGGCACCAGGTCGGCGTTGTCGAAACGCCGCACGAGGCGCGCCAGTAGCGTGTGCTCGACGTGGCCGCCGACGGGCGCCACGGGCAGGAAATGCGGCTTGTCCGCCACCAGCAGGTCGTCGTCGACATGCAGGACGACTTCTTCGAACGGGATCGGCCGCTCGTCCACGACTTCGCGGAAGTAACGCACGACAAGCCCGTTGCGATAGGGATGCTCCACGTCGAGCGTGCGTCCCTCGCCGTCGGTCACGCGGCCGCGCGCCATGCGGTCGCGCCATTGTTCGCGCCTGATGCCGGGAAAGCGATCGCAGAGGCAATCGATCACGGTGGCCCAGTCGCCGGCCGGCAATTGCACGCTGCTGGCGGCCACGCCGGTGCCGTCGCGCGCCGCGGTCGTGTCGCCGGTAGCGCGCATCGGCGCCGTCACTCTTCCGCGGCGGCCGCCTCGCGGCCCTGTTGCCGGATGAGTGCTTCCTCGCGCGCATCGTTGATCGCGTGGCGAATGGCATCGAGATCGATGTCGCGCTCGTCCGGGGTGTAGTCGCCGGTCAGCACGCTGTCCGGACGCAGCTCGCCGGTTTCGAACAGCAACCACATTTCTTCCGCGTAGTAGGTATTGAGCAGCTCGGGCGCGAAACGGCCCAGACAGGCGGTGATGTTGTTGACGTCGCGCTGCAGCATCGCGCGCGCGGCGTTGTTGCCGGCGGCGCTGACGACTTGCGGCAGGTCGATGATCACCGGGCCCTCCGGCGCGACCAGCACGTTGTACGCGGACAGGTCGCCGTGGATCAGCCCGACGCAGAGCATGCGCACGACCTGGCGCACGAGGAAGGTGTGGTAGTCGCGCGCCACTTCCGGCGTGAGCTCCACCTCGCCGAGGCGTGGCGCCGAGAAGCCGGCGGCGTCGGTGACCAGTTCCATCACCAGCACGCCGTGGAAGTAACCGAACGGTTGCGGCACGCGCACGCCGGCCTCGCTCAGCTGGTACAGGGCTTCGACCTCGGTGTTCTTCCAGGCCGCTTCCTGCTGCTTGCGGCCGTACTTGGTGGCCTTGCCGATCGCGCGCGTCTCGCGGCTGCCGCGCACCTTGCGGCCTTCCTGGTATTGCACGCGCTGCTGGAAGCTGCGTTGCGCCATGTCCTTGTAGACCTTGGCGCAGCGCACTTCGCCTGCGCTGCGGACGACGTAGACGGCGGCTTCCTTGCCGCTCTTGAGCGGCCGTACGACCTGATCGATGACGCCGTCGTCGATCAGCGCCTGCAGGCTGGTTGGGGTTTTCATCGCATCCGGGGGGTCGCCGCGAGCGGCGGACCGCACATGCTACGCGGCTGGCGCGCCTCCCGCGTGCAGGACGCGAGCCACGGCCCTGTACCATTCCGGCCACGCTGCCGCGCCCCGCGACGATGCCCGCTCCCCTGCCCGCTCCGCAATCGCCACCGCAAGCCCGGCATCGTGGCTGGCGCCGCGCGCTGCCGCTCGCGCTCAGCCTCGGCATCCTGGCACTGGCCCTGCACGCGCTGGCGTCGGAATTCTCGGCGCACGGCTATCACGCGGTGAACAAGGCGTTCCACGAACTCGATCGCGGCCGCATCGCACTGGCCTTGCTGTTCAGTTTGGGCAGCTATGCCTGCCTGGTCGGCTTCGATGCAATCGGCTTGCGCCGCAGCCAGCGTCATGTGGCGCCATTGCGACTCGTCTTCACGGCATTCCTCGCCCATGCCGTCGGCCACACGCTCGGTTACGCCACGCTGACCGGCGGCGCGGTGCGCTGGCGCGGCTATGGCGACGCGGGCCTCGCTGCGGCCGACATCGGCCAGGTCGTGCTGATGAGCACGCTCGGGTTCGTGTTCGGTGCGTGGATCCTGCTCGCGTTCGCGCTGATGTTCGAGCCGGCGGCGGCGGCACGGGCCCTGCCGATTGCGGCCGCTACGGTTCGCGTGCTGGGGGTGTCGCTTGCGCTGGGCTTCGTCGCTCTGCTGACGCTGGCCGGTCGCGCGGGTCGTACGCTGCGGATCAGGCGACACGAACTGTGGTTGCCGGACAGGCGCACGATCCTCGTGGTGTCGGCGTTGAGCGTGGCCGAGCTGGCGCTCGCGGGCGCGGCGCTGTACGTGTTGCTGGCGCCGCTGCCGGGTACGGGATTTCCCGGATTCATCGGACTGTGGCTGGTCGCGATCGTCGCCGGTCTGGTGTCGAGCGTTCCGGGCGGCCTCGGCGTGTTCGAGTGGAGCCTGCTCAAGTTGTTGCCCGGCGTCGCGCCCGCGATGGTGCTGGCGGCGGCGTTGGTGTATCGCGTGACGTACTACCTCGTGCCACTGGCGCTGTCGGCGCTGTTGGCGACGATCGCCAGCGCACGCGGCCCGGTCGCACGCCGCGCCGGACCGGCGCGTGCAGCATGGAGCGCGCTGCGGCCGTGGTTGCCGCGGATCGTCGCGCTGGCGGTGTTCACGGTCGGTGCGGCGCTGGTGATCGACGGCACCCTGCCGACGCCGAAGCACCGCCTGGTCGGGACCGCGCTGCCGTTGCTCGAGACCTCGCACCTGCTAGCCAGCCTCGGCGGCGTGGTGCTGCTGTTGATCGGGCAAGGCCTGCAGCGTCGTAGCCATGCGGCCTGGGCACTGGCGTTGGCCTTGTGCGTCGCGCTGCCGGTGCCGATGTGGTTCCGCGGCAGCCATCTGGTGGTATCGCTCTCGGCGCTGCTGGTCGCCGTCGTGCTGTGGGCGGCGCGGCGCGAGTTCTATCGTGAGGGCGCATTGCTCGACGAAGCGATGTCATGGCCATGGCTGCGCAACCTAGGTCTCGTGCTGGTGGCGACGTCATGGCTGCTGTTCTTTGCCTACAGCCATGTCGAATACCAGCACGAGCTGTGGTGGCAGTTCGCGATGTCCGACAATGCGCCACGGGCATTGCGCGCGTGGCTGGTGGTGAGCCTGGCGGTGACTGCATTCGGACTCGCGCGCCTGCTGCGTTCGGCGCGCGCACCGCTGCCGCCGATCGGCGACGACGTGTTCACCGCGCTGGCGCCGGTCCTGGCCGGCGCCACGGACACCCAGGCCAACCTGGTGTTCACCGGCGACAAGGCCGTGTTGCGCGACGACGCCGACCGCGGCTTCGTGATGATGCAACGCCATGGCGGCTCGCTGATCGCGATGGGCGATCCGGTCGGCCCGCCGGCAGTCGCACGCGCGCTGGTCTGGCGTTTCCGCGAAGAAGCCGACCGCCTCGGCCTGCGCCCGGTGTTCTATCAGGTCGGCGAGCAGTACTGGCAGACCTACCTCGACCTGGGCCTTAGCCTGGTCAAGCTCGGCGAGGAAGCGCTGGTGCCGCTGACGGATTTCCACCTGGAAGGCCGCGAACATGCGGACCTGCGCCAGGCCTGGAATCGCGGCAAGCGCAGCGGCTTGACGTTCCGCGTCGCCGACGCCGGCGAGGTCGACGCGCTGCTGCCGGCGCTGGCAGCGGTGTCGGACGACTGGCTCGACGAAAAATCCGGCGGCGAGAAGGGCTTCTCGCTCGGCAGCTTCGATCCGCAGTACCTGCGCCGCTTCCCAATCGCACTGGTCGAAGCCGATGGAGGCATCGTCGCCTTCGCCAACCTGTGGTCGGCGCCGGCCAGCGGCGAACTGTCGGTCGACCTGATGCGCCACGTCGCCGATGCGCCGAAAGGCACGATGGATTTCCTGTTCATCGAACTGTTCTTGTGGGGCCGAGCCCAAGGCCATAAGCGCTTCTCGCTGGGCATGGCGCCGCTGTCGGGCCTCGCCGAGCATCGCCTCGCCGGCCGCTGGAACCGCATCGCCAATCTGATCGCCCGCCATGGCGGGCGCTTCTATGGTTTCAGCGGGCTGCGCCGCTTCAAGTCGAAGTTCGATCCGGTCTGGCGCCCGCGCTATCTCGCGGCACCGGGCGGCATGCATCTGCCGGCGGCGCTGCTCGATGCGACGCGGTTGATCTCGATGGATCCGCGCCACGACGGGCAACGTACTGCTGGAGTCGCTGGCGCACACGACATCAAGGCGTTGTCATCCCGAACGCAGTGAGGGATCTGCTGTCGGCCCTGGTGCTTGCGGCGAAGCGAACAACAGATCCCTCACTGCGTTCGGGATGACAACGCGAGGCGTTCGGGATGACAACGCGAGGTGTCCGGGATCACGTACCCGGTGTCGGATGCCTCAAGGCTGCGATCGCACGCCCGCCACTCGCAGGATCGTCGTCGCGAGCCGCGCCTGATCGTTGCCCATGTGGTGGTCGCCGGGCAATGCGACGACGTGCGCTGCGCCTGTCGGCAATGACGGACACAAGGCGTCGGCGTCGTCGCGGCCGTAGACGCACAGCGTGCGCGTCGGGTCCATGCGCGCGACTTCGGGCGCGATCGGCAGGCCCTGGCTGCTGCCGCCGAGCCAGTTCGACAGGTGGAATTCGAAATCGGCGCGTTTGCCGGCCGACAACAGCGCCGTCAGCGATACCGTCTTGCGCGTCGCCGACGGCAGGCGGTTGACCGCCGCCGGCAATACGTCGGCGCCCTGCGAGAATCCGATCACCAGTACGCGTGAACGATGCCAATGTTGGGCGTAGTAGCGCACGATGCGATCGAGATCGTCGGCAAACCCCTGCGGCGTGCGCGCGACCCAGAAATAACGCAGCGCATCGACGCCCGCCACCGGCACGCCGGCGGCCGCCAGCGCGGCCGCGACGTCGTGGTCGAACCTCGCCCAGCCGCCATCGCCCGAAACGAAGATCGCGAACGTATCGGTGTTGCCGCCAGCACGCGCGGCAATCTCGACGATCGGCAGGCCGGCGAGATCCTTCGGTGGTGGTGGCACGCTGACATCGCGTCGCGCGCCGATGCGCAGCAACGCAGCGCGCACGGCCGGTATGACATCGCCATCACCATCGCGCGCGATGGCCTGCGCGCCCGGCACGGCGGCGATGAAGCGTCGCGCAAGGCCCGAGCAATGGTGATCGGCAGGGACCGGCGCGACCGCCCAGGGCGAACGCAACGGTGCCGGCGACAACACCGCGCCGCCGCGAGGCCCGGGCGCGATCTTGAGCGTGCCCGCCGGGCAGATCGCCTTCGGCAGCACCAGCACCGGACAGAAGCCGACCGAGACCGCGCCGGCCAGGGTGCCCTGCCGCGCCTGCGCATCGAGTGCGTAGGCCAGGGCGGCGCCTTCGCCATCGCCGAGCACGATCGCGGCATGGTAGGTCGGCAAACGGTAGTAGGCCTGCACGTAACGCGCGAAGTTCTCGACATCGCCGGCGCCGAAGATACAGTCGTTGCCGTCCTTGGCCAGCGCGCGTTCCAGCCGGCGCACGTCGACCAGCGCGACCATCGCACCATCCGCGGTCAGCGCGGCGATCCGGACTTCGCGTTGCGCCCGATTCACGCCATCGACGAACCACACCACGAAGCGCCGCACCTCGCCCGCCGGTCGCCGTATCGGAACCTCTGCGAAGCGACCGTGCGAGATCGTCGCTGCGAGCGGCGCGGCGGCGCGTGCCGGCATCGACAGCGCTGCCATCGCTGCAACTAGCGACGACGCCATGATCACCGCCAGCAGCAGCGTCGACGGCGTCATTCGCCGTGGCAAGCCTGTGCGCCATCCCCTCATCGGTCATCGTCCGTACAGTCGATCGGCGCACGATAGCCAAAGCGCTCGATGCCTGCACCACCGCAGCCGCGCCTTCGTTCGATCAAGGGCAGTTTGTACCGCCGGGAAGTGCGGCGTGACGGCGCCTTAAGCGGCGATCGCGTACGATGGGGACGTCGCACGTTCATCGAGCGCGTCTCGCCCGGCCCGCCATCCCGTCGCCGTTTCGCTCCCATTCCTGCGTCGCATCCCGCTCCGGGATGCCGCCCCCTCCGGGAGCCCACCATGCCGGGCTACACCACACGCCAGCAATCCGTCCGCCTCGGCGGTTATGACTATCGCATCCGTTCGCTCAGCGACATCCAGCAGTTCGCCGATCCGGATCACCTTGCCCAGCGTGTCGGCATCTCTTCGGCGCAATGGAGCCTGTTCGGCCAGGTCTGGCCGTCCGGCCGCCTGCTGGCCGAAACGATGAGCGGCCACGACGTCGCCGGCAAACGCATCCTGGAATTGGGCTGCGGTCTCGGCCTCGCCAGCCTGGTACTGCAGCGGCGCGGTGCGGATGTCGTCGCCAGCGACCACCACCCGCTGGCCGGTCCTTTCCTGGCCTACAACTCGGCGCTCAACGGCCTGCCGGCGGTCGTCTATCGCGAACTCCGCTGGGACGTGCCGCACGATACCCTCGGCCGTTTCGACCTCATCATCGGCAGCGACGTGCTGTACGAGCGCGGCCACGCCGACCTGCTCGCGGCGCTGCTGGTCAGGCATACCCACGCGCAATCCGAAGTGCTGATCACCGATCCCGGCCGCGGCAACAGCGCGCCGTTCACGCGCGCGCTCGCGGCGCTCGGTTACGACGTGGTCGAACAGCGCGGCCGCATGAACGAAGCCGATCTTCCGCCGTTTCGTGGACGCCTGCTGAGCTACCGGCGTTCGGCGTCGGGTCCTGTGGTCACGAGCACGCTGCAGTGAGCGATCACGACGAACATGTCGACCACGATCCGTACGCGGAATCGGTCGATCCGTCGGTGTCGTGCAGCGCCTGCGATGCGGTGTGCTGCCGGCTAACCGTACTGGTCATGCCGGAGGACAATGTCCCGCGCCACCTCGTCGACCGCACGCCCGAAGGTCTCGAGGTGATGGCGCGCGGCGAGGACGGCTGGTGCATCGCCGTCGACGAGCAGCGCATGTGCTGCTCGATCTACGAACAGCGCCCGGCGATCTGCCGCAAGTTCGCGATGGGCAGCCCGTATTGCCGCGACGAGCGCGAGACGTATCGGCACAGCATGGCGAACGGGATTCCGTTGAAGCTGTACGCTTGACGCTGCGAGTGGACTCGCCACTACCCACATCGTCATCCCAGCGCAAGCTGGGACCCATTTTGATCTTCGCGACTCAAAATCAAGTCAAGATGGATCCCAGCTTGCGCTGGGACGACGATCGCAATCGATCCAACTTGCTGGGACGAGGCTTGATCAATCCGGCTTGCGCCCAGAAGCCACCGGCACATGCCACACCGCGTACTGCGGCGGCGTTTCGATCGCCAAGATCATCGCATCGAAATCCGCGACCACCTCCGCCAGTTCGCGTCCGGTGGCTTGCGCCAGCGCCTCGGCGAAACCATCGCGCCACGCCGCGATGATGCCGGCAAAGGTCGCGCGCGGCACGCGCAGCGTGTCGACGATGACGTAGTCCATCGCGATGTCGCGATAACCGGCGCGTTCCATCAGCGGCGGCGTGTGCCGGCCGATGCGGCCATCGCAGCCGACGCTGTCCAGGAACACCATCGGGTTGTCGAGCCAGAAACGGTCGGGATCGCGCGCGCCGCGCGGCATGTGCAGCATGCCGTAGTCCTCCGACAGCAGGTGCAGCCAGCCGCCGGGCCTGAGCACGCGCGTGATCTCGTCGAGCACGTGCGCGAAATCCGGCACCGCCTGCGACATGTGCCGGCACACCACCAGGTCGAAGCTGGCGTCCTCGTACGCGAGGGCGAAGGCATCGCCCTCGGCATAGGTGATGCGCGCGCCATATTCCGCACTGGCCTCGCGCGCCATCGCCAGGTTCTGCGGGAGGATGTCGATGCCTGTGAGCGAAGCCTGCGGATACCGGTGCGCGAGCCGCCTGGTGATCTCGCCCGTGCCGCAGCCCAGGTCGAGGATGTCTAGGGGACCGGACAGGCCATAGCGCTCGAACAGCGCCTGCTCCTGCGGCCAGATCGCGTCGGCCTGGTGCGTGAGCGTACGCGCCATCGCGGCATCGCCCATCTGCTCTGCCTGCGGATTGCGGTTGTCTTTCATGACGGCTGCCTGTGGATCTTGAACAAGATTGGATTGTCATCCCCGCGAAGGCGGGGATCCAGCGACTTCGAACTATCCGCAGGCACGCCTCCTACATCTCCGGCGTCGTTTTCTCGATGATCTTCATCGACTCGGCGTTCCTCCGGTTCCACTCCGCCTTTTCCTCTTCGGTCATGCCGAGCTGTATCTTCGGCGGCGTCGGCGCAGTGGGCGCCGACGTCGGCGCGGCCAGCGGCTTTCGGTGGCGTCACGACACGCGGCCGCGGAGGCGCGAGCATCGGCGCTGCGATTGTCTGCGCGGCACGCGCTTCACGACGCAGGATCTCGGCCTGCCGCAGCCCGATGGCCACGCGCAGCACGAATACGAGCGCGAGTACCGTTGCCAAGCCGATGCCGGCGACGGCCAGCGTCCTGCCCAGCGAGACGCCGCGCGCACCGCGCCAGCTGCGCATCTCCGCCGGATCGACGTTGCGCCAGCCCGAGGCCATTGCCGGCTCCGGCTCCGGCTCGGGCAACGGCCCGAGCATCGCGCGCAGGGCGTCGCCGTCGACCAGCTGCACCTCGCCTCGCCTTGCCGCGGCCTCCTTCGCCCGTTCGGTGAACTCGCCGCTGCTGACCACGATGGCGCCGGTGGCGCCTTCATTGACCATGATGCCGAGCAACTGGTGCACGACGTTGTGCGGCACCTGCCGGGCATTCCAGTGCTTGCATTCGACGATCACGTACTCGTCGCCGCGACGCAGCTTGAGGTCGATGCCGCCATCGTAGCGACTGCCGGATGCCGCCGTCCCGACATGCTCGACGGCGTATCCCTGGCCCCGATAGTGCACGGCCAGCAGCGTCTCCAGTGCCTGCCACGTCATCTGCGACAGCGCATCGCTGCGGCGGTTGCGTACCCTTTTCAGCATCGTCCGCTCCAGTTTCCCGGGCCGGGCAGCCCTGCATCCGGTGCGCCCGTGCGCTCAGTAGCTTCCCGCGCTCAGCTTCGCCGCGCTCAGCTTCGCCGGGCTCAGCTTCCCCGGGCTCAGCTTCCCATGTAGTCCTTCTTGCCGAGTTCGACGCCGTTATGCCGCAACAGCGCGTAGGCGGTCGTGACGTGGAAGAAGAATTGCGGCAGGCCGTAGTTGAGCAGATAGGCCTGGCCGACGAACCTGCGCTCCTTCGGCGTGCCCGGACGCAGCACGACCTCGCGTTCTTCGCTGCCATCGAAGCGCGCGGCGTCGAGACCGCTGATGAAAGCGATCGTCTTCGCCACCAGCGCGCGAAGCTCGGCGAAGGTTTGTTCGCTGTCGTCGAACACCGGCAACTCCACGCCGGCGAGGCGGCCCGACACGCCTTTGGCGAAATCGCAGGCGATCTGCACCTGCTTCAGCAACGCGAACATGTCGGGGAACAGACGCGCCTGCAACAGCGCGGCCGGATCGATCTTGCGCTCCGCTGCGTGGGATTCGGCCTTCGCCAGCAGGTTGTCGAGGCTGCCGAGCATCTGCCTGAACACGGGGACCGATGCAGCGTGCATGGAAAGCGTCATTCGCGTGTCTCGCTTGATGGGGCCGGCTATTCAAGCAGAAATGCGTGACGACCACACGCACCCTGTCGTTCCGAACGCAGTGAGGGACCTGTTGTTCGTTTTGACATGGCACTCGAGCAGGGCAGATCCCTCACTGCGTTCGGGATGACAAAACACCTACTGGCGCAGCAGGTAGACCGGCAGGGCGACCAGGGCAAGCAGTCCCACGATCGCAAGCACCGTCAGCAGTACGCGCAAGGGCTGTTCGCGCAGCACACTGGCGAAGGTCTCGGCGGTACCCTCGCGCCTGGCCGTTTCGTATTCGGCGCGCACGCGCGTCTGACGCGCGGCCTGGTAATCCGCCATGAGGCGTTTGGCTTCGGCGAGGTCGCCATCGCGGCTCAGCCAGATGCCGCCGTACGAAATGCCCCAACGGCTGGGCTGGGTTTCGTAGTAAGCGATGCCGTTGGCATCGAGCATGGCGCGCACGTCCTCGATCTCGTCCTCGAGCACGTTGCGCAGGTTGAGCAGCAGTTTCGCCATGGCGCGATCATAGCGCGCGCGGCCGGACGGTTCCGATCGGGACCCGCAGCAGTTGTCGTCCCGAACGGAGTGAGGGACCTGTTGTTCACGTCGCCACAGCCACAAAGGCGGACAGCAGATCCCTCACTGCGTTCGGGATGACAACGCCCTGTTCTGGGACGAAGGTCGCGTGTGGCGACCTCTAGCGTTTCAGCGACTCGCGGTACTCGCCTGTGCGCAGGCCGTAGCCGGCAGGCTGATCGATTGCAGCGTATTGCCGCGCGCGTCCTGCACGAAGGCGGTCATGCCCCATGGGCTGGCTTCCGCAGCCACCTCGACCGACTTTCGAGAACGCGTCGCTACCGACTTTCCACGGACCCCACACCTTGTGCACGACGCGGTCGTGGTGCAGCGTGACGCCTCGGTTCTCGCCGGCGCGCGGCCGCGTGGTCTGGTCGTCGATGTACTGCGTGAGCCACAACTCGGCCGGCACGGCCGCCACGCCCGCGGCGCGCGTGGCATCGATGCGGACATTCCACGACTTGCCCTGCGGCTGTGCTTCCAGTGCCAGCGCGACCGGCGCGGGCTGGCGCGCCTCCTTCAACACGCGGTTGAAGCGCCCGTCCTCGCGCCAGGGCGCCTGCACTTTCATGCCGACCATCACCTGCGGCGTATAGATCGCATCCTTGCCTTCGGCCAGGATCACGCGCGCGCGCTGGCGCTGCGTGTTCAGCGGCGACGCGAAGCGGTCGGGCCAGCCTTCCTTGTCCCAATAGTCGACGTGGAAGGCGAGCCAGTTGGTCTCGGTATCGGTGATCCGCTTGCTCATCCAGCGATCGGCGGGCGGACAGGTGTTGCAGCCCTCGGCGGTATACAGCTCCACCAGCGGCATCGTCTCGGCGCCGCTGCGGGCGGCGCATTGCTCGGCGGCCGCCGACGGGCAGGCCGCGGCGAGCAGCAGCATGCCTGTGCCCCAGCTCAAGATCTGCATGGTCGTTCTCCTCCAGGCGTCGTTCCGATTATGCGGCCAGCCGCATGGCGGGCGTTGTGCCGCAATTGATGTTTCTGCGCCTGCCCATTCATCGAGCGGCGCGGCGCCTCGTGCTTCGCGGCTCGTTCTGCCTCCGCCACGACGCCGGCCGATTTGCCGCGTTGCCGTATCGTGGCGCCATGGACATCCTGAAATACCTCGGCGGCTATCCCGAACACGTGCAGGCGCAGGTGCGCGAGCTCGTGGACCAGGGCCGGCTCGGCGAACGCCTGCACGATCGCTACGGCGAGGCGCACGATGTCCGCAACGACAAGGCCTTGCTGCAGTACACCGTCGCCATGAAGGACCGGTTCCTGCGCCAGAGCGGACCGCTGCACAAAGTGATCTACGACGACAAGCTGCAGGTCGTCCGCCAGGCGCTAGGCACGCACACCGCCGTATCGCGCGTGCAAGGCAGCCGCCTCAAGGCGCGCCGCGAGATCCGTATCGCCAGCGTGTTCCGCGACGCACCGGCCGAGTTCCTGAAGATGATCGTCGTGCACGAGCTGGCGCACCTGAAGGAATACGAGCACAACAAACCCTTCTACCAGTTGTGCACGCACATGGCGCCCGACTATCACCAGCTCGAGTTCGACTTGCGGCTATATCTCACGCTGCTGGAGAGCGAGAAAGCATCGGCCAGCGAGCCTGCCCTCGGGAGCGGCCCATAGCCGCGAGTTCCCATCCGACGGTGAGCCGCTCCTACGGAGCCGGCTGCGGCACGTCGCGCGGCATCGACAGCAACGCCAGCAAGGTCAGCAGGGCCGCTGCCGACAGGTAATAACCCACCGCCGCGACTCCGTAGTGCCCCGCCAGCCAGATCGCGATGTAAGGCGCCAGCGACGCGCCGAGGATGCCGGCGAGGTTGAACGCGAGCGATGAGCCCGTGTAGCGCACGGCGGTCGGGAACATGCCGGACAGGGTCGTGCCGATCGGGCCGTAGGTCAGGCCGGTGATGCAGAAGCCGATCGCGAGAAACAATGCGATGCCGGCCGCGTTGCCCGTGACGAACATCGGCGCGAACAGGAAGCCGAACACCGCGATCGCCAGCGTCGCGCCGATCATCGCGATGCGTGGTCCGCGCCGTTCCGCATAAACCGCGGACAACGGGATCAGGGCGGCGAAACACAGCACTCCGAGCATCTGCATCCACAGGAACTGCTCACGCGTATAGCCGAGCTGCGTCGTGCCCCAGCTCAGCGCGAACACCGTCATCAGGTAGAACAGCACGAACGTCGCCAGCGCGGCGAACGTCCCGGCCAGCAAGGCGCGCGGGTGCTGTGTCAGTACCGTCCACATCGGCAGGCGCACGCGCTCTTCGAGGTCGATGGCGCGCTGGAAGTCCGGGGTTTCGGCGATGCGCAGCCGGATCCAGAGCCCGACCAGCACGAGCACGGCGCTGCCCAGGAACGGCATGCGCCAGCCCCAGGCGAAGAACGCGGCATCGTCCATGGTCCGCGTCAGCAGCACGAACACGCCGGTGGCGAGGAAGAAGCCGATCGGCGCGCCGAGCTGCGGGAACATGCCGTACCAGGCGCGCTTGCCGGGCGGTGCGTTCTCCGTCGCCAGCAGCACCGCCCCGCCCCACTCACCGCCGAGGCCGAGCCCCTGGCCGAAGCGGCACAACGCCAGCAGCAGGGGCGCGGCCACGCCGATGCTGGCGTAGGTCGGCAGCAGACCGATCGCCACCGTCGACAACCCCATCGTCAGCAGTGCCGCGACCAGCGTCGCCTTGCGGCCGACGCGATCGCCGAAATGCCCGAACACCGCCGAGCCGACCGGCCGCGCGAAGAACGCCAGGGCGAACGTCGCCAGCGACTGCAGCGTCGCCGAGGCCGGATCCGAAGCGGGGAAGAACAGCTTCGGGAACACCAGCACCGCCGCGGTGGCATAGATGTAGAAGTCGAAGAACTCGATCGTCGTGCCGATCAGGCTGGCGAACAGCACGCGGCGCTTGGAATTGGCTGGTGCAAGGTCGACGGTCATCGCAGGCATCCCGGAACGATGCGCGATTCTGACAGACCCGCGCCACCATCCAGCGGCAGGACGCCACCATGCAATCCGGTATGCGCGCTATCGCGGCTTTGGCTCCCTCCCCTGCGAATGCAGGGGAGGGTGAGGAAGCACGCTTGCGCGCTCTCTGGCGCACGTGCACGACGATACGCCCGTAGGCGAAGCCGAACGCTGGATCCGGCTTGCGCTGGGATGGCGTGCTCTTAGTTGCACCGCGCACAATAGCGATAGCTTGAGTCAACTGGATCCCAGCTTGCGCTGAGGAGTGACTACATCACATTGCACTCGTTTCCAAGGCTCCGATGCTGGCATACAGTAATCGCCTTCCGCCCCTATTTTTCAAAGAGGAGAGTCCGCCGGAGCCGTCTGCGCCACAGGTGGCTGACCAGGCACAGTGTTCGCAAGCCGTCCATACAGCGCCACGGCCTTCTCCATCAGACCTTCCGCACTCCACGCCCGCGCGTCCAGCGGGCCGGCCGCCGACAGCGCCGCACGCCGCGACGGATCACGCAGCAAGTCCGCGACATGCCCAGCGAAAACGTCCACGGCCTCGTCGCTGACCACCGCGCTGCGCGCATCGCGCAACACCGTGGCGGTGCCCATCACCGCCGTCGACACGATCGGCACGCCCAGCGCCATCGCCTCGATCAGCACCAGGCCCTGCGTCTCGGTCGGCGAGGCGAACACGAAGATGTCGCCGGCGCGGTAGCAGTCCAGCAGCGTCGTGCGGCGATCGAGGTTGCCGAAGAAGCGGACGTTGTCCTGCAAGCCGAGGCTGTCGGCGAGCTTCTTCAGGCGACCGGCATCCGGGCCTTCGCCGGCGATCACGAACAGCAGCGTCGGGAAATCCGCCACCAGCCTGCGCACGACCTGCAGCAGGAACGCGATGTTCTTCTCGACCGCCAGCCGGCTCACCGTGACCAGCGTCGGCCGCGCCGCATCGAGACCATGCGCGTCGCGGAAACGCGCGCCGTCGCCGTGGGCGAACTCCTCCAGCGCCAGCCCGGTCGGCAACACCGTCGTCGGCGTGGCGATGCCGTAGCGCTGCAGCACCTCGACCATCTGCTGGCTCGGCACGATCAGGTGATCGACGTCGTCGCACAGCTTGCGCGACACCCGCCTCGCGAACAGCCGCAGCAGCGGCGAAGGCAGCCACGGCAGGTAGTGCGCGACGTATTCCTCGAAGTAGGTGTGATAGGTCTCGACCGTCGGCCGGCCCGTGTGCTTCGCCAGTCGCACGCCAAGCGCATGCGCGCGAAACGGCGTGTGGATGTGGATGACGTCCCAATGGCGTTGTACCAGCGACCGCTCGGCCGCGCGCAATGCCGCAGCCGTGATGAGCCGATCTTCCGGGTCGAAGAAGATCACCCGCGATGGCAGCCGCAGCACCTCGAAATCGTCGTCGTGCCCTGATTGGCCACTGCCCGGACCGTAGTCGGGCGCCAACAGCGTCACCCGATGGCCCATCGCCACGAGTGCGCGGGCGTAGGTGCGGATCGACGACGACACGCCGTTGACTCGCGGGAAGTACACGTCCGACAGCATCAGGATGTCCATGCCGGCAAGCTATGTCGGTTTCATGACCGATTCGTGTCGGTGACCGTGCCGGCTTGGCGAGGTCAGGGTTTTTCCGGCCCGGGATGGCGAGTCAGCCAGGCGGCCAGTTCGGCCTCGTAACGTTCCAGCGCCACGTCGTAAAGGTCGTAGACGCAATGGGCGCAACCCTCGCCGCAACAGTCTTCCGCTGACGGGGAAACCGGTTTTACGGGGAGCGGATCGGCGGGATCTGGCGTCATACGGACATCCGCGCAGGTATCGCGCGCAATTCTACGGCCGGTCGGAGTCGCAATCGCGCTTCAGGCGATCCGCGGGAGCTCTGCCTGGTGCTGTCCTTCCGGCGCCAAAAGCAGTTCTTCCTGCCTGGTCGCCGCGTGTTCCTTGAATTCGCTGGCGGTATCGCCGTCGTAGGCGAACACCCGATTGCGACCCTCGCGCTTGGCGCGATACAGCACCTGGTCGGCATGCGAGAGCAGCTTCGTCAGGTCGTAGCCCGACAGCGATGTCGCGGTAACGCCGAAGCTCGCGGTGACCACGAACTTGTAGCCGCTCGGCTGCGTATCGATCGAGGCGATGCGCACGCGGCAGTCCTCGGCGATGCGCGTCGCCTGGCGCAGGTCGCAACCCGCCAGCAGGATCGCGAATTCCTCGCCGCCGATACGGCCGAGGTGGTCGATGCGGCGGCAGAAGTGCTTGCACGCATCGGAAATGTGCCGCAGCACCCAGTCTCCCGTCACATGGCCGAAGCGGTCATTGATCGACTTGAAGTGGTCGAGGTCGAACATCACCAGCGCCACGTCCTCGCCCGCGCGCGCGTACTGCGTCAGCGCCAGCTCCGATTGCTGGGTGAAATAATGGCGGTTGCAGATCCCGGTCAGCGCATCGGTCTCGGCCATGCGCCGCAGCGACATCTGCACGCGCTTGGTCTTGTAGGCCCAGTAGCCGATGGAGGCCAGCAACAGCAACAACAACAGTACGAGCAGGCGCGTGTTCTGGGCGTTCTGCTTCTGCACCTGCTGCTGCAATTGCAGCAGTTCGTTCTGCTTATTCAACAGCTCGATCTGCTGGTTCTTCTGGCTGGTTTCCTGACGAACGATCTGATATGCCAGTTCCCGGGCCTTGACCTCGTTGAGCCACGCCTTGTCGGCTTCGGCGAACTGCCGGTAGCGCGCGAGCGCGGACTCGGTATCGCCACGTAGCTCGGCGATCTCGTACAGCGTGCGGTAGGCAACTGCCAGCGGCTGTGAACTGAACACGTGAGCTGCCTGCGCGACGGCGGCTTCGGCGTGCTGTTCGGCAGCCTTCTGGTCACCGCGCTGAAGGCTCAGCTCGGCGAGTAGCGATCTGAACTCGGCAATCAGCCGGGCGTAGCCCAGTTCATCCACCTCGGGCATGTGGGCCTGCAACAGCTTGATGGCGTCGTCGCGTCTGCCTTGACCGGCGAGATGCCGCGCCAGGATCGCGCGCGAAAAGTTCGCGGTAATGTTTTCGCCCAGGCCGACGCACTGATCGACGACTGAAGCGATCGATGCTTCGTCCTTTGGCAGGCGGTTCAGGAAGTACTGCGCTTCAACGCGAAACAAGCTCGCAAAACAGCGAGCCCGCGGCTTCGGATTGCCCGACAGTGTTTCCTCTGCGTAGTCCAAGCCGAGCTTGTACTGGCCCAACTGGTTGTAGAGCGCCGCGGCGACGTTCACGCCGTCATCGCGTATGTCCCGGTCCTTCACATCATGGCGCATTGCCAGCGTTTGATTGAGGAAGCGCAGGCCTTCGGTGAAATTACGGTTGATCGCCAAGCTGTTGACGACGAACGACCCGGCCCTGAACCTGAGGTCCGGATCCTTCGCTTCCCGGAAAAGCGCCTTCGCCTGCTTGACCCCCGCATCCACGGAATTGGCATAAAGCACCAACCGGTATGCATCGAGATATTGCAGACGCTGGCGTTGTCCAAGATCGGCTTCCTGGCGCCTTTCCTTCATCAGCCGCACGAGTTCCAGGAAGCGTTTCGGCTCTGAACTACGCACTCTGTCCGCTTCGCGCAGCAGCGCCTCATAGTCGGAAGCCATCCCGACCAGCGGGATGATCAGCAGCAAGGCCGCGATGATGAATTGATGAATAGGACGCGAGCTCATCAGTCTTCGCTCCGTGTCGCTGCGTCAGTCTTTGACGGGAGACGGTTCGTCGTCCGGGACGCCGTCGCCATCGACATCGCCTTCGTCCGGAATCGCCTCTTGCTCGTCGTCGGGCGCGCATATGGCGCACAACATCTGGCTGCGGCCATTGAGCAGAGCATTGAGCGCGGCATGGTCGCGATCCAATAGCGCCTCACGCTGCGCATCGTCCACGTCCAGCACGGCGACGGCTTCGGCATAAGCCCGCGATGCACCGCGGATCAACGCCGGATGGTGGCTGATGCTTTCAAGAAACTGGATTGCATTCGACATCTTCGATCCCCTGTGCCGCTGGTTGATTGGCTTCCGCACAGAGACGATCCAGCTGCGCGATCCGGTCGAGCATGGCCTCGTCGCGTTGCAGCGGCATGGCCGGCGGGACCACGAGTGTGGTCTGCAGGGACAGCTCGGCACCAACGAGGCCCGACAGCGGCATCTCCTCCATGCGCGGTGTCATGATTGGGAGCGTAGCAGCTTCGTAGAGGGTGATGGGGTGGTCCGCGGGGTAGTCCTCGGCCAACCGCTCAAGCAGCAGTCGGCGGTGGCCCTGTCCCGTACTGAAACGCCGCAGTGAACGGTCGCCGGCTACTCCCACCTGCCAGAGCACCAGGTAGGCGGACGGATCGATGCGGCGGCGATAGAACATGAACTGGCTGGTCTCGTAGTGCTGGCAGCCATAGGTCCCTGGGTCGATGCCGAGGTCGGCATACAGGCAGTCCTCGGCGGAAACCCCCGGCTCCATGTGCGCCTCATAGCCTTCTGCGCGCGCCTGCGCTACGGCGTGATGCGGTACCTGCGCGAACACGCCTGGATGACCGTAGAACGCGCCGCAGACTCGGCGACCGGCACGCACCTCTGTCAACATGGCCTCGACCATCTCGCGGTAGGTGTCGCGCCGCGATTTGCCCTCGGCATAACAGGGCTGCAGGCTGCGCACGTCGGGGTGCATCTGTTGCACCCACAGTTCCACCAGCGGATCGGACACCGCGGCGAAGACGACATCCGCCTGCTCGATCGTGGCGCGTGCCCGTGGCCCCATATGCGCGCCGAGCATCATTCCCGTGCCGACGCAGGCCAAACTCCCCTCTTGCGACATACTGCTGCTGCTCCCCGAATTCGCCTGCAATCTAGCGACAGGGCGCACGCATTGCAAAGTCTGAGGCTCAGGATCGGGTAGCGGACCAGTCCCCACGCAGCAGTTGCCAACGCGACTGCGCCCCCGCATCGGAGGTGCCGTGGTTAGCGACAAAGCCGAGCCGACGCATCAGGCCGACCGCCGCGGAATGGCCGGAAGCGTGCCGCGTCCACAGCCGCTGCAGGCCGGGCGCGGCGAAGACGCTATCCGCCAGCGCGGCGATCGCTTCGGTGGCATAGCCCTGCCCTTGCGCCTCCGGTAGCAGTAGCACTCCGACTTCGGCCGAAGCCGGGTCGTCGCGATCCGGCACGAGCGCCATCAGGCCCAGGGGCGCATCCGCCGCCTGCGCGTGAAGAATCCAGTATTGCGAACGCGGAGGCGTCGTCGCGACCTGCCGCAACACCCGCGTGAAGGCGTTCTGCGCAGTCTGCTGGGTGAGCGGCGGCCCGACGCGGGTCATGACCGCGGCATCGGTGTAGAGCTGGCAATAGAAGGTCTCGTCGGACTCGGCCAGCGGCCGCAGCCGCAGACTCCGCGTCTGCAGGGGCAGCGCCATGCTCAGCGCTTCTCGTTGATCGCACGGCGCAGGTTGCTGCGCGCCTGCGCGTCGAGACGCGCATGGAAGAAATCGCTGAGGAAGATCCGCTCCTTCCCCAGCAGCGCCTTGAGGAAACGGCGGCGGTTGAGCTTGAACAGCCAGGCCGGCACCTGGCCGCGGTACTCGGCGGCGATGCCGCGGTCGTAGGCGTCGAACACGACCGGTTCGGCGCCGAGGATCGCCATGTCGCAGTCGAGGAAGTGCCTGGTGTCGCGTGAGTCCGGATCGTCGCCGAAGTCGCCCGGCCCGAACTGGCCGTGACGCGCGGTGAGGTTGATGAGCTCGGTCACGCGGCTCGCGTCGATTCCCGCGTCCGGCAGCCAGCGAGCGATCTGCTCCATGGCGAGTTCGGCCGACCGCGCTTCGTTGTCGCGCCGGCCGGCTTCGTAGATCGCATCGTGGTAGAGCACGGCGAGTCGCACTTCGCGCGGCCGTGCCCAGCCCGGGCCGACGGCGACCGCGTCGTAATGGCGCAGCACTTCCTGCACGTGTCCGTAGTCGTGATAGGCGCGCGGCGGCGTCGCGTACGCAGCCTCGATCGCAGCGAGTTGCTCCGGCGGCAGGTTCGGCAAGACCTGTGACATGCGTGCTGTTCCCTGCGAGTCCGCTCAGGCCGACGTATGCACCGCCAACTCGTTGCCGTTGGGATCGAGGAACTGGAATCGGCGCCCGCCCGGGAACGAGAAGATCGGCCGGACGATGGCACCGCCTGCCGCCTCGACCGCGGCCAGCGCCGCCTCCAGGTCGTCGACCTCGATGACGACGAGCGGCGCGCGCGGCGCGTCGTTGGCATCGCCTTGCAGGCCGATGTCGACGTCGCCCGTCGTCGTGGCGGAATAGGTGGGACCGAAGTCCGTCAGCTGCCAGCCGAAGGCGGTTCCGTAGAAGAGCTTCGCCGCTTCGATATCGGGCGCCGGAAGCTCGATGTAGTTCGGTCGCGCCATGGTCAGATGTCCTGTCTCGGGGCCGTCAGCATATCCCCGACGGCAGCACTGCGAAGCAGCGATGGCAGAGGCGATTGACCTTGAGATGCCGAAACTGAAAACGCTTGCACTGCGGGTTCGGTTACGAGTAGGTGAAACCGATGCCCAATCGAACCTTTCCCGTTTCATAACGCGAAGCCTTCCGGCCGCTGAACGGCGCTGGCGCCCTCAGAGCACATTCAGAGGCCACGCCGCTAAGTACGCATCAGGACAACGAAGCGTCGGTATGCCGACGAAGGTATCGACATGTATTCCCTCCCCCGCCTGCAATCCCTGTGGTCAGTGGCACTCGGCTTCGCGCTGGCGTTGGGCCTCGCCCAGAGCGCGAACGCGCGCGAAAACCCGCGTGATCGCGCCGCGCAGAACGAACAGGACCAGAACAAGGTCGACCAGCGCCGCCAGCAGGCCGAAGCAAGCCGAGAGGCGCAACGACAGCAGGCCGCGCGCCAGCAAGGCCAGCGCATGCAGGCCGAACGCCAACAGGCCCAGCAACAGCAGGCAGAGCGTCGCAACAACGATCAGCAACGCGCCATGCGCCAGCAGGCCGAGGCTCGCCAGCAGGGACAACGCATGCAGGCGCAGCGGCAGCAGGCCGAACGTCAGCAGGTTGAACGTCGCAATAGCGAGCAGCAACGCGCCATGCGCCAGCAGGCCGAGGCTCGCCAGCAGGGACAACGCATGCAGGCGCAGCGGCAGCAGGCCGAACGTCAGCAGGCGCAACGACAGCAGGCGGAGCGTCGCCAAAATGAGCAGCAACGCGCCCTGCGCCAGCGGAACGAAGTCCGTCAGCAAAGCCAGCGGATGCAAACGCAGCGGCAACAGGTCGAACGACAGCAGGTCCAACGACAGCAGGTCCAACGACAGCAGGCCGAACGACAGCAGGCCGAACAGCAGCAGGCCGGCCGTCGCAACGAAGAGCGGCAACGTGCCATGCGCCAGCAGGCCGACGAGCGTCAGCAGGGGCAGCGCAACCTGGCGCAACGGCAGCAAGCCGAACGGCAACGGATCGACCGCCGCAGCGACGATCAACAAAGCGCATTGCGCCTGCAAAGCGAAGCGCAGCGCGAAGCTGCCCAGCGTCAGGAGCAGCAGCGCCGCGGCCCCCGCATCGCCGGTCGTGACCTGCCTGCAGATCGCATCGACGGCCACCGCCTGCAGCGCCAGCGCCTCGATCGCGAACAACAGGAGCGCCTGATCCGCGAACAGCGCCAGCAGGCCGAGCGCTACCGCCGCAACCAGGCCCAGCAGCGCGACCTCGCCGAGCAGCGCGCTCGCGCCCTGCAACAGCAGCGGCGCATGGAGCAGTACCGCTACCAGCAGCAGTATTACCAGCGCCTGCGTTCGCAGCAGGCGAGATGGAATGCGCGCCGTTACGACTACTACAACGACCCCTTCTATTACACGCCGGCCAGCTATCGCTATTCCTACGGCGGCCGCTACTACGAGACCAATCGCTATGGCGCCGACCTGATGCGCCAGGCCGTCAATTACGGCTACCAGGAAGGCCTGCGCGCAGGCCGCGCCGATCGCGGGGACGGCTGGCGTTACGACTACCGCAACAGCTACGCCTACCAGGACGCCAACTACGGCTACAACGGCTATTACATCGATCAGGACGAATACAACTACTACTTCCGCCAGGGGTTCCAGCGCGGCTACGACGATGGCTATCGCGACGACTACCGCTACGGCAGGCGCGACGACGACGGCCACGCCGCCATCCTGGCCAGCGTGCTGGCGGTCATCCTGGGCTTGCAGTTGCTGGGCTGACCGGGCGATTCGGTGCCGCTCGCTCCCGCTCCTTCTCCCGTTCACGGGAGAGGGTTGCGATGAGGGCTCGGCTATACACAACCTCAAACGCTCGCTCCGCTCGCGCGCCATCCCTGCCTTCCCTGCAAACGGGAAGAAGGGAATGAGCAAAGCGGCTGTGCTCGGCCGGATTCCCGCTTCCAGCGCTCTACCGAGCGCCAGTTGCCTCCAACTGGTGTTCGGATCAGTATCGACTGGTCAACGCCCTGGGGGGACGGAAATGATGCTTGGAATGACGCCTTTTACGTTCTTCCACGTCGCCATCAGCCTCGTGGCCATCGCGTCCGGACTGGTCGTGTTGCTGCAGGGATTGCTCGCCTCGCGCAGGCTACCCGGCTGGACCGCGATCTTCCTGATCACCACCGTCGCCACCAGCGTCACCGGGTTCTTCTTCCCGTTCGTCCGCTTCATGCCGTCGCATGGCGTCGGCATCGTCTCGCTGCTGGTACTGGCGGTCACGATTCCAGCGCTCTACAAGTACCGGCTTGCCGGCGCCTGGCGCTGGATCTATGTCGTTGGCGCGGTGTTCGCCCTCTATCTCAACGTCTTCGTGCTGGTGGTGCAGTTGTTCCTGAAGGTGCCTGTGCTCAAGGCAATCGCGCCGACGCAGGCCGACCCGCCGTTCGCGATCGCGCAAGGCGTGGTGCTGCTGATTTTTATCGTGCTGGGGGTGCTCGCAGTTCGCAGGTTCCATATCGAACCAACCGCGAATCCCGAGCAGGCCTGATCACACTGCGATCAAGAAAGGCATGCCCAAAGCCGGGTGCCGGTACGCGTAATCCGCATCGGCGCCGATCGGAGCCTTCTCGCGCCGCGTGTCGCTTGCCGACCGTCCGTTATCAACTCGCGCGACACCGCCAGCTTGATTCAGCCGCACACACCACGGCCTACCGGACAGATGGTTCCGGGACACATGCGTGTCCCGAAACGCCCGGCGTCACCTCAGAGTGGGTCCACCGTCACGACCGCGGTGTATTCGATATCGGTCTGCGGAAGCAGCGTGCAGCTGAAGTTGATCAGGTCGTCGAAATTGACCCCTCCGTTGTCGGCCGCCGCGGTCCAGATAATGAAGTTGTTTCCGCCAGGCGCGAAAATCGCCGATTTCGGGAAGAACGTCGGAGCAAAGGATTGTCTTCCGTTGACCATCGTGCAGTTGATCGTGGCGGGCGTGGCGCCGGCATTGTTGATGCGGATCCCGACGGTCGTCACTTCGTTACCCAACAAATTCATGGTCGAGCAGCTGACGAAGGCGCTTCCGGTACCTTCGTTCCTGATCGCCGTCGGCCGCTTGCGGATGTTGGTATCGGATGCGGGTAGGTTGCTCTGGCACACGCCGGTGGCGTTCTGATGATATTCCTCGGCTGAAACATCGGTCATCGACGTAAAGGCCATGGCAACCACCAGCGTTGTCAGGCCCGCATGAATCGAACTCTTCATAGATATCGCCTCCAATGAAGCCGCACTGTCGAGGCGGCCGATCGCAATGACGCACGGCGTCACCTGAATGGGCCAACGGCGTACGCGAAGGTTTTCGGCCAGCTTCCGCCCGCATTGCCGCATAGCGGCATGGCATCAGCAGCAGCAGGCGACAGGTCAGGATCAGGCCAAAGACGCGACGACTGCTGTCGCTCGGTGGTGACCGTGAAATCCGCTCATGCCGGCGAGGCAGCCACCTGGACCGCACGGCGCAACGCCGCCCGCGCGAGCAGGCGCGTCGAATCGAGCGTCGGCAACGGCGAATTCGCATCGTCGAGGATCAGTGGGATTTCGGTGCAGCCGAGGACGACGGCGTCGCAGCCTTCGTCCTTCATGCGCGCGATGACCCGCTGGAAACTCGCGACCGCCTCGGGCTTGAAGACGCCGTACACGAGCTCGTCCATGATGATGCGACTGGTTTCATCACGTTCGGCATTATCCGGACGCATGCATTCCACTCCACGCGCCGCGAGCTTGTCCGGATAGACGTCGCTGTCGACGAGCCAGCGCGTTCCGGTCAGGCCGACGCGCCGGAACCCGCGCGCGACGGCTTCCGCCGCGACGGCATCGGCGATATGCAGCCACGGCAGCGGCAATCGCGATTCGATGCGAGGCAGCGCCTGGTGGATGGTGTTGTCCGGACAGATCAGGAAGTCGGCGCCGATCTTTGCCAACTTGTTGGCCGAGGCCAGCATCAGCTCGCCCACGCCCTGCCAGTCGTCGCGATCGAGGCAGGCTACGTATTCGGCGAGCGAAGGCGTATGCATCGAGATTTCGGGATGCGCATGCGGACCGAGCAATGAAGCGCCTTCCGCGCAAATGGTCCGGTAACAAAGCGCGGCGCCCTCGGCGGAGCAGCCGACGATACCGATGTGCTGGGGCATGGCGTCGTGTTTCCATGGCTTGGCGCAGCAGGATCGCTGCGCGGTATTCGATGGGGATCGAACGATCCGGTTGCAACGTGCCAGCCGCTCGGCCACGGGCGCACTGAATCGTGAACTATGCGGGCGCTACGGACCCCTCCCCGCACCTACGCCTCAACGCAGCTGGCTGTCCTTGCTGCCGCGCCGGTTGTAACCAGCGGGGTTGCCCTGTTCGGCGTCGTGCGCTTCCTGGCAGGACACGCACAGGCGCACCCCCGGTACCGCCTTGCGCCGCGCTTCCGGGATGGCCACGTCGCATTCTTCGCAGTGCGTCAGGCCTGGCCCTTGCGGCAACTGGCTGCGCGCACGCTCGATCGCGTCTTTAATGGTGGCATCGATCTGATCCTGCACCGCGCCTTCGCCTGCCCAGCCAGTGGCCATGTTCGCCTCCGCAACAGCTGTCTGAATATATGGTCCGATGATATCGGGACGGCGCTGAACGTGTGACGACAACGTCGCGGCGTTGACGTCACGGTGTTGAGGTCACGGCGTTACGGTGCGGATCCTGGCCGGCTGGCGCGTGCTGCGACGATTTTGCCCGCAGTAGCATCTACGGAATTCATCCCCGTATCCCCTTTCCCGCGACAGCACCACCGGAGCTCCCGCATGCGCCATGCTCTTTGTTTCGCAGGCTCGCTGCTTGCCTTGCTGCTTTCCCTCGACGCCCGCGCTGCGGGCCTCACGCCGCGCGATGTGGTATCCGGCGTGGCGAAGGCGATCGAGGATCACTATTACGATGCGAACCGCGGCCAGGACATCGCCGACGGCCTGCGCAGCGACGCCAGCCAGGGGCGCTTCGATGCGCTGCAGGATCCGCGCGACCTCGCCACCGCGCTGACCGGCCGCCTGAAACCGCTCGATGCGCACTTCGCCGTACGCTGGTCGCCACCCGGCGCCGGCGCCGGCGCCGGCGCAGCGAAGTCTGCGCCGGCCGTCATGACGCGCCACGCGCGTTCGCCGGCCGATGACGGCGCGGCGCGCAGCAACTTCGGCATCCGTCGCGTCGAGGTATGGCCGGGCAACGTGGGTTACATCGATCTGCGCGAGTTCGCCGATTTCGAGTTCGGCGTGCCCGGCGCACCTGCCCGGAGCGCCATCGATGCCGCGTTGCAACTGGTCGTCCACACCGATGCGCTGATCATCGACCTGCGCAACAACGGCGGCGGCTCGCCGGCGATGGTGGGCTATCTCGCCAGCGCATTCACACCGAAAGGCGCCGACATCTACAACATCTTCCGTTCGCGCAGCGGCACGCAAAGCGAAGCGCCGCGCGACTGGTATCCGAACCCGAGGCTCGACGTGCCGCTGTACGTGCTCACCAGCGGTCGCACGGGATCCGCAGCCGAAGCCTTCGCGTACACGCTGAAGAACGCCGGGCGCGCGACGCTCGTCGGCGAAGCCAGCGGCGGCGCCGCGAATCCCGGTGGCATGGTCGATGTCGGCTCTGGCTTTTCCGTCTTCGTCTCGAGCGGTTCTCCCGTCAGCCCGATCACCGGCCGCAACTGGGAAGGCGACGGCGTCGCGCCCGATGTGCCCACCTCGCCCGATGCCGCACCGGACAAAGCGCAAGCACTCGCGCTCGCCGCCATCCTGAAACGCGCGGCACCGGATGCCGAAGTCACCGACACGCGCTGGGCGCTGGAAGCGTTGCTCGCGCACGGCACTGCGCCGGAGACCGGCCCGCTCGCGCAATACGTCGGCCATTACGACGCCGTCACCATCGGCGAGCAGGACGGTCGCCTGTCGCTGCGGCGCGGTCGCCGCCCGCCCTTGTTCCTGCAGGCCTTGGGCGACGGCGTGTTCTCAGTCGACGGCGATTCCAGCCAGCGCGTTCGTTTCGAACGCGATGCGCAGGGCAAGGTCATCGCGCTGGAGACGCTGTGGGCCGACGGCAACGCCAGTCGCTACCGCCGCGTCGAGGCCGCGCTCTGAAGGATTGACCGCCTTCGGCCGCGGCTGTTGCGTCGGCAGGAATTCGTTGGCCTCGAGCAGCTGCACGCCGGGCGTCTCGCTGATGCACCGGCGCAGCAGATAGGCATGGCCCTGCCCGTAGAACACCACGGCACGATCACCGGGCTGGAGCGCCTGTAGCAGGCGCGCGCAGATGGCGAGATTGCGCTGCGCCCACGCGGCATTGAGGGCGACGCCGGGTTGGTCGTCGCCTTTGCCGTAGCGCAACAATTGCGTGTAGAAACCGTGGCCCTCGTCGATGGCCTGCGCGGTATTCATCTCGCGCAGGACGCCGCCGATGCTGTGCGTCGCCTGCAACGCCGTGATCCGCTCGGTGATGCCTTGTGCCTGCTGCAGGGCGGCGCCGATTTCCTGGGCCTTGCCGTTGGCCTCGGCCCAGGCCTGCACGGCCTCGAACGGGAAATCGCCATCGACATCGAGGCCGTACACGCGCTTGAGTCCGCGTTGCCTGGCGAGGCGATAGCCCAGTTGCACGACTTCGTTGCTGGACGGCGGCAGGCTGCCATCGAGGAACTGTGCGTACTGCGCGTCGGCCTTGTCCGCGGGCCATTCGACCGCGACCACGTTCGGCTCGAACTTCGCCAGGGCATCGGTGACGGCTTGCAATTCGGCCTGGCGCTGCGGCGTGGTCACGTCCACCGCCTGCACGTTGCTCAGGTCCTGGCCGGGATTGCCGAAGTGGTAGGTGCCGACGACGAGCACGCGCGCCGGCTCTGCGGCTTGCGCAATGGCAGTGGAAAGGAGCAGGCACAGCGCAAGCAGGCAACGGGACATGTCGGGAGCTCCTGGCGGTTGCGCCAATGGCAGGAACAACGGCAATGACCGAATGTTAGGGACAGGCTGTGGCGATGCAGTAGTAGCGGGAGCTGGTTTCGCGGGCACCAACGCCGGCGGCTTGCGGCCAGGAGCGGACCGGCGGTCGAACCTCATCCCACCCCTTCGCGCCCCGCTTATTGCGCCGGCAACATCCCAAGCTGTTTCATCAGCGAAAGATTATCGTAGGTCGTCCATTCTTCGACGATTCGTCCGTCCTTGAAACGGAAGAAGGTCATGCCGTCGATGGCGACGGTCTTGCCATTGCCGGGGAAGGATTCGGTCTTGACACTGTTGGTGCCGGAAGAACTCCAGTGCACCGCGACCAGGTCGTCCTCGGCGACCGTGCGCTCGACCGCGACCTTCAAGTCGGGGAAAGCCGCACGCAGCGCCCGCCCGGACGCGTTGTCTTCGTCGAGGCTGTAGTCGCGACCGAAGCCATGCGCGACGAAGCCGGGGCCGTAGATTTCATCCGAGATCTCGAACTTGCCCTGCCCCATCTTTTCCAGGAGCACGCGGCTCGCGGTGACTTTGTCCTCGGCGGGCCCGGCCGACACAGCCGCGGAAAGCACGAACGTAGCAATTGTCAGGCCAGTCAAGAGTAGTTTGCGCATGGCGAAGTCCCCGTCGAGAGTGATGACCCCCGTAGCGGCGGACGCTAGCAGAAAGCCCTCCGCAGGCGCGTCCCGTCGGTCGGCGGCTCAAATGAAAACGCCCCGCTTGCGCGGGGCGTCAATGCGACATGCGCAGTCCCGATGCAGCGCTCAGCGATTCGTCCGCGCCCGCGCCCGTTCGGCGACCTTGCGCGGCGCAGCGGGACGGCTCGACGCCTTCTTCGTCGTGCGGGCCTTGCGCGGTGTACGCGTAACGTTGGACGGTACTCCGAGCTTGTCCAGCACGGGTGCGATCCGCGCCTCGAACTCGGCGCCGAAGCGTGCAACGGCCGGCTCGATCTTCTCGCGCAAGGTGATGGCGCCACCGCGCGCGATCAGGCTCGCATCGCCAGCCAGCGCGAGGAGGCGCGTGCGCAGCGAGGAGGTTTCCTCGATGGCGATCTCGGCCGCGGTCAGCGCCTCGCGACGCGCGACGGCGAACGCGCCCAATGCAGCCAACCATGCGTGGCGCAGCGTGATCTCGCTGCCGCGATGACTGGATTTACTCGATGCGACCATGACCCGACTCCGTAGCGCCGCTCACGATGACCGGCTTCGACCATCGCAGCCTGACGATGCCCGGTCGAGCAATCACACTACCCGGGCACGCATCGCAGCGCGTGAGGGCCTTGCCTCGGAGCGCGTCTGGCGGGATGCTGCGCGCCACTCGACGAAAAGGACCACGCCATGGCCAAGACCGCCTGGGCCGCATTCCCGCACGATGCGAAAACCTTCCAATACGGCGGCGATGCGCTGAAGAAGGCCTGGCCCAAGCTGCACGCCGGCGACTGCGAGCCCTACCCCGACGACAAGCACGCCGCGGCCCTGATCAAGGCCGCCGGCAAGGCCGCTCCCAAAGGGCTCGATGCCACGGCACTCGCGAGCGCATTGCAGGAGGCCTGGCGCGCGTTCCATCGCGGCGATTTCAAGGCGGCGTTCGAAGCCGGCGAAGCGCTCGGCCCGGTCGGCGCATCGGTGGCGACCAAGGCGATCGGTATCCATGCCACCTACCTGGTCGACGGCGACGCGGAGCAGCTCAAGCGCTTCGAACAGGCGGCCAAGCTCGCCGAAGCGGCCATCAAGGCGCTTCCGGACGAAGCCAACAGCCATTACCGCCATGCCTTCGCGCTGGGCCGCTACAGCCAGGGCCTGAGCATCGCCAAGGCGCTCAAGCAGGGCATCGCCGGCAAGGTGCGCGAATCCCTCGACACGGCGCTGGAGCTGGCGCCGAAGCATGCCGAAGCGCACACGGCGCTGGCCCTGTACCACGCCGAGATCATCGGCAAGATCGGCTCGATGATCGGCGGTCTGACCTATGGCGCGAAGGCGGCGGAAGCCGACTCGCACATCAAGACCGCGCTGAAGCTGACGCCGGACTCCCCGATCGCCCACATCGAGCACGGCAACATCCTGATGCTGCTGCATGGCGACAAGCAGGAAGACGCCGCCGCAGCAGCCTACGAAAAGGCCGCGAAGCTGAAGCCCGCCGACGCCATGGAAGCGCTGGACGCGGCCTATGCCAAGGAACAAATCGAATGAATCCGCCGCTCTGCAGCGGCTTGTCCGCCCCCTGCCGAGCCCGTAAACTACGCGCCCGAACATCGGGCGGTTAGCTCAGCGGTAGAGCATTGCCTTCACACGGCAAGGGTCGCAGGTTCGAACCCTGCACCGCCCACCATAAAACAAGGTTTTTCTGAAAACCGGCCCAGTGCCGGTTTTTTTTGTGCCAGCAGTGTGCCAGCAACGGACGTGAGTATTTTAGGATGAGAACTTGAGTCGTGGGCGCGATTCTGACTAACTGGGACGTCACCAATCGACTCACTCTTGGAGCCGTCCCGGATCGTCGTATTGAGTCCATAGCGGCTCGGTATTTATCAGAAAGCTCCAAGCGTCCAACTCCATCAGGGCTGCCAACAGCGCCTCCGAATCGGCTGTAGCGTCCTGTGTAATTCCCGCACAAAGGCGCCGCACCTGCCGGCGGGTGAGCTGGCTCGCAAGCGCGATCTGAGCCCGACTGGCGTCCTTCGGGAACAGTGTTCGGATCATGTGGGTGTGGAGACGTCGAAAGGCTTGCTTGCCCCCGGTGATCTGAAACTGCATGCCCTGCAACCTGGCGACGAGCTTCATCGCATCAGCTTCGTTGCCAGCCTTCTTAACGAACTCGGGGGTGCGCACCTTAATGAGGTAGAAGTCGGCGAATCTCGATTCGACCTTGCCATCCTTCATTCGCACGAAGCAACGCGTATGCAGCAATCGATGCGAGAGGCGTACTGCAGCGGGCCGTCCGATGACCTCCGCAATTTCCCGCTCTGCCTTTGGCAGGTCTACGCCGATTGCGGGCGATCGGCGGCACCCTCACAGCCCCAGATGATTGACAATGAGCACAGAGCGTATTTGCACCAATCCTGCGTGGAGGCCGAAATGAAGGACGTGGTTGCAAGGAATAGAGCGATTGCGTGGGCGAAGGATGATCCCTTTGGAGTCGAGTTCACAGAGATTCGTCTCGAGGCCGACCGCCTTTCCGCTAGCGGCGTCTGCATCGGGAGTCACCCACTGCCGTATCGGCTCGATTACGAGCTCAACACTGACGCAGGTTTCCTGACCTCGCAACTTCGCGTCGATTGTCACGGCGAGGGTTGGCGGCGGCGCCTGGATTTGCACCGAGACGTTCACGGCGCTTGGAGCATCGAAGCGGACGCGGAAGGAGTCCTCAATCTGGCTCCGCCTGGAGGCGACGCCTCTGAATTTGCAGGTGCGCTCGATTGCGATCTTGGTCTCTCACCGCTTACTAACATGATGCCGATTCTGCGGCACGAAATTCTGCGGGGGGGCGGCCCGGTTGACTTCGCAATGGTGTGGGTCGACGTTCCTTCGCTGTCCGTCAGCCGTCACGCTCAGCGTTACTCGCATGTTGCCTCGGCGCCGGGGCGTCATATCGTTCGCTACGAAGGTCTCAAATCTGGTTTCACCGCCGACATCACTCTGGATGATGATGGCGTCGTTATCGACTATCCGAAGATCGCGAGAAGATTGACGACCTCTTTCTGATGCTTTCTCCTTCGGAAAGTAGTCATTCCGCTGCACGTCCCACCCACGTTTCAAGCAGCCCTACATTTAGTTCCAATTCGCGGTAGCGCGGCAAACGCGAACGCGTCGATGCAACCCAGCCGGAACACACGTCGGTCAGGGGCCGGGTCGAATCGCGCGGCACGGGCCACAGCCTCACTGAGGCCCGCCAAATGGGCGCGGACTCCTTCAACGAGCCCGATCGCACGGGCGGTCGGTTCCAGTCCGCCGCCTCCGCGTAGAGCAAACTCATCCTGGAAAAATTCGCGCAGCCCCGATAGTGCGCCTGACGTTGTCGACTGTGACAGAAATAGGCGCCGACTCGCGCGGGTGACGCTTCGCTCTTCCATCAGGACCTTGAACGCCAAGAGCAGATCGAGCCGGTGCAGCTCCAGCCCCTTGGATCTCCTGTTCATCGCTGTCCCCGCTTGTTGACTGCGTTCGCCCGTCCAACGGCCTAGTTAGGCGCTAGTTGATCACACCGAGCCGAAGCTGCTGCCACGCTCAATCAACCGCACCCTCCGAAGAGTTCTTGCGCTCGAGAAAGGGCATGATCGTAGGCGCCAGCTGTGGCGAAGAGATCATGTCGTAGTGAGTGACGTTCGGGAGAATTGCGAGACGGTTTCGGGACATGTTCTCTCGTTTCCAGCCTGCATCCTTCAGGCCGCCGCCGAGGAGCTGATAGAATTGAACTTCATGCTCGGGTCGGAACATGTCGCCGTCGCCGTAAATGAGCATGACTGGCATCGTGAGCCGCGGAACATCAGATGACCAGTCGTAGGCGGTTCGCATCAAGGCCCCCATTTGATCGAGGAGCTTAGGAAAATCTTCGGGCTTAGGTGCGACGGCTACGTAGGACTGGTACATCGGTGTCTCTTTCATCATCGGGGCTGCGGCGGCGCCGAGCTGTGCTTGTTGTGGCAGCAGCTCGGGATAGAATCCGCTTCGTGAAAAGGGAGTGGATACAAGGACCAGCCGACGAACCATCGCGGGGTTCTGTGCAGCAAATTGGAAGGCGATGCCGCCGCCCATAGAATGACCCACCACGTCAACTTGCCGGTGGCCGAGATTTTTGACGAGTCGAGCCATATCAGCCCCCTGGTCGACGAGGCTTATTTGCCTGCCGCCAAGCGCGGTGTGGCCGTGACCATGCAGATCGACTGCAATGACCTGACGACTCTTCGCTAGCTCAGCCCGCATTGGCCCGTACATATTGATTGAAAACAACCCGCCGTGGAGCAGCAGGATAGGCTCACCGGTCCCGGTAACTTCGTAGTAGTAGCTCAGCCCGTTGACATCAGCGTATCCCGACTTGACGCCTTCTTGCGCGCGGGCAGCTGACATGATCGATGCCACTAGAATTGAACCCACGACGAATTTGATGAAAGTGTGCTTCAACATGACAATCTCCACATGAACTGTGCGATGGCGGATACGAGGGTGCTCGCCCGCAACTGCCGCGAGTGAGCTAGCGCGGTGCAGGCAATCTGCTTCGGAATTGAACTGCTCTAGTCCGCCGAGTAGCGGAGCATGACGATGCCCGAGCCGAACTCGGCACATTCATCCAGAATGAGCGAGCCATTCCAGTCTTGCGGGAACAATCGGATGCCGCGGCCAAGAACGGTCGGGTAGATCATGAGATTGTATTGATCGACCAGGCCGGCGCGCATCAGCGTATGCAGGAGCATGGCACTGCCATAGACCAGCATGTCCCCGCCCGGCTCGGACTTCAGCGCCTTGACGCGCTCGACAACGTCCTTGTCGATGATGGTTGAGTTGTTCCACTCGGCCGTTTTCAGTGTTGTCGAGACGACGTACTTCGGCATTGAGTTGATCTGTTTTGCGAAGCCGGCCTCGTCGTCGACTGTAGGCCATACTGCAGCGAATCCATCATAAGTCCGGCGACCCAGCAGTATGGACTCGCATGCAAAGAGCTCAGCGTGCTTGAACGCATCGCCCTTAGCTCCTCGCGCGTATGGTCCGGTCCAGTCTCCCAGGCCAGAATCTTCCATGCCAACGGGATCTTCCAATACTCCGTCGAGCGACAAATATTGTGATGCGATGATCTTCTTCATAGTGGGCTTCCTATGTTTCTGGTCCGCGGGCGATCAAATTCGCCGTGCCATCGGCACTTTGGACGGAGACGAGCTGCCACGTCGGTACGGCGATAGAGATACTGGAGGGATGATCTACGCTCGTAGATCGCAAAAACCACTTGGCGAAGCCACATCGCTCCTCCCGGTTGTCGATCGAGAAATATCGGTAGCCCACTCCATGCGGCAGCCTCTCCCATAAGGTTTTTGGGTCAGAATGGTTCTGCTCAGATAGAGTAAATTCGCCACATTTGGGCAGCAATGACGAAGATCAAGCAGAATCTGCCATGACCAGAACCGTCGCCCTCGTCCTCCATCCCGGCTTTCAGCTCCTCGACGCGGCGGGACCAACGGCCGCGTTCGAGATGGCCGAAAAATTTCGCCCCGGAAGCTATGCATTGACGATGATGGCGCCAGGCGGTGGCGAGGTGGAAAGCTCCGCCGGGGTAAAACTCTCGGCGACACCGCTGACGAAAGGGCCCTTCGATACAGTGATGGTGTCCGGCGGCGAGATCAGCCGCTCAATGGATGCGTTGCGTGAGATCCTGGCGTGGTTGCGGAACACGGAAGCGCGAAGGATTGCGAGTGTCTGCTCGGGCGCGTTCATCCTGGCGGAAGCCGGTCTGCTTGACGGACGCAAGGCGACAACGCACTGGTCGAGCTCGCACGACTTTTGCCGACGATATCCGAAGATTGATCTAAACGCCGACAAGATTTTCGTTCGCGATGGGCATGTCTGGACGTCGGCGGGCATTACCACCGGGATCGATCTGGCGCTTGCCCTAATTGAAGAAGATCTTGGGCCGACAATTGCTAGAGAGGTTGCCCAAGAGCTGGTTGTCTACCAGCGCCGTCCGGGCGGCCAATCGCAATTCTCCGCGCTTGTCGAACTGGGAGGGCGCACCGGACGTTTCGCCGAGATGATCTTGTGGATGCGGGAGCGACTCGCTGAGCAGCTCACCGTCGAGCGACTGGCCGAACAGGCGGCAATGAGCCCCCGCAACTTCGCTCGAGTGTTCAACGAAGAAGTAGGAATGACTCCGGCGAAAGCGGTCGAGCGGTTACGGCTTGAAATGGCGCGCGCTGCTGTCGAGACCAGCCATGAATCGCTGGATCGGATTGCCGCGGCCGCTGGATTCGGAGATGCAGGCCGCATGCGCCGTGCCTTTATGCGGGGCTTCGGACAAGCGCCCCAAGCCCTCAGGCGCGCTCGTGCCTCATTCGAACGAGCCGTTCGAGGTGGAGGGTAGGACAACGTACCTGGCGTCACTCGGCGAGCGCCTTAATCTCCGTAAGCTTCAAAGTCAGGACCAATCCTAAGGCCATGAGCTTCGTCCGAAGCTAACGCTTTGGCCGACTAAGTGCGGCGGGGATCGGACCTCGACATTCGTCTGTGTCGAAACCCTGTCTGAGTCTTTGACAGGCAATTGCCGAGCGAAGAACGTGGCGATTTGATTGTTTAGCCTTTGATGGAACTCTGCCCTGTCGAAACCAGATTCAGAGGTGCAAATCGCTGGAGCCACTCGAAACAACGACGCACTACATGGAGGCAGGAAGTCGTAGTGTCCGGCGCCCTCGATACGATGAAATTCAGGCGGAGTTGGAAGATCGGCGACGACTGCGTCTTCATACCAGGGCGCAGGCTGATGGCGATCATGCGCCCCGCCCCAGATCTGCATTGGGATCTTGATTCCGCGGAGGCCCTCCTTTCGAAACGCGAAACCGAATGCAGGCGCGGCGACGACGACGGCACGGATTCGCGAGTCGTGCGTCCACGCGTCAGCTGGAACCCTGTCACCAAGACGCGTGCTCACGCCGGCTTTAGAGAGTGCATTACAAAGATCGTGGTCCGGGTGAGAGCTGCAGTACTGCTCCGTCCGGTTTAGATCTGGAACGCCGCCAGCGGAAACCAGGGCTGTGAAGCCGCCATTAGAGAAGCCGAATGCTCCGACCCGCTGGGCGTCGATGCGGTCGTGGAAGTGCCAATCGACGAGCATGAAATCAATTAGGCGGCGCAGTTGATCGGGTCGTCGCCAAAGCTCCAGTACACGACTTTGGTCTTCGTACGTATCTCCCGAATGGCTAACCGCAGCCACTACAAACCCGGCACAGGCAAGGGCTGTCGCAGTGTCTACGTGTGCATCGTATGATCCGCCGCCGCCGTGTGACATCACGACCAGAGGAAGATGGTTCCCATCGGCACGAACGCCAGGAGGAGTGGCGTTGTCTTGTGAAATCGTTGGGTACCAGACACCGCCCGCGAGGGCAGGCTGTTCGTCGTAGGGGATGCGGATCTCTTCGAAGATCACGGCAGGAGTCGCCGCCTTATCGGTGCAAGCTTCGGCCGCATCTGCGCAACCAATGCCCAACAGAAAGCAATATGAAACTAGGATTGACTTGGTAAAGATTCGCAGCGATTTCGTCATTTGTGCGCCCTTCATTTCTCCAAAATAAGATGTTCTCTCGCCGGGCCTTTATGCGCTGGCCAGCGTAGAGAGTCGTCGCAGCAAGTTCAACATAACGGCTGGTTTAAAGGGACTCGACTGTGCGCGCCTGCCCGGCGTAGTCTATCGAGACTTAGCGCGTCAGAGGGGGTGACGATGAAACGGCGGAGTTTCATTTTGGCGGGCGGGGGAGTGGCGGCGGCTGGGTTAGTGGGACTCGGCGGTTTCTTGCTTCGGCTTCCTCCGTCACCTCTAAGTCCATCGCCGCAAGGCATCCCTGGCGAGGAGGAAACGTCTACGCTTGCGGCTTTGAAGCCACCGAAGCGCCAGCGCCCGGTAATCGGCATCGTCGGTATCAATGATGCGACAGAGACGACGGACTATCTGTTGCCATACGGCGTTCTGAGGCGTGCGGACGTCGCGGATGTAATCACTCTGTCGACGGCGCCGGGCGTGGTGAAGCTCTATCCCGTGTTCAAAGTTCAGCCGAACGCCACGATCGCGGACTTCGATGCGCGATACCCCGATGGTGCCGACTACGTGATCGTGCCCGCTATGAGCCGCGACGACGATCCAGCTGCGGTCAGATGGATCAAGGAGCAAGCAAAAAAAGGCGCGATAGTCATCGGCATCTGTGCCGGAGCCAAAGTAGTAGCGGCAACAGGCCTGCTCGATGGACGACGGGCGACAACACACTGGTACTTCATCGATGAATTATTGAAGCAGCATCCAGCTATCCAGTACGTGCCCGATCGCCGAATCGTCGTCGATCGAGGGATGGTCACAACGACTGGTATCACGGCATCTATACCGATGATGCTAACGCTGATTGCAGCAATCGCCGGGCAGCAAAAGGCGGGCGAGGTTGCGCAGGGTCTCGGAATCGTGCAGTGGGACGCGCGCCACGATAGCAACGCCTTCAAACTCACGCGGCCCTTCGCGATGACCGTCATGAGCAATTCGGCGATGTTTTGGCGTCGGGATCGCCTCGGTATCGAAGTGCAGCCCGGGGCGGACGAGGTGTCACTCGCGCTCGTCGCCGACGCTTGGTCTCGAACCTACAGATCTAACGTGACTTCTGTTGCTGCGACGGCCGAGCCCGTCCGGACTCGAAGCGGTTTGCAGATTCTTGCTGACGAGACAATGGACCAGTGGACGCGCCCGTTCCTGCCTTTTTTGGCCCAGTTGCGACCAGCTCAAGCGCTCGACGAAACACTGAGAGCAATTGCAAACCGGTATGGAGTCGACACCGCTCACATCGTGGCAATGCAGCTCGAATATCCTCACACGCTCGCGTTCCGCTCGACGCATACTGATTCCGCCTAATCTATGGCTCGGCTGATCTTACTTGTGGTCCTTGATCATCCTTACTCGAACGCGGGGGCATCAGACCCTGGAAGGCGCCGCGGCAGGTGCCGGAAGTCCATTGGTACGTGCCGGTCAGAATTTGACCCATTAACATGAGGCGACTTCCATAGCTGACGAGCAAAAGTCGCGCGTCGCGTCGTCGGCTGGATGCATGCATTCGATTCTGGTTTCTTCGACGGCGATATCGGTCGTAGCCACGAATCTGGTCAGCGTGGAGAAGAAATTCAGTCGAAGATCGTCCTTTCGGAATGTTGTAACGAGAACCGGCAAGGGGCGCATGTTGAGGTCACGCGATCGCATGCGTCCGGGAATGTCCGGATAGCTAAGTGCCTCGTCCAACAATGCCCGCGTTTCGTCGTCGGTCGGATGCTGGAGGACGGCATGATGCAGGTGGACCAAGAGGTCGGCTGCTACATCGTTCCAGTTCTCGATAAGCGGCCGCAGATCCTCTGGGTCGAATACCTGGCGAACGATGTTGTTGTGCTTGGGCCCCCCCGGGCTTAGTCCGCCCAACACACGAGCCGTGCCAGCATTAGCCGACTGAATATCCCAAGTCCGGTTGAGCACGAACGCTGGGAACGGCTCGTGCTGGGCCAGCGTGACGTCTATCGCTCGCCGGATCAGAACAAGCTCAGGTGCGTCGAGGGCAGTCTCCGGGTAGTGCGGCGCATAGCCAGCCGCTAGTAACAACGCGTTGCGCTCTCGTAACGGCACGTCCAATGCCTCGGCGACGATTTGCACCGTCTGGCGACTGGGGCGGGCTCTTCCGGTCTCGGCATAGCTGAGGTGCCGCGTGGAAATTCCGCTGCGCAGGGACAGCTCGACTTGGCTGAAACGGCGCACAAGGCGCCACTCCCGCAAAAGGGTGCCGAAGGGTGAGGCAGCTATTTTGGATTTCGCGATCGGAGCAGGCATGGGCGCTGTTATAGCCGAACCTGCACGGTGATCAATGACCTAGCTGGTTATTGATCCGCAACCGAGGGTGCCCGCAATGTTCGAGCCTCCTCGTGAACTAGGGGTCGTAATATGGAACATACAGAGACAATGGTCGGGGCAAACACGGATGCCCTCTCAGTTGCAGCGGGCGCGGCAAACGCCGACCTCCTCACCGCATCCGACGCTGACGCAGCATATGCCGCCCAATGGCACGCTGCCCGCCGTTTTGCGTCGCTCGCCGCCGGCGAAATCGCCTACGTGGAAGCCGGTGAGGGACCCGCGGCGTTGTTCTTGCATGGCTTTCCCTTGAATGGGTTCCAGTGGCGACATGCACTTGAGCGACTCTCATCCGTGCGCCGCTGCATCGCGCCTGACAGCCTGGGTAAGGGTTTTACGAAGACGGCGGATGGGCAATCGGTGGATCCGGCAGCGCAAGCGAAGATGCTGGAAGCGCTGTTGGACCACCTTGGGGTCTATGCCGTTGACCTCGTGGCGAACGACAGCGGCACTGCCGTTGCCCAGCTCTTCGCCGTGGCGAATCCGCAGCGGGTGCGCACCCTGTTATTGACGAATGGCGACGTGGAGCCCAACTCGCCGCCGCCGCCGCTCCAGCCGGTCCTCGAGATGGCTGCCCAAGGTCGCTTCGCCGATACCCTCCTTGTGCCTTGGTTCGCCGACAGAGCGCTCGTGCGGTCCGCAGAAGGCCTCGGGGGCTTGTGCTACAGCCGCCCCGGCCAGCCCACGGACGTGGCTCTCGACGCCTATCTGGGGCCGCTGGTGGCTACCGCCGAGAGCAAAGCGCTAGTCAATGCTTACGCTGCGGCCCTTATGCCGAACCCTCTTGCTGGCATAGAGGCGAAATTGCGTGGCTTACAGGTCCCGACGCGCATTGTTTGGGGTATGAAGGACGGCATCTTCGATCCGAGCATGGCGGACTACCTCGACGCCCTTCTGCCTCTTTCGGAAGGCGTCCGCCGCGTGCCTGACGGCAAGCTGTTCTGGCCGGAAGAATATCCAGAAATCTTGGAGGAGGAACTGCGCCGATTGTGGGGGCTGTAGCAGCCATGGCCTCGGTCCCGCAAGCAATGACTGCAGTTCCGTTGACGGTCGCCATCCGTTAGCGCGGGCTCGAAGGAAGCTTCGCCTGACCTCCTGCCAGAAACCTACAGGTCCGCTCTACCGGTCTGGCGATCGCGTCGAGGAAATAGACGGCCCTGATGAACGACGAAGGCAACGGTTCTGGCAATGGCAGATTCCGCTCTATCTCTGTCATTGCTACCAAAAAATGGCGGAGCTACCTTGTTGCGGCAAGGCTCATCCCTACCCGAGCGTCAAATCAAGATTGCAAACCTCAGCAGACTTCCGCAATCACTAGCCACTGGCGTCCGCCCGTATGAAAAAAAACACATTTAACCCTTAGCACCGGAGCGGAAATCATGTCAAAAATGATCTTTATCAATCTTCCCGTCGCGGACCTCGCCACCGCAACTCGCTTCTATGAAGCGATCGGTTGTTTGAAGAATGAGAAATTCAGCGACGAGAAAGCATCGTCGATGATCTGGTCCGAGACAATAACCTTTCAGCTGCTGTCGCGCGATTACTTCAGCACATTCATTACCAAGCCGGTAGCCGATGCACATGCTACCTGTCAGGCTCTTTTGTGCCTGTCGCGCGACAGTCGTGCAGACGTCGATTTACTGGCCGAGATTGCTGCAGACTCTGGCGGCAAAGCTGACATGCGAGCACCCATCGACTTGGGATTCCTCTACAACCGAGCATTCGAAGATCCCGATGGCCATGTGTTCGAGCTCGTTTGGCTGAACCCAGAGACAGTCATGCCGTCGGAAGAAGCTCTGGCAGCCTGAGACAACGACAAGCCACATCGACCGGGCGAGTACCTGTCTTCACCGAAAGATGGCAATGCTCGCGCACGTAAACCAGGAATGCGCATGAATACGTTCTTTGCAAAGCTGGCCGCGACTCTCGCGCTAGCCCTCTCGTCAATCTCACCCGCGACGGCCGAGATTGCCAGCATCAACGGTCTGAGGATGTTCTACGAGGAACATGGCCAAGGAGAGCCACTCGTGTTGCTGCATGGCGCCTACATGAGCAATAACAGCAACTGGACCGCGATGATTCCTACACTCGCCGGGACGCATCGCGTCGTCGCCGTCGAGCTACAAGGCCATGGCCGAACGAGCGATCGTGATACGCCGATAACTTACGACCGCATGGCCGACGACGTCTCTGCCCTACTCGACCACTTGAAGATTGAGAAAGCCTCCGTGATGGGCTATTCAATGGGTGGCACCGTCGCAATGCGTCTCGCAATCGACCATCCAGAGAAGGTCAGCCGACTCATTTCGGCAGCCGCCGGCATGAGTTACACGGAAGAGGTGTTAGGAAAAGACTTCTTCGCGATGATTCGCTCAATTACGCCCGAGCAATTCAAGGGAACGGTCTTCGAAACTGACTACGCAAAACTGGCGCCAGACCCCACCCAGTTTCCGGTCCTGGTCGGCAAGCTCAAGGCCCTTGATCTTGAGACATACGACTGGAGTGCGGACTTTGCCAAGATCGGCGTACCTGCGCTTTATATCTTCGGTGACGCCGATATCGTCAGCACTGGGCACGCAGCGGAGATGCACAAGCTAGCCGGCGGCATCACGAACGGAGACATGAACGGGTTACCCAAGGTGCAGCTTTTGGTTCTCCCGGGTACGAGCCACGGCGGCGTCTTCTTCAACCCGGCAAATGTAGAGATTCTTAAAGCAGTCGTCCCGTCCTTCTTAACCCAGGAACTGCCCGCGAAACCGAAGATGTCCATGTGAAGCGAACTAAGCACTCGGACGGATGATTCCGGCAACGGCGCGACTACCGATCTACCGACTACAAGGAGGCAAGGCATGGCAACGCAATATGCGGTCGAAGAGGCCGCGATCCGGCAGCGGATCGAGGATTACGTCGCTGCGATTCGCGACAAGGACCTGGACAAAGTCGTGGTGATTTTTGCACCGGACCTTGTGTCATTCGATCTAGAAGCACCGCTGCAGCATGAACGCGTTGATGCCAAGCGACAGAACTGGTCGCGTGCCTTTGCGGCCTATGAGCATCCGATAGGCTATGAGATTCCTCGGCTCGAACTCACGATAGGAGACGGGGTTGCCTTTGGCCGCAGCCTCAATCGGATCAGCGGCACGTTGAAAAACGGTATGAAGACGGATTACTGGGTGCGCTGGACCACGGGTTTTCGCAAGATCGATGGTGTGTGGTTCATCGTCCACGATCACGTATCGGTACCTATCGAAATAGAGGGCGGCAAGGCGTTGTTAGATCTCCGTCCGTAGCTGCGCCCGGGTTTCTCGTGAAACGCACAGAGCACAAGAATCAATTCGAGATACCGTCGATGCAGCAGGTAAATGATTCGTTCGCGACATCAAGCGCAACAGAACTTGCGGCGGCAGTCCGCGCGAAATCCATCAGCTCACTTGAACTTACCGCGGCCATCGCTCGGATCGAAGCGCTCGATGGCGCAATCAACGCCGTAGTCGTACGCGATTTCGAACGCGCTCGCCACCAGGCGAGCCTTAGCGTTTGGCCCCGCCGCTCCTAAGTCAGCATCGTTGCTGCGGAACATTTGGAACAACGCCGCCTGTCTCGCCGAGCCGCCGGCCGGGTAACACCGTTCCCCTTCGAGATGGCGATGACCGGTTTTGCCGATACGGAGAAGGCAAAGGCGTGCCGTATTGCAAGGTGCGTTCAATTCAGCCCACGATCCGTACGGCGCATGTGAACTTTACGAGCAACGCAGAGCATTAATTAGCGCAGTAAGTCCCGCAGGCTGATGCCGGCGACTGGGGTAATACATGAAGAAGCCAGGGATAGGCGGCGTCCAGTTCTCCAGCACCCGAATGAGGCGGTTCTCAGTAACATGCTCGGCAACCTGCTCTTCGTATGCGAGGCCAAGACCGGCGCCGGTGAGCGCCGCCTGGATCACGAGGTTCGTGTCGTCAATGATGAGCGGCCCATTCACTCCGATTGTGATGGCTTTGCGCCCCCGCTCAAGCTCCCAACGATACGGACCACTCTGAAGACGCAAGTTCAGACATCGATGGTCATTCAGATCGTTGGGATTCCGAGGAATGCTTCGTGAGGAAAAATAGGCGGGCGATCCCACGACCGCCAAACGCAATTCCTGCGTGACGCGCACCGCGATCATGTCCTTTTGAACATACTCGCCGAGTTGAATACCGGCATCGAACTCGCCTGCAACGATGTCTACGGGACCCGTCACAGTGACAACGTCCAGGACGATCTCAGGGTAGGTCTCGGCGAATGCTGCGATCTTTGGCAACAACACCATCTCAGCAGCCGACCGTGACATCACCACTCTGAGACGTCCCGTTGGGCGGTGGCGAACGCTTCGAGCTTTGTCCAATGCTAATGAAATTTGCTCAAGCGCCGGAGATAGCTCGTTCAAAAGAGCCGCGCCGGCAGCGGTTGGCGATACGCTTTTTGTCGTCCTAGCGAGTAGCTGGAGATCGAGCCGCTGCTCGAGTCTCCGGATCGTGTGACTCAGGGCGGACTGGGAGACGCCGAGTTTCGCTGCAGCACGCGTGAAGCTTCGCTCGCTGGCGACTGTCGCAAACGTGGCAAGGTCGTTGAGCTCGTTTCCCATGATCATGAATATCTCTCATGACTCCATCCTGTGCAACACATCTAGTCTGATAGGTGCCGTTGCCCTAGATTTGACCGACAAGGTGGATGCGAGTCGATTCTCTGCACGCTGCGGCCAAAACCCGGCGCTCGGGCGGGGATTGCGGCACGTATCGAATGGTGGGTGGACATACCGACGAGGTAGTCATGGATACCGATGTTCGCGCATTGCGCACTCTGGCGGAGGCCTATTTAGACGCCGCCTATGAAATGGATGCTGAGAAATTTGCATCCATATTTCATCCCTCGAGCTTCGTGACGAGGGTCGCCGATGGCGGCGACGTGGGCGTGACGCCGCTTGCGATGTGGTTAGCCGTCGTTCGCAACACGAAAGCTCCAAAGCAACGTGGCCTGGAGCGCGACGACGAGATCCTGTCTATTGACGTCGAAAGAGACCTCGGGCTTCTGAAAGTTAAATTGCAAGTACCTCCACGCCAGTTCACGGATCTGCTGTCGTGCTTGAAGATCAACGGAACCTGGAAGATCGTTCAGAAGGTCATGACTTCGAGAACGTAAGCCCCCATATGGGGCTTTTTACGCTTGGCTCAAACGATGGGCGCTCGTTTCAGCGCCATCATCGCCAGTTTGCCTGCCAAGCATGCTGGAACCTGATCTACAAGTTCTTGTAGATCTTCAGCGGAGAACGGCCGCACTGCGATCGCATCTATCGGCAACAGGGTCCCGTCGTTGATTACGGGCGTGTGCTTCTGTCTTGCTGCGCTGTCTTGGTGACTCAAAACTAACCCTGTGATCGTGGCGCCTACCCCCTAGCGATTTGTTCAACTTTGCTAGGAATTCGCCAATGGTTTAATCGCATCATGGACAGCGGGCATTAGGCGCTGCCTATCCTCCCCATTGTCCTAATGGGCTGGCATCGGGTCGGCCAGGCTGCCTTGTCGCCGCACTCGTCCCCGCTGCTCAAGTTTCGAAACAATCCGGCTGTCAGTGCGTCGGCACACTCGCCGGTCGTTGCGCAATCGGATTATTTGTGGGCACCACCAGTAAGCATCGGGATTTCCGCCGCATGCCTCGACGTCTCAATCTGGCGAATGATCACGTCGCCCGTGTTTTCTTACCTCCTCTTCGCGGCATCTCGCTCTTGTGCAGCCGGATCGCATCCCTCGCATCCTTGATGAACAGCCGTGCTTCGTAGCTGTTCCGGATTTGCATGAACCTTTCCAGGATCTCATCGCGTTTATTGATCGGCGCCACGCTCAAATAGCGCCGCAGCGCCACGCGTGCGAATCCGCGGATCGCCGGCTCCGGCTTGCGTGACTGGAGTTCCTTCTTCATCTCCTCGCTCACGCGCCGCTCGGCTTCCCACTGCTCGCGGCTGGTGAGTCCGCCGGTCGTGTTGCCGGTATCGGAATCCGGCGCGTCGCTGGTGCAACGCCAACCGGACTCGGCCACGGGTGGCAGCTGCGTCGGCGCATCGGCACGCGGTGTGGCCAGCGACAGCAGATGCGCGAAGCTGTTGGCGGCACGGTCGCGGTCGGTCAGCGAACTCAGCGAGAACAGTTCCGCGACGGTCTTGATCACGGAAGTGTGATCGTACCCAACGTGGTCGATCGTCCCTCGTGCGATCCATGGCGAGATCACCACGGCCGGCACGCGTGCGCCGGCCTGCGCGAAGTCGTAGTCGTTGTGGTTGTTCTCGTTGTCGGTGATGCTGTCGCCCGGATGCACGGCAGGCGGCGGCACGACGTGGTCGAAGAAGCCGCCATGTTCGTCGTGGGTCACGATGATGACGCTCGACTCCCAGTGGGGCGAGTTGCGCACGGCCTCGTACACGTCCTTGATCAGGCGCTCCCCGCGTGTCACGTCGTCGAGAGGATGCTGCGAGGTGCCGCAGGTGAAGTCCTCCGGCGTCCACGGCATGATGTTGCCGTAGTTGGGTTCGATGAAGGTGTACGAGGCGGGAAACAGCTTGTCGTTGACTGAATCGCGGAAGTCCTCGAAATCACGGAAGCGTCCCTGCAGCGCGTTGAAGTTCATGCCGCTGAGCGAGAACACCTGCGGCGTCTCGTCGCCTTCGAACACCAGCCAGTCGAGGCATTTGTCCTCGAGCCGGTCATAAATGTTGCCGTTGTCGAAGCGATAGCCGTCGATGAGGGTCGTGGTGACGGTGTCCCAGGTGCCGGGACTGTCGTCGAGGCCGGCGGAGGATGCGGCGTGCACGAACAGACGGTTCGGCCAGGTCGGGCCTGGCATGGAACTGAACCAGTTGTCGCAGACCGCGAACTCGCGCGCCAGCGTATTGAGGATGGGCAACTGGTCGGGCGCATAGCCATGCATCGCCTTCTCCGGCGAGACGGAGCCGCGTCCACGGAAGTTGGCCACGTAGCCGCTGTTGTCGATGGGCGGATAACTCGGCGTACCGCCGCTAGGCCACACGGCCCCGCTGCCTGCAAGTTGCTCGAGCGTGTCGTGGAATTCGTGCCCGGGATCACCGACCTCCCCGCTCAGCGCAAAATCTGCGGGCTGGGCGACGAACACGGGGTTGCCGGTGGCGGGATCGATATTGCTCTGCGGGTTGCCGAGAAGATTGTCGATCTGCGTCGGCTGGCCCGTGATGGAATCGGTGCCGCGGATGTCGGAGAAGCCGAACATGTGATCGAACGATCGGTTCTCGAGCATCAGCACGAACACGTGGCGGATCCTGCGCCGACGGCGCGGGCGACGGCCGAAGAGGCTGGCGACGACCTCGCCCAGAGCGACCAGTGCGCAGCGTGTCTTGTCCCAAGCGATGCAGACCAGCTTGGCGACCCATGACCACACCGTGCAGAAGGCTTCGATCAGCCAGAACCACGCGACGCAGACCCATTCGACGATATAGGCCCAGGCTTTGCAGACCCAGGACGAGATCCATACGAACGCGACGCATACCCAGTGCGATATCCACACCCAGGCGTCGCAGACCCATTCGAACGCATCGCAGAGGTAGGACAGCGGCCACGGCAACCAATCCGAGCAGGTTTCGCTCCACGAACTGCAGCTGTCGTAGCCCTGGTCTTCATAGCGGTCGCAAGCCTGGTAGCCCTCGTCCTTCCATTCGTCGCAGACGCGGCGGACGCTGTCCGCCCAATCCTGGCAGCGGCGCGTCCAGCGATCGGCCCATTGCTTGCATTCGATGACACCCTTGTCGACCCATTGGGTGCAGGTGGACATGTCTGCTCTCCTATCCGTCCGGTGGCTCGGTGTCCCCCTGCTGGCGCGTGAGCGCGCGATACTGGACGCGGCATTCGTGCGCGAACTGCCAGCGCGTTGCGATCAGCGTGATCATCTTTGCGGCGAAGCCGAACACGAATGCGACGAGCAGGACCGTCGCGAATTGCGTCACGGCGTGCCAGGAAAGCGTGCCGGCATTTCGGCCGTAAACCTGCGCGCAGCCGATGGCCAGGCTCGCGAGCATCGCGATCGCGCCGGCCACGCAGCCGCAGCGCGACTGCAAGCGATTGAGCGGGCGCTGCGCGCGGATCAGCGCGTGGCGCGCGAGCGTGGGAATTTCCAGCTGCACCGCCATGCGCGCGCCGAAACCATTCACGTAGCGATCGCGCGGCAGGCGCAGCAGATCATCGAGTGAATTCACGATACGCAACGGGCGCGCTCCTGCTGGGATTGCGGCGAGGCGGGGTCCGCACTGCGGCCGCGCGAGGCAGATCCTGCGTTGCCGCACCTAGCTAAAAGGACCTTGCCTCTTGGTCAAACAACGATCTGCATGGGCGGCGCCGGTCACTGGCAAGGCAAAAAATGAATCCGGCTTCATCTGCGCGACCTGCGTGGCCGCTTTGGTCGGCGGCAAGCGTTGCCTGGATCGGGAGTCGCCTTGGGCGCGCGTGCTGCTCCGGCACATGCGCCCTGCTCCCCGGGCCACGTCGGAGGAACATGCGATGCGCATAGCGAAGCAGGACATCCCCGTCAGATTCGACGTCCCAGGTGCCGTAGCGCGGCAAAAGACGAATTTCGGCGATGCGACCGGATACGGCGTGATCGGAGCCGAGTACTTTTCCATCGGCGCCGGTACCGACATCTCGCCGTTACTGCAGGGCTTGAAAGGCGACCTGTGCCAGTCTCCGCACTGGGGTTACGTGTTGCAGGGCGAATTCACCGTCACCTACGCGGACGGCACGCACGAGAACCTCAGCGGCGGCGACCTTTTCTATTGGCCACCTGGCCATACGGTCAGTGTCGGCGCGGATGCAGAAGTCATTCTGTTCAGTCCGCAAGACGAGCACGGCAAGGTCATCGACCACATGCTGGAGAAAATGAGTGCCTGAATGCGGCTGACGCGAAGGGAGTCCTTCCAAAGAAGCGCGTCGGCTCTCACCCGCTGCACAAACGCGTGATCTCGCACTACGGGGTTCTCCGTTTTAGTACCTGAATGGCGCTCGGCCGCCCTCACCGACCTCTGCGCTCCCCCATGCTAAAGATGCGCGGGTGAGCTACGCACCAGGGGGGCTGCGCATGTGTTGCAAGAAAGAACTGGACACGGTCGATCCCGTTGTCGAGCCGCGTGAGCCGCACCGTGCTCGTCGTCGTCGTCGCGCGGCAGGAATTCGCAATCCCGAAACCATCTCCGACCCAAGCGCGCACGGCCTACGGCCAAGCGCTCGGGCGGGCTTCACTCTGCTCGAACTGATGTTCGCCGTAGCCGTAATCGCCATCTTGACGACCCTGGCCGTCGGTCAGTTCTCCAAGTATGTGGACCGCGCCCGAAACGCGACGGCGCAAGGCGACATTGCGCTGATGCAAGTCGAAATAGAGCGCTATCAGAATAGGCATGACGGTGCGCTGCCGGGCAGTCTGTCGGACATCGGCCGATCAGCGTTCCCGGATCCTTGGCAGCAGCCCTATTTCTACACCAAGCTGGCCGGTGTCAACGGCCATGGATCGGCGCGCAAGGATCACAAGTTGAACCCGATCAACTCCGACTACGACCTCTTCAGCGCGGGCAAGAATGGCGTGTTCAAGCCGCAAGTCAGCCAGAAGGACAGCCTCGACGACATCATTCGCGCGCGCGACGGCGGCTTCATCGGTCTTGCAGAAGAGTTCTGACAGCGGCATGCGTCCCTCTATGCGGCTCGATGGCACGTTTCTCCGCAGCAGGCTGGGCAGGCGCATCCTGCTGATGTTCTGCATAGCCGTGATCATCCCGGCCATGGCCGTCTTCTGGCTCACCTACCGAACGGCGGCGCGCAATGCACAGCAGTCGAGCCAGGCGACGCTGCGCGCGGAAGGCAAGAATTTCGCGATGACCATTTTCGAACGCCTGCAAGCTGCCCAGGCGATGCTCGACCATGCCATCGCGGGCCGTGGCTCAGCGACGACCAACCAGGCGTTGCTGGAGCCGTTTTTCACCGAAACGGCATGGGTGGATACCCGGCAGCAGACCGAAACGACTCGTCCTGGACTCGCATCGAGACTGGCGCGGCAACCGCCTGAGGTGCTCAAGTCGACTCAACTTCTGGTGCTCCCGGCCGTGAGTCGCGCACCGCCCCAGGTCGTCCTGCTGAGCCGCCCTCAAGACAGTCCGGCCAATACGATCCTCGCCGGAACGCTAAGGCCGTCGTTCCTATGGGGCAAGCAGGAGGATCTTGCCATCGACGGACAGCTATGCGTCCGCGCCGATAAACAGTTGTTGGCATGCGTCGGCGACGCGCCGCGGCACCTCCGCGCCGGCGACCTCATGCACGACGAATGGGAGCTGTTCCTCAAGCCCCAATTTGCAACCGGGTCCTGGACGATTGCAGCCACCAAACAGAACCCGCCCGCGCTGGCCGGACACCTCAAGGTGCTCGCGCCGCTCGCGGCTGGTCTGCTGCTGCTCGTGCTGCTGCTCAGCTCCATCCAGATCCGCCGCATCCTCGTGCCGCTGGAGTCGCTCATGGCGAGGATCCGGGCAGTATCGCAATCACCGGAGCCGCTTGCCCGGTCCACGAACGAGGACGAACTCGCAACACTGACCAGCACCTTCGGCGAGATGGAAAATCGCATCCGCAGGCAGATGGAAACCCTGCGTACGCTGTCCGAAGTCGATCGCCTGATTCTCGAGCGCGTGCCGGTCTCGCTCGTAATCGACATCGTCGTCGCCCGTATCCAGATCGTCGCCGACGTGGAGGTAGCCGGCGTCACCGTCAGCAGCGCCGGAGTACTTGAAGACAGGCGCCACTATGTGCGCGCGCGCGACCAGAGGCGGGTCGAAACCGGCGCGCTCGCAGCATTGGCGCCGCTGCCCGCGGACGTTTACGGGCCATCGGCGGGCACCGACGAATGGACAACGACGGCGGTACCCGGACCGGGGCTCGAAGTCCACGGCGCGACTGTCGTGACCTACCTGGCGTTGACCGATCGCGGCGGGACGCGCATCTGGGTGGCGCTGGGACGCTTACCCGGCGAGGCCCCTTCAGAAGAGGCGCTGGCCGAGGTCCGCGAGCTCGCCGAGCGCATCGCCGTGGCGAAGGCCGTCGAAGCGCACGAAAGCCTGCTTGTTTTCCAGGCACGCCACGATCCTTTGACCGGCCTGCCCAATCGCCTGGCGGCGGTCGAAGCGTTGACACTGGCGATCGAGCAGACCAGGAAGACAGGCTTGGAGTTTGCCGCGATCTTCATCGATCTAGACCGCTTCAAGTCGATCAACGACGGACTCGGACACACGCTCGGAGACCGCATCCTCGTCCTGGCCGGCGAACGCATCAGGAAAAGCGTCCGCAACGACGATTTCGTCGCCCGCTTCGGCGGAGACGAGTTCTTCGTCATCCTGCAAAACATCCGCGATGCGGCCGCTGCCGCGCGTGCGATGGCAGGCATTACGGCCGCATTCGCCGCACCGATCACGGCCGAAGGAATCGAACTCGTGGTCGGATTCAGTGCCGGCATCGCTCTGCACCCGAATCACGGAGCCGATGCGCTCCAGCTCATCCACAACTCGGACGTGGCCATGTACCGTGGCAAGAAAGCCGGTGGCGGCAGGGCCGAATTCTTCGAGGAAGAAATGAACGCCGCCGCCCTGACCCGCGTGCAGCTGGAGAACGACTTGCGCGCGGCGATCCGGGCCGGGCAGCTGCAGTTGCATTATCAGCCGCGTATCGACAGCCGCAACGGGCGCATCGTCGGTGCCGAAGCCCTGGCGCGCTGGACGCATCCCAGCAAGGGCAATATTCCGCCGGCGGTGTTCGTCACGCTCGCTGAGGAGTGCGGCCTGATCGAAGAGCTCGGCAAATTCGTGCTCGACGAAGCGTGCCGGCAACTGGGAGATTGGCAGCGGCAAGGGCTCGACTTGCCCTTGGTGGCCGTCAACATCTCCAGCCACCAGTTGCGGTCCGGCAGGTTGGTCGACGTCGTCGCCAATGCCGTCGCAATGGCCGGGATCCGCTGGGACGAACTCGAGATCGAAGTCACCGAGTCGTTGCTGGTCAACGACAGTGGGGCGGCAGCGCAACAGCTGCAGCTTATCCGCGATGCCGGCGCGACCGTCGCGATCGACGACTTCGGTACGGGCTATTCGTCATTGGCATACCTGACCAAGCTGCCTACCGACACGCTCAAGATCGATCGTTCGTTCTTCGCCGACCTGCAGGAGGGCGACGCGTCGATTTCGGTCATCCGTTCGATCATTGCGCTCGCCGAGGCCCTCGACAAGAAAATTATTGCCGAGGGCGTCGAAACCATGGCGCTGGTGGAGATGCTCAATGCCTGGGGCTGCTACGTCATCCAGGGATACGTCTACTACCGTCCACTGACACCCGAGGCGATGGTCCAGGAATTGACCCGTACGATGGAACTGCGCGGTCTACCGACCCTTCGGGACCAGACCGCGGTCCCTGCAGGTTAGTTCGCGACCATCCATGAACTCGGGCGCTGCGCGAAGGAAACCTGCTCGATGCAGATTTCCCTCGTGTCGCGCGCACGGCTTCAGGAGCCCGGTTTCGCCTTGCGGCTCGCGGTCGGCCCGGCGAGTTCCTTCACCAACACGTACCAGTGCTCGAGTCCGTCGTAGAAACCCTGCACCGGCACGCGCTCGTCGAGGCCGTGGGCGAAGGCGTCGCTGTTCCTGATGAACATCGCGCCGACACCGTAGGTCGGGATGCCGGCGGCGCGGAAGTACACGCCGTCGGTCGCGCCGGATTCCTGCACCGGCACCACGGGCACGCCGGGGTGGCGGACGTGCACGGCCTTGGTGACCGCTGCCATCACGTCCTCGCGCAGCGGCGACGGATCGCTGGCGGTCGGTGAACCGATTGACGTGACCTCGACTTTCGGGCCGGCCGCATCCTGCAGCGCCTTCTGCACGGTGGCGACCGCAACGCCCGGGAAGATCCGGCAATTGATGGTCGCCGTCGCCGACTGCGGCAGCGCGTTGTCGGCGTGGCCGCCGCGCAACAGCGTCGGGATGCAGGTCGTGCGCGTGCGCCCGACTTCGGTCGGTACCTTGGCCAAGGCATCGGCCGCGGCCTTGTCGTTCGGGTCTTCAGCGAAGCGCTTCATCGCTGCGCCGAGCGGACCGGGCGTCACCGCGCCAGCCGCCTTGAAAGCGGCCCGCGTGGTCTCGTTCGACATCACCGGGAAGTGATAGGCCTGCACGCGCTCGAGCGCGTCGGCGAGCTCGTAGATCGCATTGTCGTCGCGCGGTATCGAGCTGTGACCACCCGGATTACGCGTGGTCAGCTCGAAACTGGCATAGGTCTTTTCCGCGGTCTGCACGCCGTACGACTGGGGCTTGCCGGCTTCGTCGAGCGTGCCGCCGCCGCCATCGCTATTGAGCGCGAACTCGGCATCGATCAACGCCCGCTGCTTGCCGGCGAGATCCTGCGTGGTCGCCATGGCGGTTTCCTCGTCGCCGGTGAACACGATCACCAGGTCGCGGGTCGGCACGAAGCCTTCGGATTTCAGGCGCAGGAAGGTCGCCGTCAACGTCGCCACGCCGTCCTTCACGTCGTAGGTGCCGCGGCCATAGAAGTAGCCGTTCTCTTCGATCAGCTTGAACGGGTCGCGCTTCCAGTCCTCGGGCTTTGCGGTCACCACGTCCATGTGTGCCATCAGCAGGATGGGCTTGCCGCCGGAGCCGTCGCCGCGATAACGCACGACCAGCGATGCGGTTTCGCCGACGGGCAGTACATGGATATCGGCCTCGGGGAATCCGGCGGCGCGGAACTGTCCGGCCAGGTAGTTGGCCATCGCCGGGACCTGTCCCAGCCCGATCGATGTCTTGAAGGAAATCAGCTTGCTGTAGATCTCGCGGGCCTGGGCTTCGTGCGCATTCGGGGTTGCCGCGCTGCAGGGGAAGGTGACCGCCAGCGCGAGCAGCGCTGCAAGTAGGGTTCTGGGCATCAAGCGCTCCATCGGGAGGGGTGGTCCTGTCGCGATATTGGCGTGCAGGATCGCAGGAATAAGAAAGCCGGCGGTAGTCAAAAAAGGACTACCGCCGGCCGCTGCCTGACTAGAAGTTTTGCGAGAAACGGATGCCGAAGGTACGCGGCTGGTTGGTGACGGTATAGATCTGCCCATTGGGATACTCGGGCACGACGCCCGCGGCACCGCAGACCGTTTCGGCGCATTGGGCGAACCTGGAAATCTCGGCCCGCTCGTCGAACGCATTGCTCAGGAAGAAATCCAGCGCCCAGTTGTCTTTGCGGACACCTACCGCGAAATCGAAGACGTCGTAGGCCGCCAGATCACCGAGAATGCCGCGTTCGAGCAGGCGCAGGTCCGACGTGCGCTCGCCGACGTGGACATACGCGCCCTGCACGTAGGTTTCGAGGCTGCCGATGTCGAAGGTGTAGCGCGCGGTCAGGTTGCCCTTGAACTTCGGCGTCACGGGCAGGCGCGTGCCGTCCGGGGCTTCCGGTCCCTCTACCGCGGTATCGTCGCTGGGATCGTCGAATGTACCGTTCGGGTTCAAGGTCCCGGGCGGGCAGTCGGTCACGGAATTGCCGGCTTCATCGGTCCAGCCGCAGAAGTTCTCCGTGAGCTTGGCATCGTAGAACGCGGCGCCGCCGGACAGCCGCAGGTTGTACGTGGCGGCCCAGTTGAGTTCCATTTCCACGCCGTCGATCTGTGCCTGGTTGGCGTTCTTGACCTCGGTCAGGCCGTTGGCACCGAGGATGCTGAACTGGAAGTCTTCCCATTCCTGGCGGAACACCGATCCGTTGAACGCCAGTCGATTGTCGAACCAAGTGGTCTTCCAGCCGAACTCGTAGTTGGTCAGGTAATCCGACACGTACGGCGGCAGGCTGCCGCGCCGGTTGTTGCCGCCGGGGCGATAACCTTCGGACCATGTGGCATAGATCAACTTGGTGTCGCTGAGCTCATAGGTCAGGTTGAGCTTGCCGATGTGGTCGTTCTCGCGGATGCGCTTGTCGATATTGACGCAAGGCGCGTTCTTGTACGGCGTGGCCGGATCCGCACAGAACGCGTCCGTCGCGTCATCCGGATCGTCGACGATATAGCCCGTGAAGCCGTGGAATCCTTTCAGGCTGTTGTCGACCTTGAAGAAGCGCATGCCGGCGTTCACGGTCAGCTGGTCGGTGATGTCGTAGGAGACCTCGCCGAACACCGCCTGGTCGCGATCCACGCGGAACTGTTTGGTCAGCCACACCGAGTCGGGCCATCCTGGAACCGCGTCTGAGTCGCGAAAACCGTCGATCCGGTAATCCTGCTGGATGTCGTGTTCCTGCTCCTGCCAGAACACGCCTCCGACGAACCGCAGGCGCCAGTCTTCCGGCGAAGTGATCCGCAGTTCGTGGCTGGTCTTCTCGTACTTGTCCTTGCCCTGGATGTACTGCGACGGATTGATCAGCTCGCCGGCGTCGTTGTAGATCGACGCGCCATACCCCGCGATGGTGTCGTACCAGAACGAATAGTCGCTGTAATCGGAATCGACCTCGTCGTCGCGATTGAGATTGGCGAAGGCATAGGTGACGTCGAAATTGCCGATCTTGCCTTCCACGGTCAGCGCGGCCTGCATCCAGCTGTCTTCCGAACGCTCCGGATAGAAGTGCTTGACCTTGAGGTCGCCGAGGGCAGGATCGAACGCGAAGAGGCCGTTGGTGGTCTGCTTCTGGCCCATGACCGACGGCGTGACCGACCAGTTCTCGTTGAAGTCGACCTTCAGCGCCAGACGCGCACCGGTGGTCTCGATATCGTTGTAGTCGTCTTCGGCGCGTTCGGTACAGACCAGCAGCTCAGTGGAAGTGCAGTCGCGGTTGCTGACCGAACCGCCCCAGCTCGGGAACTGGCGGTCGCCTTCCACGTTGTCGATGAAGCCCGCCTCCTTCTCGCGCCAGCCCACGAGGCGGATGGCGGCATTTTCGGCCAGCGGGACATTGACGAATCCTTCAGCCACGTAGCCATTGCCGCCATCGCTGATGGTGTTGGCTTCGAGGGCGTACCCCGCGGAAAAACCACTGGGATCCGGCTTGTTGGTGATGATGCGGATGGTGCCTGCCTGCGAACTGGCGCCGTACAGCGTGCCTTGCGGTCCCGCCAACACCTCGACGCGATTGATGTCGTACAGGTGCAGGTCGAGCGCGCCCTGGATCGTCGTGATCGGCTGTTCGTCGAGATACATGCCGACGCTCGGCAGGGAAGTGGAATGGTTGCCGTCGCCGCCGCTCGCGACGCCGCGCATGTAGACCTGCGCGAAGCCCGGGCCCAGGCTCTGATAGGAGACGCTCGGTGCGAACTTGGCGTAGTCGTCGAAATCGGTGATGTTGAGCTCCTGCAGCTTCTGCTCGCCGAGCACCTGGATGCTGATCGGCACCTTCTGCAGGTTCTCCGTGCGCTTCTGCGCGGTCACGGTGACGGTGTCGAGCGTCGCGGCGCGTTGATCGGCCGACTCATTGGTCGCCTCGGGCGCTGCCGGGTCCTGCACGACCTCCTGCGCGAAGGCCATCGAACTGACCGCGAGATAGATGGCGGTGGCCAGGGGCAATCGGCTCAACGCCGACCGGTTGCAGCGTTCGTGTCGTCTCTTCAGCGCCTTGTGCATCGTCTTCCCCTTTTCTCTCGTTATGAGTTGCAATCGGAACCAGCCACGCCAACAAACGCCGGGACTGCAGGATATGCCTGCAGCACCGGACCCAAAGCGGTTTTCAACGGCCCAAGCCACGGCTCGTAGTGCCGCCAGTGGTCGACGCCTTCGCGGTAGATCGGCTTGCGCACCTGTTCGGAACTGGCGGTACGCACCGGCCGCTCGTTCTCGAAGAAGCGCAGGCACTGTTCCTCGAACGGCAGGCCGCAGTAGTCCAGCAGGCGCCGCACTTCGCCTTCGGTGTCGTCGACCATGCGCTCGTAGATGACGCGGTGGATGCGGCCCGGCAGGGCCTCGTCGAAGTGCGCCATCAATTCGACGTAGTCGCGGTAGTAGCGGCCGATGTCGTCGAGGCTGTAGCTGAAGCTCTGCCCGCGCGCGAAATATTGCTTGAACCCCGAGAAGCAGCAGGCCAGCGGATGCCGCCGCGCATCGATGATCTTCGCGTTCGGCAGCATCAGCTGGATCAGGCCGATGTGGGCGAAGTTGTTCGGCATCTTGTCGATGAAGAACGGCGCCTCGGTCTTGCGCTGGATGCGGGTGTGCTCGATGTAGCGCTGGCCGAGGTCACGCAGTTCGTCGGCATCGAGGGTTTCGAGCACGTCGTGATAAGGCGTAGCCTGGGACGCATCGCCCTGTTTGCGCAGGATGCGCGTCATCGACGTGATCTCGGGCAGTTCCATCGTGCCTTCGACCAGCGAATGACTCGACAGGATCTGTTCGAGCAGCGTCGAGCCGGCGCGCGGCAGGCCGACGATGAAGATCGGATCTGGTGCTTGCGCGCCGAAGCCTAAGCGCTTCTCGAAGAATGCCCTGGTGTAACCGTGCTTGATGCGGCGCACGCGGGCGGAGGTGTCGTCGGCCTTGTACAGCAGTTCCGCGCGACGCAGTGCATTGCCCTGCGCATAGTGCTGGAAGGAGGCTTCGTAGTCGCTGATGTCTTCCAAGGCCTTGCCGATGGCGAACTCGAGATGCTGGCGATCCTCGCTCGCGAGCTCCGGTTTCTCCAGTTGCCGACGCATTGCGGAGAGGTCCTGCTCCGAGAAGCGGACCGTCTTCAAATTCGCCAGGCTCCACCACACTTCGCCGAAACCCGGATCGAGTTCCAGGCTCTTGCGGTAGGCGGCGATGGCGCGGTCCTGGTAACCGGCCGTTTTCAATGCATGGCCGTAACTCATCCAGATCTTCGGGTGCCCGGGATATTCGTCGAGGATGCCCGCATAGATCGCGATCGCCGGCTCGTAGTCGCCGATCCGGCACAGCACCACGGCCTCGAGGTTGCGGTAGCCGGCATTGGCCGGATCGACGGCGAGCAAAGTCTCGATTTCCGCCAAAGCCTGCACAGGCTTGTTGCCGCGATGCAGGACCAGCGCGTAGTTCTGGCGCGCGGCGTGGAAGCTCGGTGCGAGTTCCAGGCAACGCGCGAGCAGGTGCTCGGCATCCTCGTTGCGGCCCAGGCGCGCGGCGATTTCGGCGAGCATGCGGATCGCGGCGACGTCGGTCGGCGACCGTTGCAATTGTTCGCGCAGCAAGACTTCCGCATCCGGGATGCGGTTTTCGTACAGCGCGGTGGCAGCAGCGAGCAGGCGCGGGTCGCGCGTGGAAAAGCGGACGTGGCTTGCATAGGCGGCGTCTGCGCCCTCGCTGTCGCCGGTGGCCATGAGGTGGTCACCGAGCGCGAGCCAGGCTTCCGGCAGGTCGGGCTTGAGCGCGATCGCGCGCCGCAGCGCGGCGCCGGCTTCGTCGCCGCGCTTCGCGCGTGCCAGCGCGATGCCGAGCTCGAGATGGGTCATGGCTGAATTGGGCTGCGCGAGCGCGAGCGGCGACAGGACTTCGAGGGCGCGCCCGATCTCGCCGCGCGCGCGATGCGATGCGCCGAGCAGCAGCAGGGCCATGGGGTGGTCGCCGACGGCCTTGATGATCTCCGCAGCCTGCTCGCCGGCGAGCGCCGGATCGGTCGCCAGCAGGCGCGAGGCATGGGCCAGGGCCGTTTCGAGATTGGCGGTGGGCTGGGACGCGAGACTCATTGCACTACACCCTTGAAACCGATGCCTTGAATCCGGATCGACGTCGCGTGACCTGCGGCAGTCGCTTGCGTCCTTGCGCCTGTCTTCCAGCCGATCATGTCAGTTGCCACGCTCGAGTGCCAACGCCAGTCCCTGTCCGACGCCGACGCACATCGCGATCAATGCCGAGCCCTGCCCGCCTCTGCCGGATCCAGGTCCGTGCCGTTCATCTCCGGCCAGTTGCTGCATGGCGGTCAGCACCAGTCGCGCACCGCTGGCGCCGAGCGGGTGGCCGAGCGCGAGCGCGCCGCCGTTCGGATTGACGTGTCCGGCGTCGTCGGCCAGGCCGAGTGCGCGCGTCACCGCCAGGACCTGTGCGGCGAAGGCTTCGTTGATCTCGATGACGTCGAAGCCGCCGAGTTCGCGGTCCAGCCGAGCCAGCAGTTTTCCGATCGCCGGCACCGGACCGATGCCCATGGTGCGCGGCGGCACGCCGGCCGAGGCCATGCCGAGCACGCGCGCGCGCGGCGTCAGTCGCCAGCGCTCCACAGCCGATTCCGACGCCAGCAACAGCGCGCAGGCGCCATCGTTCAGGCCCGAAGCATTGCCGGCGGTAATAGTGGTATCGGCGCCGAGCAGCGGCGCCAGCGCTGCCAGCCTTGCTGCCGTAGTGTCGGCGCGCGGCTGCTCGTCGCTGGACAGCGCGTCGACCGACATCAGTTCCGGCGCGAAACGGCCGGCCTCGTTCGCGCGCGCGACGCGCTGCTGCGAACGCAGCGCGTAGGCATCCTGATCGGCGCGGGAAATCCCGTGTTCGCGCGCAAGGTTCTCGGCGGTCTGCGGCATGCTGTCGATGCCGTGCCCTGCCTCCATCAACGGATTGACGAAGCGCCAGCCGAGCGTGCTGTCCTCGAGCTGCTGCCCGCGTGAGAACGGCGCATCCGCCTTGCCCATGACGTACGGAGCGCGCGACATGCTTTCGACGCCGCCGGCGATGACCAGGTCGCACTCGCCGGTCGCGATCGCGCGCGCCGCCTGCCCGATCGCCTCCAGTCCCGAGGCGCACAGCCGGTTGACGGTGACGCCCGGCACCGATGCCGGCAAGCCCGGCCAGCAAGGCGGCCATGCGCGCGACGTTGCGGTTGTCCTCGCCGGCCTGGTTGGCGCAGCCGAGGATGACTTCGTCGATCGCGGCGGGATCGAGTCCGGGCATGCGTTGCAGCAGATGGCGAATCGGCAGCGCGGCCAGGTCGTCGGTGCGGATGCCGGACAAGCCGCCGCGATAACGACCGAACGGCGTGCGCACGCCGTCGCACAAGTACACGGCGCGGCCCATCACAGCGTCCCCATCACAGCGACACCGCCGCAAGGCGATGCGCAGGCAGGCAGCGTTCGAGCGACGCCGCGGTATCGCGCAACAACGGCAACATCACCTCGATGGCCTCGCGCGCGGCGTCGCCGTGGTAGGGCATGCCGACGTTGATTGCGGCGGCGACGCGGCCGGCCTGGTTGCGGACCGGCACCGCCAGCGAGCAGAGTCCGAGTTCGAGTTCCTGTTCGACGTAGGCATAGCCCTGCGCGCGCGCGTCGTCGATGATCTTCTTCAACCGGCGCCGGTCCGTCACGGTGTGCGGTGTGAGCTTGGCCGGCTCGCACTGCGCCAGCCAGGCCTTGAGGTCGGCATCGACCAGCCCCGACAACAGCACGCGCCCCATCGATGCGGCGATCGCGGGCAGCCGCGCACCGACGCCGAGCGAAATACGCATCACGCGCCGCACCGGCACGCGCGCGACATAGACGATCGACTGGCCATCGAGCACGGCCATCGAGCAGCTCTGGTTGACGCGATGGGCAAGGTCTTCCAGCAGGGGCTGGGCGAGATCCGGGAGGTCGAGCGTGCCGAGATAGCCGAAGCCGAGTTCGAGCACGCGCGGACTGAGCGCGTAACCGCGTCCGGCCTCGCGCATGTAGCCCAGGTGTTGCAGCGTGAGCGCGACCCGGCGTACGGCGGCACGCGAAAGACCGGTCAGCGTCGCGATCTCGGCCAGGCTCAACTCGGGATGTTCCGCATCGAAACTGCGCAGCACCAGCAGTCCGCGCGCGAGGGATTGCACGAAATCGGGACTGTTCTCGAAAGCCGTGGCCGGCTCCGAGGTCGCATTCGCTGTGCGTGCCGCCTCGCGCATCCCGTTGCCCGTGGTCCTGCAAAGCCTGTTGACGGCGAGATTAGTGCTTCGTAGCATTGTGCGCAATGCGAACAGCTGTGCGGTATTCGCACAAATCTGATTTGCACATCGGGGGTGAGGTGGCGAACGAGCGCGCATCGGTCCTGCACAGCTGGTGCGTCCAGTCCGCCTGGGATGCCCCGACCGTCGTCGGCGGCGCCGGCGCGCGCCTGCAGCTGGCCGACGGCCGCTCGATCCTGGACATGAGCAGCCTCGCCGAATGCAGCAACCTCGGCCACCAGCATCCGCGACTGGTCGCAGCGATCCGCGAACAGGCCGAGCGGCTCTGCTTCGTCAGCAACGCTTGGGGCGCGGAACCGCGCGCCGCACTGGCCGAACGATTGCTGGACCTGTCGGGCTTCGAAGGTGGCCGCGTGTTTTTCACGCTCGGCGGCGCCGATGCCAACGAGCATGCCGTCAAGATCGTGCGCCAGGCCAGCAACCGGCCACAGGGGATCGTGATCGCGCGCGAGCGTTCCTATCACGGCGCCACGCATCTGGCGATGGCTTTGTCGGGCGACACGCGCAACCGCGCCCCGGCCGATGCCGACGCGATGGGTGTCAGCCATGTCGCGCCGCCCTATGCCTATCGTTGCCCGTTCGGCAGTCGCAATGCGCAGGACTGCGGAGAACGCGCAGCGGCCGCGGTCGCCACGCGCATTGATGAGTTCGGGGCCGAGCAAGTCGTCGCGGTGCTCATGGAACCCAACGCCGGCACCAACGGCATCGTCGCCCCGGACAGCTACTGGCCTGCCTTGCGACGCGCCACCAGCGAGCGCGGCGTGTGGCTGATCGCCGACGAGGTGATGAGCGCGTTCGGGCGTTGCGGCGAATGGTTCGCCTGGCAGCGCCACGGCGAGAGCGCGCGTCCTGACGTCATGACGCTGGCCAAAGGCTTGACCGGCGCCGCCCTGCCCCTTGGCGCGGTCGTCCTGAACGCGGAAGTCTCCTCGCGTCTCGAGCATCGCATGCTCTACACGGGCCTGACCTATTGCGGTCATCCGCTGTCGTGCGCTGCCGGCCTAGCCGCCCTCGACGCGTACGCGGACGAAGGACTGGTCGAGCGTTCGCGCACGCTCGGCGCCAGGCTCATCGGCGAATTGCAGCGCCTGCAGTCCCATCACCGGGTCATCGGCGACGTGCGCGGCGGCCACGGCCTGTTCGCGGTCGTCGAACTGGTCCTCGATCGCGACACGCGCGAGCCGCTGGCGCCGTGGCCACAGACGCCGCCGGCGCTCAAGGCGCTGGTCGATGCCGCGATGGCCGAAGGCGTGTCCTTCGCCACGCGCGGCAACCTCATCCTGCTGGCGCCACCGTTGGTGATCGGCGAGGACGACCTTGCCGATGCACTGGCGTTGCTCGACCGGTTGCTTGCGCGCTTCTTTCCTTCCGGCAACTCACAAGGTCGGGTCGCCGGGAACAGCTGAACAAGTCAGTCGTCATCCCCGCGCAAGCGGGGGATCCAGCGACTTCAAAGACACCGGGTTCCCGCCTTCGCGGGAACGACGAGCAGAACGAAACAACCCGAGGCCGTCCATGAGTTTCCGCCTGACCTACGCCACCATGTACAACCCGCCCGAAGCGATGCACGAGCGCTTCGAAGACGCGATGGCCCGCGTCGAAGCAAGCCTCGGCGGGCGCCATCCGCTCTTCATCGGCGGTACCGATCGGCCTGCCAAGCACTACGCGGATCGCAGGAGTCCGATCGACAGCGACATGCACCTCGGCGCCTTCGCGCTGGCCGACGCGGACGATGCCGACACCGCGATGGTCGCGGCACGCGCGGCCTATCCGGCCTGGTGCGCGACGCCCGCCGCCGAGCGCGCGGCCCTGATCCGCCGCGCCGGCGCGATCATGGAGGAGCGCGTCTACGACATCGCCGCCGCGCTCGTGCTCGAAGTCGGCAAGAACCGCCTCGAAGCGCTGGCCGAAGCGCAGGAGACGGTCGATTTCTTCAACCTCTATGCCGACGACTTCGAAAGCCACGCCGGTTACGAGCATGAGCTGCCCAACGATCCCGTCGAAGGCATGCTGTCGCGCAACCGCAGCGTGATGCGTCCCTATGGCGTGTGGGTGGTGATCGCGCCGTTCAATTTCCCGCTGGCCTTGGCCGGCGGGCCGGTCGCAGCCGCGCTGGTCACCGGCAACACCGTCGTGCTCAAGGGCGCCACCGACACGCCGTGGGCCGGCCGCCTGCTGGCCGATTGCATGCGCGATGCCGGACTGCCGTCGGGCGTGTTCAATTACCTTTCAGGCTCCGGGCGCGATGTCGGCGACGTGCTGGTCAAGCACCGGCTCACCGCCGGCATCACCTTCACCGGCTCGGTCGCGGTCGGCAAGCAGTTGCTGAAGCACATGGCGAGCGGCGCGTGGCCGCGGCCGTGCATCGCCGAGATGGGCGGCAAGAACCCGTGCATCGTCACGCGCAGGCGCGGACCTGGACAAGGCCGCCGCCGGCATCGTGCGCTCGGCGTACGGCATGGGCGGGCAGAAGTGCTCGGCGCTGTCGCGCCTTTACGTGCACGAGAGCGTCGCCGACCCGCTGCTCGAGAGATTGCAGCAGCAGATCGCGGCGATCCGCATCGGCCATCCGGGCAAGCGCGAGCACTGGCTCGGCCCGGTCGTGAACGAAACGGCGTACGACAACTACGCCCGCCATGTCGCCGACCTGCGGGCCAGTGGCGCCAACGTGATCAGCGGCGGCGCGCAACTGCGCGAGGGCGACTTCGCGCGCGGCTACTACGTCGAGCCGGTGCTGGCGGAAGCTGCGCTGGAGCACCCGCTATGGCAGCACGAGATGTTCCTGCCGGTGCTGATGCTGCATCGCTATCAGGATGGCGAAGAAGCGATGCGCCTGGCCAACGATTCGCCGATGGGCCTGACCGCGGGCTTCTTCGGCGCCGCCGACGAAACGCCCTGGTTCCACGACCACATCGAAGCCGGCGTGACCTACGTCAACCGTCCGCAAGGCGCGACCACCGGCGCATGGCCCGGCTACCAGCCGTTCGGCGGCTGGAAGGGCTCGGGCTCGACCGGCAAGGCCATCGCCTCGTTCTATTACCTCGCGCAATACCTGCGCGAGCAGTCGCGCACGGTCGTCGAGTGAGCGCGCGGCAGGCCACGCTGTCATGAGTGAGATCCTGTCGCTTCCGGATGCAATCGAGCGTTTCGTCCCCGACGGCGCCAGCGTGGCGCTGGAAGGCTTCACGCACCTGATCCCGTTCGCGGCCGGGCACGAGATCATCCGCCAGCGCCGGCGCGACCTGCACCTGATCCGCATGACGCCGGACCTGGTCTACGACCAGATGATCGGCATGGGCTGCGCACGCAAGCTGACGTTTTCCTGGGGCGGCAACCCGGGCGTCGGTTCGCTGCACCGCCTGCGCGATGCGGTCGAGCACCAGTGGCCGAATCCGCTGCAACTCGACGAGCACAGCCATGCCGGCATGGCGGCGGCGTTCTGCGCCGGCGCGGCGCGGCTGCCGTTCGGCGTGCTGCGCGGCTACCTCGATACCGACCTCGATGCGCACAACCCGGCGATCCGCCGCATCGAATGCCCGTACACAGGAGAATGGCTGGCGGCGGTGCCGGCGCTCAATCCCGACGTCACCATCCTGCATGCACAGCGCGCCGACCTGGAAGGCAATGTCGCCATCCACGGCATCATCGGCTCGGCACGCGAAGCGGCGATGGCTGCCAAGGTATTGATCGTCACCGTCGAGGATATCGTCGACGAACTGCCGCCTGCGATGAATGCGATCGTGCTGCCGCACTGGGTCGTGAGCGCGGTGGTGCATTGCCGCGGCGGCGCGTATCCGTCGTATGCGCACGGTTACTACGCGCGCGACAACGCGTTCTACCAGCGCTGGGACGAAATCGCGCGCGAACGCGCCAGCTTCCAGGCGTGGATGGAGCACCATGTGATCGGCATGCGCGACCACGGCGCCTTCCTCGCTGGCCTGCTGCAGGACGCGGCATGAGCGCCTGCACGCGCGACGAGCTGATGACGATCGCCGCGGCGCGATTGCTGTGGAATCGTTGCGTCTGCTTCGTCGGCATCGGCCTGCCGAGCGCGGCCTGCAACCTGGCGCGGCTGACGCATGCGCCGGACATCGTGCTGATCTACGAATCCGGCACCATCGGCACGCGGCCGAACGTGCTGCCGCTGTCGATCGGCGATGGCGAACTCGCCGAAACCGCGGCCTGCGTGGTGTCGCTGCCCGAAATCTTCAGCCATTACCTGCAGGCCGGGCGCGTGGATGTCGGCTTCCTCGGCGCCGCGCAGATCGACCGCTACGGCAACCTCAACAGCACCGTGATCGGTCCTTACGACACTCCGCTCACGCGCCTGCCCGGCGCCGGCGGCGCGCAGGAGATCGCCTCGCACGCCAGGCAGACCTTCGTGATGCTCAGGGCATCGCCGCGCAGCTTCGTCGATCGGCTCGATTTCCGCACCAGCGCCGGCTATCTGGAAGGCTCGGGTGCGCGTGCACGCAGCGGCGCGCCGGGCGGCGGTCCGCGCGCGGTCATCACCGATTTCGGCCTGCTGACGCCGCACGCGCAGAACGAGGAGCTGCAGCTGAGCGCGCTGTTCGCGGACGCGAGCATCGAGGAAGCGCGCAGCGCCGTGAGCTGGCCGCTCGTGGTCGCCGATCGCCTCGAAACGATCGCGCCGCCGACCACCGACGAGCTCCTCGCGTTGCGTGCGCTGCACGCGCGCACCCGCGAGGCGCACGCGCGACCCGTCCGCATCCCGCTGCAATGATCCGAATCGTAGCCATCGAGGGATTCCCGTGCGCAACCAGCACATCAAGACCGACCTCCCCGGCCCCAAGGCGCAAGCCATGATCGCGCGCGATGCCGAGGTGATCTCGCCTTCGTATCCGCGCGACTATCCGTTCGTGATGTCGCATGGCCGCGGCACCGAGGTCTGGGACGTCGACGGCAACCGCTTCCTCGACTTCGCCGCCGGCATCGCGGTCTGCGCGACCGGCCATGCGCATCCGCAGGTCGTGGCGGCGGTACGACACGCCGCCGAAAAGTTCCTGCATATCTCCAGCGACTACTGGCACGAGGAGATGGTCGGCCTCGGCGAGCGCCTCGCGCGCGTCGCGCCGATGACGACCATCGCCGGTGAGCCGGCGATGAGTTTCCTCTGCCAGTCCGGGACCGAGGCGGTGGAAGGCGCACTCAAGCTGGCGCGTTACGTCACGCGGCGGCCGCGCTTCATCGGTTTCCTCGGCGGCTTCCACGGCCGCACGATGGGCTCGCTGTCGTTCACGTCGAGCAAGTACACGCAACAACTAGGCTTCGCGCCGACCATGCCGGGCGTCACGCACGTGCCCTACCCCAACGCATATCGGCCGTTGTTCGCCGGCAGCGACCAGGGCCAGGCCGTGCTCGATTACATCCGCATGCTGTTCGACCGCAACCTGCCAGCGGCGGAAGTAGCCGCGATCCTGGTCGAACCGATCCAGGGCGAAGGCGGCTACCTGGTGCCGCCGGACGGCTTCCTGACCGGATTGCGCGCGCTCTGCGACGAGCACGGCATCCTGCTGATCTTCGACGAGGTGCAGTCGGGCGTCGGCCGCACCGGAAAGATGTTCGCCTGCGAGCATTCAGGCGTCACGCCGGACATCATGACACTGGCCAAGGGCCTCGGGTCGGGATTGCCGATCGGCGCCGTCGTCGCCAGGAAATCGCTGATGGCGCAGTGGAAGCGCGGCGCGCACGGCAACACCTACGGCGGCAATCCGATCGCCTGCGCCGCGGCCAATGCCACGCTCGACCTGGTCAGCGGCGGTCTTGCCGACAATGCCGCGCAGGTCGGTGCGCATTTCATGGCACGCCTGGCGGAACTGGCGCGCGACTATCCGTGCATCGGCGAAGTCCGCGGCAAGGGCTTGATGATCGGCATGGAACTCATCGAGCCCGATGCCGCGAGGACGCCGGCACGCGCCCTGTGCGATGCCGTCCTCACGCGCGCCTTCCACAATGGCTTGTTGCTGCTGTCGTGCGGGGCGAGCACGGTGCGCTTCATGCCGCCGTTGAATGTCAGCGTCGCGCAGGTCGACGAGGCGGTTGCGCTGCTCAGGACCAGTCTTGATGAAGCGTTGCGCGGGATCAGGGTCTAGCCCTGATGGGAACTGCAAGCGGCCGCCACTCCACTCGCCATTCCCGCGTAGGCGGGACTGCGCAGGCCGAAGGCCGGAGCGAACATTTGCGAAGGCAAATGGCCCGAAGGGCGAGCGTAGCGAGTCATCCAGTGACTTTCATTTGTGAAGGCTTGAAGTCGCTGGGTCCCCGCCTGCGCGGGGATGACGATTCGTTTTTTCGGCGATCCAGGGCTCGCTGATGAGTCATTGCCGACGCGCTTGCTTCGCCCTACTGCTGCTCGCGGGAACGGCGCAGGCCGGACGCGAACCGGTGCTCAAACAGGTCGATCTCCCGCACAGCTACTACTGGCGCGAGTTGTACCTGCCGCAGCTCACCACCGGCCCCTCGTCCGCGAGCTTCATGCCCGACGGCCAAACTCTGGTCTACAGCATGGCCGGCTCGTTGTGGCGGCAAGGCGCCGACGACGATGAAGCCACCGAACTGACGCACGCCACGGCCGCCTACGACTACCAGCCCGACGTCGCGCGTGACGGCAGCAACGTCGTCTTCGCGCGCTACGACGGTAATGCCATCGAACTGTGGCGACTCGATCTGGCCAGCGGCCGCGAACAGGCATTGACTTCCGGTGGCGCTGTCAACGTCGAGCCGCGCCTGTCGCCCGACGGCAGACAGCTGGCGTGGGTATCGACGCAGGGCACCGGCCACTTCAACCTGTTCATCGCCGACATCGACGACAGCGGCCTGCACGCCGCGCGACCGCTGCTCGGCGAGCGCAAGAGCCGGATCGATCGCTACTACTACTCGGCATTCGACCATGCGATCAATCCGTCGTGGTCGGCCGATGGCGGCACGCTCTACTTCGTCGGCAACCACGAAGTCGCCTGGGGCTCGGGCGACCTGTGGTCGGTATCGGTCCGCAAGCCGGGAAAGCCTACGAAGATCCTCAGCGAGGAAACCAGTTGGAGCGCGCGGCCGGAATTGGCCCCGGATGGCAAGCGTCTGCTGTTCGGGAGCTATCACGGTCGCCAGTGGCAGCAACTGTGGCTGACCACGCCCGCGGGCGTCGCACCCCTGCCGCTGACCTTCGGCGAGTTCGATCGACGCAATGCGCGCTGGTCGCCCGATGGCAGGCGTATCGCTTATGTCGACAGCAAAGACGGAAACACGGCCTTGCGCGTGATGGATGCGATCGGCGGAGCTACACGCACCGTTGCAGCAAAGACCTTTCATTACAAAGTGCCGCGCGCGCGCGTCCTGCTCGACATCGTCGATGAGCACGGCCGCCGCACGCCCGCACGTGTCGCCGTGCTCGGCAGCGACGGACGCGCTCACGCGTCCGCCGGCACCTGGATGCATGGCGACGACGGCTTCGACCGCGGCGCGCAAGCCAGCGAAACGCACTACTTCCATTGCGCACCGCCTTGCGCGCTGGATGTGCCGGTGGGATCGACCAAGCTCACGGTCCAGCACGGTTTCGCTTATGCGCCATGGCAGCAACAGCTCGAAGTCGTGGCAGGTCGCGAAACGCGGGTGCAGGCGCGGCTCGAACCGCGAGCGCTACCGGCCGTGTTCGGCGATGGGATCAGCGCCGACCTGCACGTGCACATGAACTACGGCGGCCACTACCGCAACACGCCCACCGATCTGGCGAAACAGGCACGTGCCGAGGACCTGGATCTCGTCTACAACCTGATCGTCAACAAGGAAGAACGCATCCCGGACATCGGCCATTTCCGCGCCGATGCCGACCCGGCCAGCACGGCGCAGGTCACGACCCTGCACGCGCAGGAATACCACACCAGTTTCTGGGGCCATCTCGGCCTGCTGCATCTGGACGATCACTACCTGACACCGGATTTCTCGGCGTATCGTCACACCGCGCTCGCCAGCCCCTATCCGCATAACGGCGTGATCGCCGACCTCGCGCACGCGCAAGGCGGCGTTGTGGGCTACGTGCATCCCTTCGACACCGTGCCCGATCCAGTCAAGGACGCGGTACTCAGCCATCAACTGCCGGCCGATGCGATCAACGGCAAGGTCGACTACCTCGAAGTGGTCGGATTCTCCGATCACAAGGCGACCGCCGAGGTCTGGTATCGCCTGCTCAACTTAGGGCTGCGCGTGTCGGCCGGCGCGGGCACCGATGCCATGGCGAATTACGCGTCGCTGCGCGGCCCGGTCGGAATGAACCGGGTCTTCCTCGATACCGGTGGCCGCCGCGATGCGGCTGCCGCGATGGCCGCGCTCAAAGCCGGCCACGGTTTCGCCAGCAACGCTCCACTGCTTGGCCTGTTGCTCGACGATGCCAAGCCGGGCGACACCTCGCCGCATTCTTCCGGCAGGCATCGTTACCGCGTCGCGCTGCGTTCGCCGGTGGCCGTGGACCATCTCGAACTGGTGCATAACGGCAAAGTCGTCAAGGCATTCGCATTGACTGGCGACCACCGCGGTTTCGACGCTGCGGGCGAGATCGAACTAGATGGCGGCTGGCTGCTGCTGCGCGCCTGGAACGATGGCGCCGATCCGCTCGTGCTCGATCTGTATCCCTACGCGACGACCAACCCCGTCTGGCTCGGAGCGAACGCGCTCGCGCCGAGCGCGCGACAGGACGCGACCTATTTCGCCGACTGGCTGACGCGTGTGCTCGCCGCAGCCGAGGCACGCGACGACTACAACGATGCCGAAGAACGGCGTGCGACCCTCGACTACCTGCGCGGCGCCCGCGACAAGTATCGTGCGCTAGCCCAAGGCCCACAGGAAGGCGTGCGATGAAACGACTGCTCATCCTTGCGCTCGCGTTGATCGCATGCGCGGCGTCGGCCAAGCCTGCCGATGATCGCTTCGGGCCTGCCGACCTCGCCCGGCTTGCCGACGTTACCGAGCCAGCCTTGTCCAAGGACGGAGAATTCGTCGCCTACACCGTCAGTACCGCCAATCTCGAAGCCGACCAGACGCAGTCGGATTTGTGGCGCGTCCGCTTCGACGGCCGCGAACGCATCCGATTGACGCATACGCCCGACAGCAGCGAATGGCGGCCGCAATGGTCCGCCGATGGTCAGTGGCTCGCGTTCCTGGCCGATCGCAAGAGCGACCCCTCCGACGACGACGAGGAAGCGACGACACAAGTCTGGTTGATGCCGATGCATGGCGGCGAAGCGCGCAAGCTGACCGCGTTCGCAGACGGCGTCGAGGATTTCGTGTGGTCGCCGGACGGCAAACGCCTGGCGGTGATCGCGTTCGATCCGGAATTCCCGCCAGGCAGGGAGAAGCCCAAAAATCCCCTACCGATCGTCAGCGAGCGCTACCAGTTCAAGGAAGACGGCGTCGGCTACCTCGGCAACCGCCGCAAGCATCTGTATCTGTTCGATGTCGCCAGCGGCAAGAGCGAGCTGTTGACGCCGGGTGCGCACGACGAGCAACTGCCGGCGTGGTCGCCGGACGGCAAGCTCATCGCCTACGTGACCAAGCGCGGCAAGGACCCCGACCGCCACCTCAACTACGACATCTATGTGATCGAGCCCAAGGCCGGAGCGAAGGAGCGGCAGCTCACCACGTTCCCCGGTTCCGATCTCGACCCTTACTGGGAAACCCGGCCGGCCTGGAGCCCGGACAGCACGCGCATCGCCTACCTGCAAAGTGGCGAGGACAAGTGGATCTACTACGCGCCATGGCAATTGGCCGTAGTCGACGTTGCCAGCGGCAAGACGACGCTGCCGGCGCCGATCGACCGTTGCTTCTACAAGCCACGCTGGTCGCAAGACGGCAACAGCATCTACGCGCTGGTCGAGCAAAGCCTCGTGACGCACCTGTCGCGCATCGACCTGCGCGATGGCAAGGTCAAGGAACTCAGCCACGGCGACCGCTTCGATTTCGACCTCGATGCCTCGGCAAGCGGCCGCGTGGTGGTGCTCGGCGGCGACGATCACCATCCATACGAGATCTCGGCCGTCGACGAACCCTCGAACGGTAGCGGAGGCTTGCGCGCTCTCAGCGACCACAACGCCTGGCTGAAGGACAAGCGCCTGGCGGAGGTCGAGACGATCCGTTTCAGCAGCAAGGACGGCACCGCCCTCGAAGGGCTGCTGGTCAAACCGCTCGACTACCAGCGCGGCAAGCGCTACTCCACCCTGCTGCGCATCCACGGCGGACCGGTGTACCAGTACAGCCATGAATTCATGGCCGACTGGCAGGCCTACGCCGCACAGGGCTACGCCATCGTCGCCGTGAATCCGCGCGGCAGTTCCGGCCGCGGCTTCGATTTCGCGAAGGCGATCTACGCCGACTGGGGCGCCGTGGACCTGCAGGACGTGCTCGCCGGCGTGGATCACGTCGTAACGCTGGGAATCGCCGATCCCGCACGGCTCGGCATCGGCGGCTGGAGCTACGGATCGATCCTCACCAACGCCGTGATCGCCAGCGACACGCGCTTCAAGGCGGCCGTCAGCGGTGCCGGTGCCTCTAACATGTACGCCATGTACGGTCACGACCAGTACGTGCGCGAGTACGCGCTGGAGCTGGGTACGCCATGGGGCAATCGCGAGCAATACGACCGCGCCAGTTTTGCGTTCCTGCATGCCGATCGCATCAAGACGCCGACGCTGTTCCAGTGCGCGGACCAGGACCTCAACGTGCCTTGCCTCGGCGCCGAGCAGATGTACCAGGCATTGCGGTCGCTCGATGTGCCGACGCAGCTGGTGGTCTATCCGGGCGAGCATCATGGCCTGACCGTGCCGAGCTACCTGCGCGATCGGCTGGAACGCAATCTCATGTGGTACGGCCGTTACCTGAAGCCCTGAATGTCAATGCATCAGGAAGCCGAGACAAATGAATCGTCATCCCCGCGAAGGCGGGGATCCAGTGCCTGTGACTACATTCTTGACAAATCGCTGGATCCCCGCCTTCGCGGGGATGACGAGCAAGAGAGAGACGTTTCCATAATCTCAACGCGCAGGGCTGTGACGTCCATAGCGCTTAAGCAGCCGCACCAACTCCGCATGCGGAATCGCCTTTGCGTAATGCCCATCCTGCCCCCGCATATCGCGCGCGGCGACCATCGCGTTGACGATCGCTTCCTCGGTCGCCTGCACGGTCGCGGCGAACAAGCCATCGATGTGGTCGATGCCGATGAAGCTGGCCTGCAACAAGGCGTCGCTCTTCTGCGCGTCGGCGTTGGCGGTGGAGAATGCGATGAAGATATCGCCGGAGCCGTTGCCGCCATAGCTGCCCATGCGTGCCAGACCCATGCCGGCGCGCTTGGCGATGCGTTTCAACTGATGCGGCAGCAGCGGTGCGTCGGTGGCGATCACGATGATGATGGAGCCGGTCTCGCCAGCGGTCAGCGCGGGATCGGTATAGATGCGGTCGTTCCGCAGGTGCTGCCCGATCGGCACGCCCGCGATGCGCAGGCTGTCGCGAACGCCGTAGTTGGCCTGCACCAGCGCGCCGACGGTGTAGTCGTGGTCACCCACTTTCACGAGTCGCGAAGCCGTGCCGATACCGCACTTGAACTCATGGCAGACCATGCCGGTGCCACCGCCGATGTTGCCTTCCTCGACCGGGCCGGATTTCGCCTCCGCCAGGGCGCGTGCCACGTGCTCCGGTCGGACGTGGAAACCATTGATGTCGTTGAGGTGGCCATCCCAGGTCTCCGCCACTACGGGCAACGACCACCAGTAGCCGGAGGCATCCGCGCCGCCTGCGCGCACGCGCTCGGCGATGACGGCATCGCGCACCACGCCGACGCTGTGCGTATTGGTGATCATCACCGGGCCTTCGAGCTGGCCCGATTCGTCCAGCCAGGCGGTGCCGGTCATCTCTCCATTGCCGTTGAGCGGGAACCAGGCACCGAACACCGGCGTCGCCTTGCTCGCCGGGCCGCGCGGCAGGATCGCGGTAACGCCGGTGCGCACCTTGTTTTCGTCGGCCAGGTCCTCGATCAGCGTGACCTGCCCGACCGTTATGCCCGCGATGTCGGTGATGGCGTTGAGCGGGCCGGGGCTGCCCTCGAACGGCACGCCGAGATCGCGCGCACGCGGCTGCGCTGCGGACGCCAGCGCCGACAACGCGCACAATGCAAGGACGCAAGGGATGCGGGACATGGATGCTCCGGGATGGGGCGGCATTGCACGCAAGCTTATAACGAGATCGGAAGCCACCATGCGGATAGTTGACCTGCGTACAGACGATGCGCGCCGAGACGGTTTGGAGCAGGACCTGACGCGCGCGCACGCGCTGTCGGCTCGCTACTACTTCGGCGAGGACATGCTGGCCATGGAGCAGCGCGCGGTCTTCGCGCGCAGCTGGCAGCTGGTCGCGCACCAGGGCCAGCTGGTCGAAGCCGGCGACCACGTCGTCGAGCAGATCGCCGGTACGCCCGTGCTGCTCGTGCGCGGGCAGGACATGGTCCTGCGGGCATTCCCCAATGTCTGCCGCCACCGCGCCGGCCCGCTGGCGCTTTGCAACGGCAAGGGCGCACGCGCCCTGCACTGCAAGTACCACGGCTGGACCTACACGCTCGACGGCCAGCTGCGCAGCGCGCCGGAGATGCAGAGCGCCTGCGACTTCCGTGTCGAGGACATCCACCTGCCGCCGTTGCGCGTGCACGAATGGCAGGGCCTGGTGTTCGTGGCCTTGCGCGACGACGTGCCGGCGTTCGAGGACGTCTATGCGGGCATCAGCGAGCGCATCGCGCCGATCGACCTGTCGAACATGCGCTACCAGCGCCGCGACTCGTATGAAGTCGATTGCAACTGGAAGGTCTACGTCGACAACTTCCTCGAGGGCTACCACCTGCCGCACGTGCATCCGGGCCTGTCCAAGGTGCTCGACTACCGCGCCTACGACACCGAACTGTTTCCGTGGCATTCACTGCAATCCTCGCCGCTGCGCGACAGCGAAGGCATCTACGGCGACGGCCAGGCGTTCTACTACCACGTCTACCCCAACGTCATGCTCAACGTGATGCCGGGACGGCTGCAGACCAACCGCGTGCTGCCGCTGGGCCCGGGACGCTGCCGGATCGAATTCGACTACTACTACGCGCAGGACGCCAGGGCGCAGGCACGCATCGCGATGGACGCGGCGTTCAGCGACGAGGTCCAGCACGAGGACGTGGCGATCTGCGAAGCCGTGCAGAAAGGCCTGGCCTCGGGCTTCTACGAGGCCGGGCGCCTGTGTCCGAAACGCGAAAGCGGCGTCTGGCATTTCCATAACCTGCTACGTGCAGCGTATGCCGGCGATGGAGCCGGCGCATGATGATTCGCCGTTTGCCCTGCCTGTTCGCCTCCGTCCTGCTCCTGCTCGTCCAGAGCTTCGACGCGACGAGCGCGGAAGTCATCGTCGTGCGCGTCGGCCACCTGCTCGATGTCGACAGCGGCAAGATGTTGGCCGACCAGGCGGTGCGCATCGAGGATGGCCGCATCAGTTCCATCGAGCCCTGGCAATCGTCCGCTGCCAGCGGTGCGCGCCAACTCGATTGGTCGGCATACACCGTCGTGCCCGGGCTGATGGACATGCATACGCATCTGGCCGACGAAGGCCAGTCCGCCGATCCTGCCGCACCTTTGCACAGCACGCCGGCGCGCGACGCCTTCATCGGCGCGAAGAACGCGCGCGATACCTTGCAAGCCGGTTTCACCACCGTGCGCGATGTCGGCGTCTACCGCGGCTTCGCGGATGTCGCGCTGCGCGATGCGATCAACGCCGGCCTGATTCCGGGCCCGCGCATGTTTGTCGCCGGCGCCTACATCACCATTACCAATGGCGGCGGCGAGATCACCGGCTTGCCCAAGGGCACGGTGGTCCCGGACGAGTTCCGTCGTGGCGTCGCCAATTCCGAAAGTGAAGTGCGCAAGCAGGTCAACGCGCTACTCGACGGCGGCGCCGATTTCATCAAGGTGATCGCGACCGGTGCCGTGCTGACCGCCGGCACGGAACCCGGCGAGTCCGAATACAGCGAAGCGGAAATCCGCGCCGCGGTCGAAGAAGCGGCGCGTCGCGGCACCTTCGTCGCCGCGCATGCGCATGGCGCCGAAGGCATCAAGCGCGCGGTCCGCGCCGGCGTGCGTTCGATCGAGCACGGCTCGCTGATGGACGACGAAGCCATCGCGACGATGAAGGAGCACGGTACCTGGCTCGACGCCGACATCTACAACGGCGACTACATCGACACCATCGGCCGCAAGGCCGGCTGGTCCGAGGAGATCATGCGCAAGAACCTCGAGACTACGGATGCGCAGCGCGAAGGTTTCCGCAAGGCGGTCAAGGCCGGTGTCCGCATCTCCTACGGTACCGACGCCGGCGTCTACCCGCATGGCGACAACGCACGCCAGTTCCCCTACATGGTGCGCTACGGCATGACGCCGCTGCAGGCGATCCGTTCGGCGACGATCGAGTCGGCGCGGCTGCTCGGCAAGGACAAGGAACTCGGGTCGATCGCGGTCGGCAAGGCCGCGGACATGGTCGCGGTGGCCTGCAATCCGCTGCACGATGTGGAGTGTCTGCGGCAGGTGCGCGGTGTGGTGAAGGACGGCAAATCGATTGCCCTGGATTGATTGCACTCATGCATATCCTCCAACAACAGGATCGTCATCCCCGCGCAGGCGGGGATCCAGTGACTTTACATTTGTCCGGCTTGAAGTCGCTGGGTTCCCGCCTGCGCGGGAATGACGGCCCAGAAACTGGAAACGCACGGGTGTACTCATGACCAACGGCAAAAAAATCGGTTTCTGGACCTGCACCGCGCTGGTCGTCGGCAACACCATCGGCATGGGCATCTTCCTGCTGCCGGCGTCGCTGGCCCCGTACGGCTTCAACGCGCTGATCGGCTGGGGCATCACGGTGCTCGGTTGCATGGCCATGGCCCGCGTGTTCGCGCGCCTGGCGCGAGAGATGCCCGGCGCCGATGGCCCCTACGGCTACATCCGCGCCACGCTCGGCGACATTCCCGCGTTCGTCGCGCTATGGTCGTACTGGGTGTCGCTGTGGATCACCAATGCCGCGCTGGCGACCGGCGTCGTCGGCTATATCGATGCGGCGTTTCCCGAACTGGCGCAGCTGCAACCATCGCTGTTCGCGCTCGGGCTGTTGTGGTCCTTCGTCGCCGTCAACCTGTTCGGCGTGCGCAGCGGCGGCGGCGTGCAGATCGTCACCACGGTGCTGAAGCTGGTGCCGATGGTCGCCGTGGCTGCGCTCGGCGCCTGGGTGCTGTTCACCGAGCCGTCTAGTTACGTCAGCCATCCGCCGACCACGCCGGTGCGCCTCGGCGACGTGATGGCCGCCTCGACGATCGCGCTGTTCGCGATGCTGGGGCTCGAGTCGGCGACGGTGCCGGCCGCGAAGGTCGAGAACCCCGGCCGTTGCATTCCGCGCGCGACCCTGGTCGGCACGCTGATCACTGCAGTGATTTACATCATCGTCTCGACTGTCCCCCTGCTGCTGATCCCGCAACAGGAGCTGGCTGCTTCGACGGCGCCGTTCGCGACATTGATGGATCGCTTCTTCGGCCAGAATGTGGGTCGCTGGCTGGCATTGTTCGTCGTCGTCAGCGGATTGGGCGCACTCAACGGCTGGACGCTGCTGGTCGGCGAGCTGACCCGCTCCATGGCGACTGCGGGTGCGTTGCCCGCCGTGTTCTCGCGCAACAATCGTCGCGGCGCGCCAGCGGTGGCCCTGATCGTGACGGGATTGCTGGGCAGCGGCATGATCCTGATGAGCTACAGCCGGTCGCTGGTCGACGGTTTCACCTTCATGAGCAAAGTGGTCACGGCCGCCAACCTGCCGCTGTACCTGTGCTGCGCGGTGGCCCTTGCGGTATTGTGGCGCCGCGGCGAACGCACCTTGCTGCGCGATCTGCTGTGGATTTCGGTGATCGGCGCCGCCTACGTCGTGTTCGCCTTCATCGGCCTCGGCCGCGAACCGTTCCAGCTCGCGCTGGCACTGGCGCTTGCGGGCCTGCCGCTGTACGCAGTGATGCGCTGGCGGCGCGCCCGAGCCGCTGCGCAGACGATTGCCTGAAGCCGCGAGTGCCAGCCAACCCTTGCAGGAATTCGATGCACCACTTGCCTGAACTCAAACGCACGCCGTTCCACGAACGCACCTCGCGTCTGTGCCTGCCGCAGAACTGGCGGCGCTGGGCCGGGCACATCGTCGCCGGTTCCTACGACCTGTCGCTGGATCGCGAGTACTGGGCGATCCGCGATGCGGCCGCGCTGATCGACGTCTCGCCGCTGATGAAATACCTGATCGACGGTCCCGACGCCGCACAACTGCTGCACCGGATCACGACGCGCGACATCCACAAGATGGCGGTCGGTCAGGTCTACTACACCGGCTGGTGCGACGACGAGGGCAAGCTGCTCGACGACGGCACTGTCTCGAAGCTCGCCGACAACAGTTTCCGTATGACTTCGGCAGAGCCGTCGCTGCGCTGGCTGGCGATGAACGCGGTCGGCATGGACGTAAGCATCCGCGAAGTCACCGACCAGGTCGCGGCGCTGAGCTTGCAGGGACCGAAGTCGCGCGCGATCCTCAATCGCTGCTGCAAGAAGACAGTCGACAAGCTCAAATACTTCCGCGTGATGCAGAACAGCATCGACGGCATGCCGGTCACGGTGTCGCGCACCGGCTACACCGGCGACCTCGGCTACGAGATCTGGATCGGCGCCGAACATGCCCTGCCCTTATGGGACGCCTTGATGGTCGCCGGCGACGACTATGGCATCACGCCGTGCGGCATCCTGCCGATGGACATGGCGCGGGTCGAAGCGGGCTTGTTCATGATCGATGTCGATTACACCGCGAGCAACCACGCCTGGATCGAAGCGCCAGAAGTCCTCGCCGTTCGAGATGGGGCTGGACTGGGCCGTGAACCTCGACAAGACCGGCTATTTCGTCGGCCGTCGCGCGCTGGAGCGCGAGAAGCGTGATGGCTCCGAATGGAAGCTCGTCGGCGTCGAGATCGACTGGGAAGGCATGGAACGCTACTTCGCCGAAGTCGGCCTGCCGCCGCAGATTCCGGCGATGGCCGTGCGCGGCAGCCTGCCGGTGCTGCACGACGGCAGGCAGGTCGGCTATGCCTCCACGAGCACCTGGTCGCCAGTGCTGAAGAAATACATCGCGCTGGTGCACCTGCAACGGCCGTACTACGAGCCGGGCACGCGGCTCGAGATCGAGATCACGGTCGAACACCATCGCCGGCATGCGCCGTGCCTGGTGGTGAAGCTGCCGTTTTACGAGCCTGAGTGGAAAAAGAAGTGATGCCTGGCCCCGGCAACCCACCGAACAATCAAATCGTCATCCCAGCGAACGCTGGGACCCATTTTGACGTTGGCTTCGCTGTCGACCTCGGCACCAGCCGCAAGATCAAGATGGATCCCAGCTTCCGCTGGGATGACGATCAAAAGAAGACTACGAACATCCCATGACCAGCAACCAATACGACGCCATCATCATCGGCGCAGGCCACAACGGCCTGATCGCCGCCGCCTACCTGGCGCGCGCCGGCAAGAAGGTCGTGGTGCTGGAACGACGCGACGTCGTCGGCGGCGCATCGATTACCGAGGAGATCTTTCCCGGCTATCGCTTCACCGAGTTCTCCTACGTCGTCAGCCTGCTGCGCCCGGAGATCATCCGCGACCTCGAACTGCCGCGGCACGGCCTGAAAATCCTGCCTCTGCCGAGCACGGTCACGCCGATGGACAACGGCGACTACATCGCCGCGTGGGACGACCACGACCTCACGCGCCAGGAGATCTATCGCCATTCGCCGCGCGATGCCGAAGCGTCCGACGAATACGGTCGGGTGATGGCGCGCGCTGCCAAAGCGATCAAGCCGGTGCTCAGCCTGGTGCCGCCGGATCCGTCGTCGATGAGTCCGCGCGACCTGCTCGGGCTGCTGAAGCTCGGCAAGTACGCAAGGAGCCTGAAGGAGAAGGAGCTCTATCAGATCGCCAAACTGGTGACGCAATCCTCCGCCGACCTGCTCAACGACTGGTTCGAATTCGATCCGCTCAAGGGCACCAAGTCGGCCAGCGGCATCATCGGCACCTTCCTCGGACCGCATTCGCCGGGCACCGCCTACGTCCTGCTGCACCATTACATGGGCGAGATCGACGGCGCCTTCCGCGCGTGGGGCTTCGCCAAGAACGGCACCGGCGGCGTCAGCGCCGCGATCGCGCGTTCGGCGCAGGCGCTCGGCGTGGAAATCCGCACCAGCGCACCGGTGCAGCAGGTCATCGTCAAGGGCGGACGCGCGGCCGGCGTCGCACTGGAGAACGGCGATGAACTGCGCGCCAAGGTCGTGCTGTCCGCAGCCGATCCGAAGCGCAGCTTCCTGCAATTCGTCGAATCCAAGCACCTGCCCGACGACTTCACCCAGGCGATCCGCAATTTCCGCGTGCGTGGCTCGTCGGGCAAGGTCAACATCGCGCTCAGCGAGCTGCCCGATTTCACCTGTTTGCCCGGCGAGGGACCGCTGCATCGCGGCGCGATTTCGATCAGCCCGAGCATGGACTACATCGAACGCGCCTACGACGAGGCCAAGTACGGACAGTTCTCGAAGAATCCGTACATCGACATGATCATCCCGTCGATGATCGACCGCGACATGGCGCCACCGGGGCACCACGTGATGTCCTGCTTCGTGCAGTACGCGCCCTACGACATCGAAGGCGGCTGGGACGATGCCAAGCGCGACGCGTTCGGCGAAACCGTGATCTCGACGATCGAACGTTACGCGCCCAACATCCGCCGCGCGATCGTCGGCAAGCAGGTCATCACGCCGAAGGACATCGAGCGCATCGCCGGCATCACCGGCGGCAACATCTTCCACGGCGAGTTATTGCTGCACCAACTTTTCTTCCTGCGGCCGTCGCCGCAATGGGCGGACTTCCGCACGCCCCTGCCCGGCTACTACTTCGGTGCGGCCGGCGCGCATCCCGGTGGCGGCGTGATGGGCGCGGCGGGGAAGTTGGCGGCGCAGGAAGTATTGAAGGACTGGAAGTGACGGCTCACGCAAACGTCCCTGCTTCTTGGCCGTCATTCCCGCGAAGGCGGGAACCCAGCGACTTGTCACTCGTCATCCCAGCGAACGCTGGGACCCATTTTGCTTTCGGCCTCGCTCGCAACAACAGGATCAAGATGGGTCCCAGCGTTCGCTGGGATGACGATCAAAAGAAGGCCGCGAATCCCTCATGAGCACTCCACAATACGATGCCATCGTCGTCGGTGCCGGCCTCAACGGCCTGGTCGCCGCGAACTATCTCGCGAAGGCGGGCAAGCAGGTGCTGGTCCTGGAGCGCCGCGAGATCGCCGGCGGACAAGCGGTCACGGAATCGCTCGGCGAAGGATTTCTGGTCGACGCGCTGCACGCAGGCGGCAGTTTGCGGCCGGATATCGTGGCGGATCTTGATCTTGCGAAACACGGCTTGCCGCTCGCGAGCGGCGACGAGCCTGTCTACCTGTCACTGCTGCCGGAAGGCAAGCAACTGCGCCTCGTCGCCGACGGCGATGACGCACGGACGCTGGCGTCGATCCGCGAGTTCTCCACCCATGACGCCGCGCAGTGGCCCGCATTCGTGGCCTTCATGAACCAGGCAGCGGCCTTCCTCGACGCCGCCTATCGCACGCCGATGCCGCGTCTGCCGCACGTCGATCTGTGGTCCGAAGGCCTGCCGCTCGCGAAACTGGCGTGGAAACTGCGCCGGCTCGGCGGCAAGGACATGTTCAAGGTCATCCGCGGCATGTCGATGTCGGCGCTGGAGCTGACCGAGGAATGGTTCGAGTCCGAAGCGCTGCGCGCCGCGATCGCCGCTGTCGGCATCCATGGCTTCACGCTCGGCTCGATGTCGGCCGGCACCGGTTACACGCTGATGCACAACTGGCTCAACCGTGGCGGCCTCGCGCATCGGCCGGTAGCGGGCGGCACCGGGCGCATCAGCGATGCGCTGGTTTCTGCTTTGCAGGCGAAGGGCGGAACCTTGCGCACCTCCGCCGACGTGCAGAAGGTCCTCGTCGACAAACAGCAGGTCACGGGCGTCAGGCTCGCCAACGGCGAAGAGATCGCGACACGGACGGTGTTTTCAGCCGCCGATCCGCGCCATACCCTGCTTGGCCTGGTCGGCGCCGTCGAACTGCCGCCGGAGTTCGTCTGGCATACGCAGTCGATCAAGATGCGCGGCAGCGTCGCCAAGGTGCATCTGCGCACCGACGGCTCGCATGGATTGCCGGCCGGCACGCTGGCGATCGCGCCGACGCTCAAGTACCTCGAACGCGCTTTTGACGCCGCGAAGTACGGCCAGATCTCGGATCAGCCTTATCTGGAGATCACCAGCAGCGGCGACATCGTCTCGATCCATTTCCAGTTCTCGCCCTATGCGCTGCGCGACGGCGACTGGGACAGCGCTCGCGCGCATGTCGAGCAACTGGCCGTCGATACGCTGGCCCGTCATTTTCCTGCATTGCGGGCTTCAATCCGGCAGGTGAAATCGATCACCCCACCCGACCTGCAAAACATCTATGGCCTGACCGAAGGCGACCTCAACCACGGCCAGCTGATCCTCGACCAGATGTTCTTCATGCGCCCGATGCCGGGCTGGTCGAACCACCGCACGCCGATCGACGGCCTGTACCTGTGCGGTAGTGGCGTGCATGGCGGTGGCGGCCTCAGCGGGGCGAGCGGGCGCAATGCGGCGCGTATGGCATCGCTCGAACGCCCTGATTCAGGATGATCCTGCAGGAGCGTCGGTCAGGTCCGCATGCAGCAGCCGATGGAACAGATGCTCCCCCGCCTCGCGCCGGATCGACAGGCGCCCGGTCGAGTACGCGCGCGAGTTCAGTCCGCGCTGTACCGACTTGCAGATCGCCATGTCCTCGTCCTGGATGATGTTGCCGACGTCGATGCTGGCGCGGTTGCGCTCGCGCGCTTGCTCCGAGACGTCGGCGAAATAGAAATCGAAGATCACCTCGGTGCGGTCGAGGCCCAGCGGTAGCACGAGGTTGGTATCCATCACGCCCTCGTACCAGTTGATCATGAAGTTCGGATACAGCCAGTAGTACAGCGCGCGGTCGCCGCCGCGAACCGCCGAGAATTCCGCGTGCTCGCCATCCTTGACCATCGGGCTAGCCTGCAGGCAATGATGCAGACCGTTCTCGATCGTGTAGTTCTTGAAATCGAGCACGCTGTTCAAGCCTTTGTGCAGGTGCGGGACGTGGTAGCCGCCGTCGAGATAGTTGTCGACGAACACCTTCCAGTTGCAGTCGAAGAAGTAATGACGGCGCTCGAACCAGTGCAGCTTGTCGAGCTGCAACGCCCGGATCTCGTCGATCAGCGCAGGGCCGAGGAATTCTTCCAGGCTGGGACCTTCCGCATCCAATCGCACGAACACCCACTGTTCCCATACCGCCGTCGCCACCGGCGCCAGTCCGTGCGCGCCGCGGTCGAAATGGCATTCGCTGTTGAAACTCGGCGTGCCCTTGAGGGCGCCTTCGAGCGTGTAGGTCCAGCCGTGGTACGGGCAGCGCAGGTTCTTCACGCAACCCTGCGGCTCCGTCATCACCGCCGCAGCGTGGTGGCGACAGACGTTGAAGAATCCGCGCAGGACGCCGTCGTCGCCGCGCACCACGAGGATCGGCTCACCGGCCAGCTCGCAGGTGACGTACTGGCCGGGTTCGCGCAGCTGGTCGGCGCGCCCGGCCAGTTGCCAGGAGCGCGAGAACGTCGTGCGGCGCTCCAGCGCCATGACGCGTTCGTCCACGTACCAGGAAGCTGGAATCGTCGATGCCTCCGCGAGCGGCAGATGCGGGTCGTATTGCCGGAGCAGTTCCGTCACCGATGGCGTCATGGGTTCACCTGGCATGCGGGCGAGCCGGTCGGGCCCTGCGTCCGCGCGCAGCCATCCTTTCCGAGCGCGGTGCCGGTGTCAATGCGCATGCGGGGCATGCGGACATCACCTTCGATGCGCTGCCATGCGGCAGGAAATTGCGCGCTAAGCCTCACGCGATCGGGTCACTCGTCGGCGCAGATTCCTGACCTGCTCGTTCCGGCTTGCAAGCGCAGCGACGACTTCCGCTGGCTGCGGCGGTAGCCCAGGCCTTCACCGCCTGGGCGGCCGTCGTCACGATTTCGCCACACGGCACCTGGGAGCTTGGCCGGGAGCCGCCATGCCGAGCTGGCGGCTGCCGACAGCGTCATGTCCCTGAACAGGAGTTTGATCGCTTTTCAAGCCCTTGGCCGGCCAGGGAATCGCTTTGCGTTGAAACAAACGTCAGACGCTTGGGCAATGCTTCCATCGGGCCGGGATTCTCCGCTTCGGCTCATAGGCAGGACGCGCACGAGGCTGGCACCTTCCATCTGTCATCTAGGGGATTTCGCATGAGCTCATTGAAGATCCAAGCCGGCCTCGCACTGGCGATCGTCGCCGTGGCCAGTTTTTCGCCTGCCGCACAAGCCGCACCCATCGCCCGCCAAATCGTCGGCACTGCTGCTGGCCTGTGTACGCCCGCCTTCGGTCCCTCGGAAGTGGCGATCCGCAAGCGTCCGCTGAGTGTCCAGAACGAAGGCTCGACCAATGCCTTCATCACCTGTTCCTTCAGCAGCCAAGGCCAGCCGACTGCGGCTGGTGTCTATGTGAACAGCATCGACGGCGCAGTGCACACAGTGACCTGCACAGGCGTCACCAGTTATCTGACCGCGACGAATCAGTACTCCGTCAAGAGCGTGGATGTAGGACCGGGTACTGGCCAGGAAGAGATCGCCTGGGTACCGGCGGATTTCACCGGCACGACGACGAATTTCCCGTCCAGCTACTTCAGCGTGTCCTGCGGTCTGCCGCCGGGTACGGGCGTGAACGACATCTACGTCAGTTTCAGCGAAGAGATCGGTACCTGATCGAATCCAACGTTCTGCTTTCGAGGCCGCCTTAGGGCGGCCTCTTCATTTACTTCGAGCAAAATGCGTAGGGTGCTGGTCAGTACGACTTGGCAGAGCGCATGGCCGAGATGCGTTCCGGCGCCGCGAAACTGTTGCTGCGCGCGAGAGCCCAGAAGTCCTTGAAGACAGCGTGCTCCGGGATGCGACTGAGTAGTTCGCCCGGCTCAAGAAAGCGGTACAACGCGGCGAGCGAACGCACCTCGATCGGGGAAACGCGGCGCAGGATGTGCTCCGGCCCCAACTGACCGGGATGTTCGAGCCCCGCTGCACATAGCAGATCGCGCAGCGCCTTCAGCGTGTTGTCGTGGAACTGGAAGACACGCGTCGCCTTGTCGCCGGTATCCAGCCGCTTCCAGCGCCTGGGATCCTGCGTCGCAATCCCGGTCGGACAGTGGTCGGTATGGCAGCTCTGCGACTGGATGCAACCGAGCGCGAACATGAAGCCGCGCGCGGCATTGCACCAGTCGGCGCCCATCGACAGCGTACGGGCGATGTCGAAGGCGCTGGTGATCTTGCCGGCCGCGCCGATCCTCACCTTGTCGCGCAGGTCGAGTCCGACCAGCGTGTTGTGCACGAGCATCAGCGCCTCGTGCATCGGCACGCCGACGTGGTCGATGAACTCCGCCGGCGCCGCGCCGGTACCACCCTCGGCGCCGTCGACGACGATGAAGTCGGGCAGCAACCCGGTCTCGCGCATCGCCTTGGCCACGCCGAACCACTCCCATGGATGCCCGATCGCCAGCTTGAAGCCGACCGGCTTGCCGCCGGACAGCGTGCGAAGGTGGGCGATGAATTCGAGCAGACCGACCGGCGTCGAGAACGCGGAATGCCGCGCCGGCGAGATGCAATCGGCGCCCTGCGGCACGCCGCGCGTCGCGGCGATCTCGGCACTGACCTTCGCGGCGGGCAACACGCCACCGTGGCCGGGCTTGGCACCCTGCGAGAGTTTCACCTCGATCATCCGCACCTGCGGATCGGTGGCATTGGCGACGAAGCGTTCGTCGCTGAAGCTGCCGTCGTCGTTGCGGCAGCCGAAGTAGCCCGAGCCGATTTCCCAGACCAGGTCGCCGCCGTTTTCGCGGTGGTAGGGCGAGATCGATCCTTCGCCGGTGTCGTGGTAGAAACCCCCTCGTTTCGCCCCCGCATTGAGCGCCCGGATCGCATTGGCCGACAACGAGCCGAAACTCATTGCCGAGATGTTGAACACGCTGGCGTCGTACGGATGCTGCGACTGCGAGCCGACCTGCACGCGGAAGTCGTGCGACGGAATGAAAGCCGGCTGCATCGAGTGGTTGATCCACTCGTAGTCCACGTCGTAGACGTCGTGCTCGGTGCCGAACGGCACCACGTCCATGACGTGCTTGGAGCGCTGGTAGACCAATGCGCGCTGCTGCCGCGAGAACGGGGTCTCGACGGTATCGCTTTCGATGAAGTACTGGCGGATCTCCGGGCCGATCGATTCCAGCCCGTAACGGAAGTGGGCAAGGATCGGGTAATTGCGGCGCAAGGTGCTGCGCGTCTGCAGCAGGTCCCAGGTGCCGAGCACGCTGAGCAGACCGAACACGGCCAGGCCCCAGCGCCATTCCGGATCGGCGAACATCAATCCCGCACAGACCAGGGTCATCAACAGACTCGCGAAGTACGCGGCGTATCGCAGCATCAGTCACGACTCCGGCAAGAGGAGAGTGCCCGCTGTAGGGCTGAGGGAGTTTACGGCTTGTCCACCGCTCCTGAATCGGGACGCGGCCGACTCATCACCAACGGGGCGACAGGCACCCATGCGGCGCCCGCGACACCACATTGCCGGTATATGAAGCGTTTCGGCCACTCGACCTTCCTTAAACCGCAGTAAGAGTCCAAAATCGGTGCCCTCGCCAACCCATCCCTGCCTGCATGAACGTCGACGCCGCTAGCCTGGAAGAACTGGGTCTCCTTGAGTGCCTGCACGCGATTGCCCATGGCGAGGAACTGGCGCAGCGTTCCTACGCGCTCAGGGACCGCCTGATCGAAGCGGGCCTTGCTACGCAGACCGAGGAGGGCCTGTCGTTGACGCCGGCCGGCATCGAGCGATGCCGGTCGTTGCAGCATCGCGTGGCTTCGGATCGCGAGGCACAGCGGGCGCTCGATGGGCAGCAAACGTCGGAAGACGACCAGCCTTCCATGATCGTGGTCGCCAAGAGCGTCTCGGCCGAGCTCAACGAGATCCGAAGGTCGGAAGATACGGGGCAGAACGCTTCGCCTGCACTCGACTAAGCGATCGCATCGCAAGCACGGGGATCATCGTGCAGGCAATCCGCCCCTCGTGACATCCGGTAACGCGCCCCGACCATCCGATTCGGGCACAGGTGGTCGTTATCCAGGCACCAAGTCTGCAAGCGCAACGGGCGGCACCTTCGGAACCAGATGCCGCGGCAGATCGATGGTGAAGATGCACCCCGAGCCGGCAACGTCGCGCACGCTCAGGATTCCGCCGTTGATCTCAACGCTGCGCCTCGCGATGGACAAGCCCAGCCCGAGACCGGATTTGTTGGTATCGCTCTGGATGAAGGGACGAAACATCTGCTCGGCATCGCCCGCAGGCAGCCCGCCGCAATTGTCTTCCACGTCGATCAGGATGCGATCGGCGGCGGCGTAGGCGTTCAACGTCACTTCGCTATTGGGCTTGCTGAACTTGAACGCGTTCTGCAACAGGTTCCCGACCGCCGACATGAGCAGGTCGTGGTCACCCGCAACCGCAAGTCTCGGATCGACGACCGACACGATCAGCATGCAATCGTGCAACTGCGCCTCCAGCGACGCCGACATCCTGGCCTCTGCTATGAAGTCGGCGAGCGAGAACAACTGGTGCTCGACAGGCAGGCCTGCCTTCATCCGCACTTCGGCCAGGGAGCGATCGATCAGATTGCGCAAGCCGACGAGGCTGCGGTCCAGCACGGCGCCGGTGGCGCCGGCCAGGCCGACATTGCCTTCCTTGATCACGGCAACAGCGAGTGTGGCGGTGGCTAGCAGGTTGCGCAGTTCGTGGGCGAAGAAGCCCAGCCGCTCGTTCAACTCATCGGCTTGCTTGTCGGCCACGGCAAAATCGCGCTGGTACCCGAACTCCATCACGGCAACCGCGATGGCGTTGTCCAGGCAGCGGTTCAAGGTCCTGAACTCATCGACCTCGATGAGTGCACCCTGTTCGAAGGCCAAGTCCGTGACTGCCTGGCACAGGTCGCCATAGTCGTGAACGACTTCATCAACAGTGAAGCCATGCTGCAGCAGTTCGCGCCCGTGCTGCGCAGCCGTCTCGCCCATCTCGGACAAGGACAGCGCACCGCCGGCCGGCCCGGATACCTTTCGGCTCCGCATCGGATCCGTCGATTGTTCGACCTGCAGCGTCTTGATGAGCTGGTCCAGGAACACGGTGATGCCGTGTTCGAGTTCCCTATCTGGAATTCCAGGCAACGCGCGTGCAGCCACCTTGACCCGGCAACGGGCGATCAATTCCGGTCTGTTCGCGTTGAGGAATTCATGCAGCATCTCGGCCAGCATACGTCAGCCCGACTTTGCCACCCTCACGTCGTTATTGACCGTGCAAGTCATTGAAATCCCGCGCCGGCCGGCCCAGCCGCCCAGCTTGGATCCCAGCCACTGGACCGTCACCCTGCGGAGCCCGACACAACACCACGTTCCGCGAGCCCTACTTCAGCGCCTCGAGCATGCTTCGGCCCGAGGCAGGCACCCACCTTGCAGACACTAGCTTGCTGCAAGATCAGCAGCTGATCGTGCACGCCAGGCGGGCTACCCGAAACTTGATCGGCTTGGCGGTGCGACCGAGTACTCAACGTGCAGGACTTGCCACGTACGTCCGGTCGATCGTCGACACGGATGGGGAATTTCCCTACCCAAGCATGCAGCAGGCACCGACTGCCTCCGCCTATGAGTTGCCGCAATCTGGCCCCGCCCCTAGCAGCCCGCCTTTGCACCGGCACCGGACGCCGCTCAGCAACGGAAGCAATAGGTCGCCACCTTGAGCAAGTGGTCAAGCTGGGCTAGGGGCTTCTCTCATTCACGGGTGAAGCGCATGCAGCGGTCGATTCTTACGGTGGAGCCCATCCAGCATGGATGGCTTGTCAGCTTGAAGGGCAAGGCGTTGGAAATTCGTCCGACGAAGATCGAGGCCATCGGCGTTGCGAGCGATCGTGCTGCCGAACGACACAGGGCATCCGGCTACCCGACAGGCGTCAGCGTGCGTACGGGGACCGGCGATACCGTCCTGGTCGCCCTGCACGGTTGGACTGGGCAGAGGCTGCGGGGCTCATTGCGCTGAGCGTCGCCGCAACCCACCGCAGTGACGCCGCCAATTCCACTTGCTCGGCTTGGACAACACGACGTCGACTGACGCTTGATTAGCCAAGTCGCAACATGGCTCGGCGTGTTCCTTCTCGGCCTTCCATTGGGCTGCGCTTCCAGGCCTGCGCTTCGGCCTGCCTGGTCATCCGTGTCGCAAGCTCTGGTGCCCGGGGCGGGGGTCGAACCCGCATGGCCTTGCGGCCGAGGGATTTTAAGTCCCTTGCGTATACCAGTTTCGCCACCCGGGCGCGGGCGTAGCGTGCCTGACGCGGCCGACGATTGAAACCGGAACAAAAACGCCTGCGCGAGGCAGGCGTCGTGTCGGATCGGGCGATGGCGGCTGAGTTCGCTTCGCCAATGAAGCGGAGGATGGAGGCCTGGGTCGGAATTGAACCGGCGTACGCGGCTTTGCAGGCCGCTGCATAACCACTCTGCCACCAGGCCGGTGACCTAAGTCCCCGCTGTCGGGACCTGCAGTTGTCGCACTAAAAACAAACCCCGGCAAGCCGGGGTCCGCGTCAAACCTGGAGCGGGAAACGAGACTCGAACTCGCGACCTCAACCTTGGCAAGGTTGCGCTCTACCAACTGAGCTATTCCCGCGGAAGAGGCGGAATTCTACCGTCCGCAGCGGGGGTGTCAACCGCATGGCCTTCTCCGGCACGCAAAACCGGCCACGCCGCGCGCAGATATTCGAACCCCGACCACAGCGTCAGCAGCGCCGCGACGGCCAGCATCCAGTCACCGATGCGGAAGATCGGCTCGCCCATCCACGCCGCCGGCCGCGGCGGTTTTTCGGGGGTCACCGAGTACAGCAGGCACACCAGCGCCACCATCTGCACGATGGTCTTGATCTTGCCGATGGCGACCACGCTGACGCGCGCGCGCTGGCCGAGCTGTGCCATCCATTCACGTAGCGCCGAAACGGCGATCTCGCGGCCGACGATCACCGCGGCCCAGAACGCCATCCACGGCGTCGGATGGCCTTGCACGATCAGGAACAGCGCCACCGCCACCATCAGTTTGTCCGCGACCGGGTCCAGGAAGGCGCCGAACGCTGAATACTGGTGGAAACGGCGCGCGATCCAGCCGTCCAGCCAGTCGGTGATCGCGGCCAGGGCGAACACGCCGGCGGAGGCGAAATTGGTCCATTGGTACGGCAGGTAGAACACCAGCACCAGCACCGGGATCATCAGGATCCGGAGCAGGGTCAGCATCGTCGGTACCGTCAGCCTCATCCTTTCCAACGTCATCCGTCGCTTCTCACATTGGCCGCCACGTTACCCTGCAATCCATGCAAGGTGGCGTAGATGCGTTCGGCGAGCGCGTCGTTGATGCCCTCCACTTTCGCGATTTCTTCCACTCCGGCCGCCTTGAGGCCGGCGAGTCCGCCGAAATGCTTGAGCAGGCTGGCGCGGCGACGGGGCCCGATGCCGGGGATGTCTTCGAGCCTGCTGGTGCTGCGCGCCTTCTGGCGGCGGCCGCGGTGGCCGGTGATGGCGAAGCGATGGGCCTCGTCGCGGACCTGCTGGATCAGCTGCAGGCCGGGTGACTCGACGCCCGGCCGCAGTTCCCGGCCATCGGGCAGGAGCAGGGTTTCGTGCCCGGGGCGACGCGCCTCGCCCTTGGCCACGCCGACCAGGACGATGCCATCGATGCCCAGGTCTGCGAGCACCGAGCGCGCCTGTGCGACCTGGCCGCTGCCACCGTCGATCAGCAGGATGTCCGGCAGTACGCCACCCTCCTCCGCCGCGCGCCGGAAGCGGCGCTCCAGCGCCTGGTGCATCGCGGCGTAGTCGTCACCCGGCTCGATGCCGGCGATGTTGTAGCGCCGGTATTGGCTACGCACCGCACCCTGGGCGTCGAACACGACGCAAGAGGCCACCGTCGCCTCGCCCATCGTGTGGCTGATGTCGAAGCATTCGATCCGTTGCGGCAAGTCGGCCAGGCCGAGCAAGTCGCGCAGCGATTCGGCGCGCGCGTGTTGCGCGGCATTGCTGCTGAGTTCCGTTGCCAGCGCGAGCTCCGCGTTGCGCCGGACCAGGTCGAGATAACCGGCGCGCTCGCCGCGCACGCTGGTCTTGATCTGCACGCGCCGGCCGGCGGCCGCCGTCAGTGCCTCCTGCAGCAGTTCGCAGTCGTCGATGTCGCGATCGAGCACCAGCTCGCGCGGCGCGGGCTGTTCGGCGTAGTACTGCGAGACGAACGCGGACAGCACCTCGGCTGGGTTCTCGACGCCGTTGGTCTTCGGGAAAAAGGTACGCGTGCCGAGATTGCGGCCGTCGCGGAACGCCATCAGCAGGATGCAGGCGTGCGTGCCCTGCATGGCGCAGGCGAGTACGTCGAGGTCGGCGGCGTGGCCGTCGACGTACTGCCGCGCCTGCATCTTGCGCAGCGTCGCGACCAGATCGCGCAGGCGCGCAGCCTGTTCGAAATCCAGGCGCGCGCTGGCGGCTTCCATGGCGCCACCGAGTTCCTCGTTCAACTCGTCGCTGCGACCGTCGAGGAACAGGCTCGCGCGACGGACCGCCTCGGCATAATCGCGCGCGGGCACCAGACCCACGCAGGGCGCGCTGCAACGGCCGATCTGGTATTGCAAGCAAGGCCGCGAACGATTGCGGAACACGCTGTCCTCGCAGCTGCGCAGCTTGAACAGCTTGTGCATCAGGCTGAGCGTTTCGCGCACCGCGCCGGCACCCGGATACGGACCGAAAAAACGACCCGGCACATTGCGCGCACCGCGGTGGAACGCGAGCCGCGGCCAGGTCTCGTCGGTCAGCAGCACGTAGGGATAGCTCTTGTCGTCGCGCAGCATCACGTTGTAGCGCGGACGCAGCGACTTGATCAGCTGGTTTTCCAGCAGCAAGGCCTCGCCGGGCGTGCGCGTGACGGTGACTTCCATGCGCGCGATCTGCGCGACCATGCTGGCGGTGCGCAGCGAATGCGCCTTGGTGAAGTAGTTGGCGACGCGCTTCTTGAGCGAGGCGGCCTTGCCGACATAGAGCACGCTGTCGTCGGCGGCGATCATGCGGTAGACGCCGGGGGCGGTGCTCAGCCCGCGCACGAAGGCCTTGCCGTCGAAGCCGCCGCCATCCGCGGCCCGGCCACCGGCAGGCTTGCCGTCGGGCGTTTCACGGTCACGCGGCGCGCTGTCGCCAGACGTGCCGTCGTCGGAAGCCGGCTTGCGTGGAGTCATTCGCCGATGGGAACGTGCCGCAGGGTCCCGTTCTGCAGATCCAGGCGCAGCACTGCGTGGGCATCGGTGTCGGCGATCCACATTACGCCGTCGGCCACCGCCAACCCGCATGGCGCATGCAATCGCTGCGGCAATGCATAAGTCGTCACTTCCCCGCCGCCCAGCCGCAGGCTGCGCAGGACATCGTTGCCGCTGTCGGCGATCCACAGCACGGGCGCGTCGGGATCCAGCGCCAGCGCCTGCGGATGCTGCAACTGCGCATCGACGCGCGCGCCATCGGCATCGCCGTATTGCCACGGTCCCTGCCCGATCAGGGTGGATACCTGTCCGCTGCGGGCGTTGACCGTGCGCACCGCCGATGCCGCCGCGTCGCAGACATAGACCATCTGCTGGACTGCGGCGAGCGCGACGGGTTCGGCGAAGGCGGCTTCGGGGCCGCGACCGTCGCGATTCTCGAGCGCGCCCGATCCGGCAAGCAGCTTCAGGTCGCCATTGCCGAGATCGTACTTCCAGATGCGGTTGTCGCCCGTGCCGGCAATGAACAGGGTTCCACCGGAAACCGCAACTGCGCGCGGCTGGTCGAGTGCCACCGCGCGCGGATCGCCGACCACGCCTTCCAGCGCAGTACCGACGCGTCCGGCACCGACCAGCGTGTCGACGTCGCCGCTGCGCAGCTGGATGCGGCGCACGGCATGGTTGCCCGCGTCCGCCACGTACAGCGTGTCGCGCTGCAGGCAGATGCCATACGGACGGTTGAACGCGGCCAGCTCCATCGGGCCATCGATGAAGCCCGGCCCGCCGCTGCCGAACTGGCGCAACACGCGCCCGCTCTGGTCGCATTCGAGGATGCGGTGGTGGCCGCTGTCGGCCACGTAGAGGTACTGTCCCGACACCGCCAGGCCGATCGGGAAGCGCAGCGGCAGCACCGGTTCGCCGCCGCGGCGCAGTTCGATCGGCTCGAGGTTTCGCGATTGCGGCTTGGACTCCTGCTGCAGCCGGGCGACGTGGGCGTCGAGCTCGCGCACGGGCGTGTCGCCGACCAGGCGCTCGCGCACGTGTCCTTCGCTATCGATCAGCACCACCGTCGGCCAGGCCTCGATGCCGTAGTGCTGCCACAGCGTCCAGTCAGGATCATGCGCGATCGGGAATTCCAGTTTCTGCCGGCGCAGGCGCTTCGCTACGCGGCGCGAATCGCGCTCGTGGTCGAAACGCGGCACATGCACGGCCACCACATGCAGGCGTTCGCCATGGCGGGCGCGCAGCATGGCGAGGTCGTTGAGTCGTTGCAGCGACCAGGCCGATCCCGCGTTCACGAACGCCAGCGCACAGACCTTGCCGCGCAACTGCGCCATGCGCAGCGGCTCGGTCAGGTTGAGCCATTCGAGCGTGCTGGGAAATTCCGGTGCGATGACGGCTTCCATCGGAAGACACTTCCCTTCGGGAGACTGGAGGCAGGCGCAGGGATTATGCGTCAATCCGTCGATCGCCCGTTGCGATCGGCCGTTGCGCCGCCTCGATGCGCCCGACGATGGCGAGGGCAGCGCGATCGACGAGCGCCCAGACCCGTTCGAAGTCGGCGTCGCCGCCGGTGTAGGGATCGGGAATGGCTTGTCGCGCGCCCGCCCCGGCCCAATCCAGCAACAGGTCGGTGCGCGCGCTGGCGCCGGGCGGTGCCGAGGCACGGACCGTCTGCAGGTTGTCGGGATCGGCGCATAGCAGCCAGTCGAAATCGCGATAGTCGGCAGCGGACAGCTGCCGCGCGCGCAGGCCGGAGATGTCGACGCCATGGCGCGCGGCCGTTGCGATCGCGCGCGGATCGGGCGGATCGCCGACGTGCCAGCTGCCGGTACCGACCGAATCGATCTCGACCAGGCGATCGAGCCCAGCGGCTTGCACCCGCTTGCGCAGCGCACCTTCGGCCATCGGCGACCGGCAGATGTTGCCGAGGCAGACGATCAACAGGCGCAACGGTGGCGCCTGGCTCTCCTGGCCCTGCCCGCTCAACCGGGAACGCCCGTGATGTGGCGTTCGGCCCGGGCCAGGTCGTCGGGCGTGTCGACGCCGGGCGGGAATGGTTCCGGCGTCAGGGCAACCGCGATGCGGTGCCCGGCTTCCAGCACGCGCAACTGCTCGAGCGATTCGATCTGCTCCAGCCGACCCGGCGGCATCGCCGCAAAACGGCGCAGGAACCCGGCGCGGTAGCCGTAGATGCCGATATGGCGCAGCCAATGATGGCCCTCGGGCAGGCGTCCCGGATCGTAGGCAAACGCGTCGCGCGGCCAGGGGATCGGCGCACGGCTGAAGTACAGCGCATCGCCGTCGGCAGCGCGCACCAGCTTGACCGCGTTCGGGTCGAACAAGGTGGCGACATCGGTGATCTCCGCCGCCAGCGTCGCGACTTCCGCCCCCGATGACGCCACCAGCGCCGCGACCGCGCGGATGCCGGCCGAGGGTGCGAACGGCTCGTCACCCTGCAGGTTGACGATGACCGTGTCGTCGCTCCAGCCGGCGATGACCGCACATTCGGCCAGGCGATCGGTGCCGGACTGGTGTGCCGGCGAGGTCATCGCCACGCGTACGCCGCTGCCTGCCAGCGCCTGCGCGATGCGTTCGTCGTCGGCTGCCACCCAGACCTCGCGCGCGCCCGCCGCCAGCGCGCGGCGCGCGACATGCAGGACCAGCGGCTCGCCGGCGAGCAGGCGCAGCGGCTTGCCCGGCAGGCGCGAAGCGGCGTGGCGTGCGGGGATGGCGACGATGAAGTCGTAGGTTGCGGTCATCGTGGGTCGTGAATTGGAAAGCGGTTTTGGGAAGCGAGAGGGAATCCGGGCCTTGCTCTTCATCCCGGCACAAGCTGGTATCCACCTTGATCTTGCCGGCAAGCGCTCGCGAAGTCCAAAGCCAAAATGGATTCCAGCTTGCGCCGGGATGACGAGCAACAACTCCGGCTAGCCGCTAGCGGCTATGCCCCAGCTTGTCCAGCAAGGCGATCCAGAACGCTTCCGGCAACTCCGCCTGCACCGGAACGCTGAAACAGCGATCGCCGGGATCGATGCCGCTGCTCGCGGCCGCGATCTTGATCGCGTCCTTGTCCGTCATCAGCACCGGAAGATCGCTGCCGAACTGCAGGTCTTCGGCGCCATAGCGATGGTGGTCGGGATAGGCGTGCGGCACGACGGCGATGCCGAGGTCACGCAGCATCGAGAAAAAGCGTTCCGGATCGCCGATACCCGCGACCGCATGCACGCGCTGCCCGGCGAACGAGTCGAGCGGTCGCGGACGCACGCCCTGCAACGGCACCGCGCGATCGGCCAGCAGGCGCATCGGCCATTCGCCGAAGCCCGGTGGCGTCGCCTGCGGTCCGCCGGCGTTGACCACGCGGAAGTCGCAGTCGCTGCCGCGCTCGGCCCGCTCGCGCAGCGGTCCGGCCGGCAGCAGGCGGCCATTGCCATAGCGGCGGCGGCCGTCGATCACCTCGATCTCGATGTCGCGCGCCAGGCGGTAATGCTGCAGTCCGTCGTCGCAGACCACGACGTCGCAACCCGCTGCGATCAGCGCGCGCGCAGCAGCGACGCGATCGCGATCGACACGGACTTTCACGCCGGAGTTGCGCGCGATCAGCACCGGCTCGTCACCGCCGCGCTCGGGATCGGTGTCGCGGTCGACCCAGAGCGGTGTCGCCTCGTCCTGGCGACCATAGCCACGGCTGGCGACGCCGGGCGTCCAACCCGACGCACGCAGGCGTTCGACCAGCGCCAGCGTCAACGGCGTCTTGCCGCTGCCGCCGGCAATCAGGTTGCCGACCACGATGACCGGCCGCGCCACGCGGACCCGCCGCAGCAAGCCCTTGCGATACAGCGCCGCGCGCAGCCCGATGACGCCGCCATACAAGCCGGCCAGCGCGCGCGCGTGCAGCGGCGGCGCGCGATCGTCGCCGAACCAGTATGCCGGTGGCTTCGCTCCGCCCTGGCTCACGAGTCCGACGGCTCGCGGAACTGCATGCGATGCAGGTGCGCGTAGAGGCCGTCGCGCTGCAGCAGTTCGGCATGCGTGCCGTGCTCGACGAGTCGGCCCTGGTCGAGCACCAGCACCTGGTCGGCGTGTTCGATGGTTGCCAGGCGGTGCGCGATCACCAGCGTGGTGCGGTCGGGCATGAGGTGATCGAGCGCATCCTGCACGAGTCGCTCGGACTCCGCGTCCAGCGCCGCGGTCGCCTCGTCGAGGATCAGGATCGGCGCGTCCTTGAGCATCGCGCGCGCGATCGCCAAGCGTTGCCGCTGGCCGCCCGACAACCGGCCGCCCTTGCTGCCGATGCCGCTTTGCAGGCCTTCGGGCAGCTGCTCAACGAATTCCAGCGCGTTGGCGCCGCGGATCGCGCGGTCGAGATCCTGCGGGACCGCCTGCTCCAGTTCGCCGTACGCGACGTTGGCCGCGACCGTGCCGTCGAACAGCATCACCTGCTGCCCGACCAGCGCGATCTGGCGGCGCAGATCGGCCAGCCGGTAATCCTGCAGCGGATGGCCGTCGAGCAGGATGGCGCCGGCCTCGATGTCGTAGAAGCGCGGAATCAGCTTGATCAGCGTCGACTTGCCGCTGCCCGAACGCCCGACGATCGCGGTCACCGTGCCGGGCCGCGCGACGAAGCTGACATCGGCCAGCGCCGGCCGTGTCTGGCCCGGATAGCGCGCGGTGACATCGCGGAATTCGAGCAGGCCCTGCGCGCGCGGCAACGGCCGCGTGCCGGTATCGGCCTCGTCGTCGGCATCGAGGATCGCGAACAGCCGCTCCGCCGATGCCAGTCCGCGCTGCACCATGTTCTGCACGTTGGTGAGCTGCTTCAGCGCCGGGATGATCGCCATCATCGCGATCATCAACGCGAAGAAGCCGCCAGCGGTCAGCCGTCCGGCGACGGCTTCGCGGCCGGCCACGAACAGCAAGACGGCCAAGCCGACCGCACCCATCAATTGCACCAGCGCCGAGGAAATGCTGCGTGTCGACTCGACCTTCAGCGACAGCCTGAGATGGTTGTCGGCAAGCGCGCCGTAGCGCTCGATGTTCGACCTTTTGCGCGCCGTAAACCTTCACTTCCTGGTGATTGTTCAACGTCTGGTCCGCGGCCTGCATCAGTTGCGCGCCGCTTTCCTGGATCTTGTGGCTGACGCGGCGGTAGCGGCGCCCGACGTTGTCCATCACCCAGGCCAGCGGCGGCGCCAGCACCAGGATCGCCACCGTCACCTGCCAGCTGGTCCACAGCATCACCACCAGCGAGGCGATGATCTGGAACGACTGCTGCAACATCACCTTGACCGCATCGATCGCGGCCTGCGCGACCTGGTCGCTGTCCGACCCCAGCCGCTGCAGCATCGACGGCACCGGCTCGGTATCGAAGCGCAATCCCGGCAGGCGCAGGTACTTGCCCAGCACCCGCACGCGCAGATCTCGGGCGATGCCGCGCCCGGCGCGCGCCATGTTGTACGTCGGTGATGTAGCCGGCGATGCCGCGCAGCACGAACAGGCCGACGATCGCCGCCGGCAACAGCAGGCTGCCCGTGGCGTTCTTGACCACGAACGTCTCGTTGACGATCGGCTCCATCAGCTTGGTGAAAGCGCCACCGGCGGCGGCTTCGATCAGCATGCCCAGCAGCGCCAGCCACAGCAGCGGCTGGTATCGCCTGGCGAATGTCGATCAATCGCCTGTAGATCGGCCACGCCGCGCGTTTGGGATCGCCTTTCACGATGACGAGCGTCTCAACGCAGGCGTCCGGAAGCGCGCTGCTCCGGCTCGGGCGCGGTCGCGATCGAGACCTTGTAGAACCCGAGCTGCCCCAGCGCATCGAGCGCCGTGACCACGGCCTGGTGCGGCGTGCGCGCGTCGGCGCGCAGCAGCACGGCACGCTCGCGGTCGTCGCCGGCGACGTCGACGATCGTGCGCTTGAGCGATTCCACGTCGGTGCGCAGCGACTCGCGGTCGCCGACGAAGTAGCGGCCGTCGGCGTTGACGAGCAGCGTGAGCGCCTTCGACGGATCCACGCTCGGCTCGCCGTTCGCCTGCGGCAACTCGAGCTTCAGCACCGAGCGCGATTCGAACGTCGTGGTGATCACGAAGAAGATGATCAGGCACAGCACGACGTCGATCAGCGGGATCAGGTTGATCTCCGGCTCGTCGTCGGCGCGATGGTCGCGGATGCGCATGCGGCTAGCTCGCGCTCACCGGCGGCGTAATGCCATGCGCGCCGGGCGCGACCCGCGCCGAGGCGGCGCGCAGGCTGTGGCCCTGCGTGTCGAGCGTGTCGAGCAACTGGATCGCCTCGTGCTCCATCGCCACGATGTATTCGGCGATGCGGCCGCGGAAATAGCGATGGAACATCAGCGCCGGCACCGCCACGATCATGCCCGTCGCCGTGCACACCAGCGCCTTGCCGATACCGCCGGCGAGCTGGTTCACGTCGCCGACGCCATGGTCGAGGATGCCGAGGAACATCTGGATCATGCCGACCACGGTACCGAGCAGGCCGAGCAAGGGTCCGGCAGCCGCGATCGTGCCGAGCGTGTTGAGGAAGCGCTCCATGCGGTGCACCAGATGCCGCCCGATGTCCTCGATGCGCTCGCGGACCTGGTCGCGCGGACGCGTGCGCACGTCGAGCGCGGCCGCCAGCAAGGAACCGAGCGGCGAGGTGCGACGCAGTGAATCGATGTGCGCCGGATCGAGCTTGCCGCGCGCGGCCCAGGCACGGACCTCGGCGCCGAGGCCCGGCGGCAGCACGGCCTTGCGGCGCAGCGTCCAGAACCGCTCGACGATGATCGCGACCGCGACCGCCGATAGCAGCAGCAACGGAATCATCGGCCAACCGCCAGCCTTCACCAGTTCCAGCACGCGTCATCCCCCGGCCAATGGCCGTTTCAGTCAGGCCGATAGGATAACTGAGCCGCCCTCTCCTGCCGCCGCACGGCGTCCCATAACCGCCGTTGCGCGTCGCGGCGCTGCTCGAACACGGGTCCGGCCGCCTGCAGGCGGACACGCAGCGCACCGCCCTGACTGGTGTCGGCGACCTCGGCGCCACTGCGGTTCCAGCGCGCGAGCGTGTCCGGGTGCGGGTGCCGGAAGCGGTTGCCGTAGCCCGTCGACACCACGCCGATGCGCGCCCGGGTCGCAGCGACGAACGCGGCATCGGACGAGCCCCGGCTGCCGTGGTGGGCGATCTGCACGACTTCGGCACGTATGGAGGACGGGGCGCGGCGCAGCAACTCACGCTCGATCACCTCGCCGATGTCGCCCGTCAGCAGCATCGCGCCTTGCGCCGTCTCGATGCGCAGGACACAGCTGGCTTCGTTGCCGAGATACGGAAAATGCAGCGACGGGTGCAGGAAGCGGAAGCGCACGCCGTCCCATTGCCAGGACGTGCCGACTAGACAGGGACTGGTCCCGGCAATCTCCACGCCGTGCGGAGCGAAGGTCGTCGCCAGCGGCAGTTCCCGCCGCACCGCGTCGAAACCGCCAGCATGGTCGTTGTCGCCGTGGCTGATGACCGCGGCATCGAGCCTTGCCACGCCGAGTGCGTGCAGTGCCGGCACCACGGCGCGCTCGCCGGCGTCGAAACCATCCACCACCGCCGGTCCCATGTCGTACAGCAGCGTGTGATCGAGCGGTACGTACTACCATCGACAGCCCTTGTCCGACGTCGAGCATCACCAGCTCGGCTTCGCCCTCGCGCGGCAAATCGCGTTGCGGCCACAGCAGCGGCAACCACAGCAGCAGCGCCAGCGCCTTGCCCGGCACCGCACGCGGCAGCAGCCACCAGAACGCAGCGAACATCGCCAGCGGCAACGCGAACCAACGCGGCTCCGGTAACCACCACAGGGCAAAGGGGCTTTGGGCGAGGCGCTCGAACAACGACCAGCTCGGATCGAATGTCGCCGCGGCAAGCCGCCATGCCCAGGCGCCCCAATCCGCGTGCATGGTCTCCAGCGCGGTGCCGAGCAACGCCAGCGGCACGACCACGAGGCTCCACCAGGGAATCGCGACCAGGTTCGCCAACGGCCCGGCCAGCGAGGCCTGTCCGAACAGCATCGCGCTCAACGGCAGCAAGCCGAGCGTGGCCACGCCCTGCGCGGACAGAAACGTCCGCAGCCACGCGCCGCGTGTTTCTCTTGCGTGCCGCGTGGGCATGCACCACACCAACCAAGCCACGCCGGCGAAGCTGAGCCAGAAGCCGGCGCCGAGGATCGCGAGCGGATCGACCAGCAATACCGCGATCGCCGCCAGCGCCAGCGCGTCGGCCGCGCGCTGCACGCGTCGCGACAGCAGCGCGACCACCACCACGGCGATCATCAGCATCGTGCGCACCGTCGGCAGCGCGAAGCCGGCTACGGCGGTATAGAGCGCGGCGCCGGCAAGCGCGGCGACCGCGGCCGCCTGCGATCGCGGCACGCGTCGCGCGAACGAGGGGACGCAGCGCCACAGTCCGTTCGCGAGCAGTGCGAGGAACCCGGCGACGAGACCGACGTGGAAGCCGGAGATCGCGACGAGATGCGTCAGGCCGCTCGCACGCAGCGTTTCCCAATCGGTATCGCTCAGCGCACGCGTGTCGCCGATCGCCAGGGCGCGAATGAAACGCGACGACGGTCGCGGCACCGCGCGAGCGATGCGCTGCGACATGCGCTCGCGCCAGGCGTTGATGCCGTGCGCCGGCTGCACACGCCTGGCAGTCTCGGGATTGCGCACGTAGCCGGCCGCGGCGATGCGCTGCATCAATGCATGTCGTTCGCCGTCGATGCCGCCGGGATTGCGCAAGCCGCGCGGCGCGCGCAGCTTCAGCGTCATGCGCCAGTGGCTGCCCGCGGCCAGCTCGAACCTGCGTTGCGGCCCTATTCCCTCGCCATCCTCGTACCAGGCCAGTCGCAACAGTTTGCCGCGCAAGCCAGCGGGTTGCGCGGCATCGGCGTCGACACGCAGCAGGAAACGCGTTCGCCGCGGTTCATGCTGCGGCAGGTCGAGGATGCGGCCCGACAACGTGGCTTCCTGCTGCTCGAGTGCGGGCGGCAATTGCTGCGCGAGCGTCGACGCCGCATGCAGGCCGGCGAGTCCAAACCCGAGTGCCGCCAGCGCCAACATGCCCGCGACACGCAGGCATCCGCCACGCAGCCACACCGCCAAACCACCGGCGAATAGCGCCGCCAGCAGCGGCCAGGATGGCAACGCCGGCAGCAGCAGACAGGCGAGCATTCCAGCCAGCAGCGCCACGGCCGTGGCGATTCCGAAGAGCGGCGTCCTTGCCGCGTCATCCATGACGACATCCTCGTGTTGGCTAGACCTCGCTTGGCGCAAGCTCCCTGAGCTTGCCTTCGTGCAGTTCGAGCACGCGGTCGAGGCGACGCGCGAGGCGACGATCGTGCGTCACCAGCACCAGGCTGGTCCTGTGCGCGCGATTGAGTTCCAGCATCAGTTCGAACACCGTCTCGGCGGTCTTCTCGTCGAGGTTGCCGGTCGGCTCGTCGCCGAGCACGCAGGCCGGCTTGTTGACGAGCGCACGCGCGACCGCGGCGCGCTGGCGTTCGCCGCCCGACAACTCGCCCGGTTTGTGCTCGAGCCGATGGCCAAGGCCCACTTGTTCCAGCAGGGCCCTGGACTTCGCGGTTGCATCGGAGACCGACGTGCCGTTCAGCAGCACCGGCAGCATCACGTTCTCGAGCGCGGTGAACTCGGGCAGCAGGTGGTGGAACTGGTAGACGAAGCCGAGTGCGTGGTTGCGCAGGCGTCCGCGCTCGGCATCCGACAGCGCGCTCATCTTCTTGCCGGCCACGTAGACCTCACCCGCCGTCGGCGTATCGAGGCCGCCGAGCAGGTGCAGGAGCGTGCTCTTGCCGGCGCCGGATGCACCGAGGATGGCGACGGTCTCGCCGGTGTACACCGTGAGTTCGAGGCCATCGAACACCGGCGTGTGCAGCTTGCCTTCGGCATAGGTCTTGCCGAGGTCGTCGCAATGGATCACCGCAGTCGGCATGGAGACGTCACTCATAGCGCAGCGCCTCCGCCGGTGCGGTGCGCGCTGCACGCCAGGCCGGGTAGATCGTGGCGACGAACGCCATCGTCAGCGCCACCAGCGCGATCGTGACGACATCGTCGGGATTGAGCTCGGTCGGCAAACCGGTGATGTAGTACACGTCCTCCGGCATCAGCACGACACTGAACACGCGCTCGATCGCGCGCAGGATGTGTTCGAGGTTGAGCGTGAGCAGGATGCCACCGACCACGCCAATGACCGTGCCGATGAAACCGATCAGCGAACCCTGCACCATGAACACCTGCATCACCCCGCGCGGGGTCAGCCCGAGCGTGCGCAGGATGGCGATGTCGGCCTGCTTGTCGGTCACCAGCATCACCTGCGACGACACCAGGTTGAACGCGCCCATCGCGATGATCAGCGACAGCAGGATCGCCATCATCGTCTTCTCGAGCTTCAGCGCACGGAACATGTTGGCGTTCTCGCTGCTCCAGTCGCTGACGAGGTAGGGACCTTTCAGGCGCAGCGCGAGATCGCGCGCCACGTTCCAGGCCAGGTCCATGTCGTGCAGCCTCAGGCGCACGCCGGTGACGCCGTCGCCCATACGCAGCAGGCGCTGTGCGTCCTGCAGGTTCACCACGGCCAGGCCCTTGTCGTATTCCTGATAACCCGCTTCGAAGATGCCGCTGACGGTGAAGCGCTTGAGCTGGGGTACCGCGCCCATCGGCGTGGTCTGGTAGTCGGTGGTGACGATGACGCTGTCGCCGATGCCGACACCGAGCCACATCGCCAGTTCCCTGCCGAGCACGATGTTGAAGCTGCGCGGCGTCAACGAGGACAGCTTGCCCTGCGCCATGCGTTGGGCAAGCACGGAGACTTTGCCCTCTTCGGCCGGCACCACGCCGCGCACGATCGCCGGCTGGTTGCGCGCGCCTCGCAGCAGCGCCTCGGTTTCGACATAAGGTGCGGCACCGGCGACGCGCTTGTCGCGATTGGCTTCGGTGACCGCCTGGCGCCAGTTTTCCATGACCTCGCCGCTGGCGCTGACCGTGGCGTGCGCGGCCATCTGCAGCATGCGATCGCGAATCTCGCGCTGGAAGCCGCTCATCACCGCCAGCGTGGTGATCAGCGCGGCAACGCCGATGGCGATGCCGAGGATCGAGGCCAGCGAGATGAAGGAGATGAAACCGTTGCGGCGCTTGGCGCGGAGGTAGCGCAGGCCGATGGCGACGGGGATGGGTTTGAACATAGCGGGCTAGTGTGCCATCCCGTTCGCTCCCGGCGCACCCGGTCGCGACGGCACGGCCAGCCGCAGTTCACGCCGCTTGCCGGCAGGCAGCGTGTCCGGCCAGAAGCCGCGGCGCTGCATGCGCCCGGCAGCGTCGCGCCAGCGCAGGAATGCGAGCGCTCCGCGCCATTCGACGTCCAGGTCTTCCACCGGCTGTCCGTCGACCGTCGTTCGGCCATCCGCGGCGATGACGATCGCGCAAGGCGGTTGCCGCGATTCAAGCCTTGCGCGGTACAACCCCGCGACGAAGACGATAGCGGCGGACGGCCAGGCAATCGAACGCGGCAGGTCAGAGGCGATCAGGGACACCGCCGCCAGCGCAGCCAACAGGCAGAGCGCAGCCACCACCCAGCGCGAGGGCCGCCACTCAAGCCGGCAGGGTGCGGATGCGTTGGACGAGGATATCGAGCGCGGCATCGGACGCGGTCTCATGGCCGAGGAACCAGCGCCAGAGCCTATCGTCCTCGCAATCCAGCAGGCGTAGGAAAACGCCGCGCTCCTCGTCGGAGGCCTGTGGCCAGCGCCGGTCGAGATAGCGCGTCAGCAACTGGTCCAGTTCGCGCATGCCGCGGCGGCAACGCCAACGCAGGCGGCGCAGTTCGGGATCGTCGCTCACCGGTACGACACGAACGCCAGCTGGATCCACAACGCGCAGAGCACGACGAACCCGGAGAAATGCACCTTGAAGCGGTGCATGACCTTGTTGTAGCCGCATTGGATCACGCTGTGCGCGACACGCAACGCGACGAACAGCCAGGCCAGCACGAGCGTCGTCGTCGTGGCGACTCCGGTCGCGGCTGCGACCAGCAACGCCAAATAGAACAGCACCGGCAACTCGAACAGGTTGCGCAGGTTGTCGGCGGCGCGGCTGTCGGTCAGGCGGGCATTGGCCTGCGCCGACGTGGCGACCGACTGCGGATGGATCCGCTCGCGCTTCATCTGCCCGATGCGCATGGCGTACATGCGCAGGTAGACCGCGATGGTCAGCGCCACCATCGCGAATGCCGGCAGGAGGATGGCTTGCTGTGTCATTCGGAGGCCTCGTCGTTGCGGCGGTTTTCGACAACCGCGCCGGATTGAACGACACGGGTTTGGTTGCCAGGGGATCGCGCTCCTGCTCGTCATGACCAGCCGCTCGGCTGTTGAAAGCCCCGCGAAGGCGGGAATCCAGCGACTTGTGCTTGTTCGGTTCGCGAGCTGAAGGAACCAAAGACACTGGGTTCCCGCCTTCGCGGGAACGACGAAGAAACCTAACCCTGCCGCGCCAGCATCAGCTGCTTGATCTCCGCGATCGCCTTCGCCGGATTCAGGCCCTTCGGGCAGGTTCGCGCGCAGTTCATGATGGTGTGGCAGCGATACAGCTTGAACGGATCCTCGAGGTCGTCGAGGCGCGCACCGGTGTCCTCGTCGCGCGAGTCGATGATCCAGCGATAGGCCTGCAGCAGCACCGCAGGACCGAGATAGCGATCGCCATTCCACCAGTAGCTCGGGCAACTGGTCGTGCAACACGCGCAAAGGATGCATTCGTACAGGCCGTCGAGCTTGGCGCGATCTTCCTTCGACTGCAGCCGCTCGCGATCCGGCGGCGGCGCGCTCTGCGTGCGGATCCATGGCTGGATCGACGCGTATTGCGCGTAGAAGTGCGTCAGGTCCGGCACCAGGTCCTTGACCACCGGCATGTGCGGCAACGGATAGATCGGGACCTCGTTCTTCTTGCAGTCCGCGATCGCCAGCGTGCAGGCGAGCGTGTTGACGCCGTCGATGTTCATCGCGCAGCTGCCGCAGATGCCCTCGCGGCAGGAGCGGCGGAACGTCAGCGTCGGGTCGATCTCGTTCTTGATCTTGATCAGCGCGTCCAGGACCATCGGGCCGCAGCTGTCGAGATCGACCTCGTAGGTGTCGGTACGCGGATTCTCGTCGTCGTCCGGGCTCCAGCGATACACCTTGAATTCGCGCGTGCGCTTGGCGCCGCCGGCGCGGAGAAGCGCCTGCCCGCGTGGATCTTCGAGTTCTTGGGGAGGGTGAATTCGGCCACGTCGGCTCCAGTCAGTAAACGCGCGGCTTCGGCGGCACGACGGCGACATCGTCGTCGAGCGTGTACATGTGCACCGGGCGGTAGTCGATGCGCGTCGCGCCGTCGTCGTCGACCCAGCACAGCGTGTGCTTCTGCCACTGCGCGTCGTCGCGGTCCGGGAAATCCTCGCGCGCATGCGCGCCGCGCGATTCGGTGCGGTTTTCCGCCGACACGATCGTCGCCAGCGCCTGTCCCAGCAGGTTCTGCAGCTCCATCGTTTCGACCAGGTCCGAGTTCCACACCAGCGAACGATCGCTGACCTTGACGTCGGCGAACGAATCATGGATCTCGCGGATCTTGCGCACGCCGTCGGCCAGCGTCTCGCCGGTGCGGAACACCGCCGCGTCGTTCTGCATCGTGCGCTGCATGCGGTCGCGGATCGTCGCCGTCGGCGTGCCGCCGTTGGCGTTGCGCAGGCGATCGAGGTTGGCGAGCGCCTTGTCGCAGGCATCGCCGGGCAGCCTGACGTGGCGTTGTTCGGGCTTGATCGTCTCGGCGCAGCGGTTGGCGACCGCGCGGCCGAACACCACCAGGTCGAGCAGCGAATTCGACCCGAGCCGGTTGGCGCCGTGCACCGACACGCACGCCGCCTCGCCGATCGAGTACAGCCCCGGCACGACCTCGTCCGGATTGCCGTTCTTCAGCTGCACCACTTCGCCGTGGTAGTTGGTCGGAATGCCGCCCATGTTGTAGTGCACGGTCGGCAGCACCGGGATCGGCTCCTTCTCGACGTCGACGTTGGCGAAGATGCGCGCGCTCTCGGCGATGCCGGGCAGCTTCTCGTGGATGTCCTTCGGATCGAGATGGGTGAGGTCGAGGTTGATGTGGTCCTTGTGCGGACCGACGCCGCGGCCTTCGCGGATCTCGATCGTCATCGAACGGCTGACCACGTCGCGCGAGGCCAGGTCCTTCGCGTTCGGCGCATAGCGCTCCATGAAGCGCTCGCCCGTGGAATTGCGCAGGATGCCGCCTTCGCCGCGCACGCCTTCGGTGATCAGGCAGCCGGCGCCGTAGATGCCGGTCGGATGGAACTGCACGAACTCCATGTCCTGCAGGCCGAGCCCGGCGCGCAGCGCCATGCCACCGCCGTCGCCGGTGCAGGTGTGCGCGGAGGTCGCGGAGAAATACGCGCGGCCGTAGCCGCCGGTCGCCAGCACCACGCCGTGGGCGCGAAACAGGTGCAGCGTGCCTTCGGCCATGTCCAGGGCCAGCACGCCGCGGCAGGCGCCGTCGGCATCCATGATCAGGTCGAGCGCGAAGTATTCGATGAAGAAGCGCGCGTCGTGCTTCAGCGATTGCTGGTACAGCGTGTGCAGGATGGCGTGACCGGTGCGATCGGCCGCGGCACAGGTGCGCTGCGCGGCAGGACCTTCACCGTACTTGGTCGTCATGCCGCCGAACGGGCGCTGGTAGATCTTGCCGTCCTCGGTGCGCGAGAACGGCACGCCCTGGTGTTCGAGCTCGATCACGGCCGGGATCGCCTCGCGGCACATGTATTCGATCGCATCCTGGTCGCCGAGCCAGTCGGAACCCTTGATGGTGTCGTAGAAGTGGTAGCGCCAGTCGTCCTCGCTCATGTTGCCGAGCGCGGCCGAGATGCCGCCCTGCGCCGCCACGGTGTGCGAGCGCGTCGGGAACACCTTGGTGATGCACGCCGTCTGCAGGCCTTTCTGCGCCAGCCCGAAGGTCGCGCGCAAGCCGGCGCCGCCGGCGCCGACGACGATCATGTCGTAGTTGTGTTCGGTGATCTTATATGCGGTGGACTGGTAGGCGGAGGTCATCGTCGGCTTCAGGAAGGCGTGTCAGGCGAGGAACGCGATACGGCCGATCGCGTACAGCGATGCGAGTGCGCCGACGACGCAGGCCAGGGTGACGAGCAGTTGCAGCGTGATTTCGACGGCGCGCTCGTGGACGTAGTCCTCGATCACCACCTGCAGGCCGAGCTTGGCGTGCCAGAAAGCGGCCAACAGGAACAGCGCAAGCAGGATCGCGTTCCACGGTCTCGCCAGCGTCACGCGGACCGTGTCGAGGTCCGCGCCGACCAGCGACACCAGCGTGCCGAGCAGCCAGGCCACCAACGGCACCAGCGCGATCGCGGTGACGCGCTGCCACCAGAAGTGGCCCGTGCCGGACTTGCCCGAACCGAGTCCGCGCGCGCGTCCGACCGGTGTGCGGAAATCCTGCTTCGCACTCGATTCCTGCGCCTTGACGTCGCTCATGCCGAGCCTCCGAGTGCGACGAACCAGATCGCCGCGGTCAGCACCACCGTCAGCGCGGCCACCGCATAGCCGGAGCGATAGACGTCCGGGATCTCGAAGCCCCAGCCGATGTCCCAGGACAGGTGGCGCAGGCCGTTGAGCAGGTGGTAGACCAGGGCGAGCGAAAAGCCCGCCAGCACGAGCAAGCCGAATGGCGATGCCAGGCAGGCCGCAGCGCGGGCGTAGGCTTCGCCGCCCTGCGCAACGGCCAGCAACCACCAAGCCAGCGCGAACGCGCCGACGCTCAGCACGATGCCGCTGGTGCGGTGCAGGATCGACATCACCATGGTGATCTGCCAGCGGTAGACCTGCAGGTGCGGGGACAGCGGACGTTCGCGATTGGCCATCGGGCGGTTCGTACTCTCGCTGGGCGGCCTGCGCCGCGTGGCTGACTCGGATGACGCTTCGCGATGCCGGTTCGCAGCGCCGGCTAGAAATCGATGCAGCGGCCGTTCTTCTCCCAATCGCCATAGCGCGTCGGATCGGGGCCTTCGCGACCGCCGACCTCCGTTGCCGGTGTCGATTCCGGTGCCGTGCCGTCCTGCGGCACAGTCTGTTCCGGAGCTGGGTAGGGAACGGTTTCGCCTATCATTCCGTGTTCTCGCAATCATCCAAGTTTAGTTCCCGCCCCCATGTCCCACAACCCGGCCCCCACCGAGACCCCCTTCCGCGCCTTACGCGGACATCGCGTACTGACGCTTGAAGGCCGCGATGCCGGTGCCTTCGCGCAGGCGCAGTTCATGAACGATGTCGCCGTGCTTGCGCCGGGCCATTGGCAGTGGAACGGCTGGCTGACGCCGAAAGGACGCGTGATCGCGCTGTTCGCGCTGTTGAAGTTCGACGAGCAGACGCTGTGGCTGCTGCTGCCGGATGCCGATCCGGCGGAGCTGGCCGCGCAATTGCAGCGCTTCGTGTTCCGCAGCAAGGTCAAGATTGCCGTGGGCGACACCTGGCACGTGGACGCGGCGCTGCGGGCATCGCAATGGGCTTCCGGCGCCCATTTCGTCGGTGATGCGGCTGCGGGTGTCGAACTGGACATGAGCGCCGAAGGCGGTAGCCGCAGTCTGCGCATCGGTCCCATCGACGCCGGTGCCGTTGCCGGTGCCGAAGTCGATACCGCCGCCGACTTCGAAGAGGCCAGCTTCGAAGAGGCCAGCTTCGAAGAGGCCTGGACCGCCGAAGACCTGCAACATGGATTGCCGCGCCTGCCGGCTTCGCAATCCGGACTCTGGACGCCGCAGCAGCTCTCGCTGGAGTGGCTGCACGCCTACAGCATCAAAAAAGGCTGCTACCCGGGACAGGAAATCGTCGCGCGCACGCATTTCCTCGGGCAGGCCAAGCGCGGCGCGGCGCTGCTGGAAGCCGACACGCCTGTCGTCATCGGGGCGGAAGTCCGCGACCCGTCGCGCGTGCTGGGCTCCGTGGTCAGCGTGGCGCGAGCCGGCGCGACCTGGCGCCTGCTCGCGGTCCTGCCGCTCGAGCGCGAAGGCGCGCTGACGCTGGGCGATGGCATTCCGGCTCGGGAACGTCCACTCGCCGGCGGATTACAACGCTGAGGTAGCCCGCGGACGCTGCATAACGCGGCGACTGCCACATTTCTGGCGTTGGCACGTTGCTATGCTCGGCCGGGCGATGGCCGGCACCGGCATCGAGCAACCGGCGCTGGGGGGCGCCGGACACCTGTCCGCGATCGCAATGCCCGGATCGTGCTGCAGGCCCGCAATGCCATCGACTCAATCGCAAGCCTGGGGAATCGCATGCACACATCACGTAGTGGAGTTCTCGCCGCGACGGCGGCCGCCGTCCTTCTTTTCACCGCCTGCGCAGCGACGCCACCGAAGGAGCCCGCACCCGTGGACACCCCGCCGGTGTCCTCCAACGAGAAGCTGTCCGCCGACGGACTGTTCGCCTTCGGCAAGTCCAGCCTCGACGATCTCAGCGTCGAAGGTCGCGCGCAACTCGATGCGCTCGCCTCGCGGCTGCTCACGGGACGGCCGTTCGAGATCGTGCACGTGATCGGCCACAGCGACCGCATCGGCAACGCCAAGGCCAATCTCGACCTGTCGAACAAGCGCGCGATTGCGGTGCGCAAGTACCTGGTCGAAAAAGGCGTGCCGGCCGATCGCATCACGGCCGTCGGCCGCGGTGCGGTCGAACCGATCATCGCCTGCGACGATGTCAGCGGCGATGCGCTGATCGCCTGTCTGGCGCCGAACCGCCGCGTCGAGATCCGGGTCGTTGCTGCGTCCTAGCCGCTGCCTGCTGCCAATGCCGACTGCAGAAAAGCCCGGCCCAGCCGGGCTTTTCTGCCTTTGGCGGATAAGCGGCGGTATAGGCCTTCTCAGCCATGCAACGCCGTCCGGCGTATCGTTGCGGCATGCGCAAACAGGCCACGTATCCAGCTGACGACAACCAAGGCCAGCACCCCGGCGCGGTGTTGCGGACGGTGTTGCGCGACCGCAACGGTCGCGTGGAGTCCGCGCGCGACCTGATCGCCGCGGAGGTGCCAGTCGCGTTCGTCTACAACGACGCGTCGTTCGCGGTGATGATGGCCACGCCGCATGATCTCGAGGATTTCGCGCTCGGTTTCTCGCTCGGCGAAGGCCTAGTCGGCAGCGCCGGCGAATTGCGGATCGATGCGATCGACACTTCCCTCGAAGGCATCACGCTGCGCTTGCGCATACCGGCAGAGCGCGCTTGCGTGCTGGAGCAACGCCAACGCAACCTGCAGGGCCGCAGCGGCTGTGGCCTGTGCGGGACGGCGTCGATCGAGGCCGTACTGCGCCCACCACCGCCGGTGCACGCGGATCTGCATGTCCAGGCCGATGCCATCGAACGCGCGCTGCGCGAATTGCAGGCGCGACAACCCTTGAACGTGCTGACCGGCGCGACGCATGCCGCGGGCTGGGCCGGCCGCGACGGCGCAATCGCCCTGGTGCGCGAGGATGTCGGCCGCCACAACGCGCTCGACAAGCTGGTTGGCGCGCTCGTCGCCGCGAACATCGAAACGGACGCCGGTTTCGTCGTGGTCACTAGCCGAGCCAGCTACGAGATGGTCATGAAGACGGCGCAGGCCGGCATCGCGTTGCTGGTCGCGATTTCCGCGCCGACCGCGCTGGCGATCGCGCTCGCCGAATCCGCACGCCTGACTCTGGTCGGGTTCGCGCGCGACGATGGGCATGTCGTGTATTCGCATCCGCATCGGCTGCTCGACCTTCCCGCGGCGTCCGTGGCATGAGCAAGAAGACCATCCAGCCCTTCGACGGACCGGCCGGTGGCTGGCCGGCCTTGCGCAGTTCGGCGAAGCACCTGTTCGAGCAGGACATCCCGCTGCATGGTGCGAAGACGCTATTGTCGGCCAACCAGCCCGACGGCTTCGACTGTCCCGGCTGCGCCTGGCCGGACCGCGACCACACCTCGACGTTCGAATTCTGCGAGAACGGCGCCAAGGCGGTCGCCGCCGAGTCCACGCGCCATCGCGCCACGCCCGAGCTGTTCGCGCAACATACCGTCGCCGAGCTCGCGCGCTACAGCGACCACTGGCTCGAGAACCAGGGACGCCTGACGCATCCGATGCGCTGGGACGCCACCAGCGATCGTTACCTGCCGATCGCCTGGGACGATGCGTTCGCCTGCATCGCCGCGCACCTCAATGCCCTGCCCTCGCCGGACAACGCGATCTTCTACACGTCCGGACGCACCAGCAACGAAGCCGCCTTCCTGTACCAGCTGTTCGTGCGCGAGTACGGCACCAACAACCTCCCCGACTGTTCCAACATGTGCCACGAACCGTCCGGCATCGCCATGAAGGCGCAGATCGGCACCGGCAAGGGCACGGTCTCGCTGCACGATTTCGAGCTGGCCGATGCGATCTTCATCTTCGGCCAGAACCCCGGCACCAACCATCCGCGCATGCTCGGCGAACTGCGCCGCGCAGCCAAACGCGGCGCGGCGATCGTGGCGTTCAATCCGCTGCGCGAGCGCGGGCTGGAGAAGTTCGCCGATCCGCAGGACACGCTGGAGATGCTGCGCAACGGCTCGACGCGGATCGCGTCGGATTACCTGCAGCTGCGCATCGGCGGCGACCTCGCGGCGATCAAGGGCATCATCAAGCACGTGCTCGAACGCGATGCGCAGGCGCAGCGCGAAGGCGGCGCGCGCATCGTCGACGAAGCCTTCATCGCCGAACACACCTGCGGCTTCGATGCCTTCGCGGCCGACGTCTCGACGGAATCATGGGCGACGATCGAAGCCGAATCCGGCCTCACCCGCGCGCAACTGCAGCGCGCGGCCGATGTCTACGCGCAGGCCGGCGCGGCGATCTTCTGCTGGGGCATGGGCATCACCCAGCACAAGCATTCGGTGGCGACGATCCAGATGATCGTCAACCTGCTGCTGCTGCGCGGCAACCTCGGCCGGCCCGGCGCCGGCGCCTGCCCTGTGCGCGGCCACAGCAATGTGCAGGGCGACCGCACGATGGGCATTTACGAACAGCCCGCGGCGGACTTCCTCGACCGGCTCGGCGACGTGTTCGATTTCCAGCCACCGCGCGCGCCGGGCTTCGACACCATCGGCGCGATCGAGGCGATGCTCGATGGCCGCGGCAAGGTGTTCTTCGGCATGGGCGGCAATTTCGCCACGGCAACACCCGACACTGCAGCCACGCATCGGGCGCTGCGCAACTGCGATCTCACCGTGCATGTCGCCACCAAGCTCAATCGCAGCCATCTGGTCCATGGCCGCGACGCGCTGATCCTGCCGTGCCTGGGGCGCACCGAAATCGACATCCAGGATAGTGGCGCGCAAGCCGTGACCGTCGAGGATTCGATGAGCATGGTGCACCGGTCGGCAGGCATCAATGCACCGGCATCGCCGTTGCTGCTGTCGGAGCCTGCGATCGTCGCGCGGCTGGCAACGGCGACGCTCGGCGCGCGCAGTTCGACGCCCTGGCTCGAGTTGATCGCCGATTACGACCGCATCCGCGACCGTATCGCCGCGGTGTTCGACGAGTTCCACGACTTCAATGCACGCGTGCGCGTGCCCGGCGGCTTCCGCCTGCCCAACAGCGCGTCCGAGCGGCAGTGGTCGACGCCGGAAGGCAAGGCGCTGTTCAAGGCGCACGCGGTGCCGACCGACATGCCCATCCACCAGGCGCGCGCCGCGCATGCGCGACCGGTGTTCACGCTTACGACCATGCGCTCGCACGACCAGTACAACACCACGATCTACGGCTTCGACGACCGCTATCGCGGCATCCATGGCGAACGCCGCGTGTTGTTCATCCATGCCGACGATATCGCGTCGCTGGGCCTGCAGGCCGGCGACCGGGTCGACCTCGAAAGCCTGTGCGACGACGGCGCGCGGCGCCAGGCCACACATTTCGTGCTGGTTGCCTACGACATCCCGCGCGGCTGCCTGGCGGCCTACTACCCGGAAACCAATGCGCTGGTGCCGTTGTCGAGCTTCGCCGACGAGGCGCGCACGCCGACCTCAAAATCGATTCCGGTGATTATCGTGCCGCACGTGCGCGATGCCGATACGCCCGCCGCACGTCCTGATATTCCACTCGATATCATCCGCTGATGTCGTGCACTGAGGGCGAGCTGCGCGACCGCGTCCTCCAGGAGCTGGCGCGCCACCCGGACGGCATCTCGTTGCCGCGCCTGTGCAAGCGGATTGGGGTTCGCATGAGCGTGCTGCTGCGTGAGTTGGCCTGGCTTGGCGATGACACGATTGGCGGGGCGCCGGGGCCCGGCCTGATTCTGGTTGAACGACGTGGCGAATTGACGATCGCCGTGCTGACCGAGCATGGACGCCGGCAGTTCGGGAGTTCGCCGGCGGATCCGTGATGCGTAACGTACTCGTCATCCCAGCGAAAGCTGGGATCCATTTTGATTTCTAGGTCGGAATCGAAGATCAAGATGGCTCCCAGCTTTCGCTGGGATGACGATTCAATACTCTTGCGAGACCGCGCATGCAGAATGCGTCGATGGCGGTTTTCGTCGCGACTCAGTCCTTCGCCAACGAAGACGCGGCGGCAACGATTTCGGCCTCGGACGGAATCACCAGGAACGCCGCACCCGCCAGCGGCGTGAACGTATCCGCGCCGACGATCCGCCGCAACGGCTTCGCGCCATGCCCGGCCTCGGCGATCGCGGTGATGATGCCCTCGCCGACGCCCGCGCTGTGGCGACCCTCGTCGACGACGAGGATGCGCGCGCAGTCGTCGGCATGGCGTGCGATCGCGGCTTCGTTCAGCGGCACGAGCCAGCGCAGGTCGACCACGCGCACCTTCCAGCCATGCCGCTGCTCGATCTCGCGCGCGGCGCGCAGGCTCATCGGCACGCCGTTGCCGAAGCTGAAGATCACGCAATCCTTCGCTTCCGGGTTGTAGACGCGTTCCTCGCCGAGCACGAGCGCGGTGTCGGGCGCCGGATAGTCGGTGAGCCATTGCCCGTCGCCCGGCTCATGCAGGTCCTTCGCCATATACAGCGCGATCGGCTCGAGGAACGCGCAGACGCGTCCATCGACCTTCGCCAGCGCAGCCAGCGTGCGCAGCATCATCGCGGCATCGTCGCCGCGGCTCGGACAACCGACGATCAGCCCCGGGATGTCGCGCAGCGCGGTGATCGAGTTGTCGTTGTGGAAGTGCCCGCCGAAGCCGCGCTGGTAACCGAGCGAGGCGATGCGCATCAGCATCGGGTTGCGGTACTGGCCGTTGCTGAAGAACTGCAGGCTCGCCGCCTCGCCGCGGATCTGGTCGCAGGCGTTATGGAAGTAGGCGAGGTACTGGATCTCGGGCAAAGGCAGCATGCCCATGTTGCCGTAGCCCTGCGCGAGCCCGAGGATGATCGTCTCGTCGAGCAGCGTGTTGAACACGCGCTTGTTGCCGAACGCCTTGTGCAGGCCCTTGGTGACGGTATAGACGCCGCCCTTCTGCGCGACGTCCTCGCCGAACAGCAAGGCTTCCGGATACTTGCAGAACAGATCGTGCAGGGCCTGGTTGATCTGGATCGCGAGATGCTTCGGCGCCTGCTTCTCGGGCAGCTTCGCCTCGCCGCCGAACGCCGCGGCGCGCTTGTCGCCGTAGTCGAAGCGCGTCGCTTCGGCTTGCACCTTGTCCGGCGTGTACGGCGCGAGCGGCGCCATCACGTCGGCCAGTTCGGTCAGGCGCGGGCGGCTGTCGGCATCTTCGGCAGCGGCGAAGCACTTGCGTCGCGTGTCCTCGTACAGCGCAAGGATCTCGTCCTTCGACATCAGCCCGGATTCGAGCGCGATCGCCGCACTGCGCAGCAACGGGTCGCCCGCCTCCACCGCGCACAGCTCCTCGATCGAACGCCATTCGATCTCGAAGTCGGTACCGGCATGACCCATGATCCGCGTCGTGCGCAGGTGCAGGAAGGTCGGCCTGCGCGTGCGCCGGCAATGTTCGACCGCGCGCTGCACGTCGCCATAGCCGGCGGCCAGGTCGAGACCATCGGCGTAGAAGTAATCGAGGTCGCGGCGTTCGCTGAAATTGCGCTCCACCCAACCGTTCGGCGTCTTCACCGAGATGCCGATGCCGTTGTCTTCGCAAACGAACAGCACCGGTGCAGGGAGCTTCTGGTACGCGGTCCAGCCTGCGGCGTTGAACGCAGTCTGTGCGGTGGCGTGGTTGCTGGAGGCATCGCCGAACGAACAGATCGTGATGCTGTCGTCGGGGATCGGCAGCTTGTGGCCGATGCGCCTGCCCTGCTCGATCGCGACCGCGGTGCCGAAGGCCTTCGGCAGGTGCGAGGCGATGGTCGAGGTCTGCGGCAACACCCACAGCGGCTTGCTCCCCCAGACCTTGTGGCGTCCGCCCGAGGCCGGGTCGTCCTTGCTCGCTGCGAACGACAGCGCCGAATCCATGATCGGATCCATGCCAGGCAGCTTGCGGAAGCGCTCGGCCATGAAGCCGCCGCTGCGGTAATGCAGGAACGCCGGATCGGTATGCCGCGTCAGCCGCGCGACCATCGCATTGCCTTCGTGGCCGCTCGATCCGATCGTGTAGAAGACCTTGTTCTGCACGCGCAGCACGCGCGCCATCAGATCGAGATGGCGGGAGATCAGTTGCGATTCGAACAGCTCGCGGAAGCCGCGAGCATCGAGCGCGCTGCCGTCGAGGATCGCTTCGTCCGGCGCCGGCTTCGCGTCGGCGCGACCGCTCCAGTCGCGCACGAACTCCTGGAAGTTGACGTCGCAGATCTCGGCGCGGTTGACGCCGCGCATGCGGGCTGGGATGGGCTTGGTGGAGGCGTTCATGGATCCTTTCTTCTCTGTCGTCCCGAGCGTAGCGAGGGATCTGCTTCAACAACGAATCCCTCGCTACGCTCGGGATGACAACTTCTGAACACGGGACGACAAGCTCTGAACAAGGGTCAGGTGATGGATGCCGCGAGCAGGGCAGCGTTGTCCGCTGCCGGCTCGGGCATGGCGACGAACGCCGGCGTCGCGCGCACGCGCGTCAACCAGTCCCTCACCGCCGGATAGGCGTCCAGGTCGAACCCTCCATGGTGTGCGACATCCGTGTACGCGAACAACGCGATGTCGGCGATGCCGTAGCCGGGACCGGTGAACCACGGCGCGGATTGCAGGTGGCGCTCCATCACCGCCAGCGCCTGGTGTCCGCGCTCATGGCAACGCGGCAGTTCGGCGGCGCGGCGCGGCGAGTCCAGTGGCGTCCAGCCGCGGATGAAGCGTGCGACGGCGATGTAGGGCTCGTGGCTGTATTGCTCGAAGAACATCCAGCCCAGCGCCTGCGCGCGTTGCCAGGGATCGTCGGGGAGGAACGCCGTGCCTTCGGCGAGCCAGTGCAGGATCGCGTCGGATTCGGCCAGCACGCGGCCATCTTCGAGCTCGAGGATCGGGACGCGGCCGTTCGGATTCTTCGCCAGGAACTCCGGCGTCCGCGTTTCGCCATGCGCACTGTCGATCTCGACCCAGCGAAAATCGCGCCCGAGCTGTTCGAGCAGCAGGCGCAGCTTGTGGCAGTTGCCCGATACGGAATAGCCGTAGACGGTCAGCGAGGGAACTTGCTCAGGCGACATGGAGATCCCCGTGACGCATGCGATCGCGCAACCTGCGCGCCTTGTCGAGGTCCTTGGCACGTCCGAACCATTCGAACAGCCGCAGCTGCTCGGCCAGCGTCGGGACCGGAATCGAATGGGCCCCGCAATCGATCATCCGCGTGGACTCGATTCGGACCGGCAGCCATTCGCCCTCGCGCCGCACCTGCAGCCCGCCCATCAACTCGACCGGTAATGGAGAGAACCCGAAGCGTGCGAACCGCGAGCGGAAACGTTCACCGTCGGCGGGACGGTACTCGCGCTCCAGCAGTTTGCCGTGCCGCGCGATGAAGGCCTCGGCATCGCGCTCGCTGGTCAGCACGTCGATATCGTGCGGAAACGCAGCGCCCTCCCCGGCAAGATGCATCGCGGCGCTGCCGATCAGCCACCACGGATCGCGGAACGCGCCCGCGAACAGCGGCGCCAAGGCGGCGACCGATCGAACGACAACGTCGCGCTCGGCGGGAGCGGTCATGCCCGAACGCCTTGCCGCGCGCGCCACTGCTCGCGCGTCTGCCCCCAGATTTCCATGGGAAGGTGTTCGTAAGGCGCGGGAAACCTGCCCGGGCCGCGCGATGTCGAGCCGAGTTTGCGGGCGACGGCCTTGGACGGCTCGTTGTCCGGCGCGATCGTGTGGATCACGTCGTCCCAGCCGAGATGATCGAAGGCCCAGTCGATCGCCGCCGTCGCGCCTTCGACGGCGTAGCCCTGCCGCGTGGCGTCGACGCACGACGCACCAGCCGACTTCGGTGCCCGGCCAGCCTTCGGGATACCACGGCCCGACGCGACCGATCCATCGTCCGCTGGCCTTCTCGAGCATCGAGAACATCGAGAACCCCTGGATCGGCCAGGCGCCGGCCATGGCCAGGAAGGCGCGCCACGCCGTCGAGCGCGGCTGCACGCCGCCGACGTAACGCGCACTTGGTTCGTCGGCCATGAAGGCCGCCCAGGCGTCGAAATCCTCGGCCTGCGGTGGCCGCAGTATCAGGCGTTCGGTCTCGATCGTCGGTCCCATGCAGCATGGCGAGGCTCGCGCGATCAGAACGCGTTGATGCCGGTCAGCTCGCGCCCGACCACCAGCTGGTGCACGGTTTCGGTGCCCTCGTAGGTGATCACGGATTCGAGGTTGAGGGCATGGCGGATCGGGCAATGCTCGGTGGTGATGCCGGCGCCGCCGAGCAGGTCGCGCGCCTCGCGCGCGATGTCGATCGCGAGGCGGCAGTTGTTCCACTTCGCCAGCGAGACCTGCGTCGGCTGCATCTTGCCGGCGTCCTTCAGGCGGCCGAGCTGCAGCGAGATCAGCTGGCCGGCGGTGATGCGCCGCGCCCAGTCGGCCATCTTGAGCTGCGCGCTCTGCGTGGCCGCGACGGGGCGGTCGAACAGGATGCGTTCCTTGGAGTAGTTCAATGCCTCGTCGAGGCAGGCGATAGCCGCGCCGAGCGGGCCCCAGGTGATGCCGTAACGCGCCTGCGTCAGGCAGCCGAGCGGGCCCTTCAGGCCCTTCACGTTCGGCAGGCGGTTGGCCTCGGGCACGCGCACGTTGTCGAAGAACAGCGCACTGGTGACCGACGCGCGCAGGCTCATCTTGTGCTTGATCTCCTGCGCGGTGTAGCCGGCGAAGTCCTTCTCGACGACGAAGCCCTGGATGCCGTCCTCGGTCTGCGCCCAGACGATGGCGATGTCGGCGAGGTTGCCGTTGGTGATCCACATCTTGGAGCCGTTGAGGATCCAGTCGCCGCCGTCGCGCTTGGCGTTGGTCTTCATGTTGGCCGGATCGGAACCGCCTTGCGGCTCGGTCAGGCCGAAGCAGCCGATCAGCTTGCCGGCGGCCATCTCGGGCAGCCAGCGCTGCTTCTGTTCCTCGGTGCCGTAGGCGTAGATCGGGTACATGCACAGCGACGACTGCACGCTGACGAAGCTGCGGATGCCGCTGTCGCCGCGTTCGAGCTCCTGGCAGATCAGGCCGTAGCTGACGGCATTGAGGCCGTGGCCGCCGTATTCCTCCGGCAGCGACGATCCGAGCAGGCCGAGTTCGGCGATCTCCGGGATCAGCTCGCTCGGGAAACGCGCCTGGTCGAAAGCGTCGCCGATGATCGGCAACACGCGCTCGTCGGTGAAGCGCGCGACGGTGTCCTGCACGGCGCGCTCCTCTTCGCTGAGCAGGGAGCGGACATCGAACAGATCGTAGGGATGCAGGGCCATGGCGGGAACCGGTCGGCAGGAAGCCCGTCATTGTAGCGGGGCTTGTTGCAGCGCGGCATCGGCCTGCAGTCGGGCGAAGCGGCCCTGCTCCTTCCTCCGCCAGCGGGGGAAGGCCGGATAGGCGAGCGCAGCGGGCTGTTTCAACATCCCAGCCTGCACCTTCACCGCAACCCTCTCCCGCAAGCCGGAGAGGGAGCACTTCCGGCGCCGAAAACGATTTCGCTCCTCAACGCAACAGGCCCGGCAATGCCGGGCCTGTTGGGGAACTTGGTGGAAACTTGCGACTTAGCCGCGCGAATCGTCCGTATCCACCGCAGCAGTCTGGGTGACTACCTGGCCGTCGATCACCGGCAGGCGCTCGCCCGGCTTGTCGTCCATGCGGATGGTGCGTTCCTGGTTGTCGTAGCTGTAGGTCACGTCGTAGCCCACGACCTCGTCGCTGTTGCCCAGCGAGATCTGGTTGCCCGGCTTGCTGCCCGTGCGCATGGTGCCGGTGGTGCCGTCCGGGTTGCGGTAGGTCACGTTGTAGGCGACTACGCGCGAGGACTGCGACGTATCGGACACGGTGCGGCACTGGCGATCGGTGCGCGTGGCGACCTGACCGCCGACATGCCTGCGGTCGACGCGGTTACCGATGAAGCCACCGGCCACGGCGCCTGCCGCGGTCGCGGCCTTGCGGCCGTTGCCGCCGCCGACCTGGTTGCCGACGAGGCCGCCGATCAACGCACCGGCGACGGTGCCGCCGACGTTGCCGTCACGCTCGGGCAGGCGTTCCTGCACGACCACGTCTTCGCAGACCTGGCGCGGCGACGAGGTGGTGCTGGTCTCGCGTACCGGCTCGGTGCCGATCACGGTGGCGAAGAGTTCCTTCTTTTCGGTGATCGGGTCGACGTCGACGACGCGGGCATATTCGACGCGGCCGCTGCTGGGGACGGCGTCATCGGCGAGCACGTCGCCGTTGTCGTCGAGTGCGGTGGCGACGTCGCGGCTATCTGCGTCGTTGCGGTTGTTCTGGAAGGCCGCTACGGCCACGCCGCCGACGAGCAAGGAAGCCAGTGCAATAGCTAGGGTGTTGTTTTTCATGTCCTCTCCTGATGGCGGATGTGCCGCTTCTTGTGGCGAACGGAATTTGAACATCCGCAAGCTGAACTAGACACCGTATTCCCGCAGCGAAACTGACGCCGCCATGAACCCGCTGCCGCCACGCCCTGCGTGCTAGCGTGACGGCCACCTCGTATTGCTTCGGTGATCTCCCCCATGGCCAATCCCTTGCTCGGTCCGGTGATGCGCTGGCTCGGCCGCCTGAGTTATCCGCGCCTGTTCATGGTGGCGGCAGCGTTGTTCGTCGGCGACCTGCTGGTCCCGGACTTCATCCCGTTCGTGGACGAATTGCTGCTCGGCCTCGGCACCTTGCTGCTCGCCAACTTCAAGAATCGCAAGGGCGCCCCGGATGGGCCGATCGAAGGCGATTCCACACGACATTGATCCCCGTGCTGACCGACAGCCACTGCCACCTCGACGCGCAGGAGTTCGATGGCGATCGCGATGCGGTGATCGCGCGCGCCAGGGCAGCGGGCGTCGAGCGGCAGGTCGTCCCGGCGATCCATGCCGCGAGCTGGCCGAAGCTGCGTGCGGTCTGCGAAACGGCTGACGGCCTGTACCCGGCCTACGGCCTGCATCCCATGTATCTCGCGCAGCATCGGCCGGAGCATCTGCGCGAATTACGTGCATGGATCGAAGCCGAGAAGCCCGTCGCGGTGGGCGAATGCGGTCTCGATTACTTCGTCGAAGGGCTCGACCACGAAGCGCAGACGCGCTATTTCGATGGCCAGCTCGCCCTGGCCCGCGAATTCGATCTGCCGGTCATCGTCCATGCGCGCCGCGCCGTCGATGCCGTGATCGCCTCGATCCGCCGGATCGACGGGCTGCGCGGCGTGGTGCACAGCTTTTCCGGCAGTCCGGAGCAGGCGCGACAGCTTTGGAACCTGGGATTCATGGTCGGGCTGGGCGGACCGGTCACCTACGAACGCGCCAACCGCCTGCGCAAGCTCGCCGCCTCCATGCCGATCGAACACCTGCTGCTGGAAACCGATGCGCCGGATCAACCCGATGCCGAAGCGCGCGGGCAACGCAACGAGCCGGCAAGACTGACGATCGTGCTCGACACCATTGCGGAACTGCGCGGGATCGCGCCTGCGGAACTCGCGGCAGCGACCACGGCCAATGCCGAGCGGTTGTTCCGCCTGCCCTAATCACGAAACTTGTCGTCCCGAACGCAGTGAGGGACCTGTCGTCGGCCCTGCTCAACGGGACAAGCGAACAACAGATCCCTCACTGCGTTCGGGATGACAAGGCCTAGGATTGGATGCGTTAAGCCTTCGCCGCTTGCGCTGTTGCCGCGTCATGTCTGCGCGCCGCAGCTTTCGGCTTGAGCAGCATCTCCAGCGCCTTGCCCGCTGCAGCGAACGCGAATGCGCCGGTGATATGCGTCGCCGCGCCGAGACCCGCGCCGCAGTCCAGCTTCAACGCGGCATCGGGCGGCAGCTTCGGCCGCAGGCCAGCGACGCTGCCGTCGGCTTGCGGATAGCGGACGTTCTCCAGCGAATAGATCGCAGGAACACCGAAATAGCGCTGCGCGTTCTTCGGGAAATTGAACTCGCCGCGCAGCTTGCGCCGGATCAGCGCCAGCATCGCGTCGTGCTCGGTCCTCGACAGGTCGCGCACGCGCACCAATGTCGGGTCGATGCGTCCGCCCGCGGAGCCCACCGTGATCACCGGCTGCTTGCGGCGACGGCACCAGGCGATGGCCTCGACCTTGCTGCGGAAACTGTCGCAGGCATCGAGTACCAGGTCGTAGCCGCGGTCGAGCAACGGCTCGAGGTTCGACGGCGTCAGGAACGATGCGACGGCTTCGACCTCGATCGCCGGATTGATCGCGCGGCAGCGCTCGGCCATCGCCTCGGCCTTGTTGCGACCGTACTGTCCGTGCAGCGCAGGCAACTGGCGATTGGTGTTGGACAGGCACAGATCGTCGGCATCGATCAAGGTCAGCCGACCGATGCCGCTGCGCGCCAGCGCTTCCACCGCCCACGAACCGACGCCTCCCAAGCCGACGACAGCGACGTGGCTGGCGGCGAAGCGCGCCAGCGCACCGCGGCCGTAAAGGCGATCGATCCCCGAAAAACGTTCCGTCCACGACTTGTCCATGCACACAGTTTAGCGGTCGCCACGCCATGCTATGGTCGCCCGCAGCCCGCCACGGAGCCTCGCCATGTCCAGCACGCCCAATGCAGCGCCCACGTCCAAGCCGTCGGCTGCCGGTCGTTATCTGTTCCTGTTCCTGCTGGGGCTCGTGCTCGGTGTGATCGCCACGGTCATGGCGATGCGTGCGCTCGACGCGCGCAAGGATCATTTCCCCGACAGCGTGATGCAGGTGCAGCAGTGGCACTTGAACCAGCTCAAGGACAATGTCGAACGCAACCGCTGCGCGGCGACCGATACCCTGCCGCACCTGCAAACGCTGCGGACGATGGCCAACGACATCGAACCGGCGCTGGGCGACCTGCGCGACGATGAACGCTTCGCCAAGCATGCAAGCCAGTTGCGCGCGACGCTGGATGGCGCCTTGTCGGCACCACCATTGAATTGCGCCGGCGTCGGCAGCGTACTCGGCAAGGTGGGCGAGGATTGCAAGGCCTGCCATCAGGACTTCAGGAATTGACGAGTCGTCCGCGCGATGAACGCGTGCTGACACAGATCGCGGGATCGCTTCAGGTTGACTGAAGGTTCACGCAGGCGGGCCTAGGGTGATCCTCGGTACAGGAGCGTTCGCTCCGCCAATGCCCCAGGAGATCCGCATGAAGTTTCGTCTTGTCACCACGACTGCGATGATGGCAACGCTCGCATTGGCCGGTTGCGCCACCACTTCGCCCGGCTATGGCCCGAGCTACGGCAGCAGTGCGCCGTATCCCTCTTCTTCGAGCAGCAGCTGCTATGACTGCGGCACCGTTACGCGTATCGAGACGATTCAGCGCGGCGGCAGCGCCCCCAACGCAACAGGCGCCGTCCTCGGCGGCATCGTCGGCGCCGTCGCGGGCCGCAAGATCGCCGATAACCAGACCGACAGCAAAGGCCGCAAGAACACCGCGACCGCTGCAGGTGCGGTCGCCGGCGCCGTCGCCGGCAACGCGATCCAGAACCGCGTGCAGGCCTCGTCCACTTACAACGTCTACGTGCGCATGAACGATGGCCGCACGGTCACCGTCACGCAGAGCGACCTCGGCGGCATCCGCGAAGGTTCGTATGTCAGCGTCAGCGGCGGTCGCGCCAACCTGCGCTGACATCTACAGGCTTCCGTCCAGTCACACCGACGGCCCGCGCAAGCGGGCCGTTTTTCATCCGCCAAAAAAACGAACCCGGCCGGAGCCGGGTTCGCGAACAGGGTGGATCGGAGCAGTTCTATAGGGGCTCGTTCTACAGGAGCTTGGTTTACAGGGGCTCGACCGCGTCGGCCTGCAGGCCCTTCTGGCCCTGCACGACGGTGAAGCTGACCTTCTGGCCTTCCTGCAGGCTCTTGAAGCCCTGGGTCTGGATCGCGCGGAAGTGCACGAACACGTCCTCGCCATTCTCGCGGCTGATGAAGCCGAAGCCCTTGGCATCATTGAACCATTTCACGGTACCGGTTTCGCGATTCGCCATCTCACACTCCCCATGTCACGATCGATTGGACGCCGCAGTCGCGGCGGCTGGTTGCGAGGAGGAAGCGAGTGCAAAGAACATGGCCCCGATCGGCGAATCTATGCAACACCGAATCTATGCAACACGAGCTATGCAACACGTATCTACCACATCCGGACCACCGCGCAGGCTGAACCGGGCAAACACAGCGAAGGCAAATTAGCGCGGCGTTTGTGAAAATGCAATGGAGCGGCCGAGGCGCAAACGCCAGCTGCGAACGGGACATGCGGCACACTTTTCCGGCGGTCTTCCACAAGCCGTACTGCCAACAACGTGGACCATACGATGCAACCGCAATCGCTGTACTACCTCATCGCTGCCTTGCTCGTGATCGTCGGCCTCGTCGGCACCGTCCTGCCTGCCCTGCCCGGGCTGCCACTGGTGTTCGGCGGCATGCTGCTGGCGGCATGGGCCGGTGGCTTCGAGCAGATCAGCGTGTTCACCGTCGTCGTGCTCGGCATCCTCACGCTGCTGTCGCTGGCGATCGACTTCTGGGCGACGGCGCTCGGCGCCAAGCGCGTCGGCGCCAGTCGCAAGGCGCTGGTCGGCGCGGTGCTGGGAACGTTCGCTGGCATCTTCTTCGGCCCGATCGGTTTGTTCCTCGGCCCGTTCGTGGGTGCACTGACCGGCGAACTGCTGCATGGGCGCAAGCTCAATCAGCAAGGGCTCGGACAGGCGACCAAGGTCGGCTTCGGTACCTGGATGGGGATCGTCTTCGGCGTGGTGCTCAAACTGACGTTGGCGTTCGCGATGATCGGTCTGTTCGCGCTGGCGTGGTTCCTATAGCCGGCCTGGCAACGGCTTCACATCGCACTGAAGCCAGTCACTCCACATTGCAGCCCTTGTGTCCGGGCCCCCTGGCCACCACCGGACGGAGCACCCCGTGCGCAAGACCTGGAGCCGCGACCGCATGACCTGGACCCTGCTGCTCACCATCGTCGCGACCGTAGTGGTCGTCGTGCTGGCGATGAACTTCGCGACGCCGGAAAAGAAGCTCGAGCGCAAGATCGGCCATCGCTACGACATCGCCGACCCGCAGTATCCGGCGCGAGATGAGCGTGCTGCTCGGCCCGGCGATCCTGCCCGGCAACCGCATCACCGACCTGCAGAACGGCAAGGAAATCTTCCCGGCGATGCTGCAGGCGATCGACTCCGCGCGGAAGACCATCACGTTCGAGACCTATATCTACTGGTCGGGCGAGATCGGACAGAAGTTCAGCGATGCGCTGTCCGGGCGCGCCCGCGCCGGCGTCAAGGTCAACGTCACCATCGACTGGGCCGGCAGCATCAAGATGGACAGCAAGCTGCTCGAGCAGATGGAAACGGCCGGGGTGCAGGTGCATCGCTATCGACCGCTGCACTGGTACAACCTCGGCCGCCTCAACAACCGCACCCATCGCAAGCTGCTGGTCGTGGACGGCCGCATCGGCTTCACCGGCGGCGTCGGCATCGCAGACCAGTGGGAAGGCAGCGCGCAGGACCCGGACCACTGGCGCGACATGCATTTCCGCATCGAAGGGCCGGCCGTCGCGCAGTTGCAGAGCGCGTTCAACGACAACTGGATCAAGACCACCGGCGAAGTGCTCAACGGCGTCGATTACTTTCCGCCGCTGGAACAGGTCGGCGACATGGAGGCGCACCTGTTCATCTCCTCGCCCGCCGGCGGCAGCGAGAGCATGCACTTGATGTACCTGATGGCGATCGCCGCGGCCGAGCACACGATCGACCTGGAGGCGGCCTACTTCGTACCCGACGAGTTGATCAGCAAGGCGCTGATCGCAGCGCGCCAACGCGGCGTGCGCATCCGCATCCTGCTGCCTGGCGAACACATCGATTCGGAAACCGTGAAGCTGGCCTCGAAGGCGACCTGGGGCGATCTGTTGATGGCCGGTGTCGAGATCCATGAATATCACGCCGACGATGATGCACAACAAATTGCTGGTCGTGGACCGCGAAATGGTCTCGGTCGGCTCGACCAACTTCGACATCCGCTCGTTCCGCCTCAACGACGAGGCCAGCCTCAACGTCTACAACCACGCTTTCGCCGACCACATGGGCGCGGTGTTCGAGCAGGATCTCAAATCGGCGAAGCCCTATACCTATGCGATGTGGAAACAGCGTCCGCTGAAAGACAAGCTGTTCGAGAAGTTCATACTGCCGATCAAGTCGCAACTGTAAACTGCGGGCAACGCGGGCGATCGACCGCAGAGCGCAGGAACGAACGGCATGCGACACGCACCCTGCATGGCTTGGACGGCATCGATCCTCTTGCTGCTGGCAGCGCCTGCGGCGTTGTCGCAAACCCCCATCCACGGCAGCTTCGAAGCCTGTGCGGCGATCGAGATCGATTCCGACCGGCTGGCCTGTTACGACGCCGCTGCGGCCCGGCCGACCCGCAATCCGAAAGTCGCGGACGCGGCGGCCGCGGATGCCGAACAGGTGAAGCAGGCGGCCGCGGACGCCGAAGCCACCGCGCTGCCGCGCAGCGAACGTGCCCGGCGTGCGGTCGGCGACCTGTTCGGCAACGAACCCACGCCCGCCGACGATGCGATCGCGAACGCCGGCAGGGGTTCCCTGCTCGACAGCCGCTGGGAACTGGCCAGGGATTCCAAGCTCGGCACGTTCAACTTCCGCGCCTACAAGCCGGTCTATCTGCTGCCGGCGTTCTGGAACAGCGATCCCAATGATCTGCCTTCATCGCCCAATCCCAACAACGTCGTGCACGAGTCGCAGGAGCTGGACGAGGTCGAGACCAAGTTCCAGCTGAGCTTCAAGACCAAGGCGCTCGAGAACGTCTTCGGCGACAACGGCGACGTGTGGATGGGCTACACGCAGAGTTCGCGCTGGCAGGTCTACGACAGCGAGAAATCGCGCCCGTTCCGCGAGACCAACTACGAACCGGAAGTGCTGCTGGTGTTCCGCAACAACTACAGCCTGCTCGGCTGGAAGGGACGCATGGCGGCCGTCGGCGTCAATCACCAGTCCAACGGGCGCGCCGATCCGTTCTCGCGCAGCTGGAACCGGGTGATGTTCAACGTCGGGCTCGATCGCGAGAACTGGGCGGTGATGTTGCGGCCCTGGATCCGCATCTCCGACGGCAACGAGGACGACAACCCGGATATCGACGACTACATGGGCCGTGGCGACATGACGCTGGTGCATACCATCGGCAAGCACGAATTGTCGCTGATGGCGCGGCATTCGCTGCGCGGCGGCGATCACTCGCGCGGCGCGGTCCAGTTCGATTGGGGGTTCCCGATCCACAACCAGTTGCGCGGCCACCTGCAGGTGTTCGATGGCTATGGCGAGAGCCTGATCGACTACAACCACCGTGCGACTTATGTCGGCTTCGGGGTTTCGTTGCTGGAGTGGTATTGAAGGAGCGCTTCGCCCGAAACACCCAAATGCTCTGTCGTTCCGAAAGAAGTTGTCATCCCGAACGCAGTGAGGGATCTGTTGTTCGCTTCCAAGGCAGCAGGCTGACAGCAGGTCCCTCACTGCGTTCGGGACGACAAGGCCTAGCGCGTGCTCTGCCAGCGCCGGTGCTCGACCATCAGGCATTGGTCCTGCACCACGTCGATGCCTGCTGCCAGCAGCTTCTCCGCGAACTCGTCGTGGCGGATCCCGCTCTGCAGCCAGACGACGCGCGGCTTCGCCGCGATCAGGTCGTCGAGGTGCGGCATCAGGTCGGACGGCTTGCGGAATACGTCGACCAGGTCGACCCGCCCCGGCACGTCGGCGACGCGACGGAACACCGGCTTGCCGAGGATCTGCGTGACGTCGGGGTAGTACACCGGCACCGGGACGACGTCGTAGCCGACGCGGTGCATGTAGGCCGGGATCATGTGCGCAGGCCGCTCGACGTGCGTTTCCGGCTTGATGCCGAGCACGGCGATGCGCCGGACCTGCGCGAGGACCCGGTCGATGTCGCGGTGGTGCAGGATGCGTTCGCCGGCCATCAGGCAGCCTCGACCACGACGGGGATGCGACCGATGCGCGCCTGCCATTCCTTCGGCCCGGTCTCGTGTACCGATTCCCCGGTCGAATCGACAGCGACGGTCACCGGCATGTCCTGCACGGTGAACTCGTAGATCGCCTCCATGCCGAGGTCCTCGAACGCCACCACGCGCGCGGCCTTGATCGCCTTCGACACCAGGTAGGCCGCGCCGCCGACCGCCATCAGGTAGACCGAGCGGTGCTTGCGGATCGCCTCGATCGCGGTCGGTCCGCGCTCGGCCTTGCCGACCATGCCGAGCAATCCCGTTTCGCTCAGCACCTGTTCGGTGAACTTGTCCATGCGCGTCGCCGTGGTCGGACCCGCTGGACCGACCGCTTCGTCGCGCACGGGATCGACCGGGCCGACGTAATAGATGAAGCGCCCCGTGAAATCGACCGGCAGCGCCTCGCCCTTGTTCAACATGTCGACCATGCGCTTGTGCGCGGCATCGCGCCCGGTCAGCAGCTTGCCGTTGAGCAGCAGCACTTCGCCGGGCTTCCAGCGTCGCCACGTCGTCGCGAGTGACCGTGTCGAGGTCGACGCGGCGCCCCTTGCTGGCGTCGTAGGTGAGCTTCGGCCAGTCTTCCAGCGAAGGCGGTTCGAGCATCACCGGCCCGCTGCCGTCGAGCACGAAATGCGCGTGGCGCGTCGCCGCGCAGTTCGGGATCAGCGCCACCGGCAGGTTGGCCGCGTGCGTCGGGAAATCCTTGACCTTGATGTCCAGCACCGTGGTCAGGCCACCCAGGCCCTGCGCACCGATGCCGAGCGCGTTGACCTTCTCGTACAGCTCCAGCCGCAGCTCCTCCGCACGATTGGAAGCGCCGCGCGCCTGCAGATCGGTGATGTCGATCGGCTCCATCAACGCCTCCTTCGCCAGCAGCATCGCCTTCTCGGCCGTGCCGCCGATGCCGATGCCGAGCATGCCCGGCGGGCACCAGCCGGCGCCCATCGTCGGCACGGTCTTCAGCACCCAGTCGACGATCGAATCGGACGGGTTGAGCATCGCGAACTTCGACTTCGCCTCCGAGCCGCCGCCCTTCGCCGCGACGATCACGTCGACGGTGTTGCCCGGCACCACCGAGACATTGATCACGGCCGGCGTGTTGTCGCCGGTATTGCGGCGCTTGCCGGCCGGATCGGCCAGCACGCTCGCGCGCAGCTTGTTGTCGGGATGGTGGTAGGCGCGGCGCACGCCTTCGTTGACCATGTCGTCGACCGACAACGTGCGCGTCCCAGCGCACGTCCATGCCGATCTTGAGGAACACCGTGACGATGCCGGTGTCCTGGCAGATCGGACGATGGCCCTCGGCGCACATGCGCGAATTGATCAGGATCTGCGCGATCGCGTCCTTGGCGGCGGGCGATTCCTCGCGCTCGTAGGCAGCCGCCAGGTTCCGGATGTAGTCGACCGGGTGGTAGTAGCTGATGTACTGCAGGGCGTCGGCGACGCTCTGGATGAAGTCGTCCTGGCGGATCGTGGTCACGGAATGTCGTGTGTGGAATCGGGTTGGCAAGTTTAACGCGCGCCGTGACGCCGGTGCCGCCATGTCCGATACGGCGCGGTTCCTTCGTATCCCATACGGATACGTGTAAGCACGCGCCTTTCCTGAGCCACCCACTGGAGCAACACGATGAATCGATCTGCAGCCCTCCTGACCACGGTCGCCGCGCTGGTGCTGGGCACGCCCGGCCAAGCCGATGCCGTGCCTTCCGCGCGAAGCTGGCTCAGCCACGGGCCCGGCAATTGCCAGAGCAACCTGCCCACGTCCGAGGTATCCCTGCGCAAGCGTCCGCAGGCGCTGGCGAACGAAGGCACGACCAGCGTCTTCGTGACCTGCGATTTCGACAACATCGACAACTTCGGCACCGGCTTCGGCGAGGTAGCCGTTGCTTTTCGCAACAGGACGACGACACCCGTCATCGTCAGCTGCACACTCGTCAACGGAGTCTTCACTGCGCCGACATCCACCTTCACCCCGAAAAGCGACATCGCCCCGTCCGTTACCGGTCCCACCGCCGGCCTGGTGGTGATGTCGTGGACCGCCGTCGATGACAACGAAGGCGAACCTTTCCAATTTCCGTCATTGAGCTGCCAGATCCCGGCGGGTACCGAAATCGGTGCCGTGCTCGGCACGTTCACGGTCGACGTCGGCGCCTGAGCAGGCTGCTTGTTTCCCCGACCCATGCCCCCGGACATGGGTCGGTCCGCCTCGCTGAAGGTACCGCGAGGCACATGGATACCGGCTGCGGACGAGCAGATCTGCAGCGGCCTTGCTCCGTCGACCATCCCCCGGCGCCGCCACGCATCGGCACGAGCGCCGGATCAGGCAGGCTATAAACCATCCAGCCGCCCGGCGCATCCGACTGGGTATGCTGATCGCCACCGTGACCGACCTGATGCCTGCCGCGACCTACAGCCCGCCTGTCGAGGACGCGGACCACGCCCTCGCGCGGCTGGCCGGCATCGGCGACATGGCGGCGTTCGAGGCGCTGTACCGGCGCCATGTCGGACGCGTGCATGGCGTGATCGGGCGCCTGGTCGGCGGTGCCGGGGCGCGCGCCGAGGATCTGGCGCAGGAAGCGTTCGTGCGGGCCTGGCAGGCGTTGCCGTCGTTCCGCTTCGACAGCGCGTTCGGCACCTGGTTGCACAAGCTGGCGGTGAACACGGCGCTGATGGAATTGCGCTCGCGGCGCAGCCAGCCGTTCATGGATTCGGGCGACGACGTCTACGACGAGATCGGCACGCCCGATTCCGCCGGCCACGTGGCGGCGCTGTCGCACGACCTCGAACGCGCCGTCGCCAAGCTGCCGGCCCGTGCGCGCGCGGTCCTGGTGCTGCACGACGTCGAAGGCTGGAAGCACGAGGAGATCGCGGCGGAACTCGACATGGCCGTCGGCACATCGAAAGCGCAATTGCATCGCGCACGCAAACTGTTGCGGGCGCGGCTCGGAGAACAAGCATGAACAGCAACAAGCACGACCCCCAGGACGACGACATGCCGGACTCGCTGCGCTGGTCGTTGCGTGGCCTGCGCCGCGACACGATGCCGGAAAACGATCTGTGGCCGGCGATCGCCGCACGTCTCGCGGTCACCGCGCAGCAGACGCCGATGCCGGCATCGTTGCCGACGCGCGCTCGCACGATGCCTTTCTATCGTCGCCCGCTGCTGCTGGCGACGGCCGCCTCGCTGGTGGTCGCGCTCGGCATCGGCTGGCAACTGCGTCCGGCCGCCACCACCGCCGGCGCAGCCGCCGACCCGACCAGGCAACTCGTCGCCCGCGAAGCCGCGGCGATGACGATCGAATACGACGCCGCCCTGCGCGAACTGCAGGCCGGCCGCCGACCGCTGACCGGACAACCGGCGCTGAAAGAACTCGATCGCGGCGCCGCGCAGGTCCGCACCGCGCTGGCGAGGGACCCCGATGCGCACTTCCTGCTCGAACGCCTGCAGAGCCTCTATTCGCAACGCCTCGCCCTGACCCAGCGCCTCGCTGCGCTGACCTGACCGGAGATCCGACATGAAACCCTCGCTGCTCACCCTCGCCCTACTCGCCTGCCTCGCTGCACCTGCGGCGTGGGCAGCCACGCCGATCAACGAAACCCGCCCATTGGATGCGCGCGGCCACGTCGAGATCGAGAACGTCAAGGGCCGCATCCAGGTGCGCGTCTGGGACAAGCCCCAGGTCGGCATCACCGGCAGCCTCGGCAACGGCGTCGAGAAGCTCGTCATCGAAGACGAAGGCGACCGTCTGGTCGTCCGCGTGCAGTATCCGAGGCACGACGGCAACTGGAGTGGCGACCGCTCCGAGCCCACCACGCTGCTGCTCAACGTGCCGACGCTGGCGAGCCTGGACATCGAAGCGGTCTCCGCCGACGTCGATGTCTCCGGCACTGCCGGCAAGGAACTGGACATCGAGAGCGTCAGCGGCAGCGTCGTGGCGATCGGCGCACCAGGCGAAGCCGACATCGAAAGCGTCAGCGGCGACGTGCACCTGACGTTGAACAGCGCCGACGTGAGCGCCAATTCGGTCAGCGGCGACATCACGCTGCAGGGCCGGCTCGGCGGCGAGGTCAACGTCGAGACCGTGTCCGGCAACATCAACGTCGACAGCCGCGACCAGAGACTGCGCGAGTTGTCCAGCAACAGCGTGTCGGGCGACGCCCGCATCCGCGGCAACCTCGCCGATGGCGGAAAGTTGAGCGCCGAGTCGGTCAGCGGCGACATCAGCATCGCCATGCCGCGTTCGCTGTCCGCGCACGTGGTCGGCGAAAGCTTCAGCGGCTCGCTCAGTGCGCCGGGCGCGCGCATCAACAAGACCAAGTACGGCCCGGGCTCGGATTTCGATCACCGCTATGGCAGTGGCAGTGCGGAGATCCGGATCGAGACGTTTTCAGGTGATGGGGAGCTGATTCTCAATTGAGTGAGCTCTTGAGCTCTGCCCCTCCCCCTGCGAAGGCAGGGGGAGGTTGGGAGGGGGTGGAGCAGGCGCTGACCATCTTGCTGAAGAGCCGACACCCCTCCCCAACCCTCCCCTCCATTCGGAGGGGAGGGAGTTGAAGCCAAGGCGCAACGCACGCTACGCGAGCGAGAAAGCATCCCCGTCGAGCATCGCCGGAAACCGCTCGCGATGCGCGGCCAGTTCCGCCGCCTGCAGCGTGGTCGTCGCGACCACTTCCTCGTCGGTGCATTCGCTGACCGGGTGGCCGAGGAAATCGATCACGGCGCTGTCGCCGGCGTAATGCAGGCCGTTGCCGTCTTCGCCGACGCGGTTGAGGCCGGCGACATAGCACAGGTTCTCGATCGCGCGCGCGCGCAGCAGCGTCTTCCATGGCCAGGCACGCGCCGCCGGCCAGTTGGCGACGTACAGCAGCAGGTCGTAATCCAGCTGCCCCTTGCGCTCGACGTCGTAGCGGTTGCGCGAATACACCGGGAAGCGCAGGTCGTAGCAGACCAGCGGGCAGATGCGCCAGCCTTTCCATTCCACGGTCAGGCGCTCGTTGCCGGCGGCATAGCGCTCGTGTTCCTTCGCGTAGCGGAATAGATGGCGCTTGTCGTAGTGCTTGAGGCCGCCGTCGGGGGTGGCCCACAACAACCGATTGAACACGCCGTCGTTCGGTGCGCAGCTGCACGCTGCCGGTCACCGCGGCGTCGAGCTTGCGCGCCTGTTCGCGCATCCAGGCGACGGTCGGGCCGTCCATGGTCTCGGCGTCGGCGATGGCCTCGTTGCTGAAGCCGCTGGTGAAGGTCTCCGGCAGCAGCACCAGGTCGGTCGTGCCGTGCAGCGGTGCGATCAGGTCGCCGTAGTACTCGCGGTTGCCGGCGGGATCGTGCCAGAGGGTGGCGCCCTGGACGAGGGAGATTCGGAGGTTGTTCATCGTTTGGCTATTGTCCTTGTCATCCCGATTTTGTCCTTGTCATCCCGATCCATTCTTTTTGTCATCCCGATCGTAGCGAGGGATCTGCTGTTACCGCGTCAAAAACAGGTCCCTCGCTGCGCTCGGGACGACAATATCGCTAGAGCTTTTGCAGTCGCTCGATCGCGGCATCCAGCGTCGCTTCGTTCTTCGCGAAGCATAGCCGCGCCAAACGCTGTCCAACCGGAGGCGTCTCGTAGAAAGGAGACAGCGGGATCGCCGCGACACCTTTCTCGATCGTCAGCCAGCGACAGAACGCGGCATCGTCGAGATCGCTGACCGCGGAATAGTCGACCAGCTGGAAGTAGCCGCCCGGCACCGCCAGCGGCTGCAGCTTCGTCGTCAGCAACTGCTCGCGGAAACGATCGCGCTTGGCCTGGTAGAACGCCCCGAGCTGCTCGTAATGCTCCGGCTCGGCCTCCAGCATCGCGGCGAACGCGTGCTGGGCCGGGGCGAAACGTGCAGAACACGTTGTATTGGTGCACCTTGCGGAACTCCGCGCTGATCGCCGGCGGCGCGATGCAATAGCCGACCTTCCAGCCGGTGCAGTGGTAGGTCTTGCCGAAACTCGAGATCACGAACGCGCGTTCGCGCAGTTCCGGGTAGCGCAGCACCGATTCGTGGCGCGCGCCGTCGAACACGATGTGCTCGTAGACCTCGTCGGACAGCAGCACGATGTCCGTGTCCCGCAACAGGTCGGCCACCGCGCGCATGTCCGCGGCCGAGAGCATCGCCCCGGACGGGTTGTGCGGGCTGTTGATCATCAGCATCCGCGTCCTCGGCGTGATCGCATCGCGCACGCGTTGCCAGTCGGGCGCGAAGCTGTGCGGATCGAGCGGCACGTGCACCGCGCGCGCGCCGGCCAACTCGATCGCCGGCTCGTAGCAGTCGTAGCACGGGTCCAGCACGATCACTTCCTCGCCCGGCCGCACCACTGCGTGGATGGCGTTGAAGATGGCTTCGGTGGCGCCGCTGGTCACCGTGATCTCGCGCGTCGGCATCGGGACGATGGCCATACACGCGCTCGGTCTTGGCGGCGATCGCCTGCCGCAGCGCCGGGATGCCGGTCATCATCGCGTACTGGTTGTGCCCGGCACGCATCGCCTTGTCGAGTTCCTCGACCAGCCGCGCCGGCACCGCGAAATCGGGGAAGCCCTGCCCGAGGTTCACCGCGCCATGCTCGGCGGCGAGTTGCGACATCACCGTAAAGATGGTGGTGCCGACCTTGGGCAGCTTGGTGACGACCTTGCTCATGCCTGCTCCGTGTGGGGAATTGCCGGCGGCAAATTCCAATTCCGTGACGTGTCGAGTTTACGTACCGGGGATGATCGGTTAAACCTTCCGCATGCAAACCGACGATCAGGCGCGCGTCGCCTCCCTCTTCGCCGCGTACCTGGCGGCGGAGTACAGCTGGGAACTGGACAACACTTGGTACCCGCTGCGGATCGGGCATCCCGCGCTCGAACTGGAAGCTGCGTTTCCCGAGGCCGCGAGCTTCAGCCTGTTGTCGGCCTGGAACCCGCAGTCGGTGCGGCGGCCGGACGTGGTCAACCGCAGCGAGGACCAGCAGCTGCAGCTCGTGCTGGAATCGGGCGGCCTGCAGTTCCGTCCCGCCTTCGCCGCCGCCAGCAACCGCGCCTGGCGGGAACCGAGCTGGATCGTCGTGGACCTGTCGCTGACCGGCCTCGACGCGCTGGCGCGGCGGTTCGGGCAACTGGGCACGCTGCTGTGGCAGCGCGGCAAGCCCGGCCGGCTGCGCATGTATGCCGCCGAGCCGGTCGGCCATCCCGATTACGCCGTCCACGACTGCGTCGACTGGGTAAAATGACGGCCCTGCGACCGCGCCTGCGGTCGATGTGCCGCCGATGCCCGACCTGTCCGTTCCCACTGCCCCGCCGCTGCTTGCCGCACGCGGCCTGAGCTTCGCGCGCAACGATGCGCCGGTGTTCGGGCCGCTGTCGTTCGACGTCGACGCCGGCGAGGCCTTGCTGGTACGGGGCGGCAACGGCGCCGGCAAGACCACGCTGCTGCGCGTGCTCGCTGGACTGCTGCGCGCCGATGCCGGAACCGTCGACCTCGATGGTCGATCCGCGCGCGCCGGCCTGCGCGCGCGCTTCGTCGCCTACCTGGGCCATCTGCCGGCGGCGAAGGCCGACCTGACCGCGCTGGAGAACCTGGACTTCCTCTGCGGCCTGCACGGCCGCCGTCGCGCGCAGTTGCCGGTGAACGCGCTGGGCATCGTCGGCCTGGCCGGGTACGAGGACACGCTGGCGCGGCAATTGTCCGCAGGTCAGAAGAAGCGCCTGTCGCTGGCACGGCTGTGGCTGTCGCCGGCGCCGATGTGGCTGCTCGACGAGCCTTACGCCAACCTCGACCTGGAAGGCATCGAGCTGGTCAACCGCATGGTGCAGGCGCACCTGCGCGATGGCGGTGCGGCGCTGGTGACCACGCATGGCGCCTATGCGGCGCCGCCGGTGCGGACGAAGGAATTGGTGCTGGGGGGCGGGGATGGGTAGCGGATCTTGCAACAAGCCGAAGCCCCCACAGCGCGCGAGCTACGCATGAGCACGCCCACACTCTTCCAGGCCGCCCGCGCCCTGCTCGCGCGCGACCTGCGCCTGCTCTGGCGCCGCCGTGGCGACGCACTGCAGCCGGCCCTGTTCGCACTCCTCGTGATCGTCTTGTTCGCCCTGGCCCTGGGCGGCGAGCCGCAGCTGCTGGCGAAGGTCGCCGGCGGCGTGCTCTGGGTGGCGGCGTTGCTTTCGGGCCTGCTCGCGCTCGACACGCTGTTCCGCGGCGACGCCGAGGACGGTTCGCTCGAGCAATGGATGCTGGCACCGGTGCCGCTGGCCTGGCTGGTGCTGGTGCGCACGCTGATCCACTGGGCGACGACGGCACTGCCGCTGCTGCTGGCCACGCCGCTGCTCGCTGAACTGTTGCAGCTGCCGCGCGCGCAACTGCCGGTGCTGCTGGCCGCCTTGGCGCTGGGCACGCCGCTGCTGAGCCTGCTCGGCGCGATCGTGGCCGCGCTGACGGTCGGCATGCGCCGCTCCGGTATCCTAGTGGCCTTGCTGGCCTTGCCGTTGTACGTGCCGGTGCTGGTGTTCGGCGCCGGCAGCGTTGCGCAGGCCTCGCAGGGCCTCGATCCCACCGGCGGCCTGCTGCTGCTCGGGGCTGGCCTCGTCCTGGCGCTGGTGCTGGCTCCGCTGACCGCCGCCGCCGCGATTCGCATTGCATTGAACTGATGAAGAAAGAGCGTGCCCCCACCCCGACCCTCCCCCGCTGCGCGGAGGAGGGAGCAAGCACTTCGACCCTCCGCCGCTTCGTGCGGCGGGGAGAGAACGCATGAATCCTGTCGTCCGCTGGTTCCACCAACTCGGCTCGCCGCCGACCTTCGACCGCTTCGCCGCGCGCTGGGCGCCGTGGGCGTACGGTTCGGGCGTTGCTGGTGATGGCGTACGGCATCTGGGCGGCGTTGTTCCAGGTGCCGGCCGACTACCAGCAGGGCGACAGTTTCCGCATCCTCTACATCCACGTGCCGAGCGCGTGGATGAGCATGGCGATCTACGCGCTGATGGCGATCTACGCCGCGATCGCACTGATCTGGCGCATCAAGCTGTGCGAGATCCTGGCGATGGCCTGCGCGCCGATCGGCGCTGCGTTCACGCTGATCACGCTCGCTACCGGCTCGATCTGGGGCAGGCCGATGTGGGGCACGTGGTGGGACTGGGACCCGCGCCTGACCACCGAACTGATCCTGCTGTTCCTGTATCTCGGCGTGACCGGCCTGTACCACGCGATCGACGACCGCCGCGCCGCCGCGCGCGCCGCCGGCCTGCTCGCGATCGTCGGCGTGGTGCTGTTGCCGGTGATCCGTTATTCGGTGGTGTGGTGGAACTCGCTGCACCAGGGCCAGACGATCCGCCTGCTCGGCGAGTCGTCGATCGATGCCAGCATGCTGCCGCCGCTGTTCGCGATGATCATCGGCACCAAGTTGTGGTTCATCGGTTCGCTGCTGGCGCGCTCGCGCGCCGACAACCTGCGGCGCGAGTTCGGCAAGGACTGGGTCAGGGCGCTGGCGGAGACGCGGCGATGAGCTATCTCAACTACGTCATCGCGGCCTACATGGTGTTCGTCGTCGTGCTGCTGTGGGATTTCGTGGCCACGCGCGTCCAGATCGCACAACTGCTGCGCGCAACGAGGCTGCGTGCGCAACGTGCGAAACCAGCGCAGACGGAGACCGCAGACGGAAGGCATATCCTCTGAGTCGTCGTTCCCGTGAAGGCGGGAACACAGCGACTTTGTTTCTTCGCAACAACCTTTCCATCCAACTGAAATTTATCCATCTGAAACACCGGATCGAAAACACCGGATCGAAAACACTGGCCCCCCGCCTTCGCGGGGATGACGAGCAAAATGAACCCCACCCGCAAACGCCGCCTCATCCTGATCCTGCTGCTGGTCGCCGCCGCCGCGCTCGCGGCGACCCTGGTCGCGCTCGCCCTGCAGCGCAATGTCGCCTATCTCTACACGCCCAATGAAGTGTTGACCGGAACGGCTGGCGCCAGCGTGTCCTCGGGCCAGGCGCGATTCCGCCTCGGCGGCATGGTCGCCGCGAATTCGTTCAAGCGCGCCGACGGTTCGATGCAGGCGCACTTCCGCGTCACCGATGGCGACGCCGAACTGCCCGTGACCTACACCGGCATCCTGCCCGACCTGTTCCGCGAAAAGCAGGCCGTGATCGCCACCGGCCGCATGCGCAATGGCGTCTTCGTCGCCGAGCAGGTGCTGGCCAAGCACGACGAGACGTATGTGCCGAAGGAAGTGGCGGACAAGATGGGGTTGGCGCATCAGAAGCATGACGTGAAAACGCCGGCGGATGCGGCGCAAGGTACGAAGCGTTGAAGCATCGGATCGAACCATGCTCCCTGAACTCGGCCAAATAGCCCTCATCCTCGCGCTGCTGCTCGCCGCGCTGCAGGCCGCGTTGCCGCTGCTCGGCGCGCACCGCGGCATCGCGCCGTGGATGGCAGTCGCGCGTCCTGCGGCGTTTGCGCAGTGGTGCCTGGTGGCCGCCGCGTTCGCACTGTTGAGCTACGCCTTCGTCACCCAGGATTTCTCGGTCGAATACGTCGCCGAGAATTCCAATTCGCTGCTGCCGCTGGTCTACCGCTACACCGCGGTCTGGGGCGCGCACGAAGGCTCGCTGCTGTTCTGGGTGCTGGTGCTGGCGACGTGGACCGGCGCGGTCGCGTGGTTCTCGAAGTCCCTGCCCGATGACGTCATCGCGCGCGTGCTCGGCGTGATGGGCATCATCAACTTCGGCTTCCTCGCATTCCTGATCTTCACCAGCAACCCGTTCGCGCGCCTGCTGCCGGCCGTCGCCGAAGGCCGCGACCTCAACCCGCTGCTGCAGGACGCGGGCATGATCATCCACCCGCCGATGCTCTACGTCGGCTATGCAGGCTTCGTCGTGCCGTTCGCGTTCGCGATCTCGGCGCTGCTCGACGGCCGCGTCGATGCGCGCTGGCTGCGCTGGACGCGGCCGTGGACCAACATTGCCTGGGCCTTCCTCACCGTCGGCATCCTGCTCGGCAGCTGGTGGGCGTATTACGAGCTGGGCTGGGGCGGCTGGTGGTTCTGGGATCCGGTCGAGAACGCCAGCTTCATGCCGTGGCTGATGGGCACCGCGCTGTTGCACTCGCAGGCGGTCACCGAGAAACGCGGCAGCTTCCGCGGCTGGACATTGCTGCTCGCGATCGCCACGTTCTCGCTGTCGCTGCTCGGCGCCTTCCTGGTGCGCTCGGGCGTGCTGACCAGCGTGCATGCCTTCGCATCCGATCCGTCGCGCGGACTGTTCATCCTGATCTTCCTCGGCATCGTCGTCGGCGGCTCGCTGCTGCTGTACGCGCTGCGTTCGCCATCGGGCGAGGACGGCGCACCGTTCGCTGCGGCTTCGCGCGAGACCTTCCTGCTCGCCAACAACCTGCTGCTGGTCGCGGCCTGCGCGATGGTGCTGCTCGGTACCTTGTATCCGCTGCTGGCCGATGCGCTCGATCTCGGCAAGATCTCGGTCGGGCCGCCCTACTTCTCGTTGCTGTTCGTGCTGCTGATGGCGCCGCTGGTGCTGCTGCTGCCGTTCGGCCCGCTGATGCGCTGGCAGCGCGAGGACGTGTCGAAACCACTGGCGATGCTCGTGCCCTGGGCCGGGCTCGCGCTCGGCCTCGGCGGCGCGGCTTACTTCCTCGCCCCGCAGGGCATGTGGAAGGTCGCAGCCGGTGTCGCTGCCGCGATCTGGGTCGGCGCTCGGCACGCTGCGCTTCGTGTGGACGCGCGTGCGCGCCAATGGCACGCGCTTCACCGCCGAGATGCTCGGCATGACGCTCGCGCATGTCGGCGTGTCGGTGTTCCTGGTCGGCGCGCTGCTGGTCGAAGGGCTCAACCAGCAGCGCGAACTGGCGCTCAAGCCCGGGCAGTCGATCAGCCTCGGTCGCGATAGCTTCCGCTTCGATGGGGCCGAACGTCGGTCCGGTCCGAACTACGTCGCCGACCGCGGCAGCATCCAGGTGCTGCGCGACGACAAGCCGGTCGCGGTGATGCATCCGGAAAAACGCACCTATGCCAGCGGCGGACAGGTCATGACCGAAGCCGCGATCGCGCCCGGATTCACGCGCGATGTCTACGTCGCGCTGGGCGAACCGCTTGGTGGCGGCGCTTGGGCCGTGCGCGTCCACATCAAGCCGTTCGTGCGCTGGGTGTGGGGCGGTGCGCTGCTGATGGCGTTGGGTGGACTGGTCGCCGCGAGCGACCGTCGCTTCCGCACGGTCCGCCAGTCCGCGACGAGCCGCGATCCAGTTCTCGATAACGCTGCGGCGCTCGATCCAGGCTTGCACCGCGACGACGGGCAAGGTGTCCCCGCATGAAACTAAATCGTTGGCTTCCCCTCGCCATCTTCGCCGCCATTGCGATCCTGCTCGCCGCCGGCGTCTGGCTCAGCCGCAAACCCGACCGCGAGTCCCTGCCCTCGGCACTGATCGGCAAGCCCGCGCCCGAGTTCTCGCTGCCCGTGCTGCACGAACCCGGCCGCCTGGTGTCGTCGCGGGAACTGCGCGGCGCTCCCTACGTGCTCAACGTCTGGGGCAGCTGGTGCCCGGGATGCCGCATCGAGCACCCGGTCATCAGCCGCTTCGCCGAGACCAAGCGCGTGCGCGTGATCGGCTATAACTGGAAGGACGACCATGCCGACGCCCTGCGCTGGCTGGAACAGTTCAACAATCCCTATTGGCTCGTGCTTGTCGATTACGACGGCAGGACGGCGATCGACTGGGGCATCACCGGCGCGCCCGAGACCTTCCTCGTCGACGGCCGCGGCATCGTCCGCTGGAAGCACAGCCTTCCGATGACCGATGAGGTGGTGCAGAACGAGTTGCTGCCGGCGCTGGCGGCGGTCGAAGCGGAAGCGGCAGCGAAGTGATGGTCGCAGCGCCCTTGGCAACCTCTCCTACCGTCATCCCCGCGAAGGCGGGGATCCAGCGACTTTCATTCTTAGCGAACTCGTCCAAGGCAAAGTCACTGGATCCCCGCCTTCGCGGGGATGACGGCAATGGTCGGGTGATGTTTCTCATCGCGCTGCTCATGTCGTTCGCCATTTCCCTGATCGCCAGCCCTGTCTCCGCCCAGGTCGGCACCGATGTCACTCCGCCGCAGTTCACCGACAACGCCGAGGAACGCCGCTTCCACGCCCTCGTCTCCGAACTGCGCTGCGTGATGTGCCAGAACCAGTCGCTGGCCGATTCCAACGCGCAGATCGCGCACGACCTGCGCCGCGAAGTGCTGGCGCTGATGCGGCAAGGCAAGTCGGACGACGACGTGAAGCAGTTCCTGGTCGCACGCTACGGCGAGTTCGTGCTGTACCAGCCGCAGGTCCGGAGCAAGACCTGGCTGCTGTGGTTCGGGCCCGCCCTGCTGCTGCTGAGTCGGTGCAGTCGTGATCGCGCGCATCGTGCGCAGCCGTGGTGCCGGGCGCGCGGTCCCCGAAGACGACGGACAGGAGTGGTGATGGCGGTTTTTGTCGCGGCCGCCGCCGCCCTCTCGCTGGTCGCGCTCGCATTCGCGCTACGGCCGCTGTTGCGCGGCAGGCTGGTCCCTGGCGCGATCATGGTGGCGACGCTGGCCGTGGCGACGGGTTTGCTCTATGCACTCGTCGGCACGCCGGCCGCCGCTGCAGCCATCCGCAGCGTCGGAATCGATCACGCTCGACGACGCGATCGCGCAACTCGAAGGCGACCTCGCACGCGATCCGAACCAGGTCGAAGGCTGGCGCCTGCTCGGCCGCGCCTACGCCGAGCGGCAGCAGGCCGGCAAGGCGCGCGATGCCAACGCGCGCGCCGCGAAGCTTGCGCCAGGCGATGCCGATATCCAGGTCGACTATGCCGAGTCGCGCGCCCTTGCGGATCCGCAACGCCGCTTCGATGCGCAGGCCACCGAACTGCTGCGCGACACTTTGCAGCGCAACCCGCGACACCAGCGTGCGCGCTGGTTCCTCGGCATCGCGCAGCGGCAGGCCGGTCAATCGGCGGAAGCGGCGCGGACCTGGGAGCCATTGCTCGCGCAGGTCGACGCCAGCACCGCCGCCGCACTGCGCCCGCAACTCGATGCCGCGCGTGCAGAAGCCGGCCTGCCTCCGCTTTCGGCGCCGACGGCGGCCGCGCAAGCGACTGCATCGACGACCGGTAGCAACGCCATCACGGTCAAGGTCGCCCTCGATCCCGATTTCGCCGCGCGCGTGCGACTGCGCGGCGACGCCAGCGTGTTCGTGATCGCGCGCATCCCGGGCGGCCCGCCGATGCCGGTCGCCGTCGAGAAGCACAGCCTGCAGGACCTGCCGCTCGAAGTGACGCTCGACGACGCCGACAGTCCGATGCCGACGCAGAAGCTCTCGGCGCTGAAGGATGTCGAACTCGTCGCACGGTTGTCGGCCAGCGGCAATGCGATGCGACAGGAAGGCGACCTTGAATCAAAGGCTGTGCGCGTGGCCCTCCCCTCGCAGCAACCCATCGAACTGACCATCGGCCAATGAGCATTCGGCCCCCTTTGAAAAGTGGGGCAACCGCGACGAACCCTTTGGCGAGGACGGCCCGCTAGACTGCCCGCATGACCGAATTCATTCCCCCCGGCACGCAATTCACCGCCCTGCCCCCGGTATTCCCGATGAAACGCGGCGGCGCGCTGCACGAGGCACGCGCCGCCTACGAAACCTGGGGCACGCTCAACGCCGCGCGCGACAACGCGGTGCTGGTCGTCACCGGCCTCTCGCCCGACGCGCATGCGGCCGCCAATGCCGGCAATCCCGCCGAAGGCTGGTGGGAAGCGATGCTCGGCCCCGGCAAGGCGATCGACAGCGATCGCTGGTTCGTCATCTGCGTCAATTCGCTGGGCAGCTGCAAGGGCTCCACCGGCCCGGCCTCGATCAACCCGCGGACCGGCGACCTCTACCGGCTCGACTTCCCCGAGCTGTCCGTCGAGGACGGCGCCGACGCGGCGCTGCACGTGGTGCGCGCGCTCGGCATCGAGCGCCTGGCCTGCGTGATCGGCAATTCGATGGGCGGCATGACCGCGCTCGCTTTGCTGCTGCGCCACCCGGGCGTCGCGCGTACGCACATCAATATCTCCGGCGCCGCGCATGCGCTGCCGTTCTCGATCGCGATCCGTTCGCTGCAGCGCGAAGCGATCCGGCTCGATCCGAAATGGAACCACGGTCGCTACGACGAAGCGAGCTATCCCGGAAAGCGGCATGCGCATGGCGCGCAAGCTCGGCGTCATCACCTATCGCTCGGCGCTGGAATGGGACGGCCGCTTCGGTCGCGTGCGCCTGGATTCCGACCGTCGCGACGACGAGGATCCGTTCGGCCTCGAGTTCGAAGTCGAGAGTTATCTGGAAGGCCACGCGCGCCGCTTCGTGCGCCGCTTCGATCCCAATTGCTACCTCTACCTCAGCCGCTCGATGGACTGGTTCGACCTCGGCGAATCGTTCGGCGGCGACACCGATGCCGGCCTGGCGCAGATCCGCGTCGATCGGGCCCTCGCCATCGGCGTGCGCACCGACATCCTGTTCCCGCTGCAGCAGCAGCAACAGGTCGCCGATGGCTTGCGGGCGGGCGGCATCGATGCGCAATTCCTGCCGCTGGACTCGCCTCAGGGCCACGATGCGTTCCTTGTCGACATCGAGCGCTTCGACCCAGCAGTCCGCAATTTCCTGAATACCCTCTGATGTCTTCTCCCCGCTTGCGGGGGGAAGATGCCGAAGGGCAGATGAGGGGGAGCGAAGCAAGCCGTCGTTGGCCCCAAGCCATCGACCCGCACCCGGACACACCCCTCACCCGGCGCTCCGCGCCACCCTCTCCCTGCTTCGCGGGGCGAGGGAGGAACCTTCGCGCCCATCGCGCTAAACTCAGCGCCATGACCGCCGATTCCTGCTGCCCCGACGTCCCGTTCCCCGGCCACGACAAGCTCGTGTCCGCGCTCGACGAAGCCGTCGCCAGCGGCGACGAGCACGCCATCACCTCCGCGCTGCGCAATACCCTGTGCGCGCTGATCCGCGATCCCGACGTGCACCTGCCCGACTGCGTGTTCGAACCCATCCAGGACCATTACGCGCGCCGCGAGATCTACCGCAGCCCACGCCTCGGCTACAGCGTCGTCGCGATGACCTGGGGACCGGGGCAAGGCACGCCGATCCACGACCACAGCGGCCTGTGGTGCGTCGAAGGCGTGTGGGACGGCCAGCTCGAGATCACCCAGTACGAACTGCTCGAACGCGATGGCGAGCGTTTCCGCTTCCGCGCCGCCGGCGGCATGCAGGCCGGTCCCGGCAGCGCCGGCAGCCTGATCCCGCCGCACGAATACCACACCATCTGCAACGCCGATCCCGACACGGTCGCGGTATCGCTGCACATCTACAAGGCGCCGATGGAGTGCTGCTCGAAGTTCCAGCCGCAGGCGGGCGAATGGTTCCTGCGCACGGACAACGCACTGGCGACCGACGAAGCGGCTTAAAGGCTTCTGGGTTCGGGCCAGCCTCGGCTATACTGCGCGCCCGCGCCGAAGTGGCGGAATCGGTAGACGCAGCGGACTCAAAATCCGCCGCCCTTAAAAGCGTGTGGGTTCGAGTCCCACCTTCGGCACCAGCAAAGACAAGGGCTTAGTCGCGAGGCTGGGCCCTTTGCTTTTGGGCCCCTCCATGCGTGTACGTACTTTGTAATGCTCCCGCCGGGGTCACTAGCGGAGCATGCGGCCCGCGCGAGTTGGAACGACAAGGCCGCCCTTCCAAGTGTTGACCGTCAATCGACGTATTCGCACTAGATGCACGCCGGTCCATCGCAGGTCGCATCTGTCCTTAGGTCGTGCGCCGCAGCACATCGGGCCAGCGCGTTCTGCGCTTTTTGCGCAGGCCTGCCTCGTCAGCGCGTCACGCTTTCAGGAGGCTCAGGTAGTCGAAACTCCGCTTTGCGGCTTCCAGCGGCGCCCGCTCGAAATTCTCCTGCTCCACGAAGTAGTGGCGAATCCGCTGCGGATCCATGGCGGCGAACAGTTTCGGCCAGTCCACCCGGCCGTTGCCGACCTCGGTGGTCTGCGCATCGACGCGATCGACAACCGTCCTGGCGTCCTTGCGCACGTCCTTGATGTGCAGGGAGGAAATCCGATCCGCGTGGCGGGTCAGAAGCCGTAGCGGATCAGCGCCGGCGGTCACGACCCAGCCGATGTCGAGCTGCATCGTCACCAGCTTCGCATCCGTCAGCCGCAACAGCTCGTCATAAGCCACCACGCCGTCGTACGAGCGGAACTCCATGTTGTGGTTGTGGTACCCGCACGTGATGCCCGCCTTGCGCGTGAGCTCGCCTATCCGGTTGAGCTGTTCGGCATTCCATTTCCAGTCGTCCAGGGTCATGCCGGCCGCGAGCGCACCGCCGCCCTCGAAACGCGAATCCGCTGTCGACGGAAACGAGATCACGATGTATCGCGCGCCGATTGCCTTTGCGTAGTCGATGCGCTGCTGCAGGTCCTTCTGCGCATCGGCCATGCCGCAGTGCATGCTGGGTGCGGTCAGGCCACAGTCCTGAAGCATGGCCCGTACTTCGGCGGCGGGGGCCTTCGGCACGCCTGCGAACTCGACTTCCCCATATCCGATCGCGCTGACCGCCTTCAAGGCCGCCGAGAGGTCCTTCGCGACATCGTCCCGGATCGTCCACAACTGCAGCCCTACCGGCTTGTTCAGGGGCCCGAGGCGCGATTTCGCGGCAAACGCATCAAGGGAGGTCATCGCGACAAGCGCAAGTGAGCTGTGTTGAAGAAAGACACGCCGAGTCCACATGGTGTTCCCTCGCTGCTCTGGGGAAATATCGGGCTGGAATCCGACAATGATGTTGCACCGCGACAACTGCATTGCGTCACAGATTGTTCGACGATCGCCGTAACAAGGCGTGTCGATGTTACCGGCCTTTCGCGGTAGAGTCCTGATCGAACGGGCTCGAGGAAGCGTAGGTATGGCCGTCGGCAATCGTTCCTTTGACGCAATCGTGGTCGGCACCGGCATCAGCGGTGGATGGGCCGCGAAAGAGCTGACCGAGAAGGGATTGAAAACCCTGGTGCTGGATCGCGGGCGCATGGTGAAGCATGGCGACTACCCCACAGCGACCAAGCAGCTCTGGGAGGTGCCCTACGCGGGTCGCCTCACGCAGGAGGATCTCCAAGAGCAGCCGGTCGCGGCACGCGCTGGCGTGCTGTCGCAAGCCACCAAGCACTGGTTCGTCAACGATGGCGATCACCCCTACATCGAGAAGAAGCCTTTCGGCTGGGTGCGCGGCTATCACGTCGGTGGCCGTTCCATCATGTGGGGGAGGCAGTCGTACCGCTGGAGCCCGATGGACTTCGAGGCGAATGCGAAAGACGGCTTCGGCGTGGACTGGCCCATTCGCTACGAGGATCTGGCGCCGTGGTACGACCACGTGGAGAGCTTCATCGGCGTGAGCGGCCAGGCGGAAGGCTTCGAGCAACTGCCTGACGGCAAATTCCTGCCGCCCATGGCGTTGAACTGCGTCGAGCTGCACCTGAAGCAGGCGCTTGCCGACAAAATGGGACGCGCGCTCACCATCGGCAGGACCGCGAATCTCACCGCGCCTCTCGCGCACAGTCCCCAGCGCGGCACGTGCCAGTATCGCAATCTGTGCAGTCGCGGCTGTCCTTTCGGGGCCTACTTCAGCAGCAACTCCAGCACGCTTCCTGCGGCCGAGAAAACCGGGAACATGACGCTGCGGCCCAATTCAATCGTCTATGAACTCATCTATGACGAGAACAAGGACAGGGCGAGCGGCGTGCGCGTGCTCGATGCGGAAACGAACGAGCAACTGGAGTTTCACGCCAAGGTGATCTTCCTGTGCGCATCCACGTTCGGTTCCACGCACATCCTGATGAATTCCGTCTCCAGCAGGTTTCCGGATGGTTTCGGCAACGACAGCGGCGAGCTCGGCTGCAACATCATGGATCACCACCTGGGCATCGGTGCCTCGGCGCTCGTCGAAGGCTTCGATGATCAGTACTACAGTGGCCAGCGGCCCAACGGCATCTACATTCCGCGCTTCGTCAATATCGGCAAGGACAAGCGCCAATACCTGCGCGGCTTCGGCTATCAGGGCGGTGCCGGGCGCGCTGGATGGACGGGGCTCGTCGACGACCCCGTGCTAGGCGCGGACCTGAAGACGAAGGCCGCAGCGCCCGGGCCGTGGGGCGTGGGCCTGGGCGGGTTCGGCGAAACCCTGCCGTATCACGAGAACCGCGTCACGCTCGATCGCACGCGCAAGGACAAGCATGGCCTTCCCGTGCTCGCCTTCGATGCGCAGATGCGGGAGAACGAATTGAAGATGCGCCAGGACATGGCAGCCGAGGCCGCAACGATGCTGGAGGCTGCGGGATACAAGGATGTCCGCCCCCGCGACGACGGCGACGAGTTGGGCATGGGCATCCATGAGATGGGCACCGCGCGCATGGGCCGGGATCCGAAAACGTCCGTGCTCAATGCCTGGAACCAGGTGCATGCCTGCAAAAACGTGTATGTCACCGATGGTTCGTGCATGACTTCCTCGGCGTGCCAGAACCCGTCGCTCACCTACATGGCCTTGACCGCGCGCGCCGTCGATCACGCCGTTCAGGAACTGAAGCGGAGGAACCTATGAAGACCGTCATGAGCCGCCGCGATGCAATACGACACGTTGCCTTGTTGATGGGAGGCGCCGTTTCGGCGCCGGCCATTTTTGGCTTGCTCAGCGGCTGTTCGGCCGAGCCGGACGCAGATGCAGATGCGGAATGGAAGCCGAAGTTCCTCACGCAGGCGCAGGGCGCGCTGGTGGCAGAGGTCGCTGAGATCATGATTCCCCGCACCGATACACCGGGAGCTAGGGATGTCGGCATCGCGGCCTTCATCGACACGATGTTGAAAGACGCTTATGCGAAGGATGAGCAGGAGCGCTTTGTCGCAGGCCTCGCGGACTTCGAAGCTCAGGCGAAGCGCGAACACGGGCGTGCCTTTCTCGAGCTGGAACCGGCGCGGCGCGCGGTGATGGTGAAGAAGGTGCACGACCCGGCCGCGAAGGCGGAGAGTCAGTCGACCCTTTCCCTCGACGAGCGACACCGTCCTTTCATCCTCACGATGAAAGAGCTCACGATGCTCGGCTACTTCACCTCGGAACCCGGTGCCACCCAGGTATTGCAGTACAGCCCTGTTCCGGGTGCGTATCACGCGTGCGTTCCGCTGCAGCAGGCGGGGAATGGCAAGACGTGGGCTACGGAGACAAGCTACCGATTCTGATTCGCCCCACGGGCAGCAGCGTAGCGCCGCAGCCTCACGTGACAACAGGACTGACGCATGAAGCCGCGTTCCAGACTCATCGCGCGATCCGGTCGCTGCGTTCTTCTCTTTACCGCACTGTTCGTGGGCGGCGCGGCGGCGGACGCCTCTGCCGAGAAGGAGGAATGGATAGCGCTGTTCAACGGCCGCGATCTTGGCGGGTGGACACCTAAGATCACGGGGCACGCGCTCGGGGACAACTTCGGAAACACGTTCCGTGTCGAAGACGGGCTGCTCAAGGTGCGCTACGACCGTTACAAGTCCTTCAACGGGCAGTTCGGGCACCTGTTCTACAAGGATTCGTTTTCCTACTATCGCCTGGTGGTGGAATACCGCTTCGTCGGTGAGCAGGCGCCGGGTGGCCCCGGCAGCTGGGCCTTGCGCAACAGCGGCGCGATGCTGCATTCACCGCATCCGCGCACGATGGGGCGTGATCAGGATTTTCCCATTTCCATCGAGGCGCAGTTTCTCGGGGGCTTGAGCGACGGGAAGGCGCGCTCGACGATGAACCTGTGCACTCCGGGAACGGAGGTCGCTTATCAGGGTTCGATCTATCCCGAGCATTGCCTGAACTCCGCTTCGAAGACCTTCGACGGCGATCAATGGGTGCGCGCCGAGATGCTCGTGTTGGGCAGCGGACAGATCACACATTTCGTCAATGGCGAGAAAGTGCTCGATTATGCGTTGCCGCAGTTCGGCGGCGGCGCTGTGTCGAATTTCGATCCGGCTGCCAAGCCTGACGGGAAACTGATCGAAAGCGGCTACATCTCGTTGCAGAGCGAGTCGCATCCGATCGACTTCCGCAAGGTGGAGCTGCTCAACCTTGCGGGCTGCATGGATCGCAGCGCGAGCAACTACAAGCGCTACCACGTCAAGTCCGTGCCTGAGAGCTGCGTGTACGCGAAAGGCTCGAAGCCCGCAACGTAACGCCCGCATTGTTCACGGGACCGAGGCGGGGGACACCGTTGGGATTGCCCTGGATTAGCCCAAGACCTTCCGCCAATACTGGTCTCGCCGCAAGTGACCGCTTTCGGCCACAAGCGGACATCCCCCCCTCCCTTACCGTCATCTGGTTCAGGTTCGCTGAACTGTTTGCTGCAAGTGCGGACGATCAAGGGCCGCCGCGGGAATGACTTGACGATTTCTGTAGGTGGATAAGGGTCGGATCTCGCGCTCAGCAAAGGTTGGCCGCTTGCTGCTTGCACGTCATCTCGCCGCTGGTCAGCGCTTCGGCTTGGTAGCGTCGCGCGCGAAGATGGGCAGGGGTCAGCGGCTTCATGAGCCGGTGCTTTCAGGCATTGAGGCCGGCGGATTGGTGTACAGAGGTGAGCTGGGCGTGTCGGTAGCAAAGCAGGCGAGCGTTGTGCGTGGCCATGTAGTTCGTGGCATTCGTGAGAGGCGCGAGCTCCCGCCATAAAACGCTCGAACCCATTCCCACTGGGCTTCGGCATCACGTGTTTCAGCATCGCTTTTGGCAGGACGAGCTGGCAAACTGTCGTGAACCATTGCCCTTCGGATGTGCGATACCACTCGATCAAGGCGGCAGGGAGCACGCGTGCCAGTGCGGGTTCGAGATACCCAGGATCGAGAGATCACGAAAGCCATAGCCTACTTGCATCGTGGGCTGCCAGCCCACTTTCTCTTCAGCCGCCATCCAAAGCCTTCCGAACTCTGGCGTGAGCGCGATGACATCCGGTTCGCCGCTCCAGCGCCAGAGACCGTGCGCGATGATGTCAACGCCCGCCTCCAACGCGAACTCCTGTGCCTCCGTGCTGGTCGCGTGAATGAACACTGGCATCCGGGCGGCATGCGCGGCCTTGACGAGGGCACGGATGGTGTCCAGCGCGGCACCGGCCACTGGTCCTGCTCACCCCGATCGTAGAAAGTTTTCACGCAGAATGCCCCGTCCGCCTTCATGCGCGAGACCACCGCTTCCGGCGTGTGAGCGGTTGGGTCGATCCCTTCAGGCGCGGTCGCTTCTGCCCTCGTTGTACAAGCAGGTATGGAAATTGTCGGTAACGTCCGGCTTTGGCGCCCAGATCATGGGATAGCCGTCTACGATCGGTGTGCCCCGCAGAAGTAGATGTCGGGGTGCACGGCGTGCGCGTCCACTTCTCGATCTGCGCGGGCGCGGAAATCAGGCGATCAGCGTGGTGAACCGAACAGGTAGCTACGCGGACTGCTCACGGGCCGCGCGCGCGAGCCGGGAGCGCTGCTCGGCCCGGCGTCATCCGGCACTGGCTCGGTGTACGTGGCTATCGATCACCCGGACCAGGTAAAGGCCGCGCCCATCGATGACCTCGGCGACTCCGAGCCGCGCGGCGGCGGCGGCGACGGCGTGACGGAACAACGATCGCCCGACGACACCGTAACGTCTCGCATCGGTTGTCGCTCAGACCGGACAGCTCGACGTAGCTCGGAGCGTACGAGACAGCAAGCCCAACGCAATCAGACATGGTGCAGTCTGCCAAGTGAAGTACCTGTCTGAGTCTTGTGAACGCGAGTCCAGCAACAAGAGACACTGACCAGCCAACAGAGCTCGCGAAATTGTTGGCCGTGTTCGATAGTAGCGCCACAGTCGGCGTGCGCCTCTGCCATCCTGACGGGCCCCGAGTCATTCCTCCCGCGCGAGGTTTAGGATGACGAACGTTCAGTCTATCCCCGCCGGCGTCCGCTAAGGGTCGAAAGTAACGTTGGCTCGGTGCGATAGCGGGAAGGAGCGAATGACCGCTTTCGGCCATAAGCGGACATAGACCAACGCCAGAATTGAGCTGCGCCGCGAAGCCGCTTCGGCTTGAATAAATTGTCAGACCTGCTCACTGAGCAAACTGGACGGAGCAATGCCGAGGAGACGGATGTCTGAGTTAAGGACGCATGCTCCTGGACCTTGGCGGGTCGAGGAGCTGCCAAGATCAGACGTAACGCCTGACCGGATCCCCACGGCACGGAAGGCACGGCATTGTGCTGCACACTGGCAAAAGAGGCCGGGCCACGAGCAGCGTCATCCGCTGCGCTGCCTCGCACACCAAAGGCAACATGCCGACGCGCCCTTCACTGGCGGGCGGGCCGTGTGCGTCTTCCATCGTTGCGTTGCGTAGTCGCGCGACTTTGCTCGAACTCCGGGAAGGTCTCCGCTATCGGCGCCGCATCCGGCAAGATGTAGAACACCCCGCCCCGCTCGAACGTCGGACGGATGATCCGCTCGTAAAACTCGGGCGAGACGTTGATGCACCCATGAGTGACGCGGTTGTCGTCAGGCGAAGGCGATGCAAGGCGTTCGACGCGTCTCTCGGCCGGGACGCCAGTAGCGGTAGGGTGCATGGAGACCGCGGAATCGTAGTCCACCCACAGCACGCGCCCAGCGTCGATCGACGGACCGAAACCTCCCACAAAGCGACCTGCAGGCGTCGTGCGATCCCGGCCCGGAATTTCGCGAAGGGCGAGACCGGCGATGCCGGGGGCCGTATGATCGCCGATCGCCGAGCCAAAGAGCCCAGGTGCCGCGCCGCGAAGCCGGCCGTCGCCGCCGAACACCAAGATCTGTGCGGCGGCCTTGTCTATGACCGCGAACGGATAGCCTTGGCTGTCCTTGGCTGCGACAACCCAGCCCGCAAGCTCAATCAACGTACCGGACACCTCTTGGCCTTGCGGAAGCTGGTCGACGGCGGCGATCGGTGGCGCGGCGGCATCCTCGGCGCTGGCCACGCCGAAGCTCGCGAACGCCAGCGCCAGCGCCAGCGCACCATGAACGGCCCGGATCGCAGGGTGTGTGCACGTACGGATGGGACGGTTCCTTAGAACGAAGACTGGGTGAAGTTAAGGAGACCGGTGGCCAGCAAAGGCCACCGGGTCCCGGCTCAAGCCGTTCGTCGCGAATTGTGCAATAGCGATTAACCGCGCGGCGGGCGGCTCGGCCTCGTTTCGAGTTGCTGGACGCGGCCTTCTATTTGATCCAGCCGTTGGTTGGCCTGCTGCGCGGACTGATTGGCAGATTCGGCGCTCTGGGCCGCGCTCTGCACCTTCGTGTCGAGTTGATCGAGGCGTGAGTTGATCCCTGCAAACTCGTCATCGTAGGTGGCGCAGGCGGCAAGGCCCAGGGTGGCGACGATCGCCACGCCGAGCGTACGCGCCATCGCCAGATGTTGCTTGGTCGGAAACATACCAATCCTCCTTCGTCTGGGGTATCGGAAATATAGCGGCCCTTTTTGCCGGATTCATGAACCGCCCTTCAGCTTGCGATGCAATACGTTGCTGGATTGTGAAGATGTGGCACTAGTGAGAGTTGCGGTTTGAATCCATCAGGCTCCACGAAAACTCGCAGCATTTGATCGACCATCACAACCTTATTCGCAGTCACCCGACCCCCACCCAAGTGAACAGTAGACCTTAATAAGCGAGCCGTTTGGCACCGACTGATCTTCAGAGACTTCTTCGACGCCTCCCAATTCATCATCAAGGAAAGCTATACCGGCCCCTCCAATGCGTCTAGGCGGTCGACATAGTCTCTCCCGGCATCACGACTGCACCGCGCGCAATGTCCGCTTCGGGTCGAAGCGGTCGCTGCACTATCGATGTCCATGACGCATCGCTATCGCGGTCCCGCTCCTACGAAGCGACGGGCACCCAGGCCGCGCCTTGTCGCGCGCTGGCCACTGCAGCCTCGATGAAGGCCATGCCGGTGACGCCGTCGTCGATGCCGGGGAGATCGAGATCGGCAGGCGGCGGCTCGCCGGCGACTTCCGCGGCGATCGCACGGAACGCTTCGCGGTACAAGTTCGCGAAGGCCTCCAGGTAGCCTTCCGGATGCCCGGCCGGTATCCGCGTTAGCCGCTGTGCGACCTCGCCGACATAGTCATTGCCGCGACGCAGGATTTCGCGCGGGCGGTCCGGATACTTGACGATCAGCTCGTTGGGATGCTCCTGCTGCCATTCGAGCGAAGCCTCGCTGCCGTACACGCGCAGGCTCAAGTTGTTCTCTTCGCCCACCGCGATCTGCGAGCTGTGCAGCACGCCGCGCGCGCCGCCTTCGAAGCGCAGCAGCAGGTTGCCGTCATCGTCCAGGCGACGGCCGGGCACGAAGGTGGTGAGTTCGGCGCACAGCTCGGAGATGCGGAGACCGGTGACGTAGCGCGCGAGGTTTTCCGCGTGCACGCCGATGTCGCCCATGCAGCCGGCCGCGCCGCTGCGCGCCGGGTCGGTGCGCCAGGAGGCCTGTTTTTGGCCGCTGCTTTCGATGTCGCGCGTCAGCCACCCTTGCGAATACTCCACCACCACCTTGCGTAGCGTGCCGAGCGCCCCACTGCGCACCAGTGCGCGCGCCTGTTTCACCATCGCATTGCCGGTGTAGTTGTGGGTCAGCACGAACACCTTGCCGCTGCGCGCGACCGTCTCGCGCAAGGTGCGCGCTTCGGCCAGCGTCAGCGTGACCGGCTTGTCGCAGACTACGTTGAAGCCGTGGTCGAGGAACAGCGTCGCCACCGGAAAATGTTGATCGTTGGGGGTGACGATGACGACGAAATCCAGCCGGTCCTCGCGCGGCCGCGCCGCCTCGGCGAGTGCCATCTCCCGATAGCTGCCATAGGCGCGTTCGGCGGCCACGAACAGATCGGCCGCCGAGTCGCGCGAGCGCTGCGGGTCCGATGAGAAGGCGCCAGCGACGAGTTCGGCCTGACCATCCATCTGCGCGGCGATCCGGTGCACGGCGCCGATGAACGCGCCACGACCGCCGCCGACCATGCCGAAGCGCAGCTTGCGTCCGGTCACGCCATCCCTCCGCGCCCGCGACCCTCGAAAGCCGCGTCGAACGCCACTGCGCTCGGCGGGAAATCGAGCCGACGCACGTAGGCCGCGGCCTCGGTGGCGCCGTGCACGCGATCCATGCGCGCGTCCTCCCATTCCACCGACAGCGGGCCGCGATAACCGATGTCGTTCAAGGCGACGATGATGTCCTGGAAACGGACGTCGCCGCGCCCGACCGAGCGGAAATCCCAATTGCGGCGTGCGTCGCCGAATTCGGTATGGCCGCCGAACACGCCCACGCTGCCGTCGCCGCGCCCCCACCAGACGTCCTTCATGTGGACGTTGAAGATGCGCTCGCCGAAGGTGCGCAGGAAGCGGACGTAATCCACCCCCTGGTAGGCGAAATGCGAAGGATCGAAGTTGAAGCCGAAGCGCGGGTGGTGGTCGACCGCTTCCAGTGCGCGCTGCGCGCTGGCGATGTCGAACGCGATCTCGGTGGGATGCACTTCCAGGGCGAAATTCACGTCGACTGCGTCGAAGGCGTCGAGAATCGGCCGCCAGCGCCGTGCGAAATCATCGAAGCCCTGCTGCAGATACGCCTGCGAGGTCGGTGGGAAGGCATAGACCGCGTGCCAGATCGACGAGCCGGTGAAGCCGGTGACCGTCGCCGGGGAACCGATCGCTGCCGCACCCGGCCGCGCATCGAAAAACGCGCGCGCGGCTTTGGCCGTGTCGATCATCCGTGCGGCGGCGCGCTGACGCACGCCTTCCGGCTCGCCGTCGCCCCAGACTTCCGGCGGCAGGATCGCACGATGGCGCTCGTCGATCCGGTCACAGACCGCCTGCCCGACCAGATGGTTGGCGATCGCATGACAGCCCAGCCCCTGCGCCTGCAGCACGCTCCAGCGCTGGTGCACGTAGTCCGGCGAAGCCAGCGCGCGTTCGACGTCGAAGTGATCGCCCCAGCACGCCAGTTCCAGGCCGTCGTAGCCCATGGCAACGGCCTGCGTGGCGAGTTCGTCGAGCGAGAGGTCGGCCCATTGCCCGGTGAACAGCATGACGGGACGTGGCATGGCGGAACTCCTGTTATTTGTGCACCAACTCGTTCATGCATCGACGCGTTCGATGCGATAACCGCCGCGGGCGCGGTCGACCAGATGGACGATGCCGAAGATCAATGCGATCGCGACCGGCAGCACCGCCCACACCGGCAACACGTGCGCGGCGCCGTAGGTATTGTTGATCCAGCCCATGACCGGGCCGGCCACGGCGGTCGAGAACGCGCCGGCGGCGCCGACCACCGCCAGCGCCAGCGCGCCGCCGCGCGGGAAGCGCTCGGAGGTCAGCCCCAGCATCGTCGGCCACCAGAACGCGGTGCCCACCGCGAGCAATGCCGCGGCGGCGAACGCCAGCACCGGCGTATCGGCACGCCCGAACAGCCACAGCCCGAGCGCCGCGATCGGCGCCGTCACCGCGATCAGCGTCACCGGCGAGAGTCGATGCGCCAGGCCTCCGCCGAACTGTCGCAGCGCGTACATGATGCCGTTGATCCACACCAGCAGCAGCACGCCGGCCTGCAGCGTGCTGTGCATGACCTCGTTGAAGATGTTGCTGACCCATTGCCCCGGGCCGAGCTCGGTGGCCGCGGTCAACCACATGCAGACGAACACCACCAGGAACAGCGGTCGCTTGAGTTCACCGTACATCGCAGCGGCGGAAACACCGGCCGCCTTGCGTTCGGTATCCGGAAAACGCTGGGCGAAGAACATCGTCGCGTAGATCGCCGAGGGCAGCAGCATCAGCAGCATCTTGGACTGCCAGCCCAGGCCGAGCTGGGTGAAGGCGAAGGCCAGCACGCCGCCGACCACGATGCCCCCCGGAAACCAGGCATGCAGCTTGACCAGTCGCGCGGTCTTGTCGTTGCGGTACAACGTGGCGATCAGCGGATTGATGCCGGCCTCGACGAAGCCGTTGGCGACGCCGATGAGCACGGTGGCCGCGAACAGCATGGTGAAATCGGTGGCGAACACGGTGAGCAGCACGCCGGCGATATGCCCCACAGCCGCCAGTTTCAGCAGTCGCCCCATGCCCAGCAGATCGCACAGCGTGCCGCCGAACAGGATCGACAGGCCGAAACCCCAGAACGCGGCGCCGCTGATCCAGCCCAACTGGACCTTGTCGAGCCCGAACGCGAGTTCCAGCTCGCCCATGATGTCGCCGCGAATGGCGAACGACATCGCAGTGGCCAACAGGGCGATGCAACTGGCAACGAACAGGCGCTGTGGGTTCATACCGTTTCTCCGCGGGACGGGGACGAATGGTGTTACGGCAGCACACGCACCTTGATGTTGCGGTAGTGCACTTCGCTGCCCGGATCGTGCGCCTGCAGCGCGAAGGTACCCGAAGACAGCACCCGGCCGCGCATGTCGGCCGGTCGCTCTGGTCGCGTCGGCTGCGTGTAGTCGATGATCGACTTGTCGTCGACGAAGGTGCGGATGCGTCGACCCTCGACGCGGATGCGTAGCGTGAACCAGACCCCGTCCTTGGCCGGCGCCTGATAGTTGTCCTTGATCCCGTACAGACCGGCGGTGCGCTTGGGATCGCTCTGGCTGTTGTTGACCTGCACTTCGTAGCCTCGAGCCGGCCAACCCTCGTCCTGCCAGGCAGTATGGAAGTAGACGCCGGAATTGGCGCCGGGCCGCGTCATGACCTCGAGCTGCAATTCGAAGTTGCGGAAATCGTGACGCTGCACCGGGCCGAGGTAATACAGATGCGAACGCGGACCGCGCACCACGATCGCGCCGTCGCGCACGTTGAACGAGCCCGGCGCCTCGCTGGCGCGCCAGCCGGTCAGCGTCTTGCCGTCGAACAGCATCTGCCAGTCGCCACTCGCCTGCTTGGCAGCGCGCGCGTTCGCGAAACTGCACAGTGTCAGCAGGCAGGCCACGAGCAAACCATTGCGCATGCGATACGTCCTCCAGTCAGACCGGTGCACGACCGGTACGGATCGGCACGATGCCGCCCTCAGCGTGGGCGTCACAGAACCTATCTCAAAATCACAACCCCTGTCATCCCGAGCGCAGCGAGGGATCTGCTTGTCGACGAACACCTAAAAACAGATCCCTCGCTGCGCTCGGGACGACAGAAGAAGTGGGGTCGCGGCGCGCCTCGATTTTGAGACAGGTGCTAGTCATTGCTGCATCGGCCGCGCGATCGCGCGGATCCAGATGTTGCGGAACGCCACCGGATCGCCATGATCCTGCAGCCGCAACGGCAGCCGCGCGGCATGTGCCTCGTATTTGGGCTGGCCCTGGTAGACGGTCGATCCGCGCAAGGCCACGTCGTGCTGCACCAGTACGCCGTTATGAAATACCGTCATGCGTGCCGGCGCCAGCACGCGGCCATCGGCCGCGAAGCGCGGCGCCAGGAACAGCACGTCGTAGCTTTGCCACTGGCCCGGCGGCCGGCTGGCATTGACCAGCGGCGCGTATTGTTTGTACACCGAGGCCGCCTGGCCGTTGACGTAGGTGGTGTTGCGATACGAGTCAAGCACCTGCAGCTCGTAGTGCTCCATCAGGAACACGCCGCTGTTGCTGGCGCCCTGCCCCGGGCCCGATGGCTGCGCAAGCGTGCGGAATTCCAGGTGCAATTGCACGTCGCCAAACGCCTCGCGCGAGCGGATGTCGCCGCTGCCCGGTGTCACCACCAGCGCGCCGTCCACCACTTTCCAGCCGATCGAGCGGCCGTCGACTGTTTCCCAGGCGTCGGTGTCGGTACCCGCGAACAGCACCTTGGCATCGCTGGGTCCGCCACCGGCGGGCGCATCGACCTTCGGCGGCACCGGCTGCCACACCTCGGTCGCCGATGGCGGCGGCGCCGCGTCCTGGCCGGCACGCGGCGCCGATACGACGCCCACGGGCATCGCCAACACGCCGGCTGCAGCCGCGGCTCCCAGCAAATCGCGGCGCGTGATCGACGGCATCAACCCACTCCCACGAGTTTGAGCACTTCCGGTGGCGGCCCGTCGAAACTGGTCAATGGCACGTTGCCGACATAGCCCAGGTACTGCCGGCCCTGCGGCGAAGTGCAGAACCCGCCGATGGTCAGGTCGCGGTAGCGGGCGAAAAATTCTGCCGCCTGCTTGAACTCGCCACGCGCCTTGGGCAGATAGCAGATGTCGTCGCAGATCGCGCTGCGCTGGCTCACGCTCGATTCGCCGAAGCTGCGCGAAAAGCGTTGCTGCGCCTGCGCATCCAGCCAGTCGAATCCGGCCAGGATCAGCTTGCGATCGGCGACCTGTTGCGGATACGGCGCGCTGACCCATTCGTTGATGAAATCGACCACGCCGACCGCGACTGCGCCCGGTCCCTGCGCGTCGGCCGGGACGATCAGGTCGCACAGGCCGGTGGCGATGCGCCGCTGCCGTTCGCTCAGCGTCAGCGGCCAAAGCGAATCGGGTGCGTAGACCTTGAGCAGGTCCGGGTCGGTGCCGTAGCCCACGCCCGAAGCCGGCTTGGGCGGCGGCTCGGAACTGCAGCCGGTCAGCTGCATCAGCGGCAGCGCGGCCGCGCTCAACATCCACTTCAGCGAGGTGCGGCGGTCCATCAAAGCTCCTTGCTGCGCATACGCGCCAGGATGTGGTCGGAAGCGCGCCAGGCCAGCGCCATGATCGTCAGCGTCGGGTTCTTGTCGGCATTGGACGCGAAGACTGCGCCATCGGTGATGTAGAGATTGTCCACGTCCCAGGTGCGGCACCACCGGTCCGTGACCGAGGTCTTCGGATCGGCGCCCATGATCGCGCCACCCAGTTCGTGGATGATCGAGCCGCCGGCGCGGATGGCTTTGGCGCCGTCGGTCTCGACCTCGCCGCGCACGCGCCCGCCCATCGACTCGATGATCCCGGCGAAGGTGCGTTTCATGTGCGCAGCCTGGCGGGTTTCGTGTTCGGACCACTGCCAGTGGAAGCGCAGCACCGGGATGCCCCACTTGTCCTTCATCTGCGGGTCGATCTCGCAGTACGAATGCTCGTTCGGAATCATCTCGCCGCGGCCGGCGAAGCCGACGAAGGAGCCGTAGTAGCGACGCACTTCTTCCTTGAACTGCTGGCCGTAGCTGCCGCCGGTGAGCCATTCGAGATTGGCGCCGGTGCCCAGGTCTGGCATGCGCCGGCCACCGCCGAACTCGATGTGATAGCCGCGCGCAAACCCGAGCTTGCCAGCCAGTTGTTCCTTGTAGAGCCACCACGGCGAATACATGTGGCCGCCGTCGGCGCCGTCCTCGTTGTGCAGCGGCAGGTTCTCCAGCAGCGGAACCTGCCCGGACAGGTCGGTACCGACGGTGTCCATCAGATAACGGCCGACCTTGCCGCTGGAATTGGCCAGCCCGTCGGGAAACGAGGTGGATTTGGAGTTGAGCAGGATCCGCGCCGATTCGCAGGCGCTGGCAGCCAGCACCACCACGCGCGCGGAGGCTGCGAATTCCTTGCCGCTGGTCTTGTCGATGAAGCGCACGCCGTCGGCCTTGCCATTCGCGCCCAGCACCACCTCGCGCACCATGGCATTGCAGACGATGTCCAGCCGGCCGGTCGCCAGTGCCGGCGGCAGGTGCACGGTGGGCGACTGGTAGTTGGCGCCGGTCGAGCAGCCGCGGCCGCAGGGCGTCGCCCACCAGCAGGCCGCGCGGCGCAGCATCGCCTCGCGCAGGATCCGCTGCGCCTCGGCGTTGCCCGGATGCAGCTTGGCCGGCAGGTTGTCCGCATCCAGGCGCCGGGTGAGCACGGCGCGGTGGCCGGCGATCACCGGAACACCCAGGCGCCCGGCGCGCTGCCGGATCAGCAGGTCGCTGACCCTGGGCTTGGGCGGCGGCAGCAGTACGCCGGGCGGGGAGTCGGGCGTGTTCTCCAGGCCGTCGTTGTCGCCGTACACGCCGATCAGCATCTCGACCTTGTCGTAGTACGGCGCCAGATCGGCGTAGTCGATCGGCCAGTCGAAGCCCAGGCCGTCGCGGCTGTAGGGCTTGAAGTCGTAGGGACCGTTGCGCAGCGAGATCCGGCCCCAGTGGTTGGTGCGGCCGCCGAGCATGCGCGCGCGCCACCAGTCGAATCGGCCCGCATCGTCCTGCCGCGCGTTGACATAGGGTTCGCCGGGCACCTGCCAGCCGCCGTCGACGGTGGCGTCGTAGAAACCGAACGCCTTGTCCGGGGTATCCGTACCGCGCAGCGGCGCCTGTTCCGCGGTCTGGAACATCGGGGTTTCGGTGGCCGGCGTGTAGTTGCGCCCGGCTTCGAGCATCAACACCTTGGCGCCTTCCATGCTCAGCGTGTAGGCGGTCTGCCCCCCGGCCGCGCCGGAGCCCACCACGATCACGTCATACGTCTGCTTGATGGCTCCTGCGATCAGGAAGGGCACGGCATGGCCTTTCGAGCGAACACGTGGCGATTGTATCGCCCGTTCCACTCAAGGCGCGCAAGGGGTCCAGTCCCGACCTTCGTAGGCCATTCCAACCCGAAGCGGACACTCGTTTGCGCTAGCCAAGTTCTAGGATTTCTTCCCTTGCAGCTCACGCATCGCCTGCAGCAGTTCGATCAGGCTGTCGGCATCGCGCGGTCCATCGTAGCGTTCGCCGTTGATGAACAGGCACGGCGTACCGTTGACGCCGCTGCGCACGCCGGTGATGAAATCGTGGCGCACGCGGCCGGCATATTGCTCGTCGAGAACGGTCTGGAACAACGGCTCCGTCAGGCCCAACGTCTGCGCGTGAGCGGCCAGGCTGCGGTCGTCGAGTGCCGATTGGTGCTCGTACAGGCGGTCGTGCATTTCCCAGAACAGGCCCACGGTATCGGCCGCTTCGGTGAGTTCCGCCGCGTGCTCGGCATGCGGATGCGCTTCGGCCAGCGGGAAGTGGCGGAACACGAAACACAGGTCGTCGCCCATCGCTTCCTGCACCGCTTTCAGCTCGGGATAGGCCTCACCGCAATAAGGACATTCGAAGTCGCCGTATTCCACGAGCACCAGGCCTGCATCGAGTGGACCTTGGGCATGATCCGATGGACCGACCTCGGGTTTGAGCCGGCTCATGGCTGTGCTCCTGCAGCGGGCGGCAGCTTCTCCAATGCGTCGAGGATGCCATCCGCACCGGGATTGATGCCGGCCGGCGACACATGCGTCCAGCGCACGATGCCGTCGCTGTCGATGACGAACAGCGCGCGCTGGCTGACGCCCTCCGGCACCTGGTAGACGCCGTAGGCCTGCGAGACCGCGCCCTTCGGTTCGAAATCCGCAAGCAGCGGAAAATGCAGCTTGCGATCCTGCGCGAATGCCGCATGGCACCACGCGCCGTCGACGGAAATACCGATGACCTGGGCGTGGAAGCGGCCGAATTCCGACCGCAGCTCGTTGTACAGCGCCATCTGGTCGCCGCACACCGGGCTCCAGTCGGCCGGATAGAACGCCAGCACGACCGGACGGCCACGCAGTTGCGACAGCGTCACGGTCTGGTCGGGCGTGGAATGCAGGGTGAAATCGGGCGCCTGCTCGCCAGTAGTTGGCATGGGGGTCATGGCGTGTCCTCGGGGGAGGGAGATGGCGGCGCGCGCGATCCGTGGCGTGCGTGCCGATGCCTAGCGTAGCGCCGGGCGGCGGAGCATGGCGTGGATTTCCGGGCCGGGCGCGCCGGCGGTCGCAGCGCCTGTTAGCCGGATAGCGCCCGCGATGGACGCGATCTCGTCGAACGGCACAGTGAACATGCCGTCCAGCACAAAGTCGAGGCGCTCGGCAGGCACCGCGCTGGGCCCCCGGCTATTTTCTCGGCGCGAACCGCGTCGCCCCCGAGCAGGCGATCCAGCGGTCGCCCGGATCGAACGACCTGCGGTGCGCACGCTGCGTGCATCGTTCGTACGCGCCCAAGTCGATGCCCGCGCCCTGCGGCCGCGCAACTTCCCGCACATCGAGCGCCGGTGCCAGCGAGGCGCTGCCGGCATCGATGCCGGGCGCATCCGGCCGCAGGGACAGGTCGTACGGTGGAGCGACGAAGTACGTCGCCGGATTGGCGATCTCGAGGTTGTGGTCGGCGCTGATGCTGGTGCCTGCCAAGCTGTAGTCGGTGGCGAGGTTGTTGCGCACGACGACGTTCTCGCTGGGGCGGCCATCCTTGTGCGGCGCGACCATGATCCACGGCGGGCCCGGCGAGACGCTGTTGATGTCGATCACCGTGTTATTGACGATGCGCGAATCGCGCATGCCGAGAAAGCTGATGCCGTGCCAGTGGTCGGTGATCACGACATTGTTCTCGACCACCCAGTCGACGAAGAAGCCGTCGAAGCAGCCGATGCCCTGCATCGTGCTGCGTAGCGGATGATTGGGATTGGTCACGCTGACGAAGACGTTGCCGCGCAGGGTGACTCCGCGCACTTCGCCCGTGCCGACGCCGCCCGGGCCGACCGACCAGCTCTGGAAGCCGTCGTCGTGGTTTCCGTCGGGCGGATCGTTGATGTAGTTGTTCTGCACGATGTTGTATTCGAACAGGCCGTTGTCGCCGAGCCCGCGCATGCCGTCGGCGGAGAAACCATCCACCAGGTTGTGCTGGATGCGCGCGTCGTTACCGCCCACGCCGATGCCGAAACGCACGTTGCGGATGCGGCTGTTGCGCAAGGTGACGCGGTCGGCGCCGATCTCCACGCCATTGGACGCCACGTCGAGCCACTGGCTTGCAGTCCAGGCGGAAGCATCGGCCACGGTGAACACGTTGCTATCTTCGATCACGACGTCCGAAGCCGGGCCGAAGAAATTGTGGTCCTGCACGGTGACGATCGTCGTCTGCTGTAGCGGCGGCGCGAACGATGGACTGATCGACAGGCCGCGCAACACCCAGTGCTGCGCCGCCTCGATCGTCACGCGCGACAGTCGCGGCACTTGTCCGCGCAATGCAGCGATGGTGATTGGCGCGCTGTTGTAGGCGCCGCGGATGGACAGATTGCCGTGATAGCCGCTGCGCAGCCACAAGGTGTCGCCGGCCTTGACGGGTGCTCCGGCGTTGACCGTGACCAGCGTGCGCGCCGGCGTGTACGGCAGCGCAGACCAGTCGCGCGTCTCGATCAGGCCCGCCTCTACCACCGCCTGCAACGTCTTCCATGGTTGCGCGGCGCTGCCATCGCCGCTGTCGCTGCCGTGGACGGGGTCGACGTAGAAATTGGCAGCGGTCGCGGGCAAGGTCACGAACAGCAGGACGGCGAACAGATGCTTGATCATGACCTTCGCGCTCCTCAGCCGCGCCATTGCAATGCGAATGCCACGATCAATATGACCGACGCCGCGAACGCCGCCGCGGTCCGCACGTGATTCCACGCCGTCCAGGACGATACGTAACCGACCCAGGCTGTGGCGCCCTCCATGCTTTCGGGATCGACGCGGGCGAGCAAGTCGTTCCGCGGCACGTTGCAACGCATCGTCACCAGCAACGTGCCGACGACGTAGAGCACGGCGCCCGCCAGCACGAAGCCGGCACCTGCCGCCTCGCCCAGGAACGAAGCGATCGCCGCACAGATGCACGCCACTGCCGTGCCCAGGAAAACGGTGAGGAACAGCGGGTTGATGACCACCACGTTGATCGACTGCATGGCGCCGATGCCGTGGGCAGGCGGCAATCTCGCCAGCGCCTGCATGATGAAACTGGAAAATGCGAAGAAAATGCCGGCGACCAGTGCGCAGCCGAGGGCCGAGAGGAGGGTCAGGACAATGAGCATGATGTCTCCCGAATCCGGGTGTGCACGCGGCGATGCGCAAGCATTGCCGTCCAGGATCTGAGCATAGCCGCGCTTGCGCGGCTGTGACCGGCTGACCACTCCATGCCGCGGACTTGCGTGCGCGGGCCGGCAAGCACCGCTTCACCTGTGCCTCCTGGGGCCAATCGTGATGAAGCCCAGGCGGCTTGGGGGTAGATTGCCGCATCCTTCCGGAGAACACGCAATGTCTTTTCAGATCTTCGTCAGTGCGCTGCTTGCATCCACCCTACTCGCCAGCCCGGCGATCCGCGCGTCCGAGAGCGACGACGTTGCCGCGATCCTGCAGGTCGAACGCGACACCTGTGCTGCATTCGAGCGCGAAGACGCGCAATGGCTGGCGCAGCACCTGCATCCGACCTTCACGCTGACCAGTTCGACAGGCAAGGTCACGACGCGCGAGGACGAAGTGGCGGATCTGAAAAGCGGGACGAAGTACGACGTATTCCGCAATCGCGATTCGAAAGTGCGGTTGTACGGCGATGCGGCGGTCGTGACTGGCGTCACCGAAGTCGGCGGCAGCAGCGATGGCAAGCCGTACGCGTTGGAATTCCAGTTCACCGACACCTATGTGCGCACGCCCGAGGGTTGGTCGATGGTCGCCAGCCACGCTTCGAAGCTGCCGGCGAAACCCTGAGCGCGGTCTTCGGGAATGCGGCGCTATCCATGCGGGCAATCGCCGTCGTGGTGCTCAGGTGATGGATTGTCCGAACGCCAGCAGGTTGCCATCCGGCGACAGCACCAGCAGTTCGCGCTGGCCGTAAGGCTTGTCCGCTGGTCCGTGCACGTCGTCCGCCGGCAGGGTGTCGAGTTTCGGTTTCAGCTCGGCATGGAGCGCATCGACATCGCGCACGTCGATGTAGTACGCGAAACGACGGTTGCCGGGCGGCGCGCCGTCGCTGCCCTCGTTCTGCAGGATGCGGATGCCCGCCGTCTCGCGATGCACGTAGGCATAGCCATCGGCGCGGAAGCGTGTTTCGAAGCCGAGGATATCGTTGAAGAAGGCCAGCGCCTTGTCGAGGTCGTCGACATGGAGGAAGGGCGTGATCTGGATGAAGTTGGACATGCTCGCTCCATGACTGAACGCGCTTGACGACGACGCTGCTTCTGGCTGTGTCCCGGGCTACGTCCCGACCCACTGGTCCTGCGCCGCCAATCCTACCGCCGCCGGATCTGCGCCAGTCGCCTAACTGGAACCTGTCTGCAAGCGTACGTGTCGTTGTCCGAAAACGGCGAGCAATCCGCCGCATGACGCGGCATACATAGCCTGCACGACGAATGCGTCGTCGTGCGACGCACTGCTGATCCTCACCTCATCCCCGGCTGCGCACGCGCAGCCGCACCGGCACCGTTTGGCCCATGGAGATCACATGAACATCATGAAGACATCCATCGCACGATCCCTCCTGCCCGCAGCCATGCTGCTGACGGGATTCGCCTACGCCGGCGATGCCGGCAAGCAACACGGCAAGCAACACGGCAAGCAACACGGCAAGCGCTTGGTTACCACCTCAAAAGGCTCGATTCGCTCGGCGGCACATCGAGCGTCGGCGCCAGCATCAACGAGCTTGGCTGGGTCGCGGGACGATCCAACCTGCTCGTCGGCAACATCCGGCACGCCGCGCTGTGGCGCAACGGACAGCTGAAGGACCTCGGTACGCTCGGTTCGCCGGACAAGACCAGCGCCGTGCCGTGGCCGGTGAAGAACCTGCGCGGTATCGTCTCGGGCATTGCCTACACGGACGAACCGGACCCGAATGGCGAGGACTGGAGTTGCAGTGCCTTCATCGCCTCTTCGGGCACGCGCTGTCTCGGCTTCCGCTGGCAAGACGGCGTGATGACGCCGCTGTATCCGTTCCCGGGCGGGACCCACAGTTTCGCTACGGGCACGAACAACTTCAAGCAGACGGTCGGCTGGGCTGAAAACCACGTCGAGGACTCGACCTGTGCGGGAACGCAGAAGCTGCAGTTCCGCGCCGCGATCTGGGGGCCGCACGGCAATATCCAGCGCGAGCTGCCGCCGCTGCCGGGCAAGGACGCGAACGGCGTTCGCGATACGTCGACCGCCGCGACCGCGATCAACGACAGCGGCCAGGTGGTCGGCATTTCCGGCATCTGCGACGTCGCGGTCGGACGCCTCAGCGCGAAAAACGCGGTGCTGTGGGAGCGCGGCAAGCCGACCAGGCTCGGCGACCTCGGCATCAAGGCCTGGAACACGCCGAACATGATCAACCAGCGCGGCGATATCGTCGGTTTCGCGCCGATCCCCGACGACAACCCGGCCGACGATCTCGATAACCCGACGCTGCGTGCCTTCCTGAAGCTGCGCGGCCAACCCATCCGCAACCTCAGAACGCTCGACGACGCCGGCGTCAGCAGCACGGCGAAGAGCATCAACGAATGGCGCCAGGTGGTCGGTCAGTCCTGCGACGCTGCCGGCGAGTGCCGCGCATTTCTCTGGCACGACGGCGTGATGACCGACTTCAACCTGCTCGTCGACGACCAGGAAGATCTGCTGACCATCGCCAACGACATCGACAACTTCGGCAGGATCACCGGCCAGGGCTTCGACAACGAGACCAACACGTTCTTCGCTTTCGTGGCGACACCGGTCTGGAAGTAAGGCCGGCACGTCGCGCCACGCGCCGCCTGCAGGCGCCGCTTCACGGGGGACGAGGGCAGCAAGGGCTGTCCTCGGCCTTTTTTTTCATGCGGGCGCCGCAGGGGCCAAGCTGAACAAAAATAAATTCGCCGGGCTTGTCGATTTCCGTGTCGCCGCTTCGTCGTTTCGACAAGAGCCCAGGTCAAGGGGGCTCGAGACCCGAAACGAGGAGACCGACATGCGATTCATGGCGATAGTCAAGGCGAACAAGGACAGCGAGGCGGGCGTGATGCCGAGCGAGCAGCTGCTGACCGAGATGGGCAAGTTCAACGAGGAACTGGTCAAGGCCGGCGTGATGCTCGCCGGAGAAGGCCTGCATCCGAGTTCGAAGGGCGCGCGGGTCCGGTTTTCCGGCAGCAAGCGCACGGTGATCGACGGGCCGTTCCCGGAAACGAAGGAGTTGGTCGCCGGTTTCTGGCTGCTGCAGGTCAAGTCGAAGGAAGAGGCGATCGAATGGATCAAGCGCTGCCCGAACCCGATGGAGGGTGCATCTGAGATCGAGCTACGCCAGGTGTTCGAGGCCGAGGATTTCGGCGCGGAGTTCACGCCCGAACTGCGCGAGCAGGAACAACGCCTGCGCGCGCAAACAGCCGCGCAGCAGTAACAACAGCAGCGACTGCTCTGCCGACCACCGGTGCCAGCGTGGCGTATCGGGCGATCGCGTCCGGTCGCGTGCCGTGCGACTGCGGAACCGGACCATCTGATACCGCGCTATCCGGAGCACTCACCATGTCGATGCTGTCGCTGCTGGTCCTTCGCCAACTGCGTTCGTTGCCCGGACGCACGCAGGCGACCGCGAGCGTTCCGGAACAGGCCCGGGGATCGCCATCGACGGAACAGGCGCCGCACCGTGTCGAGGACGACGATTCATCGAGCGACACGGACACCAACGAACGCGACTGACCAGCACCTCCGATGGAGAAGACCATGGCATCGATCCACCGCAACAGCCCCTCACGCGAACGGAGTCTCTCATGAGCACATTGACCATCATCCTGTCCGTCATCGCGATCCTGATCATCGGCGTGCTCGTCATCGCCGCGACCAGGCCGGATGCCTTCAGCACGCAACGCAGTATCAGCATGCGCGCGCCGGCGGAGCGGATCTTTCCGCTGATCAACGACCTGCGCGCCCACGAGTCCTGGTCGCCGTTCGACAAGCCGGATCCTGCGACGACGAAAGTCCATAGCGGCGCCGCGCAGGGCGAAGGAGCGTTGTACGAATGGGACGGCAAGGGCCAGGCCGGCTCCGGCCGGATCGCGATCACCGAGTCGCATCCGTTCTCGCAGATCGTGATGCAGCTGGACATGCTCAAGCCGATCAGGGCCAGCAACACGGTCGTGTTTTCGCTGGAGCCGCGGCCCGAGGCCACCCTCGTCACCTGGGCCATGCATGGCCACACACCTTATGTCGCGAAGATCCTGCATTTGTTCTTCAACATGGATCGGATGGTCGGCGGACAGTTCGAGACCGGCCTTGACAACCTGAAGGCGATCGTCGAACGGTGAGCGATTTGCAGCACCGCATCTGATGGGAGTGCGGACGGGCATTGCAGTTGTCGAAGGACGGGCATGAACATCGCTGCTTCCATGTGCCCGTCCTGACCGCCGCTAACGTGCTGGCGATGTGCAGTCTGGGTGGATCCGGCTTCGGAGCGCGCGCGTTCGCCTTGTGTCGATCGTCTCGAAATGGTCTGATCACCGGCCATGACGGTCTCCGACACCCACCGCACCATCGATGCCGTCTGGCGCATCGAATCGGCCCGGCTGATCGCCGGGCTCGCGCGCATGGTGCGCGATGTCGGACTGGCCGAGGAACTCGCGCAGGACGCGCTGGTCGCCGCGCTGGAGAAGTGGCCGCAGTCCGGCGTGCCCGACAATCCGGGCGCCTGGCTGATGGCCACCGCCAAGCACCGCGCCATCGATCGCCTGCGCCGCAGCAAGCTCGCGCAGCGCAAGCACGAGGAGCTCGGCCGCGAGCTGGAAACCGAATGGGAGGACAGCGCGGCGGAATTCGAGGCGGCGCTGGACGACGATATCGGCGACGACCTGCTGCGGCTGGTCTTCACTGCCTGCCATCCGGTGCTCTCGACCGAGGCGCGCGTGGCATTGACGCTGCGCCTGCTCGGCGGCCTGACGACGGACGAGATCGCACGCGCCTTCCTCGTCCCGGAACCGACCATCGCCCAGCGCATCGTGCGCGCCAAGCGCACGCTGGCCGAGGCGCGCGTGCCGTTCGAGGTGCCGCGTGGCGACGAGCTGGTCGAACGCCTGTCCTCGGTGCTCGGCGTCATCTACCTCATCTTCAACGAAGGCTATTCGGCGACCGCCGGCGACGACTGGATGCGGCCGGCGCTGTGCGACGAGGCCTTGCGGCTCGGCCGCATCGTCGCCGAACTGGTGCCGCAGGAACCGGAAGTGCACGGCCTGGTCGCGCTGATGGAGATCCAGGCCTCGCGCGCGCATGCGCGCGTCGATGCCTCGGGAACGCCGGTGCTGCTGCTCGACCAGGATCGCGCGCGCTGGGACCATGTGCTGATCGGTCGCGGCCTTGCGGCGCTGGAACGCGCCGGCAAGCTCGGCGGCGCGCGCGGTCCTTATGCCTTGCAAGCCGCGATCGCCGCCTGCCATGCGCGTGCGCACGTGGCCGAGGAAACCGACTGGGCGCGGATCGCCGCGCTCTACGACGCGCTGGCGCAGTTGTCGCCCTCGCCCGTCGTCGAATTGAATCGCGCCGTCGCGCTGTCGATGGCGTTCGGCCCCGCCGCCGGGCTCGAACTCGTCGACACGCTGACGTCGGAGCCGGCGCTGGCGAACTACCACCTGCTTGCCGAGCGTGCGCGGCGACCTGCTGTTCAAGCTGGGCCGCCATGACGAAGCACGCGCCGAATTCGAACGCGCCGCCGGACTGACGCGGAACGCGCGCGAGCGCGACCTGCTGCTCGAGCGCGCCCGCGCCTGCACGCAGTCGTAGCGGCGCGTCTGCAGGGCGCTCGAACGCCGGGGGCTGCCGTCGAGCAGGACGAGCCGCAACGATCGCGCGTTGCGACATCGTCCATTCCACTTTCGCCTACTCGGCTTGCACGGCCTCGACCTGGATGCGCAGCGTCACGTCCATGCTGAAACCATAATCCTTGCCGGCATCGATGCCGAATTCATCGCGCTTGAACGTCGCGTACGCATCCGCACCGCACACTTCGCGCTTGAGCATCGGATGAGGCATGCACTTGAAGCTGTTGATCTTGAGTTCGACCGGCCTGGTCACGCCGTGCAGCGTGAGATCGCCGACCAACCGCGTCGGCACGCCGTCGGCGAAGCCCGCGAGCTTGCCCTTGTAGGTCGCCTGCGGGTAGCGCGCAACGTCGAAGAGTTCGGGCTGCAGCATATGCTCGTTCAACTTGTCGTGGCCGAAATCGATGCTCGACATGTCGACGGTCACGTCGACGGTTCCCGTGCCTGCCGCCTTGTCGAGCGTCACCTTGCCGGCGGTCTTGTTGAACTTGCCGCGCCAGACCGAAATGCCCATGTGGTTGGCTTCGAGACTCGGGTAGGTGTGCTCGGGATCGATGGTGTAGTTCACCACCGCCGCCGATACGGCGTTGCTGGCGATCAGGGTGGCCAGCGAAATCGCCAGCAGCGTGGTCGTTCGAACTCTGCGCGTCGTCATGTTCCTCTCCTGGATGGCGTGGCGGCCGGAACATCCGGCTCTACTCTGACGACGAACCAGGCACCGCCGGATCGACAAACCCGGCGATCTTTTCTTGGGCCTGGCTCGGACGCATCGTCGCTCCGGCGCTTATCCCTTGGCCACTTCGCCTTGCAGATGCGCGCCGAGCGCATCCAGCAGGTCTTCCGTGCCCTGCTTGCGCTGCGCCGGGATGTCGAAGCCGTCGAGGAACGCGCCCTGCTCGGTATAGACCAGCCGCGTGCCGGCAGCGGCGGTCTTGAATTCAACGGTCGCCAGCGACACCGAGATGCGCTTGTCGTCGAGGTGCATGTCGTACGTCGACACGATGCGCTCGCCGGGCACGATGTCCTGGTAGCGCGCGTCGTAGTGGTGCACCGGACCGCCGGGCGGACCACCGCTGACGCGCTCGCGGCCACCGACTCGGAAGTCGAGTTCGTGATCCGACGATTCCCATGCCTCCGGACCCACGAACCAGCGCGCCTTGGCCTTGGGGTCGGCCCACGCGGCGAATACCTGCGCAGGCGCGGCATCGTAATTGCGTTCGATGACGAAGGTGGCATGGGTGACGGATCGTTCGGTCATTGCGGACGCCTTCACTTGCTGTCGTCGCTCGGGAAGAGCGCGAAGTAGGGTTGCGCCTCGGCCAGCACGCGGGCATACGAGGGCCGCTGCATCAGGCGTTGCCGGTAGGCGAACAGATGCGGATGGCTTTCGGCGAACGGCTGCACCTTGTCGGCATAGAACAGCGCCGGAGCGGCCGCGCAATCGGCAATGCTGAAATCGTCGCCCAACGCCCAGGTCCTGGCCGACATGTTTTTTTCGAGCATGTCGCATGCAGTCCGTAATTGCGCCCTGGCGTATTCGACGCCATGCGGATCGTGCCGGTCTTGCGGACGCAGCCGGTCGCCGACGATCTTCTGCATCGGCTCGTGCACGTAGAGGTCGAAGAAGCGATCGCGCAGGCGCGCATTGCGGGCGAGGTCGGGATCTTCGGGGACGAGTCGCACCTTGCCCGGGTAGTGCTGCGCCAGGTACTCGATGATGATGCTCGACTCGGGAATGGTCTCGTCCCTGCTCTCGTCGCGCAGCACGGGAAACTTGCCGATCGGCCAGACCGCCAGGAATGCCGCGCGCGCGTCGGGTTCGCCGAGATCGACGATGTGCGGCACGAATGGCGTGTCGTTTTCGTAGAACGCGATCAGCGCCTTGTGACAGAACGATGCGAGCGGATGGAAGTAGAGTTTGAGCGACATGCCGGTGGGATTCCTTGCATTCGGGGTCTGCATCGCGCGTCGGCGGATCGCGCCGTCAATCCTTCGCGTGCTCCCGCTGCACCTGCGCCTGCAGCTTGTCGAGCAACTCCGCCCAACCCTGCTCGCGCCGGCTCGCGCTATCGAGGCCGTCGAGGAATGCGCCCTGTTCGGTGTAGACCAGCCGCGTGCCGCCGCCGTCGGGTTTCAATTCGACGGTGGCCAGCGATACCGAGATGAGCGCCGCATCCTGCTTCATCGTGTAGGCAAAGACGATGCGTTGGCCGGGCACGATGTCCTGGTACAGCGTGTCGTTGGCGTAGGTCGGTTCGCCCGGCTTCTGGCGGAAGCGTCCGTGTTCGCGTCCGCCGACGCGGAAGTCCTGTTCGTATTCGGAGAGCTCCCAGGCATCGTCGCGCACGAACCAGCGTTCGCGCGCCGCCGGATCGGCCCAGGCGGCGAATACGCGCGCCGGCGCAACAGCGAACTCGCGTTCGATGACGAAAGTGGCGTGGGTGACGGAGCGTTCGGTCATGGTCATCTCCTCAGGTCGGGTCAGGTCTGGTCAGGTCTGGTCGAATCAGATCTGGTCGGGACCGGGCTTGTCCGAAGCCGCGGATTCGGCGAGGAACACACCGAGCCGGTCGAGGCGGCGCACCCAGCCCGCACGGCGCTCGTTGATCCATTGTTCCGCGGCGCTGAGCGCGTCCGGTTCGACACGGCAGGTGCGCACGCGGCCGACCTTTTCCGAGCGCACCAGTCCGCTGGCCTCCAGCACCTGCAGGTGCTGAAACACCGCCGGCAGCGACATGGCCAGCGGCTTGGCAAGCTCGCTGACCGATGCCGGGCCGCGGCTCAATCGCTCCACCATGGCCCGGCGGGTCGGGTCCGCAAGCGCCTGGAAGACGCGATCGAGGGACGGCGTTTGGTTAAGCATGGCCTTAAGTTTAGGCCGTCGGGATCAATAGTCAAGGATGTGCTTAAGTGTTTATCGCAGGCTGAGACGGCTCATGCGGCCGCCCGCATCGGTAGCCCGCTTCAGTATTCGACCAGACCCTTGAAGCCGCCCCAGATCATGCGCTTGCCGTCGAACGGCAACGTTTTCGGGTCCATGCCGGCGAGGCGCGGATCGGCCATGACCTGCTTGTTGACACGATCGCGATGGGCGCGTGACTTGTAGACGATCCACGAAAAGATGACCGTCTCGTCCGGCTTGAGCTTCACGCTCTGCGGGAACGACGTGACCTTGCCCGGCTTGACGTCGTCGCCGACGCATTCCACGTACGCGAGCGCGCCATATTCCATCCAGATCTTGCCGGCCTTCTGCGCCAGGCGGCGATAAGCCGCCAGGTTCTTGTTCGACACGGGCAACACGAAACCGTCGACGTACTGCATGGATCCTCCTCGGTGGATGGGTATCGCAAGCGAACCATCGAATGACGCAGTCGCAGGCCGGTCCGCGGGCGCGTGCGACGCTTGCAGCGTCCTATCGGCAGCGCCTACTGGCTGCAGGCGTGGACGCGAAGTTCGAAGACCCTGTGCGGACGATGAGAGCGCAATCGACAGCAGCGCACGATCCTGTCCATGCCTTCGGGCTATGCGGAAGCGCCATAGGTTCGAGACAGGATTCCGACAAGGCGTTCGAAGGCCTGGCTCCAGCCGTCGCGGTGTCCGTCGCGATCGGCGACCGACTCGAATCCGCTCTGCCGGAACGTCATGCGCGTGCCGCCTTCCTCGTCCTCGAACGTCACGGTGACGAGCGTCTCGCGACCGGGCTTGCCCTCGGCGTCGTCCCAGGCGTGGGTGAACACCAGCAGCTCGTTCTCGACGACATCGCGATAGACACCGCCAAGCCACAGGTCCTCGCCATCCGGCGAACGCATGCACGATCGCCATGCACCGCCCGGGCGGATCTCGCCTTCGTTATGCGTGATCGTGTAGCCGTGCGGCGCCGCCCATTGCGCCATGCGCTCCGGATCGGTCCAGGCCTGATAGACCAGGTCGCGCGGCGCATCGAACACGCGGACGATCTCGAGTTCGTAACCGGCTTCCTCTCGGCCGTGGCCGTTGCTGTCGGACATGCTGTCGCTCCTGATCAGAGATAGGACGTTTCAACCGGCGCGCGCTCCCAGCGATCGTTCCGGCCGTCCTGATAGACGATGGGCGCAGCCGCCAGTTCCGCGTCGGTGGCATCGTCGAGGCAGGCCACGTTGATCGCGATGAACTCGCCTGCGTCATCGATGCCTTACCCTTCCGAACGTCTTGACGCCGCAGCGGCTGCAGAACATGTGATGGATGCGGCGTTCACCGAACTGGTAGTCGGTCAGCGCATCGGCGCCTTCGAGCAGGCGGAACGCATCGGGCTGCACGATCGATTTCCAGAAGCGATACTTGCTGCAGGCCGAACAATTGCAGCGGCTGGTTTCATCCGACAGGTCGAGCTCGCATTCGAAGCGCATGGCGCCGCAATGGCAGCTGCCTTGATAGGTCTTGCGCATCAGTCGCGACTCGCGTTTGCGGGCATGGTTTTCATCATGGCGTCCTCCGGGTTAAGGCCACGTCCATCCGGCGTGGCCCGGCATGCGTTCAATGCGGAATTCATGTGCACGCGCAGCTTATTTTTTTCGAACACGAGGCCTGGCCTTCTTCTGCTGCTCGGCGAGATAGGTTTCGAGGCGATCGAAGCTCGCCTCCCAGAACTCGCGGTAGTGCTCGAGCCAGTGGGCGACGTCGCGGAGTGGTCCGGCCTCCAGCCTGCGCGGCCGCCACTGCGCCTCGCGACCGCGCGCGATCAGGCCGGCGCGCTCGAGTACCTTCAGGTGCTTGGAGATCGCCGGCATGCTCATCGCGAACGGCGCCGCAAGCTCGGTCACGGAGGTCTCGCCGAGCGCGAGGCGCGCGAGGATCGCGCGCCGGGTGGGATCGGCCAATGCGGCGAGTGTGGTGCTGAGCGGGTCCGCCGGCATGGACTGAACCTATTGGTTAATTAACTTATCAGTTATATACAACGCTGCAATCGCGCTGTCAACGCTCTGCGGCGCGGGCATCGACTAGCATCGCGGCATGTGCCTGATCGCGCTCGCCTGGCAGGTCCACCCGCGCTACCGGTTGGCATTGATCGCCAATCGCGACGAGTTGCATGCGCGGCCGACGGCGCCGGCGGGTTTCGATCCGGATGCGAGCGATGTCTACGGCGGCCGCGACCTGCAAGCCGGTGGCAGCTGGCTGCAGGCCTCCACGCGTGGCCGCCTGGCCGCGGTGACCAATGTGCGCGCCGGCCTGGCCGCCGAACAGTCGCCACGCTCCCGCGGCGCGCTGGTACGCGAGTTCGTGCGCGGTGACCTCGACGCCGCCGCCTATGTCTCGGCGTTGCAGTCGACCGCACAGGACTATGGCCGTTTCAATCTGATCGCGTGGCAAGGCGAAGCGCTCGCATTCGCCAGCAACCATCCCGCTTTTGCCATGCACGCGGTCGCGCCCGGCGTGCACGCGATGTCGAACGGCGCGTTCGACGCGCCATGGCCGAAGAGCAGCCTTGCAACCCGTGCGCTCACGGCGTGGCTGGCCTCGCCGGCCGCCGAAGCCGATGTCGCACACGATGCGGTGGTGCTGGCGCCACTGTTCGCTGCGCTCGCCGACACTACGCCCGCACCCGATGCCGCCCTGCCCGACACCGGCGTCGGCCTGGAATTGGAGCGCGCCCTCTCGCCGCCGTTCGTGCGCGGCGAGCGCTACGGCACGCGTTGCAGCAGCGTCGTGCTGGTCGGCGGCGACGGCATCGTGTTCGCCGAGCGCCGCTACGGGCCCGATGCGGCGTTCCTCGGCGAGACACTCGCGACGCTGCCGACCGCCTAGGGGCGCATGCCAACGCTGCAGCGACGCATCACTGCGGTCAGGGTGCTGACTTCTGGCACGGCGTGTGCGTGACGATCATTGATAGTCTCGATCCAATGCGATGAATTAAGGAGCCGCCATGCTGTCGCTCGATCTCCCCACCATGCGGATCGCCGGATGTGCCAGCCTGCTCGCTGCGCTGTTGGTTGCGGGATGTGGCGAAGATGCGCCGCCGCCTCCGCCGGCGGACCTCGCTTGCCAGAGTGGCGCCTGGCAATTCGATGATGGCGAAATCGCGTCGCTGTCGCGATCCGATCACGGCCTGCGCTATCGCTTCATCGATGGCCGCAGCGGCCGCTTCGAGGCCACCGATGCCGACGAGTTGACCGCGATGGAAGGCTGGCGCAAGGACGGACCCATCGTCGCGACCGTGAAGTTCGAGCCCTGCGCGAAGGGCCGCATGCGATTCCACCTGCAAGGCGGACCCGACGGCATCGCGACGAAGATCCCCCTGCAGGTCGAGGACACGCAGTTCAAGAGCGGCCCACTGACGTTGCGGGGACGGCTGGTGATGCCCGCCGCGACGAAGGGACCGGTGCCGCTGGCGGTGCTCGTGCACGGCTCCGAACACGACTCCGCGGTCGATGCCCACTCCATGCAGTACCTGCTCCCCGCCCAGGGCGTCGCCGTCTTCGTCTACGACAAGCGTGGCACCGGCCGCTCGCAAGGCGAATACACGCAGGACTTCGATCTCCTCGCCGGCGATGCCATCGCCGCGCTTGCCGAAGCACGCCGGCTTCGACCGGATGCGTTCTCGCGAGCCGGTTACGTCGGTGGCAGCCAGGGCGGCTGGATCGCGCCGCTGGCCGCATCGCGCAGCCGTGCCGACTATGCCGTCGCGCTGTACGGCCTCGCCGATGGCGCGCTGGCCGAAGACCGTGGACAGGTGATGGACGACCTGCGCGCCAAGGGGCATGGCGCCGACGTGCTGGCCAAGGCGCGCGAAGTCACCGACGCCACGGGCGGTTTGATGGCGTCGGGCTTTACCAAGGGCTTCGACGAACTCCATCGGGTCAGGGCGAAGTACGGCGACGAGCCGTGGTTCTCCGACATGGAAGGCGAATTCACCGGCGCGATCCTGCGCGCGCCTACCTGGGCGCCGCAATGGATCGTGCGCGCCATCGCCAAACGCAAGGACCTCGGCACGAGCTGGGACTACGAGCCGATGCCGGTGCTGGAAAAACTGCGGGCGCCGCAGTTGTGGGTGCTCGCGGAGGACGATACCGAGGCGCCGAACGCCGAAACGCGGCGGCGCCTGCAGGCGTTGCAGGAGAAGGGGCGCCCGATCGACGTCGTCGTATTCCCGCACACGAACCACGGCATCCTCGAGTACGCGGGTAAGCCCGCCGATCGCATCAGCCTGCGGCACCCGGAGGGCTACCTGCGGTTGATCGCGGACTGGATCACGCGGGGACGCCTGCAAGGTCCGTATGGCTCCGGCAAGCTGCAACCGGCCATCGCAGCACCTGCAACGGTGCAGACAGCGGAGCCTGCTTCGGGCTAGTGCCGATTCAACTGTTTGCACCAACATGCTGAGGCAATCCTGCGTCATTGCGATGCAGGACATTGAATGGGACGCGAAGAAGTTTCACGCGCAAGAAAGTTTCACGCAAGAAGAAGGCCCAGTCTTTCAAGTTTTCACTTGATCGGCTGAGCCTTCCATTGCCGAAGCGATTGCGTCCGGCTTGCGCCTTTCGCTTTTTCTTCGACGATTACGACCTTAATCGATGTCACGTTATTGCCATGTAAAAGCCCGCGACCGTTCGTCGGCTCAGGCCCACGGCCACCAGTCACGTCGCGATTGCGCATAACGATCGGCCGCGCGCTCGAAGCGATTGCGCACGCTGATGCCGCCGCACAAAAAATACAACGGCAGGAACAACGGGCCGAGCGCCATGTATTGGTAGACGTGCGCGCGCTCGTGATCGGCGAGCATGATCGACGGTTCGTCGCCGTGTCCGGCACGATGCGCATACGTGACGCATTGCGCATCGAGCGTGTCGCCGGTATGCAGGATGGTGTTGCCGAGCGTGAGTGCACCGCCAGGCCCCCACGGCCAATGATGGAACACGATGGCGAGATCGCGACGGCTGAGGTGCGCATGCGCGCCGAAGGCGATGCCGATCGTGCCGGCGAACAGACCGAGCACGGTGTTCGGCAGCGTCCATAGCATGCCGAGTGCGTGCAAAGCCGCACGCAATACGCCGGATAACGTGGCCGGCGGCGCAGTACTGTTCAGGCCACGTCCTCTTCCGGGATCAGCAGCCACAGGATCAGGTAGACGAGGATGCCCGGGAATGCCGCCGACAGCACCGAAAAGATCACATACAGGACGCGCAGCCCCGTCGGGTTCCAGCCATAGCGGCGGGCGATGCCGGCCATGACGCCGGCCAGCACGCGGTCGTCGCGCGGGCGGAATAGCGTTCTGGTTGCAGCCACGGAGCACCTCGTCGCGTCGTGTTCTGCGTGCAGTCTAGCGTGACGGCGAGTCCGGTTGCGCACGCTGGCGGGTCAGCAACGCGCGGAACCAGATGCCTGACTCCGTGACCGGCTTGTCCGGACAACGCACCCGATAGTTCTCGCCGCTGACGCTGCTCTCGCTGGCGCCGCGTTCGATGAATTGTTCAGCGCTATCGGCCAGGCCACGCTTGCGCAGCCATTCGTATTTGGTGCGCAGGTGCGCTTCGGCTTCGGCGGCGCCGTACCAGGTCCCGTTGCGCTCGAACTCGCAGCCTGAACTGGCGAGGCCTGCGATCAGACCTTCGATCTCGCGTTCCGCCTGCGTCGGCGGCGCGGCCATCGCGGCGCCGCAGACAAGCAACATCACCAGCAGGCTTCGGAAGACACGCATCAGGTCACCTCGAACGTTGCGCCAGCCACTCGTGGATCGCCGACGGCACTTCCTTCTGCGCGCGACCGGAGACGTAGATGCCGATGTGGCCGCCGCGGAAAGACAGTTCCGAGTAGTCGTCGCTGCCGATCAGGCCTTTCAACGCCTTCGACGAGGCCGGCGGCACCAGGTGGTCCTGCTCGGCGAAGATGTTGAGCACCGGCATCTCGACCAGCCCCAGGTGCACGTCGCGCTCGCCGATCGTGATGCCGCCGTTGACGAAGCCGTTGCCCTGGTAGAACTGCTTGATGAACTGGCGGAACGCTTCTCCGGCCTGGTCGGGCGAATCGAAGATCCACTTCTCCATGCGCAGGAAGTCCTCGATGGCGGCTTTGTCGTCGAGGATCTCCACCAGCCCGACGTACTTCTGCAGGTTCAGGCGGAAAGGCTTCAGCATCAGGTAGCAGTAGTTCATCAGGTCGGCCGGCACGTTGCCGAGCGTGTCGACGAACAGGTCGACGTCGATGTCCTGCGTCCAGTTCGACAGCATGTTGTCGTCGGTATGGAAATCCACCGGCGTGACCATCGTGATCAGGTTGCGGATCTTGTCCGGATGCAATGCGGCGTAACACAGCGAGAACGCGCCGCCCTGGCAGATGCCGAGCAGGTTGATGGCATCGAGGTCGTGCGCGCGGCGCAGGTAGTCGATGGCGCCGCCGAGGAAGCGTTCGATATAGTCCTCGAGCGTCAGGAAACGATCCGAGCGGTCCGGATAACCCCAATCGATGATGTAGACGTCCTCGCCCTTGGCGAGCAGGTTGCGCACGATCGACTTGTCGTCCTGCAGGTCGACCATGTACGGACGGTTGACCAGCGCATAGCTGATCAGCAGCGGGATGGGCGCAGTCGGTGCCTTGTCGCCGATGAAGCGATACAGCACGACCTTGCCGTCGCGCCAGACTTCCTGGCGTTTGGTCGCTCCGTAGTCGACGTCGTCGACCTCGCGCAGCGTGTTGAGACCTGCGCCGAGCTTCTGCTGCAGGGTGATGGCTTCCTGCGCGAGCTTGTCGGCGGTGATGTCGAGCGGTCCGTTCATCCGCGCTTCCTCGTGCTGCTAGCCACCGGTTTTGGCGCCGCGGGCGGTGCCGGCTTCGCAGGCGCGACCTTGGGCGCCGACCCCTTGGCCTTGATCGAAGCCTTGGCGCCGGCGTTGGGCTTCGCGGCCGCCGCGCGCGGCTCGCGCGCCGGACTTTCGCTCTTGGCTTCGGCCGCGTCGCGCAGCCGGCGCACGCTGCGTTCGAGTTCGGCGATCTTGCGATAGGCGCCATCGACCTCGGTGCGCGTCGGCATGCCGAACATGGCGCTCATCTGCTCCACTTCGCGCTGGATGCCCGAGCGCAGGCGCATCTGCGCGTTGACCAGCTTGCCGTACACGGCGCGGAACTCCGGCGACAGCGCGATCCGTGCGTAGGCCTCCTCGGCCGCATCGATCCACAGATCGAACAAGGCGCGCGCGGAGCCGATCTGCTTGCCCGGCTCGCTGCGCTCGGCGAGCTTCTGCTCGAAGATCTCGTAAGCCGACTGCGCGGCTTTCATCATCAGCGCGTTGTAGGCGCTGTTCTGGTGCTGGTAGTCCATCTGCGCCTGCGCCAGCTTCTGCACGCGCTCCTGGTGCTCGCGTCCGAGCCCGAAGGCCGGTACCTGCAGCCACGACGTGCTTTCGCGCCGCCAGGCGTCGAGGTAGGGCGAGGCGTCCTCCATCCATTGCTCGAGGCCTTGCTGGCCCTGCCCGCGCATGGCGCGGAACATCTCCGGGAACGGATTCTCACCGGCGGCACCGAGCGCCTCTTTCCACGCGCGCGCGACTTCGCCCGCGCCGGCGTCGCGGCCGGCATGTTGCGCGGCGACTTGCTGCATCTGCCCGAACCAATGCCGCGCCTGCTGGTTGAAGCGCGAGACGACATCGTCGGCTTCCTGGCGGCCGCCGTGCGCGAACTTGCTCCACCAGTCGACGGCGTCATGCCAGGGTTGCGTCGGCGTGGTCTGGGCCGCGCCCGGCGCCGCGCTGCGCATCGCATCGCCCCACGCGCCCCAGTACCGGCGCGCCAGCGTTTCGAAGTCGTCTGCCATAGATCCTCCATCGAGCATGCCGCGATGCTAGCACCGCCACTTGAACGGCATGCATTCAGGCCGGTGCGGCGCCCGTTTCTTCCGCGCAGACGCGGTTGCGACCCTGCAGTTTTGCCTGGTACATCGCGGCATCGGCGCTGGGCAGCAGTTGGCCGTGATCGATGCCCGCATCCGTGGCGGCGACGCCGATGCTCAGCGTGAGCCCGACGGCGTGGCCTTCGATCGCGTGGCAGGACCGCTCCACGCTGGCGCGCACGCGCTCGGCGATGACCCGCGCCTCGCTGCCGCTGCAATCCGGCATCACGATCATGAATTCCTCGCCGCCGATACGGCCGACGCTGTCGCCTTGCCGCAGTTCCAGCGAAACCACCTCGGCGACGGCGTTGAGGCAGGCATCGCCGACGGCGTGCCCGAAACGGTCGTTGACCGACTTGAAATGGTCCAGGTCGACGAACAGGATCGCGACGGTCCTGCGCCGGTCCACGCATGCGCGCCGCAGGCGTTCCAGGATGCCGGCACGGTTGAGAACGCGGGTCAGCGAATCGTGTTCGGCTGCATCGACGGCAGCATCGCGTTCGCGTCGCACACGCACCAGCCTGTCCGCGATGCCGAACGCGAACAATCCGGCCGCCCAGGTCGCAGCGACCAACGGCAGGTATTCGTTGTCGGGATACAGCCTTATGAAGCCGAGCAGCTCGAACTCGCGCAACGCATCGAGCACCAGCAGCGGCACCCATGCGAGCAGGAAGAAACGCGCCTCGCGGCTGCCCCGTCGCCAGGCGAAAATCGCGGCGGACAACATCAATGCGACCGCGCCCGCCAGCAGCATGCTGCCCGTGCGCGACAACCAGCCCAGATACGGTCCCAGCGGCAGCCACGCCAGCGCTGCCACGAGGAATAGTCCGACGGCTACGGCGAACAAGGCCTTCGACAGCCGCGGCGTGCGCCGCCGCGCTCCGAGGAAGGAGATCGCGAACAGCAGCAGGAACGCTTCCTGCAACGCACGAGCCGTCCACACTGCGCGGAATCCCGTGGCCGCCAGGCGATCGCCTCCGGGCAGCGCGTAGAACTCGCCGAGGATCGTGCCCTGGAAGAACAGCATCGCGCCCAGCGCGCCGGCCAGGAACAGCAGTTCGCGCTCGCGCAGCACCAGGCCGAAAGCGGCGACGATCAGGGTGATGAAGGCCAGCACGGACAGCAGCGGCAGCACGATGCGCAGGTGCTCGATGTCGGCAGTGGCGAAACTCGCGCGCGATTCGATCCGCATGCGCACCGGCAGCCGCCGCGATGGTTCCAGCGCGAGATAGACCGGTTGCGTCGCATCCCAGTCCGACGGCAATGCGACCAGCAGGGCATGACGCGAGCGATCGCTGTCGAAATCGGGATCGCGCAGACTCAGGGCTCTCGGCGCGTAGTCGGGAGGCGCAAGCACATGGACGCGGTTGAAGTAAGGCGCATACAGCGCCAGCACCGGCGGCGAGGCATCCGCCCACGGCGCGGTCGGCACGACGCGCCGCCAGTGCATGCGCGCCTCGTACGGCGCGATCGAGCGCGCGGGGACGGCGTCGGCGACGAACACGCCATCGAGGCGACCGGTCGCCAGCTGTGCTTCGTCAGGGGGCGTGCGATCGAGTGGCCACGACGCGGTCGCGATCCCGATCCCGACCGGTTCGACTGGCGCGCTGGCCGCCGACGCCAGCAGCAGCAACGCGACCAGCAATGACACCACGACCGCGAGCGCCGCACCGGTACGGCTGTGGCGCTGGTCCGAACTTCGCTGGTCGTCCATGCTGCCTTTGGCGCTCACCACCTTTCCCCAGCGCTCATGCTAGCGCGGAAGCACGCAGGCCGGACCCGATTTCGTCACGGCTTGGGGATGCGCAGGGTCTTGCTGATCATCAGCGAGCCCGAGAGCGCGAACAGCAGCACCAGCGGATGCAGTTGCCACGGGCCCAGCTGCCAGCTGCCGAACCAGACCGCATCGCCAATCCGGCCCTGCCACGCGGCGACCGCGAGCATGACCACCAGCGCCAGGCTGGTCGGGATCGGCGTACCCTCGAAATGCTTCACCTTGTCGCTGCCTTCGGACAGCGTTTCGGCGGTGACGTTGTAGCGCGCCAGGCGGCTGACGCCGCAGCCGACGAAATAGCTCAGCACGATCCAGTCCCAGCCGCCCTGCAGGCCGCAAGCGTAAGCCAGCGCGGCGGGGGCGACGCCGAAGGAGATCACGTCGGCCAGCGAATCGAGTTCGCGACCGAGCGTAGAGGCGACCTGGCGCCAGCGCGCGATGCGGCCGTCGAGCGCATCGAATACGAAGGCCAGCGGAATCAGCGCCATCCCGATCATCAGGTCGCGGACGATGCCTTCCTGCAGGAAACGCATCGCCGCGAACACCGCGCCGGTGCCGCAGAACGCATTGGCCAGCGTGAACCAGTCGGCGAGGTGGAAATCGCGCAGCATCGAGAAATGGCGTTGCGGCATGGCGTGCATCCTGTCAGGGGCAATGACAGGGTGCCAAATCCGGCGTGAAAGCGTCGGGCGGAGCCCGGCCCGCCATCAGCCGGGGCGCCCGGCTGATGCAAACAGGGCGGCAGGCCAGGGCCCGCCCTACGGATTCGGGATCGCGAGGTTCTGCGCAGTCAACGGATTGCCGGCACCGCGCGGCGTGGTGCCGATGGTGGCGTCGTCCGGAAGCGCCGTGCCGTCGTCGAGGTGCGCGCTCACCCTGTCGAGGGCTTCATACACGTACGGCAGCAAAGGCACGTAGCGCGCGCCATAGTCCGGCAATGCCAGAAAGGCATCGAAGTGCTGCGCATTGCGCACCTGCCAGTAGCGCACGTCGCGGCCGGCGGCCTTGGCCGTGGCGACGTAGGGCGCGCTGCTGAAGGACATCGGAATCAAACCATCGTCGACGCCATGGACGACGAAGATGGGCAACCCCGCGCGCGGCAAGGCTGCTTGCGTTTCCGTCACGCCCTTGCGTACGCGCGCCGCGGCATCGCTGTTGCCGTCCCAAAGCGCGCGCAGGCATTGCAGGCTGCCGAATGCCGCATCGATGCGCGCATCGGCCCGGGCCACGATCCCTACGCCAGCGCCAGGCGGAATGCCGCTGGCATCGGACCACCATGCGGCGCGCTCCGCGACGCTCGCCGCGTGCGTCGTGCCATCTGCCGCCTGTGCCGCGAACGCGTAGCCGCAAGGATGCTCGCCGGCGCCGTAACGGCCATAAGTCGAGGCATAGGTGACGGCAACGGCGCGCCACATGTCGAAACCGACCGACAAGGCCCCGGCACGCAGCGCCTCGTCGCTCCAACCACTGGCACGCAATCGCGCGTAGGCAGACGCGGCCTGCGCGGTTGCATCGGCGCCTTCGACGGCGCTTGCGGCGGCCAGCGAGGCACAACGCAGCGTCGCGCCGGCCTGGACCTGCGCCGACAGCGGCGGTTGCGGCAGGCCCTGCAGGTGCAGCAGAGCGCATGGCATCAGCACTGCGGCTTCTGTCGTGTAGTCGTAAAGCGCGCGACCGCCATGGCCCGCGACGTGGATGTTCGGTTCAGCGGCGACGACCGCATCGAGCCACGGCTGTCCCGCATCGCCACCTTCGAGTTCCGCCGCGCGCAGGACCGCGCCGCCGCCGTTGGAGATGCCCACCGCGATCACGCGCGTGTTCGCGAAGGTGAAGGGTGCGGCATCCGCGAATGCCTCGTCGAGAGAGCGCAGCGCGAACTGCGCCGCCTGCTGCACGTGACGGCCCCAATCGGCTTCTGGATTGTCCTTCGAATGCGCGTGCTTGAAAGCGACGCCGGAGGCGCCGTCCGGCACTTGCGGCGCGAACGCCAGGCCGTCGGACAATGCACCGACGGTGCCGTCCGCGCGCACGCCGAGCCGCGCATCGAGGTCGAAATAATCCGTGCCGGCACCCTTGTCGGTATAGGCGACGGCGCATCCCTTCGGCAGTCCCCAGGCGCCGGCCACCGCGATCGCGCCGTAGATGCCACGCGATCCCGACGATGCAGTGACCACCACGCAGCGCCTGGCCTTGTCGAACGCATCGGGCACTTGCACCAGCACGCGGTGCGGCTGCGAAGCGCCGGGCACTTTCGCGTATGCCGAATACTCTCGACCGGGGACCGCAGCCACGCTGCCATAAAGCGTGCCGTAACCGCCACCGGGCGCGAGATCGGCGATGCCGCGCCAGTTGCTCCACAGCGCGCGCCGCCGCAATTCGGCGGCGGTCGGATGTTCGACGTCGGCGAACGCCGGCGGCACTATCGCGCGCAGGCCGTCGAGTCCGAGCCCGGCGGTCAGCAGGTCGTCGCTGCCGCGATGCTCGCTGCTGCGCGGCTGCTCGAAGACGACGGGCGGAGGTGCGGGCATGTGCGTACCAGAGCTGCTGCAAGCGGCACACGATAGCGCGAGCGCCAGCAGACCGGCTCTCGCCAGCGGCATGCGGCCAACAACGGGATCATCGTTCATGCGGTAACCCTAGCAACGGCGGCGAGACGCCGCATCGTACTTTCGTACGAGCCGGCCCCGATCGAATCCTGCTAGCTTGGCAACACACCCTGCCCCGCACGCCATCGATGCCGACGCTCTTGATCGCCGACGACCACCCGTTATTCCGAGCCGCCCTGCGCGGTGCGGCGCTGGATGCCGACGACGACGTCCAGACTTGCGAGGCGGAATCGCTCGACGGCGTGCTGGCGTTGCTCGAAGCGCGCAGCGACATCGACCTGGTGCTGCTGGACCTGCACATGCCCGGCAACCACGGCCTGGCCGGCCTGGCGGCGATCCGCGCGCAGTTCCCGGCGGTCGCGGTAGTGCTGGTGTCGGCGAACGAGGATCCGCAGATCGTGCGCCGCGCGCTCGACCATGGCGCCGCCGGCTACATCCCAAAGAGCGCCGGGCTCGACGACATGCGCAGCGCCATCCGTGCCGTGCTGGCCTGCGAGCAATGGCTGCCACTTGCGCTGCGCGGCGCGGTGTCGCGCGCGCCCTCGGCACCCGGCGACGCCGACCTGGCCGCCAGGCTAGCCAGCCTCACGCCGCAGCAGTTCCGCGTGCTGACGCTGGTGGCCGAGGGCCTGTTGAACAAGCAGATCGCCGACCGCCTCGACGTCCAGGAACGCACGGTCAAGGCACACCTCAGCGCGATCTTCGACAAGCTCGGAGCGCGCAACCGCACGCAGGCGGGGGTGATCCTGCGCGAATTGGAGATCACCGATCCGGCGCGGCGGGTCGAGGCGTGATGCACGGCGGGGGTTTCGCCAGGACGCGCAAGCCACCGACATCGACATCGATGGAACAGTTGCTCGTCATCTTAGAATAGTGGCTCGTCATCCCAGCGAAAGCTGGGACCCATCTTGATCCGTGCGTCATACGCGACATCGAAAGTCAAAATGGATCCCAGCTTTCGCTGGGACGACGATGCTTAGACGATGCTGGAAGGCGTTCGGCCAAGCACGCGCATGACCTCTGACAGATCCCACCGCGGCTTCCGATCTGCGACAGCGCGCCGCGCAGGACGGCCAGTCGCCAAGGACTAGCCCGGCGCCGTGACGCCGGCCAATAACCGGTCCAGCACCGACTTCAACGCCAGCGGACGTACCGGCTTGCGCAGCAGCGTGAGGCCGTTGTCGAGCACGTCGCGCCGAACCTGCGTGCTGTCGTCGGCGCTGAGGATCAGCGTCGGCCGCTCGCCGAAGCGCGCGGCGAGCCGCTCGCGCAGCGCGATGCCGGTATCGCCGTCGTCGAGGTGGTAATCGAACAGCCAGAGCGCGGCGTCGGCCGCCTGCAGTGCGTTCGCGGCGGTGTCGCCGTCGGCGGCGCCGCTGACCGTGCAACCCCAGCCCGCCAGCAATTGCCGCAATGCATCCAGCGCGACGGGTTCGTTGTCGACGACCAGCACGCGCGTCCCCGCCAACACCGCCTTCGCTGCATTGGTCGTGGGCTGCTGCGGCACGTGGCCGATGCGTGGCAGGCGTAACGCGAACACCGTCCCCGTGCCGATGCGGCTGCGCAGCGTCAGCGGCGTGTCGAGCAGGCGGGCGATGCGGTCGGCGATCGCCAGGCCCAGTCCGAGTCCCTGCCCGGCCACGCCTTCGCCACGCCGGAACTCCTCGAAGATCGAGCGCTGCTGGTCGAGCGCGATGCCCGGACCGGTATCGTGCACCTCGATGCGCACGGCATCGTCCATGCGGCGCACGCCGAGCAGGACGCCGCCGCGCTCGGTATAGCGCACGGCGTTGGCAAGGAAGTTCTGCAGCACGCGACGCAGCAGTTGCGGGTCGCTGTGCGTCCAGGCGTCCGTCGGGCGATAGCGGAACGCCAGGCCGCGCTCGGCAGCCAGCGCACGAAACTCCGACGCCAGCGGATCGAGCACGTCCGCCAGCGGAAAATCGCGCGGCTGCGGTACCAGCCCGCCGGCTTCGAGCCGCGACATGTCGAGCAGGCCGGTGAGCAGGTCGGTGGTGGAATCGAGCGCGCCGCGGATCTGACCCAGCAACGAACCGCGCGCTTCGCGTCGCGGGTCGTCCTCGAGCTGTTGCGACAGCGTATCGGTGAACAGCTGCGCCGCGTGCAACGGTTGCAGTAGATCGTGGCCGACCGCGGTAAGGAAACGGCTCTTCGCATCGTTGGCGCGCTCGGCCTCGTCGCGCGCAAGATCCAGCCGCGCGGTGCGGTCGATGACGCGTTCCTCCAGCGTCTCGTTGCTGCGGATCAGCTCGGCCTCGGTGCGGCGGAACGCGGTGACGTCGGTGAAGGTGGCGACGAAGCCGCCATTCGGCATCGGGTTGCCGCGGATTTCTACGACATTGCCATCGGCGAACGTGCGCTCGGCGACATAGGGCGTGCCGGCCTGCATATGGCGCAGACGCTTATCGACTTCGGCCTCGACCGACACCGCGCCGACCAGGCCGTTGCGCAGGTTGTGGCGCACGAGTCCGGCGACGGGAACACCGACGCGCAATAGCTCGGACGGATAACCGAACAGTTCGGCATAGCGCCGGTTCCATGCCACCAGGCGCAGGTCGCGGTCGACGACACTGATGCCCTGGCTCATGTTCTCCAGCGCCGCTTCGAGCAGGCGCTGGTTGAAGCGCAGGTCCTGCGAGGCTTCGCCGACGATCGCGGCGACGGTATCGAAGTCGCGCCCGGCTTCGCGTCGCGCCGCGTCTAGCAACAGGCGCGCGGACGCCGAGCCGAGCACGGCGGCGAGTTCGCGCTCGAGGCCCGCTTCGATCGCCGCCGACACCGCACCGGCGGCCGGCGCATCGACCAGCGCCGCATCGACCGCCGCGCGCGGCAGGAAGCGCAATCCGGCTTCGCGCAGGGTCTCGGCATCGAGACCGCGCTGCTGCCTGCGCGGCGCGGCCTGCCACCACGCCGCCGAAATCCACGTCGCCACCACGCCCGCAAACAGGCTGACGCCGGCAGCGCGGCCGAGCCGGCTCCAACCGGTCAGGCCGAAGAACGCGTCGGGCGCCAGCCATCCCCAGCCCATCGGTCCGTCCTGCAACCAGCGCGCGCCCTCGCCGCGCGCCTCTACCAGCACCGGCAACAGCAACAGCCACAACCAGGCCAGTACCGCCACGACGATGCCGAGCAGCACCGCGCGCGGCGGCGTCTGCGGCCGCCACATCGCGAAACCGACCGCCGGCGCCAGCGTTGCCAGCGCCGAGAACGACAAGGCACCGACATCGGCGAGCGCATCGTTGCCCGCGATCAGGCGGCTGTAGCCCCATGCCAGCAGCACGATGGCGAGAATGCCGATGCGCCGTTGCGTCAGCACCGCACCGCGCAGATCACGCCCTTTCATGGCTGGCCAGCGCATCGACGACCACGCACCGTGCAGCCACAGCGGCGTCAGCCAGTGGTTGCCGATCATCAGGCTCAGCGCCAGCGTGCTGACGATCACCATGCCGGTACCGGCGCTGAGACCGCCGAGGAAGGCCAGCAAGGCCAGCGGTTCGTTGCCTTGCGACAGCGGCAACGCCAGTACATACAGATCCGACGGCACGCCGCTCGCGCCGAGCCAGGCATCGCCGGCGCGCGCCAGCGGCAGCAGCGGCAGCGCGATCAGCAGCATGTACAGCGGGAACAGCCAGCGCGCGCTATGTACGTGGCGCTCGTCGCGGCACTCGACCGCGCCGACATGGAACTGGTGCGGCAGCGTGAACATCGCCAGCACGCCGAGCAGCACCAACGGCGCGAAACCCGGCAACGTGTCCGCTTGTGGGCGCGGCGTCGCCGCGAGCGCGGCGGGCGCTTCGGGGAGCGTCATCACGAACGCGCCGAGCGCGAGCATCGCGGCCAGCTTCAGCACGGCCTCGAACGCCATCGCCAGGACCAGCCCGCGGTTGTGCTCGATCGCGCTCGCACTGCGCGTGCCGAACAGCATCGCGAACGCCGCCATCGCCAGCGCCACGTACAACGCGCTGTCCTGCCATGCCGGCACCTGCAGCGGATCGTCGCGCACCAGCAGCGCGAAGCTCATCGCCACCGCCTTCAACTGCAGTGCGATGTAAGGGACGATGCCGAGCACCGCGACGAAGGTGACCGCGGCCGCCAGCCAACCGTCCTTGCCGAGCCGCGTGGCGATGAAGTCGGCCAGCGAAGTCGAGTTGTGCTCGCGCACGAGCCGCACCAGCCTGAGCAGGAAGCCGATGCCGAACACGTACAGCGCGATCGTGCCGACGAAGGTCGGCGGCAACGGCCAGTCGTAGCGCGCGGCCTGCGTGACGGTGCCGAAGAACGTCCACGACGTGCAGTACACCGCCAGCGACAGCGCATACACGATCGCCCAGTGCCGCTCGAAGACGCGTGGCCGGCGCTCGCCGTACAGGGCGGCGGCGAACAACATGCCCAGCCAGGCGAGGCCGGCGGCGATGACGACGCCGCTGCTCAGCACCGGGCAGGCCTTTCCGCCAGGCTGCGCTGATGTATCACTGGCTGTTCGTTTCCAGGCATCGAACGAGCATAGCCCAGCGCCGCCCTTGGTCGCCGCACGCGGCGCGAACGGCGCCGAAAAAAAGAACTCCGCTCGAATATTGCGTTGTCATCCCGAGCGTAGCGAGGGATCTGCTGTTTTATTCTTGATGGAAGCAGGTCCCTCGCTGCGCTCGGGATGACAGGTCACCTTAGGACGTCAGGTCAGAAGTCGTAACGCGCGCTGATGCTGTACTGGCGTGGATTGCCATAAAACCCGGTCAGCACGCCGTAGGCACCGATGTTGTAGCCGGTGGTGCGGTATTCCTCGTCCGCCAGGTTCGAGCCTTGCAGCGACAACGACCAGGCATCGTTGACCTTCCAGATCACGCCTGCATTGACCAGGCCGTAGCCCTCCTGACGGATCGCCGGGCTCAGGTCCGTCGTCGGCCACACTTCGCTCTGGTACGAGTAGCCGACGTTGGCCGAGAGATTGCCGCCGTTGGCGAGCGTGGTGCGGTATTCGAGGTTGATCGCGCCCGAGAACTCCGGTGCGTTGGTGAAGCGCTGGCGGTCGGCGATGTCGACCTGCACCGGCGGGATGGTCGCCGTCGTGGTCAGGAACTCGTCGTATTTCGCGTCGAGCCATGCAAAGTTGCCGCTGAGCAGCCAGTGCTCGCTCGGCAGCCACTGGTACTCGACCTCGACGCCGTTGACCGTGCCCTTGCCGGCATTGGTGAAGTCGCCGAAGAAGCTCGAGCTGCCGTCGGGCAGGGTGTAGGACGTGAACACCGACAGCTGGATGTCCTCGTAGATATTGTGGAAGGCCGCCAGGTTCAGGAACAGTCGCTGGTCGAAGAAGGCCATCTTGCTGCCGATCTCGAAGCTGTCGACTTGCTCGTCGTCGAAGGGCTCGCCCGAGCGCGGCACCGCCGTGGTGTTGGCGCGAATGTTGTAGCCGCCGGACTTGAAGCCGCGCGACGCCAGGCCGTAGACCATGATGTCGTCGGTGACCTGATAGTCGAGCGAGACCTTGGGCGAGACGTTCTTGAAGTTGGCCGTCTTGTCGAAATTGGCCGCCGTGCCCCACACCGTGGCGTAGGTGCCGTCGAGGTAGAACCGGTTCAACGCGACGGCATGCTTGTCCTCGTCGGTGTAGCGCGCGCCGACGTCGAGCTTGAGCTTGTTGGTCAGGTCGAAGGTCCAGTCCGCATAGACCGCGAAGCTCTTGGTGTTGACCACGCCCTGGGTATCGCCGAACAAGGGGTTGGTCAGCGTGATCGGGCCGAATGGATTGAAGAAGTGGTTCAGCACCTGCCCGCCGGCGTCGCCATTGAAGGCATACAGGCCCATCACGCCGCGCGCGCGGCCGCCGCCGTCGTAGTTCGCCTGCAACTCGTTGCTGACCTGGCTGTCGCTGTAGAACGCGCGCACGTCCACCAGCGTCAGCGGCGTGGTGTCGAAATCGATGTTGGTTTCGGTGTCGGATTCGCGCTTGGCCGTGACGTACTTGAACGACCAGTCCTCGTTCGGGCGCCAGTTGACGGTCGCCGATATTCCCTTCATCACCGTGTCGTTGACGTTGGGCATGCCGCTGCGGATGTCGTAGCGATCGTCCAGCGGCGGATAAGCCGGGGCCAGCGGGTTGGGCGCCAGCATCTTCGCGCCGCGCACGCCGGACTGGTCGTCCATCCAGTCGAAGGCGAACTGGAAGTCGAGATCGTCGCCGGCGTAGGCGCCGAGGTTCAGGCGTACGGCGTTGATTTCCTTGTCGCTGACCGGCTGGTTGTTGGTTCGGTTCTCGCCGAAGCCGTCGCGGTTGAGGCTGGCGACGGCAACGCGTCCGCGCAGACCGCTGTCGGCGCCGCCGATCGGTCCGCCGAACGCGGCCTTGGCGTCGAGCTGGTCGTAGTTGCCGACCGTGACCGAGGCGAAACCTTCAGTCTGCGTGGGCAGGCCGCGCGAGATGTACTTGATGGCGCCGCCGATGGTGTTCTTGCCGTACAGCGTGCCCTGCGGGCCGCGCAGCACTTCGATGCGGCCGACGTCGAACACGTCGAGCAATGCGCCCTGCGGACGGGCGATATAGACGTCGTCGAGATAGATGCCGACGCCGGGATCGACACCCCACAGCGGATCGGCCTGGCCGATACCGCGAATGTAGGCGGTGACCGTGCTGCTCGAGCCGCGGGCGGCGTAGATCGTCAGGTTGGGCACGAAGGCGTCGAGGTCGCCGATGTCCTCGACATGCAGCTTGTCGAGCGTTTCCGGCGTAAACGCGGTGACCGCGACCGGCACGTCCTGCAGGGTTTCCTCGCGCTTGCGCGCGGTGACGGTGACCTTGTCGAGCGTGGTCGCCTGGGAAGCGTCCTCCGCCGGCGCCAGCGCGGCGTCCTGCGCGTGCAGCGCGGGCGCCAGCAGGCTCAACGCGACTGCCAGGCTCAAGGTGCTGTACTGCAACGTGACACGCTTCATCGCGATCCCCTCGGAAGATGTGGCCAACCAGATGCCGCTGCGTGCACAGACGAGACGGCCGCAGCGGCAAGCCTAGGGACGCACTGCTTGGGCGGCACTTGTACCTTCGGACAATGGGCTGGAGGGCGCCGGCTTGCCGACACTGCCGGCGTCGCCGTCAATCCGGCTGTCATTTCCGCGTAGGCGGGAATGACGACTGCCAGGCGATGTTGCCGACGCCGTGACGTCCAAGGTTCAAGGGAAGGCCCGGCCTGCCCGCACTGGAGATACCAAACGAATGGCGTTCCTGATCGTACTCGCGGCGCTTTGCTTCCTGATGTTCGTCGCCTATCGCGGCCATAGCGTCATCCTGTTTGCGCCCGTCGCCGCGCTCGGCGCGGTGCTGCTGACCGATGCGTCGCTGGTGGCGCCGATGTTCACCGGCCTGTTCATGGACAAGATGGTCGGGTTCCTGAAACTGTATTTCCCGGTGTTCCTGCTCGGTGCGGTGTTCGGCAAGCTGATCGAGCTGTCGGGTTTTTCGAAAGCCATAGTGATCGCGACCATTCGCCTGTTCGGCGCCGGCCGGGCGATGCTGTCGATCGTCGCGGTCTGCGCGTTGCTCACTTATGGTGGTGTGTCGCTGTTCGTGGTGGTGTTCGCGGTGTATCCGTTCGCCGCGGAGCTGTTCCGCCAGAGCGACATCCCGAAGCGCCTGATCCCCGGCACGATCGCGCTCGGCGCCTTCACCTTCACGATGGATGCGCTGCCCGGCACGCCGCAGATCCAGAACATCATTCCCGCGCCGTTCTTCGGCACCGATGCCTGGGCGGCGCCATGGCTGGGGACGATCGGCGCGCTCTTCATTCTCGCGCTGGGCATGACCTATCTGGAATGGCGCCGCCGCGCGGCCCTGCGCAACGGCGAAGGCTACGGCGACAAGCTGCTCAACGAGCCTGCCCCCTTCCACGGCGGCAAGCTCGCCCATCCCGTCGTCGCCATCCTGCCGCTGCTGTTGGTCGGGGTGACGAACAAGCTGTTCACCGCCTGGATCCCGCAGGTCTACGGCGCGCAGCACGAATTCGTGCCCGCGGTGATCGGCAGCGCCGCCCCCGTCGTGCAGGAAGTCTCGAAGGTCGCCGCGATCTGGGCGGTCGAGGGCGCGCTGCTGGTCGGCATCCTCAGCGTGCTCGTGTTTGCCTGGCGCAGCGTGTTCGGCGGCTTCGCCGAAGGCACGCGCTCGGCGATCGGCGGCGCATTGCTCGCCTCGATGAACACCGCGTCGGAATATGGCTTCGGCGCCGTGATCGCCGCCCTGCCCGGCTTCCTGGTCGTCGCCAACGCGCTGGCCGCGATACCGAATCCACTGGTCAACGAAGCCATCACCGTCACGGCGCTGGCCGGCATCACCGGCTCGGCATCGGGCGGCATGAGCATCGCGCTGGCGGCGATGGCAGACACCTTCATCGCCAATGCCGATGCCGCTGGCATCCCGATGGAGGTACTGCATCGCGTCGCGGCCATGGCTTCGGGCGGCATGGACACCTTGCCGCACAACGGCGCCGTGATCACGCTGCTGGCGGTGACCGGGCTCACCCACCGCCAGGCCTACAAGGACATCTTCGCGATCACCCTGATCAAGACGATGGCGGTGTTCGTCGTGATCGCGGTGTTCTATGCAACGGGATTGGTGTAGGGCGGGATTGGTTCGCAGCGGAATCGGCCTGGAGCGGGCCGCGGCATCGCGCAGGAAGGCGTTTTTCCAATAGATGTCACGTTTCGTGCCGATCGTTCGCCTATAGTCGCCGCGGGGGGGCTCCGCCGGCGACAGGGGAAGATCCATGGCTGCTGCAACCGATCGTGCCGATCGCGCCACGATCCAGGACGTGCTGACGAAGCGTTACGGGTACGACCCGGCGAAAGCTTCGCGAGCACCCGTCATTACGCCGCCGACGCAGACGGTGCCAGGGCGCAGGGATTGGCCGACGCCACCGACCACGACGGTCACGCGCAACCGCGAGCTGCCGGCGCCGTCGCTCATGGTGCGCACGTTCGGCCGCCTGACCTACGGCCTGACGCCGACCTCGGCCGCCGAATTCGCGGCGCTCGGTACTTCCGACACGCAGCGCCACAACGCCTTCGTCGAAGCCCAGCTGGCATGGGAATCCATCGACGACAGCGCCGTCGAGAGCCGGCTCACGGCTGCCGGCTACAACACGCTCGGCAAGACGCTGCCGCAGTTGTGGGCGGAACATATCGTCGCCAATCCCGAATACAGCATCCGCATGCGTCCTTCCTGGGAGGCGCAGCGCGCAGCGCTGGTGCGCGCCGTGCACTCCAAGCGTCAGCTGCGCGAGTTGCTGTCGACGTTCTGGCACGACCATTTCAACGTCATGGTCAGCGAATACGACGCCGGCCCGCTGTTCGTGCACTACACCCGCGATGTCATCCGCCAGCATGCGTTCGGCAATTTCCGCGCGATGCTCGAAGCGGTCGCGACCAGCACGTCGATGTTGTACTTCCTCGACAACCGCTCCAACACGCGCTCCGGACCCAACGAGAATTTCGCGCGCGAGCTGCTCGAGCTGCACACCTTCGGCGCCGACAACTACCTCGGCTTCATGAATCCGTCCGACGTACCGCCGTGCCCGGAGGACACCACTTTCCCGATCGGCTACACCGACATCGACGTCTACGAGACGGCGGCGGCATTCACCGGATGGTCGGTCAAGAACGGCCACTGGCAGTTTCCGACCGAGAACGACGGCACCTTCGTCTACCGCTCGCTGTGGCACGACTCCGGCCCGAAATTCGTGCTCGGCCGTTTCATCCCGCCGGACCAGGCCGCGCAGAAAGACGGGCGCGATGTGCTCGACCGCATCGTGGCGCATCCGCGCGTCGCCAAGTTCATCTGCAAGAAGCTGATCCGGCGCTTCGTGTCCGACGCGCCGTCACAGGCGCTGATCGACAGCGCCGCGGCCGTGTTCCGGCAGAACGCGCAGAACGCCAACCAGATCCGCCTGGTGCTGCGCCACATCCTGTTGAGCGACGAGGCCCGCAACAGTTGGGGCGACAAGATGCGGCGTCCGTTCGAAGCCGTCGCGGCGACGATGCGTGCGCTCGGCACCGACTGGACCTTGCGCGTCGGCGACGGCAAGAGCGACGAGTTCATGTGGCGCCTCGGCTTCACCGGTCACAACCCCTACGACTGGCCGGCACCGAACGGCTATCCCGACGTCGCTACCGCGTGGTCCGGCTCCAACAGCTTCGCCATGACCTGGAAGGTCCAGAACTGGCTGACGGAAACCAATATCGGCGGAACAGGCACGCCGCCGCGCATCGCGCTGATCGTCGAAACCACGCGCAGCGGCGTGCCCGCCGCGCAGTGGACGGCGACGCGGCTGGTCGATTTCTGGTGCATGCGCATCCTCGGCTACCTGCCCGTGGCTTCGCGCCGGCAGGCACTGATCGCGTTCATGGCGCAGAACGGCGATCCGGGCACCTATGTCGTCACCGACAACGATGCCTGGTCCGCGAACGACCTGAAAAAGCACTACAACCACCAGCGCCTGCGCAGCATGGTCTCGCTGATCCTGATGTCCCCCGAATTCTTCAGCCGCTGAGGGCCGCACCATGAAAGATCTGACCCTCAACCGCCGCGAATTCCTCAAGGGTTGCTGCGCCACCGCCGCCGTCGGCGCCGTCGGCCCGGCGATGCTGTTCTCCGATCCGGCCTACGCGGCGGTCAATCCCTACGACACCGTCGTGCACGTGTTCCTGCGCGGCGGCATCGACGGACTCAACCTGGTACCGCCGATCTCCGGCGAAGATCGCATCCAGTACGAGCAGGCGCGCCCGAACCTGCAGATCGCCGCGACCGGGACCTACGGTGCCCTGCCGTTGACGCTCGCCGGCGGCGGCGCGACCGGATTCGGCCTGCATCCGTCGGCGACCGGCCTGCGCGACCTGTGGAACGATGGCAGGCTCGCCATCGTGCACGGCTGCGGCCTGCTGACCTCGGTCACGCGCAGCCATTTCGATGCCCAGCTCTATCTCGACCTGGGCACGCCGGGACAGAAAGGCAGCGGCAGCGGCTGGATCACGCGCGCATGGGCCACGCAGCCCGGCGCGACCGGCCTGGAAACCATGCCCGCGCTCGCGGTGAACAGCCGCACGCCAGCCAACATGCTCGGCGCGACGCAGGCCCTGTCGATGGGCAGTCCCGCGGACTTCGCACTGAACGCAGGCTCCTGGGCGTGGCAGATGCGGCGCACGGATTCGCCCGCCGGTTTCGAAGGCGTCAATGAAACCCTCGCGCAGATCTGGAACGGACGCAGCCGGATCGAAAAGGATGGATTGCGTGCCGATCATTCGCTGCGCGTGATCGCGCAGCAGCCTTACGCCAGCCTGCCGGCGACGTGGCCCGACAACAACTTCTCGCGGCAGCTGTGGACCGTCGCGCAGTCGATCCGCTTCAACCTGGGCATGCGCTATGCCACCGTCGACCTCGGCGGCTGGGACACGCATGATGGCCAGGGCACCGCGGGCGCGGGCTATAACTACTACCAGAACAAGATCGCGGAACTGTCGCAGGCGCTTGCCGCGCTGTACGCCGAGTTGTCCACCGGCGGCGAGATCGGACGCGTCACCATCGTCGTGCAGTCCGAGTTCGGTCGCCGCGTCAGGCAGAACGGCAGCGGCGGTACCGATCACGGCTACGGCAATCCGCTGCTGGTGCTGGGCGGCGCGGTCAACGGCCGTCGCTTCTACGGCAACTGGCTGGGGCTCGACCCGGCCGTGCTCGAGCCCTATTTCGGCGACGTACCGGTGACCACCGACTATCGGCGCGTGTTCTCCGAACTGCTGATCCGGCGCATGGCCAACAACAAGCTCGGCACGGTCTTCCCTGGCTACAGCGGTTATTCGCCGCTCGGCATCGTGCAGGGCGCCGATATCGCACCGCAGTACGCCGTCGCCGGTGCCGTGGCGCAGTCGGCGCGGTTGCCGGATCACGTACAACCGCGTTACGGCGAATCGCTGGAAAGCGTCGCGCCGGAGGCACCGGCTGCCACGCCGGCGTGGCAGAAGCGCGGCAAGGTCGATCGCAAGCTGATCCGCCGCGGGCTTTGACCGAAAGTGGTCTGACCGAAAGCAGATAGGGGCGAACAACGCGGACTCCGGTCCGCGTTGTTCGTTGCTGTACGCACCCCTGGAACATTCACTCGGCTACGGCGCGCTACGCTGGCCGCTCCTTCGCGACGCGCCGGACCCATGCCTCCATTCCCGCGCAAGCTGGCCTCCCTACCTTCGCGCAATGCCACCGACCTGCGCGGCGCCAGCCGGCTGACGATCGATGCGATCACCGGCGCGACCGATCTGGTCGAAGCGGTGCACGCCAATATCCTCGGCCTGCCCGGCATCCTCGGCACCTCGACGACGACGAGCACGCGCGGCATTCCGGGTACGGTCTACCGCAGCGTGCGCGGCGTCGCGCGTCTGGTCGGTAGTGGCATCGATCTCGCGCTCGCCGGGTTCGCGCCGCTACTTGATCGCGCCGTGCCGATCCCGCAACGCGAGGCCGTGCTGGCCGCACTCAACGGCGTGTTCGGCGATCACCTCGCCGCGACCGGCAACCCGCTCGCGATCACCATGCGGCTGCGGCGTGGGGGCGAAGCGCTGGACCTGGATCGGGAGTCGCTGGCGCGCATATTCCCGCAAGCCTCGCCGCGCGTGCTGGTCTTCGCGCACGGACTGTGCATGAACGACCTGCAGTGGCATTACGGCGGACAGGACCACGGCACCGCGTTGGCAGATGATCTCGGCTACACGCCGGTTCATCTGCACTACAACACCGGATTGCCTGTCTCCAGCAACGCCCGCACCTTCTCGGGCCTGTTGCAGCAACTGGTCGAGGCCTGGCCCGTGCCCGTGCAGGACCTCGTCATCGTCGGGCACAGCATGGGTGGCCTGGTCGCGCGCGGCGCCTGCGTCGTCGCGCAACAGGACGGTGACACCTGGCTGTCGCGCCTGCGCAAGCTGGTGTTCCTCGGTACACCGCATCATGGCGCGCCGCTGGAACGCGTCGGCAGCTGGGTCGATTTGTTGATCGGGCGGAGTCCGTACACGGCACCTTTCGCGCGGCTCGGCGGGATCCGCAGCGCCGGCATCCGCGACTTGCGGCACGGCAACATCCGCGACGAGGATGGAGCTCGCAAAGGTGGGAAAAGCGACGGACATCGCGACAGTCGTATTCCCTCTCCGCTCCCCGCGCATGTACAAGCCTATGCCGTCGCCGCGACCACGCAAGCGCCACGACCCGACGCGGAGATGGACAGCCTGCGCGGCGACGGACTCGTGCGCATCGCCAGCGCGTTCGGGCAACATGCCGATCGCCGCTTCACGCTGCGCATCCCGGCCGCGCGTCGTATGCTGACGTACGGCACCAACCACCTCGCATTGCTGGGCAGCGCTGAGGTCTACGCGCGACTGCGACGATGGCTGGCCTGAGCGCCGTCCTCACTCGACCCGCGAATTCCAACCCAGTCCGACGGTAAACGTCCTGCCAGCGCCTGGCTCGAAGAAGCGGCCATTGCCTTCGTTGACGATCACCGAGCCGACATAGTCGCGATCGAACAGGTTGTCGATGCGCGCGAAGCCATGCCAGCCGCGTTGTTGCCGCGGCCGCCATTCGAAGCGCAGTGCGGCAAGCACGCTGCCGGCGGTGGCATCGCTGTTGAGGTCGTCGACGGCGATGCGGTCGCTGGCGCGCAACTCCAGCGCGGCCGTGATGCGATCTGCGCGATCGCGCCAGGCCAGCTCGGCGAAGCCGTCCGCGCGCGGAATGCCGGGGATGCGGTTGCCGGCCTGTACGCTGCGCTCGACGCTCGTGCCCGCGATGGTCAAGCGATAGCGGAAGTCCTCGTCGAAGCGCGCATCGATCCAGTTCGCCGCGAGCGCATACGACCACTGGCCCGCAAGCGCTCCGGACAGGCTCACCTCGATGCCGTCGCGGCGCGTGCGTCCGGCATTGGCGAAGGACGCACGTCCGCCGCGGCTCTCCGCGGGCACGATTTCGTCCTCGCCGTCGACGCGGTACAGCGCGATGCTCGCCGCGCTGCCGGCGAAGCGCCAGCGCGCGCCGACTTCGGCGGTGACCAAATGCGCCGGCGACAGCGCGGTATTGAATCCCGCGCTGCCGTCGGGGCGATAGGCCAGTTCGGTCACCGTCGGCGTCTCGAAGCCGCGCCCGAGACTGGCGAACACCTCGCCTTGCGCCAGTGCGCGGGCGACGCCGAGCGATGCCGCGGTCTCGCTGAAATCGAGGTCGCCGCTATCGTCGCCATTGCCCTCGGCGAGATAGCGGTCGTCGGATGCGAACGACAACCGTGCGTGGCGGACCGCACCCAACAAGGTCCAGTGGTCCGCCAAGCGCATATCGCCGATGGCGTACAGCTCGCGATTGTCGATGCGGTTGTCTTCGTCGCGGCGCAGGCGACCGCGCACGCCGAGGCGTTCGCCGACGAAATTCTCGTAGCCGGCCCGTGCTTCCTCCAGACGCCCCGCTTCGAGGCCGAGCGCCAGCGCGCCACGCGTTCCAGTCCAGCGATGGCCGATATCGATGCCCGTCGACGCGCGTCCGAGATCGATGACGCCGCCGGCGCTGCTCGGTGGGACCTGCGCACCGACCGGCAGGGCGAGGTATTGCACCACGTCGCGCTCGATGCGATAGGCGCCGATCCATGCTTCGCGACCGGGCGCGTAGTCGCGCTCCCAGCGCAGGCCGAGTTGGTGGTTCTCGATGCGCTTGCGCGTGTCGAACTGCAACGCGACCGGATCGGTGCCATGCGGATCGTCGAGCAGCGCCGAATGCGTCAGGCCCAACGGATCCTGCGAGAGCGGCTGCGAGAGTGCGTTGACGACCAGCCGCACGTGCTCGCCTGCGCGCGGCGACCACTGCGCGACCGCATTGAACTGGGAGCGCTGCGCCGCGCTGTGCTCGCGCGCGCCGTCGGTATCGAACCGGCTTCCCTGCACGCGCCAGCGCCATGCCTGCGATTCGCTGCGACCGTCCCAGCGCGCGGCCACGCGCTGGCTGTCGTCGCTGCCTGCCCACGCATCCAGCGCCACGCCATCGCCAGCATCGAGATCGGTATAGCCGATGATCGCGCCACCGGCTGCGTTGCCGTACTGCAGGGCCAACGGTCCGCGCAACACCTCGACGCGGTCGAGCGCGCCCGGCGAAAAGTTGGCCGCCTGACCCTGTCCGTCGGCGGCCGAGGAAGGAATGCCGTCGATGACCAGCTTGATGCCGCGTATCCCGAACGTGGACCGCGCGCCGAAACCGCGGCTCTGGATCTGCAGGTCCTGCGCGTAGTTCTGCCGGTCCAGCACCGTGATGCCCGGAACGCGCGTGAGCGATTCGGACAGGCTCACCTGCCGTTGTCCGTTGCGCAGCGTGTCGCCGTCGATCACGCTGACGGCGCCAGGAAACTCAGACAGTGCCCGCACGCGGCCAACCACTTCGACGGTATCGAGCGTCCTCGCCTCGCCTGCGCCTTCTGATGCAACGACGGCCTGCGCCAGCGCCGGGACGGGCAGCCACGCGACGGCCGACAAGACGAGAACGCGCCATCGCGTCGTGCGCACGCCGGGTGGATCGCATCTGCAAGTCATGCTCGAAGGATAATCGGATTCAGCGGCGGCATTGCGTCATCGACGCAGGAACATCCGCAAGATCCGGATATCCGCGGCGCGGACCGCTGGCTACCTTGTACTCCATCATCAACAGACGGAGTGCAGCCATGCATGCTCTTGATCAGCAACGACACGCGATACGGACACTGGGCGACCCGCGCTGGGCGAGGATCGTCGTACGCGACCCGACCGTGGACGGTGCCTTCTACTACTCGGTGAAAAGCACGGGCGTTTACTGCCGGCCCTCCTGTGCGGCGCGACTGCCGCGACCGGAAAACGTGGACTTCCACGCGACGCCGGCAAGCGCGGAACGTGCAGGCTTCCGGCCCTGCAAGCGCTGCAGGCCCGAGCAGGCGCGCGATGCCGCGAAGTCGGTTGCGGGCACGCCTGCAGGCGAGCGGATTCGATTCGCTGTCGGCACATGCGCCTTCGGTTCCGTGCTCGTCGCAAGAAGCGCCGAGGGCCTGTGCGCGATCCTGATCGGCGACGATGCCGACGTTCTGGCACAGGACCTGCAGCGTCGCTTTCCCGCCAGCAAACCGAGTCGCGACGACGAAGGCCTGTCGCACGAGATCGCGGAAGTGGCCGCCTTCGTCGAGGCGCCGGCTACCGGCATCAAGCTGCCGCTCGACCTGCGCGGAACGGAGTTCCAGCAACGCGTCTGGCGCGCCTTGCGCGATATCGAGGCCGGCGCCACGGCGAGTTACGCACAGATCGCACAGCGCATCGGAGCGCCTGCTTCGGCACGCGCCGTGGCCGGTGCATGCGCGGCGAATCCGCTGGCCGTGGCGATTCCGTGCCACCGCGTGGTCAGGAGCGATGGCGGGCTGTCCGGATACCGCTGGGGTCCGGAGCGCAAGCGTGCCCTGCTTGAACGCGAGGCGCATGCATGAATGTCTTGGCCCGCATGGCTGCACGCGGCGGCATGGACGACGCCATCGCCGCGCGCGTGCCGGCGATGGATCGGGATCGTATCGCGGCCGAGCTCGACGACCAGGGCCATGCGCTCATTCCCGGTCTGCTTGCCATGGAAGATTGCCGGATGCTCGCGGACTCGTACGAAGACGACGACCACTTCCGCAGCCGCGTCGTGATGGCAAGGCACGGGTTCGGCAGCGGTGAATACAAATACTTCGCCTATCCCCTGCCCGACCAGATCGCGCAACTCCGGACCGCGCTCTATTCCTGCCTCGTGTCCATCGCCAATCGCTGGAATGCGGCGATGGGGGTCGACGTCGTCTATCCCGAAACGCACGCCGGGTTCATCGAGCGCTGCCACGCCGCAGGGCAACGACGGCCGACACCGCTGTTGCTGCAGTACGGCGCGGGCGACTACAACTGCCTGCACCAGGACCTGTACGGCGAGCACGTCTTTCCATTGCAGGTCGCCATTCTGCTGTCGGAACCGCAGCGGGACTTCACCGGCGGCGAATTCGTGCTGACCGAGCAGCGGCCGCGCATGCAGTCGCGCGCGGATGTCGTGCCGCTGCGTCAAGGCGATGCCGTCGTGTTCGCGGTGCACCGACGCCCGGTCCAGGGCACGCGCGGCGTGTATCGCGTCAACCTGCGGCACGGCGTCAGCCGTGTGCGCTCGGGGCACCGCCATACCCTCGGCGTGATCTTCCACGACGCGCTGTAGGGTGGGCCCTGGCTCGCCATCGCCATCCATTCGTCACGAATGATCCAGGCAGACATTAGCGAGCCAACGCACACTCCAGTGTCCGTCGCATCGCGTCCACTGCGTTTGGCTATCTGATGGCCCGCTTCGACACTGGAACAAGGACACGTTGCCGATGACCCTGCTGTCCAACCTCGCCTCGTCGCAGTGGCTGATGGCAGCAGTCGTATTGCTCACGATCGGCTTGGTGGTGCTCGGCGTGGCTTACGTGTTTCGCGACCGCATCCCAGTCCACTGGCAGGTGCCGCTGCGCGCGTTGCTGTTTAGCGTGCGCATCGACCACGGTGCCTGGATCACGATGCCCGACGGCGTGCGGCTGGCCGGCAGCCTCTATCTGCCGCGCTTCGTGCCGGGACCGTTGGCCACGGTCTACATCCGCCTGCCCTACGACCGCAGGCGCTACGACGAAGCGCTGGGTTCGGCACTGTCCTTCGCGCGCCGCGGCTACGCGGTCCTGGTGCAGGACGTGCGCAGCAAGTTCGAGTCCGAAGGACGGGATTTCCTGCCGTGGCGCCACGCCACCGCCGACGGCTCGACGACGCTCGACTGGATCGTGAGCCAGCCGTGGTCGAACGGCAAGGTCGGCACGTTCGGCTCTTCGGCGTTGGGCGAGTTGCAGTATTCGCTCGCGCGTGCGCGGCATCCGGCGCATGCCGCGATGATCCCGATCGCCGCAGGCGGTGCGATCGGTTCGGCGGCACAGCATCACGGATGTTTCGGCAGTCACGAAGGCGGCATCTTCCAGCTCGCGAGCGGGTTCGGATGGTTCGCGATGCACGGCGCGAAGGATCCGCAGGCGCCGCCGCATGGCGAGCTCGAGCCCGCAATCACGCTGCGCGGCTTACCGGTGGCGGACTTGGTGCGACGCGTGCGTCCGGATGCCAACGCTTACGACGACTACGTGTACATGGCACCGGGTGATTCGGCTTGGGTGAACCTCGATTTCGTCTCCGATTCCGATCGCATCACCACGCCGGCGCTGGTCGTCGACACCTGGGGCGACCAAGGCATTGCCGGCACGCTGGCACTTGCGGAGTTCGTGCGCACGCGCGCGCCTGCCAATGCTCCGGTGCAGCAGCATGTGCTGATCGCACCGGGTAACCACTGCGAGCACGAGCAGACGGCCAGGTCGGGACGTTTTGGCGACCTGGTCGTGCGCAATGCACGACAACCCTACTTCGATCTATACCTGCGCTGGTTCGATTTCTGGCTGCGTGGACAAGGCGACGGGCTCGCCGCGCTTCCCGCGTATTCGTGGTTCGTGATCGGCGAGGACCGCTGGTTGTCGTCGCGCACCTGGCCCCCGGAACAGGCGCGATCGCAGCACTGGCATCTCGGCAGCGGCGGCCATGCCAACAGCCGCGACGGCGACGGCGTCCTCGCCTTGCAGCCTTTCAGCGACGAGCACAACGATGAATTCCTGTACGACCCGGATCATCCCGTGCCGAGCCGCGGTGGTCCGGTGTGCTGCACCGGCGATCCGTCGAGCCGATCCGGTCCCGTTGATCAGGCCGAGGTGGAAACGCGCGACGACGTGCTGGTCTACACGTCGCCACCGCTGCAGCAGCCGCTGCGCATCGCCGGTCCGCTGCGTGCGCGGCTGGTGGTGTCGTCGAGCGCGCGCGACACCGATTTCGTCGCGCGTCTCGTGCACGTCTGGCCCGATGGCCGCGCCACCAACATCCAGGAAGGCGCCCTGCGCGCGCGTTACCGCAACGGCATCACCCGTCCCGAGCTCATGCGGCCCGGGCAGACCTATGCGCTGGATGTGGACATGCGCTCGATCGCCTACCTCGTGCCGCAAGGCCACCGCATTCGTCTGGACGTGACCAGCAGCTGCTTCCCGCGGCTGGAACGCAACCTCAACACGGGCGGCGTCAACGTCGACGAAGCCACGCCGCTGAAGGCGCTCAACCGCCTGCATCATGGCGGAGCGGCTATGTCGTACCTGGCCTTGTCCGTACTCGACATGCCTGCAGCGCAGACCGCTGCCGACTGAGCACGTGCTCAGGGTTGCGATCCGACCTCCGCCAGCTTGCGGCAGCGATGCCGGAGGACGACTCCCGCCCTGGCACCGGAGTAGCGTCCGCCGACGATCGTCGGGACGCCATTGACGATCACGTCGTCGATCCCGATCGGACTGGCGGTCGGCTTGGTCCAGCTCGCGACATCCTCGATCCTGTCGTAATCGAAGACGACAAGATCCGCGCGCAAGCCCTCACGCAGCACGCCGCGATCGACAAGGCCCATGCGCTGCGCCGGCCACGAGGTCATCTTGCGGACCGCATCCTCCAGCGTCAGCACGCCGCGTTTGCGGACGTATTCGGCGATGACGCGAGGAAACGTGCCATAGGCACGCGGATGCGGAAGACCGAGCGCGTCCGTGTCGCCGAACTTCTCGGCCGCCGCGGCGTCGGAACCGATGCTGGTCCAGGATTGCTTCATCGCCAGTTCGATGTCGCGTTCGTCCATCATGAAGAACAGCGCCATCGCCCGCTTCGGTAGCGCGGCGAGCATGATGTCCCAGGCGACGTCGGCAGGATCCTTGTGCAAGGCCTTGCCGATCGCGGCGAAGCTCTGGCCGTGGAAGCGCACATAGTCTGGATCGAAGCCATTCGCCAGCACGACATGGTCCCAACCGCCGGAGGCTTCCACCAGGTTCGACCAATCCGGTTGCGAACCTGCGGCAAGTTCCGCTTTCAGTTTGTCGCGGACCTTCGGATCACGGAGTTGCTTCCAGGCAGCTTCTGGCCCGTCGTTGAACAGATGATTGGGAACGGTGATGTCGATGCCGGTGCCGCCAGCGGTGTACGGGTAGAGATCGGCGCTGATGTCGATGCCGCGTGCTCGCGCTGCCGCGATCCTGTCGATCGCCTGCGGCATCAGCTTGCCCCAGCCGGGCGCGAACGCGGCCTTCAAGTGGAAAATCTCGACCTTGACGCCACTCCGCTCGCCGATGGCGATCGCCTCATCGATCGCGGACAGCAGCTTTCCGCTCTCGTCGCGCATGTGGCTGGCATAAAAACCATCGCAGCGGCCCGCGACCTTGGCCAGTTCGAAGAGATCGTCGGTTGTCTGGAAACTGTCGGGCGGATAGATCAACGCGCTGGAAATGCCGAATGCACCGGCCTCCATGGCCGTCCCGACCAGCGCCTTCATCGCTGCCATCTGCTGCGGCGTGGGCTTGCCTGCGCCATCGCCCATCACCTTGACGCGCGCCTGGGCTGCGCTGTAGTACGTCCCGAAATTGACGCTGATGCCCTGCCGTTCGAGGCGGGCGAAGTACTCGGGGATCTGGGCAGCTTCAACCGGCGTTCCACCCTCGCCCGCGATCACGGTGGTGACGCCCATGCGCAGCTTGTTCTCGGCTGCACCGTTCTTGAGCAGCACTTCACCCGACTGATCCATCATGTCGATGAAGCCCGGCGCCACGTAACGGCCGCTCGCATCGATCTCGGTGGTACCGCGGCCGGCGACGTCGCCGATGCGCGCGATGCGCCCGTCCTCGATCGCCACGTCGGCCCTGACCCACGGATTGCCGGCGCCGTCGAGCACGCGGCCGCCGCGAATGACGACGTCGTAGTCGTGCGACGGTGTCGCGCCGACCAGGAATCCGGCCGCGAGCAGGACGATCAGCGGCTTCATTGTTTGTCGGGAACCGGCGTGAACAGCAAGTCCTGGTAGTCGTAGCTGAAATCAGCAAGCGGCGACACCGCCTTCATCGTGATGCGATCGACCTTGCCGTCGGCATCGAGGCTGAAAGTGACATAGGCCGGTTCGATCGCCTTGTCGGTGAACGCTGTCTGGAAGGTGTCGTACTGCCAGTGTTCCAGCTTCGCCTTCATGCCCGGAGCATGCGGGAAATCGATCCACAATGCCTTGCCGTCGACGCGCACTGCGATCGTGCCGTACCACGGATCGTTGTACTGGCCGGCGTAGCGCGCGATCGGCAAGGAGGGTCCGAACCGGGCCGGTTTTGCCGTCGTCGCCTGCAAGGCCTTGACCGCCTCGGCTGCCCGATTTTCCTTGAAGGCGTGCAGTTTCTCCGGCCACTCGCCCTTCGGCAGCCCGAGGTAGTGGTCGAGCAACTCGTACATCAGGCCGCGCACGACTTCGCCCTCCTCGCTGTTCACCGCGACGGAGAAGCCGACGTTCTTGTCCGGGATCAGCACCACCGCCGCAAGCGAACCGAACACCGCGCCGCCGTGCCAGATGATCTTCGCGCCGCGGTAATCCTGGACGTCCCAACCCAGCGCATAGGTGTAGAACATCGGTTGCGTAGCCGCGAGGAACTCCGGACGCGGGTCGATCGGTTGCAGCACGACCGGCGTCCACATCTGCGCCGATGCGGCTTCGCTGAACAATCGTCCATCGCCTTCGGGAAGCTTGCCGTGGGCGAGCTGGACCAGCAGCCACCGTGTCATGTCGTTGGCGCTGATCGCCAGGCCGCCGGCCGGTGCGACATTGGCGGCGAGGTCTGCGCTCTCGTCCAGTGGCTCCTGATCGCCGAGTCCGCGGATCGCGCCGTTCAGGCGCCCGTGGGCGCGCGCGCGGTTATCGGAAGCCAGGCGACCTTTGTCGTCCACGGTCGAATGCGCCATGCGCAAAGGCGCATAGATGCGCTGCTGGACGAATGCTTCCCAGGTCTGACCCGTGACTTCCTCGATCAACTGCCCGGCGACCATGTACAGCACATTGTCGTAGGCATAGCCGCTGCGGAAGCTCGTCGCCGGCTTGATGTGGCGAAGCCTGCGCACCGATTCCTCGCGTGAGAGATCGCTGCGCGGCACGAACAACAGGTCGCCTGCGCCCAGTCCGAGCCCGCTGCGATGGACCAGCAAGTCGCGGATGGTCATCTCCCGCGTCACCCAGGCGTCGTACATGCGGAACTCGGGCATGTGGTCGATCACCTTGTCGTCCCAGTCGATCTTGCCCTCGTCGACGAGGATCGCGAGCGCCGCGACGGTGAAGGCCTTGCCCGTGGAACCCGTCGCGAAGATGGTATCTGGCGTGACCGGCTGCGGCGCGCTGAGATCGCGCACGCCATAGCCGCGCGCGAGGGTCGTCTTGCCGTCCTCGACGATCGCGATCGAGACGCCGGGAACGCCGAGCGATTTGCGCAATGCCTCGACCCGTTCGTCGAAGCCGGCAGGCGGAGCCGCGAACGCGGGCATCGCAAAGGCGAGGGCAACTGCTGCAGCGAAGTACTTCATGCGGCCTCCATTGAGTTTTGGCGTCGATGCAGCAGCCGCCACAACCCCAACGTCATGAGCGGCAGGACGTAGACGGCGAGGAAGAGGTAGGCGAGCGCGCGATAGCCATTGGCGATCAGCGCGACCAGGCCGAAGCGATCGGCCAGGAACATGCAGCCGATCAGCAGGGCGAGCGCGATTCCGAGCCGGGCACGGTTACTGAGTGCTGCGCCGCGCCGGACCTGCCATGCCTTGGCGACGCGTTCGTTGATCGCGTGCACGGCGCCGGTGCCGCTTTCGAGCAGGGCAGAGAAGATCATCAGCTGGAACAGCAGATGGAACACGGGCTGATCGAGTCGCGCCAGCAGGAAATCCGATGGCAGGGTCTCGTTGGCGATGCCTGGGTAATACGCAACCATGCAGACGAAGAACAGCAAGGCCGGCAACATCGCCAGCGGGCCCGCGATCAGGCCCGCCACGATCGCATCGCGATCGCTGGTCAGGTGGCGCACGACGGGCAGGATCACGACCGCGCCGATGATGTTGTAGCTGGCATAGGTCAGTCCGCCGAGCGCCCAACCATCGCTCGGCGCGGGCGCGGCGAAATCGGCGGCGACCCGGTCGCCGAAACTGCTCAACGCAAGCACGACGAAGATCAGGTAGACGCCGTAGAGCAGGAACGTCACGTACTTGAACAGGCGCTCGACCGACGTGTTGCCGAAGGTCGCGAACAAGGCGATGCCGGCCATCAGGCAGAGCGTTCCGGCGATCTTCGGCCATCCGAGTGTCGCTTCTCCGATCGCGCCCGCCGCCGCGCCGAACACCGCGAGGATCAGGATCACGAACAGGATGTAGGCGAGCTCGAAGACGACCCAGCCACGCCCCAGCAACGCCTGAAAGAAACTTCGGTAATCGCGCGCACCGGTCGCGCGCGCGAAGACGAAGGTCACGACACAGACCGCGCTCCAGATGACCGTCGCCAGCAGCATCGCCGCGATGCCGCCCCACGGACCGCTCGGCAGGAAGAACTCGGCCAGTTCGCGGCCGGTCGCATAACCGCCGCCGATGACGACCGCCTTGAAGGCGAAGCCAGGCAGCAGGAAGCGCTGGAACCAGGTAGCGCCGGCGCTCACGCCAGGCATGCGTCCACCAGCCGCTCGAATTCGAGGCCGCCACGCATCGGATCGGCCACCGGCATGCCGAGCCGCGCGCTTTCCCTGTCGAGCATTGCGCGCGCCGCGTCCTCGTCGAGGCTGGCCGTATTCAAGCTGATGCCGGCGCAACGGATCGCAGGATTCGTGCGTCCTCCGAGCCGCAGCGTGAGGTCGATCGTCTCCTCGAGGCTCGGCAGCGGAAACTCGGGATGACCGAGGATGCATTCGCGCCCGGGCTCGTGACAGACCACGAACACGTCCGGCTGGCTGCCATGCAGCAGCGCCAGCGACACGCCCGCATACGCGGGATGGAACAGCGAGCCCTGCCCTTCGATCACGTCCCAGTGTTGGGCGGACGCGTCCGGACTGAGCATCTCGGCAGCGCCCGCCGCGAAGTCGGCCACGACCGCGTCCATCGGCATGCCGCCGCCGGCGATCAGGATGCCGGTCTGCCCGGTCGCCCTGAAATCGACATCGATGCCGCGCTGCTCGAACGCGCGCGCGAGTGCGAGCGCCGTATATTTCTTGCCGAGCGCGCAGTCCGTACCGACGGTCAGCAGGCGCTTGCCCGAACGCTTGATGCCCGACGCGATCGGGATATCGCGCGGCGGCGTGCGCACGTTGATCAGGCTGCGTCCGTGCCGCTCGGCGGCGGCCTTGAGTGCTGGCGTGCCTTCGAGCCGCGCGTGCATGCCGCTGATGATGTCGAGGCCGGATTCGAGCGCTTCGACCAGCGACGGAATCCAGTTGTCCTGGATGATCCCGCCCGTGTTGGCCACGCCGATCACTAGCGCACGTGCGCCGAGCGAGTGGGCCTGCTTCGGCGTCAATCGCGGCAGGCTCGTCGTCACCGTACCGCCGCCGCACGACAACTCGCCGATGCAGCGATCGCCCGCCCAGTCGCGCAGGCCGAACGCGGTCTTGGCGTAGGCCGCCTCGGTCACGTCGCCGAGGAAAAGCAGGTAAGGCTGCGGCAGGGTCTGCACCGACGGTGACGACATCCTGTCTTGCGCGATATTCATCACTGCATCCTGTTTGGTGACATGCCGATGGACTTCCATTCGAGACATCTCCGCCGGCACGGCAATCCGCACGCCCTGCATCCTGGCTGCCGCTTCGCGCGCAGGCTCGTCAGAACGACGCGCCTATGGTCACGCCGATCGTACGTGGACGGATGATGGCCACACCGATCGCGTTATTAGGCAAGAACGTGCCGTCGCCCACCAGCGACGTGATCCCTCGTTCGTCCGTCAAATTCTTGACATAGGCTTGCAGCGACCAACGTCCGAATTCTATGCCGGCACGCAGGTCGATGCTTTCATAGCTCGGGACTTCACGAATCCTGCCCTCAGGAGTTCTGGTGCCGAAATCCGCGGTCCGGTCGCCCGTAGTGCTGATGGTGCCGCCGACATAGGCAGTCGCGCTGTCCATCACCGGCCACTCGTAATCACCGCTCAGGCTGAGGCTCCAATCGGGCACGTACGGCAGCGGATCGCCCTCGAGGCCACCGACGACTGGATCGGTATCCTCCGTCAGGTAGGCGTCGGTGTAAGCGCCATTGAGCGCGAATTTCAGATTGCTCGTCGGGCGCGCCGTGGCGGTGAACTCGAAGCCCTTGCTGACAGCGGTACCACCGTTGGCGTTGATACCTGTGTCGTTGACGAATGCGAAGAGCTGGATGTCCTTCCAATCGAGATAGTAGGCCGCGACATCGAGGCTGAACCTGCGATCGACCGACTCCGCCTTCAGGCCGATTTCATAGCTGGTGAGCGAGTCGGCGTCATAGCTGTTGGGCGTACCGGGAGGCGCCAGCGGCGGCAGGACATTCGGCCCGCCCGGTCGGTAACCGGTGGCGATGCGGGCATAGAGCGACGTGTTGTCGGTGAGTTCGAAACGCGGCGCCAGCGAATAGGTGAACACGTCCTCCGAGGAACGCGCATCTTCGAACGCGTCGCGGGTGCCGCCGAGCGCAGTCTGATCGATGAGCTGCGTGGCGACCTGCTTGTTGTGGCTCGCGCGCCCGCCGAACGTCAGGCCAAAGCGCGGCGAGATGTGCCAGGTCGCGTTCGCGAACGCAGCGTACTCTTCGTATGTGGAGTCGAGAAAAACCTCGATGAGCTTTGGAATATCAGTGGCGATCGTGTCCGTCCCCGCTTCCACCGCGAAGAAATCCTGGGGATCGATCGCGGACTTCTCTTTCGTGTAGTAGCCACCGACCAGCCATTCGAAGCGGTCATTGGCAGGCGAGGAAAAGCGCAGTTCCTGCGTGAACTTCTTGGTGCTGGTGGTCTGGTTGGTGATCAGGCTCAGCGGCCGCGTCTCGCGATCGCCGAACAGCAGGGTGATGAGAGGCGCCAGGCCGAACGCCTGATCGATCCGTTGGTCGCGTTCGAAGGTGCCGTAGCTCGTCGACGACTGCAGGCTGGCGAACCCGAGATCCCAATCGACGTTGGCGCTGTAGAGCCGGTATTCGACGTCGCTGAACTCGGCATGGTATTGCGATGCGACCAGATCGTGGCCGTTGCTGGAATACAGTGGTTCGAGCGTTTCCAGATCGGCGTCGAACGTATTGGACGCCGCGCTTTCGATGTTCTGGGAAAGCGCCGTCAGGCGCACCGACAACGTGTCGGTCGCTTCGAATAGTCCCGAGATCCGGCCTCCGTGGATCTTCAGCTCGTTGATGTCGTCGGCGATGCGCGTGCCCTGGACGATACTGATGCTTGGATCAGGCGCACCGGTGGCCGGATCCAGACTGGCGATCGGATTGTTGCCGATCGAATCGATGAAGCCGTCATCGAACCGGTAGAACGCGCTGGCGCGGATCGCGGCGCGGTCGCTCAGCGGAATATTGACCAGGCCCGTGACGGAATGGCCAAGGCCACCGCCCTCGACGCTCTCGAAACCGACCCTGCCCCTGGCCTCGAACCCTGCCGTGCTCGGCTCGTTGGTGACGAACTTGAGGACGCCCCCTAGCGAACTCGCCCCGTACAGCGTGCCCTGCGGACCGCGCAGCACTTCGAGCCGCGCGACATCGAACGTGTCGAAGTCACCGGCGAGGATCGCGCCATTGGCCAGGCCGCTGCTCGATCCGAATGGCACGTCATCGACATAGACGCCGACGGTCGAGGCCACGCCGCCGGTGTTGATGCCACGCAGCGTGATGCGGGATACGCCGCGCGTGCTGCCTTCGAGGCTCAAGCCGGGGATCAGCGCGAGATAGTCCTGCAGGTTGTCGGCCTGCTGCCGTTCGAGCGTCTCTTCACCGAGAACGGTGATGGACTGTGGAACGTCGGCCAGCGCTTCGGGACGCTTGGTCGCCGTGACCATGACCCGATCCAGATCGACCATCGCTTCAGCCGACGGTTCCTCCTGCGCCGGCTGCTGCTCCTGGGCATGGGCCATGCCGGCGAGCGCCATCCAGATTGCCGTCGTGAGCAAGCCGCGGGACGAAGTCTTGCTGATCGCCATGTCCACTCCTCTTTTAACTTTGCTGCGCCGGGAAGGCGCGGAAATTGACGCCGTCGCGCACCGTGCAGCTCTCGCAGGCGCAAAAGGGTCATCGTTCGTTGGAATGGGGGTGCTGGCGTTTCCGATCTATATCGTCCTTATCAGGCGATATTTATCCTGATCAGGATTAATGTCAAGCTATTTGGAGAATACATGGGCGAGCCGCAGGAAAGCGCATGCCTGCCCCGGTGGCGAATCGTGCCGATCCGCGGCGGCGCCTTCATGTTCCGAGTTCCTCGACCTTGCGCGCGGCCTCGACCTTGCAGGCCGCCCGATCGATCGACAGCAACAGACCTGCAGACGCCGCGGCAATCGCGGAGAGCGAGGTGAAGAACACCGGTTGACTGAGGCTGCTCCAAAGCGTCCCCACTGCGCCCGCAAGCAGGCTGCCGGTAAAGATTGCGAAGAACCACGCGGCGACCGTAGTCGCACCGACACCCGCAGGCGCCAGCCTCGCGAACAGCCCGAGACCGGTTGGCAGAATGAAGAGTTCGCCGAGCGTAAAGATCAAGAAGAACAGCGCAAGCCAGAGCCAACTCGCCTGTGCCGGACCCGAGACGGCCGAGACCGCGGCAAGCAGCAAATAAGAACTCGCGACGATCAGCGCTCCGATCGCCATCTTCTGCAACGCGGAATGTTCGCGCCCTTCCCGCGATCTGCGATGCCAGTACGCCAGCAGCGGCGGCGTCATCAGCATCACCAGCAGCGGGTTCAGCGACTGGAACCATGTTCCTGGAATCGTCATCGTGCCGACCACCCGATCGACACCGCTATCCGCCCACAGCGCAACGGTGTTGCCGACTTGCTCGTAAGCACCGCGGAATACGGTCACGGCCAAGCCAACGGCGAGCAGCACGGCGAAGACGCGACGGTGATCCGCCCAGCGCATGACCACGCGCTGCGGGCTCGAACGCGGCAATTCTGGAGGCAGGTACCGACTTCCCGCGATATAGATCGAGAGCCCCGCGACCATGCCGATCCCGGCGGCGCCGAATCCGTAATGCCAACCGTAAACCTCGCCCAACGTGCCGCAGATCAACGGCGCGAGAAACCCGCCGATGTTGATGCCGACGTAATAGACATTGAAGGCCCATCCCCGCCGCGGATCCTGAGAGCGATAGAGGTCGCCGATCTGGCCGGGCAGACTCGGCAGAAACAGGCCGTTACCGAGTGCGATCGTGCCGAGCGCGAGGAAGAACAATGGCTCGAACGCCATCATGAAATGGCCGATCGCCATGATGCTGCCGCCGATCAGGACCGCGCGACGCTTGCCGAGCCAGCGATCGGCGATCAGCCCGCCGACGATCGGCGTGAAATATGCGGTCGCCGTATACAGGCCGTAAATGAAGGACGCCTTCTCCTGTCCCATCATCAGCTGCTTGGTCATGTAATAGACCAACAGCGCGCGCATGCCGTAGTAGGAGAACTGCTCCCACATCTGCGTCAGGAACAGAATGGTCAGGCCGCGCGGCTGGCCGAACCAGGCCGAAGGCGCGCTCGCGCTCATGCGGCAATGGCGTCGGCAGCCCCCCACACCTCTTCGCCGCACCAGACCAGGCCGTCGTTGTAAACCACGCCGGGAACGCGATCGGCCGCGAGAAAGATCGGCCCGTCCAGATCGACGATGTCGCAGTGCTGGCCGAGCACGAAAGCCGGTGCCATCGCCAGGCTCGTCGCGATCATGTTGCCGACCATGACGTCGAGGCCGAGACGACGCGCTTCGGCCGCCATCATCAGGCCCTCGGTCAATCCGCCGCATTTGTCGAGCTTGATGTTGACGACATCGAAGCGGCCGACCAACCCTGGAATATCGACCAGGCTCAGCGCGCTTTCGTCGGCGGCGATCGGAATCGGCGATCGATAGCCTTGCAGGTCGGCCTCGCGACCGCGTGCGAGCGGTTGTTCGAGCAACTTCACGTCGCAGTCGACGAGGACGGCGATCAGGCGATCGAGCCCGTCGATCGTATAGCCCTGATTGGCGTCGACGCCCATCCAGGCGTCGGGTCGCGCGGCCCGCACCGCCCTGACGCGAGCGCTATCGAGTTCCGCTTCTCCGGTGAGCTTGAGTTTGAGCGATCTCGCCTGCACGTAGTCGCGCGCACCCTGTGCCATCACGTCCGGGTCGTCCGCACTGAGGGTGAAGGTGGTGACCAGCGACTTCGTCGACGGCAGGCCCGCAAGTTTCCAGACAGGCGAACCCGAGCGCCTGGCCTCCAGTTCCCAGAGCGCGCAGTCGATCGCGTTGCGCGCACCGCCGGGCGGCAATAGCGCCCGAAGTTCTTCCCGCGACACGCCGGCCTCGATCGATGCACGCACGCGCTCGACTTCCGCGAGCATGTGCGCCGCATCGTCGCCGAGGTAGTAGACGCCAGACGCTTCGCCGCGGCCTGCATGACCGCCTTCACGAAGCGTCACGACGAGGAGATCGGAATCGTCGAAGACATATCCCGATATGCGGAACGGTTTGGCCAGCCGCACTTTCTCGATCGCGGCCGACACCGACAGCGTGCCCATCAGTAGTTGACGCCGAAGCTGAGCAGGTTGAAGGCGATGCCGACCCACAACACGGCCAGCGCTGCGACCACCAGGACGATGCTCCACAGCTTGGCCGGCCAGCGGCGATTGCCGCGCCAGACGATCCAGGCGTGCCACAGCGCTACGGCGAAACCGCCGATGAACACCACGAAGCTGGCGATCTCGAGCAGCCAGATGAAGGGGTCCATCGCACTGGTGACGTTGTCGAGGTTGGCTTCGAGCGCCGCGACGAAGGCCAGCCAGCCGACGGCGGTCAGCAGCGTCAGCAGCGCTGCGATGCGCACCAGCCGATAGGCGCGAATTTCATTGCGTGCGAGCTTGAGCGGCGCGCCGTATTTACGCCGAACGACCGCGGTCACCGGCCACAGCAGCACCGTCAGCAGCATCGCCAACAGGCCGCCGTAGAGCAGCGGGGACAGCCAGGCGGAGTTCTTGTACCAGACAGGACGCTCGAAGACGATGAAGGGCGCGATCATGTCGAAGCTGAAACGCACCGCTTTGCCGTCGACGACCTTTGCCGCGATCCTTTCGTGGCCGTTGGCGTCGCGCCAGACGAAGGGCGATGTCTCGACCCAGTGCACGGGCTTGCCGTTGAGACCCTTCCAGCTTTCGACCACCAGTTCCCCCTTGGGTCCGACGCCGACCTTCAACTGGCCGAGCAATTCGAACAGGTTGAAGAACGTGGTGTCCGACCTGCGCGTGCTGCTCCAGGTGCCGCTCAACATGCGCGCGTGCTCGGCGGCCTGCTCGGCGGGAACGCGGCTGGCCGGCGCCTTGCCCGGGAAGTAGCGGTCGGCGAAATCCTCGAACAGCGCGGTGCGCAGCGACCCGGAGGCGCCTTCCTTGCCGGCGCTGTTGAACGAGACGTACAGGCCGGTGCGCTCGGCGAGGAACAGGTGCAGCGAGGTGTGGAAGTCCTGCGTGTCACCGAGGTGGGCGATGACCTCGCGGTCGTTGATATTGGTCTCGAAGAAACCCAACTCCATGCGATTGAGCGGCGGCAGCAGCGTCAGCGGGGAATCGTGCATCGTGCGGATGGTGTCCGGCTGCAGGATGCGCTTGCCGTCCAGTTCGCCCTGCTCCAGGTGGGCGATCATGAAGCGCGCCATATCCGCGCCGGTCGATGCCAGGCTGCCGGCAGGCGCAGGTCCCACGATCTCGTACTTGGACGCCTCATCCGATCCCAGCGTGTAGCCCTTCGACATCGCCGCGGCTAGCCGCTTGGGCAACGGCTGGCGGAAAGTGGAGTGATCCATGCCCAGTGGCGCGAAGATGTTGCGGTCGACGTAATCGTCGAAGCTCTGCCCCGAAACGCGCTCGACGATGTAACCGGCCAGCGCGGTCGCGTAGTTGGAATACGCAGGCGTGGTGCCCGGGGCGAAGATCCGCGCCGGCGTCCAGGCCTTGAGGTAATTGCCCAGCGAGTCGAGCTTCGCCGGATCGTAGAACATGATGTTCTTGACGGCTTCTTCGAAGCCGCCGGTGTGCGTCATGATGTTGCGCAGCGTGACCGGCTTGCCGTCGCGCGGCGGGATCTTGAAGTCGAGGTAGGCATTGACGTCGCGGTCGAGGTCGAGCTTGCCCTGCTCCACCAGCTGCATCACCGCCGTCCAGGTGACGAGCTTGGAAACAGAGCCCGGCCGGAACAACGTCGTTGCGGATCCACCGGCGTGCGCTTGGCGACGTCGGCATAACCGTAGCCACGCTCCGCCAGGACCTGGCCATCCTTGACGATGACCACCACCGCTCCGGCGATGTCGCCCGTCTTGATCGCATAAGGCATGTAGCCGTCGAGCCAAGCTTCGAGGTCGGCAGGGGCGAGTTGCGGAGACGCGGGCGGCTGCGGCACCGTCGGGACCGCGGCCTGTTGTTCCTTGGTCGCTGCAGGTGGCAGCAGCGAAGGCGATTGCTGTGCGAATGCCGCCGGCAACGCCAGTACGGCCGCGAGGCCGACGCCGAGTATTCCGAATGACCGCATGGATTGATCCCTCCCAGGGATGTCTGCCGCCGGCTCAGATTGCGCCACTACGTTCTAGCGCCTATTCTTGTCGTTAGTCACAAAAAATGAGCCTGATTAGGAGACAATAGTCCCAATCAGAAAATTGTCAAGTGCACAGGAGCACCCCCTTTTTATGAAATCGGACCACGCCACGCTCGGCGGACTCCTGCAGGGATTGCGCAAGCGCAACGGTTGGACGCTCAAGGAGATGAGCGAGCGCAGCGGCATCCCGGTCTCGACCTTGTCCAAGGTCGAGCACGACAGGCTCACGCTGACTTACGACAAGCTGCTGCAGTTGAGCCAGCGTCTCGGACTGCGCATGTCCGAGCTTTTCTCGGAACCGAGCGACGAGTCCGTCTCACAGGGAATGGCGCGGCGCAGTATCGGCGGAATCGACAACGCGATTCGCGTCAACACGCCGAACTACGACTACTACTACATGTGCCCCGAACTCAGGCGCAAGCGCATGATCCCGGTCCTGACCCATATCCGGGCCAAGTCGGTCGAAGAGTTCGGCGAACTCGTCCATCACTCCGGCGAGGAATATATCTACGTGCTGGAGGGCGCGATCGAAGTCCACACCGAGTTCTATGAAACGGTGGTGTTGCGCGCGGGCGAATCGATCTATATCGATTCGAACATGGGGCATGCCTATCTCGCCGCCGAAGGCTGCGATGAAGCTATCGTCCTCGGTGTCTGCTCGAGCGCCGATGAGGGCCTGATGGAATCGCTGCTCACGCTTCACGACGAGGAAGGTGGGGCGCAGCAGCATCATTCACCCGGTAAGGTCGTGCATGTCCGGAGTACACCTGCACGGGAACTGCGCAGCAAGAGAGTGGCAGGCAAGAAGTACTGAATCGACACAAAAAAAGCGGGCCGAGGCCCGCTTTTTTATGCACGGCAATGAGGCGACGGCTTACTCGACCGCAGCGCCCTCGCCTTCCTCGACGGCCTTCATCGACAGGCGGATGCGGCCCTGCTTGTCAACTTCCAGCACCTTGACCTTGACGATGTCGCCTTCCTTGAGCACGTCGCCGACCTTCTCGACGCGTTCGTTGGAGATCTGCGAAACGTGCACCAGTCCGTCCTTTCCGGGCGAGATGGTGACGAATGCGCCGAAGTCCATCAGCTTGACGACCTTGCCTTCGTAGATGCGGCCCGGCTCGACGTCGGAGGTGATCTGCTCGATGCGGTCCTTCGCGGCCTGTCCGGCGAGCGCGTTGACCGAGGCGATCGTGATCGTGCCGTCGTCCTGGATGTCGATCTGGGTGCCGGTTTCCTTGGTGATCGCCTGGATCACCGAACCGCCCTTGCCGATCACTTCGCGGATCTTGTCGGGGTGGATCTTGATCGTGATCAGGCGCGGCGCGAACTCGCTGAGTTCCGAGCGCGGCGCGGTCAGCGCGGCTTCCATTTCCTTGAGGATGTGCAGGCGGCCCTGCTTGGCCTGGTCCAGCGCGACCTTCATGATCTCTTCGGTGATGCCCTGGATCTTGATGTCCATCTGCAGCGCCGAGATGCCGTTGGCGGTGCCGGCGACCTTGAAGTCCATGTCGCCGAGGTGATCCTCGTCGCCGAGGATGTCGGACAGCACGACGAAGTCGTTGCCTTCCTTGACCAGGCCCATCGCGATGCCCGCGACCGGCGCCTTGATCGGCACGCCGGCATCCATCAGCGCCAGCGAGCTGCCGCAGACCGAGGCCATCGACGAGGAACCGTTCGACTCGGTGATTTCCGAGACGACGCGGATCGTGTACGGGAAGCTTTCCATCGTCGGCATCACCGCGAGCACGCCACGCTTGGCGAGGCGGCCGTGGCCGATTTCGCGACGCTTCGGACCCATCATGCGGCCCGCTTCACCGACCGAATAGGGCGGGAAGTTGTAATGGAACAGGAAGTGATCCTTGTACTCGCCCGAAACGGCATCGATGATCTGGCCGTCGCGCGCGGTGCCGAGCGTCACGGCCACGATCGCCTGGGTTTCGCCACGGGTGAACAGCGATGAGCCATGCACGCGCGGCAGGATGCCGACCTTCGAGGCAATCGGACGCACGGTATCGAGCGCACGGCCGTCGATGCGGACCTTGGTCTTCAACACGGCGCCACGCAGGGTCTGGTATTCGAGTTCGCCGAATTCCTTCGACAGCTCGCCGCTGCTCCAGCCTTCGCTGTCGGCACGGCCGGCGAGGCCGAGCATGACGTCCTTCTTGATCGCCGAGATCGCGTCGCGGCGCTGCAGCTTGTCGCGGACCTGGAAGGCCTGGTCGAGCTGGCTGCCGACCGCTTCGGTCAGCGCCGAGATCAGCGCTTCGTTCTTGACCGGCGCCTTCCAATCGAACGCCTTGATGCCGGCCTCGACGGTCAGGTCGTTGATCGCGTTGATCGCCTTGAGCAATTCGCGATGGCCGAACATCACGGCGCCGAGCATCACGTCTTCGGACAACTCCTTCGCTTCGGACTCGACCATCAGCACGGCGTCGGAGGTACCGGCGACCACGAGCTCGAGTTCGGAGTCCTTGAGTTCGCTGATGGTCGGGTTGAGCAGGTACTGGCCGTTCTTGTAGCCGACCTTGGCGGCGCCGATCGGGCCCTGGAACGGGGTGCCGGCCAGCGACAGCGCGGCGGACGCGCCGATCAGTGCCAGGATGTCGCCGTCGATCTCGGGGTTCATCGACATCACGGTGGCGATGATCTGCACTTCGTTACGGAATTCTTCCGGGAACAATGGGCGTATCGGCCGGTCGATCAGGCGCGAGATCAGCGTTTCCTTCTCGGTCTGGCGACCTTCGCGCTTGAAGAAGCCGCCCGGGATGCGGCCGCCGGCGTAGAACTTCTCCTGGTAGTCGACGGTCAGCGGGAAGAAGTCCTGCCCTTCGCGCGCGCTCCTGGCGGCGACGGCGCTGACCAGCAGCATGGTGCCTTCGCACGAGACCATGACGGCGCCGCCGGCTTGGCGTGCGATCTCGCCGGTCTCGAGCGTGACCGTGTGGTTGCCGTACTGGAAGCTCTTGGTAACTTTTGCCACGTGGGGATGTCCTTGATTCGAATGGTGCGGACGGGGCCCTTGCCCTGCCCGTTCGGCCGCGCCGTGCGCGACCCTAAAAAACAAAACCGCGGCGCATCGCTGCGCCGCGGTAATGGTGATCGCTTATCGACGCAGGCCGAGCTTCTCGATCAGGGCCTTGTAGCGGACTGCGTCCTTGCGGTGCAGGTAATCGAGCAGGCTGCGGCGGCGGTTGACCATCATCAGCAGGCCGCGCCGGCTGTGATGGTCCTGCTTGTGCGCCTTGAAGTGTTCGGTCAGGTGCGCGATGCGCGCCGAGAGCAGGGCGACCTGGACTTCCGGGGAGCCGGTGTCGTTGTCGCCGCGCTTGTTGTCCTGGATGACTTTGCCGGTATCGATGGTCATTGCGTTTGTTGCCTCTGAGATGCGTGGCCTGCAGAACACGTCTGCGAAGTTCAGGTCCATCAGGACCGGGTCTTCGAGGGGCAGGAACGCTGCCCCGACGTACCGCCGGGCTCGCCGATTGCGGGTTCGGTTGGATCGTGGGATTGCTTGTAAAAAGCCGCGGAATTGTAGCCCGCGGGGGCGCCTGAAACAAGGTCGGAGTCTTTCTGAAACAGTGGTTTACTGCGCGGCCACGACCGGCTTGGCCAGCTCGGCGGCCCACGTGAACAGGCGTTGCGGGCGCAGGCGGCCCTCATCGTCGACTTCGCCCAAGCCGAGGGCGCGGCCCTCCGGTTCGAGGATCGCGACCGATCCCGCGGGGCGGAATGCGCCATCGACCCATTGCCCGCGCCCGAGCCGCTGTGCCTGGGGCGGCGTGACATAGACCGGCGGCCACGAGGCCATGCCGACCTCGATCGGCAGCAGGCAGGCATCGAGGCTCTGCTCGCCGCGTTCGCGCAGCGCCTGCAAGGCCTCGAGCGTCCACATGCGTGGCTCGCGGAAGGGGTCGACCCACAGCCGCCGCAGTTCGAGCACGTGCGCGCCGCAGCCCAGCGCCTCGCCCAGATCCCGTACCAGGCTGCGGACATACGTGCCGGAGCCGCATTCGACGTGCAACCGCAGCAGCGGCGGCGCGCCGTTCTCGAGCAGGCCGTCGAGCAGGTCGGCCGAGGACAGCAGGTCGAAGGCATGCACGTCGACCGGACGCGGCTCGACCTCGACGATCTCGCCGCGTCGCGCCTTCGCGTACAGCGGCTCGCCGCCGCGCTTGAGCGCGGAGTAGATCGGCGGGCGCTGCTGGATGTGCCCGGTCAACGCACGCAGGGCCGCATCGATCACGGGGATGGTCAGAGCCGGCACCGGACGTTCGCGCAGTGGCAGACCATCGGCATCGTCCGTGTCGGTGACCACGCCGAGGCGCGCAACCGTGTCGTAGGCCTTGCGCGCGCCGAGCAGGCCGCCGGCGATCTTGGTCGCTTCGCCGAAGCACACGGGCAACAGGCCGGTCGCGAGCGGATCGAGGCTGCCGGTATGTCCGGCCTTTTCTGCGCGGAACAGATGCCGCACGCGCTGCAGTGCCTGGTTCGAACTCAGCCCGCGCGGCTTGTCGAACAACAGGATGCCGTCGAGCTTGCGGAAACGCGTGCGTGGTTTTTGCCCCATCGGGACATTGTAGAGCCTGCCCCGGACTTGATCCGGGGGTGGGCCTTGGCCCACCGCTTGGGTTCGCTTGGAAGGACGGTGGGCTTGAGCCCGCCCTACGTCGATCAGGCCGGCTTGTCGTCGCCGCTGTCGTTGTCTTCCAGTTCGGGCAAATCGCGCAACAGGTTGTCGATGCGCTCGCCACGATCGACGGAATCGTCGTAGTGGAAATGCAGCTCGGGCACGTGGCGCAGGTTGACCGCGCGCGCAAGGCGATAGCGCACTTCCGGCGCGACCGCCTTCAGTCCCTTCATCGCTTCATCGGCACGCTCGGCCTGCAACGCGGTCACGAACACCTTGGCGTGCGCCATGTCGCGCGTGACCTCGACATCGGAGACGCTGACCGACGGCAGGCCGTGCTCCTGCACCGCGTCGCGCACCAGCGTGCCCAGCTCGCGGCGGAGCTGGGCGGAGACGCGGTCGGTGCGATGGAAGGATTTCTGCGCCATAGGAACGTCAACGAGTTCATAGGAGCGAACGGAGGAAGCGGATACGGAACCTGCTTGCGGCTACCGTTACCGGCTCCCGCGTTCCTCGTCAGAGCGTCCGTTGCACTTCGATGCGCTCGAAGCACTCGATCTGGTCGCCAGGCTGCACGTCGTTGTACTGCTTCACGCCGATGCCGCACTCGGTGTTGACGCGCACTTCGTCGACGTTTTCCTTGAAGCGACGCAGCGACTCGAGTTCGCCCTCGAAGATGACGGCGTTGTCGCGCAGCACGCGGATCGGCTTGTGCCGCTTGACCACGCCTTCGGTGACCATGCAGCCGGCAACCGCACCGAACTTGGAACTGCGGAACACGTCGCGGACCTCGGCGGTACCGATGATCTCTTCGCGGATCTCCACGCCGAGGATGCCCGACGCGACCTGCTTCACCTGGTCGATCACGTCATAGATGATCGAGAAATAGCGCAGGTCGAGCTTGTTGGCATCGACCACCCTGCGCGCCGAGGCGTCGGCGCGGACATTGAAGCCGATGATCGTGGCGCCCGCGGCCGCCGCGGAGTTCGCGTCGGACTCGGTGATGCCACCGACGCCGGAGACGATGACGTTGATGCGGATCTGGTCGTTCGACAACGCGGTCAGGGCCTGGCGCAGCGCCTCGACCGAGCCCTGCACGTCCGCCTTGATGACGAGGTTGAGGCTCAGCTGGCCCTCGCCCTTGCCCATCTGCGCCATGATGTCTTCCATGCGGTTGCCCGCCTGCGACGTCAGGCGCGATTCGCGGCGCTTGTGGTCGCGCTGCTGGGCGACGTCCTTGGCCAGGCGCTCGTCCTCGACCACGACGAAATCGTCGCCGGCGTCGGGCACGCCCGACAGGCCGAGCACCTGCACCGGGATCGACGGACCCGCGCTCGGCACCTGCACGCCGTTCTCGTCGAACAACGCACGCACGCGGCCGTACTGCACGCCGCAGACCAGGTAATCGCCCTTGCTGAGCAGGCCCTGCTGCACGAGCACGGTCGCAACCGGACCGCGGCCCTTGTCGAGCGAGGATTCGATCACCACGCCGCTGGCGCGGCCTTCCTGCGTCGCGCGCAGTTCCAGCACTTCGGCCTGCAACAGCAATGCATCGAGCAGGTCGTCGACGCCCTGGCCGGTCTTGGCCGAGAGCTCCACCATCTGCGTCTCGCCGCCGAATTCCTCGGCCACGACTTCCTGCGCCAGCAATTCGTTCTTGATGCGGTTCGGATCGGCGTCGGACTTGTCCATCTTGTTGATCGCGACGATCAGCGGCACGCCGGCCGCCTTGGCATGCTGCACCGCTTCGATCGTCTGCGGCATGACGCCGTCGTCGGCGGCGACCACCAGCACCACGATGTCGGTGAGCTTGGCGCCGCGCGCGCGCATCGAGGTGAACGCGGCATGGCCGGGCGTATCGAGGAAGCTGATGACGCCCTTGGCCGTTTCGACGTGGTATGCGCCGATGTGCTGGGTGATGCCGCCGGCTTCGCCCGAGGCGACCTTGGTGCGGCGGATGTAGTCGAGCAGCGAGGTCTTGCCGTGGTCGACGTGGCCCATGATGGTGACGACCGGCGGACGCGGTGTGCGCTCGCCCTGGGCTTCCTCGGACTGCGCCAGCAACTCGGTCTCGGCATCCTCGGCGTCGGCGCGCATGGCGGTGTGGCCGAGTTCTTCGGCGACCAGCACCGCGGTGTCGTGGTCGATGGTCTGCGTGATGGTCGCCATGACGCCCATCTTGAACAGCGCCTTGACCACGTCGCCGCCCTTGAGCGCGAGTTTCTGCGCCAGGTCCGCGACCGTGATCGCCTCGCCGATCGCGACTTCGCGCACGATCGGTGCGGTCGGGCGCGAGAAGCCATGCGCGCCGCCGCCGCTGCGCGCCTGTTCGAGCTGGCGCTTGGGCTTGGATTTCGGACGCGCCGTCGAGCGGCGCGCGCGTTCGGTGGCGCTCAGGTGCAACTGGCCGGCGAAACGCGCGGCGTTGTCGTCGTCCTCGACGCCCGCGACCATCGCGTGCGAGCCGCGGTTGGGCTTGTGCTTGTGCGCGGCACCGCGATCGTCGGCGCGCGGCGCGGCCGGCTTCGGATGGCCGTGGCCGTGACCGGCTGCGGGCTTGCGCACGGTCTCTTCGTCGTCGAGCACGACCGGCACGGCAAGCGCCGCCTCGGCCGCCAGTCGCGCGGCTTCGGCATCCGCCAGGCGCTTGCGCTCGGCGACTTCGTCGGCGCGGCGCTTGTCTTCCTCGGCGAGCTTCTGCTGCTCGGTGAGGTTGCGCTGCCTGGATTCCTCGAGCTTGCGCAGGATTTCCGCGCGCTCGTCGCTGACCGGCGCGCCGCCGTCGCCGGCGGCCTCGCTCGGCTTGACCAGCGTGACCTTCTTGCGCACGACCACGTCGACCGTCTGGCGGTTCTTGCCGCCGCCGACGGTGAGTTCCTGCTTGCGGCTGCGGTTGAGCGTGATCTTCTTCGGCGCGGCGACGTCCTCGGCAGGCGTTTCGGCCTTGCCGTGGGTGCGCCGCAGGAAGCCGAGCAGCTTCATCTTCTCGGTGCTGGTCACGACCTGGTCGGGACCGTTGAAGCTCATCCCGGCCTCGGCCAGTTGCTCCAGCAGTTTCTCGACCGGCTTATCGACCAGTTCGGCAAGCTTGCGGATGGTGGTTTGCTGCGACATTCGGATTCCGTGTCCTGTGGCGCGGGCCGGGGCCCGTGCATTGGATGACTCTCTGGATCGTACGATTCTAGTCCTGTAGCTGTTCCGGCCTGTAGCGCCCTAGCCCTCACGCTCCAGACGTGCGATCTCCTCGGCGCGCGCGGCGAGGATCAGCGCCGCAGCGCGTTCCTCGTCCATGCCGTCGATGCCGAACTCCATGACCTCGTCGGCACCGAGCTCGCCGAGGTCGTCGGCGGTGCGGATGCCGTGGCCGGCGAGCGCAAAAGCGGTCTCGTCGTCCATGCCTTCCAGCGCCAGCAGGTCGTCGGTCGGCTGGTGCTCGTCGACCTCCTCTTCGACGGCCAGGGCATCGTTGAGCAGCGCATCGCGGGCACGCGCGCGCAGTTCCTCGACGATGTCCTCGTCGAAGCCCTCCACCGCCAGCAACTCGCCGACCGGCACGTAGGCGATTTCCTCGACCGTGCTGAAGCCTTCGGTGACCAGGATGTTGGCGATCTCCTCGTCGACCTCGAGCTTTTCCTGGAACAGCGCGCGCGCTGCGGCCTGCTCGGATTCGGACTTGGCGGTGACCTGGTCCTGCGTCATCACGTTGAGCTGCCAGCCCGACAGACGGCTGGCGAGGCGCACGTTCTGGCCGCCCTTGCCGATCGCCTGGGCCAGGCGATCCTCGGCCACGGCCAGATCCATCGAATGCTTTTCTTCATCGACGATGATCGACTGCACTTCGGCCGGCGCCATCGCGTTGATGACGAACTGCGCCGGGTTGTCGGACCACAGCACGATGTCGACGCGCTCGCCATTGAGCTCGTTCGACACCGCCTGCACGCGCGAACCGCGCATGCCGATGCAGGCGCCGATCGGATCGGTGCGGGTGTCGTAGGCGAGCACGGCGATCTTGGCGCGGTCGCCGGGATCGCGCGCGCAGGCCTTGATGTCGACCAGGCCCTGGCCGACTTCGGGCACTTCGAGCTTGAACAGTTCCATCATGAATTCGGGCGCGGCGCGGCTGATGAACAGCTGCGGACCGCGCGGCTCGGTGCGCACGTCGAACAAATAACCGCGGATGCGATCGCCGGCGCGGACCACGTCGCGCGGGATCGCCTTGTCCTTGGGAATGAAGGCTTCGGCATTGCCGCCGAGGTCGACATAGACGTTGCCGCGCTCGACGCGCTTGACGATGCCGGTGACCAGCTCGCCGACGCGATCCTTCCAGGCATCGACGACCTGCGCGCGCTCGGCCTCGCGCACGCGCTGCACGATCACCTGCTTGGCGGCCTGCGCGGCGATGCGGCCGAAATCGACGTTCTCGATCTGCTCCTCGATGAAGTCGCCGACCTCGGCGCCTTCGCTCTCGTCGACGGCGTCCATGAGGCGCACCTGCCGGTCCGGCGATTCCATCACCACGTCGTCGGCCACCACTTCCCAGCGGCGATAGGTTTCGTAGCTGCCGTCCTTCGCATCGATGGTCACGCGCACCAGCACGTCCTGCTCGTGGTAGCGCTTCTTGGCAGCGGTGGCAGCGCGGCCTCGATGGCCTCGAGGATGACCGACTCCGGCACGCCCTTTTCATTGGCGACCGCATCCACCACCAGCAACAGTTCCTTGCTCATTTCTTTACTCCGCACTGGACGGCTTGTCGGCCGTCGGCTTGTTGGTTCGTTTGATTGGGTCTTGCTTGTTGCCTGGCCGCGCGCCGCGTCCGGCTTGTGCTTGCCGGCCTTCTTGCCGGGACGGGATCGCCTTCCGGCAACGTCTTCGCGGGTGCGAAACCCAGCGCCGCCCAGTCCGGCACCAGGCGCGCCTTGTCGATGTTGTCGGCCGCGACGATCCATTCCTTGCCGTCGAGTTCGAATGCGATGCCGTCCGCTTCGACCCGCAGGATTTTTCCCTGCAGAGCACGCCGAGCCCCCCGGCCGGTGAGTTCGCGCCGGAGTACGGATCGGTTAGCGTGGAGCCGTTTCCGGTGACGTCGCGGTGCACGTCGTTGCCACCGAAAACTTACCCCGGTCTCGTCGACTTCGAGCCGTCGGCGATGATGTTGTCAGCACCCGACCCTGCGCCTGCAGGGGAGGGTCGAAGCCGCCGGAGCACTCGAGCGTCGGCGCGAGGTCGACCGCACGCACGCCCTCGACCGACGTGTCGTGCACGATGTCGGGGTCTCGCCCGCGACGAAGGTCGCGGCGATGTTGATGTTGTGCGCGAAGATCGACGTCGTCGGGCAGGTAGCCGTGCTGGCCGAAGAAGCGCGACGGCGCGACGAGCGTGCCGACGGTCTGCGAGTCGAACTCTACGCACCTTCGTCACGACTACGACGAACCCGGGATCGGGTCGGGTTGAGCGAGTCGCGGCCCTCGACGTCGCGAGCTTGCCTTCGTGTACTCCGCCTCGATGATCTTCTTGCCGGTGTTCGGTTCGCGCAGGTTGCGGGTACGCGTCGGCGATCTGCTGCACCGTCGACGTGTAGCTGCGTCGGATCGCAGCACGTTCCAGCTCCCCGTCCCTTTAAGTTCAGGATAGATCGCCGCGGTCGCGCTGCCGAGCACGCCTTCGCGGTGTCGGTCAGCGCGGCCCGGGCAGTTCGACGTCTGCTCGGTGCCCGAGACCGAGTCGCTCTGAGCGGTAGGGGGGCGGCGTCGACGGCGACCACGGTGGCGCGAAGCTGTGCCGCTGCTCGCGAGGATGCTCGCCGTCGCTGCCGATCAGCGAGCCGGGACCAGCCGAGCCGGTCGCTGTCGGGCGGACCGTACGCGCCGCGGATGCTGAGCTGCTGGCGCCACGGTTGTCGCGCGGCCCGGTGCCGGCGATCCGGTCGTAGACGGGTTCGTGCTGCAGGCGGTCCAGGACGAGCTTCGCCGCGCCGCTTCGGCGAGGTGGTGCGGTCGAGATCGACTCGGGATGAAACCGAAGCTGCGCCACGAGCTGGTCTGCGCGCTGCGCCTCGAAGACCGCGAGGTCTACGACATCGACGGCCTGCTCGACCTCGCCGACCTCAAGGACATCGCCGACGTCTCCGGCCACGCCGAGCTGCGCTACTCGCCCTGGACCCCGGTCACGCAGCCGCGGCTGCAGGGGGAGGAGGTCGCGCCGGTCGACATGTTCCGCGAGTCCGCCACGCCGACGTGCTCGTCCACCATCCCTACGACTCCTTCGCGACCTCGGTCGAACGCTTCGTCGAGCAGGCGGTCGAAGACCCTGACGTGCTCGGCGATCAAGCAGACCGTGTACCGGACGAGCGACGACTCGCCGCTGGTGCCGGCGCTGATCCGCGCCTCCGACGCGGCAAGCAGGCGGTCTGCATGGTCGAGCTGAAGGCGCGCTGCGACGAGGAGGCTAACATCGACTGGGCGAAAGCGCTGGAGCAGGCCGGCGTCCACGTCGTCTACGGCCTCCCCGGGCTGAAGACACACTGAAGGCGCCCTGGTTGCCCGACGCGAGGGCAGCAGGTGCGCGAGTACGTCCACGTCGGCACCGGCAACTACCACGCCCAAGACGGCGCGCCTCTACACCGACCTCGGCCTCTTCACCGCCGATCCCGACATCGGCGCCGATGTCGCCGAGATGTTCAACTTCCTCACCGGCTACGGGCGGCCCGAGTTCTACCGCAAGGTGCTGGTCTCACCGACGACGATGCGCGACCGCTGATCGGCGGATCGAGGCGACGGTCGCCGCGCACGAAGCGGGCGAAGAGGCGCGGATCGTGCTGAAGATGAACTCGCTGGTCGACGCGGGCTGCATCGAGTCGCTCTACCGGGCCTCGCAGGCCGGGGTGCAGGTCGACCTGAACGTGCGCGGGATCTGCTGCCTGCAGCCCGGGGGTGCCGGGCGTCTCGGAGAACATCCGCGTCGTCTCGGTCGTCGGCCGCTTCCTCGAGCACTCGCGCGTCTACACCTTCCGCCGCGGCGAGGAGACCCGCGTCCTGATGGGCTCCGCCGACATGATGCCGCGCAACCTCGACAACCGGGTCGAGCTGGTCGCGCCGGTCGAAGACCCCGGGCTGCGCGCGGAAATGATGGACGTGCTGGATCGCTGCTTCGCCGACAACGCGAACTCCTGGGACCTCGGGGCCGACGGCGAGTGGACGCGGATCCGCCGCGCCGCGGGCGAGGAGCGCCGCGACGTGCAGGCCGAACTGCGCGAGCGGGCCGCGCACCCGCGCCGCCGAGCAACTGGCCACCGCCGAAATCAAAGTGGTGGCTGAGACGCCGATCCCCTCCGTCATTAGGATGGCGACGGTGCCGCACCGATCTCCGCTACCTCACGATCGGACCTTCTTCGATCTGTTCATCGAGGCCGGGAAAACGGGGTGAACACGGCGAACCTGCTCGACCAGATGATGGCCGAGTGGCCCGACGCGGGACGCTGGGCGAGCAGATCGTCGAGGCCGAGCACCGCGGGGACAAAATCACCCACTCGATCGTTCAGCGACTGAACACGACCGAGGTCAGCCCGATCGACCGCGAGGACGTCTACGGGCTGGCGACGGCGCTCGACGACATCGTCGACTTCACCGAGGAGGCGGCGGATTTCCTCGCGCTCTACCAGGTGGAGGCGCCGATGGAACAGGCGACGGCGCTGACCAAGGTGCTGGTCGGGGCTGCGAGCATCTGGCGGCGGGCTCGAAAAGCTGCCTCGTTCAAGGACCTGGACCGGCACTGGATCGAGGTCCACCGGCTCGAGAACGACGGCGACCGGATCTTCCGTAACGCGCTCGCCTCGCTGTTCACCAACGCGATCGACCCGATGGTCGTGATCCGTTGGAAGGACATCTTCGAGGTGCTCGAGGAGGCGATCGACGCGACCGAGAAGGCCGCGCAGATCCTCGAGGGCATCGTCATCAAACAGAACGCCTAAGAGTTCTTGACCGCGGAGGCGCGGGGCGGAGTACGATTCCTGGCGTGAAGGCCGCACGGAATGTGGCGATCATCATGCTCTTGGCGCTCGGGGTCGCGTTCCTCCCGGGAGGGGGCAACGCGGTCGACACCATCACCACCGCGATCGGGATGGCGTTTCCTGGCCGGGATCACCTGGTTGCTCTACACGCTGTGCCGCCAGAACCAGCTGACGCTGGCGACGCTGAGCGACGGCCGGCGGGCGATCTTCTACGGCGCCTTCGGGATGCTGGCGCTGCTGGTCGCCGGCTACCACAAGCTCTGGTCGACGCGGCGCCGGGACGCTGCTCTGGATCGCTGCTGCTGGCGGCGCTCGGTCGTCGCCATCTGGCGGATCTGGACCGAGGCGAACACCTACTGAGCGGGCGGCGCCGGCGCTCGATCTCGACCGCGGGTGCTGAGGGGGCGCGTTCCACTTCGGCACACAATTGGCACTGAATTGATCCAAAGCGCGCACCACGCGCGCGCATTTCATCTTCAGGGTCGTCGGTGTGCCAACCAAGAGCGCCGACAACACGAGTCACGGGGAGAGAGGGGACCGCCTCGATCGAGCTGGTCGCGGCCGTTCCCTTCCTGTTGCTGGCGCTCGCCGTCGCGGCCCAGATCGCGCTCGCCGGCCAGGCTCTTTGGTCGGCGAGCGTGGCCGCGCGGGCCGGGGCGCGGGCGGCGCTGGTCGGCGACGACCCGAAGGCCGCCGCGCGCCAGGCGCTGCCGGACGTCGATGCGCGACGGCGCCGAGGTCGACGAGGACGACGACGGCGCGGTCGCGGTGAAGGTCCCGGTCCCGACCCTGCTGCCGCAGCTCCCCGAGCGTGAAGGTCGGCGCGCGGAGCGGGACTGGGGGACGGCGGTGGCTGAGATGCGATCTCGCACTCCGCGGCGAGGGCGGCCAGGCGACGCGTCGAACTGGTCGCCGCGATCCCGGCGCTCCTCCTCGCGGCGCTGATCTCCCTCAGCTCCTGGCCGCGGGCTACGCGATGACGCTTGCCGACGGCGCCGCCGAGGCGGGCGCGCTGGCGCTGGCCGAGGGCGGCTCGGCGGCCGAAGCGGCCCGCGAAGCGCTGCCCGGCTGGGCCGACGACGACGTCACGGTCGCGGTCGACGGCGACGAGGTCTCGGTCCGGCTGCGGCCGCCGTCGCCGTTCGGCACGATCGCCGATCACCTCGCCGTGACCAGCAGCGCCAGCGCGAGGTCGGCCGAATGAGCCGCGCCGCGAGTCGCGGGCCGCGAGCGGCCGACCGAGGAGCTCGGCGCCGGCTCGGCGAGGCCCCCGCCGGGGTCCGTGGCTCGTGCCGACCCGATCGGCGGCGCCGGCCTTCGGGCCCGTCGTGCTCGGCCGGTCGTCGCGGGGCGTCGACGGCGCCGCGCCAACGGCGTCTTCGTCGCGCCGCGGCACGGCACTGTCGTCGTGGTCACGTCGGTCGGCGGCGCCGAGGGAGCGCGCGGCGCGGCGGCGGCGCTCTCCTGTGCCGGGTCGGGCGTCGAGACGGCGGCGCTGCTGGTCGACGTCGGCGGTCGGGTGCCGCGGCCGACGCTGATCGCCTCGGCCTCGGCGCATCGCCTCGAGGAGCGCCTCGCGGCGCGCCTGCCGAACCTGCGCCCGGCGGCCCGCGGCGAGGTCTGCCACCTCGCGGTCACCGCCGACGAGGACGGCCTCGCCGCCGCCGGGGTCGCGGTCGACGGCCGCCCGCGGCGGCGCTCGCCGTCGTCCACGTCGCGCCGGACCTGCTCCAGCCGCTCCTGGACACGCCGGGAGCGCCGCGGCTCGACGCGGCGCTCCTGCGCGCCGACCTGGATCGAGGCGCGCCCTTGGTCGCGCTCGCGGTCGACGATCTGCTCGAGCGCGGCCTGCGGGTGGCGGTGCTGAAGCGCCGGCTCGGCTGGGTGGCCGAGCGCCGCGCCGGCTTCGGCGCCCTCGGCAGCGACTCCGGCGGGTTGCCGGAGTCGCTGCTGCGGCGGCTGCTCGATGTCGGAGCTAGGGGGTGACGGCGTGCCAGACGCCGACGTCCTTGATCCCCTCGCCGTTCGCTTCGCCCTTCTTGCTGTCGCCGGCGAAGGTGTAGACCGGCATGCCCTTGTAGGTGACCTGGGTCTTGCCTTCGGGGCGTTTGATCGTGCCGAGCTTGACCGGGCCCTTCGGCGTGGTGCCGGCGGCGACGAGCAGCGGCGGCCAGGTCTTGAGGCAGGCGCCGGTGCAGATGAATTTGCCGTTGGTCTCGCCGCTCAGGCGTGTAGAGGGTCAGGCCCTTGGTGTTGGTGAGGACCGTCTTGTGGAGGCTCGGCGCGGTCGCCTCGCCGGCGACGGTCTTGCTGCCGCGGGCCAGGGCCATCGGCACGGCCACGGCGCTCATCGCGAGGAGGGCGGCGAGGGCGAGCGCGGTGAGGTTGCGCGGCGGGCCGGCGCGTCGTCCGCCCTTGGGGAATCGAGTGCATCGGTGGTCATCGGTGCGCTCGGTTGCCACGGTTCGGAGGCGGCGCGGCCGAAGTGCCTGGCCGTCGGCGTCCGGCACCGTCCCGGAGGTGCCGGACGCGTCGGCGCGTGCCGGCCGTCGCGCGCGGAGTCCGGGCAGGCGCTGTCGCTCGCGCTCGGGCGGCTGCTTCGTCCTGATCGCCGGCGCGCTCGCGCTTGGTCGCGATCGCCGGCGCGGTGACCGGCAAGGGCCGCGCCCAGCGCGCCGCCGACCTGGCGGCGATCTCGGCGGTGCGCTCGATGCGCGACGACCTGCCGCGACTGCTCTCGCCGCCGCGCCTGCCGAACGGCGCTGCCCAACCCGTCCCACATCGCCAAGGCGACCTACCTGGAGCGGGCGCGCGACGCCGCGCTCGCCGCCGGCGCGGGCGCAACGAAGTCGATCCCGAGCCGCCTGCGGGTCGCCTTCCCCGACGCGCGCCTCCTTCGCGCCGGTGCGGGCGAAGGCGACGGTGGTCGGCAAGCTCGACCTCGGCGCCGGCGGCGGCGCCGCGAGGTCGAAGCGAGCGCCGAAGCCGAAGCGGCGGCGCCGGTGCGAGCGCCGGCGGCGAAGGCCCGGCGATCGCGAGCGGCGGCGGCTACAGCGGCCCGCTCGTCTACCGCGACGGCGAGGGGATGAGGCCCGACGTCGCGGCCGCCTACGACCAGATGGCGGCCGCCGCGCGGCCGCCGGCATCACCCTGATCGTCGTCTCCGGCTTCCGCTCCGACGCCGAACAGGCCGAACTCTTCGCCGCCCATCCCGACCCGAAATGGGTCGCGCCGCCGGGCACACTCGCTGCACCGCTGCGCGACCGAGCTCGACCTCGGCCCCGAATCCGCCTACGGCTGGATCGCCGCCAACGCCGAGCCGCTTCGGCTTCGTCCAGCGCTACTGCTGGGAGGCCTGGCACTACGGGCTTCGACCGCCGGCCCGCCGCCCTGCTCGGACGGCCGGCAACGCGGTCGGCGGGCCGGGCCAGGACCCGAGCCCGCCGCGGCGGCGCGACGCTGCCGAGCTTCGTCCCCGCCCGCTTCCGCGACCCGCTGATCGCCTCGGCGGCGAAGTGGAACGTCTCGCGCGGCGCTGCTCGCCGCGCAGCTGATGGCGGAGAGCAACTTCAACCCCTTCGCCGTCTCGCCCGCCGGGGCCGCAGGGCATCGCCCAGTTCATGCCCGGCACCGCGGCCTCCTACGGCCTGCGGACCCCTTCGACCCGGTCGAAGCGATCGACGCCCAGGCCCACCTGATGTCGGACCTGATCCACCAGTTCGGCTCCCCCGAGCTCGCCCTCGCCGCCTACAACGCCGGCCCGGCCCCGGTCGAAGCCTGCCACTGCGTCCCCGCCATCCCCGAGACGCAGCGCCTACGTCACCCGCATCATGGCCCTCCTCGGCGGCGCCGGCGCCCTCGCCGTCCCCGCGCTTCGAAGTGAGGCTGGTCGCGTGAGCGTAGACCGCGTGTATCACGCGTGATACACTGCCACCATGGCAAAGGTGACGATTAGCGAACTGCGCAACCAGGGCGGCGAGGTCGTCGACCGCGCCGCCCGCGGCGAGCCGATAACGATCACCCGGTCCGGTCGGCGGTTGCCGAACTGCGCGCCCGGCCCGCTCTCGGCGACGTCCCGGCGCGAGTTCTCGGACTGGACGCCGATCGAGCCGCGGCGTTGGACGCATCGACGAGCTGGTCGGACTCGACGCTGTGAGCCCCAGCAGGCGGGTGCGTGCGAGGCGTCCTCGACACCTCGACTTTGATTCTTCTGCGGCGAATCCCGGACGCGGGCGCACTTCCGGCCGAGCCGTTGATCACGGCGGTCACGCTTGCTGAGCTCGCCGTCGGCCCCCTGGTCGCCCGAGGCGAGAGGAGCGGGCGAGGCGTCAGGCCCACCTCCAGCAGGCCGAGGCCGATTTCGTCGCCCTGCCCTTCGACGTCGATGCCGCGCGGGCGTTCGGGGCGGTCGCGGCGTCCTGCGTCGGCGGGCCGAAGGTGGCAGCGCGCACCTCGACGCGATGATCGCCGCGATCGCAATCGCCAACGATCTTCCCGTCTACACCTGCAACCCCGACGACTTCGAGGGCATCGAGCGGCTCGAGGTGGTCGCCGTCCCGGTGCCGGAGTTGTCGTGGCGCCGGGCGGCGGTCAGGCGGAGCCGGCGGCGGTCTGCTGCTCTTCGCGGACCTGGTTCATGTGCTCGTGGACGAAGCGGACCACGGTGGCGCCCTCGCCGACCGCGGTCGCGCAGCGCTTGATCGAGCCGGAGCGGACGTCGCCGGCGGCGTAGACGCCGGGGACGCTGGTCTCCAGCAGGCCCGTCGGCGCCGGCGTCGGCGCCGGTGAGGATGAAGCCCTTCTCGTCGCGGGCGATGCAGTCGCCGAGCCAGTCGGTGCAGGGGGCGGCGCCGAGGAAGAGGAAGAGGAAGGAGAACGGCAGCTCGGTCGCCGTCGGTCAGCGTGACCGCCTCGAGCTGGCCGTCGGCGCCGTGCAGCTCGGCGATTTCGCTGCGGTCGCGGACGGCGACGCCGTAGCGGTCGAGCTCGTCGATCAGGTAGTCGGACATCGTCTCGGCGAGGTCGGCGCGGCGGTGCAGCAGGGTGACCAGGGCGCCGCCGCGGGCGAGCCAGACGGCCGCCTGGGCGGCCGAGTTGCCGCCGCCGACGACGCCGACCCGCTGGGCGCCGCAGAGCTGCGCCTCGGGCGGCCCGGCGGCGTAGAAGACGCTGAGGCCCTCGTACTCGTCGAGGTCGTCGACCGGCAGCCGCGGTATTCGGCGCCGGTCGCGAGCAGCGACCGCCCGGGCCGCGACCTCGTGGCCGTCCTCGAGCCTGACGACGTGGTCGCCGTCCTCGCCCGGCTCGAGCGAGAGCGCCCGGTAGGGCGTCGCGGTGCGGGCGCGGAACTTGCGCGCCTGGGTGATCGCGCGGCTGGTCAGTTCGGTGCCGCTGATCCCGGCCGGGAAGCCGAGGTAGTTCTCGATCCGCCGCGAGGTCCCGGCCTGGCCGCCGAGCACGGTGCTCTCGACGACCAGCGTGTCGAGGCCCTCCGAGGCGCCGTAGACGGCGGCGCCGAGCCCGGCCGGGCCGCCGCCGACGACCAGCAGGTCGACCTCCTCGCGCGGCGCCAGCTCGAGCCCGATCCCGAGCGCCCGCGAGAGCTCGCCGTTGCTCGGCCGCCGCAGCTCGACGCCGCCCGGCAGCCGCACCAGCGGCAGCTCCTCCGGCGCCGAGGCTCGGCGAGCAGCGCCGCCGCCTCGGCGTCCTCGGCCGGGTCGCGCCAGGAGTAGGGGAGGCGCTGGCGGCGGGCGAACTCGACCAGGTCGCGGGTCTCGTGTCCGAGTCGCGCGGGCCGACGATCTCGATCCCGATCCCCTGCCGCTGCTGCAGCAGCTCGCGCCGCTGGACGAAGGCCGAGAGCAGCAGGTCGGAGAGCGACGCCGTCCTCGAAGAGCAGCTGCGCGCAGCGTCTTCGCGGTCGACCGCGATGTAGCGCATCGGCTCGGTGACGACGGCGGTGAGGAAGACGGTCTGGCCGGAGAGCAGGTTCATCTCGCCGAGGAAGCCGGAGGCGCCGTGGCGGACGATCTCGTGGCCGGCGCGCGTCGAGGACCGCCACCTCGCCCTCGAGGATCGCGATGAACGGGTAGGTCTCGTCGCCGACCTCGAACAGCTTCTCGCCGACCGCGGCGGTCCGCTCCTCGCCGTGCTCGGCCAGCGTCTCGCAGCTGCGAGCTGGAGAGGACGCGACTCGCGGGACGTGGCCACGCGCTCCTAGGCTACCGAGCACGTCGTCAACCGGGACGCGAACGATGGAGGAGAGCAGATGGCCGACCTACACCCACAAGAAGCTGACCGACGTCAAGGACTCGGCGCCCGAGTTCGGCTTCGGCGAGATCGGCGAGGCGCGCTTCGCCAAGGAGGACCTCGACGCCGAGCAGACCGGCTTCAGCCACCATCAGCTGAACCCGGACAAGCGCCATGCCGTTCGGCCACAAGCACGACGAGGCCGAGGAGATCTACGTGGTCATCGCCGGCTCCGGCCGGATCAAACTCGACGACGAGATCATCGAGGTCGTCGAGCTCGACGCGATCCGGATCTCGCCCGAGGTCGCCCGCGGCTTCGAGGCCGGCGCCGAGGGCATCGAGGTGCTCGCGTTCGGCGCCCACCACGACGGCGACGGCGAAGCTGATGCAGGACTGGTGGACCGACTGATGGCGCCGGTCGAGGTCGACGGCGTCGAGGGGATGCGGGCGCTGCGTCGGCCAGGAGATCGGCCCGAGCGAGTGGCGCACCGTCACCCAGGCGACATCGACGCCTTCGCCGAGCTCTCCGGCGACCACCAGTGGATCCACGTCGACGCCGAGCGGGCCAAGACCGAGAGCCCGTTCGGCACGACGATCGCCCACGGCAACCTCACCCTCTCGCTCGTCGACGGCTTCCGCAACGAGCTGATGTACGCCGACCGGCTTCGCCCTCGGCGTCAACTACGGCTGGAACAAGATCCGCTTCCCGGCCCCGGTCCCGGTCGACTGCCGCGTCCGCGCCCGCGCCGAGCTCGTCTCCTTCGACGAGCTCGGCGGCGGCTGGTGGCAGGTGGTGACCCGTTCACGATCGAGGTCGAGGGCAGCGAGAAGCCCTGCTTCGTCGGCGAATCGGTGACCCGGCTGATGGCGCCCGCCGAGCCTGAGGAGCGCGGTCGCGCAGCGGCATCGACGTCGCATCGGCGACCGGCGTCGGCCACCGGGATGGCGATCGGCTTCGACGGTCGCGCCGGTGACCGTGCTCGACGCGACGGCGCTCGCGGTGGTCGGCCGCACGAGCGACGGGTCGCACGGCGACGCGGTCCGTGGCCGACGCACGGCGGAGGCTCCGGACTCGCTCGCCGCGGTCGAGCGCCGGTCTCGGCCGATCGCTGATGCGCCGCGCACGGTGTTCGAGCGCGACGTCGTCGAGGCGTTCGAGCGCGGTCGATGCTGTCGGTCGAGACCACGCCCACGGCTCCGATCAGTCGCTCTCGTCGACGCGCTGACCGTCGACGGAGCTCTCGATGGACTGACGTCGCGCGACGTCGACGTGCTCGCCGGCCTTCGCGGTCACCGTCCTTCGCGGCGAGGCCTTCGGCGCTCGGCGTTCGTCCGATCGCGACGCCGGCCGGCGTGCCGCCTTCGGCTTGCCGCCTGCTCGACTCTCGGCTCGCGCCGACTCGCCGGCCGGCTGTTCGTCGCGCGGTCGGTTGGAGCCGCGATCGTGCTGTAGTCACTGCCGCCGCAGGCGGCCAGGCCGAGCGCGGCGAGGACGCAGGACGCTCAGGGCGACGGCTGCCTTCTTCATTGGAGATCCTTTCGATGGAGACGGCACGAGCTTGCCAGTCACCAACGGTGACTCGCTCGAACCTGGGTACGGCCGCGGTCGGCCGCCGGTTCAGCGGCCCTCGAAACTCGGGCTTCTCGCCGCCGAAGAAGGCGGTGACGCCGTCGCGCAGGTCCTCGGTCGCCATGCCGTCGGCGATGCCGTGGCGCTCCAGCTGCAGGTGGTCGGCGATGCGTGTTGCTCGATGCTGCTCGCCGACCAGCTGCTTCGCCATCCGCACGTAGTGGGGGCGCAGCTTGCGCCAGCTTCTCGGCCTTCGCTCGCGGGCGCGGTCCATCAGCTCGTCGGCGGGCGACCACCTCGGTGACCAGGCCCATCGCGAGCGCCTCCTCGGCGCTCGAGGTTGGGGTCCTCGAGCAGCAGCTCGAGCGCCCGCGCCGGGCCCGACCACGCGCGGCAGGAAGTAGGTCATGCCGCCGTCCGGCGAGGCGCCGATGCGGCCGTAGGCGGGGGCGAAGAAGGCGCTCTCGGAGGCGATGCGGATGTCGCAGGCGAGCGCCAGCGAGAAGCCGGCGCCGGCGGCCGGGCCGTTGACCGCGGCGATCACCGGGTAGGGGATCCGGCGCAGGTCGATGATCGCCTGGTGCAGGACCTCGGCGCCGCGGCGGACGTCGGCGGGCAGGTCGATCTCCTCCGTCTTCGACCCCTTTGCGGAACCAGTTGATGTCGCCGCCGGCGCAGAAGGCCTCGCCGGCGCCGGTGACGATCAGCGCGCGCAGCGGCGCCCGGTCGGCGAGCCAGGCGAAGGCGACGGTCAGCTCGCCGATCATCTCCGGGCTCATCGCGTTGAAGGCGTCGGGCCGGTCGAGGGTCAGGGTCGCCGACCTCGCCGTCGATCTCGATCCGCATCGTCTTCAGCTCCGGCGGGCTCACCGTCTCGTGCTCATCGCTCCCTGTCTCGCGTCGCGTGGCATTGGCCGAGTGGCCGGCAGCCTACCCTTTGAGGTGATGGCGCGGAACGGAGAACGGCAACGGAGCGCGACGGCGCTCGAGCCGCGCCGAGCGGATCGCCGAGCAGCGCCGCGAGCTGCCCGACCAGCCGGGCGTCTACCTCTTCTACGGCGAGGACGACGAGCTGCTCTACGTCGGCAAGGCGCGCTCGATCCGCAAACGGATCGCCTCCCACTTCTCCGGCGGCGAGCCGCGCCTCACCACCCGCGATCGACCGCATCGACACGCTCGTCACCGCCAACGAGGCCGAGGCGCTGCTGACCGAGCAGAGCTTCATCAAGCGCCACCGGCCGCGCTTCAACATCCGCCTGCGCGACGACAAGTCCTACCCCTACGTCGCCGTCAGCCTCGACGAGGACTACCCGCGCGTCTACTTCACCCGCGAGAAACACCGCGCCCACCGCGCCTACTTCGGCCCCTTCTCCAGCGCCAAGCGCCTGCGCGAGACCCTCGACCTGCTCGGCAAGCTGTTCCAGTTCCGCACCTGCGAGGGCGCCGAGCCGGGCCGCCGCTCCGGCAGCCCCTGCCTCGACTACTACATAAAGCGCTGCGGGGCGCCCTGCGTCGGCCACGTCTCCCAGGAGGAGTACCGCCGCAACATCGACGCGATCGTCGACTTCCTCTCCGGCCGCTACCGCCAGGTCGAAAAGGAGCAGGAAGAGAAGATGGCCGAGGCCGCGGAGGCCGAGGAATTCGAGCGCGCGGCGCTCCACCGCGACCGCCTGAAAGCGATCCGCTCGCTGTTCGAGCGCCAGCGCGTCGCCGGCGGCACGGTCGGGACCGCCGACCTGATCGGCGTCGCGGTCGAGGGCGCCGACGCCAACGCCCAGGTCTTCCAGGTCCGCGACGGCATCCTCGCCGAGCGCCAGAGCTTCTACCTCGAGAACGAGGGCGAACGCGACGCTCGCCGAGGTCGCCGAGGAGTTCATCGGCCAGTACTACTCGGCCTCGCCCTCGATGCCGCGGACGATCATCGTCGGCCCCTACCTGCGCGACCGCGCCGCGATGATCGCCGAAGCGCTGAGCGAGCGCCGCGGCACCCCGGTCGAGGTCCGCGCCGCCGAGCGCGGCGACAAACGCCGCCTGCGCGAGCTGGCCGAGCGCAACGCCCAGCTCGCCCTCGACCAGGACCGGCTGCGCCGCGAGCACCGCCGCGCGCGCCGGGTCGAGAGCCTCAGCCGCGCTCGCCGAGGCGCTCGGCATGGAGGAGCTGCCGGTGCGGATCGAGGGCTTCGACATCTCGACGATCGGCGGCGAGCACACCGTCGCCTCGATGGTCGTCTTCGAGGGCGGCGCGCCGAAGAAGTCCGACTACCGGCGCTTCAAAGTGCGCGGCGACCTGCGCGAGGAGGGCAGCGTCGGCCCCGACGACTTCGCCTCGATGGAGGAGGTGCTGACCCGGCGGCTGAACCGCTACCTCGAGCAGAACGACCTCTCGCCGCACGACGGCAAGCGCGACGCGAGCTTCGCCTCGCTGCCCTCGCTGATCATGATCGACGGCGGCAAAGGCCAGCTCGCGGCGGGGATGCGGGCGCTGCAGCCGTTCGCCGACCTCGGCGTGACGATCGTCAGCCTCGCCAAGCGCGAGGAGGAGGTCTTCGTCCCCGGCCGCACCGACCCGATCGAGCTGCCCGCGCGGCTCGGAGGCCAACCAGCTCCTGCAGCGGGTCCGCGACGAGGCCCACCGCTTCGCGATCGAACACCACCGCGGCCGCCGCGACCGGGCGATGACCGGCTCGGTGCTCGACGACGCTGCACGGCGTCGGCCCGGCCCGCAAGCGCGCCCTGCTCCAGCATTTCGGCTCCCCGGAGCGGTTCCTGGCCGCCACGCCGCGAGGAACTCGAGGCGGTGCCCGGCCTGCCTGGCAAACTCGGTCGCGAGATCCACGAGCAGCTGAACCGCATTGGCTAGCGAGATCGACACCCCGCAGGAGGCGACAGGCGCGCCGCGAGATGACGCTGGTGATCATCACCGGCCACTCCGGGGCGGGCAAGTCGGAAGCGATCGCCGCCTTCGAGGACGGCGGCTACTTCTGCGTCGACAACCTGCCGCCGCGGATGATCGCCGGCCTCGGCGAGCTCTTCAGCCACGAGGGCTCGCGGGGTCGAGCGCGCGGCGATCGTCTCCGACGTGCGCGGCGGCGAGTACTTCGACGACCTGCTGGCGGTGCTCGACGACCTCGAACGCGACGGGCCGGAGCCGAAGCTGCTCTTCCTCGAGGCCGACGAGGAGACCCTGCTCGACCGCTACAAGGAGACCCGCCGCCGCCACCCGCTGGCGCCGGAAGGGCGGATCGTCGACGGCATCCGCGCCGAGCGCGAGCTGCTGGCGCCGCTGCGCGAGCGCGCCGACATCGTCATCGACACCACCGACCTGACCGGGGCCGAACTGCGGCGCCGGATCGCCGAGGAGCTGCTCGGGCACCGAGCGGGCGCGGAAGCTGGCGCTGACCCTGCTCACCTTCGGCTTCAAGAACGGGCCGCCGCGCGACGCCGACCTCACCCTCGACGTCCGCTTCCTGCCCAACCCCCACTACGACCTCGAGCTGCGCCCGCTGACCGGCCAGGACGAGGTGGTCCGCGCAGTACGTCGAGTCGGGGACCCAGGCGGGCGAGTTCTACGGCCGGCTGATGCCGCTGCTCGAGTTCCTCGTCCCCGCCTACGTCACCGAGGGCAAGAGCCACCTGACGATCGCGATCGGCTGCACCGGCGGCCGCCACCGCTCGGTCACCGTCGCCGACCGCATCCGCCGCGACCTCGAGGCCCGCGACGACGTGGTCGTCCGGGTCAAGCACCGCGACGTCGACATCGGCTGACGACGGCCTCGCCGTCGCCAGACGCGTCCTCGGACGTCGCGTGCATAGCACGCCACGCTCGCTGCGTCCGTCGACCTAGAATCGCGCCTGCGGCCATGCCCGATCCTGCCATCTCCATCAGCGGCCTGCGCATGAGCTACGGCGAGACCGAGGCCGTGCGCGGCATCGACCTCGAGGTCGCAGCGCGGCGAGATCTTCGCCTTCCTCGGCCCCAACGGGGCCGGCAAGACGACGACGGTCGAGATCCTCGAGGGCTACCGCAAGCGGACCGGGGGCGAGGTGACGCGTGCTCGGCGAGGACCCGGCAGCACGCCGGGCGCGCCTGGCGCGACCGGATCGGCATCGTCCTGCAGTCGAACCGCCTCGATCCCTACCTGACCGTGCGCGAGTCGCTCGAGCTCTACGCCGGCTACTTCAGCCACCCGCGCTCGGTCGAGGAGGTCGATCGCGCTGGTCGGCCTGGAGGGAAAGCCGACGAGCGGGCGCGCAAGCTCTCCGGCGGCCAGCAGCGGCGGCTCGACGTCGGCATGGCGCTGGTCGGCGACCCCGAGCTGCTCTTCCTCGACGAGCCGACGACCGGCTTCGACCCCTCCGCCCGGCGCCAGTTCTGGGACGTGATCGCGGGCCTGCGCGACCTCGGCAAGACGATCTTCCTCACCACCCACTACATGGACGAGGCGCAGCGGCTCGCCGACCGGGTGACGATCATCGCCGCCGGCCAGATCGTCGCCGCAGGGCACCCCCGAGGACCTCGGCGAACGCGAGAAGGCGGCGGCGACGATCCGCTACCGCGACGCGGCGGGCGAGGAGGTCTCGATCGAGACCCTCGACCCGGTGCGGGAGCTGAACCGGCTCACCGCCGAGGCGCTCGGAGCGCGGCGAGGACCTCGAGGGCCTCGAAGTGACGCGGCCCTCGCTCGAGGACGTCTACCTCGACCTCACCGCGACCGACCGAGAAGGCGGCCGCCGAGCGAATGAGCGGCCTCGCCCTCGTCGGCCACCAGTTCCGCTTCGACCAGAAGGCCTTCTGGCGCAACCCCGCGTCGGTCGGCTTCACCGTCTTCTTCCCGGTCCTGCTGCTGGTCATCTTCGGCTCGATCTTCGGCGGCCGACACGGTCGAAATCCGCGGCGGCCACATCGACACCGACACCTACTACGTGCCGGCGATCATCACGATGTCGATCATCTCCTCGACCATGCAGACGCTGGCGATGTCGCTGGTGATCGCCCGCGAGGACGGCCGGCTGAAGCGCGGCCGCGGCACCCCGATGCCGCCCTGGGTCTTCATCGCCGGCCGGGTCGGCAACTCGATCGTCACCGCGATCGCTGATGCTGGTCCTGCTCGCGCGTGATCGGCGGCATCGTCTACGGCGTCAGCTTCCCCTGGGGCCGGATCCCGGAGATCCTCGCTCGTGCTGGCGATCGGCGCCGCCTCCTTCTCCTGCCTCGGCATCGCGCTCACCGCGGCGATCCCGACCCAGGACGCCGCCGCCCCGATCGTCAACTTCACTCCTGCTGCCGCTCTACTTCCTCTCCGGCGTCTTCATCCCCGACGACCAGCTGCCGAGCGGGATCATCCACTTCGCCGACGTCTTCCCGATCCGCCACTTCTTCCTCGCCTTCTTCGACGCCTACGTGCCCGGCGGCGCCCACGCGGTCGCCTGGGGCCACCTCGCTGATCGTCGCGATCTGGGGCGTCGGCGGCCTCCTCCTGGCGATCCGCTTCTTCCGCTGGACCCCCCGCTCGGGGTGAGGCGCCGCTGCCTTCCGTCGCTCCGTCGCCGTGTAGCCTGCCGGTCACCAAGATGTTGCATCACGTCCTTCTTGAGGTCGCAGACCTCGAACGCAGTGCCTCGTTCTACGACACGATGCTCGCCCCGCTGGGTTGGCGGCGCCATTTCGACGAGGACAAAACGATCGGCTGGGGCATCGCCAAACCGGTCTTCTTCATCTCCGCCCACCACGACCCGAAGCCGGGCTACGGCCTGCTCAGCGTCTCCGGGCTCGGCATCGTCGCGGTGAAGGCGGCCTACGAGAACGGGATCCGCGCCGGCGGCACCAGCGTCGCCGAGCCGGGCGAACGCCGCTCCTACGGCTCCGGCTCCTACTCGGCTTTCCTCAAGGACCCCGACGGCTACGAGATCGAGATCACCGTCGGGTCCGATTGAGCGGCCCGTCGGCAAGGGCCAAGTAACTGCCGAATCCATAGGATCGGCTCGTCCAAATCAGAACTACAGGAGGCAGTGGCTTCATGGCAGTGAAGGTCGGGATCAACGGTTTCGGGCGTATCGGGCGCAACGTCTTCCGCGCGGCACACGCGGCGGGGGCCGACCTCGAGTTCGTCGCCGTCAATGACCTCGTCGACACCGAGACGATGGCCCACCTGCTCAAGTACGACTCGATCCTCGGGCGCTTCCCGGGCAAGGTCGAGGTCGACGGCGACTCGATCATCATCGACGGCAAGGAGCTGAAGGTGCTCTCCGAGCGCGACCCGGCCGCGCTCGCCCTGGGGCGACCTCGGCGTCGACGTCGTGATCGAGTCGACCGGCTTCTTCACCAAGCGCGAGGACGCCGCCAAGCACCTCGAGGCGGGCGCCAAGAAGGTCATCATCTCCGCCCCGGCCACCGAACCCGACGTCACCGTCGCGCTCGGCGTCAACTTCGACGAGGCCTACGACAAGGACGCCCACAACGTCATCTCCAACGCCTCCTGCACGACCAACTGCCTGGCGCCGCTGGCGAAGGTGCTGCACGAGTCGTTCGGGATCGAGCAGGGGCTGATGACGACGATCCACGCCTACACCGCCGACCAGCGCCTGCAGGACATGCCGCACAAAGACCCGCGCCGCTCGCGCGCCGCGGCGCTGAACCTGATCCCGACCACGACCGGCGCCGCCAAGGCCGTCGGCCTGGTGCTGCCGGAGCTGAACGGGAAGCTGAACGGCTTCTCGATGCGCGCCCCGGTCGCCGACCGGCTCGGCCGTCGACCTCGTCTTCACGACCGCCGAACCCGCTCGACGCCGGAGGAGATCAACGCCGCGCTGAAGGCGGCCGCCGAGGGCCCGATGAAGGGGATCCTCGACTACACCGAGGACGCGATCGTCTCCACCGACATCGTCGGCGACCCGCACTCCTCGATCGTCGACGGGCTCTCGACGATGGTGATCGGCGACGGCCGGATGGCCAAGGTGATCAGCTGGTACGACAACGAGTGGGGCTACTCGAACCGCTGCGTCGAGCTCGCCGGCAAGGTCCTCTAGCGCGCCGACGGCGAGCCGGGGGACGAGCCGATGGCGTTCTCGAAGGCAAGCGTCCGCGACGCCAAGGTCAAGGGCCGGCGGGTCCTCGTCCGGGTCGACTTCAACGTCCCGCTGAAGGACGGCGAGGTCGTCGACGACACGCGGATCCGGGCGGCGCTGCCGACCCTCGAACTGCTGCGCGAACGGGGCGCGGCGCTGGTGCTCGCCTCCCACCTGGGGCGGCCGGGCGGCAAGGTACGTCCCGGAGCTGTCGCTGGCGCCGGTCGAGCCGGCGGCTCGCGCGAGCTGCTCGGCGTCGAACGTGACGCAGGCGCCGAAGGTGGTCGGCGCCGAGGTCGACGTGGCCGCCGGCTGCCTCGGCCCCGGCGAAGTCGTGCTGCTCGAGAACACCCGCTTCGAGCCGGGGGAGACGAAGAACGACCCGATGCTGGCGGGCTCGCTGGCGGCGCTGGCGCAGGTCTACGTCAACGACGCCTTCGGCGCCGCGCACCGCGCCCACGCCTCGACCGAGGGCGTCGCGCGCCACCTGCCCGGCTACGCGGGGCTGCTGCTGGAGCGCGAGGTGACCGAACTGAGCAAGGTGGTCGAGGACCCGGCGCGGCCGCTCGGTCGTCGTGCTCGGCGGGGCCAAGGTCTCCGACAAGGTCGGCGTGATCGACCGCTTCCTCGAGGTCGCCGACCAGATCCTGATCGGCGGCGCGATGTGCTTCAGCTTCTTCAAGGCGCAGGGCAAGGAGATCGGCGACTCGCTGTTCGACGACGAGAGCGTCGAGGCGGCGCGCGAGGCGCTGGCCAAGGCCGAGGCCTCCGACTGCGAGCTGATCCTGCCGGTCGACCTGGTCCTGGGACGCGAGTTCAGCGCCGACACCGAGCGCCAGGAGCTCGACGGGGTCGAGGTGCCGGACGGCTGGATGGGCCTCGACGTCGGCCCGAAGACCGGCGCGCTCTACGCCGAGGCCGTCGGCGAGGCCGGCACGGTGCTCTGGAACGGGCCGATGGGCGCCTTCGAGATGGAGCCCTTCGCGGGCGGCACGCGGGCGGTCGCCGAGGCGGTCGCGGAGGCGCCGGCAAGACCGTGGTCGGCGGCGGCGACTCGGTCGCGGCGATGGTCGCAGTTCGGCCTCGCCGACCAGGTCGACTGGCTCTCGACCGGCGGCGGCGCCTCGCTGGAGCTGCTCGAGGGCAAGAAGCTGCCCGGCGTCGAGGCGCTGATCGACGCGAAGGTCCGCCGGCCGACGAACGAGGAGAGCTGATGCCCCGCACGCCCTACATCGCCGCCAACTGGAAGATGAACAAGACGGTCGCCGAGGCGGCCGAGTTCATCGACGCGCTGCTGCCGCGGATCGCCGCGACCCAGCACGACGTCGTCGTCTGCCCGCCGTTCACGGCGCTGCACGAGGTGGTCGAGCGCCGGCGCGGGACCGCGGTCCGGGTCGCCGCCCAGAACATGCACTACGACGAGAGTCGGGCGCCTTCACCGGCGAGGTCTCGGCGCCGATGCTGGTCGAGCTCGACGTCGAGGCGGTCGTCCTCGGCCACTCCGAGCGGCGCCAGTTCTTCGGCGAGACCGACGAGGCGCTGGCGAAGAAGGTGCCCGCGGCGCTGGCCGCCGACCTCGAGCCGATCCTCTGCGTCGGCGAGAGCGAGGAGGCGCGCGACGGCGGGCAGACCGAGGAAGTGCTGGAGCGCCAGCTGCAGGCCGACCTCGCCGAGGTCTCCGACGAGGACGTCGCCAAGGTCGTGATCGCCTACGAGCCGATCTGGGCGATCGGCACCGGCAAGGTCGCGACCCCCGAGCAGGCCCAGGAGGCGTGCGCGTTCATCCGCGACGTCCTGCGCGCGCGCGGCGCGGCGGCCGACGACGTGCGGATCCTCTACGGCGGCTCGGTGAAGCCCGGCAACGCGGCCGAGCTGCTGGCGCTGCCCGACGTCGACGGCGCCCTGGTCGGCGGCGCGGCGCTGGACGCCGAGGACTTCGCCGCGATCGTCGAGGCGGCCTGACCATGACGCCGGGACCGCGTCGCTCATCGTCCGACGGTCGCGGCGCATGACCGCTCGTCCCTTCCCTCGCGCTGGTCATCCTCGACGGCTGGGGGCTCGCGCCGCCCGGCCCGGGCAACGCGGTCTCGCTCGCCGAGACGCCGGTCTTCGACGCCTCTGGGCGCAGCTACCCGCACACCGAGCTCTCCGCCCAGGGCCCCGACGTCGGCCTGCCGGTCGGCCAGATGGGCAACTCCGAGGTCGGCCACCTGAACCTCGGCGCGGGCGCGATCGTCAAGCAGGACCTGGCGCGGATCGACGGCGCGATCGCCGACGGCTCCTTCTACGACAACGAGGCCCTGGTCGCCGCCTGCGCGCGGGCGCGCGAAAGCCCGCGGGGGCGGCTGCACCTGCTCGGCCTGGTCTCCGACGGCGGCGTCCACTCGGGCTGGGAGCACCTCGAGGCGATCGTCGAGCTGGCCTCCCAGGAAGGCGTCCCCGACGTCGTCTTCCACGCCTTCACCGACGGCCGCGACACGGCGCCGACGGGCGGCCGCGAGTACCTCGCCGAGCTGGAGAGCTGGCTGCGCGCCGCCGGGCGGGTCGGCACGGTCAGCGGCCGCTACTACGCGATGGACCGCGACACGCGCTGGGAGCGGGTGAAGCTCGCCTACGACGCGATCGTCCACGCCCACGGGCAGAAGGCGGCGACCTCCGCCGAGGCGATCGAGGCCTCCTACGAGCGACGGCAAGACCGACGAGTTCGTCCTGCCGACCGTGATCGGCGACTACGACGGCGCCGCCGCGGGCGACGTCGCGATCTTCGTCAACTTCCGCCCCGACCGGGCGCGCGAGATGACCCGGGCGCTGGCCGAGCCGAACTTCGACGAGTTCAGCCGCGCCGGCGGGCCGACGCTCGACATGACGACGATGACCTCCTACCGCAAGGAGTGGCCCTACCCGGTCGCCTTCCCCGAGCGGCGGCCGGAGACGACGCTGGGGGAGACGATCGCCGAGTCCGGCGGGCGCCAGCTGCACGTCGCCGAGACCGAGAAGTACGCCCACGTCACCTACTTCTTCAACGGCGGCCGCGAGGGCGAGCAGCAGGGCGAAGAGCAGGCGCTGGTCGAATCGCCGCGCGACGTGCCGACCTACGACCACAAGCCGGAGATGAGCGCCGCGGAGGCGGCCGACGCCTTCGTCGACGAAGTGGGGGGAGGGGGCGTACCGCTTCGGCGTGATCAACTTCGCCAACCCCGACATGGTCGGCCACACCGGCGTGATCCCGGCCGCGGTGAAGGCGCTCGAGACCGTCGACACCCAGCTCGGCCGCGTGGTCGAGGCGGTCCTCGGCAAGGGCGGCGCCTGCATCATCACCGCCGACCACGGCAACTGCGACAACATGCTCGAGCCCGACGGCTCGCCGAACACCGCCCACTCGCTGAACCCGGTGCCGCTGATCGTCACCCAGGAGGGCCTCGACCTGCGCTCCGGCGGCATCCTCGCCGACGTCGCCCCGACCGCCCTCGACCTCCTCGGCATCGCCCAGCCCGCCCCGATGACCGGCCGCACCCTGATCGAGTCGTGACTAGCCGACGCCACCGGTGACGGGCCGATCAGCATGGCCGTTTCGGCCCGTCAACATGCGTGACGACCGCATCGGCTCAACTTCACGATCGACGCCCGCGACGGGGCGGCGCGGGCGGGGACGATCGAGACGGCGCACGGGCCGATCGAGACGCCGACCTTCATCCCGCTGGCGACCAAGGGCTCGGTGCGGGGGCTGGACGGCGACGAGGTCGCGGCGCTCGGCTACCAGCTGATCCTCGGCAACACCTACCACCTGTTCGTCAACCCGGGGCCGGAGCGGATCGCCGCCGCCGGGCGGCCTGCACGGCTTCATGGGCTGGGACCGGGCGCTGATCACCGACTCCGGCGGCTTCCAGGTCTTCTCGCTCGCCCACGGCGGCGTCGCCAACGAGGTGAAGGGCAGCGGCCGCTCCGGCGACCACGGCTCCGAGGTCGAGATCACCGAGGAGGGCGCCCGCTTCCGCTCGCCCCGCGACGGCCGCGAGCTGTTCATCTCGCCCGAGGTCTCGATGGAGGTGCAGGCGGCGCTCGGCGCCGACATCGCCCTCGCCTTCGACGAGTGCACGCCCTTCCACGCCGACCGCGACTACACCGCCCGCTCGACCGAGCGCACCCACCGCTGGCTCGACCGCTGCGTCGCCTGGCACGAGGAGAACGGGCCCGCCGCGCCAGGCGCTCTTCGGCATCGTCCAGGGCGGCACCCACGAGGACCTGCGGCGCGAATCGGCGGAGGCGATCTCGCGCGGCCGCGCGTCGACGGCATCGCGATCGGCGGCACCCTCGGCCGCGACAAGGAGGAGATGGCCGCCGTCCTCGCGATGACCGCGCCGCTCCTGCCCGAGGCGGCGGCCAAGCACCTGCTCGGGATCGGCGAGGTCGACGACCTGCTCGGCGGCATCGCCCTCGGCCTCGACGTCTTCGACTGCGCCGTCCCGACCCGCCTCGCCCGCCACGGCGTCGCCCTCGCGCCGAGCCCCGAGACCCGCTGGCGCCTCGACCTCCGCAAGGGCCGCCACGTCGGCGACAAGTCCCCGCTGGTCGACGGCTGCCCCTGCCCCGCCTGCACCCGCCACACCCGCGACTACATCTCCTACCTCTCGCCGCGCCGAAGAACTGACCGCCGTCCGCCTGATCGTCCTCCACAACCTCACCTACATGCGCGAACTGACCACCCACGCCCGCACAGCGATCGAAGCCGCACCGCTTCGAGGCCTACCGCGCCGCCGTCCTGAGCGGCGCTCCCGCCCTGGTCCGCCTGACTCCCGCCGACCGAGCCGGCAAACGCGCTGCGTCAGCGGGGATCCTGACCCCCTCCGAACGGCTTGTAACGAGGGCGCGGTACGAAACTTGATCGTCCGCGAGCGGTCTTCGCCCGAGTTTGAGAGAGGAGGGGGTGCAGGATCCCCGCTTCTCACCAGCCCGTCCCTTGCCGTCCTTCGCCGTGCCCCGCCCGAGCGGCCCGCCTATTCCTTGTTCTTCGAGACCAGGTCCTTGAATTCTTCGACCACCTTGTGGACCGTGTCGCCCGCGACCTTGGAGATGTGGACCCCGGCGGCCTTGTCGGTGGTGAGGATCACCCCGGTCGCGACCGCGCCCGCGACGAGCACCAGCGCGACCAGCGCGAGGACGAAGCGGACGAAGCGGGAGAAGGCGGAGCGCTTGCGGGGCTGCGCCTGCTGGATCGGCGGGACCGGCGCCTGCGGCGTGGGTCGCCCGCGTACGGTTCGGAGCGACGCGCCGGGGCATCGCGGCGCGGCTCGAGCCGGCGCGCCGGCGGCGGCGCCGGGCGGTACTCGGTCTGCGCGGTGGTGCGGTCGAGGTGGCGGGTCGCGGCGGTGTCGCCGCCGAGCACGCGGGTCGGCGTGTGGCCTTCGCCGCCGCCGTGCAGAGCGTCGTCACGTCTTCGCCTTCGAGGCCCATCTGCAGCCCGGTCGCGAACTCGTCGGCGCTCGCGTAGCGGCGGCTGGTGTCGCCCTCCAGCGCCCGCAGCACCGCGGCGCTCGAGCGGCTCCGGCACCTCGGAGTTGTAGGTGCTCGGCGGCAGCGGCTTCTCGTTCTGCTGGCGCACCGCCAGCTCGGCCAGCGAGGAGCCCTCGTAGGGCAGCCGCCCGGTGAGGAACTGGTAGAGGACGACGCCGAGCGCGTAGACGTCGGTCCCCGGCGTCGCCTCGTCGCCGCGCACCTGCTCGGGCGAGAGGTAGGCGGCGGTGCCGACGACCGAGCCGACCTGGGTGATCCGCGTCTGCTCGATCGCCCGGGCGATCCCGAAGTCGGTCAGTTTCACGACCAGTGTCGCCGCTGCCCACCGGCCCGCCGTTGATCATCAGGTTCCCCGGCTTGACGTCGCGGTGGATGATCCCGCGGCGGTGCGCGTAGTCGAGGCCGGCGCAGGCCTGCATGCCGATCTCCGCCGCCGTCTCGGCGTCGACCGGCCCGTGGCGCTGCAGCAGCTGCGCGCCGGAGCGGCCCGGCGACGTACTCCATGACGATGTAGTGGCGGCCGTCGTCGACGCCCGAGTCGTAGACCTGGACGATGTTCGGGTGGATCAGGCGCGCGACCGCCAGCGCCTCGCGGCGGAAGCGGGCGACGAAGCGCTCGTCGTCGGAGAGGTGCTCGGCGAGGATCTTCACCGCGACGGTGCGCTCGAGGATCCGGTCGGTCGCTTTGTAGACGTTCGACATCCCGCCCGAGCCGAGCCGCTCGGCGGTTTCGTAGCGCCCGGAGAGGGTCCCGGCCTCCATCAGGCGCCGCCTTCGACGGCGGCGCCGGGGCCGATCCCGCCCGCGGGGCCTGCCGCCGGCCGACCGGCGGCGTCACTTCTTCTTCTTCACTGGGAGGTTCGATTTCTTCCTGCTTTTCGTGGCCTTTGGCTTTGCCTTTGGATTCTTCGCCTTCGACGGGCCCGGCTGTTCGGCTTCTTCTTCGGCTTCTTCCTGCGACGGCTTTTCTTCTTCTTCTTCGCGTTCTTCAGCCTTTTGTTGCTTTTCGAGCGCTTCTTCTTCGGCTTCGGCTTCTTCGGCTTCAGTCTGCTTCCTGTTCTTCGGCTTCTTCGGCTTCCTCTTGCTTCGTTTGCTTCCAGTTCTTCGGCTTCGGCCTGTGCTCCACAGCTATTAACCACTTCGGACAGCTTCAGCAGCGCCCTGCTTCGAGCGCCTTCTTCAACTTCGCATCGACCTTGCTGCAGCTCGTCGACCTCGGTGCTGACCTCGGCGACCGCGATTTCGGCCTCTTCGCAGTCGCCTTCGTTGACGCTTTCGCGCACCTGGTCGAGGTTCGAGGTGATCTGGTCGGCCGTCGTCCCGGGCAGCAGTTCGGCGTTGCCGCCGCTCCCGCAGGCGGCCAGCAGCAGTCCCGCCGCGAGGGCGGCAAGGACGAGCGAGGCTGCGCGGAGGCGACCCATGTTTCGAGTCTAGAGAACACTTCTGAGTCGATATTTACCCTGCATTTGGCCGATCTGTTTCGCCTGTCTGGGGATGTTCGGGCGACGGCTCAGCGGCCGATCTGGAGCCGCTCGGCGAGCGCCGCCGGCAGCCCCGCCTCGAGGATCGAGGCGCCCGCCGCGACGGCGTCGTAGGGGACCCGGTGGTAGCGCGCGGTCCAGCTCGTCGGTGTCGATCTCGAGCCAGGCGGCGCGCGGGTCGCCGTCGCGCGGCTGACCGACGCTGCCGGGATTCAGCAGCCATTCGCCCTCGGCCGAGGTCGAGCAGGTCGCCGTCGGCCGCCTGGGCGCCGGTGGCGAAGCTGCGCCGCCCGGTCGAGGGCGGCCGGGTGAAGAAGAGCGCGACGTGCGAGTGGCCGATCAGGCAGATCCGCTCGCTCCTGCGCGTCGAGGCCCGCTTCGGCCTGGTCGATCGAGAGCACGTACTCCCAGATCGGGTCCCGCGGCGAGGCGTGGAAGAGGCCGAAGCCCTCGCGCGCGCCCTCCGGCGAGAGCTCCGCGAGCCACTCGATCGTCTCCGCCGAGGCGTGCTCGCTTCGGTCCAGTCGACCGCCGCCCGCGCCGTCTCCGAGAAGGTCGCCGCGTCGATCGCCGCCGGTCACCGCGAGGTCGTGGTTGCCGTTCAGCGAGACCGCGCAGCGCTCCCGCACCAGCGCCGTGCACTCGTCCGGCTGGGCGCCGTAGCCGACCACGTCGCCGAGGCACCAGATCTCCTCCGGCCCGGCCGCCTCGATCGACTCGAGGACCGCCTCCAGAGCCGGGAGATTGGAGTGGACGTCTGAGATCACCCCTACGCGCAAGCGATCCACACTACCCGGCCCGCCGCTCGTAACCTGGCCGTCCGGCAGCGCCGTCGGCGGGGACGCCTACGATTCGTCGCATGCCTCCACCGATTCGATCGCCGAGCTGAAGGGCGCCGTCGAGGCCGCCGCCCGGGCGCTGCGCGACGGCGAGCCCACCGAGCCGGCCCCGACCCTCGACCGCCCGCCGAAGCCCGACCTCGGCGACTACAGCTCGAACGCGGCGATGCTGCTCGCCGGGCCGCTCGGGGACAACCCGCGCGCCGTCGCCGAGCGCCTGCGGGGCGAGCTCGAAGGCAGCCTCGGCGGCGAGGCCGGGAGCCTCGACCGGGTCGAGGTCGCGGGCCCCGGCTTCGTCAACCTCTTCCTCGCCGACGCCTGGTACCGGCGCGCGCTGGCGGTCCTGCTCGCCGCCGGGCGACGACCTCGGCCCGGCCCCGACCGCCGTCCCCGGAACGGATCCTGGTCGAGTTCGTCTCCGCCAACCCGACCGGCCCGCTGCACGTCGGCGGCGGCCGCGGGGCGGCCTACGGCGACGCGGTGGTGCGGCTGCTGGCGGCGATCGGCCACGAGGTCGAGCGCGAGTACTACATCAACGACGCCGGGTCCCAGATCACCAACTTCGCCCGCTCGATCGCCGCCCGGATGCGCGGCGAGGAGCCGCCCGAGGACGGCTACCAGGGCGAGTACGTGATCGAGCTGGCGGCGACAGATCGCCGACGAGGGGATCGACCCCGACGACCTCGAGGCGGTCGGCGCGCGCGGGATCGAGCTGATGATCGAGCAGGTGCGCGGCGTCCCTCGGCGCGCTTCGGCGTCGAGATGGACACCTGGTTCTCCGAGCGCAGCCTGGTCGACCGCGGCGACGTCGAGAGCGCCCTGGCGAAGCTCGACGCGGGCGGCCACACCTACCGGCACGAGGGCGCGCTCTGGCTGCGCACGACCGACCTTCGGCGACGACAAAGACCGGGTGCTGATCCGCTCCGACGGCGAGCCGACCTACCTGATGCCCGACATCGCCTACCACTGGGACAAGCTGGAGCGCGGCTTCGGCCGGCTGATCGACGTGCTCGGCGCCGACCACCACGGCTACATCGGCCGGCTGCGCGCCTCGATCGAGGCGCTCGGCGCCGACCCCGACAGCTTCGAGGCGCTGATCATGTCGCTCGTCCACATCGTCGAGGACGGCCAGCGGGCGCAGATGTCGAAGCGCAGCGGCGACTTCGTCTCGCTCGACGACCTGATCGACGACATCGGCGTCGACGCGGCGCGCTGGTTCATGCTCTGGCGCAGCCACGAGACGACCGTCGACATCGACCTCGCCCTGGCCCGCAAGCAGGCCTCCGACAACCCGGTCTACTACGTGCAGTACGCGCACGCGCGGATCGCCTCGATCCTGCGCAAAGCGGGGGAGGAGGGCGGCGAGGTGCCGGAGCGCGCTCGACCCCGAGCGGGCGCGCGGAGCCGCTGGAGCGCGAGCGAGAAGGCGCTGATCAAGCGGCTGCTCGAGTTCCCCAACGAGGTGCGCGAGTCGGCCGCGCGGCGGGCGCCGCACCGGATCTGCGCCTACTCGACCGCGGTCGCCGCCGACTTCCACGCCTTCTACCGCGACTGCCAGGTGGTCGGCGCGGAGGGGGAGGGGGTCGAAGCCTCGCGGCTCGCCCTCTGCCTGGCGGCGAAGCGGACGATCGCGGGGCGCTCGGGCTGCTCGGCATCTCGGCGCCCGAGCGGATGTGAGCGGCCCCGGCCCCGATGCCGCCTAGGCTCGCCGTCCTCGCCGAGATCGGCGCGCCCGCGTCCTCGAACGGCCGCGCCTGGGGGCTGCGCCGCGCCGACCTCGAGGCGCTCGCGCGGGGTCCGCGAGCGGGCTCGGCGGCGCGCCGCGTCGTGCTGGTGACCGGGGAGGAGGAGGCGGCCGCGACCGTCGCCGTCGGCCTCGCCGGGGTCGCCGCCGCGGCCGGGACGGCGACGGCGCTGGTCGAGTGCGACGTCGAACGCCCGCGGCTCGCCGCCGACCTCGGCCTCGAGCCGGACGCCCGGCCTGCACGAGTACCTGCGCTGGGAGGCGACCCCGGCCGACATCGTCCAGCCGCTGGTCCTCGGCCGGGTCCGGCGGCCGCGGCGCCGCCCGAGGCAGCGCCGCTCGCCTGCGTCTACCGGAGAGTATGATTTGGCGATTGGCTTGTATGACGAGGCAAGGAAGCAGGCGATTGGACTCCCGATCGCAGACAGAACTCCGGCAGGTTTGTATCGTATTGGGCCGTTGCAGGTAACTTCGAAGGCGAAACCTTGAAGTATTCCGGCTGGCTGGGGACGAGCTTCACCGAGCCCCCAGGATTTAACGAACTGGGGCTCGCCTAGGCGCGACCAGCCACCCAACCGGCATCCATATTGAATAATTGGGGCAGCATGAATACAGCTAGAGCGACCATGACGATCGTTTTCGCGGTCGTCGTTTCGCACGCGGCAAGTTTGTGGGCAGAGAGCGCCGTGCCATGCGAGGCCGATCGACATCGGCACTCGCGTGGAGATGTTCGTCGACGATCAACTTCATCGATCCAATCGTCAGCCCATAATGTTGCACTGCAGCTCAGTACTCCTGTGCGTCGGGAGGTTGTGCTCGTCACCGATCAGCCTTGGGAGGGAGATGTCAGCGGGTACTACACAATCTTTAAAGACGGACCACTTTATCGGCTTTACTATCGCGGGTCGGGCACAAACGCGATGATTCGAAGGAGCAAGTGACCTGTTACGCCGAGAGTCAGGACGGCATTCACTTCGAGCGGCCGAAGCTGCATTTGCACAAGATTAATGGTTCGGATGACAACAACGTGATTTTGTCGGGAGCGATGTCGCACAACTTCGCACCGTTTCTAGATACGAATCCAGCGGCGAAACCCGAAGAACGTTACAAGGCGCTGGCGGGGTTGGCCAATCATTTGTGCGGCTACGTATCGGCCGACGGCATTCATTGGCAGAAGCTCCGCGACGAACCAGTGATGACGAAAGGTTCGTTCGACTCGCTGAACCTGGCTTTCTGGGATGAGATCGGCATAAACTATCGCCGCTTACAGCCGGTATGGCGCAGGGGGCATCCGTTCGATTCAACATTGTGAGTCGCCCGACTTTTTGACATGGACGGATCCTGAACCGAACAAGTATCGCCGACGATTTGCCAAAGACGCATTTCTTCACGACGCGACGATGCCTGCCCCGGAGCTCCGCACCATTACCTGGCATTTCCAATGCGGTTTGAACCGCAACGCACGAAAGTTGACGCGCGAGGAACCTGGCGTCTCAGACGCCGTCATGTTAACGAGCCGCGACGGAGCCAACTGGGATCGCAAAAATTTGGAAGCCTGGCTGCGACCCGGGCCGGATCCACACAACTGGACCGACCGCAGCAACATGCCAGCGTGGGGAATTGTGCAGACGGGTCCAGACGAGTTCTCGATGTATGCCAGTGAGCACTATCGCTGGCCCGACAATCGACTGCGGCCTGACCGTGCGACGGCTGGGTTTGGCTCCGTCCACGCCGGGGGGATGGCGGCGAGTTCACAACACGGCCGTTGGTATTCAGCGGCCAGCAATTGGTGCTGAACTACGCAACTTCGGCAGCAGGCAGCATAAAGGTTGAAATTCAAGATGCTGAGGGCGTGCCGACCCCGGT
>CAWFMH010000005.1:0-10641 GCA_963816945.1 uncultured Gammaproteobacteria bacterium | reverse complement strand
GAGACGATCGCAAAAAGACCTGCCGGCACGACGCGCGGTTCGCACGGCTACGATCCGGCGCTGCCTTCGATGCGCGCGATCTTTCTTGCGCGCGGACCGGCATTCCGCCAGGGCGTGCGCCTACCGCCGTTCGACAACGTCGACGTGTATCCGCTGCTGGCGCGCCTGCTCGGCATTACGCCCGCGGCGAATGATGGCAATCCCGCGCGTTGCTGCCGGCGCTGCGCGCGGAGCCTGCGCCGACGGGGCGTTGATCGCAGAGCAGGCGCGCTCCTTAGAAGTCGCGCCCCCTGCCTGAATTGGCTCCCACGGTGATGTCCGAATCCGGCGAGTCCGCCGCCGCCGGCGGTGCTAGCCTGACGCCATGACCTCGACCAATCACACCACCCTGCCCGATCCGCACGTCTGCGAGCAGGCCCGCCTGAGCCGCGATCCGCGCTTCGACGGCCTGTTCTTCACCGCCGTCACCAGCACGCGCATCTATTGCCGACCGGTCTGCCCGGCGCCGTGGGCGAAGCGGGTCACGTACTTCGCCAACGCCGCGGCCGCGGAAGCGGCGGGCTTCCGTCCGTGCCTGCGCTGCCGGCCCGAGTTGTCGCTGGACGACGGCATCTGGCGGCGCGGCGACGCGGTCGTGGCGCGTGCGTTGAAGCTGATCGACCAGGGCGCGCTCGCCGAGCAGCCGTTGTCGGAACTGGCGCGGCGCGTCGACATCGGCGAGCGGCAATTGCGACGCCTGTTCGTGGAGCGCCTCGGTGCCGCGCCGATTGGCGTGCACGGCACGCGCCGCCTGCTGTTCTCCAAGCAATTGCTGACCGAAACCACGCTACCTATCACCGAGGTCGCGCTGGCCGCGGGCTTCGGCAGCCTGCGACGTTTCAACGCCGCATTCCGCGATGCCTACCGCATGGCTCCGCGCGACCTGCGCCGGCGACCGCTGGCGACGCCACAAGGACAATCGGGCGAGATGCTGACGCTGCGGCTCGGCTATCGGCCGCCGTACGACTTCGCTGCGATGCTCGCGTTCCTGCGCGGGCGCGCGTTGCCCGGCGTCGAAGTCGTCGACGAGGACAGCTACGCGCGCGTGGTCGCGCCGACCGGCAGCGATGCGTCCGAAACCGCAGGCTGGCTGCGCGTCAGTGCCTGGCCGGGCGGCGAACATGCGCTGAAGCTGGAACTGCATGGCCTGCGTTCGTCGCGATTGCTCGACGTCGTGCATCGCCTGCGCCGCATGTTCGACCTCGATGCCGAGCCGACCACGATCTCCGCCGCGCTGTCGGAAAGCGCACGCCTGCGGCCGTTGCTGCAGCGCTCGCCGGGGCTGCGGCTGCCGAGCGGCTGGGACGGTTTCGAGATCGCGGTGCGCGCGATCCTCGGCCAGCAGGTCAGCGTCGCGGCGGCACGCACCTTGGCGGCACGCGTGGCGCGGCAATTCGGCGAAGCATTGCCGGCCGGTCGTGCGGCGCCAGGCCTGGAGCATCTGTTTCCGACTGCGGACAAGCTGGCCGATGCCGACCTCGCCAGCATCGGCCTGACCCGCGCGCGCGCCGACACCGTGCGCACGATGGCGCGCGCGCTGCTCGACGGCCGCGTCGATTTCCAGGTCGAACGCACGCTCGAGGACTTCACCGCGCGTTGGGTGGCGCTGCCCGGCATCGGTCCGTGGACCGCGCACTACATCGCGATGCGCGCGCTCGGGCATCCGGATGCGTTTCCGGCCGACGATCTGGTGCTGCAGAAGGCGGTGCCGCTCGATGGCTCGCGCATGAGCGCGAAGGCGCTCGGCGCTTGTGCGGAGGCCTGGCGTCCGTGGCGGGCGTACGCGGTGATTCACCTCTGGCGCGATTCGATGTCGACGCCGAAGCCGGTGGATCCACCCTCAGCGAAGCGCGTTCGCGCGAGCGATGCACCGATCGGCCGCCCGCTGCCTGCGCAGCGGCAGCGCGCGGCATGATGCTGTACACGCGCATCGGCAGCCCGGTCGGCGAACTGCTGTTGGCGGCCGACGGCGAAGGGCTGCGCATCATCGAGTTCCCGCCGCACCGTTTTCCGCGCGCCATGGACCACGAATGGCGCGCCGGCGAGAACGAGGCGCTGCAGGCCGCGCGCGTGCAGCTGACGCAGTACTTCGCCGGCACGCGGCACACGTTCGACCTGCCGCTGGCGCCGCGCGGTACGCCGTTCCAGTGTGCGGTGTGGTGGGCGCTGGCGAAGATTCCGTACGGCGCGACGCGCAACTATGCGCAGATGGCCACGCACCTGGGCAAGCCGAGCGCGACGCGCGCGGTCGGCGCCGCGAACGGCCGCAATCCGCTGCCGATCGTGCTGCCCTGCCATCGCGTGATCGGCGCCGACGGCAGCCTGACGGGCTTCGGCGGCGGCCTGCCGGCCAAGCAGTTCCTGCTGGAGCTCGAGGGCGCGCTGCCGCACGGCGATTTGTTCGCCGTGCGTTGAAGATGCCGGTGTCGCACCGGCTTGCCGACCCGTTCGGGCATCATTGGGAAATCGGCAAGCCGCTACTCGAGGAAAAAAGACCATGACATCCCTGCACGAACAATTCGTCGCCCTGCATCACGGCCCGTCGCCGTTACTGCTGGCCAATGCCTGGGACGCGGCCAGCGCGCGGCTGTGGCAGGAAGCCGGCGCCAAGGCCATCGCCACCACCAGCGCCGCGGTGGCGTGGGCGCGCGGTTACGCCGATGGTGGCGCGTTGCCGCGCGAGGTGCTGCTGGATTCGCTGCGCGACGTCGTGCGCGTCACATCCGTGCCGGTCACTGCCGATGTCGAGGACGGTTATGGCGACGACCCCGAGTCGGTCGCAACTTTTATTGCCGAAGTCGCGGCGACCGGCGCTGTCGGCATCAATCTGGAGGACGGTGGTGCCGCGCCCGAACAGCTCGCGGCGAAGATCCGTGCGATCCGTGCGCGGCTGTCGGGCACACCGCTGTTCATCAACGCGCGCACCGATGTGTACCTGCGCGGGATGGCCACGGGCGATGCTGCGATCACGATGACGATCGAGCGCCTGCGCTTGTATGCCGAGGCCGGTGCGGACGGTGGTTTCGTGCCGGGGCTGGCGAGCATCGAAGCCGCTGCGCAGATCGCCGCGCAGGTGCAGCCGCTGGCGTTGAACGTGATGGCGATGCCAAGCCTGCCGCCGATCGCGGCATTGCACGAAGTCGGCGTGCGCCGGATCAGCTGTGGACCTGCGTTGTTCAAGCTGGCGTTCGCCGTTGGACAGGAGGCGGCGCGGGCGTTTCTCGATGGGATTCCGGGGCCGATGTACAAGTCGACGTTGGACTATGAGGCGTTGAATGGGTTGTTTGCGGCGCGCTGAGTTACGCGCCGCTTGTTTGGTGTGCGGTACTGCAAGAGCACCCTCCCCAACCCTCCCCTGCATTCGCAGGGGAGGGAGCAAATCCAGGCTCGGCAGAAACCTCGAAGGTTGGTTTTCCCAGGCTAATCGGACAACAACGCCTGCAGCGTGGCGTGGTAGCGCGAGGCGATCGCATCTCGATTGGCGTGGCGGCCGTCGGCGACCACGCGTTTGTCTGCAACCACCACGTCGCGCACCAGGTTGCGGTTGCCGCTGAAGATCCAGCGGTCGATCGCATCGTCCTCGCGCATACCCGCGAACTGCGGTGCCTGGTCGTCGAGCACGAGGTGGTCGCCGTTCGCCGTGAAACCGGTCGCCTGCGCTCCGCACGCCACGGCATCGTGCAGCAACGTCTCGCCGACGCTCTGCGAGCCCGCGCGCACCGCGATATTGCGATGGCGCGTGGCCAGGCGCTGGCCGTATTCGAGCCAGCGCAGTTCCTCGACCGGCGACACCGAGATCTGCGAGTCCGAACCCACGCCCCAAGCGCCGCCCGCGTCGAGATAGTTGCGCAAGGGAAACCAGCCGTCGCCGAGGTTCGCCTCCGTGGTCGGGCAGATCGCCACGGTCGCACCGCTACTTGCGATGCCCAGGGTTTCGTCGAGCGTCAGGTGCGTCGCGTGCACCAGCGTCCAGCGTGCGTCGACTGCCACGTTGCCGAGCAGCCACTCGACCGGCCGCGCACCACGGATGGCTAGGCAGTCCTGTACCTCGCCGACCTGTTCGGCGATGTGGATGTGCATGCGCGTGTCGCGCGGCAGCGCGGCGACCACTTCGGCGATCGCCTGAGCCGGAACGGCGCGCAGGCTGTGCAAGGCGCAACCGACGCGCAAGGTCTCGTCCTGTTGCGCGCGCAGTGTCTCCGACAGGCGCAGGTAGGCATCGACATCGTGTCCGAAGCGCCGCTGGCGCTCGACCAGCGGCCGGCCGTCGAAGCCGCCGGTCATGTACAGCACCGGCAGCAAGGTCATGCGGATGCCGGTATCGCGCGCCGCGGCGATCAGCGCCTGCGACATTGCGGTCGGATCCGCATAGCGCGTGCCGTCGGGTGCATGGTGCAGATAGTGGAACTCGCAGACCGTCGTGTAGCCGGCTTCGAGCATCTCGACGTAGAGCTGCGCGGCCACCGCATGCAGCGACTCCGGATCGAAGCGCGCGGCCATGCGGTACATGGTTTCGCGCCAGGTCCAGAAACTGTCCGCCGGATCGGTCTGGCGCTCGGCGAGTCCGGCCATCGCCCGCTGGAAGGCGTGCGAGTGCAGGTTGGGAATACCGGGAACGCGCCACGTGCTGTCGCCGGCCGACTGCTTCCACCCGCGCGTGCTCCAGCGGTGATCGGCATCCATGTGGTTGTCGTGCGGCATGCGCTGGGGACTCATCGATTGGCAGGAGGGCCGGCCGCCGGGATGCGTTAGGCTACCGCGTCGAACCGCCACGGGATATGCGCATGGGCACGCTCGAGATCGGAATCATGACCGCCGTGATGGGTCTCGTCGTAATGGCCATGGTGTTGTTCGATACGCAGGAGCGCGGGATGCCCAGGCGCGACAGCGATGGCGGTGGGGCCGACGCTTCGGGCGGAAGCCAACCAGACCCGCGCGACTGGTCCCACTCCGGCGATACCGATGGCGACCATAGCGGCGATGGTGGAGGCGGCGGTGACTGAACACTGGGACGGCCTGGTGGTCGGTGCCTCGCTGGCGACGCTCGCCGACGACAACGGCTACGGCGCGATCGAAGACGGCGCACTGGCTTGGCGCGATGGCGCCATCACCTTCGCCGGTGCCCGCGCGCAACTGCCGGGACGGCCGGAGGCACTGGCCGACCATGTGATCGACGCCGATGGCGGCTGGATCACGCCCGGCCTCGTCGATTGCCACACCCACGTCGTCTTCGCCGGCGATCGCGCGGCGGAGTTCGAGCAGCGCCTGCACGGCGCCTCGTACGAGGAGATCGCGCGCAATGGCGGAGGCATCGTCTCGACGGTCCGCGCCACGCGCGCCGCCGGCGAGGACGAGCTGCTCGCGCAGTCGCTGCCGCGCGCGCGCGCGTTGCGCGACGACGGCGTCACCACGCTCGAGATCAAGTCAGGCTACGGCCTCGATTTCGACAGCGAACGCAAGATGCTGCGCGTGGCGCGGCGCATCGGGCTCGCGCTCGGCATCAGCGTGCGCACGACCTTCCTCGGCGCGCATGCGCTGCCGCCGGAGTTCGGCAACGATGCCGATGGCTACATCGATGCCGTGCTGGAGTGGCTGCCGCGGCTGCACGCCGAAGGCCTGGTGGATGCGGTCGATGCCTTTTGCGAAAGCATCGGCTTCACGCCGGCGCAGACGCGGCGCGTATTCGAGGCCGCGCGCGAGTTGGGCCTGCCGGTCAAGCTGCATGCCGACCAGCTCAGCGACCTCGGCGGCGCGGCGCTGACCGCGGAATTCGGTGGCCTGTCGGCCGATCATATCGAACACACCTCGCTCGAAGGCGTGCGCGCGATGGCGGCGAGCGGCACCGTCGCCGTGTTGTTGCCGGGCGCATTTCACGTCCTGCGCGAAACGAAGTTGCCGCCGATCGATGAATTTCGCGCGCACGGCGTGGCGATGGCGGTGGCGACCGACTGCAATCCGGGCACCTCGCCGCTGCAATCGCTGCGCCTGGCGATCGCGCTGGCGTGCACGCATTTCCGGCTGCCGCCGGACGAAGCGCTGCGCGGCGCCACGGTGCACGGCGCGCGTGCGCTCGGCCTGCAGGATCGCGGCGTGCTGCATGTCGGCGCTCGCGCCGACTTCGTGCACTGGAACATCGGACATCCTGCCGAACTCGGTTACTGGCTCGGCGGTTCGCTCGCCCGTGCGGTGTACGCCGGCGGTACTTCCCTCACCTGATTTACCTCACATGACCTGTCGGAGCAAATCCATGCGCATCGTTGTCGCACTGTGTTCGTTGACCCTCGCCATCGGCTCCGCGCTCGCCGCGGATGAACGCGCCGTTGCATTGGCGCAGGACGCCGTGATCGTCGACACGCACATCGATGCGCCGGGCATCCTGATGGAGCATTGGGCCGATCTCGGCGTGGCGGCGCCCGACCGAGAGTTCGACTATCCGCGCGCACGACAAGGCGGGCTCGACGTCGCCTTCATGTCGATCTACACCTCCGCCAGGCAGGACGCCGACGGCAGCGCGCGTCAGATCGCGGACACGATGATCGACGGCGTCGAGGCGTTGGTGCAACGCCATCCGGACAAGTTCGCGCTGCTGCGCTCGCCGAAGGATGTCGAGCGCCTGCGCGCCGATGGGCACGTACTGCTGGCGCTGGGCATGGAGAACGGCGCACCGATCGGCGACGACCTGTCGCAGCTGCAGCGCTTCCACGATCGCGGCGTGCGCTACATCACCCTTGCCCACAGCGCGGCCAATCGAATCGCCGATTCTTCCTATGCCGTCGAGCGCAAGTGGCATGGCCTGAGCCCGTTCGGCAAGCGCGTCGTTGCGGAGATGAACCGCCTCGGCATCATGGTCGACGTCTCGCACGTCTCCGACGAAGCCGCGCGCGATGCGATCGCGTTGAGCACGGTGCCGGTGATCGCCAGCCATTCGGCGTTCCGCCACTTCACGCCGGACTTCGAGCGCAACATCAGCGACGAGTTGGCAAAGGCGATCGCAGCCAAGGGTGGCGTGGTGCAGGTCCCCTTCGGCATCGCGTTCGTCAACCCGAAGGGCGCCGCCGATACGCAGGCCCACTTCCGCGCCATCAACGAACTCAACCAGCGCAACGCGGCGCTGAAGGCGGCCGGCAAGCCGCTGGAAAGCGAGGAGGCTTTCGACGAAGCGTGGGACAAGGCGCATCCGGCGCCGGCAACGAAGATCGATGCGGTGCTCGACCAGATCGACTACGCCGTGAAGCTGATCGGCGTCGACCATGTCGGCATCGGTTCGGATTTCGACGGCGTCAGCGGTGAATTGCCCGATGGCCTGCGCACGGTCGCGGACTTCCCCAACCTCGTCGCGGGGTTGCAGGCGCGCGGGCATTCGGATGCGGACATCCGCAAGATTCTCGGTGGGAATCTGCTGCGCGTGTGGGGAGAGGTCGAGGCTGGACGCAAGTGAAACGTTGGGGCGCTCGAAATGCTGACGATCCACACGTACCGCCACGGCGACTTGCCCGCTGAGCGTCGCGATGAACTGCGGCTGCTCGCAAGCAATGAGTTCGATCAGTTTCCCATCGTTCGTCAGACGACCTGGGCCACGCCAGACTGGTCGTTTCTCGGCATGGAAGGCCAGAATCTTGCGTGTTTCTACCATCTGGTAGAGCGAATCGTTCGATTCGACGGCCAGCCCGTTCAGATCGTCGGGCTCAACAATCTTGTAACGGCACCGAGCTACAAGAGGCGCGGCCTGGCGTCTCAGCTACTGACGCTTACTGCAACAGAATGGTTCTCTACACTGAAAGCAAAGCATGGGTTGTTGCTCTGCGCCGACAGTCTGCTTCCATTTTATGCGCGCCTGGGTTGGCAACGCGTTTCATCTGAAGTTCGTTTTGATCAGAACGGCGCAGAGAAAATATGGACGGCGAATTGCATGCTGCTCAGCCCGGAACGGGAAGCAGTGGAACCAGGTGAGATCGATCTTCGCGGTCTTCCTTGGTAACACCGAACCCGCACTCGACGACCAATGCGATGCGGAGTTGACCGGCTCCGGCCTGCCGCCCACCTGTCCTCCCCGCAAGCAGCGGCGGGAACGGTCCGAGCCACAAAAAAGCCCCGCATCCGCGGGGCTTCTCGAACACCGTGCCGCTGGCTAGCGCTTACGCTGCGCTCTTCTTCGCGACGGTCTTCTTGGCGGGCGCCTTGCTCACGGCCTTGCTGGCGCTGGCCTTCTTGACGACAGGCGCGGTCGCCGTGCCGGCGGCCTTGATGGTCGCGTGCGAGCGGGCATTGCCGTAGCTCGAGTTGTAGCGCTTGCCCTTGGCTGTCTTGCGGTCGCCCTTACCCATCTGTGTGCTCCTGAAGTCTTGTTCGTGCGTCTGCGCGCGAGGCCGCGAATGCTATCACGGGGCCGCGATTGCGGCCTCCTGAGTCGCCCTGATCAAGGCTTGGCGGCGCTCGCGGCGTGGGTCAGGCGCAGGTTCAGGAAGTGTGCGCCTGCCAGCGTCAGGCCGCCGATCACCATCACTACCGCGTGGCCTGCAGTGTGGCTGTGCAGCGGCGTGAACGAAGCGATCCAGACCAGCACCAGCGCCGGCACCAGCAGCGCCCAGGCATGGAAGGCGCGGTGGCGACGGTATCCCAGCGTCAGCGTGGTGGCGCCGAGCAGGGTCGCGAACACGACGAATCCCTGATCGAGATCGATCCAGCCGCCCAATCCCAACCCGAGCGACGGCAGCAGCGCCAGCGCGATCGGCAACAAGGCGCAGTGGACCGCGCACAGGAATGAGGCGGCGAAACCGAGGCGATCGGCCTTGGCCAGCGAGGACGGATTTGCGGACATGACTTTCGGTAGGGGTCGGCGAGATTGAAACATTATAACATTCCGTCGGACTTTCAAAGTATCCCATGCCCATGACCTCATTGTCCCCGCTCCGTCGCGCCCCTTTGTTCCTTGCCCTCTGCCTGGCCACCGGCGCGGCGGTTGCCGCGGAGGCGGCCGAGGACCCCCGTCACGACGACGCAGTCGAACTGGACCGGATCGTGGTGACGGCCAGTCCCCTGCGCAACACGGCCGAGGAGCTGTCGCAGCCGACCGAAGTGCTGGCCGGCGAAAAACTTGACGAAGCCAAGGGCGCGACCCTGGGCGAAACCGTCGGCAAGCTGCCAGGCGTGCAGAGTTCCAACTTCGGCTCAGGCGTCGGCCGACCGATCATCCGCGGCCTGGAAGGACCGCGCGTCAGCGTGACCGCGGGCGGCCTGGCGACGCAGGACGTGTCGACGGTCAGCCAGGACCACAACGTCGCGATCGAACCCTTCCTCGCCGACCAGATCGAGGTCCTGAAGGGTCCGTCTACCCTGCTCTACGGCACCGGCGCGATCGGCGGCGTGGTCAACGTGGTCGACGGCCGCATCGCCGAGAAGCCTCTCGACGAAACGATTTCCGGCCGCGCCGAGCTGCGCGCCGACAGCGTCAACGACGGCGTCACCGGCATGATGCGCGCCGATGCGATGGGCGCCGATGGCGCACTGGTACTGCATGCCGATGGCGTCTATCGCAACCAGAAGGACTACGACACCCCTAACGGCAAGCAACCGAACAGCTTCATCGACACCAAGACCGGCGCGCTCGGCGCGTCGCTGGTCGGCGATGCCGGCTTCCTCGGCTTCTCGGCCGCGCGCTACGAGGATCGCTATGGCAATCCCGGCGAACCTGGCGATCTCGCCAATGGCGAACGCGGCGTGTTCATCGACATGTTGCAGAACCGCTTCGAACTGAAGGGCGGCGTGAACCAGCCGTTCGGCGTCTTCGACAGCCTGCGTGCCAGCGTCGCGCACACCGACTACGAGCACACCGAGTTCGAGGGCGAGGAAGTGGGCACGCGCTTCCTCAACGAGGCCACCGAGGGTCGCCTGGAACTCACGCACAAGCCGTGGGCGGGCTGGATCGGTGCATTCGGCGCGCAGGTCAACGATCGTGAATTCCAGGCGATCGGCGAGGAAGCCTTCGTGCCGCGCACGCAGACGCGCTCGGGTGGCGTGTTCGTCACCGAGCAGAAAAAATGGAATGCGTTCCAACTCGATCTCGGTGCGCGCGTCGACAAGATCGACAGCAATCCCGATGGCCTGGAAGACCGTTCGTTCACGCCGCTCAGCCTGTCCGCCGGCGCGCTGTGGAACTTCAACGATGCCTGGCGCCTGAGCCTGAACCTCGACCGCGCCGAGCGCGCGCCAGCCGAAGAGGAACTGTTCGCCAACGGTCCGCATATCGCCACGGCGTCGTTCGAGATCGGCAATGCCGACCTCGACAAGGAGCGCGCCAACCAGGCCGAACTCGGCTTGCATTACCACGGCAAGCGCTTCGAGGCGAAGGTCGCCGCGTACCAGACCAACTTCGACGGCTTCATCTATCTCGTCGACAGCGGCGACTTCGCCCCGGGCGAACCCGGCGAGGATCCGTTGCCGATCCGGCTGTGGACGCAGGACGATGCCAAGTTCCGCGGTTTCGAGGTCGAAGGCATCACGCATCTCGTCGATAACGAGGCCGGGCAGTTGGACCTGCGTGTTTTCGGCGACCGCGTCCGCGCCACGCTCGACGAAAGCTGCAACCTGCCGCGCATCGCGCCG
>CAWFMH010000004.1:0-695210 GCA_963816945.1 uncultured Gammaproteobacteria bacterium | reverse complement strand
GGAATGCGAGAATGGGGGACGAGCAACGCCGTTACTGAGTCGCTAATCGGATGGCTAACTGGGGCACGTCGGCCAGACTGGACCAGAGTCGGTTATGCTGACGCAAAAGCCGCGATAGACGGCTCGTACTAGAGCGGAACCGCGTAAAGATAAGGAAGTTACCCATCCTATGAAGATGGCCAAAGCTATCCGACAGCAGGCAGCTACCGCAGAGCGGGTTGCGGTGAATACGGCCGACACGTATGTCGCCAACCAGATGAGAACGCTGGCGAAAGCCTTCAGAGTCCAGGCCGATTTCATCAAGAAAAAAAATAAGAAGAAGAAATGAGCTTCTCGATAAAAGCAATGTGCAAGCATGGCGAACTTGTCCATGGCAGGAAGACCGCCGAAGCTGCGCTCAAGAAGGCGCGAGAAATGTCGCGAACCGGCTGCTAAGACATCTACATCACCACGCCTGAAGGACGGGACTACCATTCATCTGAGTTCGCAGATCTGCCTCGTACGCCTGCCCCCCGGCGCGCGGCACCAAAACGCACCCACCCGATATGCTGATCCCCGTTTCGCGTACCCTGGGATAGAGCGCCGCAGGAACGACCTGCGATCTAATCGATTACCCTATCGATCCGGAGTTTCGCCCATGGCCGACGACATACCGCCCCCGCCGTTTGTATACGAAGGCCTGGATCCCGTTCCAGCATCGAAGTCTACGATTGAAGAGGTTTCTGATGCTGTCAGGGGCGCCGCTAGTCGCGTTGGCGATGCGATCGAGAACGGTCGGAAACCTGGTATGCCCCTAAGTATCCTGAGCAACGTTGCGCGGGAGGCGCCACTCGGGTCCCTGTTAATCGCCTTCTTGCTGGGTGTCGCTGTGGCTCGGCGTCGCTGAAGCAAGGGTCTGCGCGACCAATTGCTCATCGAATTTGCCTCCCAGGGGTTCATCGCCAAGGGATCTTGAACGGCACCGGGACCTGCCAAGTCTATCAGGGTCGATCATGAGGCGAGTTTGACCGGCTGGTTTCGGTACGCATCGATTGCGCGATTTGAAAGAACGAGCCTGCGCCGTTCGCCACACCGCAACATACCGATGATCTCATCAAGAAGAAAATTCGCAGAACAATTCGGCTCCCCGAGTTCACCAGTTCTCTCAAGGACACCCCAAGCAATCTGGAAGGACTGCTCTATCAGCTCGATATCGGCCATGCGGAGAAACGGGCGTTCAACCAACACGTTCCTATGGAGGGATAATCGCCGGGAGAACTCGAACACGCAGAAGCCATTCACCCCGGTCGCTTGCCTCGAAGCGATCCGCAATTGAAACGCGGGGCCTCGCTCCAAAAGATAGCCGCGCCGCCTAGATGACAGCGCGGTTTCTTAAACCGCAGATCCGGCAACGCGCGGTCTACTTCTTCTGTGCATTTTTGAGCGGCCGCTTCCTTGCCACTTTTTCCCGGATAGTTGGAACGAACCTTTTGGGCCGAAGTTATGGACGGTACGATGAAGGAGACGACCGTGCTCATTCCTCAAATTGCAAGCGCGATGCTCGTCCTCGCCTTTTCAGCGGTCATGCTGGTAGCAGGTCAGTCGTTCATCGAGCGTCAAGCAGAAAAACATGATGTGATGCGCCTGCAGAACCTGATGCATCTGCCGGCGATGCGGTAGTTATGGCCTAATAGCGCCTTGCGTATTCTCCCTTCGCTGGAATCGATGCGATGCATTGCGACCATCGCGCGGGACGTAAAGGCACTCCCACATTGAATCACTGAAAATCGCCCTAACATTTACCAGGCATCGATTGCATTTTCGTGCATGACAAAACAATGCGGCTGCGAATACAGCGACTAGAGTGATTTCGCAATGTTGGAAACTTTTCTCCAGAGCAACCGGAACATCGGATAGCAGAAGGGCCGCATTTCTGCGGCCCTTCGCCAGCCCAAATTTGTTCGGGATGAAAACACCACGCTGGCAGAGCAAGCTTATAGCATCCCACCAAAATGAGAATTCCGTAAAATCACGGTGTTTCGAGGTCGAAATCTCATTGGGAACAAATCAGCGGACCGGTCTTTTATAGCGAAGGTCACGTCCGTGGACGGAGGCGAAGCATCGATCCCGTTCACACTGTCGAGGATAAGATGAAACTGTCGATCGAGGCTGAACTCGTCTACAATTTCGCCAATGACACTCAGATCATCGCCAGCCTGGAGGCTTCGCGGACGAGTGATCAAGTCATTCTGTCGGACTCGCTCGACATTCTGGCCTCGGTCCAAGTGCTTTCCGACACAACCCTATGGCGATCGGCGGATATGCGCATCGCTCTCGGGCGCGGTCACCATCAGGTACCGAGCGGTTGTCGAGAACAACCTTCGGCAATTGCTTCCTCCGTCCGGATGTCAGCAGGTGTGGTCTGACCTGCCAAGCGAGGTACTCCCCTTTCTGCTACCCAGCCGCTTTTGCCCATCCGATAAGTTCATGCGGTTCGCGCAGCGTGAGTTCCGAGAGGAGGCGACGGGGTCGCGCGGATCATGGCCATACTTGGGTGGCTTTCCCGCAATGTCGATTACGTAGTCGGCGTGAGCAACGCCGAAACCACCGCAGAGCGGACCTTCGTGGACCGGGCGGGAGTTTGTCGTGATTTTACCCACTTGGGGATCACGCTGGCGAGAGCATTAGGCATTCCCGCTCGGGCCGTGAGCGCTTACGCTCTGCAACTGGAGCCTCCGGACTTTCATGCCATCTTCGAAGTCTACCTCGAGAACGGGTGGTGGCTCATCGATCCAACCCGGTTGGCTCCAATCGAAGGCATTGTGCGCATTGGAAGCGGCCGCGACGCTTCCGATATCGCGTTTCTTACCTCGAACAAGCAATGCCAGATGATCGCCCAAACTGTTCGGGTTTCCAAAGCCCCATAGACGTTGACGCCCGGAACCTTTTCTCGCACCACGCGACCGGTCTTAGCGGTCCGCCTTCCAACGAGGGTGGATGCCCGTGCGCGGGGAACAGGAACGTAGGGGCCTTAGGCGGATTAAGATTCGTCAGTTCCATCCATGAGGGTCGCAGAATGGCGAAATCTACCAAGTCAAGCCGCTCGTCTGGTGGGGCAGCAACGATTCACGACCAAAAGCTCGACCGAGGTGAAGGGGGCGATCTGCATCAAACGGCGTCGGGTAAAGCGGCCGTTCTAACCACAGCCCAAGGCGGACCAGTCTCCGACGACCAGAATTCTCTGAAGATTGGTCCCCGGGGGCCCGCGTTGCTTGAAGATTTCCACTTCCGGGAGAAGATCTTCCATTTCGACCACGAACGCATCCCGGAGAGGGTCGTGCACGCACGCGGATATGCGGCGCACGGCTTCTTCGAAAACTACAAGCCGCTTTCAAAGTACACCCGGGCTGATCTTTTCCAGCGTGCCGGAGAAAGAACACCTGCGTTCGTCCGTTTCTCGACCGTGGCCGGCAGCAAGGGTTCCTTCGATCTGGCCCGAGATGTCCGAGGCTTTGCTGTGAAGCTCTATACGCAAGAAGGCAATTGGGATCTTGTTGGCAATAACATCCCTGTTTTCTTCATCCAGGACGCGATCAAGTTTCCCGACATGGTCCACGCGGTGAAGGAAGAGCCGGATTGCGCCTTTCCGCAGGCCCAGTCGGCCCACGACAATTTTTGGGACTTTATCAGTCTCACCCCTGAAAGCATGCATATGATCATGTGGGTGATGTCTGACCGCGCCATCCCCCGTTCGTTTCGATTCATGGAAGGTTTCGGCGTCCATACCTTTCGGCTCGTAAACGCCAAGAATGAGAGCACCTTCGTTAAATTTCACTGGAAACCCAAGCTGGGACTGCAATCCGTCGTTTGGAACGAAGCCGTCAAGATCAACGGTGCCGATCCGGATTTCCATCGGCGGGATCTTTGGACGGCAATCAAGAGCGGCAACTTTCCGGAATGGGAACTGCAGTTGCAGCTCTTCGATCAGGAATTCGCCGACTCCTTCGACTTCGACGTACTCGATCCGACGAAGATCATCCCGGAAGAAATTTTGTCCCCGATTCCAGTAGGTCGACTGGTGCTCGATCGCATGCCCGATAATTTCTTCGCGGAAACCGAACAGGTCGCCTTCATGACCCAGAACGTTCCGCCTGGTATCGATTTCTCTAACGATCCGCTGCTCCAAGGTCGCAACTTCTCATACCTCGACACTCAGCTGAAGCGTTTAGGGAGCCCGAACTTTACCCACATTCCTATCAACGCTCCCAAATGTCCCTTCGCTCACTTTCAGCAGGACGGCCATATGGCAATGCGAAATCCGGTCGGGCGCGTCAACTACCAGCCGAATTCCTTCGGCGAAGGACCGAGAGAGTTGCCGCAGCGCGGATTCATACCTTTCGCCGACGTCGAACAGGGTCCCAAACGTCGTCTGCGCGCTGAAAGCTTCGCCGACCACTACAGCCAGGCACGCCAGTTCTTTATCAGTCAGACCATGGGCGAGCAGGCCCACATAGCCGCAGCTTTGACGTTCGAACTGAGCAAAGTCAAAACGCCGGCAATCCGGGAACGCATGGTCTCTCATCTGTTGAATATCGATGAGACACTGGCCGGCAAGGTCGCCAGCAAACTGGGCCTACCGAAGATGCCAAAACCGGCAGACGCAGCCGTGCCTACTCGCCAGGACCTCGATCCATCCCCCGCACTAAGTATCATTGAGAACGGCCCAGATCGTTTCGAGGGAAGAAAGTTAGGTATCCTCGTCACCGCAGGATCGGATATCGGCTTACTCGAAGCACTCAAGGGCGCCCTCGACAAGGCCGGAGCGACCTTTGAGATAGTCGCGCCGACGGTAGCCGGCGTGAAAGCGAGCGACGGTAGCTGGATCGACGCGGACCAAATGATTGATGGGGGTCCCTCCGTTCTCTACGACGCGGTTGCGGTTCTGCCGGCGGTGGCCGCAATCGACGACCTTCTACAAGAGTCCGCGGCACGGGACTTCCTTGCCGACGCCTTCGCCCATTGCAAGTTCATCGGATATGTCGAATCGGCCTTGCCACTATTCGAGAAGTCGGGTGTTGCAGCCGAAGATTTCGATGAGGGCTGCATCCCCCTGAGGAACGCAAGGGATGCAAAGTCGTTCGTAGATGGCCTTGGAAAGCTACGCGTCTGGGGACGTGAGCCAAATGTAAAAATGCCGTAGAAGCGGAAGCAAAACTGCGGAGGCTTTGGCCGTCGGTTTACTTCCGTTTTTTGGCGGCTTTTCTCGCCTTCTTCGTCTTCCTTGCTTTCTTCGCCTTTGTGGTTGCGGAGGCGGCTCTCTCGTAAACGGCAACCATTTCCCTTAGAGCGGCGCGCTGCACGTCAACAGCCAGCTTGCCAAAATTCTTTGCCAGGCTTTTGGCGGTCGTCGTAATAGATTTCTTCTTCGCCTTCTTAGCCATGTTTGCTCCTTGGGATTTCCGACCAGAATTGTCCGATCTATTTGATCTTCGAATGCGTCAGCCAGCCAAGCACCTGTTCAGACACGGGTTCAATCACTGGATTGCAGAAGGCTCGATGTGACTAGTGGGGCCACTCCGCTCCGCTGTCGATCCAGGCCTGCACCAGCTTTCCCGCAGCTTCCTGGCTGCCCGGAGCGGGCTTGCGACCCTCCCCTGCATTATCCATGCCCAGGCCACGAGATCGTCCTTGGCAATATGCTCCTGCAGCGGCGACAATTTGAATCAACAAAATCCGCTGCGGTAACCATGCTGTTTTTTGTTGCACGCGGGAGCTGGCTTTTTTGAAGCGGCGCCCCATATTCTGATCTGCTCTCGCATCAAGCGAGGCGGCTGCCGCCCGGTGCGCTAACACTCGGACGACAGCCTGACCACAACTAACTTGCTAGGAGTCTAGTCATGGCTAAGAGCCACTATACCGCCGATTCGGCGCCCCTGCCCCGTTTGATGCTCGCCCAGCGCCGGCCCGAAGTGACCGGACTGAGCCCGTTCTCCACCGTCTGCGACGGTATCAACGGCGCCGGCATGCCCCTCCCCGCCCCCCGTTCGTCCATCGTCTAAGCGCGATCGCGAGGTTCGACGTCATGTGACTGCTTCGGCGTCGCGTGGATCGATTCTCCCTGTCTGGCTCTGCGGTAAGTGGTCTTCGACACGCTGATTACGCGTGCGATCGACGTTGTTGCCGACTGTTCAGACTCGGGTTGCTCATCGGCCCAGGTTTCCCTTCATTTCGGGGAAACGGGCGAAGCAACGCGCGATCCTGCCAATGACGTCGGCCCTATGCGATCTCTCAACTCAACAAGAGAGGTCACCATGTCTCTGTTTTCCACCCACACTTCCGCACAGCCCACTACGATCAAGGTGCACCGCCCCCTCGGCGGCATCGCCGAGTTCAGGGAACTCCAGGACGGAGTCAGCCGGGTTATCGTCTCGGCATTCCCCATGACCGCCATCAAGGATCTCGACGCCGCACAGGCGTCGATGGCAGCGTCCTACATCCTCGCGAGCCACGACATGGCGTACTTTGGTGAGACCGGCAATCTCTACCAGCGCCTGATGAAGCACGCCGCTTCTCCCTCGAAGAGCTTCGCGCGGGAGGTTTACGTGGTGTCGGGTCCGGGCTTCGACAAGACTAAGGCGATCTATCTGCAGTATCGCCTCACCAAGATGGCCGAAGAAGCTGGCCACGTCGATGTCGTCAAGGGCGTGAACCCGCAGGTGCTCGACCTTCCCGACTGCGATCGCGCCCCTCTGGACCTGTTCGTAGAGCATAGCGACCGCCTCTTGTTCGACGCGGGTTGCCGGGCGCTGCGGACGCCCTTCGAAAGTCAGCGCCGGGCGCCGAACGTCGGCACCGAGGCGTCGCCGGAGACCGACGACAACGCCCCCATCGAGATCGGCGTGATCTCGACGCCGCCGCTCGGCAGCGAGTTGGAGTTGCGCTACAGCGGGCTCTGGGCGCGCGGATATCCGGCGCAGAACGGCTTCATCGTGATGGCGGGTTCCGAACTGCGGTCGACGATCAACCCGAGCGCGCCGGTGCCGCTCCTGACGTCGCATCGCGCCGATCTGACCGCGGCGGATGCCCTCGCATCCATTCCCGGCGTGTCGGACCGGCTCCGCCTGCGGGTCGCCGTCTGGTTCCCGTCCCGGGAGATCGCCGCCAAGGTTCTGTGCGGCGCGAAGGATGCCAACACCTGGGACCTGCCCGACTACCCGCAGCCCATCGTCATCATCGCGGGCTAGGGAGCAAATCATGACTCAGTCAACGAACGTGCCGGAGCACAAGCTCCGGCAGCACGGCTACTCGACGAACGCGGTGGCGACCGGAAGCGCGCTGACCAGAGCGTCACCCGAAGATAAGTGGGCAGCCCCGGCCACTTGGCCCTTCTCGACCGAGGACGGGACGCCTCTCGCCTGGTGGCGCTTGTTGCCCCCCATTCTCTTGCGCGGCAGCGAGCATTTGCTGCGCAGCACGTTGAACGAAATCGCTGTCCTTCGTGGCGGTGCCGAACTCGACGCGGCGTTGCGCGGCGACGCCGCGTCCGCCACGGGCGTCGCGTTCGCCGCCATGCCCATCGAGGATATGGAGCTGCGGGTCGATATCGCCATGTCGACGCTGCTCAGCACGGCGCTCGAACCCAACGCATCCTCGGCGTTGGTCATGGCGCAGATCATCGGGCTGACCGATCTTGACCATCCGTTCGGCGCGGCGCTGGCATCTTCCTGGCTCGATTTTGGTCGCCAGCACTCGGCCGATCCTAAGAAGTTCGTCGAAGCTGAGGCTGTTCATTGGGATGCCTTTCGCTACCACCACGACGACGATGCCCGGCGCCGCAGCGGCGCCGACCCCGGTGTGGAGACATTCGGGCAATGAGCAAGGGTCCCAAGAGCAACAAGACCAACCCGACCCCGTCTGGCGCCAGCGCGAAGGCCCCTTCCGGCGCCGTCACGGACACCGTCTTCGACCTCCCCGTGATCGAGGAGGAGGCTGTCCTGACCGGCGCCGCGGCCGACGCCGCGAACCTGGCCGGCAACCTGACGAACCTGCCGCGCATTCTCAGGGTAGCTGTGCTGATCGATCGTGGTGACACGGCCATCCATGATCGCCTGGTCGCCGACATCGCAGCCCTCTGCCCCGGCCTGCCCTTGACGGCTTCGTTCGCGGCAACCGGCGATCCCGCGGTTGCCAAAGAATTGGCCACGGAATTGGACCGGCACGCCGTCGTCAGTGATCTGCCCGAGCTCAGACACGTCGGCGACTGCCTCCGCTTGCTTACCCTTCCGTTGCAAAATGACCTGGCCGCCTCGGGGGACTACCGGCGCGTCACCATGACGCTGTTCAATGCGGCCACGCGGCTGCCGGAGGACATCGATCCCCAGCTCGGCGCCGACATCGAGGCTTTTTGCGTAGGCTGGGCCGTCCTCCCTTCGCTGCAACACCGTATCCCCCGGTATCGGCGGCCCGGCCGTCCTGCCGCGGCTCATGCCAGTTACCTCGGCAACACGACGGCAACTCGCAGGGTCGCTGCGACCGAAGCCTCTCTCTGGGCTGCGATCGAACGGCGGCCGGACATCGACCAAGAAGTGGTCACAGCTGGCGACAAGGAGCACGTCGAAGCGGCACCCGTCCCGACGCCGGCAGCGCATCAATGCGTAGTCGTCCAACTTTCCGAGAAGGAGATGGCGAACGTCCGACTTCGGGAGTTGATGCCCACGCTGAAGCACGTCATCAACACGCCGTTGCCTCTCATCGAGACGCCACCGATCGAGCAGGTGCGCGCAACGCTGCTCTTCGAATTCCCGTATGCGGAGAAAACCATCGACGCCTTGCTCGCCGATCTCGTTGGCCGTCCGACTGTTTTTCTGGCTCCGACCGTAGTTTGCGGAATGCCCGGAGGGGGCAAGTCGCTCTTTGTAAGACGCGTTGCCCAGGCCCTGAACGTGTTCTGCGCGCGCACCGACGCCTCACGATCGGATGGCACCGTGTTTTCGGGTACGGATCGCCGGTGGAGTTCGGCCGAGCCCTGTCATCCGCTGCTCGCCATTGCGCGCGCCGGCCATGCCAACCCTATCGTGTTGATTGATGAGCTCGAAAAAGCTCAATCCCAATCCGGTGGCCGGTCTGAATTTGGTCGCCTATGGGATTGTCTGCTCGGCTTCATGGAAAAAGAGACGAGCAAACGCTACCCCGATCCTGCCATTCAAAATTTTGTTGACCTCAGTTTCGTGAGTTATCTTGCGACGGCCAACAGCGTGTCGGGGCTTCCAACACCGCTCCTCGATCGCTTGCGGGTCCTCGAGTTTCCACGGCCGTCAGCCCATGACCTGGATGCCCTGCTCCCATCTGTCATCGCCGATCTCGCTCGCGGACGCGGCCTCCAGCCCGTATGGATTCCTCCGCTCACTGGCGAGGAGCGCGCAGCCGTTGCCTCTGCCTGGCCCGGTGGCTCGGTGAGGCAGCTGCAACAGCTCGTCGAGATTGTTCTGCGCGACCGTGACGCTAACGCCACCAAGAATTGAGAATCGCTCATGATTATTCAACAATCGAACCGGCGCTATGGCCTGCCGAGACTGCCGACCAGCGCCCCACAGAACCAGACAGAGCCCGCGATCCCGGCCAGCAATGCTATGAACAGCCCGAACTCCAATAAATCAATGGCGCAGACGCTCGAGGCGACGGGCAATTACAGGATCCTTCGTCGTCTCGTTCCTCGTACCGTCGAATCCGCCATCGCCGGTCATCGCATTGGCCTGATCGTCGATTTCGAAACCACGGGCCTCGACACCAGCAGCGATGAAGTGATCGAAATCGCTGCTGTGAAGTTTTCATATGCTGATGATCGGATCATCTCGATCGTCGGCAAGCTCCAGGCTTTTCAGCAGCCGTCAGCACCGATACCGCCAGCCATCACTGCTCTGACCGGCATCACCGACGCGATGGTCGAAGGTCAGAAAATCGACGGAGCTCTGGTCGAGCAATTTGTGTCCGACGTTCAAATTACGATCGCGCACCATGCCGATTTTGACCGCAAGATTGCCGAACGCTTTTGGCCGACCTTCGCTCACCGGCACTGGGCGTGCTCCGCCACGGGCATCGACTGGAAAGGCCATGGCTTCGGTGGTGCACGCCTTCCCTATCTCCTTGCCGAATTTGGCTTGTTCCACGACGCCCACCGGGCGCTCGACGACTGTCATGCTACGCTTGAGGTTTTGGCCCGTAACCTGCCCGGCACTAGCACCTCTTGTCTCGCGGCGTTGCTCGATCGTGCCCGTCGTCCGCAGCACCGCCTATGGGCAGTGGACGCTCCCTTTGCGCTGAAAGACGTCCTCAAGCGGCGAGGCTATCGATGGAACGACGGTGGCGATGGACGACCCAAATCTTGGTACGTTGATGTCGATGACGCTGATGCTGAGCTGGCCTACCTTAGGCGGGAGATCTATCAGCGAGAAGACATGGACATCGTGGCGCGGGAGATCTCCTCACTCGACCGGTTTTCGGGCAGGATCTAGGATAAATCAAGGTGGTTGATCCGAGTTCAACTGACATTGTCTCCTTTTAGGTCGAAAACCTCATTCGCGAACAAGCCTTATCGGCCTTGAGGCTGACGCGCTATGTGGTATCCTCGGGCAGTGCGACGGCAATTTCTCTTGCAATAGATCTTTCCTCAAAAATTTACTGATTAGAGTTAGCCGCTCACTAGGCGGTGTCCGTCGTATTTTTTCGTAGGCGGGCTAAGTCGACTGGGCTTCGCTGGTTGCGATTGCCCCGTTGACTGCGCGTCCGCCCCCTCTGCGTTGCGACTGCCGGCGAGATCCGGTTGCCGGGAACCTTCACCACCAGCACGGCCCGTCGCACGCCATCTTCGAGGAAGTCGTCGACCGCCGCTTTGCATAAGGAGCTGATGTGCAGCGCGCTGTCGGACCGTGCGATCGATGCCAAGCTCGGATCCGCATTTGCCGGCTGACCTGATTTCTCTGAACTTTGCGCACGCTAATCGACTGGCAAATTCACCCCGGCCGCGTCGACCAGATCAGTCGCGTGCTGAGGGCACGGCGTTAAGAGACAATCGGCCGAAGCGGCCAAGTTGGACGCATGATCGAGGCAGTCTGCCAATTAAATGCCTGCCATGCACTAGTATGACTCGAAGTTGCCTCCCGTGATCACAGTATTCTCACTACCATATATCGGAGCCTTATATTGAAAACGGCGTACCGGTTTCAAACTCGGAAACCTCCGCCTCTTCCTGGGGGCATTCCTGAGCTTTCGCTGCTGCTTTCCGTTCCAGCGCTCCGGCGCGATCAAACTTGCGAGCCCGCTTGACTACCAGGGGCAAACGGTCGGGATCATATCCCAGCATCTTCTTGGCGCGCTTTACGCCCTGCTGTTGCCTTCCATAATGCTCCCCAGCGGTACGGTCCGAACGGTGGTTGACGAGCACGGCAATTTCGGCGCGCGAAAATCCGCTCGCCTTCATGTTGGCGATTGCGACATGCCGAAACGTGTAGGTGCACACGCGCCGGATTTTTGTTTTCTTGCACCCAGTGTTCAAACGCTCGTTGATATTTTCCAGCAGCCCCTCGGGACCTCCGTAATACGTCTCCCACTTTCGTGCGTCAGCGATCCAGCGATCGATCAGGGATGCGAGCGAAGCACTTTTGATCAGGCCGGCCTTTTCGAAATAGCCAGCGATGTCGATTTCGCAGTATTCGGCCAGCCCCCGGCCGTTGGTCGTCTTTTCAGCTAAAGCGCGGATCAGGGTGCCCTCACGCTGCAAAACAATCATTTCACCGGGGCGCCAGCCAAGACGCGTTGCCAACTTAATATGTCCCGCGATCCACTTGGAAAATCCGTCCTTTCGCTTTTGGAAATACCTGATGAGATTTCGCAATTCTCGCATCGGAATTGATTTGCGCGGCGCCGCCCTTTTCTCCGTGTGAGGCTTCTTTTCCTTCGGCAAGCACTCCTCTTGATTTGCGATTTCCGCCTCTTTCGTCATCTTGTCGATTTTTTCACTCGACACCGGGCGATCCTTTTTCAGCCGCCGCAGCAACTGCCCTTCCCTGCTATCCGGGTCGAACGTGTCATAGTCGAGGACGTTCTGAAGCTCCTGCTCGAGTGCGAGGGCATAGAGCCGGACGGTGGGCTTTGCCCATCGACCATGGCCATTGAGGTACCAGTCGACCGCCTGGACGATCGGGAGCTCCCACGGATTGGCGCCGGGGCATTCGTTTTCACACTGGGCTATCAGCCTGAAGGCTTCAAACTCGTATTGCAGGGTCGCCTTGGTGCTGCGCTGGATGGCTGGAGGCATCGGTTTGTCCCCGTGTTAGTCGATACAATTCCTAGCGGACGCCATGGCAAGAGCAAAACGCGTTCGCACGCGTGCATCTCTTGAAACGCCGCCCAGAGGATCAAACATTTTCGGAAGGGCAATCCGCCCGGCTCAATCTAACGAAAGGACACTTTCTATGCCCCCGATCCTGGGATACTCAGCCTCGATCGAGACGGCGAAAGCCGCACTCGAGGTGGCGCAGAACGCCTTGTCGCGCGACGTAGGACAGGCCATCACCCACGCCGCCTGGCCGTTTCTGAGGGACCGTCACGACGTCACGGCGATGGTTGAACTGATCAGCACGCTGGCTGAAGAAGACCCTGACTTCGTTAGCAAGCTCCATGATGCGGGAGACAAGGCCAGGATGGCGCAGCCCCTTCGTGGCCGGCCGCCCAAGGCTGCCCAGGGAGCCGTTGCTCAGGACTTTGTCGCCGCCGCGATCGGAGGTGACGACATCTAACGTTAGATATCAGGGCCAAAAAAACCCAACGCAGAAAGGCGCCCTTGCAGGGACCACCAATGTGGTCCAATCTATCCTTCAGAAACCGTCGGCTGCTTTAAAAAGCGATGGACGATCAATAATTTAAGACGCATTCATAGTCTTGTCGGGGATCCTAGTTCCCCAGCCAGACTCGTGATTGCCTTAAACCCTTGGGATTTCTGACTTTGGTTTAGCTGGGCAATCGACGGACCCTAACGCCTGCCCAACGCTCTGACCTGCTGCCAACGCCCGACGCAAAATCGCTTTGAGGTGATGGTGACAGCGCACTAAGGCGACCGAAGCCATTGAGCTACGTCTTTATACGCTGATCTCTCCCTCGCCATCCTGGGCGCTGATTGAGGTGAGGGCGTCGGATCACACCGCGCCCCTTGCATCTCCAGCTTAGCCTTTCACTCGCAAGGTCATCGACCACAAGCTTCCGCACAATATCGACACACACCGCCGCACTGACGAGCAAAGCAGTCGAAATGCAAAATGGCGCGGGAGACCGCGCCATTTTGTTTTCAATCGCCGAGTCAGGCCTACGGGCAGATATCCCAGAAGCCCGATCGCTGCGTCCAATCTGTGTAATACCAGCACAGACCTGCTCTCGGTGGAGGACCGGCCCACGCCGCAGCACCTGCCGCCAGGAAACCAAGCGCAGCGCCAGCCGCAATCGCGCCACCCGGACGCCATGTGTAGCGCGGGGGACGAGCCCAATGACCACGGGGCGGCCGATGGACCCCCGGCCGGTGAGCACCCGGCGGACGGGGACGATGCGCGCCGGGCGGACGAGCAGCCGGTGGGCGAGGACGATGCGCGCCGGGAGGTCGGTGGGCACCCGGCCGCTGACCGCGCCGAGCCTGTGCGCTAAAGTCGGTCGCAACCGCCGCGTTGGCCGAAGAGAGCATCGCGAGATCTTCTAGCGGCCACACCAGCGCAATCGCGGCCAGCAAGACGGCGCCTACAGATGTACGAGACATTCGTCCTCCTTCATTGGGTTGTTGGGTCGAAACTTGATTCCAATCGCGTCGACTACTTTTGCTTCCATTTTTGGAACGCGCCCAGACGCTATAGCGGAAGCCGTGCCTGATCCGGACGGCCTTTGAAATCAAGCGAAACGGATAATCTGGAATCCAGTGCGACCGGCCCTATTCAACCTTGATGCCCGCGACCTTGATCACCCTCGCCCACTTTTCGGTTGCCTCCGAGAGGATCGTCCCGAATTCCGCAGGCGAGCCCCCGGCCACCGTGCCGCCCAGCTCGACGATCCGGGATTTGACCTTGGCATCGGCAAGGCCGGCATTGAGCTCCTTGTTTAACGTATCGATGATTTCGACCGGGGTGTTGCGGGGCGCGCCGATACCCGCAAAACCGCTGGCCTCATAACCAGGCACGAACTCCGCCACCGTTGGAACGTCCGGCAACACGTCCAGACGGGCCGCGGTCGTTACCGCCAGGGCGCGCAGCTTGCCGGCCTGGATGTGCTGGATCGACTCCGACACCGGAGCAAAAATAACCTGTATCTGGCCGCCGACCAGATCGGTGGCCGCAGGTGCGCCGCCACGATATGGGACGTGGACCAGATCCACCCCGGCCATCATCTTGAAGAGTTCGCACGCAATGTTTTGCGGGGTGCCGGGGCCGGCCGATCCGTAGTTGATCTTGCCCGGATTGGCCTTGGCGTAGGCGATGAATTCAGGGATCGTCCTGGCGGGGACCGACGGATGCACCACGACGACGTATGCCAGCCGCGCGGCGCAGATGACCGGCGCGATATCCCGCATGAAGTCGAAATTGAGATTGCTGTAGAGCGCGGCATTGATCGCATGCGGGGTCACAATCTGCAGCAGCGTGTAGCCGTCCGCAGGCGCCTTGGCGACCGCCTCGGTGCCGATGTTGCCGCTGGCGCCGGCGCGGTTCTCAACGATGAATTGCTGGCCGAGCCGATCCGACAGCCATTGACCCATCAGGCGCGCCTGGATGTCGGTAGCCCCGCCGGCGGCAAAGCCGACGACGATGCGCACCGGCCGAGACGGATAGGCCTGCGCCCGCAAAATGCGGGGCACGGCCGGCAACGCAGCGGCACCCATGGCCAGTTGCAAGAATGTGCGGCGGGGAAATTTCATGATGCTCCCTCCACAGTGCGCTACGTCGCGGATTTGCAATCCATCTGAACGCCCTGTGGGAACAGACTACACCTGACTTGTGAGGAGGCGGAAGGGGCGATGCCTTCTCCCGCGCACTTTGCAGACCTGATCTGCCCAACGAAGATACTTGCTAACGCTGGCCGTCGCGCGGCCAGGCAGCCATGGCTGCTGCGACCACGCCTCTCAACTCCGCCTGGGTGGCGCCGTCTTGCGCCTGAATGGCCATTCCCTCGAGGACGCTCAAATAGAACCGGCTCAGGCCATCGACATCCGTCGAGGCAGGCAGTTCGCCTTGGGCCACCGCCCCTTCCAATCGCGAGCGCAACTTGTCCAGCATTTCGAGCCGGACCTTCTTGACGACACGGACGATCGCGGCCGGCCATTCGTCGCCGACGGCCCCCAGCATTGCCATGCAGCCTGCCGGTGTCGCCCGGGATTTCGGCAGATGCCCGGCTCCCGCGATCAGCAGGTTCTCAATGCTGGCACGCGCGGTCGCTCCTTCCGCAAGCGGGTCCCAGACCCGGGGGCCCTGGGTCCGGACGTAATGCTCGGCCGCTTCGAGATAGAGCGCCTCCTTGCTGCCAAAGGCCGCGTAAAGGCTTGGCGAGCGGACACCCATCGCGTCGCATAGATCGTTCATCGAGGTCGCCGCGAAGCCCTTGCGCCAAAACAGGAGCATGGCGGCCTCGAGCGCCGCGTCGCGATCAAATTCCCTCGGCCGTCCGATCACTGCCATTACCGTCTTTCTGTAGTGAATAACACATAAGTGAGTTGAAGCCATCGATCAAGGCGCTAGATACATTTTGTGTCGATCATTACAGAAATGGAAATTACAATGACGTTGACGGGAAAACGGGCTCTTGTGACAGGGGCAAGCAGAGGCATTGGCGCGGCGATCGCAAAGGCGCTCGCCGCTGAAGGCGCGGATGTGGCGATCACTTATGAAAAGTCCGCGGAGAGTGCCGCGGAGGTCGTCAGCGCCATAAAAGCGCAGGGACGCAGAGCAGTGGCGATCCGGGCTGACAGCGCGGACGCCGCCGCTGTTCAGGCATCGATCGATCAGACGGTCGCCGAGCTGGGCGGGCTTGACATCCTCGTCAACAATGCAGGCATCCTTCGCGTGGGCGAGCTCAAGGACATCTCGCTCGCCGACATCGACGCGCTCCTGAACGTCAACGTGCGCGCACAAATCATCGCAAGCAAAGCCGCCCTGGCCCACCTTGCCAAGGGCGGTCGCATTATCACCATCGGAAGCTACTTCGTTGACCGCGTACCTGCATCGATCCTCGGCGTGTACGCGGCATCGAAGTCGGCGCTGGTCGCGTTCACGAAGGCGTTGGCGCGGGAGCTCGGCCCGAAGGAGGTCACGGTCAACCTCGTGCAGCCGGGCTCCATCGACACCGACATGAACCCGGCGAACGGCCCGTTCGCCGAGACACTCCGGCAGTTCATGGCATTGGGTCGGTATGGCACGGCGGACGACATCGCCAACGCTGTGGCGTTCCTGGCGAGCGCCAAGGCCAGGTACATCACCGGCTCGACGCTGACCGTCGACGGTGGCGCGAACGCCTAGGCAAATAATGGGTTCGGCTGGAGGCGGTACCGTCCAGCCGAACCCCTGGTCGCTTGGCGACAGGTCAGGTTGCGTCAGCTACGCCCGCCGCATTGGAGCGAGAGCCCAGTGGTTCGGTCCCCAGGCCGGAGCCAATTGCCTGGCACAGACATTGCTGATGATTGGATACTGGGGATTTGAGTGGCCCAGTTTGCAACCAATGCGCCGCCGGGCACGCATTTTGAACCGGCGGCGTCCTTTTTCGAGACAGCGATCGGATCTCCAAGGAAGCCCGCCAGCGTGAACCGGAGGGGCCTCCTGGGACGACCGACTGCGATCAACCTACCCTGAGGTTTTCGGCAGATTCTTTTCCGCGGTTGGCCACGACTTCATAGCTCACCTTCGCGCCTTCATTCAGATTACTGAGACCTGCTCTCTCGACGGCCGAGATATGGACGAATACGTCCTTGCCGCCATTGTCAGGCTGAATAAAACCATAACCCTTCGTCGGGTTGAACCACTTCACTGTACCTGTCGCCACGTCCATTCTCCCCATCGATTCTAAGAGCCCCCCATACTGGTGTCAGGAATCAGGCGAAGAAAAGGCCCGCCGGTTTACGCCGGCGGATCCTTTTCGCTGCGCTCGGCCGCGACGTCAGCTCGCCCGCTGCCGCACCCAACCCCAAGCGGAGGTCCAGGTTGCGATCCCGGCAGGAATCATCGACCGTCGTTTGCTCCGACAAGGAATGGACACCCAAGGTGCAGACGGCATCCGACTACCTCCAGACCCTCAATCCCGAACAGCGGCGAGCGGTCGAGCACGGGGCTGCGGGCGGATTTGCGGCGTCGCCACTGCTGGTGATCGCAGGCGCGGGATCTGGAAAGACCAATACCCTCGCCCATCGGGTTGCCCATCTGATCGTTCAAGGCGCCGACCCGCGCCGCATCCTGCTGATGACGTTTTCGCGGCGCGCTGCCTTCGAGATGACCAAGCGGGTCGAGCGGATCGCGCGCAAGGTGATGGGAGACAACGCTGGCGTGATGACGGACGCGCTGACGTGGGCCGGTACCTATCATGGCATCGGCGCGCGGCTGCTGCGCGAGTATGCCGAACAGATCGGCCTGGACCCCGCCTTCACGATACACGACCGAGAGGACTCAGCCGACCTCATGAACCTGGTCCGGCATGAGGCAGGCTTCTCGAAAACAGAAAGCCGCTTCCCGACCAAAGGCACCTGCCTTTCCATCTATTCACGCTGCGTCAACGCCGAGATGCAGATCGAGCAGGTCATCGGCACGTCGTATCCGTGGTGCTCCGGCTGGGCGGCGGAACTCAAGGAACTGTTCGCGGCCTATGTCGAAGCCAAGCAGAAGCAAAACGTGCTCGATTACGACGACCTCCTGCTCTATTGGGCGCAGATGGTCGCAGATCGCGGCCTCGCTGACGACATCGGTGGCCGCTTCGATCACGTCCTCGTCGACGAGTATCAGGACACAAATCGCCTGCAGTCGTCGATCCTGCTGGCGCTCAAGCCCGGAGGCCGGGGCCTGACGGTCGTCGGCGACGACGCTCAATCGATCTATTCGTTCCGTGCCGCGACCGTGCGGAACATCCTCGACTTTCCCGATCAGTTCTCACCATCAGCGCATATCATTACGCTCGACCGCAACTATCGCTCGACGCAAACAGTTCTGGCCGCGGCGAATGGCGTTATCGGGCTTGCCAGGGAACGCTTCACCAAGAACCTCTGGACCGAGCGTACCTCGACGGCGAAGCCGCAACTCGTCACCGTCCGCGACGAGGCCGATCAGGCACGTTTCATTGTCGAGCGCATCCTGGCGCATCGCGAATCCGGCACGCGCCTGAAAGAGCAGGCCGTTCTGTTCCGCACTTCAAGCCACAGCGGTCCGCTTGAAATCGAACTCACCCGCCGAAACATCCCGTTCGTAAAATTCGGTGGGCTGAAATTTCTCGACGCCGCTCATATCAAGGACATGCTGGCGTTGCTGCGGTTCGTCGAAAATCCGCGCGACCGCGTCGCGGGCTTCCGTTTGCTGCACCTGCTGCGCGGGATCGGATCGGCAACCGCGCAGCGCGTTCTCGATCGCATGGCGGAGGCCGCCGACCCGATTGCGGCGCTCGCCGGCATACCGACGCCACCGCGCGCTGGCGATGACTGGACGGGCTTCGTCGAGACATTGGGCAACCTCCGATATTCGGAATGGCCGGTCGATCTGGAGCGCGCCCGCCTCTGGTACGAACCGCATCTCGATCGCATCCATGAGGACGCCGAGACGAGGCGCGCAGACCTGCTGCAACTGGAACAGATCGCTTCCGGGTATCCTTCGCGCGAACGGTTCCTGACCGAGCTGACGCTGGATCCGCCCGATGCGACCAGCGACCAGGCCGGCGTTCCGCTGCTCGACGAGGATTACCTGATCCTGTCGACGATCCACTCCGCCAAGGGCCAGGAGTGGAAATCGGTCTACCTCCTCAACGTCGTCGATGGCTGCATGCCGTCCGACCTCGGTGCCGGCACCTCGGCCGAGATCGAGGAAGAACGTCGCCTGCTCTATGTCGCGATGACGCGCGCAAAGGACGACTTGCATCTCGTCGTGCCGCAGCGCTTCTTCGTCCGCGGCCAGCACGCGCAGGGCGATCGTCATCTCTATGCGTCGAGGACGCGCTTCATTCCCGAAAAACTGCTCGGACTGTTCGAGCGAACGTCCTGGCCAATCGTATCCGCCGATGCTGCGGCACGTGCCGCCAGCCAGGGACCAAAGCTGGATGTCGGCGCCCGCATGCGAGGAATGTGGCGATAGGACCGCAAGTCAGGCGGCAGGTATTCCCGTGGGCCCGCACCCGAAGCGGAATACACTCCAGGATGCAGGCGGCACCGTCACGTGCCAAACACCGTCGCGGACCGTCGGGGCCGGCCCCTCTTCTGCCCGCACGCGTTCCGGATTATCAGCGGTGTTCGTCGCGTTCAGGTCGTCCGACTTCATGACGCGGCTTTCGAGAAAATCGCTGAATTCGAAACCGCGCAGGTTGATTCCGACATCGATCGCCTGGTCGAAATTCCGGTTGACGCAGAAAAGGGCAAGACTCCGGCCGTCCTCGGCCAGCACGGCTGCGCTGACGATATCGGGGAACAGTTCGCCATCGCTTGCCGCGAAGGTGCCGCATGACAGTCGCATGTCCAGCACCGTACCCCGGGCCCAACGAGCCGCATGCTGGAACGGATAGAAGGTCGGCTGCCGCCACGCCCGCCCTCCCGTCTCAGTCATGATAAGCCCGATGACGTTGACGAGTTGAGCCACGCACGCGGCCTTTACTCGATGGCATCGGTTGATCAGGATCAGGAGGGCGGCGCCGAAGACCAGGGCGTCCTCCATCGTGTAGATCTCCTCCAGGATGGCGGGCGCTTCCGGCCAGCCCGGCTTCGTTCGCGTGGCGCGGTCACGGGTGCGATACCAGACATTCCATTCATCGAACGAAAGCATGATCCGCTTCGGCGACCGCCGGCGGGCGGCCACCCCGTCGGCGACAGCGACGATCTCGTCGATGTAGCGCCCGACCAGATCGGCTTCAGCCATGAAATCGCGAGACCGGTCGCCGTGTTTGGAAAAATAGCCATGGAGGGAAATGTACTCCACCACGTCGAATGTCTCTTCCAGAACGATTCTTTCCCATTCGGCAAATGTTGCCATGCTTCGGCTGGATGAGCCGCATGCAACCAGTTCTATGTTGGGATCGAGCCAACGCATCAGCTTGGCCGAATTCACGCGCCAGCGCGCCGTATTCCTTCGCGGTCTTGGCACCGATCTGCCACGGCGCATCCATTTCATTGCCCAGGCACCAAAGCCTGACGTTATGAGGAGCCGTATGCCCGTGCTGGTGTCGCAGGTCGCTGAGCGCGGTACCGCTCTCGACGTTGCAGTACTCCAGCAGCGCCCGGGCTTCGTCAGCGCCTCTTGTGCCGAGATTCACCGCCATCATGGGTTCGATTCCGGCCTTCGCGCACCAGGCCATGAATTCGTTGGTGCCGAACGCATTCGTCTCGGTACTGAACCAGGCCAGTTCTCGGCGTCGCGGCCGCCTGTCGAGTGGACCGACACCATCTTCCCAGTTGTAGCCTGACACGAAATTTCCGCCGGGATAGCGAATCGCTGTGACCCCAAGTTCGCGAACCAGTTCCAGTACGTCTTGCCGGAAACCCTCACCGTCAGCCGTCGGGTGCCCCGGTTCGAATATCCCTCCGTAAACACATCGTCCGAGATGCTCGACGAAACTGCCGAACAGACGAGGGTCCGTCTTTCCCACCACGAACGCGGGATCGAGAACGATGACAGCTTCGGCCATGGGTTGTCCTGTCAGGATTGGGAATATGGATGGTTAGCCCTTGACGGCACCGATGGTGAGCCCGCGCACGAGATGGCGCTGAACGAAAAGCATGATCACGACGATCGGCAGCATGATGCCGATGGCGCCCGCCGCCGAAATCGACCAATCGCTCACGTCCTCGCCTCCGAAGGAGGCAATCGCGACCGGCAGCGTTTTCGTCCGAATGCCCGTCAGCACGAGGGCAAAGAGAAACTCGTTGTATGAAAGCAGCAGGCTGAACAGGGCCGCGACCGTGAGGCCTGGGCGAACCAGGGGCAGGATCACGATCCGGAATGTCTGCCAGAGATTACAGCCGTCGATGGCGGCGGCCTCGTCGAGGTCGCGAGGAATCTCCAGGAAGAAGCTGTACATCAGCCAGATCGTGAATGGCTGGTTGATCGCCACCAGCGCCAGAATGAGGAGCGGATAGGTGTCGATCATATTGAGGAAGCTGCCCATCACGAAGAATGGGATGGCCAGCAGCATGTGAGGAAACATGCGGATCGTGAAGAGCCCGAACAGGATGGGGGAGGCGCGGCGCTGCGGCATGCGCGACAGCCCATAGGCGGCAAGGCTGCCGATCGGGACCGAGATGAGCACCGTGCCGGCCGAGACGATCAGGCTGTTGATCAGATAGTGAAGAAAGCCGCGATCGAACCAGACCTGGCGATGGTACTCGAGGGTCGGCTGGAAAAAGATGGTTGGTGGAACCGTAAAAGCGTCCGCGGGATTCTTGACCGACGTCAAGCCGGCCCAGATCAGCGGAACGAGGTTTATGAAGGTAAAGATCGCCAGCGCGATAAACAGCAGCGTCTGGTTACGCACACGCGTCGTTCGGCGTCTCTTCATCCGCCTCTCCCGTACCCGCGCTGCAAAATGCTGCTGAACGTCGCTATGATCGCGGCGACGATGACGAGCGTGATAATTCCAAGGGCGGACGCTTTTCCGACCTGCAAGAGCTGAAAGCCGAGCTGATAGGTGTAAATCGTGACCGTCTCGGTGGCGGTGCCCGGACCACCGCCCGTCAGGACATAGATGGCGTCGAAGAACCGGAAAACGTCCATTAGCCGGACCGATACGGTGAAAACAATCACCGGTACAAGGGACGGAAGGATGATGTGGCGAATGATGCGCCAGCTACCGGCGCCGTCGATGCTCGCCGCTTCGAGTTGTGCCTGGTCCAGCGCCTGCAGGGCAGCATAGAGCACCAGCATCACGAAAGGCGTAAAGATCCAGGCGTCGGCAAGAACGACGCAAATCTTTGCCCAGAAGGGATCGCCGAGCCAATCCGGCGGATTGATGTTGAAGGTAAACAGGGTGGCGTCGATCAGGCCCCAGTTCGATGTCAGAATCCATTTCAGAAACAGGGTCGCCACGACAGGTGTGATGATGTGCGGCAGGAAGAGCAGGATCATGAACACGCGTACACTGAACGTGAGCTTGTAAAGGGCGAACGCGAGAACAAAACCCAATACAAATTCGACGCCGACGGATCCGAGGGCGATAACCACCGTGGTCCATAGCGAATGCCAGAGGCGTGCTTCACTCAGCAGTTGCGTGTAGTTCGCAAGCCCGACAAAGCGCACCTCCCGGGAGCCGAGGTAATAATCGAAGGTGCTCAGGTAGGCGGCATATAACAGGGGCCACAGCAGGACGAGCGCCATCAGCCCGAAGCTCGGTACCAGGAACAGCCATAGGCCGCGCTGCCAACGCATGACGAGAGATCTCTTGAGGCGGGTTCAGCTTGAGCGGCAGGCGTTCGCGCCGGCCGAACTGCACCGGGCGAATTATTTGTAATAGCCGCGGGACTGCAGCAGTTCGGTGGTTTCCTTTGCAGCCATATCCAACGCGACCTTGACTTCCTTTTCGTTGGTGACGGCTTGCAGGATGTATCGTGTCACGATGGCGCCAACGTCGAGAAAATCAGGCATCGAGGGAAACGGCTTTCCAGCCTCGAGGGATGCACGGGCGGCTGGATACCAGCGATATTTCTTGGCAAGTTCGGGATCTTCAAGCACGGAAAGACGCGGCGGCATGGCCAACTCCGCGCCCTTTTGCATGCTCTTCTGACTGGCCGCCGTTGCGATCATTCTGAAGATCGCATCCTTGTCCTTCGACGAGTACTTTGAGATGGCATATCCGTCATTGGCGATGCGCTGGCCGCCGCCTGGAGGCGCGATCCAGTTTATCTTCCCGACGAAGCGCGACTTCTTCTCGTCATCCATGGAGGCTGCACGCGTGAACCATTGCAGGCCCATGGCGGCAAGTCCCTGTTGCAGGTTGATGGTCGATTTGTCGTTGGCAGCGGAAGTGAAACCGCGCGGCGCGAATGCCGTCATCTGCTTCATCAGGGTGATGGCGTTCACACCGGCCGGCTGATTGAAGATCGGCTTCCAGTTCTTGTCGAACCAGCCCTCTCCTACCGCATTGAGGTACCAGTGCGATTCATTCAGGCAGCCGTCGACGGGTTTCAACGTCATGATCGTTCCGGAGACGCGCCCCTGATGGAGCTTCTTCGCGGCTTCCAGATATTCCGGCATCGTCTTCGGAAGCGCCGTGCCGCTCTCCTTGAAGAGATCCTCACGGTAGAAAAACATCTCCGTGTTGGTCAGGATCGGCATCGAGTAGATGCGGCCGTTGTAGCTGATCGAGTCGATGACCGACTTGGGAAAGTCATCGAGTTTGAATTCACCCTTGTACTTCGCCCAGAGATCATCCAGCGGCTCCAGCCAGCCGCTGGCCGCGAATTTCTGCAAAGTGGTATCGTTCAGATAGGCGACATCGATCGCGTCGGAGCCGGACGACATCGTGATCGAAGCCAATTCGACTTCCTTGTCGATCGGCATCAGTTCGACCGAGACCTGCCCTTCCGGAAGGGCCTTCTTCATCTGGTCGGTATAGTATTCCAAGGCCGGTTGGCGATGGCTGATGACACGGATGGGCCCGGCCGCCGCATTCGCGCGCTTCACATAGGGAACGAAGGCTGTTGCTGCGGCCGCTCCGATCAAGGACCTGCGCGTGAGTGAAGTCCGGCTCATATGGCATCCTCCTTAATTTTTTTGTTGGAACGAACTAATATGAAATCTGGCCGTTCTCAAAACGAAAAACGCCAAATCGGTCACTGCAAAGGTCAAAATCGAACCGCTCTCAAAATGCCGAAGGCGACGAAAGCCGCGCCGCACCGCAACAAATGACGTTGGGTAGCATCCCCGTATCCGACCAGTCAGGGTTTCCCAAGGCGTCCCCGTTTCGCACATGAGTTTGCGAATGCGAAGCAGCAAAAGCACGAGGCCAGGCTCGGCTACTGCATATCGATTTTCAGGTTGTTGTCCTTGGCGACCTGCACCCATTTTTCGATGTCGGCCTTCATGAAGGCCGTGAGTTCTGCCGGTGAACTCATGGGAACTTCGAGCCCGGATTCCATGAACCACTTCTTGATGGCGGGCACTTCCGCCGCTTCCTTCATGGCCGCGTTGATCTTGCCGATGATCGCATCGGGCGTGCCGGGAGGCGCGAACAGGGCGCTCCAGGCGACGGCATCGAACCCCTTCGAAACGGTTTCATTGAAGGTAGGAACATCAGGCAGCACGATCGAGCGACGAAGGCTCGTCATGGCGATTGCCCGGATACTTTTTTCGCGGATGAAAGGTACTGCGGTCGATGCGCCCATTATCCCGAGTGGAATATGCCCTCCGGCCAAATCCGTCAGCAGCGGCCCGGTGGACTTGTAGGGCACGATGGTCAATTCCACGCCCATTTTCGGCTTCATAAGTTCGACGGCAAATCTTCCAGAGGTGGCGGGACCTGACGTCCCGATTGCCGTTCCGGGATTGGCCTTCACGTATGCAAGGAAGGCATCGATCGAGTCGGCTGCCGGAAACGCCTTGCTGGCCACGATCACATTGGGATCCGCACTGATCAACGTGATCGGTGCAAAATCCTTTACAGGGTCGAACGGCAACGCGGCCATCGCAACCACCGAAACGCTGTGGCTGGCCGATGTACCCCAGATGATGTTGTAGCCATCCGGCGGCATACGGGCGACGGCTTCAGCGGCGGTAATGCCGCTGGCGCCGGGCCGGTTTTCGATGATGACGGGAGCCCCCAGAATTCTTTGCAGCTCCGGCGCAAAGAGCCTGGCCGGAACATCGACGTTGCCCCCGGTCGCATAGCCCACGATCAGCCGGATCAGCCGGTTGGGGTAATCGTCTGCCGCCGCGCGCCGTGATCCAAGCGAAAGCGCCGAGGAGGCCAAGGCAACTGTCAGGAGTGTTCTTCGGCTCAGCATGGTTTGGTCCGCCGATTGGTAATGCGGCGGAAGCCTATGGGCGTGATCGCCGGCTGTCCACGCGATATGTCCACAATGTGGTTGTTTGGCCGGGTCCCAATGACCTAGATTGCCGCAGGAAGTTCAACCCACATGACCCCAATGTCGAAACCATATTCCGGAACCCAGGCTATCGTCCGCGCCTCACTGATCATGAAGGCGATAGGCACCTCGCCGCACCGCGGCCTGCGCGTGGTGGACATTTGCGATCGGCTCCGGATCGAACGTCCCACCGTCCATCGCATTCTTTCGTGCCTTGTCAGCGAAGGCCTCATTGTCCGCGACGACAACGGCAAGCGCTATTTACTTGGCGAGCAATTGCATCGCCTTGGCCTCCTGGCAACCAGCCGCTTCGATCTGCGCGAAATCTGCGACCTTGCGCTCACACGGATTGCCGCCGTTACCGGGGATACCGTGTTCCTGGCAACCCGACGTGGAGACGACGCACTGGTGATCGATCGCAGAATCGGGACGACACCCGCGCGCGCCATGCCGCTGAACGTCGGCATGCCAAGGCCCCTGGGCGTGGGTGCTACAGGGTTGGCGATACTCGGCGCAATGCCCGACAAGGAGGTACAGCGTTTCATCGACAACAATGCACCACGCTTGCGACAGCACAATGTGAGGCCCGAACGCCTGTTCCTCCAACTTAGCAAGGCCCGCAAAAACGGCTATGCCTATAGCAGGGGCTACGGGCCGCCTCGCCTTTCCGGAATCGGGATTCCGCTGCTTGACGGATCGCTCCGCTGCGTCGGGGCCATCAGCGTCACCAATATCGCCCAGCGCATGACACCGGAACATCGCCAGGAGGTTTTGATCACGCTGCGCGACGAGTTGGCTGCGATCAAGAGCCGGCTTCGCCTGCTGAAAGCAGATACCTCCAAACTTGCGAGCGGATAGCACCGTCCACATCGTGAACACTCTCCCTCGACATGCGAATGGCCCGGACCCTAACCTGACAACAATCAGCGACACGCATTCGCATTGGCCATCACGTGAGTTCAAGAGTGCCCGGAGAGAAGCAGCAGCTTGTATTGGGAGCCCACTTCCCTTCGATGGGACAGCACATCGCTGCGTGGCTGCATCCGCAATCGCAAATCGACGCGGGGCAGAACTTCCCTTACTTCGTCAAACTGGCGCAAGCCGCCGAGCGAGCCAAATTCGACTTCGTTTTCATGGCCGACGCGGTGGCGACCCGCGATGGCAACATGGAGGCGCTGTCCAGGTGGCCGCAATACATGGCGCATTTCGAGCCCGTTACGTTGCTGGCGGCGGCGGCATCCGTGACAGAACGGATCGGTCTCGTGTGCACGGCTTCGACGAGCTATTATGAACCATTCAACGTTGCGCGGCTGTTCGGCTCGCTCGACCACATCAGCGGCGGTCGCGCCGGCTGGAATGTGGTTACATCGGCGAACGCGTCCGCCAGCTTCAATTTCAATCGCGATGAACATTATGACATCGCCGAACGATACGAACGGGCCCGGGAGTTTGTGCAGGTCGTACTTGGACTGTGGGACAGCTGGGAAGACGATGCCTTTCTGAGGGACCGCACAACCCGCCGCTATTTCGATCCGGCCAAGCTTCACAGGCTCGATCACAAGGGAAAATTCTTCTCGGTCCGCGGACCGCTCAATCTGGCGCGTCCACCCCAGGGATATCCGGTCATTGCCCAGGCCGGCGCATCGGAAGATGGCAAGGAACTCGGCGCGGAAACTGCCGACGTGATCTTCTTTTCCCAGCAACGCATCGAGAAAGCGCGCGAATTCTATTCCGACGTCAAAGGACGCATGGCAAAATTTGGCCGCGCTCCCGATCAATTGAAGATGCTTGCCGGCCTCAATCCCACCGTTGGCCTGACCGCCGCGGAGGCCCAATCGAAGTTCGACCAGCTTCAAGCCCTTATCCATCCCGAAGTCGGCAAGGAATTGCTGAGCGTAGACCTCGGCGGCGCGGACCTGTCCGGACTATCGATCGACGAACCAATTCCCGATCACCTGATCCCTGCGAAGACCAGATCGAGCATGAGCCGCCTGAAGACGGTTGGCGGCGTGGCACAGCAGGAGAAGCTTACCATCCGTGAGCTTTACGAGCGCTATGCCGGCTCCCGCGGCTCCTACTCCGTCGTAGGGACGCCGTCTCACATCGCGGATCAAATGGAAGAGTGGCTTACGACCGAGGCCGCGGACGGCTTCATCATTCAGGCATCTTATCTTCCCGGCGGATTTGACGACTTCGTCAACCTCGTCATTCCGGAGCTGCAGCGCCGCGGATTGTTCCGAACCAACTACTCGGATAACACCCTTCGCAATCATCTGGGCTTGCGCCGCCCCGCGAATCGACATGCAAGCCAGATTTCCGCAACCAACGAATAGCGATCAGCGCTGACACGACAGGTATGACCCGATGCGCAATGTGATGATAGCCGGTATCGCGGAGCCGGTGCACGGCAAGATTCCGGGCGTTACGCCGATGGCGCTTCATGAGCGGCTGGCTTTGCAGGCACTCGCACGACGCCGGTCTCGAGCTGGGCGACGTTGATGCCATCCTCACGCTCGCGCCGCGCTCGGATTCATACCTCATTCACGCCGCGGCATTCGCCGAATATCTCGGCATCGCGCCTGCCGATCACGCTTACTCTGGAGGGCGGCGGCGCGGCGCCGGCCATCATGGTCGATATGGCGCGCAACATGATCGAAGGCGGCTCGGCGACGACCGTCCTGATCGTTTCGGCCGATATGCCTCTTAGCGTCAACACACGTGATTCCTACGTCAATACGCTTGCCGATTCCGGACCCGTTCATCCCGATATCGAAAGGCCGTTCGGCCCGACGGTGCCGTCACTGTTCGGAATGGTGGCGCACGCCTACATGAACGAATTTGGCGCGGACGAAACCGATCTTGGCGCCGTCGCGCTGCACGACCGGGCAGCCGCTATCACGCATCCGAATTCGCATATGCGCGCACCGATGGACTTTGCCAGTTATCGCGCGAGCCACATGATAGCAGACCCGCTTCGCCTGCTGGACTGCTCGCCGGTTTCGGACGGCGGCGCCGCTGTCGTGGTGACAACTGCGGAGCGCTCGGGCAAAGGCGGCAAGAGGCCCGCGGCCGTGATCGGCGCGGGATTTTCCACGACACACCTTCACCTTTCGGCGGCATCATCGCTCACGCGCATGGCGCCGGTCTGGCACTTGACCGGGCGCTGTCGTTCGCGAGCCGCCCGCGCGACGATATCGACGTCGCCCTGGTCTACGACTGTTTCTCGATCGCCATGCTCATCAATGTCGAGGATCTCGGCTTTGCAGCAAAGGGACAGGCGGGCGCCGCTTTTCGCGGCGGTGAATTCGAACGGGATGGACGATTGCCGATCAATACGCATGGCGGCTTGTTATCGCATGGCTACCCCGGCCGAGCGGCCGGCATTGGAAATCTGATCGAAGCCGTCGTGCAGCTTCGCGGCGAGGCCGGCGTGCGCCAGATCCCGAACGCACGCATGACCATGACACATGGAATGGGCGGCCTGTTGCGCGCGAGCATGTGCGCCGCATCGTCGCCGAGGTAGTAGACGCCAGACGCTTCGCCGCGGCCTGCATGACCGCCTTCACGAAGCGTCACGACGAGGAGATCGGAATCGTCGAAGACATATCCCGATATGCGGAACGGTTTGGCCAACCGCACTTTCTCGATCGCGGCCGACACCGACAGCGTGCCCATCAGTAGTTGACGCCGAAGCTGAGCAGGTTGAAGGCGATGCCGACCCACAACACGGCCAGCGCTGCGACCACCAGGACGATGCTCCATAGCTTTGCCGGCCAGCGGCGATTGCCGCGCCAGACGATCCAGGCGTGCCACAACGCTACGGCGAAACCGCCGATGAACACCACGAAGCTGGCGATCTCGAGCAGCCAGATGAAGGGATCCATCGCACTGGTGACGTTGTCGAGGTTGGCTTCGAGTGCCGCGACGAAAGCCATCCAGCCGACGGCGGTCAGCAGCGTCATCAGCGCTGCGATGCGCACCAGCCGATAGGCGCGAATTTCATTGCGTTCGAGCTTGAGCGGCGCACCGTATTTACGCCGAACGACCGCGGTCACCGGCCACAGCAGCACCGTCAGCAGCATCGCCAATAGTCCGCCGTAGAGCAGCGGAGACAGCCAGGCGGAGTTCTTGTACCAGACAGGACGCTCGAAGACGATGAAGGGCGCGATCATGTCGAAGCTGAAACGCACCGCTTTGCCGTCGACGACCTTTGCCGCGATCCTTTCGTGGCCGTTGGCGTCGCGCCAGACGAAGGGCGATGTCTCGACCCAGTGCACGGGCTTGCCGTTGAGACCCTTCCAGCTTTCGACCACCAGTTCCCCCTTGGGTCCGACGCCGACCTTCAACTGGCCGAGCAATTCGAACAGGTTGAAGAACGTGGTGTCCGACCTGCGCGTGCTGCTCCAAGTGCCGCTCAACATGCGCGCGTGCTCGGCGGCCTGCTCGGCGGGAACGCGGCTGGCCGGCGCCTTGCCCGGGAAGTAGCGGTCGGCGAAATCCTCGAACAGCGCGGTGCGCAGCGACCCGGAGGCGCCTTCCTTGCCGGCGCTGTTGAACGAGACGTACAGGCCGGTGCGTTCGGCGAGGAACAGGTGCAGCGAGGTGTGGAAATCCTGCGTGTCACCAAGGTGGCGCGATGACCTCGCGGTCGTTGATATTGGTCTCGAAGAAACCCAACTGCATGCGATTGAGCGGCGGCAGCAGCGTCAGCGGGGAATCGTGCATCGTGCGGATCGGTGTCCGGCTGCAGGATGCGCTTGCCGTCCAGTTCGCCCTGCTCCAGGTGGGCGATCATGAAGCGCGCCATATCCGCGCCGGTCGATGCCAGGCTGCCGGCAGGCGCAGGTCCCACGATCTCGTACTTGGACGCCTCGTCCGATCCCAGCGTGTAGCCCTTCGACATCGTCGCGGCTAGCCGCTTGGGCAACGGCTGGCGGAACGTGGAGTGATCCATGCCGAGTGGCGCGAAGATGTTGCGGTCGACGTAATCGTCGAAGCTCTGCCCCGAAACGCGCTCGACGATGTAGCCGGCCAGCGCGGTCGCGTAGTTGGAATACGCAGGCGTGGTGCCCGGGGCGAAGATCCGCGCCGGCGTCCAGGCCTTGAGGTAATTGCCCAGCGAGTCGAGCTTCGCCGGATCGTAGAACATGATGTTCTTGACGGCTTCTTCGAAGCCGCCGGTGTGCGTCATGATGTTGCGTAGCGTGACCGGCTTGCCGTCGCGCGGCGGGATCTTGAAGTCGAGGTAGGCATTGACGTCGCGGTCGAGGTCGAGCTTGCCCTGCTCCACCAGCTGCATCACTGCCGTCCAGGTGACGAGCTTGGAAACAGAGCCCGGCCGGAACAGCGTTCGTTGCGGATCCACCGGCGTGCGCTTGGCGACATCGGCATAGCCGTAGCCACGCTCCGCCAGGACCTGGCCATCCTTGACGATGACTACCACCGCTCCGGCGATGTCGCCCGTCTTGATCGCATAAGGCATGTAGCCGTCGAGCCAAGCTGCGAGGTCGGCAGGGGTGAGTTGCGGCGACGCGGGCGGCTGCGGCACCGTCGGGACCGCGGCGTGTTGTTCCTTGGTCGCTGCAGGTGGCAGCAGCGAAGGCGATTGCTGTGCGAATGCCGCCGGCAAAGCCAGTACGGCCGCGAGGCCGACGCCGAGTATTCCGAATGACCGCATGGATTGATCCCTCCCAGGGATGTCTGCCGCCGGCTCAGATTGCGCCACTACGTTCTAGCGCCTATTCTTGTCGTTAGTCACAAAAAATGAGCCTGATTAGGAGACAATAGTCCCAATCAGAAAATTGTCAAGTGCACAGGAGCACCCCCTTTTTATGAAATCGGACCACGCCACGCTCGGCGGACTCCTGCAGGGATTGCGCAAGCGCAACGGTTGGACGCTCAAGGAGATGAGCGAGCGCAGCGGCATCCCGGTCTCGACCTTGTCCAAGGTCGAGCACGACAGGCTCACGCTGACTTACGACAAGCTGCTGCAGTTGAGCCAGCGTCTCGGACTGCGCATGTCCGAGCTTTTCTCGGAACCGAGCGACGAGTCCGTCTCACAGGGAATGGCGCGGCGCAGTATCGGCGGAATCGACAACGCGATTCGCGTCAACACGCCGAACTACGACTACTACTACATGTGCCCCGAACTCAGGCGCAAGCGAATGATCCCGGTCCTGACCCATATCCGGGCCAAGTCGGTCGAAGAGTTCGGCGAACTCGTCCATCACTCCGGCGAGGAATATATCTACGTGCTGGAAGGCGCGATCGAAGTCCACACCGAGTTCTATGAAACGGTGGTGCTTGCGCGCGGGCGAATCGATCTATATCGATTCGAACATGGGGCATGCCTATCTCGCCGCCGAAGGCTGCGATGAAGCTATCGTCCTCGGTGTCTGCTCGAGCGCCGATGAGGGCCTGATGGAATCGCTGCTCACGCTTCACGACGAGGAAGGTGGGGCGCAGCAGCATCATTCACCCGGTAAGGTCGTGCATGTCCGGAGTACACCTGCACGGGAACTGCGCAGCAAGAGAGTGGCAGGCAAGAAGTACTGAATCGACACAAAAAAAGCGGGCCGAGGCCCGCTTTTTTATGCACGGCAATGAGGCGACGGCTTACTCGACCGCAGCGCCCTCGCCTTCCTCGACGGCTTTCATCGACAGGCGGATGCGGCCCTGCTTGTCGACTTCCAGCACCTTGACCTTGACGATATCGCCTTCCTTGAGCACGTCGCCGACCTTCTCGACACGCTCGTTGGAGATCTGCGAAACGTGCACCAGGCCGTCCTTGCCGGGCGAGATGGTGACGAATGCGCCGAAGTCCATCAGCTTGACGACCTTGCCCTCGTAGATGCGGCCCGGCTCGACGTCGGAGGTGATCTGCTCGATGCGGTCCTTCGCAGCCTGTCCGGCGAGCGCGTTGACCGAGGCGATCGTGATCGTGCCGTCGTCCTGGATGTCGATCTGGGTGCCGGTTTCCTTGGTGATCGCCTGGATCACCGAACCGCCCTTGCCGATCACTTCGCGGATCTTGTCGGGATGGATCTTGATCGTGATCAGGCGCGGCGCGAACTCGCTGAGTTCCGAGCGCGGCGCGGTCAGCGCGGCTTCCATTTCCTTGAGGATGTGCAGGCGGCCCTGCTTGGCCTGGCCCAGCGCGACCTTCATGATCTCTTCGGTGATGCCTTGGATCTTGATGTCCATCTGCAGCGCCGAGATACCGTTGGCCGTGCCGGCGACCTTGAAGTCCATGTCGCCGAGGTGATCCTCGTCGCCGAGGATGTCGGACAGCACGACGAAGTCGTTGCCTTCCTTGACCAGGCCCATCGCGATACCCGCGACCGGCGCCTTGATCGGCACGCCGGCATCCATCAGCGCCAGCGAGCTGCCGCAGACCGAAGCCATCGACGAGGAACCGTTCGACTCGGTGATTTCCGAGACGACGCGGATCGTGTACGGGAAGGATTCCATCGTCGGCATCACCGCGAGCACACCACGCTTGGCGAGGCGGCCGTGGCCGATTTCGCGACGCTTCGGACCCATCATGCGGCCCGCTTCACCGACCGAATAGGGCGGGAAGTTGTAGTGGAACAGGAAGTGATCCTTGTACTCGCCCGAAACGGCATCGATGATCTGGCCGTCGCGCGCGGTGCCGAGCGTCACGGCCACGATCGCCTGGGTTTCGCCACGGGTGAACAGCGATGAGCCGTGCACGCGCGGCAGGATGCCGACCTTCGAGGCAATCGGACGCACGGTATCGAGCGCACGGCCGTCGATGCGAACCTTGGTCTTCAACACGGCGCCACGCAGGGTCTGATACTCGAGTTCGCCGAATTCCTTCGACAGCTCGGCGCTGTTCCAGCCTTCGCTGTCGGCACGACCGGCGAGGCCGAGCATGACGTCCTTCTTGATCGCCGAAATCGCGTCGCGGCGCTGCAGCTTGTCACGCACCTGGAACGCCTGGTCGAGCTGGCTGCCGACCGCTTCGGTCAGCGCCGAGATCAGCGCTTCGTTCTTGACCGGTGCCTTCCAATCGAACGCCTTGATGCCGGCCTCGACGGTCAGGTCGTTGATCGCGTTGATCGCCTTGAGCAATTCGCGATGGCCGAACATCACGGCGCCGAGCATCACGTCTTCGGACAACTCCTTCGCTTCGGACTCGACCATCAGCACGGCGTCGGACGTACCGGCGACCACGAGCTCGAGTTCGGAGTCCTTGAGTTCGCTGATGGTCGGGTTGAGCAGGTACTGGCCGTTCTTGTAGCCGACCTTGGCGGCGCCGATCGGGCCCTGGAACGGGGTGCCGGCCAGCGACAGCGCGGCGGACGCGCCGATCAGTGCCAGGACGTCACCGTCGATCTCGGGGTTCATCGACATCACGGTGGCGATGATCTGCACTTCGTTACGGAATTCTTCCGGGAACAAGGGACGGATCGGCCGGTCGATCAGGCGCGAGATCAGCGTTTCCTTCTCGGTCTGGCGACCTTCGCGCTTGAAGAAGCCGCCCGGGATGCGGCCGCCGGCGTAGAACTTCTCCTGGTAATCGACGGTCAGCGGGAAGAAGTCCTGCCCTTCGCGCGCGCTCTTGTTGGCGACGGCGCTGACCAGCAGCATGGTGCCTTCGCACGAGACCATGACGGCACCGCCGGCTTGGCGTGCGATCTCGCCGGTCTCGAGCGTGACCGTGTGGTTGCCGTACTGGAAGCTCTTGGTAACTTTTGCCACGTGGGGATGTCCTTGATTCGAATGGTGCGGACGGGGCCCTTGCCCTGCCCGTTCGGCCACGCCGTGCGCGACCCTAAAAAACAAAACCGCGGCGCATCGCTGCGCCGCGGTAGTGGTGATCGCTTATCGACGCAGGCCGAGCTTCTCGATCAGGGCCTTGTAGCGGACTGCGTCCTTGCGGTGCAGGTAATCGAGCAGGCTGCGGCGGCGGTTGACCATCATCAGCAGGCCGCGCCGGCTGTGGTGGTCCTGCTTATGCGCCTTGAAGTGTTCGGTCAGGTGCGCGATGCGCGCCGAGAGCAGGGCGACCTGGACTTCCGGGGAGCCGGTGTCGTTGTCGCCGCGCTTGTTGTCCTGGATGACTTTGCCGGTATCGATGGTCATTGCGCTTCTTGCCTCTGAGATGCGTGGCCTGCAGAACACGTCTGCGAAGTTCAGGTCCATCAGGACCAGGTCTTCGAGGGGCAGGAACACTGCCCCGACGTACCGCCGGGCTCGCCGATTGCGGAATGTTGCGGATGGTTGGATCGTGTGATTGCTTGTAAAAAGCCGCGGAATTGTAGCCCGCGGGGACGCCTGAAACAAGGTCGGAGTCTTTCTGAAACAGTGGTTTACTGCGCGGCCACGACCGGCTTGGCCAGCTCGGCAGCCCACGTGAACAGGCGTTGCGGGCGCAGGCGGCCCTCATCGTCGACTTCGCCCAAGCCGAGAGCGCGGCCCTCCGGTTCGAGGATCGCGACCGATCCCGGGGGGCGGAATGCGCCATCGACCCATTGCCCGCGCCCGAGCCGCTGTGCCTGGGGCGGCGTGACATAGACCGGTGGCCATGAGGCCATGCCGACCTCGATCGGCAACAGGCAGGCATCAAGGCTCTGCTCGCCGCGTTCGCGCAGCGCCTGCAGGGCCTCGAGCGTCCACATGCGTGGCTCGCGAAAGGGGTCGACCCACAGCCGCCGCAGTTCGAGCACGTGCGCGCCGCAGCCCAGCGCCTCGCCCAGATCCCGTACCAGGCTGCGGACATACGTGCCTGAGCCGCATTCGACGTGCAACCGCAGCAGCGGCGGCGCGCCGTTCTCGAGCAGGCCGTCGAGCAGGTCGGCCGAGGACAGCAGGTCGAAGGCATGCACGTTGACCGGACGCGGCTCGACCTCGACGATCTCGCCGCGTCGCGCCTTCGCGTACAGCGGCTCGCCGCCGCGCTTGAGCGCGGAGTAGATCGGCGGGCGCTGCTGAATGTGTCCGGTCAACGCACGCAGGGCCGCATCGATTACGGGGATGGTCAGCGCCGGCACCGGACGTTCGCGCAACGGCAGACCGTCGGCATCGTCCGTGTCGGTGACTACGCCGAGGCGCGCAACCGTGTCGTAGGCCTTGCGCGCGCCGAGCAGGCCGCCGGCGATCTTGGTCGCCTCGCCGAAACAGACCGGCAACAGGCCGGTCGCGAGTGGATCGAGGCTGCCGGTATGTCCGGCCTTTTCAGCGCGGAACAGATGCCGCACGCGCTGCAGTGCCTGGTTCGAACTCAGCCCGCGTGGCTTGTCGAACAACAGGATGCCGTCGAGCTTGCGGAATCGCGTGCGTGGTTTTTGCCCCATCGGGACATTGTAGAGCCCTGCCCCGGACTTGATCCGGGGGTGGGCCTTGGCCCACCGCTTGGTTCGCTTGGAAGGACGGTGGGCTCGAGCCCGCCCTACGTCGATCAGGCCGGCTTGTCGTCGCCGCCGTCGTTGTCTTCCAGCTCGGGCAAATCGCGCAACAGGTTGTCGATGCGCTCGCCACGATCGACGGAATCGTCGTAGTGGAAATGCAGCTCGGGCACGTGGCGCAGGTTGACCGCGCGCGCAAGGCGATAGCGCACTTCCGGCGCGACCGCCTTCAGCCCCTTCATCGCTTCATCGGCACGCTCGGCCTGCAACGCGGTCACGAACACCTTGGCGTGCGCCATGTCGCGCGTGACCTCGACATCGGAGACGCTGACCGACGGCAGGCCGTGCTCCTGCACCGCGTCGCGCACCAGCGTGCCCAACTCGCGACGGAGCTGGGCGGAGACGCGGTCGGTGCGATGGAAGGATTTTTTCATAGGAACGAGATCATAGGAACGAGATCATAGGAACGAGTTCAGAGGAAAGAGAAACGAGTGAGAGCGGGAGTACGGTGTGATCCGGCTTGCGGCCTTACTCGTTCCTCGTTCCTCTCCACTCGTTCCTCGTTCACAACGTCCGCTGCACTTCGATACGCTCGAAGCACTCGATCTGGTCGCCAGGCTGCACGTCGTTGTACTGCTTCACGCCGATGCCGCACTCGGTATTGACGCGCACTTCGTCGACGTTTTCCTTGAAGCGACGCAGCGACTCGAGTTCGCCCTCGAAGATGACGGCGTTGTCGCGCAGCACGCGGATCGGCTTGTGCCGCTTGACCACCCCTTCGGTGACCATGCAGCCGGCAACCGCACCGAACTTGGAACTGCGGAACACGTCGCGGACCTCGGCGGTACCGATGATCTCTTCGCGGATCTCCACGCCGAGGATGCCCGACGCGACCTGCTTCACCTGGTCGATCACGTCATAGATGATCGAGAAGTAGCGCAGGTCGAGCTTGTTGGCATCGACCACCCTGCGGGCCGAGGCGTCCGCGCGGACATTGAAGCCGATGATCGTGGCGCCCGCGGCCGCCGCGGAGTTCGCGTCGGACTCGGTGATGCCGCCGACGCCGGAGACGATGACGTTGATGCGGATCTGGTCGTTCGACAGCGCGGTCAGGGCTTGACGCAGTGCCTCGACCGAGCCCTGCACGTCCGCCTTGATGACGAGGTTGAGGCTCAGCTGGCCCTCGCCCTTGCCCATCTGCGCCATGATGTCTTCCATGCGGTTGCCCGCCTGCGACGTCAGGCGCGATTCGCGGCGCTTGTGGTCGCGCTGCTGCGCGACGTCCTTGGCCAGGCGCTCGTCCTCGACCACGACGAAGTCGTCGCCGGCGTCGGGCACGCCCGACAGGCCGAGCACCTGCACCGGGATCGAAGGACCCGCGCTCGGCACCTGCACGCCGTTCTCGTCGAACAACGCACGCACGCGGCCGTACTGCACGCCGCAGACCAGGTAATCGCCCTTGCTGAGCAAGCCCTGCTGCACGAGCACGGTCGCCACCGGACCGCGGCCTTTGTCGAGCGAGGATTCGATCACCACGCCGCTGGCGCGGCCTTCCTGCGTCGCGCGCAGTTCCAGCACTTCGGCCTGCAACAGCAATGCATCGAGCAGGTCGTCGACGCCCTGGCCGGTCTTGGCCGAGAGCTCCACCATCTGCGTCTCGCCGCCGAATTCCTCGGCCACGACTTCCTGCGCCAGCAATTCGTTCTTGATGCGGTTCGGATCGGCGTCGGACTTGTCCATCTTGTTGATCGCGACGATCAGCGGCACGCCGGCCGCCTTGGCATGCTGCACCGCTTCGATCGTCTGCGGCATGACGCCGTCGTCGGCGGCGACCACCAGCACCACGATGTCGGTGAGCTTGGCGCCGCGCGCGCGCATCGAGGTGAACGCGGCATGGCCGGGCGTATCGAGGAAGCTGATGACGCCCTTGGCCGTTTTGACGTGGTACGCGCCGATGTGCTGGGTGATGCCGCCGGCTTCGCCCGAGGCGACCTTGGTGCGGCGGATGTAGTCGAGCAGCGAGGTCTTGCCGTGGTCGACGTGGCCCATGATGGTGACGACCGGCGGACGCGGCGTGCGCTCGCCCTGCGCTTCCTCGGACTGCGCCAGCAACTCGGTCTCGGCATCCTCGGCGTCGGCGCGCACGGCGGTGTGGCCGAGCTCTTCAGCGACCAGCACCGCGGTGTCGTGATCGATGGTCTGGGTGATCGTCGCCATGACGCCCATCTTGAACAGCGCCTTGACCACGTCGCCGCCCTTCAGCGCGAGCTTCTGCGCCAGGTCCGCGACCGTGATCGCCTCGCCGATCGCGACTTCGCGCACGATCGGTGCGGTCGGACGCGAGAAGCCATGCGCGCCGCCGCCGCTGCGCGCCTGTTCGAGCTGGCGCTTGGGCTTGGATTTCGGACGCGCCGTCGAGCGGCGCGCGCGTTCGGTGGCGCTCAAATGCAACTGGCCGGCGAAACGCGCGGCGTTGTCGTCGTCCTCGACGCCCGCGACCATCGCGTGCGAGCCGCGGTTGGGCTTGTGCTTGTGCGCGGCACCGCGATCGTCGGCGCGCGGCGCGGCCGGCTTCGGATGGCCGTGGCCGTGACCGGCTGCGGGCTTGCGCACGGTTTCTTCGTCGTCGAGCACGACCGGCACGGCAAGCGCCGCCTCGGCCGCCAGTCGCGCGGCTTCGGCATCCGCCAGACGCTTGCGCTCGGCGACTTCGTCGGCGCGGCGCTTGTCTTCCTCGGCGAGCTTCTGCTGCTCGGTGAGGTTGCGCTGCCTGGATTCCTCGAGCTTGCGCAGGATTTCCGCGCGCTCGTCGCTGACCGGCGCGCCACCGTCACCGGCGGCCTCGCTCGGCTTGACCAGCGTGACCTTCTTGCGCACGACCACGTCGACCGTCTGACGGTTCTTGCCGCCGCCGACGGTGAGTTCCTGCTTGCGGCTGCGGTTGAGCGTGATCTTCTTCGGCGCGGCGACGTCCTCGGCGGGCGTTTCGGCCTTGCCGTGGGTGCGCCGCAGGAAGCCGAGCAGCTTCATCTTCTCGGTGCTGGTCACGACCTGGTCGGGACCGTTGAAGCTCATCCCGGCCTCGGCCAGTTGCTCCAGCAGTTTCTCGACCGGCTTATCGACCAGTTCGGCAAGCTTGCGGATGGTGGTTTGCTGCGACATTCGGATTCCGTGTCCTGTGGCGCGGGCCGGGGCCCGTGCATTGGATGACTCTCTGGATCGTACGATTCTAGTCCTGTAGCCGTTCCAGGCTTGTAGCGCCCTAGCCCTCACGCTCCAGACGTGCGATCTCCTCGGCGCGCGCGGCGAGGATCAGCGCCGCAGCGCGTTCCTCGTCCATGCCGTCGATGCCGAACTCCATGACCTCATCGGCACCGAGCTCGCCGAGGTCATCGGCGGTGCGGATGCCGTGGCCGGCGAGCGCGAAGGCGGTCTCGTCGTCCATGCCCTCCAGCGCCAGCAGGTCGTCGGTCGGCTGGTGCTCGTCGACTTCCTCTTCCACGGCCAGGGCATCGTTGAGCAGCGCATCGCGGGCACGCGCGCGCAGTTCCTCGACGATGTCCTCGTCGAAGCCCTCCACCGCCAGCAGCTCGCCGACCGGCACGTAGGCGATTTCCTCGACCGTGCTGAAGCCTTCGGTGACCAGGATGTTGGCGATCTCCTCGTCGACCTCGAGCTTTTCCTGGAACAGCGCGCGCGCTGCGGCCTGCTCGGATTCGGACTTGGCGGTGACCTGGTCCTGCGTCATCACGTTGAGCTGCCAGCCCGACAGACGGCTGGCGAGGCGCACGTTCTGGCCGCCCTTGCCGATCGCCTGGGCCAGGCGATCCTCGGCGACGGCCAGATCCATCGAATGCTTCTCTTCATCGACGATGATCGACTGCACTTCGGCCGGCGCCATCGCGTTGATGACGAACTGCGCCGGGTTGTCGGACCACAGCACGATGTCGACGCGCTCGCCATTGAGCTCGTTCGATACCGCCTGCACGCGCGAACCGCGCATGCCTATGCAGGCGCCGATCGGATCGGTGCGGGTGTCGTAGGCGAGCACGGCGATCTTGGCGCGATCGCCGGGATCGCGCGCGCAGGCCTTGATATCGACCAGGCCCTGGCCGACTTCGGGCACTTCGAGCTTGAACAGCTCCATCATGAATTCGGGCGCGGCGCGGCTGATGAACAGCTGCGGGCCGCGCGGCTCGGTACGCACGTCGAACAAATAACCGCGGATGCGATCGCCGGCGCGGACCACGTCGCGCGGAATCGCCTTGTCCTTCGGAATGAAGGCTTCGGCATTGCCGCCGAGGTCGACATAGACGTTGCCGCGCTCGACGCGCTTGACGATGCCGGTGACCAACTCGCCGACGCGATCCTTCCAGGCATCGACGACCTGCGCGCGCTCGGCCTCGCGCACGCGCTGCACGATCACCTGCTTGGCGGCCTGCGCGGCGATGCGGCCGAAATCGACGTTCTCGATCTGCTCCTCGATGAAGTCGCCGACCTCGGCGCCTTCGCTCTCGTCGACGGCGTCCATGAGGCGCACCTGCCGGTCCGGCGATTCCATGACCACGTCGTCGGCGACCACTTCCCAACGGCGGAAGGTTTCGTAGCTGCCGTCCTTCGCATCGATGGTCACGCGCACCAGCACGTCCTGCTCGTGGTAGCGCTTCTTGGCGGCGGTGGCCAGCGCGGCCTCGATGGCCTCGAGGATGACCGACTCCGGCACGCCCTTTTCATTGGCGACCGCGTCCACCACCAGCAACAGTTCCTTGCTCATTTCTTTACTCCGCACTGGACGGCTTGTCGGCCGTCGGCTTGTTGGTTCGTTTGATTGGGTCTTGCTTGTTGCCTGGCCGCGCACCGCGTCCTGGCTTGTGCTTACCGGCCTTCTTGCCGGGACGAGCATCGCCTTCCGGCAGCGTCTTCGCGGGTGCGAAACCAAGCGCCGCCCAGTCCGGTACCAGGCGCGCCTTGTCGATGTTGTCCGCAACGACCAGCCATTCCTTGCCGTCGAGTTCGAACGCGATGCCGCCCGCTTCCACGCGCAGGATCTTGCCCTGCAGGCGCCGGCGTCCGTCCTGCGGCAGCTTCAGGGCCACCTTCGCCGATTCGCCGACGAAGCGCGCGAACTGGGCCGGCGTGAATAGCGGCCGGTCCAGGCCCGGCGACGACACTTCCAGCGTGTAGTGGCCGGTGATCGGGTCCTCGACGTCGAGTTTCGCCGAGACCTCGCGGCTGACCGCTTCGCAATCCTCGATGACGACGTTGCGCGGTTCGCCATCGGCGGCCAGCGAACCTTCGGGGACGTCGATGTACAGGCGCAGCACCGCGCCGCCGGGGGCGGCGAGATATTCCGCGCCCAGCAGTTCCAGACCCAACGATGCGATCGTCGGGGTCAGCAAAGCCGCGATTTCGACTGCTTTGTCCGTCACTTCCATCCGCTTCCGAAGCGCCCGGGATCGGGTCGCCAAACGCCAAAAACAACAAGGGGCCCATGGGGCCCCTTGTCCGATACCACTGGATTTCGGTACCGGGACCCGCCATCGCGTGTCCCGGTAAAGCCCGACTTTCCCGCCAAACAAAAAAGCCTCGTCGCAGAGGCTTTCCGTCGACCGCGAAAAGCTGGTAGCGGGGGCAGGATTTGAACCTGCGACCTTCGGGTTATGAGCCCGACGAGCTGCCAGACTGCTCCACCCCGCAGCAGGAGCGGAATTATGGTGACCGGGCCGGTTTATTGCAACCCCGCATCAGCTCCATCCCTTCAGGGACAAGGATCAGATGGGGGTGCTGGTGCCGTTGGACAAGGCAGGTACAGGGCCATCTCCATCCTCGCCTGCGTCGCCAGCGACGCAAACCGAGAGCGCCGCTGCGCTCTGCTCAGGCTCCAAAAGCCTGCTGGCACCATGCCATGAGCGGGTTCCAGTAGATCCCCAACACCAGCAGCGACAGCGCATTGGCGCCGAAGGCGATGCGCAGCGGCCGATCGTCGCGCGGCACCATCGCGTCCACGCCGTCGAAAGACTGCGGTTCATCGAAGTACATCACCTTGATCACGCGCAGGTAGTAGTACGCGCCGACTACGGCGAACACGATCGCGACGATCGCCAGCCACATCAGGCCGCCATCGAGCGCCGCGCGCAGCACCGCCAGCTTGGCCCAGAAGCCGAGGAACGGCGGCACGCCGGCCAGCGAGGCCATGATGCACAGCACCAGTCCCGCCATCCACGGATTGCGCGCGTTGAGGCCCTTGAAATCGTCGATGCGGTCGGCCTCGAAGCCACGACTGGACAGCACCACGATCGCGCCGAACGCCGCCGCCGCCATGATCGCGTAGCTGATCGCATAGAACATGCCGGCGGAATAGCCCTGCGCGCCGCCACCGGCGAGCGCGAGAAACAGGAATCCGACGTGCGAGATCGTCGAATACGCCAGCATGCGCTTGAGGTTGCTCTGCGCCAGCGCGATCACGTTGCCGATCACCAAAGACAGCGCGGCGATGCCGGCCATCAGCAGGTGCCAGCGGTCGCCCATGGGGCCGACGCCGGACTCGAGCAAGCGGTACGCCATGCCGAATGCCGCCAGCTTCGGCGCGGCGCCGATGAACAGCGTGATCGCGGTCGGCGCACCGTGGTAGACGTCGGGCAGCCACATGTGGAAAGGCGCGGCGCCGAACTTGAAGGCGATGCCGGCAACCAGGAACACCACGCCCGTCAGCAGCATCGGATCGGACACCGACGCGGCATTGATCGCGGCGAGGTCGAGCGAACCGGTCGCGCCGTACACCAGCGACATGCCGTAGAGCAGGATGCCGGAGGCCAGCGAGCCGAGCACGAAGTACTTCATCGCCGCTTCCGAGGCGAGCGGACTGTCGCGATCGATCGCGACCAGCGCGTACGACGACAGCGCCAGCATCTCCAGTCCGAGGTAGACCAGCACCAGGCTGCCGGCCGAGACCAGCAGCATCATGCCGGCCACCGCGAACAGCATCAGGATCGGAACTTCGCCCTTGTACAGGCCGCGATCGCGCAGGAACGGCCAGGCATAGACCAACGACAACGCGCTAATCACGGTGATCGCGATCTTCAGCACGTCGGCCATGCCGTCGCGCACGAAGGCGCCCTTGAACACGACGCCCTGCCCGCCCACGCCCGCGACGAGCATGGCGGCGACCACCAGCAACACGATCAGGCTGAGCACGTGCGTGACGATGCGGCGACGCTCGTCGAGGAACAGGTCGAGCATCAGCAGCGCGAACGCGCATCCGACCAGCACCAGTTCCGGCAGCAGCGGCAACAGGTCGGACACGTTGGTCGAGGTGGTCGGCATCGTTCGGGTCTCAGAGCTTCGAGGTGGCGAGCTGACTCGCCAGTTGCGCGATCGAGGGTTCCATCAGGTCGGTCAGTGGTTTCGGCCACACGCCGATGAACAGCACGCCGATCGCGAACACGCCGAGTACGATCCATTCGCGCGGATTGATGTCCTCGAGTTCGGCCACGTGCGCATTGCCGACCTCGCCGAAGATCACGCGCTTGACCAGCCACAGCGTGTACGCCGCGCCGATGACCAGCGTGGAGGCCGCAGCGAACGCAAGCAATGGATGTGCCTGGAACGCGGCCAGGATCACCATGAACTCGCCGACGAAGCCCGAAGTGCCCGGCAAGCCGGCATTCGACATCGCGAAGAACACCATGAACGCGGCGAACCACGGCATCACGTTGGCAACGCCGCCGTAATCCTTGATCATGCGGCTGTGCATGCGGTCGTAGAGCACGCCGACGCACGAGAACATCGCGCCGGAGATGAAGCCGTGCGAGATCATCTGCACCATCGCGCCCTGCAGGCCGAGGCGCGTGGCGTCGACATTGTTGGCGTCGCGCATCAGCGCGAAGGCGATGAAGGTGCCGAGCGTGACGAAGCCCATGTGCGAGATCGACGAGTACGCGATCAGCCGCTTCATGTCCTGCTGCACCATCGCCACCAGGCCGATGTAGATCACCGCGATCAGGCTCAGCGCGATCACGACCCAGGCCCATTCGTAGCCGGCGTCGGGCAGGATCGGCAGGCTGAAGCGGAGGAAGCCGTATCCGCCGATCTTCAGCATGATCGCGGCCAGGATCACCGAACCGCCGGTCGGCGCCTCGACGTGCGCGTCGGGCAGCCAGGTATGCACCGGGAACATCGGCACCTTGACCGCGAACGCGATCAGGAAGGCGAAGAACAACCAGGTCTGCTCGGCCGCCGTCAGCGGCAGGGCGTACAGGTCCGGCAACTGCCAGCTACCGCCCTTGAGGTACAGGTAGATCAGCCCGACCAGCATGAACACCGAGCCGAGGAAGGTGTACAGGAAGAACTTGACCGACGCGTAGACGCGCTTCGGGCCGCCCCAGACACCGATGATGATGAACATCGGGATCAGCATGCCTTCGAAGAACACGTAGAACAGCATCGCGTCGATCGCCGCGAACACGCCGATCATGAGGCCTTCGAGGAACAGGAACGCCGCCACGTATTGGCTGACGCGCTTGTCGATCGAGGTCCACGCGCCGATCAGCACCAGCGCGGTGGTCAGCGTGGTCAATACGATCAGCGCCACCGAGATGCCGTCGGCACCCAGGTGATACTGGATGTCGTAGGCCGGGATCCATTCGCGGCGTTCGACGAACTGCATGCCCGCGGCCGCAAAGTCGAAGCCGGTCAGCAACGGGATGCTGAGCACGAAAGCCAGCAAGGCGATCGCCAGCGCCAGCCAGCGTGCCGCCTGCGGCCGGCCGTTGCCGAGCATCAGCGTCAGTGCGCCGCCGATGATCGGCAGCCAGATCAGTGCACTCAACAGGGGCCAGTTCGACACGTTCTGAGGGTCCATCAGGTCAGCGCCAGAACTTGATGAGCACGGCGAGCAGCGCAATCAGGCCGAGGATCATCGCGAAGGCATAGTGGTAGAGGTACCCCGACTGGGTCCGGCGCAGCACGCTGGCGAACAGGTCGACTAAACGCGCGCTGCCGTTGACCATCGCGCCGTCGATGACATGGTCGTCGACCGCGCGCGAAGCCTTGCCGAGCTTCAAGCCGCCGCCGGCGAAACCGCCGATCCACAGATCGTCGAAGCCGTATTTGTTCTGCAGCACGCGTATCGGCAGCGCGAAGATGCGCGCGGCCTTCGCAGGCAGATCGGTCTTCCACAAGTACATGACGCTGGCCAGCGCGAAACCGGCGAAGGCGAGCCAGAACGGCCATTGGGTGAAACCATGCCAAGCCATTGCAAGTGGTCCATGGAACTCCTTCTTGAGCGCCCCCATCACGTCGCGCGCACCGCTGACGTCGATCGAACCGAAGAAGAACGGCAGCTGCTCGTGGTGGCCGCTCCAATCGGTTCCGAACAGCATCGGGCCGATGGTCAGGAAGCCGATCACGATCGACGGGATGGCGAGCAGGATCAACGGCAGGGTCACCACCCACGGCGACTCGTGCGGTTCATGCGCGCCATGGTGGCCGTGATCGTCATGGGCATCGTGCGCGTGGCCGTGGTCGTCATGCGCGTCGCGGAAGCGCTCCTTGCCGTGGAACGTCATGTACAGCAGGCGGAAGCTGTAGAAACTGGTGACGAAGACGCCGGCCAGCACCGCCCAGTAGCCGTACGTCGCCACCCAGTTGTGCGCCTCGTGGGCGTTGTGCGCCGCCGCCTCGATGATCGTGTCCTTCGAATAGAACCCGGCGAAGAACGGCGTGCCGACCAGCGCCAGCGTGCCGATCCACATCGTGATGAAGGTGATCGGCATGTACTTGCGCAGGCCGCCCATCCTGCGCATGTCCTGTTCGTGATGCAGGGCGATGATCACCGAGCCCGCGCCCAGGAACAGCAGCGCCTTGAAGAACGCGTGCGTCATCAGGTGGAAGATCGCCGCCGAATAGGCCGAGACGCCCAGCGCCACGGTCATGTAGCCGAGCTGCGACAGCGTCGAATACGCGACCACGCGCTTGATGTCGTTCTGCACCATGCCGATCAGGCCGGTGAAGAACGCGGTCGTCGCGCCGATGAACAGCACGAAATTGAGCGCCGTGGTCGACAGCTCGAACAGCGGCGACATGCGCGCGACCATGAAGATGCCCGCCGTGACCATCGTTGCGGCATGGATCAGCGCCGAAATCGGGGTCGGGCCTTCCATCGAGTCCGGCAGCCACACGTGCAAGCGGCACCTGCGCCGACTTGCCCATCGCCCCGATGAACAGGCAGATGCAGATCAGCGTCGCCACCGACCATTCGTGACCGCTGATGATCTGCACCATCGTCCCGTCGAGCGTGGACGGCGCATTGGCGAACACGGTGGCGTAGTCGAGCGTGCCGAACCAGTACAGCACTGCCGCGATCCCGAGCAGGAAGCCGAAGTCGCCGACGCGGTTGACCAGGAAGGCCTTGAGGTTGGCGAAGATCGCGCTCGGCCGCTTGAACCAGAAGCCGATCAGCAGGTACGACACCAGGCCCACCGCTTCCCAACCGAAGAACAGCTGCAGGAAGTTGTTCGCCATCACCAGCATCAGCATCGAGAACGTGAACAGGCTGATGTAGCCGAAGAAGCGTTGGTAACCGTCATCGTCGGCCATGTAACCGATCGTGTAGACGTGCACCAGCAGCGAGACGAAGGTGACGACGAACATCATCATCGCCGTCAGCTTGTCGATCATGAAGCCGACATGGGCCGAGTAATTGCCGACCTGGAAGAAGGTGTAGACGTTTTCGTTGAACGGCGCGACGCCCTGCCCGACCAGCTGCCACAACACATAACCCGACAGCGCGCAGCTCGCGGCGACGCCGAGGATGGTGACGCTGTGTGCGCCGACACGGCCGATGCGGCGGCCGAACAGGCCAGCGAGGATCGCACCGAGCAACGGCGCGAGCACGATCGCGAGCAGGATCGATCTGGAGATGACGTGTTCCATGCCCGGCATCGCGTCAGCCCTTCAAGGTATCGATTTCGGCGACGTTGATCGTGCGCCGGTTGCGGAACAGCGTGACCAGGATCGCCAGCCCGATCGCGGCTTCGGCCGCGGCCACGGTCAGGATGAAGAACACGAAGATCTGCCCGGCCGGATCACCGAGTTCGCGCGAGAACGCAACGAAGTTGATGTTGACGGCGAGCAGCATCAGTTCGATCGACATCAACAGCACGATCACGTTCTTGCGGTTGAGGAAGATGCCGGCGACGCTGATGCAGAACAGCGCGGCGCCGAGTGCGAGATAGTGGCCGAGGGCCAGTCCGCCTTCGAACAAAGTCATGGCTTGGCCTCCGTGGCTTCGTCGACAGGCTCGACGGCCGGCGCCGGCCGCGTGGCGTCCATCTTGACCAGGCGGAAACGATCGACTGCGCGCACCCGCGACTGTTCGGACGGATTCTGGTGCTTGGTCCCGGTGCGGCGGCGCAGCGTCAGCATGACCGCCGCGATCACCGCGATCGTCAGGATCACCGCGGCGATCTCGAACGGCAGCACGAAGTCGGAGAACATCGCCTGCGCCAGCCAGGTCGTATTCGGGATGTCGGCCGTCGCTGCGGCGTCGGTCGTGAACGGTGTCGCTACCCGCGAGCGGATACCGATCAGGACCAGCATCTCACCCAGCATCACCGCCGCGACCAGCAAGCCGACCGGCAGGTAGCGCACGTAGCCTTCGCGCAGTTCGACGACGTCGATGTCGAGCATCATCACCACGAACAGGAACAGCACCATCACCGCGCCGACGTAGACCAGGATCAAGGCCACGCCGAGGAATTCGGCGCCGGCGAGGATCCAGGTGCAGGCGACCGTGAAGAAGGTCAGCACCAGGAACAGCGCGGCATGCACGGGATTGCGCACGCTGATCACCGCGACCGCGGACATCACGGACAGGGCGGAGAAGGCATAGAAGGCGAGCAAGGCGTAGTCCACGATCATCCTCAGCGGTACGCGGAGTCGGCGGCGCGGCGTTCGGCGATCTCGGCTTCGAGCCGGTCTCCGATCGCCAGCAGCTGCTGCTTGTTGACGATGTTCTCGCCGCGATTCTCGAAGTGGTATTCGAGGATGTGCGTCTCGACGATCGAATCCACCGGACAGGACTCCTCGCAGAAGCCGCAGTAGATGCACTTGAACAGGTCGATGTCGTAGCGCGTGGTGCGGCGCGTGCCGTCGGCGCGTTGCTCGGAGTCGATCGTGATCGCCAATGCCGGGCACACCGCCTCGCACAACTTGCAGGCGATGCAGCGTTCCTCGCCGTTCGGATAGCGGCGCAGCGCATGCAGCCCGCGGAAGCGCGGCGACTGCGGCGTCTTCTCCATCGGGTACATCAGCGTGTACTTCGGCTTGAACAGGTACTTCAGCGTCAGCCCAAGCCCCTGGAACAGCTCCAGCAGCAACAAGCTCTTGAAGTAGGAAACGACCTTGCCCATCACTGCCCCGCCTCGATGACGCCGAAATACGCCAGCAGCGCGGCAACGAAGATCCACGCGATCGTGATCGGGATGAACACCTTCCAACCCAGCCGCATGATCTGGTCGTAGCGGTAGCGCGGGAACGAAGCGCGGAACCAGATGAAGACGCTGGCGAAGAAGAACACCTTCAGGAACAGCCACGGCCAGCCGCCCTTCCAGATCCAGTCGACCCACGGCGACACGTCGGCGGTGATCCAGCCCTGCAGCGGGCTCAGCCAGCCGCCCATGAAGAAGATCGAGGCCAGGAAGCTGACCAGGATCATGTTGGCGTACTCGGCCAGGAAGAACAGCGCGAACGCCGAGCCGGAGTATTCGACCATGTGGCCGGCGACGATTTCCGATTCGCCCTCGACCACGTCGAACGGCGCGCGGTTGGTCTCGGCGACGCCGGACACGAAATAGACGACGAACATCGGCAGCAGAGGCAGCCAGAACCATTCGAACAAACCGGCATTGCCCGCCTGCGCCATCACGATGTCGCTGAGGTTCAGGCTGTTGGCCGCGATCAGCACGCCGACCAGCGCGAAGCCCATCGCGATCTCGTACGACACGACCTGCGCGGCCGAGCGCATCGCGCCGAGGAAGGCGTACTTCGAGTTCGAAGCCCAGCCGGCGAGAATGATGCCGTACACGCCCATCGAGGTCATCGCCAGCAGGTACAGCAGGCCGGCGTTGGCGTTCGACAGCACCAGCTGCGCATCGAAAGGCACCACCGCCCAGGCCGCGAACGCGGGCGCCAGCGTGATCAGGGGCGCGAGGATGTACAGCGCGCGCTGCGCCTTGGTCGGCTGGATGACTTCCTTGAACAGCAGCTTGAAGACGTCCGCGAAGGCCTGCAGCACACCCATGCCGACGTACATCGGTCCGTGCCGCACGTGCATCCAGCCGATCAGCTTGCGTTCCCAGACCACGTAGAACGCGACGGTGATGATGACCGGCACCGCGATCGCGAGGATCTTGAGCACGATCCAGATCACCAGGCCGATCGAGCCGAAGGCCAGCAGCCAATCGCGCAACGGATCGAACAGCATGTTCATGCGTCGACCCCCCGAACGATCACGCGTCCGGCGCCGAGCGCGGCGTTGGCGCCGTAGCCCGATTCGACCCAGGCTGCGCCGCGCGCGACCTTGTCGCTGACGAGCACCGGCAAGGTCGCCGTGCCCACCGCATTGCCGAGCTTCGCCATCGCGCCATCGGCAAGTCCGGCAGCTGCAGCATCCTCTGGATGCAGTACGACACGTGCCCCGACGGTAAGCGGATGTGCCTGCAGCGCCGCCGCGCGGCGCGTGACGCCATCGGTACGGTAGATCGCCTGCGACACCGCAAGCTCGAGCCCCTCGCCATTGGCGCCGGACGACTTCGACACGGCAGCAGTGACCTCGCGTTCGGCAAGCGAAGCGCGCAAGCCGGCCAGATCGGTGAAATCGAATCCAGGCGCACCCAGATCGCCACCAAGCGCGCGCAATACGCGCCAGCCCGGACGCGCCTCGCCCGGCAGCTTGCCCGCCGGCACGGCGACCTGGTCGCGGCCGTCGAGATTGGTCAGCGTGGCATCGATCTCGGGCAACGCGCCGATCGGCAGGATCACGTCGGCGATGCGCCGCGTCGAAGCGCAGGCAAAGTGACTGAATGCCACGACCTGCGCTTCGCCCAGGGCCCTGAGCGCGGTGGACTGGTCGGCGAAATCGAGACCGGGTTCGATGCCGTACAGCAGGTAGGCGCCGCGCGGTTCCGCCAGCATGTCGAGCGCGCCGCGCGTCTGCGGCAGCACGCCCTGCCGCGCCAGTCCAAGCGCGTTCGCGCCCTGCGGAATGCGGCACAACGCGGCGTTGTTCGCCTTCGCGAAATCGGAAGCCGCGGCGCGGATCGCGGCCGCTTGCACGCCGTTCTCGGCGACGGCGCCGACAATGACCACGGCCCGCGTCGCATCCTTCAGCGCGGCAGCGAGCTCGGAGGAGCCGAGTGCGGCGGCCAGCTTCGACGGCGCGACGATCTGTTTCGACGCGATATCGAAGGTGAATTCGAAGTCGACCGGATTGACCACGTGCACTTTGGCGCCGCGCGTCCACGCCTTACGCACGCGCTGGTGCAGCAACGGCAGTTCATGGCGCAGGTTGCTGCCGACGATGACGATCGCATCGGCATGCTCGATCTCGGCCGACGGCATCGCGAACGGCTGCGCGACGGCGCCATCGGACAGGTCGTGCTCGGCGAGGCGGTGGTCGAGGTTGCCGGTGCCCAGCGCTTCGGCCAGGCGCGCGAGCAAAGCGCCCTCTTCGTTCGAGGTTGCCGGATGCACGAGGATGCCGAGATCGTCCGCGCCGTTGTCGCGCAGGATCTTCGCGGCCTTGGCCAGCGCTTCCTCCCACGAGGCTTCGCGCCAGTCGCCTGCGTCGCCGCCGCCGCCGACGCGAATCATCGGCTTGACCGCGCGATCTTCCGCATACAGGCCCTGGTGCGAATAGCGATCGCGATCCGACAGCCAGCACTCGTTGACCGCTTCGTTGTCGCGCGGCACCGCACGCATCACGTCGCCACGGCGCGCGTGCAGGAACAGGTTGCTGCCGAGCGCGTCGTGGTAGCCGAGCGACTCCTTGGCGATCAACTCCCAGGGACGCGCGCGGAAACGGAACACCTTGTTGGTCAGCGCACCGACCGGGCAGACGTCGATGACGTTGCCGGAGAGTTCGGTCGTCAGCGGCTTGCCATCGTAGGTGCCGATCTGCAGGTCCTCGCCGCGCATCATGCCGCCGAGCTCGTACGTACCGGCGATCTCGGCGGTGAAACGCACACAACGCGTGCACTGGATGCAGCGCGTCATGTCGGTGGCGACCAGCGGACCGAGATCCTCGTCGGCGATGACGCGCTTGCGCTCGCTGAAGCGGCTGACCGAGCGGCCGTAGCCGAGCGACAGGTCCTGCAGTTCGCACTCGCCGCCCTGGTCGCAGATCGGGCAGTCGAGCGGATGGTTGATCAGCAGGAATTCCATCACGTTGCGCTGCGACTTCAGCGCCTTGTCGCTGCGCGTGGCGATCTTCATGCCGTCCATCACCGGCGTGGCGCAGGCCGGCGCCGGCTTCGGCATCTTTTCGACTTCGACCAGACACATGCGGCAGTTCGCCGCGATGGCGAGCTTGTCGTGGTAACAAAAACGCGGGATCGGGATGCCGGCCTTGTCGGCGGCCTGGATGATCATCGAGCCTTTGGGCGCGGCCAGTTCGACGCCGTCGATGAAGACGGTGACGTGGTCGGGCGGCAGGCTCGGGTTCACGGGTTGCGCGCTCATGCGGCAACTCCGAGCTTTTCATCGACGATGGATCGGCCGTTGCGGATGAAGTACTCGAACTCATCCCAGTAATGCCGCAGGAATCCCTGCACCGGCCACGCCGCCGCTTCGCCGAAGGCGCAGATGGTATGGCCTTCGATCTGGCCGGCGGCCGCGCGCAGCATCTGCAGGTCGTCGAGCGTGGCCTGGCCTTCGACGATGCGCGTCAGCATGCGGTACATCCAGCCGGTGCCTTCGCGGCACGGCGTGCACTGGCCGCAGCTTTCCTTGAAATAGAAACGCGCAATGCGCTGGCAGGCACGCACCATGCAGGTGCTGTCGTCCATGACGATGACCGCGCCGGAACCGAGGCCGGAACCGGCCTTCTGCAGCGCGTCGTAGTCCATCGTCAGCGCCATCATCGTCTCGCCCGGCAGCACCGGCATCGACGAGCCGCCAGGGATCACGCCTTTCAGCTTGCGGCCGGGACGCAATCCGCCGGCCATCTGCAGCAGTTCGGAAAATGGCGTGCCGAGGCGGATCTCGTAGTTGCCCGGCTTCGCCACGTGGCCGGAAACCGAGAACACCTTCGGCCCGCCATTGTTCGGCTTGCCGAGGTTGAGGAACCATTCCGCACCATTGCGCACGATCGCCGGCACCGAGGCATAGGTTTCGGTGTTGTTGATCGTCGTCGGCCGCCCAAACAGGCCGAAATTGGCCGGGAACGGCGGCTTGTAGCGCGGCTGGCCCTTCTTGCCTTCGAGCGACTCCATCAATGCGGTTTCCTCGCCGCAGATGTAGGCGCCGGCACCGAGCACGTTGTGGATGTCGATATCGATGCCGGTGCCGAACAGGTCCTTGCCGAGCCAGCCGTTCTTGTAAGCCTCGGCGGTCGCTTCCTCGAGATGCTCGAACGGCTCGTGGTGGAACTCGCCGCGCAGGTAGTTGTAGGCGACGGTGCTGCCGGTCGCATAGCACGCGATCGCCATGCCTTCGATCACGGCATGCGGGTTGTAGCGCAGGATGTCGCGGTCCTTGGCGGTGCCCGGCTCGGACTCGTCGGAGTTGCAGAGGATGTACTTCTGCATGCCCGAGTCCTTCGGCATGAAGCTCCACTTCAGCCCGGTCGGGAAGCCCGCGCCGCCGCGGCCGCGCAGTCCGGATTGCTTGACCATCTCGATCACGTCGGTCGGTGCGATCTTCTCTTCCAGGATCCTGCGCAGCGCGCTGTAGCCACCGGTCTTGAGGTAGCTCTCGTACGACCACGGCTTGTCGAAATGCAACGTGGTGTAGACGACCTGGTGCTCCTTCGGCGCGGGGCCGACGGGACCGGTGGCATGGGAGGAGGAATGCGCCATGTCGTCGCTGCTCACTTCAGTCCGTCCAACAGCTCGTCGACCTTCGCGGCGTCGAGGTTTTCGTGGTAATGACCATTGATGACCATCATCGGCGCGCCGCAGCATGCAGCCAGGCACTCTTCTTCCTGTTTGAGGAAGATGCGGCCGTCCGCCGTCGACTCGCCGAGCCTGCAGCCGAGCTTCTTCTCGGCGTGGCGAACCAGGTCTTCGGCGCCGTTGAGCCAGCAACTGATGTTGGTGCAGAAGGCGACGTTGTTGCGCCCGACCTGCTCGATCTCGAACATCGAGTAGAACGTCGCGACCTCGTAGGCCCAGACCGGCGGCAGGCCCAGATACTTGGCGACGGCGGCGATCAGCTCGTCACTCAACCAGCCACCGTTCTGTTCCTGCGCTGCATGCAAGCCCTGCAACACGGCCGAGCGCTTGCGGTCCGGCGGGAACTTCGCCAGCCAATGATCGATGTGCGCGCGCGTCTTGTCCGACAGCTCGACCATCGGATCGACGTTGCGTGCGTTCTCAAAATTGCCTGTGGCCCTCATGCCCCATCCCTCACCATTGTCATCCCGAACGCAGTGAGGGATCTGCTGTCGAACGACATCACGGACACCAACAGATCCCTCGCTGCGCTCGGAATGACAGAGAGGTTCATCGGTCGATTTCCCCGAACACGACGTCATAGGTGCCGATCATCGCCACCACGTCGGCCAGCATGTGGCCTTTCACGATTTCATCCATCGACGACAAGTGCGCGAACCCGGGTGCGCGCAAGTGCACGCGGAACGGCTTGTTGGCGCCGTCGCTGACCAGGTAGCAGCCGAACTCGCCCTTCGGCGCTTCCACCGCGCAGTAGGTTTCGCCCGCCGGCACGCAATAGCCCTCGGTGAACAGCTTGAAGTGATGGATCAGCGCTTCCATGTCGTCCTTCATCGACTCGCGCGACGGCGGCGACACCTTGTAGTTGTCGAGCATCACCGGACCGGGGTTCGCCTTGAGCCAGGCGATGCACTGCTCGATGATCCGCACCGACTGGCGCATCTCGGCGATGCGCACGAGGTAGCGGTCGTAGCAGTCGCCGGCGACGCCGACCGGGATATCGAAATCGACCTCGGCGTACTTCGCGTAAGGACGCTTCTTGCGCAGATCCCAGGCGATGCCGGAGCCGCGCAGCATCGGGCCGGTCATGCCCCAGGCCAGCGCTTGCTCCGGCGGAATCACGCCGATGCCGACCGTGCGCTGCTTCCAGATGCGGTTGTCGGTGAGCAGCGTCTCGTATTCGTCGACTCGTTTCGGAAAGTCCTTCGCGAACGCCTCGATGTAGTCGAGTAGCGAGCCTTCGCGTGCGGCGTTGAAGCGCTTGAGATTCGCGCCTTTCTTCCACGGCGATTCGCGGTACTTCGGCATGCGGTCCGGCAAATCACGGTAGACGCCGCCCGGACGGTAGTAGGTCGCATGCATGCGCGCTCCGCTGACGGCTTCGTAGACGTCCAGCAACTCCTCGCGCTCGCGGAACGCATACAGGAACACCGCCATCGCGCCGAGGTCGAGCGCGCTCGAACCGACCCACATCAGGTGGTTGAGGATGCGCGTGATCTCGTCGAACATCGTGCGGATCCACTGCGCGCGCTGCGGCGCCTCGATCCCCATGAGGGTTTCGATGGCACGCACGTAGGCGTGCTCGTTGCACATCATCGACACGTAATCGAGGCGATCCATATAGCCGATCGACTGATTGAACGGCTTCGACTCGCACAACTTCTCGGTGCCGCGATGCAGCAGGCCGATGTGCGGATCGGCGCGCTGCACGACTTCGCCGTCCATTTCCAGGATCAGGCGCAGCACGCCATGCGCGGCCGGATGCTGCGGGCCGAAGTTCAGCGTGTAGTTGCGGATCTCCTTCCGCGCTTCGGACGAGTTGCTGGCGAATGGGACGCTCGCGGGATCCGGGTGCGCGCTCACTTGCCAGCCTCGATTGCGGCCTTGGTCGCAACATTGGTGACGTGCTCGCCGGCGGCGGTCGCATAGCGCGCATCGTCGCGGATCACGCGCGGCACCAGCACGCGCGGCTCGACCGAGGTCACCGGTTCGTACACCACGCGCTTGCGTTCGGCGTCGTAGCGCACTTCCACGTTGCCGATCAGCGGGAAGTCCTTGCGGAACGGATGGCCGACGAAACCGTAGTCGGTGAGGATGCGACGCAGGTCCGGATGTCCCTGGAAGACGATACCGAACAGGTCGTACGCCTCGCGCTCGAACCAATTCGAACCCGGCCAAAGATCGGTCACCGAAGCAACGATCGGCAGATCATCATTCGGCGCAAAGCACGTCACCCGAATCCGCTGGTTGTGCTGCACGGACAGCAACTGTGCCACCACGGCGAACCGATGCTGCGGCCGCGAGGTCGCCGTCTCGCCCTGCGGCTGCGCGGTCTGCTCGCTCGGCACTTCGCCGAACTTGAACCGACCCGGGCCCCTGCCCTCGACGCCACGGCTGAAGCCTTCGGACGAGACGTCGGTGTCCCATTCGTCGCTGCCGTAGCCGAGGTAGTCCATGCCGCAGAGGTCGACCAGCGATTCGAAACCGAATGCATCGCGCAGAATCTCGCAGCCCTCATGCCAGGCGCCGGCGTCGAAGACGATGCCGACTTCGCCACGCGGCTCGGACACGGTCACTTCCGCGCCTTCGAAGCGCGCGCGCAGCCGATCCGCAAACACGGCAGCCGTCTCCGCCATCAGCGCAGCCCCGTCTTGTTGTCGCCGAAATTGGTGGCGCGACGGATCTTCTTCTGCAGCTGCAGGATGCCGTAGACCAGCGCCTCGGCGGTCGGCGGGCAGCCCGGCACGTAGATGTCGACCGGCACGATGCGATCGCAACCGCGGACCACGGCGTAGGAATAGTGATAGTAGCCGCCGCCGTTGGCGCAGCTGCCCATCGAGATCACCCATTTGGGATCGGGCATCTGGTCGTAGACCTTGCGCAACGCAGGCGCCATCTTGTTGACCAGCGTCCCGGCCACGATCATCACGTCGGCCTGGCGCGGCGACGGGCGGAACACGACGCCGTAGCGATCGAGGTCGAGGCGCGATGCGCCGGCATGCATCATCTCGACCGCGCAGCAGGCCAGGCCGAAGGTCATCGGCCACATCGAGCCGGTGCGCGCCCAGTTGAGCAGCACGTCGGAACTGGTGGTGACAAAGCCGCGTTCGAGCAACGGGTTCTCGCCCTGCGGACGCAGGATGTCGTCGAGACGGCCTTCCGGCAGCGGGTTGTTCATCAACCCGGCGACCTTGCTGCTGATGTTCTGCATGACGGTCAAGCGATCACTCCCATTCCAGGGCGCCCTTCTTCCAGACGTAGACGAAGCCGAGGAACAACATGCCGACGAACAGGCCCATGGTCACCAGGCCGCGCACGCCGAGATCGTGGAACACGAGCGTCCACGGCACGATGAAGATGATTTCCAGGTCGAAGATGATGAACTGGATCGCGATCAGGTAGTAACGCACGTCGAACTGCATGCGCGCGTCTTCGAATGCGGCGAAACCGCATTCGTAGGGCGAGAGCTTCTCGGCGGAGGGACGCTTCGGGCCCAACAGGTTGCCGATCACCAGCAAGGCGACGCCGATGCCGGTTGCGACGATCAGGAACAGCAGGGTCGGCAGGTATTCGGCCAGCACTCGTGTTCTCTCGGCTACTTGCCGCGTTGCCGCGGCCGTTGCTCGGCGTCTTTACGCGCCGTGTGCGGAACGCTGAGCGTTCCGCGTCGGATGTGGTGCCCAAGGGGGGACTCGAACCCCCACGACCTAAGCCGCTACCACCTCAAGGTAGTGCGTCTACCAATTCCGCCACCTGGGCAAGTTGTTTCGCTCCGCGCCGTCATGCGCGCGGAGTCGGATTGTAAGCGTTCTCAACCGCCCTGCGGAGGTGTCGGCTGCGCCGGCGCCTGCTGTTGGGGTTGCGGCGCGGGCGCCGTTTGCGCCGGTGCCGGTGCGGTTGGCGTCGCCGGTACCTGCTGCGCTGGCGCCGACGGCACCGTCGATGCCGGCGCGGTCGACTGCGTCTGCGTGGCGGGCGCTGCAGGTACGGCGGCACCCGTCCCGGCCGGCGCGGCCGGCACCTGCGCCATCACGCCGAGATCCTGTGCAGACGCGACCGGACGCGCGCTATGCGTCGCACTCCAGGCCATGAACAGCGTGATGGCGAAGAACGCGATGGCGAGCCATTTGGTCGACTTCGACAGGAAGTTCGAGGCGCCACGCGAGCCGAACACGGTGGCCGAGGCGCCCGCGCCGAAACCGGAGCCGGCCTGTGCACCGGCGCCGCGCTGCATGAGGATCAGCGCCACCATGGCGATCGCGATCAGGACGAAGATGACATTGAGGGTAAGCGACAGCATCGGGTAACTCTGCAGGTTGTTAAAGCTGGATTAGGTCAAAGGTGCGCTGCTGCGACGATGGCCAGGAAATCCGCGGCCACCAGCGAGGCGCCACCGATCAGGCCGCCATCGACATCCGGCTGGGCAAACAGCGCGGCGGCGTTGTCGGGCTTGCAACTGCCGCCATACAGGATCGGCAGCGAGCCCGCGATTGTAGCATCGCGTGCTTTGGCCTCGCTACGAATGAAAGCGTGGACGGCCTGCGCCTGCTCCGGCGTCGCGGTCCTGCCGGTCCCGATCGCCCAGACCGGCTCGTAGGCCACGATCGCGCCCTCCAGCGCCTGCGCGCCGCCCAGCTCGAAAATCGGCGCCAGCTGCGCCTCGATCGTCCTCTCGGTCTGTCCCGCCTCGCGCTCGTGTAGGGTCTCGCCGATGCACAGGATCGGCACCAGGCCGGCATGCTTGGCGGCCAGGAACTTGCGCGCGACCAGTTCGCTGCTCTCGGCGTGATACTGGCGACGCTCGGAATGCCCGACCAGGCCGTAACGCGCGCCGACATCGACCAGCATCGAGGCCGAGACCTCGCCGGTGTACGCGCCCTTCTCGTTCGCGCTGACGTCCTGCGAACCGAAGGCGATGTCATGGTCCTCAAAGTCCTCGATGAGGTCGCCCAGGTACGGCAGCGGCGGCAGGATCACCACCTCGACGCCGGCGACGGGCAGGCCTGCGGCGACGCCATCCATCAGCTCGGTGGCGAATGCACGGCTACCGTGCAGCTTCCAGTTTCCGGCTACGATCCTGCGACGCATCGGCGGGCTCCTTCGAATGCAGCGCGCAGGATAGCCGATGCGCTGTTCCAGCCACTCCGCTGACTACGCCAACTGGCCGGTCGGCACTACCTGAAAGGAGATCGGATGCCATCGTCCAGCGGCCATGCCCTCGTCACGGGCGCCTCCAGCGGCATCGGCGCCGCGATCGCGCGCGAGTACGCGAGGCGCGGCGTGCCCTTGATCCTGACCGCACGCCGCAGCGAGCGTCTCGAGCTGCTGGCCGACTCGCTGCGGCAGCAGGTGGCTGTCGACACCGTCGCCGCCGACCTCTCCGATCCGCAAGCGCCGCGCCGGCTGTTCGAAACGATCGCCGCGCGCGGCCTGTCCGTCGCGCACCTGATCAACAACGCCGGCTACGGCGTGCCGGGACGCTATCTGTCGTCCGACTGGAAGACGCATGTCGATTTCCTGCAGGTGATGGTCACCGCGGTCGCCGAACTGACTCATCTGTTCCTGCCGGCGATGGAAGCCGGCGGCTACGGCCGCATCCTCAACATCGCCTCGATGGCGGCGCTGACGCCCGCCAGCGCCGGCCATACGCTGTACGGCGCGTCGAAGGCGTTCGTGATCCATTTCTCCGAATCGCTGGCGCAGGAGACGCGGCCGCGCGGCGTGCACGTGACCGCGCTCTGTCCCGGCATGACCTATACCGAGTTCCACGACGTCAACGGCATGCGCAGCCGCGTGTCGAAACTGCCGAAGTCGCTGTGGCTGGATGCGGACACGGTCGCGCGCCTCGGCGTCGATGCGGTGGAGCGCGGTGACCTGCGCTGCGTCACCGGCGGCATGAACCGCTTGATCGCAGGCATCTCGAAGTACCTTCCCGATACCGTCGCACGCGCCGTCGTGGGCAGCCGCAGCAAGGATTTCCGGAACGCCGATTGATAAAAGATGCGATAAAAGATGCGATGAAGGATGCGATGAAAGATGCCAAGCCCCTGAAAGGGTTTCCCCCCGTTTCCAAGCCGAATGCGCGCGTACTGATCCTCGGCAGCATGCCTGGGGTCGAATCGCTGAACCAAAGCCGCTACTACGCGCATGCGCAGAATCGCTTCTGGCCGATCATGGGCGAACTCGTCGGCGCGCTTCCTTCGCTGCCTTATCGGCAACGGCTGCAACGCCTGAATTCCGCAGGGATCGCGCTCTGGGACGTGCTCGACACCTGCGAGCGTCCCGGCAGTCTCGACAGCGCGATCCGCGACCACAGCGCGCAGGCCAACGATTTCAGCGCCTTCCTGTCCGCCCACCGCCGCATCCGCACCGTGCTGTTCAATGGCGCCAAGGCCGAAAGCAGCTTCCAACGACTGGTGCTGCCGACGCTCGACGCGTTCGAACTGGACTATCGACGCCTGCCGTCGACCAGTCCTGCCAATGCTTCGCAGAACCATGCGTTCAAGCTGGCCGCATGGCGCGAGGCGTTGCTCGTAGCAGGCGCCACGCTGACTACTTGAGCTTGATCTCGCGCAACCGCTCTTCGAGATAGCCCTGCGCCGTGATCGGCTCGGGATAGCGCTTGGGATTGTCCGGCGTGATCGTCGACGGCAACACGTCGATCAGGAAATCCGGGTTCGGATGCAGGAAGAACGGCGTCGAATAGCGCGGCTTGCGTGCTTCCTGGCCCGGCGGATTGACCACGCGGTGCGTAGTCGATGGATACACGTGGTTGGTCAGGCGTTGCAGCATGTCGCCGATGTTGACCACGATCGTGTCGGCGTCGGCGGTGAACGGCACCCACTCGCCCTTGCGCGACTTCACCTCGAGGCCAGCGGCGCTCGCGCCGACCAGCAGGGTGATCAGGTTGATGTCCTCGTGCGCGCCGGCGCGCACGTTGGGGATGTCGTCGGCGGTGATCGGCGGATAGTGGATCGGGCGCAGGATGGAGTTGCCGGAGTCGGTCTTGTCGGCAAAGTAGTCCTCCGGCAGGCCGAGGTGCAGCGCCAGCGCGGCCAGCACCTGCGAACCGAGCGCATCGAGCGCCTCGTACAGCCCGTAACCCGCCGCGTGGAACTCCGGCACTTCCTCCGGCCAGACATTGGGCGGCATGTACTCGGCGGTATTTCGAATCGTCGGCGATGTCGCGGCCGATGTGCCAGAACTCCTTCAGGTCGGAGTATTTGGAATCCTTTGCCGTCTCCACGCCGAACGGCGTGTAGCCGCGCGCACCGCCGGTGCCGGGAGCGTGGTACTTGCGCTTGACGTCCTCGGGCAGCGCGAACAGTTTGCGCACCGCGTCGTACGACGCATCGATCGCCTGCTGCGGGATGTCGTGGCCGCGGATGCCGGCGAAGCCCCATTCGCGATAGGCGGCGCCGAGTTCGGCGACGAAGGCGTCGCGGTCTTCCGGGCTGGAAGGATGGGTGAAGCGACGGATGTCGAGGGTCGGGATCTGCGAAGTCATGTATCCGGGCTGCTGCTGGAGAGTGGTGTGGTGCGCATACTTTCGCTCGTCATCCCGGCGCAAGTCGGGACCTATTTTGCAATTGCGACGATGGCCGGGCGTGAAACCGAGAGGATGCGTTCAAGCTGGCTGCGGCTCGCGCCGGAACGTCGGCACAGGCGTTACGCCGCCGAGCGCACGGCTTCTGCCAGTTTCTCGAGCGTGGACTGAACCAAGACCGCATCGTCGGCTTCCACCGTCACGCGCACGACCGGCTCGGTGCCGGAGGGACGCAGGAAAGCGCGACCGCGCCCCTCGACCGCAAGCTGCGCCTCGGCGAGCGCCGCCCGCACGCTGGCCGCCTCTACCGGCCTGGCGCCATTGGCGTACTTCACGTTGATGGTCTGCTGCGGCACCTTGCGCAGGCCCTGCAGCGCATCCTTCAGGCTGATGCCGCGCCGGCGCAGCACTTCCAGCACCTGCAGCGCGCTGACGATGCCGTCGCCGGTGCTGACGCGGTCGAGGCACAGCAGGTGACCGGACGCCTCGCCGCCGAGCGTGCCTTCGTGCTCGAGCAGCGCCTGGTGCACGTAACGGTCGCCGACCTGGGCGCGAATGAAGCCGATGCCGCGCTCGGCCAGCGCGCGCTCGAAGCCGTAGTTGGTCATCAACGTGCCGACGATCGGCCCGCGCAGGCGGCCGCTGGCATGCCAGTCGGTCGCCAGCAGGAACAGCAGGTCGTCGCCGTCGCGCAGCGTGCCTTCGTGGTCGACGAACAACACCCGATCGCCGTCGCCGTCGAAAGCGATGCCGAGGTCGGCGCCGGTCGCGCGCACGCGCTCGGCCAGGCCCTCGGGATGGGTCGAGCCGACGCCGTCGTTGATGTTGAGGCCGTTGGGATCGACGCCGATCGCATCGACGCGCGCACCGAGTTCGCGGAACACGAGCGGGCCGATCTGGTAGGTGGCGCCGTTCGCGCAGTCGACGACCAGGCTCATGCCGTCGAGGTCGAAGTGGCGCGATACCGAACTCTTGCAGGCCTCGACATAGCGGCCGACCGCATCGCGCGTGCGCACGGCCTTGCCGAGCTCTTCGGATGGCACGGTCCGGAAGGGATGCTCCAGTGCGGCCTCGATCGCCAGTTCGGTGGCGTCGTCGAGTTTCTCGCCTTCGGCGGAAAAGAACTTGATGCCGTTGTCGTAATGCGGGTTGTGCGAGGCGGAGATCACGATGCCGCCGTCGGCGCGCAGCGAGCGCGTCAGGTGCGACACCGACGGCGTCGGCATCGGCCCCATCAGCTGCACGTCGACGCCCGCCGCGACCAGACCGGCCTCCAGCGCGGCCTCGAACATGTAGTTGGAGATGCGGGTGTCCTTGCCGATGATCACCATCGGCTTGCGCCACTCGCCGCCACGCTTGACATCGGCTTCTCGGGCCGAAGCGCACAGCGCATGGCCGTAGGCATTGCCCAGGCGCAGCACGAAATCGGCCGAGATCGCGCCCTCGCCGACGCGGCCGCGGATGCCGTCGGTGCCGAAGTATTTACGGGTCACGGCGCGGCCCCGGGCACGAAGGCCGGGAGCCGGGAGCCGGGAGCCGAAAGGCGCGGTGCTTCCCGGCTACCGGCTACCGGTTTCCGGTTCCCGATCACCCTCATGCCTCGACCTCCACGTCGTCTTCCGGCTGCGGTTGCCTCATCAACAACGCCAACAGGTGCGCGATCCGGTCGCGCAATTCGCGACGGTCGCAGATCTGGTCGACGGCGCCGTGCTCGAGCAGGAATTCCGAACGCTGGAAACCTTCCGGCAAGGTCTCGCGCACGGTCTGCTCGATCACGCGCGGGCCGGCGAAGCCGATCAGCGCCTCCGGTTCGGCGAGGTTGATGTCGCCGAGCATCGCGAACGAGGCGGACACGCCGCCGGTGGTCGGATGCGTCATCACCGAGATGTAGGGCAATCCTGCGGCGCGCATGCGGCCGAGCGCGGCCGAAGTCTTGGCCATCTGCAGCAGCGAGAACAGGCTCTCCTGCATGCGCGCGCCGCCGCTGGCCGAAAAGCTGACCATCGGGCAACCCAGCTCGATCGCGCGCTCGGCCGCCAGTGCGAAGCGCTCGCCGACCACCGAACCCATCGAGCCGCCCATGAACGAGAATTCGAACGCGCAGGCGACCAGCGGGCGCTGTTTGAGCATGCCGTCGACCGCGATCAGCGCATCGCGCTCGCCGGTGGACTTCTGTGCGGCCTTGATGCGGTCGGCGTACTTCTTCTGGTCCTTGAACTTGAGCACGTCGGTCGGGCCGAGCGCGGCGCCGATCTCGTGCAGCTCGCCGGGATCGAACAGGGCCTTGAGGCGCGCGCGGGCGCGGATCGGCATGTGGAAATTGCATTTCGGGCAGACCTCGAGATTTTCCTCGAGCTCCGGCCGGTACAACACCGCGCCGCAACGCTCGCACTTCTCCCAGAGACCTTCGGGCACGCTGCGCTTCCTGCCCGCCGCAGAGTCGGTGCGGATCCGCGCAGGCATCAGTTTCTTCAGCCAGGACATGCGATGGGTGGGTCTCTTGGCGGCCGTGCCGCGTCAGGTCGGGAAGTCTAGCCTAGCCGGCCGTGCGCGGCCGCTTCAGGCGGGGCGTCCAGCGCGGCGCGCAAAGGCGCCAGGAACTCGCGGGCACGCAGCGCCGCATCTTCCGGGCCGCCGCCGTCGGCGAGCGCCGCCACCAGCGCGCTTCCAACCACCACGCCGTCCGCATCCCGCGCCATGGCCGCTGCGCTCGCGGCGTCCTTGATGCCGAAGCCGGCGACAACCGGAACGTTGGTCTGCGCGCGGATCCCGCGCAAACGGTCGCCGGCGTCGCGCGTATCGAGGCGGTTTGCACCGGTGACGCCGGCGTAGCTGACGTAATACAGGTAACCCTGCGCGTCCCGGCACAGCTGCGCGATGCGTGCGGTATCCGTCGTCGGCGATGCCAGCAGGATCAGCGCAATCGCATTCGGCGCGAGGGCCGCGCGCAGGCCCTGCGCTTCCTCGGGCGGCAGGTCGACCAGCAACACGCCGTCGACGCCGGCGGCGGAGGCATCCGCCGCGAAGCGCGCGTAGCCGCGGATCTCGACCGGATTCAGGTAACCCATCAGCACGACCGGCGTGTCGGCATCAGACTCGCGAAACGCACGCACCGTCTCGAGCACGTAGCTGAGGCCGGCACCGCGCGCCAGCGCGCGCTCCGAGCTGCGCTGGATGGTGGGGCCGTCGGCCATCGGGTCGGAGAACGGCACGCCGAGTTCGATCACGTCCGCGCCGGCTGCCACCAAGGCATGCATGACTGGCACGGTGGCCTCGAGCGATGGATCGCCGGCGGTGATGAACGGCACTAAGGCCTTGCGCCCGATCGATCCGAGCGATTGGAACTTGCTTGCGATGCGGGTCATGTGGGGCGTGGTTCCTGTTGTCATCCCGAGCGAAGCGAGGGATCTGTTGTGTCGATCCGAAGGCTCAAAAACAGATCCCTCGCTTCGCTCGGGATGACAAACGAAGAGGGAATTGCGCTTTCACCATCGCGCTGACCTGCCTATCCATGGCGGAAAATCAAAAAACGATCCCCTCGCGCGCGGCGATCGTGTGCACGTCCTTGTCGCCGCGACCGGACAGGTTGCACAGCACGATCGCGTCCTTCGGCAGCTCGCGCGCGAGCTTCGCGGCCTGGGCGATCGCGTGGCTCGATTCCAGCGCCGCGAGGATGCCTTCGGTGCGCGCGAGTTGATGGAATGCCGCCAGCGCCTCGTCGTCGGTCACGCCGACGTATTGGGCGCGGCCGCTGTCGCTGAGGAAGGCGTGCTCGGGGCCGACGCCCGGGTAATCAAGACCGGCGGATACCGAATGCGTCTCGGCGATCTGGCCATCGTCGTCGCACAGGACATAGGTGCGGTTGCCGTGCAGGACGCCGGGCCGGCCCGCGGCGATCGAAGCCGCATGGCGCCCGGTCGCTATGCCCTCGCCCGCCGCCTCGGCGCCGACGATGCGCACTTCGGCGTCGTTGAGGAACGCATGGAACAGGCCGATCGCATTGCTGCCGCCACCGACGCAGGCAGTGATCGCGTCGGGCAGCCGCCCGTATTCGGCCAGCATCTGTGCGCGCGCCTCGCGACCGACGACGGCGTTGAAGTCGCGCACCATCCGCGGATACGGATCCGGACCGGCGACCGTGCCGATGATGTAGAAGGTGTCGCGGACGTTGGTCACCCAGTCGCGCATCGCCTCGTTCAAGGCATCCTTGAGCGTCTGCGAGCCGCTGGTCACCGGCACCACCGTCGCGCCGAGCAGGCGCATGCGGTAGACGTTGATCTTCTGGCGCTCGATGTCGGTCGCGCCCATGTAGACCACGCACTCGAGTCCGAGCCGCGCGGCGACCGTCGCCGACGCGACGCCGTGCTGGCCGGCGCCGGTCTCGGCGATGATCCGCGTCTTGCCCATGCGCGAGGCCAGCAGCGCCTGGCCGATGGTGTTGTTGATCTTGTGCGCGCCGGTGTGGTTCAGGTCCTCGCGCTTGAGCAGGATGCGCGCGCCGCCGACTTCCGCGCTCAGGCGCTCGGCGTGGTAGATCGGGCTGGGACGGCCGACGTAATGCGCGAGGTCCTTCTCGAATTCGGCGATGAACGCTGGATCGACGCGCGCGGCATCGTAGGCCGCGGCCAGTTCCTGCAGCGGGCCGATCAGCGTCTCGGCGACGAAACGCCCGCCGAAGCGGCCGAAATGACCGTTCGCGTCGGGCAAGGCATGGAAATCGATCGGCTGACCCATCGGCGGATCAGGCCTGCACCGGCTGCACGCCGGGCTGGGTGTCGGCATCGACGTCCGGATCGACGTGGCAGTCGGCGCGCCGTACTTCCTGGACGAAGCGGCGCATCTTGTCGCCGTCCTTGATGCCCGGCTCGGTCTCGATGCCGGTCGACACATCCACGCCCCATGGCAGCGTGACCTGGATGGCGTCGAAGATGTTGTCCGGCGATAACCCACCAGCCAGCACGAACGGTTTGTTGAGGCCGGTCGGCATGCGCGACCAGTCGAAGCTGCGGCCGATGCCCGCGGCAGTCCCCGGTCCGTGGCTATCGAACATGAAGGCCACTGCGCCCGGATAGCGAAGTTGCAGCGTGATCGCATCGGCCATGGCGTCCGCGGCGCCCATGGCGATGGCCTTGATGTAGGGAACGCCGAAACCGCGGCAGAACACGTCTTCCTCGCCGCCATGGAACTGCAGCAACGTCGGCCGCACCTGTTTGATGACCTCGCGCACCTCGTCGGCGCCGTTGTCCTGGAACACCGCCACCGCATCGACCAGCGGCGCCAGTGCATTGCGCATCGCACGCGCTTCCTCGGCGCGTACGCGGCGCGGACTGCCAGCGGCGAAGACGAAGCCGATCGCGTCGGCACCGAGCTCGCTGGCCAGGCGCACGTCGCCGGCGCGGGTCAGGCCGCAGAACTTGATGCGGGTGCGGAACAGGGTGCGGCTCATCGTGCGTGGGGACTCATGGTGCTCGGGGGGAAGTATCGCGCTTGGGGGTTCGGGAACCGGAACTGCTTTGCTCGTCATCCCAGCGCAAGCTGGGATCCATTCTGGTGTTCGCTTCGGAATGACCAGATCAAAGTGGATCCCAGCTTGCGCTGGGATGACGAACCAAGGCAACGTCCGGGTCCTTTTTTATTGCTGGCCTGAGGCCTACATCCGCGACCCATCCGCCACCGCGTCCATCGTCACTTCATCCGGCAATCCGCAGTCCCGCGGATACAGCGGCCCGAGAAAGACGAGTCCTGACGCAGGTGCGGTGGGGCCGGCCAACGTGCGATCGCGCCCGGTCAGCACCTCGGCGATCCAGACTGCGGGACGTTCGCCTGCACCGACTTCGAGCAGCGATCCGACGATGTTGCGCACCATATGATGCAGGAAAGCGTTGGCCTGCACATCGATGGTGATCTCGTCGCCGCTGCGGCGCACGTCGATCGCATGCAGGTCGCGGTTGGCGTGCGGCGCCTGGCAGTGCACGGTGCGGAACGCGCTGAAGTCGTGTTCGCCGAGCAGTGCCTGCGCCGCTGCGTGCATCGCCTCGGCATCGAGCGGCGCTCGGATCCAGGTCAGGTATTGGCGTGCCATGGCCGGCCGCACTGAACGGTTCAGGATGCGATAGCGATAGCGTCGCGCACGCGCGGAGAAACGGGCGTGAAAGTCGCCGGCAACCGGTAGGCACCAGCGGATGCAGACATCGCCCGGCAGCCGCGACGTCGTGCCCAGCGACCAGCCGCGCGGGTCACGCTCGACCTCGCTGTCGAAATGCACGACCTGGCATCGCCCATGCACCCCGGCATCGGTGCGTCCTGCGCAGATCGTCTCGATCGGACGGTCGGCGACGAAGGACAGCGCTGTCTCGAGTGTCGCCTGCACGGTGCGCGCTGCGTCCGCACCGGGCCTGCCCAGCCGCTGCCAACCATGGAATTCGCTGCCGTCGTATTCGACGCCCAGGGCGTGGCGCATCAAAGCAATACCGCTTGGCCTAAGCCAGTTCGCGCAGCAGGCGCGAGGCCTCGCCACGGGCGACGCTGTCGCCGTTGTCGACGACTTCGCGCAACAGGCTGCGCGCGGTGTCGACATCGCCCAGGTCGATATAGGCACGCGCCAGTTCGATGCGCTCCTGTCCTGCCGGCAAGGCGGACTCAGGCGACGCTGTCGTGCCCGCTACCTTCGTCGTCGTCGAGGCATCGGCGTGCCAGGTGGGCATGACGGCAGCGTTCGCGTTCCAGGCAGGGGCCGGGGTCGGCGCCGCCACGGGTTCCGGCGGGGCTTTTGGCGCGGCTTCGACGAAAGTCGGTTTGACGGGTTCCTCGACGTCGGCCGGTGCCGTGCCGGCAACCGGCTTGCCGGTGGCCGACGGAATGCTCGCCGCCATCGCCGCCGTGTTGAACGTGCGCGCGGCTGGCTCGACCGGACGCCTGCGCCGCTGCGACAGCCACCAGGCGAGCAGCCCCAACGCCAGCAGCGCCACGCCGCTCCACACCCACACCATCGCATTGCCGTTATCGGCAGGAGCGGGCGCCGGCGTCGAGACGCTGGTCGCGGGCGCAGCAGCCTGCTGGTTCGATGCGGCCAGGCGCTGCTGCGCCGCGGCCAATTCGCTGTCCTTCAGGCGTGATCAGCTGCTGCTGTTGTTGCTGCAGTTTCTCGAGATCGGCGACGCGGGCCTTCAGGTCCTCCACCTCGGAGTCGCGCGCGGCCAGTGTTTCCTTGGTCTGTTGCAGGTCCTGTCGCAGCATGTCGCCCTCGCCACCGGCATCGATGCCGGATCGTGTTCCCGCGCGCCGCCCGCTGTTCGAGGACGGTGGCACGATCTCCAGCCGCGCATCAGCCACGCGTGGCGCATTGTTGGTGGATGCGGCGCGCGCCGGGGCGGCCTCGTCGTCGCCGGCGAGCGCGGCCGGCTGCGGTGCGGGCTGGCGCGCCTCGCGCCACTGTTCGATCTGGTCGCGCACCATCACCGCGGCCTCGTCCGCACCGAGGCTGGCCAGCTCGCCGGAGGCCGGCACGCGCAGCACGGCACCCTGCTTGACCAGGTTGATATTGCCGCCGATGAAGGCATCGGGATTGGCGCGCAGCAGGGCGAGCATGGTCTGGTCGAGGGTGTAGCCGCTGTTGGCGAGGCCGCCGGCGATTTCGCTGAGCGTGTCGCCGCGTTTGACGGCGTATTCCCCTTCACTGCCACCCTGGGCGACTGGCGCGGGGGCGGGCGTCGGGGCCGCCGCGGGCGACGGCGCGGGCGGCGGGGTTGACACGATGTCGGTCGACGGCGGCGCCGTTTCCAGCGGCTGTGCGGGAGCTGGAGTCGGGGCGGGCGGCGCACCCGGCGTCGGCGCTGGAGCCGGCGGCGCGGGCGCGACCGGCGTGGCTGCGATGGGCGTTTCTGGTTCCCGCACGATCGTATTCGGCGGCGCGACCGTCGGCGCCTGAATCGTTGGCTGGGCCGGCGCGGACACGGTACGCGGCGCATCCAGCAGCGCTGAATACTCGCGCACCAGGCGGCCTTCGCCCCAGTCGACTTCGATGAGGAAGGTCAGCAACGGCTGTTGCACCGGCACCGCGCTGGTCACCCGGATCACCGGCCGGCCCTGGGCATCCAGCGCGACGGTGAACTGCAGATCGGACACCACGCCTTGCGGCGGCTCCAGCCCGATGCGGGCGAAGGTTTCAGGCGAGGCCAGCCGCGCCTGCAGGTTTTCCAGCTCGGCCGGGTCGCTGGAAATGATCGGGATTTCGGCCAGCAAGGGCTGGTCGCGCTGCGACTTGACCTCGATCTGGCCCAACCCGAACGCGAACGCAGGCCCGGCCACCAGGGCCAGCAGCAGCAATACCCACGCCGTTCGCAGCTTTCCGATCACGCCATCCCCCGCAATTCCACAACGACTCTAGCGGTGCATGGCCGTGATTGGCAATGACTGCGCCGGATCGCGCGCGATGGCGCGACCGTGGGCAGCCGGCGGAGCGGCATGCTCGGCATCCCCACGCGCGCCGAACCGAAGCCCGAGAGCTTCATCTCCACGCGACGATTCAGCCTTCGCCGGCCACCAGTTCGGCGATCTGCACCGCGTTCAATGCCGCGCCCTTGCGGATGTTGTCGGACACCACCCACAGGTTGAGGCCGTGCGGATGCGAAAGGTCGTCGCGGATGCGGCCGACATAGACGGGGTCGCTGCCGGAGGCGTGCGTGACGGGGGTCGGATAGCCGCCGCCGACCGGGTCGTCGACCACCTCGACACCGGGTGCCTTCTCGAGCAGCGCGCGCGCGTCGACGGCGGAGAGCTTGTCGCGCGTTTCGATGTTCACTGCTTCGGAATGGCCGTAGAACACCGGCACGCGCACCACCGTCGCGTTCACGCGGATGGCCTCGTCGCCGAGGATCTTGCGCGTCTCCCAGACCAGCTTCATCTCCTCGGTCGTGTAGCCGTTGTCGGTGAAGTCGCCACCGTGCGGGATCACGTTGAACGCGATCTGCACCGGATACACCGCCGGTTCGACCGCCTGGAAATTGAGCAGCGCCGCGGTCTGGCGGCCGAGTTCCTCCAGCGCCTTGCGCCCGGTGCCCGACACCGACTGGTAGGTGGCGATGTTGATGCGCTCGATGCCGGCCTTGCGATAGATCGGCGCGATCGCCACCAGCAGCTGCATCGTCGAGCAGTTGGGATTGGCGATGATGCCGCGCGGGCGGTGCTTGGCCGCTTCCGGATTGACCTCGCTGACCACCAGCGGGATGTCGTCGTCGTAGCGGAAGGCCGAGGAATTGTCGATCACGACCGCGCCCGCGGCCGCGAACTTCGGTGCATATTCCTTCGAGATCGAACCGCCGGCCGAAAACAGCGCGATGTCGATGCCGGCCGGATCGAACGTCGCCAGGTCCTGCACGACCACCTCGCGGTTGCCGAATTTCACCTTGCCGCCGGCCGAACGCTCGCTGGCCAGCGCCACCAGTTCGCCTACCGGGAATTTGCGCTCGGCCAGGATCGACAGCATCACCTCGCCGACCGCGCCGGTGGCGCCGACGACGGCGACCTTGAATTGCTTGCTCATGCTGATCTTGTCCTGCTCTTCATTTTGAAAGTCCTGCTTGCCATTGATAGATCCCAATCAAGTGTTGTCATCCCGAGCGCATTGTCATCCCGAACGAAGCGAGGGATCTGCTTTCAGCGCCAGTAAAACAGGTCCCTCGCTTCGCTCGGGACGACAACGTTTCGGCTAGGCTGAAGGCGGAATCCGCGGCGACACCTCGCCCACATCACCGCACTGCGCACGATGGCGCAACGCCTGGTCCATCAGCACCAGCGCCAGCATCGCCTCGCAAATAGGGGTGGCGCGGACGCCGACGCAGGGATCGTGGCGGCCGGTGGTGACGATCTCCACTTCGTTGCCGTCGACGTCGACCCCACGCGCCGGCAGGCGCAGGCTCGAGGTCGGCTTGAACGCCACCGAGCACACGATCGCCTGGCCGCTGCTGATGCCGCCGAGAATGCCGCCAGCGTGGTTGGAGAGGAAGCCGGCGCGCGTCATCTCGTCGCGGTGCTCGCTGCCCTTCTGGGCGACGGCAACGAAGCCGTCGCCGATCTCCACGCCCTTGACCGCGTTGATCGACATCATCGCTGCCGCGAGTTCGGCATCGAGCTTGCCGTAGACCGGCTCACCCCAGCCCGGCGGCACGCCATCGGCAACCACCGTGATGCGCGCACCGACCGAATCGCCGGACTTGCGCAGCGCATCCATGAAGTCCTCGAGCGCGGCAACCTGCGCGGCATCGGGCCAGAAGAACGGATTGCCTTCGACCGCGTTCCAGTCGAACGACACGGGGACGACGTCGCCGATCTGCGCGAGATGGCCACGGATGCGGACGCCGAACTTCTCCGCCAGCCACTTCTTCGCGATCACCGCCGCCGCGACACGCATCGTCGTCTCGCGTGCCGACGAACGCCCGCCGCCGCGCGGGTCGCGGGCGCCGTATTTCTGCCAGTAGGTGTAGTCGGCGTGACCGGGCCGGAACTGTTCGGTGATCCTGTCGTAGTCCTTGCTGCGCGCGTCGGTGTTGCGGACCAGCAGCGCGATCGGCGTGCCGGTCGTGCGGCCTTGGTAGACGCCGCTCAGGATCTCGACGGCATCGGACTCGTGTCGCTGCGACGTGTGGCGCGTGCGGCCGGTGGCGCGTCGCCCGAGATCCTGCACGAAATCGTCTTCGGCGATCGCGATTCCCGGCGGACAGCCGTCGATGACGCAGCCGATCGCCGGCCCGTGCGATTCGCCGAAGGTGGTGACGCGAAACAGCTGGCCGAATGCGTTCAATGCGGTTGCCTTTGCCGGAGTTCCCGTGGAAAGGGAAATCCAGGTTCTTGTTGTCCGTCGTTCCCGCGATAGCGGAATCCAATGGCTTCAATGCTCGTCGTTCCCGCGAAGGCGGGAACCCAGTGACCTTGCGCAAAGTCGCTGGATCCCCGCCTTCGCAGGGATGACGGAGGGTTAGAACAACCCCGCCGCCTTGATCGCCTGCGCTTCACGCTCATCCACCAATTCGCGAATCCGCGCATTGTGGGTGACCAGGTCATGCCGCTCGGCGACGAAGATGCCCATCTGCCCGACCTTGAACTCCACCCAGGCCAACGGCAGCTCGGGCAGCAGCTTGACCAGCGCGCGCTCGGCCTCGCCGACCTCGCAGATCAGCAGGCCGTCGTCGGTCAGGTGCAGCGGCGCATCGCGCAGGATCTTCAGCGCCAGATCGAGGCCGTCGTCGCCGGCGCGCAGGCCGAGTTCTGGCTCGTAGGAATATTCCTTCGGCAACGCATCGGTTTCGGCGTTGGTGACATAAGGCGGGTTGGTGACGATCAGATCGTAGTGCTCGCCCTGCAGGCCATGGAACAGGTCGGATTTGAGCAGGCGCAGGTTATCGGCGTGCAGCCGTGCCTGGTTCTCTCGCGCCAGCGCCAACGCGTCGTCGCTGAGGTCGACGCCGTCGACGTGCCACTCCGGGTTGTAGTGCGCCATCGCGATCGCGATGCAGCCCGAGCCGGTGCACAGGTCGAGCGCGCGCCGCACTTCGCGATCGCCGAGCCAAGGCTCGAAACCGGCCTCGATCAGTTCCGCGATCGGCGAACGCGGCACCAGCGCACGCGGATCGCTCTTGAAACTCAGGCCCGCGAACCAGGCCTCGCCGCACAGGTACGCCGCGGGAATGCGCTCCTCGATGCGGCGGACGAACAGCGTCAGCACGTCTTCCTTCTCCGCCAACGTCACCCGCGACTGGCCGTAGACCGGGCTGAGGTCGTGCGGCAGGTGCAGCGCGTGCAGCGTGAGCTGGGTCGCCTCGTCGAGCGCGTTGTCGTAGCTGTGGCCGAACGTCAGGCCGGCCGCGTTGAAGCGGCTGGCGCCGTAGCGGATCAGGTCGATGATCGTCTGCAGTTCGTCGGTCATTGGGCAGGCAACGGCAGCGCAAGGCAGCCGGGCGCATGGGACAGGAGCGGGGAATTATAGGGGCGGCGCGGCTATCATGGCCGAAGTTCAAGTGCCGACTGAAGAAGCGAAGGCGATTCGATGTTCAACCGGACCACGCTCTACATCCTGATCGTCGCCGTGGCCATGGGCCTGGGCCTGTGGGCCGCCGAGCGCTATAACGCCGGCAAGGCGCCGCAAAGTCCCGCGCTGCAGGAGGTGAAACTCTTCCCGCAGGCGCGCGAATTGCCGGCATATTCGCTGCAGCAGTCCGATGGCACCCAGTTGGTGCCCGGCGAACTCAAGGGCCACTGGACGATCGTCTTCCTCGGCTTCACCCACTGCCCCGACATCTGCCCGACCACGCTCGCCGAACTCGCGCAGGCGCAGAAGCAGTGGAGCGCCCTGCCCGATGGCGTGCGCCCGCGCGTGCTGTTCGTCTCCGTCGACCCGGAGCGCGACACGCCCGACGGCATCGGCGAATACGCGCATGCCTTCCACCGCGACACGCTGGCCGCGACCGCCGACCTGCCGGCACTCGAGGCGTTCGCGAGATCGCTGTCACTGGTCTTCATGAAAGTCGAACCGGACGACGGCGCACCAGCGGACCAGTACAGCGTGGACCATTCGGCGGCGCTGGCGCTGCTCGATCCGGAAGGCCGCATGGCCGGCGTGATCCAGCCGCCGCTGGTGCCGAAGGCGATCGCGGCGGATCTGCTTGCGTTGACGCAGGCATCGAGGAAGTGACGGCGATGTCGGAATGCACGCTTCTGGCCCCTCCCCCTGCGAAGGCAGGGGGCGATGAGGCCCGCTTGCGAGCCATTGGCTCGCGGGCCGAAGAGCGCCTGAGCGCTATGCGCGAAGGCCGGAACGGTTGGGAGGGGGTTGCGTCAGCGCCCGCACGTTCATCGGATCCAACTGCACCCCTCCCCAACCCGCCCGGCCCTACGGCTTCGCCTTCGGGCGTTCGTCAGCACGCGCGCCAGTGGCGCGCAAGCGTGCTTCCTCACCCCCTGCAGTCGCAGGGGAGGGAGCAGATCCCATGAGCCTGACTACCACCCTCACTTATGTCATCCCGCATCGCCTGCTGTCCTCCGCCGCACGCGCGCTCGCCTATTCGCCATCACCGCGCATCAGCCGCTGGCTGATCGACACGGTCACGCGCAAGTTCGGCGTCGACCTCTCGGAAGCGGCCGAATCCGATCCGCGCGCCTATGCAACCTTCAATGCGTTCTTCACCCGCGCGCTGAAAACCGGCGCACGCATCCCCGACCCCGACCCGCGCGCGTTGCTGATGCCCGCCGATGGCCGCATCAGCCAGTGCGGCGCGATCAAGGGCGGCGACATCTTCCAGGCCAAGGGCCAGTCGTTCACCGCCGCCGAACTGCTCGGCGACGAGGAAGCGGCGATCCCTTTCGCCGACGGCCTGTTCGCGACCGTCTACCTGTCGCCGAAGGATTACCACCGCGTACACATGCCGTGGAGCGGCAAGCTGCGCGAGACCGTGCATATTCCGGGACGCTTGTTCAGCGTCGGCCCCGCCGCCGTGCGCCTGGTGCCGCGGCTGTTCGCACGCAACGAGCGCCTGGTCTGCCACTTCGACACCGATTTCGGGCCGATGGCCATGGTCATGGTCGGCGCGCTGCTCGTCTCGGGCGTGGAAACCGTGTGGAGCGGCGTCGAGATCCCGCGCTACGGCGACGCCATCACGGTCAAGGATTACCGCGGCGCGGATATCCAGCTTGAACGGTTCGCCGAGATGGCGCGTTTCAACTACGGATCGACGGTCATCGTGCTGTTGCCGCCAGGCGTCGCGGAACTGGCGCCGGGTCTTTCGGCCGAATCGGCAGTTCGCCTCGGCGAACGTCTCGCGACCTTGCAGTCGACGTAGAATGTAGCGTGCGCTGTGCGCACGAAAACAAGGACCGCCAAGGATGGCCACATTCCGCAGATCGACTGCCAAGGGCGCGACGTGGTTTTTCACTGTCGTTACCTATCGCCGTCAACCCGTCCTGGCGCAACCACGCGCGTTGCAGGCGCTACGGGCCGCCGTCCGATCCGTTCGTCAATCGCATCCGTTCGAAATCGTGGCGTGGGTGGTCCTCCCGGACCACATGCATACAATCTGGCGCCTACCCGATGGTGATGCCGCATATCCGACACGCTGGGCGCTCATCAAACGCGACACGTCCCAGGCATCGCGCCACCTCATTTCCGCACCCGTGACTGAATCCGCGCGCAAGCGTGGCGAGATCGGCTTCTGGCAACGGCGGTATTGGGAACATCAAATCCGCGACGAGGCCGATCTTTCACGCCATGTCGACTATGTCCACTACAACCCGGTCAAGCATGGATTGACGACACGCGTCGTGGATTGGCCTCATTCGACATTCCATCGTTACGTGCAACGTGGATTGCTGGCGAAGGATTGGGCAGTCGACGAGGTTGCGGCTGGCGATATGCGATTTGGCGAATGATGTAGCGTGCGCTGCGCGCACGAGGCCATGAGTCCAACAGTCCGTGGACGTGCGCGCAGCGCACGCTACTTCTGCGCGCTGCACCCATCAAGCTTCACGCGCTGTCCTGGCCGCACCATGAAACGCGGCGCCTTGATGCCGTTGGCTTTCGCCAGATCGCCGGTGTCGCACTGATATTTCTGCGCGATCGACACCAGCGTGTCGCCGCGCACGACGCGATGTTCGCGCGGCTTCTTGGGAACGACCGGCACACCCGTGGCCACGGTGGTCAGCACCACGCCCTGCCCCGGCACGAACGTCGACACCGGCGGGGCGACGTTCTGGATCGTGCCGACATTGACGATCGCCGAATTCGGATCGCTCATCACCAACTGCTTCGCCAAATCCGCGCGCGCGCCTTGCGCGCACCAGCGGTTGTAGAGGCCGACCATCTTCACCGTGGCATTGAGCGATGCGCCGGCCGGGATCCAGCTTTCGGGTTCGTAGCGCGGATTGAGGTTGCGCAGCACGCGCATGTAGCCGTCGCGGGTGCCGCCGTTGCCGAGGCAGATCGTCAGTTCGTAGATCGAGGCGGGACGCGCAAGGCGGATCGTGGCCGGGCGCGCGTCGACCTTCGGAAACGTCAGGCCGTATTCCTTCGGATGCAGGTACAGCCACGCCGCGGCGATCACCATCGGCACGTAGTCCTTGGTTTCCGGCGGGAACTGGTTGTAGACGTCGGCATCCCAGAAATTGCGGCCGCCGGTCTCGCGATAGACGCGCGCCGCCCTGCCCTCGCCGCCGTTGTAGGCGGCCAGCGACAACTCGATGCTGTTGTTGAGCTGCGCGAAGCGCTCGTTGAGATAGCTGGCGGCGGCATCGGCCGAGGCGCGCGGATCGTAGCGCGTGTCGAAGCCGGTGCCATCGGGACCGAGGCCGAAGCGCCGTCCCGTCGCCGGCATGAACTGCAACGGCCCGACCGCGCCGGCGCGCGAGCCGACGTGCACCTTGCCGTTCGATTCCTTGGCCATGATGCCGAACAGCAGCGCCTCGGGCAGGCCGTTGCGCTGGAACGACGGCGACATCAGGTGCCGCATGTACTGGTAGTTCTCGTGGCTCTGCACCAGCGAGATGCGCATGTCGGTGAGCCAGCGGCGGATGCCGGCCTGCACCGCGGGATTGAACTGCACCATGCGCACGAAACGCTGGCCGTCTGCGGTCAGCAGCGCCGAAGCATTGGCGCCCGCCGGCACCGGACCGGTGGGCAGGTCGCCGACATCGTCGGAGAGCGTCGTGTCGGCTTCGTCGCCATCGTCCTGGGTGACACGCGCATCGGCATCGTCCTTGAGCAGGCGCTTGTAGGTGGTCAGCAACTGTCCGAGTGCGCAGCCCTTCTGCTTGCCGCAGGCGGTGACGACGTCTTCCATGTCCTCGAGCGCGCTGTTGCTCTGCGCGATGCCGTCGGGATCGTTGTTGCCGATCTTCACCAGCGCCTCGCGGTACTTGGTCTCGGCGGCCGCCATGCGCTGGTTGAGCAGTTCTGCGGCGGCACGGTCGCGCTTGGACTGTGCAGAGGCGACGGTGGGAAGCGAAGCGAGGACCAGGACGACGGCCAGCGTGGCCAAGCGGCCTGGAAGTGACGCAAACAAGGGCATGGACTGCAATCGTGAGGCGAAGGAAGCCGGCAGGGTAGCCCTGCGGCTCGGAATTGGGAACCATCCATTCGTTCTCATCCCGAGCGCAACGAGACATATCTGCTGCGCCGAATGCGTGAACGTCGGCAGCAGGTCCCTCGCTGCGTTCGGGACGACAAGCAGTGACGGCTCTTTCCCGCATAGAATCGCGCTCACGATTCCTAGCGCATGAATGACATGGACCCCATCCTCGTCGGCAAGGCCGTCACCACGCCCACGTCGTTGCCGGAAAGCAACGGCAAGGTGTTCCTGCAGCCGCAGTACGGTAATCGCCACGGCCTGGTCGCCGGCGCCACCGGCACCGGCAAGACGGTGACGTTGATGACGCTCGCCGAAGGCTTCTCGCGGATCGGCGTGCCGGTGTTCCTGGCCGACGTGAAAGGCGACGTCGCCGGCCTCGCCGTCGCCGGCACGCTGAACGACAAGCTGCAGCAGCGCGTGACCGAACTCGGCATCGCCGATTACAGGTCCGAACCGAGCCCGGTCGTGTTCTGGGACCTGTACGGCAAGCTCGGCCATCCGGTGCGCACCACCGTCAGCGAGATCGGTCCGCACCTGCTCTCGCGCATCCTCGAGCTAAACGACACGCAGTCGGGCGTGCTAGACATCGTCTTCAAGCTCGCCGACGACCGCGGCCTGCTGCTGCTCGACCTCGAAGACCTGCGCGCCCTGCTCGGCCTGGTCGCCGATGAGCGCAAGGACATCTCCACCAGCTACGGCCTGGTCAGCACGCAATCGATCGGCGCGATCCAACGCGCACTGCTGCGGCTGGAGCAGGAAGGCGGCGCCAATTTCTTCGGCGAGCCGGCGCTGGAACTGACCGACCTGATGCGCACCACCACCGACGGCCGCGGCGTGATCGGCATCCTCGCCGCCGACCAGCTGATCATGAAGCCGCGGCTGTATTCGAGTTTCCTGCTGTGGCTGCTGTCGGAGCTGTTCGAGACGCTGCCGGAAGTGGGCGACCTCGACAAGCCGAAGCTGGTGTTCGTCTTCGACGAGGCACACCTGCTGTTCGACGATGCCCCGCCGGCACTGCAGCAGCGCATCGAGCAGGTCGTGCGCATCATCCGCTCCAAGGGTGTGGGCGTGTACTTCTGCTCGCAGTTCCCCGACGACGTGCCCGACGACATCCTCGGCCAACTCGGCAATCGCGTGCAGCACGCGCTTCGCGCGTACACGCCGCGCGACCAGAAGGCGGTGCGGACCGCGGCCGAGACCTTCGTCGCCAATCCCGAGCTGGACGTGGCCAAGACGATCTCGCAACTTGGCACCGGCGAGGCGCTGGTGTCGATGCTGCAGGAGAAAGGCGTGCCGATGCCGGTCGAACGCACCCTCGTCGCGCCGCCGCGCTGCCGCATGGGCTCGATCACCGATGCCGAACGCGCGCAGGTGCGCGCCGACAGCGCGGTCGGCGGCAAGTACGACAAGGCCGTCGACCGCGACTCGGCTTCCGAAATGCTGGCCAGGCGCGCTGAGCCCGCCGTCGCGCAAGGCAAGGCGCCGCGCGCGGTCACGCCCGAGCAGGACCAAGAAGAAGGCGGCATGGGCCAGAAGATCAGCGAATGGATGTGGGGAACCAAGCGCCGCCAAGGCGTGGTCGAAGCCGCAAGCAAGCAGGCGGCGCGCACGGTCACCAACCGCATCGTGCGCGGCGTGCTCGGCAGCATCCTCGGCGGGCGTTGACGTGCGCGTACGACGCCATGTCGGAAAGTTTGTCGTCCCGAGCGCAACGTTTGTCATCCCGAGCGCAGCGAGGGATCTGCTTTCTGACAACAGGTCCCTCGCTACGCTCGGGACGACAGTTTGATTTTCCGTAAGAACTTCTGTTCAAAACCATCAGCAACGGAGCACACGATGAATCGCACTCTATTGGCCGGCGCAGTCCTGGTACCGATCCTGGCTATCGCGGGATGCAAGCGCGACGCCGAACCTGCCCCCACTCCCGCCGAAACCGCGACGGACGCCGCGAAGAGCGCTTCGGAAGAGGCGCCGCCGCCGGAGAACGTCGAAGTGATTTCCGAAGCACCGCATTCGCCCGTTCCACAAGATATCGCCGCCACCTCGTCGTTCGACGTCAAAGCTTATGCAGGCACGTTCAGCGACAAGGACACGCGCCTGGACATCACGTCCGAAGGCACCTTCACGCTCGATCAGGGCGGTACGCAGACCACCGGCACGTGGACGCTGGAAAAGGACGGCGAACACCTGCTGCTGGATCCCGACAGCAAGTCCGACCAGGACCATCGCTACAAGATGGTCGGCAACGACGAGCTGCAATCGGTCGGCGGCGCCAGCGAAACGCTGACGCGCAGCAAGACCTGATCCGCGGCTGACTCGACCGCATCGCATTGGGCCGCTGGCGTCCGCCCGCCGCAAGCAGCACCGCGCTGGTCACGCCGGAGGGCCATGCGCGGCTGAAGGCCGAACTCGATGACCTCTGGCGCGTGCGGCGTCCGGAAGTGGTGCGCGCCCTCGCTGCCGCCGCGGCCGAGGGCGACCGCTCCGAGAACGCCGAGTACACCTATCGCAAGAAGCAGCTCGGCGAGATCGACCGTCGCGTGCGCTATCTGTCGAAGCGGCTCGAAACCTTGCGCGTCGTCGATGCCGCACCGACCGATCGCCAAGCGGTGTTCTTCGGCGCCAGCGTGGAAGTCGAGGATGTCGTCGACGGCACGCTGGCGCGCTACCGCATCGTCGGACCCGACGAGACCGACGCGAAGCTGGGCTACATCAGCATCGACTCGCCGCTGGCGCGGGCGATGCTCAAAAAACGCGTCGATGACGAGTTCGAAGCCGCCTTGCCGGGCGGCGTCAGACGTTACGCGATCGTCGCGATCGGATACGAACCGACTACGGGTTGATTCGGTTCACTTCGGCTGGGCGATCGGGGGCGTGCCGATGCACGTTTCGTCGTCGTAGTTCGAGAGACGGGCCTTCTCTGCGATCTCCTCGTAGCGATCGCGAAATACCTCCAGCTCCTTTTCCTCGAGTTCCTCGAGGTCCAGCAGGCGGTTGTTGGCCCCCTGCGTCGCGCGGATCAGCTCGTCGAGCTTGATCTGCATCGCCTCGGTATCGCGGTTCTGGGTGCTCTGGATCAGGAACACCATCAGGAACGTGATGATGGTGGTACCGGTATTGATGACGAGCTGCCAGGTGTCGCTGAACTTGAACAGCGGACCGCTCGCGACCCACAGCAAGACGACGCCGACTGCAAGCGCGAAGCACAACGGCCGGCCGGTGAAGCGCGCGGCAGCCTTTGCCAACCGCGTGAAAGTCGAATTGCGTGACATCGCCGATCTCCGTGCGTGGATACATGCATCATGCGCCCGCTGCGCGATGGCGACGTCAACGACGACCGACCGTCAGATCCCGCCGTACCAGTCGTAACCCTGGTCTTCCCAGAAACCTCCCTTGCCACCGCCAAAGCGCGCGTAGGCATCGGCCAGTTCGATGGTGTGCACGTACTTGGGCTGCTTGTAGCCGAGCTTGCGCTCGATGCGCATGCGCACCGGCGCGCCGTTGGCGACGGGAATCGCAGCGTCGTTCATCGCGTACGCAGCGATCGTCTGCGGGTGGTAGGCATCGATCAGATCGATGCTTTCGTAATAACGACCGCCGTCGTTGCTGAGGTCGTCGAAGCAGTGGAACACGACGTAGCGCGCGCCCGGGCGCACGCGCGCCAGGTCGAGCAAGGCGGCGAGCGGCACGCCGGTCCAGCCGCCGATCACGCTCCAGCCTTCGACACAGTCGTGGCGCGTGATCTGGCTGCGCGCCGGCATCGCGCGCAGCGCCTCCAACGAAAATTCCAGCGGTTTTTCAACCAGCCCGCGGATGCGCAGGCGATAGTCGGCGAAATCACCGCGTTTGAGCGCGAGGTATTCCGGCGTCTGCGGATCGATCGATCCGTTCGGCCGGAACACCGGCGAGATCATCGAGGCCGGGAATTCCTGCGCCAACCGGTCGCCGGTCAAAAAGCGTTGCACGCGCTGGTTCAGCGGTTCGACCGAGCCCAGCAAGTCGACGAAACCTTCGCTTCGCGACAGCGCGTCGCAGCCGGCCAGCAATCCAACGCCGGTGGCGGCAATGGCGCCACGCAACAGGCGGCGTCGCGACAGCCGGATGAGGTCGTCAGTCATGATCCTTCTCCTCGCCAGCCGGTTGCGGCGGCAGCGTGGCTGGCGCCGCGGCGAGCGGATAGCGCACCTTGAAACGGCCGGTGATCATCGAGCGCAGTTCGTTGATCGGACCCGCGTAGAACACCATCACCACGTGTACCAGCGTGAACAGCACGAACAGCGCCATGGCGATGAAATGCAGCGTGCGCGACGACTGGCGGCCGCCGACCAGGTCCAGCCACCAGCCCATGATCGAATCCAGCTGCGGCGACATCGACAGCCCGGTGAGCACCGCCAGCGGTGCCAGCACGAAGACCACGCCGAGATAGGCCAATTTTTGCAGCGGGTTGTAGCGCGCGGCTTCGTCGCCGATCGGATGGCGCAGGCGCAGGTGGTCGGCGATCGAACGCGGAATTTCGCGCCAGTCGCGTCTGCGTAGCGCCAGGTCGCGATCGAGATGGCGGCTGGCCAGCGACCAGACCAGGTACGCCACGCCATTGAGCACCCAGGCCCAGGCGAAGAAGAAGTGCCAGCGCCGGCCCATCGCCAGGTTCTTCGAGCCCGGAATCGTACTCCAGCCGGGGAATCCGCTGCGCACCGGTTCACCCAGCTTGTTGTCGGAGACACCCAGCAGGCCGGTCGTGTCGAAGCGCGCGTCGCCGATGCGCGTAATGCCGCGCAGCCGGCCATCCTTGCCCTGTACTGCCTGCGTCGCGAACAACGGTGTGTCGAAATGCGATGCCTCGCCCCAGTACAGCGCGGCATGCGCGTTGTAGATCTGCAGGCCGCTGCCGACCAAGGCCAGCATGCACAGCAGGTTGATCCAATGCATCCAGCGCAACGGCCGGCGATGGCGCAGGATCGTGCGCCATTCATGGCGCGCAGGAGCAGGCGTTTCAGGCAAGGGCATGGCGGACATGGCTGCGAACCTCCGATGGCACCAGCCTACTCCCGGATGGGAGCCTAGGGTTACAGAGGCAGCCAGGCGGGAAAACGGTGCATGGTCAAGCGAAGCAACATCATCACGACACCAAGCAAGTGGCGGCCCCATGACGCGACTGCAAGACCGCCGTCTAGGGGACCTGCGCTGGCGGCGTGTCGTCGGCCAGCCGGACAAGTTCGAAGGCACCCGAGCCGATGATCACCAGGAAATAGCCCGTCGTCGCGGTGAATCCTTCGCGCTCGAAACGCGTGCCATGGTCGACGTGGCAAAGCAGAAGCTTCGTCGATGCCGCGCATTGCAGGTGAGCATCGATGGCAACATCCGGAAACATGTCCGCGAGCGTCGCCACCGACACCCGCTCGAGCCGCATGGGCGCGCCATCGAACAGCGCCGTCCAGCCATCGCCATCGGCGGTAACACGCAGTTCCGGCGCTGCTCGGTCGCTTCCGGCGGCGTCCTTGGGCAGGTATCGACCGCTCAGGAAATCCTGCGCTTGCGCCGCACCTGCCAAGGCCAGCAATGCGACCGCAATCATCGCGTGTCTCATGCGTCCCAGCGCACTTCGCCATACAGGTCGTGCTCGTCGCTGCCCATGATGGTCACTTCAGCAAAATCGCCGGGCTTGAGCCCCGCATCGCGGCCATCCTGGATCTGTACCAGCCCGTCGATTTCGGGGGCGTCCGCCATCGAGCGCGCGATCGCGAGTTCGCCGTCCATCGCATCGACCAGGCAGGTCTGCACGCTGCCGACCTTCGCTTCCAGCCGCGCGCTGCTGATCGCGGCCTGGCGCTGCATGAAACGCGCGAGGCGCTCCTGCTTGACGTCCTCGGGCAGCGGATCCGGCAAGGCGTTGGCCTGGGCGCCGTCGACCGGCGAATACGCGAACGCGCCGACGCGGTCGAGCTGCGCCTCGTCGAGAAAATCCAGCAGTTCCTCGAACTCCGCCTCGGTCTCGCCGGGGAAGCCGACGATGAAGGTCGAACGGATGGTGAGTTCTGGACAGATCTCGCGCCAGCGCGCGATGCGTTGCAGGGTCTTGTCGACCGCGCCCGGGCGCTTCATCAGCTTGAGCACGCGCGGACTGGCGTGCTGAAACGGGATATCGAGGTAAGGCAGCAGCTTGGGCGCGCCGTTATGCGTCTGGGCCATCAGCGGAATGATGTCGTCGACGTGCGGATACGGGTACACGTAATGCAGCCGCGTCCACACGCCCAGCTCCGACAGACCTTCGCACAATGCCTTCATGCGCGTCTGGTAGGGCTTGCCGCGCCATTCGTGCTCGGCGTATTTCACATCGACGCCGTAGGCCGAGGTGTCCTGCGAGATCACCAGCAGTTCGCGCACGCCGCCGCGCACGAGTTTCTCGGCCTCGCGCAGCACCTCGTCGACCGGCCGCGACACCAGGTCGCCGCGCATCGACGGAATGATGCAGAAGCTGCAGCGGTGGTTGCAGCCTTCGGAGATCTTCAGGTAGGCGTAGTGCTTCGGCGTCAGCTTGACGCCGATGTCGTCGTCGAGCGCGGACGCGCGGCGCGGCACCAGGTCGACGAAGGGATCATGTCTCGGCGGCAGCGCGACATGCACCGCGTCCATCACGCTGGCGTAATCCTGCGGGCCGCTGATCGACAGCACGCCTGGATGCGCCTCGCGAATCAGTTCGGCGCGCTTGCCGAGACAGCCGGTGACGATGACCTTGCCGTTCTCGGCCAACGCCTCGCCGATCGCATCGAGCGATTCGGTCACCGCCGAATCGATGAAGCCGCAGGTGTTGACGACGACGACATCGGCATCGTCGTAGGTCTGCACGATGTCGTAGCCTTCGACGCGCAGCTGCGTAAGGATGCGTTCGGAATCCACCAGCGCCTTGGGGCAGCCGAGGCTGACGAAGCCGACTCGGGGATTGGTGGCGCCGGTGACGGCTGCAGTGCTGGAACTCGCGGACATGCCGATACCGGGCAGTGGGGCGCGAAGTATACGTCCCTGCCCGTCGGCGGGCGCTAGAATCGGGCCGCATTCCGCGCTTCGCACGACATCGACCACCGTTTTGGAGCATGCGCATGGCCCAGCCGATCCAGATCGAGGTTCCCGGTTCAGGCACGGTCGGCGGCTGGATCGCCAGGCCCGCGGGCGCGCCGCGCGGCGCGCTGGTCGTGATCCAGGAGATCTTCGGCGTCAATGCGCACATGCGCGACGTCGTCGACCGCTACGCGCAGGAGGGTTTCGTCGCGCTGGCCCCGGCCATGTTCGATCCGGTCGAGCGCGACGTCGAACTCGGCTATGACAATGATGGCTTCAAGCGCGGGCGCGAGCTGATCGGCGCACTCGGCATCGATCGCGCCGTCGCCATCGTCGATGCCGCCCTGCAGCTGCTGCGCGGCGAGCAGCTCGCCGTCGGCGCAGTCGGCTTCTGCTGGGGCGGCACGATCGCCTACCTCGCCAACACGCGCCTGGGATTGCCTGCAGTGAGTTATTACGGCGCGCGCACGGTGCAGTTCCTGGATGAGCCGCTGCGCGCGCCGATGCTGTTCCATTTCGGCGAGCGCGACGAGTCGATCCCGGCCGCGGACATCGCGGCGCACGCGGCGAAGCATCCCGACGCGATGGTGCACATCTATCGCGCAGGGCACGCCTTCAACCGCGACGTCGATCCGAAGGCCTACGATGCCGACAGTGCACGGCTCGCGCATCGCCGCACCATCGCCTTCTTCAACGAGGCGTTGGCCACTGGAGGGCCCCCATGAGTCGCAAGTCCACACTCCCCGACCGCTTCGAGCTGCATCCGCAGCTCGCCGCAGACACCCACCCGCTGGCGTCGTTCGCGCTGTGCGAGCTGCGGCTGATGGACGACGCCAACTATCCATGGCTGGTGCTGGTGCCGCGCGTGGCCAATGCGCGCGAGCTGACCGACCTCGACTCCGGCCAGCGTCATGCGCTCGCCGACGACGTCGATCGCGCCTCGCACCTGCTGCTCGATGCGTTCCAGCCGTTCAAGCTCAACGTCGCCGCGATCGGCAACGTCGTACCGCAACTGCACGTGCACGTGATCGCGCGTTTCGAGAACGATCCAGCCTGGCCTGCACCGGTCTGGGGGCGCGTCACGGCGCAGTCCTATTCGCCGGAAATGCTGGTCGAACGCGTCAACCTGCTGCGCGAAAGCCTGCTGACGTGAGCGACTGGCGCGTCGAGACGCTGGGCGAGGACGCCCTGCTGCTGCGTTTCGGCGACCGCATCGATGCCGCGCTCAACCGGCGCGTGCATGCGCTGGCGACCGGCATCGCTGCGCGACGGCCGCCGTGGCTGTGCGACGTGGTGCCTGCGTACGCCACGCTTGCGTTGTTCGTCGACCGCTTCGCGTTTCCCGCAAGTGCCGATCCGCTGTACGAAGCCGAACGCTGGCTGGACGCGCAGGCATTCGGCACCGATGCGGAGACGGTGGCGGTGGAGCTACGCGTCGTCGACATTCCCGTGCGCTACGGCGGCGAGGACGGACCGGACCTGGAAGCCGTCGCCGCGCATGCGGGGTTGTCCGTGCAGGAGGTCGTGGCGCGTCACAGCGCCGGCGACTACAGCGTCGCCATGCTCGGCTTCGCCGCGGGATTTCCTTACCTGCTCGGCATGGAAGCGGCGCTGGCGATGCCGCGCCTGGACACGCCGCGCACGCGCGTGGCGGCGGGCAGCATCGGCATCGGCGGCGCGCAAACCGGCATCTATCCGCGCCAAGGTCCCGGTGGCTGGCGGATCATCGGCCGCACCACGCTGCCGCTGTTCGACGCGGTGCGCATGCCGCCGACGCTGCTGGCGCCCGGGGATCGCGTGCGTTTCGTCGTCGACCCGGCATCGACCACGCGATGAGCGTGCGCGTGCTCGCGCCAGGACTGCTGACGACCCTGCAGGATGGCGGGCGCACCGGCTTCCGTCATCTCGGTGTCGGCACCTCGGGCGCGCTCGACGCGCATTCGCATGCGATCGCCAATCTCCTGGTCGGCAATCCGGCCACGGCGCCGGTACTCGAGATCACGCTGGCGGGACCGCGGTTGCATTTCGACCGCGCCGCACGCATCGCGCTGTGCGGCGCCGAGATCGATGCACGCATCGGCGCGCAGGCGTTGCCGGGCTGGCGCCGCATCGAGGTGCCGTCCGGCAGCGAGCTCGCGCTCGGCGCCTGCCGTCGCGGCGCGCGCACGTATCTCGCCGTGGCCGGTGGTTTCGCCGCGCCCGGCATCCTCGGCAGCGCCAGCACCGACCTGCGCGCCGGCTTCGGCGGCGTGCGCGGACGCATGTTGGCCGTCGGCGACGTGCTGCCGGTCGCGCGCTCGTCGCTGCCGCCGGCCGACGCCGTCGCGATCGCCGCATGGTGGATCGATCCGGCGCCGGATCTCGATCTCGGCGCGACACAGGTCGTGCGCGTGCTGCCGGGGCGCGATGCGGTCGCCGGCGAACGCGCGTTGTTCGCCGAAGCGTGGCGCGTCGATGCCGCGAGCGACCGTCAGGGCCTGCGCCTGCAGGGCAATGCGTTGTCGCCGGCCGACGCGCGCGAGCGCATCTCCGAACCGGTCGCGCCCGGCACGATCCAGCTGCCCGCCGACGGACGCCCGATCGTGCTGCTCGCCGATGCGCAGAGCCACGGCGGCTATCCGCGCATCGGCCACGTGATCGCGGCCGATCGTCCACGGCTGGCGCAACTGCGTGCGGGCGACGGGCTGCGCTTCGAACCGTGCACGCCGACCGAGGCAAGGCGCCTGGCGATCGAACAGCGGCAGCGGCTGGCGCGGATTGCGCTGGCGATTGCGTCGCGGGACTGAATCAACTGGATTGGACTTTTCCTTTTGCGTGCGTCTTCGAAAGTCCGCAATGCATGGCGGCGGTAAACAGCCCCTCCTCCTGCGAAGGCAGGGGGAGGTTGGGAGGGGGTGTCGCCGGACCCGACACACTGATCGAAAGGCCACAGAAGCGAACTCCATCAAGAACTCTTGATGCGACGGCACCCCTCCCCAACCCGCCCGGCCCTACGGCTTCGCCTTCGGGCGTTCGTCAGCACGCGCGCCAGTGGCGCGCAAGCGTGCTTCCTCACCCCCTGCATTCGCAGGGGAGGGAGCCAAACGCCCAACCCTGCACACTGACCTGCACATTGCACACCCCAACGCGAATCCCTAGTCTCGACGCCTCCCCCGCCGGAGTTCCCCGCATGCGTCCATTCCGCATCCGCGCCCTGCCCGCACTGATCGCCGCGTCGCTGTTCGCATCGGCACTGGTCACGGGTTGCAAGCCCTCCACGCCGCCAGCGGCGACCGACGCGCCGATCACGGCGGCCGCAGCCGTCGACACCGCGGCATGGCAATCGGCAGTCGACGCCTTCATCGCCGGCTATCTCGAGCATTTCCCCACCTTCGCCGCCAATGCCGGCAAGCACGAATACGACGGCAAGCTGCCTGACTGGAGCGCGCAAGGCCTCGCCGAAAACACGCGCTGGCTGCACGCGCAGCGCGACGCGGTCGCGGCGTTCACGGAAGACAAACTAGATGACACCGCGCGCTTCCAGCGCGACTACGTGTTGTCGGTGATCGACGGCCAGTTGTTCTGGCTCGAGGACTCCGGTTTCGCCTACAAGAATCCGGGGTTCTATGCCGGCGACCTGTCGCCGAGCATGTACCTGACCCGTCCGTACGCGCCGCTGCCGCAGCGCATGGCCGCATTCACCACGTACCTGGAGGCGCTGCCGAAGGCCATCGGCCAGATGCGCGGCAACTTCAAGACGCCGTTGCCGTCGACGTACGTCGACCTCGGCGTCAACACGTTCGGCGGCTACGCGACGTTCTTCAAGAACGACGTGCCGGCGATCTTCGCCGAGGTCAAGGACGACGCGCTGCAGGCACGCATGAAGACCGCCCTTGACGTCGCGGTCAAGACCACGCAGGACACCGCCGACTGGTTCTCTTCGCAGAAGGCGATGGCAACGCAGGACTATGCGCTCGGTGCGGAGAAGTTCGCGAAGATGCTGCAGGCGACCGAACTCGTCGACCTGCCGCTGGCCGAAGTGAAGGCGATCGGCGAAGCCGACCTGGCGCGCAACCTCGCCGCGATGCAGGCCGCCTGCGCCGAATACGCGGCCGGCATGACGCTGCCGCAATGCGTCGAGAAGGCCAACGCCGACAAGCCCGTCGGCGGCGCGGTCGAAGGCGCGCGCGCGCAACTCACCAGCCTGCGCCAGTTCCTCATCGACAAGGATCTGGTCACGATTCCCGGCACCGAGGAAGCCAAGGTCGCCGAGGCGCCGCCCTTCAACCGCTGGAACTTCGCCTACATCGAGATCCCCGGCCCGTACGAGAAGAACCTGCCGTCGGTCTATTACATCGCGCCGCCGGATCCGAAGTGGCCGAAGGCCGAACAGGACGCGTACGTGCCCGGCAAGTCCGACCTGCTGTTCACCTCGGCGCATGAGGTCTGGCCGGGACATTTCCTGCAGTTCCTGCACGCCAACCGTGCGAAATGGAAGTTCGGCCAGCTGTTCGTCGGCTACGCGTATGCCGAAGGCTGGGCGCACTACACCGAAGAGATGATGTACGACGCCGGCGTCGAGGGCGCGACGCCCGAGATCCACATCGGCCAACTCAGCAATGCGCTATTGCGCAACGTGCGCTATCTGTCCGCGATCGGCCTGCACACCGGCGGCATGACCGTGCAGCAGTCCGAACAGATGTTTCGCGACAAGGCTTTCCAGGATCCGGGCAACGCACGCCAGCAGGCCGCGCGCGGCACCTACGATCCGGCCTATCTCAACTACACGCTGGGCAAGCTGATGATCATGCAGCTGCGCGAGGACTGGACCCGATCGCGCGGCGGCCGCGCCGGCTGGAAGGCCTTCCACGACCAGTTCCTCGGCTACGGCGGGCCGCCGGTGCCGCTGGTGCGCGCGCAGATGCTAGGCGGCGAAGCCGAGGCGAAGCTGTGGCAGAAGCCACGCGAGGGCGCGCCGATCCCGGTCGCGCCGGCGGATCCCTACGCGCCGCCGACTTCGTCATCGACTCCGGCACCCTCAAACTAAGTTCTCGACCATCCATGCAACCAAGGCAGACCCATCCATGAGACCCAACCTCGTCGGCGCACTCGTCCTGATCGTGATCGGCGTGCTGTTCCTGCTGCAGAACCTCGGCTACGGCGGCTTCGACTTCGGCGAGCTGATCAGGAAATGGTGGCCGCTGATCCTGATTGCCGTCGGCGTCGGCATGCTGTTCAAGCGTTCCGCGCGCTAGGACTGGCGGGATCCGGGCTCACGGCGGGAGGCAGGCGGTGGCGAGCACGAACCCATCGACGTTGCGGCGGATCGACTTCAACTGCGATCTCGGCGAAGGCTGCGGCGGCGATGCGGCGATCATTCCGCTGATCAGCGCGGCCAGCATCGCCTGCGGCGGTCACGCAGGCGACACGGTGTCGATGCGCGAGACGGTGGCGCTGTGCCAGCGCCACGGCGTCGCGATCGGCGCGCATCCCTCGTTCGATGATCGCGGGCATTTCGGCAGGCGCGAACTGGCGCTCGACGGTGACGCGGTCCGCGCGCTGGTCATGCGACAGGTCGGGGCGCTGGCGGCCGTCTGCAACGCGTCCGGCGCGATCCTGCGCCACGTCAAGCCGCACGGCGCGCTGTACAACCTCGCCGCGCGCGAAGCCGATGTCGCAGCAGCGATCGCGGACGCGGTCCGCGATCTCGATCCTGCGCTGGTGCTGTACGGCCTGGCCGATTCCGAACTCACGCGCGCCGGTGAAGCGGCCGGGCTGCGTGTCGCGCATGAAGTCTTCGCCGAACGTCGTTACGAGGCCGACGGCCGCCTGACGCCGCGCGGCACGGAAGGCGCAGTCATCGAGGATATCGACGGGTCGATCGCGCAGGTTCTGGACATCCTGCGCGACGGCCGCGTCCTTGCGCGCACCGGCGAGCGCGTACCGCTGCACGCCGACACCCTGTGCCTGCACGGCGACCGCGCCGACGCGCCCGCCTTCGCGCAGGCTTTGCGCGATGTGCTGCAGCGGGAAGGCTTCGTCATCGCCGCACCGGTGCGCGACGCATGAACTACTGGCCATTGCTCGGCGTGGCGGCGGTGGTGCTGGGCTTCGCGCTGCGCTGGAATCCGGTGATCGTTGTCGTTGTTGCTGCACTGATCAGCGGGATCGCGGCCGGCATCTCGCTGCCTGACCTGCTGGCGCTGCTGGGCGAGAACTTCGTCTCCAATCGCGCGCTGCTGCTGTTCGCGTTGACCCTGCCGACGATTGGCCTGCTCGAACGCGCCGGATTGCGCGAGCACGCGCTGGCCTGGATCGCGAAGCTGCGTGGCCTGACGCTGGCGCGGCTGCTCATCGGTTATCTGGCCGCGCGCCAGGGACTGAGCATGTTCGGGCTGATCGACATCGCCGGGCACGCGCAGACCGTGCGGCCGTTGCTGGCACCGATGGCGGAATCGGCCGCCGAAAAGTCGCGCGGCAAGCTCGACCGGGCCGACGTCCAGCGCATCCATGCCCTGTCGGCAGCGACCGACAACGTCGGACGTTTCTTCGGCGAGGATGTGTTCCTGGCCTTCGGCGGCGTGCTGTTGATTCAGGGTTTTTTCGCCGAACACGGCATCATGCTCGAACCGCTGCAGATCGCGGTCTGGGCGATTCCCACCGCCGTTGCCGCGTTCCTGATCCACGCGGTGCGCGTCACGTTCTTCCAGCGTGCCCTGATTGCACGCACGACGAAAGCCGCTGCGGAGGACGTGGCACGTGCTCCGGATTGAATACTTCTACTGGCTGCTAGCGGCCTTCCTGCTGTACGCGGGCTGGCGGAACCTGGCTGAGCGCCGTTATTCGCACGCCGCCTTTTGGTCGTTGCTCGCGGGCCTGTTCGCGAGTGGGGCGTTCGTCCTCGAAGCGGCGAAAGCGGGAAATCCGCTGCCGTCGCAGGTCGCCGGCGCGGCCGTGATCCTGCTGGCATTGCTTGCGCCACGCATGCGCCGCGAGCACATGGCGGAAGCGCCGGAAGCCGAGCGTCGCGCATCGGCCCTGCGCCTGGGCCATCGCCTGTTCGTGCCGGCCTTGCTGATTCCGCTGCTGACCATGCTGGTCGTGGTGTTCGGCGCCAAGATCTCGATCGGTTCCGCGCCGCTGTTCGGCGAAGGCAGCCTGACGCTGATGGGACTGGCGCTGGCCTGCCTGGCCTCGGCGATCGCCGCTATCGCGATCACGCGCACACAGCCGATCATGGCGGTCGTCGAAGGACGACGCCTGCTCGACACGGTCGGCTGGGCCGCGCTGCTGCCGCTGATGCTCGCCGCGCTCGGCGGCGTGTTCGCTTCGAGCGGCGTCGGTGAGGCCGTCGCTTCGCTCGTCTCGGCGGTCATTCCAGCCGACAGCCTCATCGCCTGCGTGCTCGCCTACGGGATGGGCATGGTCGTGTTCACGATCATCATGGGCAATGCGTTCGCCGCCTTTCCCGTGATCACCGCGGGCATCGGCCTGCCGCTGCTGATCCAGCGGCACGGCGCCGATCCGGCGATCCTCGGCGCCATCGGCATGGTCACCGGCTACTGCGGCACGCTGATGACGCCGATGGCCGCGAACTACAACCTGGTACCGGTGGCACTGCTCGAACTGGATGATCCCAACGCCGTGATCCGGGCCCAGCTGCCGACTGCGATTCCGCTATTGATGGCGAACCTGGTGTTCATGTACTGGCTTGCCTTCCGATGACCCGCGGCACGAACCCTGCGGTCCTGCTCACCGGCTTCACCCCCTTTGCCGGCGAAACGGTCAACCCGAGCTGGCAGGCGGTGTCGCGACTGCACGGCAAGCGCATCGCCAGCCACCGCATCGTTGCGCGCGAATTGCCGACCGAATTCGGCGCGTCGCTCACCGCGCTGCGCAACGCGATCCGCGACCTCAAGCCCGCGCTGGTGCTTTGCGTCGGCCAGGCCGGCGGCCGCGCGCAGCTGTCGCTCGAGCGCGTGGCGATCAACCTCGACGATGCGCGCATCGCCGACAACGCCGGTGCCTGTCCGGTCGACCGGCCGGTCGTGGCCGACGGTCCCGTGGCCTATTTCTCCACGCTGCCGATCAAGGCGATGCTGCTGGCCTTGCGCGAGGCGGGGATTCCGGTCGAGGTCTCGCAGAGCGCCGGCACCTATGTCTGCAATCACGTCTTCTACGGACTGATGCACGCATTGCGCGATCGGCCGCGGGTTCGGGGTGGCTTCATCCACATTCCGTATGCTCCCGAGCAGGTCGCGCGGCACCCGGGGAGTCCGAGCCTGGCGCTCGAAACCGTGATCGAAGGATTGCGGATCGCGATTCGCACCGCATTGACCACGCACGACGACCACCGCATCGCCGCCGGCGCCGAGCACTGACCAAGGAACTCTCGTGGACCACCGCATACAACGCCCGCTACACCAACGCTCTCTTCTCGTGGCTCTGCTCGCAGTGGCCTCGTTGTCGGCGGTGCAGCCTGCGCAGGCTGCGCTGTTCGGCAAGTCGCCTGAGAAATCCGCCGAAGAGGCTGCCAGCGCCAACATGCTCGCGGTGACGATCTGGGTCGACGCGAGCTGGGGCTTCCGCAATCAGGGCGCGGCCAACGCGCTCAGCGCCTCGCACCGCGCCTTCACCACGCGCGGTTACAAAGTCGCCAGCGTCGAGCCGTATATCGAGAACGGCGACCTGCAGGGATTCTTCGTCACGTACCAGAAGCCCTGACGTCGTAGCGTGCGCTGCGCGCACGACATCGGATTGCAAGCTCGTGCGCACAGCGCACGCTACGTCTGACGTCAGGTACGCGGCAGCGTCACGCCGACCTGGCCCTGGTACTTGCCGCCGCGATCCTTGTACGAGGTCTCGCAGACCTCGTCGGACTGGAAGAACAGCATCTGCGCGACGCCCTCGTTGGCGTAGATGCGCGCCGGCAGCGGCGTGGTGTTGCTGAACTCGAGCGTGACGTGTCCTTCCCACTCCGGTTCCAGCGGCGTCACGTTGACGATGATGCCGCAGCGCGCGTACGTGCTCTTGCCCAGGCACACCACCAGCGTGTCGCGCGGGATGCGGAAGTATTCGACCGTGCGCGCCAGCGCGAACGAGTTCGGCGGGATGATGCAGACGTCGGACTCGATGTCGACGAAGCTGCCGCTGTCGAAGTGCTTCGGATCGACGATGGTGGAGTTGATGTTGGTGAAGATCTTGAACTCGCGCGAGCAGCGCACGTCGTAGCCGTAGCTGGACGTGCCGTAGCTGACGATGCGCTGGCCGTCGGCCGCGTGCTTGACCTGGCCGGGCTCGAACGGCTCGATCATGGCCTGTGCCTGCGCCATGCGGCGGATCCAGCGGTCGCTCTTGATGCTCATGCGTGTTTTCCCGTGGCCTGTCGGCCGAAGCTGCGCATTGTAGGGTGGGCCCAGGCCCACCGCTCTTCTGGTGGTCGGGCGAAAAGATGGCCGGTAAAAGCGGCGGGCCTGGGCCCGCCCTACACCAGCGAGGCTGAAATCGACATCGCCGCGCGCGGCCGCGCCTCCAGGACTTCCACCAGTCGCCGCGCGGTCTGCCGATAGGCCTGGGCGGCGGCCGAGTCCGGCGCGGCGATCACCACCGGCACGCCGGCATCGCCCTGCTCGCGGATGCCGATCTCCAGCGGCAGCGATCCCAGCAGCGGCACGCCGTACTGCGCGGCCATGCGTTCGCCGCCGCCTTCCCCGAACAGGTGTTCGACGTGGCCGCACTGCGTGCAGACATGCTGGGCCATGTTCTCGATCAGGCCCAGCACCGGCACGTGCACCTTCTCGAACATCTTCAGTGCCTTGCGCGCATCCAGCGTCGCCACGTCCTGCGGCGTGGTGACGATGACCGCGCCGGCGACCGGGATCTTCTGCGCCAGCGTGAGCTGGATGTCGCCGGTGCCGGGCGGCAGGTCGACGATCAGGTAATCCAGGCCTTCGGACGCGTCGCCGCCCCACAGGGTTTCGTTGAGCAGCTGGGTCAGCGCCGAGGTCGCCATCGGACCACGCCAGATCATCGGCGTCTCCAGCTCGACCAGCAGGCCGATCGACATCGCTTCGATGCCATGCGCATGCATCGGTTCGATCGACTTGCCGTCGGGACTGTCCGGCCGGCCCGACAGGCCGAGCATCATCGGCACGCTCGGGCCGTAGACATCGGCGTCGAGCACGCCGACCCGCGCCCCATCACCCGCCAGGGCCAGCGCCAGGTTGACTGCGGTGGTCGACTTGCCGACGCCGCCCTTGCCCGAACCGATCGCGATGATGTTGCGCACCCTCGGCAGTGGCGACAGGTTGGGTTGGACCGCGTGGGCGTGGACGCGTCGTTTCGCCGGTAGTGCTTGATTCTGCATCGCACAATTCTACTGCGGCGCGTCGCCTGGCCGTTCGCCGCGCCGCGATCCGCGGGATGAACGACGCGGGATGAACAGCAGCCGCGAGCCGTCTTCCGTACGGTCCCGGATGCGGTATAAATCGCCCATCCCGCGTGGCATCCGCTACCGGGCCAGCATCCCTGGGAGGGAACCATGCGCATCAAACTCATTGCCCTGCTGTTGTTCGCCCTGCCGATGGTCGCGTTCGCCCAGGAGTCGCCGGTCGGCCGCTGGAAGACCTACGACGAGGACACCGGCAAGCCGCGCCTGATCGTCGACGTCTACGAAGCCAAGGGCAACACCATCGCCGCCAAGGTCGTCGATACGCTGTTCGCGCCGAATGCCACCTGCACCGAATGCAGCGGCGCGGCCAAGAACAAGCCGATCAAGGACATGGTCATCCTGTGGGGCCTGCAGAAGGACGGCGATGCCTACGGCAAGGGCAGCGTGCTCAAGCTCGCCAACGGCAAGACCTACAAGTCGAAGGCGAAACTGATCGAGGGCGGCAAGAAGTTCGAGGTGTCCGGCTGCGTGGGCTTCATGTGCAAGAGTCAGGTCTGGACGCGCGAACCCTGAGCGATCACCCCGCGTAGTCGGGGATTCCGATATCAAACACGTATCGAACACGACCCGGCCATCGCCAGGTCGTGTCGTTTATGGGCCATGCGATAATCGCGGGCCGTCCGCAATGCGCCCGCCATGCCACGTACCGCCGTCGTCTCCACCGCCCTGCCCTATGCCAACGGGCCACTGCATCTCGGTCATCTGGTCGGCTACATCCAGGCCGACATCTGGGTGCGGGCGCGGCGCATGGCCGGCGACACGGTGCACTTCGTCTGCGCCGACGACACGCACGGGACGCCGATCATGCTGGCGGCCGAGAAAGCGGGCACCACGCCGGAAACCTTCATCGCCGGCGTGCAGGCCGGGCACGAGCGCGACTTCGCCGATTTCGGCGTCGCCTTCGACAATTACGATTCCACGCACTCCGCGCACAACCGCGCGCTGACCGAGGCGATCTACGCCAAGCTCGACAACAACGGCCACATCGGCAAGCGCTCGGTGGCGCAGCTGTACGATCCGGTGAAGGGCATGTTCCTGCCCGACCGCTACGTCAAGGGCATCTGCCCCAACTGCGGCACGCCGGACCAGTACGGCGACAACTGCGAGAACTGCGGCGCCACGTATGCGCCGACCGACCTGAAGGAGCCGCGCTCGGTGGTCAGCGGCGCGACGCCGGAACTGCGAGAGTCGGAGCACTTCTTCTTTGAGGTCGGCCAGTTCCAGACTTTCCTGCGCGAGTGGCTGGCCGGGGATGTCGCGATCCCGGGCGTCAAGGCCAAGCTGATGGAATGGCTCGACGCCGAGGGCGGCCTGCGCGCCTGGGACATCTCGCGCGATGCGCCGTACTTCGGCTTCGAGATCCCCGGCCATCCGGGCAAGTTCTTCTACGTCTGGCTCGACGCGCCGATCGGCTACCTGTCGAGTCTGCAGGTGCTGTGCGAGCGCGAAGGCCTGAACTTCTTCGACTTCATCGCCCACGACAGCACGTCCGAGCTGCACCACTTCATCGGCAAGGACATCGTCAACTTCCACGGACTGTTCTGGCCGGCCGTGCTGCACGGCGCCGGCTTCCGCCCACCGACGCGGCTGCATGTCAACGGCTACCTCACCGTCGACGGCGCCAAGATGTCGAAGTCGCGCGGCACCTTCGTCATGGCGCGCACCTACCTCGACAGCGGGCTGCCGACCGAAGCGTTGCGCTACTACTACGCGGCGAAGTCCTCCGGCGGGGTCGACGACCTCGACCTCAACCTGTCGGATTTCGTCGCGCGCGTGAACTCGGACCTGGTCGGCAAGTTCGCCAACCTCGCCAGTCGCTGCGCGGGCTTCATCGAGAAGCGTTTCGAGGGGCGTCTGGCCGCGGCGCTGCCCGAACGCGCGATGTACGACCGCTTCGTCGCCGGGCTGACGCTGGTCCGCGAAGCCTACGAGCGCAACGATCCCGCATCGGTCCTGCGCCAGACCATGGCGCTGGCCGACGAGGCCAACCGTTACATCGACGACCACAAACCCTGGGTGCTGGCCAAGCAGGACGGCGCCGACGGCCGAACTGCAGGCGGTGTGCACGCAGGGACTGAACCTGTTCCGCGTGCTCGCCTGCGCGCTGGCGCCTGTCCTGCCGCGACTGGCCAGGCAGGTCGAGGATTTCTTCGATGCGCCGCTTGGCAGCTGGCACGACGTCGACGCGCCGCTGTTGTCGCAGGGCATCCAACCGTACGCGCCGCTGTTCACGCGCATCGACCCGAAGCAGATCGACGCCATGACCGAAGCCAGCAAGGAAGACCTCAAGCCTGCGGCAAGTCCTGACCTGACTGCTCCGGTCCCGACCGCACCGGCCGCGAAAGCGGGCGCGTCGGCTGCGGCCGGGGCCGTCGCCGAACATGTGCTGGTCTCCATCGAGGACTTCGCGAAACTCGACCTGCGCATCGGCAAGGTGCTCGCCTGCGAATTCGTCGACGGTTCCGACAAGTTGCTGCGCTTCGAACTGGACGCCGGCGAACTCGGCAGGCGCCAGATCTTTTCCGGCATCCGTGCGTCCTATGGTGAGCCGGAGAAACTGATCGGCCGCAGCGTGGTCTTCATCGCCAATCTCGCGCCGCGCAAGATGCGTTTCGGCATCAGTGAAGGGATGGTCCTGTCGGCAGGCTTCGACGGTGGCGGCCTGGCGCTGCTCGACGTCGATGATGGAGCGCAGCCCGGCATGCCGGTGAAGTGACATTCCTCATGACGCGATAACGAAATGTCGTCCCGAGCGTAGCGAGGGACCTGCTGTTCAGGGCCGCAAGCAGGTCCCTCGCTACGCTCGGGACGACAAACGATAGGTGTATCGCAGTGCAGCCCGACTTCATCGAACGCCTCGACCGCCTGCTGCCCCAGACCCAATGCGGCCAATGCGGCTATGCAGGCTGCCGCCCCTATGCCGAAGCGATGGCGACCGGCGCGGCGGACGTGGATCGTTGCCCGCCGGGCGGAGATGCCGGCGCGCGTGCGCTGGCGCGGCTGCTCGGCGTCGCGGCGAAACCCTACGACCGCAGCCGCGGCGAACACAAGCCGCCGCTGGTCGCCGTGATCGTCGAAGCCGACTGCATCGGTTGCACCAAATGCATCCAGGCCTGCCCGGTGGACGCGATCATTGGCGGATCCAAGCAGATGCATACCGTGATCGAACCGCTGTGCACGGGTTGCGAACTGTGCGTGCCGGCGTGCCCGGTGGATTGCATCGAGTTGCTGCCGGCACGCGTCGAGCGAATCGACGTAGTGCGTTAGAGCAGATCAAGAGCAAAACCCCACTCACCGCGACGCGGTTCGCTGCCCCTTTTTCAAAGAGGGCTAAAGCGATGAAGAGTTCCGCGATCGCTTACTTGTTGAGCAAGTCGGGAAGTTTCTGGCAAGCGGAACAGATGCGTTCGACTTCATAACCCCTGGCGCGCAGCTTCTCGACCAGGCCATCGCTGCCCAGCAGGTGCAGTGCGCCGACGACGACGAGCGTGTCGTCGGTGCCCGGCTGCTTCAGGCGCTGTTCGATCTTCGGCAACCAGGCGTCGTTGCGCTCGACGTTGATGCGCTGATAGAGCGCCGGGTACTGCCTGCGCATGTCGGCGGCCATGCCTTCCCACAAGCCGGCCGCATCACCGTTGCGCCAGGCGGCGTGCAGCTTCTCGACTTCGTTCTGGCCTTCCTGCGCTTCGGTCAGCGCTTCGTCGATGAACTGCAGCTGTTCCTTCCTGTCCATGCCGTCGAGGAATGCGATCTGCTGCGCGCCGGTCTCGAAGCCGCCGGTGGGCTTCTTCGCCAGCTTCGCCTGCGCGGAGAAGTGCGCATCGAGGCCGAGCTTGGGATCGAGACCCTGCCGGGTCATGTCGACGAGAGTGATGGTCAACCCGACGAACCACGGCTCGAACATCTGCAGCACCTGCGGCGCCAGCCCCGTCCTTTGCAGGTCATCGGCTCTGGTGGCGAGCCAGGCGTCGAGCTTGGCGACGGTTTGCGGCGGCAATTCGCTGTTGAGCTGGGTGCCGTCGGTACGCAATGCAGCCTGTCCCATCTGCATCGCGAGCGTCGGCGACGACATTTCCTCGGGCGGCAGTTCGAACACGATCGATTCGGCGTCGGCGAAGGCTTCGTCGACGTCCTTCGACAACGGGTAATCGTCCGGCTTGAGCAGGTGGAACGAACCGAGCAGGTAGATCGTGTTGTCGTCGTCGGAAACCTTCCACAGCAACGGCACGGGCGCGGTCTTCGCCGGCACCGGCTTGGATGCTACGGTCGCGGCAGCGGGACGCGGGGTCTGCGCCTGCGCTGCCACGGCGATCGCGGCGGCGGCAGCAAGGCAGGCGAACAGGGTCGAAGCGGAGTGGCGCATGGCCGTCCTTGTCATGGGGATCGCGGGTTCAGTGGGCTTGCTTGTAGGCCTTCTCGCCGGCATTGACGGCAAGATCGAGGCGGTTTTCCGGCGGCGGCAACGGACAGGTCGCGAACGGCGTGAACGCGCAAGGCGGGTTGTAGGCCTGGTTGAAGTCGACCACCACGCGGCCGCTGGCATCGGGGTCGGGCGCGTCGATGTAACGACCGGCGCCATAGCTCTCGTGGCCGCTGGTGCGGTCGGCGAAGATCAGGAACAGACCCTCGCCTTCGTCGAGCGCTTCCAGCGACCAGGTCTTGCCGCCGTGCTGGAATTCGACCTTGCCCGGATTGGCTACCGCATCGATCGTGCCGATGATGTTGGCGACCGGGATGGTCTTGCCGGCAGGATGCGGGACGAACTTGCCGTCGAGGCGCCAGCCCGCATCGGCCGGCCAGTAATCCAGGCCCGCGAAGCGGACGCGCGTGTCGGCGTCTGCGTGTTTCACGCGCAAGGCGTAGCGATCGCCGCGCTTGATCACTGTGGCGATGCCCTTGCCCTCGTCGAAGCCGAGCACGCTCGCTCCGGTTTCGTCGGCGTCGCTCTTCAGCGTCGTCGCGCCCGTCAGCGGTTCGCCGTCCAGCGTCAATGCGGCACTGCGATCGGGCGTCAGCACGATCGCGTCGCCCTTGCGCTCGATCATCCCGAAGTGCGCCGGCCCCATCGCCAGGCGGATGCCGTTGGTGGCGGCGCTGCCGAAATAATGCGGGCCGGGATCGATCCAGTGCAGGCCGATCAGGCTGGTCCAGCCGTCGGGACTGGCGAGCCGGGCGCGGCGCGCATCGCGCCAGGCTTGCTGCGCCTGGGCGAACGCCGGATCCACCGCGGCTTTCGACGCGTCGCCACCGCTCGCCTGCGCTGCGCGATCTTCGCGCTGGCAGCCGGCGAAGGCCAACACGAGCATCAATCCTGCTGCCACCGTCGTCCACATCTTGTGCCGCGTCATCTCAACGTCCTCGCAGGAACCAGCGATCGATTTCGGCCAGGGAGAACCGCGCCCAGGTCGGGCGGCCATGATTGCATTGTCCGGAACGCTCCGTCGCCTCCATCTCGCGCAGCAGGGCATTCATTTCCGGCGGCGTCAGGCGCCGGTGCGCACGCACGGCGCCGTGGCAGGCCATGGTCGACAGCAGCTCGTCGCGCGCGCCGGCGATGCGCGTGGATTCGCCGTGCTCGCGCAGGTCGGCGAGCACGTCGCGCAACAGCGCTTCGACATCGCCATCGGCGAGCAATGCCGGCACGCTGCGCAGCAGCAGCGACTGCGGACCGGCACGCGACACCTCGAAACCCAGCGCGGCCAGCGTCGCCGATTCGCGTTCGGCGAGTTCCGCTTCGCGCTCGGCCACTGCCACCGTGCGCGGCACGAGCAAGGGTTGCGTGCGCAATCCGGCACCGTCGTGCGCGTTCTTGAGCTTCTCGTAGCCGATCCGCTCGTGGGCGGCATGCATGTCGACGATGATCAGGCCCTCGGCGGTTTCGCTGAGGATGTAGATGCCGTGCAGTTGCGCGATCGCGTAACCGAGCGGCGGCACGGTGTCGTCGTTCGTTTCCGGCAATCCTGCCTGGAGTACGGGCGCGCCTGCCGCTGGCACGCCGTAGAGCGCGGCATAGCCGGCGCGCGCTTCATCGACGCGCAAGGCGAGGTTCGATTGCGGCATCGCCATCGGCCAGGCCGGCGTTGCCGATGATCCTTCGTGTGCAAAGGAATGCGCGCCCGACGCGGACAAGGGTTGTGGCGCCATGCCCGCGCGCGTTTCCGCGAGCGCATCGTGCAGGGTGCGCTGGACGAAATCGTGGATCAGGCGCGCCTCGCGGAAACGCACTTCGTGCTTGGCCGGATGCACGTTGACGTCCACGCGCGCCGGGTCGAGCCACAGGAACAACACGTACGCCGGCTGGCGGCCATGGAACAGCACGTCGGCATAGGCCTGCTTGACCGCATGCGCGACGCTGCGATCGCGCACCGGGCGGCCGTTGACGTACAGGTATTGCTGGTCGGCGCTGGCGCGGTTGTAGGCCGGCTGCGCGATCCAGCCGTGCAGGTGCATGCCCGCGGCCTGGTGGTCGATGCGCAGCGCCTGTTTCGCGAACTCCTCGCCGAGCGTCTCGACCAGGCGCTGGTAGGCGAAGACCGCGTCGTCGTGGTCGTTGCTCGTCGCCCGATAGCGTCGCGCCGGCTTGCCGTTGTGCGAGGCGCGCAGTTCGACGTCCGGCCGCGCCAGCGCCAGCGAACGCAGCCATTCCTCGATGTGGCTCAATTCGGTGCGCTCGGCGCGCAGGAACTTGCGCCGCGCCGGCACGTTGTAGAACAGATCGCGCACTTCGACCGTGGTGCCTTGCGGATGCGCCTTCGGCATCACCTCGCCGACACGGCCGCCCTCGACCTGCAGCACCGCGCCATGTTCGTCGTCTGCACGACGCGAGATCAGCTGGAAACGGCTGACCGACGCGATCGACGGCAGTGCCTCGCCACGGAAGCCGAGCGTGGCGACGGTTTCCAGGTCGTCGAGCGAGGCGATCTTGCTGGTGGCATGGCGCGCGACGGCGAGCACGAGTTCGCCGGGGGCGATCCCCGCGCCATCGTCGCGGATGCGGATCAGGCGTACGCCGCCTTCTTCGAGGTCGATGTCGATCCGCGTGGCGCCGGCATCGAGCGCGTTCTCGACGAGTTCCTTGACCACGGAGGCCGGACGCTCGACGACCTCGCCGGCCGCGATCTGGTTGATGAGGGTGTCGGGAAGCTGGCGGATGCTCACGTCAGACGAACACGCCGCCGTTGTGCGCGGCGGCGTCGGTGGGAATCAGGCTTGATGATAGCCGTTCCGCTGCTGCAGGCGAGCGCCGCGCGGCAAGGTTCGCTCTATCCGGTCGATGTTGATCAGCGGCGAAAAGCTCGCCGCCGCAAGCACGATCAAGGACTGCCGCCACCACCGCCAACGGCGCCGTCACCGGCACTGGCGCGCGCGGCATACAGCGTACCCGGCGGCGGCTGGCTGGTGAAATAGGTATTGATGCCATCGAGCACGGCGCGCGCGAGCGTGCGCTGGTGCGAGGGATCGGTCAGGCGGCGCTCTTCCTCGGGATTGGAGATGAAAGCCGTCTCCACCAGCATCGCCGGCATGTCGGACGTGCGCAGCACGGCGAAGTTGGCGCGCTCGATGTTGGGCTTGTGGTTGTTGCCGACGCGCTTGAGACCGGACAGCACATGGCTCGCGGCGTCCTCGGACGCCTTCATGTGCCCGCTCTGGGTCAGGTCGAGCAGCACCGATGTCAGCGTGTTGTCGGATTGCACGCGAACGCCGCCGATTAGGTCGGCCGCGTTCTCCTTGTCGGCGAGCCAGCGCGCGCGCTGCGAGGAGGCGCCTCGCAGCGACAGGACGTAGACCGACGAGCCCTTGGCGCTGCGGTTTTCCGCGGCATCGGCGTGGATCGACACGAACATGTCGGCCTTGGCCGAGCGCGCCAGCTGCGCACGCCGCGGCAGCGGGATGAAGACATCGGTGTCGCGCGTCAGGTAGGCCTTGAGGCCGGGCGTGGCATTGATCTGGCGCGCCAGCTCGCGCGCGATCGACAGGGTCACGTCCTTCTCGCGCTTGCCCTGCAGGCCGACCGCGCCCGGATCCTGGCCGCCGTGGCCGGGATCGATCGCGATGATGAGCGGACGCATGCCGCGGCGCATCACATCCTGAAGCGTCTTGGTCTGGGCCTGCGACGGCAGCGCCGACTCCGGCGCCGGTGCGGGCACGCCGGTGGCGATGCGCGTCGGAACGCCCGTGGCGATGGTGCCCTGCCCCTGAATCTGGGTCGGCAGCGCGCGCTGCAACGACGGATCGCTCGTTGGCAGTGGTTGCGGCGGCGTTGCCGGGTTCGAAGCGGATGGCGTGATCGGCGGCAGGTTGGCGATCAGGCGCGAAGTGGCGGCAGAGGAGGCGACGGTCGGATCCTGCCTGGGCGGCGCCTCGGCCTGCGTCGGCTGTGGTGCCGTCGACGTGGGTGCGCGGGTCGACCGTCGACGTGGCTGCGATGATCGCGGCGATGGGATCGGCATTGTCGCCCGGCCACTCCAGCACCAGACGCGCGCCGTCCGCGCCCGGTTCGAAGCGCGGCTTCAGCGCCACCACGGGTGCTGCCAGATCGAAGACGATGCGGGTGGTGCCGGCGACCGGATGGCCCGTGCGCACGCTCTTGACCAGACCGGCGGGCGCCGGCAGCTTCAGGCCCCGGCCCAGACTGACGCCGGGCAGGTCGACCACCAGACGGTCGGGATTGGCCAGGGAGATGACCTGATAGGCGGTCTCGCGATCGAGGCTGAGCTCGGCGCGGGTGCCGGCGGCGCCGGTTTCGACACGTAACTGCTTGATTTCTGAGGCGTGCGCAAGGTTCCAGCACAGCGCGGCGAGTAACGCCAGGCCGAGCATGACTTGCTGGACGGTTGCCCCCTTCACTCGCATGCGCCGTAGTCAAGCACCAACGCCTGTTCTTTGCAACCGGTTTTCCCTTACAAATCCGGTAGCTGGCGCGACTTCCTGTGGTCAGGGTTCAGCAAACTGACGCAAACCGTCGGAAGCTGACTTGGACGACAACCAGTCAGTGCCCGCCGGGCTGACGGCCTGCAGCCGGCAGGTCCGTCCTGCGGGGGCCACCGCCAGCTCGATCCGCAGATCCGGGGCGATCAGCGCCGAGCCACCGCGCTCGGGCCACTCGATCAGCCACAGCGCGGCGCGGGCGTCGTCGAGCCCCAGGAATTCGAGTTCGCCGGCCTCGGCGATGCGATAGAGGTCGAGATGCAGCGCCTCGCCTCCCGCGGCCAGGTCATAGCGTTCGACCAGGGTGTAGGTCGGGCTGCGTACCGCGCCGGTCACGCCGAGCGCACGCAGCCAGGCGCGCGCGAGCGTCGATTTGCCGGCGCCGAGATCGCCTTGCAGATAGACGACGGCGGGCGTCGGCTGCGAGTGCGCGAGGACATGCGCGAGCGCATCGGTCGCGTCGCTGTCGTGCAGGTGCAGACGCATCGTCAGGAGGAGGCCGGAGGATGCACGGGGACATTCGACAGCCGGCGCAGGTGCGTGAACAGATCCGACGGCAGCAGCCCGCGTTCGCCGCCGTCGCGCGCCGCATCGTCTCCCGCCAAGGCATGCAGCAGCGCGCCCTGCGTGGCGGCTGCACGCGCGTGCAATCCCTGCGCACGCAAGGCGGCGATCACGCCCGTCAGCACGTCGCCCATGCCGCCGACCGCCATGCCCGGATTGCCGGCATCGATGACGTGCGGCAATTCGCCGGGCGCTGCGACTATCGTGCCCGCGCCCTTCAACACGATCACGCAGCCCAGCGCCGCACACAAGGCCTGCGCAGCCCCGAAACGATCGGCCTGCACGACATCGGCAGTGGTTCCGAGCAGGCGCGCGGCTTCGCCGGGATGCGGGGTCAGGATCGTGCCGGCCGGCAGTCTGCGCGGATGCAGCGCCAGCAGGTTCAACGCATCCGCATCGATCACCAGCGGCTTGTCCGAGGCGATCGCGGCGTTGTACAGCGCGATGCTCCAGCTTTCCTGCCCCAGTCCAGGCCCGATCGCGACGACGTCGGCGCGTTGCATCAGCGAGCGTAGTTCGTCGGCCGTGGCGATACCGCGCGCCATCAGTTCCGGACGTCGCGACAGCGTCGCGCCGACATGCGCTTCGCGCGTGGCGACTCCGACCAGGCCCGCGCCCGCACGCAACGCCGCTTCGGCGCACAGCATGATCGCGCCGCCGCCGCCATGGTCGCCGCCGACGCACAGCACGTTGCCGGACTCGCCTTTGTGCGTGTCCCGGCGACGCGACGCGAAGCTCAGGACCAGGTCATCGCGCACCAGCAGGCGCCCGCGCGCACCCGCCGCGAACAACGCATGCGGTGACACTTCCAGCGTCGCCAGCGAACGCGTGCCGACGTAATCGAGTGCAGCGCCGGTCGCCAGGCCGCAATGCGCGCCGACGAACTGCAGCGTGCGATCCGCGCGCACCGCAGCACCCAGGACGCAACCGCGATCGGCGTCCACGCCGCTGGGTACGTCGAGCGCGAACACCGGCACGCGCGACGCATTGATGGCATCGATCAGGGCGACGGTTTCAGCGTCCGGCGGGCGAGAGAGCCCGATGCCGAACAACGCATCGACGACCAGGTCGGTTTCGGGCAGGCCATCGGCGAACACTTCGATGCGCCGCTGCACGTCGCGGTAGTCGAGTTCGGCGCGAATCGCGTTGTCGGTCCGCGGCGCATGCGAGGACAGCCGCATCACGCGCACGTCGCGGCCCGAGGCCACCGCATGCACCGCCAGGGCATAGCCATCGCCGCCGTTGTTGCCTGGCCCGCAAAGCACCAGGATGCGCTGCGCGCGGGGCCAGCACGCCAGAAGCTCCCGCCACGCGGCCTGGCCGGCACGCCGCATCAGCCCGAACGGGTCGCCGGATGCGCGCTCGACCTGCACCTCGATCGCGCGCAGGGCCTTGCTGTCGTAAAGGAAACGTGGGTCTGCCATCGTCCGATTCTATACTTGCATGATCGTGATACCGACCAAGTCCAGCATCGATCACGCCGCGCTGGCCCGGCGCATCAAGGATCTCGCGCGCGCGTCGGGTTTTCAGCGTTGCGGCATTTCCGGCATCGACCTCGGCGACGACGAGGCGCACCTGCGCGACTGGCTCGCGAACGGGCTGTACGGATCGATGCAGTGGATGGCGAGGCACGGCGACAAGCGTTCGCGGCCGGACGAGCTGATTCCGGGCACCCTGCGCGTGGTCTCCGTCGGCCTGGACTACGGTCGCGACGACGATGCGCAGGCCTGGGCGACGGTCAACGATCACGAGCGCGCCTACGTCGCGCGCTATGCGCTGGGCCGCGACTATCACAAGCTCATGCGTCAGCGACTGCAGCAACTCGCCGACCGCATCGCCGAAGAGATCGGGCCGTTCGGGCATCGCGTATTCGTCGACTCCGCACCCGTGCTCGAGCGCGCACTGGCGCGCAACGCCGGGCTCGGCTGGATCGGCAAGCACACCTGCCTGATCGACAAGGACGGCGGCTCCTGGTTCTTCCTCGGCGAGATCTACATCGACCTGCCGTTGCCGGTCGACGTGCCGGCGAGCGCGCATTGCGGCACCTGCATGCGCTGCATCGACGTCTGCCCGACGCAGGCGATCACCGCGCCGCACCGCCTCGACGCGCGGCGCTGCATCTCCTACCTGACGATCGAACATGAAGGCGCCATCGACGAGGAACTGCGCCCGCTGATCGGCAACCGCATCTTCGGCTGCGACGACTGCCAGCTGGTGTGTCCCTGGAACAAGTTCGCCAAGCGCACCGACGAGCCGGATTTCCGCGCACGCAACGACCTCGACAAGGCGACGCTGGCGGACCTGTTCGCGTGGAGCGAAGACGAGTTCCTGCGGCGCACCGAGGGTTCGGCGATCCGCCGCAGCGGCTACGCGCGCTGGCTGCGCAACATCGCGATCGCACTGGGCAACGCGCCGACGACTCCGCAGGTGCTGGCCGCGCTCGCATCGCGCCGCGACGCGGCCGACGACGTCGTGCGCGAACACGTCGCCTGGGCACTCTCACAACACGCTTTGAAGGAACGTTGCGCCTAGGCGCGCTGGCGGATCTCTGCCAGCAGGGCCTGCGTGACCGGATCGTCGGCTTCGGCCTCCCCGTGCAGCGCCGGAAGCAGCCGGCTGGCGACTTGCTTGCCCAGTTCGACGCCGAACTGGTCGAACGCGTTGATGCCCCAAACCACCGATTGCAGGTAGACGCTGTGCTCGTAGAGCGCAATCAGCATGCCGAGCGACTGCGGCGTCAGCGCATCGAGCAGCAGCAGCGTGCTCGGACGGTTGCCGGCATAGGCACGATGCGGATCATCGTTGGCCTGCCCGTTCGCGAGCGCCTCGGTCTGCGCCAAGAGGTTGGCGAGCAGCGCGCGATGGTTCTGCACATGCGGATCGTCGTTGCGTACGACACCGATGAAGTCCGCAGGCACGACCTGCGTGCCTTGGTGCAGGGCCTGGAAGAAGCTGTGCTGCGTGTCGGTGCCGGCTCCGCCCCACCACACCGGCACGGTCTGCACGCGCAGTTCCGCACCGTCGAGCCGCACCGACTTGCCGAGGCTTTCCATCACCAGCTGCTGCAGGTAGTTCGGCAGCAGCTTCAGGCGTTCGTCGTACGGCAGCACGGCCTGGGTCGCGGCACCGAGCGCGTTGCGGTTCCACACCGCGGTGAGCGCGTGCCAAACCGCGAGGTTGTGTTTCGGTACCGCGGACAGCGCATGTGCATCCATGTCCGCGGCGCCGGCCAGCAAGGCTTCGAAGCCGGCCATGCCGATGGCGAGCGCGATCGGGAAACCGACCGCCGACCACAACGAGTAACGGCCGCCGACCCAGTCCCACATCGGCAGGATGCGTTCGCGCGCGACGCCGAAGGCCTCAGCGCGTTCGACGTTCGCGCTGACGGCATAGATGCGTTCGCCGCCGCCGAGCCAGTCGCGGACGATGCCGCCGTTGAGCAGGGTTTCCTGCGTGCCGAAGGTCTTCGAGATCAGGATCGCCGCGGTGCGCGACGGATCGAGTCCGGCAAGCACGCGCTGCGCCGCGCTGCCGTCGACGTTGGACAGAAAATGCACGCGGAAGCGCCCGCCCGCCACCGGCGACAGCGCATCGACCACCAGGCGCGGGCCCAGGTCGGAACCGCCGATGCCGACACTGACGATGTCCGTTACATCCGAAGCTGCCAACGTGGCGATCAGCGTGACCATCGCGCCGCGCGCCTCGCGCGCCAGTGCGGACGAGGCCTTGGCGCCGGGTGCGGCAGAGAGATCGCTGCGCAAAGCCGTATGCAGCGCGGCGCGACCTTCGGTGGGATTGACGACCGAACCATCGACCAGGCGTCGCATCGCGCCCGCCAGATCCGCGTTGTCCGCGAGTGCGAACAAGGCTTCGAGTGCCTGCCGGTCATAACGCTGGCGCGCGAAACTGGCATACAGCGGCCCGACGCGCAGTGCGAAATCGGCTGCACGCGCCGTGTCTTCCTCGACCAGCCGCGACAGGGACGCGTCCGACAGGCGAACGGCGTGGATCCGCAGCTCGTCGAAGTCGGCAGCCGTCACCGTCGCGCCTACGCGGCTTGCGCGGGAATGGAGGTATTGGTGTGCGTCAGCCGGTTGTCGCGGTCGACGTAGACCAGCGTCGGCTTGAACTTCGCCGCCTCGGCTTCGTCGCAAACGCCGTAGGCGCAGATGATCACCAGGTCGCCCGGCTGCGCCTTGTGCGCGGCGGCGCCGTTGACCGAGATGATGCCGCTGCCTTCCTCGCCACGGATGGCGTAGGTGGCGAAGCGCTCGCCGTTGTTGACGTTGTAGATCTCGACGCGCTCGTATTCACGGATGCCGGCGATGTCGAGCAGGCGGCCGTCGATCGCGCACGACCCCTCGTAATGGAGTTCGGCATGGGTCACGGTGGCGCGGTGGATCTTGGCCTTGAGCAGGGTCAGTTGCATCGTTTTTCGGTCCAGCCGGCGCGACAGAGGGGCCGGCAGATGGCGGGCAGTGTAGGCAGCGGATTTGCGCACTGCAACATGAACGCTATGGCGGTCGTGGGCGGTTCAGGCGAGCGTGAATTCCAGGTTGTCGATCAACCGGGTCCTGCCCAGCCGCGCGGCGATCAGCGCTACCAGCGGGCCGCCGTCGACGTGCGCGGGCTCGGTCAGGTCCGGTGCGCGGATCACGCCGTAGTCGACCTCGAACCCTGCAGCTTGCAGGCGTCGCGACGCCTCCGCTTCGATCTCGCCAAGCGGGCGACGCGCAACGGCCGCATCGCGCATCGCCAGCAAGGTGCGATGGATCTCCGGAGCGCGCTGGCGCTCGTCCGGCGACAGGTACTGGTTGCGCGAGCTCATCGCCAGGCCATCGGTTTCGCGCAGCGTGGTCGCCGCCAGCAGTTCGACCGGGAACGCGAGATCGCGCGCCAGGTAGCGCAGCACCGCTAGTTGCTGGTAGTCCTTGCGGCCGAACGCGGCGACATCGGGCTGCACCTGGTTGAACAGCCGCGTGACGACGGTGGCGACGCCGTCGAAATGACCAGGACGATGCGCACCGTCGAGCACGTCGGTGATGCCGGGCACGCGCATGCGCACCGCGCCGTCGGCGCCGTAGGGATACATCGTTTCGAGCGATGGCATCCACAACAGGTCGCAGCCTGCCGCCTCGAGTCCTGCCGCATCGGCCTCGGGCGTACGCGGATAGCGCGCGTAGTCCTCGTTCGGCCCGAACTGCGTCGGGTTGACGAACACGCTCGCGACCACGCGATCCGCATGCGTGCGCGCCAGCGCGATCAGCGAGTGATGACCGGCATGCAGGTTGCCCATCGTCGGCACGAAGCCTATGCGCAAGCCTGCGTTCCTCCACTCGCCGACGCGCTTACGCAGTGCAGGCAGTTCAGTGACGATCTCGATCATGCATCATCCGAAGAAGTGGTTTCGACCTGATCGAAACCGATCACGGGTTCAAAGGAAAGCCTGATACTTCGGACGCGCGAAACTCAAGCGTAAGCGTGCTCGGCATCGGGGAAACTGCCATCGCGCACCGCATCGGCGAACGCACGCACCGCGCCGGCGACGGAGCCGCCTTCTGCCAGGAAATCCTTGACGAATTTCGGACGCCGATGGCCGCTGTCGAGACCGAGCAGATCGTGCAGCACCAGCACCTGGCCGTCGCAATCCGCGCCGGCGCCGATGCCGATCGTCGGAATCGGGATGGCAGCGGTGATCGCGGCGGCAAGCGACGATGGCACGCACTCGAGCACCAGCAAGGATGCGCCGGCATCGGCCACGGCCTGCGCGTCCTCGCGCAGCTTCCTCGCCGCGATTTCCTCGCGCCCCTGCACCTTGTAGCCGCCGAAGCGCAGCACCGATTGCGGGGTCAGGCCGAGGTGCGCGCAGACGGGGATCTCGCGCTCGACCAGGAAACGGATCGCGTCGAGCTTATGCCCCGCGCCTTCGAGCTTGACCATGCCGGCGCCGGCCTGCAGGAAGCGCGTCGATGCCTCGAGCGCACGCTCCGGGGTGGCATCGGACTGGAACGGCAGGTCGGACAACAGCAACGCGCGCGACAGGCCGCCTGCCGCACAGCGCGTGTGGTAAACGATGTCGTCGACCGTCACCGGCAGCGTCGACCCGTGTCCCTGCACCACCATGCCCAGCGAATCGCCGACCAGCACCATGTCGACACCGTTGCCATCGAGCACGCGCGCGAAGCCGGCGTCATAGGCGGTCAGCATGACCAGCTTGCGGCCGTCGCGCTTGGCGTCGGCCAGGCCGGGAACGGTGATGGGCTTGCTGTCGTTCGTAGTGCTCATGTCCCTAGCCTATCGCCTGCACGCCTTCGGTGGCCATCACGGCGAGGACATCGCGGGCGGGACCGCGCCCGGGGATGTTCAGGTCCGGCGCGATTTCCAACAGCGGCACCAGCACGAAGGCGCGCTCGTGCAGGTGCGGGTGCGGCACATGCAGGCCCGGCTCGTCGATCACTTGCGTGCCAAACAGCAGCAGGTCGAGGTCGAGGATGCGCGGTCCCCAGCGATCGCTGCCGTCGGCGGCGCGCTCGCGGCCGAAGCTGCGTTCGATGTCGAGCAGCGCGCCCAGCAACGTCCGCGCGTCGAGCGTCGTTTCCAGTTCGGCGACGGCGTTGACGAAGGCGGGCTGGTCCTCGCGGCCCCAGGCCGCGGTGCGATACAGGCGCGACGCCTTCAGGCAACGCGTCGCCGGAATCTCGGCAAATGCCCCGATGGCCGCCGACAGCGTCCGTTCGGCATCGCCGACGTTGCCACCGAGGCCGACATGCGCGCTCACCACGGCGCTGCCGATGGCCACGGCGTTCATCCCGCCGGAGACGCGGCGCCGCTGCTGCGCCGGCGACGGCGACGCTTGCGCGGTTCCTGCTCGCCCGCTTCGTCGATCGACTCCTGCATGGCGAGCGCATTGTCGGGATCGTGTTGGGCGGCCTGCCAGAACGCGATGTCCTCGGCATGTTCGTCCGACGCCGCCTGACGCAGGACGAGGAAGTCGAAAGCGGCACGGAAACGCGGATGCGCGATCGTGCGCACCACACGCTTGCGCTGACGTTGCGTGAAGCGCGTCTGCAGCAGCCAGACCTCCTGCATCGGCAACGAGAAACGCCGCGGCAGCGCGATGGTCGTCAGCTGGTGCAAGGTGACGCGGTCGGCGGCGCGGCGCTGCGCTTCAGGTGCGTGCACGCCCTGCGCCTGCAGCGCCATCAGCGCGCGGCAATACGCCGGCCACAGCAACAATGCGAACAGGAACGCCGGCGAGACGGGTTCATCGGCTGCCACGCGCGCATCGGTGCCGCGCAGTCCTTCCATGAGCATGCGGCGCAGCGCACCGCTACGGTTGGACGCCAGCGCGGCCGCGCTTTCCGGGAACAGCGTGGCCAGCAGGCCATGCCGTTCGAGTCCTTCGAAGCTGGCGACAGCATGGCCGGACAGGAACATCTTCAGGCATTCCTCGAACAGCCGCGCCGGCGCTGCTTCGGCCAGCAGGCCGCCGAGGCGCGCGATCGGATCAGCACTCGCGGGATCGATGCGGAAATCGAGCTTGGCCGCCAGCCGCACCGCGCGCAGCATGCGCACCGGATCCTCGCGATAGCGCTGCTCCGGGTCGCCGATCAATCTGAGCACGCGATTGCGCACGTCCTCGAAGCCGCCGACGTAGTCGCGCACCGAGAAATCATCGACGGTGTAGTACAGGGCATTGGCGGTGAAATCGCGGCGTACCGCGTCGTCCTCGATGCTGCCGTAGACGTTGTCGCGCAACAGGCGTCCGCCCTCGTGCAGTTCGCGGTCGCCGCTGCCGTCGTCGATGTTGGCGCGGAAGGTCGCGACCTCGATGATCTCGCGCCCGAACACGACATGGGCCAGGCGGAAGCGGCGGCCGATCAGCCGGCAGTTCCGGAACAGGTGCTTGACCTCTTCGGGCGTGGCCGAAGTGGCGACGTCGAAATCCTTGGGATGGCCGCCGACCAGCAGGTCGCGCACCGCGCCGCCGACGAGGTAAGCCTCGTGCCCGCCCTCGCGCAGGCGATACAGCACGCGCAGCGCATTCGCGCTGATGCCCTTGCGGGAGATCGGATGCTGATCGCGGGGAATGATCTGCAGCGACGTGGGGACGTCTGAGGGATGGGCAGAAAAGGATTCGATATCGGTCGGCATCGCGCTGCGAGATGGGAGCCAGGCTCGTTGGAGCGTGGGTGCGTCTGCCATTGTCGGCATCGGCTCTGTTGCTATACTAACAGGCCATTCAGGCGACCCGTTCGCCAGGGACCGGTCGTCCAGCCGGTGGCCTCCGTGCCGAAGTTTCATGCTCCCTTCGTCTAGAGGCCTAGGACGTGGCCCTCTCAAGGCTAAAACACGGGTTCGAATCCCGTAGGGAGCGCCATGTTCCAAAGCCCGCGCAGCGATGCGCGGGCTTTTTCTTGCGGGCGGAATCGAAACCTCCTGTTCGCCGCACCACGTCGCGCGGCGTGAATCGCTAAACTATCGCCGCGTTTCGCCCGGACTGCCGCCATGCCATTCGTCGTCACCGAAAGCTGCATCAAGTGCAAGTACACCGACTGCGTCGAGGTGTGCCCGGTCGACTGCTTCCACGAGGGCCCGAACTTCCTGGTGATCGATCCGGACGAGTGCATCGACTGCACCCTGTGCGAGCCCGAATGCCCGATCAACGCGATCTATCCCGAGGACGACGTACCGGCCGGGCAGGAAGCCTTCGTGAAGTTGAACGCCGAACTGGCCAAGGCCTGGCCGGTGATCACCGTGCGCAAGGACGCCCTGCCCGACGCCAAGGACTGGGAAGGAAAGACCGACAAGCTGCCGTTGCTGGAGCGTTGACAAGAACGAAAACGGGCGCCGAAGCGCCCGTTCCCGTATTCCGCACGTGTGGCGGTCAGCCGCCCAGCGCGATCTTCAGGTTCGCTACCAGCTTGGTCGGCGCAGCCCCCGTCGCCGGCAGTCCACGCGGATCGACGGCCGAGACGTACACGCCGGCGTCGACCTTGGTGACGCGCACCAGGAACTTGCTGCCTTCGTAATCGACGTCGTAGGTCCCGAGGATGTCCGCCTTGCTGGCGACCGTCAGGCCGCTGGTCGCGGCCAGCGCCTCACCGACTTTGGCGAAGATCGCATCGCGTTCGCCAGGCACGGTGAAGCCGGTGGCGCTACCGGTGGACGGCGCCGGTGCCGGCATCGACGAGCGGGTGACCGACTGCGAGCCGTCCGCGGGCGGCATTTTCATCGCGCCCTCGGTATTGGGCATGTCGAGGTCCGGCGGCACTTCCAGCGGACGGCTTTCGGGGCTCTGCGCGTAGACATCCTTGTCCTTGCGGAACCAGCGGCAGCCGGACGCGGCGACCACCGCCACGATCAGTACGAGGGCGATCGAACGGCTCACCGGGAACGAAGGCTTCAATAGCTTGGAACGCATGGGAATCTCCTGCAGGTCAGGCCGCGATTGCATCGCGGCAGGATGTTTCGATGGTGCGGATGGCGTCATGGATGCGTCGCGCCGTTTCGGCATGCGCGTCGGCGAGCGGGGTCAGCGGCAAGCGCAGGCCCTGGCGATGGCCGATGCCTTGCAGCGCGAGGATCGCCTTGACCGGAATCGGATTGGATTCGACGCCAAGGAAGTCGTAGAGGCCTTGCAAACGGGCGTCGAGTTCCTTCACCTGCTCGTGCCTGCCGGCGCGCGCGAGGTCGCACAACGTGCGAAGCGCCGCAGGAACGACGTTGGAAGCGACCGAGATGACGCCGTCGGCGCCCGCCAGCAGGGCACGCGCGGCGGTGGGATCGTCACCGCTCAGCACGGCGAAGCCTTCGCCGCGCAACGGCAACAATGCCTCCATGCGCGCGGCTTCGTTGCGCGCTTCCTTGATGCCGATGATGCGGTCGTGGCCGGCAAGTTCGGCGGCTGTTTCCGGCAGCAGGTCGCAACCGGTGCGGCCGGGCACGTTGTACAGCACGATCGGCAGCGCGCCGTCGTCGGCCAGCGCGCGGTAATGCGCGAGCAATCCGGCCTGCGTGGGCCGCACGTAGGGTGGCGTGACGACCAGGGCCGCATCCGCGCCGAGCGCGGCGGCACGGCGGCTTAGTTCGATCGACTTGGCGGTGTTGGACAGGCCAGTGCCGGCCAGCACCGGAATGCGCCCGGCCACCAGTTCGACCGCCGTGCGCAGCAAGGCGTCGTATTCGGCCTCGTAGAGCGCCGCGGCCTCGCCGGTCGAGCCGGCCACTACGACACCCTGCGTACCGCCCTCGACCTGGGATTGCAGGAGGCGTTGCCAGGCATCGAGATCGAGTTCGCCGGCTGCCGTGAAAGGCGTCGCCAGCGCAGTGATACTGCCGGAAAGTCGCAAGCGTGGGCCTTCGTGCGGAGGATGGGGGCGCGATGGCGCCATGGGCGCCCGGCTTTCACCGGTTCGGCTTTCACCGAAGCGCAGCCGCGATGTTACTTGCGGCTTCAAAGCAGGGGCAAGTATGCTGGCTGCGGCGCCCGGTCGCGACCGGGCTGCCGTTCAGACCTGCCGCAAGGCATTCTGCTCCTCGCTGTAAATACCTTCTCGCCGCGGACGCCGCCTTGACCGATACAGACACCGATGCCGCGCCCGCTTCCCGGCCTGCGCCGAACGAGAACTACCTGCTGATCAACGCCTATACGACGCATCCGGAATCGCCCCTGTTGGGCGTCACCCGGCGCATCGCCGACAGTGGCTGCAACCTGGTCGACACGCGCCTGAGCACGGTGGGCCGCGACGTGTCGGTGACCGCGCTGGCGACCGGCTCGTGGGACGCGGTGGCGAAACTCGAGGCCATGCTGACGCGCCTGGAGCGCGAGGAAGGGCTGAAGCTGGTGTGGTATCGCACCGGACCCAAGCCGATCCAGTCCAACCTGCTGCCGTATGTGGTGGAAGTGGTCGCCGCCGACAAGCCGGGCATCCTGTTCCAGCTCGCCGATTTCTTCGACCGACAGGGCATCACCATCGAAAGCCTGCACTGCTCGCGCTACCGCGCGATGCAGACCGGTGCCGACATGTTCTCCGCGCAGGTGACCATCGGCGTGCCCGCGAACATGCACATCGCCGCGCTGCGCGACGACTTCCTCGAGTTCTGCGACCACCTCAACCTCGACGCGATCATGGATCCGATGAAGTTCTGATGCTGGAAGCCGGCAACCTCGTTCCGAAGAAACTCCCGCTGTCGCTGTCGAGCGGCAAGGCCGCGACCCTCGCCGATTTCGCCGGCCAGTGGCTGGTGCTGTACTTCTACCCGAAGGATTCGACGCCCGGCTGCACGACGGAGGGCATCGACTTCAATGCGCTGCTGCCGAAGTTCAAGAAGCTCGGCGCGACCGTGCTCGGCGTGTCGCGCGATTCGCTCAAGTCGCACCAGAACTTCTGCGCCAAACAAGGCTTCAGGTTCGACCTGGTCAGCGATGCCGATGAAGCGCTGTGCCAGGCTTTCGGCGTGATCAAGGAAAAGCAGCTGTATGGCCGCAAATACATCGGCATCGAGCGCAGCACGTTCCTGATCGATCCCAAGGGCCGCATTGCCCAGGCCTGGCGCGGCGTCAGGGTGCCGGGTCATGCGCAGGCCGTGCTCGACGCCCTCAAGGCGGCTCAGGCATAGCGTGCGTTGCGCACACGACACGGTCATCTCTCACGCGTGCATCGCGCACGTCATGTCACTTTCCGCCTGTAGCGTGCGCCGCGCGCACGACACAGCGCACAACACGACTGTCCACTTCGAAGCATCACCCTCCGGATACCCATGATGACCAAAGGCAAGCGCATCTACGTGCTCGACACCAACGTGCTGATGCACGACCCGACCGCGCTGTTCAAGTTCGAGGAGCACGACGTGTTCCTGCCGATGCAGGTCATCGAGGAACTCGACAACGGCAAGAAGGGCACGTCCGAAGCCAGCCGCAACGCGCGCCAGGTCAGCCGCTTCCTCAACGAGCTGATCGAGGCGCAGGGCACGCAGAAGATCGCCACCGGCATCACCCTGTCGCGTCCGCAGGGCCTGCAGCTGCGCGGCGAGCAGAGCATCGGCAAGCTGCGTTTCCAGACCGCATCGTTCGATGCCGGCAAGCGCTTCGGCGCGGTGATCCCGGACAACCACATCCTCGGCGCGATCCTCGCGCTGCGCGAGGAGGAACCGGGCGTGCCGGTGGTGTTCGTGTCCAAGGACATCAACCTGCGCATCAAGGCCGCGATCGTCGGCATCGTGTCGGAGGATTACGAGAACGATCGCGCGCTCGACGATTTCAGCCTGCTCTATACCGGTGCGACCGCATTGCCGGAGGATTTCTGGCAACGCCATGGCAAGGACCTGAAGTCGTGGACCGACAAGGGCCGCACCTATTACGAGCTGACGCGCGAGGAAGACGAGGAATGGTTCCCGAACCAGTTCCTGTACCTGCCCGGCGACGACGAGGCAGAACTGCGCGTCTCGAAGGTCAGCGACGATCGCGTCACGCTGCAGATCGTCGACGACTACCGCAGCAGCCAGCAGCACGCGGTCTGGGGCATCGCCGCACGCAACCGCGAACAGAACTTCGCGCTGAACGCGCTGATGGATCCGGAGGTCGACTTCGTCACCCTGCTCGGCACCGCCGGCACCGGCAAGACCCTGCTCGCGCTCGCCGCCGGCCTGGCGCAGACGATGGACCAGCAGCGTTACCGCGAGATCATCATGACGCGCGCGACGGTCAGCGTCGGCGAGGACATCGGCTTCCTGCCCGGCACCGAAGAGGAAAAGATGACGCCGTGGATGGGCGCGCTGACCGACAACCTCGAAGTGCTGATGCCGAGCAACAAGGAAGGCGGCAGCTGGGGCCGCGCCGCGACCAACGACCTGCTCGCCTCGCGCATCAAGATCCGCTCGCTCAACTTCATGCGCGGCCGCACCTTCCTCAATCGCTGGTTGATCCTCGACGAGGCGCAGAACCTCACGCCGAAGCAGATGAAGACGCTGATCACGCGCGCCGGTCCCGGCACCAAGATCGTGTGCCTGGGCAACGTCGAGCAGATCGACACGCCTTATCTCACCGAGACCACGTCGGGCCTGACCTACGCCGTCGACCGCTTCAAGGGCTGGGCGCACAGCGCGCACGTCACGTTGCGTCGCGGCGAGCGGTCGCGGCTGGCGGATTACGCGTCGGAAGTGCTCTGATTTGCGTAACCGCTCATTGATCCAGAAAGCTTGCCATTAAGTCATCGTTGATCTCGATCGCTCGTCATTTCCGCGCAGGCGGGAACCCAGTGTCTTTGGTCATCGAAGGCTGAAAGTCGCCGGTTCCCCGCCTTCGCGGGGATGACGAACGGGTTGCGGGGGAACAACGTGCGATCCGAAGCCGCCAGGCACTACGCGCGCATGTTCGTGCCGAAGCTGTATACGGTGCTGCGCGAAGGCTACGGCTGGAACGATCTGCGCGCCGACGCCATCGCCGGACTGACGGTGGCGATCGTCGCATTGCCGCTGGCGATGGCGCTGGCGATCGCCAGCGGTGCCACGCCGGAAAAGGGTTTGTATACCGCGATCGTCGCCGGCTTCCTGATCTCGGCATTCGGTGGCTCGCGCGTGCAGATCGGCGGGCCGACCGCAGCGTTCATCCCGGTGGTGTTCGTGGTGATCCAGAAGTTCGGCTTCGGCGGCCTGATCCTGTGCACGCTGATGGCCGGGCTGATGCTGATCGGCGCGGGTTTGCTGCGCCTGGGCACGCTGATGAAGTACATGCCGCAGCCGGTGATCACGGGCTTCACTGCCGGCATCGCGGTCAGCATCTTCTCGAGCCAGGTCAAGGACGTGCTCGGACTGCAGATGGGCGCGGTGCCGGCGGAATTCTTGGCGCGCTGGGCGGCCTACGCGAGGCACATCGCGACCACGCAACCGGCGGCGATCGCACTCGCGCTGCTCGGCCTCGCGGTCATTGTCGGCCTGCGCCGCTGGAAACCGAACTGGCCCGGTTTCCTGATCGCGCTGCTGGCCTGCACCGGCCTCTGCCTCGCCTTCGCGATGCCGGCCGAAACCGTCGGCAGTCGCTTCGGCAGCCTGCCCTCCTCACTGCCGATCTTCGACTTCCCGACAATCCCGTTCGAGCGCACGTTCGAGCTGCTGCCGAGCGCGTTCACGATCGCCTTCCTCGCCGGCGTCGAGTCGCTGCTGTCGGCCGTGGTCGCCGACGGCATGATCGGCGCCCGCCATCGCTCCAACGGCGAACTGGTCGCGCAGGGCCTGGCCAACGTCGGCGCGGCGTTGTTCGGCGGCCTGCCGGCGACCGGCGCCATCGCCCGTACCGCGACCAACGTGCGAGCCGGCGCGCGCTCTCCGATCGCCGGCATGCTGCATGCCTTGTTCCTGTTGCTGTTCATGCTGTTGCTGGCGCCGCTGATGCACTACGTGCCGCTGGCCGCGCTGGCTGCGGTGCTGCTGGTCGTGGCCTGGAACATGAGCGAGTACCAGCATTTCCGCCACACCATGTCGGCGCCCTGGGGGGACAGGCTGGTGCTATTGCTGACGTTCTTCCTGACGGTGTTCTTCGACTTGACGATTGCGATCGAGGTGGGCGTCGTGGTGGCTGCCTTCCTCTTCATGTTCCGCATGGCCGAAGCGGTCGAGGTCAGTTCAGGGGTGTCGCTGCTTGACGAAGGCGGCAACACATCGTCCAACGAGGCAGATGCCGAGCAGCGCGCTCAGTTGCCCAAAGGTGTCGAAGCCTTCCAGGTCAATGGCCCGCTGTTCTTCGGCGCGGCCAGTCGACTCGACAACCTGCTCGACCAGTTCTTCTCGCCGCCGATGGTGCTGATCCTGCGCATGCGCCTGGTGCCGTTCATCGACGCCAGCGGCGTGCACGCGTTGAAGACGCTCACCGATCGCTGCCAACGGCGCGGCATCGTCCTGATCCTGTCCGGCCTGCAGCCACAGCCGCAACGCGTGATCACCGACATGCACCTCGACGAGCGCGCGGGCCAGCTGCATTTCGCCAGCAACTACGACGAGGCGATCGAGCTCGCCAGGTCGATCGCCGCGCAGGCGTCGCCAGCGTGACGCAGGCAGAATGACGCGCATGACCAAGCAGCGCATCGTCTCCGCCCTGACCATCGCCGGCTCCGACTCCGGCGGCGGCGCCGGCATCCAGGCCGACCTCAAGACCTTCGCCGCGCACGGCGTCCATGGGCTGTCGGCGATCGCGGCGCTCACGGCGCAGCACACGCGCGGCGTCGCGGCCGTGCACGTGCCGCCGATCGAGTTCCTGCACGCGCAGATCGATGCCTGTTTCGAGGATTTCGATATCGGTGCGATGAAGCTCGGCATGCTCGCCAATGCCGAAGTCATCGCCGCGGTCGCCGATGCCATCGACCGGCACAAGCCACCGTTCGTCGTACTCGACCCGGTGATGATCGCGACCTCCGGCGCAAAGCTGCTCGCCGACGACGCGCTCGATGCGTTGCGCAGACGCCTCTTGCCGCGCGCCGCAATTGTCACGCCCAATATTCCCGAGGCGGAGCTGCTGCTCGACCATGCGATCGCCGATACCGATGCCGCAGACCTGGCCTTGGCCGAACTGCGTGCGCTCGGTGCGCAGGCAGTCCTGCTCAAGGGCGGCCATCTCGACGAAGGTGCGCAGGTGATCGATCGCTACGCGGACGGTACGACCGCTGCACGCTTCGTCCACGATCGGCTCGACGTCGATGGCCACGGCACCGGCTGCACGCTCGCTTCGGCGATCGCCGCGCAACTCTGCCTCGGCCTGCCGCTGCCGCTCGCGTGCGCCGCGGCGACCGACTACGTCTCGCGCGCGCTCGCCATCGCCTATCGGCCCGGCCGCGGCGACATCGCAGTACTCGACCACTTCGGCGCGCGCGCTTGAGCACGGTGCATGCGATCGAATTGCCGGTCCAGGCCGGCGATGGCCATCGCTGGGTGTTGCAGGCGCGCATCCCGGACTCGCCCACCTCCAGCCTGCTTTGGCTGCCAGCGATGGGCATCGCGGCACGCCACTACCTGCCGTTCGCCGAGGCGCTCGCGAAACACGGCGTGGCGGTGTTCGTGCACGAGTGGCGTGGCAACGGCGCCAGCAGCCTGCGCGCCGGTCGCACGCAGGACTGGGGTTATCGCGAATTGCTGACGCTCGACCTGCCCGCCAGTGAGGCGGCGATCGCCGAAGCGGTTGCTCACGTCACGCCTCGCATACTCGGCGGCCACAGCCTTGGCGGCCAAATCGCAGCATGCCGCCTTGCCCTGTCGGCCGGCAGCGCGCAGGCGTTGTGGCTGGTTGCGACCGGTTCACCGTACTGGCGCGCATTCCCGCCACCGATTCGTTACGGATTGCCCTTGGTCTATCGCTTCCTCCCGTGGCTGGCGCAGGCGCGCGGCGCCCTCCCCGGCCGCTGGGTCCGCTTCGCTGGCAACGAATCGCGCCGCGTGATCGCCGACTGGGCGCGCAGCGCACTGAGCGGGCGCTACGCGGCGGCGCAGCTGGACATCGACCTTGAAGCGCGCCTTGCCGAAATCGAGGTGCCAGTGCGCGTGGCGATGCTGGCGGACGACTGGCTCGCGCCCGAATCGTCGCTGCGCTTCTTGCTGTCGAAACTGTCGCGTTCGCAGGCACGGGTGACGACGCTCGATGCGTCGGCGCTCGGCGCGTCGGCCGACCACTTCGCGTGGATGAAAGCACCCGACGCGGTTGCTGGCTTCTTGGCGAGTGCTTGAGAGTTCCAGTCGGATAGTGGCGAGGTTCCGCTTACACCCTCTTCTTTGCCGGCGTAACTCATACGCCCTCCATCGCGTCTGATAACGCCGGCATGTTCCCGCGCCATTGGTGCAGCCGATATCAGCTAACGTATTGAAAGAGCCCAGGTTTTGACCTGCATGTCCTGATTGGAACCTGTGTTTTGACCGTGCATACTTCCCGCAACGCCTCAATCTAGAGGCCGAATAGTAGTTAGGCGACTATGGACGCGCGACTCAATCTGATAGCTATTTTCCTTCTGGCCCTAGTGCCCTGCTTGTGCACGGCTGCTGAGCCGAGCTTCTCGGGTGCATGGTCTCTCGACTCTCGCACAGGTAGCCAGCTGACTAGAGACGACATTTGTGGAAGCGCCGGCTTTACTCTTCGGCAGACAGGCAACGACATTCGCGGAGAGCACTACAACTTTCCGGTTGGGTGCGGACGAGTCAATGAGGGCGGCTTAGTGCGCGGCATCGCAACTGGCAGAAAGGCTGTGCTTGTGGTCAAAAGCGGTAGAAATGGTGCAATGGCCATAGGCACTGCCGAGCTCCGAGATGGCCGCTTGGTCTGGCGCTTGGAGGACTATGTTTCAAGCGGTGAGCCGCAAGGTGATGATCTAATCCTTGTCAAGGGCGTGCTGACTCCCAAGGATGGCGGGTAGCCGCCTAACAATTCATTCAAGCGGAACGCCACAGTGGCGTCCGCTTAATTCAGGCGTTAGGCATAAGGGGAAACTTCGTGGCGCCGGAAATGCTCATTGGGGCAGTGGTTGCTGCTGTTACGGTCTTGGGTCTTGTTGCCAAGCTCCTGCCAAAGCGCAAGCCGCCATCCCCGGTATTCCAATGCGGTCGTTGTGGCACAGCCGCACGCCACAATGATCGCACCACAGATGCGTGGCGGAGCGGTAAGACAAAGTTCTTCTGTCAGGCATGTCACGCCAAATGGCTTCAGTCACGTCCACCGCAGGAGCGGGAGTCGCACGCCAAGTCGGCTGGCAGCGGCAGATCAGGTTGTCTTGGCGTGGTTGTACTCTTTGCATTGCTACCGCTGGGCGGTCTACTGACGTGGACTTATGCCTAACAATTCATTCAAGCCGACGCCGCTTCGCGGGTCGGCTTAATTCAGGCGTTGGCCCAAGATCATTTGCGTCGTGAAGTACAAGCTCATCAAGTCAATGGCGCACAACTGGACCCATTCATTTATGAGTGGCATGAACTACGTTGATGGCGGCTTCGTGTTCGAGGACATGCAGCGCCTTGCTCGTGGCAAGAGAGGCCAGAAGGTTACAGTCACCTGGATACCCGAGCGCAAAGATGAGCTATTCGCTCTTACCCCTCGAGTACGCGAGTCGTTAAAGCACTATCGCAAGGCACTCCCTACGCATCTCAACCGGCACAATGTTCAAGCAGACGCCATCTCGGAGATGCGTACGGAGGTCTATGTGGCGGACAATCACCGCATGTATGTGCGGTCCTACGTGCTGGACAATCGTGGCAAGGAACATGTTCAGTTCGTTTGGGCCTAACAATTCAGGCTGTTAAGCGCCGCACCACACACCTCTGGCGCACCAGAGAACAAAGAGGTTGCCATGCACTACTCTCGCCTTTGCGCGCTCTTGATTGATTGCCGCACAACCGATATTGATCAGGCCGCCAAGTTCTGGGCCGATGCCCTGGGCCGCGCGATGGATTTCGAGCATCCGGGGACTCGCGGCAACTACCGTATGCTGGAAACACCTGCAGATGAACCCATCGTGCAGATTCAACGGGTCGAACACGAGAGTCGGGTTCACATCGACATCGAAACTGACGATATCCCCGCCGAGGTCGCACGCCTTGAAGCATTAGGCGCACGCGTGGTTGATCGCCTGGACCGCTGGGTCGTGATGCAAGCGCCCACCGGCCAGCGGTTTTGCGTTGTCCGCGTTCAGCGACCCGGGTTCCCAAAGAACGCCACAAGTTGGGACTGAGGCGTTCTCGCGACAATGGCAGCGACACCTGACAATTCACTCAACCCGAAGCCGCTTCCTCGGCTCAGTTCAGGCGTTATGCCGCAGGAGGACCTCCATGAGGCGCACGTGGACGATCATCGGGGTTGGCGATGTACCTGTCAGCGTCAAATGGTACCAATCGCTACTTGGCCTGCCGGAGACGGCTCCCGCCCACGACTACTTCGGGCAAATCCTCGACTCGGATGGAACGGTCTTGCTCTGCCTTCACGAGTGGGGTGAACACGAGCATCCCTCCCTGATGAGTCCCGATCATGCACAGCCCGGCAACGGCCTCCTCCTGTTTTTCCGTATCGATGATTTCGACATGGCATTGCCAAGGGCACGCGCTCTCGTTGATCGGCTCGAAGAGGAGCCTCACGTGAGCCCGAACACTGGAACTCCAGAGTTCTCACTCCGAGATCCGGATGGGTATTACGTCACGATCAGTGCGCTTTTTCCGGCCTGACAATTCATTCAAGCCGAAACCGCTTCGCGGGTTGGCTTGATTCAGGCGTCAGGTGCCACAAGCACGCGTCACCGCCGTCAACCATGTATGGAGGAATTCATCATGCAACTAGGCAACTTCTCTATCAGTCTGGCCGTCAAAGATATCGCAGTATCTCGCGCTTTCTACGAGAAGTTCGGCTTCACCGCATGGGGTGGAGATCAGGAGCAGAACTGGCTGATCCTGAAGAACGGCAGCACTGTCATCGGCCTATTCCAGGGCATGTTCGAGCGCAACATTCTGACCTTCAATCCAGGCTGGGACAGCGACGCAAAGCAACTGCCCGAGTTCACCGATGTCCGCGATCTGCAGCGCGAACTCAAAGCACAAGGCATCCAATTACTCAATGAAGCTGACGAAGCGGCGTCTGGACCAGCGAGCTTCATGGTGGAAGATCCGGATGGCAATCAAATTCTAGTAGACCAGCATGTTTGACCCGCCTTATCAGCCTTGGACTGAAGGCCCAACAGTACTACTTCGATTCAATGTTTCTGGCATACGGGGCAGTGAGGCCGGCCGTACAGGCCTCCAACAATTCATCCGTGCCGAACGCGCCTTTCGGCTCGGCTTAATTCGGCATCACCAACCATGTCAGATCCAATCACCCTCGTAGCGGTAGAGAACCAACAGCAAGTCGAGTTGGCGCGCAAACTCTTTCGTGAGTACGCGGACGCGATCGGCGTGGACCTCGAGTACCAGGGATTTGCCGCCGAGCTGGAGGCCTTGCCTTCGCCTTACACAGCACCGTACGGAGCGTTGCTCTTCGCGCTGGTCAACGGCGACACGGCTGGCTGCGTTGCGCTTCGGCGCCTCGACGATGAAACCGGCGAGATCAAGCGATTGTATGTGCGCCCTGCATTCCGCAGCTGGGGGTTGGGCAAGCACCTCATTGAAGCCGTCGTCCAAGCGGCTAGGCGCGCTGGGTACACCGCCCTCAGGTTGGATACGCTTCCCAGCATGGCGGCGGCTCAGGGGCTCTACCGAAAGCTCGGTTTCACCGAGATACCCGCGTACAACAGGAGTCATTTGCCCGGCACGCGATTCTTCGAGCTCAAGCTGGCCGACTAGTCATTCATTCAAGCCGGGACCGTTTCGCGCTCGGCTAGCTCAGGCGTCAAGTCTCAGAGAGCGTCCCTCAACTACCGACGTATTCGAAGGAAACAAAGTGGCCCGTCAAATCGTGTTCACGTCCAAGGCGGCGAAGCCGCCGCCGGCGTACAGCCAAGCGGTCAAAGCAGCCGGCCTCGTGTTCGTCTCAGGGACAGCCCCCATTGATCCGGCCACGGGCGCCATCAGTGGCACGACGATTCAAGAACAAACCTGGCAGTGCCTGACCAACATACAAGCCATCCTGGAGGAAGCGGGCAGCTCCTTGGACAAGATCGTCAGCGCCACCATCGTGCTGGCCGACGAAGACGACTTCGCCGGCATGAACGAGGAGTGGCTCAAGTGGTTCCCTTCCGATCCGCCAGCTCGCCAAGGCGCCAAGCTGCCGGCACGCATCCCTGGACTGAAGGTTTCCATTGCGGCAATCGCCGAGGCCTAACCCTTCGCCTCGGCGTACCGTCCCCACTCCGGCGAAATTTTGATCAATCGCGGAATGACGGGCGCCACATGTCAGGTGCAACAATGCCGATAGTGAAAGGAACGACGACGTTGCGAGGAAGTTGCCATTGCGGCCAACTCCGCGTTGAATTTTCCACCAGTCACCACCCGGCCGACATCGTTCCGCGCGCGTGCGATTGCTCGTTCTGTCAGAAGCACGGGGCTGCCTACATCTCCGATCCCGCCGGGCACCTGTCGGTTTCCGAAAGCCATGCGGGCACGTTGCATGAGTATCGACAAGGATCGAACGCTGCGCGGTTCCTGATCTGTGGTCATTGCGGTGTGCTCGTGGCGGTCATTTTCAGACACGATTCCCGCATCTACGGCGCGGCGAATGCGACGTGCCTGGATGGCCTTACCGGGCTCGGGACCCCGATCACGGCTTGCCCTCAGGCATTGGGTCCGGACGAGAAGGTTTCCAGGTGGCTGAAGCTGTGGGTACCGGATGTCGTACTGACGACGTCCGGCGCATAGAAGACCCGTTCGCGGCAGGCACGGCACGCCATGCGTGGGGGTTGAGGTACCCCACTTCGAAAACAGGAGGCTCGAAAGCAGTTGTTGTGGTTTCCACGACAGGTGGTCGACAATGCATCAAGACGAAACCGGTTCGAAGCCAACTCGACTCCGGCAGCAATGTCTTTGCCTGGAGGGCAACTCTCTTGGTCACATGCCAAGTTCGCTACGTACTTGATCCATTCAAGCTCAAGGAATTCGAAGCCTACGGAAAGATGTGGATTCCGCTGGTCGAGAAATTCGGCGGCAAGCACCACGGCTACTTCATGCCTGGCGAGGGCGACAGCAATATCGCGCTGGCCCTGTTTTCGTTCGCATCGCTGGCCGCTTATGAAACCTATCGTTCGCAGGCCGCCACCGATCCCGAGTGCCTGGCGGCGATGCGCTACTACGAGGAGACCAGGTGCTTCCTCAGCTATGAACGCTCATTCTTCCGTCCTGTCTTCGAGTGACGTGCTGAAATTCAACCACGGCGAGCGCACTGCATGAATCCCCTTGCACCAGCACTGCTTGCAGCCAGCGCGGCGATCGTCCTGCTGCTCGGCCTCGTCCACCTCCTGTATACGTTTCGCGGACCCGGGCTGCGTCCCAAGGATGCCGGCCTTCAAGCCCGCATGGAGGAAGTATCGCCCGTGCTCACGCGGGAAACGACGATGTGGAAGTGCTGGGTCGGTTTCAATGCCAGCCATTCGATGGGGGCGATCCTGTTCGGCGTGATTTACGGATGGTTCGCCCTGATGCAAGGTCCCTTCCTGTTCCAGTCGTGGTTCCTCCTTTGCGTCGGGCTGGCCTTTCTTGGCGGCTACGTCGTCCTGGGCAGGCTCTACTGGTTCAGCATTCCGTTCCGCGGCATCGTCGCGTCGACCGTGCTCTACGTTTCCGCATTGGTGATCGCGTGGACATGACGGCCACCCAAGTCGATCGACAGGACGACACGGGCGTCCTTGAGACCCCGCGCCTCACGCTGCGCCGGCTCACCGTCGAAGACGCGGCCTTTATCCTGACGTTGGTCAATGAGCCGTCGTGGCTGCTCCACATCGGTGACAAGCATGTGCGGACGCTCGAAGATGCGCGGCGCTACATCGCCGGTGGACCGATGGCGATGTACGCGCGACATGGTTTCGGGCTGTCTCTGGTCGAACGCCGGGAAGATGCCGCGCCTCTCGGCATTTGCGGCATGCTCAAGCGCGACACGCTCGAGGACGTCGACATCGGGTTCGCGTTCCTCCCAGCCTACTGGGGTCGAGGATATGCACGCGAGGCGGTGGTGGCGACGCTGGCCCAGGCGCGAGCAGTTTTTGGACTCGCGCGCGTGGTGGCGATCGCTTCGCCGGCCAACACCAGTTCGATCCGGTTGCTGGAATCGGTCGGATTCGTTTTCGAGCGCGCGCTGCGGATGCCGGGCGAGGATCACGACGTGCGATTGTTCGGCTATTCGACCTGATGCCAGGAGATCCCGGAATGCACGTCAAGACTGCTGTACTGATCGCGTCGGCGCTGCTGGCGATCGCAGGTTGCGCATCAAGCTCGCCGCCGGTGTCGGCCATGGCACCGGAGGGCGTGACCTATATCGTTGTGCGCCACGCCGAAAAGGCGACCGACGATCCCCGCGATCCGTCGCTGAGCGCCGCTGGCCAGGCGCGTGCCGAAGCACTTGCCAGGCGATTCTCGACGACGCGGTTGACCGCGGCCTACGCAACCGCGTTCAAGCGCACGCAGCAGACGGCGCTGCCGGCCGCGACGGCCAGCGGCATCGCCATCACGACCTACGACGCTTCCGCACCCGCTGCCGATTTCGTGGCCCAGTTGCGGCGGACGCATGCACGAGGCAACGTCCTCGTAGTCGGCCACAGCAATACGGTCCCGGGCATCGTGGCGGCGCTGTGCGCCTGCACGGTCGCGCCGCTGGACGAAAGCCGTTACGGCGACGTGTATGAAGTCAGCATCGATGACGGCGGCGACGCAACGCTCACCGAAAGCACGTATTGAAGACAACGCATCGAGGCCCGTGGAGTGCGTTCACGGGCCGCAACGAGATCGGCGCTAGGCTGTCGACGTGAGTCCGACATGCCCTGGAGTCGCGCATGAAGTTACCTGCCGTTATCCATCTTCGTTCGGCCGCCGCGTGGTGGCTCTCGTGCGCCATCGCCCTTTGCGCCGGCTGCGCGACCGCGGCTTCCGATAGTGATACGGGACGCGCCATCGTCGACGGCACGGATTTTTCGATGCGGCCTGGCGATCGCGTCGCCCTGCCCGACCGCAGCGAGCTGCGGTACGTGGACGTGGTCACGGACTCGCGCTGCCCGCCGGAGGTGCGATGCGTGTGGGCGGGCGATGCTGAAGTCGCGTTCACCCGGACCGTGGCCGGTGCCGCGCCGCAATCCTTCAGCCTGCATACCGGCCGCGGTGCGCGCAGCCAGGATTTCGACGGCAGGCGCCTGACGCTGGTGTCGCTGGCGCGTGGCAAGGGACCGCAGGCGGAGCTGCGGCTCGATCCGGCACCGTAAGCGTCAGGGCTGGTTTTCAAGTGGACGGGGCCTGCTGCTGGTCGATGCGAACGCGTGCGCGCACAATCGCGGGCGGCGGCTGAGGCAATAGCAACGGCAACGTCTACGGCAAATCTCTCCCGAGGCAGCAAAGGGGAGACAAGCCAGGGGCTGCGGAATGCTTCGTTGCAGCCGGCCACTCGTCTCGGCATCGCGTGGATGCCATGCTGGCGGCAGATTCACAGCAGGAGCCGCAATGACCACCGTCATCGCCCCGCGCGTCCATGATCTCGGCGGCTTCCAGGTACGCCGAGCGGTGCCTTCGATCCAGGCGCGCAGCGTCGGGCCGTTCGTGTTCGTCGACCACATGGGTCCTGCCGTGTTCGAGCCCGGGCGCGGCATCGACGTGCGTCCGCATCCGCATATCGGGCTGGCGACGGTGACGTTCCTGTGGTCCGGCACCATCACCCATCGCGACACGCTGGGGTCGCTGCAGGACATCACCGCCGGCGACGTGAACTGGATGACGGCCGGACGCGGCATCGCGCATTCCGAGCGCACGCCGCAGTCGCTGCGCACCGGCGGGCATCCGCTGCACGGTATGCAGACCTGGGTCGCGTTGCCGAAGGCGGACGAGGAAGCCGAACCCGGCTTCCATCATCATGCCGCCGCTACCCTGCCGCGCATCGAACGCGATGGCGCATTGCTGCGCGTCGTCGCCGGGCGCGGTTACGGCGCCGAAGCGCCGGTGCGCGTGTATGCCGACACGCTGTACGTGGCGATCGACCTGCAGGCCGATGCCGAGATCCTCCTCGACGCCGGTCATCGCGAGCGTGCGCTGTACGTGCTCGAGGGCGACGCGCAGCTCGATGGCGCCGACCTGCCCGACAAGCACCTGGTGCTGCTCGACGAAAATACCCGACCGGTCCTGCGCGCGAGGACGCCGGTCAAGGCGATGCTGCTGGGCGGTGAGCCGCTGGATGGCCCGCGCCATCTCTGGTGGAACTTCGTGTCGTCGTCCAAAGAGCGGATCGAGCAGGCCAAGCTGGATTGGCTGGAGGGCCGCTTCGGCACCGTCCCAGGCGACGACGAGTTCATTCCGCTGCCCGATCGCTAGCGTCCAGGCGCCTTGCAGCTCGTTTAGTGACGTAGCTCACAATTTGAATGGGCGTTCCCTTAGACACTCGGGCAAACGGCGTAGTCGTTCGGACCGCCACAGGGGATGCGCAGATGAACAAGATCCAATTTCTTTCTTTAGCGTGCCTGTCTCTGGCTGGCTTGACGCTGGTTGGCACCGCCCACGCCCAGTCTCCGGACAATTGCCCGACGCTGGCAGCGAACAGCGGCCTGACCTGGAAGCAGCTCGACGGCCCGGGCTTCACCTTCTGCAAGGCACTGCGCGACGCCGACGGCAGCGAAGCCTTCGCGGTCACGATCAGCGAGGATTCGCCGTTCAAGCCACGGCGTGGCAACCGCGCCGAACAGGCCTCGATCGATGGCCATGACGTGTACTGGTATCGCAGCGAAGTGGCTGCGGCGCCCAACGTGCTGGTGCGCGAGACTTTGCTCGAGCTCGACCAGGACCGCGTCGCGCATATCTCGTTGCAGGCAGGCTCGCAGGAACAACTGGCGGACCTGCTCAGGCAGGTCGACGCCATCCGCTTCCAGGAAAAGCGCCTGAGCAGCAACTAGCCGGCTGCCATCGTGTCGCGGCAACCTCGCTCGCTTTAACGAAACCGGAACACCGGCGCTGCGCGCATGGTCTAGCTTTCGCGGTGGCAGGGGTGCCATCAGCGAAGGGGAAACAACATGCTCAAGCGATTGGTCGCCGAGTTCCTCGGCACGTTCTGGCTGGTACTCGGCGGCTGCGGCAGCGCCGTACTCGCCGCGAATTTCGGTGGTGACGGCAACCCGCTCGGCATCGGCCTGCTCGGCGTGTCGTTCGCCTTCGGTTTGACGGTGCTGACCGGCGCCTATGCATTCGGCCATGTGTCCGGCGCCCACTTCAATCCGGCGGTGAGCTTCGGGCTTTGGGCCGGCGGGCGCTTCCCGGCCAGGGACCTGCTGCCTTACGTCGTCGCCCAGGTCGCGGGCGGCATCTTCGCCGGCTGGATCCTGTTCCAGATCGCAAGCGGCACGGCCGCCTTCGCAATCGATTCGACCGCGGCCGGCGCGTTCGCCAGCAATGGCTTCGGCCCGCTGTCGCCGGGCGGTTATTCGGCGGCGGCCGTGTTCCTGTGCGAGGTCGTACTGAGCGCGATGTTCCTGGTCGTCATCATGGGCGCCACGCACGAACGCGCGCCAGCGGGCTTCGCGCCGATCGCGATCGGCCTGGCGTTGACGCTGATCCACCTGATCAGCATCCCCGTCTCCAACACCTCGGTGAATCCGGCGCGCTCGACCGGCGTGGCGCTGTTCGCGGGCAGCGGCGCGATCGGGCAGTTGTGGATGTTCTGGCTGGCGCCGATCCTGGGCGGGCTGCTGGGCGGCGTGGTCTACAAGTGGCTTGGGCAGGATCGGCCGGACATCGTCGGCGATCCGCAGTAAAGGCTCCCCAAGCAGCTTCCAATGAAAAGGCCGCGCATTCGCGCGGCCTTTTTTCATGGATCAGAACTTGCCTTCCTGGAAATCGGCGAACGCCTGCATCACTTCCTGCTTCGTGTTCATCACGAACGGACCGTAGCGTGCCACCGGTTCGCGTAGCGGCCGGCCGGCGACCAGGATCAGGCGTGCGCCTTCGTCGCCCGAGGCGATGTGCAGCACGTCGCCGCCGCCGAGCACGCCCAGTTCGTGCGTGGCGAGCGGGCGCGCGTCGTCGCCCTCGCCCAACCGTGCATGGCCTTCGAACACATAGGCGAATGCATTGTGGCCTTCCGGCAAGCCGTAGTCCCAGCTGCGACCGGGATCGAGTGCGATGTCGAGATACAACGGTTCGGTCGCGGGCTGCACGATCGGACCGCGCACGCCATCGACCACGCCGGCGATGACCTTGACGGTGACGCCCTCGACGGGATGCACGACCGGAATCTGTTCCGGCGCGAACTCCTGATAGCGCGGCTCGCCCATCTTGTCGCGCGCAGGCAGGTTCACCCACAGCTGGAAACCGCGCATGCGACCTTCCTGCTGCTCGGGCATCTCCGAATGCACCAGGCCGCGGCCGGCGGTCATCCACTGCACGCTGCCCGGTACCAGCAGCCCTTCGTTGCCATGGTTGTCGCGGTGGCGCATGCGGCCGTCGAGCATGTAGGTGACGGTCTCGAAGCCGCGGTGCGGATGATCGGGGAAGCCGGCGAGGTAATCCTCGGCGCGGTCGGTGCCGAACTCGTCGAGCAGCAGGAACGGATCGAGGTCGGGCAGCTCGCCGCCGCCGATCACGCGCGTGAGCTTGACCCCGGCGCCGTCGGACGCGGCACTGCCGCGCACGCTGCGCGCGACGCGGGCGGCGCGGGCATCAGGGGTGGCGGTGGAAGATGTCATGGCGGTTCCTGGACGCTGGGAGGAACCGACGATATCGGTACACCGCGTGCCCGTCACCAGCGTCGTCAGTGGAACGCAGGGTTACGCCGGGATCGCAACATCCCGTTCCATCGGGCCCCTTCAAGCAGGCTGCCGGCAGGCTGGTCCATTCAGGCCGGCGCAGAGCCGCGCTCGTAGACGTAGACGGTCGCCGGCGGCATGTTGCGCAGCACGAACTCGCCGCGGCGCACGCGCAGGCCGAGCGTGGCTGCGACGTCGTCGCGCACCGGCGCGCTCGGGCCATAGGTGAACTGCACGAACACGCCACCCTCGCGCAGGCAGGCGAATGCGGCGGACAGGATGTCCTGCTGCAGCGAAGACGGCATCGACAACAGGCCGAGCCCGGACACGATGGCATCGGCCGGCGCCTGCGCGACGAATCCGCGTGCAAGCCCAGACAGCTCGCGCGCATCACCGTGCAGTACCGGCACTTTCGGGAAACGCTGCTGCAGCTGCGCATGCAGCACCTTGTCGAGTTCGAGCACCAGCAGGTCCGATGGCGCGATGCCGTGCGCGAGCAATGCCTTGGTCAACGCGCCGGTGCCGCCACCAAGTTCGATCACGCGTCGCGTGTCTGCCGGCAGTTCGGCCAGCATCGCGGCCGCGAGATCCGGGCCCGATGGCGCGATCGCCGCGGTGCGCAGTGGGTTGCGCAGCCATTGCCGCAGGAACAGCAGCCAGCGTGGCAGTGTCGACGGGGATTGCAGGACATGGCTTGGCATGCAGTCATGATGCCTCGCCCCGCGTTGCCATGAAGTTAATCGCCGCGCAGCCGCCAGGCCTGGTGGATGCGCGGATTGCGCGCGAAATCGGGCGGGATGGTCTGCGTGGTGATGTCTTCACAGCGCGCGAATGCAGCCACGGCCTGCGCATCGATGCGGAAACGGCGGGCATTGTTGGAGAAATACAACGTGCCGCCCGGCGCGAGCCGCGCCATCGCCGCACGCAGCAGACGCACATGCTCGCGCTGCACGTCGAAATCTTCGGCGCGCGCTGAATTGGAGAACGTCGGCGGATCGCAGAAGATCAGGTCGTACTGGCCGGTATCGGCCTCCAACCATGCCATCGCATCCGCCTGGACCAGTCGATGCCGTGCGCCGACGAAGCCATTCAGCTGCAAGTTGTCCGCACACCATTGCAGGTACGTCGCCGACAGGTCGACGGTGGTCGTCTGCCGCGCGCGGCCGATCGCCGCTTGCACGGTGGCCGCGCCGGCGTAGCCGAACAGGTTGAGGAAGCGCGTGTCCTCCGCTTCGGCCGCGATGCGCAATCGCAGCGGGCGATGGTCGAGGAACAGGCCCGTGTCGAGATAGTCGAACAGATTCACGCGCAGCTTCGCGTCGCCTTCGCGCACCACCAGGAATTCGCCGCGCTGGTCCGGGCGAGCGGCTGCAATGTTGGCGTATTTGCTGCCGCCCTTGCCGCGTTCGCGCGTCTTCAGCGCGATGCGCTCGCGCGGTACTGCGAATACTTCGCGCACGGCAGCCAGCAGTTCGTTGAGGCGCCGGCGCGTGGTCGCTTCCGGGATTTCAGCGGGCGCGGCGTATTCCTGCACGTGCAGCCATGTTTCGCCCTCGGGTTCCGACTGATAGACGTCGATCGCTGCCGAATACTCCGGCAGGTCCGCGTCGTAGGCGCGGTAGCAGGTGACGTTCTCGCGCTCACGCCAGGCCTTGAACTTCTTCAGGTTCTTGCGCAGGCGGTTGGCGACCATCTGCGCGCCTTCCGACAGGGCGGGCGCTTCGGTCGTTTCGCGCTGCGGCGTGGCGATCGGGTCGCAGACGATCAGCAGGCATTCGAGCGCGCCGTTGAACAGCTGGTACTTCTTGTTCGCGCGCAGGCCGGTGGCGTGCGCGAGTTCGGCATCGCCGCAGAGCAGGCTCGCGCGCCAGGTCGGTGCCGTCTGCTTCAAGGCATTGCCGAGCGCGCGGTAGAGCGCGGGATCGGCGGCGAGGCGTGCGTCGTAAGGTGGATTGCACACGACCAGGCCGCGCGCGGGTTCGCGTGGCGATGCGATGCGCCACGTCGCGTGCTTCGAAACGGATGACGTCGCGCACGCCGGCTGCGGTGGCGTTCTCGCGGGCATTGCGGATCGCGTGCGGATCGGCATCGCTGCCCTCGAACGCCAGGCGCAGGCGTCCGCGTCCTGCGCGCTCGCGCGTCTGCGCCTCCTGTACCAACGCCGTCCATTGCGCGGCATCGAAACCCAGCCAGCGCGAAGGCGGCCGTTCGCCATGACGCAACAACCCTGGTGCGACGTCGGCCGCCATCAGCGCGCCTTCGATCAGCAATGTGCCGCTGCCGCACATCGGATCGAACAGCGCGCCGCCTTCGGCATACAGCTGCGGCCAGCCGCCGCGCAGCAGCATGGCCGCAGCGAGGTTCTCCTTCAACGGCGCCTCGCCCTGCGCCTGGCGCCAGCCGCGCCGGTGCAATGGTCCGCCGCCGAGATCGACCGAAAGGATCGCCCTGCCCTTGCGCACCACCAGGTTGAGGCGCAGGTCGGGCGCTTCGACATCGACATTCGGCCGCGCGCCGGTTTGCGCGCGCAGCACGTCGACGACGGCGTCCTTGACGCGCTGTGCGGCATAACGCGCGTGCGTGATCGCATCGCCGGAAACATGGGCGTCGACGGCCAGCGTCATGCTCGCATCGAGATGCTGTTGCCACGGCACCGCTGCGGCGCCGGCGTAGAGCGCGTGCTCGTCGGCGCAGTCGTACTCGGCCAGCGGCCAGAGGATGCGGCTCGCCAGGCGCGACCACAGCACGGCGCGCTGCGCATCGGCGAGCGCGCCTTCGACATTGGCGCCGGCCATGGCCGCGGTCGCGCGCGCGCAGCCGAGCGCGAGCAGTTCGTCGGCGAGCAGGTATTCGAGGCCTTTGGCGCAGGAGGCGAAGAATTTCAATGCCTCGAGTGCATCATCGGGTTTCCGCGCATTCGGTAGCGACTCATGACGCATGGACGGATCACGAACGATCTTGCGAATCACGTGCTCACGCAACATCCAACGTGCGCAGATGACTCGACGTGCATCGACAACCGATGCGTATCGTCGACCAGCAGCAGCCGCGCGCGTCGTTCGCGCGCCCAGTCGACGACCTGCGCGGCGGGAATGAGTTCGTCGCCCCAGCCATGCACGATGCTGGTCGGAACGTGCGCGGCATCGAGCGGGCTCGCCGGCTCCATGCGGATCGGCGGCGCCATCAGGAACAGGCCCGCGATCGGCACCTGCAGCGAGACGAGCGCCGACACATAGGCGCCCAGGCTCGATCCCGCCAGCACCAGCGGACCGCGCGCGGCGGCAGTACGCGCGAGCGCGAGCAGGCGTTCGAGCCTTGCGGGGACGTCGCCGAGTTCGCTGATCGTGTGCCTGGCATCGAGGTCGGTGTAGTCGGGACGTTCATGCGTCCAGCCCAGACTGCCGGCCGCTTCGGCCAGCGCCGTCACCTTGGTCGCATCCGGCCCGCTTTCGAATCCGTGCGACAGGATGCAGTGCCCGCGCATCACTCCCCGACCCAGGCGACGGCATCGCCGACGCGCAGCGCGCCGCCTTCGAGGATGCGTGCGCAGATGCCGCCGTGCCCGCGCATCGCGTTGTAGCCGCCAGGGCCGAGCGCGGCTTCCATGCGCGAGCATGGATCGCATTCGCCGGTGCCTTCCAGCAACACCTCGCCGATGCGGAAACGGCGATCCTTCAGCGCGATCAGCGGGATGCCGGCGACGACCACGTTGCGGCGCAGCGTCGCCGGCGCCAGTCGATCGTGTCCGGCCAGCATCGCGATCGCAGGCAGGTGTTCGGCCTGGATCAGCGTGACGCCGCGCTTGCCGCTGCCGGAAGCGTAGCGGTCGCCGCGCAGACCCTTGCCCGCGATCGCCTCGGCAGCGTCGACTTCTTCCATCGCCACCTCGCGTGCCGGACGCAGGCCGATCCAGCGCACCGCGCCGGAGCGCGGGAACTGCGACATCAGGCGGTAGAGTTCGGAGTCGGGCGACAGGCTGGCCATGCCTGAATGCTAGCATCGCGGCCTCTTTCCGACCTCCGGTAATGCGGTCCTGATGCGTGTCGAGCCCCTGCCCTACGAGACGAAACTCGATGCGCGGCCCTTGTCGCAGGTCGAGCTCGTCGTGATCCATTGCACCGAGCTGCCGGACCTGGCGATGGCGCGCGCGTACGGCGAGAAGGTGTCGTACGAGGGTAGCGGCACCGGCAACAGCGGCCACTACTACATCGATCGCGACGGCGACACGGTCGTCTACGTGCGGCCCGACCGCATCGCGCACCACGTGCGCGGCCACAATCCGCGCGCGATCGGAATCGAGCTGGTCAACACGGGACGTTATCCCGACTGGCTCGATTCGCGGCACCAGGCGATGGACGAGCCGTATCCCGAGGCCCAGATCGACGCCCTGGTCGCATTGCTCCTGCGATTGCAGGCGCGGCTGCCGGCGCTGCGCTTGATCGCAGGACACGAGGATCTGGATACCGGCACGGTAGCGGCATCCGACGATGCCTCGCGTCAGATCGTGCGCAAGCGCGATCCGGGACCGCTGTTTCCATGGCAAAAGGTAATGGCGGCGGCGGTGGCACTGGAACGCCTGGCCAGTGAACCGGGACGAGCGCCCTTATAATTCGCTGCCTTCCTGACGACGCCAGCGCATGCCCTCCCCCGTTTCCGAGTTGATCGAACTGCTGTCGCTGGAACGTCTCGAGGACAACCTGTTCCGCGGCCAGAGCCGCGACATCGGCACCAAGTACGTGTTCGGCGGCCAGGTGGTAGGGCAGGCACTGTCGGCGGCGCAGGCGACGTTGGCGGTGCCGCGTTCGGCGCATTCGCTGCACGCCTATTTCCTGCGCGCGGGCGATGTCGAGCATCCGATCGTCTACGACGTCGACCGCACCCGCGACGGCGGCAGCTTCTCGGTGCGGCGCGTGACCGCGATCCAGCACGGGCAACCGATCTTCTTCTGCGCGGCCTCGTTCCAGGAGCACGAAACGGGCGCCGAACATCAGTTGTCGATGCCGGACGTCCCCAAGCCGGAGGACATCGAGCCCGCACATGCGGTGCCGCCGGAAGTGCTGGCCAAGCTGCCGACCAAGGTGCAGCGCTGGCTCAGCCGCATGGGGCCGTTCGAATTCCGCCACGTCTATCCGCGCGACGAACTGAATCCGCCGAAGCGCCCGCCGTACCAGCAGGTCTGGTTCCGCCTAGGCGAGAAGGTCGGCGATGCGCCGGAGCTGCATCGCGCGCTGCTGGCCTACGCCTCGGATTTCCACCTGCTCGGCACGGCCACCTTCCCGCACGGCATCAGCTATTACCAGCCGAACGTCCAGATGGCCTCGCTCGACCACGCGCTCTGGTTCCATCGTCCGTTCCGCGCCGACGACTGGCTGCTGTATTCGATCGACAGCCCCAGCGCGCAGGGTTCGCGCGGACTCGCGCGCGGCCAGATCTACGATCGCGACGGCCACCTCGTCGCCAGCACCGCGCAGGAAGGCCTGATCCGCGTGGTGCAGGACGCCAGCGCGGCCGCGCACGTCCCGGCGAAGGAATGATGTCTTGAGGCAGGTCTTCACCAGTCCCAGGCTCGAGAACGTCGAGCGGCGTGGCCAAGATGCTCGAGGACGAGGGCATCGAGGTGCGCATCACCAACGGCCGCTCGTACAAGGGCAACGTGCGCGCGAATTTCAGTTATCGCGACAGCGGCAGTGCGCCGCAGCCGGCGTTGTGGATCATCAAGTCGGAGGACCAGCCGCGCGCACGCGCGATGCTGCGCGAAGCCGGACTGATGGATTCCTCGCGCAACGCGCCGGACAGCTTCCTCGCGGTGAGTTTCCGTGGTGTCGATCCGTATGCGGCAACACCGGCGCAGAAGCGTTCGTTCCGTTACAAGGTCGGCCTGCTGCTGGTGATCTGCGTGGTGCTGGCGATGGCGTTGATACACGGGGCGCGGCTGGAGACAGGTACGGTCGCGGTAGCCCCGCGTACCGCCGCACAACCGAAGGCGCCGGCGATCGCCACCACCACGCCCGCGCTGGAAACCGTGGTCGCCGATCCCGGCGCGGCCGCCGCGCCTGCCCCGATCAATCCGGTCGCGGCGACGCCTGCCGCGTTAGCCGAGCAGGCATTCGCCGGCGGCCTGGGCGCCGCCGGAAATGACGTGCTGTGCCTCGCACTCGACGGCAAGGATGCGCCCGCCGCATTGATCGAGCGCCTGCGTCGGAGTGGCGCGGACGTGGCGGCGGCTTCGCAGTGCGCGATTCCAGCGCGGACCGGCGAGGCCGGGCGCCATGCGGCATCGGGACGCAGCGCCTCGTTCCTCGAGGTCGGAGCGTTCCGGCCAAACACGGCCGAGGGCGGCGACACAGGCACCCTGCAGCGCAGCACGTACGGGCATGGCCGCACGCCGACCTACGAGACGCTCGCGGTGCGGCGTACGGGCGAAGGTTGGGAGATCACCGGTCCCGCGCCTGCGCAGGCGCGTTGAGCGACGGTCACATCTGCCGCGTGCGATCGTCCTGATGCCATGAACGCAAACGTGGGAACGACGCGATGAACGCCCAGGCCCTCGAAATGCCGATCGACCGGCTGATCCACCGCGAGCTACCCGCCGCTGCGCGCGGCGACCGCGCTGCCTATGGTCGCATCGTCGCGGCATCGCAGAACACGGTCACCGCGGTCGCGCTGGCGATCACGCGCGACGTCGCCACCAGCGAGGACGTCGCCCAGGAGGCCTTTCTGTCGGCCTGGCAGCACCTCGGCCGCCTGCAGAATCCGGCGAGCTTCCTGCCATGGCTGCGCCAGATCACCCGCAATCTCGCCCGCGACGATCTGCGCGCGCGTCGCCATCGACCGCTCGACGGCGAAGGCGCCGAGCTTGCGATCGCGAATGCGGCCGACCCATCGCCGTCGCCGATGCAGCGACTCATCGAGGACGAGCGCGAGGCCGCGGCGGCCGACCTGATCTCGGCCTTGCCCGAGGAAAGCCGCGAAGTGCTGTTGCTGTACTACCGGGAGGGCCAGAGTTCGCGGCAGGTGGCCTCGCTGCTTGGGCTGTCCGACGCCGCCGTGCGCAAGCGCTTGTCGCGCGCGCGTCGATGCGTGCGAGAGGACCTGCTGCGGCGCTTTGGCGATTTCGCGCGTGGCAGCGCGCCGAGCGCGGTGTTCACTGCGACGATCGCCAGCGTACTGATGACCGCCAGCCCGCCAGTAGCGGCTTCGGTGGCCTTGAACATCGGGACTTCGGCAGTCGGCAAGGCCGCTGCGAAACTCGGGTTGGGCACACTCGGGGGTCTGGCGGTCGGATTCGGTGCGTCGATCGTCGCCATGTACTACGCCACGAAGTATCTCCTGCACTTTGCCGCCACCGAACAGGAGCGCGCCGGCATCCGCCGCTTTGCGGTCTATCAGGGCGCGACTACCCTATTCTTCGTCGCCAGCCTGTTGTTGCTGGTGCGCTACTCGACGGGTTGGGTGCCATTGCTGGCGGTCACGATCGCAGGCTTCGCGGCCATCAACTATCAGGCGCTCGTTTGGCTGCCGAAGATCATGGCACCTTGCTTCGCGCGGGAAGCCGCTCGCGATCCGGTCAAGGCGGCGCGCGACCAGCGTGCCTTCACCTGGATCTACGGCTGGATCGGTGCGTTGATCGGCACCCTGGCAGCGCTGTCCGCGCTGTTCTATAGCCTGGTCGCATCCGGCCGTCTGTAAAAAAAAAAGACCGCGCACCTCTCGGCGCGCGGCAAGGGAACCCGGAACCGTCGCCTATTGGCAACGAGCGATCAGCGGTGATGCGACGGCTGCAATTCCGCACGGCTCAGGAAACCATCCTTGTTTTCGTCCATCCAGGCGAAGCTCTTCGCAGCGCGCGGCATCTTGCCGTCCACTTCGACACGGCTCAGCTTGCCGTCGCGGTTGAGGTCGGCGGCCGCGAAGTCGGCATCCATGCGCTTGGCGTGCTCGGCCTGCCGCAGCGGGCGCTGCTTGTCGTGGTAGGCACGCAACTCGCTGCGGACCAGATAACCATCGCGATTGGCATCCATCGCGGCGAAGTTTTCCTCGAACCTACCCTTGCCGGCGAGTTCTTCGCGGGCCAGACGGCCGTCGCCGTTGGTGTCGAGCGCGGCGATGTCGCCGTGTCGGCCTTTGCCGTGGCGCCCCCCCTGGCGCCGTGCTGCGGACGCTCGTCGGCGGTGATGCGGCCGTCGTGGTTCTTGTCGATGCGGTCGAAGTGCTCGGCGAAGCGCGGGGACTTCGCCGCTTCGCCGCGGTCGATGACGCCGTCGCCGTTGACGTCGAGTTCGACGCGTTGCGGCTTGGTGGTGGCGGGAGTGCTGGCTGCAGGCGTGGCCGCGGTGGCGGCGCCACCGAGCAGGCCCAGGGCCAGCAGGCTGGCAGCGAACAAGGCATTGCGTTTCATCCGTCGTCTCCTGTCTGTGCGGCGCGGTGCCGTCACTGCCGGGATCAACGCCCGCGCCATGCGGCCGTTGACAGCCGCCCGATCGGGTTCAGTTTGCGGACAGTCGCAGCGGCTGGGATGCGGCGCAGTATGCTGGGGTCATGGCCTCCGTTACCGCCCCGCCGAAACAGCTGGCTCGTGCCGTCTCCATCCTCGGCCATCCACTGCTGGTGCTGCCCTGCTCGATCCTGCTGCTGGCCGTGGACGACGGTGGCGATGTCCGGCAGCTGTCGCGGTTGGCTGTCGGCTTCGCCGCGTTCGCCGTGCTGGTGATCGCGTATTCGTGGTGGCAGGTGCGCCGACAGCGTTGGGCGCACGTCGATGCCAGCGAACGGGGCGAACGTCGTTCGTTGAACCTGTTCCTGCTGCTCGCGCTGGCCATCTCCGCACCGCTGGCGTGGCTGGCCGGTCTGCGCGACCTGGCGCTGGGATTGGGCCTGTCGGCGATGATGATCGCCGCCGCGCTGCTGACCGCGCGCTGGTGGACGCTGTCGCTGCACGTCGCGTTCGCGGTGTTCGCGGCGATGCTGCTGTTGCGTGCAGGCGCACTCGCGGCCGTGCTCGGGCTGATCTTCGCGGCGCTGGTGGCATGGTCGCGGCTGCAACTGGCGCGGCATGCGCGCCGCGATCTCTTCGCAGGTGCGATCGCCGGCGCCAGCGCCGGCCTTGCATTCCTGCAGCTCTCCACGACAGTGGCAAGCTAGGCGCATGGGCACCGGCTCGCTGCACGATGTCGACGACCTGCGGATCTTCCACACCGCCGAGCATCCGTGCGGCTACTGGCCCGAACGCGTCGCGCGCGATCTCGTGCTCGATCCTCGTGACCCACGCCTGCTCGCCTTCTACCCGATGGCGCTCGACTGGGGCTTCCGCCGCTCGGGCGACATCCTCTATCGCCCGCATTGCCGCGGATGCCGCGCCTGCGTCGCCGTGCGCATTCCGGTCGACTCGTTCGTGCCCGATCGCAGCCAGCGCCGCTGCCTGGCGCGCAACAAGGACGTGGAAATGCGCGTGCTGCCGGCCGAGCGCACCGAGGAGCAGCTCGCGCTGTACCGACGCTACCTCGGCGCGCGTCACCGCGGCGGCGGCATGGACGATCACGGCAGCACGGAATTCGACCAGTTCCTGGTCGGACGCTGGGCGCAGGGCCGCTTCATCGAACTGCGCGAACACAACGCGCATGGACCTGGCCGCCTGCTCGCCGTCGCCGTGACCGACGTGATCGAAACCTGGCTGTCGGCGGTGTACACGTTCTACGATCCCGACGACAGCGCGCGCGGCCTGGGCACGCTCGCGATCCTCAAGCAGATCGAATGGGCGCGGCGCGAAGGACGCACCCATCTCTACCTGGGCTACTGGATCGACGGCCACGCCAAGATGGACTACAAGCGCCGGTTCCGCATGCTGGAGGCCTTCGATGGCAAGGGCTGGCGGCCGTTGCGGCAGGATCTGGACTGAATCATCCGCGCGCTGCGTCAGTCCGTCACGACCAGATGCCCGAACCGCTCCACGACAAGATCAGGCTTGCGGCTTCTTCGTAGCATCGCCGGCGGCAGCAGCGGGAGCAGCGGCCGGCAAGGCTTCCGGCGGTGCATCGGCAGGTTGGGCTGTCGGACCGACTGTCGGCAAGACCGGCACGGATTTCTCGAACGCATGCGGGCCGAAACCGAACAGTTCGTCGCTGTGCGTGGACACGATCATCCGCACCATGCCGCTCGGCACCATCAGCTCCAGCGCGAGGCGTTTTCCGTCGGGGGTGTTGCCGAGCAGGGTCATCTCGACCAGCGCGCCGGCGGTATCGATCTCGTTGCAGAGCACGTGCGGACCGGCCGGACTGTCCTGCAGATAGGGCTTGATCGCCTCACCGAGCGCTTCCAGTGCCTGCGGAAAGAAGAACACGGCATAGCCGTTGCTGTCGTTCATCGCGTCGCTTCCATGTATCCGATGGCGGCCATCATCGCAGCTCGATCGTGAGCGCTGCGGCAGCCTCGCGTGCGTGCACGCGGGCTTCGTCGACGCCGTCGCCGAGCGCCAGCGTCACGCCGACGCGGCGGTGGCCCTCCACGCGCGGCTTGCCGAACAGGCGCAACGTGGTGTCGGGCACACGCAGCGCTTCGTCCACGCCCTCGAACACCGGCACGCCATGTCCCTCGGCCAGCACCGCGCACGACGCTGCCGCGCCGCGCTGGCGGATCGCGCCGCTCGGACCTGCGTGGATCGGCAAGCCGAGGATCGCGCGCGCATGCAGCGCGAACTGGCTGAGGTCCTGCGACACCAGCGTCACCAGGCCGGTGTCGTGCGGACGCGGCGAGACTTCCGAGAACCACACTTCGTCGTCCCTGACGAACAACTCGACACCGAACACGCCCCATCCGCCGAGTTCATCGGTGACCTGCCGCGCGACGCCTTGCGCCAGCGCCAGCGCGCGCGTCGACATCGGCTGCGGCTGCCAGCTCTCGCGATAGTCGCCGTCGCGCTGCAGGTGGCCGATCGGCTCGCAGAAGGTCGTGCCGCCGGCATGGCGCACGGTCAGCAACGTGATCTCATAGTCGAAGTCGATGAAGCCCTCGACGATCGCGCGTCCGGCGCCGGCGCGACCGCCGGTCTGCGCAAGTTCCCACGCGGCATCGATGCCCTCCTCGCTGCGCACCAGGCTCTGGCCGTGGCCCGAGGAGGACATCACCGGCTTGACCACGCACGGCAGGCCCAGCGCCGTCACCGCATCGCGATATTCCGCGTGCGTGTCGACGAAACGGTACGGGGAAGTCGGCAGCCCGAGCGTCTCCGCGGCCAGGCGACGGATGCCCTCGCGATCCATCGTCAGCCGCGCCGCGCGCGCCGTCGGGATCACTCGCGTGTGCGTGCCGCGCTCGGCGAACTCGCGTTCCAGCTGCACCAGCGTCTCCGTATGGATCGCTTCGATCTCCGGCACGATCACGTCCGGACGCTCCTGCGCGATCAACGCGCGGATCGCGCCGCCGTCGAGCATGTCGAGCACGTGGCTGCGATGCGCGACCTGCATCGCCGGCGCATTGGCGTAGCGATCGGCCGCGATCACCTCGACGCCGAGGCGCTGCAGTTCGATCGCGACCTCTTTGCCAAGTTCGCCGGAACCGAGCAGCAGGACGCGCGTGGCATGGGGAGACAGCGGCGTGCCGAGCGTGATCATGCGAGCTTCCTGGCAAGGGGTGGACAGTTTATCCGGCAACGTCGCACGGCACGCGACGCAAGCGACTCGGCGGGGCTGTCGCCGCGCGCGGCGTGCATGCGATGCTGGCCGCATGACCGCCGCTCGACCAAACCCGATGCCGCGTGCGCGCATAGCCTGTTTCCTGCTGGCCGCCGTTCTGGCACTGGCTGCCTGCGAAGCCGCGGCGCCGCCGTTCGCGCAGGTGTCGGGCCTGCTGGTCGATGGCGAGCTCGACGAAATCAGCGGGCTTGCCGCTTCGCGTCGCCATCCCGACGTGCTGTGGCTGATCGACGACGGCGGCAATCCCGCGCGCCTGTTCGCGGTGAGCAAGCGCGGGCGGCGGCTGGCGACGTTCGCGGTCGAAGGCGTCATCAAGACGGATTGGGAAGACCTCGCCGCGTTCGACCAGGACGGCAAGCACTACCTGTTGATCGCCGATACCGGCGACAACGGTGGCCTGCGCCGCTCGCTGCAACTGCATGTGTTCGAGGAGCCGGCGTCGCTTGACGCCGGAGATAGCGAAAATACCGGGGCATCCGCGCCGTTGAAGCCAGCCGCGCCGTTGAAGCCAGCCTGGTCGATCGCCTTCCGCTGGCCCGATGGCGCGCGCGATTGCGAGGCGGTCGCGGTCGACGCGGCGCGCGGACAAATCCTGCTCATCTCGAAGAAGCGGCAGCCGCCGGAACTGTTCGCGTTGCCGCTGCGGCCGCGCGGCAGCGGCCTGCAGGTGGCGCGCAAGCTCGGCACGCTGGCCGGCGTGCCCGTGTCCAGCGCGGAGGACCGGCGCACGCAGCCGGAACGCGCGCGCATCCGTAACCAGGTCACTGCCGCGGACGTGTCTCCCGACGGCCGCACGCTGGCGGTACTGACCTACCACGACGTCTTGCTGTACCCGCGCCGCGGAAACGAGACCTGGGCGCATGCCCTCAGGCGGGCACCCGATGTCCACGAGCTGCCATGGCTGCCGCAGCCCGAGGCGTTGGGCTGGAGCGCCGATGGCCGCGGCCTGTTCGCCACGGGCGAGTTCGCCCCTGCGCCGCTGCTGTTCCTCAATCCGCCCGGCCCGGGCCCGTAATCCGTCGGTTCTGCTTGACTATGTGATATCACTTTGATATCAATCTCTCGTCCATTGGAGGACCAGAGAGAACCGCCATGAAAGAGATCCCGCTCCGTTCCCTGCCCGGCATCCCCTTTCTTCTGGGCGTGCTGATCGTCGGCATCATTGCCATCTGGCTGTTCGCCTCCGGCGTCGGCATCGGCGTCGAGGGCCACGCCGCTTCACCGCTGAAGATGCTCGCCGCCGTCGTGGTCGGGATCCTCGCCTTCCTGAGCCTGATCGGCCTGTACAAGGTCGAACCCAACCAGGCCGCGGTGGTCAGCCTGTTCGGCAAATACGTCGGTACGGTCAAAGACAACGGCCTGCGCTGGAACAACCCCTTCTTCGGCAAGCGCAAAGTCAGCCAGCGCGTGCGCAATTTCGAGAGCGGCAAGCTCAAGGTCAACGAACTCGACGGCAGCCCGATCGAGATCGCGTCGGTGATCGTGTGGCAGGTCGCCGATTCGGCCGAAGCGGTCTACAACGTCGACGACTACGAGAGCTTCGTGCACATCCAGACCGAATCCGCGCTGCGCACGATGGCCACCAGCTATCCCTACGACCAGCACGAAGACGGCCAGCTCGCGCTACGCAGCCACGCGACGGAGGTGTCCAAGCACCTGCTCGACGAACTGCAGGACCGCCTCGCCGATGCCGGCATCAAGGTGATCGACGCCCGCATCAGCCACCTGGCCTACGCGCCGGAAATCGCCCAGGCCATGCTGCAGCGGCAGCAGGCCAACGCGGTGGTCGCGGCGCGTACCCGCATCGTGTTCGGCGCGGTGAGCATGGTGGAAATGGCCTTGGAACAGCTCAAGGAAAAAGGCGTGGTCGACCTGGACGAGGAACGGCGCGCGGCAATGGTCAGCAACCTGCTGGTCGTGCTGTGTTCGGATCGGCCGACCCAGCCGATCGTCAATGCCGGCAGCCTGTACTAGCCATGGCGGCATGTTGAATGAGCGAGAAGAAAGCCTACCCACTACGCATCAATGCCGAGGTCCTGGCTGCGACGCAACGCTGGGCCGACGACGAATTGCGCAGCCTCAACGCGCAGATCGAATACGTGCTGCGCGAATCGCTGCGCAAGGCCGGGCGCCTGCCGGCCAAATCGCCGAAGAAGGATGAGCAGACATGAGCAAACGCTGGAGTTACAAGGTGGTCGAGATCCCGTACAAGCTGTTCGCCGGCAAGATCGTCGATCGCGCGCAGGCGGAGCTCGACAAGCTAGGCGCGCAGGGCTGGGAACTGGTGTCGGTGGTGCAAGCCAGTACTGCCGACACCATCCGCTTCTATCTCAAGAAGGAAGGGTAATCGGGAAAACAGACCCGCAGCGAAGCCCTGTCCGCGAGAGGCTCATGCCGCTGTTCTCGTGCGCGGCGTGAGCGACCGACCGTTGCGCCAGTGCCTTTTCAGTCAGTCCTTGCAGGAGTACCGCCATGAAGCCATTCACCTCGCTCGCGATCGTCGTCCTTGCCTTGCTTTCCCTGCTACAACTCGCTCGCGTCTTGCTCGGCTGGACGGTGGTGGTCAACGGCTTCGCCGTTCCGATCTGGGCCAGCGTCATCGCTGCCGTCATCGCCGGTGGCCTCGCGCTGATGCTGTACCGCGAAAGAGGACGGTAGGTCGCGGGGTCCGCGGGCCGCGCGTGCTGTGGCTGCCGGCCCGCAACGACTACGACCTGTTGCTGCAGCCCAGGCATCTGCAGGCGCTGCTCGAGCACCTGCGCAAGCTCGCGCACGACAGGTGACGTCGCACGCGCAGGGCCGTTAAGCTGCGCAGCATGCGTCCCGCGCCCCGCCTGCTGATCAACACGCCGGACATCGAACTCTGGCCCGGCGGCCTGCTGCGCGCGCGTAGCAACCAGGATGCCCGTGCCCTCGCCCGCGCCCGCGCGATCCTGCGTCGCAAGCGCGACGGCCGCTTCCTGGCCGCCGAACTTCCAGAAGGCCTGATGCCGCTGGTACATCGGCTGAAGCACGAACCCGGCCTCGACGCGGCACTCGATGCGCTCGACACCCTGCGCGAACGCGCGCGTCCGGGCATCGACGTCGTCGACGAACTTCCCTTGCATCGCCTGCAGGATCGGCTCGAAGCGCTGGGCCTGGATGCGGATGGGTATGGCGAGCGTACCGGCCTCGATCTCGTCGCCGAGCCGTCGTGGCTGTCGCTTGCCGGTTTCGATCGCTACCGCCGTCCGCTCTGGCTGCACGTCGCCGCCGCGCGCGCGTGGTCGCACATGTGCGAGGCCGCGCTGCGCGACGACGTCGTGCTCGAAGCCGTTTCCGGGTATCGAAGCCACGACTACCAATTCGGCATCTTCGAACGCAAGCTCGCGCGCGGTCAGAGCGTCGACGAGATCCTTGCGGTCAACGCGGCGCCAGGCTACAGCGAACACCACAGCGGCCTGGCTCTCGACATCAGTGCGCCTGGCGAGCCATCCGCCGAGGAGTCGTTCGAAGCCACGTCTGCATTCGTATGGCTGACGGCCAATGCGGGCGATTTCGGTTACGTGATGAGCTATCCGCGCGACAACCCGCACGGGATCGATTACGAGCCGTGGCACTGGATGTTGCGTTCCGGCGCAGGCACGTCCGACGACCAGTGAAGCGGGCCTTGCGCGAAGCCAACGGCATGCGGAACGTCCTCTTCATCTGCAGCCGCAACCGGCTGCGCAGCCCGACGGCCGAGCAGGTGTTCGCAGCGTGGCCGGGCGTCGAAACGTCGTCGGCCGGAATCGACCATGACGCGGAGAATCCGGTGACGCCCGAACTCCTCGCATGGGCCGATCTGATCTTCGTGATGGAACGGGCACATCGAACGAGACTGTCGGCGAAATTCAAACCGCATCTTCACGACAAACGGTTGATCTGTCTCGAGATCCCCGACAATTTCGAATACATGGATCCGGCGCTGGTCAGGATCCTCCGAATGAAGGTGCCGCCGCACTTGCCGTCCTTGCAGGAGGGCGGAAACCCGGCTGCGTAGCGCTACGAATCGATATTCAATCCTGCGACCGTTTCGTCGCAGTCTTCGCCTTGACGCCCAGGTCGGCGATGCGCCACAGATACACGCTCGCGTACGTGCGGTACGGGCCCCAGCGTTCGCCGAGCACGGCCAGTTCCTTCGGCGTCGGCATCACCTCGAGCTTGTCCACCAGCTGCGCGCCCTTGCGGATGCCGAGGTCGTCGACCGGCAGCACGTCGGGACGGCCGAGGCGGAACATCAGCATCATCTCGACGGTCCAGCGGCCGATGCCGCGGATCGGGACGAGCGCAGCCACGATCTCGTCCTCGCCCATGGTCGACATGCGGCGCAGGTCGGGGATTTCGCCGCGCGATTCGCGCAGCGCCAGGTCGCGCAGCGCGAGCGTCTTGTTGCCGGACACGCCGCAGGCGCGCAACGCGACGTCGTCGATGCGACCGAGCGTGTCGCAATGGAAGCGGTGGCTGGCGATCGCGGCCTCGACGCGGCCGACGATCGTGGCGGCGGCCTTGCCGCTGAGCTGCTGGTAGAGGATCGCGCGCGCCAGCGCATCGACCGGATCGAAGGTCTTCTTCCAGCGCGGATCGGCTTCGATCGGGCCGATGCGCTTCATCCAGGCGGCGAGCTTGCGGTCGCGGCGCGCGAGGTGCGCGTAGGCCGCTTCGGTGTCGAAACCGCGCGCGTGACGTGGCATCGCTACTTCGCTCGACGTCTCGACCGCGTACAGCAGCCAGCCCACGATCAGCAGCGTTCCGCCGAACGGCGCCACGCGTGCCCGCACTCCGTACAACTGCGCCACGACCAATCCGCCGGCGAACAGCACGGTGCCGGCCAGCAGCGCCAGCAAGGCAACCCAGGCGAGGCGGCGCAAGGAACCGCGTGCCAGCGCCGCCAGCGCGACGCCGTGTCCGAATGCGAACACCGCGGCGAGTTGCAGGTGCGGTTGCGCCTCGGCGGCGACGCCGTGCGACGCGTACGCCGACAATGCGACCGCAGCCGCGGCCAGCAGCGCTCCGCAAGCCGCGAGCCAGCGGGAAGCGTGTTGCGGCGGCATGCTCATGCGCAGATCACGGATTTCGGCTCCTCAAATGCGGCGCGCCGCATTCTGGGATGCGGCGCGCCGGGGTTTCGAGTGCGTGGCGATGTCGTTGGATTATTTGAGCGTCCAGTAGACCTGGTACTGACCATCCTCGGTGAATGCTGCGTCGATGCCGTTCTTGTAGACCTCGTAGGGACGATCGACGACTTCGTAGCCCTGCGTCAAAGCCCATGCGCGAACGGCATTGCGGACGTTGTCGAGTTCGGCCATGAAGCCCGTGTACGAGCCGGTCGCGGTGCGGGTCGGCTTGGTCTGCACGTATGTCACCGGGCCCTGCAGCTTGACGCTGAGCGGGGTTTCGTCGGTAGCCGCCGGTGCAGGTGCGGGCGACGCAGCCGCGGCATCGCCGGCCTCGGCATCATCGTCATCCTTGTCGTCCGAGGACGTAGCGCTGCCCTTACGGACCGACTGCACGATATCGAAGGTATAGGTCTCGCTGCCAAGTTCGGTGGAGACGATGCGCATCGGACCGGTCGCGACCAGGCCGCTTGCGTCCATGGTGCGCTTGATCCACTCCATGTTGCCCTTCATCGAAGCCTTGATCTTCTCGTTGTTGCGCTCGATCGAACCGGCGCTGACCACGAGCAGATGTTCGGCAGGACGCTCGATCACCTTGAGTCCGGTCAGCTTGCTGCCCTTGACCGCGTAGTCGACGTTCGGCACCGAGGCCAGCATGTTGGACAGGCGCGAGAGGCTCAGTTGCATGCCGTCGCCGACATGACGGCTGACGTAGAGGCCGCCGTAACGGCCGATCAGGTTCCAGCCGTAGTCGACGTCGTAGGTCTGGGTGATTTCGACGTTGCGCCCGCTGCGGCCGGTCGGCTTGAGCAGGAACTCGCTGCGCTTGTTGTTGCCGCGCTCGTTGTTCTCGATCGCGACTGCGATGCGCTTATTGGGTTCGCTGGCGGTGATTTCCCAGCTGCCCGAACCGACGCCGAGCGACTTCTGGTTGGAAACATAGTCCAGGCGCGCGCCAACGCCGGCATCCGGACCGGAGAGCTTGATGTCCATCTTCGGATCGCGCAGCGCGAGCACGTTCCAGGCCTTGAAGCGCTTGAAGCTGTTGAGCGTGTCGTACACGATCGTCATCTTGCGGTTGGTTTCGACTTTCTCGCTGATGTGGCGGCTCGATGGCAGCACCACGCCGACGGCGAGGAACAGCACGGCCACGATCGCCAACGAAATCAGGATCTCGATCAAACGGGTCATTCAGGCTTCTCCAGGACCAAATCCGGCGGTGCCGGTGCGCAGACCGGCAATCCTAGCAATTTGCGTCGGGGCGGGCGAGCGGCGATGTGATGGAACCATTGCCACAGGCGAGCAGCCGCTGCTTGCGAGCCATCGGCTCGCGCGGCTGCGAACGCCCGGCGCACTGCGCCGGGCCGGGCATCCTGTCGGTCAGACCAGTTGCAGTTCGAAGGCCTTGAGGACGGCTCTCGTACGGTCGCGAACGCCAAGTTTGGACAAAATGTTCGAGACGTGGTTCTTGATCGTGCCCTCGGCCACGCCCAGCGAATTGGCGATCTCCTTGTTGGAGAAGCCGCTGGCCATCAGGCGCAGGATCTCGGTCTCGCGATCGGTCAGCGGATCCGGCCGGTCGAGGCTGACGAACTCGTTGCGCATGTGCTCCAGGCCCGACAGCAGGCGCTGGGTTACCGCGGGCTGGACCAGCGAACCGCCACCGGCCACGGCCTGGATCGCCCCGACCAGCTGTTCCAGCGACACGTCCTTGAGCAGATAGCCCTTGGCGCCGGCCTTGAGGCCGGCCAGCACCAGCTGATCGTCGTCGAAGGTGGTCAGGATGATGGTCGGCGGCAGCGCGTTGATGCGGGACAGGGCCTGCAGGGCCTCGAGTCCGGACATCGCCGGCATGCGCATGTCCATCAGCACCACATCGGGCTGGATCTGCGGGATCAGCTCCACGGCCTGCTTGCCATCGGACGCTTCGGCGACGACTTCGATGCCCTCGGCCAGTGCCAGCAGGGAACGGATGCCTTGGCGCACCAGGGTTTGGTCATCGACCAGACAGACACGGATCATGGAACCTCCTGATTCACTAACAGGACGGCCTGGCAGCCTTGCCAGGTCGTTTTTCATTGGACCGACGCCACGGCACCGGCATCCGCCGGGCTGGCGCACTGCTCCGGCGACAGCACCATGCCGTCGCTGAGCGGCAACTCGATGCGCAGGGCGAAGCCGCTGCCGACCGCTGTCTCGATCTCCACGCAGCCACCATAGGCGGTCAGGCGCTCGCGCATGCCGCGCAGGCCGTTGCCGGCGGTCAGGACGTCGGCGCCGCGGCCGTCGTCGCGCGCGTGCAGGCCGACGACATGGCGCATCCTGGCGGTAGCGCAGTCGCAGGATCTGGGCCTGGGCGTGGCGCACGGCATTGGTGATGATTTCCTGCGTGCAGCGCAGCAGCACGTGCGCGCGCTCCGGATCGTCGAGCAGGAACGGCTGCGGCATCTCCATGTCGATGTCGTAGTCCCGGCACGTTGTCGGCCAGCGGCAGCAGCGTGGCACGCATGTCGATGGCATCGCTGTCGCGCAGCTGGCTCACCGCCTCGCGTACGTCGCTGAGCAGCAGCTTGGCGAGCGTATGGGCCTGGCTGACGTGTTCCTGCGCCTGGCCTTCGGTGAGGTGGTTGGCGACCTCGAGGTTCAGGCTCAACGCGGTGAGGTGGTGGCCGAGCAGGTCGTGCAACTCGCGCGAGATGCGGGTGCGCTCGTTGACGCGCGCGCTTTCGGCCAGCAGGGCGCGGGTCGCGCGCAGCTCGGCGTTGAGGCGGCGCTGCTCGTCGCGCGCCTGCGCCTGCTGCCTGGCGACCAGGCTGGTGACGAAGATGAAGCCCGAGAACCCGGCGTAGAGGAACGACAGCATCAGCGCCTCGATCACCGCGAACTTGAGCCCGCCCGTGAACACCGGCAGGAACGCAAGCCAGCTCAGCACCAACCAGACCACGCCCAGCGACAGCGGCAGCAGCCAAGGCAGCAGGAACGCGGTGACCGTCAGCAGGATGCTGCCCAGGCCGCTCTCGGCGAAGAAGCTGACCCCCACTGCGCTGATCGTCAGCATCAGCAGCACGGCGTAGTCGAGCGGCGTCACCCGGCGCGAGCCCAGGCCGCGGGTCAGCCACGTGTAGCAGATCCCGAACAAGACCCAGGCCGTCCAGGCCTGCCACGGCGGCCGGCCCACGCCGACCGATTCGTCGCCGACCTCCACTGCCTGCATCGACAGCAGCAACAGCGGCAGCCCCACCATCGCCCAGGTGAACAGGCCGGCGTACCGCAGCAGACGGCTATGGTTCAGGCGCGCGAGCATCCCGCATCTTAGGCCCAATCCCGCAAGGGCGACCCCACCGAAAGTCATGCCCGGCCGGGCCGCGCCGGTCGCCGCGTTGTGACGGGCATGCGATAATTCCGTCGCGGCCGTTTCAGTGGCCGTCTTTTTCAATGCAACCTCGCAGTCCGAGGTCAGGCCGCCCTTCCGGAGTTCAGGAATGTCGATTGTCGTCCGCGACGTGCGCGAGCACGAGCTGGATTCCGTCCTTGCCCTCAACAATGCCGCCGGACCCGCCATCCTGCCGCTCGACGCAGCACGGCTCCGCCGGTTCTTCGCCACCGCCGAATATTTCCGCGTCGCCGAGCGCGACGATACGATGGTCGGATTCCTGGTCGGTTTCGGGCCGGAAGCCGAGCACGACAGCAGCAACTACCTCTGGTTCCGCGAGCGTTATCAGAGCTTCTTCTATATCGATCGCATCGTCGTCGCCAGCCGGCGCCGTGGCGGCGGCGTCGGCCGTGCGTTCTATGCCGACGTGCAGAGCTACGCCGAGCTGCGCTATCCGCAGCTGGCCTGCGAAGTGTTCGTCGAGCACGACAGCGACCCGGCGCGCCTGTTCCACGGCAGCTTCGGCTTCCGCGAAATCGGCCAGCACGTGATGCCCGGCGAGGATGGCCAGCAAGGCATTCGCGCCTCGATGCTGATGAAGGACCTGTGCAGCTACGCCTGGGTGCGCGACACCTATGGCGATGCGTTGCCGGACGTGCCCTGGCTCCCCGCGCCGCGCGGCGCGGGCGTCGTGCAGCGCGCGACGGGCACCTGAGCGTGGCTGCGCCTTCCGCTTCGAACCCTGTCGACTACGAGCCCGCCGGCGAACTCAAGATCGGCCAGGTCGGCATCGCCAACCTGCGCGTGCGCACGCTCGACGTGGAGCGACTGGCCGCCGAGATGCGCGATCGCGTCGCCCGCGCGCCGAAGCTGTTCGGACGCGCGGCGGTGATCGTGGACTTCGGCGGGCTGGCCGGAACACCCGATGCCGCCACCGCGCGCGCCCTGCTCGAGGCGCTGCGCGAAGCCGGGGTGCTGCCGGTCGCGCTCGCATACGGCAGCAGCGACAACGAACAACTCGCCGTGCAGCTCGGCCTGCCGTTGCTGGCGAAATTCCGCGCGCAGTACGAACCGGTGGAGTCCGCTTCAACGGGAGCCGCCACTGCCACGGTCAGCCGGAAAAGCACCGCGACCGAAGCCCCGGTTGCAAAAGCGGTCGTGCCAGCGATGGGCGAGCCGGGCCTGATGCAGACCGCACCGGTGCGCTCCGGCCAGCAGGTCTACGCCGAGAACCGCGACCTCACCGTGCTGACCGCGGTCGGCGCCGGCGCCGAAGTCATCGCCGACGGCTCCATCCACATCTACGGCCCCTTGCGCGGACGCGCGCTGGCCGGCGCCCAGGGCAACGAGAAGGCGCGCATCTTCTGCCGCGAATTCCATGCCGAACTGGTCGCCGTCGCCGGCCACTACAAGGTGCTCGAGGACATTCCCAAGGAACTGCGCGGCAAACCCGTGCAGGTCTGGCTCGAGAACGAGGAATTGAAGATCGCGGCGTTGGCGAGTTGACCGGCCGCGGCCTGCGTTGCGCGAGAGCGCAGCGAACCAGCGCTACTACACGCAACACCTTCGTGCGCACCGCGCACGCTACAAGTTTCAGATAAGGAGAATCACTTTGGCCGAAATCATCGTAGTCACCTCGGGCAAGGGCGGCGTCGGCAAGACCACCACCAGCGCCAGCCTCGCATGCGGCCTGGCGCGCCACGGCAAGAAGGTCGCCGTGATCGACTTCGACGTGGGCTTGCGCAACCTCGACCTGATCATGGGCTGCGAGCGCCGCGTGGTGTACGACTTCGTCAACGTGATCCAGGGCGAGGCTTCGCTGAAGCAGGCGCTGATCAAGGACAAGCGCTACGACTCGCTGCACGTGCTGGCCGCGTCGCAGACGCGCGACAAGGACGCGCTGACCAAGGAAGGCGTGCAGAAGGTGCTCGACGACCTCGCCGAGGACGGCTTCGACTACATCGTCTGCGACTCGCCCGCGGGTATCGAGAAAGGCGCGTTCCTGGCGATGTACTTCGCCGACCAGGCCGTGGTGGTGGTGAACCCGGAAGTGTCGTCGGTGCGCGACTCCGACCGCATCCTCGGCCTGCTCGCATCGAAGACGCGCCGCGCCGAGAACGGCGAGCGCGTCAAGGAATTCCTGCTGCTGACGCGCTACAGCCCGTCGCGCGTGGCTGATGGCGAGATGCTCTCGGTCACCGACGTCGAGGAGGTGCTCGGCCTCAAGACCATCGGCGTGATCCCGGAATCGACCGACGTGCTCAACGCCTCCAACAAGGGCGAGCCGGTGATCCTCGACCTCGAATCCCCGGCCGGCCAGGCCTACGACGACGCCGTCGCGCGGCTGATGGGCGAGACACGCCCCATGCGCTTCACCGAAGTGGAGAAGAAGGGTTTCTTCAGCAAGCTCTTCGGGGGTTGAGGCATGGGACTGTTCGATTTCCTCAAGACCAAGAAGAACACCGCCTCGATCGCCAAGGACCGCCTGCGCATCATCATCGCGCAGGAGCGCAGTGCGCAGGGCGGCCCGGACTATCTGCCGCTGCTGCGGCGCGAGTTGCTGGAAGTGATCCGCAAGTACGTCAATGTCGACGTCGACGCGGTCAAGGTCGAGCTGGCGAAGGAAGGCGAGCACGACGTGCTCGACATCTCGGTCGCGCTGCCGGACGGGCGCGCTTCGGCGGCGTGATCGTTCGAGCGTTGCTGCACGAAAAACAAATCCTCCTTGATGCGATAGCGGGATCCTCATGCTGACCTTGGGTGACATCGCAATCGCCGATGCCGAGGCATTGCTGGCCGCGTACGGCCTGCAACTGCAGCGCGTCGATGGCGACGGCCCGATCCCCGGCAGCTACTGGGGCGAGCCCGAAGCCGGCGTCATCGGCAACACGGTGCATGCCCGCGGCGACACGCCCATGCATTCGCTGCTGCACGAAGCGGCACACCTGATCGTGCTGCCGCCCGAACGTCGCGCCGTCGTCCACACCGATGCCACCGACTCGATCGACGAAGAAGACGCGGTCTGCATCCTGCAGGCATTGCTCGGCGACGCCCTGCCCGGCGTCGGCCGCGCGCGCGTCCTGGCCGACATGGATGCGTGGGGCTATACCTTCCGCCTCGGATCGGCCGCCGCTTATTTCGAACGCGACGCCGACAGCGCGTGGCAGTGGCTGGCGATGCGCGGCCTGGTCGATGCGCAGGCACGCGCTCTGCACCCGCCTTCGCGGACAGCCGGGCCAGCGCGGCTTCGCGTTTCCTGATTGGGATCTCTTGCAGCGGAACTCGCTCCAATGCCTTGCGCCGCAGACAAACGCCGCAAAGCGGCCGGACAAACCGGGCTCGGCAGGTTCGAGCCCCGCTTTCGTCACTTGCGCCTGATTGGCACGGCCACTAGCCTGCCTGCGCCCCGTCCGACGCGATCCGTCGGCTTTCCGGAGAACTGCCTGTGACGTACCGCCATGCCCTGCTCGCCCTCGCCGTGGTGGCGAGCCTGTCGTTTTCGGCCTGCAAGCGCACGCCCTCGCCCGCCGCGCCGGCACCCGTCGACAGCGCCGGGGCTCCGGTCGACCTGAAGAAGGAGACCGCCGACCAGTTCGTCGCGCGCGTCAACGCCGAATACAAGGCGATGTACCCGGAACTGACCGCGGCGCAGTGGCTGTCCTCGACCTACATCAACGACGATAGCCAGCTGCTGTCGTCGAAATCGAACGAGCGTTTCCTCGCGCAGCTCAAGTCCTGGATCGAACAGTCCAAGCGCTTCGACGGCCAGAAACTTTCGCCCGAGACCGCGCGCGCGATCATGCTGCTGAAGCTGGGCACCTCGCTGCCGCCGCCGAACGATCCTGCCAAGCTCACCGAGCTGACCAAGATCGCGACGAAGATGGAAGGCATGTACGGCTCCGGCGCGTACTGCAAGACCGAGGGCGACGCCAAGAGCTGCCGCCAGCTGGGCGAACTCGAGGACGTGTTGCGCGATCCGGCGGCGACCTACGAGGATCAACTCGACGCCTGGCAGGGTTGGCACACCATCGCCCAACCGATGCGCAAGGATTACCAGCGCTTCGCCGCGCTGGTCAACGAGGGCGCGCGCGACATGGGCTTCGCCGACACCGGCGAGATGTGGCGCTCGGGCTACGACATGTCGCCGGCCGAACTATCCGCCGAGACCGATCGCTTGTGGGGCCAGGTCAAGCCGCTGTACGAACAGCTGCATTGCTACGCGCGCACCAAGCTGGAGGCGAAGTACCCCGGCAAGGGCTCGGTCAACGGCCTGCTGCCTGCGCATCTGATGGGCAACATGTGGCAGCAGGACTGGGCCAACCGCTGGGACATCCTGCAACCTTATAGCGACGCGGAGGCCGGTAGCCTGGATGTCACAGGCGCGCTCGAGCGCCAGTACCAGGCCGATTATTCGGCCAAACTGCTGGCCAAGAACTCGCTTGCCGATACCGACGAACGCGTCGAGCTCGAGCGCGAGGCGCAACTCGACATCGCCAAGAAGATGACCGAGCGCGCGCAGGACTTCTACACCTCGCTCGGCATGCAGAAACTGCCGGAGAGCTATTGGCAGAAGACCATGTTCATCAAGCCGCGCGATCGCGACGTGGTCTGCCACGCCAGCGCCTGGGACATGAATACCGAAGGCGACGTGCGCACCAAGATGTGCATCAAGCCGAACGAGGAAGACTTCACCACGATCTACCACGAACTCGGCCACGTCTATTACTACCTGGCCTACAACAAGCTGCCGCTGATCTTCCAGGCCGGCGCGCACGACGGTTTCCATGAGGCGATCGGCGACACCATCGTGCTGGCGATGACGCCCAAGTACCTGCAATCGATCGGGCTGGTAGGAGAACAGCAGCAGTCGAACGAGGCCCTGATCAACTCGCAGATGCGCATGGCACTGGCGAAGGTGGCGTTCCTGCCGTTCGGCCTGATGATCGACCGCTGGCGCTGGGGCGTATTCGACGGCAGCATCACGCCCGCGAACTACAACAAGGCCTGGTGGGACCTGAAGGCGAAGTACCAGGGCGTCGCACCGGTGACGCCGCGCGGCGAGGAGTTTTTCGATCCGGGCGCGAAGTACCACGTTCCTGGCAACACGCCGTACACGCGCTACTTCCTCTCGCACGTGCTGCAGTTCCAGTTCTACAAGGCGCTGTGCGATGCGGCCGGCTACAAGGGGCCGCTCAACGAATGCAGCTTCTACGGCAACAAGGAAGCGGGCGCGCGTTTCCAGGCGATGCTGAGCAAGGGCGCGAGCCAACCCTGGCAGAAGACGATGAAGGAGCTCACCGGCGGCGAGAAGATGGACGCTTCGGCCGTGCTCGAGTACTTCGCGCCGCTGCAGACCTGGCTGGTGCAACAGAACGAGGGCAAGACCTGCGGTTGGCAGGCGCCGGCGACGACCGCTGCTGTCGCTCCTGCGGCCAAGCCCGCTGCGGCCCCGCCGAAACAGGGCTGAACCCTCCGCCCGTCATCCCCGCGTAACCGGGGATGACGTCGCAAAGGGAGCGTGCGCTATGCGTACGACATTCGGGCCACGGGGACGTGCGCGCAGCGCAAGCGACGAGTCGCTGATGCCCTGCGATCGGCAAACTGACGCGCAGCGGTCAAGTTCGCGCAACTTCCCTCATCGATGCTGGATGGGCCGGCGGACAGGGGTGTCGGCACTCCCCTTTCCTGCGATGAGGTTGCCGCCATGCGTCAGCGTTACCTGCCTGTCCTCCATGCCGTCAGCGCGTTCGCGCTGCTGGTCTTCAGCATCGCCGCCTGCGCCTCCGAGCCCATCGTGAGCGCCGACAGCAAACACCGTCGCGACGACCACAAGGGCCTGATCGTGATCGGCCATCGCGGCGCCAGCGGTTATCGTCCCGAACACACGCTCGAGTCGTATCGCCTGGCGATCCGCCAGGGCGCCGATTTCATCGAACCGGACCTGGTTGCCACCAAAGACGGCGTGCTGGTCGCACGTCACGAAAACGAGATCTCAGGCACCACCGACGTCGCCGCGCATCCCGAGTTCGCTGGCCGCCGCGCCACCAAGACCGTCGATGGCGTCGCGCTGAGCGGCTGGTTCACGGAGGACTTCACGCTCGCCGAACTGAAGACGCTGCGCGCCCGCGAACGCATTCCCGCGATCCGCCCCGACAACACACGCTTCGACGGGCTCTACACCATCCCCACGTTCGCCGAAGTGATCGCGCTGGCCAAGCGCGAGAGCAACAACGGGCGCAAGGTCGGGCTGTACCCCGAAACCAAGCACCCCACCTACTTCGCCAGCGAAGGCCGTCGCCTCGACGGCACGCCGATCCACGTCTCGCTCGGCGCCAAACTGGTCGAGGCACTGGTCGCGCAAGGCTTCACCGACCCGAAACGCGTCTTCATCCAGAGCTTCGAAGTCCAGAACCTGATCGAGTTGCGGAAGCAGATCCTGCCGGCCGCCGGCGTATCGTTCCCGCTGGTGCAGCTGTACGACGACATCTACGCGGCCAAGCCTTACGACATGGTCTACAACGTCGCGCACGGCGCCGACCTCGCGGCGATCTACGGCGGCCTCAATGCAAACATCGAAGGCGGCATCACCGGCGAGACGCTGTACGGTGCGCTCGCCACGCAGCCGGCGTTGAATTGGATGAAGGCGAACTACGCCAGCGGCATCGGACCGTGGAAGGTCAACCTGCTGCCGCGCGTCGCACTCGATCCCAAAGTCGACTACAACGGCGATGGCGCCGCCGAACTGGCGACGCGCAATACCGGCCGCGTGCATCCGTTGCTCGGGCGTGCGTTGAAGGCTGGCTTGCTGGTGCATCCGTACACGCTGCGCGCCGAGGAATCGTTCCTCACGCAGGCCCCGAACGGCGTCGCGCAATCGGCACTCGGCGAGGCGGTGCAGCTGTACGGGCTCGGCGTGCAGGGCTTCTTCATCGACCAGCCCGACATCGGCGTGGCGGCGCGCGACATTTTCCTCGAGCTCAACCGGTCCAGACGCGCGCCCTGATACCGACCGCTGGGCTGCCCGGCGTTCCAGGCGGCCCGGCGGTCATCGTGACCTCTCCATACACGCTCGCGAGCGTCACGCTTGGGTTAAGCCATTCCCCATCACATGCGCTCGGTCGGCTCCAACGCTACGGCGTCGCGCGAACCGTCGGACACGTGCAAGCCGACGCGCGCCTCCCAGTTCCAGAACAGCCAGCCCAGCAACACGAAAGCCGCGCTTCCCAAAGCCAGGTGCAGCGCGTGGTGGCTGAGCCACGGCGACAGCAATCCGGCGATCAACGCATTCGAAACCAGGCTGGTGAACGCCTGCAGCGACGATGCCGAACCGCGTTGGCGCGGATACATGTCGAGGATCGCGAGCGTCAGGATCGGAAACACGAGCGCGATCCCGAACGAACCGAGCATCATCGGCAGCACCGCCCACGGCACCGACGGCGTCGCGACCAGGTTGTAGACGATGTTGACCACCGCCGCGACACCGCAGCAGGCGAAGCCGATGTTGGCCAGGCGCGTGCCGCCGATCCTCCCGGCACTGCGCCCGGACACGAACGCGCCGAGCATCATGCCGCTGATCATCGGCACGAAGAACCAGCCGAACTGGCGCTCGTTGAGGTGCAGGATGTCGATCACGAATGCGGGCGCCGAGGCGATGTACAACCACAACGCGCCGAAGTTGAACGTGCCTGCCGCCGCCAGCCGCTGGAAGCGCCCATTGAGGAAGATCGCGAAGTAATCGCGCAACAGCCGCTTCGGTGCCAGCGACAGGCGCGCCTCGGCTGGATGCGTTTCCGGCAGCGCCCACCAGGTCGCGACCAGCAGCAGCAGCGAGAACGCGACCAGGAACCAGAAGATCGCGGGCCAGCGCTGCCAGCCCAGGATCCAACCGCCGATGATCGGCGCGATCGCCGGCGCCACGCCGAAGATCATCGAGACCTGGCTCATCAACCGCTGCGCGTCGTCGCCGTGCAGCACGTCGCGGATCACGGCGCGGCCGACGATCAGGCCGACGCCCGCCGACAGTCCCTGCAGGGCGCGAAACAGCAGCAGCGTGGTGAGGTCGCGCGACAACGCGCAACCGACCGAGGCCAGCGTGAACACGACCAACCCGCCGAGGATCACCTTGCGCCGGCCGATCGCGTCCGACAGCGGGCCATGCACGATGCTCATCGCCGCGTAGGCCAGCAGATACACGCTGATCGTCTGCTGCATCGCCAGCTTGTCGGCCGCGAAGTCGCCGCCCATCTGCGGGAAGGCCGGGAAGATCGTGTCGATCGAGAACGGCCCGAACATCGCCAGGCCGCCGAGCAGCAAGGCGAGGCGGCCGATCGGGACCTTATTGGCAGGCGTTTCAGGATTTTGCATCCCGACAAGGATACGGGTCCTGCCGCATGCGGCCTATCCGGCCTCATCGACGAATCACGCAGGTTATAATCCGCCGCAGCACGTGGTGGGAGAAGCGGGCCAGCCTGGAACAGGCCTGGTCCGCTGCCGAAGGCGCAACGCCCGTAATCGCTCAGGCCCCAGACCGCCGCGTGCACAACACTCTGGAGAGATCGGCATCCGCCGGCGCCGAAGGGGCACGAAACGCGAGACGGCATGGTCCGGAGCGCTTCCAAACTCTCAGGCAGAAGGACAGAGGGGCGCCCAACGTGCGGCTTCGCACGTCACTTCCGGACGCCTCCACCATGCCCCAGACGCCCTCGCCCTCCCTGCGCGACCTCGAGCACCATTCCGCCTTCGTCGAGCGCCATATCGGCCCCAACGATACCGAGATCGCGCACATGCTGCGCATCATCGGCCACGACTCGCTCGACGCGATGACCGACGCGATCGTGCCCGGCAACATCAAGTCGCCGAAGCCGCTGGCGTTGCCGGAGGCGATCACCGAGGTCGAAGCGCTCGCCAAGATCCGCGCGATCGCAGACAGGAACGAAGTGTTCAGGAGTTTCATCGGCCAGGGCTATTTCGGCACGCACACGCCCAACGTCATCCTGCGCAATATCCTCGAGAACCCGGCCTGGTACACGGCCTACACGCCGTACCAGGCGGAGATCTCGCAAGGCCGCATGGAAGCGCTGATCAACTTCCAGACGATGGTCGCCGACCTCACCGGCATGGAGATCGCCAACGCCTCGCTGCTCGACGAGGCCACTGCCGCGGCCGAGGCGATGACGCTGGCCAAGCGTTCGGCGAAGTCTAAATCCAACGTGTTCTTCGCCTCCAAGGGCCTGCACCCGCAGACGCTGGAAGTGCTGCGCACGCGCGCCGACGGCGTCGGCATCGAGTTGCGCATCGGCGACGACGCGGAGGCGGCCAGCGTCGACAGCTTCGGCGTGCTGCTGCAATACCCGGATACCTTCGGCCGGCATCCACGACCACAAGGCGCTGGCCGATGCCGCGCACGCACGCGGCGCGCTGGTCGCCGTCGCCACCGATCTGCTCGCGCTCACGTTGATCGCCGCGCCCGGCGAATGGGGCGCGGACATCGTCGTCGGCAACTCGCAGCGCTTCGGCGTGCCGTTCGGTTTCGGCGGTCCGCATGCCGGCTTCATGGCCTGCCGCGACGCCTACAAGCGTTCGATGCCCGGCCGCCTGATCGGGGTTTCGGTCGACGCCGAAGGCAAGCCCGCCTACCGCCTCACGCTGCAGACGCGCGAGCAGCACATCCGCCGCGAGAAGGCCACCTCCAACATCTGCACCGCGCAGGTGCTGTTGGCGGTGATGGCCAGCATGTACGCCGTCTACCACGGCGCCGAAGGCCTGGTGCGCATCGCGCGACGTACGCATCGTTTCGCCGCGATCCTCGCCGCCTCACTGCGCAAGTGCGACGTCGCCGTCGGCCCGGATTTCTTCGACACGCTGCACGTCACCGGCGTCGACGCCGCCGAGATCCACGTCAAGGCGCGCGACGCGCGGTTCAACCTGCGCAGGATCGATGCCACCAGCGTCGGCATCAGCCTCGACGAGACCACCACGCGCGAGGAAGTGATCGCGCTGGCCGAGCTGTTCAACGCCCAGATCGACGACATCGACGCGCTCGACGCGGCCACCGCCGACGCCCTGCCTGCCGGCCTGTTGCGCAAATCGAAGTTCCTCCAGCATCCGGTGTTCAACACCCACCACAGCGAGCACGAACTGCTGCGCTACATGCGCGCGCTGGCCGACAAGGACCTGGCGATGGATCGCACCATGATCCCGCTCGGCAGCTGCACGATGAAGCTCAACGCCACCGCCGAGATGATCCCGGTGACGTGGCCGGAGTTCGGCAACATCCATCCGCTCGCGCCTGCCGAGCAGACCGAAGGCTACGAGCAGCTCATCGCCGAACTCGAAGCGATGCTGGTCGAGTGTACCGGCTACGACGCGGTCAGCCTGCAGCCCAACTCCGGCGCGCAGGGCGAGTATGCAGGCCTGCTCGCGATCCGCGCGTACCACCGCTCGCGCAACGAAGGCCATCGCGACATCTGCCTGATCCCGGAATCCGCGCACGGCACCAATCCGGCGTCTGCGCAGATGTGCGGCATGACCGTGGTCGTCACCAAGTGCGATGCCAACGGCAACGTCGACGTCGAGGACATCCGTGCCAAGGCGCAGATGTTCTCCGCTCGCCTCGCCGCGCTGATGATCACCTACCCGTCCACGCATGGCGTGTTCGAGGAGGACATCGTCGAGATCTGCGAGATCGTGCACGCGCACGGCGGCCAGGTGTACACCGACGGCGCCAACATGAACGCGCTAGTCGGCGTCGCCAAGCCCGGCAAGTGGGGCTCGGACGTCTCGCACCTCAACCTGCACAAGACCTTCTGCATCCCGCACGGCGGCGGCGGTCCCGGCGTCGGCCCGTGCGCGGTGAAGTCGCACCTCGCGCCATTCCTGCCGCGCACCTCCCCTCTCCCCGCTGAGCGGGAGAGGGAGATGCTTCGCGCAGCGAAGCGAGGGTGAGGGTGCGTCCGACAATGAAGTCGGCATGGTCTGCGCCGCGCCCTTTCGGCTCCGCCAGCATCCTGCCGATCTCGTGGATGTACATCACGCTCATGGGCACCGCCGGCCTGCGCAAGGCCACGCAAGTGGCGCTGCTCAACGCCAACTACATCGCCAAGCGCCTGGCACCGCATTACGAGACGCTGTACACCGGCCGCAACGGCCTGGTCGCGCACGAATGCATCCTCGACCTGCGCCCGCTCAAGGACGCCACCGGCATCGGCGCCGAAGACGTCGCCAAGCGCCTGATCGACTTCGGCTTCCACGCGCCGACGCTGAGCTTCCCGGTCGCCGGTACGCTGATGGTGGAACCGACCGAGAGCGAATCCCTGCACGAGCTCGACCGCTTCATCGACGCGATGATCGAAATCCGCGACGAGATCCGCGCCGTCGAAACCGGCAAGCTCGATCGCGAAGACAATCCGCTCAAGCACGCGCCGCATACCGCGACGATGGTCGCCGCGAGCGAATGGACCCACGCTTACCCGCGCGAACTCGCCGCCTTCCCGCTGCCTGTGCTCAAGCAGCAGAAGTACTGGCCGCCGGTCGCGCGCGTCGACAACGTGCATGGCGACAAGAACGTGTTCTGCAGTTGCATTCCGATCGGCGACTTCGAGGGCGAGATCGAGGCGTTCAGCGAACCGGACGTGGTGTAGGCGCGCTGATTCGCGCTTGTGCCCTAGCTCCCTCTCCCGTTTACGGGAGAGGGCTGGGGTGAGGGCCCGGCTCTTTACAAGCTCGCTCCGCTCGCGCCCCCATCCCGGCCTTCCCCGCTGCGCGGAGGAAGGAGAAAAGCGTCGCTCGCCCACAGGGCCGCGCGGTCCGCTATGGAAACCGCACCACGACATTCGGCGCGGGACGCTCGGCGCTGCGTTGCGCCTCGGCCGGCGACTCGACGGGTTCCCAGCGCTCGCTGCCAAAACGCGCCAGCGTCGGGAATGCACCGAGCATCTCGAAGGACCCGAACACGTACGGCACGCCTTCCGCCCCCAGCGGCGAATTCGCATCGGCGACATGGAAGTGCAGGTGCGGTCCCGTCGAATCGCCGGTGAACCCAAGCGCGCCGATCACCTCACCGCTGCGCACGCGCTGCCCGATGCGCACGCGCACACTGCCGGGCTTCAAGTGTTCGTAGAAAGCGTAGCGACCACCACCGATGTCGAGGGCGACGTAGTTGCCGGTGGCATCGCCGAGCGCGTTGTCCGGATGCGCAGCGACGCTGGCGCTCTCCGCCATGTCGTCGCGCGCGGCCGCGACCACCCCATCGGCCACGGCGAGCACGTCCTCGCCATGTCCGTACCAATGGGCGACGCGATCCCTGTCGCCGCGCGCGTTGCGGCCTTCGTCATCGAGCTTGATCCAGTCGATCGCGTAACGGCCCGGAATGCGCGCCTTGCCGTCGACCGCGTAGAGCATGCGGCGATGCCCGCGCGGCCAGGACGGATCATGGATCGCCGCCCACGGCCCACCGCGCAGCGGCGGCGCCAGCACCAGTGCGGGCGCGTCGCCGACCACGACCCGCGCGCCTTCGACAACCGCAGCGACCGTTCCGTCCTTGCCCGCGAGGGCATAGTCGACACGATGGCGCAGCGCGCGGGCTACCGGCCGTTTGTCCGCCAATACTTCGAGATACAGCACGCCGCCTATGCCGGGTGCGATCGTCAGCCGGTCCTTGTCGTTCACCTTGAGGCCGGGCCGCCCCAGCCGGCGACCAAGTTCTTCGCCACGCACGTCGGCGACCGCAGCGTCGCGCTCATCGAAGACCTGCACGCGCTCCAGCGTCAGCGCCTCGTCGCTGAAGTTGGCGAGATGCAGTTCGTACACCAGCTGCGGCACGCCCGCGACCGTCACCGGCGCCGGCGCGAGCGGCACTCGCAGGTCGAAGGACGAGCGCACCGGCGGCTTGCTCGCGGCTGGTGACGAAGGAACCAGCAGCACGCACAGCCCCGCGGCCGTCAGTGCCGCGCAAACAAGGTTCGGCCAGAATTTCATTTGCGACCTTCCGGATGAAACAGCATCCCGCGCACCTTAGCCCAGCCCGGCGAGCACCAGACGTGCCGGAAGCAACGCAGCCATCGCCACCACCACGACTTAACGCCGCCACGCCGATCATGACTTCGCGGCTGCACACAGCTGCGCGTCATTGCGCGGCGACGCGCCGCCGCTCCCATCGAGGACAACGTCATGGCCCAACACCAGATCGCGGTAATCGTCGGCAGCCTGCGCAAGGACTCGTTCAACCGCAAGCTCGCCAATGCCCTCGCCCGCCTGGCACCGACCGGTTTCGAACTGAAGCAGCTGCGCATCGACGACCTGCCGCCCTACAACCAGGACGACGACGGCGACCAGTCCGCGCCGACCAAGCGGCTCAAGCAGGAAATCGCTGCGTCGCACGGTGTCGTGTTCGTGACGCCGGAATACAACCGGTCGATCCCTGGCGTGCTCAAGAACGCGATCGACAACGCCTCGCGTCCGTATGGGCAGAGCGCGTTCGCCGGCAAGCCCGCGGGTGTGCTCGGCATCTCGATCGGTGCGATCGGCACCGCCTGCGCGCAGCAGCACCTGCGCACCGTGTGCGCCTATCTCGACATGCCGGTGCTCGGCCAGCCGGAGGTCTTCCTGCAGGCGAAGGACGGGTTGTTCGAAGCCTCTGGCGACATCGGCGCCGGCAGCCGCAAATTCCTGCAGGGCTGGATGGACCGCTATGTCGCTTGGGTGAAACAGCACACCGCATGAAGGCTTCACGGCACATGAAGGTCTATCGCAAGCGCGACTTCCCGCTCGACCGCATCCGGCGCTTCCTCGAACCCGGACCGATCGTGCTGGTCAGCTCGGCGTGGAAGGGCGAGACCGACATCATGACGATGGGCTGGCACATGATGCTCGGCTTCGAGCCGGCGCTGTTCGCGTGCTACATCTGGGACGAGAACCACAGCTTCGGCCTGCTGCGCGGCAGCAAGGCATGCGTCATCAATCTGCCGACCACCGACCTGACCGACATCGTCGTCGGCATCGGCAACTGCAGCGGTGCCGAGGTCGACAAGTTCGAACGCTTCGGCCTGACCGCGGTGGCCGGCACGCAGGTCGACGCGCCGCTGATCCGTGAGTGCTACGCGAACTTCGAATGCAGGCTCCACGACGGCGGACAGATCCGCAGGCACGGCATCTTCATCTGGGAGGTGGTCAAGGCCCACGTCGCCACCTCGCCGAAGCTGCCCGAAACGCTGCACTACCGCGGCGACGGCGAGTTCATGGTGTCCGGCAAGGCATTCAGCCGGCGCAGCAAGTTCAAGCCGCAGAACCTCTGAGCCGACGACTCCGATTGCGCATGCCCAGCCGCAAGACACTCAAGATCGCCACCTTCAACGTCAACGGCATCCGCACGCGCCTGCCGCACCTGCTGCAATGGCTCGCCAAGGAACAGCCGGATGTCGCCTGCCTGCAGGAACTCAAGGCTGCCGACGAGGGCTTTCCCGTCGATGACATCCACGAGGCCGGCTACGGCGCGCTCTGGGTGGGACAACGCTCATGGAACGGCGTGGCGGTGCTCACGCGCGATGCCGAGCCCGTCGAAATCCGCCGCGCCCTGCCCGGCGACCGCGCCGACGAGCAGAGCCGTTATCTGGAAGTCGCCGCGCACGGCGTGATCGTCGCTTGCCTGTACTTGCCCAACGGCAATCCGCAGCCCGGCCCGAAGTTCGACTACAAGCTGCGCTGGTTCGAACGCCTCATCAAGCATGCGCAGACGCTGTACGACAGCGGCCATCCCGTGGTGCTGGCCGGCGACTTCAACGTCGTGCCCACCGACTTCGACATCTACGACCCGAAGCACTGGCGCAAGGACGCGCTGCTGCAACCGGAAAGCCGCGAGGCGTTCGAGCGCCTGCTGCGGCAAGGCTGGCTCGATGCGCTGCGCGCCAGGCATCCGGAAGAGCGCATCTACACGTTCTGGGACTACTTCCGCCAGCACTGGCAGCGCGACGCCGGCCTGCGTATCGACCATCTGCTGCTCAACGAGCAGGCGCAACCGCGACTCGTCGACGCAGGCGTCGACCGCTGGGTACGCGGACTGGAAAAAGCCAGCGACCATGCGCCGACATGGGTCACGCTGAAGACGGAAACAGCGCGTGCGGTCGAACCGGCAGCGAAACAGGCGGCTAAGCGCACGCCCGTGCGGACTGTCAAGAAGGCGAAGCGAGCGACGCGCACAAACGCGTAGCGAACTCCGGTGACGAAGGTACCGATTGCTGCGCGTCACGCGCATGCAGCTCGCGCGCCGAAGCAGCGATGCTCGTCAGCCTGCGTTCCGCGCCAGCCACGCATCGATTTCCGGCAAGCGCTCGTCGCGTACCTTGATGCGATAAACGATGTTCGCGATCACCGTATCGGCTGCGCGGCGCGACCCGGCCGCGATATGCGCATCGGCGAAGGCCTTGATCCTGCCGATCATCGCCGGATCCAGCGAGTTGTTGCCCAGGTTCGGGTAATAGCGGCTGCGAGAGGTCGAATCGACCACCTTGTCGATCTGTTCGAGGTGCGCGATGGCGTAGGCGAATGCGGCATCCGGATGCGTCTCGGACACGGTACGGATCATGCCGGCCGTATTGGTCGCCCCCGGTTCATCGGTGAGCGCCAGTTCGAGCGCACGCCGGGCCAAGGCCTCGTCGTCGGTCGTGGCCAGCAGGTTGTACAGCTCGTCCTTCACCAGCGGCGTCTTCTCGGCCTTCGCCTCCGCGTGCAGCCTGTCCCAGGTCGCGGCATCGGCATGGCCGGCGACTACCGCCAGGATCGATTTGCGCAGTTCCGCCGGCATCGCGTCCGTGTCGCCGGCCTGCGCCGAGTAGCGACGACGCGCCTCTTCGATCACGGCGGCATCGCCGAGGCCGCCGAGTGTCTTGACCAGCTTCGCGCGCAGAACGGTGATCGGTGCCGGTTCATCCTTGCGCGCTTCCCAACCGACCCGCGCGAACACCGGTGCCAGCCGCGCGATCGCGAAGGCGCGCAATTTCGCCTGCCGTGCCGCGTCGCCGCGATACCACGCGTCGAGGGCGTCGAGGTTTTCGGCGATGTCACCCCAGACCTGCGGATCGGCATCGACGGGCGCGGCCTTGGCCAGATCGAGATAGTTCGAGGCGGGCTGCAGCCCGGCCAGGCCCAGCGCCCAGCTGTCCTTCATCACGCCGAGCTGGTCGATCGTCGCCAGTTTCGCGAAGCCGTCGCTGATCGCGGAAAACTGTGCCGGCGCATACAGCGTGCGGTAGTAACCGCTCTGGCCCGCATTGACGATCACCGGCCCGCAACCGGGCACCTCGAGCGTCGCGTGGCCGTCGGACACCATCGCGCGCACCGGCGCATTCCCGCCGATGGCCTGCGCGATCACCGGGACGCGCCACGACAACGGCTTCTTGTCTGGACGATCCTTGGTGAACTCGCCCTGCGCCAGTTGCAGCGTCGTCTTGCCATCGCTGCATGCGGCCGATTCGACACGGATCATCGGCACGCCCGGTTGCAACGTGAAATCGTGGGCGATGGCGGTGATCGGCTTGCCTGCGGCCGCCTCGATCTCGCGCCAGAGGTCGTCGGACACCGTGTTGCCGTAGGCATGCGCCTTGATGTAACGGCGCACGCCTTCGCGCCAGGCATCGGCGCCGACGTAGCCTTCCAGCATGCGGATCACCGCCGCACCCTTCGAATAGGTGATGGCGTCGAAGGCCTGGCTGGCCTGCTCCACCGTCTCCACGTGCTGCACCACCGGATGCGTGGTCGCGACCGCGTCGCGGCCCATCGCCGATTCGCGCGAGAGCACGGTTTCGAGTTCGGTCTTCCATTCCGGATACAGCTTCGCGGTGGTGCGCCCCGCCATCCACGTCGCGAAGCCTTCGTTGAGCCACAAATCGTCCCACCAGCTCATCGTCACCAGGTCGCCGAACCATTGGTGCGCGATCTCGTGCGCGGCGACCGAGAACACCGACTGCTTGTCCGATTGCGTCGAGATCGTCGGATCCAGTAGCAGCACATACTCGAAGGTATAGATCGCGCCCCAGTTCTCCATTGCGCCGAAGAACTGGCTGCGACCTGGCGAAGCGATGTTGTCGAGCTTGGGCAGCGGATAGTCCACGCCGAAGTAATCGTTGTATTCGCGCAGCACGGCCTTCGACGACTGCAACGCGAAATCGGCCTGCGACGCCAAGCCCTTCTGCGTGACGACGCCGACCTCGGTGCCATCCACGGTCGCGGTCGCACGATCGAAGTCGCCGAGCCCGAAGAACAGCAGGTAGGTCGACATCTTCGGCGACGGCGCGAAACGCACTCGCGTGGTGCCGTTGCCGAGGTCGGTCTTCTCCGCCGCCGGCATATTGCTCACTGCCATCTGCGACGAGGGCACGGTGGCCGTCAGGTCGAACGTGGCCTTGTAGTTGGGCTCGTCCCACGACGGGATGAACCGGCGCGCGTCTGAATTCTCGAACTGCGTGTACAGCGCGCGCTTCTTGCCGGCCTTGGTGTCGTAATCGATCGCGAACAGGCCGTTGGCCTGCGTGCCGATCTTGCCGGTGTAATCCATCGCCAGCTTGTACTGGCCGACCGGCAGCGGCTGCGGGAAGACGAACGTGGCCGTCTGCGCCTCCGCATCGACCTTGACCTGCGGCGTCGCATAGTCGGCATGACCGGCGACCGGCGTCAGCCGTACCGAAGAGAACGTCATGTCCAAGGCTTGCAGGACGATGCTTGCGGTCGGCTGCAGCACGTCGAGCGTGATCGCCACGTTGCCGTCGAAACTCAGCGATTCCGCGTGCGGCACCACGGCCACGTCGTAATGCGTGGGGCGTACGTCGCGCGGCAGCTGCGTGGTGGCCCTCACTTCAGGTGCTGCCGTCGAGGTCTGTGCTGAGGCTGCCATGGAAACACCGGCAAGCGCCAGCGCGATAGCTGAAACCAGGGTACGACGCATGGGGTTCTCTCGAAATCGGCGGCCAACGGACCGAAAACCATCTTGCATGGTGACGCACTGCGATGATGCGCCATAGCGCCGAAAGTCATGGAGCCGATTCGTCGCGCACGATCGGCGCCAACCGAACGCGACAGACGTGTGTCCTGCGAGGTCGCGTTGCGTCACTTGCAGAGTCAATGCGTCATCGCATCAAAAGGCGATCGCGAAGCTTGACATTTTTTGCAATCGTAGAGTCACCAAGAACGATCGGCCGTAGCGACGATCAACGTGATGTCTGCGCACGGAAATACAGCGGGCAGCCCGCGCCAAAATTTGGCACGCAACTTGCTCCACCCCACGGACGCCATCATGAAGATGGCGCCAACAGGGAGTTTCAACTTGAAGTATTCGATCCTTTTCGCGGCTTTCGCCGTTGCCGCCGCCTCAGCCACGCCTGCCTACGCCGCAACCGAACTCGTCCAGAACACCAACACGGCCACCGCGGTGTGCCAGGGTGCGCAGAAGAACGTCGACAAGCTGCGCAATCGCCCGCTCGGCATCGCCAACGAAGGCACCCAGCCCGCATTCGTCTCCTGCTCGTTCACGACCAGCAACGACGGCAGCGAAGGCACCGCCATCGTCGAGTACTTCGGCGCGTTCTTCACCAACAGCACCGCCGCCGACGCCACGGTGACCTGCACCGGCATCCAGGGCCTGGCCGGCGAACCCGACAACGTCTATGAGAGCCAGAGCGTGACCGTGCTCGCCAACGGCGTCCCGGGCACCCCGACCACCGGCTACATCTTCTTCGGTCGTCCGACCGAGGCCGATCCGCTGTACTACCAGAACGTGGCGATGAGCTGCCAGTTGCCGGCAGGCGTGTCGATCAACGACACCTACGTCGGTTACTACACGGACGACGCGTCCGCGTCCTGATCCGCGCAAGCAGGCGCCGGCTCAAGGCCGGCGTCTTTTTTCTCCATTCCGGACCCATCCCCTTGAACCGATCCACCCCCCATTCCCGCCGCCCTCATTCCCGCCGCGTGCCCGCCCCTGCCATCGCCGTGGCGATCGTCATCGCCATCGTCGTCGGTGCGCTGCTGTACAAGCATCGTGGCGCCGAGCTATCCGCGCCCGTTGCCGCTATCGAACCGGCTTCCATCGACGTTGCCGAGGCGACGCCAGCCACCAGCTTCTCGCAGCCACCTGGCACTGCAGCGCCGATGACACCGGCCGCTCGCCAGGCTGTCGCAGGCATCGTCGCCGCGCGCGCCACGGCGCAGGCCAGCAAGTCGCGCAGCAATGCCCAATTGCGCAAGGCCGTCGGCCAGGCCTATGCCGCCGAACAGCGCGACAGCGCGTGGGCGGCGGCGAAGGAAGACGAATTGCGCAAGATCCTCGCTGGTGCCGGCATGGCCGCGGCCGGCGTCACGGCCGACGACCTGACGATGCAATGCAAAAGCACGTTGTGCGAGACCACCGCGAAGTTTTCCGAACCCGGTGCGGCCGAAGACTGGGTGCTGGCCTACATGTCCAGTCTCGGCAGCGCGGCGAGCAGTTCGGTTGTTTCCCGCGTAGCGCTGGCCGGTGGCGGCACCAGGCTCACCATCCTCAGCAAGGCGCGCTAGCCCTGCCGTAGTCGTGGTCCTGTCTCGCGCCGCGATGAACCGGGCGACGCGGCATCATTCCGCGTACCGCCTCGCCTGATACCAGCGCTGTACTTCCGGCGGCAATAGCAGTTCCAGTTCGATCCCGAGCGCGGCGTAGGCATCCAGCATGTCGCGAACCAGCTGCTGCGTCGGCGTCGGCCCCGCCAGGCCATCGAGTTCGTCGACGGACAACTGCGCGATCGTCCATGCGTACAACTGGTCGCTGCGCGCGGCCAGCGCCGGGCGCAGCCAGGCGCGCAGCGGCGCGTGGATGACGTGGCCGCGATCGCGCAGGGTGGATATCGCTCGCTGCAAGGATTCCGATGCGCCGCGAAACCATTCGGTATGTCCACCGGCCTCGCGACGCACGGTCAGCGGCGCGGGCGCATTGTGTTCGGCCAGCGGCCGACGCAATTCCAGTTCGAGGTCACGCGCGTCGCGAATCGTCTCGGTTTCCACCAGCAGCGCGCGATCGAGGTCGAAGAATTCGAACCAGCGGCGATGCAAGGTCTGCATCCGCGACAAGGGATCGCGCGAGAAGCCGATCTTGCAGTGGTCTTCCCACGTGCACGGCAGGATGTAGACGAAGCAGCGCCCGTCAGTCGACCTAGGCGCGTCCGGATCGGGATGGCGATGGTTCAACTCGGGTGGCTCCGCACGCGCGGCCAGCGCCTGGAGGTGGCGGATCGCGACAGGCGCCGACTGTGCAGGAACCCACGTTAAGCAGACGTGGCATGCCCGGTCGATTCGGTACACACCGCTTTCCGGCTACCATCGTGCCCCATAGGAGGCGACGCATGACCCAGGGCACCCAGCATTCCGCCGACGACCCACGCAATGCCGACATCCTGATCTCGGTCAACGGCGTGCTCAAGCACCGCAACGAAGCGGTGGTGTCGGTGTTCGACAGCGGCTTCGTGCTCGGCGACGGCGTGTGGGAGGGCTTCCGCATCGTCGGCGGCCAACCGGCCTTCCTCGAGGCGCATCTCGACCGGCTGTACGAAGGCGCGAAAGCGCTGCTGCTCGACATCGGCCTCGACCGCGCGCAGCTCACGCGCGCGATCCACGACACGCTCGACGCCAACGGCATGCACGGCGACGGCGTGCACGTGCGGCTGATGGTTACGCGCGGCGTCAAGCGCACGCCGTACCAGGACCCGCGCGTGACCGTGGGCCCGGCCACCATCGTGATCATCCCCGAATACAAGGCCGCATCGGTCGAGACCGCCGAACGCGGCCTGTCGCTGTTCACCGTGCACGTGCGCCGTGGCTACCCCGACGTGCAGGACCCGAAGCTCAACTCGCACAGCAAGCTCAACTGCATCACCGCCTGCATCCAGGCCTACACCGCCGGCGCCGACGAGGCGCTGATGCTCGATCCGCACGGCTTCGTCGCCACCTGCAATTCCACGCACTTCTTCATCGTGCGCAAGGGCGAAGTCTGGACCTCGACCGGCCAGTACTGCCTCGGCGGCATCACCCGCGGCAATGTCATCGCGCTGTGCCGCGACAACGGCATTCCGGTGTTCGAGAAGTCCTTCAGCCTCACCGACGTCTACGGCGCCGACGAGGCCTTCGTCACCGGCACGTTCGCCGGCGTGGTGCCGGTGCATACCATCGACGGGCGCCGGATTGGCGATCGCGATCGCGGCCGCGGCGGCGACGCCCGCGGACCGATGGTCGAGAGGCTGCAGGCGTTGTACCAGCAATTGGTCGCGCGCGACGTCGCCGGCCGCAAGCGTCCAGGCTAAGGCGATGACGCTGCGCATCGCCATGTGGTCGGGACCGCGCAACATCTCCACCGCGATGATGCGCGCCTGGGAGAACCGCGACGACTGCGCGATCAGCGACGAGCCGCTGTACGCGCACTACCTCGCGCACACCGGGCTCGACCATCCGGTGCGCGAAGAAGTCATCGCCGCCGGCGATGCCGACTGGCGCAGCGTCGTGGACGCCTTGCTCGGTCCGGCACCCGGCGATGCGCCCGTCTGGTACCAGAAGCACATGACCCACCACCTGCTGCCGCACATCGACCACGGCTGGATCGCGCAGCTGCGCAACGTGTTGTTGATCCGCGATCCGCGCGAAGTGGTGGCGTCCTACATCAAGTCGCGCGCCACCGTCACCGCCGAGGACATCGGCCTGCCGCAGCAGGTCGCGCTCTACGACGAACTCAGCGCCGCCGGCGCCGCGCCGCCGGTCATCGATGCCGGCGATTTCCTGCGCGCGCCCGAAGCCCACCTGCGCGCGCTATGCGACTGGCTGGGCATCGCCTTCAGCGATCGCATGCTGCACTGGCCCAAGGGCCCGCGCGATAGCGACGGCATCTGGGCGCCGCACTGGTACGCGCATGTCTGGGAATCGACCGGCTTCGAAGCGCCGGTCGCGCATGAGGTGGTGCTTCCGGCAGAGGCGGCCGTCGTTGCCGAGACTTGCCGGCCGCATTACGAACGATTGCATGCGCTGCGCATGGCCGTTGCGGATTGAGTCGACGCGACCTTCGCATGGTCCTGCGCTACGGTAAGCGTGCATGAGCGAACACGGAGCCCCGATACGCGTTTCACTGATCGGCTACGGTTTCGCCGGCCGCACCTTCCATGCGCCGCTGATCCGGGCCGTGCCGGGTTTGTCGCTGGACTTCGTCGCTTCGCGTGATGCCGACAAAGTGCATGCGGACCTGCCGGACGTGGAGGTCGTCGACGATCCCGTAAGCGCGGCGACCGACCCGCGCGCGGACCTGATCGTCATCGCCTCGCCCAACGACAGCCACGCATCACTTACCCGCGCCGCGCTTGTCGCACGCCGCAATGTCGTGGTCGACAAGCCTTTCACGCTGTCGCTGGCCGAAGCCCGTGCACTCGGCGCGCTGGCGCAGGAGCAACAGTGTCTGCTCTCCGTGTTCCAGAACCGCCGCTGGGACACCGACTACCTTGCGATCAAGCAGGCGATCGACGACGGACTGATCGGCGAGGCCATGCACCTCGAATCGCGCATCGACCGCTTCCGGCCGCAGCCGCGGCAGCGTTGGCGGGAACAGGCCGGCCCCGGAAGCGGCGTGCTCTGGGATCTGGGGCCGCACCTGGTCGACCAGGCCTTGCAACTGCTTGGATGGCCCGACACGGTCCAGGCCTGCGTCGCGGTGCAGCGCGAAGGTGCGCAAGCGGACGACTGGGCGCATGTCGTGCTCGGCTTCGGTCGGCGACGCGCGATCCTGCATGCCGGCATGCTGGCCGCCGGTGGCAGCCATCGTTTTCTCGTACACGGCACGCGCGGCAGCGCGGTCAAGCGACAAGCCGATCCGCAGGAGGCGCAGCTGATCGCGGGGCTGCGTCCCGGCGATGCGCAATGGGGCGTCGACGACGACGATCTCATCCTGTACGACGACGCAGGCGCCACGCGTCGCGTGGCCGTGCCGCGCGGCGACCAGTCGCGCTACTACGCCGAGATATGCGATGCACTGCTCGGGCGTGGCGGCAATCCGGTGCCGCCTGCGCAGGCGATCGCGGTGATGGCGGTGCTCGAAGCAGCCATCGTGTCGGCGCGCGAAGGGCGTGTCGTCGTGCCGGATTTCCAGGCGCCTTAGACGCACCACAGGTTCATCGCCACCGGTTCGATCAGGTGGAGATGAAATGGCCGCGTTGTCCGCTTCGCCACGCGCCTGTCGTTGACAACCGTATGCCTCTGTGCGCGTGTCGCGCAGGCGCGAGCGCATCCGGACTCCCCCGCTACCGGACCTGTTCCAGGGAACATCGATGATCGAATTCGACAAGGGCCCGACGCAGCCCTTCGCCAGATTGTTCGCGGCCTGTCCCGACTACGGCGATCTCAAGCAGCATTTCTGGTACGACTGGGGACCGATCTTCTACCGCGGACGCCTCGATGGCAGCGCCAAGGTGCTCTGCATCGCATCGGACCCCGGCGCGACCGAACGCATCGCCGGCCGCACGCTGGTCGGCGATGCCGGGCAACGCGTGCAGGGATTCCTCGCCAAGCTCGGCCTCACCCGCGCCTATCTCTGCCTCAATGCGTTTTCCTATGCGCTGATTCCGGGACAGGCCAGCCAGGGCGACAACGTCCTGACGCAACCTGCGCAACTGGCGTGGCGCAATCGCCTGTTCGATCGCGTGCACCGCCCCGCGCTGCAGGCGATCGTCGCCTTCGGCGCGCAGGCGCAACGCGCGATCGATCTGTGGCCCGGCAAGGGTTCCACGCCGGTGATCGAAGTGCCGCATCCGAGCAGCCACGACGAAGCCGTGCTGCTCACGCGCTGGCGCGCCGCCATCGTGCAGCTGCGCGGCATCGTCACGCCTGATGACGACGGTGACACGACCGGGCCGAACTACGGTCAGACGTTCCGCGAAAGCGACCACAGGGCAATTCCTGCCCGCGACCTCCCCTTCGGCGTACCCGCCTTCCTCGGCAACGACGCCTCGGGCCGCGCGCTGTCTCCGCCCCGGCGCAGCAGCGTGTCGCGTCCGCAGCCGGACGATCGCCACACGCTGGTGTGGGTCGCTCCCAAGGCCTGACATGATGGCCGGCCCGACCCTGCTCGCGCTGCGCGGCCGCGTCGTCACGATGGACGCGCACGACACCGTGTTGAAGGACGGCATCGTCTACGTCGCCGACAACCGCATCGTCGCCATCGCCGCCGCGCGCGCGCCGGCGCCGGATGCGTTCGCGGACGTCGCGGTGCTGGACACGAAAGGCACGCTGTATCCGGGCTTGATCGATCTTCACAACCACCTGAGCTACAACGCGCTGCCGCTATGGAAGGTGCCGCAGCGCTACACCAATCGCGACACCTGGGCGCGCCATCCGGATTACCGCCGCCTCATCAGCGGACCGATGAACGTGCTCGGACAGACCAAGGGCTATCCCGAAGCCATCGCGCGTTATGCCGAATGTAAGTGCCTGCTCGGCGGCGTCACCACCACGCAGGGCATCGCGCTGTTCAGCAACGCCGGTATCCGCCGCTACTACCGCGGTTTCTTGCGCAACGTCGAGATTTCCGACGGGCCGGACCTGCCGGCGGCCGATGCCAAGATCGGCGACGTCGTCGCCAAGGATGCGAAGAAGTTCCTCGCCCAGCTCAAGCGCAGCAGCTGCCTGCTGCTGCACCTCAGCGAGGGCAGCGACCAGCGCGCGCGCGATCATTTCGACTCGCTCAAGCTCGGTCGCGGCAAGGTAGCGATTACGGCGGCGCTCGCCGGCATCCACTGCGTCGGGCTCAAGCGCGTCGACTTCAAGCTGCTGGCCAAGCATCGCGGTGCGATGGTCTGGTCGCCGCTCAGCAACCTGCTGCTGTATGGGCAGACCGCCGACATCGGCGCGGCGAAGGCGGAAAAGGTGCTGATCGGCCTCGGTTCGGACTGGTCGCCCAGCGGCAGCAAGAACCTGCTCGGCGAACTCAAGGCGGCCCTTGCCTGGAGCAAGCGCGCCGGCAATCCGTTCTCGGCGAAAGACATCGTGGCGATGGCCACGCGCAACGCCGCGCGCATCCTGAAGTGGGAGCAAGGCGTCGGCTCGCTCGAAGCCGGCAAGCGCGCCGACCTGGTGGTGGTGCGCGGTACCGCGGGCAACGCCTACCTGCAATTGATCCGCGCAAGGGAAACGGACATCTCGCTGGTCGTGGTCGACGGCGTGCGTCGTTGCGGGCTGCCGAAGCTGATGCCGGCCAAGGGCGCCCACCTAGAAGACTGGGCCATCGGTCGCCAGCGCCGCCGACTCGACCTGCGCGGCGCCGACATGGATCCGCTCACCGCCAGGCTGAGCCTGCGCCAGGCCGCCGCGCGACTGAAGAAAGGGCTCAAGACGCTGAAGAAACTGGCGAAGGCACTCGAGCATCCGAACAGGAACGCACTCGCGCGTGCAGGCGCGGCGCCGCGCTGGTTCCTCGAACTCGATCATGATGAACCAGCAGGCATTTCCATCCGTCCGCGCTTCGACGAGCAGCCCGATGCGCCGGTCAAAGTGTCCGCGATGGTGGCCGCCGCCTTGTCCGTTCCGCTGTCGCAACTGCTCGGGCCGATCAAGCTCGATCCGCTCGGCGTGGCCGACGATCCGACCTTCATCAAGCGTGTATTGGCGCAGGCCAATCTTCCGAAACCATTCCGCACCGCGCTGCGTGGTTTGAATGCGTGAGCGCGGGGCGCGTCAGGCGGCGATCGCCTGCTCAGCTACTCCGTCGCCCCGCGCAGCGGGAGAGGGTGGCGCGCATGCGCCGGGTGAAGGGTGCGTGTCTTGCGGCACGGACAGGTCGCTGCAGCGTCATGCTCACCCCTCCGCTCGCCCCTCATCCGCCTTCGGCACCTTCTCCCCGCTGCGCGGGGAGAAGGACATCGGTTCCCTCGCCCCGCGCAGCGGGGAGAGGGTGGCGCGCATGCGCCGGGTGAGGGGTACGTGTCTTACGGCATGGACAGGTCGCTGCAGCGTCACGCTCACCCCTCCGCTTGCCCCTCATCCGCCTTCGGCACCTTCTCCCCGCTGCGCGGGGAGAAGGACATCGGTTCCCTCGCCCGCGCAGCGGGGAGAGGGCGACGCGCATGCGCCGGGTGAGGGGTGCGTGTCTTGCGGCACGGACAGGTCGCTGCAGCGTCACGCTCACCCCTCCGCTCGCCCCTCATCCGCCTTCGGCACCTTCTCCCCGCTGCGCGGGGAGAAGGACATCGGTTCCCTCGCCCCGCGCAGCGGGGAGAGGGTGGCGCGCATGTCAGGCCGCGATCGCGCCCAGGTAGCGATCGAACGATGCGTCCACCGCCGCACTTCCACCCCCGAGGATGTTGCGTCCCCACGTGTATCCGTACACGTCCTCGAATGCATAGCGCGCGATGAGCGCACGCATGCGCTGCACTTCGTCGCGCTTCATCGGGATGTAGTTCGGATAGCTGTACATGAAAGTGACGTGGCGGCGGTCGGACACCACCTGCAGCGCATCGCCCGGAAACAGCGCGCCGCCCTCGCGCGGTCCGTCCTTCCAATGGATCGCTGCGCTGCCGGGAAAATGTCCGCCGGCTCGTAGCAGCGTGACCGTATCGGACAGCTTGTGCTCGTCGCCGCTCCAGAACTCGATCTTCGAAGACGGCCTGCGCACCCAGTCCTTGTCCGCTTCGTGCAGCAGGATCGGCACGCCGCCGAGCGCCTCGCTCCATTCCACCATCGACGCGTAGAAATGCGGATGCGAGATCGCGATCAGGTCGACGCCGCCGCGCGCCTTCAGCGCCGCCACCGCTTCATCGGTGACTAGGCTGACGCATTCCCAGAGGATGTTGCCGGCGTCGGTCGGCAGGTACAGCGCGCGCTGGTTGATCGCGAAATCCGGCGACATGCCGATGCCGAGCAGGCCGGCATCGTCTTCGAGGCGCGATGCGTATTTCGCGGCGAGGCCTTCGTGGGTGGTCCAGGTCTGTCCCTGCCATCCGACGTACTGGCGCTCGTCCTCGCACACCGGGCAATGCGCGGGCGGCGTTGGCGACTCGGCGTACTGGGTGCCGCAGGTTTCGCAGATGGACAGGGGCATGGCGGTGTCCTCGATGGCTGGTTGGGCTGGTGAGGGGCGTGGTCTTGGAGGTCGGCGCGGGCGGGGGAGCACTACTTCGACTCACCCTCACCCCAGCCCTCTCCCGCAAGCGTGAGAGGGAGAAAGGCGCCGCTTGAGTCGAACCTTAGGTGTAATCTGGCTCCGTGTTTGATCCAGTTCATGGAGATTTCATGGAGCCAGTCTTCCCCTTCGCCCTGGCCCTGCCCGACCGCGGCCAAGGCACCCTCACCCGCGAGCTGCACCGGCAACTGCGCTCGGCGATCCTCGATGGCCGCCTGCCGGCGGACTCGCCGCTGCCGGCGACGCGGCAAGTCGCGACCGCGCTCGGCATCGCACGCAATACGGTGGCCACCGCCTACGATCTGCTGATCGCCGAGGGCTACGCGATCCCGCGCAAAGGCGCGAAGGCCGTCGTCGCCGACATCGCCTCGCGACGTCCCGCCACACCGCAGCCGCTGGTAGCAGGCTTCGAGGATCCCCGCCTCAATCGCGCCTGGCGCGCGCCCTTCTTCGGACCGACCGCGCCGCCCGACCTGCCCGCCAGCAGTTTCCGCGTCGGCGTCCCGGAGCACCGTTATTTTCCGCACGACACCTGGCGCCGCCTGTACGCGCAATCGCTGCGCACATGGTCGAAGTCGAACTTCGGCTATCCGCCATCGGAAGGCATTCCCGAACTGCGCGACGCCATCGCCCAGCATGTCGCGTTCGCGCGCGCCGTCGCCTGCACGCGCGACGACGTGATCGTGACGTCGGGTGCGCAGCAGGCGTTCGATCTGCTCGCACGTCTGCTGGTGACGCCAGGCCAGACCTGCGTGGCGGTCGAGGAACCCGGCTATCCGCCGCTGCGTGCCGCCTTCATCGCCGCCGGTGCGCAGCTGGTGCCGATGCCGGTCGACGACGAAGGTTTGTGCGTCGATCGCCTGCCCGACGATGTCCGCGTCATCAGCGTCACGCCCTCGCATCAGTCGCCGACCGGCGCCGCGTTGTCCTTGCGGCGCCGCGCGGCCCTGCTCGACTTCGCGCGCCGCCACGATGCGGTGATCATCGAGGACGACTACGACGGCGAATTCCGCTTCGGCGCACGCCCGCTCGACGCGCTGCAGACGCTGGACCGCGATGCGCTGGTGTTCTATGTCGGCACGTTCTCGAAGAGCCTGTTCCCCGCGTTGCGCAAGGGCTTCATCGTCGCACCGCCGTGGGCGCGCGCTGCGCTGATCGCGGTCAAGCGATGCGCGGACTCGCATTGCGACACCATCGGCCAATCCGCCCTCGCCGCCTTCATCCGCGACGGCCACCTCGCGCGCCACGTGCGGCGCATGCGACCGATCTATGCCGCGCGACGCGAGGCCTTGCTCGATGGCTTGCGCCGCGAACTCGGCCCCTGGCTGGAACCGATCCCGTCGGAAGCCGGCCTGCACCTCGCGGCCCGCATCCGCCAGCCGGAACTCGCCGCGACGATCATCGCCAAGGCGCGACGCCATGCCCCGGGCGTGCAGTCGATCGCGGAGTATTCGCTGATCCCGCCGGAGCGGCCCGCATTGTCGTTCGGTTACGGTGTGATCGATGCGGGCGACATCCCGGGGATGCTGTCGCGTCTTCGCCAGTCGCTCGAGGAAGTCGGCGAACGCTGACCCGAGCGCGTCATGTCCTGCGGCGCGCGCCCGAGGTCTTGTGCCGTTGGATGGAAATCGCTTCGCCCGACGGCGCGGATCGCTGCATCGATGCGAGCACCTCGGCAAGCGGCGCGGGACGACCGAAGTGGTATCCCTGCGCCTGGTCGCAGCCATGCATCCGCAGCCACGTCAGTTCCTCGGCGCATTCGACGCCCTCGGCGATGATCTTCAGGTCGAGGCCGTGGCCGAGCGCGATCAGCGCGCGACAGATCGACGCGTTGCGCTCGTCGTGGTGCACGCCGGACACGAAGGCGCGATCGACCTTGAGGTAATCCAGCGGCAGGTCCTTGAGGTAGGCCATGCTCGAAAAGCCCGTGCCGAAATCGTCGATCGAGATGCAGGCGCCTTCCGCACGCAGTTCGCTCATCACCGCGCGTGCCACCTCCGGCCGGCGCAGCACGACGCTCTCGGTCAATTCCACATGCAAGGCGCCGCGCGGCAGGGCGTGCGCGGCGCGCAGTGCGCGCAGAGATTGCGGCAGCGTGTCGGACAAGAACTGCATCGCCGAGACGTTGACCGCGATCGAGACATCGCCATGCCCTGCCGACGCCAGCATGCCGTGGCAGCGTGCAGCCTCCTCCAGCACCCATTCGCCGAGCGGCACGATCAGCCCGGATTCCTCGCACAGCGGAATGAACTGCATCGGCGGAATGAAGCTGCCATCGGCCTGGGGCCAGCGCAGCAGCGCTTCCATCGACACGACCCGGCCATCCGTCACGCCCTGGATCGTCTGGAAAAACAGCTCGAACTCGCGCCGCTCCACGGCCTGCCGCAAACGCCCGGCGAGCGCCAGGCGCCCGCTCGCCTTCGCCGCCATCGTCGCGTCGAACTGCACGACCTGCTCGTTGTCGCGCCGTGCCTGCAGGGCCGCCAGTGCGGCATTGCCGATCACCTGTTCTGCACCTTCGCTGTCGCCCGGGCCCTCCGCCAGGCCGATCCAGGCCTCCAGCGGATGCGTGCCGCCATCGCCTTCCACTGGCGTCGCGGTCGCGCGCACGAGCTTGGCGACCATCGCATCGCGCTGCAAGGGATCGAGCGCCACGATCACGAACGATTCCGCCGGCAGGTAAGCGGCGAATCCGTAAGTCTGTCCGATCCAGGCGAATCGTTCGGCGGCTGCGCGCAGGATGGTCTCGCCAGCGCGACGGCCGAGCGTCGGCGCGACGAGTTCCAACCCGCGCAGCTGCACGTAGGCAATCGCATAGCCCGGATGCGGACTCACCCCCGTCAACGCATCGAGTTGCTCCACCAGCGCCGGCACCGTGAGCATGCCGGTCGTGGCATCGTGCGTCGCACGCCAGGCCAGGTCGCGCTCGTAGGCCACACGCCCCGTCACATCTTCGGCCAGCACCAGTCGCGCCGCGCGGCCTGCGAATTCGATGCCGCTGCTGTGGACGCGCACGTCCATGCGCCGGCCATCGCGCGTGAGATGCACCCAGATCCGGTCGCCGTGATCTTCCCCATGCATCACGCGTACGGACTCGCGCACCTCGTCCGCGTCCTCGGCCGGACGGACGTCGAGTATTGTCATTGCGAGGAATTCGTCGCGGCTGTAACCGTAGTTCCGGATGGCTGCCGTATTGACCGCCAGGAAGGCCAACGTCTCGGTATCGAACACCCAGAACGGCAGCGGGTTGCGTTCGAACAGCTCCCGGAACTGCGACTCGGCGCGTTCGACCCGCGCCATGGCCTCGTGGCGTTCGGTGATGTCGACGATGGTGCCGGTCATGCGTTCTTCGCCGTGGCTGTCGGCGACCATCGCGCCGCGCGACACGATCCAGCGGACCTGCCCATCGGGCAGCACGATGCGCAATTCCGACTTGAACGGCTCGCCGCGCTCGCGCGCCTGCGCGAATTCCGTCTCGACCCGCGCGCGGTCGTCGGGGTGCATGCTCTCGAAGAAGCGGTCGATCGGAATCAGACCCGAAACAGGTGGAAAGCCGAACATCGCGGCGGTGTGCTCGGACGTGCGCACCTGGGTTTCGTCGGACGCCAGACGCCACACGCCCGTGCGCGCGGCCAGTTGCGCCTGGTGCAGCCAGTCCGCGTTGGCCTGCAGTTCGTCGACCATCAGTTCGCGTGCGGCCTCGGCGCCGGCCATGCGGCGCGCAAAGAACAGCAGTCCCATCCAGTACAACAGGATCGCCGCCATCGCGGTGCCTGCATACATCACCCAAGGTGCGAGCGCCTCGCGCAAGCCGATCCCGGCAGCGACGACGACCGGATAGCCGCTGGCTGCGCTGAACGTCGCCTCGCGCGTGACGCGATCCAGCTCGCTGGTCATCTCGAGGGTGGCGGTGCCGCCCTGCAACGGGAGCGCAGCGGGCAACGGCACGTGACGGCCGATGTACACACCTGTCCCGTTGCGCGCGAGCACGATGCCGCGGCGATCGAGGACCGTGACGCTGCCCTCGCGGCCGGTATCCAGGCCCGCGACCATCCGTTCGAATTCCGAAGTGCGCAGTCGTGCCACCAGCCAGTCGCCGCCGCGACTGCGCAGCGCGACCGGCACGACCCAGGCGCGATCGTGCGTGCGCTGCAACGGGCCGAACACCAGTGGCCGCGCGGTCTTCGGCGCGGACGCGATCCAGGACGGCAGCGTGGGATCCGATGCACCGCGCGTGAGCGCACGTCCGCGTGCATCGAACAGCACGATCGATTCGAGTTCCGGATGACGCGACACCACGCCGGCGACCGCTTCGGACAACAATGCCGGCGCCTGCGCCGGTGCGGCGCGGAAGAAAGCATCGCCGTCGGCGGCAATGCCGGTCAATGCGCGCTCGAGGTTGCGCAATTCGTACATCAACAACCGATCGACGCCGGTGGCGAGTGTCAGGCTCTGCTTGCGCGCGGTCTCCATGCGGGCGGCGCGATCCTGCAACACCATCACGCCGAGGGCGATCGTGATCACCAGGCCGAGCAGCAGCCCCACCGTGCGCACGGTGCGCGCCGATCCCAATGGAGGCATGCGATGGTCCGCTCGCATCTGTCCCTACCCCAGCTCCCTGCGTAGGAGGCCCGACCATAGCGAACAAGCGATGAAGCGCGCAACTACGCCGCCCGCCACGGATGAGCGCATGAGGAGTGCGTGACGATGATCGTGCAACACGGACGCATCCTGCGCCGTGCTGCCGGACGGTGATGTGCACACTGCTGCCCTGGCCACTGCCATCGCGATCGGGCGTGCCGGCAGGTTCGAAAGCCGCGCTGCGACCGCACGACGGAATCCGCACCTGCGGGATCGTTGCCAGGTTCGATCGCGGACCCTCCGGCCTTCACCGTGATCGACATCACAAGCACTCGCCGGCGTGCTGCATCGCGGCACTTCCCCGGAAGATCGTCCCGCGTCACCCGCGCCGCGCACGGACGGACATCCCGGCTGGCGGCTTTTGGGTATTCTCGGCTCCGCCGCCACGCTGGCAGTGCGGTCCACCGCGACGGATGTCGAGAGTTTTTGCACGGCATGTCGAGAACCGGCTTCGTGCTCCGACTTCCCCATGAACGCGCCCATTCCGGGCGCGACGACAGGAGCAAGACATGAAGTACATGCTGATGATGCACGCCCCGAAGGAAGGCTGGACCACGGCCGGCATCGGCACCTGGCCGCCGGAAGCCATCAAGGCCCATATCGATTTCATGATCGGCCTCAACGGCAAACTCAAGGCATCCGGCGAATTCGTCGACGCGCAGGGACTGGCCGGTCCGGAAGAAGCCAAGTCGGTGCGCGCGCGCAAGGACGGCACGCCGGATCACCGACGGGCCGTTCGCCGAAGCGAAGGAATTCCTCGCCGGCTTCTGGATCATCGATGTCGACAGCGCGCAACGCGCCTACGAGATCGCCGCGCAGGCCTCGGCGGCGCCCGGACAAGGACGGCGCGCCGCTCAACATGCCGATCGAAGTGCGCCAGGTCATGAGCGCACCGCCCACCGACATGTGACGACGCGGCTACCTGTCTCCCATGGCATCCGGCATCGAGCACCTGCTGCGCGAACTCGCGCCGCAGCGTGCTCGGTGCCGTGATGCGGCGCTTCGGCGACTTCGGCGCCGCCGAGGACGCCGTGCAGGAAGCGCTGCTCGCCGCCGCGCTGCAGTGGCCGCGCGAAGGCATCCCCGAGAACCCGCGCGGCTGGCTGATCCATGTCGCGCGGCGGCGCATGACCGACGAGCTGCGCAGCGATCTCGCGCGACGGCAACGCGAAGCGCTGGTGTTCCTGCAGGGCGTCGCGATCGAGGACTACGCACCGGGCCCGGACAGCGACCACGCAGGAGACGAAGACGACACGCTCGTCCTGCTGTTCATGTGCTGCCATCCCGCGCTGACCACGTCGTCCGCGATCGCGCTGACGCTGCGCGCCGTCGGCGGCCTGAGCACGGCCGAGATCGCCAACGCGTTCCTCGTGCCCGAAGCGACGATGGCGCAGCGCATCAGCCGCGCCAAGCAGACGCATCAAGACTTCCGGCGTCCCTTTCGCCCTGCCCGACGAAGCCGAACGCACGCAACGCCTCGCCGCCGTGCTGCACGTGCTGTACCTGATCTTCAACGAGGGCTACACCAGCAGCACCGGCCCCGACCTGCACCGCACGGAACTCTCCAACGAAGCGATCCGCCTGACGCGCGCGGTGCAGCGCCCTGCTGCCGCACGACGGCGAGGTCGCCGGCCTGCTCGCGCTGATGCTGCTGACCGACGCGCGCCGACCCGCGCGCACCGGTCCGCACGGCGAACTGATCCCGCTCGACGAACAGGACCGCAGCGCTGTGGGACCGCGACGCGATCGCCGAGGGCATCGCGCTCGTCACGCGCCACGCTGTCGAAGGGATCGATCGGCAGCTACCAGCTGCAGGCCGCGATCGCGGCCGTGCACGACGAAGCCGCACGCGCGGAAGACACCGACTGGCCGCAGATCCTCGCGCTGTACGGCCTGCTGCATGCGCATGTCCGACAATCCGATGGTCGCGCTGAACCACGCGATCGCGGCGCGATGGTGCATGGGCCGCGAGCCGGACTGGAACTGCTGGATGCACTGGATGCCGACGGACGCCTCGCAGGCCACCACCGCCTCGACGCGGTGCGCGCGCATTTGCTCGAACGTGCGGGCGATCACGAGGCTGCGATCGAGCACTATCTCGCGGCAGCCGGCCGCACCGCGAGCCTTCCCGAGCGGAACTACCTGGCGACGAAGGCGGCGCGGCTCGCCGGCAAGTCCAGCCATCGTTGAGCCCTAGTCCGCCGTCTGCTCGCGCAGGAGCGCGTCCATGCCCTCGGTCGCGAACGCGAACGGCGCGCGCTTCGACAGGCAGGCCAGGTCCGGCGTCGCCGAAGGCGCCGCGAGAAACGCGTGTGCGATCCCGCGCGTGCAATCGTCACTGTAGAACGGCGCATGCGAGGCACCCCCGACGGGCACGATCGTGCCGTGAGGCAGGAAACGCACTGCCTGAAGCGCATCGTCCGGAGGCGTCGCCGGATCGAACTCGCCGGTGTACAGCAGCACCGGCGCGTCGCCCGCGACCGGCGCGAACGTGGCGGGTGGCGCAAGGTTCGGCTGCAAGGCCGCGCATTTCTGGTCGAAGGCCTCGGCCGGTTCCTGCCCCGAGAAGTGCGGCCAGCGTCGCTTCGCGTCGCGGCTGGCGTCGGTGCGCCGGCCGCCTTCGTAGCAGTTGACCGCGAGCGCCTGCACGGGACTGTAACTACCGAACGAATCTGGTCCGCCGAAGACGTCCACCAATGCGCGCACGGTCGCGTCCTTGCCCGCGGCCGCCTCGTCGATCGCGAGCGGCACGTAGCCCATCGTGTCGGCGCGGACCAACATCGTCCACAAGGTTCCGACGAAGGCGTCGCCATCGATCGCGCCATGCTTGCCCGTCAAGGGATGCGCATTCAAACGCGCCAGCGCCGTATCGAGCCTGCCTGGCAGATCCGGAAAACGCCGCGTGCACGACGCCTGCGCCGCGGCAGGCGCGTACCACTGCTTCGAAGGCCTTGGCCGTCGTGCTGCCCTGCTCGGCCCACACGGTCGAATTCGGCGGATACGGCGAATCCAGGATCAGCGAGCGGATGCTGCGCGGATGCAGCTGCAGGTACCGCAGCGCGACGAAGGTGCCGTACGAGGTCCCGTACACGTTCCAGGCCGGATAGCCCAGCGCCTTGCGCAGGTGTTCGGCATCCTCGGCGGTCGCGTCGCTGCTGTAACCGTCGACATCCGTGCCCGCATCGAGCAGCGTCCGTCGGCACGCCGAATAAATCGCAACCTCGCGCTCGAGCTCCCGCGAAGGCGCCAACCGCTCCTTTTCGAGCGCCTCGAACTGCGCGCGCACGTCCGGACACAGCGCCGGCTGCGAACGTCCCGTGCCGCGCTGATCGAAAAACACGATGTCGCGCGTCTTGCGGAACGCGCCCCAGGCCACACTGTCGGGAAAGAACGGGAACCAGGTATCGACCGTGGCGATGCCCGGCCCGCCATGCAGGTAGAGAATGGGATCGGCGACGCGCGTCGCGGGATCGGCACGCGCGATCGCCACCCACAGTTTCAGTTCGCGACCGCCGGCGCGTGCGCGCGTTTCCGAAACGTGCAACCAGCCGCATTCCACGCGCTGCTTGCGCGCCCAACGCGCATCGACGTCTTCGAACGTGCAGGGTGCCGGTTCGAATTGCGGTGCGTTGCCCGCCATGCCTGCCGCGCGTGTGCCCGGCGATGCAGCCGCGATCGCGCAGGCAAGCGCCACCCACCATCCCGACCCCCACCGTCCGTTCAAGGCACTCTCCCGACAAATGCACCAAGGCCATGACGGCCGGGCGCGGATTACGCACGACCTTACAGGATGTCGTCGTGGCCTTCAGCTGCCTGAGGCACAGGTCCGACCTGGCGGGCTCGGCCAAAGCAGGCATCGCGGCGCCACGAGCGATCGGCACGTCTGCCACCGCTTTTCCTTTACGCCGCTCCAACGACCGCAACGCTAGCCTCGCGCGCATCGCAAGCGACGGAGGTCGGCATGGGCAAGATCATCGTGGAACAGATCGTCAGCGTCGACGGCTACGCGTCGTACAAGGACGGCGGCATCGGCTACTTCGACGCCAGCGGCGATTTCAAGGAAGGCGAAGACGAGCAGATGAAGCTGCTCGAATCCGTCGGCGCGATCGTCTTCGGCACCACGACCTACCGCATGTTCGCCGACTACTGGCCGAAGGCCGACGAAAAAGTCGAACGCGTCACCGGCCCGATCAACACCCTGCCCAAATTCGTCGTCTCGAACTCGCTCGAAGCGGCGCCGTGGGGCGACAAGGGCCAGGTCGAGATCCTGCGCGGCGATGGCGTCGAGGCCGTGCGCGCGCTGCGTAAGCGTATCGACGGCGACCTCATGCTCTGGGGCAGCCTGACGCTGACCGACGCGCTGTTCCGCGCGCGCGAAGTCGACGTCCTGCGCCTGCGCAGCGTGCCCATCCTGATCGGTTCCGGCCGCTCGTTCGCCCCGCAAGACCTGGGCGATCTCAAGCTGACGCTGGAGCACGCCCGCACCTATCCGCGCGGCCACACCGTGACGCAATACTCCGCGTAGACGTCGCTTGCGCTACGGGTCAGCGCGAGACTGCGTCCGCGCGGCTCGGTGCGCCAGCCGCCGGCTGCCGCGACTCGTACCACTCCCGCGCATTGCGAAGATGCAGCTTGCGCTCGCGGCCATGCACTTCAACGCCCAGCCCCAGCACACCCCAGCGCGCATACAGGTCGCCCTGCGGCTCGCCGCCCGCAACGCGCAGCCGCCCGTCCAGCTCGACGCGCTCGTTGCGCGCGCGGATGCGGTCGAGCGTGACCGTCTCGCCGTCCACGCGCACCGCCGCCGTCGCATGCGCCTGGCCTTCGTCGATGACACTGGCGATCCACTTCGGGAACGCGCTGCGTTCGGCGAACAGCGACAACAGCACGCTGACGTCCTTCATTTGCACCTGCGCATTGCCGTCCACCTTGAACGGCTGCTGCCAGTCGAGCATGGCGTCGTCGAAGGTCGCGTTCGCCCACCACGGTGGATCGCCGCCCTTCCCCACCTGCACCTGGTCGAGGTCCAGCGCGAACGCGTCGATGCGATAGCGACGATGCCCGCGACCGGCGTGCGTCAGTCGCGTGTCGACGTTGAGGTTGCCGACGATGCGCGAAGGGCCGAAACGCACGACGGCCTGCTGGCCATGCAGCTGCAGCCGGCCATGTCGCATCTCGCCCTTGGCGTCGAGCACCATGTCGGCCGCGACCGTGCCGCTGCCGCCGTCGAAGCGCAGGCTTTTTCCTGGCAGGTTGCGGTTGTATGCACGCAGGTCGGGAATGACGGCATCGTCGAAACGCAGGTGCGCGAGCATCGTGCGACGGAACCGGGCCAGGTCGCCGGAAGCCACCAGCCCGAGCCGCAAGTCGCTGCCCTGCACGTAAGCCTGCGACGGTGCGGCGCGCGGCGCCAGGCGGAATCGTTGCGCGATGAAATCTATTTTCGTCTGCTCGCGTTCGACCAGCGCGACGGCCGTCGCCTGCCCGGATGCCACCGTGTCGAAGATATCCGCCTGCAATTGCGCACGCAGCAGCTGCGCACGGCTGCCGGCGACCAATCGTCCATCGCGCAGCTTCAGGTCTGCGACCACGTCCGCTTCGCCGTCGAGCCGCAGCCAGCCTTCGGACAACAGCGGATTGAGCCAGCGCAGCGTCGCGAAGTGCCAGCGCAGGTCGATGTCGCCGGAGGTCTTGCGCAACAGCGCGTGCGGATCGGGCAGCTGCAACCTGCGCTCGGCGACGCGCAGGTCGACCGAGACGTGGTCGTAATGGCCGGCACGCTTCGGTACGCGCGCGCGCACGGCGATCGCATCGGCCAGCACGTCGGCGTCGACCTGCAGGCGATAGCCCTGCGCGTCCGCGCTGGCGCTGTCGATCAGGATCGGCGCGGTCCAGCGCAGGCGACCACCGGGCTGCAGCACGCCGCGGCGGATCGACAGGTCGGCGACGACCTGGCCGGTCTGCCCGGTCTTCGCGAACGCGAGCGCGCCGTCCTTGCTGCGCTCGCTGACCGCCAGCCCCGGCGCCCGCCCGGTCAATTGCAACCGCGCATCGACGAAGCGCACGCGTTCGAACCCCTGCGCCTGCGCGCGCGTGTGCGGTGCCATCGTCATCGAGTAGTCGACTCGCGCATCGCGCGCCAGCACCGTATCGCCATGCCGCAATCGCGCGGCCGGCATGCGCAGCCACGACGGCCGCACCGCGACTTCCCCGCCGCGCAATGCCTTGTCCATCGCGAAACTCGCCTCGCCACCCCCTTCCACGAACCAGCTTCCGACGCGCAGCTGCTGCACGGAGTCGGTCGTGATCGCATCGAAGTGCAGCCGCCACGGCGGCTTCGCGCTTTTCGACGCTGGCGGCACCGACTGCGGCAGGTCGGGCGCGTCGCGATCGACGCCGAGCACGACATCGCGCGCGCGAATCCTGCCGAAGCTCAACTTGCGCACGAGCAACGGCAACAGCTTGATGCGCCCATCCGCCACCGGACTCTCGACCGACCAGAGATTGCGGCGCACGTGCCCACCCACCCGCACGTCGCGCAGGTGCACGTGTCCCGGATACAGGCTCATCGCCCGCGTCCAGTGGATCTGGAAACGTTCGGGTCGCTGATTGAACGCTCGCTCTCCGAGTGCGCTGTTGAGGAACACGTTGGCTGCGATCAGGTACAGCACATAGATCGCGACGACGCCGACAGCAAGCCGCCGCAGACCGACGCGATGCGTTTGCAGCCAGAAACCGGAAGGGGACGTCATGGCCCCAGCTTCGCGCACCGACAGTGAAGACGCCTAGACAGTAGAGCGAAGCGGCACCAAAGCCCTCTCCCGCTTGCGGGAGAGGGTTGGGTGAGGGCGCGCTGCAAAGCGGCGCGTAAATCCCTTGCCGCAGACACGAAGCCGCAGGATCACGCTCCTCCCCTGCGACTGCAGGGGAGGTTGGGAGGGGTTGCGTGGACGCCGGTCATTTTCCTGAAACGCGGGCACCCCTCCCCAACCCTCCCCTCCATTCGGAGGGGAGGGAGCAGAGCGGGCGCATCGCTATCACGGGCATACGCGGCATACGCGGCATACGCCCGAGCAAATAGAAAAAGCTCGCCAACACACAACCACACCACCCACATCCCACCCCCGCTACCCTCCACCTTCCCCCGGAAGCCCCCTATGCAACCGACCGCCACCTCCAAACGCGTCGTCTACGCCGCCCTCTTCGGCAACCTCGCCATCGCCGTGACCAAGTCCGTCGCGGCCGCGATCACCGGCAGCTCGGCGATGCTGAGCGAGGCCGTGCATTCGCTGGTCGATTCCGTCAACCAGCTGCTGATGCTCTACGGCATCGCCCGCGCCGCAAAACCGCCCGACGAGAACCGTCCGTTCGGCTACGGCCGCGAGCTGTACTTCTGGGCCTTCATCGTCGCCCTGCTGGTGCTCGCGCTCGGCGCGGGCATCTCGGTGTACGAAGGCATCGTCCACCTGCAGCATCCCGAACCCATCCGCCAGCCGCTCGTGAACTACATCGTGCTCGGCGCCGCGCTGCTGTTCGAAGGCACCTCCTGGTTGATCGCACTGCACGCGTTCCGCGCCGGCAAGGGCAAGCTCGGCTATTTCGAAGCATTCCGCCGCAGCAAGAACCCGACCACGTTCACCGTGCTGTTCGAGGACACCGCCGCCCTGCTCGGCCTGCTGATCGCGTTGATCGGCGTCACCGCCAGCCAGGTCTGGCAGCAGCCCGCGTTCGACGGCATCGCCTCGATCGCGATCGGCATCGTGCTCGCCGCCTCCTCGCTGCTGCTCGCGCGCGAGACCAAGGACCTGCTGGTCGGCGAACCCGCCTCCCCGCAAGTCCGGGACGACATCCTGCGCATCGCCACCGCCGACCCCGACGTCCGCTGCGCCAACGGCGTGCTCACCGTGCAGCTCGGCCCCGACCAGATCGTCGCCGCGCTGAGCCTCGACTTCGAGGACGCCCTCGTCACGCCGCAGATCGAAGCCTGCGTCGACCGCGTCGAACGCGCGATCAAGCAGGCGCATCCGAGCGTGTCGGTGCTGTTCGTGAAGCCGCAGACGCAGGAGACGTGGCGGAAGCGGATGGCGGGGTTGGGGGATGCAGAGACGCCGGGGCCGTAGCGGTGTGCAACACGCTGCAAGCACGATGGCGTCGCGCCCGCACGAGCCTCCTGCGAGGATCAAGCCCAGCGTATTTCGTAGATCCTGCCGTCCGTGCCACGATACGCGACGTGCTGCGTGTTCGGCCCCTCGACCGTGAACGCCACCGGGCGATCCGCCGCCGGTGGTGCGCCGGCGAACGCAGTGAGATCGACGTGCGCCGGCGTGCCTGCCGCCCGGCACCCACCAGATTTCGTGCAGGCGACCGTCGGCCGAACGATAGATGACGTGCTTGGTGTTGGTGCCGGCGCTGTAATAGGCGGCCGGGGTCCCGCTCGCCGCCGGCGCGCCCGAAATCGCGCTGAGGTCCCAGCCGGTGACCGGCGCGGCACCGCGCCCAATAGAGCTCGTGCAGATGTCCGTCCTGGCCCTGGTACACGACCTGGTGCGTATCGTCGTGCGGCGTGTAGTAGGCGAACGGATCGCCGGCGGCCAACGGCGAGCCGGCAACACCCGACAGGTCGTCGAGCCCGCTCGGACCGTCCTCCCAGTACAAGCCAAGGATGTGCGCATTGGTCCCGCGATAGACGACGATGTTGTCGCCGTTGCCGTTGATGAAGGACGACGGATCGCCAGCGGCACGCGGTGCCGAGATCGCGCCCGTCAGATTGCCGCCGTATTGCACGGTGTTCACGCCGATCCAGAACAACTCGTGCAGGTGGCCGTCGCCGCTTCCGATAGGTGACGTGATGCGTATTGGACAGCGCGTGGAAATAGCCGACCGGGTTGCCGGCCGCCTTCGGCGCCTGCGCCGTATCGCCGAGGTTGTCGTGGCCCACCGCGCCCGTGGACCAGTACAGGCTGCGCACGGTGCCGTCGCCACTGCGGAACAACAGGATGACGACGCCCGTGTTGGTATCGACGTAGGCGTTAAAGGCGTACCCGCGGCGGTCGGCGCGCCCGCGTTCGCCGTCAGGTCGGTCGTGCCGGTCCGCGTGTTCGCGTCGCGCCACAGTTCATGCAGGTGGCCCGACCCATCGCGATAGAGGATGTTGTGCACGCCTTTGCGACGCGATCACGCACGCGGTCGGCGGCGCGGCGGCATTGGGCGATCCGTATTGCGCCGTGCGGTCGACCAGGCGATGCATCTCGTAGAACCCGATCGTCGGCCGATCCATGAGCAGGGCAGACCTGCATGCGGTCCACCTGGCCGTGCGTGAACATGAATTTCGAATCGTCGTCCGTGTTGTCCATGTAATTCATGAACATGTCGCCGTGCGGCCCGTTGTTGCAGGAGATCGCCGGGAAAGCCGGACCGCTGCCGGAACGAGGACCGTCCTGCAGCGGCGTGTCGTCGACGAAATCGTCGTACTGGCAACCTTCGGCCGGGCCCCAGACGTGATGCAGGTTCAACCAATGGCCGATCTCGTGCGTCGCGGTGCGCCCGAGGTTCGCGGCGTTGCTCGGCGGGAACGGAATCGCGGCCGAGCCAGTGGTGCCGAACGCACTGTGGCGAATGACGACGCCATCGAGTTCGGCACGTGCGCCGGGCAAGGTCGCGTAGCCCATGGTGCCGGTCGCGACGCCCAGCGGCTCGTCAAGCTGACAGACCCAGATGTTGAGATAGCGATCGCGTGGCCACGGCGCCTTGCCCGTCGGCGCCATCTTCACCGGATCGTCGTCGTTCTCGAACGCGGTGACTTCGAACACGTCCACCGTCGTCTTGGTCCGCGTGATGCCGGTGGTCGGCGCGCCCGACGGATCCAGCGTGGCGAGCTCGAACTCGATGCGCGCATCGCCTGCCAACGGCGCGAACGGCGCCAGGATCTTGTCGAGGTCTGTGTTGGTCCTGCGAAAATCGCGGTTCAACACTTCGATCTGGCTGCGGATCTGCTGGTCGGAAATATTCTGTTGATCCTTCTTCCAGACCACATGCACCACGACCGGAATCACGGTGACGCCGGCGCGCGCGGGCCGGTCGACGCAAGGCGGGACACGCCAACGCTCGTTGCGCGCCCGCAGCGCCACGTACTCGGGATCGTGTCGCAGCAGGCGTTCGTGCACCTGCATCGTGCCGCAGCGCAGTTCTTCAGCCATGGTGCGACTCCGCGTGTCGTGGGGGATCGACGCTGTCCGTGCGGAAGTACCGTCCAATCCTTACTGGTAACGAAGGAATCCGGCGGCGACGGCCAGATTAACCCGCCACGCTCACTCCGCTCCTAATGCACCAGCGTCTGGATCGCGTGCGCCGGAATGCTCACCGTGCGTCGAGTCCGAGCCCACATAGAAGTTGTAGGTGATCGCCTTGTCGCTCGGGTTCATGACCACGGTCGCGAGCTTGCCGTCGGCGTTGAGGAACGCGGTGGCCAGCAGATTGCTGCGGCTGCTGGCCGCGCTGACGCGCTGCGCGCCGGGGCGGATGTATTTCGAGAAGTGGCCGATGTAGTAGTAGCTGGGCGTGTAGATCAGCTCGCCGCTGCGGGTGTCGGCATGGATCGGCGAGAAGCAGAAGTTGCCGACGTGGTTGGGGCCGCCGGTCTCGTCGAGCAGGATGTTCCAGTCGATCCAGCCGGTCGCGCCGTTGTTGAGGTCGTTGATGATCGACGTGCCGTAGCGCTCGCCATTGGGCCAATGCTGCAGGCGCGCCGGGTCGAACTTCTCCACCGTCGCCTCGGTCAGCAGCAGGTGCTTGTCCGGATAGGCCTGCGCCACCGCGGCCACGTTGCGGACCATCGGCTCGAACCCGGCCCAGGTCTCGTACCAGTGGAAGCCCATGCCCCAGGCGTACTTCGACGCCTCCGGGTCGTCGAAGATCACGTGCGCGCGGTGCACCATCATGTCGCGGTTGTGGTCCCACACCACGATCTTCTTGTCGCCGTAGCCCGCCTTGGCCATCACCGGGCCGAGGTGGTTCTTGAGGAAGTCGCGTTCCTCTTCCGCCGTGTACAGCATCGACTCCCACTTCTGCGTGGCCATCGGCTCGTTCTGCACGCTGATGCCCCAGATCGGGATGCCTTCCTTTTCGTAGGCGGCGATGAACCTGGTGTAGTACGTCGCCCACGCGTCGGCGAACTCCGGCTTCAGCGCGCCGCCGCGCAGCATGTGGTTGTTGGTCTTCATGAACGCCGGCGCGCTCCACGGGCTGGCCATCATCGGCAACGTGCCGCCGGCCGCGGCGATGGCGCGCTGGATCATCGGGATGCGGTACTTGCGGTCATGATCGACCGAGAACGTCTTCAGCGCCTTGTCGCCTTCCTTGATGTAGGTGTAGCTGCCGCTGCTGAAGTCCGAACTGTGGATCGTGGTGCGCGCCAGCGTGTAGCCGATGCCGGCCTCGGGGTCGTAATAGGCCTTGAGCAATTCGGCCTGCCGCGCCGCATCCAGCTTGGCGAACGTCTCGGCACTGGCATCGGTGATCGCGCCGCCGATGCCCATGAACGCCTGGAAGCGCTTGTCGGGATTGACGAAGATCGAGTTCTCGACTTCGGTGAGTTTGTGGCCGGATTTAAGCGCGGCGGCTTCGCTGCGCACCATGCGTTGCTCCGCGCCCTGCGCCGTGGTGTAGACCGTGACCGCGCCGCCGGGATTCGAGTAGGGCTTTATCGATACCTCGGCCGCGTTGGCGGACGGGGAATGGGCCAGCAGCATCGCCAGCATGCCCGTAGCGGTCAGGGAAACAGGATGCTTCATCATGGGCCTCGCGGTCGGGGGTCGGAGCGGACGACAAGGGTACCTGACAGTGAGATGCGGGCGCTGAGGGGGTCGTGTTGGCGAGGTAAGGCGTTCTGAACTCAGTTCTCAACCAGCTTGTTGTTGATTCTATATTCGTTCAAAGAAAGTTGTGCGCTGCCTCCAGCCAACGCATTCCCCGTGATGTCGAGGAGAACGATTCGAATACGTATTTGAGCGGAACCACGATCACATCGCCTACAAGATGCACGGTTTCCGCGTCACAGAAATAGATCAAGTGGTTCGTCCCGCGAGTTCCATAGCCAGCCAACTCCTCAAGCTTTGCAGGGCTGCTACCGAATGTAACTTGAGCAAGGATCGCTTTTCCGTCTTCCGCCACCCCAAATATGTCAACGCCCTTCATGGTTCTGCCAACCGGTAACAGGAGATGGTGAAGGCGAGGAACCTCTAGAAGATCATGGTTGCGAAGAAACTCTGAACACATCACCTCTTGATAGACGCTATGTAGAGCGTCAAGCTCCATAGCCCACTCTTCTCCTTCCACGAGCTGCATCACCTTTCTACCCACGCGATGCCAGCGACAAAATGTTCCCTGTTGTGGCGCCATTGACAACAACAAAGCCTGCTTCGCAGGCGGGACTTCCATCGCAGCGACCAACTTCAGCGCTTTGAGTACTGCTGGACGGGAATTGTCCGAGCCCCAGTGTTCCCTTACGAGCTCGATCTTGGAATCTGGCAATACCTTGCCAATCAGCACTGACTTGGTATCTCGGTACGTAGCACACACGTAACCACCGTTCTGCGCGAGTTCGATCATCGCCCCTAAGGCGCTCTTTGCAGCTCGCCCGTAGCGAGCCACATCTAGACTCTCGCTATCCGGAACATCATCTGTCGCAGTCTTTTCCCAAGGAAAATGAATTGCTACAAATTGCCTCTCACGAAGACGCTGAAGCGTCGCATCATCAAGATCCAGCTTGCCAGAGTGTCTCGCAAAGTACGTATTCACTAATATAGTTTACTCATGGTTATTGCTCTCACATGTATTGAAAATAGCAGTCAGACTCGGTACTCCGCAAAAAAAGCCTCGTCAACTTCGTACGTCGTTGCCGGCGTTAAACCAAGCTCCAGCTTGGCGAAGAGGTCTACGAGCTTGTCGCCATCGACTAACTCGATTGGAGGGGCACCGTCGCGGGCCGATTCTCGCCTCGCCTCAGTAGTGAACGAGCCTGTGGTCAGAATCAATCCCTTGTCTGCTCGGCCTTGCATGGCACCCCGAAAATCTCGCACCTGTGCAGGGCTTACGGATCCGGCATATCTCTTGCATTGAAAAAGAACGCGAAAGCTCACGAACGCGTTCAAGGCCAGTATTCCGTGGCCATCAATGCCGCCGTCACCGCTTTTCCCGGTAACTACCACCTGCTCAAATCCCGCTTCACGCAGTAACCGCTGGCAAAGCCTTTCGAAGCCAGACGGAGAGAGCCCTTGTAGAATCCGAACTAATCGCGAGCGGTAATCACCTAATTCAGCATCCGGTGGCGCCCTATCGACAGATACCGCCAGCACGTCATCCATATCGCGATGGTTAGACAGCACAACGCGAGTCAAGGTGGGTTCCCTACTAGCTGCACCGGTTTCGACGGTGGACGAACGCGACTGGGCATGCACCTCGCTAACAAGTTCTCTTACAGCGCGTTGGCTCAGTGTGCCGATTGCCGAGCCCTGCTCAGTTAGCCTCCAAATTCCTGGGCGCGATCTGTCAATCAGACCTGCCTCTACCAAAAAGTACCTCGCCCAGTGGACCTGATTTGGAAATCTCAAGCTGCCGGCAGGATTGACACGATCGAGAATGTCTTCTGTCAATCTCTCATCGATTGCGACCTTTTCGACAACTTCGCGTGGCTTGCCTGATCCACCAAGCTCTCTTAGAGCTCTCAGGACCGGGTTGATCCATTGAGCGAACTCGGGAACTGTGATCTTGGAGCGAGGATCTTCCACCGCTTGTCACCCGTAGAGTGTGGGAACAGACGAACCTGAACCCATTAGTCCCGCAAAGCGAAGCCTGCGTCAACTGCGTCGAACTCGGGATCAAGTAGACACACCCAAGCGGTCGGTGCTGTTCGTAAAGCCGCAGACGCAGGGGACGTGGCGGAAGAGGATGAAGGGGCTGGCGGACTCGGAGACACCGGGCGAGAGGCACTAAGCGGAACAGAACGCAAAATCCTCAAGGCTTCACTACCTGTGTCACCGCAGTGGCCACCCGCCCACAGCTTCGATCTCTTTATCCAGCTCACCTTGCAGCTGGAACGTTTTGGCCAACGCTGCGATCACATTCTGATAGTGGACTAAGTCGTCGTAGCTCAGTAGCTGACCCTTACGATCCTTGAGCCATTTCTCGGCGACGCGGTATCCGCCGATGTACATGTCCCACACAAATGGCGGAACACCCTCAAAGTACTGCGCGTCGTTGATATAAACGCGCCCGGTGCCGCGCTCGCTTGATGCATAGCGTACCTTGACCACTTCATTGCTGCCGGCCACATCGAAACCGGTGATGCGCGGCAGCGTAGTCTCCATGACGTGCAATGCGATCAATTCATTACCTATAACCACCAATCGATCGAACAGCGCGCGATTGGTAGTGAGCGGTACGCGCGGAAATTCACGCTTGAGGAAATCGGCGTAACGGGCGCGATAGCTAGGCGTATACAGAATCGCATAGAGGTACGCCAGCGTATTCTCAGGCGACGGTATGTGGCCAACGGCCGCGGCCAGCGCCGCAACAAATTTTGATGCAAGGTTGGCCTGGCGTCCGGTTCGTACTGTGTCGAGCAGATCGACGGGCTTATCGCTGGACTCGAGCCAGAGAGGACTCGCGGCCATCACCCCCCGATTGCTAAACTGAAAACGATTATCAGCAATTCGGTTGATTGCGATTACGTGTGAATAGTCTTGGTCAGCCGATGCCTGTCGCATCAGTGAGAGACCGACGTTCTTGTTCGTAAGAAAATGGTCGAACGCTCTCTCTCTTCGATGCACAGCTACGTTGCGATCGTAGACAGTCCATCGCACATCAAACGGGCGATACAGAATCTGTACGACGTGTGCACGCCATCCGCCGTCCGCCAGCTCCGTCTTGGCACGTGCATAACGCCATTGATCTTGCGAACAAAGTTTGAATATATCTCGCGCTTCCGCTTCCGTGTTGGTAGCCAATAAGCGCTCTACTTTTGCGATAGCTTCATCTCTCGTCCAAGAGATCGCAAAGTCATCATGCGTAGTGACGATGCCCGGCGCAGGATCGCCGTTCGGTGAAAAAATATCGCGCAGCGACCAGCCTTGTTCGTATTCGTGCAGTGCATCCATATCCTGCAGCACAAACAAATAGCTCGGGCCAGCTGGCTCGAACTCCTGCCATTCGGTGCTAGTGATGTCTTGGGTATCCAGCACGGCATACTTTTCTGAACGACCACCATAAAGATCAGCGCGATGGACCTTCGCAAGTTGGCCCTTATCTCGCTCCTTGAGGTCTTTACGCACGAATAAACCGATCGCCACGCCCTGCTGGATGTCGAATACATTCTCATCCTTGCCGCCTTCGGGCGTCTTTTCCTTCTTTTTACTGTTGCCGTGAAGGTCGAGGAGGTAAATTTCGTCGAATTCGCGCAGCAAACTGGCGCGCATATCCATGAAGGTTGGATTGTCGAGATAGCTGTGGTTGGTAACAAATCCCAACACGCCGTGACCGGTCTGAGCCATGCGCCACTGGGCGAAACGGATGAATTTGACGTAGTCGTCTGATAACCACTTCGCTTGCGCAGGCTTCTTGAGCTCAGGACTTTGTTTGTACTCGGCCATCAGCTCTTCGATCCACTTGCCCTTGTTGACTGAATGTCCCGAGTACGGTGGATTGCCCAAGATCACCATTACCGGCGCCTCCGCCTTCACTTCGGCGGCGGCGTTGGCTTCCTCGGACAACCAAGTAGCGAAGCCGGGGAGGCGACTCAATTCGTGCGCTTCCTCAAGCGTGTTAGTCAAATAAACGCCTAGACGCTGATCGCTAGCGAAGTCGTATCCGCTCTGCTCCAGCTCTAGGCCAAGCTTCATGTGCGCCACCGCATACGGTGCCATTAGTAACTCGAAGCCGAACAAGCGCGGCAACAGATGCTCGGCCACGTAGCCGGGCCATGCCCCTGCATTACCGTCAAAGTGTTCGCGAATCTTACGAATCACCGCAAACAAAAAGGTACCGGTACCCGTGGCCGGATCTAGAATCTGCACGCGATGCATCCAGGGCTGGTGCTCGGTAATTTTCGTGATGGATTTGGTTTTGCCGTGGGCGACATCCACCTTGATGGTCTTCCAACGCAGTTTGCCGTGATCGGCTAAACCGTCCTTAATGTTGAAATCACGGCGGAGCACCTTGTCGATGCTCCGCACGATGTAGCCAACCACGGGCTCTGGTGTGTAGTAGACGCCGCGCGCCTCGCGCATCCGTGGGTCGTAAGCAGCCAGAAAAGTTTCGTAAAAATGTACGACTGGGTCTTCGCGGCGGGTGCGCTGGCCAAAGTTGGCTAGGATTGCGGACATATCGGCGCGGGCCAGCAGCTGAGCAAGCTGATCCACAGCCCAAGCAACTCGTTCGTCCAGATCTGGGCCGGCGATAGTGTTAAACAGCTTGCGCAGAAATGGATTGGTTTTCGGCAGCTGGCTGGCTGCCATCTGCCGGGTAAAGCCACTTCCTGGCGCAGCGCAACGCGCGGCGAATAGACCGTAGCACAAGGTCTGTGCGTACATATCTGCGAACTGCTCCACGCTCAGCGATTCGATTAGCACTTGCCGGAAGGCAGCGAGCTGGCTGTGCAAGTCACCGGATTCGCCTTCGGCCTTGAACGTCTTCTCGATAAGGTCGCGAATCAGGCGAGCGAGGGCTGCCATGCGCGTGGCCAAATCATGCGGAGTGGCCTTGAGCGGCAGATCGGCAGCTATGAACTGACCCAGCAGTTGTGCCACTTCCGACGCAGATGTCTCGTTAAAGCGAATGCGTCCGTTCTTGTCGGGACGCGGCAAGCTGGCCGTTAGCTTGCATTCGCCATCGAGGAACCAGCGAAACTCCAGATAGTCGGTGAGCACCAGATTGCCCAACGACTCGCGGTATCGCTGCAGTTGCTCGTTACGCTCAGCCTTGTCCAGATTGATACCGACATCTTTCGCCTCGACATAGCCCAGCGGCACAACGCCACGGGTCAAGATAAAATCTGGCGCGCCGCAGTCGATCTGTTTGGGTTCGTTTACAGCGCGAATGTCGCTCCCGCCGACGACTTCCAGCAGACTCTTAAGTGCAGGCCGGTACGTATGTTCGGTGGCGTTGCCGGCACTAAGCGCCTGTTCGATAGCGGCGAGATAGGCTTTGAGGGCTGGATTTGACACGACTCGCTCCCCGTTAAATATCAGCAAGCATAACGGACACGCTCAAATCCTATGGATGGGCGTTTGGCACCGTTTAGCTCAATTCGAATAAGAATGCGCATCTCGGACCTGGTCGCGCGACGCCAGCATGCGTCGCGACCGACTCATGCTAGAGATCGCGATCATTGCAGCCGGTGCTATGGCGCTGTGTTTGCTCAGCCCGCGGAGCAGCTCTTCACCCACCAGCCCTACGCTCACTCGTGCGATGGGCGAGACCAAATTCGTACGCCTGCAGATGGCACCACGCGGTAGCAAGGCGCGGAGCGGCGATGCCCGCTTCGCGAGTACAGCGCAGCATGTCGCCGACGATGTGCTCGGCTTCCACCCGCTGCGCGGCCTGCAGGTCACGCAACATCGAAGCAGTCAGCGTCGAACCGGGCTGCGTCAGCAGCCCAATCGCACTGCGCTGAGCTTCCGCCGCAATCGGCTCCCCCGCCGCCTCCGCCACCGCCGCGCATTCGCGATACAGCCCCTGCATGAAGTCGACGCCGTCATCGGTCGCGACGATGTCGCCGACGCTGGCGCGCATCAGGCAGGTGGCGGCGGCCAGGGTGGTGAGGAAGACGAATTTCGCCCACAGCGCCTGGTTGATCTGCGCGCTGAGGGTGTGGTCGATGCCGGCGCGTTCGCAGGCGCGGGCGAGTGCGAGGGTGCGGGGACTGTCGGCGGCGCCGTCGCGTTCGCCGAAGGTCATCGAGGCCAGCGTGCCGAGGTGCAGGATCTCGCCGTGCGGGCCTTTCATCGCGCTGATCACGCACAGGCCGCCGAGCACGTGGTCGCGGCCGAAGGCGGCGTCGAGCAGCGGGTAGTGGCGCAGGCCGTTGAGGATCGGCATGACCGTGGCGCCGGCGTGCATGGCGGGGGCGATGGCGGCCATCGCGGTGTCGAGGTCGTAGGCCTTGCAGCTCAGCAGGACCAGGTCGAAGGGCTGGCTTGCGCAGAGGGCGGGCAAGGCGTCGGCGGTGACGTGGGTGACGGGGATGTTTGCGTCGCCGAGGGGGCTGCGGAGTTGCAGGCCGTCGCGATCGAGTTGCTGCGCGCGGAGTGCGCGTACGAGGAAGGTGACGTCGGCGCCGGATTGGGCGAGGCGGCCGCCGAAGTAGCCGCCGGTGCCGCCGGCGCCTAGGACGAGGATGCGCATGGGGGGCTTCTTTTGGAGAGGAGGGAGTGTGGTGGGTTCGTGGGTTGGGAGAAAGGTGGTGGCGCGATATGGAGTGTTTTGGGGCGATTGGGCGGAGCGCGATGGCGGGCAAGCGCAAGATCTAGAGCGCCCCTCATCTGCCCTTCGGGCATCTTCTCCCCGCGGCGCGGGGAGAAGAAAGAGCGTCGCGCTGGGTCTCCGCCTTTGCGGGATGACGAGCAGGGGCGAGATCAAGAGCGCCCCTCATCTGCCCTTCGGGCATCTTCTCCCCGCGGTGCGGGGAGAAGAAGGGCGTCGGCGCTTCTCCGCCTGTCTTGAGGCTGTCATGACATCGGCATCGAATCGCCGGGACGCTCGGCGTCGGGGAGATGGGCAACGTGGTCTGGTTCCGCAATCGAAACGCACTCTGGACCCTGTTCATCCGGCGCGGGGTGGCCTGGCGCCTGGCTTGCCTGCTGTTGTTCTCGCTGGCTTTGTCGATGGCCGGAGGTGCGCAGGCGCAGCAGTGGCGGATCGCCAGCGACAAGGACGGCATCCGCGTGGAGACGCGGCGCATTGCGGGCGCACGTTTCGACGAGCTGCGGGTCAGCACATCGCTGCAGGCTTCGCCGGAAGCGATCGCGGATTACCTGTTCGGGAGGTATCTCGATGAAAGGAACAAGAACATCCGGCGCACCTTCATCCAGCGGGGGCGCGAGCTGACGATCTGGTCGGATGTGCTCAGCACGCCGGTGACGAGTGAGCGGTGTTATTCGATGCGCTTCGAGCGGCAGGTGCGTGCCGATGGCGAAATACGGGTGAGGTTTGCATCGGGCGACTATGTCGGGAGGAAACCGAAGCCGGATTGCATTGCGCTGCGCTCGCGCGGGGAATGGGTGATGGTGCCGATGGGTGGCGGGACGCGGTTGAGTTATGCGTCGTTGACGGACTTCGGTGGCAAGGTGCCGGCGGTTTTGGCGCGGCGGTCGTTGTCGGCGGCGGCCGTGATGAGTTTGCGCAAGGTGGTGGCGGGGTCGTCGGGGTTGGCGTTGCCGCGGGGGATAGGGGATTGAGGGTGTGAGGTGGCCGAGCACGTGCGCTGGCGCGTGCTTACCAGGAGGGGGTGGGGTTCGAAGTCGCTGGGTCCCCGCCTTCGCGGGGATGACGAGCTACGAGCAAGATCAAGAGCGCCCCTCATCTGCCCTTCGGGCATCTTCTCCCCGCTTTGCGGGGAGAAGAAAACGGCTTAAGCAAACGGATCCTGCAGCACCATCGTCGCGTCGCGGTCCGGGCCGGTGCTGACGATGGCGATCGGGCAGCCGGCGAGTTCTTCCAGCGCGCGCAGGTAGGCGCGGGCGGCGGGGGGGAGTTTGTCCCATTCGGTGATGCCGTGGGTGTTTTCGTCCCAGCCGGGGAACTCGAGGTAGACCGGCGTGCATTCGTCCCAGCCGGCGGCGTCGAGCGGGGCGTATTCGGTGCGCTTGCCGCGGTATTCGTAGGCGATGCAGATCTTCAGCTTGTCGAAGCCGTCGAGCACGTCGAGCTTGGTGATGCACAGGCCGGTGATGCCGTTGATCGCGACCGCGCGCTTCAACGCGACCAGGTCGATCCAGCCGCAGCGGCGCGGACGGCCGGTGGTGGCGCCGTATTCCTGGCCCATGTCGCGCAGCTTCTGGCCGATCTTCGTCGTCGAGTTCGGTCGGGAACGGGCCGCCGCCGACGCGCGTGGCGTAGGCCTTGGCGATGCCGAGCACGTAGTCGATCGCATCGGCGCCGACGCCGGTGCCGGCGAGCGCGCCGCCGACGGTGGTGTTGCTGGAGGTGACGTAGGGATAGGTGCCGTGGTCGATGTCGAGCAGCGAGCCCTGCGCGCCTTCGAACAGGACCTTCTTGCCCTGCTTGCGCAGCTCGTGAAGGATGCCGGCGACGTCGCGACTTCATCGGCTCGACGTATTCGCCGAACGCCAGCGCTTCGTCGAGCGTCTGCTGGAAGTCGACGGCGTCGGTGTCGAGGTACTTCGTCAGCACGAAGTTGTGGTAGTCGAGCGCGGTGCGCAGCAGTTCGGCGAGTTGCTCGGGGTAATGCAGGTCGGCGACGCGGATGCCGCGGCGCGCGACCTTGTCTTCGTACGCCGGGCCGATGCCGCGGCCGGTGGTGCCGATGGCCTTGCCGCCGGCCTTCTTCTCGCGCGCCTGATCGAGGGCGATGTGGTACGGCATGATCAGCGGCGTGGCCGGGCTGATCTTGAGGCGCGAGCGGACTTCGACGCCGTTGGCTTCGAGTTCGCCGATTTCCTTCTGCAGCGCGGCCGGGCTGAGGCACGACGCCGTTGCCGATCAGGCACAGCGCGTCGTCGCGCAGGATGCCGGACGGGATCAGGTGCAGGACGGTCTTCTTGCCGCCGATCACCAGCGTGTGGCCGGCGTTGTGGCCGCCCTGGAAGCGCACGACGGCGCCGATGTCGGTGGTCAGCAGGTCGACGATCTTGCCCTTGCCTTCGTCGCCCCACTGGGCGCCCAACACTACGACTGACTGACCCATTGCGACTCTCCGGCGACTTGCGAATTTGGTGGCGTCATTGTTCGGGTGGGAATCCGCGCCTGTTGCGTTGGAAGGCAAAGTCGCTGGGTTCCCGCCTTCGCGGGAATGACGGCGTGGGGGTTACGGCGCAACCGGTAACCCGGACATGGAAAAAGCCGGGGGATCGCTCTGGTGTTGAGCGAGCCCGTCCGGCTTTTGTGCATTATCCGGATTTTTCCGGGTGGGGGCTAGCGCGAAGAGCGCCCTCACCCTCGCCCCTCTCCCGCGAGCGGGTTCATCGCAGCTGGTGACGATCAGCTGCGGATGAAGTAGAGCGCCAGCAGGCCAAGGGCTAGCACCACGCCGCCGATCGAGCGCAGCTGGCGGTCGGGGACTTCCTGCATCTGCGCAACCATGCGCTTCCAGCCGCCCGGGGCGATGAACAGCAGCAATCCTTCGAGCACTGCAACCAGGCACAGTGCCGCCCACAAGTCGGTCATGGGGATTCACCAGGATTCGTCGTCCCCGCGTAGGCGGGAACCCAGTGACTTTGAGCGCTAACGAGCGAAGTCGCTGGGTTCCCGCCTTCGCGGGAATGACGAGCACAAAGCAAAGTCGCTGGGTTCCCACCTACGCGGGAATGACGAGCGGGCAGCAAGATCAACGATCGTCGCGCAGGTATTGCAGGAACGGATCGTTGCGTTCGAGCACGATCACGCTGTTGCCGTCGCCGAAGGCCTTGCGGTAGGCCTCGAGGCTGCGGTGGAACGCGTAGAAGCCGGGGTCGTTGCCATAGGCGCCGGAGTAGATCTTCGCGGCTTCGGCATCGCCTTCGCCGCGCAGCTTCTGCGCGTCGCGTTCGGCTTCGGCCACGATCACGACCTGCTGGCGGTCGGCCTGCGCGCGGATCGTCTGCGCCTGCTCCGCACCTTCAGCACGCAGCTTGCTCGCGACCTGCTGGCGTTGCGCGCTCATGCGGCGGTAGACGTCGCGGATCACGTCGCTGTCGGTCGGCAGGTCGATCTGCTTGATGCGCATGTCGACGATGCGGATGCCCATCGTCGCGGCGCCGGCGTTGATCGCCTTGAGCTGCGGGCCGATGACTTCGGAGCGGTTGCCCGACACCACCTGCTGCAGCGTGCGCGAGTTGATCTCGTTGCGCAGCGAGTCCTTGATGATCGGCGCCAGGCGCTCGACCGCGAGTTGCTCGTCGCCGCCGGTGGCGCGGTAGAAGGCGCGCACGTCCTCGATCGTGCCGACGGCGAAGAAGTCGACGCTGACGTCCTTGCGTTCGGAGGTGAGGTAGCGCTCGGGCTCGGCGTCGAGCACCTGCAGGCGGCGGTCGAACACGCGCGCGCTTTCGACCAGCGGCCACTTGAAGTGCAGGCCGGGACCGACGTCGCTGCGGGTGACGCGGCCGAGGTTGAGGACGATCGCGGTCTGTCCTTCGCTGACGACGTAGACCGAGCCGAGCAGCGCGAGCAGGCCGGCGATCACGGCGGGAATCCAGATCGAGAACTTCATCGTGTCGCCTCCTCGCGGGCCGATCGCGCGCTGCGTTCGGGTCGCGAATCAGTAGGAGTGGTGGCGTTGACCGTCGGCGCGACCAGTTCGGGCACCAGCGGCACCTGCTGCGGCGCGGTGCCGCTGCCGCCCTGCCCCGTCATCGGCACGTAGATCAGCTGGCGACCGTCGCCGCCGACGACCTTGCGGTTCTCGGCGAGCACCTGCTGCACGGTTTCGAGCCACAGGCGCTTGCGCGTGACTTCGGGCGAAGCCGCGTACTGCTGCTGCAGCAGCGTGAAGCGTTGCGCATCACCCGTGGCGCGGGCGACGGAGGCGGTCCTGTAACCCTGCGCCGCGGTGCGTACGCGGGCGGCGTCGCCGCGCGCTTCGGGCACGACCTTGGCCGCGTAAGCCTGGGCCTCGCTGGTCAGGCGGTCCTTGTCCTGCTGCGCGCTGTTGACGTCGTCGAAGGCCGGCTTGACCTCTTCGGGCGGACGCGCGTTGGGCAGGTTGAGTTCGGTGACGACCAGGCCGGTGCGGTAGGCATCGAGCGATTTCTGCAGTTGCGTGCGCGCCGACACGGCCAGCGCGTTGCGCGCGCCGAGCACGGTGTCGAGCGTGGAGCGCCCGACCTGTTCGCGCACGGTGCTGAGCGCGGCCTGCTTGAGCATCTCGTCGCCGTCGCGGGTGCCGAACAGGTAACGCTGCGGATCGCCGACGCGGTACTGCACGTTGATCTCGACCTGGACGATGTTCTCGTCGCGGGTCAGCACCGGCACGTTCTCGGTGAAGGTCTTGATCTGGGTCGCGGCGACCTTGGTCACGCGCTCGATCGGCCACGGCAGCTTGAGGTGCGGGCCGGGCTGCAGCACGCGCGCGAACTGGCCGAAGCGCAGCACTACGCCGCGCTGCTGCTCGGTGATCAGCACGAAGCAGTTGAACACCAGCCACAGCGCCAGCGCCAGCCCGATCCAGCGCAGCGGACCGCCGCCGTCGCCGAAGATGCCGCGCAGCCGGTCGAGGATGTCGTCGAACCCGCCGCCGCCACCGCCACTGCCGCGCGGTTTCCAGGCATTGCGGCCGTCCTTGTTGGATCGGTCGCCCGAGTTCTTGTTGCCGGGAATGTTCCAGGCCATGCCTGCTCCAGTGCGTGAGGGAAGCGCCGGGCCCTGGGGCCGTGGCTGGTCGCGATTCTACTAGGGAAGCCTTAGCCGCCCCTTTCGTCATCCCAGCGAACGCTGGGATCCATTTTTGACGCTGCCACCTTTTCAGAAGGCGAAGATCAAGTTGGATCCCAGCTTGCGCTGGGATGACGAGCGGGAGCGATCTCGACCTAGATGGGGCTGCCCTCGCCCGCGGGCAAGAGGTCACGGAGCGGGCCGCCGTCGGACAGGGCGGCCAGGCGCGTGGCGTCGGCCAGGGCGATGTCGATGTGCAGGCGCCAGCCGGCCTCGTCGTGGGCTTCGTTGCGCACGGCATCGACTTCGTGCAGGCGCGCGCGCAGGCGGCCGGCCGAGCCCGGCAGCTGCAGTTCGGCGACGATGCGGCGCAGGCCCAGGCGGGCGGCCAGCGCGCCGCGCAGCAGGTCGAGACCGCTGTCCTTGAGCGCCGACACCCAGACGCGTTCGCGCACGTTGCTGTCGGGCTCGGTGCCGTCGGGCTTGTCGTGGCGCGGGGCCAGGGTGGCGTTTTCTTCGCCGCCATCGCGCACGAAGATGCGGTCGATCTTGTTGTAGACCAGCAGCTGCGGGATGTCGCCGGCGCCGATCTCGGCGAGCACGGCATCGACCTGCGCGATGCGCTCCTCGCGCAGCGGATCGGCGGCGTCGATGACGTGCAGCAGCAGGTCGGCCTCGCGCGCTTCGGACAACGTCGAGCGGAATGCGGCGACCAGTTCGTGCGGCAGGTCGCGGACGAAGCCGACCGTATCGGCCAGCACGCTGTTGCCGCCGGGCAGCGCGATCTTGCGCACGGTCGGGTCGAGCGTCGCGAACAGGCGGTCGTCGGCGTAGGCGTCGGCGCCGGTCAGCGCGTTGAACAGCGTCGACTTGCCGGCATTGGTGTAGCCGACCAAGGCCACGCGCGGCAGTTCGCTGCGCAGGCGCGCGCGGCGCATCTGGGTGTGCTGCACCTCGACCTTTTCCAGCCGCTTGGTCAGCTGGTCGACGCGCTTCTGCAGCAGGCGGCGGTCGGTCTCGAGCTGGGTCTCGCCGGGACCGCGCATGCCGATCGCGCTGCGCTGGCGTTCCAAGTGGGTCCAGCCGCGCACCAGGCGCGTGGCCATGTGCTTGAGCTGCGCGAGTTCGACCTGCAGCTTGCCCTCGTGGCTGCGCGCGCGCTGCGCGAAGATGTCGAGGATCAGGCCGGTGCGGTCGACGACGCGTCGCTCGAGCAGCTTCTCGAGGTTGCGCTCCTGCACCGGCGACAGCGCGTGGTTGACGAGCACGAGGTCGGCGCCGGTGGCATCGCAGGCCGCCTTCACTTCCTCGACCTTGCCCTTGCCGATCAGCGTCGCCGGGTTGGGCTTGTCGATGCGCGCGTTGAGCAACGCCGCCACGCTCGCGCCGGCGGAGCGCGCGAGTTCGGAAAATTCCTCGACGGCGCCCTCGTCAGGCGGGCCGCCGGCGTGCGGCTGGATCAGCAGTGCGGTTTCGCCCTTGCGGGATCGGTCAAACAAGGGCGCTCATGCCTCGCTGTCTATTCTGATTCGTCTTCGCCGCCGGCCTCGTCGCCTTCGGACGACTGCACGACACCACCACCCGGGCCGACGCGCACGTTGCGGGCCGGAACCACGGTGGAGATCGCGTGCTTGTAGACCATCTGGCTGACGGTGTTACGCAGCAACACGACGAACTGGTCGAAGGATTCGACCGTGCCCTGCAGTTTGATGCCATTGACGAGATAGATCGAGACCGGTACGCGCTCGCGACGCAGTGCATTCAGGAAAGGATCCTGCAGAGATTGGCCCTTGGACATGGTGTTCCCCAGTTTGGGTCTTGTTTTGTTTGGTGTTGGATCGCCCTGCTGCCGACAGCTCCCCTGGCGGCAGGAAGGCCGATGTTACACAACCACGGCGATCTGGAAAGCGACCAAGGTCGCGCGCGTAGGGCGGGCCCTGGCCGCTATTGCCCTATCTCCGATCGCCTTGCCACATGCCGGAGCCATCCGCACGGCGGGCCAAGGCCCGCCCTACGCGAGGAACAGAGCGATGGCTTGGTCCAGCTCGGCACCGTCGATGGCGGGGTCGAACCGGCGCGCGTCCAGTTCGCCCCGCAACCAGGTGACCTGGCGTTTGGCGAGCTGGCGCGTGGCGAAGATCGCACGGTCGCGGAATTCCGCCGGCGACGTCGCGCCGTCCAGATGCTCCCAGGCCTGTCGATAGCCGACGGCACGCAGGGCAGGCAGGTCCAGCGGCTGCGCTACGGCGCGCAGTTCGGGCAGTGCACGCAGGCGCCGGACCTCGTCGAGGAAGCCCGCATCGAGCATCGCGTCGAATCGCTGTTCGATGCGCGCATGCAGCACGGCGCGATCGCGCGGCGAAACGATCACTTTGAGCACGCGACAAGGCAATCGATCGGCGACGGCCTCGCGTTGCCAGGCGCTGATCGGCTTGCCGCTGAGGCGGAACACTTCCAGGGCGCGCTGGATGCGTTGCGGATCGGTGGCGTGGATGCGTGCGGCCGCCTGCGGATCCACTTCGGCCAGTTGTTCGTGCATGGCGGGCCAGCCTTGCTCGACCGCTTCTTCGGTAATCGCCGCGCGTGTCGCCACGTCGGCTTCCGGCATCGGCGACAGGCCGCGCAGCAGCGCCTGGAAATACAGCCCAGTGCCGCCGGTGAGGATCGGCAGCTTGCCGCGCGCGAGGATGGCGGCGATCGCTGCGCGCGCATCGGCTGCGAAGTCGGCCGCGGAGTAGCGCTGCCAGGGATCGCGCACGTCGATCAGGTGGTGCGGCACGCGCGCCAGCTCTGCGGCGTCGGGCTTGGCGGCGCCGATGTCGAGACCGCGATAGACGAGCGCCGAATCCACGCTGACGATCTCGCCGCCGAACCGCTGCGCCCAGTCGAGCGCGAGCGCGGTCTTGCCGGAGGCGGTCGGGCCCATGAGGGCGATGGCGAGGGGGCGGTGGTCGGGAGGCATGCGTGGTCGCCGCGTAAGTCCGGCAAGGCTTATCCGTGGGTTCGATCGACGCATCGTAGCGTGCGCCGTGCGCACGACCGGCGACTCCGCGGGGAGGAACGTAGATTCAGTTCATCGTAGCGTGCGCCGTGCGCACGATTCAGACGATCCGGGAGACGTGCGCGCAGCGCACGCTACGCATCGTCGGGCCACTGGATGCCCGGTGCTGCGGGCTTGCCGCGCGGCATGACCACCGCATCGACGGCGTTCCAGACCTTGAGCGCATCGACGGTGGCGGCGACATCGTGCACGCGCAGCAGCATGGCGCCGCGCTGCGCGGCGATGAGGGCGGCGGCGACCGAGCCGTGGATGCGCTCGTGCGGATCGTCGCGGCCGGTGAGGTCGCCGATGGTCTTCTTGCGCGACAACCCCGCCAGCACCGGCACGCCGAGTTCGGCGAAGCGTTCGAGTTGCGCCAGCAGCGCGAGGTTGTGGTCGCGCGTCTTGCCGAAGCCGAAGCCGGGATCGACGACGAGGTTCTTCCGGGCGATGCCGGCCATCTCGGCGGCGAAGATGCGCTCGGTGAGGAAGCGATGCACGTCGCCGACCACGTCGTCGTACTCGGGCGACGCCTGCATCGAGCGCGGCTCGCCGAGCATGTGCATCAGCACCACGGGCACGCCGAGTTCGGCCGCGGCCTGCAGCGCGCCCTCGCGGCGCAGCGCGTAGACGTCGTTGATCATGCCGGCGCCGGCCGCGACGGCGGCGCGCATCACTTCGGGCTTGGAGGTGTCGATGCTGATCGGCAACGCGGTCTGCGACGCCAGGCCTTCGATCACCGGGATGACGCGACGCAGCTCTTCCTCGAGCGCGACATCCTTCGCGCCAGGGCGCGTCGATTCGCCGCCGATATCGAGCGCGTCCGCGCCCTCCGCGGCGAGTTTCAATCCGTGCGCGATCGCCTGATCGACGGTGCCGTGCTCGCCGCCATCGGAGAACGAATCCGGCGTGACGTTGACGATGCCGATCACGCGCGGGCGATCGAGCTTGAGGATGCGACCGGCGCAGTCGAGTTGCGGGGTGGTGTCGAACATGGGCTGGGCTTCGGCTTCGTAGCGTGCGCTGCGCGCACGACGCGGATTGTAGGTAGTCCAGGGTTCGTGCGCGCAGCACACGCGACAGGTTCCGGGCGAAGCCAATAAAAAAGGCCAGTGCGGAGACTGGCCTTCGTACTTTCTCTGATAAGCCGGAACCCCACCCCGGCCCTCCCCTGCCTTCGCAGGGGAGGGAGCGAAGCATCAGGTCTGCGGGGCGGGCCCGCCGATGGTGAACGGCTTCGGATCGTCGCGCGCCGGGCCACCCGGGCTCCAGCCCATCGGCGGCGGCGAAGCGCGGTTCTCCATGACCGCGTCGATCATCGGCACGTCGATGGTCTCGTATTCGAGCAGCAGCTTCGCCATCGCGTGCAGCTTGTCGAGGTTCGCGGTCAGGATCGTCTTGGTGCGGCCGTAGGCCTTGTCGAGGATGCTGCGCACGACTTCGTCGATCTTGCGCGCGGTATCGTCGGAGACGTTCTTGTGCTGCGTGATCGAGCGGCCGAGGAACACCTCGTCCTCTTCCTCGCCATACGCGATCGGACCGAGCTCGTCGGACAGGCCCCACTTGGTCGCCATGTTGCGCGCCATCTTGGTGGCGCGCTCGATGTCGTTGGAAGCGCCGGTGGTGACCTTGTCGACGCCGAAGATCAGCTCCTCGGCGACGCGGCCGCCGTACAGCGAGCACAGCTGCGATTCGATCGCGGTGCGGTTGTAGCTGTACTTGTCGCCTTCGGGCAGGTACATGGTCACGCCGAGCGCACGGCCGCGCGGAATGATCGTGACCTTGTAGACCGGATCGTGCTCGGGCACGAGGCGTCCGACGATGGCGTGGCCGGCCTCGTGATAGGCGGTGAGCGTCTTTTCCTGCTCGCTCATCGCCATCGAGCGGTTCTCGGTGCCCATCATGATCTTGTCGCGGGCGCGGTCGAAATGCTCCATGCGCACTTCGCGGCCGTTCTCGCGCGCGGCGAACAAGCGCCGCCTCGTTGACGAGGTTGGCGAGGTCGGCGCCGGAGAAGCCGGGCGTGCCGCGCGCGATGACCATCGGCACGACGTCGTCGGCCAACGGCACCTTGCGCATGTGCACGCGCAGGATCTGCTCGCGGCCGCGCACGTCGGGCAGGCCGACCACGACCTGGCGGTCGAAACGGCCCGGACGCAGCAGCGCCGGATCGAGCACGTCGGGGCGGTTGGTCGCGGCGACGACGATCACGCCCTCGCCGCCTTCGAAGCCGTCCATCTCGACCAGCAACTGGTTGAGGGTCTGCTCGCGTTCGTCATGACCGCCGCCGAGGCCGGCACCGCGATGGCGGCCGACCGCGTCGATTTCGTCGATGAAGATGATGCACGGCGCGTGCTTCTTGGCCTGCTCGAACATGTCGCGCACGCGGCTGGCGCCGACGCCGACGAACATCTCGACGAAATCGGAACCGGAAATCGAGAAGAACGGCACCTTGGCCTCGCCGGCGATCGCCTTGGCGAGCAGCGTCTTGCCGGTGCCGGGCGGGCCGACCATGAGCACGCCGCGCGGGATCTTGCCGCCGAGCTTCTGGAACTTGCCGGGATCGCGCAGGAACTCGACCAGCTCGGAGACTTCTTCCTTGGCCTCGTCGCAACCGGCGACATCGCCGAAGGTGACCTTGGTCTGGTCCTCGTTGAGCAGCTTGGCGCGCGAACGGCCGAAGGACATCGCGCCCTTGCTGCCGCCCTGCTGCATCTGCCGCATCATGAACAGCCAGAATCCGATGATCAGGATCACCGGCAGGAAGTTCAGCACCAGCGACCAGAACGAGATGCCGGTGTCCGGCGGCGCCTGCTTGATCTCGACCTTGTGGCGGACGAGGTCGTTCATCAACTCCTCGTCGCGCAGCGGCGCGTTGGTCGTGCCCTTGGTGCCGTCGTTGCGCTCGAAGGTGATCGCGCGCTCGTTGCTGGAGATGTCGACCTTGCGGATGCGGTCGTTCTGCACGTCCTGCACGAACTGCGAATAGACCACTTCGGTGCTGGCGCCGGCCATCTTCGGGCTGAAGCTCTGGAACACCACCATCAGTACGACGGCGACGACCACCCACAGCATCAGATTCTTGGCCAAGTCGTTCATTCCGGTTCCGTCGTCCTGCTGTCGTGACGTGTCATCTTATGACAGCGCACCTTAAACCATCGTCTCGCGCTTGCCCTGTGCAAGCGCATAGACCTCCGGCGACCGCTTGCGCGAGGCCGCCGGCTTGCGGATGACCACCTTGGCGTAACGCCGCCGCAGCTCCCGCACGTATTCATCGAACCCCACGCCCTGGAACAGCTTGATCAGGAACGTGCCCTCGGTCCTGAGGTGCGCATCGGCGAAAGCCATCGCCAGTTCGGCCAGATGCATGAGGCGCGGCTGGTCGACCGCGTCCATGCCACTCTTATTGGGGGCCATGTCCGACAGCACAAGGTCGACGGGTTTACCGCCGAGCATCGTCTCCAGGGCCGATAAGACGGCATCCTCCCTGAAATCCCCATGAAGGAACTCGACCCCGGCCAGCGATGGCATCTCGAGGATATCCAGCGCCACGACCCGGCCGGGATTGCCCGGCGCCATCTCGTCGAGGGCCTTGCGGACCCACTGCGACCATCCGCCCGGGCGCCGCGCCGAGGTCCACCACCACCATGCCGGGCTTCAGCAGGCGGTCGCGTTCGACCAGTTCCTCGAGCTTGTAGGCCGCGCGCGAGCGCAATCCTTCCGCCTGCGCCTTCTTCACGAAAGGGTCGGAGAAATGCTCTTTCAGCCAGCGCTGGCTGCTCTTGCTGCGTGTGGCCATGCGCGTTGCTGCGGGCCATTCGAGGCGGTCGGTACGGGGCGCCATGATACCCTGCGCGTCGTTTCCGCCTCCTTCGCGCCTGATTTCATGTCGACATCGCTGACCAACGCCCAGACCCGGTTCCTGCGAGGCCAGGCGCACGACCTGAAGGCGATGCTGCAGATCGGCGGCAAGGGCATCACCGATGCGGTGATCGCCGAACTCGACGGCGCGCTCGAGCACCACGAACTGATCAAGATCAAGATCGCCGCCGAGGACCGCGAAGCGCGCGATGCCATGATCGGCGAGCTGGCCCAGCGCAGCGGCGCGGCGCTGGTGCAGCGGATCGGGCATGTCGCGATCCTCTATCGGCCGAGCAAGGACCGGCGCCAGATCATCCTGCCGCGGGGCTGATCGGTCCCGGCGCGCCGCATCCCAGCCTTCCTCCGCAGGCGGGAGGAGGAGCAAAACCGATGCAACTCAATCTCGAACGTCCCGATTACGACTATTTCCTGCGCGGTGCCGATGGCGCCTCGGCGCTCGTCAACGACCGCACCCTCACACGCAGCTTCATCGTCGCGCCGGACCGGCTGATCGAGGACTGGCCGGTGCGCGACGTGACCGCGCTGGAGATCGCCGACATCGAACCGCTGCTTGCGCTCAATCCCGAGTTGATCGTGCTCGGATCCGGCGCCGTGCAGGCGTTCCCGCCGGCGCAGACCCTCGCGGCCTGCCTCACGCGCGGCATCGGGCTGGAAACGATGACCAACGACGCCGCGGCGCGCACCTTCAACGTGCTGGCGAGCGAAGGGCGCCGCGTGGTCGCCGGATTCGTGATCGGCTGAGGTAGCGTGCGCTGCGCGCACGTCCGGACTTGCCGCCCCCCCCGCGGTCGTGCGCGCAGCGCACGCTACGTCAGCGCTTCGGCAGGTATTGCAACGGATCGACCGGCTTGCCGTTGTAGCGGATCTCGAAATGCAGCATGTCGCGCGCCGCGCCGCTGCGGCCCATGCGCGCGATCTGTTCGCCGGCGCTGACGCGCTGGCCTTCGTTGACGAGCCGCTCGCGGTTGTGGCCGTACGCCGACAGCCAGGCGTCGTCGTGCTTGATGATGATCAGCTCGCCGTAGCCGACCAGGCCGGAACCGGAATACACCACGACACCATTGCCGGCCGCGCGCACGGGTGCGCCGCCCTGGCCGGCGATGTCGATGCCTTGCTGGGTCGGCTGGCCGGCGACGTAGCGGCCGATGAGTTGCCCGTCCGCGGGCCAGCGCCATGAGATCGAACTGGCGGCGAGCGTGGGCGGCGCGACTGGCGCTGGCGGCGGACCGCCAGTCACCGGCGTGGGACGGGATACGGGCGGACGTGACGGCGGTGCATACGTGCCCGAACCGGACGCAACCGGTCGCCTGGCGCTGCCCGGATACAGCTTCAGCCGCTGGCCCGGATAGATCGTGTACGGCGGCGGGACGCCGTTCCACAGCGCCAGGTCGAGCGCGGTGATGCCGTTGTTGGTGGCGATGCGGTACAGCGTTTCGCCGCGCTGCACGATGGCGGTGGCGCCGTACTTCGGCGTCGACGCCACGCGCTGCGGTTGCCGCACGCCGCCTTCGCGGACGACGCGGCTGCTGCCGCAGCCTGCCAGCGAGGCGAGCACGGCCATCAGGGCCAGCATGGCGAATCCGTACGCATCGGACAGCTCTGATCGACATGCCATCGCAGGGTCAACTCATCCGGCAATCGCTTTCATCACGCTGTTCGCCCTGAAAACGAGATAGCCGATCCCCGCCACCAGCAACCGCCGTCGCGATCCAGCCGACCGGCTCGATGTAGCGATGCAGCGCCTTTTCCGCACGCTCGCCGCCGAGGCGGATCGCGGCGGCGATCAGGTACACGCGCTTGCCGCGCCCGACCGCCATGCTGGCGAGAAACGGAAACATCGGCACGCCGACTATGCCCGAAGCCCATGTGAAGATCTTCAGCGGGATCGGCGTGAACCCGGCCAGCACCAGCAGCCAGAACGCCTTCCACGGCGATTCCGCCGCCAGCTGCCGCAGGTGCGCGACCTCGGTTTCGATCCTGTCGATCCAGCCCAGCGATTCCAGCAAAGGCTTGACCGCCTCGAAGGCGAAATGGCCGAGCGCATAGCCGACCACCGCGCCGAACAGCGAACCGACCAGGCTCAAGGTGGCGAACCAGAACGCCCGCCGCGGCTGCGACAGGCTCATCGGCGCGAGCATCACTTCCGGCGGCACCGGGAAGATCACCGCTTCGACGAAGCTCAGCGCGGTCAGCAACGCCGGCGCACGCGGATGCCGCGCCCAGGCCAGTGCCCGTTCGTAGAGCGGTCCGAACAACTTCATGCGGCAGCCGGCTCCATCGTCAGTCGATCATGCCCGACAGCAGCGGCACGAACACGACCGGCGCCAGCTCGGTTTCCTCGATCACGCCATCGGCATCCTTGCGCAGGCGCAAGCAGCGTCTGCGAAGAACTGCCGCCGACCGGCGCGACCAGCGTGCCGCCGGGCGCCAGCTGATCCGTCAGCGCATCGACCAGCGCCGGCGCGGCGGCGGTGACGATGATGGCGTCGTAGGGCGCGTGCTCCGGCCAGCCGATGCGGCCGTCGTCGTGCTTGCTGCGCACGTTCATGCCGAGCGTGCGGAAACGCTTGCGCGCGGTGCGCAGCAATTCGCCGATGCGCTCGACCGTGTACACCTCCAGTCCGAGCGCGGCGAGGATCGCGGCCTGGTAGCCGGAGCCGGTGCCGATCTCGAGCACTTTCTTCGGCTGCGCGCCGTCGAGCAGCGCCTCGTCATCTTCGCCACCACCCACGGCTGCGAGATGGTCTGGCCGTGGCCGATCGGCAGCGCGGTGTCCTCGTAGGCGCGCGTCGCCAGCGCTTCATCGACGAACAGATGGCGCGGCACCGTGCGGATCGCATTGAGCACGCGCTCGTCGCGGATGCCGTTGCCGCGCAGGCGCTCGATCAGGCGGTCGCGCACGCGCTGCGAGGTCATGCCCAGTCCGATCGCCTCGGGCTTCAGGCGCATGCGCGCCGTCACGCCGCGCGATCCGTGCCGGCGTGCGCAGCTCGGCGGCGAGGCCGCCGACCCAGCTGGCGACCTGTTCCAGCGCCTGGTAGCGGGTCAGGTCGACATGGATCGGCGTGATCGAAATGTGGCCGCTGCGCACGGCGTGGAAATCGGTGCCCGCGCCGGCGTCCTGCTGCGGCCCCGGCGGCGCCGATCCACCACCAGGTGCGGCCGCGCGGATCTTCCTGCGGGATGCAGGGCTCGGCGCGATGGCGGTTGCCCAGGCGCGTGACCTCGAAGCCGGCGACGTGTTCCCAGGCCAGGTCGGGCACGTTGACGTTGAGGATGGTGTCGGCCGGCAGCGGGTCGGTCTTCAGGCGCGCGATGATCTCGACGGCGGCGCGCGCGGCGGTTTCGTAATGCTTGCCCTGGTGGTCGGCGGTGGCCAGCGACATCGCCACGGCCGGCAGGCCGAGGAAACGCCCTTCCATCGCGGCGGACACGGTGCCGGAATAGATCACGTCGTCGCCGAGGTTGGCGGTGTTGTTGATGCCGGACACGACGATGTCGGGCTCGAGCTCGAGCATGCCGGTCATGGCGAGATGCACGCAGTCGGTCGGCGTGCCGTGCGACGCGCCAGGTGTGTCTCGTCCACGCGCACCACGCGCACCGGCATGTCCAGGGTCAGCGAATTGCTGGCGCCGGAACGGTCGCGATCGGGCGCGACCACCAGCACCTCGTGCCCCGCGGCGCGCAGGCCCTTCGGCGAGGATCCGGATGCCGGGGGCGTCGACGCCGTCGTCGTTGCTGACCAGTACGCGCATGGACTCTCTGATAGCGGGGACGATGCCGACATGATAACGGATGCCTGCTGCAGTCCGTTTTCAGCGCCGTCGCGCGCATCGCGCGCTAGGCTTGCCGCATGGCCGCGAACGCCCCGCCACCGGACGACGACGATGCCGCTGCTGTTCCGCGCCGCGATCGGGCGCGTGCGCAGGCTGCCCGAAACGGCGCCGCCGCCGGCCGGTCCCAAGCCGCGCGCCCGGGCGCGCATGGCCGAGCGCGACGATGCCGATGCGCGCAGCGAATTCCAGCGCGCGCTCGACAAGGATGTCCTGGAAGCGGGCGACGCGATGCGCTACCGGCGCGACGAGATCCCGCCGCGCGTCCTGCAGCGGCTGGCGCGCGGCCAGTACGCGGTGCAGGACGAACTCGACCTGCACCACGCCGACGTGGTCCAGGCCGAAGCGATGCTGCGGCGATTCATCCGGGAAGCCCGCGACTCAGGGCATGCCTGCGTCCGGATCGTGCACGGGAAGGGGCTGCATGCGCCGGGCGCAATGCCGGTGCTCAAGAACCTGGTGGACCGTGTGCTGCGCCAGCGCGCTGACGTGCTGGCGTTTCATTCCGCCCCGGCCGCGCAGGGCGGCACGGGTGCGGTGCTGGTGTTGCTCGCGCGATAGAGCGGCCGTCTATATAGAGCGGCCGGCTACTGGCTGGCGACGGTGGTGCGCTTGGTCGGAAGATTGACCCACTGCAGGGTGATGCCCCTGCGACGCGCGATGCGCTCGACGGCCGCGATGTACTCGGCATCGGTTTCGACCTTGACGCCGTTCGGATAGCTGACCGGCTGCGGTGCGACGTAGGTCGACTTCTGATCCATGCTCGAGCATCCGTTGAGCACGCAAGCAGACAGGACCACTGCGAAGAGAATGATCGAGGATTTCATGACGAAGCCTCCTTCTGGAGAACGCCTAGAGGGCGCCGCGCCTGGCCCTATGCCAAAGCGTCTTGATTCGCTTATACGCCGCCCGTCGGCAGGGTTAAGTGCCTTGTGTGGCTTTCCGACAGACGGTCGGATTCGACCCTGCAAGCGTCGCGAAGCTCGCCCAATTCGGCCAGCACGGTCGTGGCATACGTGCCCGGCTGCAGCGTGAAACGCAATTGCAAGACGTCATCTTCGAGCCAGGCCGGCTGCAGGTCCGGCACGCGCAGGCGCAGGCTGCGCCGCTCCTGGTCCAGGCCAGCGGCTTCCAGACCAGCGCGCAGCTTGTTCGCCCGAACGTCGGCAAGCGCGGCTTCTTCCAGCGCACGCGCCGCTGCCGGTGGTGCGCAGTTCGCCGCGTCCCCATAACGGACCGCTGGGATGGATGTCGAAATCCGCCAGCCGCTGCGCCAGCACCTGGTTCCATGGCTCCGGACCGAACACGCTGCGGCTGCCGTCGAGCATCCACACCTCCCCGTCCTGGCCCGTGTCCCACGAACCATCGCGCACGCGCGCGGCGAGCACCTGGTTGAAAAGTTGCGAGCGCGCGGCCGAAAGCAGGTGCGTGCGCTGTTCGCGGCGCATGCGGCGGCCGGCGAACATCGCCAGCGCATTGGCCACGTTGTCGCCGTCGCGCCCGAAGCGCTGTTCGCCGAAATAATTCGGCACGCCGCGCGCGCGGATCGCCTGCAGGCGCATTGCGATCGCATCGCGCCCGCCTTCGACCTCGCGCAGCACCAGTTCGAACCGGTTTCCCGCCAGCGCGCCGCGCGGCAGCTTCTTCGCGTGCCAGACGCTGTCCAGCACGCGCAGAACCTGCCCCGGACTTGATCCGGGGTCGTCGGCCTGCAACGCGGCCAGATCCGGCGCGACGCGCTTGGGCAGGTGCACGCTGAAACGCTGCCGCGTGAGTGCATGCCGGTCCTTGAGTCCCGCGTAGCCGATCGCAAGCTCCGGCACGCCGGCCCATTGCGCGATCCGTTTGGCGGCGAACGCGGTGGTCATGCCGCGCTTCTCGATCGTCAGCAGCAGGTGCTCGCCGCTGCCGGATGGCGCGAAGCCGTCGATCTCCTCGACGACGAAATCCTCGGGGCTGGTGCGGATCGTCCCCGACAGCACCGCGCCGCCATGCGCACGCGGCAGCGCAGCGTCGAGCGATGCATCGCTCACGCGCGCAACAGCAGGCAGACCGCCTGCGCGGCGATGCCCTCGCCTCGCCCGGTGAAGCCGAGGCGCTCGCTGGTGGTGGCCTTGATGCTGATCGCATCGCGCGCCACGTCCAGGTCCTGCGCGATGAGCGTGCGCATCGCATCGGCGTGCGGTCCGACCTTGGGCTGCTCGCAGATCACCGTGACATCGGCATTGCCGAGTCGCCAGCCGCGTTCGCGCAGCAACTGCCCGCAATGGCGCAGGAAACGGCGGCTGTCGGCGCCCTGCCACTGCGGATCCGACGGCGGGAAGTGCGTGCCGATGTCGCCCAGCGCCAACGCGCCGAGCAAGGCGTCGCATAACGCGTGCAGGACCACGTCGCCGTCGCTATGCGCCAGCACACCGCGGTCGTGCGGCACGCGCACGCCGCCGAGCATGACGTGGTCGCCGTCGCCGAAGGCGTGCACGTCGATGCCCTGGCCGATGCGGATTGCGGAGTTGTCGTCGGGCATTGGGGTTCCTGCTTCGTGCTGTTGCTCGTCATTCCCGCGAAGGCGGGAACCCAGTGTCTTTGCTCATGGTGTTGGCACCAAAGCGAAATGCGCAAGTCGCTGGGTTCCCGCCTTCGCGGGAATGACGAGCTAAAAGGTTTGCTGCGTTTCGCGGGAGAGCATGTACGCGAACCGCGCCAGGTCCGCCGGCGTGGTGATCTTGAAATTGTCGTCCGCGCCTTCGATCAGCAGCGGCCGGTGTCCCTGCCGTTCCATCGCCATCGACTCGTCGGTGACGACGACGCCGGCATCGCGCGCCGCCTCGAGCGCGCGCGTGAGCTGCAGGCGCCGGAACAGCTGCGGCGTCAGTGCGCGCCACAGGCGCTCGCGCGGCTGCGTGCCGTCGATGCCGCCGTCGTCGCCGGCGCGCTTGAGCGTGTCGCGTACGGGCGCGGCCAGGATCGCACCGACCGGATCGTTGCGGCCGCGTTCGAGCAGCTGGTCGAGATCCTGCGCGCCCAGGTTCGGACGCGCGGCGTCGTGGACGAGCACGAAATCATCGGCGCGAACGCTGTCCGGCAGCGCGGCGAGCCCGGCCAGCACGGAATCCGCGCGCTCGCCGCCGCCGATGCAGGTCAGCAAAGGCCGATCGGCAAACGTAGTCCAGCCCGGCCAAGCGGCATCACCTTCCGCCAGCACGACCACCGCGCCTTCGACGGCCGCATGCGCGAGCAGCGCGCGCAAGGTATGCGCGATCAGAGGTTCGCCCGCGACCGGCAGGTACTGTTTCGGGCGTCCGCCGCCGAATCGCGAACCGCTGCCTGCAGCGGGGACGACGGCCCAAGTCACGCCGCTTGCTCCACTCTCGTCATCCCAGCGCAAGCTGGGATCCATCTTGATTTCGGCACCGACCGAGAACAAGATCAAAATGGATCCCAGCTTGCGCTGGGATGACGAGCAATAAGCCATGACCGTGTCCGTCTTCATTGCTCTTCCAACGGCTGTGCTTCCTCGGTCGTCGCCTGCTCCGAATCGACGACGCGATAGAAGGTCTCGCCGGGTTTGATCATGCCAAGCTCGCTGCGCGCGCGTTCCTCCACGGCCGCTTCGCCCGACTTCAGGTCCACCACTTCGGCGGCCAGCGTGTCGTTGCGCTGCTTGAGCCCGGCGTTCGCATGCGCCTGCTCGCGCACCTGCTGCTGCAGCGCCTCGACCTCGCGCGCCCCGCCGTTGCCGAACCACAGGCGGTACTGCAGCCACGCCAGCAGCGCGACCAGTACCAGCACGATGATTCGCAGGGCGCGCATCGAAGGCCGTGGCCCCGTCAGCGCTTCAGCGATACGAAGGCATCGCGGCCGGCGTACTTCGCGGCCTTGCCCAGGGCTTCCTCGATGCGCAGGAGCTGGTTGTACTTGGCGACGCGGTCGCTGCGGCACAGCGAACCGGTCTTGATCTGGGTCGCGGTGGTCGCGACCGCGATGTCGGCGATGGTCGTGTCCTCGGTCTCGCCGGAACGATGCGAGACGATCGCGGCGTAGCCGGCGTGGTCGGCCATCGCGATGGCCTCGAGCGTTTCGGTCAGCGTGCCGATCTGGTTGACCTTGATCAGGATCGCATTCGCCGTGCCGGACTCGATGCCCTGCTTGAAGATGCGCGGGTTGGTGACGAACAGGTCGTCGCCGACCAGCTGCACCTTGTCGCCGACGCGGTCGGTCAGCAGCTTCCAGCCGGCCCAGTCGTTCTCGGCCATGCCGTCCTCGATGGTGATGATCGGGTATTCGCGGCACCAGCCGGCGAGGAAGTCGGTGAACTGCTCCGAGGTCAGGCGCTTGCCTTCGCCGACCAGGTGATATTTGCCGTTGTCGAAGAATTCGGTGGAGGCGACGTCGAGGCCCGAGCAGCACGTCTTCGCCCGCCGCGTAACCGGCCTTGCCGATCGCCTCGAGGATCGTATCGAGCGCTTCGGAATTGCTGCGCAGGTCGGGCGCGAAGCCGCCTTCGTCGCCGACCGCCGTGCTCAGGCCGCGGCCTTTCAGCACCGACTTCAGCGCGTGGAAGATCTCGGCGCCGGCGCGCAGCGATTCGGCGAACGTGTCGAAACCGACCGGCAGCACCATGAATTCCTGCAGGTCGACGTTGTTGTCGGCGTGCGCGCCGCCGTTGATGATGTTCATCATCGGCACCGGCAGGACCGGTGCGCGATCGCCTGCCAGCAGCTGCCACAACGGCAGCTTCTTCGACGCCGCCACCGCATGTGCGTTGGCCAGCGAGACGCCGAGCAGCGCATTGGCTCCGAGGCGGCCCTTGTTCTCGGTGCCGTCGAGGTCGATCAGGCGCTTGTCGAGCGCGACCTGGTCGCCGGAGAAGCCATGCAAGGCCTGTGCGATCGCGCCGTTGACGTTGCCGACCGCCTTGAGCACGCCCTTGCCGCCGTAGCGCGTCTTGTCGCCGTCGCGCAGTTCGACCGCTTCCTTCGAACCGGTCGAAGCGCCCGAGGGCACCATCGCGCGGCCGAAACTGCCATCGCTGAGGGTGACTTCGGTTTCGAGGGTGGGGTTGCCGCGGCTATCGAGGATTTCGCGGGCGTGGATATTTGCAATTTTCATTGTTTATTGGCTTTTTCGAATAGACGCGTGAAGGTTTCGCTGGGGCGACATTCCTTCGTCGCTACCCCTCCGTAATAGGCGAAGATTGCGCGCGCGCGCAATCGCTCAGTCAATGTTCGTGCCGCGGCCGCGTTGCTCAGCGCTGCATACATGGGTAGACCCCAAAACGCGGCGCTTGTTTGGTCGATCAATTCGCCCTTGCTGGGCGACGCGACCGCTGCTTCCGGCTTCAAATATTCGGGAAGCCGCCCCGCGTCGCGCAGCAGATTTTCGGCCTCTCCGACGGCGACGATCTTCTTCGCGATTCTCTTGCCGTCGATAGTACCGGTGAATCGGGCACTGCCGATCTGGCTGTCGTGTACGCAGCTGGACAGCGGGACCAGTTCCTTTTCGAGGGCCACGTATTCATCCCGGGTCAGGGGCGAATACTGCATCGGATCGTCGGGGAGCGGCGGCTCGGGTGGAGGCGTCCAAGGCTCCACTTCCTTCCATACGATAGCCAGCGTATCGAAGCCCCGCGGGGCGACGCGCGACTTCAGCAGATCGGTAATGGCCTGCCGATCCGCTTTTCCCTTGGACGCGTCGAGTATCTCCAGGCAATCGAACTGCTCGCGGAACAAGCTGCGTTCGATCGCCTTGGGAAGCGCTTCCGGCGCGTAGATCTTGTCCCAGAACAGCTTGCCGTTCGGGTAGGCACGGATGTCCAGAGGTTTGGTGCAGGCAGCGGGGGATTCTTCCTGCGCTTGGACTTCGCTGGCGAACAATGCGAGGAAAACGAGGAAGCTTGCGCTCACCCGTCGCATTACTGACTGTGCTCCAGGAAGCCGCTCTTCTTGGCGATGCGGTCGAGCTCGAGCAAAGTCTCCAGCAGCGCGCGCATCTTCGGCAGAGGCCAGGCGTTCGGGCCATCGCTCAAGGCTTCTTCCGGCTTCGGATGCGTTTCCATGAAGAGTCCCGAGATACCGACTGCGACAGCCGCGCGCGCCAGCACCGGAATGAACTCGCGCTGGCCGCCGCTGCTGCTGCCCTGCCCGCCCGGCAGCTGCACCGAGTGCGTGGCGTCGAACACCACCGGACAACCGGTATCGCGCATCACCGACAACGAGCGCATGTCGCTGACCAGGTTGTTGTAGCCGAAGCTGGCGCCGCGCTCGCAGACCATGATGTCCTGGTTGCCGGTCGCCTTGGCCTTGTCGACCACGGGCTTCATCTCCCACGGCGACAGGAACTGGCCCTTCTTGATGTTGACCGGCTTGCCGGCGGCGCAGACCTTGGTGATGAAATCGGTCTGGCGCACGAGGAAGGCCGGCGTTTGCAGCACGTCGACGACGGAGGCGACCTCGTCCATCGGCGTGTATTCGTGCACGTCGGTCAGCACCGGCACGCCGATCTGCTTCTTCACTGCGGCCAGCACCTTCAGGCCTTCTTCCATGCCGGGACCGCGGAAGCTGGTGCCGGAGGTGCGGTTGGCCTTGTCGAAGCTCGACTTGAAGATGAAATGGATGCCGAGCTCGCCGGTGATTTCCTTGAGCTTGCCCGCCACGTCGAGCTGCAGCTGCATCGACTCGATCACGCAGGGACCGGCGATCAGGAAGAACGGCTGGTCGAGGCCGACGTCGAATCCGCAGAGTTTCATTACGCGTGTTCCTTTCCGGACAAATTGGTGCGGAACGACAAACCAGGCGCGATCACGCGCTGGCCTCTTTCAACAGGCGCCCGCCGGCCTGGCCGGCATTGACCTTGTATTCGCGCGCGGCGCGGATGAAACCGACGAACAGCGGATGCCCGCCGCGCGGCGTCGACAGGAATTCCGGGTGCGCCTGGCAGGCCAGGAACCAGGGGTGGTCGGGCAGCTCGACCATCTCCACCAGCAGGTCGTCCATCGACTTGGCGCTGATGACCAGGCCGGCGTCCTCGAGCTGAGTGCGGTAGCGGTTGTTGAATTCGTAGCGATGGCGATGACGCTCGGCGACGACGTCCTTGCCGTAGACCTCGCGCGCCTTGCGTGCCCGGTTTGATGCGCGCTTCCTGCAGGCCCAGGCGCATGGTGCCGCCGAGGTCGCTGTCTTCGGCACGACGCTCGATCTCGCCGGTCTGCGTGCGCCATTCGGTGATCAGGCCGATGACCGGATACGGCGTCTTGCGGTCGTTCTCGGTGCTGTTGGCGCCTTCGAGGCCGGCCAGGTTGCGGGCGACGTCGACCACCGCCGCTTGCATGCCATAACAGATGCCGAAGTAAGGCACCTTCGCCTCGCGCGCGTATTGCGCGGTCAGCACCTTGCCCTCGAAGCCGCGATCGCCGAAGCCGCCCGGCACGAGGATGCCGTCGACGCCGGCGAGTGCGACCGCCGCGCCTTCGCGCTCGACGTCCTGCGATTCCAGCCACTTCAGGTTGACGCGCGTGCGCTGGCGGATGCCACCATGCTTCAGCGCCTCGCCGACCGACTTGTAGGCGTCCTTGTGGTCGATGTATTTGCCGACCACCGCGATCGTGACCTCGTCGATCGGATGCTCGGAGGCATCGACCACCGCTTCCCAATCCGACAGATCGGCATCGGCCGTGACCTGGCCGTCCAGGCGCAGGCGGTCGACGACGATCCGGTCCAGCCCCTGCGCGTGCAGGAACATCGGGATCTTGTAGATGTTGTCGAGGTCGATCGCGGAGATGACCGCGTGCTCGGGCACGTTGGTGAACAGCGCGATCTTGCGGCGCTCGCTCTCGGGCAGCGGCTGTTCGCTGCGGCACAGCAGGACGTCGGGCTGGATGCCGATCGAACGCAGTTCCTTGACCGAGTGCTGGGTGGGCTTGGTCTTCAGTTCACCCGCGGCGGCGATGTACGGCACCAGCGTGAGGTGCATGAACATGGCCTTGTCCGGGCCGCGCTCGGTGCGGATCTGGCGGATCGCTTCCAGGAACGGCAGCGATTCGATGTCGCCGACCGTGCCGCCGACTTCCACCAGCGCCACGTCGAAGCCCGTCGTGGCCGCGTCGATGCAGCGCCTGATCTCGTCGGTGATATGCGGGATCACCTGCACGGTGGCGCCCAGATAATCGCCGCGGCGCTCCTTGCGGATCACGTTCTCGTAGATCTTGCCGGTGGTGATCGAATGCTTGCCGCTGAGGCGCGTGTTGACGAAGCGCTCGTAGTGGCCCAGGTCGAGGTCGGTCTCGGCGCCGTCGTCGGTGACGTAGACCTCGCCGTGCTGGAACGGGCTCATCGTGCCCGGATCGACGTTGATGTAGGGATCGAGCTTCATCATCGTCACGCGCAGGCCGCGGGCTTCGAGGATGGCCGCCAGCGAGGCGGCCGCGATGCCCTTCCCAAGGGAAGAGACCACGCCGCCGGTGACGAAGACGAGGGGAGTGACGGAACCGGGGGGTGTCATGGCATCAGCGGGTAGCTGGAAAGCCACATTCTAGCGATTCGGTGCCTGCGCCGCGAATCCGGCCCCGCGAGGCGCGTCGCGGCGGGCCGGAGCCGTGCGTCGCGATGCCTGCCATCGAGGCGATGGCGCCGGCATGCGCATCCAGGCCACATGAAAACGCCCCGGAGGACCGGGGCGTCATCACCACATCAAGGGACAGCCGTGGGCGATCAGCCCGGCGTCTTGCCGCCTTCTTCCTCTTCTTCAGGCTCGGCGGCGGCGTCGGCCTTGTCGGCCTTCTTGTCGGCCTTCGCTGCGTCCTGCTCGGCATTCGCTGCCGCGGCTTCGGCGGTCTTGGCTTCCGCTTCGGCGGCCTGCGCCGACTGTTCGGCCTGCTCGGCTGCCTTGGCGGCGTCTTCAGCCTTCTGCTCGTCGGACTGGCCCGCGGCGAACGCGGTCGGTGCGGCGAAGGCTGCGGCAATCAAGGCGGCAAGCAATAAGTTGCGCTGGTTCATCAGGTGGTTCTCCCAATAGAGATCGAATGTCGTCGGAGGGCCGCTCCCCAAAGCGACTGGGGCGACCCTAGCCCCCGAAGCCCCGCTCGCGACTGAACAACGGAGCTTTAACATGACGCGGAAGCTAAGCTAGACGCCGCAACGCATCACCGCGACTCGCATCCAACGCGCGCACGCGCCGCGCATCCCGATCGGCAACACCAGCAGGAACGCATGAGCACACGCTACAACGCAGCAGACATCGAGGTCCTCTCCGGCCTGGACCCGGTCAAGCGCCGGCCGGGCATGTACACCGACACCACGCGCCCGAACCACCTGGCGCAGGAAGTGGTCGACAACTCGGTCGACGAGGCGCTGGCCGGACATGCGCGCGAGATCGAGGTCGTGCTGCACGCCGACGGCAGCTGCGAGGTCTCCGACGACGGCCGCGGCATGCCGGTGGATATCCATCCGGACGAAAAGATCCCCGGCATCGAGCTGATCCTCACGCGCCTGCATGCCGGCGGCAAGTTCAGCAACAAGAACTACACCTTCAGCGGCGGCCTGCATGGCGTCGGCGTCAGCGTGGTCAATGCGCTGTCGACGCGGGTCGACGTCTTCATCAAGCGCGACGGCAACGAGTACCGGATGTCGTTCAAGGACGGCGATCGCGCATCGAAGCTGGAAATCGTCGGCAGCGTCGGCAGGAAGAACACCGGCACGCGCCTGCGCTTCTGGCCGGATCCGAAATACTTCGACACGCCGAAGTTCAACCTGCGCGCATTGCGGCATTTGTTGCGGGCGAAAGCCGTGCTGTGCCCCGGCCTCACGGTGCGCCTGCTCGATGCCGCCAGCGGCGAGAAGAACGAGTGGCATTACGAGGACGGGCTTCGCGACTACCTCAAGGGCGAATTGCTCGATCGCGAGTTGCTGCCACCGGATCTTTTCGTGGGCCAGTTGAACAAGGACACCGAGATCGCGGAGTGGGCCGTGGCCTGGGTACCGGATGGCGAATTGGTGCAGGAAAGCTACGTCAACCTGATCCCGACCTCGCAGCACGGCACCCACGTCAACGGCCTGCGTACCGGCTTCACCGATGCGCTGAGGGAATTCTGCGACTTCCGCAACCTGTTGCCGCGCGGCATCAAGCTGGCGCCGGAAGACGTATGGGACCGCGTCGCCTTCGTGCTCAGCATCAAGATGACCGATCCGCAGTTCAGCGGCCAGACCAAGGAACGCCTGAGCTCGCGCCAGGCCGCGGGCTTCGTCGAGAGCGCCGCGCACGATGCGTTCTCGCTGTGGCTCAACCAGCACACCGAGATCGGCGAGCGCATCGCGCAGCTCGCGATCGAGCGCGCCAGCGTGCGCCTGAAGACCGAAAAGCAGATCGTGCGCAAGAAGGTCACGCAGGGCCCCGCCCTGCCCGGCAAGCTCGCCGACTGCATCTCGCAGGACCTGTCGCGCACCGAGCTGTTCCTGGTCGAAGGCGACTCCGCCGGCGGCAGCGCCAAGCAGGCGCGCGACAAGGATTTCCAGGCGATCCTGCCGTTGCGCGGCAAGATCCTGAACACCTGGGAAGTCGCCTCCGGCGGCGTGCTCGCGTCGAACGAGGTGCACGACCTCGCCGTCGCCATCGGCTGCGATCCCGGCAAGGACGACATCAGCGGCCTGCGCTACGGCAAGGTGGTGATCCTCGCCGACGCCGACTCCGACGGCCTGCATATCGCCACGCTGCTGACCGCGCTGTTCCTCAAGCATTTCCCGGCGCTGGTCGCCAACGGCAACATCTTCGTGGCGATGCCGCCGCTGTTCCGCGTCGACGTCGGCAAGCAGGTGTTCTACGCACTGGACGAGGAAGAAAAGCGCTTGCTGCTGGAAAAGATCGAGCGCGAGAAAATGAAGGGCGCGGTCAACGTCACGCGCTTCAAGGGCCTCGGCGAGATGAACCCGCAACAGCTGCGCGAATCCACGATCCATCCCGACACGCGCCGGCTGGTGCAGCTGACCAACGAGGACGACAGCGGCACGCGTTCGCTGATGGACATGCTGCTGGCGAAGAAGCGCGCGGGCGACCGCAAGAGCTGGCTGGAGCTGAAGGGCGATCTGGCGACGCTGGAGGTCTGAGGCGCCACCTTCGCTTGAACGAGACGTCGTCGTTGCCCCCTTTGAAAACGGCGGCGGGCGATCGCGCAGCGGTCGACGGGGGATTTGCTTTTGATCTTGCTTCGAACAGTGCGAGAGCAAGCGCAAATCCCCCTCGTTCCCCCTTTTTCAAAGGGGGAAGACAAGCTCCGGCCTACAATCCCGTCCATGAGCCGGGATGATGCCTTTCCGATCTGGCCGCTGCCGCTGGCCGTGGCGCTGGTGCCCTTATTCGCTGCGCATCTCGCCTACGCACTGTCGGTCGGCGCCGGTCTCGCACCGGAGTGCATGCCTTATCTGGACGGTTGCGTCACGATCAGTCGCGCAGCGCGGCACGGTCTCGGCAATCACCTGTTCCGGCTGCTGATGCTGCCTTGCGCGCTGCTCCAGGCTTTGCACTGGTGCGCCGTGCGGCGCTGGCTGCGCTTGTCGCATCCCGATCCCGCGGCCGGTCGCAGCCTGCTCTTGCTCGGTGTCTTCGCCGGCACCGCACTGGCGGTGTACGTCGCCTTCCTCGGCACCGAAGGCGAGGTCTACGAATGGCTGCGCCGCTACGGCGCGCGTCTGTACTTTGCTTCGACCTACCTGGCCCAGCTGGTCTTCCTGCGGCGCTACCGGCAACTGCCGGCGAGTCAGCGTGATGCGCTGTATCGATGGATGCTGGGCGTGAGTATCGCGATGCTGGTCGTGGGACTGGCGAACACGGCCGCGTCCTACCTGGTCGCGGACGAGGGGCTCAAGGATCGCCTGGAGAACCTGCTGGAATGGCATCTTGGCTTGCTGATGACCGGCTGGTTCCTGCTGCACGCGGCGCTGTGGCGGCGTTCCGGCTTCCGGTTCGCGTTCGTGCGCGACTGATGCGCTTGCGGCAGTCCACAGATCGAGCATTGTCATTCCGAACGCAGTGAGGAATCTGCTTCGAGAAGCAGATCCTTCGCTACGCTCAGGATGACAAGCCTCACGTAGGAGGTTTGCGGGATATCGCGCTACACAAGCAAGGCTGCCTGCAGCAGTTGACGGATGATCGCCTGCGCCCGCTCCGCCTTGGCGTCGTCGTAGGCGAACGTGTGCTCGTCCATATAGATGCGCTGGCTGATCTCGAGCTGCACCGCATCGATGCCGCCGGCCGGATCGCCGTAGTGGCGGGTGATGTACCCGCCTTTGAACCGTCCATTGGCGATGAAGTCGTATTCGTCTTGCGCCGTAAGCACGCCTTCGAGGCGCGACTGCAGCTGCGGCGAACAACTGGCACCGTTCGCGGTGCCGAGATTGAGGTCGGGCAATCGCCCGCCGAACAGGAACGGCAGTTCGCCCTTGATCGAATGGCCTTCCCACAGCACCGCGCGGCCATGGACTTCGCGCAGGCGATCGAGTTCGCCGCGCAAGGCATCGTGGTACGGGCGCCAATAGCGCTCGACGCGCGAGCGGACTTCGGCTTCGCCGGGCGCCTCGCCGTCGCGATAGACCGGCTCGCCGGTGAACTGCACGACGGGGCACAGGCCGGTGGTGTTCTGGCCCGGGTACAGCGAGACGTCGTCCTCGGAACGGTTGAGGTCGATCACATAGCGCGAATGCATCGGCACCAGCACCGACGCCCCCAGCTCGCGCGCGAAGGCGTACAAGCGCGCGACGTGCCAGTCGGTATCGGGCACGCGCCGCGCGCTGCCGGTGAGGCGCGCGGCGATGTCGTCGGGAACTCGCGTACCGTCATGCGGCACGCTGACCAGCAATGGCGCCGTGCCACGATGCAGCGTGCAGATCGCGTCGTTGCCGCGCGTCATGGCTGCAATCGCCGGCGGAAGAAATCCATCGTGCGCCTGTGCACGTCGAGCCACGTCGCATGGCGCAGGAAGAAATGCTCCTCGTCCGGCAGCACCAACGTCTCGACTTCGATGCCACGCTCGCGCAGGCGCGCGACCAGATCGGCGCTCTGCGCAAACTTCACCGCGTGGTCGTCGTCGCCATGCACCAGCAACAGCGGCGAGCGCCAACCGTCGAGATGCGTCACCGGCGATGATTTCCCGGCAAGTTCGAGCTCGTTCGGGAGCAGGCCCCACAACCCGCTGTTGTCGCCGCCTTTCGCGCTCTCGCGCCAGTCGTGCACGCCGTGCCGGTCGGCGCCGGCCGCGAACAGATCCGAGTTGCGCGCCAGCGCCTGCGCGGTGAGGTAGCCGCCGTAGGAGCCGCCATAGATGCCGATGCGCTTTTTATCGACCTCTGGCAGGGCGGCGAGATAGGCATGCGCCGCCAGCACGTCCTGGTATTCGCTGGCGCCGCGCGGGCCCTGTTTGTCGGCGCGCCGGAACGCCTGTCCGTAGCCGATGCCGCTGCGGAAGTTCAACGCCAGCACGACGAAACCCTGGTCCGCGAGCCACTGGTTGTTGGCGTAGTCGTGGTAGTAGTAGTCGCCGTAGTGCCAACCCGGAAGCATCTGCCGGATCGGTCCGCCGTGCACATAGACGATGGCCGCGCGCTTGCCGGCGGCCTGGCCGCGCGGCTCGAACAGCTGCCCATGCAACTCCAGCCCATCGGCGGCGCGGAAACGCACCGTCTTCGGTTGCACCAGTGCGTCCAGCGGAAAGTCTTTCGGCAACGTCGCCGGAAAAATGCGTCGTGCCTCGCCGCCAGCACGCGGCATTACCGCGATGGCGGTCGGCTGTCGCGCATCGGCATGACGGAATGCCAGCCGGGTGTCGCCGTGCAGCGGCAGCGCGTCGGTGGCGATGTCCGGCAGCGCGCTCAGGCGGCGCTGCATGCCGCCGCGCGCATCGACCTCGAACAGCTGCCTGCGTTCGATGTCGTCGCAGTTGCCGCCGAACAGCAACGCGCCGTCGTCGGCGAGCGTGGCCGCTTCCGCCTCGCAGGCGCCGCGGCTCAGCGCCGTGACCGCACCGCCAGCGGCCGGCACCGCCTGCCAGTGCAGCCAACCGCCCTCTTCGCTGGCGAACACCACGCGTCCATCGCGCGCGAATTGCAGCGGCGCGTTGACCGCGAACTGCGCGTAGCCGCCGGCGCTGGCGCCGGAGCGATGCAGGCGCCGCGCCTGCCCGCTTGCGGCGTCGGCGATCCAGACCTCGAAAGGATTCGCCGTGGTCAGGTTGAAGACTTCCCCCGTCTTCGTGCCCGCGCTCCGCAGGAAGGCAACCTGGCGGCCGTCCGCCGACCAGGCCGGCGCGGCATCGCGATTGAAGTCCGGCGCGATCCAGCGCACGCGGCGCGCGGCGAGATCGAGCACACCGACGAAGCTGTGGTCGCCGCGATCGCTGACGAACGCCAGCTGCTTTCCATCCGGCGAGAACGCGCTGGCGGCATTGCTACCGCGCGCCTTGAGCAGTGCTTCGATGCACCAGGACGGCGGCTTCTTGCTTGAAACGGGATGACAACCGATGCCGGACTTACCCTGCACGAGCAACGCATCGCCCTGCGGCGCGAATAGCGGCGAGTTGCCGGACGCGACAAGCCGCGGCGCGCCTGCGCCATCGGTCGCCACGATCCAGACCGCCTGTTCGGCACCGTCGGGGTCGCTATCCGGATTGCGGGAGGCGCCCGTGGCGTCCGGATTGCTGCCGCGCACATAGGCCAGCCAGCGGCCGTCGCCGCTCAGGCGCAGCGAAGACAGCGGCTGCCCGTCGTCGTCGCCATAGGCCGTGAGCTTGCGCGGTACGAACTGCGGCGCGCGCGCGAGCCACACATTGCGCACGCCGCGCTCGTTCGCGCTCCACGCGATCACTTCGGCACGCGCGGCGGCGACCGGCGGATCTGGAATCGGCGCGCTGAGCGCGTCGGCGATCTCGAAGGCCTGCGCCATGGGCGCGACGCCCAGCAACAACGACAGGGCAGCAGCGTTTCGCAAAGGGATCATCGTGTTTCCTCGTAGCGAAATCGAGACAGGTGCATCAAAGGCTCACCGCATCAGCACGATTTCTTCCGCGCTGGTGGGATGGATGGCGACGGTGTCGTCGAGGTCGCGCTTGGTGATGCCGCGCTTCAGCGCCACCGCGAAGCCCTGCAGGATTTCGTCGGCGCCCTCGCCGAGCAGGTGGATGCCGACCACGCGCTCGTCGTCGCCGACGCACACCAGCTTGAACAGGCTGCGCTGCGGCGAATCGGCCAGCGCGTGCAGCATCGGGCGGAAACCGGCGCTATAGGTTCGGACGCCATCGCCGTATCGATCGCGAGCTTCGGCTTCGGTCAGGCCGATCTTGCCGAGCGGCGGATGCGCGAACACGATCGTGGGGATGTTGTCGTAGTCGAGGCGCGCGTCGGGCTGGCCGCCGAACAGGCGATCCGCCAGGCGCCGTGCGGCGGCGATCGCGACCGGCGTCAATGCGACGCGGTCGGTGACGTCGCCGATCGCGTGGATGCCTTCGACATTGGTGCGCTGGCGGTCGTCGACGATCACATGTCCCTGGACATCCATGGCCACGCCGGTGTGCTCGAGGCCCAGGTCGCCGCTGTTCGGCCTGCGTCCGGTGGCGAAGATGACGCTGTCGAAAAGCGTGCCGTCCAGCGAATCGAGTTCGAGCGCTTCGCGCGTGCGCACGGCGATGCGCTCGCCGTCCGCGGTCAGCGCCGTGACGTGCGCGCCGAAATGCGTACGAGTGCCGTAATGCAGGCAGTCGTCGACGAACTGCGCGGTCAGATCCTCGTCGAAACCATCGAGCAGCTGCTGACCGCGCACGAACAGCTCGACGCGGCTGCCGAGCGATTGCAGCACGCCCGCGAGTTCGACCGCGATGTAGCCGCCGCCGACGATCGCCACACGCGCGGGCGCGCTGCACAGGTTGAAGAAGCCATCGGAATCGATGCCGAGTTCGGCGCCAGGCAGATCGGGGCGCCATGGCCGGCCGCCCGTCGCGATCAGGATCTGCGGCGCTTGCAGCTTCACGCCATCGCCGGTCACGACCGTATCGCTGGCGATGAAGCGTGCATGCGTCGGCATCAGCGCCACGCTGGCGGCGTCCAGACGCTGCCTGTAGCTGGCATGGATGTTGCCGATGTAGCGCTGGCGATGCGTGGTGAACTCGCGCCAGTCGAGCACCGGCGGCGGCACCGTGAAGCCGAGCTGCGCCGCCATCTCGATGCGCGTGGAGAGTTCTGCCGCCAGCCACATCGCCTTCTTCGGCACGCAGCCGACATTGACGCAGGTGCCACCCAGTTCGCCGGCCGAGAGCAAAGCCACGCGCGCGCCGTAGTGGCTGGCGCGGAACGCCGCGGCAAGTCCGCCGGAGCCGCCGCCGATGACGATCAGGTCGAAGTCCATGCGCGCGCTCATGCGGCTTGCGCCTGATGCCGCACGGCGAAGCGTTGGGGCGCGTACGGCGTCGGGTCGATGGCGGATTCGCGACCGCAGATCAGGTCGGCAACCAGGGTGGCGGTGCCGGTGCTCATGCTGACGCCGAGCATGCCATGCCCGGTGGCGAGCCAGAGGCGATCGCGACCGGGCACGCGACCGATGATCGGCAGGTCGTCCCAGGTCATCGGACGCCAGCCGAACCATTCCTCGCGCTTCACCGGGCCGACCGGTTCATGCAGATATTCGGCGGCGCTGCGTTCCAGTGCATCGAGGCGTCGGCGATTGAGCGTGCGGTCGTAGCCGGAGAACTCCATGGTGCTGCCGAGCCGGTATCCGCTGTCCCAGGCCGTGACGCAGACGCTGCGCTCGAACAGCACGATCGGCCGCCGCGGCGCCAGCGCCGGCCGGTCGTAGGTGATCGAGTAACCCTTGCCGGGCTGGATCGGCAGTTTCGCCAGTTGCAGCGATTTCGCCAGCGTCGGCGACCACGCGCCGGTCGCGATCAGCACGTCGCGGCCGCGGAAATCGCCTTGCGTCGTCGCCACGCGGATTGCGCCCGCTTCATCGTCGACGCCGCGCACCTCGCACTGCTCGACGATCTCGCCGCCGGCCGCACGCACCGCTTTCGCAAGCGCGGCCACGTAACGATCCGGGCGCAGGCGCGCGTCGCCCGGAAAACGCACCGCGCCGACCACGCCATCGCGCAACGCCGGTTCCTGGCGCAGGTATGCGGCACCGTCGATGCGTTCGGAAACCACGCCGAGCTTCGCCAACGGTTCGAGTTCCTCGCAGAAATGCGCGAGCGTGCCGGCATCACGGAACACGTAGTCGACGCCGGACTCGGCGAACTCGCAGTCCAGTCCATGGCGCGCGATCCATTCCGGCAGCGCCCGCCGCGATGCATTGAGCAACGCGGCCTTGGCGACCATCGCGGTCTGCCAGTCGCGTTCGTTGCAGCGCGAGGCGAAGCGCGCCAGCCAGCCCCACAACGCAGGATCGAAGCGCGGTTTGAGATAGAACGGCGCGTCCGGCGTCAGCATCCAGCGCAATGCCTTGGCGATCTTGCCGGGCGCGGGCAACGGCGCGGAATGGCTCGGCGTGATCGTGCCGCAGTTGCCGTGCGAACTGCCGCAGCCTGTCGTGCCTGCTTCGAGTACGCGCACGCTGCGTCCGGCCTCGAGCAGCGCGAGCGCGCTGGCCAGGCCGATCACACCGCCGCCGACGACGACAATGTCGCTCCGATCGTTCATCCGTTCAGTGTAGCGAATCGATTCAGCGCATCGCCGGCCTGCGCCCATACGTCGCCCAGCGCCACAACCATTCGACCGGACCGAAACGGAATCGGCTCAGCCACCAGCGACTGAGCACCAGTTGCAGCGCGAACACCGCAATCACCAGCGCGAACTGCCACGCACGGCTCACCTGCCCCCACAAGCCCAGTCCGTACTGATAGAACAGCAGCGTCCCGACCACCGACTGCAGCAGATAGTTGGTCAACGCCATCCGTCCTGCCGGAGCCAGCCAGCGTTTCATCCATGGACCCGCCTTGCTGTCGAGGAAGGTCACGATGGCCGCGCCGTAGGCCAGCGCCAGGATCAGCGAAGCCATGAACAACGTAACCAGCTGGAGGGCACCGGGCAGCCGTAGGCGAGTGGGTGTCGCGGTGCCGAGCTGCATGCTGATGGCCATCAGTGCGAAGCCGGCCAACAGGCCCCAATTGCGCATGCGGCGGAAGTCGTCCCGGTGCTTGCGGATGTCCCATAGCGCGCCGCCGCGGACGATCGCAGCGCCCAACAGGAAGATACCCAGCGTCCACGGCATCGTCGCGAAGGTGGACGCGATCTGTCCGGCGGTGTCCTGCAGGCGTTGGTCGACGGCTTGCCTGTAGTTGCCTTCGCTGTAGGCCTGTTCCGCCCGGTTGCGCAAGGCCAGGTCTTCAGCCACGGAGGCGGCGATTTCGGCCTGGCGTTCCGGCTTGACCGGAAGATCCGCGCGCGCCGTTCCGCGAATGCCGAATGCGAGCAGCAACAGCAGCGGTGCCGTATACAAAGCGATGCCCCATCCCGCCAGATGCGCAGCGGACATCGGCGAGGGCTCGGCCTTGTCGCGCCAGCGTCGCCACGCCCGTCGCGCCTGGCGTGCGACCAGCAGCAACAGGGCGGCGATGGCATAGGTCAGCAGGATGTCGCCGGACCAGATCAAGACGGCGTGCGCGAGGCCGATCGCGAACAGGGCCAGGGTACGTCTCAGATAGACCAGGACGAAGGGACGACCAGCCCGGTCGGCACGATCGATCATCACGGTGAACCCCATGCCGAACAACAACGCGAACAAGGTCCAGAACTTGTTTTGGACGAAAAAATAGGTCGCCCATTCGACCGCGTAGTCCAGGCCGCGTGCCGCCGAATCGATGCCTGCGGCGTTGATGTCCTGCAGCGGCCGGGTGAAGAACTCGATGTTGAGCAGGAAGATGCCCAGCAACGCGAAGCCGCGCACGACGTCCATGGCGTCGATGCGTTCGCTTGGCGCCGTCGGCGCCAGCGACGATGTCTGGGACGTTCTGGTCATGGAGTTCCCCGGCAAGGGCGCTACTCCACCACGCGAGCGACTGTTTGCTAAGTGACGGTGGTCATGCGGGCGCCAGAAAGACGAACGGCTCGCGAATGGGCCGTTCCAAAAGCGCGCCTCGCAGCCGCTTTCAGTGCTGGTGGCCGCCCTCGCCGTGCACATGGCCATGCGCGATTTCCTCGGGCTTGGCTTCGCGCACTTCGACCACTTCGATGTCGAAATGCAGGTCCTTGCCCGCCATCGGATGGTTGAGGTCGACGTCGACCACGCTCATGCCGACCTTCTGGACGGTCACCGCACGCTGGCCGAAGTTGGTGTTGAGCACGACCTGCATGCCGGGTTCGAGGCGCTGACCGCCGAAGTGCTTCTTCGGCACGCGCTGGCTGAGGCCTTCGCGCAACTCGCCGTAGGCATCGGCGGCGGCCACGTCGACGCCGAAGCTCTCGCCCGCCTCGCGGCCTTCGAGTGCCTTCTCCAGGCCCGGGATGATGTTGCCGTGACCGACGAGGATCGACAGCGGTTCGCGCTCCTTCGAACTTTCCATCGGCTCCTGGCCGGCCTCGGACACGGTGTAGTGGAACTGGACGACGCGGTCTTTCTCGATCTTCATTGCGAATACCTTTGCCTGGGCCATGGCGCACGCGCGGCGGGGCCGCTTGTGCGGAAGAAGGGGGTTCGGCCAAGATGCGGCCCGTGAACGCGGCGCATTATCCCGGCTCTGCCCAGTCCGCGCCAAGCGCCCTGCGCGGGCCGACGTGGAAGGTCGTGACCGGCCTGCTCGTGACCCTGGCGATCGCGGGTTGCGGACGCGACGGCGTCCGCCCGACACCGCGACGCGGCGCGGTCGTCCCGCAACGCGACTGGCCGACCGTCGTGCCCGCCGATCCGGCTTCCGCCAATGCCGTGCTCATGCGCGCGATCAGCCTGGTCGGCACGCCGTACCGGTATGGCGGCAACACGCCCGAAGGCGGCTTCGACTGCAGCGGGCTGGTCAACTACGTCTATCGCGACATGCTCGATCTCAAGCTGCCGCGGACCTCGCGCGACCTCGCCGCCTGGCAGGGACCGAAGATCGCCCCCGAGCGCCTGGCCACCGCCGACCTGGTGTTCTTCGGCAGCGGCGGACAGGTCAGCCATGTCGGCATCTACGTCGGCGAGGGGCGTTTCGTACACGCGCCCAGCACCGGTGGCACCGTGCGGCTGGATCATCTGGATGGCAGCTACTGGCGCGACCACTACAGCGGCGCCAAGCGGGTCCTGCGCTGAAAATGTGAGCAAAATCACATACTTCTTCACGGTGGGCTAACGGAAATTGAACCTTCTGGGCGGCATCGGGGGGCATCATCACGCCACGATGACAACCGTGAAAGCCGCGTGACGACACCAGCCAACCGACCTGCCGCCACCCGCCGCCCTCTTACGGGCCTCGTTCGCTTCTTCTGTTGCACCCTCCTGCTGACCTCCGCGCTGCCGGCGATCGCCTCGCCGGGACTGGCCGCAGACTCCGCCGATGTCGCCGTCATGGGCTCAGCCAGCCAGGCCGTGACCGACGCCGCGATCCTGCCCGACCGCAATCTGCTGTTCGCCAGCGACATCAACCAGCTCATCGCTTCCCAGCGCAGCGCGACGCCGCCGGCCGAACAGAGCGGCCGCGTGCACACCTTGCTGCAACGTGCCCTGGCGCTGCTCGGCACCCCCTATCGCTGGGGCGGCACCTCGCCTGACGGCTTCGACTGCAGCGGACTGGTCGGTTACGTGTTCCGTTCGGCGCTGGGCATCGAGTTGCCGCGCGTCTCTCGCGACATGGCCAACCAGGGTCAGCTGATCTCCGACCGCACCGCGCTGACGGCCGGCGACCTGGTGTTCTTCAGCCGCCGCGGCAAGCGCGTCGACCACGTCGGCATCTACATGGGCGAAGGCCGCTTCCTGCATGCACCGCGCACCGGCAAGGACGTCCAGGTCGACAGCCTGTCCACCGGCTACTGGAGCGGCAAGTTCATGCAGGCACGTCGCGTCGCCGGCATCGGCGAAGTCGCTGGCTGACGTAGCGCGCCGACGCGCATACGCATCGCCGAACAGATCGAAGGCCGCGCAAGCGGCCTTCTGCGTTTTCGGGTAATCAAGAGGCCTACTGCTGTGGCTTGCAGACCTTGCCTTCGTACTCGAACCGGTTCAGCGCGTACTCCTTGCCATTCCAGCGCTGCACCGGAAAGCAGAAGCCCGGGCCTCCGATCGACAGATCGGGCCATCCATCCTTGCCCTTGGTCTTGAGCGGCTGGGGAATGCCGATGTCGCTGGTGATGCGCTTCCAGCTGCCGTCCGCCTGCTGGCTGAACAGCTGGAAGCCGGTGCCGGTGAAGCCATAGCAGAAGCTGCCGCTTTCGCTGGTGATCGCTTCGGGGCGGCCATCGCCGTTGAGGTCGCGCACTTCATCGATGCTGGCCCCTGCTGCCTGGGGATCGTCGCTGCAGATGATCCACTTGTCGCCGCGTTGCACAGCACCGGCGGCCTTGAAGATCGCCGCGCGATCGGCCGCGCTGACGGTCGGAGAGGTTTGCGCCACCGCCTGCATGGCGATGCCGCCGGCAATGAAAATGACGAAGACGGCCGCCGACGAAACAGATCCGCCCAATTAATATGACGAAGACTGGCGCCAACGCCGTGATCCCCTCGTTCATCTGCTTGCCCCTCATGCGTTGGCCTGATGGTCCCAACGCAACGCTGGCGCGCGGACGGCCATGCGCGCTGCACGTCGGCGCCGCCAAGGGCGCGATCAGGACACGCTCCGGCGCCTGCCGTTACCGTGCAGTCGGCCACGCTGGCGCGTCCGCGAGTTACGCCTCGTTCTCGCCGGACGGGAAGCGCCTGCTGTACTGGCGGATGTTCGGCGACAACGCCGATATCGTCGTCTCCAATGCGGACGGAAGCGGCGAAAAAAGACTGACCCGCGATCCCGCATTCGACGGATGGCCATGTTGGGCACCGGAAGGCGACAGGATTGCCTTCGCACGTGAACGCGGCATTGACGCGGACGTCTACATCCTCGACCTGGCGACGGGCGCAGAGCGAATGCTGTTCGGTGGGCACGGGCGCAAGACCGCGCCCAAGTGGAGCGAGGACGGCAGCGCGGTGTTGTTCGACAGGACGCGCGATGGCGAGACCGGCATCTGGCGCGTGGCCGTCGCACGCGATTGATGGCCGCGGATCCAGCCACCTCGAACAGGAGTGCCGACCTCGAAGCGGTCAAGCCGTTTGGAGCGATAGCGCGCCACAGTCTGTTCGATGCCCTTGCTCAACTCCATCACCTTGGTGGCGTATTCGGCCAAGCGCCGGTCCTCGTCGTTCTGCGGCATCCATGCCGGCACTGGCGTGGCCTTGCCCTCGACGCCATCGAGTGCGACGAACACGATCACGCAATGCGTACATAGCCGCTCGTCGCCGTCGCCCATCGGATCGCGCGCGACGACGTCGATAGCGAAATGCATGCTCGTGGTGCCGGTATGCACGAGCTTGGCCGAGACGGTCACCAAGTCGCTGATGCGCACGGGTGCGACGAAACGGATCCCGCCGACGGCGACGGTCACGCTGTACTTGCCGCTCCAGCCGACCGCGGCGGCATAGCCGACCTGATCGATCCACTTCATCACCACGCCGCCATGCACCTTGCCGCCGTAGTTGACGTCGGTGGGTTCGGCGAGGAACCGGAAGTTGAGTTCGCGCTGGTGTCCGCTCATGTCGCAGCCGCCGTGTACAGGTCAGTCACCCGATTATGCGTCCAGTTGCACAGGCTTGCGGCGGACCCGTTGCGACGCCATGCTCGCGACGACGCCTCTTGGGGAATCGAAGATGGGACGCACGACTCCTGGGAATCCTCGCCGGACTGGTCTCGATGTGGCTGGTGACGTGGTCCATCGAGTTCGCAAGCCATGCCCTGTACCCGCCGCCACCCGGACTCGATCCGCGCGACACGCAAAGCCTCGGCGCGATCCTGGCGGCTGCGCCGTTCGCCGCCCTGGCGATGCTGGTCGGCGCCTGGCTGCTGGGCGCCTTCGCCGGAGGCTTCGTCGCCGCGAAGATCGCGCGCCATCCGCGTGCGGCAGCGACGATCGTGGCGCTGGTGACGGTGTTGGGCGTGGTCGCGATGATCTTCCTGGTGCCCGGGCATCCGGTTTGGGTGTCCGCGCTCGGCGTGTTGCTTCCGATCCCGCTGGCCTTGCTGGGGGCGCGGTTGGCGGGCTCGAAGCGGCCGGCGATCGATCACGGGAATTGAGTCGGCGACGTTCGTCAAGAGTTCGCATTGCGAGCTTTCGTTGCGAGCCGCAAGACTGTGGAGTGAAGCGACTCAGGTGTAGGCGATCAACCTGCCAGCAGCGGCAACTCCCAGCCACAGCAACATCGACAGCGCCGCCTGCAGGCGTCCAGCCATCGGTGCCGCACGATCCCAATCGGCCAGTGCACCGGACCACAGCCACCGGAACAGGACGGCATTGACCAGCGCCGCGGCAATCAGCGTCAGCTTCAACCGGAACGCGGTATTCAAGAACAACGGGCCGGCATCTGCAGCCAGCAATGCAAAGCCGCTGCCGGCCTGCAGCAACAGCCCGATCAGAGCCACTGGCGTCAGCAGCCGCGACACCTCCGGTAGCGACAGCCGCCGGCCCAGGCCCAGGAGGCGCAGGTCCAGCAGCAGCATCGAGCCGAGCAGCAAAGTCAGCCCGAGCAGGTGCACCAGGTTGACCGCGGCATAGGCCATGCCGGGTCCGCGCATCCACTCGGCAAGCGCGGAAGACTCGAGGATCGCGATCCAGCGGCTGGCGTCCATCGCCACGATCATCCGCCGCCGTCAGCGCAGTTCGATGGTCTTTCCGTCGACGATGATGCGCTCGGCACGCAGCTCGCGGGTACCGTCGCTGCGCGGATATCCTTCGATCGTGATCGCCTTGCCGACCTTGAGTCCGCCATCGGGCAAGCCGCGCGACGCCATGCGCGCGGTCGGCGCGAGGATCACCAGCCAGCGCTCGCCATCGCGATCCACCTCGATCTCCGCATGTGGATTGCGATAGCGCACCTCGACCGGCGCGGCGTCGAAACGCATCACCTTGTCGGCATCGTAGGAACCCCAGCCGTGGTGGGCCAGGACCGGCAACGCCAGCAATGCGGCAAGGAGTGGGAGTAAGAAAAGTAAACGTCGCATGGCGCACCTCTTGGCTGGTGACGAGGGTCTTCATACCGCTACCCGCGTTAAGGCATCGCAAGGGACGTGGTCGGCAGAAGCGTACTTGGTGAAGTGACGCGGGGCTTTTCCTCCCCGGCGACAGAAGGTGGCGCGCAGCGCAGGATGAGGGCACGACTCACGGCACAAGGAAAAAGCGGCCGGAGCATCGCTGTCCCGGCCGCTTTTCGTTTTCCCGACGAGGGAAAAACTGCAGGCTTACTTGTCGCGCGACTCGAACGTGCCGTAAGGCTTGAGCTGTTCGGCGACCGCCTTGCCGTCGCCGACCACGACGATCGACTGCTGCTTCGGATCGTAGTACTTCTTCGCCATCGCCTGCACCTGCGCGGCATCGACCTGGCGGATTTTCGGCACGTATTCGCCGAGGAATTCCGATGGCAGCCCGATCAGCCAGTTGTTGGCGAGCGTCGCGGCGACCGTGCCCTGCAACTGGTTGCTGATGAGATAGCCGCCAGCCACATAGCGCTTGGTGTCCTCGAGTTCCTGCGCCGGCACCGGCTCGCTGCCGAGGCGCGCGAACTCGCCGAAGAACTCCTTCAGTGCCGCACCGGTCACTTCGTTGCGCACGTCCGCGCCGGCCTGCACGCGTCCGCCGACGCGCGAGACCTGCAGGCCCGCGCTGGCGCCATAGGTGTAGCCCTTGTCCTCGCGCAGGTTCTGGTTGACGCGGCTGCTGAAGCCGCCGCCGAGCACGGTGCCGGCGAGCTGCATCGGCACGTAATCCGGATCGGTCGCGGCGATCGCCGGGCGCCCCAGCCGCAGCGTCGACTGCACGCTGCCGTCGCGCTGGATCATCAGGAATTGCGGTTTGGCATCGCGACGCGCCGGCGGCGTATCGGTCGCCTCGCGACCGGCGGCCTTCCAGTCGCCGAACGCCTGTTCGGCCAGCTTGAAGCCCTGTGCGGGTGCGATGCGTCCGGTGATCACCAGCAAGGCATGGTCGGGGTGGAAGCGACGCGCATGTTCCGCTCGCAAAATGGCAGGCGTGACGGCGTTGATCGAAGCCTCGGTCTGCTGCGTGCGCGCGTAGGGATGGTCGCCATAGGTCGCCGCGAGGATCGCGCGCGTTGCCTTGAAGGCCGGCTGCGCCTCGGCAGCCTTGAGTGCCTGCAGCGCATTGGCCTGCGCGAGCTTGACCTCGTTGTCGGGGAACGACGGTTGCCGCACGACTTCGGCGAGCAGGCCTAGCATCGGCTCGGCTTGGCTGGCCAGCGCGTCGGCATACACCGTCACGCCGTCGTTGCTGGCGCCCTGCACCGACGCTGCCGCCGTAGCTCTGCGCGGTCTCGGCAATCGCCCTCGAATCGCGCTTGGCGGTGCCTTCGCTGAGCAGGCCGGCATACAGACCGGCGAAACCCGGCGCATCGGCGGCGTCGGCGGCGAGGCCGGCATCGCGCACGGCCAGCACGTAGTCGACGCGCGGCATGCCGTCGCGTGGTACGACCCAGACCTCGAGGCCGTTGGCGAGCTTCTTCTTCCCGATCTGCGGCACGGGCAGCGGCTTGTCGGCCGCGTACGGCGGCAGGTCCTTCGGCAATGCGGCCTTGGGTCCGGCCAGAGCGCTGCTGATGAGCAACGCGGACGACGCGAGCGCGAGCAAGGTCTTGTCGATCATCTTCATGGTCGTCTCCTCAACCCGCTTTCTTGTCGGCAGCAGGCGCAGCCTGCGGCGGCTGCAGCATCGCGGCCGGCTTGCGATCGATGACGGTGCGGTTGGCCGTGGTCAGGTAGGTCTTCGCGGCGCGCTGCACGTCGGCGGAAGTGACCGCGTCGATCCAGCCCGGAATCCTGTTCGCCACCTCCGCATCGCCCCACATCAGCTGCAGCTTGGCCAGCGTGTCGGCGCGCGACAGGAACGACTCCATGCCGTTGTACCAGTCGGCCAGCAGCTGCGTCTTGATGCGTGCGAGCGTGGCGTCGTCGACGCCGTCCTTGACCACGGTGGCGATCTCTTCGTCGATCGCCTTGAGCACCGCATCGGCATCGGTCGTCGGCTTGTACAGCGCAAACACGGTGAACAAGGTCGGGCCGTCGTATTCCCACTCGCTGGTCAGGCCATAAAGCGACTCGACGTTGAGCGCGAGTTCGCGGCCCTTCACCAGCCCCTGATACAGACGCGAGGCGTCGCCGTTGGCGAGCAAGGCGCCCAGCACCGCCATCGGCGCCTGGTCCTTGCTGCCGCGGTCGGGCATTTTCCACGCCGCGGCGATCGCCGGCACTTGCGCCAGCGCGTCGCTCTGCTGGATGCGCTTTTCCTTGGTGTTCAGACCTTCGGAGAAGTCGGTCGACGGCGGCGTCTTGCGCGCAGGAATGGCGCCGAAGTATTTCTGCGCAAGAGCGAAGCCCTGCTCCGGCGTGATGTCGCCGGCGAGGCCGAGGATCGCGTTGTTGGGGCCGTAGTAGTCGCGATGGAACGCCTCGACGTCGTCGAGGCTGGCGTTCTCGAGATCCTCGAAGCTGCCGTAACCGTCGTGGTTGTTCTCCCATTTCTGGAATGCCTGCTGGCCGATGTCGATCCACATGAAACCGCCGTAAGGCTGGTTCTTGACGTTGTTGCGGATCTCTTCCTTGACCACGTCCTGCTGGTTCTTGAGCGTGGTCGGGCTGAAGTCGAGCAGCTTCATGCGGTCGGCTTCGAGCCACAGGATCGGTTCGATCGCGGAAGCCGGCGCGACCTCGATGTAGTTGGTGAAGTCCGCACGCGTCGAGCCGTTGTTGCGGCCGCCGCCGCCGGTGATGACACGGTCGAACACGCCCTCGGGCGCGTTGGCCGAACCTTCGAACATCAGGTGCTCGAACAGGTGCGCGAAGCCTGTGCGGTTGCGCGGCTCGCGGCGCATGCCGATGCCGTAGACCACGCTGACGCCGACCACCGGCGCGCTGTGGTCCTCGGACACGACCACGGTCAGGCCGTTGTCGAGCTTCTTGGTGGCGACCGGGATGTTCCAGCGGTCGCTGTCGGCGGCGAACGTCGGCGAAGTCGCAACCATGGCGCCGGCCAGCAGCAAGACAAGCATCCGTCTGTGCATGCGATATCCCCATCGGAAGTCATCGCAGCGTACTCGTGGCAGTGGCTTGCGCCCTGCCCCATAAGTCACGTCGGGCCGTTACAGGTGACTGCAATACCGCAAACCGCGCAAGCCCGCCGCCCACATCCTGCAACTGCCTGCCTCGATATGCGCGTTTCGCAAGCGCGCCCCCGACGACGTCAACCCATGCTCGGCAATCGCTCGCCGTTCGCACCCATGATGTATTCCATGTTGACGGCGAACGGCGCGGATTCGGCGAAGCCGAACTTGGCGTACAGGTACTTCGCATCGCCGTCGGCGACCAGGGTCACGTAGGCGGATTCGGGTACGTTGGACTGCAGCCAGGCATCGAGCGCGACGAGGACGCGCCGACCCAATCCCCTGCCCTGCAATGCCGGCACGATCGCGATATCCACCACGGTGAACACGGTGCCATTGTCGCCGATGATGCGGCCCATGCCGACGATGGCGCCCTCGTGCACCAGGCTGACGCCGTACAGCGTGTTCGCCAATCCGCGAGTCGCGGCCTCCACTGTCTTGGCCGACAGCCCGGCTTCGACGCGCAGGCGGCGATAGTCCTCGACGCCGGGAAAACGTTCGACCAATTCGATGTCTGCGTCCATCACGCGTCTCCCTTGCTAGCGCCTTCCGCCGCCTCGCCTTCGGCGATGCCGATGTTGCTCGAGGCCGCGTCGTACACCGCGCGGTCGAGCAGTCCGGTCTCCTTCGCCACCAGCACCGGCACCAGCATCTGCCCGGTGACATTGGTCATCGTGCGCATCATGTCGAGCACGCGGTCGATGGCGTAGAGATAACCGATCGCCTCCAGCGGCAATCCCGCGGCGCTTAGCACCACCGTCGCCATGATGACCGCGGTGCCGGGCACGCCGGCCGTGCCGAAACTGCCCAGCACCGACGCCAGCATGATGATGAAATACTGGCCCAGCGACAGCTCGATGCCCGTGTACTGCGCGATGAATACCGACGCGAGCGCCGGATAGATCGCACCGCAGCCATCCATCTTGATGCTCGCGCCGAGCGGAATGGCGAACGCAGCGTAATCGCGGTCGACGCCGTGGTTGTGCACGGCGCTGCGCAGCGAGGCCGGCATCGCGGCGAAGCTCGATGATGCGACGAATCCGACCTGCATCGCCGAGGCCGCGCCGCGGAAGAACTTCAGCGGATTGAGGCCATGCGCCAGCAACAGGCCGCTGTAAACGACCACGATGTGCAGCGCGCAGGCGACATACAGGGCGATGACGAAGTTGCCCAGCGGCAGCAGCTTCTCGAAGCCGTAGGCACCGACCAGGCCGGCGATCAGCCCGAAGGTGCCGAGCGGCGTGAACTCGAGCACGAAGCGCGTCACCTGGATCATGGTTTCGCTGGCCTCGCCGGCCAGCCGGCGCAGGTTCGCTGTCTTCTCGCCGAGCCTGACGAAAGCGAAGCCGATCAGTCCGGCGAAAAAAATCACCTGCAGCACCGTGCCGTTGCTCGGCACCAGCACCGACTGTCCGTCGACGGTCGTGCCGGCGGCGGTCGCGGACAAGGCCCGGAACGGATTCTGCGGCACGAGGTTGAACAGTACGTCGAGCGGGCCCGGCACCTGTTTCGGCTTGTAGTCCGCCGCGATCTGCAGGCCGCTGACGCCGCTACCTGGTTGCACTACGAGGCCGACCGCCAGGCCCACGCAGACCGCGAGCACCGCGGTGATCGCGAACCACGCGAAGGTGCGTCCGCCGAGCGCCGCGATGGATTTCTGCCCGTGCAGCGAGCCGACCGCGCTGATCACCGCGAAGAACACCAGCGGGATCGCGATCATCTTGATCAGGTTGACGTAGACATCGCCGAGCGGCTCGAACCAGGTCTTCGCGTCCGCGCCGAACAGCCAGCCGGCCAGCGCGCCGAGCACGAAGCCGGCGAGCACGCGCTGCCAGAACGGGATCGCAAACCAGGCCTTCACCAATCGCATCGCCCTTCCTTGCACGGGACCTGCCGCACCATAACGCAGCGCGAGGGCGCGCGCAGGCCTATGGGCGCGACACTGCATCCGGCGGTCGTGGCCATTCGCGGCTCGGCAAGCCTGTCATGCGACCACGGCATAATGCGGCGCTGAATCCACTGCGGAAAACCTGCATGCGCCTACTGATGATGGCCTGTCTTCCCTTGTCGCTCGCGGCATGTGCGGCACCGGTCCGCGATGCCGCAGCACCGGCCGCACACGTGAACGCGATCGAAGTCCCGCCCGTCGGCCGCGACCAGGAAACCGCTGCCTGGTGGTTCCGTTCCGGCGCCGCCGCCGCTGCCGGCAACGGCGCGATGCAGGGCCGCGCGAAGAACGTCATCATCTTCCTCGGCGACGGCATGAGCCTGACCACGGTGGCGGCCGCACGCATCCTCGACGGCCAGCGCAAGGGCGGCAGTGGCGAGGAGAACCGGCTGGCGTGGGAGCGTTTCCCGGCGACCGCACTCAGCAAGACCTACAACGTCGATGCGCAGACGCCGGATTCGGCCGGCACGATGAGCGCGATCGCGACTGGCGTGAAGACGCGCGCGGGGGTGCTCAGCATCGGCCCGCAACCGCTGCGCGGCGATTGCGCCGGCGCGCGCGCCGCGCCGATGCTGACGCTGATGGAACTCGCGAAAAGTGCCGGCCTCGCCACCGGCGTGGTGACGACGGCGCGCATCACCCACGCCACGCCGGCGGCGACCTACGCCCATACGCCCGAACGCAACTGGGAGAGCGACACGCAGTTGTCCGATGCCGCGCGCGCGCAGGGTTGCGCCGATATCGCGAAACAGCTCGTCGATCTACCCGATGCCATGACCCCCGATGTCGCGTTCGGCGGCGGCCGCATGCATTTCATGACGGTGGAACAACGCGACCCGGAGGAGGACGACAAGGTCGGCCTGCGCCTCGACGGCCGCGACCTGATCGCGGACTGGCAAGCCCGGCATCCCGGCGGCGCCTATGTCTGGAACCGTGAACAACTCGCCGCCGCGCGCGGCAAGGCGCCGATCCTCGGCCTGTTCGAATACGACCACCTGCATTTCGAGTACGACCGCAAGGACGATCCGGGCGAACCCAGCCTCGCCGAACTGACCAGCGCCGCGATCGCGCGCCTGCAGGACAATCAAGACGGCTTCGTGCTGCTGGTCGAGGGTGGCCGCATCGACCACGCGCACCACTACGGCAATGCCTATCGCGCGCTGACCGATACCATCGCGATGTCCGAAGCCGTGCAGGCCGCGGTCGACGCCACGTCGGCCGATGACACCATGATCCTGGTCACCGCCGATCATTCGCACACGCTGACGTTCGCCGGCTATCCGGTGCGCGGCAACCCGATCCTCGGCAAGGTGCGCGGCAGCAGTGGCGAGGACGGCGGCGGCGAACTCGCTCTCGACGGCACCGGCCTGCCCTACACCACGCTCGGATACGCCAATGGACCGGGCTACACCGGCGCCAGCGGCTCGCAACCGGCAGGGCCGAAGACCTTCCTGCACCAGGGCGCCGGCTTCGAACCCAGTGCAGGACGCCCGGACCTTGCCGACGTCGACACGGCCGCGCCCGACTATATGCAGGAGTCGGTGTTGCCGCTGGCCAGCGAGACCCACGGCGGCGAGGACGTCGGCGTGTGGGCGCGCGGTCCCGGCGCGGATGCGGTCCGCGGCAGCATCGAGCAGAACGCGATTTTCCATCTGCTCGTGCAGGCAACGTCGAAACTGCGAGAACGCCTCTGTGCGCAGCAGCTGTGCAACGCGGATGGCGTGCCGGTGACCTTGCCAAAGCCCGAGGAGTTCCGCAGGTAGCAAGCGCTGCGCCCTTGCGCCCATGCACCGGTGCATCCCGTCCATCGCCCGAAAGGACAACGCGGATTTAGCGGGCTGAAGGCTATCTTGTCCGTCCCCCGACTCCGGAACACCCCGCAATGAATCGTCTCGACGGCAAGGTCTGCCTGGTCACCGGCTCCGCCAGCGGCATCGGCAAGCGCATCGCCGAGGTCTACGCCGCCAACGGCGGCAAGGTCGTGATCGCCGACCTCAAGCTCGACGCCGCGCAGGCGACCGCGACTGAAATTTCCAATGCCGGCGGCGATGCCTTCGCCGTGGCGATGGACGTCACCGACGAAACGCAGGTCGACCGCGGCGTCGCCGATGCGATCGCGCATTACGGCCGGATCGACGTGCTGGTGTCGAATGCCGGCATCCAGATCGTCAACAAGCTCACCGACTTCGCTTTCGCCGACTGGAAGAAGATGCTCGCGATCCACCTCGACGGCGCCTTCCTCACCACCCGCGCCTGCCTGCGCGACATGGAGCAGCGCAAGGCGGGCGGCGCGATCATCTACATGGGCTCGGTGCACTCGCACGAGGCCTCGAAGCTCAAGGCGCCGTACGTCACCGCCAAGCACGGCCTGCTCGGCCTCGCCCGCACCGTTGCCAAGGAAGCCGCGGAATACGGCGTGCGCGCCAACGTCATCTGCCCGGGCTTCGTGCGCACGCCGCTGGTCGAGAAGCAGATTCCCGAGCAGGCGAAGGAGCTGGGGATCAGCGAGGACGAAGTGGTCCGCAACGTGATGCTCAAGGGCACCGTCGACGGCGAATTCACTACCGTCGACGACGTGGCCAACGTCGCCTTGTTCCTCGCGGCGTTCGAGACCAATGCCCTGACCGGGCAAAGCCTCGTCGTCAGCCACGGCTGGTTCATGCAGTGACGCGCGGCGGCACTACGGGCAAGCCTGCCAAGACGCCGACCGAGCTGGCGAAGCAGTACGAAACCATCGCGCTGGTGTTGCAGGGCGGCGGCGCGCTCGGCGCGTACCAGTGCGGCGTGTACGAAGGCATGCACGCGGCGGGATTGCGGCCGGACTGGTTCGCCGGTATCTCGATCGGCGCGGTCAACGCTGCGATCCTCGCCGGCAACGCGCCGGAACAGCGCGTGGCGAGGCTGCGCGAGTTCTGGGAGCTGATCTGCGATCCTGCCGGTAGCCTCTCCTGGTCCGCCGTCGCGGTCCGCAGCCTGCTCGCGGCACTGCCGGAGAGCGCCGAGCGTTCGGCCTGGGCCGGCGGACTCAGCGCGATGGCGGCGCTGCTGCAGGGCCAGCGCGGTTTCTACGATGCGCGCGCGACCTCGCCGTTCCTGTTCGAGGATGGCAGCCCGTCGGCGACCAGTTTCTACGACACCGCGCCGTTGCAGGCGACGTTGGAACGACTGATCGACTTCGACCGCATCAATGACGACGACGCGACTCGCCTGACCGTCGGTGCGACGCGCGTGGACAACGGCAACTTCGTCTACTTCGACAGCAACGACACGCGCATCGGGCCCCAGCACGTGCTGGCATCGGCCGCGCTGCCGCCCGCATTCGCGCCGGTGACCATCGATGGCGAGGCGTACTGGGATGGCGGCCTGGTCTCGAACACGCCGCTCGAATACATCCTCGACGCATTGCCGCGCCGCGACACGCTGGCCTTGCAGGTCGACCTGTGGAGCGCGCGCGGGCCGCTGCCGAAGACGATGACCGACGTGCTCGAGCGCATGAAGGACATCCAGTATTCCAGCCGCACGCGGCACGGTACCGATACCGCCGAACGCCTGCAGCGCCTGCGCTCGGCGCTGAACCAACTCATCGCCAAGGTGCCAGGCGGCGCGCTCGACGCAGAATTGCAGTCGGCGCTTGAACCCTGGCTCAGCGATCGCGTGTTCAACGTGATCCACCTGATCTATCAGGCCAAGCCGCACGAGGAGCAGTTCAAGGACTACGCCTTCGGCCGCTTGGCGATGGAGGAGCACTGGGCCAGCGGCCAGCGCGACATGGCCGCGACGTTGCGGCATCCCGATTATTTCGTCCCGCCCGACCGCGACGTGGGGTTCGCCACGCACGACCTGCATCGGCTCGCTGGCAGGAAGCAGGCCTAGGCCGCGCTCAGAACGGCTTGGCCAGCACCAGGTAGACGATCGCGATCAACGCGAAGACCGGGATCTCGTTGAACCACCGCAGCGCCTTCGACGACGGCAATGCGCGGCCGCCCGCGACGCCTTTCAACCAGCGCCCGGCGACGATGTAGTGGGCAAGCAGCAAGGCGACCAGCGTCAGCTTGGCGTGCAGCCAGCCGCCGGTGATCCCGAAATGCAGCCACAACGTCAAGCCGAACACGACGGCCAGGCCGAACATGATGTGTCCGAAGCGATACAGGCGGCTGCCCATCAGCAGCAGACGTTCGCGCACCGCCGGCACGTCGCCCGCTTCGGCAAGGTTGACGAGGATGCGCGGCAGGTAGAACACGCCCCCCATCCAGGCCATCACGAACACCAGGTGCGCGGTCTTGGTCCAGAGATAGGGCTGCATCGTCACTCCGCGAGGTGGCTGGGTTCGAATCCAGATTCTGGCGATTCACGTTGCAGGCGTCGAGCAGAAGGCTCCTTCTCGCTCGTCATTCCCGCGAAGGCGGGAATCCAGTGCCTTTCAAGGAGCGGGAAAAACAAAGGTCGCTGGGTTCCCGCCTTCGCGGGGTTTTCAACAGCCGCATGGCTGGTCATGACGTCAAAGGCAGAAGCAGGGATACTTTCTCGATCCTTCATCTCGTATCTCCATGACCAAACTTTACGACGAACGCTACTTCCAACGCTGGTACCGCGACGGCGGGATCGGCGATCGCAAGCGCCTGGCTCGCAAAGTGGCGTTGTGCGTGGCCACCGCCGAATACCACCTGGAACGCCCGATCCGCACGGTGCTCGACATCGGTTGCGGCGAAGGCGTGTGGCGCGCGCCGCTGCTGAAACTGCGGCCGAAGCTGAAATACCTGGGCTTCGACGGCAGCGAGTATGCGATTGCACGCTACGGCCGCAGCCGCAACCTGCGCCAGGCGCGGTTCGGCGATTTCGCGCAGCTGCGGCCCTGCCCGCCCGTCGACCTGCTGGTCTGCAGCGACGTATTGCACTACCTCGATGCGCGCGAGCTCGATCGCGGCCTGCCCGCGCTCGCCGACCTGTGCCAGGGCGTGGCGTTCCTGGAGACCTTTGCGCGCGAGGACGACGCCGAAGGCGACGAGCACGAGTTCAAGTCGCGCCCGGCCAGCTTCTATCGCCGCCGCTTCGAGGCACTCGGCTTGCACGCGCTCGGCTCGCACTGCTGGTTGTCGCCGACGCTGGCCACGGATGCGACCGCGCTCGAGGTCAACTGACCTTGGCTTTGCGTGCGGCCGTGCCTGCCTTCTTGCGCACCGGTTTCGCCGCCGCCTTGCGCAACGCCGCGTCGAGCGCCATGCGTGCCCAAGGCTGCATCGCCTCGGGTGAATCCAGCGCCTCGTCGGGCAGCGACCAGTAGCTCGTCGCGACCGACTTACCCTTCGTATCGAACACGAACGGCGCGCCACCCGCGTCCTCGAACGCTGTGCGCGTCTGCTCATCGACTTTCAGGTGCAGCGCCTCGCCGGCCACCAGTCCGATCATGATCCCGTCGGCGTAGACGCCCCAGCCGCCGAACATCCGGCGCGCCTGCATGCTGCCCAGCGGCGCCAGCAGTTCCAGCAGGTATTCGACGAGGGGATCGCGGCTAGGCATGGCCTGAGCATACGGCGTCAGCCTGAACAGGCCGGACCTGGCTGCGGGATCTGGGACACAGGCCCCGTGCTGGGTTACGCTGCACTGCAGCAATCCGCTCCGACCCCTGGCCGACCATGCTCCTGTACCAGATGCACGAACTCAGCCGCGCATGGATGGCGCCCTACACCTACTGGGCCGAAGCCGGCGCCAAGATGTTTTCCGCCTCCGGCAGCTGGATGTCGACCTTGCCAGGCGCATCGCGCGCCGCGGCCGGTTACGAACTGATGTACCGCATCGGCAAGGACTACGAGAAGCCGCGCTTCGACATCCACTCGATCGAGATGGACGGCAGCGAATATCCCGTCGTCGAACGCGAGGTTCTGAACAAGCCTTTCTGCCGCCTGTTGCGCTTCAAGCGCTATACCGACGACGCCGACAACATCGCCGGACTGAAGGACGATCCGCCGGTGCTGGTGGTCGCGCCGTTGTCCGGCCACCACGCCACGCTGCTGCGCGACACCGTGCGCACGCTGCTGCGCGACCACAAGGTCTATGTCACCGACTGGATCGACGCGCGCATGGTGCCGGACAGCGAAGGCGCGTTCCACCTCGACGACTACGTCGCCTACATCGAGGAGTTCATCCGCACGATCGGCGCGAAGGACCTGCACGTGATCAGCGTCTGCCAGCCGACCGTGCCGGTGCTCGCCGCGGTGTCGCTGATGGCCGCGCGCGGCGAGCAGACGCCGCGCTCGCTGATCATGATGGGCGGCCCGATCGACACGCGCGAGAGCCCGACGGGCGTCAACAACCTGGCCACGCAGAAGCCGCTGGTTTGGTTCGAGACCAACGTCGTCCACACCGTGCCGGCGAACTATCCGGGCCGCGGTCGCCGCGTGTACCCGGGCTTCCTGCAACACACCGGTTTCGTGGCGATGAATCCGGAGCGCCATTTCGAATCGCACTGGGATTTCTACCAGGACCTGCTCAAGGGCGATCTCGACGACGCCGCGGCGCACCGCCGTTTCTACGACGAATACAACGCCGTGCTCGACATGCCGGCCGACTACTACCTCGACACGGTGCGCGTGGTGTTCCAGGAACATCTGCTGCCGCGCGGCCTGTGGGATGTCGCCGGCGAACGGGTGAAGCCTTCCGCGATCCGCGACACCGCGCTGATGACGATCGAGGGCGAACTCGACGACATCTCCGGTTTGGGCCAGACGCGCGCCGCGCACAAGCTGTGCACCGGCGTCGCCGAGCGCGACCGCGAGCATCTCACCGTCAAGGGCGCCGGCCACTACGGCATCTTCAGCGGCCGCCGCTGGCGCGAACAGGTCTATCCGCAGGTGCACGATTTCATCGCTCGACATGCGGCGGCCGCGGCCGCACCCCGGGTCGCGGCAACAGCGAAGCCTGCATCGCGTGCGGTAGCGAAGCCGATCCAAAAGGCGAAGACGAAAGCGACAGCCAAGCCGCGTTCGGTCGCCAAACCCGCCAAGAAAAAAGCCCGGCGCTGATCGCACCGGGCTTTTCGTCTCGCGCCGTCCTGCCGTTCAGCTGTACTGCGCGGACTTCACCAGCAGGTGCTTGGCGAACAGGCCGTGCAGGCGGCCGATGCCGCGCGCCAGGTGCAAGGTCGCGAACAGCAACACGAAGCCCGCCACGAACAGCAGCGGCAGCGACCACCAGCCGAGCGAAGTGCTGACCATGTTGTCGCCGAAGCGCAGGAACTGCCAGCCATCGATGCTCATGCTCGTCTCGGCGATGCCGAGCCAGACCAGGACCGGCGCGGCAATGAACGCGATCGACACGCTCAGCAAGGTCACCGCCAGCGTGAAATACAGGATCCCCAGCGGCAGCATCGCCAGGAAGTACAGCACCGTGCTCCAGGTGCGCGGGTCCAGGAACATGTCCTTGATGCGCTCCATCAGCGGCTTGCCGCGTCCGGTGTAGAGCGGGCGGCGCGGCATGCGTTCGCCGAGCATCACCTCGACGATGCGGCCTTCGAGCAGCGACAGCATGCGCACCGAGCCCAGGAACAGGATCGCGAACGGGATGCCGATGATCAACACGCCGAGTCCGGCCGACAGCGAGATGCCCGTCACCGCCCAGGTGAAGTAGAAGATGCCGGTCGCCAGGCTCAGCACCATGTAGAACAGCGAGGCGTACGTGCGCGGATCGGCTGCCACACCGAAAAACTGGCCGAGCGCCGAGTTGCGGGGACGCGGCGACGGTGCACGCAATGCGGTCTGCACCTTGACCTCGGTGTCGCGGTAGATGTCGGCGACTTCTTCCGGTGCGCCGTAGCTCGATGCCACGGCGGCGATCACCTCGGCTTCGGATTTGCCTGAATTCTCGGCGAGTTCCGATCGCAGGTACTCCTCCGCGTCATAAAGCGCGTCCTGCACCAGCGCCGGATCGGCGCCGGCCAGCGCCATGCGCAACTGGTCGAGGTAGGCGGGAATGGAGGTCGGCAGTGCGGCAGACGAAAACGATGCGTTCATGGCATCAGGCCTTCTAGGACGGAATCGACGGAATCACGGGTGGCCCGCCACGCGGCGGCCCAGTCTTGCAATGCGGTTCGGCCGGCGGGCGTCAACCGGTAGTAACGCCGCGGCGGGCCGGACATGGACGGCTCGACATGGCTGTCGAGCAATCCCGACGCGCCGAGGTTACGCAGCACCGGGTACAACGCGCTCTGCTTGCCGCTGAGCACGCCGTCGCCGAAGCGTTCTAGCTTCTTGGCGATCTGATAGCCGTACATGGGTTCCTCGGCCGCGCCGAGCACCGCAAGCAGCGCCAGCGAGACGGTGCCGGCGCTCAATTCCTTCTGGAATTTCTTGAGCTGCGGATCGCCCGGGTCGGCCGGATCGCTGGTTGGGAATTCAGGGTCGCGCATTGCGCTCTCCACTAGGTTGGAGAGAATGCTATTACTGACTTCGCTATAGTGAATGTGCCGGTAGTCATGGGCCCCTGATTTCATGACGGTTTCTTGCCGGGATGCTCACGGGATCGCCCCTAAGGTCCACGCCACGGCCGCCTTCCGAACGGCCGGGAGCAGAGCCATGCCACGCGGCGACAAATCCGCCTACACCGACAAACAGAAGCGCCAGGCCGAACACATCGAGGAAGGCTACAAAGAGCAAGGCCTTTCCGAGGAGACCGCCGAGTCGCGGGCCTGGGCGACCGTCAACAAGCAGACCGGCGGCGGCAAGAAGAGCGGTTCCGGACGCGGTCGTTCCAAGGCTGCGACCAAGAAGGCCGCCAGCGAGAGCGCCAAGAAGGCCGCCAAAACGCGCGCGGCCAAGAAGGCCGGCAAGCCGTACGGTCGCAAGAAGACCGCGAAGAAGGCGGCCGCAAAGAAGGCGACCGTAAAAAAGGCGACGACAAGAAAGGCAACCAAGACGACTGCAAAGAAGACGGCAAAGCGGGCGCCGACAAAGAAGGTGGCGAAGAAGACAACCAAGAAGACAGCGCGCAAGGCGACACGCAAGGCCACGAAGAAGGCAACGCGAAAGACATCGAAGAGATCGGCGAGTTAGCTCGTCGGAGTATGACAATCCGTCGCAGGAAACCTGTCGCCTGACAAACCTGTCGTCATCCCCGCGTAGGCGGGGACCCAGCGACTTCAGGCTGTAGAAGACACTGGATCCCCGCCTTCGCGGGGATGACGAACACTGGGCGGAGTTTTCCGGGTGCGCCGGAGTCACCTGGTTTACTTCGTCCAAGCACGCCGACCCTTCCCGTCGACCGAGTACGTTAGCCTGCGCTTCGACCTGCCCATGATCGGAGACCGCGCGATGCGCACTGCCTTCAATGCCGCCCTGATGTCCAGTCTGGTGATACTCGCGATGCCCGCCCATGCCGCGGATCCGGCGACGCCGCCGGCCAAGGCCAAGTCGATGCAGGAACTGCTCGACGCCTCGCAAGCTTCCGACTGGCGTGCGCTCGATCCGGCCAACACGCTGTACCTCGAGCTCGCCAGCGGCCGCGTCGTCATCGAACTCGCGCCGGCGTTCGCGCCGCAGCATGTCGCCAATATCCGCACGCTGGCGAAGGAAGGCTACTGGAACGGCATGAGCATCAACCGCTCGCAGGACAACTTCGTCGTGCAGTGGGGCGATCCGGCCGAGGATGAAAAGGATCGCAAGGCGATCGGCAGCGCCAAGGCGAAGTTGCCGGCCGAGTTCGCGCGCAGCAGTGATGGCCTGCCCTTCCATGTCCTGCCCGACAAGGACGGCTGGGCGGCGCAGGTCGGATTCTCCGATGGCTTTCCCGCGGCGCGCGATCCGGCGGAGAAACAGGCCTGGCTCGCGCATTGCTACGGCGCGGTCGGCGCCGGGCGCGATGTCGCCGCCGATTCCAGCAACGGCACCGAGCTCTACGTCGTGACCGGCCAGTCGCCGCGCCAGCTCGACCGCAACATCACCACGGTCGGCCGCGTCGTGCAGGGCATGGAGCTGTTGAGCGTCCTCCCGCGCGGCACCGGACCGCTCGGCTTCTATGAGAAAGCCGAACAACGCGTGCCGATCAAGTCGATCCGCCTCGCCTCTGAAGTACCGGAAGCCGAACGCACGCCGCTGCAGGTGCTGCGCACGGATACACCGCTGTTCGACGAACTCGTCGAGGCGCGCCGCAACCGCCGCGACGATTTCTACAAGCGACCGGCCGGGCACATCGACCTGTGCAACGTGCCGCTGCCGGCACGGGACCCGGACAAGCCCTGAGCGTTTGGCCGAGACGTGCTTCGGGACAAGATTCGCGCGGCATTCGCCGTCGCGACTTATGGCTTGGCGATGGTCACCACTAGCCGGCCGTCCCGGTACTGCGTGGTGCGACTGATGTAGGGTTGCGGCCGAATGTGCTGCGTCGTGCGCGGACCGATGCTCAGCGTCTCGGGAATGACGATGCGAAAGTCCAGTACGGCGCGCGCCTTGAGCTCCTGTTCGCCGCTCGCGTGCGTCGACCCGGCCAATGCCGGAGAAGTCGCCAGGCCCAACGCGATCACGATGGCCATGCGCGTCGTCACCGCCCATCGGAAGCCATAGCCGCCAGCAGCTCGCCCGAAGAAGACACCGCGTGAAATCCTCGGACGAACCAGTACTGCGCCTGCAACAACCGCTGAATCCTTCAGCTGGTCAATCCTCATGACACCTATCCCCCCCTGAGGATGGTTACAAGGTGCGCGTGTCCAGACACGAGTTTCGTGCGGTGGGTCCCGTATCGTGCTGAGAGAACAGAACCCAACGTGAAGCGTTCATCGCGCCTGACAAGTGACGCCAGCGGTCCTTTTGCGTCCCGTTAGGTCCGTGCAGGACGACATCTCGAAGAACGTGACGACATCGCAAGCGTGCGCAGGAGCACGCTACGGAACGGCCGTCAGGCAGTGTCCGCCTCTTCACGCAGCCAGTGCGGCTGGAACAGGCACATGCGATGCACGCTGCGGTAGCGGCCGTCGCTGAAGAACTCGTCGACCAGAAGACCTTCGCGCGTGAATCCGGCCTGCTCGTAGATGTGGATGGCGCGCGTGTTGTCCACGTCCACCAGCAGGTAGACCTTGTAGAGATTGAGCACGCGGAATGCGTAATTGATCGCCAGCCGCGTCGCCGCGCGCGCATAACCGCGACCCTGCTGTTCGGGCGCGATCATGACCAGGAACTCCGCGCGCCTGTGCAGGTGGTCGATCTCGACCAGTTCCACCAGCCCGACCCGCTCCAGCGCACCGTCCTGGACGATGAAGCGACGCTCGGACTGGTCGTGGATGTGCTTGCGGTACAACTCCTCGAGTTCGACGAACGACTCGTAGGGCTCCTCGAACCAGTAGCCCATCATGCTGCGGTTGTTGTTGAGCAGATGGACGAAGTGCAGGTCGCCGCGCTCGAGGGGGCGCAGGGTCATGCTGGCGATGGCACCGGCCTGGTCCATGCACGATACGGTAGCCGATCGCTGTGCACGCCGCATGACACTACACCGCGGGTTCGAGGCTGGTTGCGGCTCGATCGGCGCGGCTCAGCTGCCGGTCTTGACCGCGCATGCGGCATTCAGGACGACGAAGACCGCGTGCAGGGATGTCGTGACGATGCCCATGGGGATCACGCCCAACTGCTGGAACGAAGACCAGAACAACAGATTCGAACCGCCAAGCAACGCGTGTACGGCCAAGGCGAGCCAATGCGATGAACGTCGTTCCCGCAAGCGATGGGAACGATAGATCAATACCCCGAGGATCAGGGCAAGCCCATGGGCTTCGAACCCGCCGATGCTGTGCGGGGAACCCAGCATGAAGGCGAATGGCCCGGCCCCAACGAAATGACCGACCGCATCCATCGTCATTGCCACGCTTGCCGCAATGCACAGGAAGACGCCGTCGGCTCGTAACACCCGTCGTCCGAACAGATCATGTTTCATAGCGGAACCGCCAGCCCGATCTTCATCCTGTCGAGCACCACCATCGTGGTGAAACTCTTGACGTTGGGATCGTCGAGTAAATGCTCGCGGGTGAAGGTCTCATAGCGGCGCATGTCGGCCGTCACCACGACCAGCACGAAATCGGCGACGCCGGTGACGTAGTAGCACTGTTGCACCTCGGCGCAAGCGGCCATCTTCCTGCCGAAGCGGTCGAGGTCGGAGGCGCGCTCGCGGTCCAGGTCGACGTTGACGATGCAGGTCACCGGCAGGCCGACGGCATCGGGCGAAACGACGGCGATCTCGGCGGAGATGACGCCGCCTTCGCGCAGTCGCTTGAGCCGGCGCTGCACCGCCGCAGGCGACAGCCCGATCGCCTCGCCCAGCGTCTTGGCCGGCTTCAGCGTGTCGTGCTGGTAGCGGGCGAGGATCGCCAGGTCGAAGTTGTCGAGGATCATGATGGTTGCGCCTGCTCGCCCCGGTTAGCTGGCCTGCATGCGGTTTGGCCTCGCCAAACCCCTGCAGAACGCGGCCCGACGCCCTGTCGTCGAAACTACGCTATGCCCCGTCCCGCAGCAACGGATGCACCATGCCATTCGAATCCCCCAAGCCGCAACATGCGCCAAGGATGCCCATCGAGGCGCGAACGGCGCGCCTGCCCGAGCCGCTGCATCGCCTGGACCTTGCACGCATCGCCGAAGCCGCGAGCGTGATCGATCCGGTCTTCCTGCATTCGCCACAACTCCAGTTCGAGACGCTGTCGGCAGCGCTCGGCTGCCACCTCACCGTCAAGGTCGAGACCTTGAATCCGGTGCGTTGCTTCAAGGGCCGCGGTGCCGACTACCTGGTCGCCAAGCGCGTGGCGGCAGGCCTGCTTGGGCCGCTCGTGTGCGCGAGCGCCGGCAACTTCGGCCAGGCGATGGCCTATGCCTGCCGCAAACACGACATCGCCTTGACGGTGTTCGCATCGGTCAACGCCAATCCGCTCAAGGTCGAACGCATGCACGCCCTGGGTGCGCAGGTCGTGCGCGCGGGCGAGGATTTCGACGCAGCCAAGGATGCCGCCAGGGCGTGGGCGCACGCGCACCGCATGACGTTCGTCGAAGACGGCGCACAACCCGAAATCTCCGAGGGCGCCGGCAGCATCGCGGTGGAACTGTTGCGCAACGGCGCGCACTTCGATGCGCTGGTGCTGCCGCTCGGCAACGGTGCCCTGCTGGCTGGCGTGGCGCGCTGGACCAAGGCGCATTCGCGCGGGACCCGCATCACCGGCGTCTGCAGCAGCGGCGCGCCGGCGATGGCCGTGGCCTGGCGCGCCGGCCCCGGCATCGCGCCGGTGTCGTATGCGGACATCCGCACCATCGCCGACGGCATCGCCGTGCGCGTCCCCATCGCGCAGGCCGTCGCCGACCTGCACGACCTGGTCGACGACGTGCTGGTGGTCGACGACGACAGCATCGTGCGCGCGATGCGCCTGGTGCACGAGCATGCAGGCCTCGTCGTCGAGCCCGCCGGCGCGGCCGGCGTCGCGGCGATCCTTTCGTATCCGGGCATGTTTGCCGGCGCTTCGGTCGCGACCGTGCTGACCGGTGCCGGCGTGACGCGGCAACAGATCCGCGACTACCTGGTGCCGTCGGCCGACGCGGATACGCGTGCCGCCCACATGCACGATCACGCGTCCGCGCCGTCACCATGAACACGCCATCACAAAGGCGGATTTCCACGCCTTCCTTCGGCGAACGCGTGGTGTTGGCTGCGATCCTGGCACTGATCGCATTGGTCCCGCGCCTGACGGCCTTGCGCACGCGCCATCCACGCTTCGCTCCCGCCCCCTTCCCCCACACCTGACGCACGCTCCAGGCATCGCCATGGACGTCTCGACGAGGCACGCATGAAATCCTCCATTCGCCTTCTTCTCGCCGCGCTGCTGGCCAGCGCCCAGGTCCAGGCTGCGCCCGCGGCCGGCGTCGAAGTCCGCTTCTATCCGCAAAAGCAGGTCTGGTCCTACCAGCTCGACGCGGCACGCGGCCTGCACAGCGCGGTCCTGCAGAACACCGCCATCGTCAACCGCGGCAGCCGGCCGGTCGTGGTCGGGCAAGTGCGCTTCGACGTGATGCGCAAGGACGATGTGGTGCTCTCGCGCACGTTGCATGCCTCTGATCTGGACGTCGCGGCGAAAGGCGGCGCTGCACTGGCCGGTGCAGGCATGTTCGACATGCTCAAGTTCCAGTTCTCGCCGAAGGACCTGTTCGGCGGAACGGCTGCGCCTTCCGCCACGCGGACGCTGGCGCCAGGCGCGTCGCTGTACATCTCATCGCAGGTGTTCGCGTTCCCGGGTCGCCCGGAACGCGTGCGCGTCACGATCGATTTCGAAGGCGACGTCGACGACACAGTCGCGAGCCTGCCGCTGCAGCACGGCACGATCGCCGGCCACTACCGCTTTCCGCTGCGCGGTCGCTGGGTCGCCGGCGCCGGTTCGACGCTGCACAGCCATCATCGCTGGGCGGTGCCGGAGGAATTCGCATTCGATTTCGTGCGCTACGGAGCGTCCGGCACCACCTACGACGGCGACGGTACCAAGGTCAGCGACTACTACGGCTATGCCGAACCGGTATTGGCCACCGCCGACGGCGACGTCGTCGCCGTGCTCGACACGCTGCCCGACAGCGTCGCGGCGATGCGCCAGGCCGGTGAGACGCTGGCGCACTACCAGAAACGCCTCTTCGAAAGCCAGGACGCGCTGCTCGCCGCGGGCCCGCAAAACATCGCCGGCAACCACGTGATCGTGCGCCATGCCGAAGGGGTCTATTCCGTCTACGGCCACCTCAAGCCCCGCAGCACGCTGGTCGCGGTCGGCGACCGCGTCAAGGTCGGGCAGCAGATGGGCGCAGTGGGCACCTCCGGCAATTCGACCGAGCCGCACCTGCACTTCCACCTGTGCGACGCGCCCGACCCGCTGCAGTGCGCAGGCCTGCCGGTCGCGTTCGACGATATCGAGATCCCGGTCTCGGAACGTCCGCGCCTGATCCAGAGCGGCGACCTGCTGGAGACGATCGAGCCCGTCGCAACGCAGACGTCGCGCTGAGCGGCCTGCCCTTCCCACAGTCGCATCGCCATCCATGTCGGAGTATCCGTTGAAATCCATCCACGTCCAGAAAGCGCTGGCGCTCGTCTTCCTCCTGCTCGGTGGCTGGTGTCTGTTCTTCCCGGCCACCGTCGAGGCCCTGGTGATCAGGCCGGAGTACTACGTCGGTAACGCCACCAGCGCGCTGTTCGTCGCCTGCTTCGGCGCGCAGGCGATGCTGTGCGGAACCGTCATCTACACATCGCGGTTTCTGCCGCGTACGTTCCTGGTGTTCGGACTGCTCGCCTCCGTACCGTTCTTCGGTTTCAACTACTACTTCTATTTCATCAAGGGCATGTTCACCGATTGGATGCTGCTGGACTTCGCCGGAAACGTCACGATCCTCGCGCTTTCGCTGCTCGGCTACCGTCTGTGCGTGCGCGAAGCGGCGGCCGGTCATGCGATCCGGGCCAACGGCGGCGGAAGCGCGGCCGGCACGCTGCGCTCGCCAGAATGAATACCCGATTGCCCCGCACACTGACCCGGTCGATCACGACCGACACCGTTTTCGCTGTCCGGCAGCGCCGGTCACGCCCCTGCCATCACGTCGATTTAGCCAACGCCTGCCTAGGCTAGAGCCATCCCCCGACGCGAGACCCCGCGATGCCCATGCTGCGTATCCGCCTGACCGGTAGCGACGACACCGCCCGCGCCATCATCAACCTGCTGCAGAGCGTCGAGGGCATCGAGCATGTCGAAGAGGTGGCCGACCTGATGCCGCACATGGACGACGCCGATTCCAGTTCGGCCGGGCTCAGCGACCAAGAGGGCGGCAACGCGCACGAGATCGAGATCGATGCCCCGAACGAATCCACCGCACGCAAGGTGCGCGAAGCAGTGGAGGCGCTGGCATTCGATCTCGACGCGCTGGTGGAGTTCGAGGAAGACGACGAAGCCTGAGCGGCTTCGTGTAGAGCAGGCCTCGTGTAGAGCAGGCTTCGTGTAGAGCAGGCTTTGTATAGAGCATTATCCGTTCACGGCACCTGTTTCAGCGCCGCAACGATCGCCGGCTTGAGCTGCTTGACCTGCGCATCGTCGCTCTGGTCCGCCTCCAGGTACAGGCTCATCAGGAATGCCATCAGGTCGTGCCGGCGCGCCAGCCACGCGCCGTCGTTGTAGGCCTTGTCGGCATCACCGAGCTTCGGCGGCAGCGCCGCGAACCACGCCTGCCAGTCGGCCTCCGAATACAGGCCGCGCTTGGCGATGTAAAGCAGCGGCCGCGCCAGTCGTCCCGGCTCGCCGAATACGTAGGCGTGTGCCGATTCGGGCACCGCCTGCTTGGCCACGGCCGCGAGGATCCGATCGGTCTGCGCACGCTCGAGCGCCGGGCTCATGGCCAGCTGCATCAGCCAGTCGCTGCCGTGCGCGATGCCATGCCGCCAACCCTCTTTGTCGTCGAAGCCGCGATAGTCGCTCACCGATTCGACGTAGGCTGCTGCCTGGTCCACCATCGCCGCGCGTTCCACCGGCGTCATCCACGGCGCGATCCGATCGGTGCGCGCGACTTCCGACAGCACCAGTACGGCGAAAGGCTTGCGGAACCCGTCGGCATCGTCCTCGCCGAGCATCGCCTGCAGCCTGTCGCGTAGAGCGCGCAAGGCATCCGCATCGAAATCCCCGGCGCGCAGCCACTGCGTCAGTGCTTCGTAGGCGATGCCGTCGCGCAGCGCGGAATCCGGATCGCCCAGGCATTCGAGCAATCCGTTCGCGAGCGCCTGGCGCTCGGCAGCATCGGGCACGGTGAACTTCAGGACCTTCAGCGCCTGCAGCGATTCGCGGCTCTGGCCGTCCGGCGGGCATGTCGCCAACGCCGGGGCGGCGCCGAGCATCGCCAACAACAACCAGCACATGCGCATGCGCATTCCGCTCCTCCCGGGAACCCGTGTCGAGAACAAGTCAGTAGCTCGCAAGTCAGTAGCTCGCGCCATCGAACGACGTGATCTTCAGCGCCGCGAGGTCGACCTCGGGCAGGCAACGCAGGTTGACCATGACCGTCCTGTCGCCGTCACGGTTCTTGCCTTCGCTGAATGGCGAGACGCCGCAGTGCGCGCAGAAATGATGGTCGATCAGGTGCTTGTTGAACTGGTAGGTGTGCAGGTCGCTTTCGGCCGTGGTCAAGGTCAGCGCCGAACGCGGGAAGGCCGCCAGCAGCGCGCCGCGACGACGGCACAGCGAGCAATTGCAATCGATGGCCTCGCCGACCTCGGCATCGAGCAAGAAGGCGATCCGGCCGCAATGACAACTGCCCTGGTACTTCATGCCGTGGCTCCGCGCGGTGATACGGCGCAGGATAGCCGATGGGCCATGCACGGCATGCGCGCCCGCCTTATGCTTGCCCCTTTCCGCCAAACGGGACCATTCCATGCGCCATAGCCTGCTCGCCGTCGCCGTCCTCACTGCCGCACTCGCCGCCTGCAAGGCCGAGGCCCCGACCACGCCCGCCAGTACGCCTGCCGGCACGGCGGCGTCGACTTCCGAAGCCGATGCGGTATTCGCCGGTCTCTCCAAGCGCTGGCTCGACGGCTGGCTGCAGCTCAATCCGGTCGGCGCGACCCAGGTCGGCGACCATCGTTTCGACAGCGAGGTCGACGATCTCAGCGCACCCGGGCGCCAGAAACTCGTGGACTTCAGCAAGAAGCTGCTGGCCGAGCTCGACGCGATCGATACGACGAAGCTGTCGCGCGAGAACCAGGTCGATGCGTCGATCCTGCGCAACCAGCTGCGCGGCGACATCTGGAACATCGAGACGCTGCAGTCCTGGGCCTGGGATCCGCAGGTCTACAACGGCCTGGCCGGCGGCGCGATCTACAACCTGATGGCGCGCGAGTTCGCGCCGATGCCCGAGCGCCTGAAATCAGCGACCGCGCGCATGCAGAAGATCCCGGCGATCTTCGCGCAGGCGCGCGAGAACCTCGACCCGGCACGCGTGCCGAAAATCCACGCCGAAACCGTGGCGAAGCAGAACGCCGGCGTATTGAGCCTGATCGACACTTTCATCACGCCGAATGCGACACAGCTCAGCGGCGACGACCGCAAGCAGCTCGATGCCGCCGTCGAAGGCCTGAAAAAGGCCGTCGCCGAGCAGCAGGCCTGGCTCGACAAGACCCTGGTGCCGAACGCGAAGGGCGATTTCCGCATCGGCCAGAAACTCTATGACGAGAAGCTGCAGTTCGCGCTGAACTCGGCCTTGTCGCGCGCGGAAATCAAGCAGCGTGCCGAAGCGGAGCTCAAGCGCGGACGCGCGGAGATGTACGGCATCGCTCAGACGGTGCTGAAGGACAAGCCGAATGCGCCCGAAATGCCGGCAACGCCGAGCGACGAGCAACAGCAGAAGGCGATCGAGGCGGCGCTGGAACTGGCCTATGCCGAGAAGCCGGCGCGCGACAAGGTCGTCGACTTCGCCAAGCAGACGCTCGCCGAGGCCACCGCGTTCACGCGTGCCAAGGACCTGGTGACGGTGCCGGACGACCCGGTGAAGATCATCCTGATGCCGGAATTCCAGCGCGGCGTCTCGGTCGCCTACTGCGATTCGCCCGGTCCGCTCGACAAGGGGCTCGACACCTACTACGCCATCTCGCCGATCCCGGACGACTGGACGCCGCAGCAGGTCGACTCGTTCCTGCGCGAATACAACAACCGCATGATCCACCTGCTGTCGATCCACGAGGCGATGCCGGGGCACTACCTCGAGGGCGTGCATTCGGCGAAGTTCCCGTCGACGCTGCGCGCCGTGCTGCGTTCGGGCTTGTTCGCCGAAGGCTGGGCGGTCTACACCGAGGACATGATGGCCGACGCCGGCTACCTCGACAACGATCCGCTGTTCCGCCTCATGCAGCTGAAGTTCTACCTGCGCGCGGTTTCGAACTCGATCCTCGATCAGGGCGTGCATGTCGACGGTTGGAGCGAACAGCAGGCGATGGACCTGATGGTGCGGCAGACCTTCCAGCAGGAGCGCGAGGCCGCCGGAAAATGGAAACGCGTCCAGCTCACCTCGGCGCAGCTACCGACCTATTTCGTCGGCGCGCAGGAGCACTTCGACCTGCGCAAGGCGATGGAAGCCAAGCTCGGCGCGCAGTTCAACGCCAAGGCCTATAACGACAAGGTGCTGTCCTACGGTGCGCCGCCGGTGCGGTTCGTGCGTCAGCTGATGCTCGACGAGCCGATCAAGTAGAACGATCGGACAAGCCCGTACATGCGTTCCTTCCCCCTGCTGGACGGGGGAAGGAGCGGAATGCCGTCAGTACCGCGCGCCCGACTCCAGGGCGGCGAGCACCGCCTCGGCGGGCAGCGGTCGACCGGTGTAGTAGCCCTGGGCATGGTCGCATCCGAGTCCGCGCAGCAGTGCCAACGTCTCGGCGTCCTCGACGCCCTCGGCCACGACTTCGAGGCCGAGATGATGCGACAGGTCGATCATCGAGCCCACCAGCTTGACGACCCGCGCGTCGCGCGTCATGTCGAGCACGAAGGTCTTGTCGATCTTCAGTTCGGTCGCCGGCAGTCGTTTGAGGTAGGCCATCGAAGAATAGCCCGTGCCGAAATCGTCGATGGCGATGCCGAAGCCATGGTCGCGCAGCTGCCGCAGCACGCGTTCGCAGTGCGCGAGATCGCGCATCAGGCCGGACTCGGTCACCTCGAGCGTCACCAGCTCGGTCGGCACGTTCCAGAAGCGCAGCATGCCGAGCACCTGCTCGACGAACGTGGGCTGCTGCAGCACCGCGATCGAGACATTCAACGATAACGCCAGCGGATGGCCGCGATCGCGCGCCTGCGCGGCGTGGCGCAGCGCGACGTTGAAATTCCAGCGTGTGAGCTCGGAAATGAGACCGGTCTGCTCGGCGACCTGGATGAACACCTCCGGTGCGATCGCGCCGTGCAGCGGATGCGTCCAGCGCGACAAAGCTTCTGCACGCGCGCGCCGGGCGCCCTGCAGGGCGACGATCGGCTGCAGAAACAGCAGCAGCTGGTTGCGGACGATCGCGTCGCGCAGGTCGCCGTGCGCGAATGCATCGGGAAGTTCCGGCGATGCGTACAGCGCGAAGCGCTCGCTGCCGGATGACGCCTCCGCGCAGGCGATGTCGGCATGACGGCAGAGCAGATCGGCGTCGACGCCGTCATCGGGATAGACCGCCGCACCGATCGCCGCAGGCGCGAGGAACTGCCGGCCTTCGACCTCGAGCGGCAACTGCAGCGTCCGCACGAGCTTGGCCGCGGCAAGCGCCGCATGGTTGCGGTCGTGCAGGTCCGGCAGGATCACCGCGAAGTCGCATTCGCCGATCTGCACGACTTCGTCTACGGTCCGCAGTGCACCATCGAGCGCGATGCGCATGGCACCGGCGACGCGTTCGCCCGCTTCGTAGCCGAACAGCAGGTCGAACTCTCGCATGCGCTGCGTGCGCAGCATCAGCACGCCCAGGATCCGGCCCGTGCGCGCGGCTTCCGCGATGCGCCCATCGAGCGCGGCGAACAACGCGATGCGGTTCAGCACGGACGCCAGCCGTCGGCCTGGCGAACGATCCGGCTCACAGGTACAACTCGGCCGGATCGAGGCCGTAGGCACCGACCTCCAGTGTGTTGGCGATGCGCAGGTGCCCGGCCTTGTCGCCGGGTTGCGCCATCAGATCAAGCGCCAGGAAATGCTCGGCGAGCCGCTTGTCGGGCGTGGTCAACAGCATGACCCGTGGCCACAGGCGTCGCGCCGCGTTCTGCGCCATCACCACGGCGACCTGGCCGTTGCTGAGTTCGACCAGCGAGCCGGTCGGATAGACGCTCAGGCATTGCATGAACTGCTCGACGATCTCGGCGGAATAGAGCGTGCCGCGCGACCGATAGAGCTCCTGCAGCGCCACGTGCTTGCCGACCGCCCTGCGGTGGCTGCGGTGGCTGGTCATGGCGTCGTAGGAGTCGATCACTGCCGCGATCCGCCCCAGCAGGGGGATCTGGCCGCCCGTAAGGCCGTTCGGATAGCCGCTGCCGTCCTCGCGCTCGTGATGCGTGCGAATCATGTCCTGGACATGCAGCGGCAGCGGATCGCTGCTGTCTACCGCCTGCAGCCCCAGTTCGACGTGGCGCCGCACCTGCACCGTTTCGTCGTCGGTCAGCGGACCACTGCGCGCGAACAAGCCGCCATCGATGCGCAGCTTGCCGACATCGAGCAACAGGCCGCCGCTGGCCAGGTCGCCGAGGACATCTTCGGGAAAACCGACGTGGCGTCCGAAGGCAGCCGCGAGCGCGCTGCAGTTGAGGGCATGGCTGTAGTCGTAGGCATCACGCTTGCGCAGGCTTTCGATCCAGAAGAAGGCATCGTTGTTGCGTAGGATGCTGCAGACCAATGGTTCCACCGCGCGGCGCACGTCGTCGGCGGGGATCGCGCGCCCTTTGCGGACGTCGTCCAGGATCCTGCCGGCAAATTCGGCGGCCTTGCCCTGCGCCTCGCGCGCCCGCGGCAGTTCGTCGTCGAACGCAGCCGTATCGTGGTAGACGATGCGTCCAGGCAGCTTGCGAATGTCGGCTTCCGTGCGCGGCTGCGACGGCGCGAGCGTGGCAAGGGGCTTGTCCGGCGGACCGAGCCCCATCTCGATGTCGATGAAGACATAGCGGGCGTATTCGGCCAGGGCGGCGATGTCGTCTGCGGAGCGGATCGCCACGCCCTGCAACGGAAACGGCGTTGCCGCCCAGTCGCGATCGAGCCGACAGACATACATTCCGATCAGGAGGTCGCCGACTGCGACCCTGCGCTCTTCCACTTTCAAGCTCGTCGAAGCCCCCGTGCCTCCAACGCGAGTGACGTAGACGCTAGCACAGCGTGCGACGTTCATTCCCTCACGACCGCCTCACGATGGCCGCTCGCGCCGTTTTCCACAACGCCAGCCGCGCCGTACCAAGCAGGATGGACATCGCAGAGCCGCACGGGCTGCTAGCCTTGGCCCTCCGACCCGGGCCATCGTTGACTGCATGAACGCGACACGGAAAAGCAAGCCAGGCGCCTCGGCCGAGCCGGCCGGACTGTTCTCCGCGCCGCCCCGCCCCGTCGACGGCATCCGCGTCGGCATCGGCGGCTGGACCTTCGCGCCCTGGCGCAACAACTTCTACCCGGCCGGTCTGGTGCAGCGGCGCGAGTTGGAATACGCCAGCCGCCATATGACCGCGATCGAAATCAACGGGACGTATTACGGCACGCAGAAGCCGGAGACCTACCGCAAATGGCGCGACGAGACGCCGCCGGGGTTCGTGTTCTCGGCCAAGGCGCCGAAACGCATCATGGCCTCGCGCACGCTGGCGAAGTCCGGGCCGCAGATCGAGGATTTCATCGGCGGCATCGCCGAACTCGGCGACAGGCTCGGTCCGCTGGTTTGGCAATTCGATCAAGGCACGCGCCCGCAGCGGGAGGATTTCACTGCCTTCCTCGGCCTGTTGCCGAAGACCGCCGGTGGACGGACGCTGCGGCACGTGCTCGACGTTCGCGATCCTGCGTTCGTCGATGCCGCCTTCCTCGCGCTGGCGCGCGGGCACGGCTGCGCCACGGTGTTCACCGATTCCCCCGACCATCCATCGTTCGCCGACCTGACCGCGGATTTCGTCTACGCGCGTCTGATGCGCGCGCGGGCCGAAGTCGCGAGCGGGTACGACGACAACGACTTGGTTCTCTGGGCGCAACGCGCACGCACCTGGGCGCATGGCGGCGAACCGGACGACCTGCCGCGGATCGAAGCGCCGGCGAATTCAACGGCACAGCCGCGTGATGTATTTCTCTATTTCATCAGCGCGGCCAAAGAACGCAATCCGGCGGCTGCCATGACCTTGCTGCGGCATCTGGCCAAGTAGGAGCGATGGAGACGAGCATCCGGCATGCCATTCGGCACTGTCGGCTCACGCCGCCTTGAACGATGTTGCGGCAAGCTCGGCCGACCTCTTCCAGGGAGTGCGCCATGACCACGCGCCGTGACTTCATCGCCGCCAGTGCCCTGTCCGCGGCGGCCATCGCCCTGACGCCGCTGGCTGCCTGCAGCCAGGAAACGACCGCGCCGTCCACGTCCGCCGCCGCACCGCCCTCCGAGACACCTTTCAGCGGCACGCTGATCACGCGCGCGATTCCCGCCAGCGGCGAGAAGATCCCGGTGATCGGCATGGGCACGTCGGGTAGTTTCGAAGTCGGCGCATCGGCCGCCGAGCGCGATCCGCTGCGTGAAGTGCTCAAGCGCTTCATCGCAGCGGGCGCCACCGTCATCGATACCGCGCCGACCTACGGCAGCGCCGAGGACGTGCTTGGCGACCTGCTCGCCGAAGCGAAGTCGCGCGAACGCATCTTCCTGGCCACCAAGCTGTCCGGCGTCAGCGGACGCGACGAAGGCCTGGCGCAGTTCAACGACTCGCTGCGCCGCCTGCGTACCGACAAGGTCGAGCTGCTGCAGGTGCATAACCTGCGCGATACCGACACCCAACTCGCGCTGGCACGCGAGTTGAAGCAGCAGGGCAAGGTCAAGTACGTCGGCCTGACCCATTACCAGGAAGGCGCGCAGGCGGAACTGGCGGACCTCATGCGCCGACTCAAGCCTGATTTCGTGCAGATCAACTATTCGCCGGTGTCGCGCGGCGCGGAAAAGACGATCTTCCCGCTGGCGCAGGACCTCGGCGTCGCGGTGATGATCAATCGCGCATTCGAGGACGGAGACTTGTTCGGACAGGTCAAGGGCAAGCCGGTGCCGGATTGGGCCAAGGAAGTCGGCGCCGATTCCTGGGCGCAGCTGTTCCTGAAATTCGTGATCAGCCAGCCGGCGGTGACGGTGGTGATCCCGGCGACGTCGAAGCCGAAGAATCAGACCGACAACCTGAAGGCGGGTGTCGGCGCGCTGCTCGACGAGAAGCAGCGCGCGGCGTTGGTGGCGGCGTTGGCTTGATGCCTGCATCGCGCAATGCGCCGGAGCTCCCGCATCGTCATTCCCGCGCAGGCGGGCCGTAGGCTGGGTTGGCTTCATCAACCCAGCTCTTCCAGCATCTCGCGACTTTGCCGGGTTGATAGAGCCAACCCAGCCTACGGCGCTGAAAAGCAAAGTCGCTGGGTTCCCGCCTTCGCGGGAATGACGTCTGAAACACTGTCGCTGACCGGAGACCACCGACCACCATGCTCCGCCGCTGGCTGACAAGATCGTTCAACGTCGAAGACGACGAGATCGCACCGGTCGTGGCCGGCTTCTCGATGTTCTTCCTGCTGTTCGCGGGCTACTTCATGCTGCGGCCGGTGCGCGAGACGATGGGCATCACCGGCGGCGTCGACAACCTGCAGTGGTTGTTCACCGGCACCTTCGTGGCGACGCTGGCGGCGATGCCATTGTTCGGATGGATCGCCGCGCGGGTGCAGCGACGGCGCATCCTGCACTGGGTGTTCGGTTTCTTCACGGCCAACCTGGTCGCGTTCGCGCTCGGCTTCCTGGCCTGGCCGGACGATGTCTGGCTCGCGCGCGCCTTCTATATCTGGCTGTCGGTATTCAACCTGATCGCGCTCTCGGTCGCCTGGAGCGTGTTGGTGGACGTGTTCGCGGTCGGACAGGCCAAGCGGCTGTTCGCGCTGATGGCGGCTGGCCTGAGCGCCGGCGGGCTGGTGGGTCCCTTGCTCGGCGTCGTGCTGGTCGGGTCGATCGGGCATTCCGGCCTGCTGATCCTGTCGGCGCTGTTGCTGATCGCGTCCGCGTTCGCCGCGCGTCTCGTGCAACGCTGGCGCGATGCAAGGCCGCTGGCGCCGGAGGAAGCGGCGCAACGCCTGCGCCCGCTAGGCGGCAGTCCGTTCGCGGGCGCCACCGACGTATTGCGCTCGCCCTACCTGCTCGGCATCGCGCTGTTCGTGCTGCTGCTGGCCAGCGTCAGCACGTTCCTGTACTTCGAGCAGGCGCGCCTGGTCGAGGAAACCTTTCCGATGAAGACGGACCAGACGCGCGTATTCGGCACCATCGACACGATCGTGCAGGCGCTGGCGATCCTGTCGCAGCTGTTCATCGCCGGACGCCTCGCCCAGCGCCTGGGCGTCGGCGTATTGCTGGTCGCGGTGCCGCTGGTGACGGCTGTCGGGTTCGTGTGGCTGGCGCTGGCGCCGACGTTCGCCGTGCTCGCCGTGGTGATGGTGGCCAGGCGCGCCGGCGAATACGCATTCGTGCGGCCCGGGCGCGAGATGCTCTACACGGTCGTCGCGCCCGAGTCGAAGTACAAGGCCAAGAACTTCAACGACACCGTCGTTTACCGCGGCGCCGATGCGGTCAGCGGCTGGGTCAAGACCGGCGTCGACCTGCTCGCGCAACAGCCCGCCATTGCGGCCCTGCTCGGCGCGTTGATCGCGCTGGCCTGGGCCGCGACCGGCGCCGGACTGGCGCGCGCGCAGGGTCGCTACGCGCAGACCGTGACGACCGCCGATCCGATCAGTGATGCAGCGGTTCCTCTCACCCGAACAAGCGACAAGGGTTGATTCTGCGGATGATCCGGCATCGCAAGGCAGGAGGCCTTGTGCACCGGCCGCGTAGCGGATCAGCGCAGCGTCGCCAGCGCCCGCACCGGGAACGTGCCGACGCCGCGCAGCTTCGGCGGGATCGCACTGAAGCTGAAGTCTTCGTCCGGGACCGCGCCGAGGTTGCACAGGTGCTCGACGATCAGGATCTCGGCGCCGAGCAGGATCGAATGCACCGGTCGCGCCTTTCCGTCGCTTTCGTCGCGGCTGGTATCGTCGATGTTCATCGAATCGATGCCGACGAGGCGCACGCCGCAATCGCGCAGGTACAGCGCCGCGTCTTCGGTCAGGTGTGGGTGCTGATGGGCATAGTCGGCGGTGGTCCAGTACGCGTCCCAACCGGTATGCACGAGCACCGCACGGCCGCGGATCTCCTTGTTGCGGAACCACGACGCATCGATTGCGCGCACCTCGCGATGATCGGCACGGACCACGATGCCTTCGAGGTCGGCGAACGCTTCCGGCTCGATCTGGGACAGGTCCTTGCCGTGTTCGTAGCGATGGGACGGGCAATCGAGATAGGTGCCGGTGTTCGCGACGATGTCGATCTGCGCGATCTGGAATTCGGTTCCCGCCGCGTAGATATCGCGCGAGCGCTCGCGGCTCAGGTAATCGCAGATGCGCGCCGCCGGCAGGCCCGGATACGTGACCAGGCCATCCTCGATGACGTGGCTGAGATCGACGTAGACGCGTTGCGGGCGCTCGGCCGGATCTGCCTTGCGTTTGTGCGGCTCGACGATGATTTCCTTGTTGAGGATGCGCGCCCTGCCGACCATCAGCAGTCGCAGGTCGCGCACGATGTGGTCGACGAGTTCGGCGTCGGTGATGTCGTTGCCGGCGATGTCGAGGCGGAAGTCCTGTCCCTGGATGCCGCCACCATTGGTGAACTCGATCTCGAAATCGAACCTGACCCGATGCTGCGCCATGCGATGCTGCGCCATGCTCAACGTGCGGCGCGCTGGCTCAACGCGACGCTGCCCAGGATCAGCACGCCGGAGACGCCCATCGTCAGCGTCAGCGGTTCGTCGAGCAGCAGCCACGCCCAGCCCACGCCGAACAGCGGGATCAGGTAAGTCACGGTCGCCGCGCGGCTGGCACCGATGCGGGCGATCAGGCGGTAATACAGCACGAAGGCGATACCTGTGCAGAGCACGCCGAGCAGCGCCGCGGAGACCCACGAGTTCACTCGAATCGCATGCTGCGGCCAGGACGCGATCGCAAACGGCAGCGTCAGCAGGGCCGCACTGCCCAGCGTCGACGCCGCCACCGCGGCCGGCGGCAATCCCGTCAGGTGCCGGCGCACGAGGTTGATGCCGATGCCATACAGGAACGAGGCACCGACACCCGCCGCGACCGCCCAGCCGATGCTGGCGCCCGCGGTCTTGCCGCTGGCCAGCACGACCACGCCGGCGAAGCCTGCGAATAGCGCGATGGCGCGCTTCATTCCGATCTTCTCGCCGAAGAACAGAAATCCGACCAGGGCGGTGAACAGCACCGTCATTGCGTTGGCGATCGCGCCCACGCCGGCCGGCGCGCGCTGCGCGGCCCATGCGAACAGCACGAACGGAATCGCCGAATTGATCAGGCCGATCAGCGCCAGTTTCGGCCACAGCTTCGGCGGAAACGACGCCCGTGCACGCCACAGGAACGGCAGCAGCACGATCGCGCCGAGCGCGAGCCGCATCTCGACCAGCGGCACGGCGCCGAAATCGTTCGCCGCGATGCGCATGAACAGGAAGGATGCGCCCCAGATCGCGCCGAGCACGCCGAGTTCGAGCGGCGTCAGCCACGCGCGCACGGAAGCGAGCGGTGCGACCGAAGGCAGCGATTCGCAATTGGAGGAGGTCGACATGGGCAAGGCTTCCAGGTTTCCGCAGGTTTCGATTCGAGGCAATGATGATCGCATCAGCGCCGGCAGCGTCAATTCCGCCCGGCTGCTGTCCAGTCGAGCCAATCGCCGGGATGCAAGACCTGCACCGCGACATCGCGCGCGCGCGCCGCCTCGCGCAATTCATTTTCCGGCCGGGCAACTTCGGTGTATTCCGCCGATGCCTTCATGCCGTAATGGATCGGCACGAGCAACCGCGCATTCAGGACCACGGCCGCAGCGACGGCCTGCTGCGGCGTGAGCACCGCGGGCACGTCGCTGACCGGTTTGCGCCAACCGAAGCGCGCGCCGTTGATCGGCAGGAACACCGCATCGAACGGCCCGTACTGACGGCCGATCTGCCACCACGCGCCGTGCCAAAGCGTATCGCCGCCATGGAGGATGCGTCGCCCGCCTCCGTTCACTACCCAGGACACCTGCGGATCTCCGTAGCCATCCGACGCGGGCACCGCGGTGGCGGTGAAGTCGCCCAGCAACAACGGCTCGTATAGCGACGCGAGGCGTACGCGAAAACCCGCGGCGGCCGCAGCCGGCGCCGTGTCGGCCGTGCAGACCAGCGTGCCGGTTTCACCGAGCGCCTGCCGTATCGCGATCGGATCGAAGTGATCGGGATGGCGGTGGGTCACCAGGACATAACGGCTACCCTCGCCCGGCGGATCGATGGGCACCAGCGAATCGGGCAGAGCCGGCCCCCAGACCTTCGGATCGAGCAAGGGGTCGAGATAAAGATTGCCCGTGCCGAGCTGCAGTCGCACGCCCGCCCAGGCAAGCCGCTGCGCGCGCAGCCCGGACGCAGGATCGCTCGCGTTCGCCGCTAAAACCAGCGGGATCGGCAACACGGATCCCGCCGCGAATGCGGCAGCACCCACAAGCCATCTGCGTCGGCCGCGATGCACGGACTTCACCCTTGCTGCCCGATGCCGATCGCCGCAACAGGATTCAAACCGTACAGGCGCACGCCCTGTTCGGTCCTGGGCCGGTGACGGCTGCCGGGTGCAAACCAGACATGGGTTCCCGCCGGATAGCGCTGCTCGCCTTCGATCAACTCTCCGCTGGCGACGAAATAGGACTCGCCGAGCGGATGGTGATCGACCTGCGGCCATTCGCTGCCCGGCGCCATGTCGACCACCCAGACCCGCACACCGTCATGGCCAGGCAGGTCGCGGCGCAGGCAGCCCGGCCCGACCTCGACGGCGGCCACCGCGTCGACGAGCGCGGCACGATGCTCGTGCGATGTTTCGATCCAGCTCATGGCTCTGTGCTCCGCTGCCGTGCAATCTGGCTTTTGGTAGACGGCCATTGTGCTGGCGCAGCAAAACACTACAAGCGCATACTTTCCGGGTCAGACACAAACCAGATTTGGGGCTTGGCATGGCACTCCGATCCGACTGGCTTCCGGCCCTGGCCGCGTTCGAATCGGCCGCGCGCCACCAGAATTTCGCGCACGCTGCCGAGGAGCTGAAACTGACCGCGAGCGCCGTCAGCCACCACGTCCGCAAGCTCGAGGGCAGGCTCGGCGTGGTGCTGTTCCAGCGCCATGCGCGCGGCGTGGCCCTGACCGCCGAGGGACGCCAGCTCGCTGATGCCGCCGGCAGCGCGATGGCCGACATCGAAGGCGTGCTGCGCGGGCTGCGCGTTGCCAGCGAGGACCACGACCGCGTCCGCATCGCCACGCTGCATTCGCTGACCTACACCTGGCTGGTGCCGCGCCTGCACCGGTTCGCGGCGCTGCATCCCCGGATCCGGCTCATTGTCGACACCGAAATCGCACTGACCCGTTTCGACGACGGCGGCCCCGATCTCGGCATCCGCCACGGCCCGGGGCACTGGCCGGGCCTGACCGCGCATCCGCTGATGGACGACGCCATGTTCCCGGTGGCCGCGACGACCATGCCCGGCTTCGCGCGCGTGCGCGATGCCTCCCAGATCGCCGCGCTGCCGTTGATTTCCGACCTGGCACGGCAGGGTTGGCACGACTGGTTCCGTCTTGCCGGCGTGCACGGCGCGCGCTTCCGGGAGATGTACACCTTCAGCGACAGCACCGATGCGCTCAATGCTGCCGCGCACGGTCTCGGCGCTGCCCTGGCGCGCGAACAGATCGCAGCGCCCTATCTCGCCAGCGGACGCGTGGTGCGGCTGCCCGGCCCGGTGATGCCGTCGCGCTACGCCTACTTCGTCGTGTATCCGGCGCATCGGCGCCTGCGGCCGGCGGCGCGGGCATTCGCGGACTGGTTATTGAGCGAAGCGAACACCACGCCTTGATCACGCAAGCCGCAGCCGCAATCGCCTGTCGACCGCGACCAGGATCGCGCCGAGCGCCACGAACACCAACAGCACGCCGGCTGCGTTGAGTAGCACCGAGGGCCAGCCCAGCGCGTCGACGTCGATGAAGGGATACGGATACTCGTGCACCCAGGCGCCACGCGCAAAGCTCCACAGCAGATAAGCCAGCGGGAACAGCAGCCAGCGCGCGACATCGCGCCATTGCACTGCGCCGTGGCTTGCGCCCAGCACCCACCACGCCAGGTACAACAGCGGCGTGGCGTAATGCAGCCCCGTATCGGCCCACCACTGCGCGCCCTGCGGCTGCCACTGATGGCGCAGGATCGTGAAGTAGATCGCGCCGGTGACGCCGATGTAGAGCGCGGCCGCGCCCCGGACATCGGCGCGCGCGAAAAAATGAGCTGCGTGCGCCTTCGTCGTCGCTGCCGCGGTCGACGTGACCAGCACCACCAGCACGTTGCTCAGGATCGTGAAGTAACTGAAGAAGCGCACCGTCGCGAACGCCGGTCCCACGGTGTCGAGCGTGCCGCGGATGAGGATCACGTACTGCAGCAGCAGCGAGGCGAGCGACATGATGCAGGTCAGGGCTGCGAGCCAGCGAAGATGTCCGTCGTTTTCGCGAATTAGCTGCATGTGAGCAAGACTCCAGGGAACAACAAGGGTGCGACGCAGCAGCTCCTTCCCCTGCGACTGCAGGGGAGGGATGGGGTGTTTGGGCTTGCGAGATACCACGCAACCCCTCCCCAACCCTCCCCTGCATCCGCAGGGGAGGGAGCTGAAAGCAGCCTCTGCCTCATAATGCACGCATGCCGATGAGCCCAACCACCAAAGCCCAATACCAGATTCACTTCTGCGTGCTGCTGTGGGGCTTCACCGCCATCCTCGGCAAGCTGATCTCGCTTCCGGCCTTGCCGCTGGTGTGGTGGCGGATGCTGATCGTGGTGGTCGCGCTGGCCCTGTTGCCGCGCGTCTGGCGCAACCTGCGCGCGATGCCGCGCAAGCTGTTGCTGTCGTACGCCGGCATCGGCGTGCTCGTGGCGCTGCATTGGCTGACGTTCTATGGCGCGATCAAGCTCGCGAATGCGTCCGTGGCCGCGACCTGCATCGCGCTGGCGACGGTATTCACGGCACTGGTCGAACCGTGGCTGACGCGCACGCGCTTCTCCAAGCGCGAACTCGCGCTCGGCATCGCCGTGCTGCCCGGCGTGGCGCTGGTCGTCGGCGGCGTCCCGCACGGCATGCGCATCGGAATAGCGGTCGGTGCCGTGTCGGCGGTCTTCGTCGCGCTGTTCTCCTCGCTCAACAAGCGCCTGGTCGAGCACGGCGATGCACTGACGGTAACCGCGATCGAACTCGGCGCCGGAACGCTGGCGTTGACGTTGCTGGCGCCGCTGATGCCGGTGCTGTTCCCGGCCTTCGCTGGCGACCTGCTGGTGCTGCCCGGCGCACGCGACGCGTTCTACTTGTTGCTGCTGGCGCTGGCCTGCACGCTGTTCCCGTTCGCGCTGTCGCTGGTCGCGCTGCGCCACATGAGCGCGTTCTCGGCGCAGCTCGCCGTCAACCTCGAGCCGGTGTACGCGATTCTGCTCGCGATCGTGCTACTCAACGAACAGCGCGAACTGACGCCGGTGTTCTACGTCGGCGTCGCGATCATCCTGCTGGCCGTGCTCGTGCACCCGCTGCTGGGACGGGCGCGGCCGTTGCAGCATCCGGAAGTGCTGGGCGCCTCGGAGGCCAAGGGCGCGGCGGAATGAATCGCTACGACGGTTTTCGCTTCCGGCCCGGGCCGAGCGGAGCGCCATCGCCGTCGAACGCGGGCGGGTAGTAGACATTCAATGTCTTCAGCGAGGTGCGACCGGTGTTGCGGATTTCGTGACGCTCGCCGCGTTCGATCACCAGCAACCTGCCGGCCTTCAACGCGGTGCGCCGACCCTCGACGATCGCCACGCCCGTCCCCGCGACGACGTACAGCCACTGGTCCGCGCCGCGATGGTAGTTGTCGGGGTCGCCTTCGCTGTCGCCGGGCGCGATGACCATTTCAGCGGCCTGCGCCTTGCGCACCGAAAACGCGACCCGGAAGCCCTCGCCGAAACGCAACGACTTGCTGTGCATGCGCCTGTCCTCCCACGAGATGTCCCAGCCTGCCCGCAAGCACGTCGAGAACGCATGCACGAAACTCCGTCACGCCAGTCGCCAGCCCTCGATCGCCGTCAGCAGCGCCATCGCCAGCAACACGGCGCCGACGATGCGTGCGAGCAACAGGTTCGCATCCGGGCGCTGCTCCATCCAGTCGCGCACGCGGTCCCCGGCCAGCGCCATGCCACCATAGACCAGCGCCTGGGTCGCGGCGATGATCAGCCACAACACGATCGCCTGCACCCACAACGCTCCGTATTCGGGCTTCAGGAACTGCGGGAAGATCGCCAGCATGAACAGGTAGGCCTTCGGATTGAGCAGGTTGGTCAGCATGCCCTGCCGGAAGGTCGCCGCTTGCGATGGACGCGCGACCTGCGTCTGCACCGCACCGAAAGCCGCACTACTGCGCAACAGCGACAAGCCGATCCAGGCGATGTAGACCGCGCCCGCGAGCAGCACCACGTTGAACGCAGACGGGAACAGTTTCAGCACCGCCATGATGCCGAGCGCGCCCAGCGTCACGTGGCAGATGCCGCCGGCGATGATGCCCGCGGTCGCGGCCAGTCCCGAGCGTCGGCCGCCGACCAGGGCGCTCGCCAGCACGAAGGCCATGTCGAGGCCGGGCAACAGCACCACGCCGAACACCATCACGAAAAACAGCCACAGGTGCGTCGTCTGTTCCATGGCAGCCTCGTCGTCGCGTCGCGTTACGGGAATGGATCAGTGCACGGCGTGCGCGAGACATCCGCGCGGATCGGCGATCGGCCGGTCGTCAATGTCCGACCAGCGAACGCGCGGTCGGCTGCAGCAGCAGCGTTTCCGGCGGCCGCTGCAGCGCCTTGTTGAGGTTCGCGAACAGCTCGCCGCTCCAGCGCTCGTCGTGTCGCCAGCCTGTCGATATACTGGTCGTAGGCCTGGCGATCGGCGAAGCCTGCGAACCAGACGAACACGTTGTCCTTCTCGCGCACCGGCAGGCGTGCGAACGTGTTCGGACTCTTCTCCGACACGTACCTCGCGAGCACGTGCGCGCCGCTCTTCTCGAACAAAGGCTTGAGCTCCTGCTCGAATTGCGCGACGAATGCCTCGGGCACCGGCTGCTCGAAGTAATAGATCGTGCCGACGACGAAGTCGTTGCGAACGGGCCGATCGCCGACGGCCGGCCGCTTGCCGGCGTCGACGACGAAGCCGCTGCCGGTCGCGACCGGATGCAGCAGCAGTACGTTGTCGTTGTCGTACAGCATCGGGTTGGCCTGCTCCCTGTGCGCCTGCCAGACCGGACCGTAGTAGAAATCGGTGAGGGCCTTGAGGCGGGCCTGGCATGCTGTCGAAGCCGCGCATCCAGACGAAACGGTTGGCATCGTTGATGTCGCGGAACAGGCCGGTGAGCACGATGCCGACGGCTTCCTGGCTTTCGATGAACGTGCTTTCGAACAGCGGGATGAAGGCATCGCGCTTGCCGGGATACAGGGTGTACTGCCGCAGTTCGACGATGGGGCAACAGGCGGTCGCCGCATGCCTCGCTGGCGTGGTGCGTTCCTCAGCGCTGCGCCGCGTTGGCATGGCCGACGGACAGCAGCGTCGCCAGTCCGCCGACGACCGCTGCCAGGCGCACCTCGCAAGCTCTTCAAGCCTCGAAAAACAAAATCGTCATTCCCCGCGAAGGCGGGAATCCAGCGACTTGAGACGTGGGGAAATCAAAGTCACTGGATCCCCGCCTTCGCGGGAATGACGAGCAGCAAAACGATCCCTGATGGAGTGCCCTGACTGTCCGATGCCGTATCCCATCCGCTTGCTCCTCCGCGCCGCCATGGCCCGTGACGAACAGACTAGAACCTAATTAGGACGATATCGGCCCTAATTGATTGCTAGGATGCGCTCCATGGAGCGACCCACCACCCGCGTGCTCGCCGTGCTCGAACTGCTGCAGGCGCAGGGCCGCATGAGCGGCTCGGCACTGGCCGCGCGGATCGGCGTCGACGGGCGCACGCTGCGGCGCTACATCGCGATGCTCGAGGAACTCGGCATCCCGATCACCACCGAGCGCGGCCGCCACGGCGGTTACCTGCTGGTCGCCGGCTTCAAGCTGCCGCCGATGATGTTCACCGACGATGAGGCACTGGCCCTGTCGGTCGGCCTGCTTGCTGCACGCGGACTCGGCCTCGCCGACGCCGCACCCGCGGTCGCCAGCGCACAGGCCAAGCTCGAGCGGGTGATGCCGGGCAACCTCAAGCGCCGCGTGCGTGCGGTCGACGAGACGGTCGCGCTCGACCTGTCGCGCACGGGTGTCGCGCCTGGCGACAACGCCGCACTCGTCGCACTGAGCAGCGCCGCGCAGGCGCGGCAGCGGGTGCATTTGCGCTACCGCACGCAGCGCGAAGCCACCGCGCGCGATTTCGATCCCTACGGCCTCGCCTGGCGCGCTGGGCGCTGGTACGTCGTCGGCCACTGCCACCTGCGCAAGGGCCTGCGCTCGTTCCGGCTCGATCGCATCGAAGCAGTGCATGCGCTGGAGGCGGGCTTCGAGCGTCCGCAGGATTTCGATGCGCTCGGACACCTCGCATTCTCGGTCGCGACACTGCCGCGCACGCATGCGATCGAAGTACTGCTGCAGACCGACCTGGCGACGGCGCGGCGCGAGGTGTTTTCGGCCATCGGCATTCTCGAACCGGCCGACGACGGCGTGCTGCTGTTCGCGCAGGCCGACGACCTCGACTGGTTCGCGCGCGAGTTGTCGCGGTTGCCGTTTGATTTCGTGGTGCGGGGGCCGGCGGCGTTGGGGGATGCGGTCAGGGAATGCGGATTGCGGCTGCAGCGGTTGGCGGTGGTCTGACACCTGCGACGGTCAGCTCCTCCCCCTGCGAATGCAGGGGGAGGTTGGGAGGGGGTTGCGTCGGATCCGGTGCACTCTTCGAAGGAATTCGAACTGCCTTCTGCGGAAAGAATTCCTTGATACCGGGAACCCCTCCCCAATCCTCCCCTGCATTCGCAGGGGAGGGAGCCGATCTTGGCGCTCCTGGCACTCCCGCAGCGAAACCTAGATCCGGTTCACTCGGAACTTGCGCCCCTTGATCTTCCCTTCGCGCAATCGCGCCAGCGCATGCTCGGCCTGGCGACGCGCGATGGCAACGTAAGAGCGCGTCGCGAACACGTCGATCTTGCCGAGCGCCGCCACCGGCAGACCCGCATCGCCGGTCAGTGCGCCGACGATGTCGCCGGGACGCAGCTTGTCGGTGCGCCCGGCATCGATGCGCAAGGTGACCATCGCCGCAGGCTGCACGCCCTGTGCCTTGCCCGACAGCGGCAGCACGCGTTCCCAGCGCAGCGGCCTGCCCTGCCGCTCCTCGATGTCGCGCGCACGCGCCACATCGCGCGGCGTGCACAGGCTCAATGCCAGGCCATCGCGTCCCGCTCGGCCGGTGCGGCCGATGCGGTGCAGGTAGATGTCCGGATCGGTGGGCAGTTCGTAGTTCACCACCGCGCCGATGTCCTCGACATCGAGCCCGCGCGCGGCGACGTCGCTGGCGACGAGCACGCTGCAGCTGCGGTTGGCGAAGCGCACCAGCACCTCGTCGCGATCGCGCTGCTCCATGTCGCCGTGCAGCGCCAGCGCGGTGAACCCGTAGTGGGCTAGCGAGCCGACCACTTCCTCGGTGTCGCGGCGCATGTTGCAGAAGACCAGAGACGATTCGGGCTTGTACTGCAGCAGCAGCGCCGCAAGCAATGGCGACCGTTTCTCGGGTTCGACCTCGAAGAAGCGCTGATCGATCGAGGCCGGCTCCACGCCGCCGTCGATGCTGACCTCGACCGCGTCGCGCAGCATCGTGTTGGCCATCGCGCGGATCGCATCCGGGAACGTCGCGGAAAACAATAGTCCCTGGCGGTCCTTCGGCGTCTTGCCGACGATTTCGCGGATCGGCTCCTCGAACCCCATGTCGAGCATGCGGTCGGCCTCGTCCAGCACCAGCGTGCGCACGCCGCCCAGGTGCAGCGCCTTCTTGCGCATCAGCTCCTGGATGCGCCCGGGCGTGCCGACCACCACGTGAGGATCGTGCGCCAGCGAGGCCAGCTGCGGAGCGAGCGGGATGCCGCCACACAACACCGAAATCTTGAGATTGGGGATGGCGAAGGCCAGTTTGCGCAGCTGCTTGCCGACCTGGTCGGCGAGTTCGCGCGTCGGGCACAGCACCAGGGCCTGCGTGCGGCCGATGGCCGGATCGAGCCGGTGCAGCAGGCCCAGTCCGAACGCGGCGGTCTTGCCGCTGCCGGTCGGCGCCTGCGCAATCAGGTCGCGGCCCTCGAGGATGGCGGGCAATCCCTGGGTCTGGACCGGCGTCATCCGCGTGTAGCCGAGCGCTTCGACGCCTTGCAGCAGCGCGGGCGACAACGGCAGGGAATCGAAGGCGGGCATCGTGGTCATGTCGCCATGATCGCAGCATTGGGCGAGATCATGATGGCGGACCCGCGATCGGGATGCGGTCCTCTTGCGTGTAACGTTGATTTCCTGCGGCAGGACCTGGCTTGTTTCGCGGCGCCGGCAGCCCTATATCGTGGCCATGAACGGACAATGACTCGTCACCCGCCACGAGCCACGGAACGCACACTGCTGCACAACGAACTGCCCCTTGCCTCGCTCTAATTGCCCGCAACATCGGTCACTCCCGCCCTGTTTCCACGCGCCCGCCCCGATGACAGGAACACAGCTTCCAGCATGAAGACCAAGCCGCCGACTCCATCCGCAACCGGTTTCTCCCGCCGTGGGTTCCTGGTCTCCTCCACGCTCGCCGCCGCCGGCCTTGCGCTCGGCTGCACGCGCGACAGCACGGCGGCGCCTGCGCCGGCACTGCCCAAGCAGGTGAAGCTGGTCGAGTTCTCCAACGACGGCAAGCGCCTGCGCACGGTCACTGTCGCGACGATCGTCAAGACCGACGACGAATGGCGCAAGCAACTTTCGCCTGCGTCGTACACCGTCACGCGCCACGAGGGCACCGAGCGTCCCTACAGCGGCGAGTACAACGACAACCACGACAGGGGTGTGTACCGCTGCATCTGTTGCGAGACGGCGCTGTTCGATTCGAAGACCAAGTTCGAATCCGGCACCGGCTGGCCTAGTTTTTACCGGCCGATCGCACGCAACAACGTGGTCGAACGCAGCGATCGCAGCCTCGGCATGACCCGCACCGACGTCCGTTGCGCGCGCTGCGATGCGCACCTCGGCCACGTCTTCGACGACGGCCCGGCGCCGACCGGCCTGCGCTATTGCATGAACTCGGTCGCATTGCAGTTCGCCAAGGCGGGCTGATCCTTTCCCTGCGTCTTCCTGGAGTATCCCGAGATGACCGTTTCAACTTCCAACAAGGTGCTGCTGGCAGTCGCACTCGCCGCCGGTCTGTTCGCGATGCAATCGTGCCTGGCCAGCAGCAAGCCGGTCGCGCTGCCCGATCCGAAAGTCGACGCGCCGCCCACCGCCGGCAAGGGCGAGCAGACCGCGGTCTTCGCGGGCGGTTGCTTCTGGGGCGTCGAGGCCGTGTTCGAGCACGTCAAGGGCGTCGACAAAGTGGTCTCCGGTTATGCCGGCGGCACCTCCGCGACGGCACGCTATGAAGATGTCGGTGGCGGTCGCAGCGGGCATGCCGAATCGGTGAGGATCACGTACGACCCGGCGAAGATCAGCTACGGCCAGCTGCTGAAGGTGTTCTTCTCCGTCGCGCACGATCCGACGCAACTCAATCGCCAGGGACCGGATACCGGTCCGCAGTACCGTTCGGTCATCTTCGCCGGCGACGAGGCCCAGGCGAAGATCGCCAAGGCCTATATCGCGCAACTCGATGCCGCGCATGTGTTCCCCAAGCCGATCGTGACCAAGGTCGACGGCGCCAAGCGGTTCTATCCGGCCGAGGCCTACCATCAGGACTACGCGCGCCGTAATCCCAACGATCGCTACATCGTGATCAACGACGCGCCCAAGGTCGTGCACCTGAAACAGTTGTTCCCGACCTTGTATCGCGGCGGCTGAGCCGCGCGACGCTCCGGCGTCGACGTTCGGCAGCAGCAGGATCGCCGTCGCATTTCCCGACGCGGCGCCTGCCACTGCCTGTTTGATTTCGTCCAGGTGCAGGTCGCGGCGACCCGTGCGGTCGGCCCGGCCGGTTGCGGTCGGATGCGATCCCCGGTGTGGCGCCAGCCACCATTACTAATTACATAGTTGACAGCGTGCGGGAGCTGCGCCTATCGTCCCGCCATACAACTAATTCGTTAGTAACAAGGCAGCCATGGCCCGCCCCGTCTCTCCTACGTTGACCGACTCCGAGCGCGCGATCCTCGAAGTGCTGTGGAAGAAGAAGGAGGCTTCGGTGCGCGAGGTCGCCGACGAATTGTCGAAGAAGAAGCCGGTCGCGTACACGACGGTGCTGACGATGTTCAAGATCCTCGACAGGAAGGGTCTGGTCAGCCATCGCACCGAGGGCCGCGCCTTCATCTACAGCCCTGCCATCAGTCGCAGCGAAGCGCGCAAGCACGCGCTGGAAAACCTGCTCAAGCAGTTCTTCAACGGCTCACCGAACGTCCTCGCGCAGCACCTGCTCAGCGAGCACGACATGGATCTGGCGGAGATCAAGGCCCTGCAGGAAAAAGTGGATGCGGCGCTCGCCAAAGGGGACAAGCGATGAGCAGCGAGTGGGTGGACATCCTCGCCATCATCGGCGCGCAGCATCTCTGGCAGGGAACGATCCTGCTGCTGCTCGCCGGGGTCGCGTTCAAGCTGCGGCGGTTGGGCGCGGAAGCGCGCTCATGGATCTGGCTTTGCATTTTCCTGCTGGCCGTCGCTTCGCCGCTGGCCGTCTTTCTCCCGGGCAGCGATCCGGTCGCCGTCGATACGCCGGCCACGCGCGCTACCGCGATCGCATTGGCGGATAGCGCCAACGCCGACCCACCGGCGACAACCAAGGACCTGATCTCCGCGGCGACGCTGTCGGCGCTGAAATCGGCCGCCCTGCTGACTTGGCTGTGCGGATTCGCCTGGAGCCTGTCGCGTCTGTTCGGCGGATGGAGGGAAGCCCGGCGCCTGCGCAATGCGGCACGGCCGCTGGCCTACCTCTCGCGATTGCTGGAGCACGAGCTTCCCGCCAATGCGGTCGTCAAGGTGTCGGATCAGGTCGGCAGCCCGATGGTGGTCGGCCTGTCGCGCCAGTGCATCCTGGTGCCGCGGTCGCTGCTGGCCGCACTGACCGAGCCGGTGCTGCTCGACATCCTTCGCCACGAGATCGCGCACGTGCGCCGTCGCGACATGTGGGTGTCGCTGGTGCAGCGCTTCTTGCTGTCCGTCTATTGGTGGAGTCCGGCGTTGCGGCTGATCGGCGCACGCTTGAACCTGGCGCGGGAAATGGCCTGCGACGAACGCGCGGCCCTGCAATCGAAGGGAAGCAGGACCTACGCGAGTTCGCTGCTGACCAGTGTCGACAAGGTGCTGTCGCTCGACCGGCAGCGCCACCTGCTGGCCAGCGGAATCTTCGATACCGGCAAGGGCCTGGCCCAACGCATACAGGAACTGATGACCATGGAAACGAACATGCAGCGCTCCGGACACAAGTCGGCGTGGATGTTGTGCGGGACGATCCTGGCGACCAGCGTCGCGCTGACGCTGTTCGCCACGCCGAGGGTGGGCTACGCGGCGATGGCAGCGACCGATCACCCGTCAGCCCGATCAGGCGAAGCGATGCTGCTGATCGCGGCCGCCGAAGCCGGCCGCCAGGACGAGGTGCGCCGGCTCGTCCGCGGCGGCGTCCGCGTCGACGCGCGCGTCGCCGGCGAAGGCACCGCCCTGATTGCGGCGGCGAGGGCCGGGCAATTGCCGATGGTCGACATGTTGCTGCGCATGCGTGCGCCCGTCGATCAGTATTCGCTGCGTGACGGCAGCCCGCTGATCGTCGCGTCGATGAACGGTCACCTGGAGGTCGTCGAACGACTGCTCCGCGCAGGCGCGAACGTCAATGCCATCGTCAGGTTCGACGAAACGCCGTTGATCAACGCCGCGCGCGGCGGGCACCTTCCGATCGTCGAGTACCTGGTCGAGCATGGCGCGAACGTGAACCTGGGCGTCAGGGCCGACTTCGGCCTGCGCTCGCCGCTGAACCAGGCGCACGACGCTGCAGTGCGCGACTACCTGGTCAGCAAAGGCGCGGTAGCCGGCGGCTCGTAACGAGCCGGCACCGCCGCGACGCGGAGCGCTGCACTAGCGACGCGCGTCCGTACTGCGAACGTGATGGATCAAGCATGTAGCGGCGCCCATGTGCGGCGTCGGTGGTTTCGTGCGGCCTGCGTTTCCGGATGAAGCCCGTCAAGTAGTCATAACCGGCACCAGTTCAATGAGGACATGTCAGTGAAGATCAGCAGCGAAGGCGGTATCGGCGAAAGGCAGTGCGCGGGATCCGACCACACGAGATTCCTATCGTTCGCATCGGCACTGCTGGCGACGTGCCTGTTCGCCCCCGGTGCGGCCCGTGCACAGGACGGCGACCGCGGCAACGCTACGCCGCTGTCCGCCTTGCAACATGGCTTGCGGCCGACCGTGCTGAAGGCCGGTGAACCCCTGCCCGCCTGGTCGTTGCAGGAACGCATGACTCACTATCAAGTGCCCGGCGTCGCGATCGCCGTGCTCAAGGGTGGAGAGGTCGTGGACGCCGTCGGCTTCGGCGTTCGCGAAGCCGGGACGCACGATGCCGTCGACGCCGACACGCTGTTCTCGGTGGGCTCGATCAGCAAGGTGATCACGGCCGCGGCCTCGTTGCGGCTGGTGGGCCAGGGCAGGATCGACCTGGATCGCGACGTCAACGCCTATCTCAAGTCGTGGCGGCTTCCGGCGGCGCCCGGCATCGCCGATCCCGCCGTCACGATGCGCATGTTGCTGTCGCACACCGCAGGCCTGAGCGTCCACGGCTTCCAGGATTATCTGCCCGGCGAAACGCTGCCGACTTTGCTCGACACGCTCGACGGAAAGCCGCCTGCGAAGAACGACCCGGTCCGCCTGGAACGCGAACCCGGCTCGCGCGGCAAGTATTCAGGCGGCGGCATCATGGTCGAGCAACAGGTGCTCGAGGATCTCACCGGCACGCCGCTCGAAACCGTTGCGCGTGCGCAGGTCTTCGATCCGGTCGGCATGCGCCGCAGCACTTTCGAGAACCCTTTGTCCGCCATGCGCGGCAACATCGCCAAGGCCCATGACGAAAAGGGCGAACGCACCGCCCTGCCGCTCGGCTGGCAGGTCTTTCCCGAGCAGGCGGCATCCGGCCTGTGGACCAGCGCGAACGAGTTGGGCGCATTCGTCGGCGCGCTGATCAGGAGCTACCAGGGCAGCGGAACCTTCCTGCCGCGAACGATCGCGACGCAGATGATGACGCAAGTATCGTCGAGCCCGCATGGCCTGGGCCCGCGGCTGGATGGTGCCGGCGCGAACCGGATCTTCCACCACGGCGGCGCCAACGACAGCTACCACGCGTGGATCGAGGGCTATCTGGAAACCGGTGACGGCTTCGTCATCCTGACCAACGGCGCGAATGGCTACTGGCTCCACAACGAAATCCGCAATGCGTTCTCCGATGCCCTCGGACGCGGCGTCAACCCGCCTCTGCAGGCCACGGCCCTGGACCTCGGCATGCCTGGATTTGCGGATTACGCCGGCCACTACCGCATCGATGCGACCGTGCCGATGGACCTGCGCGGCCCCATCGCTTACGCGTTCGATTTCGATGCGCTCGATGTCGGGCTTGCCGACGGCGCCCTCACGATCCGCCTTCCCGAGGCAGACAAGCCGCTGGTCCTGCTGCCGTTGACGCCGACGCGTTTCGTCGCACCTCCGGGTACACGGCAGTTCGAATTCCATCGCGACGCGCACGGTACGGTGCGGGCGCTCAGCGTCGAGCAGGGCGCTGCGCGTGCCTACTATCGCCGCCAGCCCCCGGAGCCGGCCGCCGGGCGATGAGCCGCTCCGCACCGGCCTCGAGGATCATCCTGCTACCGCATTCCATGTGAGGTCCGGGGCTCCGCTGCGAATCATGGCTTCGACGAGCACAATCGCTCACGCCACGAAGCCTGCGGATGGAACACACGGCCACCATGACCTCGGATGCACGCGCCACGTTCGGCGAGCTGCTGGAATGCCATCGCAAGATCGTGTTCAAGGTCGTCAACACCTATACGCGCCATCCCGATGACCGCGCCGACCTGGCGCAGGAAATCGCCGCGCAGTTGTGGCGGGCGTTCCCCGCTTACGACGCGCAGCGCACGTTCTCGACGTGGATGTACCGCGTCGCGCTGAATGTCGCGATCTCGTTCGTGCGCAGCGACAGCCACCGGCAGCGGCACGCCGTGCCGCTCGACGACGCCCTGCACGACGTCGCCGACGGGAATGCCGCCGATCCCGAAACAGACGAACAGGTCCGTGCCCTGCACGGCTTCATCGCGCGGCTCGATCCGCTCAACCGCGCCCTGCTGCTGCTCTACCTCGAAGAGCGCAGCCAGCGCGAGATCGCCGACATCCTCGGCATCACCGAGACCAACGTCTCCACCAAGATCAGTCGCCTCAAGCAGCGCATCCGCGACGACCTCACGGCCTGACGCGACTAACCCAACCGGACGAACACGATGGACACCACCATGGACCTCGACGAACTCAAGCAAGCCTGGCAGACCCTGGACAAGCGCCTCGAACAGCAGGCCGCGATCAGTCGCCACCTGTTCACCGAAAGCCGCGTCGACAAGGCCAAGGCGCGGCTGCGGCCGCTGCTGGTCGGACAGCTGATCCAGCTCGCTGTCGGCGTCGCGCTGACGATGTTCTTCGCGCAGTTCTGGATCGCGCATACCGATTCCGCGCTGCTGCTGGTATCCGGCTTGCTGATGCATGCGTGGAGCGTATTGCTGGTGATCTCCGCGGTGATGGAATTGCTGCTGATCACGCGCCTCAACTACGCTGCGCCGGTAGTCACCATCCAGAGGACGCTCGCCTACCTGCGCACCTGGCGCACGCGCATGGCGCCGTGGCTCGGGCTGCCGTTCTGGCTGCTGTGGATGCCGCTGATGGCGGTGTTTTTCCAAGTCGTGTTCGGCGCCGAAATGTATGCCGGCGTGTTCTGGTACGGCATCCCGATCGGCATCGCCGGTCTGCTGGCGACGCTCTGGTTCCACCGTTGGTCGCACCGACCGGAGCGTCGCCGCATCGGCGAAGCGCTCGACGCCAGCAGCGCAGGTCACAGCGTGACGCGGGCGCAGGCCTTGCTGGACGAAATCGCGCGCTTCGAGCAGGAGTGAGTGGCCGACGCGGTGACGACTGCGCGTTTAACCGGTGAGATTGCGGCGCCTCCGGCGCCCGGGGCGCGCGTATGGCCGACCGCAGCGAGGAAACGCCACCTGCGACCAGCTTGGTCATCGGCGTGACCGGCCACCGCAAGCTGCGTGAGTCGGAGCTTGCGACGCTGCAAGCGCAGGTCCGTGTCTTCCTGCAGGACCTGCAGCGCCGATATCCGGAGTTGCCCTTGGTGCTGGTGTCGGCGCTGGCAGAAGGCAGCGACCAGCTTGCCGCGGAGGTCGCACTCGACCTCGGGTTGCGCCTGATCGCGCCGCTGCCGATCCCGGCGGAGCTTTACCGCGATGATTTCGACCAACCCGAATCGCGCGCGCGATTCGAAAAACAGCTGGCGCAGGCCGAAGTCCTGACCCTGCCGCTGCGGCACGGCAACCGCCTCGAAGACGTGCGTCGCCACGGCCTCGCCCGCGACCAGCAGTACGCGCAGGCGGGCATGTTCGCCTCCAGCCACTGCCACATCCTGCTGGCGCTGTGGGACGGGCTGCCCTCGGACAATTTGGGCGGCACCGCGCAGGTGGTGCGCTTCCATCTGCACGGCGACATGCCCGGACAGATCGAGCGCCGGCGCGCGGCCGTAACGCTGCTCGGCCTGGACGAGGAAACGGTGATCCACCACATTCCGGCCGGCCGTCGCGACAGCGACCATGCCATCGCCAGCGCTTCGCGCTGGTTGACCACCGGTGAAGACGTCGTGGCCAGCGCCGAACTTCCAGCCGCCTTCGACCTGATGTTCCGTCGGCACGCGCAGTTCAATGCCGACTCGCGGCGCCACGCCGAGGCAATCGCGTTGCAGGCTGCGACAGCGTCCGACGTCGTGCCGGGTCCGATCGAACGCGTGTTCGACAGCGCCGACCGGCTCGCGCGCATGTACCAGCGACGCGTGACGTGGGTGCTGCGCATCACCTATGTGCTCGCTGCGTTGATGGGATTCGCCTTCTTCACTTACACCCATATCGCCACGCAGGACCTCGTGATCTATGGCTTCCTAGGGCTGTTCCTGGCCGGCATGGCGGTGATGCTCGTCGCGCGGCGCGGCGACTGGCAGCGCAAGTATCTCGACTATCGCGCGCTCGCCGAAGGCCTGCGCGTACAGTCGTACTGGCGGCGCGCCGGCATCGTCGACATCAACACGCCGATCTTCGCGCACGACAACTTCCTGCAGAAACAGGACGTCGCGCTCGGCTGGATCCGCAACGTGATGCGCGGCGCCAGCCTCGACGGCCTGCTGCTGCCGATGCCGTCCAATACCGAGGCGCAGGTGGACGCGGTGATCGAGGACTGGATCGGCGCGCCCGACGGTCGTGGCCAGCTCGGGTACTACGCCGCGACCGCCAAGCGCAAGACGCGCACCCACGTGCGGGCGGAGTTGCTGGGCCTGTTCTGCATCGGCCTCGGTGTCGGCATCAGCGCGCTGCTGGCGATCTTCGCGGGCCAGTTCGATGCGGACCTCAAGCACCACCTCGTGTCGGTACTGGGCATTCTGTCCGTGGCTGCAGCCGTGCACGAGGCCTACGCCTACAAGAAGGCCGACAAGGAGCTGATCAAGCAGTACCGCTTCATGCAGCGCATCTTCGGCGCCGCGCGGCGACGCCTCGCCAGCGCGACCAGCGTGAAGGAGAAGCAGCGCATCCTGCGCGCGCTCGGCGAGGCTGCGCTCACAGAACACGCCGAGTGGACGCTGATGCACCGGGAACGCCCGTTGCAGCACTCGCGGATCTGAAGCTCGACAAGGCCCGTTGGCGGCCGCCCGCCACGCCCGCTCGTCGGCTGCCTGGCCGGATGGATCGGGTCAGGGCGTTCAACCCTCGTCACCGAGGCTCCCCCGATGCGATTCGGCGCGTTCCTGAGCTACAGCCACGACGACGCCTCATGGGCGCGTTGGCTGCTGCGGCGCCTGGAGACTTATCGGATCCCTGCGCGCCTGGTCGGTACACAAGGCGCCCATGGCGTGATCGGTGCCCGCCTCGGCGTCGTCTTCCGCGACCGCGAGGAGCTGCCGACGGCCGGCGACCTCGGCGCGACCATCCGCACCGCCCTTGCCGATTCCGCCGCGCTGATCGTGATCTGTTCGCCTGCCGCGGCGCGGTCGCGCTGGGTCAACGCCGAGGTCGAAGCCTTCCACGCCAGCGATCGCGGTAATCGGGTGCTGTGCTTCGTCGTCGCCGGCGTACCGGGCAGCAGCGATCCCGCCCAGCAGTGCTTTCCGCCGGCGCTTTCGCAAGCCGATGCCGATGGCGTGGCACGCGAGCCGCTGGCCGCCGACGCACGTCGCGACGGCGACGGTCGCGAGCGCGCCTTCCTCAAGCTGGTCGCAGGACTGCTCGGCGTCGGCTACGACGCGCTGGCCCGGCGCGAGGCGCAGCGTCGGCAACGCAGGCTCGCCATCGTGGCCGTCGCGTCGTTCGCGGGCATGGCGATCGCACTCGCACTGGCGGCAACCGCCTACGTCGCGCGCAACGACGCACAGCGTCGCCAGGCGCAGGCCGAGGACATTCTCGGTTTCATGCTCGGCGACCTGCGCGAGAAGCTCACCACGGTCGGGCGGCTGGACCTGATGCGCACGGTCGACGACAAGGCCACCGGCTATTTCGCCACCCTCGACCCGCGCGACATCAGCGACCGCGCACTCGAGGAACAGGCGCGCTCCTTGACCGGCATCGGCGAGGTGCGGCTGAGCGAAGGCAACCACGATGCAGCGATGAGTGCCTTCCGCGAGGCGCATGCACGCAGCACCGCGCTGCACCGGCGCGCGCCGGACCATGGACAACGCCTGTTCGATCTGGCGCAGGCGGAGTACTGGATCGGCTTCGTGGCCTGGCAACAGGGCCGCCTGGACGATGCGGAAGTATGGTTACGGAAGTATCGCGACAGTGCAGTCACGCTGGCGGCGATGGATCGCGGCAATTTCGATTGGCAGAAGGAAGTGATGTACGGCCATCACAATCTGGCCGTGCTTGCTGAAAGCCGCGGGCGCTACGTGGAAGCTGAAAATGGCATGCGCCAGGTGCTGGACATGCATCGCGCCTGGTCGCGTGAGCGTCCCATGGATGCGGAGCTGCGCGGCGAAGGTGCGGAAACCATGTCCTGGCTCGGCCGCGTGTCCGCACTACAAGGCAAGCTCACGCAGGCGGAAAGGTTCTTCACCGAAGAAGTCGATGCATTCAGGCGCAACACCATCGATGAGCCGAAGAATGCGAAATGGAAACAGCAACTCAACGACGCGTTGCTGATCCTCGCCAAAGTGCAAGTACAGTGCGGACGCCTGGCCGAAGCCAGAGTCAGTGTAGGAACGGCGGTTCCGCTCATCGAAGCGCTCGCGGGAAGCGATGCCAGTAACAGCGAATGGCAGACCCAACGCGGGATCGCCCGCTGGTGGCAGGCGCAGCTCGCGTCGGGCACGCCCGCACCAGCCGCCGAAAGACTGGTCGCCGAATCGATTTCGATACTTCAAGACGTACGCAAGAAAGAACCCAGAAACGAGCGCGTCCGCAACTGGTTGATCAAGGCGAAGCACCATCAAGCCAGGTTGGCATTGGGGCGCGACGATGTTGCCGCCGCCGAGACGAGCCTGGACGATTCCGTGCGCATGATCGAGCCGGTATGGCGATCGAGTCCGAATGAAACGCTACGCCAGCTGTATGCGGAGCATCTGTTGCTTTCCGGGGAGTCGCTTCACATGTCCGGCCAGCCGCAGTCCGCGCAGGCCGCGTGGCAACGAGCTGGGGAACTACTGCTTGCAGACGAGAGCAAAGGGCTGCCCTTTGAACGACTGGAGTCGCTCGTGCGGACACTGCTTCATCTTGGTCGCACCGAGCAGTCTTCCACTTACCAGCAGCGTTTGAGCATTGCCGGATTCGTCCCGCTACGCCCGTGGCCGACACCACGTGCCACGACCCAGACACAGACACAGACAGGCCTTGCCACGCGCTGACGCTACCCAATTCATTGGAACCGGCAGGCCATGCCTGCCCACCCGGCCGGAGGGGCCATCACCTAGCAGGAGTCACTCCAATGCCAAGCCTGAACGTCGGTCTTGATGTACGCAATTACGCGGCCTCCAATGGCGATGGTTACACCAACGCCCCGCCCGCCGTCCCCAACGGGGCGACCTACAGTTACAAATACTCCGGTGGCAGCGATGGAAGCGGCAATGCCAACGATGCGGGCGCAGGTGTTCTCACCATCACCGTCAACGTAGGGAGCGATCCGCGCTACACGATCAATGGCGTGACTTTTTCGGGGGACATCGAAAGCCAGTTGTCGGCGCCGACGCCGCCCGCCGGTGCGACCTCGATCGTGATCACCGACAGCGACGCCGCAACTGGCAGCGGGTACTACGCCGTCAATGTGAACGACACGACGGCCAACTGCGTCTTCGTTTGCGATCCGCGCATCACCAACACGCCCACCGTGCCGCCGACGTAAGACTGGCCCGTTTCACCGCGCATCCGCGCTGCCTTGTGCCGGAAGCGCCGCGACGACACCTTTCCGGCGCACCAACGAAAAGCGGGCCGTAGCCCGCTTCTCGTTGCTGGATTCTGTCGCGCCGTCAGGCGCGCGCGCGCCTCGGGAAGCCGACCATGCGCTGCTTCTCTTCGTCCCACAGCTTCATGCGCGCGCTCTTCAGGCTCGACCACAAGGTCAGCTTCGGCGCTTCCTGCAACAGCGCGTTGGATTCGTAGCACTCGCGCAGGCGGTAGTTGGGGATGCGGCTGGCGAGATGGTGGATGTGGTGGTAGCCGATGTTGCCGGTGAACCAGTGCATGACCTTGGGCAGGTCGTAGAACGAACTGCCGGCGACGGCCGCCTGATGCGAATCCCAGTTGTCCTTGCGGGTCCAGTAGGCGTCTTCGAACGTGTGTTGCACGTAGAACAGCCACACGCCCAGCGCGCCGGCGACCAGCACGATCGGCAGATGCACCAGCAGCACGGTGTGCCAGCCGATCAGGAAACCCAGCGCGCCGCCGACCAGCACCAGCATCAGGTTGTTGAGCAGCACGCTCGCCCATTCCTTCTTCCACGAGAACGGCAGGTCGAACGGGAAGCGGTGCTTGATCACGAACTGGTACATCGGACCGATGCCGAGCAGACACCGGCGTGCTGCGGTAGAAGCGGTAGCAGAGGCGGCCGAACCACGAGCGCGACTGGTATTCGCGCACCGTCAGCGTCTCGATGTCGCCCATCTCGCGGCGATCGAGGTTGCCGGAGGTGCCGTGGTGCACGGCGTGGGTCTTCTTCCAGTAGCCATACGGGAACAGCGTGACCAGTCCGAGGCAACGTCCGACCAGGTCGTTCATGCGCGGGCTGGCGAAATACGAGCCGTGCCCGCAGTCGTGCTGGATGATGAAGGTGCGCACGTACAGGCCCGCGGTCGGCAGCGCCAGCAGTAGCGTCCAGCCGTAACCCCACTCCCCGACCACGCTCCACGCCATCAGCGTCCACAGCGCCGCGAACGGCACCAGCGTGTTGATCAATTGCCAGACCGCGCGGCCGAGGTGCGGCTTGGCGAAGTGCGCGCACAGTTGGCGCAGGTTGGCGGCGGTGACTTTCGCTTGCGTGGCGGCGACGTTCAAACGGGTGCTCCCCTCTGGAGCTGCCATTGTCGGCGCCGGATGGCTTCAGGGCAATGACGTGCGCGCACGTATGGTGTCCGGATCGTCGCGGAGGCGCTGGAATGGCGACTACGTCGCATTTGTCCCCCTGCGCGCATTCAGGCCACGCCTGGTCGGAGCCGCGAGTTTTTTCAGAACAGCGCCGTCAGCAGCTTCACGATGCCCCAGAGTCCGACCGCCCACACCAGCGTGCGCAGGTAGGGAATGCCCGCCGCATAGATCGGCACGTACGCCAGCCGCGCCAAGAAGTAGAGTTGGGCGCCGAGCGCGGTATCGGGGCTGGTGCGCTGCGTCGCCACCACGGCAAGTACGGCCGCCGCGAAGAACGGAAACGTCTCGAGGAAGTTGCGCAATGCGCGGTCCACGCGTGCCGCCACGCCGGTCAGGGGCGCTGCGACGCCGTCGCGCGCGCTCGCATTCCAGCGGAGGCCGCGTTGCTGCGTCATCAACGTCGCGCCAACCAAGACGTGCACCAGCCCGAGCACGATCGCCCACGCCAGCATCTGCAGTTCGATCCCCATCCGTCGTACCCCCCGTTGCCCTCGATATCCGCATCATGCCCGACGCGGTCGCGGCTTGTATGCAGCCCGCGCACGGCTGCCGCTGCTACATTGCCGTCATGCAGACCATCGACTTCCTTCTCGACCGCGATCACGTCGAACTCAACCAGCTGCTCAAGCTGACCGGCCTGTGCGACAGCGGTGGCGCCGGCAAGGCGCTGGTAGCTGGCGGCGCGGTCTCCGTCGACGGCGCGGTCGAGCTGCGCAAGACCTGCAAGATCCGCGCCGGCCAGCGCGTGCGGCTCGGCGATGCCGAGATCCATGTCATCGCACAGGCCGATGGCTGAGCCCGCGCGCGGCCGGCGCGCGGGCTGCTTTGCGTTGCCTCCTGCAATGTTCCTTCCACGCAGCCCGTAGGTTCGATCACGATGACCGCCACCGCCCTCGCCATCGGCTTGCTGCTGCTCGTGCTGGCCTGGGCCGTGTTCGCCTACAACCGTCTCGTGCGCCTGCGCAACCAGGCGCGCACCGCCTGGGCCGACATCGACGTGCAGCTGACGCGTCGCCACGACCTGGTGCCGCAGCTGGTCGCGGCGGTACAGGGCTATGTGGGCCATGAGCGCGCGGTGCTCGAAGCGGTGACGACGTTGCGCGCACAGGCGGTGACCCTGACCAGCCCGGCCCGGCTCGGCGAGGTGGAGTCGGCATTGGAACAGGCGCTGTCGCGGCTGTTCGCGCTGAAGGAAGCCTACCCGGACCTCAAGGCCAGTGAGAACTTCGCGCAGCTGCAGCGCGACCTGGTCGAGGTCGAGGAACACCTGCAGTACGCGCGACGCTTCTACAACGGCGCCGTGCGCGACTACAACGACACCGTGCAGCGCGTTCCCGATCTGCTGGTGGCGCGCGGCTTCGGCTTTCGCGACGCCGAGTTCTTCGAGACAGACGACGCGCAACGCGCCGCCATCAAGGTGGAGATTCCGGCATCATGATCCCGCGACCGTTGCCACGATGCCTGTTGATGCTGTGCTGGCTGCTGCTGGCGGCGCCGCTGTGCGCGCAGGAACGCATCCTGTCCTACGACGAGACGGTCGAGGTGCATGCCGACGGCAGCCTCGACGTGACCGAACGCATCACCGTGCGCGCCGAGGGCAACCAGATCCGTCGCGGCATCTATCGCGATATCCCGACGCGCTACAAGGACCGCTACGGCAATCGCGTCGTCGTCGACCTGCAAGTCATCGAGGTGCTGCGCGACGGCAAGACCGAGCCGTGGTTCACCGAAGGCAAGCCCAACGGCCTGCGCATCAACACCGGCAACGACGACTTCCTGCCGGTGCCGGTCGACTACACCTACACGCTGCGCTATCGCACCACGCGCCAGCTCGGTTTCTTCGATGACCACGACGAGTTGTACTGGAACGCGATCGGCACCGGCTGGGCGTTCCCGATCGAGCAGGGCGGCGTCGAGGTGCGTTTGCCCGAACCGGTGCCGGTCGACCTGATGCGCGCCGAGGCCTATACCGGCGCCCAGGGCGAGAAGGGCGATGCCTACAACGTCGAACTGCCTGCGCCAGGCATCGCGCGCTGGCAGTTGACGCAGCCGCTGCAGCCACAGCAGGGCTTGACCGTGGTGCTGGGATTCCCGAAAGGGATGATCACGCTGCCCACCGGTGCACAAAAACTGCTGTGGTTCCTCAAGGACAACCGCGGCGTGCTGGTCGCGCTGGCTGCGCTGCTCCTGCTCATCGCTTACTGCGCCCGGCGCTGGTTTGCGATCGGTCGCGATCCGCCGAAGGGCATCGTCATCGCGCGTTACGAACCACCGGAAGGCGAGTCTCCCGCCGGTCTGCGTTATGTGCGGCGCATGGGTTACGACACGCGCTGTTTCTCGTCGGACCTGCTGGCGCTGGCGGTCGACGGCCGGCTGCGCATCCGTCGCGACAAGCGCCTGCTCAAGGACGCGTGGACACTGGAGCGGACGGCGCCCGATCGAGACGGCGCGCAAGACCGGCCGATCCAGGGCGAGGCGCAGCGCGCACTGCTGACGGGGTTGTTTCCCGGCCGCTTGCAAAAGCTCGAGCTGCAAAACACCAACGCCGCTACAGTCTCCGGCGCGCAGGCATCACATACGGAGACGCTGAAGAAGCGCTACCAGCCGGCAATGTTCCAGCGCAACGGGCGCAGCATCGGTGTCGCCTTCGCGATCGCCCTCGTCGGCATCGCGCTGGCGTTCACGCTCAGCGGCGGTGCCGGCCTGCTCGCGATCATCGGCATCATGCTGCTGATGATCGTCGTGCTGGTCGTGTTCGCCATCCTGGTCAAGGCGCCGACGCTCGCCGGGCGGAAAATGCTCGACGAGATCGAGGGCCTCAGGACCTACCTCGGCGTCGCCGAACGCGACGAGCTGGCGCGCATGCCTGGACCCGACCAGCCGCCCATGCTCGACGCGAAACGTTACGAGCGCCTGTTGCCGTATGCCGTTGCGCTCGACGTCGAGGATGCGTGGACGAAGAAGTTCACGCTCGCCGTCGGCGCAGCTGCGGCCGCGGCTACGACGGCGGCGATCCATTGGTATAGCGGCAGCGGCAGCGCGGGCGACCTCGGCAGTCTGTCGAAGGCGATCGGCAGCAGCTTGAGTTCGCAGATCTCGTCGTCCTCCACGCCACCGGGCAGCTCGTCCGGGGGCGGCGGGGGCGGTTCATCGGGCGGGGGCGGCGGCGGCGGCGGGGGTGGCGGTCGTTGATCGCACGGTCACGCAGCATCGCATTCGGTACAAGCCGTCCGTGCACAAGCTTGTGTTGCGCGTCGTTCGCGACAGGCCATTGATGCTGTTGCCTGTCATTCCCGCGTAAACGGGAACCCGGAGACTTGGTCCTGGAAGTTGCGGCATCGCCACGAAAGGTGCTGGGTTCCCGCCTTCGCGGAATACCGAGGCTGGAAAACTGGTTGCTATGATTCGATATTTCCGGAATAATCGAATAATGGACGCCCAATCTACCGTTGCATCGCTCCGCGCCCTCTCCCACGAGCACCGCCTGGCCGCCTACCGCGCACTGGTGCAGGCTGGGCCAGGCGGCATGGCGGTCGGCGAACTGCGCGACCGGCTCGGGCTCGCGCCGGCCACGCTCAGCGCCCATCTCAACGTGCTGCGCGCGGCCGGCCTGGTCGGTGACGAGCGCGAAGGCCGTGTCATCCGCGTGCGTGCGGATTTCCAGCGCATGCATGCGTTGATCGGGTTCCTCACCGAAAACTGCTGCGAGGGCAAGTCCTGCGCGCCATCGCTCGACGTGCGCGCGAAGGCAACGACCGCCGCGACAGCCCGCATACGCAGCTGATCCGCGCTCATCAATTTCTTCAATCCCGAGGACCGGCGATGAACGACCGCATCTACAACGTCCTGTTCCTGTGCACCGGCAATTCGGCGCGCAGCATCATGGCCGAGGCCGTGCTCAACGTGCTCGGCGCGGGCCGTTTCCGCGCCTTCAGCGCCGGCAGCCACCCCAGCGGCGCGGTACAGCCACTGGCTGCGGAACTGGCGCAGTCGATGGGGTATCCCGCCGAGAAGATGCGCAGCAAGAGCTGGGACGAATTCGCACTGGACGGTGCACCGGAAATGGACATGGTGATCACCGTCTGCGACAACGCCGCCGGCGAAGCCTGTCCGGTCTGGCTCGGCCACCCGGCGCTCGCGCACTGGGGCGTGGCCGATCCGGTCGCCGTCGAAGGCGACGAGGACACGCGCAAACGCGCCTTCGTCGCGGCGTACGCGACGCTGCGCCGGCGCATCGAGTTGTTGCTCGCCCTGCCCATGGAAAAACTCGATCGCCTGGCCGCCCAGGCAAGCTTGCGCGAGATCGGGCAGGTCGGCGCCTGATGCATGCGTCGCTCGTCTCGGGACGCCTGCTGTCGGAGTTCATCGCCACGGCGATGTTGCTCGTCACCGTCATCGGCTCCGGCATCATGGCCGAGCGGCTCGCCGGCGGTAATGCCGCGATCGCATTGCTCGCCAACACGCTCGCCACGATCGGCGGGCTGTACGTGCTGATCGAAGTCTTCGGTCCGGTCAGCGGCGCGCATATGAATCCTGCGGTCAGCGCGGTGATGGCCGCGCGCGGCGAGCTGGCGTGGCCGTTGCTGCCGGGCTACATCGTCGTGCAGCTGGCCGGCGCCGCTTGCGGCGCCTGGCTGGCGCACGCGATGTTCGACATGCAGCTCCTGCAGTTTTCGACCAGGCCGCGTTCCGGCGCCGGGCAATGGCTGGCCGAAACCGTAGCCAGCGCCGGCCTGCTGCTGGTGATCCTGCGCGCGCCACACGGCCGCGTAGCGGCGATGGTCGCGGCCTACATCGGCGCTGCGTACTGGTTCACCGCGTCGACGTCGTTCGCCAACCCCGCCGCAGCGTTCGGCCGCATGTTCAGCGACAGCTTCGCCGGCATCGCACCGCGCGACGTGCCGGGATTCGTCATTGCCGAAGCCGTAGGCGCGGGCATCGGCGTCGGCCTCCATCGACTGCTCGGTACTCCCGCATTGCGACCGACAAACCCATGACCGACACCATCACGATCTACCACAACCCCGATTGCGGCACTTCGCGCAATACGCTCGCGCTGATCCGCAATAGCGGCGCAGAGCCACGCGTGATCGAATACCTGAAGACCCCACCCGACCGCGACACGCTGCGCGGGCTCATCGATGCGATGGGCCTGTCCGTACGTGCCGTGCTGCGCGAGAAAGGCACGCCGTTCGCCGAGCTGCACCTGGACGACGTCAGCGTGTCCGACGACGCCCTCATCGAGGCGATGCTCGCGCATCCGATCCTGATCAACCGGCCGATCGTCGTGACGCCGCTCGGCACGCGTCTGTGCCGGCCTTCGGAAAGTCGTGCTCGACATCCTGCCGTCGCCGCAGCTCGGTCCGTTCACCAAGGAAGACGGCGAAGTAGTCATCGACGCGCAGGGCCACCGTGTCGCTTGAAATCGCCGGCGCCCTGCCGAACGTCGATGCAGACCTGATCGAGGTGCCGTCGACGACGCGCTTCGCCCCGATCGGCAGTTCCACGCACCCGCCACGCTTCCTGCTGCTGTACGGCTCGCTGCGCACGCGCTCGTACAGCAAGCTGCTGGCGCTCGAAGCCGCGCGACTGCTCGAGGCGATGGGCGGTGAGACGCGCGTGTTCGATCCGGCCGGCCTGCCGCTGCCGGACGACGCAGCCGAGACGCATCCGAAAGTGCAGGAACTGCGCGAACTGGCGCACTGGTCCGAGGCGATGGTGTGGAGTTCGCCCGAGCGGCATGGCGCCATGACCGGCATCATGAAGGCGCAGATCGACTGGATCCCGTTGAGCCAGGGCGCGCTGCGCCCGACGCAGGGCAAGGCGCTGGCGTTGATGCAGGTGTCGGGCGGCTCGCAGTCGTTCAATACCGTCAACCAGCTGCGCGTGCTCGGGCGCTGGATGCGGATGCTGACGATTCCGAACCAGTCATCGGTGCCGAAGGCCTGGTCCGAGTTCGACGAGGCCGGGCGCATGAAACCCTCTGCCTACTACGACCGCGTCGTCGATGTCATGGAAGAACTCATGAAATTCACGCTGCTGACGCGCGAGATCTCGCCCTACCTCGTCGACCGTTACAGCGAGCGCAGGCAGAGCGCCGAGGCGTTGTCGCGGCGGGTCGGCCAGGACGCGATCTGACCCGCGCTGGCGCGTTGCGATGGGACGCGACGTGACGATGTCCGAAAACGGCGAGCATCGTGCAACGGGTCGGCCCACCGTTGACGTGCCATCAACACGCGCGCGAGCACGACCTGGCATTCGCTGGACGTGGAATGCGAAGGCTGCAGCAGCCCGCCATCCTGGAGCCAATCCCATGTCCGCTTCCCCGCAACTCGTGTCCGTCCATATCGCCCGCACTGCCGAAAACAAGCTGTACCGGCTCAACGCCGACTATGTAGCTGCCTTCCTCGCCTCCGATACCGACTGGTTCGAGCGCCACCTCGCTTCGGACTTCCGCTGCATCCTCGCCGACGGCGGCGTGATCGACCGTGCGGCATTCCTCAGCGATACGGCGCACCCGGTGGCGATGAAGTCCTTCGACGTCGAAGACGTGAACGTGCAGATCGAGGGCGAAGTCGCGATCGTGCAGGCGCGCACGGTGTACGAGCGCGCGGACGGCAGCCGCGGCCAGAGCCGCTACACCGACGTCTGGATCGGGCGCGACGGCCGTTGGCAGACGCTCACGGCGCAGATCACCTCGCTCGCGACGACTTGAACCATCGCCTGCTTGCGGCGCCCGCAAGGACCCCTTCCCCACCCTTTCGCGGCGCGTCGCATGCAGGCCCGATGGCGCGCAAGACGAGGCCCTTTGGGGCCGATCACTTCCGAGGACAGCGCGCGCGTGTCGCCCGGTTGCTTGGGTCCGAAACGCTTGCGCAGCAGTTGTGCCGGCACGTAGCCGAGGACGATCGCGCCGATCACGAACGACAGACCGATGATCCAGCCCTGCAGCATGACGTCACCCCGCACCGCAAAACCCGTCAGGGATCATAGTCGTGATATGCCCGGCGGTTGCCCGGGCGCCGGACGTGGGCTCCGTCAGCGACGGTCCGGCCTACTGGTACTCCGCCATCGGGCTTTCCGCACGGCACTTCTGATCGGGGAAACCGAAGCGTCCGCGCAGCGCCAGGCCGCAGGTGTTCTGGACTTCGACCGACTGCTTCGGTGCCGCGCACTCGCTGTCGAACGCGCGATTGTAGGCATCGCGACGCCTGACGAAATCCTCGCCGCACTCGCGCGCCAGGCGGATGCGCTCGAGGTCGTCCTGCGCGGCGTTGGCGCCGTCCAGGCCGAATGCCGACAGTTCTTCGGCGCTCAGCACGCGCAGGCTGCGATTGGGGATCGTCATCATCAGGTCCGCCACCGCCGAGGCCGCGCCATTACGCTCGAGATAGGACTCGATCTGCGCGTGCACCTCGGACAGCTCGCGGTTGAGCTCGGCGCGCGAGGTCGCCTTCGATTGCAGGCGGATGATGCGGTGCACGCCGACCTTGCCGGCGATCAGGCGATTGTCGCCGGCGGCCAGCACCAGCACGCAGGCGCTGTGGCAGACCGCGTCTTCACGCACCCAGATCGTCCAGTGCGACTCGGCCATCGAATCGCCGGCGACGATCGCGTCTTCGACGTGGCCACCGCTGGAATCGATGTCGAGGATGCGCTCTGGAATGCCCATGCGCGTGGCCATCTCCGCGATGCGCTCGACCAACGTGATGAAATCGCCGGCGATCTTGCCCTGGTAACGCAGTCGCACGACTCCCCGTTCCTGGCACATCGTCATCGCGTCGAGCACGCTGAAGAACTCGAGGTTGACCAGCGGCATGCCGTCGCCGTGCAGCGCGTAGTCGGTCTCGCAGCTGATGAACGCCTGGCCCGACTCCACCCTCGCCGGCGGCCAGTCGGTCGAACGCTCCAGGTCGGATTTCAATGTCGGCACCGGCTGCACGGTCGAGACCGCGCCGAAATCGCCGCCGTCGCCGCTGGTCACGACCTTGGCGGCCACTTGCGCGCCCGCGTCGGGCGCTTCGGAATTGCAGGCCGCGAGCAGGAAGCACAATGCCAGCGACAGGCAGGGTCTGAGCATTCTTATTTCTTCGGGAGTCTGGAAGGAACAACGCGATCGATGCGCGATTTCGGACCAGTCTAGGGGTTGCAGCGGGCGTTCGGTCCAATGCTCCGTGAACAGCGCGCGCAACAGTGCAGGCCGTGACGGAGCTCACAAAGCTCCAAGCTGCGCTGCAGAGCCCCTCCTGGCGATCAAGCCACCGCGATCGCCTCGATTTCGAGCAACCAGACCTCTTCATAGATTCCGGTGATGACGACGGTCATGGCGGGCTGCACCGCAAGATCGCCCAACAGCTCCTGGCGCACTTCGCGCGCTTCTTCGCGATAGCGGCGATCGGCGAGGAAGATCGTGGTCTTGGCCAGGTTGTCGAACGTCATGCCCGCGGCCTTGAGCTGGATTTCGACGTTCGCCCAAGCCAGCCTGCATTGCGAGCGGAAGTCTGCAGGGACGGTGCCGTCCTCGGCCTCCGGCGCCTGGCCGCTGACGAACACGATGCGCGTAGCGCCCGAGACCTCGTGCGCTTGCGCATAGGTCGCGTCCGATGGATGGATCGCCCGCCTGTTCATGGCCATTCTCCTCGGGCCTCCCGGTGGGGAGGCGATGAGCCGAGGGGAGCCTACACAAAAGCTGCGTCCTTGCATGCCGGTACCCATGGACGGGCGCCCTGCCTGCTTCGCGCCCGCTGCCCCTGCCACAGGTTGGGTGACGAATGCTGGGGGCGCGCGCCGTGTCGTGCACGCGACACTAGGGCGATGACCACCGCCACCGCCCTCATCCTGGCGCTCCCGCCACGACGACCGCCCTCACCAGCATCCAGGCCTCGCCATATATTCCGGCGATGACGACGGTCAAACGCGGACTACACCAGGATCGCCTGCCTGTTCGAATTCTTGTTGCCGGTGCTCGGCGCCGTTCATTCGCACCTGGACGCAGGGCTGCTGAGGAACCAGTCCGGGCAAACGGCGCCCAGGTCGTTCCGCTCGCGTCTGCACGTCACCGACAGACCGGCGGCCAGTCCGGATCCGGATCCGGGCGCAGATCGACGAGGAAGAATTCGCCCGAGCGATCCGCCTGGGCCTGCGCGAACAACAGACGGTCCGCATCCGGCGACAGCAGCGGTCCGACCTGGAAGACGTCGTTGCGCGCGCGAACGCGGTCGCGTTCGGTCCATGCGTCACCGCGCCGGTCGTAAACGTAGAGATGCGAACGATCGCCGCGATCGGCGACCACGACCATGACGTTGCCGTCCCGCGACAGCTCCGCTTCGTACTCGTAGGCAGCTGTTCTTGTTGGGCGCCCCGATGTTGTCCACCCGCCAGCCGCCATCGCTGCTCGGCGTGGCGATGTAGATGTCGCCCTGGCCATGACCGCCGTGCCGGCTGGTCACGATGACCGTCGGCCATCCGCCAGCGGCCGTGGCTGTTCCGGCGCCGGCGAGTTCACGGATCGCAGCCGCTGCGGTTGCCGGCCCGTCGTGCGGCTCGCGGATCATATTCGTGGTCGCTCGATCGCCGCCGCGATGCCGGGACGAGACTATCCAGGCGTCGTCCATCGCGTCGCGACGGATCCGCCTCCAGCGTCCCCGCCGGCGCCGCGAACGGCGTCGCTGCCTTCGACCAGCGGCCTTCGACCCAGCGCACTGCAGCAGGCGATAGCGGCCGCTGCTGGTCTGCGCGGCAGAAGTACAGCTCGCGGCCGTCGCGCGAGACGTCGGCGAGGATTCGTACGTTCCGTGGCGATGTCGGCTGGCTTCAGCGACTCGGCCGTATCCACGCCGTGTTCGGCGCGGCCAGCGCGCGACGCCACCGCGCCGCCAGGGCGCGACCGCTGATCTTCCGGCCGTGCGCTCATGCCGCCGCCACGGCTTCGATCTCCAGCAGCCAGGCCTCTCGTAGATGCCGGCGCGGAGGATGCTCGAGGGCCGGCGAAGCTCGCCGAGGATCTCCTTGCGCAATCCGGCGCTTTGCGCGATCAGCGCGCGGTCGGACAGGCAGATGGTGACCTTGACCAGGTTGTCGAACGTCATCCCGGCGGCTTTCAGTTGCGCCTCCACGTTCGCCCAGGCGAGCCGGTACTGGCTACGGTAATCCGCAGGCACGTGGCCTTCGTCGTTTGCGGGTACCTGGCCGCTGACGAACAGCGGCGCGAAACCTCCGATACCCCACGCCGTCTGGGCATCGCCGGTGGGACGCCATGGCCATGATCCGCATTCGGCGCCCGCCGGGATCGCCTTGGCGTGGGCAGCATGGCGAGCGCTCGTGGCTGATTGGTGCCGCTGCATGGCGATGTGCTCTTCGACTGGGCCAATGCCATGCTGCCAGCACCTCGCCTTCCGGTCGCCGTCGTTTTTCCGGAATGCCCCGTCAAATTTCCGGATACCGACGTGGACGACACCGATCGCCGTCTCCTCGATCTGCTGCAGGAGCTGCCGCCGTTCCCTCAGACCTGGCCGCAGGGTGGCTTGTCGCGCAGCAGCGTGCGCGGCCGCATCGCGCCGATGCAGGCCGATGGCGTGTCCGCCGCTACCCGTGGAATTGCCCGCTCGACCCGATCCAGCTGGCTGCACGATCCGCCTGCGCGCGCATACGATCGAGGACAAGCGCACGGTGTGATCGGCCCGGTGGCGTGTTCCTACACGTAGCTGGCGTCGTTCTTCTGGTGAATCGTCGGCCGCGACGCCGCCGATTCAACCGTGTCGCGCGCCGGATCCTGGCCGGCGTGACGATCTGGTCTCTTCGCAACCACGCCAGTGCATCCGCGACCGGACAGACATGAAGGCATCCTCCAGAGAACCAGCTCCGAAGCCACTGCCATCGCGCGCGCCCTCCGCCCGCGACGAAGCGCGGCCGCTCGCTGCGCGTGTCGACGACGCCCTCGCCTGGCTCAAGCGCCATGCCACCAAGGCCTACCGCGACGGCATGGCGCGCTACGCCATTCCATCCGACAAGGCACTCGGCGTGGCGATGCGCGATATCCAGGCGCTAGCCAAGCAACTCGGGCGCGACCACGCGCTGGCAATGGCCTTGTGGGAGACCGACATTTACGAAGCGCGCATGCTGACTGCCTACGTCGACGAACCAGACAAGGTGACCGCCGCGCAGATGGACCGCTGGTGCCGCGACTTCGACAACTGGGCGATCTGCGACACGCTGTGCTTCGCGCTGTGGGATCGCACGCCGCACGCATGGAAGAAAGTGTCGCAATGGGCGGGCAAGCGCGACGAGTTCGTCAAACGCGCGGGGTTCGTGCTGCTGGCCTGCCTGGCCTTGCACGACAGGACTGATACCGAAACACCTGATACTCAAGCACCTTTTCTCGAAGGCCTGAAACTGATCGAGCGCGAGGCCACGGATGCGCGCAACTTCGTCAAGAAAGCCGTCAACTGGGCACTGCGCGCGATAGGCGGCAAACGCAGCCCGATCCTGAAGGCTGCCGCATTGGACGTCGCCGCACGGCTCGCGGCATCCGACGACGCGAGCGCGCGCTGGGTAGGCAAGGATGCGTTGCGGCAGCTCGCCAAAGGGGCCGTGAGAAAGACGGCAGCGAAGCAGGCATCGTCAAGAAAAGTGCCGGCGAAGCAAGCACGCACTATGAAGTGACCATTCCGGCGTTTAGATTTTTCTTCTCCCCGCGCAGCGGGGCGATGCCGTACTGCTTACGCACCGCAGGTGCGTGTACGGCTGAGCGCCCGCGCGTCTAGCGCGGGCCGGGGCGCGAAGCGAGATGCCGAAGGCAGATGAGGGCCGAACGAAGCGGGAATACACAGCCCACATCCGATCGCTGCCATCTACCTTCCCGCGCACCTACTCCCTGGTGAGCTTTTGCTTGAGGTCGTTGAGGCGATACGGCTTGGGGATGAATTCGCAGTAGGCGGGCATGTTCTCGAGCCAGCTTTCCGAATATCCCGATGCGAGCAGGATCTTCAGGTCCGGACGCAGTTCGTGCGCCTGCCTGGCGAGGTCGACGCCAGACACTCCGCCCGGCATGACCACGTCCGAAAACAGGATGTCGATTCCGGCATCGTTGGCCAGCCGCTCCAGGGCTTCCTTGCCGTTGCTGGCAGTCACCACCGAATAATCGAGGTCGCGCAGCGCATCGACCACGGTGTCCAGGATGTTGTGGTCGTCATCCACCATCAAGACCTTGATCGGCTGTGGATCGGCAACGGCTCGTTCGCCGTCTCCGAGTGCAGGCAATCTCATGGTCACTACGGTGCCCTCCCCTGGTGTGCTGTTGATGGACACGGTTCCGCCCGCTTGCGTCACCACGCCGTACACCTGGCTCAATCCGAGCCCGCTGCCCTTGCCCACTTCCTTGGTCGTGAAGAACGGATCGAACGCCTTGGCGATCACTTCCTCCGTCATGCCCGTGCCGTCGTCCTCGACAGTCAGGCTGACGTGCTCCTCGCCGCTTTTTGCGGTAATCCGACGGGTACTCACCACGATCCTTCCGCCTTGCGGCAGTGCATCGCGTGCATTGATGACGAGGTTGAGCACGGCGGCTTCGAGCTGCGAGCGATCCACCGCCACCTCCGGCAGCAGTGGATCCAGATCGAACCCGATCGCGATCGGCGCGTCACAGGCGCGGCGCAACAAGCTCTCGGAGCCACGGATCAGCGCGTTGATGTCATGGGCCTTGGAGCGGATCAGTTCCCCGCGCGAGAACGCCAGCAGTTGCTTGGTCAACAGGGCGCCGCGGTCGGAGGCGCGCTGCGCCGTCGCAACCGATTGCGCGATCTTGTCGACGTCGCCATCGCAGGCTGCGATCCGGTCCAGGCTGTTGGTGATGACCGTCAGCAGGTTGTTGAAATCGTGCGCGAGCCCGTAGGTCAGCTGGCTGATCGCTTCGGCTTTCTGCGACTGCATGAACGCACGCTGCGATTCGGCCAGCGCCTCCTGCGCATTGCGACGCTCGGTGACATCACGCGTCACCTTGGCGAACCCGATCAACCTGCCGTGCTCCGTGATCGGGTCGATCACCACGCTCGCCCAGAAACGGGTGCCATCCTTGCGGACTCGCCAGCCTTCCTTCTCGTACTTGCCTTCGCGAGCGGCCGTTTGCAGCGCGCGCGCCGGCTCGCCGTTCGGCGGCATCTTCCTCCGTGTAGAACATCGAGAAGTGACGGCCGAGCACCTCGTTCGCCGCGTACCCCTTGATGCGTTCCCCACCGGGATTCCAACTGACGATGTGACCGGTCTGGATCCAGCAGGTAGATCGCGTAGTCGGTGACCCCTTGCACGAGTATCTGGAACTGGCGACTCTCATCGACAGGCAGGCCGACGCTTGCATTCGTTTCCGGTGCTTTCGACCGGGAAGCCGGCTAGCTGTGACATGGAAACATTCGTCCCCGAAAATATTATGAACGCGTTCCGGGCAGTGATCCCGGCGTGAAGGCCCGACCCCTTACAACCGCTCGGTACGCTTCCAGACGAAGAATGATACGACGCCGACCAGCGCCATCGCAGCTACCGCGACCCAGAACCCCACGCCAGCACTCTTGAAGAACGGCGCCTCGAAGTTCATGCCGAGGATGCCGGCGATGACCGTCTGGCAACCGATGACCACCGTGGCGAACGTGAGCGCGCGCATCGTGTTGTTGGTCCGCAACGCGGTCTGGCTGCTGAACAGCTCGAACGTGCCGATCACGAGGTCGCGTGCGTTCTCTACGATGTCCATGGCGCGCTCGAAATGTTCATCCACCCGCTCGAAATGGCGGCTCGTGGCGCGGTCCTCTTCGGGACGGAAGTCCGGTCGCGCCAGGCTGGCGAAGAGTTGTCGATGCGGTGCGAGCATGCGTCGCAGCCGCGAAGCACCTTGGCGCAGCCTGCGCAGTTCGCCGATGCTCTGCCCGTGGCGCTCCTTCAATACGCCTTCTTCCAATCGCTCCACCGCGCGCTCGAAATCGGACACGGCCTCGAAGTACGTGCCGATCTGCCAGTCGAGCAAGGACGCCACGAAGCTGTTTGCGGTCAGCTGTCCCAGGCTCGTTTCCCCTTCCTCGCGCTGGCGAAGCGCCGGAATGAAGGCGATGGGCCTGTGGTGCACGGTGACGACGAATCCGGGCCCAGCGGCGATGCCGAGGACGGCGCCGTCGAACTGCAGACCACCGCGATGCTCGACAGCGACCGCATGCAGCACGAAATGATCGCCGTAGTTGCCGAGCATCGGCGTCGATCCGAGTTCGACGAGGTGTCGGGCGACCGCTGCGGGCATGCGCAGCCTGTCGCAGACATCCCTGACCAGTGATTCTGACTCGCAGTCGATATCGATCCAGAGCAGTTCGTCGTCACGATCGTCTAGCGGCCGCACCTCCGGCAACGACAGCTCGCGATTGGTGCCATCCGCGCAGTACAACACCACGTGCGCGCAACGAGCATCTGGGTTGTCGCCTTGTACTGTCACCTGGCTGCCTGGCGTCACGATTCGGTTCCGGCGTCGGGTGCGCTGGAATCTACGGGTCGGATGCGCACCGAGGCGTGAACTCTGGCGCGTCGCGAAGCGTGAACGTTGCGTCAACCCGGGAACGGATGCCGCTGCACGCGACGCTCTAGTCGGCTGCGCGCCGGATCCGGTAGACCAGGCTTCGCGCCTCGCCCGGCACGTCGTCGAGATCGCCAGAGCGCTGCATGCCCAGCTTTTCCAGCACCCGGACCGAAGCCAGGTTTTCCGGGCGCACCAGCGCGAATACCTCCGGCTTGGCCAGGTCTTCGAAGGCGAGCTTGAGGGCAGCTGCACCGAGTTCCGTGGCGTAGCCCTGCCCCCAACTCTCGGCCGCGAACCGATAGCCCAGGTTGAGCCTTTCCTCGTCGAGGTACTGGCGATACGCCACGCCGCCGTAGCCGATGACGGTGTCCGGCGCATCACGCACGGCGATCGCCCATTGACCGAAGCCATACTGCTGCCAGTGCGCGATCCGTGCCGCGAGCAGCGAGCGTGCGGTGTCGATGTCCGGGTAGGGACCCAACGGGTTATGGACGTTGGTGCGCGGGTCGCCGAAGATTTCGAACATGCGCTGCGCGTCCGTCTCCGTCGGAGGCCGCAGCAGGAGCCGATTCGTGCGGCGTGGTCGCGTCATGGAGGGCGATTCGACCACTTCCATCGCACCAGCTGCAACCAGGCATCAATCGATCCGGTAGACCCGCGCCTTCGGCATGTCCTCGTCGACCTGCAGGAACCAGCGCCCGGCGATGCCCGGAACCACGAGGATCTCGGGCGCCTGCAAGGCCTTGCGCAGTTTCATGCTGCCCTTGAGCACCTTCCAGCGCTGGCCGTTCTCCAGTTCGAACACGGTGCCGGGCTCCCATCCGCTCACGTCATGCTTCAAGCGGCTCTTGATCGGCGCGTCGTTGAAGCCGATGAGCGATGCGCGGCCCTGCCCGTCTTCGATGGGCGGCCCTTCGTCAAGCGCGGTCTTAGCCGACGCTTCGCGCAGCATCGTGTTCAGCAGGTCGAGCTGCGCGGGCGACAGGCCGACTTCGCGCAGTTGTTCCGGGGTCAGGCGTTGTTCGATGTCGACGTAAGGCCGCTCCGCCATTGCGACGAAGGGCGCGAACGCCAGTGCCAATGCCAATCCAACGGCTGTCTTCCCAAGCATGCTTCGTCTCCGATGGCCGGGCGCAGCAGCTGCCGATCGAGCCAATGCCCTCACGACGCCTACGCCTGAATACGGAGTATGTGTCCGTCTCATTTCAGATCCGTGTCAGTTGCGCCGAATCCGTCCTCCCACCAGCCCGGCTTACGACCGTAGGCTGGGCTGGCTTCATCAACCCAGCCCATCGCAGAGGCGCAAAGGCGCTGGGTTGGTAGCGCCAACCCAGCCTACGACTCCCTATTTCGCCCACCATCGCGGCGGCAACTCGATCGCGTACACATCGCGCACCCGCGTGCCTAGACCCCAGTTGCTCGTCCAGTAGATGCTGCGTCCGTCGAACGACATGGCCGCGGCCGCCTCGTTGCGGTAGGCATCGTCGCCCGGGTAGGCGTTGTGCGTGTGGGCGATGCGCAGGATGCGGCCGTCGAGACCGAGCATGATCAGTTGGTTCTCGCCCCAGGTGATATTGCCTTCGCTGCAAGTCGACAGCAGCACGTAGTCGCGCATCACGTAGGCCTTGGAGAAATGCATGCCGTTGTCCCAGCCGATGTCGCCGTGGTTGATCAGCTTCCTGACCTGCCCGGTGCGCAGGCTCACGGCCTCGATCCAGTCGTTCTGGTTGTTCTGCGACACGAACCATTCGGCGCCGGCGGCATCGATGATCCAGCCCGTATGCGTCTCGTCGACGGCGACATCGCGGATCTTGGCGCTGAAGTCGCGCTTCCAGGCCTGCGGCCTGCCCTCGTCCGCGCCCCAGTGGACGACGCAGGCGGTGCCGTGCGGCGACGACTCGATCGTGTTCGGACGCCCCATCCACTCGCGTCCGAGCTTGGCCGCGTCGGCCTTGAACACGGTATCGGTCACGCGGTCGTAGCTGATCAGCTGCTCGACCGGATAGGGCCCCGTCTGCACCTCGCGCCGGACCATCCAGCACCAGTAGCGGCTGTCGTTGGAGCTGTCGCCCTCGACGTCGGTGAACAGTTGCGATCCGGTCGGCCATTCCGGCCTGAAGTCGCGGACCAGCGCGTCCTTGCCGGTCACCGCATCCATCTGCCGGAACTGCATGCCGCGGACGTAGTAGAAACGCGACGGTGCATCGGCGCCGTAATGCCAGCGGATCTCGTTCTCCTCGCCGATGTCCGGCAGATTGCGGACGAGCTTGCCGGTGGCACGATCCTCGATGCGCGCACTGGTGCTGTCCTCGCCGTGGATGACGATGAGCTTGTTGTCGATGCTGACCGGCGTGAACCGCGAATACACGACCAGCCCACCCTTCGACTGACGCCTGATCTGCGCGCCCGTGCCAGCTTGCGTGCGCACTTCGCCCCGCTCCGGCAACTTGCCGTAGACCGGCGCCAGCAGGGCCTTGCTGCGGTTGTAGGCGAACGCAGGACTGCCGCCCGCGATTGCGGCGGAGGGTTTCGCCTGCGGCGCGGTGACGGCTGGCTTCGCTGGCGGCACGGCTGCGGCGGAGGTCATGAGCAGCAGTGCCACGGCCAGACACGCACCCCGTGTTGCAGCAACCGCTGTCGTTCGACGCATCGCGCCCATGTCTCGTCATCCTCGAGGGTGGGCGCGGATCAGCGCCTGATGTCTGGTGTGGTCCGGAACAAACGCTCGCACTAGTGTCGTCAGCTCGCGTCGCGTCTTTGCACCGATAACGTATGCCGCGGGGCAAACAGGACATCGGGCAGCGGCTCCGAAGGACGAGCCGCGCAACGCGTGTTCGTCTTCGCAATGGAGATTGCGCCAGCACGACCGAGGGGCGCGCGACCTCGATCGTGCGTCCGGCCTTCGAGCCGTGCCGGAGCGCGAGTCACGCGGGCGGTTGGCTCCGAACAGCAATCCGCGCCACGGGCAGGCGCGCTGTCCCTGCTAGAGTCGCGGCTCCATGGGGAGCCCCGCCCGTAGCGCGGCGGCACCGGACACATCTGCGAGGGGAAAACTGATGACGGCACGCACTTCGGAAACCGGTTCTGGCAGCTGTTCCATGCAGCGTGCCGGCTACGTGACGCGCCTGCTGCAAGCAACCGCGCTGCTCGCGCTCGGCCTTGCCGCAACCGCACAGGCACGCACGCCCGATGAGGCGCGTTGGCAGCGGCAGGCACAGGCGGTCACGATCACCCGCGACGACTGGGGCATCGCCCACATCCACGGCAAGACCGATGCCGACGCGGTCTTCGGCATGGCCTACGCGCAGGCCGAGGACGACTTCAACCGCGTCGAGACCAACTATCTCAACGCGATGGGCCGCCTCGCCGAGGCCGAGGGCGAATCCGCGCTCTGGCAGGACCTGCGGATGAAGCTGTTCATCGACCCGATCGAACTGAAGGCGCTGTACGCCAAGAGTCCCGCCTGGCTGCAGGCACTGATGAATGCCTGGGCCGACGGGCTCAATCACTACCTCGCCACGCACCCCGAAGTGCAGCCGCGCGTCATCCGCCATTTCGAACCGTGGATGGCACTGAGTTTCACCGAGGGCAGCATCGGCGGCGATATCGAATACGTGGAGCTCGACCCGCTCGAAGCCTTCTACGGCAAGGATCAGCAGGCGCAGGCGCGCACGCGGCCGCCGTCGAGCTGGAAGGAACCGACAGGCTCCAATGGATTTGCGATCGCGCCGAAGCTGACCGCGGACGGCCACGCCTTGCTGCTGATCAATCCGCACACGTCGTTCTTCTTCCGTTCCGAATTGCAGATGACGAGCGACGCCGGGCTCGACGTCTATGGCGCGGTCACCTGGGGACAGTTCTTCGTCTACCAGGGCTTCAACCGCCATGCCGGCTGGATGCACACCTCGACCGGCGCCGATGTCGTCGACGAGTTCGCCGAGACGATCGTGCGCAAGGACGGTGGCCTGTTCTATCGCTATGGCGAGGAATTGCGGCCGGTCACGACGCGCGAGATCGGCGTGCCCTACCGCAAGGGCGACGGCGCGATGGCCGAGCGCAAGTTCACCGTTTACGCCACGCACCACGGCCCCGTCGTCCGCGCGAAAGACGGCAAGTGGATCACGATCGCGCTGATGAACACGCCGATCGCAGCCCTCGAACAAAGCTGGCTGCGCACGAAGGCCACCGACTACGCCAGCTATATGAAAGTTGCCGAGCGCAAGGCCAATTCATCGAACAACACGATCTTCGCCAGCGACAAGGGCGAGATCGCCTATCTGCATCCGCAGTTCATTCCGAAGCGCGACGACCGCTTCGACTACACGAAACCCGTCGATGGCAGCGACCCGGCGACCGACTGGAAGGGATTGCACGCGCTCGATGAGGCGCCGCACCTGCGCAATCCGCCGAACGGCTGGATCACGAACACCAACAACTGGCCCTATTCCGCCGCCGGCAAGGACAGCCCGAAGCGCGAGGACTTTCCGCGCTACATGGACAGCTTCGGCGAGAACCCGCGTGGGCTGCACGCAATCCGCGTGCTCAGCGACAAGCAGGATTTCACGCTGCCATCGCTGATCACTGCGGCATTCGATTCCTATCTGCCGGCCTTCGCGCAGCTGATCCCGGTGCTCGTCGCCGACTACGATGCGCTGCCGGCCAAGGACCCGCTCCGGCGCAAGCTCGCGGGACAGATTGGACTGCTGCGCGGCTGGGACTATCGCTGGGGTGCCGAGTCGATGCCGACGTCGCTCGCGGTGTTCTGGGGCGACACGTTGTGGGACGAGATCAAGGCCAATGCCGATTCCGAGGACATGACGGTTTACGAGTACATGTCCGGCAAGGCGGGTCCGAAGAAACGTCTGGGCGCACTGGTCGAGGCCTCCGACCGGCTGCAGCAGGACTTCGGCAGCTGGGGCGTGCCGTGGGGCGAGATCAACCGCTTCCAGCGCATCAACGGCGATATCGTGCAGCCGTTCGACGACAGCAAGCCCAGCATCCCGGTGGGATTCACCTCGTCGCGCTGGGGCTCGCTCGCATCCTTCGGCGCGCACCGCTGGCCCGGCACGAAGCGCTTCTACGGCACCGGTGGCAACAGCTTCGTCGCGGTCGTCGAGTTCGGCAAGAAGGTCAGTGCTCGCGCGGTGACTGCGGGCGGCGAGAGCGGCCATCCGCAGTCGCCGCATTTCAACGACCAGGCCGAACGCTATGTGACCGGCAACCTGCGCGCGGTCTATTTCTGGCCGGAACAGTTGAAGGGACACGCCGAGCGGGTCTACAAGCCCGGGCTGTGACGTTGCGCAAGCGCGTCTGAGCGCGGTCGCCCTGCGCGCAGGCTTCCCGCATGTCGGCCTGCTGCCGCTCGACATTGAGCGACGGTCGAACGTGGCGCTGCGCGGGCTGAACGAAGCGCGCCTCTGCGCGCGATCCTTTTCATCGCGCTCACGTCTTCGTCGCAATAGTGGCGTCGCCGCCATCCGGTGCGCTTGCGCGCCTGATGCGGGATCGTGATCGACGGAGAAAACGCAATGAGCAAGGCGAACCCCACCCGCGCCAACCCACCCGAGAGCGAGGCGCGCGTCGGCGACACGGGAGATCTGCCCGATACCGCCGGCCCGCCGTTGAAGGATCCGCGCTCGCAGTCGGCGATGGACAACATCGGCGTCGACGACCAGGGCGACCTGCTGGACGTGGAACTCGACGACGAGCCTGGCGATATCGATGCCGACGGCAGGTCGTTCGCCGACGACGTGCGCAGCGACAGTATCGACGACGAACTCAAGGAACGTCGCTAGCGGCTCGCGCGCTGCGCGTACGCATCCGTCCGTGACCGGGAAATTAGGCGGGGCAAGCCGCGGAACCAACTCCGTGCGGCACTCCGCCTAGGATAGCGACAGCGACCAGAACCCGATATCGCGACGATGGCGGTAACCGGTCTGTTCGTATAACAGGACGGCGCGGCTGTTCTGGTGGCTCACGTGCAGGAACGGCATGCGACCGCGTTCGAGATTGTCGTTCGACAGCAGCGCCAGCAGGCGCCGGGCGTAGCCGCGGCCATTGAAGTCGGGATGCGTGCAGACGGCGCTGATTTCCTGATAGGCATCCATCCCCAGTCGCTCGCCGATGATCGCCGCGAGCCGGCCGTGCTGATAGATGCCGAAGTAACGGCCCAGTTCCATCGTGCGCGGGCGGAAATAATGCGGATACACCAGCGCGGTCAACGCCAGCACGTCGGCGCGATGCGGCTCCGACAGCTCGATGACTTCCGGCCCGTCGATCACCGCGATCGGCGCCGTACAGATCATCTGCGCCAGCGGAGCAAAAGCCTCGAGCCCCCAGCCATCCGGCAGTACCGGCGCCACGCCGAGCAGGTACACGGTTTCGTCGGGCTCGAGCAAGGCCGCGATCGCGTCGGCGGTCTCGGCATCGGCGTTCGCCACGCCCAGAAAAGGCGCGAACGCCGGCGGATACCGCGCCGCTTCGCCAATACTCTGCGCCAGAGCAAGATGCCGACTTCGCAGCGAAGCCCAGAACGGATTATCCAATTCCGGCGCGATCATGGCTCGGATCATCCGCCCGTCTTCAAGGAGTTCCCTTCGCTGGTTTTGCAACGGAACCCTGATCCCGATCGCGCACGGGTTCGCTGACACCCTCGCGGGCGGCGTCGGCTCCCGCAGCTGTCGGATAGAGCGCGATGAGCTTGCGCAGCACGCCATTGGTCCAGCCGAACCCGTCCTGCAGCGCGTACTCGCCGCCACCCGCCGCGCCCGCGCCGGTGAGATCGTATTTTTCGACGAGCTTGCCGGTCTCGCGATACACCGCGACGTTGCGGCGAATCCAGCGCTCCGCGATCGTAGCGGCCAACTCCTTTTGTCCGTAATCGTTCAGGCCCTTGATCGCAATCCACTGCAAAGGCGCCCAGCCGTTCGGCGCATCCCACTGCTGGCCGGTGCGGATGGTGGTTGTCGCCAGCCCATGTGGCTGCAGCAATGAAGCACGCACGCGTTGGGCGACTTGATCGGCCTGGCGACGGTCGGCGATGCCGAAGAACAGCGGATACAGCGTCGCGGCGGTGATGTCGTCGGTCGTACGGCCCTCTTTCCAAAGATAATCCGCGAACGTGCCGGTCTTCGCATTCCACAGGTGGCGCCGCATCGCCGCCTTGCGCTCGTCCGCGCGTTTCTGCAATTGCGCCGCCTTGTCCGGCTGCCGCGTGCTGCGATAGGCCTGCGCGAGCGTGAGTTCGAGGTTGTTCAGCAGGCTGTTGAGGTCGGGCGGCACCATGTCCACGGTGCGGATCGTCGCCAGCGTCTTGCCGTCGGCCAGCCAGCGCGAGCTGTAATCCCAGCCGCTTTCGGCGCCGGCGCGCAGGTTACGGTAGACCTCCGCAGCGGGACGACCGGACTTTGCCGCGGTCGCGACGTCCAGGCCGTAGCTTTCTTCGCGCGGCGTATCGCAATCGTCCCAGTAACGGTTGAGCAGCGTGCCATCGGCCAGCCGCACGACGCGTCGATGCGCCTGCCCTGCGGCGAGCCCGGTGCCGCCCTGCATCCAGAATTCGTATTCCTTGGCAAGCTGCGGCAGGTACGTCGCGTAGACCGATGGCCCGTCACGTTCGGCGAGCAGATTGACCATGGCCGCGAAGAACGGCGGCTGCGAGCGGCTCAGGAAGTAGGTGCGGTTACCGTTCGGAATATGGCCGTAGTGGTCGATGAGCCAGGCGAAGTTCTTCACCATGTCGACCGCTAGATCGTGACGGCCGCTTTCCTCCAGGCCCAGCATCGTGAAATAAGAATCCCAGTAATAGATCTCGTTGAAGCGTCCGCCGGGAACGATGTATCGATACGGCAGGGGCAGCAGCGAAGTGCGCGTGTCGGCGGCTTGGGGTTTGCGCTCGAGCACGCTCCACAGCGCGTCGATGTGTTCGCGCACGTCGTGGTCGGCATTGGTGCGGTAGTCGCCGCCGGCAGGGCGCGGCATCGTGAATTGTTCAGCGATGAAGACACGCAGGTCGAACCCGGGCTTGGTGTGCTGATAGTCGTACTCGGCGGCGATGCCGGCCGGCGGCTGGTTCGGGGTCGCGTCCACGAAGGCCTTGCCGTCCGGCAGGATGCGCTGCGCATCCTCGAACAGCTGACCATAGAGCTGCGGCAAGCCGGCGACGCAGGTCTCGGCCAGGACAGGCGTGGCTGGGAATGCCAGGCAGATGAACAAGAGTGCCCGGATTGTCATTCCCGTTCGGACTGGCTTCGGCGTCTTGTTGTTCTCGGCTGTCATCGGGTTCTCCCTCGTGGAAAAGGGGGCATGGCTGCGGTCCTCAGCATAACGGCGCAGCAGCGAGCACGCGCCCGACGATTCCATGGCGCGCCATTTGTTCAAAGCACGTGAATGTCAGGTGATGACTTCTGAGCGGAATGTCCGGCACTATCCGGACCAGAGTCTCGAATTCGCAACTAATAACAAAGGAGCGGCAGCGGATTCGGCGCTCAACAGGGGAAACACCAACTCGCGTCCGGCCATTCGCGACCGGCGTTCATGTGGCTCGATGCTCGAGCCTTGAGGGAGGCCCTGAACATGAAATCTGCACAACCGGTTCCGCTTGCGCTCACCGTCGCCATTCTCCTCGCCCTGCCCGTCGCAGTCGCCGCGCAGGACCCGCAGCCTGCCGCACAGGACCCGCAATCCGCCGAGCCGGCGCCCGCGCAGCCTGCAGCGACACCAGCCCCACCCGCCGAGACGCCTGCACAGACCCCCACGGCGCAAGCGTCCACTGCCGACGAGCAAGGCGCCACCACGCTCGACACCGTGGTCGTGACCGGTAGCGCCGCCGGCGGCGTGAAGAAGCTCGAAGCGAGCTTCAACATCGTCACCGCCAACGCCGAACAGATCAAACAGGCGAACCCGAAGAGCACCGCGGATCTGCTCAAGATCTCGCCGGGACTCTGGCCGGAATCCACCGGCGGCCAGACCGGCGCCAATATCGAGATCGCCGGCTTCCCCGGCGGCGGCGATGCGCCGTACTTCTCCACGCTGCTGATGGGTTCGCCGCTGTACGGCATGCCGACGCTGTCGTTCTTCGAAACCAGTTCGCTGCTTCGGCTCGACGACACGATCGAGTCGGTCGAAATCCTGCAAGGCGGTCCCTCGGTCGTCTTCGCCGACGGCCAGATCGGCGCCACGGCCAACTTCTTCCTCAAGACCGGCACCGACATTCCGACCGGCAGCGTCGGGCTGACCTATGGCGACGAAGGCCTATGGCGGCTCGATGCGTTCTCCGGCTTCAAGATCGCCGACGGCTGGTACGGCAGCATCGGCGGCTTCTGGCGCACCTCCGACGGCGTGCGCGACCCGCAGTTCAAGGCCGACGACGGCGGCCAGCTCACCGGCACGCTGGCGCACGACTTCGACAAGGGCAACTTGACCTTGTACGCGCGCTACCTCAACGACAAGAACCAGTTCATTACACCGATCCCGCTGATCCAGACCGGCGAGGACAGCTTCCGCGAGTATCCTGGCTTCGATCCGCTCACCGACACCTACTACAGCGAGGCAATCCAGCATGTGCGCCTGCCTGGCTATCCCGGCGGCGGCACGAATGCGGACCTCGCCGACGGCCGCGGCGCCGAAGTTCTTCTTCTTCGGCGGCAACTTCGACTATGCCTTCGACAACGGCTGGTCGATCAGCGACAAGTTCCTGTTCGACGAAGGCGACATGGACACCAATGCGCTGTTCTCGGGCAACAACCCGGCGACGCTCAACGCCATGCTCTTCGACCGACATTGGCGGTGGCCTGCGGCTGCCGGCCGGCTCGGTGGTCACCGCCAACTACGTCGGTGGCGGCGCGGTGCCCTTCGACCAGAGCGTGATCGCACAGGGCTGGTGGCACATCCACAAGCACCTGAAGAGCTTCAACAACGACTTCCGCCTGAGCAAGGAGCTGTTCGAGGGCAATACCCTGACCGTCGGCCTGTACATCAATCACTACACGATGGACGACAAGTGGTCGCTCGGCAACCAGATGCTGATGACCAACAAGCCCAACGCCACGCCGATCACGGTCAGCTACGTCGACGCCGACGGCAACGTCCATCAGCGCACCGACAACCAGGGCTTCGCTCGACTACGGCGGCTTCAATATCGCCCAGCACGGCAGCGCCACCAACACGGCGTTCTACCTGTCCGACTCCTGGCGCATCGGCAAGTGGCTGCTGGACCTGTCCGGACGCATCGAGAACCAGGACGCGACCAACAACGTCTGCAACCTCACCAATGTCGATCTCGACAACAACCCGCTCACCGAATTCGACAACGCGGTGCCGGTCTGCAACGGCACGGTGCGCCAAGACCGACTACAACAAGACCCATCCGGCCTGGACCGCCGGCGCCAACTATTCGTTCACCGACCACATGTCGATGTACGGCCGCGTCAACACCGGCGGCCACTTCCTCGACTTCGACAACGGCATCCGCGGCAGCACCACCGGCAACACGCCGCCGATGCACAAGATCCGCAACTACGAAATCGGCTTCAAGTACCAGTCCGAGCTGCTGTATGCGGACATCAGCGCCTATCGCCGCGTGTTCACGGGCCTGCAGTACCAGCCGACCGACGGCGCAGGCACACCGGTAGGCAGCCCGCTGATCTACGGTTCCGATTCGGTCGGCGTCAACTTCATCGGCGCGCTGACACCGGTCGAGAATCTGCGCCTGCAGCTGGTCGCGAACTATCTCGACGGCGAATACACGGACTTCAGAGCCTGTTTTCCCGTACGTCGACATCAACGATGTGCAGCAGTGCGCAGCCGATCGAAGGCCAGCAGCTGCAGCGCCAGCCCAAGCTGCGCTTCATGTTCACGCCGAGCTACAGGTTCGTCTTCGGCTGGGGCGACATCATGCCGTACGTCACCTACACCCACGTCGGCGACCACACCCAGGACCAGTCCGGCCTGCAGGAACTGGGCTCGTACCACACCTTGGACTTCGGCGTGACCTCCAACGTCGGCGAGCACTGGCAGTTCAACTTGCGCGGCACCAACGTGACCAACGAGCTCGGCCTGACCGAGAGCAACTCGCGCATCTTCGGTTCGGCGATCACCGCCGACGGCGTGCTGCTCGCGCGTCCGCTCGAGGGCCGCGAGATCAACGTGCAGGCGAAGTACAGCTGGTGACATCGGTGGAGATGCGCGTCGGCCATGCGCCGCCGCTGCCAGCATCCGCGGCGCACTCCTTCTCCCGGTTGGCCGGGAGAAGGGGGTCGACGTCGGCAGGAACGATGAAGGCATCCCTGTTGGCCATCGCTGCTGGTTGTCCTGCCCGGCCTGGTGCTCGCGGCAGACGTCGACGCGCCACTGCAGTTCCGCGTCACGGAAGGCAGCGTGCTCAATGCCTTCCATCAGCAGGGCCCCGTCGCGGCGCATCTGTTGCTCAGTTCCGGTCGCAAGCCACGCGTGCTGGTGGCGTTCCCGGCCGGCAACAGTGGCGTGGGCGTGTGGTTCGAAGACGCCACGTCGCCCGTGCAATGGACGCTCGGCGAAATGAAGGGCATCCATCGGCCCGATGCGTCGGGAAGGCCGCTGCATGGCATCACGGCCGAGACGAGCGTCGGGCGCAAAGCGACTGGTGATCCGCGACGCGGTGCTCGGTAGCGTGCGCGTGCTGCGCGATTTCCAGTTTGGAGTCGCGTATCCGGCGTCGGTCGCCACGCCCGCGCGGATCTCGGCGCATGGTGTGACCTGGGCGCGTGCACGTTTGGACGGCGCCCCCGGATACGCGATCTCGATCGAACTGCTCAACGGCCGCGTGCGCGGCGGCAAACGAGGCGCGCCGTTGGTGCTGGCGCCAACTCGTGACGGCGAGCCGCTACGTCTTCGCATCACCGCGCTCACGGGTGAAAAGCCGCTCACGCCGCTCACCGCCGACGAGTTGTTCGACAAGCAGTCCGGCAGCGATCTGCGCAGCCGCCAGGCGCTGCAGTTCCTGAGTTACCGGGAGAAATTCCTCGCAGGTTCCTGGCGCTTCGACACCTACTTCGGCCGCGACACGCTGATGTCGCTGCGCCTGCTGATGCCGGCCCTGCAGCCGGTGGCGATCGAGGACGGCCTGGCCTCCGTGCTCGATCGGCTCAACGCGCAGGGCGAAGTGGCGCACGAGGAAGACATCGGCGAATTCGCGCTGTTGCGCCATCGCAAGGAGAGCGCGCCGGGCGCTGCGCCGAACGACGCGCCGATCTACGACTACAAGATGATCGACGACGACGTGATGCTCGCGCCGGTGGCTGCGGCCTGGCTGCTCGACCATGCGCAAGGTCGCGATCGCGCTGCTGCCTTCCTTGCACGCAAGACCACGGGCGGCGAAGCACTGGGCGCGGCGTTGGCGCGCAACTTCGCCTTCGTCCTGCAATCCGCGCAGGCGTTTGCGCGGAAGCCTGTCGCGCACAATCTCGTGTCGCTCAAACCGGGCAGTAATGTCGGGCAGTGGCGCGACAGCGAGGACGGTTTGGCCGGCGGTCGCTATCCCTACGATGTCAACGCGGTATTCGTGCCGGCGGCGCTCGATGCCATCGCGCGTTTCCAGCAATCCGGCTTGCTGCAGCCGTACGCCACTCAGACGCAGCGACAAGCGTTTTCCACGGCGCACAAGCAGGCCAGCGTCTGGGCCAAGCAAGCACCGCCGTTGTTCCGGATGACACGGACGGCGGCGGAGGCGCGCGAAGCGATCGGTCGCTATGCCAGCGCGCAGGGCATCGATCCGGCGCCGGCACTGGCCAGCGTTCCACGCAGCGGACTGCGTTTCGATGCACTGGCATTGGATGCGAACGGCAAGCCGATCCCGGTGCTGCATTCCGATGGCGGCTTCGCCTTGCTGTTCCGAAATCCCGAGGCGCGGACGCTGGATGCGATGGTCGAAGCCATGACGCGTCCCTTCCCCGCCGGCTTGTTGACCGACATCGGTCTGCTGGTCGCCAATCCCGCGTATGCCGATGCGGACATCGCCAAGACGTTCGGCCGCACCGCCTATCACGGCACCGTGGTCTGGTCCTGGCAGCAGGCGCTGCTCGCGGCTGGGCTCGCGCGCCAGTTGCAGCGCGACGACCTGCCCGCCGCTACCCGCGCGCGCCTGCGCGACGCGCAACGACGCCTGTGGCACGCAATCGACGCAACCCAGGCAATGCGCACTTCGGAGTTGTGGTCGTGGTCGTACGCCGATGGCCGCTACACGATGGCGCCGTTCGGCCAGAGCAGCGGAGATGCCGACGAATCCAATGCGGCGCAGCTGTGGAGCACCGTCTACCTGGCGATCCCGCCGCCCTCACCCTGAAGCGTACGAACCGCGCCAACCGTGTGCGGGAGCGCGCATGGAAAAAATCGTCATCCCCGCGAAGGCGGGGATCCAGCGACTCTTGAAACCTGAAGGCACTGGGTTCCCGCCTTCGCGGGGTTTTCAACAGCCGAATGGCTGGTCATGACGATTCTCAACAACTTGGCATTCGTCTCTGAAGTCGTTCCATTCGACACATGCCGACCATTCGAGCAGGAGATCCCAAGAAATGCTCACCCTCTTTCGCCCTATCCTGTTCGCGTTCTCGCTCGCCTTCGCCACCAGCGCCGCGGCGCTCGCGCCCGATCCGGCGAAAACGCAGGCCTACATCGACCATGCCTGGAAGACGCTCACCCGTTCGGTCGACGACTGCTCTGCGCTGAAAGACGACAAGGTCACGACGCGGCCGGTGCTGTACCTGCCCGCGGAACTGCCGCGCAGCGCGCGGATCGACGACATCGCCAAGCGCTGCAATGTCGACATCCGCGTCCTGCCGCATCCGATCCGCCAGATCGGCGACTTCAAGCCGCATTCGCTGCCGCAGCAGGGCCTGCTGTATCTGCCGAATCCATACGTGGTACCGGGCGGCTTCTTCAACGAGATGTACGGCTGGGACAGCTATTTCATCATCCTCGGCCTGGTCGCGGATGGGCGTGCAGCCCTCGCCCGCGACATGGTCGACAACTTCCTGTTCCAGGTGCAGTACTACGGCGGCGTGCTCAACGCCAACCGCACGTACTACCTGACGCGCTCGCAACCGCCATTCCTCGGCGAGATGATCCGCGCCGTGCTCGACGAGCCAACGAGTTTCCGCAAAAAGGGCGAAGCCGATGCCTGGCTGGCGCACGCCTATCCTTTGGCGCTGCACGATTACGCCACCTGGACGCGCGCGGAACACCGCGCCGGCGACACCGGTCTGGCACGCTACTTCGATTACGGCACGGGTCCGGTGCTGGAAATGCGCGACGCCGACTACCTGCGCGGCGTGATCGAATGGTTGCTCGCGCACCGCGATGAAGATCGCGGGTATCTGCTGAAGGCGTCGGAGCGTCCCGATGCCGCCGAAGCGGAACGGCTCAAGGCGACGCAGTTGCGATATCGGCGCCTCCAAGGTCTGCGCCGACGCCTGGGCCAAGGGACCATCGCCTCAGCGCCGATTACTACCTCGGCGATCGATCGATGCGCGAATCCGGCTTCGACGTCAACTTCCACTTCGGCCCGTTCGCGGGCTCGACCCACCACTACGCGCCAGTGGATTTGAACAGCCTGCTCTACCGTTACGAACTCGACCTGCAGCAATTCGCGCAGCGCCTGGGCAAGACCGACGACGCGAAGCGCTTCGGGCAGGCCGCCGCGGTGCGCAAGGCAGCGATCGACAAGTTCCTGTGGAACCCCGAAGCCGGCATGTATACCGACTATGACTTCATCGCCCGCAAGCCGGCGACCGATCCCTACATCACCACGTTCTATCCGCTGTGGGCCGGCGCCGCTTCGCCGCAACAGGCGCAGGCTCTGCGCGGCAAGCTCGCGCTGTTCGAGCACAAGGGCGGCCTGGCGATGAGCCGCAACGCCAGCGGCGCGCAATGGGACGCGCCGTTCGGCTGGGCGCCGACGAACTGGCTCGCGGTCGCCGGCCTCGACGCCTACGGCTTCCACGACGACGCGCGGCGCATCGCAGGCAAGTTCACCGCGACCGTCGATCGCAGCCTCGCCGACGACGGCACCATCCGCGAGAAATACAACATGGTCAGCGGCAATGCCGACGTCAAGATCAGCGCCGGCTATTCCGACAACGTGATCGGCTTCGGCTGGACGAATGGCGTCTACCTCAAGATGCGGCACTTGCTCGATGCGACGAGCCGCGATGAAGCCAGCAAAGAGGTGCCCGCCGAACCAGAAGCAAAAGCCGAGATACGGTGAGCGCGTCGCCACGACGAACGCGCCGACGCCGGAGGCAGCTGTGCGGACGCAAGGCGGCCATGTTACGAACGCGTGGCGATCTCGCCGCTGACCCGACATTAACGCCCCGGCTGGCATGCTGAGGATCCCTTCGAACCCAGGCGAGGCGAACGATGTCGTACGTCGACGGATTCATCCTTGCGGTCCCGGCCGCAAACAAACAGAAGTTCATCGATCACGCCACAAAGGGCGACTCGGTCTTCCTCGAGCACGGCGCCACCCGCGTCCTCGAATGCTGGGGAGACGACGTGAAACCCGGCAAGCAGACCGACTTCATGCGTGCCGTCCAGGCAAAAGACGACGAAGCCGTCGTGTTCTCGTGGATCGAATGGCCCGACAAGAGCACGCGAGACACCGGAATGGAAAAGGCGATGGCGGATCCCCGCCTGAGCCCGGACAACAATCCCATGCCGTTCGACGGGATGCGGTTGATCTACGGAGGCTTCTCGCCGGTGGTGGACCTCGGCTCGAGGTCCTGATCGATTCCATTTCTGTCGACGCTGGATCGCTTGGTCGACCCGGCGCATGGCACAGATGAAGCGCTGGGTTGGTAGAGCCAACCCAGCCTGCGGGGTTACGCCGCCCGAGAGGCGCCGACGCCGAACCAGGAAACCCCGCGATACGAGTCGGCAACCACGCAGGCGCCGCACGCGATCGCCGTGGACATCAGAAACGGCGTCCAGGAACCGTTCGCCGGAGCGGCGATGAGACCGGGCAGCCAGACCAGGATCGTGATCACGCCTAGCATCGCCGCTTCCAGTGTCGCAGCCAGGCGCGGATAGATTGCGAAAAGAATGCCGATGCTGGCGGCGAAGCTGCCGGCGCCGGTCAGATAGGCCCAGAAGTAAGGTCCTGGAATCCATGCCGGCACGAAGCCGGCGGTCTCCTTGGCATACACGAAATGCGCCAGCCCGATCATCGGCAATGAAAGGACGAACAGCAGCCTGGCGTAGCGCACGCCATTCGTACTCACGGCGAACTTCAAATGTTGCCGCGTCCATCGACCCGCATGCGTGGCGAACAGGATCCATGCGCCTGACAGGATGACGGCAATCTCACCGAACCCCAACCAGGTGGCCTCCATCTTCGGCATCGCGACCACGGCCGGCACTTTCAGCAACACCACCCACAGCACCAGGTAGACGAACAGGATGCAGGACGACAGGACGACCGTGCGCCTGAAGAGCAAGCCCACGCCGGCCAGCAATTCGATCGACGCGCAGGCATAGGCGAAGAACTGCCGGCCCGGCAAATGCTCGATGGGAATACGCTGCCACACCGACGCGAAGTCGCCGTAGACGAGGCCGCGGATGCCCAGGCCGATCATCACTGCCGCGAACAGCACGTGGCCCAGACCCATGCGGGTGACCGTTGCGCGGCCCGTTCCGATGGACAGGTTGTTCGCAAGCAGCTCGAACACTCCGGAACGCGCGTGGCCCGGCGAGGTTGATCTGTCCATGCAGCGTCACCTTCAGCGCCTTCGGCGGATGCCGATCTGGTCGAGAATAGCGACGCCGACCTCACAAACAAGAGCCAATTCGGCGCACATCAGGCAAGCACGTCGCACGTCGAGGCCATCCTTCGCGCGCCTCCTCGAACTCCCAAAAAACAGACAGGGCGCCGCGATGGGCGCCCTGTCCGGTTGGCGCTGTATGCGCGGTTACGTTGTCGGAGCCGTCGTCCGCGGTCCCGCGTAGTCGACGAAGCTTGTTGTAGATCTCAAGGCACGCTCAAGCGCGTGCTTCCCGGCAGGATCTCGCGCTCGATCACTGTCGGACTCGTTGCATCGCCGGTTCCGGCCTGGGTCCAGCGCAGACGGAACGCCGGGCCTGTACTGCGCACATCCAAAGTGACCCGTCCATTCGTCTCGCGCCAATCGAGATCGACGACGCTCTTGCCGACGCGGACATGCTCGACGCGTACCGACGGCCATGACGCAGGCAGCTGCGGCGCGAAATGCAGCACGTTCTCCCTGGCATCGGATTGCAACCCCAACATCCCGCCGATCGTGGCCGAAAGAAAACCGGCCGATGACCACGTCTGCTCCGGCACGGATTCGCTTTGCGGCGTGAACGCGCTGCCCGACATCACTTCATGCATGTGCCCGAGCGAATCGGCCGACGCCCACGGTACGAGGCTCTGCCACAGCGCATTCGCGGCATCGGGACGGCGCGCCTGCCACAGGATCCCGGCAGCCGCAGCGGTGCCGTGGCCCCACACGCTGCCCTTCGCGTATGCGCTCGCGTCGTAATCCCGCGCCGTCGTCGGCTTGCTGCGCAGCCCCCATGGCGTCAGGTAGGCCGGCGTCGCGAGCAGGTCGAGCGTCGCCGATGCTTCTTCCGGTGTCGCAGCGCCGGACGTGATCGCGGCCAGGTCAGCGGCAGACGTGCTCTCACCCGTCGCGCCGGACCGGCTGAAGCCGCTGATCCAGCGTTGCGCTTTCGTATCCCGGTATCGCGAGCGCAGGCCGGCGCGTGCGCGCAGGCTCGCAGCCTCGGCCTGCTCGCTCAGCGCTGCATCGCCCATCGATGCCGCGAGTTCGGACATCGCGTGCGCCGCCTCCACCCAGGCCGCGGACAGCGTCAGCTCGTCGGTGAGGCGATCCTGTTCGTTGCCGCTCATCTTGTCGGCCGGCACGCGTGGCAGGCCATCGCTTTCGTCGAGCGTGGAGAGGCAGTAGCGATACGCCTTGAGCGTGGCGGGCCAATGCCGCACGAGGAACGCCTGGTCAGCCGTGACGCGATCGTACTCGGCGAGCACGGCGAGGAAGTCGAACGTGATGTCGACGTGCACGTAGAGATACGGATAGTCCTTCGCCCAATCCAGGAACGCGGCACTTTGCGAGATTTCGTGCCAGATCATGCCGTTGTCGGGATGCTGGTAGCGATAAATGAACTCGAGTTCCTCGGCAGCACGCGCATAGTGACCTTCGTGCAACAGCGACTGCGTCGCCAACAGGCCATCGCCCGCGAAATACCAGGCGTACTGCGGCCGGCGCGCGCCATGCGAAGGTCCATAGCCGGCGACCAGCGCGCAGCCGAGGCGCGCATTGCACGTCCAGGCCTGCTCGAGCGCGATCTGCGCCCATGCGATCGCCCGATTCGCTTCGGCATCGGGCGTCGTGATCTTCATGATCCCGGTGCCGTCGAAGCGTTTCACGTCTTCCGCCGCAGGCGCATCGGACGCGCGCAGCAGGGACGCGGTCGTCGCGTGGAGGTCTTCGTTGCTTTCGCTTTGCCCCGCCAGAACAAGCGTTGCGCAGCGGCCCTCCGCACATCGGCTCGGTTCGAGCGTGAGGAAGATGGAGCGATTGAAGTCGCTGCCGCGCCGGTCGTTGTTCGGCTGGCTGCGTTCGGCGGCTTGCGGTGACGAGATGAGCGCGCTGAACCGGCGGGTGGGTTCGCTCAGGAGAAAACCGTGCGCGTCCTCATTCCATGCCATTTCCTGGCCGCCGATGCCCGCCGGCCACATCAGGTTGAGGGATGGACGGAAGTTGGCCCGAAGCTGCAGATCGCGACGACCCTGCACGCTGTACCGCACGAGCACGCCAGGCTGTTTGGCACGTGTCGAGATTCGTTCGCGCACCCGGAAGTCCGGCCCCGTGTAGAGGCGCGTCACGCCCAGCGGGTCGACCTCGACCGAAGTGAGCACCGTGATGCCCGCAATGGAGGGAGCACCGGGTCGCACGAAGTCCAACGTATACCCGGACACGAGCTGCAACGGAAACGTCCAGAACTCGAGGCCGTCTTCGGAGTAACCGCCCGCAAACGCACGCAGGCCATGGATGGAAACATAGCGGTTCGACTGCGCCTGCGTCGTCGACCACACAGGCAGGGCAGAGGCGCTGGAAGCAGCCTTCGCCGAAACTCCGAAACCGATGAGCAAGACAAGCGCGACGACGTAACGAAGCATGCAATGCTCCCGGAGTGACCTAGCCCGGGTAAGCGAAACGCACCCGGGATCTGGAACGTCAAAGCCCCGGGTAAGGCCTATGGCCTTACCCTGGCTACGACTAATGCGCTTCTGGAATCACGAGTTCCGTCACGATGCGCCCGACATCGGCCAGCACGGCATTGCGCTGATCCTGGCTCGCGTCCGATTCCGCGTAGTACGCGCTCACCAAGAGCGGACCACGACCTGGAGGCCAGAGGATGGCCACGTCGTTGGTCGCGCCGTGCCCACCGGTGCCGGTCTTGTCGCCGACGCGCCAGCCGGCAGGCAAGCCCGCGCGCAGGCGCGGTCCGCCGGTGGTGTTGGCCACGAGCCAGTCGATGAGTTGCGCGCGCGACGCTGCGGACAAGGCATCGCCCAGCAGCAATGCGCGCAGGTCGGCCAGCATCGCGGCGGGCGTCGTGGTGTCGCGCGGATCGCCAGGCGTGGCCTCGTTGAGTTCGGTTTCGATCCGGTCCAGCCGGGTCATCGAATCGCCCAGCGTGCGCGCGAACGCGGTCAAACCCGCCGGTCCGCCGAAGCTCGCGAGCAACAGGTTGCCGGCGGTGTTGTCGCTGACCGTGATCGCGGCATGGCAGAGCGCGGAGATCGTCATGCCCGGCGCACCGACCTGCGCCGTGGTGACGGGTGAATACGTCACCAGATCTTTCTCGCTGAAGACGACCCGCCGATCCAGGCGCTCCTCGCCGCGATCGATCCGCGCCAGCACCAGCGCCGCCGCCAGCAGCTTGAAGGTGCTGCACATCGGAAAACGCTGCTCTCCGCGGTGGTTGATGCGTCGGCCGCTGTCGACGTCGAGGATGGCGACGCCGAGGCGTCCGCCGTGCCGGCGTTCAAGTGCAGCCAACTGCGCGACGGGGCCGGTTGTGGACGTCCCTTGCGCGAACAAGCGGTCCAGAGGCATGGCAGCCGCAAACAGCGAGGCAGTGAGGAGCGAGCGGCGAGTGCGATCCATCGTCATGGCGGAAATGTAGCGGAGTCGGTCCGCGATGTGCAGTTCGCAGGCTAGGTCGGCTTCATCAACCCAGCGCATCGCGGAGCGCCGACCCAGCCACGGCCGTCCGACGCGCCAATTCGTGCAGGTCTAGCCCGGCTGTCCTGGTGGTGTCGTCGGGTAATAGCGTTTGGTCGCAGGATCGTAAACGCGATTCGGCGCGACCTGGATCCCGTCTGTGATCGGTTTGCCCGTGGCATCCAGGACCCGCTTCTGCTGGCCGGGCTTGGTCGGTCCGAACTGCGACTGCGTGGATTCCGTGGTCATCGGCTTCGCCGGGCCGGTGCTGGGGATCGGGCTGGACGATTCCGGTCGTTGATCGAGATTGCTGGGGACCTCAGGCGGCTTCGTGGTCTGCGGGTCGTTCAACTGGGGCCCGATGCCGTTGTCCTGCGTCACGGGTTTCGTGCCGAGCGGCGTTGGCTGCTGGAGTTGCTGCGACGACGCGGGCGCCATCGCGAATGCCAACACGACAGCCAGCATCGCCAAGGGAATGATGCGTTGCATGGCGCCTCCGGTGCCTTGTAATGGTCCGACCCTACTGCGGCGGGCATTCACAAACCATGAAACCGTCGAGCGCGGGTCAGCTTCTCGTCACGTTTTGTCACGCGATCGCGGCGCTTGCACGTGGCTGTGCCGGCCGCGTCAGGCATCCCGACCACCGGCTCCGATTCCGATCATCGATCGATCAACTTGTACGCCCGCACATAATCGATCTGCATGCGCGCGGGAAACGCCTGGTCGTCCACGCCCTGCTGACCGCCCCAGTCGCCACCCACCGCGATATTCATCAGCAGATGGAAGCGCTTGTCGAAGGGCCAGACCTTATAGCCTTTGCCTTCGTTGCGGAATTCGAGCACGAGCGCGTCGTCGATGTAGCCGCGAATCGCGTCAGGCGTCCAGTCGACGCGATACAGATGGAACTGCGTCATCGCGTTGTCGATGACCTTGGTGGCGGTCTTCTGCGTGTCGATCTTGAAGTAATAGGCTTCCGTGTGCGCCGTGATATGGACCCTGTTTGGGTCGAAACCGACATGTTCCATGATGTCGATCTCTCCGGACTTCGGCCAGCCTCCGTACACCCAATCGGTGGGCAGCATCCAGATCGCAGGCCAGGTGCCCCTGCCGGACGGCAGCTTCGCCCTCACCTCGAAGCGGCCGTAGAGAAAATCGCCCTTGCCTTTCGAGATCAGCCGGGTGGACGTGTAGTTCCGCTTCCCCTTGGCTTGCTTCCTCGCGACGATCGTCAATACGCCGTCGCCGACGAACGCATTGTCGATGCTGTCCGTGTAGTACTGCAGTTCGTTGTTGCCCCATCCCTCATCACCGATGTCATAGCCCCACTTTGCGGTATCGGGAAGGCCCGTGTAATCGAATTCGTCCCGCCATGCGGGCGTAGCTTCGAAGGTCCACGGTTTGTCCTGCGGCACTTGCGGCGCTGGAACTACCCGCATAACGGCGCGATCGCCATGTGGACCGAGGCAGGCCGTGACTTGCAAGGTCATCGACAGGGTCATACCGACCAGCAGCATTCGCGAGGTTTTCATCGGCTACTCCTGAACGTTCCGCCCAGAATGAAGCAGGCCTGCTGCGGGCTCAAGCGGAGGGCGGCCGTGCAGCGTCTGGAAAAAAATGAATCCGACCCGTCTTTCGTCCTTCGTCATGTCGATTCCAGCCTAGCCCATTCGTCGTACCCATACAGACGCCCAAATCGGGCGCTGCCAACCTCATCCCGACCCCGGGACCAAAAGGAGTTCAAACATGGCCTACATCGACGGTTGCGTCTTTGCCGTACCCACCGCGGACAAGCAGAAGTTCATCGACCACGCCAACAAAGCCGACGCGCTATTCATCGAATTCGGCGCGACGCGCATCCTCGAATGCTGGGGCGACGACGTTCCCGCCGGCAAACAGACGGACTTCATCCGCGCGGTACAGGCGACGACGGAAGAGACGGTCGTGTTCTCGTGGATCGAGTGGCCCGACAAGGCGACCCGCGATGCCGGCATGGAAAAGGTCATGAAAGACCCGCGCATGAATCCCGACACCAACCCGATGCCTTTCGACGGCAAGCGCATGATCTTCGGCGGCTTCGTTCCGATCGTGGATCTCGGCTCGTCCTGATCGAAGATCGCCGTGATCATCGCAATCGGGCGGGCTCGAGCGAGCCCGCCCCGATCGCCACAACCGCGGTGTCCGGCCCTTCCGTGAAGTGGCCTCGTTCGACGCCGGTGAATGGCCGTTTCCGGATGCCTGTTTCGTGCGCATCTTGGACGCCCAGCGCTTCAAGTCGGGTGAACCACGTCATGTCCACAGCCTCGATCTTCTGCGCATGCCTGCTGCTCGTTTCGCTCGCAGTGATAAGCCCTGCTCATGCCACTGCGAGCGCCGGCGCAGCCACGGCACCCGCCGCTGATCTTTCCGGCATCGACGGTTTCGCCTTCCAGATCGGACACTGGCGCGTGCACCACCGTGTGCTCAAGCTGCGGCCCGACGGCAGGCCGCAATGGCTGGAGTACGACGGCACGAGCAGCAACCGCGAGATCATGGGCGGCCTGGTCAATATCGAAGACAACCTCTTCCATACGCCGAATGGCGACCGTCGCGGTGTCGCGGTCCGCTCCTACGACCGCAGCAACGGCACCTGGGCGATCTGGTGGATCGACGAGCGCTATCCACACGCGGCGATGGATCCGCCCGTCGTCGGCCGCTTCGTCGACGGCGTCGGCACGTTCTATTCCGACGGCGCCGTCAACGGCAGGCCGGCGCGCACCCGCTTCCTCTGGTCGGAGATCACGCCGACCTCGGCGCGCTGGGAACAGGCGCTGTCGTACGACGCGGGCAGGACCTGGCAGGTCAACTGGATCATGACGTTCCAGCGCGTTGCCGAATAGTGGGGAGGGCGGTGCTCGTTCCCAATTCCATCTCCGCAACAATCCGAGCAACGCCACTCTGAGCTTGTTCTCCTCGACAGCTGTGCTGTCGAATCAGCCGTGATGCGAGCACAAGTCGCGGTTACGCGCATGGCAGTATCCTCGCCGCACGAGCCGACGGAGGGAACTCAATGAACGGCAACCCGATGCTGATCGCCTGCCCCCACTGCGGCGCGATGAACCGCGTCGCCCGCGATCGCCTCGCCCAGGCGCCCAGCTGCGGCAAATGCCACACGGCCTTGTTCGTTGGCACGCCGATCGCCTTGTCTTCCGTCGATTTCGACAAGCACGCGCAGCGCAGCGACCTGCCGTTGGTGGTGGACTTCTGGGCACCCTGGTGCGGACCCTGCGTGGCGATGGCGCCGCAGTTCGAGGCAGCGGCGAAGACGCTCGAGCCGCAAGTGCGCCTCGCCAAAGTCGATACCGAGGCGGAGCCTGCACTCGGCGCACGCTTCGATATCCGCAGCATCCCGACGATGGTGCTGTTCAGCGGTGGCCGTGAAATCGCGCGACAGTCCGGGGCGATGGGCAGTGCGCAGATCGCTGCCTGGGTTCGGGCGAATTTGCCGAGGTAATAGGGCCGGGATCGCCCTAAATGGGTCGTACGTTGTCACTGCGCCATCCGGCGCGCACAACGTGACATGTCGCCCAGGAGAAACCCGCATGACCCTTTCCTCTCCAACACTGGATCGCAGGACGATGCTCAAGTCGGCGGTCGGCCTCGCCGTCGGCCTGGTCGGGCTGGAAGTCGCGCACGCCGCCGTCGCAACCAATCCTTTCGCCAGTAAAGGCGGCGATTTCGGCTTCCTCGCCGGCCACTGGAAGATCAGCCACCGCCGGCTGAAGACGCCCGGCAGCGACGACTGGGACGTGTTCGAAGGCGAAGCGAGCGTCTGGCCCGCGCTCGGCGGTTTGGCGAGCATCGAGGAGTTGCGCATCCCCTCGCGCAAGTTCTCCGGCATGGGCGTGCGCCTGTTCCATGTCGACAAGCGCCTGTGGGCCGACCACTGGGTCAGTGGCCAGAACGGCGTGCTCAACGAACCGATGATGGGCAGCTTCGCCGACGGCGTCGGCACCTTCACCGCCGACGAGATGGACGGCGACCGCCCAATCAAGGCGCGCGGCGTCTGGGACCGCATCACGCCGACTTCGTGCCGCTGGCATCAGGCGACGTCGGGCGACGGCGGCAAGACCTGGGTTGGCAGCTGGTACATGGACTGGGTTCGCGCGTAGCCGGCGAACCGTGTCGGGCGCAATCGGCTGCGCGTCTTCCGGTCGTTCGTAGCGGGCCTGAGCCCGCTGCCAAGTCCCGCAACTACCTGCAGCAGGCCATCACAGCACGGTGCACGTCAGCGTGATTTCCAGCGAGCTGTTGGCGGGTAGCGTTGCGATCGTCACGCCCGCCGGCACTTGCAGTGCCGCGACGGTGACGGCCGGACACACCGCGCCGCCCTGCGCGTTGCCGCAGGTCGCGCTGGAACACGACAGGCTCGGCGTCGCGGGATCCCTGACGATAGTGCCGTTGGCCGCTGAAGGTCCCGTGTTGCGCACCGTGATCGTGTAGCTCGTCGGGCCTCGGACCACGGTGTCGTTCGCCTGGTCGACGTCGCCGTTCACGCCCGGCGTGTTGGTCTTGGTGATGCTCACATTCGCACTTGCACCGGTGTTGGTGTAGCGACAAACGATCGCTGCGCCGGTGTTGCCGACGGTCAGGGTCGTGCCGCTCAGCGTGCCGCCGCCGGTGCAGGTCAGCACGCTGTCGTACAGGCGGCCACTACCGGCTACCAGCACTTCGGACAGATCGATCGCTTCGCCCTCGAACACCTGCACCGGCGTGGCGTCCACATCGGTCTCGTTGGCCGTTGCCGCAGACGAGGCCAGCGTGTCGATGATGGTGCCGCCACGGCTGGCGCGGACCGAAGCGGTATCGCCGATGTTGGCATTCACCCATGTCTTCTGCAGCGTGAGCTGCGAAGTCACGCAAGGCGCGGTGTCGAACACCAGCGAGGCGTCGTCGAAATTGAGGTTGTTGTCCATGGCCACGACGTAGGAGATCGTGCTCCCCGCGGTGACCGTGACGCTGCCGGTCACCTGCACCCACGGCGAATTGCCTGATGTCGCCGGCGGAACCGGCGCAGGCAACGAGACACCCGCATTCGCCAGCACCGCACCGGTCGCGCCCGTGCCGACGCGGATCGAGACGCTGCCGCTGCCCGAGAGGTTGTCGCGCGTGGAGAACCAGCCCGAGAACGTCGCCTGCCGCACCTGGCCCGGCGCGCCGCCGCAGACCGGCACGCTGAACGCCTGGTAGAAATCGTTGGCGCCACTGGCGATGTCGAGGTAGTGCTGCCGCACACCCGCGCCCGTCGACGGATCCGCGTCCAGCGCAGGCCCGCCGTTGCCGTAGTTGAAGGTCGCCCCGCCATCGACCTTGACGACGTTCGACTGGTTGCCGCCTCCCAGCACCCAGGGCGTGATCGCATGGCCGATGTTGTTGCCGAAATTCGGTGGCGGGTTGTTTTCGAAACCCGGATTGACGATCAGGTTCTGTGCCGCCACCGACGGCGCGACCAGGACCAGTGCCAGCAAAGCAAAGCGCAGCCATGCGCATGCGCCAAAATCGTTCACGTCCCGCTCCGATGATCCAGTATCCCCGCCGCAGTGTACGTCGCGCAGCTGGTCCCTACGCGCCCACGCCACCTTCTGCACGCAGCAGCAGTGCCCATTGCCTTGCAATCACAACCTGAACAGGGCGCTTTCATGGGTGTGCGGCGAAACGAGGGTCAGGCTCGGACTTCCAAGATGGCTGCGAGCAAGTGCACTCTGACCCCAGTTTGCGCACCCCAGTTTGCGCAGCGCCTTCTCTCTCTGCAAAGCCTCAAGTCGCTGGATCCCCGCCTTCGCGGGGATGACGACTCGAAGAGTCTGCGTCATTCGAATGATCGAGCAACTCCAGCGTCCGCCGGTCCCAGTCGCCATCGAACTTCTCCGCAAGCAATCGCCCGAACACAGCGACCTCAGGTGCAGCCACCGCAAACAACGTGGCGCACGATCGCAGCTTCAAGTCATCCGGCGCACCGAACATCGCCTGTACGCCTACGTCCGAGTCGAGCGCCGCCTCGCAGCAGGCGACCAGGCGTGGCCCGAGCACAGGGTGCGCCACGTACGCGGCCGCCTCTTCGATACCGGCGATGGCATAGCGCTGCGACATTGCGCTGGCGCCGAGACCGCGCAGCTGCGGAAACACGTACCACATCCAGTGCGAGCGCTTGCGGCCGGCGCGGATCTCGCACAAGGCCTGCTCGTAGCTGCCTTGTTGCGCCTGCACGAATCGGTCGAGGTCGGTATGCACGGCCATCCTTCTGACATTGCAGAACTCGTAGGCTGGGTTGGCTTCATCAACCCAGCGTATCGCGGAGCCGAAAAATGCCCGGTTGGTAAAGCTAACCCAGCCTGCGGTGCTGCCTCCGCCGGCATCAAAGGTGAACCGTCACACCGTGATCGCCCAGGACTTGGATCACTCTTGCGACATCCGGCGGGCCGGGTGGAATCTCGCGATTCAGTGCGGCGAACATCGGACCCGCGTTGCTTCTTCTTCCGGTGATCTCCAGCATTTCACCGCCACCGGCACCGTAGCTGAACGCATGAACGGCGCCGGCGGGGACATGGACGAGCGTCCCTGCAGCGCACAGGGACGTCTCGCCGCCACACGTGAATTCGATCAGACCTTTGGTCACGTAGAACGACTCGTCCCAGTCGTGGCTGTGTGGCGGCGGCCCCGTCCCTTCGTCGCCGGACTGCACCGTGATCTGCTGATCTCGTATGTCCTTCTCTGATGCAAGGACCGTGACCTGCGTGCCGATGACGTTGAGAGCCGGCCCGCGATCAACCGGCTTGACGATGAACGGTTTGGAAGTCATGGCTAGCTCCGTTTTCAACCGAAGAAGGCTATTCGGCTTGAATGAATCGTCAGGCATTGCCGGCGTGGATTGCGCGCTAGCCGTTTAGGAAGTAGATATCCGGCCGATCGGCTACGCCGAATTCCTGCATCTTCTCGCGTAGCTCGGCGGAAGTGGCGAACCCCTTCGCGCGATCGATGTCCTGCGCTTCGAAGAGGGCAACGACTTCGTTCGGATCGTCTGCACTTCGGAGCAGGTATTTCTCTGTCAGGCCTGCGTCGGTGCGCATGGCTTGATGGGAGTCGTAGCCGACTTTCCACGTCTTGAAGTCCGTGACCTTGTGCCGGATGAGCAGGTAACTCGCCATGAGGTGCTCCTCGTCTAGTTGCGCCAGCGGGAATCGGCAGCTGCCGGGCATCGCGGACCAGTGCCCAATGCTGAACTAAGCCGACCCGCGCAGCGGCTTACGTTGAAGGAATACTGGGATGTCCGGCCTCCTGCGCCGGCGCCGTTGGTCGGATCGGTTGCACGGAGAATCTTCCATGGCCAAGCCACTTTCGATCGCCCTGTTTTTCGTGTTGTCGCTGAGTTTGGTCGGACGGACCGAGACGCGACCAGCGTCCAGCGATTTGAGCAGCGCGGCCGCCGCGTTGGACTGCGAGGCGCTGGCCAAACAGCCGTCGCCGGCGATGACGGTAGAGACGTGCCGCGCGCAGCAGGCGGCCTACGGTGGTCTGGGTCAGGCGGTCAACACGCCCGGCGGCGAACGGCCCGGCGACGAGTCGATGACCTGCGCGCAGATCATCGCCGAGATGCAGTCCTCGCACTTTGCCGGCGTCAGTCCGGAGACCGCACAAGCCGGTGTCGTCGCGGGCCAGCAATTGCAGGACACCTATCAGCGGCGCATGGCGATGGCCGGCACGATGAGCGCGCAGCATATGGGCGAATCGATGGCCGTGGCGGGTGCGCCCAACGCGGTACAGGGCGCGGTGATGTACAAACAAACCGCAGAGCAGCAGGCGCTGGCGCGCGACGCAGCTGCCGAAATGCAGCCGGCACGCACCCGGGCGATGATGGCCAATGCTGCATCGGCCAACGAACTGGCGACCAACCTGCAGGCCAATCCCCGCTTCGCGCGATTGATGCAGTTGGTGCTGCAGAAGAACTGCCAGTACAGCGATGCGCCGCCGGGATCGTAGGCTGGGTTGGTTTCATCAACCCGGCGTATCGCGGAGCTGAAGAACGCTGGGTTGGTAGAGCTAACCCAGCCTACGGCCTTCAGGCGCTGACGGCACCGGCCGCTTCTGGCGCTGCTACGGCAGGCAATGCCAACACGAACACTGCCCCGCCCTGCTCCGCATTGCACGCCGTCAGCGTCCCCTGCATCGAGGCCGCGAATTCCCGGCTGATCGCAAGTCCGAGCCCCGCGCCGGGCGATGCCGCGACCTGGCGGCTGCGCCCGACCTGCACGAAGGGTTCGAAGATCCGTTCGAGTGCGTCGTCGGGAATCCCTTCGCCCGTATCGCTCACCTCGATCCGCACGCGCTGCTCACCAACATCCATGCGGCAGTCGACACACACCTGTCCGCCGCGCGGGGTGAACTTGGCGGCGTTGGACAACAGATTGAGGAGGATCTGTTGCAGGCGCTGCGGGTCGGCCAGCACCGTGAAAGCGCAGGATTCCGGCGAACGCCGGTAGGTCAGCCCGCCCGCCTCCCAGCGCGTGCGCATGAGGGCTTCGACGTGCAGCAACGCGTCCTCGAGCGAGGTCGGCACGCGCTCGCCAGCGTCGTGGCCGGCCTCGGCGCTTGCGTAGCGCAGGACGTCGGCGATCAGGCGATCGACGTCCTCGCCGGCCTTCAGGATCAACCGCACGTCTTCGGCCTGTTCGGGATGCAGCGGGCCATGCGCGGCCTGCAGCAGCACATGGGCGAGGCCGGTGATCGCGGTCAGCGGGCTGCGCACCTCGTGCGCGAGCATCGACAGGAAGCGCGCCTTGGCATCGCGCGCGGCTTCGGCGGCGCGGCGCGTGCGCAGCAGCTCTTCCTCGAAATGGTGCCGCTGCTGCATCGGCACAAGGATGCAGTCGTTGCGCATGCCCTCGCCATGCGGCTGGCGCTTGGCGTTGACGAGCATCGGCCGCGCGCTGCCGTCGGCGGCCTTCAGCGACAGGTAGGTCTCCTCGACGTGCCCGCGCAGTTTCAGCATCGGGAAGAAATGCGTCTGGTGGAAGATCACGCCGCCGGGCGGCAACAGCCGCTCCAATGGCTGGCCGACGATCTGCTCGTCGCTGTAGCCGAGCCATGCGGCGAGCGTGGCATTGACCAGCAGCACGTTGCCATCGTCGTCGAAGGCGAGGAAACCACAGGGCGCGTCGTCGAGCAGGGAGTCGATCATGACGGTGTGTCGTCAGGCGGGCGTCGCCGTCGCCATGTAGTCGCGGATCGCCGCGATCGTTTCCTGCGGATGGCTCATGTGCGGGCAATGACCGGTGGCGCGCAGCAGCCGGAACGTGCTCCGCGGCAGATGCGCGTGCAGGTAGCGGCCGACGCATTCCGGCGCGACGGCATCGTCGCTGCACTGCAGGATCAGCGAAGGCACCGGCACGTGCGGCAGGTCGGCGCGGTTGTCGCTGTTGAAGGTCGCCTCCGCGAAGCGGCGTGCCACGACCGGATCGACAGCGCAGAAGCTGTCCTGCAGTTCGCCGGCAAGTTCCGGGCGATCCGGGTTCTGCATCACCGTCGGCGCCAGCGCGCCGGCCCAGCCGAAATCGTTGCGGTCCATCATCGCCAGCAGGCTGTCGATGTCGACCTGGTCGAAGCCACCGATGTAGCCGTCGTCGTTGAGGTACCGCGGCGACGGCGCGACCATCACCATGCGCGAGAACATCTTCGGCGCGCGGATCGCGGCGAGCGCACCGATCATCGTGCTGACCGAATGCGCCACCAGCACGGCACCACGCAGTTGCAAGGCTTCGCCGAGGGCGACCATGTCTTCGGCATAGGCATCGAGGCGGGCATAACGTTGCGGATCGTAACTGGCGCGATCGGCGCCGCCCATGCCGAGGTAGTCGAACAGCACCACGCGATGCTCGGCCTCGAAGGCAGGCACCACGAACCGCCACATCTGCTGGTCGCAGCCGAAGCCGTGGGCGAAGACGACCGTCGGCTCGCCTGCGCCGGTGATGCGTACGTTGAAGCGCTTCAGCAGATCTGGCGCCATGCCCTTCACCTGGTGCTCTTGGGCAGACCTGAAGTCTAGGCCAATCGGGGCCGCGCGTACGGCCCGGTTTCGGGCGCGCGAGGCGACGCTGACGTTGTCGGGAGAGCGGCGACCGATGAGGCACCCACCAGGACATCATCGTGTGGATTTGGCGAAGGGCAGGCCGTTGCCAGCGGTGTTTCAGTTCCTTAAACGGGATCTTCGCCGGGCAGTCGTAACGCCGGCGGGCTTCCCCTCGTCATTGGCGACGACGTCACGCGCAGGATTGACGCAATAGCTCATACATGTCGCCGTTCTTGCACTGTTTTGATAGCTCGAGCGCCGATAGGCCGTGCTTGTTCGTGGTGTCGACGCTGGCACCAGCCCGAATCAGAATCCTCGCTACGCCAACTTGATCCTTTTTTGGCGTGGGGCCATCTGGACCATATCCATGCACTGCCCAGAACAGAGGGCTTGCGCCGAATTCCGAACACTTTGCTTCAATGTCGGCGTCGTGCGCGACCAGGAGCTCGACAGTGGAAGGTGTGCCGACCCAAGCCGCCCAGTGCAGTGCACGCGCTCCGAATATGGAAGTGGCTTCCAGTTCTGCGCCGGCTTCAACAAGCACCTTGGACACCTTCTCCGCACTGAGAGAGGCGGACGCGATCAGAGGAGATTCCCTGTGCCCATTGCCCTCTATCGCGGCACCATGTGCGAGGAGTGCCTCGGCAATGGCGCCTTCGTTGCCGTTGGTCAGCCACCCGTGGCCAACGCAATCGGACACGAAGTGAAGAGGGTCCGATTCGTTTTGCTGATTCAGGAACCAACGGATCGTCCGGTTGGCCAGCACCGGCTCCCGCGCCAGCGCACTTCGTATCCCTTCCAGATCGCCCCTCTCCATGAGCAGGCGGAATTCTTCAGTCATTGCACCACCCTCCGTCCTCTCGGGTTTCGGACTCGACCAGCGCAGAGCGCGTAACGCGCATCGATCTGCTTCCATCGATTTTCGTTGCCGACCGAGATGATGTCAAGTATCTTTGACTCGGAGACAAATATTATGTACATTGCGTCTGCCCTGTCTTGGGAGCAAACGAATGTCGTTCAGAGAAAAGACCGCGTGGATCTCGCTTGTCTCGCTCTTGTTAGTGTTCGGGATCTACTTCAGTGTCGTGGGTCTGGCGATGGCCGGGCGCCTTCAGTACTCGCAAACGTTCAACTTGTTCCTCCAACTCGTGCTTGGGTTCGTGGTGCTACAGGTAGTCCTCCGCCTGATTGTCGCCAAGCGTGCGCCGCTGGATGCCAGGGTTCCGGCAGACGAACGCGAGAAGCTCATCGGGTTGAAAGCGGATCGCGTCGCGGGATACATCCTGGCCGTCGGTGTCTTTGTCGCCATCTTCACCCTGCACTTGGGCGCGGATCGGGGCGAGTTGGCGCACGCGGTGTTACTGGCGTTTGCGATTTCACAACTCGCCAAGCACGCGGCCGTGATCGTGCTGCATCGGCGGGATGCCTGATATGAGCGACTGCAAGATCAGCAATCAGTTGCGCCGTTTGCGTTTCGAACACGGAGAAATGACGCAACAGGCGCTTGCGGAAGCCATAGGAGTCACGCGGCAAACCATCAATGCGATAGAACTTGGAAAGTATTCGCCTTCGTTGGAAGTGGCTTTCAAGATTGTTGCCGTACTTGGCGTGGCCATCGACGACGCATTCCGCTACGAGGGCAAGCCACCCCGCCGCCGTTGAGACGCTGCATTGCCAGTCGATTGCCGCGGTCCCTTTTCTGGACGTCATTCCGGTTGACAGGCTGTGCCCGGGAGCAGAGGCGTCGATTAGCTGCCCCGTGCCTTTTTTTCATCGCGCGACGACCGCCAGAGTGAAACCCTGCGGCGTATAGTGGTGACGCCAGATCAACGCGTTGCCGCGTTCGCGACGGCTGCGTACGCGGACCGAACGCAGGGAGAACGACCATGCGCATCCTCGTGACCGGCGCAACCGGACTCGTCGGACAAGGCGTCCTGCGCGAATGCCTGCTGGATCCCGCCGTAACGCACGTCGTAGCGCTCGGTCGACATCCCACCGGGCAGTCGCACGACAAGCTGGAAGACGTGGTGGTCGACGACTTCGCGCAGCTTGGCCCGGTCGAGCCGCGGTTGCAGCCGCTCGATGCGTGCCTGTACTGCGCCGGCGCGCTGCCGATCGGCACGCCCGAGGCCGAATACCGTCATGTCACCCTCGACCTGACGCTGGCCGTGGCGAAGACCCTGGCGCGGCTGAATCCGAAGCTCGTCTTCGTGTACGTCTCCGGTGCGTTCTCCAATCCGTCGAGCCGGATCATGCCGTTGCGCATCAAGGGCGAAACCGAACAGGCACTCGCCGCATTGCCGATCCGCACAGTGATGCTGCGTACCGGCGGCGTCCAGCCGGTCGAAGGCGTGCACTCGCCGCATCCAGCGAGGGCCGCGCTCTATGCCGTCGGCGCGCCGCTCATGGGGATCGGCTTCAAGGTGATGCCGGGCATGGTGACCACCACGCAGCGCGTCGGCCGCGCGATGCTGCAGCTGGTGCGACAGGCATCGCCGCCGGCGATCGTCGAGAACGCGGAGATCAACCGCATCGGGGCATAGCGGCTCGTAAGGCAGGCCTTGGCCCAACTTTCCCACCATTTCCGCTACTTCGATCCATTGCGAAGCGTGGTGGGCTGGGGCACACCCTACGGCAACCGATCAATCAACCGCAGGCGGCAACGGTCCATTGCCCGCGTCCGGGAGCACGCCTTCGATGCGGCGATCAGGCACCAGCCACAACACCGCCACCACGGCGTACAGCAACAACGCGAACCACGGCGTCCAGAAGGTGGACACGATGCCCACTGCATAGAACACCGGCGAGAGCTTGCCTTTCCAGTCGCTGCCGATCGCGCGCCGCAGCACCGATGCGTCGCCTTCGAGGCCGATCAGCGTCCGCTGCAGGAACCAGTACGCCATCGCCGCCATCAGCAGCACGCCGCCATAGGCGGCCGTGGGCGCCGCGGCGAAATGGTTCTCGCCCATCCAGGCGGTAGTGAACGGGAACAGCGAGAGCCAGAACAGCAGGTGCAGGTTCGCCCACAACGCACCGCCCGACACCCGCCGGCATGCCGCCAGCATGTGGTGGTGGTTGTTCCAGTAGATGCCCACGTACACGAAGCTCAGCACGTAGCTCAGCAGCACGGGCAGCAGCGGCGCGAGCGATGCGAACGAGCTTTCGTGCGGGACCTTCAGCTCCAGGACCATGATCGTGATGATGATCGCGATGACCCCATCGCTGAACGCTTCCAGCCGACCCTTGCCCATGGTCATCTCCCGGTACCGTGGGCGGACGTTAGCCCAAGCAAGCGCCGGGTGCACGAGCCGCGTCAGCGGTGCGTGGATGACGAAGTGAAGCTCGCAGGGTGGACTCCAGCCCACCGTTCGATCCGCAGTCCAGGCCGAACCCACCGCGGGGTCGACGCGGGAAGAGTTGCTGCGCCTACGGAGGCGTGCTCGCTTCCTGCAACTCGAAGGCGCCGATGTCCGCGCGACCGCCCACAGCCCGCGGGAAACCCGGCCCTCGCTGGTCGTACAGGCGATTATTCGTATTGTTGCCCGTGTTGATCGCGGGGCTGTCGGGAAGCAAGGACAGGACGCCGGTCGGCCAATCCTGATGACCAACAAACGGCCCGAGTCGCGGGTCGCCTGAGATCGTATCGGCCGGCACAGCAACCCGCGAATACCCAATCAGATTGTTGGCACCGACGATCGTGTGGCCCTCCCAGGGCCTTCCACCGATGTCATACGCTTGCAGCGTGCCGCCTTCTGCCTGGCAGTCGTTGTCGACTATGAGCGAGCTCTGCAGATGCAGACGCCGGCCACGGAGCACGCCTACGCACTCGTGCTGCGCCCTGTCGAAGTTCAACGCGATGGTGCTGTTGAAAATCTCGCCTTGGTCGGAAAGCTCGCCCGCCCCGAGGTAGAGCGCAGAGTTGCCGAGCAGACTGCTGTCGATGATGCTGGTGCGACCGGGTCCGCTCACGCACACTCCGCCGCAGCGATGCACGGCATAGCTGCGGATGATGAGCGACTTGTTGATCGTGACGCTCCCGCCGCTCACCTGCAGCGCACCCGCGTCGTGGCGCGCGAAGCTGTCCTGAATCCTGGAGTAGGTGATCGTGGCTCCGCCCAAGCTGAAGAGTGCGCCCGCATCGTAGGCGGCGTTCCCGTACATGCCCGTCCGCAATAGGGTGGCGCGTCCTTCGGTGCTGATCGCCCCTCCCACTGCGTTCACACCGATCCCCGCGTTGCCCGTGAAAGCACCATCGCGGAAGGTCAAGCTCTTCGCGTGGAGTGCCGCCCCCAATGCCATCGGGTTGGTGCCGCCTTCGGCCCAGGCTTGGCATTCCACGAACGAGCTCGTGGTGATGTCGAGGTGTCCTTCGGAAAGCAGACACCCACCGATCGCCGTGTTGCCTCTGACACGACCTTGGTGAAAAAGCATCGATCTCAGTGTCAGCGTGCCGGTCCCGGTGTGATGCATGATGCGGCTGAGGTAGGCGCCGCGCAGGCTTGCGCCATTCAGCGCATTCCTCCTTCCGTCGATGGTCAGGTTGTCCTGCGGCACGACGATTTCGCCGCCCGTCACATAGAACTGTCGGCCACAGCTCGCCGTCTGCGCGCTGACGTTAATGGTGTCCCCATCCGATGCCGCCGCGATCGTGTCGCGCAAGCTGCCGGCTCCGCCGTCGTCGCAGTTGGTCACGTAGCGAGTCTCGGCCGTGGCCGCGAGCGGTTGCACGCTTGCGACGAGCATCGCGCCGAGCAGAACGGCTTTCGCCAGAAGCGGATTCGTGGAAGTCATGGCCACGCCCCGAGGTTCGGCTGGGCCTCAACGGTTCTCCGTTCGGCATGAAGTACCAGTGAAATCGGCAAAACACACCGGAGTCGTCTCCATGAATACGCCAGTCACCTCGCCGCCGAGCGTTGGCTTGCGCAACGCAGCAACCCTCCGCGCCGGTGTGCCAGAACTCGCAGGATGGGTTGAGCCAAAGGCGATACCCATGCTGATACGAAGCGATGGGTATCGCTGCGCTCAACCCATCCTACTGGCGTGTTCTTTCACTTTCCGGTTGAGCACGCCCGATAAAGTCGAGTATGAGCGCCACGGCCGCGGCGGCGTGTGTCTCGAGCAGCTTGTGGCCGGCGTCGAGGATGTGCGCCTCCATCCTCGGCAGAGCCTGCATCCACGACAGGACCTCGGCGAGATCGAAGAATGGATCGTGCCTTCCCCAGATCAGCACGGCAGGCGGCTGCCGACGCGCAAGATAGTCTGCGATGGAGTCGAACCGCCCGACGTGGTTCCCATAGTCCCTGATGAGCGCCCGCTGCGTGTCCATCCGGCCCGGCAGGTTCATCACCCGCCAGTCCTCCTCCCAGACTTCGGGCGACATACGCGCGACCACGTCCGGCGGAGCCCCGGCAATGTAGGTATCGCGCGTCCCTTCGAAGGTGAGGTGCGCAGTCGCCGCCGCCTCGTTCTCAGGCGTCGGTTGCGACCAGTAGTCTCGCGTCCCATCCCATTGCGGACCGAGACCGGTTCGATGCGCGTTGCCGTTCTGAACGATGAGGCCCAACACTCGTTCGGGCGCGTGCATGGCGATGTGGAAACCCACTGGGGCTCCGTAATCATGCAGATAGATGTAGCGCGGCCCGATCGAGAGCCGCTCCAGCAGCTCCGAGATGGCTTGACCGAAGGCGGGAAACGAAGGCGACGGCAGCACGTCGGACTCGCCAAAGCCCGGCAGATCGGGCGCGATCACGTAGGCGGCCTGCGACAGCTCCGGCACGACCTCCCGGAACATTCGTGCGGAGCTCGGAGATCCGTGCAGGAGCAGCACGGCGGGATTGGTTACATCACCTGCCGTGATGAAGGACAACTCCGTGCCGCCTGACAGGCGAATTCGTTGCCGGGTCGTCAGGTGCATGTCCGGACTCCTCTCCTCGATGAATTTTCCCCGCAGCTTTTACCTGTCCAGCTGTGATGCGCATGTAGGCCGTAGGCTGGGTTGGCTTCATCAACCCGGCATGTCGCAGAGAAGAAACCGCTGGGTTGGTAGAGCTAACCCAGCCTACGGCCCTCAGGTCGCCCGCGTCGGCACCGCAAGGTCGACCAGTTCAGCCGTCCAATCTTCGGCAAACGCTTGGCACCGTTCGGCGAGGTACTCGCTGCGGCGCGCATAGGCCGGTACCACTGGACCGGCCGTCGCCACCTCAAGCGATTCGCGCCAGGCCATGAGCAGCTCGCCTGCGTTGGGATGGGTGCGCGCCAGTGCCCGCAATGCAACGCGTAGCACATACACCTGCGCTTGTAGATCACAAATGATCTCTTCGGCTTCTCGGTCCATTTCAGACTCCGCTTGACCGTGAAGGCTGCCCGAGCGTGGCCCGGGCAGCCTTCAAATGATCACGAGTTCAGCACCGAACCCACTTGGATGCGCCGTGGGGTTGTCTCCGGACGCTTCGGGATAATGATCTGCAGCACACCGTTATGGCCCGAGGCCGAGATGCCTTCGGGATCGGCACTATCAGGCAGTGCGAAGCGCCGGTGGAAGCTGCCGTGGCGACGCTCGATGCGCGAAAAGCTCTCGGTCTCAAGCTTCTCCTCGATCTGGCGTTCGCCTTTGATCGTCAACATGCCCTTCTCCATCTGCACTTCGATGTCCTGCGGATCCACACCCGGGAGATCGGCGTACAGCACGAAGCGATTTGTTTCTTCCTTGATGTCGACGCGCGGTATCCACTGGCTGGTGACCACGGACGACTCATCGGCGGACTCGTTTTGGAACACGCTCCCCTCGAACAGGCGGTCGAAGACCTGCTTGATCGGATCCTGCATCAAGCCCTGGCCGGCCCACTGGGGATAACGAACCAATTTGTTCATGGCTGGTCTCCAATTGGCTAGGACGGTTCTCCCGTCCGCCACGTCAGCTAAGGGCTGCGGTCGAGGTTTCAAGCCCCAACAGATGAGGTGGTACGAGCGTTAAAAAACGATTCATCATTAGCTGAGCGGCGAGCGTCTGAGAGGCGCCACGGTCGCCGCTACGATGGCGCCACGCTCGAGCGAGCCGTACTGGACGAGGTCCACAGTCTGTCTGAGCCGATTGGGACATTCGGTGGAATCGCCCGCGGCGGTTCCGCCCTACGAGGTCTCGTAGGTAGGCCTCGGCCCACCATTCCATCAATCGCGAAGGCGGTGGGCTGGAGCCCACCCTACAGGCCCTCATCCTACGGCCGTTTCATGGCTTCAACGCTGCAACCCGGCAACGATCTCCGACACGCTGAGCCCCAGCTCGAGTTGTACGCGCACGTAGTCGCGTTCCTTGCGGGACAAGCTGCGGCCGACGGCGATGCGGACATCCTCCGCATCCAGGATGCGCATGATCCTGGGTAGCGCCGAGCCGATTGCGTCAGACCCGTAGCCGGCTTCGCGCAAGGCGGTGCTGATGAGTGCTTCGGTGTCCATGACCATCCGGATCGGTTTCGCGGGTTTGCATTGTGCGCTGTGCGGCGAGACGTCGACGCCGACCTCGTTTGTTCCGAAGTGCGCCCGGGACGCCTGCGGGAAAGTCTACCCTGCCCCCATTTTTGTTACGGGGCCTGCCATGATGACTTGAACCCCCGTTCATGCAACATCTTCATCGGGTCGCAGCAAGGGCCGTAAGACGGATCGATGTAGGGCGGAACCCGCAAAGCGGATTCCGCCGAAAGTCTGCTAGATCCGATTAGGACATTCGGCGGAATCGCCTGCGGCGGTTCCGCCCTACGAGGTCTACGCTGGCTGTCTGCTACTGTGCGCCGATGGCTAATCCGCGCATTCGCTTCTGGTTCTGGACAGTGCTTTCCGCGTTGACTTGGATCGCTGCTGGCTTTCTCATTGCGCTGCGGTGGCAGGGTGGTACAGCAGCATTCTGCGGGCCATTCAACTCCGCCAATACAGCGGCTTGGGTGCAAGCGGTGGGCTCACTCGTAGCCGTTGGGGTAGCCATCTACGTCCCATACAAGCTCGCGAAGAATGAGGGGGGCCGACGCGAAGCTGAGCGCGCGCTCCAAGCCCGGCTTCTCGCAGCGAGGCTCCTCGTTCCGACTCTGCACCTTCAGTTCGAGGCGGCGCGGCTAAAGGTCAGCCTGTCGCCGCTGCCCGAAGGCGAAGATCACAGCGCCCCAATCTACTGGAGTCACGGAGTACCTCATCGGCTTGACGATGTTGAAACCATCAAGAGAGAGTGGGGCCAACTTGCTGTGCTGAACAATGGACTGGCAGATAAGGTCGCGATTCTCATCACCATGGCCGACGGTTACAACCGCCGCTTCGATATGCTTTCCAGAGATGCACACCATCCGTTGGCACCTCTCCGTCTTGCGAGAGAAGCCTCGACGCTTGTCGACATGGCGGCGGCGATTGAGGACATCGCGAAGCGCACCTACGAGGCAATACGGCAGCAGTCGATGCTTCCCTTGCCTGAGGCTCTGACGGCGACTCCCTCGTGGGCTAAGAGCCCGTAGGCGACCTAGTCGCCGAGGCGACGAAAGAGCCTGCGAAAAAATCCGGGATGATCTGGCGCGATCGCTTGATGTGTTGGCAGGTCCAACAATGAATTGTGTCCATTCTGAGCCTGTTCAAACTCTTCTTTGCACATTCCATATAGAACGAAATGCTTCGAATTCTCCGGCTCTTGCCACTCATACATCCCACTTTCATCGACACCTCTAGCCGTTCTCACGATATCAAAATCGAAGTAGCCAAAGCGCAGCTCGCGCTTAATGTGCAAAACCATTGATGAAACGCCGTGGAAAACCTTTTTTGCTGCTGCTGCATGGACGGCTAGATTGAGCCCTAAATGATTCTTAACGCTGGGGTAGAACAATCCCATTGAACGCGTACGCCTAAGCACAAGGCTCCATAGGGTTCTGGTTAGAAGATATCCTCCGGATCGCGCATTCGGATCTGAAAGAACGCTTGCCAGAAAGGCATCAATCGACACGATCGAAAGCGCGGTTTCGTATTCATACCCGTTAAGCATCCGCGCAAATGTCTGCCCCGGATCTACCCCGACCGAGCGCATATAACCCAGCTTCTGGACGTGCATAAGTTCGCCAATGACTGCAATGCGTAGCTCTTGATCAGCTAGCACGCGAAACCCTACAAGATGAATGTAGTCGCCCTCCTTAGCGTCCACCTCACAGAGAGCTGTCTCCAATTGACTAGCCAGATAGAGCGTCGACCTGCCGTCATCGTTAAGTCTTCCAGCTTTGGCTAGCTCAGAAGGAGGACACCACATTCGACCACTGCTTTCGAAACCCTTCTGATCCGATTTTTGTGCGCGCCAGTAAACTTTGCCACGGGCAAATCCCACGGATATCTCAGGAAATCCTCTGAGAACATCGTTAAGCGCGTTTCGTGCGGCTTTGGGAGTGCCGGCCGCCAAGACTCGGTCGAATGCCGCGCCGCAATCATGCAACGATAAAGGTAATTGCCCAATTCGCATCTATTTGAAGCTCGTTTGAAATGGCCCTTCGGGCCCCTTCTCCCATGCAAGAGGCGCATGGGGAGAAGGGAAGTGTTAGAGCATCGGTAGTTTCAGTCCCTTCTCCTTCGCACACTCCTTCGCAATCTCATACCCCGCATCCGCATGCCGCATCACCCCGGTCCCCGGATCGTTCCACAGCACCCGCGCAATTCGCTTGTCCGCGGCTTCGCTGCCATCGCACACGATCACCACGCCCGAGTGCTGCGAATACCCCATCCCCACCCCGCCGCCGTGATGCAGCGACACCCACGTCGCGCCGCCGGCGACGTTGAGCATCGCGTTGAGCAGCGGCCAGTCGCTGACGGCGTCGCTGCCGTCGCGCATCGCTTCGGTTTCGCGGTTGGGTGAGGCGACCGAGCCGCTGTCGAGGTGGTCGCGGCCGATCACGATCGGCGCCTTCAGTTCGCCGTTGCGGACCATTTCGTTGAAGGCGAGGCCGAGCTTGTCGCGCAGGCCCAGGCCGACCCAGCAGATGCGCGCCGGCAGGCCCTGGAAGCTGATGCGCTCGCGCGCCATGTCGAGCCAGTTGTGCAGGTGCTTGTCGTCGGGGATCAGTTCCTTGACCTTGGCGTCGGTCTTGTAGATGTCTTCCGGATCGCCGGACAGCGCCACCCAGCGGAACGGGCCGATGCCGCGGCAGAACAGCGGACGCACGTAGGCCGGGACGAAGCCGGGGAAATCGAACGCGTGCGTGCAGCCTTCGTCCTGCGCCATCTGGCGGATGTTGTTGCCGTAGTCGAACGTGGGGATGCCCAGCTTCTGGAACGCGAGCATCGCTTCGACGTGCACGCGCATCGACTGCTTGGCGGCGTCGCGGACTTTTTCCGGATGCTGCTTCTGGTCGGCGAGCCATTGCTCCACCGTCCAGCCGATCGGCAGGTAGCCGTGCACGGGATCATGCGCGCTGGTCTGGTCGGTGACCGCATCCGGACGCACGCCGCGCTCGACGAGTTGCGGCAGGATTTCCGCGGCGTTGCCGAGCAGCGCGATCGATTTCGCTGCGCCGGCCTTGGTGTACTTGGCGATGCGCGCGAGGGCGTCGTCGAGGTCGTCGGCCTGTTCGTCGACGTAGCGGGTCTTCAAGCGCATGTCGATGCGCGACTGCTGGCATTCGATGTTGAGGCTGCAGGCGCCGGCCAGCGATGCGGCCAGCGGCTGCGCGCCGCCCATGCCGCCGAGGCCGGCGGTGAGGATCCATTTGCCGGTGAGGTCGCCGTCGTAATGCTGGCGGCCCATTTCGACGAAGGTTTCGTAGGTGCCCTGCACGATGCCCTGGCTGCCGATGTAGATCCACGAGCCGGCCGTCATCTGGCCGTACATCATCAGGCCCTTCTTATCGAGCTCGTTGAAGTGCTCCCACGTCGCCCAGTGCGGGACGAGGTTGGAGTTGGCGATGAGCACGCGCGGTGCGTCGGCGTGCGTCGGGAAGATGCCGACGGGTTTGCCGGACTGGATCAGCAGGGTTTCGTCGTCGCCGAGTTCCTTCGAGCGACTTGAGGATCGCGTCGTAGCAGTCCCAGTCGCGCGCGGCGCGGCCGATGCCGCCGTAGACGACGAGTTCGGCCGGGTTCTCGGCGACTTCGGCGTCGAGGTTGTTCTGCAGCATCCGGTACGGGGCTTCGGTGAGCCAGGATTTGCAGCTCAGCTGCGGTGCCGCGCGGGGCGCGGATGTTGCGGGTGGGGTCGTTGCGGTTGGACATCGGGGGTTCCGGCGGGGCTTTGCGGGATTATCGCATTGGGGTGTGTGGTGGCCGGGGCGGGAGGCTCTGGGTTCCCGCGTTCGCGGGAATGACGAAGGAGCAAAGTCGCTGGGTTCCCGCCTTCGCGGGAATGACGAGCCAAAACTACAGCTGGGTTCCCGTCTGCGCGGGAACGACGGGCTGTGGGGTCGAGGGCGTGCAGGTTGTGCACGAGCCGGCGAAATCGCTTTCAAAGCGCGCTTGTTGACGAACGGCAGGCTGCAGGGGCGCGATCGCCTGCTAACGTCGTCGCTGCCGTCCCCACCGACTCGAGGTTCCGCCATGAAGTGGATCATTCCTGCCATCGCCGGGCTGCTCGCGGCCACCACCGCCACGGCACAGAAGGCGCCGGCCGCGATTCCGGACTACGTTGCGGCGGCGGTTGCCGATCCGGGGCGCGAGAAGGATCGCGTCAACGACAAGCGGCGCAAGGTTGGCGAGCTTGTGGCGTTCTCCGGTGCCAAGCCCGGCGATCGCGTGCTCGAGCTGGTGCCGGGCAGCGGCTACTTCACGCGCGTGTTCAGCAAGTTGGTGGGGCCGAAGGGGAATGTCTATGCGGTGTGGCCGACCGAGTACGACAACGTGTCGCATCCGGATTCGGACAAGTTGCGTGCGGTGGCGAAGCAGCCGGCGTACGCGAACATCAGCGTGCTGATCCAGCCCGCTGCGAAGCTGACCGCGCCGAAGCCGCTGGACGTGGTGTTCACTTCGCAGAACTATCACGACTATCCCGATCCGTTCATGGGGCCGACCGATCCGGCGATCCTCAACAAGGCGGTGTTCAATGCGCTGAAACCGGGTGGGGTGTTCGTGATCATCGATCACGTGGCCGAGGCCGGGTCCGGGCAGCGCGATACCGATACCCTGCATCGGATCGATCCGGCGATCGTGAAGAAGCAGCTGCAGGCGGCGGGGTTCGAGTTCGTCGGCGAGAGCAAGGTGTTGCGCAATGCGAAGGACGATCACAAGTTGAAGGTGTTCGATCCGAAGATCCGGCGGCATACGGATCAGTTTGCTTACAAGTTTCGGAAGCCTTTGGCGAAGACCTAAGAGTGCCCCACTCTCCCCCGCTCCGTGGGGAGGGAGCTTCGTTCAGTCCGCGATCGGTAGCGGCACCTTCGCGACCATGCCGTATTCGCTGTCGGCGGTTTCCTGGAAACGGTAGACGTAGAGGGATCGGCTGTCGTGCGACCACGCTGGTTGCGCGTGCGACCACGGAGCGGACGTGAGTTGGGTGAGGCCGCTGCCATCGGGACGGATGAGATAGACCTGTCCGGCATGCATCACGCGCGCGCGGTTGGAGGCGAAGGCGATCCACTGCCCATCGGGCGACCAGGTCGGCCAGCCGTCAAAGGCGGGATCGGACGAGAGGTTCTTCGCATTGCCGCCGTCGATGTCGGCGACGAAGACTTCGGAATTGCGGGCGATGTCCTTGAGCGACCAGTCGTAGCCGGGCGTGCGTTCCACGCGGCGATAGACCATGCGCTTGCCGTCGGGCGACAGCGCCGGATAGGTGCAGGTGGCTTTGCAGTCGGTGAGGCGCTTCATGCCGGAGCCGTCGCGTTGCACGATGTGGATGTCGTCCCACGTCGTGGCCTTGCCGTCGTCCGAGGTGGCCGGGCGCGAGGTGTTGAAGACGATCGCCCGGCCATCCGGCGTCCACTGCGGATGCGAGTCGTCGCCGGGCGTGACGACCAGCGGACGCTGGTGGCTGCCGTCGGCGTCCATCAGCCAGAGGTCGGAAGTCTCGTTGCTGCCGCGTGCGTAGACGATCGTCGCGCCGTCCGGCGACCACTTCGGCGTGAGGCTGCCGCCGGGATGATCGGTGAGTCGCTTCAGTCCGCTGCTGTCCGCATCGACGACGTAGACCTGGTTGCTGCCGTCGCGATTGGAATGGAACAGCACGCGTTTGCCGTCGGGCGACGCACTGGGATAGGCATCGATCACGGCGGCGACAGGTTTCGCGGAATCGAGGCCCTGCCCCGCCGCGAGGCCCGACAGGACGATCATCAGCAAGGGATTCATCGCGCGTCCTCGTCGGGATAGCCGCCAGTGTCCGCGCCACGGCGCGGCAAGGTGCCGTGCCGTTGGTCACGGACGGACGCATTCGGCCACACCAAGCAAAACGCCCGGCTTCGGGCCGGGCGTTCTGTTTGGTTCGGTGCAGCTCGGTTCGGTGCCGCTCAGCGCACCGAGGGATCCAGCCTGCGCAGCGCATCGCCGATGTCGGTCGCACCGGTATCGCGAAGGTCCTCTTGCGTATAGCTGCGGCCGTTGGCGGCGATGCACTTCTGCTTCTCTCGTTCCACGCGGGCGTTGTAGCGCGTGGTCACGAGCGAACCGGTGGAGCGCAGGCAGTTGCGATCGGAAAGCCTGTCGGCCTTCTGATCGGTCGCGTCGGCGGCCTGCATCTGCGCAATGGGCTGGTCGGCCTCGTCCTTGACGGTCACCGAGCCGCTGGACTGGGCCTGCGCGGCGAACGCGAAGCCGAACATCAGGCTGGCGATCAAGATTCGTTTCATGGCGTCACCTCGTGGGGAAGTCTGCTGAAAAGCAGGGCGCTCTCTGCGCCTTCGAGATTCAACATACGCCTGCGGACAGGGGCTTGCACGGGCCTGAGGCGCGCGTGTTCAGGCACTCGTCAGGCGCCTGCTTCGATCGGGTGACGAGCGCCTCAGGCGCGCGGACAGGCGGTCTGCCGGGCCGCCTTGAACGCCTCGGCCTCGGCCTCGGTGACCGGTTGCGGCGACGTGCCGTCGTCGAACAGCACGCGCCAGACGCCGTCGTCGCCCTTGTGCCAGACCGAATGGAAGCTGCTGATCGAGTAACGCTGTTTCGTGCCCGGCGTGAGGTCCTCGTACAAGGCCGGACCGCTCGACGCAGCGATGTTGCCCACGCCGCCGATGGTGGTGCGCGTGGGATACCAGCTCAACGCGAGCGCCTTGCCGTCGATCAGCCCGGCCCATTGCGTCGCGATCGTCTCGCGTCCGCGCGTCGGAACGGCGCGTTCGACGCCGAAAGCGGCATCGGGATGCAGGTGTTCGGCGAACGCGGCCGCATCGTGGTCGGCGACTGACTTTGCGAAGCTGAGTTCGCGCGCCCATACCTCGCACTCGGTGGCCGTCATGCGCGCCTGCGGCGGTGCGGGCGCCGGCGTGTCCTGGGCCACGGCCTGCGCGGCGAAGGCGAGTGCGAGGATCGGCAACAGGCGGAGCGAAGTGGTCATGATGCAACTCCCGTGTGGATGCGCGCACTCTGGCATCGTCCGGCGGGCCATGCCATGGGTCGCAGGCCTGCCGACTATGCCGAACCTGTCCGTTATGATGCGCCGATGACGGCATCTTCGGCGAAGCTTGGTTCGAGATGGCACGGCTACGTGGCCGCGCTCGTGTTGGCGATCGCGGGCTGCACCGGCGAAGGCGGCAAGCAGGCGTCTACAGCGGAAGTCGCGCCCACGACCTCAGCCGCCCCCGTCGCCACGCAGGGACGCATCCTCGTCTTCACCCGCACCACGGGTTTCCGCCACGACTCGATCCCGACGGCGGTCGCGCTGTTGCGCTCGCTCGCGACGGAATCCGGGCTGCAGGTCGAGCACAGCGAAGACGCGGGCCTGTTCCGCGACGAGAGCTTGCGGCGCTACCGCGCGGTGGTGTTCGCCAGTACCACCGGCAATATCCTCGATGCCACGCAGCGGGCGGCGCTGCAACGCTACGTCCGCGGCGGCGGCGGATTCCTCGGCGTGCATGCGGCCGCGGACACCGAATACAGCTCGCCCTGGTACGGCGAACTGATCGTCGCGCGCTTCGCCAGCCATCCGCCCGGACTGCAGACCACGCGCGTGCGCTTCGAAGGCGATGACAAGGCCGCCAAGCCGTGGCGCGTGACCGACGAGCTCTACAACTACGATCGCAATCCACGCGCGCACGCCCACGTGATCGCCACCGTCGACGAAGCCGACTATGACGGCGGCACCATGGGGGCGGATCACCCGATCGCCTGGTGCCACGACCGCTTCGGCGGACGCAGCTGGTATACGGGACTCGGTCACGACAACGCGCTGTATGCGGATGCGACGTATCGCCGCCACCTGTTGCGCGGCTTGCGCTATGTCGTCGGCCTCGCCGCGACCTGCTGAGCGCGCGAACGGATCGCTTTGCGGCAGGTCATGCGAATGAAGCATGGCGCTTCGTATCATGACGGCATGATCTCCAGACGCTTGCTGCGCGCCCTGCCCGGCGCCCTGTCCGCATTCCTCGCCCTGCTCTTTGTCGCGTGTGCATCTGTTCCACCTCCGCCAGCCGCACGCGACAGCGTGCTGCTGATCTCCATCGACGCCCTGCGCGCGGACTACCTCGACCTCGGCATCACGCCGAACCTGTCGCGGCTGGCGCGCGAAGGCGTGCGCGCGGACTGGATGACGCCGTCGTATCCGTCGCTGACGTTCCCGAACCACTACACGCTGGTCACCGGCCTGCGGCCGGATCGCCACGGCATCGTCCACAACACGATGCGCGACGCTGCGCTCGGCGGCTTCAAGCTCTCGGACCGAGGAGCGGTCGGCGATGCGCGCTGGTGGGGCGGCGAGCCGGTCTGGATCGGCGTGCAGAAGACGGGGCTGCGTACGGCGACGTTGTTCTGGCCCGGCAGTGAAGCGCCGATACGGGGATGGCATCCGACGCGTTGGAAACCGTTCGACGACGCCTATCCGTACGACGCACGCGTCGACGACGTCGTCGGCTGGCTCGACGAACCGCCAGCAACGCGGCCCCGATTGGTGACGCTGTATTTCGAGAAGCTCGACAAGGCCGGCCACGACTTCGGCCCGGACTCGCCGCAGGCGCTGGCCGCGCTGCGCGAAGCCGACGCGGCGATCGGACGACTGTTGCGGGGCCTGGACGCGCGCGGACGACTGGATCGCGTCGACCTGATCGTGGTCTCGGATCACGGCATGGCGACGGTGGCGCCGGGGCACGCGATCGCCGTCGAAGACATGGTGTCGGAAGCAGAAGCAGCGGTGGTGACGATTGGGCAGTCGATCGGCATCGCGCCACGCGCCGGGCACGAGCAGATCGTCGAGCGACGCCTGCTCGGGGCGCACGCGCAATACGATTGCTGGCGCAAGCAGGACTTGCCGGCACGCTGGCATTACGGCACGCATCCACGCGTGCCGCCGATCGTGTGCCAGATGCACGAAGGCTGGGACGCGCTGCCGCGCGAGACGATCGCAAAAAGACCTGCCGGCACGACGCGCGGTTCGCACGGCTACGATCCGGCGCTGCCTTCGATGCGCGCGATCTTTCTTGCGCGCGGACCGGCATTCCGCCAGGGCGTGCGCCTACCGCCGTTCGACAACGTCGACGTGTATCCGCTGCTGGCGCGCCTGCTCGGCATTACGCCCGCGGCGAATGATGGCAATCCCGCGACGTTGCTGCCGGCGCTGCGCGCGGAGCCTGCGCCGACGGGGCGTTGATCGCAGAGCAGGCGCGCTCCTTAGAAGTCGCGCCCCCTGCCTGAATTGGCTCCCACGGTGATGTCCGAATCCGGCGAGTCCGCCGCCGCCGGCGGTGCTAGCCTGACGCCATGACCTCGACCAATCACACCACCCTGCCCGATCCGCACGTCTGCGAGCAGGCCCGCCTGAGCCGCGATCCGCGCTTCGACGGCCTGTTCTTCACCGCCGTCACCAGCACGCGCATCTATTGCCGACCGGTCTGCCCGGCGCCGTGGGCGAAGCGGGTCACGTACTTCGCCAACGCCGCGGCCGCGGAAGCGGCGGGCTTCCGTCCGTGCCTGCGCTGCCGGCCCGAGTTGTCGCCGGACGACGGCATCTGGCGGCGCGGCGACGCGGTCGTGGCGCGTGCGTTGAAGCTGATCGACCAGGGCGCGCTCGCCGAGCAGCCGTTGTCGGAACTGGCGCGGCGCGTCGACATCGGCGAGCGGCAATTGCGACGCCTGTTCGTGGAGCGCCTCGGTGCCGCGCCGATTGGCGTGCACGGCACGCGCCGCCTGCTGTTCTCCAAGCAATTGCTGACCGAAACCACGCTACCGATCACCGAGGTCGCGCTGGCCGCGGGCTTCGGCAGCCTGCGACGTTTCAACGCCGCATTCCGCGATGCCTACCGCATGGCGCCGCGCGACCTGCGCCGGCGACCGCTGGCGACGCCACAAGGACAATCGGGCGAGATGCTGACGCTGCGGCTCGGCTATCGGCCGCCGTACGACTTCGCTGCGATGCTCGCGTTCCTGCGCGGGCGCGCGTTGCCCGGCGTCGAAGTCGTCGACGAGGACAGCTACGCGCGCGTGGTCGCGCCGACCGGCAGCGATGCGTCCGAAACCGCAGGCTGGCTGCGCGTCAGTGCCTGGCCGGGCGGCGAACATGCGCTGAAGCTGGAACTGCATGGCCTGCGTTCGTCGCGATTGCTCGACGTCGTGCATCGCCTGCGCCGCATGTTCGACCTCGATGCCGAGCCGACCACGATCTCCGCCGCGCTGTCGGAAAGCGCACGCCTGCGGCCGTTGCTGCAGCGCTCGCCGGGGCTGCGGCTGCCGAGCGGCTGGGACGGTTTCGAGATCGCGGTGCGCGCGATCCTCGGCCAGCAGGTCAGCGTCGCGGCGGCACGCACCTTGGCGGCACGCGTGGCGCGGCAATTCGGCGAAGCATTGCCGGCCGGTCGTGCGGCGCCAGGCCTGGAGCATCTGTTTCCGACTGCGGACAAGCTGGCCGACGCCGACCTCGCCAGCATCGGCCTGACCCGCGCGCGCGCCGACACCGTGCGCACGATGGCGCGCGCGCTGCTCGACGGCCGCGTCGATTTCCAGGTCGAACGCACGCTCGAGGACTTCACCGCGCGTTGGGTGGCGCTGCCCGGCATCGGTCCGTGGACCGCGCACTACATCGCGATGCGCGCGCTCGGGCATCCGGATGCGTTTCCGGCCGACGATCTGGTGCTGCAGAAGGCGGTGCCGCTCGATGGCTCGCGCATGAGCGCGAAGGCGCTCGGCGCTTGTGCGGAGGCCTGGCGTCCGTGGCGGGCGTACGCGGTGATTCACCTCTGGCGCGATTCGATGTCGACGCCGAAGCCGGTGGATCCACCCTCAGCGAAGCGCGTTCGCGCGAGCGATGCACCGATCGGCCGCCCGCTGCCTGCGCAGCGGCAGCGCGCGGCATGATGCTGTACACGCGCATCGGCAGCCCGGTCGGCGAACTGCTGTTGGCGGCCGACGGCGAAGGGCTGCGCATCATCGAGTTCCCGCCGCACCGTTTTCCGCGCGCCATGGACCACGAATGGCGCGCCGGCGAGAACGAGGCGCTGCAGGCCGCGCGCGTGCAGCTGACGCAGTACTTCGCCGGCACGCGGCACACGTTCGACCTGCCGCTGGCGCCGCGCGGTACGCCGTTCCAGTGTGCGGTGTGGTGGGCGCTGGCGAAGATTCCGTACGGCGCGACGCGCAGCTATGCGCAGATGGCCACGCACCTGGGCAAGCCGAGCGCGACGCGCGCGGTCGGCGCCGCGAACGGCCGCAATCCGCTGCCGATCGTGCTGCCCTGCCATCGCGTGATCGGCGCCGACGGCAGCCTGACGGGCTTCGGCGGCGGCCTGCCGGCCAAGCAGTTCCTGCTGGAGCTCGAGGGCGCGCTGCCGCACGGCGATTTGTTCGCCGTGCGTTGAAGATGCCGGTGTCGCACCGGCTTGCCGACCCGTTCGGGCATCATTGGGAAATCGGCAAGCCGCTACTCGAGGAAAAAAGACCATGACATCCCTGCACGAACAATTCGTCGCCCTGCATCACGGCCCGTCGCCGTTACTGCTGGCCAATGCCTGGGACGCGGCCAGCGCGCGGCTGTGGCAGGAAGCCGGCGCCAAGGCCATCGCCACCACCAGCGCCGCGGTGGCGTGGGCGCGCGGTTACGCCGATGGTGGCGCGTTGCCGCGCGAGGTGCTGCTGGATTCGCTGCGCGACGTCGTGCGCGTCACATCCGTGCCGGTCACTGCCGATGTCGAGGACGGTTATGGCGACGACCCCGAGTCGGTCGCAACTTTTATTGCCGAAGTCGCGGCGACCGGCGCTGTCGGCATCAATCTGGAGGACGGTGGTGCCGCGCCCGAACAGCTCGCGGCGAAGATCCGTGCGATCCGTGCGCGGCTGTCGGGCACACCGCTGTTCATCAACGCGCGCACCGATGTGTACCTGCGCGGGATGGCCACGGGCGATGCTGCGATCACGATGACGATCGAGCGCCTGCGCTTGTATGCCGAGGCCGGTGCGGACGGTGGTTTCGTGCCGGGGCTGGCGAGCATCGAAGCCGCTGCGCAGATCGCCGCGCAGGTGCAGCCGCTGGCGTTGAACGTGATGGCGATGCCAAGCCTGCCGCCGATCGCGGCATTGCACGAAGTCGGCGTGCGCCGGATCAGCTGTGGACCTGCGTTGTTCAAGCTGGCGTTCGCCGTTGGACAGGAGGCGGCGCGGGCGTTTCTCGATGGGATTCCGGGGCCGATGTACAAGTCGACGTTGGACTATGAGGCGTTGAATGGGTTGTTTGCGGCGCGCTGAGTTACGCGCCGCTTGTTTGGTGTGCGGTACTGCAAGAGCACCCTCCCCAACCCTCCCCTGCATTCGCAGGGGAGGGAGCAAATCCAGGCTCGGCAGAAACCTCGAAGGTTGGTTTTCCCAGGCTAATCGGACAACAACGCCTGCAGCGTGGCGTGGTAGCGCGAGGCGATCGCATCTCGATTGGCGTGGCGGCCGTCGGCGACCACGCGTTTGTCTGCAACCACCACGTCGCGCACCAGGTTGCGGTTGCCGCTGAAGATCCAGCGGTCGATCGCATCGTCCTCGCGCATACCCGCGAACTGCGGTGCCTGGTCGTCGAGCACGAGGTGGTCGCCGTTCGCCGTGAAACCGGTCGCCTGCGCTCCGCACGCCACGGCATCGTGCAGCAACGTCTCGCCGACGCTCTGCGAGCCCGCGCGCACCGCGATATTGCGATGGCGCGTGGCCAGGCGCTGGCCGTATTCGAGCCAGCGCAGTTCCTCGACCGGCGACACCGAGATCTGCGAGTCCGAACCCACGCCCCAAGCGCCGCCCGCGTCGAGATAGTTGCGCAAGGGAAACAAGCCGTCGCCGAGGTTCGCCTCCGTGGTCGGGCAGATCGCCACGGTCGCACCGCTACTTGCGATGCCCAGGGTTTCGTCGAGCGTCAGGTGCGTCGCGTGCACCAGCGTCCAGCGCGCGTCGACTGCCACGTTGCCGAGCAGCCACTCGACCGGCCGCGCACCACGGATGGCTAGGCAGTCCTGTACCTCGCCGACCTGTTCGGCGATGTGGATGTGCATGCGCGTGTCGCGCGGCAGCGCGGCGACCACTTCGGCGATCGCCTGAGCCGGAACGGCGCGCAGGCTGTGCAAGGCGCAACCGACGCGCAAGGTCTCGTCCTGTTGCGCGCGCAGTGTCTCCGACAGGCGCAGGTAGGCATCGACATCGTGTCCGAAGCGCCGCTGGCGCTCGACCAGCGGCCGGCCGTCGAAGCCGCCGGTCATGTACAGCACCGGCAGCAAGGTCATGCGGATGCCGGTATCGCGCGCCGCGGCGATCAGCGCCTGCGACATTGCGGTCGGATCCGCATAGCGCGTGCCGTCGGGTGCATGGTGCAGATAGTGGAACTCGCAGACCGTCGTGTAGCCGGCTTCGAGCATCTCGACGTAGAGCTGCGCGGCCACCGCATGCAGCGACTCCGGATCGAAGCGCGCGGCCATGCGGTACATGGTTTCGCGCCAGGTCCAGAAACTGTCCGCCGGATCGGTCTGGCGCTCGGCGAGTCCGGCCATCGCCCGCTGGAAGGCGTGCGAGTGCAGGTTGGGAATACCGGGAACGCGCCACGTGCTGTCGCCGGCCGACTGCTTCCACCCGCGCGTGCTCCAGCGGTGATCGGCATCCATGTGGTTGTCGTGCGGCATGCGCTGGGGACTCATCGATTGGCAGGAGGGCCGGCCGCCGGGATGCGTTAGGCTACCGCGTCGAACCGCCACGGGATATGCGCATGGGCACGCTCGAGATCGGAATCATGACCGCCGTGATGGGTCTCGTCGTAATGGCCATGGTGTTGTTCGATACGCAGGAGCGCGGGATGCCCAGGCGCGACAGCGATGGCGGTGGGGCCGACGCTTCGGGCGGAAGCCAACCAGACCCGCGCGACTGGTCCCACTCCGGCGATACCGATGGCGACCATAGCGGCGATGGTGGAGGCGGCGGTGACTGAACACTGGGACGGCCTGGTGGTCGGTGCCTCGCTGGCGACGCTCGCCGACGACAACGGCTACGGCGCGATCGAAGACGGCGCACTGGCTTGGCGCGATGGCGCCATCACCTTCGCCGGTGCCCGCGCGCAACTGCCGGGACGGCCGGAGGCACTGGCCGACCATGTGATCGACGCCGATGGCGGCTGGATCACGCCCGGCCTCGTCGATTGCCACACCCACGTCGTCTTCGCCGGCGATCGCGCGGCGGAGTTCGAGCAGCGCCTGCACGGCGCCTCGTACGAGGAGATCGCGCGCAATGGCGGAGGCATCGTCTCGACGGTCCGCGCCACGCGCGCCGCCGGCGAGGACGAGCTGCTCGCGCAGTCGCTGCCGCGCGCGCGCGCGTTGCGCGACGACGGCGTCACCACGCTCGAGATCAAGTCAGGCTACGGCCTCGATTTCGACAACGAACGCAAGATGCTGCGCGTGGCGCGGCGCATCGGGCTCGCGCTCGGCATCAGCGTGCGCACGACCTTCCTCGGCGCGCATGCGCTGCCGCCGGAGTTCGGCAACGATGCCGATGGCTACATCGATGCCGTGCTGGAGTGGCTGCCGCGGCTGCACGCCGAAGGCCTGGTGGATGCGGTCGATGCCTTTTGCGAAAGCATCGGCTTCACGCCGGCGCAGACGCGGCGCGTGTTCGAGGCCGCGCGCGAGTTGGGCCTGCCGGTCAAGCTGCATGCCGACCAGCTCAGCGACCTCGGCGGCGCGGCGCTGACCGCGGAATTCGGTGGCCTGTCGGCCGATCATGTCGAACACACCTCGCTCGAAGGCGTGCGCGCGATGGCGGCGAGCGGCACCGTCGCCGTGTTGTTGCCGGGCGCATTTCACGTCCTGCGCGAAACGAAGTTGCCGCCGATCGATGAATTTCGCGCGCACGGCGTGGCGATGGCGGTGGCGACCGACTGCAATCCGGGCACCTCGCCGCTGCAATCGCTGCGCCTGGCGATCGCGCTGGCGTGCACGCATTTCCGGCTGCCGCCGGACGAAGCGCTGCGCGGCGCCACGGTGCACGGCGCGCGTGCGCTCGGCCTGCAGGATCGCGGCGTGCTGCGTGTCGGCGCTCGCGCCGACTTCGTGCACTGGAACATCGGACATCCTGCCGAACTCGGTTACTGGCTCGGCGGTTCGCTCGCCCGTGCGGTGTACGCCGGCGGTACTTCCCTCACCTGATTTACCTCACATGACCTGTCGGAGCAAATCCATGCGCATCGTTGTCGCACTGTGTTCGTTGACCCTCGCCATCGGCTCCGCGCACGCCGCGGATGAACGCGCCGTCGCATTGGCGCAGGACGCCGTGATCGTCGACACGCACATCGATGCGCCGGGCATCCTGATGGAGCATTGGGCCGATCTCGGCGTGGCGGCGCCCGACCGAGAGTTCGACTATCCGCGCGCACGACAAGGCGGGCTCGACGTCGCCTTCATGTCGATCTACACCTCCGCCAGGCAGGACGCCGACGGCAGCGCGCGTCAGATCGCGGACACGATGATCGACGGCGTCGAGGCGTTGGTGCAACGCCATCCGGACAAGTTCGCGCTGCTGCGCTCGCCGAAGGATGTCGAGCGCCTGCGCGCCGATGGGCACGTACTGCTGGCGCTGGGCATGGAGAACGGCGCACCGATCGGCGACGACCTGTCGCAGCTGCAGCGCTTCCACGATCGCGGCGTGCGCTACATCACCCTTGCCCACAGCGCGGCCAATCGCATCGCCGATTCTTCCTATGCCGTCGAGCGCAAGTGGCATGGCCTGAGCCCGTTCGGCAAGCGCGTCGTTGCGGAGATGAACCGCCTCGGCATCATGGTCGACGTCTCGCACGTCTCCGACGAAGCCGCGCGCGATGCGATCGCGTTGAGCACGGTGCCGGTGATCGCCAGCCATTCGGCGTTCCGCCACTTCACGCCGGACTTCGAGCGCAACATCAGCGACGAATTGGCGAAGGCGGTCGCAGCCAAGGGTGGCGTGGTGCAGGTCCCGTTCGGCATCGCGTTCGTCAACCCGAAGGGCGCCGCCGATACGCAGGCCCACTTCCGCGCCATCAACGAACTCAACCAGCGCAACGCGGCGCTGAAGGCGGCCGGCAAGCCGCTGGAAAGCGAGGAGGCGTTCGACGAAGCGTGGGACAAGGCGCATCCGGCGCCGGCAACGAAGATCGATGCGGTGCTCGACCAGATCGACTACGCCGTGAAGCTGATCGGCGTCGACCATGTCGGCATCGGTTCGGATTTCGACGGCGTCAGCGGTGAATTGCCCGATGGCCTGCGCACGGTCGCGGACTTCCCCAACCTCGTCGCGGGCTTGCAGGCGCGCGGGCATTCGGATGCGGACATCCGCAAGATCCTCGGCGGGAAACCTGTTGCGCGTCTGGGGTGAAGTAGAGCGTGGTGCGGGAAAGTAGAGCAGTCTGCTCCGCCGCGGTTGCCTGCTGCTTCGTCGGAGCGGCTCAGCAAGACTTCGACTCTGCCTTTCGGGCGGGGCCAGCCGACAAGAGATCGTTCGAATTCATCCCGCAGATCCCGAGCTCACGGCGAAGCCGCTGCTCTTAAAACGAGAAGCAGGGAGGGATTTGGTCCGAGCTCAACAAAAAAGCCCCGCATCCGCGGGGCTTCTCGAACACCGTGCCGCTGGCTAGCGCTTACGCTGCGCTCTTCTTCGCGACGGTCTTCTTGGCGGGCGCCTTGCTCACGGCCTTGCTGGCGCTGGCCTTCTTGACGACAGGCGCGGTCGCCGTGCCGGCGGCCTTGATGGTCGCGTGCGAGCGGGCATTGCCGTAGCTCGAGTTGTAGCGCTTGCCCTTGGCTGTCTTGCGGTCGCCCTTACCCATCTGTGTGCTCCTGAAGTCTTGTTCGTGCGTCTGCGCGCGAGGCCGCGAATGCTATCACGGGGCCGCGGTTGCGGCCTCCTGAGTCGCCCTGATCAAGGCTTGGCGGCGCTCGCGGCGTGGGTCAGGCGCAGGTTCAGGAAGTGTGCGCCTGCCAGCGTCAGGCCGCCGATCACCATCACTACCGCGTGGCCTGCAGTGTGGCTGTGCAGCGGCGTGAACGAAGCGATCCAGACCAGCACCAGCGCCGGCACCAGCAGCGCCCAGGCATGGAAGGCGCGGTGGCGACGGTATCCCAGCGTCAGCGTGGTGGCGCCGAGCAGGGTCGCGAACACGACGAATCCCTGATCGAGATCGATCCAGCCGCCCAATCCCAACCCGAGCGACGGCAGCAGCGCCAGCGCGATCGGCAACAAGGCGCAGTGGACCGCGCACAGGAATGAGGCGGCGAAACCGAGGCGATCGGCCTTGGCCAGCGAGGACGGATTTGCGGACATGACTTTCGGTAGGGGTCGGCGAGATTGAAACATTATAACATTCCGTCGGACTTTCAAAGTATCCCATGCCCATGACCTCATTGTCCCCGCTCCGTCGCGCCCCTTTGTTCCTTGCCCTCTGCCTGGCCACCGGCGCGGCGGTTGCCGCGGAGGCGGCCGAGGACCCCCGTCACGACGACGCAGTCGAACTGGACCGGATCGTGGTGACGGCCAGTCCCCTGCGCAACACGGCCGAGGAGCTGTCGCAGCCGACCGAAGTGCTGGCCGGCGAAAAACTTGACGAAGCCAAGGGCGCGACCCTGGGCGAAACCGTCGGCAAGCTGCCAGGCGTGCAGAGTTCCAACTTCGGCTCAGGCGTCGGCCGACCGATCATCCGCGGCCTGGAAGGACCGCGCGTCAGCGTGACCGCGGGCGGCCTGGCGACGCAGGACGTGTCGACGGTCAGCCAGGACCACAACGTCGCGATCGAACCCTTCCTCGCCGACCAGATCGAGGTCCTGAAGGGTCCGTCTACCCTGCTCTACGGCACCGGCGCGATCGGCGGCGTGGTCAACGTGGTCGACGGCCGCATCGCCGAGAAGCCTCTCGACGAAACGATTTCCGGCCGCGCCGAGCTGCGCGCCGACAGCGTCAACGACGGCGTCACCGGCATGATGCGCGCCGATGCGATGGGCGCCGATGGCGCACTGGTACTGCATGCCGATGGCGTCTATCGCAACCAGAAGGACTACGACACCCCTAACGGCAAGCAACCGAACAGCTTCATCGACACCAAGACCGGCGCGCTCGGCGCGTCGCTGGTCGGCGATGCCGGCTTCCTCGGCTTCTCGGCCGCGCGCTACGAGGATCGCTATGGCAATCCCGGCGAACCTGGCGATCTCGCCAATGGCGAACGCGGCGTGTTCATCGACATGTTGCAGAACCGCTTCGAACTGAAGGGCGGCGTGAACCAGCCGTTCGGCGTCTTCGACAGCCTGCGTGCCAGCGTCGCGCACACCGACTACGAGCACACCGAGTTCGAGGGCGAGGAAGTGGGCACGCGCTTCCTCAACGAGGCCACCGAGGGTCGCCTGGAACTCACGCACAAGCCGTGGGCGGGCTGGATCGGTGCATTCGGCGCGCAGGTCAACGATCGTGAATTCCAGGCGATCGGCGAGGAAGCCTTCGTGCCGCGCACGCAGACGCGCTCGGGTGGCGTGTTCGTCACCGAGCAGAAGAAATGGAATGCGTTCCAACTCGATCTCGGTGCGCGCGTCGACAAGATCGACAGCAATCCCGATGGCCTGGAAGACCGTTCGTTCACGCCGCTCAGCCTGTCCGCCGGCGCGCTGTGGAACTTCAACGATGCCTGGCGCCTGAGCCTGAACCTCGACCGCGCCGAGCGCGCGCCAGCCGAAGAGGAACTGTTCGCCAACGGTCCGCATATCGCCACGGCGTCGTTCGAGATCGGCAATGCCGACCTCGACAAGGAGCGCGCCAACCAGGCCGAACTCGGCTTGCATTACCACGGCAAGCGCTTCGAGGCGAAGGTCGCCGCGTACCAGACCAACTTCGACGGCTTCATCTATCTCGTCGACAGCGGCGACTTCGCCCCGGGCGAACCCGGCGAGGATCCGTTGCCGATCCGGCTGTGGACGCAGGACGATGCCAAGTTCCGCGGTTTCGAGGTCGAAGGCATCACGCATCTCGTCGATAACGAGGCCGGGCAGTTGGACCTGCGTGTTTTCGGCGACCGCGTCCGCGCCACGCTCGACGAAGGCGGCAACCTGCCGCGCATCGCGCCGGCACGCGTCGGCGCCGACCTGCGCTGGGATGCCAATGCCTGGCGCGCCTCGCTCGGTGCGGTGCGCTACGACAAACAGGACGACGTCGCCATCGGCGAGACCCCGACCGACGGATACACGCTGGTCGACGCGCATCTCGCCTATCACTGGGATTCCTCCGAGTCGCTCGGCTGGGAACTGTTCCTCGACGGCAACAACCTGACCGACCAGGTCGGCCGCGTGCATACCTCGTTCCTGAAGGATGTCGTGGTGCTGCCCGGACGCAACGTCAGCGCGGGCATCCGCGTGTTCTTTTGAACGCGGATGACGCGGCTGCAGCGACTGTGCCGGCGATCGCGGCGCGCAATCGCCATGACGTGATCGTGGTCGGCGGCAGCTTCGCCGGCCTGTCGGCGGCGATGCAGGTCGCACGCGCGCGCCGACGCGTGCTGGTCGTCGACGCCGGACGGCCGCGCAACCGGTTCGCGGCGCATTCGCACGGCTTCCTCGGGCAGGATGGACGCGTGCCGCAGGCGATCACGCGAATCGCGCGCGAGCAGTTGCTTGCCTACCCGACCGTCGCTTTCGAGCACGATGAAGCCGTGGTGGCGCACAGCACAGGCGACGGCTTCGCCCTGCAGCTCGCCTCCGGCACGATCGCGCACGCGGCGCGGCTGGTACTCTCGACCGGGGTGGAAGACGAACTTCCGAAAATCCCCGGCCTGACAGAGCGTTGGGGACGCACCGTGCTGCACTGCCCGTACTGCCACGGCTACGAGGTCGCGGGCGGCACGCTCGGCGTGCTGGCGACGATGCCGGGTTCGGTGCACCAGGCGCTGCTGGTCGCCGACTGGGGCGAGGTCGTGCTGTTCGCGGACGCGTCGTTCGCGCTCGATGACACGCAGCGCGGCGCGCTCGCCGCACGCGGCGTACGGATCGAACCGGTGCCGGTGCGCGCGATGGCCACCGCGGTCGATGGCGACGAAACCGTCCACCTCGCCGACGGCCGGATCGTCGTGCTGTCGGCGCTGTTCGTCGCCACCACGACCCGGCCCGCCAGCGCGCTCGCAGGATCGCTCGGATGTGCGTTCGACGACGGACCGCAGGGCCCGGTGATCCGCGTCGATGCCAAGCAGGCCACGACGGTCCCCGGGGTTTTTGCCGCGGGCGATGCGGCGAGCGCGATGAGCAACGCCACCCTCGCGTCCGCCGGCGGCGTGCTGGCCGGGGTCTTCGCGCACCAGTCGCTCGCGATTCCCGCCTGAGCCATCGGTGAGCCATCGGCACGCGTCGCGGGAGCGACGCCGTGTTCCGCTGGTGTGATTGCGCGGGTTCGCCTGTTGTGGGCATTTAGGCGCATGACTGCCCCCATCCAACCCGCCCCGCCGCTGCCGCGAACCTGGCCGCTGATCCTCGCCGCCACCGCGATGCTGATGATCACGATGGGCATCCGCCAGTCGCTCGGACTGTTCGTGAAGCCGATCGGTGCGTCGACCGGACTCGGCATCGCGCAGATCAGCTTCGCGCTCGCGGTCGGCCAGTTCGTGTGGGGCGCGGTGCAACCGGTGTTCGGCGCGATCGCCGACCAGCGCGGTCCGGGCCGCGTGCTCGTCGCCGGCAGCGTGCTGTTGATCGCTGGCATGGCGCTGGCGCCGGTGCTCGGTTCGCAATGGGGCTTGATCATCAGCCTCGGCCTGCTCAGCGCGGCCGGCGCCGGCGCCGGCAGTTTCTCGATCCTGATCGGTGCGACCGCGCGCAGCGTGCCGGCGGAGAAGCGCTCGATGGCGGCCGGCGTGATCAATGCCGGCGGTTCGTTCGGCCAGTTCCTGTTCGCGCCGTTCGCGCAGGCCGTCATCGCAGCCGCGGGTTGGGCCGCGGCGATGTGGGCGCTGGCGGCTTCGGCACTGCTGACCCTTCCGCTGGCATGGCCGCTGCGGCGTCGCAAGTCGACGCCCGAAACCGCGGTCGGCGGATGCCGCGGCGCAATCCGGCATCGGCCTGCGCGCGCAACTGCGCATCGCCGCGCGCGATCGCAGCTACTGGCTGCTGCACCTGGGCTTCTTCACCTGCGGCGTGCACATCGCGTTCCTGGTCACGCACCTGCCCGGCGAGATCGCGTTGTGCGGGCTGTCGGACAGCGTCTCGGCGGTCTCATTGGGTCTGATCGGATTGTTCAATGTCGCCGGCAGCCTTGGCGCGGGCTGGCTCGGTCAGCGTTACCGGATGAAATCGCTGCTTGCGCTGATGTATGCGAGCCGCGCCGCGCTGATCGCGATCTACCTGGTTTCGCCGCCGACGCCGATCACGTTCTACCTGTTCGCCGCGGGACTCGGCTTGACCTGGCTGGCGACCGTGCCGCCGACGGCGGGCCTGGTCGGCAAGCTGTTCGGGCCGCGCTATCTCGGCACGCTATTCGGGCTCACGCTGCTCTCGCACCAGATCGGCGGCTTCTTCGGCGCCTGGGTCGGCGGACTGGTGATGGAGCGCTTCGGCGACTACACCTGGATGTGGTACGCCGACATCGCGCTGGCGCTGCTGGCCGCAGCGGCCAATCTGCCGATCCGCGAGGCGAAACCGGCGCTGCGACCCGCGGTCGCCTAGCGCCTCAGGCGGCCTTGGCCGCGCGGTCGCAATCGCCGCACAGGCCGTGCACTTCCAGCGTCTGCGCCTGCGGCACGAAGCCGAGCACGCGCGCGCGCTCGTCGAGCAGGTCGACCACGTGCTTGTCTTCCAGCTCGACCGCGCGAGTGGCAGCGGTCGCAGATCAGGAACGGCACCGAATGCTGCGTCGTGCTCGGATGGTGGCAGGCGACGAACGAGTTGACCGACTGCAGCTTGTGGATGAAGCCGTTGGCGAGCAGGAAATCGAGCGCGCGATAGACCGTCGGCGGCGCCGCGGCGCCCGCGCCCTCGCCCACGCGCACCTGCTCGAGCAGGTCGTAGGCCTTGAGCGGCTTGCCGGCATCGGCGATGAAGCCGAGCACCCGCGCCCGGATCGGCGTCAGCCGCAGGCCGCGTTCCTGGCAGGCGCGCTCCACCGCGCCGACGAAGCCGGCGGCGTCGTGGACGTGGTGCTTGGGGTCGGTGCAGGCGTGGCGGGACATGGGGGAATGATGGTGGCTGGGGCGGGTGGACTCAAGGGAAGGCGAATTACCCGAATGATTTGGCCGTCATCCCCGCGAAGGCGGGGATCCAGTGACTTTATGGCCTTCAACCGAAGGCGCTGGGTTCCCGCCTACGCGGGAACGACGGGCAAGGGCAAGATCAAGCTGCCGCAATGCGCCCCAAAGCGGCGTCGATGCGTTTCAGCGCCTCGGCCTGACCGGCCAGGTAAACCGTCTGCGAGATATCGGGGCTGACCTGCGTTCCCGTGATCGCCACGCGCAGCGGCTGCGCGATCTTGCCCATGCCGAGGCCGAGGGCCTCGGCAGCTTCATGCAGCGCGACGCCGACCGCTTCGGCCGTCCACGCCGGCAGTTTGGCCAGTCGCTCGCGCGCTCCGGCTAGCGGCGCCGCGGCAGCTGCGGTCAGATGCTTGGCGACGGCCGCTTCGTCGTAATGCTCGAGCGGCCGATACCAGACCGCCGCACGCTCCGACATTTCCTTGAGCGTCTGCACGCGGTCGCGCAGCGCGATCACGACATCCGCCGGCGCGGGGCCACTGGCGAGGTCGTAACCGTCGTTGTGCAGGTGCCACGCCAGGTGTTTGCGCGACATCGGCCGGATCGTCGTGCTTCAGGTATTGCTGGTTGAGCCAGCCGAGCTTGGCGGTGTCGAAGCGCGACGCCGAATGGTTGACGTCCTCGATCCGGAACAGCGCGCGCATCTCGTCGATCGAGAAGATCTCCTGGTCGCCATGCGACCAGCCCAGACGCACCAGATAGTTCAGCAGCGCATGCGGCAGGTAGCCGTCGTCGCGGTACTGCATCACGCCGACCGCGCCGATGGCGCTTGGCTGAGCTTGGTGCCGTCGGCGTCCGAGGATCATCGGCAGGTGCGCGAACGCCGGCACCGGCGCGCCGAGCGCGTCGTACAGGTTGACCTGGCGCGGCGTGTTGTTGACGTGGTCGTCGCCGCGGATGACGTCGGTGATCTTCATGTCGAGATCGTCGACGACGACGGCGAAGTTGTAGGTCGGGAAACCGTCGGAACGGATCAGCACGAGGTCGTCGAGCTCGGTGTTGCTCCAGGTGATGCGGCCCTTGACCTTGTCGTCGAACGAGACGTCGCCGGTAAGCGGGTTCTTGAAGCGGATGACCCTGTTGGGATCGTCGCGCTCGGGCAGGTCGAGGTCGCGTGCACGGCCGTCGTAGCGCGGCTTGTTGCCCGCGGCCTGCGCGGCCTCGCGCATCGCGTCGATCTCCTCGCGGCTCTCGTAGGCGTAGTAGGCCTTGCCGGCCTGCGACCAGTTCGCTGGCGACCTGGCGGTAGCGGTCGTAGCGATCGGTCTGGTAGATCGGGCCCTCGTCGGCGTCGAGCCCGAGCCACGACATGCCGTCGAGGATCGCCTGCACCGCCCCCTGCGTGCTGCGCTCGCGATCGGTGTCCTCGATGCGCAGGATGAACTGACCGCCGCGGCGGCGCGCTTCCAGCCAGCAGTACAACGCGGTGCGTGCGCCACCGATGTGGAGGTAACCGGTGGGACTGGGGGCGAAGCGGGTGCGGCAGGTCATCGTGGCGCCATCGGAATGAATTCGGGGATTTTACCGGAGTGGAGAGTCCGGGCCCGCAGGAGTCGCCGGCGCTCGTGTTCTGGATTGGTGCTTTTTTTGCTCGTCATCCCCGCGCAGGCGGGGATCCATCGTCCAGGTCGCGGAAAGGGCAAAGTCACTGGATCCCCGCCTGCGCGGGGATGACGAGCCCAGGATGGCGCCCTCGGCTCTACAATGCGGCGATGACGACCTTATTCATTTCCGACCTGCACCTCGACCCCACCCGGCCGGACATCACGCAACTGTTCGGCCAGTTCATCGACCAGGAAGCGCGCGGCGCGCACGCGCTCTACATCCTCGGCGACCTGTTCGAAGCCTGGGTCGGCGACGACGATCCGTCCGACGTCGGCGCTTACGTCGCCGAAAAGTTGCGCGGGCTGCGCGATAGCGGCGTGCCGGTCTATTTCATCCGCGGCAATCGCGATTTCCTGCTCGGCGACGACTACGCGCATCGTGCCGGCATGACGATCCTGCCCGACCCCGCCGTCGTCCAGCTGGAAGGCAAGCCGACGCTGCTGATGCATGGCGACCTGCTGTGCACCGACGATGTCGCCTATCAGCAGTTCCGTGCGCAGACCCGCAATCCGGATTGGCAACGACAGTTCCTCGCGCAACCGCTGGCCGCACGCCTGGCCTTCGCCCAGCAGGCGCGCGCGGCCAGCCAGGCGCACCAGAGCGGCCTGCGCGATGCCGGGACGATGGAGACGATCACCGACGTGTCGCCGCAGACGGTCGCCACGACCTTCAGCCGTTATGGCATCGACACGATGATCCATGGCCATACGCATCGCCCGGCGATCCACGAGGTCGACGTGCACGGACCGCGCCTGCCGGCGCATCGTGCTCGGCGACTGGTACACGCAAGGGTCGGTGTTGCGCGTCGACGCCCAGGGCGCGGAGTTGTCCTCGCTGTAGCTTTTCGCCCCCTTTGAAAAAGGGGGCAGCGCGGCGCGAAGCGCCAAGCGGGGGATTTGCTTTTCGCGGGGAGCCTGATGGGCTCGCGACGCGTCACCCAAGATCAAAAGCAAATCCCCCGTGATCCGCTGCGCGGATGCCCGCCCCCTTTTTCAAAGGGGGCAACAGCGGATCCGCGATGCCGCCCGGCTACTGCATCGGCACTCTGCGCCAGATCAAATCTTCGTTGTCGCGACGGTCGACCAGCGCGTCCACCTTGCCGTTCGCATCGCGGCGAAAGAAGCGCTCGCCGCGCGGATGTCCCTTGCGCACGAAACGATCGCCGCCGATCGGCAGCAATGCGTCCTTGGGGCGCGCATCGCGCTGGCTGTAGAGGCGATCGCCTTCGCGGGTGACCGTCAGTACGGCATCGGCGCCAAGCTCATAGCGGCCGACGTAAGCGTCGTAGGTCGCGGTATCGACGCGTACGGCTGCGAGTTCCGCGGGGATCACCTGGATCTGCTTGGCAAACAGCAGCCACCGGCCGTCGACGCGCCGGTAGACATCGGTCGCGCGAAACAGCGTGTGCAGCGTCTGCCCATACAGCTTCAACGACTCCGGCGTGTCGTAACTCAACACCGCCATGTCGCCATCCAGCGAGAATTTCGGGTTCGCAATGCGCAGCTCGCCTTCGTAACCGGCCGGCAGCGGGCGGATTTCCGACACCATTTCATCTTTCGTGTAGACCTTGCCATCCTCGTCGGCGACCAGTGCACGCGGATGCAGGATGCGACGCCAGACATCCGGCCTGCCGTAGGTGATGGCGTCGAGAAGTTCCTGTGCCAGGCCTTCGATCTGGCGTTGCGTGGCCTGTTCGGTCGGACTGGAGGTCTGCTTGGCGGAAGGTTCGGCGGCGCTTGCCGGCAACGATCGCAATGAACAGCGCCGCGGCCAGCGAAAGGTATATGAAGCGCATGGCAGGCTCCTAGCTTTTGCAAGGGACGAGCCGACAATCTAGTCCGACGATCCCCACGATGCGATGTGCCGGATGTAACGGGACCAATGCCGTGCTGCCGGCAGGGCCAATCGCTCCCGTCAGCGCGACAACGCTTTCAGCGCATCGAGTTCTTCGACGCTGAAGCCCGCTGCACTGCGCGCTGGGACGTTGAACGGTCCATGCAGCGCACCACCGGCGTATTCCACGAGCAGTTCGCGGAAACGCGCCTCGGGCTCGCAGCCGGCGCGATCGCAGAACCAGCGGAACCAGCGACTGCCGGCGGCGACGTGCGCGACTTCCTCGCGCAGGATGGTTTCGAGGATCACCGCCGTGGCCTCGTCGCCCAGTGCGCGCAGCTTGACGATCATGCCGGGCGTGACATCGAGCCCGCGCGCCTCGAGCACGCGCGGCACCAGCGCCATGCGCGCGAGGCCGTCGTGGGCGGTTTTTTCGGCCATTTCCCATAGGCCGTTGTGCGCATCGAAATCGCCGTAGTCGTAGCCGAGCTGCTGCAGGCGCTCGCGCAACAGCGTGAAATGCCGTGCTTCGTCATTGGCGACGCCGACCCAGTCGGCGTAGTACGCGTCGGGCAAGCCGCGGAAGCGGTAGACCGCGTCCCAGGCGAGGTCGATCGCGTTGAATTCGATATGCGCGATGGCGTGGATGAAGGCGGCGCGGCCTTCGTCGGTGCCGAGGCCGCGCTTGGGCAGGTCGCGCGGATGGACGAGTTTCGGGCTGTCGCGGGCGACCCGGCATGCGGATTGGATCAGGCGGCGGAGACGCTTCCGCGGTGTTCAATGCGTTGCGTGAAAACGCTGCTGCCACCGCAAACGTCCTGGACACCTTGTCTTGCGGCGATGACGCTTCAAGGCAGGAATAGCGCGGCGTCGTGCAGGGAGGCCGACACGGCTAACGCTCGTCATTCCCGCGCAGGCGGGAACCCAGTGTCTTTGGCCCGATACGTTGCTGGAACAGGTGCAGAAAGAAAGTCGCTGGATTCCCGCCTGCGCGGGAATGACGGGCAACGATGGATCACGAAGCCACGCGCCGCTTCCTCTTCGCCTCGTCCGAACGCAACTGCTGGATGCGCTCGAAGTAGCCCGGCTCGATCCCCGTGACGTACTCGCCGTTGAAGCACGAGCTGTCGAACTTGCGGCCGGGGAATTTCGGTCCGGCCACGGCATCCTCGAGGTCCGACAGGTCCTGATAGATCAGCCAGTCGCAGGCGAGAAACTGCTCGATCTCGGCTTCGCTGCGTCCATGCGCGACGAGCTCGTCGACCGAAGGCATGTCGATGCCGTAGATGTTCGGATAGCGCACCGGCGGCGCGGCGGAAGCGAGATAGACCTTGCGTGCGCCGGCATCGCGCGCCATCTGCACGATCTGCTTCGAGGTGGTGCCGCGGACGATGGAATCGTCGACCAGCAGCACGACGCGGTTCTTGAACTCCAGCGGGATCGGGTTGAGCTTGCGCTTGACCGACTTCGCGCGCTCGCCCTGCCCCGGCATGATGAAGGTGCGGCCGACGTAACGGTTCTTGATGAAACCTTCGCGGTACTTCACGCCGAGCAGGCTGGCGATCTCGAGCGCGGCATCGCGCGAGGTGTCCGGGATCGGGATCACGACGTCGATGTCGTGGTCCGGGCGCAGGCGCAGGATCTTCTCGCCCAGCGTCACGCCCATGCGCATGCGCGCCTTGTGCACCGAGATGTCGTCCATCATCGAGTCGGGACGCGCGAAGTAGACGTATTCGAAGATGCAGGGCGTGTGCTGCGGGTTCTCGGCGCACAGGCGCGCGTGCAGTTCGCCGCGCGGCGTGACCACGATGCCCTCGCCCGGCGCGACGTCGCGCACGCGCTCGAAGCCGAGGATGTCGAGCGCGACCGATTCGGAGGCGATCGCATATTCGGTGCCGGCCTCGGTCGTGCGCTTGCCGAGCACCAGCGGACGAATGCCGTGCGGATCGCGGAACGCGACCAGGCCGAGGCCGAGCACGGTCGCGACCACGGCATAACCGCCCTTGGCGCGGCGGTTGACGCCCTCGATCGCCTTGAACGCAGCTTCCGGCGTCAGCGCCTTGTGCGTGTCGAGCTCGTGCGCGAACACGTTCAGCAGCACTTCGGAATCGGATTCGGTATTGACGTTGCGGCGGTCCTGCTCGAACACCTCGCGCCGCAGCGCGTCGGTGTTGACCAGGTTGCCGTTGTGCGCGAGCGCGATGCCGTACGGCGAATTGACGTAGAACGGCTGCGCCTCGTCGAGGCCTTCGCTGCCGGCGGTCGGATAGCGGCAATGGGCGATGCCGACCTTGCCTTCCAGCAGCAGCATCGCCTTGGCGTCGAACACGTCGCGCACCAGGCCGTTGCCCTTGTGCACGCGCAGGTGCGAGCCGTCGGCTGTCGCGATGCCGGCGGCGTCCTGGCCGCGGTGCTGCAACACGGTCAGGCCGTCGTACAGCGCGGCTGCGACTTCGGAAGTTCCCACGATTCCCACGATGCCGCACATGGCTGATCAACTCCGCGGCGTCAGGCGCCGGCTGGTGCCGGCAACGCAGGCGCGTTGTCGGGTGACGATAGATGCGGTTCCTGCCCGCCCAAATCAACCTCGCCGGCCGCCCAATGCGGAAGCCAGCCCTGCAACCACTGCGAGCCCGGCATCAGCACCGGCACCACGCGCGATTCCCGCCAGCTGCCGTCCTGCGGCATCCGCGTGAATCCCATCAGCAGCACGATCACGCAGGCGACGAAACCGCCGCGCACCAGGCCGACGGCGAAGCCGAGCGCGCGGTCGACGCCGGACAGGCCGACGGCGTGCACCAGCTTGCGCACCAGCCAGGCGACCAGGGCGACGAACACCATCACCGCGAGGAAGCTGAGACCGTAGCCTGCGAACAGCTCGCCGGCGCCCGGCTGGCCATCGCCTGCGATCGCGACGGCGACCTGGCCGCCGAAGCGGAATGCGATCCATCCGGCCAGCAACCACGCAACGAGCGAAGCCAGCACGCCGATGAAGCCGCGCATCAGCCCGAGCAGCGCGGACACGCCGATGACGGCCAGCAGCAGCAGATCGATCGTGTTCATGCGCGCAAGGCCGTCACGTCACGGATGCGGCCGGACGATGCCGTCGACGCCCACCTTCGACTTCACCTGCGCCTGCAGCTGCTGTGCTTCGGCGCGGCTGACCACCGGCCCCACGCGCACGCGGGTCAATGCGCCCTTGTCGGTGTTGACGGTTTCGGTGAACGCGCTGAAACCGGCGCTGCGCAGGCGATCGCGCAATGCAGTGGCATCGGCGCTCTTGCTGAAGGCGCCGAGTTGCACGGCGAAGCCGACGCCGGCGGCGGCGGCCGTCGTGGTCGTCGGCGCGGCCGCTGGTTTGCTCGCGGCTGGCGGAGCCGTAGCGGGCTTGGTGGTGTCCGGGGGCAGCGGTTGGGTGGTGATCGAGGAGGCAGGCGGCTTCGCGGCGACCTGCGCGGTCGCGGCTTCGGCATCCAGCGCCACCACGCGCGCCGACACGTCGTCGCGCACGTGCGCCGCGCGCAGACGCGCAGCTTCGGCATCGGCACGGCTCGCATACGGCCCGATGCGGACGCGCCAGGCCGGCTTGCCGTTCAACGTGGTCGACTCGCTGTACCCGGGCAGCTGCGAGCCGCGCAGCTGCCGGATGATGGTTTCGGCATTGCCGGCGGTGGCGTACGAGCCGAAATGCACGGCGTAGTCGCCGCCCGCCGTGGCCACGGGCAGTGCTTGCGGCTTTGCCGGCGCAACGGCCGGCGCTGGCGCAGGCGTTGCAGTGGGTTCGGCCGGCAATGCCGTCGGCGCGGAGACGCCGCTGTCGCCGAGTGGAACCGCCTGGCTGGCCGGGGCCTGGGCGGAGCCGGTGTCCACGCTGGGCAGCGCATTGTTGTCGTCAGCTTCCGTCTGCAGGCCGACCGCACCGCCGTCGGGCGCCGCGCCGGGCGTCACCAGCGGGAGGTCACGGGTTTCATAGTCGCCCTGCGGCGCATCGGGCATCGTCAGCGGGACATCGGAGACGCCGCTGTCGGGTGCAGGACCCTGCACCAGCATCGGCAGGAAGATCACGGCGAGCGCGACCAGCACGGCCGCGCCGATCAGACGCTGTTTCAGTCCGGAATCCATCGGTGTCCAGGGCAGCGGGGGCCGGCGAATTATACGCTGGGCGGTTGCGCGCTCCCTAACCGTCGGCCTCGCTCAGTCGCGTGCGTTAAGCAGCGCAAGCGCAGCCGCTGCGGTGTGGAAGGATCCGAACACCAGGATGCGGTCGCCAGGCCGCGCCTGTTCGCGCGTGGCTTGCAACGCATCGCCGACGCGCGCGTGGCGGTCGCCCTCGCCGGCACGGGTGGCGGCGAGCCGTTGCGCGAGGCTGTCGACGTCGGTTCCACGCGGGCCGGCGTCGACCAGCCCGGCGAGATGCCACTGGTCGACGTCGTCCTGCAGTGCCGCGGCGACGCCGGCCACGTCCTTGTCGCCGAGCGCGGCGAACACGGCGAACGTCCGACCCGCGATCGGCGTCTGCCGCAGCCACGCCGCCAGTTCGCGCGCGGCCTGCGGGTTGTGGGCGACGTCGACGAGGACTTCGACGCCGTCCCACGCGAACGCCTGCAGGCGGCCGGCGAGTTGCGCCGAGGCGACGCCCTCGGCGAACGCGGCCTCCGGGATTTGCGCATCCAGTGCCCGCAAGGCCGCGATCGCCGTCGCGGCGTTGCGCAATTGCGCGGGTGCGGCCAGGCGCGGTGGCGGCAGCACGAGTTCGCAGCCGACCTCGTGCCAGCGCCAGCTGCCGACGTTGGGTGCTCCATCAACGGGACCATCGACCTCGGCGGATCCGCTGATCGGCTCGAAGAAGAAATCGCAGCCGATGCGGATCGCCGACGCCCCGATCGCATACGCATGGCCGAGCACGCTCGACGGCGGATCGTCCTCGCCGAGCACCAGCGGCTTCCACGCGCGCGCGATGCCCGCCTTCTCGGCGCCGATGCGTTCGCGATCGTCGCCGAGGTAGTCCTGGTGGTCGAGGTCGACGGTGGTGATCACGGCGACGTCGGGATCGACGAGGTTGGTCGCGTCGAGGCGGCCGCCGAGCCCGACTTCGAGGATGGCGAGGTCCAGGTCGCTGCGTTCGAACAGCCACAGCGCGGCGAGCGTGCCGTATTCGAAATAGGTCAGCGGGACGGCGTTTGCTCGCTTCGCTTGCATCCTCGCCGCCTCGACCGCCTCGAACGCTTCGACCAACGCCTCATCGCCGGCGTCGATCCCATCGATCCGCACCCGCTCGTTGTAGGCCAGTAGATGCGGCGACGTATATGCGCCGACCTTCCAGCCGGCCGCGCGCGCGATCGCCTCGATCAACGCGACCGTCGAACCTTTGCCGTTGGTGCCGGCGACGGTGATCACGTGCCGCGCGGGTTTGCCGGTTCCCATGCGTACGGCGACTTCGCGCACGCGCTCCAGGCCCATCTCGATGGCCTTGGGATGCTGGCGTTCGATGTACGCCAGCCACTCCGGCAGCGTGCGCGTCCCGGTCACAGCGCGCGATGCACGGCTTCGCCGAACAGCAGCGTGTGGTGCGCGCAGTCGTTGAGTCGCACGACTTCGAGGTGATCGACGTCCGCGCCCTCGAGCAGGTTCAGCGTGGTCGGTGCCTGGCGGAACGTCCACAGCCTCGCCAACGGAATGCCGAGGACGTGACACAGCAGCACGCGGTTGACGGCGTCGTGGGCGACGACCAGCAAGGTGTCGTCGCTGCCGAGGCCATCGCAGGCGCGCGCGAATGCAGGCCAGGCGCGGTCGAACACGTGCTGCAGCGATTCGCCTTCCGGCATCAATACGTCATGCGGCGAGTCGCGCCAGGCTTGCAGCCGCGCGGCGTCGCGCTCGCGGATTTCGCTCGCGAGCAGTCCTTCCCAGGTGCCGTGCGCGATCTCCATCAGACCGGGGTCGGTGACGAGCATCGCGGTGCGCTCCGTCCCCAGCGCAAGCTCCGCGGTACGCCGCGCGCGCGACAACGGCGAGGCGACGGCGCGATCGATGCGCGTGTCGTGCAGGCGGCGACCGAGGGCTTCGGCCTGCGCTTCGCCGACCGGCGACAACGGGATGTCTTCCTGGCCCTGGTAGCGGCCTTCGGCGTTCCACGGGGTTTCGCCGTGGCGGGCGAGCAGTATGCGCATGATCTTTCAGTTCCCCGCTTCGTGATCCCCGCGAAGGCGGGGACCCAGTGCATACGAACAAGCCATCACAACGCCTCCAACGCCAGCACGCCTGGAATCCCGCGCAACGCCACCAGCTGCGCCTCCGGCACGAACCGGTCGACGGTGATCGCCGCGCGCGCCTCGCCGTCGCCCTTGGCGCCGAGCGAGAAGTTGACGATGTTCACACCGGCCGCACCCAGGTGCGAGCCGACCAGACCGATCATGCCGGGACGGTCTTCGTTGCGCATCAGCAACAGGTGCGCGGAAGGATCGAAGTCGAGTTCGACACCATCCAGGCGCACCACGCGCGGGCCGCGATGCAGAGTCGCCTCGACTTCGCGCGCATGACCGGATTCGTCCTCGACGCGCAATTTGAGCAGGCGATCGAAACCGTCGCCGTCGCCGCCCACGGTTTCGGCGACCGCCAGTCCTCGCGCGGCGGCTTCGGCGAGCGCGTTCACCGGCGTCACGCGCGATGAGGCCTTGGCCATCAGCGACGACACCAGCAGTCGCGTCAGCGGACGCGGATCGAGCGCCTCGCTGCGTCCGGCGTAGGTGATGTGCAATCGCGTCGGCGCCGGGACCAGGCGCGCAGCGAGCTTGCCCAGTGCCGACATCAGCGGCATCCAGGGACCGACTTCGCGCGCGGCTTCAGCGGTGAGCGGCGGCAGGTTGACGCAGCCGGCGACCGCGCCGGTATCGATGAAATCGAGGATCTGCCTGGCGAGGATGGTGCTGACCGCCTGCTGTGCCTCGCTCGTGGAAGCGCCGAGGTGCGGGGTGAGGATCAGCTTCGCGTTGCCGCGCAACGGCGAATCCGCCTGCAGCGGTTCGGTGGCGAAAGTGTCGAGCGCGGCGCCGGCCAGATGTCCTTCCTCGAGCAACCGCAGCAGCGCGTCCTCGTCGACCAGGCCGCCGCGCGCAGCATTGATGACGTAGCTGCCGGGCTTCATCGAACGCAGGCGTTCTTCCGACAGCAGGTTGGTCGTTTCCTTGGTGCGCGGGATGTGCAACGTGATGATGTCGGCCTTGGCCAGCAACTCGTCGAGCGTCTTCAGCGGCACGCTGCCCTTGCCAGCGGCCGATGCCGGCAGGAATGGATCGTAGGCGGCCACATCCATGCCGATGCCCTGCGCCTTGCGCGCCACGGTGCTGCCGATGCGGCCGAGGCCGATCACGCCGAGTTTCTTGCCTTCCAGCTCGAAGCCGGTGAGCCCGGCCTTCGGCCACTCGCCGGCCTTCATGCCGGCATCGGCACGCGGGATGTGGCGGGCGAGCGCGAACAGCAGCGAGATCGCGTGCTCGGCCGCGGCCAGCGTATTGCCGTCCGGCGCGTTCATCACCGCGATGCCCTTGTCTGTCGCAGCCTCGACGTCGATGGTGTCGACGCCGGCCCCGGCGCGGCCGATGACCTTGAGTTGTTTGGCCGATTCGATGGCCTCGGCCGTGACCTGGGTGGCCGACCGCACCAGCAGGACATCGACATCGGCGATCGCCAGCGCCAGCACATGGGGGTCCTTGATCGGACCGGACACGGCCACTTCCCAGCCCGCTTCGCGGAACAGGGCCAGACCATCTTCGTGGATACCGTCGCAAGCCAGCACTTTCATCGCATGCTCCATGGGGAAGGGACACCCGCGGACACGCATGCAGCCGGTACTACGGTGGGACGAGCCGCGCTGGGCGGCGATCACTCGGGTCGGAAGACGGGGCCGGCTGGCATGGGAATCCGCGACAGCCGCAGCCTAACATGGTTGCAACCGCACATCGCAACCGGGCCGCCGCGGGTACGATCGCGGCGCGTGCCTGTCCGGCAGCCCATCCAGAGGAACAACGCAATGGCACAGCAAGCGAAAGGGGAATTCGATGTCAACCGCACGTCGGCGCCGGCGCTCGACGGCGGCGACGGGACGGTGATCGGCCACAACCGTTTCGACAAGCGCTTCCACGGACCCCTCGACGCCACCAGCGTCGTGCAGATGCTGATGGTCGGCACCGAAGTGCCGGGCTCGGCTGCTTATGTCGCCATCGAACGCATCGCCGGTACGCTCGACGGACGCGGCGGCAGCTTTCATTTGCAGCACAACGGCACCATGGCGCGCGGCGCGGCTTCGCTGTCGGTCACGGTGGTGCCCGATTCGGGCACCGGCGCGTTGGCCGGGCTGTCCGGGCACATGGCGATCGATATCGTCGACGGGAAGCATTTTTATACGTTCGACTATGTGCTCGACACTGTGGAGTGAGTACGGCGTCTGCAGCCTGCGGTTTTCACCGCGCTGAAGCGCGAATGCTGCTGACTCACGGCGAGCACCTAAGCGACCTGAAGGCACCCCTCCCCGGCCCTCCCCTGCCGTCGCAGGGGAGGGAGACAAGCCCGGCGCTTGCCGGAATGACGAGCCGCCTTATTTGGCCGACACGCCCAACTCCTTCAACAACTGCGGCGCCGGATAGACCTCCTGCATGACCCAGCGCATGTAGCGCTGGTCCACCGAGATCATCCGCGTCATCACCGGATCGAACACCCAGTTCGAACTCACCGATTCCCAGTTGCCGTCGAACGCCAGCCCGACCAGCTTGCCGCGTGCATCGAGCACCGGAGAACCGGAATTGCCGCCGGTGATGTCGAGGTCGGACAGGAAATTTACCGGCACCGTGCGCAGGCGCTTGTCGGCAAGCCCGCCGTAGCGTTTCTTCGCGATCGCCTCGAGCAGCGCCTGCGGCGCATCGAACGGTTCGACGCCGGTCGCCTTGGCGGCGACTTCTTCGAGTTTCGTGAACGGCTGTTGCTGACTGCCGTCGAGCTTGGTGTAAGGCTTGACGTTGCCGAAGGTGATGCGCAGCGACGAATTCGCGTCCGGATAGATGAACTGGCCTTTGCTTTTCTTGTAGTCGGCGACGGCCTGCAGGTAGAGCGGCCGCGCCGCGAGCGTTTCACCGGCACGGACCTTCTTTTCCTGTTCGATCCTGAGCAAGTCCGGCATCACCGCAACGGCGTAGCGGAGCGCGGGATCCTTGCTCTTCTCGAAGGCCTTGCCATCGGCGGCGAACCATTTCATGCGCTCGTCGGTGTCGCCGAGCTTGCTCTTGGCCAGGCGTTCGACGGCGCGATCCACGGCCTTGGCGTCGTTGCCGTCCAGCCACTTGTCGATGGCCGCCACGCGCTGCGCGGCGGGCAACTTGATGTATTCGACCAGCCAGAAACGCTGCAGCTGCGCATCCATCGCCGGCACGTAGCGGCGTTCCATCTGCTTGATACCGCCCTCGATGGTCGGATAGTCGCGCTGCTGGTAGCCCTGTTCGCGCTCGCCATCGGGCTTGGCGCGCTCGATGGCGGTGCGGTACAGCGTCGTCGCCGAACCGAGTACGCCGGTATTGCCGAGCTGTGCGAGCACAAGGTCGCGCTCGCGGGTGGCGCGTGATTGCCTGCCGAGTGCGATCAGTTGGTCATGCGCGGCGATCGCCGGCTTGCCTGCCTCTCCCTGTTGTGCGAGCCATGCGAGCACGGCAGCTTCATCGGACTGCTTGATGGTCGCGGCATCGGTACGCTCGAAACCCGCGAGTTGGCTGTCGTAATTCTTCAGCGCGTTCTGCCAGCCGCGCACGGTGCTGGCGTACTTGACCGCGATATCCGGATCCTTGTCGCCTTCGGCCGCGACCAGCGCCACGAGCTGCTTGTAGTCTTGCGCGATCGTCGGATAAGCCCAGCTCGCGGTGTTGTCGAATTCCTCCGCCAGTGCGTAGCGACTGGTGGATCCCGGATAGCCGGCGACCATGACGAAGTCGCCCGCGCCGAGCGGCTTGTCGGCGAACTTCAGCCAGTGCTTCGGTTGGTAGGGCACGTTGTCGGCTGCGTATGCGGCAGGCCTGCCGTCCTTGCCGACGTAGGCACGATAGAAGGAGAAATCGGCGGTGTGGCGCGGCCACATCCAGTTGTCGATCTCGCCGCCGTAATTGCCGATGCTGCCGGGCGGCGCGTAGACCAGGCGCACGTCCCTGATCTCGAGGTTCTTGAACAGGCGATAGGTGTTGCCGCCGGCGAAGCTGTAGAGCCGGCAGCGATAGCCGGCGCCGGTCTCGCAGGTCGCGACGAGCTGCTTCTCGATGGTTTCCAGCGCGCGCGTGCGGCCGAGTGCATCGGGTGCCGCGGCGATCTCGGCCTTGACGCGGTCGCTGACGTCCACGATCGAATCGAGCGCGTAGATGCGCGCGTTCGGGCCGGCACTGAGTTCCGCCGCGGGCGTGGCGGCGTTGAGACCGTCGCGCATCAGGTTTTTCTCTGGCGTCGAATTGAGCTGGATCGCGCCGTAGGCGCAGTGGTGGTTGGTGACGACCAGCCCCTGCGGCGAAACGAAGCTGGCGGTGCAGCCGCCGAGCGAGACGACCGCGCCCATCGGGTCGCCGGTCAGGTCGGCGAGCTGTTTCGGATCGAGCTTCAGCCCCGCCTTCTTCAGCGGCACGGCGATTTCGGGCAACTGCTGCGGAACCCACATGCCTTCCGCCGCCTGCGCGTTGCCGATCATTGCCATTACCGCAACCGCCGCGGTGGCCGCGGCCAATGCCTTCATCCGCATGCACGGGTTCCTCGTAGGTAGTCGACCGGCGAGTCTAGCCGCCGGACCATGGCCCGACCATGACCAGAATCAGGACTTGGGCGCCCTGTCTGCTATTCAGCGGCCGCCGCGTGCCGCAGCAGCGGCCGCGGACACCATGCGCACGATCACAGGACCCGAAACGGGCGATCGCGCACGCAATGCAGGCGGCTACTCGGCGGGCAACCGCATCTCGCGCAGCAGATGCGGCGCCGGATAGACCTTTGCCAGCAGCCAGCGCAGGTAGCGCAGGTCGACGTGGATCGCACGCTTGTAGCGTGGATCGAACATCCAGCTGGCGCTGACCGCTTCCCAGTTGCTGTCGAAGTTCAGGCCGATCAGCTTGCCGCGCGCATCGAGCACCGGCGAGCCGGAATTGCCGCCGGTGGTGTCGAGGTTGGTGAGGAAGTCCACGGTCTGCGTCTCGAGCGCTGGATCTGCGGTGCTGCCGAAGTCGGCCTTGGCGATCGCGTCGCGCAGCGCCTGCGGTGCGGCGAACGGTGCGACGCCGGTGTGCTTCTCGAGGATGCCCTGCACCGTCGTCAGCGGCGCATAGTGCACGCCATCGCGCGGCGACAGCGCGCTGACCTTGCCGTAGCTGATGCGCAGCGTGGAGTTGGCATCGGGATACACCGCGCGTCCCTGCGATTTACGATACGCGATCAGCGCACGCATGTAGGCCGGACGCAGGCGCAGCAGGTCGCCGTCGCGCGCTTTCTCCGCGTCTTCCTGGCGCAGCACCGCAGGCAGCAGTTTTGTCGCCGCCCGCAGCAACGGATCGTTCGACGCAGACACCTCGTCCGGCGCCGCCGCAAACCAACGCAGCCGTTCGGCCTCGGTACCGAGCTTCGTGCCTGCATACAAGGCATCCAGTACGCGTGTGGCCTGCGCTTCGTCTGTCCCGAACAGCGCATCGACTTCCGCAATGCGCTGATCGTCCGGCAGCGCGCGGTAGCGATCCAGCAGGTATCGCCACGAGGCTTTTTCGACGTCGGGGTCATACCGTCGCTGCACCTGTTTCAGCGCGCCTTCGAGCAATTTTTCATCGCGCTGCTGGAAGCCGGTTTGGCGCTGTGCATCGGGCTTGCGCCGCTCCAATGCCAGGCGCTGCAGGTTCAGCGCCGAACTGAACAGCAGTGGCCGCGCTCCGGTCAGCCACTGGTCGCGCTCGCGGGTCCTACGCGCCGCGTCGAGCACAGCCTGCGCCGCGCTGACGTCAGTCAGGATCTCATCCGCATCCGGTTGCTTCGACAACCATGCGAGCATCGCCGCCTCGTCCTCATTCCGCACGCGCACTGCATCGCTGCGCCGCAGTCCGTCGAGCTCGCCCTGTGCGCGCTTGAGCGTGTTCTTCAGGCCTGCGAGGGAAGCGGCGTAGAGCACCTTGCGTTCGGCATCGTCGCCGACGGCCTTCTCGATCGTTTCGATCAATCCACCGATCATCGCCACGCGCGACGGCAGTTGCCATTCGACCTGGTCCTTGAATTCGGACGCCATGCGGTGCCGGAACGTCACGCCCGGATAGCCCGCGAGCATCGCGAAGTCGCCCTCGCCGACCGGATCGGTGGATACCTGCAGGTGCGCGGGCGGCTGGTAGGGCACGTTGTCGGGCGCATAGGCCGCCGGCTTGCCGTCCTTGCCGACATAGGCGCGCAGCAGCGTGAAATCGCCGCTATGGCGTGGCCACATGAAGTTGTCCACTTCATCGCCGTAATTGCCGATCGCCTCGGGCGGCGCGTAGACGAGGCGGATGTCCTTCAGCTCGAGCTGGCGGATCAGATAGAAGTCGGTGCCGTAATACATGTTGGCGACGCTGCAACGATTACCGGCATCGGCCTGATCGCATTCGGCGACGACGGCCTTGGTCGCCGCATCCACGGCGTCGAAGTACGCGCGTCCGGTCTTGCCGCGCGCGTCGCCGAGGATGCGGTCGGTGATGCGGTCGAACCCCGTCGTCACCAGCACGCGGTAGTCGGGGTTCGCCGGCAGCTCTGCGGCGCGATCGGCGGCGATGAAGCCGTTGCCGATCAGGTCGCGCTCCTTGCTGCTGTTGTACTGGATCACGCCGAAGGCGACATGGTGGTTGGTCAGCACCAGGCCGTCCTTAGACACGAACGCGCCGGTCGCCCCGCCTACTTTCACCACTGCGCTCATCGGCGGCTTCGCCAGTTCCGCCAAGTCGCGCGGATTGCCCTTGAAACCCGCCGCCTTCAGCGATTTGGCGATATCGGGCAACTGCGACGGCATCCACATGCCTTCGTCGGCATGGGCGGCGCCGATGCACAGCGTCAGGGTCAGGGCGAGCGTGTTGCGCATGCGGCGGTCCTCGATGAGCGATGGCGACGATAGGGGATCGGAGCGGGCGATGGTACAGCGCTGGCCGAACGGAACCGCTCGGACCACGGCGTATAATCGCCGCCTTGCTCGCCGACCTGCGGCCTTCCCAAGAGTGATGTTCCGATGAGCCAAGTGATGTCGTCTTCGCCAGGCATGTCATTGCCGAAAAACATGAAGGCGCTGGTCAAGCGCGAAGCCGGCAAAGGCATCTGGATGGAGCAGGTGCCGGTGCCGACGCCCGGGCCGAACGAAGTACTGATCAAGCTCGAGAAGACCGCGATCTGCGGCACCGACCTGCACATCTACCTGTGGGACGAGTGGAGCCAGCGCACGATCAAGCCCGGCCTGGTCATCGGCCATGAATTCGTCGGCCGCGTGGTCGAACTCGGACCGGGCGTCAGCGGCTACAGCCTCGGCCAGCGCGTGTCGGCCGAAGGTCACATCGTCTGCGGCCATTGCCGCAACTGCCGCGCCGGCAAGCAGCACCTGTGCCCGAACACGATCGGCATCGGCGTCACCCGCGACGGCGCGTTCGCCGAATACATCGTCATGCCGTCGAGCAACCTCTGGCCGATCCCGGACCAGATCCCGAGCGAGCTCGCCGCGTTCTTCGATCCCTACGGCAACGCCGCGCACTGCGCGCTGGAATTCGACGTCGTCGGCGAGGACGTGCTGATCACCGGCGCCGGCCCGATCGGCGTGATGGCCGCCGGCATCTGCAAGCACATCGGCGCGCGCAACGTGGTCGTCACCGACGTCAACGACTATCGCCTGAAACTCGCCGCCGACATGGGCGCGACGCGCGTGGTCAATGTCACCAATACCTCGCTGAAGGACGTGATGAGCGACCTGCACATGGAAGGCTTCGATGTCGGCCTGGAGATGAGCGGCAACCCGCGCGCGTTCAACGACATGCTCGATTGCATGTATCACGGCGGCAAGGTCGCGCTGCTCGGCCTGCTGCCCAAGGGCGCGGGCGTCGACTGGGACCGCATCATCTTCAAGGGCCTGACCATCCACGGCATCTACGGCCGGCGCATGTACGAGACCTGGTACAAGATGACGCAGCTCGTGCTGGGAGGTTTCCCGCTCGGCAAGGTGCTCAGTCACCAGTTGCCGATCGATGATTTCCAGAAGGGTTTCGACCTCATGGAATCGGGCAAGTCCGGCAAGGTCGTCCTGAGCTGGAACTAGACAGCGAGAAACGAGAGGTGAGGAACGAGAAACGAGTGTAAGCCGGCTCTACTCGTTTCTCGTTCCTCTCCACTCGTCCCTCTTTTCCACTTCATCCAACACGAAGACCACCGATGTCCCTGACCCAACGCTACGCCGACACCCTCGACGAGATCCGCGCCCAGGGCCTGTTCAAGTCCGAGCGCGTCATCACCGGGCCGCAGTCGGCCGAGATCACGCTCGAGGACAGCCGCACGGTGCTGAATTTCTGCGCCAACAACTACCTGGGCCTGGCCGATCATCCCGATATCATCGCCGCCGCCAAGCAAGCGCTCGATACGCACGGCTTCGGCATGGCGTCCGTGCGTTTCATCTGCGGCACGCAAGACCTGCACAAGCAGCTGGAGAAGACCATTGCGGACTTCTTCGGCAAGGAGGACACCATCCTCTATGCCGCCTGCTTCGACGCCAACGGCGGCCTCTACGAGCCGCTGCTCGGCGAAGAAGACGCGATCATCAGCGATGCGCTCAACCACGCTTCGATTATCGACGGCGTGCGCCTGTGCAAAGCCAAGCGCTTTCGCTACGCGAACTGCGACATGGCCGAACTGGAAGCGCAACTGCAGGCGGCCGATGCCGCCGGCGCGCGCACCAAACTGATCAGCACCGACGGGGTGTTCTCGATGGATGGCTTCATCGCCCCGCTCGACGAGATCACTGCGCTGGCAAGGAAATACGGCGCGCTGGTGCATATCGACGAATGCCATGCGACCGGGTTCCTCGGTGCGAACGGACGCGGCTCGGCCGAGGTCAAGGGCGTACTCGACCGTATCGACATCATCACCGGCACGCTCGGCAAGGCGATGGGCGGTGCGCTGGGCGGATTCACCACGGCCAAGCGCGAGGTGATCGAACTGCTGCGGCAGCGCTCGCGTCCGTACCTGTTTTCCAATTCGCTGCCGCCGCACGTGGTGGCCGCCGGAATCAAGGCGTTCGAAATGCTTGCCGCCGCCGGCGACCTGCGCGAGCGCTTGGCCGACAACACCGCGTATTTCCGCGAACGCATGACCGCCGCCGGCTTCGACATCAAGCCTGGCACGCATCCGATCAGCCCGGTGATGCTGTACGACGCACCGCTGGCGCAGAAGTTTGCATCACGGCTGCTCGAGGAAGGCATCTACGCGATCGGTTTCTTCTTCCCCGTCGTGCCGCAAGGGCAGGCGCGCATCCGCACGCAGATGTCGGCGGCGCACACGCGCGAACACCTCGACCGGGCGATCGATGCGTTCGTCCGCATCGGGCACGAGCTCGGCGTTCTCAAACGGTAGGAGCGGCCAACGCGAAGGCCTCGGCCGACGTCAGCAGCCGCCATTGCCCTTTCGGCAATTCGCCCAGCAGCAGTGGTCCGATCGCCACGCGCACCAGCCGCAGCACGCGCAGATCGGAAGCCGCGAGCAGCCGCCGGATCTGGCGGTTGCGACCTTCGTCGAGCACGATCTCCAGCCATGCATGCTTGTCGCCGCTGCGCAAGAGCGCGGCCGACTTCGCGCGCAGGCGCTCGCCTGCGTCGTCGACGCCGACCACCAATGCCTGCATCGCATCGGCGTTCGGAATGGCGTCGACCTGCACGTGATACGTCTTGTCGGAACCCGATGCAGGCTCAGTGATGCGCGCAGCCCATTGCGGATCGTTGCTGAACAGCAGCAAGCCTTCGCTGGCCTTGTCCAGACGTCCGACCGGTGCGATCCATCCCAAGCCAGCGCCATCGAAGCAACGGTAGACGGTGTCGCGCCCCTGCTCGTCTGCGGCGGTGGTCACCAGTCCGCGCGGCTTGTTGAGCATGAGGTGGATCGGCGCGACGGCGGCCACGGGAAGGCCGTCGACGGAGAGCCCGGTGGCATCGACGGCAGTCGGATGCTCCGGATCGCGGATGGTGCGGCCATCGATGCTCACGCGACCTGCAATCACCCAGCGTGCGGCTTCGGTCCGCGAGCAGAGTCCGCGCTTGGACAGCACTCGCGCCAAACCGTGGCGCGGTGAGGAACTTCGTGTGCGATGCGGCATGCGGCAAGGACGGTGTCTTGGCGCGACGCTTGTTCGGTCAACGCGGTCGAGCGGCGGTGCGTGACTAGGGCGTCGTTGGCTTTTCGTTCGCCTCGGGCGCCGGTGTCGCCGGTGCCGGTGCCGGTGCCGGCGTCATGGGTGCCGAAGTCGTCGTCGGTGGCAGCAGACCAGGCGGGGAGCCGACAGGGGTCGGCGCCGCGACGGGAGCGCCAGTACCGGACACGGCAGGAGCCACAGCGGGAGCGGCGACACCGGGCACGGCGGGAGCCACAGCGGGCGCGGCACCACGCGCCACGCGCACGCCACGCGCCTTCATCCAGGCACTGAACTCGTCCGCAGTCATGCGCTTGCCGTTCTGGCTCATGTCGAAGCGCCAGGGCGTGTTGTCGAATTCGGTTTTAGGTTTATAGGCGGCGGGATCGTTCGGGTCGATCGCACTCGGCGCCGGCATGACCATGGCCATGGCGTGGCAACTTTCGATCCGCAATCGCAGCAACACCTGGTCGACGGATTGGGCTTCGTCATAGGCCTGCGACAGAACGCCGCTCTGCGCGCCGAGTGCACTTGTGGGCGGCACGAGTTCCGATGCGATCGGCGCGAGGACCGTCGGGCGTACCGGCAGCGCCTGCGGCACGCCTGAACAGTTGATCGCATGCGCGACGCCGGGGGAGGCAAGCAAGCCGGCCAATGTCATCAATAAAACGCGCATGTCCTGCCCTCTACGATAGTCGCCGCGAGTGTAGGTGGCGTCATGTGAAGCCACAAGCTGTGTCGTTCAGTCAACGCAACATTTGCCATTGCGACTCGCCACAAAAAACGAAGCCCGGCACAAGGCCGGGCTTCGGGTGTTGCTTACAACGCTGACGCTTAGTTCTGGACGTTCAGCTCGGTGCGGCGATTGCGCGCACGGCCTTCCGGATTGTCCGAACCATCCTCGTTGGTGTTCGGCGCGATCGGGCGGCTCTCGCCGTAACCCACCGGACCCACCAGACGCGCGGCATCGATGCCGTTGCTGGTCAGGTAGTCGTACACCGCGCGAGCGCGACGCTCCGACAGAGCCTGGTTGTACGCATCGGTACCCTTCGAGTCGGTGTGGCCTGCCACTTCGACCTTCAGTTCCGGATAACGCTTCAGGATCTCGATCGCCTCGTTGAGGATCGCGACCGCGTCCGGACGCAGCGTCGACTTGTCGAAGTCGAAGTTCACGCCCTTCAGGTCGATCGACACCGGCACCGGGCAGCCGTCCGGACCGATGGTCTGGCCAGCCTGCGAACCGGGGCACTTGTCGTCGCAATCGTTCACGCCGTCGCCGTCGCTGTCGCTATCGGCGCAGCTCGGGGCCACCGGTGCCGGGGCGACCGGTGCGGTCGGTTCCGGTCCCAGCGGGATCACGACGCCCACCGATGCCAGCACGTCGCCGAACCAGTCTTCGCTCGGAGCGGAAACGCTGCTGTCGTCGAAATCGGCGCGATAGGCCAACTCGGTGCGCAGGCCGACGCGGCCGAGATCACCCTGCAGGCCGATGCCGACCTTGGCGGCCAGATTGCCGTCTTCACGCTCGCCGGGCGAGTTCGGATTCGGGAACGCATCGAACTCTTCTTCCGAACGCTGGTAGCCCAGGCCCATGAGGGCATAGGGGTTCCAGTTGCGGCCTTCGGTGAGGAAGTGGCGGCGCAGATCCAACGACACGCCATACTGGCTCCAGTTGAGGTTCTGGTTGTCGTCGTTGTTCGGGTTCTGGTAGTTCAGTTCGCCATCCAGCGACCAGTTGGGGCTGATGAACTTGCCGAGGCCAACCCCGGCGAATGGCGCATTGCGGGTGCCACGGTCGTTGTCTTGGATATTGAAGCCGACGGTGCCGGTGAGATACCAGCGATCGTCGAAATCCTGCGCGGACGCTACCTGCGCCAGGGCGAGGCCTGCCAGCAAGGCGGTGCTCAACAAGCGGATCTTCATTACAAACTCCTAAAAGGTCAGGTCGAAACGTCGGAAAAGTTCGAGGTGGCGTCCTAGAAGCCCGCCCCACGGCCAGCCGTCAGCCCCCTAGCCAGCTGCTTGCGGGCGGGATCATACACCGTTCAGGTGAAAGTTAAACGAGATTTAACAAAAGCTTCGTGAGTGAGCCTTGGCGCCAAAAAACGAAGCCCGGCACAAGGCCGGGCTTCGGGTGTTGCTTGGAACGCTGACGCTTAGTTCTGGACGTTCAGCTCGGTGCGGCGGTTGCGCGCACGGCCTTCCGGATTGTCCGAACCATCCTCGTTGGTGTTCGGCGCGATCGGGCGGCTCTCGCCGTAACCCACCGGACCCACCAGACGCGCGGCATCGATGCCGTTGCTGGTCAGGTAGTCGTACACCGCGCGAGCGCGACGCTCCGACAGAGCCTGGTTGTACGCATCGGTACCCTTCGAGTCGGTGTGGCCTGCCACTTCGACCTTCAGTTCCGGATAACGCTTCAGGATCTCGATCGCCTCGTTGAGGATCGCGACCGCGTCCGGACGCAGCGTCGACTTGTCGAAGTCGAAGTTCACGCCCTTCAGGTCGATCGACACCGGCACCGGGCAGCCGTCCGGACCGATGGTCTGGCCAGCCTGCGAACCGGGGCACTTGTCGTCGCAATCGTTCACGCCGTCGCCGTCGCTGTCGCTATCGGCGCAGCTCGGGGCCACCGGTGCCGGGGCGACCGGTGCGGTCGGTTCCGGTCCCAGCGGGATCACGATACCCACCGATGCCAGCACGTCGCCGAACCAGTCTTCGCCGTCATTGCGCTCCGGCGGCGGATCGTCGTTCTGCAGCTGCGCGAAGGTGTCGTCGATCGCGACGGCACGATACGCCAGCTCGGTACGGATGCCGACGCGGCCGAGATCGCCCTGCAGGCCGACGCCGAACTTGCCGGCGATCGCGCCTTCTTCTTCCTCGAACGGCGAATTCGGGTTCGGGAAGTTGTCGGACTCGATCTCTTCGCGCTGATAACCCAGACCCATCAACAGGTACGGATTCCAGTTGCGACCTTCGGTGATGAAGTGACGACGCAGATCGAACGAGATGCCGTACTGGCTCCAGTTGAGATCTTGGTTGGCATCGCGGTTCGGGTTCTGGTAGTTCAGCTCGCCATCGAGCGACCAGTTCGGGTTCAAGAACTTGCCGACGCCGATCGCGCCGAACGGCGCGTTGCGGGTGTCGCGGTCGTTGTCTTGGATATTGAAGCCGACCGAGCCGGTGAGATACCAGCGATCGTCGAACTCCTGCGCGCTAGCGACCTGCGCAACACCCAGTCCACCCAGCAGGGCGGCACAGAGGAGTTTCTTATTCATTGTTCAGCTCCTTGATCAGTAATTTACTTAAACGAGTGCAACTTTTTAACGAGCGGACGGTCGCCGTATGCACGCCATCCCGGGTAGCCTAGATTTCATGTTGTGAAGGTAATGTTAACAGCGGCATAACATTATCAGGAGTTCCCGGGTTTTGGGACACCGTCGGTCACTCGTTCAGGGTACCAACAGGCCCATCAACTCGGTCACTGGCATCGCTTCGAATGTGTCGGGCCGCTCGACTGCAGCCATGATTCGGTTGGCGCGTTCGGAACCGAGATGCTCGCTGAACGCGGCTTTTGCCTTGGCCATCAGCACCGGGATGCCCTCTGCGCGCCGCTTGCGATGGCCGATCGGATAGTCGATGGAGACCTTGTCGCTGCTGCTGCCGTCCTTGTAGAACACCTGCACCGAGTTCCCGATGTAGCGCTTGTCCGCATCGAAGTAGTCCTTCGTGAATTGCGGGATTCTCGGAGACCTGCATCCTGTCGCGCAGGGCATCGATGCGCGGATCGGAAGCGATGTCGTCGCTGTAGTCGGCAGCTGTGAGCCGGCCGAAGATCAACGGCACGGCGACCATGTACTGGATGCAATGGTCGCGGTCGGCATAGTTGGCCAGCGGACCGGTCTTGTCGATGATGCGGACGCCGGCTTCCTGGGTTTCGATCACGATCTTCTCGATCTCGTCGATGCCGCCCTTGTCCAGCCTGGCCTTGACCTGGCCATGCAGCTGCATCGCGCACTCGACCGCGGTCTGCGCGTGGAATTCGGCCGGATAGCTGATCTTGAACAGCACGTTCTCCATCACGTAGCTGCCGAACGGCCGCTCGAACTGGAATGGCTTGCCCTTGAAGGCGATGTCGTAGAAACCCCAGGTCTTGGCGCTGAGCGCGCTCGGATAGCCGACGACTTTCTTGTGCGCGGCGTTGAGCGCGTGGATCACGGCACGACGGCAGGCGTCGCCGGCGGCCCAGCTCTTGCGCGGGCCGGTGTTCGGCGCATGGCGATACGTGCGCAGTACGCCGTTGTCGATCCATGAATGCGAGACGGCATTGACCACTTCGTCCTTGCCGCCGCCGAGCATCGCGGTGGCGACCGCGGTCGAAGCCAGGCGCACCAGGATCACGTGATCGAGGCCGACGCGGTTGAACGAATTCTGCAGGGCGTACACGCCTTGTATTTCGTGCGCCTTGATCGCCCAGCCCAGCACGTCGCGCACGGTCAGGCCTTTTCCGCCTTCCTTCTCCGCCTTGCGCGAAAGATAGTCGGCGACGGCGAGGATGGTGCCAAGGTTGTCGGACGGATGGCCCCACTCGGCGGCAAGCCAGGTGTCGTTGAAGTCGAGCCAGCGCACCAGCGTGCCGATATTGAATGCGGCCTGGACCGGATCGAGCTCGAGCGAGGTGCCGGGAACGCGCGCGCCGCCGGGCAGTTCGCCGCCCGGCACCAGCGGGCCGAGGTGTTTGACGCAGTCGGGAAACTTCATCGCCAGCATCGCGCAGGCCAGCGAGTCGATCAGCATGTAGCGCGCGGTGTCGTAGGCCTCGTTCGAGTCGATACGGGTGTCGATGACGTAGTCGGCGATGTCGACCATCGGCTGGTCGGGATCGGGGCGGGCGGCGGAACGGACGTCGAAGTGGCTCATGGAATCCCGGGAGTGCGGCGGAGGAAGCCCGCTATTTTGCCAGAGCGCGCTCCCACGGCGGGTTGTCGCCGAAGCGTTCGGCCAGGAAATCGACGAACGCGCGCACCCGCGGCGGCACCAGCCGCCGCTGCGGCATGACGGCGTGGATGCCGGTGTCGTCGATCGGATAATCCGGCAACACCATCTGCAGGCGGCCGGCGCGCACGTCCTCGCAGACATGCCAGGTCGAATGCTGGGTGATGCCCAGGCCGGCGAGCGTGGCGTCGCGCAACACCTCGCCCAGATTGCTCTCGAAGCGTCCCTGCACGCGCACGACGAGTTCGTTTCCCTCACGATCGCGCATCCGCCACAGGTCCTGACGACCCTGGCTGCCCACCAGCAACAGGCACTCGTGGTTGCGCAGGTCGTCCGGTGTACGCGGCGCGCCGTGTCGGCGCAGATAGTCGGGCGAGGCGAACAGGGCGCGGCGATTGGGCGCGAGCTTGCGCGCGACCAAGCTGGAATCGTCGAGCGCACCGATGCGAATGGCGAGGTCGAAGCCGGAACTGATCAGGTCCAGCATCTGGTCGTTGAGATTGATGCTTAGCTTGATTCGTGGGTGCTGGGCAAGGAATTCCGGCAGCAGGGGTGAGATGTACTGGCGCCCGAACGACGCCGACGTGGTGACGCGTAGCGTGCCGGACACCTCTGTGGCGGCCTGACGCAGGCCCGTGGTCAGCGCTTCCAGGTCTTCGACGAGCGCGCGGCCCTGCTCCGCCAGCGTCGCGCCTTCGGCCGTCGCGTGCAGCTGGCGCGTGGTCCGATGCAGCAGGCGTACGCCGAGTTCGCGCTCCAGCCGCTTCAGCCGCTGGCTGGCCACGGCGACCGAGAGATCGAGGCTACGCGCCGCCGCGCTGATCGAGCCCAGGTCGAGTACGCGAAGGAACAGACTCAAATCGCTGATGCGGTCGGTCATTATCAATAATTTATTGATACTGATTAGCGATTTTGCCGGTTTCTGCTCAATATGCAACGGCCTAGGCTGCTGCTTCGTTCACCGGAGCCCGTCATGGTTGCCAGCCTTGTTCCCTCGAAGTCCCGGACGCCGCTGGGTCTGTATGCGCTGACCGCCGGCGCATTCGGCATCGGCACGACTGAGTTCGTGATCATGGGGTTGCTGTTGCAGGTCGCCGCCGACCTGCACGTCAGCATCGCCGCCGCCGGTCTTCTGATCTCGGGTTATGCGCTGGGCGTGTTCGTCGGCGCGCCATTGCTCACGGCCGCCACCAGCCGCATGCCGCGCAAGGCGGTGCTGGTCGCGCTGATGGTGGTCTTCACCATCGGCAACCTCGCCTGCGCGTTGGCGCCGAACTACACGGCACTGATGATCGCGCGCGTAGTCACTTCACTCGCGCATGGCACCTTCTTCGGCGTCGGTGCGGTAGTGGCGACGGGACTGGTCGCACCCGATCGCAAGGCTTCCGCGATCTCGATCATGTTCACTGGCTTGACTGTGGCGACATTGCTCGGCGTGCCGGCTGGCGCGTGGCTCGGCTTGCACTTCGGCTGGCGCGCGACGTTCTGGGCGGTGACCGCGATCGGCGTGATCGCCAGCGTCGTCATCGCCACGCTTGTTCCTGCCGACAAGAGCGACGCGGCGCCGATCGCCTTTCGCGAGGAGTTGAAAGCCATCGCGCGTCCGCAGGTGCTGCTCGGCCTGCTGATGACGGTGCTGGGCTTCGCCGGTGTGTTCACGGTGTTCACGTATATCCAACCGATCCTGACCCAGGTCACCGGCTTCGCCGACGGTGCGGTTTCGCCGATCCTGCTGGTGTTCGGCGTCGGCATGATCGTCGGCAACCTGCTCGGCGGGCGCCTCGCCGACCACCGGCTGATGCCGGCCTTGATCGCCACGCTGATCGCATTGGCGCTGGTATTGGGACTGATGACCTTCGCACTGCACAGCAAGCCTGCCGCCGTGATCTTCGTCGGACTGTTCGGTGTCGCCGGGTTCGCCACCGTGCCGCCGCTGCAGCTCTGGGTCTTGCAGAAGGCCGAAGGCGGGCAGAGTCTGGCTTCGAGCCTCAACATCGGCGCCTTCAATCTCGGCAATGCGCTCGGTGCCTGGCTCGGCGGCGTGGTCATCGTCCATGGTCCGGGCCTCGGCGCGGTGACCTGGATCGCGGCGCTGGTGACCGCGTCGGGTCTTGCCGTCGCGTTGTGGAGCCTGCGCCTGGAGTCGTCGCGGCGACGCGACATTGAAATGTCTGCCGGCGCGACCGAGTGCGCCTGATCGCACATCCACACTGCATTACCAAGGAGCAAAGCTCATGGACTACCGTTTTCTCGGCGCTTCCGGCTTCAAGGTCCCCGCATTGGGATTCGGCGCCGGCACTTTCGGCGGCAAGGGCCCGCTGTTCAGCGCCTGGGGCAATACCGATATCGACGAGGCACGGCGCCTGGTCGACATCTGCCTCGATGCCGGCGTCAACCTGTTCGACACCGCCGACGTGTATTCCGATGGTGCGTCGGAGTCGATCCTTGGCGCGGCGATCAAGGGCCGACGCGACGACGTGATCCTCTCCACCAAGATCACGCTGCGCGCGGGCGATGGACCGAACGACGTCGGTGCCTCGCGACACCACCTGATCCAGGCCACCGACCGCGCGCTGAAGCGGCTCGGGACCGACTACATCGACCTGCTGCAGCTGCATCACTTCGATGCGATGACGCCTGTGGACAGCGTGATGTCGACGCTCGACGACCTGGTGCGCGCCGGCAAGGTGCGCTATCTCGGCGCGTCCAACTTTTCCGGTTGGCAGCTGATGAAGTCGCAGGCCGCCGCCGACCGGCATGGTCGCTCCCGCTTCGTCGCCAACCAGACGTATTACTCGTTGATCGGACGCGACTACGAATGGGAGCTGATGCCGCTTGGGATCGACCAGGGCGTCGGCGCGGTCGTCTGGAGCCCGCTCGGCTGGGGACGCCTGACCGGCAAGATCCGGCGCGGCCAACCGTTGCCCGAAACGAGCCGGTTGCATGACACGGCCAATTTCGCGCCACCGACCGATGAAGAGCGCCTGTATCGCGTCGTCGACGCGCTGGATGAAATCAGCGCCGAGATCGGCAAAACGATTCCACAGATCGCGCTGAACTGGCTGTTGCAACGCCCCACCGTTTCCACTGTGCTCATCGGTGCGCGCAACGAAGAACAGCTCAGGCAGAACCTCGGCGCCGTGGGCTGGAATCTCACCGAGGAACAAGTCGCCAAGCTCGATGCAGCCAGCTACGTGACGCCGCCTTACCCCTACTACCCGTATTGGAACGGCCAGTTCGCCGAACGCAGTCCTGCTCCGGTCTGAACATCCACTTCATAGGCTACATCCGCTTCATCTTTCCGCCTTGCTCGAGAAAGTCTCATGAAAGCCGTCGCGCTCACTCGTTACCTTCCCATCGACGATCCGCAATCGCTGCTCGATGTCGAGCTGCCGCAGCCGTCACCACCGACCGGGCATGACCTGCTCGTGCGCGTCGAGGCGGTCTCGGTCAATCCGGTCGACACCAAGGTGCGCTCGCCGAAACCGCAGGTCGAAGCGCAACCGAAGGTGTTGGGTTACGACGCTGCCGGCGTCATCGAAGCCGTCGGCGACGAGGTCACGCTGTTCAAGCCCGGCGACGCGGTCTACTACGCCGGCGACATCACGCGCTCAGGCAGCAACGCGCAGTACCAGCTGGTCGACGAACGCATCGTCGGCCACAAGCCGGCGACACTGGATTTCGCGCAGGCGGCGGCGCTGCCGTTAACCGCGATCACGGCGTGGGAACTGTTATTCCATCGCATGCCGTTCGACGCCGAAAACGGCGGCAAGGGGAAATCGCTGTTGGTCATCGCCGGCGCCGGCGGCGTCGGTTCGATCGCGATCCAGCTCGCGCGCCGCGCCGGTTTCACCGTGATCGCCACCGCATCGCGCGCGGAAACGGTCGACTGGTGCAAGGCGATGGGCGCGCATCACGTGATCGATCACCGGCAACCACTGGCGCCGCAACTCGCAGCGCTGGGCTTCGAACAGGTGGATGCCGCGATCAACCTCGCCGACACCTCGCGCTATTGGGAAACCCTCGGCGAACTGCTGGCGCCGCAAGGTCATCTCGGCCTGATCGTCGAACCCAGTGGCGCCTTGAACATCGGCGACCCGTACAAGGCCAAATGCATCGGCATCCACTGGGAAATGATGTTCGCCAGGTCGCGCTTCAGGACGCCGGACCAGGACGAGCAGGGCCGCATCCTCGATCGCGTCGCCGCATTGATCGATGCCGGCGAATTGCGCGGTACGCATGGCGAAACCTTGCGCCCCATCAATGCGGTGAACTTGCGCGAAGCGCATGGACGGCTGGAATCTGGCAGCACCATCGGCAAGCTGGTGCTGGCCGGTTGGTGACCGCTATTTGCGCCCTCGTCCCTTCCCCCATCGAATGTTCGAAGGGGAACACTCCATGAGCCTGTCGCTATGGTGGCTGTTCTGCGCTCTGGCGCTGGTCACGGCGTTCAGTCCGGGTCCGGCTGTGCTGCTGGCGGTCACGAATTCGGCTGCGCTTGGCATGCGTAAAGCGCTGCTCAGCTCTGCCGGAAACGCAACAGGCGTTTTCCTCGTGTCGGCGATCGCGATGCTGGGCCTGGGCGCCCTGCTGAAAACATCGGCCTGGCTGTTCGGAGTCTTGAAGATCGTTGGAGCGGCCTACCTGATCTACCTGGGGATCCGCCAGTGGCGCAGCCGGCTGAACATCTTCGATCGGACGGCGGACCTCGCCGGCGTACGCGCACAGACGCCGGGCCGGTTGTTCCTGCAGGGGTTGCTCGTCGCCACCACCAATCCGAAGAGCATCCTGTTCTTCACCGCGCTGCTGCCGCAGTTCATGACGCCGCACGCACCAGTGCTGCATCAGTTTTTCGCGCTCACGCTCACCTTCGCAGCCTGCACGGTCGTCTCCCACTTTTGCTATGTGGCGCTGGCCCGCGGCATGAGCCGCTGGTTTGCGCACGAAGTGCGCGCGCGATGGTTCAACCGGATCGCAGGCACGTTGTTCGCCGTCCTCGGCGTCGGCGTCCTGCGGCTACGCAACGGCGCCAGCTAGCCTCGTCGCCCACCGCGTCCCCTTGCTGCATGACCGCTTTCCCGGCATCGTGCGTGCTTCCGTACGTGAGCGTATCCACGCATGCCGCCCCAGCCCGTCGAAGCCGCGCCCTACCCGCACCTGTTCGCGCCGCTGGACCTGGGCTTCACCACGTTGCGCAATCGCGTGCTGATGGGGTCGATGCACACCGGCCTGGAGGATCGCGCCCGTGATTTCCCGAAACTCGCCGCCTATTTCGCCGAACGTGCCGCGGGCGGCGCGGGCCTGATCGTCACCGGCGGTTTCTCGCCGAACCTGGTGGGCTGGCTGAAACCGTTCGCGAGCAAGCTCAGCTGGCCATGGGAGGTTCGCAAGCATCGCTTCGTTACCGATGCGGTGCATGCGCACGGCGCGAAGATCTGCCTGCAGTTGCTGCATGCCGGACGCTACGCCTACCACCCGCTCTCGGTCGCACCCTCGAAGCTGAAGTCGCCGATCAATCCGTTCACGCCGCGCGCATTGTCGGCGCGCGGCGTCGACCGGCACATCGATGCTTATGCCAATGCAGCACGGCTGGCGCGCGACGGCGGCTACGACGGCGTCGAGGTCATGGGATCGGAAGGCTATCTGATCAACGAATTCCTCAGCGCGCGCACCAACCGGCGCAACGACGCCTGGGGCGGCAGCGTCGAGGGACGGATGCGGTTCGCGACCGAGATCGTCCGCCGCGTGCGCGAAGCTTGCGGACCGGACTTCATCCTCATCTACCGCCTGTCGATGCTGGAGCTCGTGCCCGACGGCTCCGACTGGGACGAAATCGTGACGCAGGCGAAGGCGATCGAAGCCGCCGGCGCGACGATCATCAATACCGGTATCGGTTGGCACGAGGCGCGCATCCCGACGATCGCGACCTCGGTGCCGCGCGCGGCCTTCGCCGGCGTGACGGCGAAGCTACGCCCCCACGTCGCTCTGCCGCTGGTGGCGACCAATCGCATCAACATGCCGGAGGTCGCCGAACGCATCCTCGCCGAAGGCGGCGCGGATCTCGTTTCGATGGCGCGTCCGCTGCTGGCGGACCCGGAGTGGGTGAACAAGGCGCGCGCCGGCAAGGCAAATGCGATCAATACCTGCATCGCCTGCAACCAGGCCTGCCTCGACCACGTGTTCGAGAACAAGGCCGCGAGCTGCCTGGTCAACCCGCGCGCCTGTGCCGAGACCGAACTCAATTACGAAGCGACGCCATCGCCCAGGCGCATCGCGGTCGTCGGCGCCGGTCCGGCCGGCCTGGCCTGCGCGACGGTCGCGGCAGGTCGCGGCCATCACGTGACCCTGTTCGATGCGGCCGACGAGATCGGTGGCCAGTTCAACCTCGCCAAACGCATTCCTGGCAAGGAAGAGTTCCACGAGACGCTGCGCTACTTCGAGCATCGCATTCGCGAAACAGGCGTGGCGGTGCGGCTGTCCGCGCGCGTCGACGCGGCAGCACTGCAAGGATTCGACATCGTCGTATTGGCGACCGGCGTCACGCCCCGCCAGGTCGATTTCGCCGGCGCCGACCATGCCAAGGTCGTGAGCTATCTCGACGTGCTCACAGGCAGGGTGATTCCTGGAAAGCAGGTGGCGATCGTCGGCGCCGGCGGCATCGGCTTCGACGTCGCCGAATACCTGGTGCACCACGGCGTCTCGCCGACGCTGGAGCCGGCGCGCTGGATGGCGGAATGGGGCATCGACCGCGACTTCGAATCGCCCGGCGGACTTGCCAGGGCTGAGCCGGAGCCGCCCGCACGCCGGGTCTGGCTGCTGCAGCGCAGTGTGGGCAGGCCCGGCGCGCGCCTGGGCAAGACCACGGGCTGGATCCATCGGGCGGCGCTCAAGGCCAAGCAGGTGAAGATGCTGGGCGGGGTGGAATATCTCGGCGTCACCGATGCCGGCCTGGCGATCCGCATCGACGGCGCTGAGCAGGTGCTGCCGGTCGACCATGTCGTGATCTGCGCCGGACAGGAATCGCAGCGCGAGTTGCTGCCGGCCCTGCTGGCGCGGGCCGTCCCGGTCCATGTGATCGGCGGCGCCGATGTCGCGGTCGAACTCGATGCCAAGCGCGCCATTGCCCAGGCGAGCCGGCTGGCCGCGGCCCTCTGAGCCGCGCCACGGCTGGCTTTGGCGGCGCGTCAGAATAAAAACTCCAATCTAATCAATCATTTCCGAATTCCCGTTCAGCCCGAGTTGGGACTCGGGCGGCTACCGTGCGGCAACTTTTCCCACCAGCCAGTTCGGTGGGACCGGCCCCGTCCGCAATCCCGCGGCTTCGGTGCCCGGGCGAAAGCGCCATAGAGTCGCCGCCCTCCCCAATACGCCATGCCGGTTCGCCACACGGTCCGTTCGCTACGGGCCGCAAGTGCGAGCGGGCATTACGGAGCAAGGAGTTCCCGATGAAACTCGCCTGGATCCTGTGGCTGGCCTCGGTGCTGCCGCCGCAAGCCGCCGATTCGCTGTGCCTGAGCACGACCCTCTACCTGGAAGCCCGCGACCAGTCCGTGCGTGGCCAGCAGGCCGTGGCCGAGGTCGCGCTGCGGCGCGAGGACAGCGGCCTGTGGGGCGATTCGATGTGCGAGGTCGTCACGGCCCGCAAGCAGTTCGCGCCGACCCTGGTCCCGCCCGGGACGCGCCTGAGCAATACCGAGGCCTGGTCGCAGGCCGTGACCATCGCCATCGAATCCCAGCGCAACTGGAAACTCCCGCCCGGCGAGCGCAAGGAGATCGTGCCCGGCGCCAGCCACTTCATGGCGCACGCGATCGCCAGTCCGAGCTGGCGCAATGCCTATCAGGTGGCGACGATCGGCGACCACACCTTCCTCAAGGTGCAGTCGCTCAAGCCGCACAAGGCCAAGGCACGTTCGTAAGGATTGGTTGCCGCACGGGATTGAGCCTGGCGGCATCGCGCGTGCATGATCGCGGCTCGCCATGCGGAGTCGCACCATGAAGCTCTACTACACGCCCGGCGCATGCTCGCTCGCCGATCACATCGTGCTCGAATGGATCGGCAAGCCTTACCGGACGCAGCGCGTGAGCCGCGAACAGCGCAAGGCCCCCGAGTACCTCAAGATCAATCCGGCTGGCGCGGTGCCCGCGCTCGAGCATGATGGTTGGGTGCTTACCCAGAATTCGGCGATCCTCGACTTCCTCGCCGATATGTCTCCGGAATCCGGGCTCGGCGGCGACGGTACCGCGAGGGGCCGTGCCGAAGTGAACGAGTGGTTGTCCTTCGTCAACTCCGACGTCCATCCGGCGTTCAAGCCGCTGTTCGGGGCCACCGCCTATCTCGGCGACGAAGCGATCATCGAACAGACCAAGGCCGACGCGCGCACGAAGCTGCGCGGCCATTTCGAACGCATCGACGCGCAACTGGCCGGCAAGGACTGGCTGACCGGCAGCCGCTCGATTGCCGATCCGTACTTGTTCGTGGTCGCACGCTGGGCGAAATCCAACGGCGTCGACCTGTCGGGTCTCGACAACATCGAGCGCTTCGTCAGGAACATGGAACACGATGCCGGCGTGCAGAAGGCGCTGCAAGACGAAAACCGGGGTTGATCGCTGTCGCTTCGCCGAAACGATAAAAAGGCCGCGTTTAGCGGCCTTTTTCCTGCTGGATCTCAGCGCTTCTCGATCGGCACGTAGTCCCGATCTTCCGGACCGACGTAATTTGCGCTCGGACGGATGATCTTGCCGTCCTCGCGCTGTTCGATCACGTGCGCGCTCCAGCCCGAGGTGCGCGCGATCACGAACAGCGGCGTGAACATCGGCGTCGGAATGCCCATCATGTGGTAGGCAGAGGCGCTGTACCAGTCGAGGTTCGGGAACATCTTCTTGGTGTCCATCATCAGCGTCTCGATCCGCTCGCTGACGTCGAACAGCGTGTCGTTGCCGCCTTCGCGCGTGAGCTTGCGCGACAGCTCCTTGATGATGGGATTACGCGGGTCGCCGATCGTATACACCGGATGACCGAAGCCGATCACGATTTCCTTGCGCTCGACGCGCGCGCGGATGTCGACCTCCGCCTCGTCCGCCGACGCGTAGCGCGAAATGATGTCCATCGCCACTTCGTTGGCGCCGCCATGCTTCGGCCCGCGCAGCGCTCCAATCGCGCCGGTGATGCATGAATGCATGTCCGACCCTGTGCCTGCGATCACGCGCGCAGCGAATGTCGAGGCGTTGAATTCGTGTTCGGCGTAGAGGATCAGCGACTTGTCCAGTGCGTCGGCGTGCGACGCGCTGGGCTCCTCGCCGTGCAGCACATGCAGGAAATGCGCGGCGATCGAATCGTCGTCGGTTTCCACGTCGATGCGGCGGCCGTTACGGGTGAAATGCCACCAATACAGCAGCATCGAGCCGAAACTCGCCATGAGTTTGTCTGCGATGTCGCGCGCTTCCGCGGCCGGATGACCGTCTCGTTCGGGTAATACCGTCCCCAGCACCGAACAGCCCGTGCGCATCACGTCCATCGGATGCGCGTTGGCGGGCACCAGTTCCAGCGCGTCCTGCACGATCGCCGGCAAGCCGCGCAGACGTTTCAGCTTGGCCTTGTAGGCCTTGAGCTGCGAGGCCGTCGGCAACACGCCGTGGACCAGCAAGTGCGCGACTTCCTCGAAGGTCGAGCGCGTCGCCAGGTCGTGGATGTCGTAGCCGCGGTAATGCAGGTCGTTGCCGCTGCGCCCGACCGTGCACAGGGCGGTGTTGCCGGCGGCGGTGCCGGACAGCGCGACTGACTTCTTCGGCTTCGGCAGCGTGGAGACGTTCTCACTCATCGGGGTACTCCTGGTCCTGTCGACGGCCGACCCGGCCATCTGATTTTAAGGGGTGGTTGCCGCCTTGTCCGGTTGTCCTGGCCGGGCGCGTTGACCCCAAAGAAGCAGGTCATCAGGGCTTCATCGCTCGTGGATGCCGGAGGGCCTGCAAAAGGACGCGCCGGCGGAGAACAGGACAGGGGGCTCGCACCGCGGGAGCCTGTTCGGCTCCGTCGGCCGACTATTTCGAACCACCCTCGCCTTCGCCACGGGCGAACAGCGCGTCGAGCTTGTCTTCGTAGCTGTGGTAGTCGAGGAAATCGTAGAGCTGATCACGCGTCTGCATGATCGGCACCACCGACTTCTGCGTGCCTTCGCGGCGTAGGGTTTCGTAGAACGTCTGCGCGGCCTTGTTCATGGCGCGGTACGCGCCGCAGCAGTACAGCGCGATGTCGACGCCGGCCGACCTCAGTTCGTCGGTCGTGAACAACGGCGTCTGCCCGAACTCCGTGATATTGGCCAGGATCGGCACTTTCACCGCGTCCTTGAAGCGCCGGTATTGCTCGAGCGTGTAGATCGCCTCGGGGAAGATCATGTCGGCGCCGGCCTCGACGCAGGCGACCGCGCGCTCGATCGCCGGCTCCAGCCCCTCGACTGCGATCGCGTCGGTGCGCGCCATGATCACGAAGCCGTCATCCTTGCGCGCGTCGACCGCCGACTTGATGCGATCGACCATTTCGCCCTTGGCGACGATCGCTTTACCGGGGCGATGGCCGCAGCGTTTCTCGGCGACCTGGTCTTCGATATGCATCGCCGCGGCGCCCGCCTTGCTGACCGAACGCACCGTGCGCGCGATGTTGAACGCACCACCCCAGCCAGTGTCGACGTCGACCAGCAGCGGCAAGTCGCAGGCGTCGGTGACGCGGCGGATGTCGGTCAGCACATCTTCCATCGTGCTGATGCCCAGGTCGGGCATGCCGAGCGAGTTCGCCGCGACGCCGCCGCCCGACAGATAGATCGCCTTGAAGCCGCTGCGCCTGGCCATCAGCGCCGCATAGGCGGTGATCGTGCCGACGACCTGCAGCGGGCTTTCCGCGTCGACGGCGGCGCGGAAACGGTGGCCTGCGGTTTCGATGGATTTCATGCGCTGTCGTGTCCTCGCGTGCGATGAAGCCGGCCGGTCAGCCGTTCTTCCGATCTTGTTTCAGCATGTCTTCGCAAGCAGTCAGCAGCACATATCTCGATTTTCTGGCGAAATCGCTCACTGTCCAGGTCGCGTTATCGCGAAGCATGTTGTCCCGATCCATGCCCGACCGTTTCGCTTCGTCGCGCAAGGCCGTCCTACCGCGCGCGATCGAATCGCGATTGCGCAACATCCAATCCTGCGACGCCTTTTCGTACGCCGCGGCCAGTCCCGGATCCTTGTCCTCGCACACCGCATAGAAACCGGGCTTGGTCAGCGACGTCTCATACAACGCTATGTCCGAGGACGTGGCACCTTCGGCAGCCGCGATCGTCTGCGCGTCCGCGTCGGAACCGCCTGTTGCCGCCGCGGACTGCAGGACGAGCACGATCAGCACGAGTCCGAAATCGAACATTGTGGACGCTCCGGGAACGATGTTCAGCCCAGCAGGTGCGCCACGCCGGCGCGCTCTTCTTCGAGCTCGGCCAAGGTCTTGTCCATGCGCTCGCGGCTGAAGGCATCGATCTCGAGGTCCTGGATGCGCGTGTACTCGCCGTTCGCGGTGGTCACCGGCACGCCGTAGATCACGCTTTCCGGGATGCCATAGCTGCCGTCGGACGGAACGCCCATCGTCACCCACTTGCCGTCGCTGCCGAGGATCCAGTCGCGGACGTGGTCGATCGCCGCATTCGCCGCCGAGGCGGCCGACGAAAGGCCACGAGCCTCGATGATCGCCGCGCCGCGCTTGCCGACCGTGGGAATGAAGGTGTCCGCGTTCCAGGCCTGGTCGTCGATCAGATCCTTGATTGCAAAGCCGCCGGCGATGGCGAAGCGATAATCCGGATACATCGTCGGACTGTGGTTGCCCCACACGATCAGCTTGTCGATCTCGCCTACCGGCTTGCCGGTCTTGGTCGCCAACTGCGACAGCGCGCGGTTGTGATCGAGCCGCAGCATCGCGGTGAAGTTCTTGGCCGGCAGGTCCGGCGCCGACTTCATCGCGATGTAGGCGTTGGTGTTGGCCGGGTTGCCGACGACCAGGACCTTGACGTTGCGGCTGGCGACCGCGTTAAGCGCCTTGCCCTGCTCGGTGAAGATCTTGGCGTTCTCCAGCAGCAGGTCCTTGCGCTCCATGCCTGGACCGCGCGGACGCGCGCCGACCAGCAGGGCGATGTCGACGTCCTTGAACGCGACCTTCGGATCGTCGGTGCCGACCATGCCGGCGAGCAGCGGAAACGCGCAGTCCTCCAGCTCCATCATCACGCCCTTCAACGCGGCCTGCGCTTTTTCGAGCGGCAGCTCCAGCATCTGCAGGATCACGGGCTGATCCTTGCCGAGCATCTCGCCCGAAGCGATGCGGAACAGCAGTGCGTAACCGATCTGGCCAGCAGCGCCGGTGACGGCAACACGGACGGGTTGTTTCATGGCGAACATCCTCGATGCATCGTGGGGTGGGCTTTTGGCCCATCAAGCGTGGGAGTGGTAGGTCGGGACCACCCCGGTTATTTCAGCTCGGCGAAGAACTCGACGATGCGCTGCAGGCCGGGCGCGAGCTGCGGCGTCGGACAGGTGTAGCTGATGCGGATCGCGCGCGGCTCGCCGAAGGCGGAACCGGGCACGCAGGCGACGCCCTTCGCTTCGAGCAGCGCGGCGCAGAACTCGACATCGTTGCCGATCCGCACGCCGTTATGCGACTTGCCGAATGCAACGCTGACATCCGGGAACACATAGAACGCGCCCTGCGGTTTCGGGCAGACCAGCCCCGGCACCTGCGACAGCGCCGCCATGACCTGGTCGCGCTTGGCCTGGAACTCGGCGCACTTCGCGACTGGAATGTCCTGCGGCCCCGACAACGCGGCGACGGCCGCGGCGGTCACCACTTCGGGCAGGTTGGTGATGTGGTTGGAATTCATCGTCGTCACGGCCTTCGCCACGACTTCCGGCCCGGCCATGAAGCCGACGCGCCAGCCCGGCATGCCATAGGTCTTCGACAACGAGTCGATGAAGATCACCCGGTCGCGCAGCTCCGGGCGCGCGTGCACGAAATTGTGGTAGCCGAGGTCGTCGAAGACCATGCGGTTGTAGATGTCGTCGGTGATGACCCAGGTCTCGGGGTATTTCGCGATGACGTCCGCGAGCGCGGAAATCTCGTCGCGCGAATAGACCATCCCTGTCGGATTGCATGGATTGTTGAACAGGAACACGCGCGGCTTCTTCGCGAGCGCAGCGTCGAGCTGGGCCGGGATCAGCTTGTAATCCTGCGCCGCCGGACAAGGCAGCAGCTGGATGTCGGCATCGAGGATCTCGGCGATGTCGAGATAGCTGGTCCAGTACGGCGTCGCGAACGCGAAGCCGTCGCCCTCGTCGAGCAGGGCCTCGCAGATGTTGTAGATGACGTGCTTGGCGCCGATGCCGGTCGCCACGTTGGCGCGCGTATAGCCGTCCAGGCCGACCTCGCGGATATGGGCGAGGAAGGCATCGAGCAAAGCATCCGAACCGCGATTGCTGCCGTACTGCCCGGAATCCTTCGCCAGTGCGTCGCGCGCGGCGGCGTAGACGTGGTCGCCGGGCAGGAAATTGGGCACGCCGATCGAGAAGCTGATGATGTCGCGGCCATCAGCTTTGAGCTGCTTGGCCTTTTCGGCGATGAGCATGATCGCGCTGGGTTTGGCGCGACCGATGCGCCGGGCGAGCTGGAGCATCGCGATTCCTCGATGATGAGTCGACGTGGACGCCTGCCGGAGCAGGCCGGGGGAAGCAGCAAATTTTATCACAGGGCCTGCGTTCGGCAGGCCCGTGCGATGCGCGAGACAGCGTCTCGCGGGTGCAACGCAACTGTCTGGAAAGTCGGACTCAGGCGGCCAGGATCTTGTTCCATTCGGCCACGCGATCGGCCTTGGCAGCCAATGCCGCATCGGCGTCGCCTTCGATCTTGACCGACTTGATGGCGTCGCCCTGCTTGACCGCATCGACCACGTCCAGGCCGTCGATCACCTTGCCGAAGACGGTGTGCTTGCCGTCCAGCCATGAGGTCGGGATATGGGTGATGAAGAACTGGCTGCCGTTGGTGTTCGGGCCGGCATTGGCCATGGACAGCACGCCGCGCTCGTGGGCGAGGCCGTTCTTGGTCTCGTCCTCGAACTTGTAGCCCGGGCCGCCGCGGCCGGAGCCTTCCGGGCAGCCGCCCTGAATCATGAAATCGGGGATCACGCGGTGGAAGCTAAGCCCGTCATAGAAGCCGCGCTTGGCCAGGTTGACGAAGTTCGCGACCGTCAGCGGGGCCTTGTCGGGGGCGAGTTCGATGCGGATCGGGCCGCGGTCGGTGTCGAAGGTGGCAATCAGGGACATGGATTCATCCTCAGGGGCGGGGTTTGTAGCCGGAACCCGCTATAATACTCGGCTTCCTTCACAGCCCTTGCGTGCCCCGCCCTCAAAAGCATCCCGGCACGCCTTTCGCCATGTCCATTGAACGTCTCCGCAACATCGCCATCGTCGCCCACGTCGACCACGGCAAAACCACGCTCGTCGACCAGCTGCTCAAGCAGTCCGGCACGTTCAGCGAACGCACGGTCACGACCGAGCGGATGATGGACAGCAACGACCTCGAAAAGGAACGTGGCATCACGATCCTGTCGAAGAACACCGCGATCCGCTGGAAGTCGCCGAGGGCGAGGAATACCGCATCAACATCGTCGACACGCCCGGGCCACGCCGACTTCGGCGGCGAAGTCGAGCGCGTGCTGTCGATGGTCGACTCGGTGCTGATCCTGGTCGACGCGATGGACGGGCCGATGCCGCAGACGCGCTTCGTCACCCAGAAGGCGTTCGCGATGGGCTTCAAGCCGATCGTCGTGGTCAACAAGGTCGACCGTCCGGGCGCGCGCCCGGACTGGGTGCTGGACCAGACCTTCGACCTGTTCGACCGCCTCGGCGCGACCGACGAGCAACTCGACTTCCAGACCGTCTACGCCTCGGCGCTGCACGGTTACGCCGGACTCGAGCCGACGGTGCGCGACGGCGACATGACGCCGCTGTTCCAGACCATCATCGACCACGTCGCGCCGCCGCCGGTCGACCTCGACGGCCCGTTCCAGATGCGCGTGACCTCGCTCGACTACAGCAACTACGTCGGCATCATCGGCGTCGGCCGCGTCCAGCGCGGCACGATCAAGACCAACCAGCAGGTCACGGTCATCGACCGCGAAGGCAAGACCCGCAACGCCAAGGTGCTGCAGGTGCTCGGCTTCCTCGGGCCTCGAGCGCCATGAAGTGAAGGAAGCGCGGGCCGGCGACATCATCGCGATCTCGGGCATCGAAGGTCTCGGCATTTCCGACACGGTCTGCGATACCTCCGCAGTCGAGCAGCTTGCCGGTGCTGACCGTCGACGAGCCGACGATCTCGATGACCTTCCAGGTCAACGATTCGCCGTTCGCCGGCGTCAAGGACAAGAGCGGCGGCAAGTTCCTGACCTCGCGCCAGCTGCGCGACCGCCTGGTGCGCGAGACGCAGCACAACGTGGCGCTGAAGGTCGAGGACACCGGCGACGCCGACAAGTTCAAGGTCAGCGGCCGCGGCGAACTGCACCTGTCGATCCTGATCGAGACCATGCGCCGCGAAGGCTACGAGCTGGCCGTGTCGCGCCCGGAAGTCATCATCAAGGAAATCGACGGCCAGAAGATGGAGCCGTTCGAATCGCTGGTGGTCGACCTCGAGGAACAGTACCAGGGCGGCGTCATGTCGCGCTTGGGCGAGCGCAAGGCGCAGCTGACCAACATGGAACCCGACGGCAAAGGTCGCGTGCGCATCGATTTCATGATCCCGGCGCGCGGGCTGATCGGCTTCCAGACCGAATTCCGCACGATCACCGCCGGCACCGGCCTGCTGTTCCATGTGTTCGACCATTACGGCCCGAAGACCGAGGGCGAGATCGGCCAAGCGCCAGAACGGCGTGATGATCTCCAACGGCACCGGTCCCTCGCCGGCGTACGCGCAGGTCGCGATGCAGGAACGCGGCCGCCTGTTCGATCGAGCCGAGGCGAGGAAATCTACGAAGGCCAGCTGGTCGGCATCCATTCCAAGGACAACGACCTGACCGTCAACGCGCTGCGCGGCAAGCAGCTGACCAACTTCCGCGCTGCCGGCAAGGACGATCGACGAGGGCCTGACCCCGGCGATCAAGCTGTCGCTGGAACAGGCGCTGGAGTTCATCGACGACGACGAGTTGGTCGAGATCACGCCCAAGGCGATCCGCCTGCGCAAGAAGGCGCGTACCGAGAACGACCGCAAGCGCGCCAGCCGCGCGGCATAATTCGTGTCGCGCTTCGTGGCGTGGATGCCGGATGAAGGTGCCCAAGCGGGGCTGATGGCATTGCGGCAGGAACTCGGCGTAGCGCTCCCCAACGCTGGAAACTATCAGTGGCGCGCGGCACCGCAGCTCCATATGACGCTGCGGTTTCTCGGCTACTTCTCTGAAGATATCCAACCCGAATTGGAGGAGTCGCTTGCTGCGCTCGCCGCCGATACCAGTCGCATCGCGCTGCAGTTCGATCGCGTCGAGTATTGGCCCAACTCGAATGTGCTGATCGTGCGACCAGCGGAATCAGCTCAACTGAATCTGCTGCTCCACCAGATCGATTCCGCAGCGAGCGCAGCTGGCTACACCGAATATGCCGGAACTCAGACGCCGCATGTCACCTTAGCCTATGCGGACAAACGGCATCCGCCATCCGGAGCAATGGCTTGTCCATCAGTGTCAACCCTGGAAGCCATGCTCGGTCATATCAGCATCGTCACAACCGCGACTGGCGGTTACATGCACGACGCGTGGTGGCCATTGCAGGATCCTCCGTTTGAAAACCCTGACCATCTGCGATGATCGATTTGCCCTCGCTTAGACGCTGGTTGCGCACCTGATGTCAGACAGCCTTCCTGCCCAGTCGTCGCACTACAACCCGGATCCCCACAGGCATCCGGGCTTACATGTCATCGCGATCGTGGAAGGCATCAAGGGCGTGCTTGCGGTGCTCGCCGCCAGCGGCCTGGAGATCATCGGACCGGCGCCGCTGCGGCATTGGGTGCACGTGCTGATTGCGCGCTTCCAGCTCGACACGCAGCACGGCGCGATGGCCTGGCTCGCGAATGCCATCAATCCGAATTCGGTGCATTTCGCTGCGGCGGCGGTGCTGGTCTACGGTCTGGTGCATCTGATCGAAGCCTGGGGCCTGTGGCGCGCCAAGGCCTGGGCTTCGCTATTGGGGTGCCTGGCCGCCGCGATCTACCTGCCGTTCGATGTCTATGCCTTGTTCCGGCATCCCGGCTGGGTGTCTGCCGCGGTCGTGGCGATCAACCTGCTCATCGTCTGGGTGCTTGCGCGCGATCTGGTCAAGCGCCGTCGCTGATTTGCCCCGCGTTTCAGACGCTGCGATGCGTTCCAAATCTCAACGCCGACCTGGCTTGCGCCCGCTCGGAGACCGTCTTCCTGTCGCGCGGGACGACCGTCGCCACAAGCGAGCCCATCAACACTCGGGCCGCCGACGTGACCTCCTCGACTGCGCGATCAAACGCAGCCTGGTTGGCCTTGGAAGGCGCGTTGAAGCCACTCAGCTTGCGAACGAACTGCAAGGACGCTGCCCGGATCTCGTCTTCCGTTGCAGGCGGTTCGAAGTTGAACAGGGTCTTGATGTTCCTGCACATATTTCCTCCAGTCTCCGTTCCGTTCACGGATTCGCAACTCGCATTGTCAGGGAGTGCGCTTCCGGACGCTGATCCGGCTCCCGGCATTGCCAGAAGCGGGAAAGCTTCTCAAACGGGAGCGGCGAGCTGCGCCTGCTTGCGCACGATCAGCATCGCGGTTTCCAGCGCCTGTTCGTAGTTCAGGCGCGGATCCACCGAGGAGCGATAGGCACGCTCGAGATCGATGTCGGTCAGGTCGCGCGCGCCGCCGGTGCATTCGGTGACATCTTCGCCGGTCAGTTCCAGGTGTACGCCGCCCAGGCGCGTGCCGGCGGCCGCGTGCAGTTCGAAGGACCGCTCGAGCTCGCTGCGGATATTGGCGAAGCGCCGCGTCTTGTAGCCGTTGCTGGTCGACTCGGTATTGCCGTGCATTGGATCGCAGATCCACAGCACGCGCCGTCCATCGCGCTTAATGGCATCGAGCAATGTCGGCAACTTGTCCGCGACATGCGCGGCACCCATGCGATGGATCAGGCTCAGTCGCCCAGGCTCGTCATCGGGATTGAGCACGTCGATCAGACGCAACAGCTGCTCCGGCGTGACCGAAGGACCGATCTTGATCGCGATCGGGTTGCGGATGCCGCGAAAGTATTCGGTATGTGCACCGTCCACGGCGGCGGTGCGCATGCCGATCCAAGGGAAATGGGTGCTGAGATTGAACCAGCCCCACTGCCGCGGCACCTGCCGTGTCAGCGCTTCCTCGTACGGCAGCAGAAGCGCTTCGTGCGAGGTGTAGAAGTCGACGCGATTGAGGTTGTGCACCTCGGCGCCGGACAACGTCTCCATGAAACGCACCGCATCGCCGATGCCTGCGACCATGCGCCGGTAGTCGTCAGCGAGGGGCGAATGCCCGACCCAGCCGAGATCCCAATACTCGGGATGATGCAGGTCGGCGAAACCGCCGTCGATCAGCGAGCGCACGAAATTCATCGTCATCGCCGAGCGCGCGTGCGCCTTGATCATGCGCCGCGGTTCCGGCGTGCGCGCTTCCAGCGTGAACTCCGGCGCGTTGACCATGTCGCCGCGATAGCTCGGCAATGTCACGCCGTCGCGCGTTTCCAGATCTGCGGAACGCGGCTTGGCGTACTGACCGGCGAAGCGTCCGACGCGCACCACCGGCAGACGCAGGCCATGCACCAGCACCAGGCTCATCTGCAGCAGCACCTTGAGGCGGTTGGAAATCACTTCCGAACTGCAGTCGGTGAAGTTCTCGGCGCAGTCGCCGCCCTGCAGCAGGAAGCGCTTGCCTTCCTGGGCCTCGGCGAGCTGCTGCTTCAGCGTGAGGATTTCCCACGAGGTCACCAGCGGCGGCAGGCCGTGCAACTCCGACAACACCGTTGCCAAGGCATCCGCATCGGGATACGCCGGCAACTGCAGCGCGGTGCGCTCGCGCCAGCTCGACGGCCGCCAGTCGGTGGGCAGGTGGACGGCGCGGAGGTTGCGATCGGTCGTGTTCATTGCCTGCCTACTCTACCGTGCAAACCTCAACGGCGCGTGGAGGCTGCATTCAGCCCCCAGAACGCCAGCAACACGAACCAGACAAGGCTCCAGGCCGGCATCGACAGGCCGAGGAAACTCCAATCCACATTCGCGCATTCACCCGATCCGGTCAGCACCTTGCGTATCACGCCCAGGAAGGGCATGGCTTCCATCATGTAGTTCAGGCCCGGTCCGCACGCAGGAACCTGATCCGGCGGCAGATGCTGCAACCAGACATGCCGTCCGGAAATGGCCGCGCCGATCCCCGCCGTGACCAACGCAAGCATGCTGTAGGCGCGCCGGCCGCCCAAGCCACGCGGCGCGTGTAGAGCACCGATCAGGAACACGAGACCGAGCGCGGCGAAGGCGATACGTTGGAATATGCAGAGTGGACACGGCTGCAGTCCCCAATGCATCTGGGAGAAGATCGCAAAGCCGATCAGCGCCGCGCACAGCACGAAACCAAGGAAGCATCGTGCGCGGAAGGACCAGCGGAACGGATTCAGGTTCATATCGTGAAGAAGCCTTGTTCGGATAGACCGCCGTGGAGAGCGGTAAGCGCACCCGATTCCATGCGCGTTGCCATTTACCATAACAAAAACCCCGGCGCGGAGCCGGGGTTTTCGGGGTCAAACAAAGCGCTTGCTTAGCCGGCGTCGGCAGTCACCGCTTCGGGGCGATCGACGAGCTCGACATAGGCCATCGGCGCATTGTCACCCGCGCGGAAGCCGCACTTGAGGATGCGCAGATAGCCGCCTGGACGCTCGCGGTAACGCGGGCCGAGCTCGACGAACAGCTTGCCCACCGCTTCCTTGTCGCGCAGGCGGTCGAAAGCGAGCCGGCGGTTGGCGACACCATCGGTCTTGGAGATCGTGATCAGCGGTTCGGCAACGCGGCGAAGTTCCTTTGCCTTGGGCAGCGTGGTGCGGATCAAGCCGTGCTTGAACAAGGACGCCGCCATGTTGCTGAACATCGCTTTGCGATGGGCGCTGGTACGGCTGAATTTGCGTCCGGATTTCTGGTGGCGCATGGTCGTGGTTCCTGGTTATTCGTTGCTTAGCCGAGCATGCCGTGCTGCGAGATGCCGGCCGGTGGCCAGTTCTCGAGCTTCATGCCAAGCGACAGGCCGCGCTGCGCGAGGACTTCCTTGATCTCGGTCAGCGACTTCTTGCCGAGGTTCGGGGTCTTGAGCAGCTCGACTTCGGTCTTCTGGATCAGGTCGCCGATGTAGTAGATGCTCTCGGCCTTGAGGCAGTTGGCCGAACGCACGGTCAGTTCGAGATCGTCGATCGGGCGCAGCAGCACCGGGTCGACGCCGGCGGTCGCCGGCTTCGCCGCGCCGCGATCGCGGTGCGTGAAGTCGCCGAACACGGACAGCTGGTCGGTCAGGATGTCGGCGGCGGTACGCACGGCTTCCTCGGCATCGATCGTGCCGTTGGTCTCGATGTCGAGCACCAGCTTGTCGAGGTCGGTGCGCTGTTCGACGCGCGCGGCTTCGACTTCATAGGCGACGCGGCGGACCGGTGAGAACGATGCGTCCAGCATCAGACGGCCGATGGCGCGGGTTTCTTCATCCGGACGACGGCGCGCAGCAGCCGGCTGGTAGCCGAAGCCGCGCTCGATCTTCAAGCGCATGTTCAGCGCCATGTCCTTGGTCAGGTGCGCGATCACGTGGTCGGTGTTCAGGATCTCGACGTTGTGATCGGTCTTGATGTCACCCGCGGTGACGACGCCCGGGGCCCTGCTTGTTGAGCGAAAGCGTCGACGCTTCGCCAGTGCCCATGCGGATGGCGACGTCCTTGAGGTTGAGCAGGACTTCAAGCACGTCTTCCTGCAAGCCCTCGACCGTGGTGTATTCGTGCAGCACGCCGTCGATCTCGACTTCCGTGATGGCGAAGCCGGGAATCGACGACAGCAGGACGCGGCGCAGCGCGTTGCCGAGGGTGTGGCCGTAGCCACGCTCCAGCGGTTCGATCACGACCTTCGCGCGGTTGCCGGCGAGGCGTTCGATCTGGGGACCACGCGGGCGTAGTACCTGGTTGGCGGTAACCGTCATGTTCTGGTGTCTCCTGCGAACCGCCGGAAATCCGGCGCTTCTTGATAAGAATTACTTCGAGTACAACTCGACGATCAGCGCTTCGTTGATGTCGGCCGGCAGGTCGCCGCGATCCGGCACCGCTTTGAACACGCCGCTGAACTGCTTCGAATCGACCTCGACCCATGAAGGCGAGAGATCCATCTGCGAAGACACGTTCAGGGCTTCCTGCACGCGCAACTGCTTCTGCGCGCGCTCGGACAGCGCGATCGCGTCGCCGGCCTTGACCTGGTACGACGGCAGGTTGACCGGCTTGCCGTTGACCGTGATGCCGCGATGCGACACCAGCTGGCGAGCGGCCGGACGGGTCACCGCGAAACCCATGCGGTAGATGACGTTGTCGAGACGGGTCTCGAGCAACTGCAGCAGGTTCTCGCCGGTGTTGCCTTTCTTGGTCGAGGCCTTCTTGTAGTAGTTGCGGAACTGGCGTTCCAGCAAGCCGTAGATGCGCTTGACCTTCTGCTTCTCGCGCAGCTGGACGGCGTAGTCGGACAACTTGCCCTTGCGGGTATTGGTTGCGCCGTGCTGGCCGGGCTTCTGCTCGAGCTTGCACTTGGAATCCAACGCGCGCGTCGGGCTCTTCAGCGACAGGTCTGCGCCTTCGCGGCGGGCGAGCTTACAGGTGGGACCGATATAACGAGCCATCTCTTCTCAGCTCCTCAGACGCGACGCTTTTTGGGCGGACGACAACCGTTGTGCGGGATTGGCGTCACGTCGATGATGTTGGTGATCTTGTAGCCGACGTTGTTCAACGAACGTACGGCCGATTCGCGTCCCGGGCCGGGGCCCTTGATGCGCACTTCCAGCGACTTCACGCCGTAGTCGAGCGCGGCCTTGCCGGCCTTCTCGGCCGCGACCTGCGCTGCGAACGGGGTCGACTTGCGCGAGCCGCGGAAACCCGCGCCACCCGAGGTCGCCCACGACAGGGCGTTGCCCTGGCGGTCGGTGATCGTGACGATCGTGTTGTTGAACGAAGCGTGGACGTGCGCGATGCCGTCGGTGACGACGCGCTTGATCTTCTTCTTGGTCTTGACTGCTGCCGGCTTAGCCATGATTTATCCCTTACTTCCTGATGGCTTTGCGCGGACCCTTGCGGGTACGGGCGTTGGTGCGCGTGCGCTGGCCGCGCAGCGGCAGGCCGCGACGATGGCGCAGGCCGCGGTAGCAGGCCAGGTCCATCAGACGCTTGATGGCGATGCCGACCTCGCGGCGGAGGTCGCCCTCGACCACGTACTTGCCGACTTCGGCGCGCAGGCGCTCGACTTCCGGCTCGGACAGGTCGCGGATCTTGGTCGACGCGGTGACGCCGGCCGATTCGCAAAGCTTCTTCGAACGGGTACGGCCGATGCCGTAGATGCTCTGCAGCCCGACCCAGACGTGTTTCTGGGCAGGCAGGTTGACACCTGCAATACGCGCCATGCGCGATCTCCAACTGGTTTGGCGGCCGGATCAGATCCGGCCGAATGCGGCACTTTGGATAAGTGAACTGGAAATTCTAACAAAGTCTCGGGTTACTAGGAAGCCCACGGACGTCGAAACATCCAGGACCCCGGCATGGGGAGTGTGCCCATGCTCCGGCGACAAGCCCTCGCCGGCCTTCGACCCTGAATGGGGCCTCCGGCCGCCCCGCGCTACTCGTGCGCGGGAACTGGCTCCTGCTTACCCGCGCGCGAGACCGCCGCACGAGCCGCCCATCTGCCCTCCTCCGCCTGAAGCGGGGAGGACTTTGCGTTACTGGGTCACCCGCGGGACAAGCCGCGCGAGCCACCCTTCAAATTCGCCTTTTTCAACAGGCTCTCGTACTGGTGCGACATCAGGTGCGCCTGGATCTGCGCGATGAAGTCCATCACCACCACGACCACGATCAGCAGCGAGGTGCCGCCGAAGTAGAACGAGGTACCCAATTCGGTGCGCATGAACTCAGGCAAGAGGCAGACCAGCACCAGATATACCGCGCCGGCCGCGGTCAGCCGCGTCAGCACGCCATCGATGTAGTCAGCCGTGGCCTTGCCCGGGCGGATGCCCGGAATCAACGCGCCGGACTTCTTGAGGTTGTCTGCGGTTTCCTGCGAGTTGAACACCAGCGCCGTGTAGAAGAATGCAAAACCCGCGATCAGCGCCGCATACAAGATCATGTGCAGCGGTTCGCCCGGGGACAGCGCCTGGCTGACCTTCTGCAGCCAGCTGGCATTGCCGGCCGCGCTGAACCAGGTCGAGGCCGTCGCCGGGAACATGATGATCGACGAGGCAAAGATCGCCGGAATCACGCCCGCCATGTTGAGCTTCAGCGGCAGGAACGAACTCTGGTTCATGTACGCGCTGCGGCCGCCCTGGCGGCGCGCGTAGTTGACCGTGATCCGACGCTGTCCGCGCTCGACGAACACCACGAAGAACGTGAAGGCAAGCACGATCACCAGGATCGCGATGACGGCCAGCGGGCTCATGTCGCCGTTGCGCGCCTGCTCCAGCGTGCCGATCACGGCACCCGGCAAGCCGGCGACGATACCCGCGAAGATGATCAGCGATACGCCGTTGCCGATGCCACGCTCCGTTACCTGCTCGCCCAGCCACATCAGGAACATCGTGCCGGCGGTCAATGCGATTACAGCGGTCAGGACGAAGCCCATGCCGGGCGTGTAGACCACCGGGATACCATTGCTGGCGCCGGAGCTCTGCAGCGCCGTGGCGATGCCAGCGGCCTGGAAAACCGCCAGCGGAATCGCACCGATGCGCGACCATTGCGTGATGCGCCGGCGGCCGGATTCGCCTTCCTTCTGGATCGCCTTGAGGCCGGGCATGATCTGCACCAGCAACTGAACGATGATGGACGCCGAGATGTAGGGCACCACGTTGAGTGCAAACAGGCTGAAGCGCGCCAGCGCGCCACCGGAGAACATGTTGAACATGTCGACGATGGTGCCTTCCTGCGCTTCCATCAGCTGCAGCATGGCTTCCGGATTGACACCAGGAACCGGGATGTAGCAGCCGATGCGATAGACGATCAGCGCACCGACCACGAACAACAGCCGCTGCCGCAGCTCGGTGAATTTACCGAGCCCGCCGCCGACGTTGCCCACCGCGTTGCCGCTACGCGCCATTCTTGGCCTTCTTCGCCAGCTTCGCCGGCTTCTTCTCGACAGCCACTTCGCCCTCGAACTTGCCGCCGGCAGCCTCGATCGCCGCGCGCGCGCCGGCCGTGGCCAGCACGCCCTTGATGACCAGCTTCTTGTTCAACTCGCCGCGCTTGACGATCTTGGCCTGCTTCGCGGTACGCGGAATCAGCTTGGCCGCACGCAATGCCTCCAGGTCGATGTCGCCGTCCAGCTTGTCGAGCTGGTACAGCATCACTTCGGCCGTGTCCTTGGAGATCTTGGAGCGGAAGCCGATCTTCGGCAGGCGACGCTGCATGGGCATCTGACCGCCTTCGAAGCCGGCCTTGATCTTGCCCTTGCCGCTACGAGCAAACGAACCCTTGTGGCCGCGACCGGCAGTTTTGCCGAGGCCGGAACCGATGCCACGACCGACGCGCTTGCGATCTTCGCGCGCGCCGTCTGCGGGCTTGAGTGTATTGAGACGCATATCGATTACTCCTCGACCCGTACCAGGTAATGCACGGTGTTGATCAGGCCACGGACCTGCGGGCTGTCTTTCAGCTCGCGCATGTCGTTGAGCTTGTTCAAGCCCAGGGCCTTCACCGAGAGGCGGTGGCGTGCCTGCGAACCGCGCAGGCCCTTGACCAGACGCACCTTGATGGTGCCGCCGGCGTTCTTTTCGGTCTTCTTAACCATGGAGAATGTCCTCCAGCTTCTTGCCGCGCTTGGCCGCGATGTTGGCTGGCGAATGCATGGCTTCGAGGCCCTTGACCGTCGCGCGCACCAGATTGATCGGGTTGCGCGAGCCGACGGCCTTGGCCAGCACGTTCTTGACGCCGACTGCCTCGAGCACGGCGCGCATCGCGCCACCGGCGATCACGCCAGTACCCTCGGAAGCCGGCTGCATGAACACGCGCGCCGCACCGTGGCCGGCCTTGACCGTGTGCCACAACGTGCCGCTGTTCAATTCGACGGAAGACATGTTCTTGCGGGCGTATTCCATCGACTTCTGGATCGCGACCGGCACTTCGCGCGCCTTGCCGTAGCCGAAGCCGACCTTGCCGTTGCCGTCGCCCACCACCGTCAATGCGGTGAAGGTGAACTGGCGACCGCCCTTGACGGTCTTGCTGACGCGATTGACCGCGATCAGCTTCTCGACCATCCCATCGTCGATCTCTTCGCGGTTGCGGTCGCGATCACGACCCCGCGGTGCACGTTCTTCTGCCATGTCCAAATCTCGGTAGTTGAAGGATTTGCGGCTTGGCCGCTTAGAGTTGTGAAGTGGATCGGGCGGCTCGCGGCACCGGCAATCCGGCGACGCGCCCGATGCAGACCGCATCGGCAGCAATACAGTCGTGGGGACGGAACCCCGCGGCTTCAAGCATCAGAACATTTCATTCAAAGCCGCGCACTCAGAACTTCAGGCCGCCTTCGCGCGCGGCGTCAGCCAACGCCTTGATGCGGCCGTGGTAGCGGTAGCCCGAGCGATCGAAGGCGATCTTCTCGATGCCGGCCGCGATGGCCTTCTCGGCGATCGCGCGACCAACCTTGGCCGCGGCATCGCTGTTCTTGCCGTTCTTGAGGCCGTCGCGCACGTCGGCCTGCGTGGTGCTGGCCGCAGCCAGGACCTTGGAGCCGTCGGCGGTGAACAGCTGCGCGTAGACGTGCTGGCCGGTGCGCAGCACCGACAGGCGCGGCACGCCGAGGTTGCGGATATGCGCGCGCGTGGATTTGGCGCGGCGCAGGCGGGCGATTTTCTTGTCCATCTTGTTGCTCCTCGAAAGCTGAAAGCGCTGCGATCCTCAGGGGATCACGCCTTCTTGGCTTCCTTACGAATGATGTTCTCACCGGCGTACTTCACACCCTTGCCCTTGTAGGGCTCCGGCGGACGGAAGCTGCGGATCTTGGCGGCGACTTCACCGACGCGCTGCTTGTCCGAACCGGTGACCACGATCTCGGTCTGGGTCGGCGTGACGATGGTGATGCCTTCCGGCGTCTTGAACAGGACCGGATGCGAGAACCCCAGCGAGAGGTTCAGATCCTTGCCCTGCATCGTGGCACGGTAACCGACGCCGACGAGCTCGAGCTTGCGCTCGAAGCCTTCGGACACGCCGTGCACCATGTTGGAAATGATGGCGCGCAGCGTGCCGGTCAGCGGCATCAGCAACGGGTCATTGGTCGAAAGCTGCGCATTGCCGTCTTCGATCACCACCTGGATGCCGGCAGGTTTGGCGATCGAAAGCGTGCCCTTGGTGCCCTTGACGCTGACATTCTCGGACTGGATGTTGAGCTCGACGCCCTTCGGCAGGGGGATCGGCTTCTTGGCTACTCGGGACATTCTCTATTCTCCCCTTAAGCCACGAAGCACAAGACTTCGCCGCCGACGCCGTGATGGCGCGCCTGCGTATCGGTCATGATGCCCTTCGAGGTGGAAATGATGGCGATGCCGAGGCCGTTGAGGACCTTGGGCAGTTCGTCTTTGCCGCGGTAGTTGCGCAGGCCGGAGCGCGACACGCGCTGCAGCTTCTCGATCACCGGCTTGCCCTGGTAATACTTCAGCTCGATCTCGAGCTCGGCCTTGGCGCCGTTCTCGGTCACGCGCGAAGCGCCGATGTAGCCTTCTTCCTTCAGCACCTTGGCGATGGCCACCTTGGTCTTGGAAGACGGCATCTTCACCGTCGGCTTGCCGACCGCGGCCGCATTTCGAATGCGGACCAACATGTCGGCGATGGGATCAGTCATGCTCATTACGTGTTTCCTTTTCTAAGCACCGATATCCGCAGATTGCTCGAGTGAGCGTGCCTGCGAAACGTGGATTGGATTTACCAAGAGGCCTTGCGCAGGCCCGGGACGTCGCCACGCATGGTGGCTTCGCGCAGCTTGTTGCGGCCGAGGCCGAACTTGCTGTACACGCCGCGCGAGCGGCCGGTCAACGCACAACGATTGCGATGGCGGGAAGGCGAAGAGTCGCGCGGCAGCTTCTGCAGCTTGACGGCGGCTTCCATCTTCTCGTCGTAGCTCGCCTTGGCGCTCGTGACGATGTTCTTCAGTGCGTCGCGCTTGGCGGCGAACTTCTTTGCCAACTTGGCCCGCTTGAGATCGCGGTTCACCATTGATGGTCTTTGCCATGGTCGATTCCTCGATCAGTTGCGGAAGGGGAAGCGGAACGCTTCGAGCAGCGCCTTGGCTTCGTCGTCGGTCTTGGCGGTGGTGGTGATGGCGATATCCATGCCGCGGATCGCGTCGACCTGGTCGAAGTCGATCTCCGGGAAGATGATCTGTTCCTTCACGCCCATGTTGTAGTTGCCACGGCCGTCGAACGAGCGACCCGACACGCCACGGAAGTCGCGCACGCGCGGCAGCGAGACGTTGACCAAGCGATCCAGGAACTCGTACATCTTGGCGCGGCGCAGCGTGACCTTGGCGCCGATCGGCCAACCGTCGCGGATCTTGAACGATGCCACCGAGACGCGCGACTTGGTGACCTGCGGCTTCTGGCCGGCGATCTTGGCCATGTCGGCCACCGCGTTCTCGAGGATCTTCTTGTTCGTCGCCGCCTCGCCCACGCCCATGTTCAGCGTGATCTTGGTCAGCTTCGGCACCTGCATCGGATTGGTGTAGCCGAACTTCTCCATGAGCTTCGGCACCACTTCTTCCTTGTAGAACTTCTCTAAGCGTGTCATCTGGTCATCCTCAGGCGTCGATCGCCTCACCGCTCGAGCGGAACACGCGCAACCTGCGTCCATCCTCGAGCACCTTGGTACCGATGCGCTCGCCCTTGCCGGAGGCAGGGTTGAACAGCATCACGTTGGAAATCTGCGATCGGCGCTTCGCGCTCGATCACGCCGCCCGGCTGGTTGGCCTGCGGGTTCGGCTTGGTATGGCGCTTGATGATGTTGATGTTGGACACGACGACCTTGTCGCCGGCCACGCGCACCACGTCACCCTGCTTGCCCTTGTCCTTGCCGGCGATGACGATCACTTGGTCACCCTTCTTGATACGCTTCATGTCTGCTTCCTCCGCTCAGAGCACTTCAGGTGCGAGCGAGACGATCTTCATGAACTTCTCGGAACGCAGTTCACGGGTCACTGGCCCGAAGATGCGCGTGCCGATCGGCTCGTGCTTGTTGTTGAGCAACACGGCGGCGTTGCCGTCGAAGCGGATCAGCGAACCATCGGCACGACGCACGCCCTTGCGGGTGCGCACCACGACGGCGTCGTAGACCTCGCCCTTCTTGACCTTGCCGCGCGGGATCGCGTCCTTGATCGACACCTTGATGATGTCGCCGATGTGCGCGTACCGGCGCTTGGAGCCGCCGAGCACCTTGATGCACATCACTTCCTTGGCGCCTGAATTGTCGGCCACGTCGAGGTGGCTCTGCATCTGGATCATGGTTCAGCCTCCTCTTATTCGGCCGCGCGAGCGACGATTTCGACGACGCGCCAGTTCTTGGTCTTGGACATCGGAGCGATTTCGGCCAGGCGCACCTTGTCGCCCTCGTTGCAGGCGTTGTCGGCGTCGTGGGCGTGCAGCTTGGTCGAACGGCGGATGTACTTGCCGTACAGCGCATGCTTGACCTGGCGCTCGACGAGCACCGTCACCGTCTTGTCCATCTTGTTGCTGACCACGCGGCCTTCGACCGTGTGCTGCTTTTTATCAGTATTGTCCATGGTCATTTGTCCTTACTTCTTCGCTGCCGAGCAGGGTGTTGACGCGAGCGATCTCGCGGCGCACCCGGCGGGCATCGTGGGTCTTGGCGAGCTGGCCGGTGGCCTTCTGCATGCGCAGCGAGAACTGCTCCTTCTGCAGGTCCAGCAGGTGCTCGTTCAGCTCGTCCGCCGACTTGCTTACGCAATTGCTTGAGTTCCATCAGCGCACCGTCCGGGTCACGAAAGTGGTGGTGACCGAGAGCTTGGCCGCGGCCAGGCGGAACGCCTCGCGCGCGGTCGCTTCGTCGACGCCCTCGATCTCGTAAATCATGCGGCCCGGCTGGATCTGGGCGACCCAGAACTCGACGTTGCCCTTGCCGGAGCCCATGCGGACTTCGATCGGCTTCTTGGTGATCGGCTTGTCGGGGAACACGCGGATCCACATCTTGCCGCCGCGCTTGACGTAACGGCTGATGCGAACGGCGCGCGGCCTCGATCTGGCGCGAGGTCAGCTGGCCGGTCGCGGTCGACTTCAGGCCGTACTCGCCGAAGCTGACGGCATTGCCGCACCACGCTCAGGCCGTCGTTGCGGCCCTTGTGCTCTTGCGGTATTTGGTTCGCTTGGGTTGCAACATGACTTAATCCCTCGCTTCACGATCGCGGCGCGGGCCGCGCGGACGTTCGCGGTCGCCACGATCATTGCGATCGCTGCGCGGCGTGTCGTCCTGCTTTTCCTGGCCCACCTGGGAGAAATCGAAGATCTCGCCCTTGTAGATCCATACCTTGATGCCGATGATGCCGTAGGTGGTCTTCGCCTCGGCAAAACCGTAGTCGATGTCGGCGCGCAGCGTATGCAGCGGCACGCGTCCTTCGCGGTACCACTCCGAACGGGCGATTTCCGCACCGTTCAAGCGGCCAGCCACGTTGACCTTGATGCCCAGCGCGCCCAGGCGCATCGCGTTGCCGACGGCGCGCTTCATCGCGCGGCGGAACATGATGCGGCGCTCGAGCTGCTGCGCGATCGATTCGGCGACCAGCTGCGCGTCGAGTTCCGGCTTGCGGACCTCGGTGACGTTGATGTGCGCCGGGACGCCCATCAGGTCGCTGACTTCCTTGCGCAGCTTCTCGATGTCCTCGCCGCGCTTGCCGATCACCACGCCCGGACGGGCGGTGTGGATCGTCACGCGCGCGGTCTTGGCCGGACGCTCGATCAGGATCTTGCTGATACCGGCCTGCGGCGAGCTTCTTGCGCAGCATCTCGCGGACCTTGAGGTCGGCGATGAGATAGCCGGCATAAGTCCTTCTTGCCTGCGTACCACTTCGAGTTCCAGTCCTTGGAGATGCCCAGGCGGATAGCCGATCGGATGAACTTTATGACCCATCTTATTTGCCCTCGCCTACGACCACAGTGATGTGGCTGGTGCGCTTCAGGATGCGCGTGCCGCGGCCCTTGGCCCGCGCCATGAAACGCTTCAGGGTCGGACCTTCGTCGACCATGATCGTCTTGACCTTCAGTTCGTCGACGTCGGCGCCCTGGTTGTTCTCGGCATTGGCGATCGCCGACTCTACGACCTTGCGGATCATGTGCGCGGCTTTCTTGTCCGAGAACTTCAGCAGGTTGACCGCGCGCTCGGCCGAGCAGACCGCGCACCTGGTCGGCGACCAGGCGGGCCTTCTGCGCCGAGATGCGCGCGCTGCGCAGGATGGCTTTCGCTTCAGTCGTCATTTGCGTGCGCCCTTGCTGTCGGCCTTCTTGTCGCCGCCATGGCCCTTGAACGTACGGGTCAGCGCGAACTCGCCGAGCTTGTGCCCGACCATGTTCTCGTTGACCAGCACCGGGACGTGGTTCTTGCCGTTGTGCACGGCGATCGTGAAGCCCACCATTTCCGGCAGGATCATCGAGCGACGCGACCAGGTCTTGATCGGCTTCTTGTTGTTGCCCGCGGTCTCCACCTTCTTGATCAGGTGGTGGTCGACGAACGGACCTTTCTTGAGTGAACGTGCCATTGCCTATCAGCTCCTGCGATCGCGAACGATGAACTGCTGCGTGCGCTTGTTCTTGCGCGTCTTGTAGCCCTTGGTCGGCACGCCCCACGGCGTGACCGGATGCGGGTTGCCCTGGCCAGCCTTCGCCTCGCCACCACCGTGCGGGTGATCGACCGGGTTCATCGCCGCACCGCGAACGGTCGGCTTGATGCCGCGCCAGCGACTGGCGCCTGCCTTGCCCAGCTTCTCGAGGTTGTGCTCGACGTTGCCGACTTCGCCGATCGTGGCGCGGCACTCGGCCGATACGCGACGCATCTCGCCGGAGCGCAGGCGCAACGTGGCGTAGGCCCTTCGCGGGCGACCAGCTGCACGCCAGCACCTGCCGCACGCGCCAGCTGCGCGCCCTTGCCGGGCTTCATCTCGATGCAATGCACCGTGGAGCCGACGGGGATATTGCGCAACGGCAGCGTGTTGCCGGTCTTGATCGGCGCATCGCTGCCCGAGATCACCTGATCGCCGGCCTTCAAGCCCTTCGGCGCGATGATGTAGCGACGCTCGCCATCGACATAGCACAGCAGCGCGATGTGCGCGGTGCGGTTGGGATCGTATTCGATCCGCTCCACGCGCGCCGGAATGCCTTCCTTGTCGCGCTTGAAGTCGACGATGCGGTAATGCTGCTTATGACCGCCGCCGATGTGGCGCGTGGTGATGCGGCCGTGGTGGTTGCGGCCACCGCTATTGCTCTGCGCCTCGACCAGCGGCGCATACGGCGCGCCCTTGTGCAGGTCGGGCGTGACGACGCGGACCGCGGAACGGCGGCCGGGCGAAGTCGGTTTGAATGTCATCAATGGCATGGGTCGGTCCTCAGGCCTTGGCCGTCATCACGTCGATCGACTGGCCTTCGGCCAGCTTCACGTACGCCTTGCGCCAGTCGCCGCGACGGCCCGAGCGGAACTTGAAGGACTTGGTCTTGCCCTTCACGTTCACCACGTTCACCGCCTCGACCTTGACGTCGAAGATCTTCTCGATCGCTTCCTTGATATCCGCCTTGGTGGCGTCGGTAGCGACTTCGAAGGCGTACTGGTTGGAAACTTCCTGCAGGCGCGCGGTCTTTTCGGACACGCGCGGCGCACGGATCACGCTATAGAGCTTGGCGTCGTTCATGCCAGCCACTCCTCGATCTTCTTCACCGCATCGGTGGTGATCAGCACGGTATCGGCACCGACCAGGGCAACCGGGTCCAGGCCCTGCACGTCGCGCACTTCCACGTAGGGAAGGTTGCGGGCGGACAGGTACAGGTGCTCGGAGGCTTCCTCGGTCACGATCAGCGGACGGCGACCGAGGTCGAAGTCCTTGAGCTTGGCGATCAGGCCCTTGGTGTTGGACTTGTCGACGTCGAACGCATCGACGACCTTCAGGCGACCCTGGCGGTTGAGCTCCGACAGGATCGCGGCCATCGCGGCGCGGTACATCTTGCGGTTGACCTTCTGCTCGAAGCTGCGCGGCTTCGCGGCGAAGGTGACGCCACCGCCGACGAAGATCGGAGCCGTCAATGCGCCATGTCGCGCGCCGCCGCCCTTCTGCTTCTTCGACTTCTTGGTGGTGCCGTTGACTTCCGAACGCGTCTTCTGCGCCTTGGTGCCGGCGCGGCCAGCGTTGCGGTAGGCAACGACGACCTGGTGCACGAGGTCCTGGCTGAAATCGCGGCCGAATACGGCCTCGGAGACCGACAACTTGGCGTCGCCGGCTTTCCCATTGTTTGTCGTGATGGCGAGTTCCATCGTCATCTCTCCCTTATGCCTTGTTCGTCGGACGGACGATGACGTCGCCACCCGGCATGCCCGGCACGGCACCCTTGATCGCGATCAGGCCGCGCTCGGCGTCGACCTTGACCACTTCGAGGTTCTGCGTGGTCTGCCGCACCGCGCCCATGTGGCCGGACATCTTCTTGCCCGGAAACACGCGGCCCGGCGTCTGGCGCTGGCCGATCGAGCCCGGCGAGCGATGCGACAGCGAGTTACCGTGCGTCGCGTCGCCCATCTTGAAGTTCCAGCGCTTGATCGTGCCCTGGAAGCCCTTGCCCTTGGTGATGCCCTCGACGTCGACGATCTGGCCGACCTCGAAGATGTCGGCCTTGATCTCGCCGCCGATGCTGAAGTCGCCGATCTTGTCGTCGCCCACGCGCAGTTCCCACAGGCCACGGCCGCCTTCGACCTTGGCCTTGGCCAAGTGGCCGGCGGACGGCTTGTTGATCAGCGCCGCGCGGCGCACGCCCACGGTGACCTGGACGGCGCTGTAGCCGTCGGTCTCGGTGGTCTTGATCTGGGTGATGCGGTTCGGGGTCGCTTCGATCAGCGTCACCGGCACGGACTTGCCGTCTTCGGTGAACATGCGGCTCATGCCGGCCTTGCGACCGACGATCCCCAACGAATAACGCTTCGCTGTCATGGTCGTGGCCTCAGGTCAGCTTGATCTGGACGTCGACGCCCGCCGCGAGCTCGAGCTTCATCAGCGCGTCCACGGTCTTGTCGTTGGGGTCGACGATGTCGAGCACGCGCTTGTGCGTGCGGGTCTCGTACTGGTCGCGCGCGTCCTTGTCGACGTGCGGCGAGACGAGAATGGTGTAGCGCTCGATCTTGGTCGGCAGCGGGATCGGGCCGCGCACTTGCGCGCCGGTCCGCTTGGCCGTCTCGACGATCTCGCTGGCCGAACGGTCGATCAAACGATGATCGAACGCCTTGAGCCGAATCCGGATCTTTTGGTCCGCCATGACGGAAATTCCTTCGTTAAAGAGCGACAGGTTCGGCGGCTGGGTGCGCCGGACCCCGTGAAATCAGTGACTTTCCGGGACTGGAGCGCTTGCTTCGGAGACGGGCTTCGAAGCGGCGTGTTCCGGGAGTATCCGTACGAAAAGCTGGGCGGCCCGGAGACCCGGCCCGCCCAGCAGGAAAGTATAGGACGCATGGACGAGCGCCGCAAGCGCCTCGGAGCGATCCGAGGCAGAAAAGCGGGCTGCCGTGCGACATTTCCCTGTCGGGCGAACACGAAGCGCTTCCTGCGCCTCCTTTCGCGGTCATGCGGCCGCCGCACCCAGCGGCGACCGCCTGTTTGAAGCGTTTACTTGATGATCTTGGCCACCACGCCGGCGCCGACGGTGCGGCCACCTTCGCGGATCGCGAAGCGCAGGCCCTCGTCCATCGCCACCGGATTGATCAGGCTCACCACCATCTTCACGTTGTCGCCCGGCATCACCATCTCCACGCCCTCCGGCAGCTCGCAGGCGCCGGTGATGTCGGTGGTGCGGAAGTAGAACTGCGGACGGTAACCCTTGAAGAACGGCGTGTGACGGCCACCTTCGTCCTTGGACAGCACATACACCTCGGCCTCGAAGTCGGTATGCGGCTTGATGCTGCCCGGCTTGCACAGCACCTGGCCGCGCTCGACGTCGTCGCGCTTGGTGCCGCGCAGCAGCAGGCCGGCGTTGTCGCCCGCCTGGCCCTGGTCGAGCAGCTTGCGGAACATCTCCACGCCCGTGACCACCGTCTTCTGGGTCGCGCGGATGCCCACGATCTCGATTTCGTCGCCGACCTTGATGATCCCGCGCTCGATGCGCCCGGTCACCACCGTGCCGCGCCCGGAGATGCGTGAACACGTCCTCGACCGGCATCAGGAACGCCTTGTCGATGTCGCGCTCAGGCTGCGGGATGTAGGTGTCCAGCGCCTCGACCAGCTTCAGGATCGACGGCACGCCGATCTCGCGACTGGTCGCCTTCCAGCGCCTTGAGCGCCGAACCGGTGATGATCGGGGTGTCGTCGCCCGGGAACTCGTACTTCTGCAACAGCTCGCGCACTTCCATCTCGACCAGCTCGAGCAGCTCGGCGTCGTCCACCATGTCGGCCTTGTTCAGGTACACCACGATGTACGGCACGCCGACCTGGCGCGCCAGCAGGATGTGCTCGCGCGTCTGCGGCATCGGGCCGTCCGCGGCCGAGCACACCAGGATCGCACCGTCCATCTGCGCCGCACCGGTGATCATGTTCTTCACATAGTCGGCATGGCCCGGGCAATCGACGTGCGCGTAGTGGCGGTTGGCCGATTCGTATTCCACGTGCGCAGTCGAGATCGTGATGCCGCGCGCCTTCTCTTCCGGCGCCGCATCGATCTGGTCGTAGGCCTTGAACTCGCCGCCGAACCGCTCCGCACCGATCTTCGTCAGCGCCGCCGTCAGCGTCGTCTTGCCGTGATCCACGTGACCAATCGTCCCCACGTTCACGTGCGGCTTGGTGCGCTCGAATTTACCCTTTGCCATGGCTGTCTACCTTTTTCTGTATGTCTGTGTGGTGATCAGGACTTCTTGACGACCGATTCGGCGATGTTCGCCGGCGCTTCCGCGTAGTGGTCGAATTCCATCGTGAACGTCGCGCGGCCTTGCGACATCGAACGCAGGCTGGTCGCGTAGCCGAACATCTCGCCCAGCGGCAGCATCGCGTTGATCGTCTTGCCCGACGGCGTGTCTTCCTGGCCCTGCAGCAAGCCACGACGGCGGCTGACGTCGCCCATCACGTCGCCGAGGTAATCTTCGGGCGTGACGATCTCCACCTTCATGATCGGCTCGAGCAGCACCGGGCTGGCGCGATGGAAGCCTTCCTTGAAGCCCATCGAGCCGGCGATCTTGAACGCCATTTCGGACGAGTCGACCTCGTGGTACGAACCGTCGATCAGCTTCACCTTGACGTCGACGATCGGATACCCGGCCATCAGACCGTTGGCGACGGCTTCCTGAATGCCCTTGTCGACCGCCGGGATGTATTCCTTCGGGATCACGCCGCCGACGATCGCGTTCTCGAACGTATAGCCGAGGCCGCGCTCTTGCGGTTCGATCTCGAGCCAGACGTGGCCGAACTGGCCCTTGCCGCCCGACTGGCGCACGAACTTGCCTTCGGCCTTGACGGCCTTGCGGATGGTCTCGCGGTAAGCGACCTGCGGCTTGCCGACGTTGGCTTCGACGTTGAACTCGCGCTTCATGCGGTCGACCAGGATTTCCAGGTGCAGCTCGCCCATGCCGGCGATGATGGTCTGGCCTGACTCTTCGTCCGTACGCACGCGGAACGAGGGATCTTCCTGCGCCAGGCGGCCCAGGGCGATACCCATCTTTTCCTGGTCGGACTTGGTCTTCGGCTCGACCGCCATCGAGATGACGGGTTCCGGGAAGATCATGCGCTCGAGCGTGATGATGTGGTCCTGCGCGCACAGCGTGTCGCCCGTGGTCACGTCCTTCAGACCGACCGCGGCGGCGATGTCGCCCGCGCGCACTTCCTTGATCTCTTCGCGGTTGTTGGAATGCATCTGCAGGATGCGGCCGACGCGCTCCTTCTTCGACTTGACCGGGTTATAGACCTGGTCGCCGGAGTTGAGCGTGCCCGAATAGACGCGGAAGAACGTCAGCGAACCCACGAACGGGTCCGTCATGATTTTGAACGCCAGCGCCGAGAACGGCTCGGTGTCCAACGCCTTGCGGCTGTCTTCTTTCTCGTAGTCGTCGATGCCCTTGACCGGCGGACGATCCGACGGCGACGGCAGCATCTGGATGACGCCGTCGAGCATGGCCTGCACGCCCTTGTTCTTGAACGCACTGCCGCAGTAGACCGGGATCACTTCGACGCGCAGCGTGCGGTCGCGCAGGCCGGAGACGATTTCCTCTTCGGACAGCTCGCCGTCGTTGAGGTACTTGTCCATCAGCTCTTCGCTGGCCTCGGCCGCGGCCTCGATCATGAAGTTGCGCGCAGCCGCGGCCTTCTCGGCCAGGTTGGCCGGGATTTCGCGGTATTCGAACGTCGTGCCCTGCGAGGCGGTATCCCAATGGATCGCCTTCATCTTGATCAGGTCGACCACGCCCTCGAAGCCTTCCTCGGCGCCGATCGGCACCTGCATCGGCACCGGATACGCGCCCAGGCGGCTCTTCAGCTGGCCGACGACCTTGTCGAAATCGGCGCCGGTGCGGTCCATCTTGTTGACGAACGCAAGGCGCGGCACCGCGTACTTGTTGGCCTGGCGCCAGACGGTCTCGGACTGCGGCTGCACGCCGCCGACGGCGCACAGCACGAACACCGCGCCGTCGAGCACGCGCAAGGAACGCTCGACCTCGATGGTGAAGTCGACGTGTCCGGGCGTATCGATGATGTTGAAGCGGTGTTCCGGCAGGGACTTGTCCATGCCCTTCCAGAACGCGGTGGTGGCGGCGGACGTGATCGTGATGCCACGCTCCTGTTCCTGCTCCATCCAGTCCATGGTCGCGGCACCGTCGTGCACTTCGCCGATCTTGTGGCTGACACCGGTGTAGAACAGGATGCGCTCGGACGTGGTCGTCTTGCCGGCATCGATGTGGGCCATGATGCCGAAGTTGCGGTAACGCTCGATGGGAGTGGTGCGAGCCACGGCGATTCTCGTTATTTGTGCCCGATCAAACCAGGGCCGGAAATGGCCGGACGCCGCCTTGCGGCGGCTTCCGGATTCGTCGTGCGACGCCGGTTCTGGACCGGATCGCGATTCGGCGCCTGCGCGCGATGCGCAGCGGGCGCCGATGGGGCGCCGTCGCCGACGCCCGCTAACTCACCAGCGGTAGTGCGCGAATGCCTTGTTCGCTTCCGCCATGCGGTGGGTTTCTTCACGCTTCTTGATCGCGCCGCCGCGGTTTTCCGAAGCATCGATCAGTTCGGCCGCCAGCTTGCGCGGCATGGTGTTCTCGCCGCGCTTGCGCGCCGATTCGATCAGCCAGCGCATCGCCAGCGCCATGCGGCGCGACTGCGCGCACTTCGACCGGCACCTGATAGGTGGCACCACCGACGCGACGCGACTTCACCTCGACCGACGGCGAGATGTTGCCGAGCGCCTTTTCGACCAGCTCGAGCGTGTTGGCGTTCTTCTCGCCGATGACATCCATCGCGCCGTACACGATCTTTTCGGCGACGGACTTCTTGCCGCTCTGCATGACCATGTTGATGAAGCGGGCGATCGTCTCGCTCCCGTGCTTCGGGTCGGGCAGGACGGTGCGCTGCGGTGTTGAGCCTTTACGCGACATGTTGCTTACCTATTCTCGTGATTCTTTAAGATGCGGGCTGCTAAATGCGGTCTGTCGGGCGCTTTCGCAACCCGTGCCGATCAGGACTTCGGACGCTTGGCGCCGTACTTCGAACGGCTCTGGCGACGCTTGGCGACGCCGGCGGCATCGAGCGCGCCGCGCACGGTGTGGTAGCGCACGCCCGGCAGATCCTTGACGCGACCGCCGCGGATCAGCACGACCGAGTGCTCCTGCAGGTTGTGGCCTTCGCCACCGATGTAGCGAAATCACTTCGTAGCCATTGGTCAGGCGCACCTTGGCGACCTTGCGCAGCGCCGAGTTCGGCTTCTTCGGGGTCGTGGTGTACACGCGCGTGCAGACGCCGCGACGCTGCGGGCAATTCGCCAGCGCCGGCGAGGTGCTCTTGTAGGTTTCGGGGCTGCGCGGCTTGCCGCACCAGCTGGTTGATCGTCGCCATCGGTAATGTTCTTCGTTTGCAGGCCTGCGCCTGACTGCGTGAAAACGAAGGCAGGCCGATTCAACCGGCCCGCCTAGACCCAAAAGTATAGCCCGCGCCGCGCCGAAGCGTCAACGCGAGCCGATCCCCGGATTCCAGCGACGCCTTTCAGGCGACCTGGAACTTGTAGGCATTCGATCCCGCCCTCCCTGGGCCGAACACGAGGCGCGTCCTGCGCCTCATTTCGTGGTCTGCGACGGCCCGGACGGGCCGTCATTGCTTGCTGGTCAGCTGGCGCTCGACTCCTCGCCCGACACCACCGCCTCGGTCTCGGCCGGCTCCGCCTCGGCCGCGGTCACCGTGCCCGACAGCGCGTCCATTTCCGACTCGGTCAGGCCCGATGCGTTCTTGCGGCGGTTGAGGTGGTACGTCAGGCCGGTACCGGCCGGGATCAGGCGGCCGACGATCACGTTCTCCTTCAGGCCGCGCAGGCCATCGCGGGTGCCGCGGACGGCAGCCTCGGTGAGGACGCGGGTGGTTTCCTGGAACGAGGCCGCGGAGATGAACGATTCGGTCGCCAGCGAGGCCTTGGTGATGCCCAGCAGCACCGGGTCGTACTTGGTCGGCAGCTCGTTGCGCGCGAGCAGGCGCACGTTCTCTTCGAGCACGCGCTGGCGCTCGGCCTGTTCGCCATGCAGGAACTTGCCGTCGCCCTGGTCGGTGATCTCGACCTTGCGCAGCATCTGGCGAATGATCACCTCGATGTGCTTGTCGTTGATCTTCACGCCCTGCAGGCGATAGACGTCCTGGATTTCCTTGACCAGGTACGCGGCCAGCGGCTCGACGCCGAGCAGGCGCAGGATGTCCTGCGGACTCGGCTCGCCGTCCACGACGGTCTCGCCCTTCTCGACGTGCTCGCCTTCGAACACGATGATCTGGCGATACTTCGGGATCAGCTCCTCGTGCTCGCTCGCCATCGAGCGTCCTTGATGATCAGGCGCTGCTTGCCCTTGGTGTCCTTGCCGAAGCTGACGATGCCGGAGATCTCGGCGAGGATCGCCGGGTCCTTCGGCTTGCGCGCCTCGAACAGGTCCGCCACGCGCGGCAGGCCGCCGGTGATGTCGCGGGTCTTCGACGCTTCCTGCGGGATCTTGGCGACCACGTCGCCCACGCCGACCGGCGCGCCATCCTGCAGGTTGACGATCGAGCGCGGCGGCAGCAGGTACTGCGCCGGCAGGTCGGTGCCCGGGATGTTGAGGTCCTTGCCGGCCTTGTCGACGATGCGCACGATCGGGCGCAGATCCTTGCCCTGGGTGCCGCGACGCTTCGGATCGGTGATCTCGCGCGAGGCCAGGCCGGTCAGGTCGTCGGTCTTCTCGATCACGGTGACGCCGTCGATGAAGTCGACGAAGCGGATGAAGCCGGCCACTTCCGACACGATCGGGTGGTTATGCGGATCCCAGTTCGCCACGGTCTGTCCGGCCTTGATCGCGGCGCCGTCCTTGACGGTGATCGTGGCGCCGTACGGCAGCTTGTAGCGCTCGCGCTCGCGGCCGTGCGCGTCGAGCACCGACAGCTCGCCCGAGCGCGACACCGCGACCAGGTTGCCGCTGGCATGCTGCACGTGCTTGAGGTTGTTGAACTTGACCGAACCGGTCGTCTTGACCGTGACGTTGTCGATCGCGGCGGCACGCGAGGCCGCACCACCGATGTGGAACGTACGCATCGTGAGCTGCGTGCCGGGTTCGCCGATCGACTGCGCGGCGACCACGCCGACCGCTTCGCCGATGGTTGACGGTATGGCCACGGCCAAGGTCGCGGCCGTAGCAATGCGCGCACACGCCGAACGAGACTGGCGCAGGTGATCGTCGAACGCACCTTGATCGACTGCACGCTGGCGTCTTCGAGCTTCTGCACCCAGGCCTCGTCGAGCAGCTGGTTGCGGGTGACGATCGGTTCCTCATCGTTGCCCGGCAGGAACACGTCCTCGGCCACGATGCGGCCCAGCACGCGGTCGCGCAGCGGCTCGACCACGTCGCCGCCTTCGACGATCGGGGTCATGGTGAGACCTTCCATCGTGCCGCAGTCGGTTTCGGTGATCACCACGTCCTGCGCCACGTCGACCAGGCGACGGGTCAGGTAACCGGAGTTCGCCGTCTTCAACGCGGTATCCGCGAGGCCCTTACGAGCACCGTGGGTCGAGATGAAGTACTGCAGGACGTTGAGGCCTTCGCGGAAGTTCGCGGTGATCGGCGTCTCGATGATCGAGCCATCCGGCTTCGCCATCAGGCCGCGCATGCCGGCCAGCTGGCGGATCTGCGCCTGCGAACCACGCGCGCCGGAGTCGGCCATGATGAAGACCGAGTTCATCGACTTCTGCGCGACCTTCTCGCCCTTGGCGTTGATGCACCGTGTCGGTGCCGATCGCGTCCATCATCGCCTTGGCGACGCGCTCGTTGGTGCGCGACCAGATGTCGACCACCTTGTTGTAGCGCTCGCCGGCGGTGACCAGGCCCGACTGGTACTGCTGCTGGATTTCCAGCACTTCGCCTTCGGCCTCGTCGAGGATGCCCTTCTTCTCGCCCGGGATGATCATGTCGTCGATGCCGATCGAGACGCCGGCGCGCGTTGCGTACGCGAAGCCGGTGTACATCAGCTGGTCGGCGAACACGACCGTGTCCTTCAGGCCGAGCATGCGGTAGCAGGTGTTGATCAGGCGGCTGATGTTCTTCTTGGTCAGCTCGGTGTTGACCAGCGCGTACGGCAGGCCCTCCGGCAGGATTTCCACCAGCAGCGCGCGACCGATCGTGGTGTCGACGATCGACGTACGCTCTTCGCGCTTGCCGTCCTCGTCGACCACCGTCTCGCTGATGCGCACCTTGACCTTGGCATGCAGGCCGACGACGCGGTTGTCGTAGGCGCGCTTGACCTCGGCGACGTTGGCGAACGCCATGCCCTCGCCCGGCTCGTTCTCGAGCGCGCGGGTCATGTAGTACAGGCCGAGCACGACGTCCTGCGACGGCACGATGATCGGCTCGCCGTTCGCCGGCGACAGGATGTTGTTGGACGACATCATCAGCGCGCGCGCTTCCAGCTGGGCCTCGAGGCTCAGCGGGACGTGCACGGCCATCTGGTCGCCGTCGAAGTCGGCGTTGAACGCGGTGCAGACCAGCGGATGCAGCTGGATCGCCTTGCCCTCGATCAGCACCGGCTCGAACGCCTGGATGCCGAGGCGGTGCAGCGTCGGCGCGCGGTTCAGCAGCACCGGGTGCTCGCGGATGACTTCTTCCAGGATGTCCCAGACTTCCGCTTCTTCGCGCTCGACCAGCTTCTTGGCGGCCTTGATCGTCGTGGCGAGGCCACGGCGCTGCAGCTTGGCGAAGATGAAGGGCTTGAAGAGTTCAAGCGCCATCTTCTTCGGCAGGCCGCACTCGTGCAGGCGCAGCGTCGGGCCGACCACGATGACCGAACGGCCGGAGTAGTCGACGCGCTTGCCGAGCAGGTTCTGGCGGAAGCGACCCTGCTTGCCCTTGATCATGTCGGCCAGCGACTTGAGCGGGCGCTTGTTGGTGCCGGTGATCGCGCGGCCGCGACGGCCGTTGTCCATCAACGCGTCGACCGATTCCTGCAGCATGCGCTTTTCGTTGCGCACGATGATGTCGGGCGCATTGAGTTCGAGCAGGCGGCGCAGGCGGTTGTTGCGGTTGATGACGCGGCGGTACAGGTCGTTGAGGTCGGAGGTCGCGAAGCGGCCGCCATCCAGCGGCACCAGCGGACGCAGGTCCGGCGGCAGCACCGGCAGCACGGTCATGACCATCCACTCCGGACGGTTGCCGGACTCGAGGAAGGCTTCGACCAGCTTGATGCGCTTGGTGAGGCGCTTGAGCTTGGTTTCCGAACCGGTGGCGGCGATGTCTTCGCGCAGCTGCACCATCTCGCGCCTGCAGGTCGATCGTGCGCAGCAGGTCGAACACGGCCTCGGCGCCCATGGCGGCATCGAAGTCGTCGCCATGTTCCTGGCGCGCGGTCATGAACTGCTCTTCGTTGAGCAGCTGGCCGCGTTCCATCGGCGTCAGGCCCGGCTCGGTGACGACATACGCCTCGAAGTACAGGATGCGTTCGATATCACGCAGCGTCATGTCCAGCATCAGGCCGATGCGCGACGGCAACGACTTCAGGAACCAGATGTGCGCGACCGGGGACGCGAGGTCGATGTGGCCCATGCGCTCGCGGCGCACCTTGGCCAGCGTGACTTCGGTACCGCACTTCTCGCAGACCACGCCACGATGCTTCATGCGCTTGTACTTGCCGCACAGGCACTCGTAGTCCTTGATCGGCCCGAAGATCGCGGCGCAGAACAGGCCGTCGCGCTCGGGCTTGAACGTGCGGTAGTTGATCGTCTCGGGCTTCTTCACTTCGCCGAACGACCACGAGCGGATCAGGTCCGGCGAGGCCAGGGCGATCTTGATCGCGTCGAAGTCGAGCGTCGGGCGCTGCTGGTTGAACAGGTTCAGTAGATCTTTCATTTCTTTCTCCGTGCGGAGTTAATTCGTCGAGGGGCAGGAATCGATGTCGGGTCGGGAAACCGGGGACTGGCGCAGCGCGTCAAGCGGCTACTGCCAGCCCAGTCTCTCTTCCGTCAATGGCCTTCCAGCTCCATGTTGATCGCGAGCGAGCGGATTTCCTTCACCAGAACGTTGAAGGACTCCGGCATGCCGGCCACCATCTCGTGTTCGCCGTCGACGATGTTCTTGTACATCTGGTTGCGGCCCTGCACGTCGTCCGACTTGACCGTCAGCATTTCCTGCAGGGTGTACGCCGCGCCGTAGGCCTCGAGCGCCCAGACTTCCATCTCGCCGAAGCGCTGGCCGCCGAACTGCGCCTTGCCGCCCAGCGGCTGCTGGGTGACGAGCGAGTACGGACCGGTCGAACGCGCGTGCATCTTGTCGTCGACCAGATGGTTGAGCTTGAGCATGTGCATGTAGCCCACCGTCACCTGGCGCTCGAACGACTCGCCGGTGCGACCGTCGAACAGCGTCGTCTGGCCATGCGTCGGCAGGTCGGCCAAGGTCAGCATCGCCTTGATCTCCGACTCCGCGGCACCGTCGAACACCGGCGTCGCCATCGGCACGCCGTCGGTCAGGTTCTGCGCCAGCAACAGCAGCTCCTCATCGCTGAACTGCCGCAGGTCGACGCGCTGGCCGTTGAGCTTCTCGTCGTGGTTGTAGATCTCGTCGAGGAACTTGCGCAGGTCGGCGATCTTGGCCTGGGCATCGAGCATGCGCTGGATCTTCTGGCCGAGGCCCTTCGCCGCCCACCCGAGGTGGACTTCGAGGATCTGGCCGATGTTCATGCGCGAAGGCACGCCCAGCGGATTGAGCACGATGTCGACGGTCTGGCCGTCGGCCATGTACGGCATGTCCTGCACCGGCACGATGGTCGAGACCACGCCCTTGTTGCCGTGACGTCCGGCCATCTTGTCGCCCGGCTGGATGCGGCGCTTCACGGCCAGGTACACCTTCACCATCTTCAGCACGCCCGGGGCGAGGTCGTCGCCCTGGGTGATCTTGCCGCGCTTGTCCTGGAAGCGGCGCTCGAATTCCTTCTCGTGCGCGTCGATCTGCTTCTGCGCGCGTTCGATGGCGTCGATCGCGTCGTCGTCCTTCATGCGGATCTGGAACCAGTCGGACTTCTTCAGTCCGTCCAGCACCAGCGAGCTGACCGCGTCACCCTTCTTCAGGCCGGGACCGCCGTTGGCGATCTTGCCCTGGATCTGGGTGCGCAGGCGCGCGTAGATCGCGCTCTCGAGGATGCGGAACTGGTCGTCGAAGTCCTTCTTGACGCGCTTGACCTCGGATTCCTCGATCTGCTTGGCGCGCTTGTCCTTCTCGATGCCGTCGCGGGTGAAGACCTGCACGTCGATGACGGTGCCGTCCATGCCCGGTGGCACGCGCAGCGAGCTGTCCTTCACGTCGGACGCCTTCTCGCCGAAGATCGCACGCAGCAGCTTCTCTTCCGGCGTCAGCTGGCTCTCGCCCTTCGGCGTGACCTTGCCGACCATGATGTCGCCGGCACGCACTTCGGCGCCGATGTACACCACGCCGGACTCGTCGAGGCGGTTCAAGGCCTGCTCGGACACGTTCGGGATGTCGGCGGAAATTTCCTCCGGCCCGAGCTTGGTGTCGCGCGCGACGCAGGTGAGCTCTTCGATGTGGATCGTCGTGTAGCGGTCTTCCTGGACCACGCGCTCGGAGAGCAGGATCGAGTCCTCGAAGTTGTAGCCGTTCCACGGCATGAACGCGACCAGCATGTTCTGCCCGAGCGCCAGTTCACCGATGTCGGTGGACGGACCGTCGGCCAGCACGTCACCGCGCGCAACCACGTCGCCGACGTTGACGAGCGGCGTCTGGTTGATGCAGGTGTTCTGGTTGGAACGCGTGTACTTGATCAGCGTGTAGATATCGACGCCGGCATCGGTGCCGCCGCCGATTTCCTTCTCGTTGACCTTGACCACGATGCGGCCGGCGTCGATCTGCTCGATCACGCCGCCACGCCGCGCATTCACGGTCACGCCCGAGTCGCGCGCCACGGCACGCTCGATACCGGTGCCGACCAGCGGCTTCTGGCTGCGCAGCGTCGGCACGGCCTGGCGCTGCATGTTGGCGCCCATCAGCGCGCGGTTGGCGTCGTCGTGCTCGAGGAACGGCACGAGCGCCGCGGCGACCGACACGGTCTGCATCGGCGAGACGTCCATGAAGTGGATCTCGGACGGCGGCTTCAGCATCGACTCGCCCTGGTAGCGGCAATCGACGAACTGGGCGGTCAGCTTGTTGCTTGTCGTCGCGCGTGGCGTTGGCCTGGGCGATGACGTACTCGTTCTCCTCGATCGCCGAGAGGAACTCGACGTCGTCGGTGACCTTGCCGTTGACGACCTTGCGGTACGGCGTCTCGAGGAAGCCGTACTTGTTGGTGCGCGCGAACACGGCCAGCGAGTTGATCAGGCCGATGTTCGGGCCTTCCGGCGTCTCGATGGTGCAGACGCGGCCATAATGGGTCGGATGCACGTCGCGCACTTCGAAGCCGGCGCGCTCGCGGGTCAGGCCGCCCGGCCCAAGCGCCGAGACGCGGCGCTTGTGGGTGACTTCCGAGAGCGGATTGTTCTGATCCATGAACTGCGACAGCTGCGAGGAGCCGAAGAACTCCTTCACCGCGGCCGCAACGGGCTTGGCGTTGATCAGTTCCTGCGGCGTCAGGCCATCGGCCTCGGCCATGGTCAGGCGCTCGCGCACGGCGCGCTCGACGCGCACCAGGCCGACGCGGAACACGTTCTCGGCCATTTCGCCGACCGAACGCACGCGGCGGTTGCCGAGGTGGTCGATGTCGTCGACCGTGCCGCGACCGTTGCGGATCTCGGTCAGCACCTTGATCACGTCGAGGATGTCGGACATGTCGCCGAACTGCTCGCGCAGCTTGACCGAGTCCTCGTCCTTGCGCTCGGCGAAGTACTTGGCGTCGTACAGCACCGACGCGCCGGTGACTTCCTTGCGGCCGATGCGGCGGTTGAACTTCATCCGGCCGACGCCCGACAGGTCGTAGCGCTCGAAGGTGAAGAACAGGTTGTGGAACAGGTTCTGCGCAGCGTCCTTGGTCGGCGGCTCGCCGGGACGCATCATGCGATAGATCTCGACCAGCGCTTCGAGCTGGGTCTTGGTACCGTCGATGCGCAGCGTGTTGGAGATGTACGCGCCACGATCCAGGTCGTTCACCCAGATGGTGCCGACCGCTTCGATCCCGGCCTTGCGGAGCTTGGCCAGCGACTCTTCGCTGATTTCGTCGTTGGCGGTGGCGAGCAGTTCGCCCGTGGCCGCGTCGACGACGTCGTGCGAGAGGATGCGGCCGACCAGATAGGCGTCAGGCACGGCCAGCGCAGCGATGCCCGAATCCTCGAGCTGCTTCACATGGCGCGCGGTGATGCGCTTGCCGGCTTCGACGATGACCTTGTCGCCATCGGCCAGGTCGAAGTCCAGCGTCTCGCCGCGCAGGCGCTCGGGCACCAGCACCAGCTGCACGCCTTCCTTCGGGTCGATGTGGAAGGTGTTGATCTCGAAGAACTCGTTGAGCATCTCCTCGTTGGAGTAGCCCAGGCCGCGCAGCAGCACCGACACCGGCAACTTGCGGCGACGGTCGATACGCGTGAACAGCGCGTCCTTCGGGTCGAACTCGAAGTCCAGCCAGGAGCCGCGATACGGAATGATGCGGGCGCTGTACAGCAGCTTGCCCGAGCTGTGCGTCTTGCCGCGGTCGTGGTCGAAGAACACGCCCGGCGAGCGGTGCAGCTGCGAGACGATGACGCGCTCGGTGCCGTTGACGATGAAGGTGCCGTTGTCGGTCATGAGCGGGATCTCGCCCATGTAGACCTCCTGCTCCTTCACGTACTTGATGGCCTTGTTCGACGACTCGCGGTCGTAGATCACCAGGCGCACGGTTACGCGCAGCGGGGCGCCGTAGCTGAGGCCGCGGTTGCGGCATTCGCGCTCGTCGAACGCCGGGCTCGCCGAGCTTGTAGCCGACGTATTCCAGCGCGGCGTAGCCGTTGTAGCTGACGATCGGGAACACCGACTTCAGCGCGGCGTGCAGGCCGCGGTCCTCGCGCTTGGCGGGATCGGTGTTCGATTGCAGGAATTCCCGATAGGAATCGACCTGGATCGCGAGCAGGAACGGCACTTCAAGGATCGAGCGGGACTTGCCGAAATCCTTGCGGATGCGCTTCTTTTCGGTGAAGGAATAGATCTTGTCGTGAGCCGTCTTGCCCGATCCAGTCTTCGTGGAAGCTGTCGTCGTCATGGGGAGCTACCGCCTTGGGGGTCTCTGTGGATCGCGCGTCCGCGATCCGGAAAAAAACGTAAAGCGCTACTTGGAAGTCGCTGGTATTGCCGGCACCAGCACGCCCTCCCGCTACTACCAACTAGCAACTGCCAACTTGTGTTTCATGAAGCGTTGTTTCATTGTCCGGATGTCGCTTTTGATCTCGTGCGGATACGGACATTGCCCGCATCCTCGGGAACGGCCAAAGGCCGGGGACTTCCGTCCCCAGCCTTGGGTGGTCGCCAATACCGTCCGGCGACGCAAGTACTGGTTACTTGACTTCGACGGAAGCGCCTGCAGCTTCGAGATCCTTCTTGAACTTCTCGGAGTCGGCCTTGGAGACCGCTTCCTTGACGTTCTGCGGCGCGCCTTCGACCAGGTCCTTGGCTTCTTTCAGGCCCAGGCCGGTGATCGCGCGCACGACCTTGATGACTTCGACCTTCTTCTCGCCGGCGGCCTTCAGGACGACGGTGAACTCGGTCTGCTCTTCGGCCGGAGCGGCGGCGGCAGCAGCCGGGCCCGCAGCAGCGGCGACCGGAGCGGCGGCGGACACGCCGAACTTTTCTTCCATCGCCTTGACCAGCTCCATCACCTCGACGAGGGTCTTGCTGCTGATCGCTTCGATGATCTGCTCGTTGGAAAGGGACATCGTAATTACCTCTGTTAATTAAATTGGAAACGACTGATTGATTCGAAAATCGATACCGAACTGTTGGTCGGCTTGGCTTAAGCCGCCTTCTGCTGGCCGACCGCGTTGGTTACGCGGGCGATCTGCGAGGCGGGCTCGGACAGCAAGCGCACCAGCATGGTGGCGGGCTGGACCATGACGCTGAGCAGCATCGACAGGGCCTGATCGCGGGTCGGCAAAGACGCCAGGACATCCACATGGGTGCCCGGGTACATCTTTCCGCCAATCGAAACCAGGCGCGGCTTCAGCTTGTCGTTCGCTTTCGCGAACTCCTTGATCAGACGTCCGGCGGCGCCGGGGTCTTCCTGCGAGAAGGCATACAGCAGCGGACCGGTCAGCTCATCCTTGACGATGGCGTAATCGGTACCTTCCACTGCGCGCGAGACCAGCGTGTTCTTGGCTACTTTCAAGAACACACCCGATTCGCGCGCCTTCTTGCGCATGTTGGTCAGCTGACCAACGGTGAGACCCGCGTACTCCGACGCGACCAGCGAGTGCGCCTTGCCGGCGACCTCGGCCAGTTCGGCAACGACTTCCTGCTTCTGGGTCAGATTGAGAGCCATTGCACTCCTCCGTATTGCAAATTCCGCCTTCGCGCATCCGCTTGAAGACGGGCCATGAGCCACGCCGGTCCTTCGACATGGGGAACGCCTTGCGACGTTCCGGGTGGTGGCCGTTTCCAGCTAATCAAAATTCTCTGGAGGGTCGGCAACCATCTACGCAGGCCCTGCTTTGCTCTCGCAAACCGGGATTAAGCGATCGGCGCTGGCCTCGACGGCGAATCCTTGCCAAAGCGAGCATCCATGCCCGTCGTCGATTGAGCGCTGACCGCGCCTGCGGTCTTTGACGGCTCCGCTTCGATCTCTTTTCGGGAGACCTCGGCGATGCCCTCAAAACTTTCAAACTGCGGCGATCGCTAGACCGCCACTTCTTAAATCGTCATTCCCGCGCGGGCGGGAATCCAGCGACTTTCGATTTCAAAGCCGCTGGTTGATTCAGATCACTTCAGCGACAGCGACGACTGGTCGACGGTGACGCCGGGGCCCATCGTCGAGCTGAGCGAGATCTTCTGCAGGTACGTGCCCTTGGACGTAGCCGGCTTGGCCTTGACCAGGTCGAGCAGCAGCGCCTGCAGGTTGTTCTTCAGCGCGTCCGACTCGAAATCGGCCTTGCCGATCGTGCAGTGGATGATGCCGGCCTTGTCGGTGCGGTAACGCACCTGGCCGCCCTTGGCGTTCTTGACCGCTTCGGCCGGGTTCGGCGAAACGGTACCGACCTTCGGGTTCGGCATCAGGCCGCGCGGACCGAGCACCTGGCCGAGCTTGCCGACCACGCGCATCGCATCCGGCGTCGCGATGACGACGTCGTAGTTCAAGTCGCCCGCGAGCATCTTCTCGGCGAGATCGTCCATGCCAACGGCTTCAGCACCTGCGGCCAGGGCTTCATCGGCCTTCGCACCGGCTGGCGCGAACACGGCGACGCGCACCGACTTGCCGGTGCCGGCGGGCAGCACGGTCGAACCGCGCACCTGCTGGTCGGACTTCTTGGCATCGACGCCGAGGCGCACGGCCACGTCGACGGCTTCGTTGAACTTGGTCTTGCTGTTGCTCTTGACGATCTTCAAGGCTTCTTCGATCGAATATGCCTTGCCCGGCTGCACGGCAGCGGCGATCGCTTTCTGTCGTTTGGTCTGTGCCATGTCTTAGCCCTCCACCGTCAAGCCCATGCTGCGGGCTGAACCCGCGATCGTCCGTACCGCCGCGTCCAGGTCGGCCGCGGTCAGATCGGGTTCCTTCGCCTTGGCGATGTCCTCGAGCTGCTTGCGGGTGACCTTGCCCACCTTCTCGGTGTTCGGGCGCTTGGAACCGGACTGTGATGCCGACGGCCTTCTTCAGCAGGATCGACGCCGGCGGCGTCTTGGTGATGAAGGTGAAGGTGCGGTCCGAGTAGGCCGTGATGACCACCGGAATCGGCAGGCCCGGCTCCAGCTTCTGCGTGGCGGCGTTGAACGCCTTGCAGAACTCCATGATGTTCAGGCCGCGCTGGCCCAGCGCAGGACCGACCGGCGGAGACGGATTCGCCTGCCCGGCCTTGACCTGCAACTTGATGTAGCCGACTACTTTCTTTGCCATTGCTCTCTACTCCTGCGAGTGCGAACGCCTGCACGCCTTGCGGCTGCGGGGCTCCTCGCGTTGCGGCCGGCGCGAACCACTCGCGCCAGCGAATCTTTGAAACTCAGGCCTTCTCGACCTGACCGAATTCCAGTTCCACCGGCGTCGACCGGCCGAAGATCAGCACCGCCACGCGCAGGCGGCTCTTCTCGTAATTGACTTCCTCGACCACGCCGTTGAAGTCGTTGAACGGGCCTTCGGTGACGCGCACCATCTGGCCCGGCTTCGAACAACACCTTCGGACGCGGCTTTTCGACGCCATCCTGCACGCGCTGCAGGATCATGTCGGCTTCCTCGTCGCGGATCGGCAGCGGACGGTCGGCGGTGCCGCCGATGAAGCCCATCACCTTCGGCGTCTCCTTGATCAGGTGCCAGCTTTCGCTGTCGATGCGCGGAATGCCGCCTTCGTCATGCGTGGCGATCTGCACCAGCACGTAGCCCGGGAAGAACTTGCGCTCGGAACGGCGCTTCTGGCCGGAGCGCATTTCGATCACTTCCTCGGTCGGCACCAGCACGTCGCCGAAATGATCTTCCATGCCGGTCCGCGCGATGCGGTCGCGCAACGCCTGCGCCACCGACTTCTCGAAGCCGGAATACGCATGCACGACATACCAGCGCTTGTTGGCGTCGGACCTGGTTTCTTGTGATTCCATCAGTCTGCAGCCTCTGTCATTGACCCAACAGCAGCTTGACCAGCCACTGGATAACCAAGTCGAACGCGGCAAGGATCAGGCTCATGATGATCACGACCAGGACTACCACCCAGGTCGTGCGCATCGCTTCCTGTCGCGTCGGCCAAACGACCTTGCGCAGCTCGAACCGCGATTCCGACAGGAATTCGCGCGTCTGCGCACCCTTGACGCTGGTCATGAAGGCGATAGCGCCGGCCACCAGGCCCGCGACCACGGCCAGCACGCGCAACGCCGTCGGCCACTGTCCGTCGAACCAGTAGAAGGCGAACACGCCCGCGACCACCAGCAGCAGCGCCAGTGCGTATTTCACGATATCGCCGGCGGACGCGCCCGACTTGTTTGATTCGACCCTGCTGTTCATCCGGTTTTTCTTGGAGCCTTTTTCGTAGCGCCGCTCGTGCGTCGCATTGGGTGGCACGCCAGGAGGGACTCGAACCCCCAACCTGCGGTTTTGGAGACCGCTGCTCTGCCAATTGAGCTACTGGCGTACATAAGTTGTGGGTTTCTCTTTAGACGGCGACGGCGAGCCGTCGCCGGCTCGCCTGTTTTCGTCGCCTTCCCGGCACGACCGCCGCCGGGAAACGGTGACTTACTTGATGATCTTGGCCACCACGCCGGCGCCGACGGTGCGGCCACCTTCGCGGATCGCGAAGCGCAGGCCCTCGTCCATCGCCACCGGATTGATCAGGCTCACCACCATCTTCACGTTGTCGCCCGGCATCACCATCTCCACGCCCTCCGGCAGCTCGCAGGCGCCGGTGATGTCGGTGGTGCGGAAGTAGAACTGCGGACGGTAACCCTTGAAGAACGGCGTGTGACGGCCACCTTCGTCCTTGGACAGCACATACACCTCGGCCTCGAAGTCGGTATGCGGCTTGATGCTGCCCGGCTTGCACAGCACCTGGCCGCGCTCGACGTCGTCGCGCTTGGTGCCGCGCAGCAGCAGGCCGGCGTTGTCGCCCGCCTGGCCCTGGTCGAGCAGCTTGCGGAACATCTCCACGCCCGTGACCACCGTCTTCTGGGTCGCGCGGATGCCCACGATCTCGATCTCGTCGCCGACCTTGATGATCCCGCGCTCGATGCGCCCGGTCACCACCGTGCCGCGCCCGGAGATGCTGAACACGTCCTCGACCGGCATCAGGAACGCCTTGTCGATGTCGCGCTCGGGCTGCGGGATGTAGGTGTCCAGCGCCTCGACCAGCTTCAGGATCGACGGCACGCCGATCTCCGACTGGTCGCCTTCCAGCGCCTTGAGCGCCGAACCGGTGATGATCGGGGTGTCGTCGCCCGGGAACTCGTACTTCTGCAGCAGCTCGCGCACTTCCATCTCGACCAGCTCGAGCAGCTCGGCGTCGTCCACCATGTCGGCCTTGTTCAGGTACACCACGATGTACGGCACGCCGACCTGGCGCGCCAGCAGGATGTGCTCGCGCGTCTGCGGCATCGGACCGTCCGCGGCCGAGCACACCAGGATCGCACCGTCCATCTGCGCCGCACCGGTGATCATGTTCTTCACATAGTCGGCATGGCCCGGGCAATCGACGTGCGCGTAGTGGCGGTTGGCCGATTCGTATTCCACGTGCGCGGTCGAGATCGTGATGCCGCGCGCCTTCTCTTCCGGCGCTGCATCGATCTGGTCGTAGGCCTTGAACTCGCCGCCGAACCGCTCCGCACCGATCTTCGTCAGCGCCGCCGTCAGCGTCGTCTTGCCGTGATCCACGTGACCAATCGTCCCCACGTTCACGTGCGGCTTGGTGCGCTCGAATTTACCCTTTGCCATGGCTGTGCTTCTCGCTGAACTTGTTGGTGGATGCTGGTGAGTGGAGTACGGGAATACTGCTTGTAGCGTGGTGCAGGATGGTGCTCACGAATGGAATCGAACCATCGACCTCCTCCTTACCAAGGAGGTGCTCTACCGACTGAGCTACGTGAGCGTTGAATTGTGGGCGACGCGTGCAGAAACCAATGGAGCGGGCGAAGGGAATCGAACCCTCGTAATCAGTTTGGAAAACTGAGGTTCTACCATTGAACTACACCCGCACCGGATACCTCTTGAGACCGCAACATCGTGGTGGAGGGAGGTGGATTCGAACCACCGAAGGCGTAAGCCAGCAGATTTACAGTCTGCCCCCGTTGGCCGCTTGGGTATCCCTCCGGCTGTAGTGAGGCCTGCTGTAACGCAAACCCATGAAACAGCCCGCGATTTTGACGTGAGCGGCTTTCCCTGTCAACGCTGATCCGGAACCGGAAACCTGCCCCGACACCGACCGACGGCCGCGCCTGGCCAGGGATCGGACCTCCAGTCTGCCGCCGCCCGGCCTATTCCAGGTCCGCAGCACCCGGCGCGGCGAGCTTGTCATCGGAGCATGAAGGCGCGTGTAGGACACCTTCGGCGCCGATCCAGCCGCTGGCCATGCCTTCGGGTGTCGAGTGGCGGCCAAACGCGCCCGTTCGTGTCGAGGGTGGCATCGTCACACCCCCAAGTTGCTCGATCACTGTCTCGTCGGGCTGGCGGGGCTTTAGCGGGCGGTCTGCCCTTTCGACCCCTGAGCGCCACGCGAACGGTCTTCCAGACGGCCATGCTCGACATCGTAAGTGGAGGTGAACGCGGGCTGCTCCACCGCAAAGTCCTTCATGGATAGCCTGCTGTGTGGACCGACGCCGACCACCGGCACGCCACGGAATGTCAGCGGCTCGCCGGCAACCACCACGTCGGCCTGGCGTTGCGGTCGCACCAACCAGGCGTAGCCCCCGCTTCCGGAGAAGACCCTGCCCATGCCGTCGCCATCGATGCACAGCGCGGTGTTCTCGTCCACGCCGATCCCCGCCAGGTCCGTCCTGCGCTGCTCCTTCGACAGGCGCGCCACGAATGTAATCAACCGGCCCAGGCGCTCGCGCTTGCCGAAATGGCTGTCCGTGATCACCTTGTCCAGCCACGGCATGTGGAGGAAATCGTCTACCAGGGTGACCTCAGGACCGAATGGATCCCGCAAGGCCACCTCCGACAGCAGGCTGCCGCCATCCATCGCGCCATAGGAGTAGGCACCGAGGATGGCCAGTCCGGCACTCGTGCCGCCGATGGGCCTGCCATCGCGGACGTGCTGGTCAAGCGCGGCGCTCAGCGGAGTGTCTTTCCAGTAACGGACATAGTTCGACTGGTCGCCGCCGGCAAGGAAGATGCCATCGGCCTTGCGGATCGCCGCAAGGACGCGAGGATCGCTGGCCGCGCTGCGATCGCTGAACACGAAGGTTTGCGCAGAGGCGACCCCGCCGATGTCCTTGTAGAACTCATCTTGAGCTTCGGCCGCGCCGGAAGCCCGCAGGATCACGATGTGGCCGTGCCCTGATTTCTCGATCATCCAGCGGAAGGCGTCGTAAGGCCATTCGCCGCCGCCGACCAGCATCAGGCCGGGCTCGGTCTTTTCCGGCCTGATCGCCTCGAGATCGCCGATCGCGTAGTACTCGTAGGTGCGGTGCGCGGTCGCGGTTTCTGGCGGCGCAGCGCGGACCGCCGGGCTTTCCGACAAGCCCAACGCCAGGAGGGCGAGTAACACCGCGCGGAAAAAGCCGGAAAACATCGAAGACAGGACCATTCGGTGGACATCCCAGGAAATCGGCATCGGAATTCGCGCGCAACGCACCGCCATGGCTCGCAGCAGGTCGCGTTCGCCAGGCCGTATCCATCCATGACGAACGAACAGGCACGATCCCGCGCGGCGGCGTCTATGGGCCTTCCTTCAACGAGGCCCCATTGACGATACTGTGACGGAATGGACGAAACGCTGGATGTCTGGTTCGCTCGCGAAATCCTCAGCCACGAGGATGCGTTGGTGTGCTACCTGCGGCGCAACTGGTTCAATCGCGACGATATCCATGACCTGCGCCAGGAAACCTACGTCCGCATCTACGAAGCGGCCGGCAAGACGCGTCCGGCGACGCCCAAGTCGTTCATGTTCGCCACGGCAAGGCACCTGATGACCGATCGGCTGCGCCGAGCGCGCATTGTTTCGATCGACACGGTGGGTGATTTGGACGCGTTGAACGTCTTGGTAGACGAGATCTCTCCCGAACGACGGTTGGACGCGCGACAGGTCCTGAAACGGCTGTCCGAGGCCTTTGATTGCCTGCCCGACCGCTGCCGCGAGGTGGTCTGGCTACGCCGGGTCGAGGAATTGCCGCAGAAAGAGGTCGCAGCACGACTTGGCATCAGTGAGAAGACGGTTGAGAAGCATGTCGCCAAAGGTGTCCGGCTGATCGCCGAATACTTCTACGCCAACGGACAGGCGCATCGAGGTGGACGCCCCGGCGCCGCTGAGGCCGAACAAGGAACCGGACATGATCAGCAGCAAACAGATTGAACGCACCGCCGCGGCGTGGCTCGCTTCGCGCGATGCGGGTCGCTGGTCGGAGCGCGACCAGGCGGAGCTCGAGGCCTGGCTGGCTGCATCCACTGCCCACCGTGTCGCGTTCATGCGCCTGGAAGAGGCGTGGCGGCAAGCTGATCGCTTGAAGGCGCTCGGCGCAGGCCTGCCACGCGGTGTCGTGCCTCCGCGCGGGCAATGGACTGGATATCAGCTCCGGCCACGTGGCATGGACACGGAGTCGCCGGCGATTCGATCGCAGGCCGACCCCGCTACCGAGATTCCCGCGCCGGCGATCACGCCTATCGACGCCGCCAAGCTGATCTTCGCGCCGCGCCAACGCGCCGCGAAGCCTCGGCGGATCGGCTTTGCCGCAGCCGCCGTCACCTTGCTGCTGACCGGATCGCTGGCCTTGGGCTGGCGCTACTACCCGACCGTTCAGCCGGTGTCCTACAGCACTGCAATGGGCGACATGGAGTCGATGTCGCTCGCCGATGGTTCCCAGGCCGAGCTGAGCAGCGACAGCCGCATCCTCGTGGCCCTGTCCCGGCGCGAGCGCCACGTCGACCTGCAGCAGGGCGAGGCTTACTTCCACGCCGCCAAGGATCCCGGGCGACCCTTCGTCGTATCTGCCGGCGGTCGTCGCGTGGTCGCCGTCGGCACCCGTTTCTCCGTGCGCCGCGACCGCGGCGGATTGCGCGTGGTCGTGACCGAAGGTCTGGTACGGCTGGAATCGGACCCAGGCCCGGATGGGCGCCGGCAACCCTCGACGCTGCTGCCCGCCGGAAGCGTCGCCCTGGCCAACGACGCCCGCATTTTGGTGCGCTCCGGAACACTGCAGGAAGCCGAGCAATACCTGAGCTGGCGCGACGGCTTCCTCACCTTCCACGACACTTCGCTGGCCGACGCCGCCGCCGAATTCAACCGCTACAACACGCGCAAGATCGTCATTGCGGACGGCGAAGTCGGGGCTATGCGAATCGGTGGCAATTTCCGTTGGTCGAACACCGAGGTCTTCGTGCGGCTGCTGGAGCAGGGCTTCCCGATCCGTGCGGAGCGCGACGGTGATGTCATCGCGCTGCATCGCCGATAGTGCATAGCGGAACGCTCCTTGGATCACCGGGGAGAGATGGGTGGGATTTGCAGCGTTCGTTCGTCTGCTAGTCCATGAAGCGGACAGGTTCCGCGCCTTTGGGGAAGGGTCCTTGTCCAGTCGAATCCGTGTTCTTCCGCTTGCCATCGCCTGCCTGGTTTCGCTGTCAGTCCAGGCGCAGGCTGCGCCTGCCGCGCAGGTCAACGTTCCAGCCAGTGATCTGGTGACCGCCCTCGACACGCTGGCCAAGCAGTCGGGTGCCCAATTCATCTATCGCGCCGACCAGCTCAAAGGCGTGCGTACGCGAGGCGTGCAAGGGACCTTGTCGGCGAACGCCGCCCTGGATCGCCTGCTCGAGGGGACTGGCTACGCCACCCATCGGGATACCTCCGGTGCCGTCATCATCGTGCAGGCGGCCCCGCCACCCGCCCGACCAGCACCAAAGGCGCCGCCCCCGCCACCGCCGGCGAGCAGCGCCGCGCCCGTCGAGGAGCCGGATCCCACAGAACTGCAGACCATCCAGGTCACCGGCTCGCGCATCGCGCGCACCCAGATCGAGGGCCCGGCGCCGGTGACGGTAATCACTGCCAGCGAGATCGCGGCAGCGGGCTTCACCAGCGTGCCCGACGTGCTGCGCTCGCTCACCCAGAACGGCGGCGAGACGCAGAGCCAGCAGTCATTCACCGGGGCGGTCACCACGCCCGGCGCACAGCAGGTCGACCTGCGCGGCCTCGGCCCCAACAAGACGCTGGTCCTGATCAACGGCCGCCGCATCGCCGACTTCCCGCTGCCGCTACGCGGCCGCAGCAACTTCACCGACGTCGGCAACATTCCGCTCGGCATGATCGATCGCGTCGAGGTCCTGACCGGCAGCGCGTCGGCGGTGTACGGGTCGGACGCGATGGCGGGCGTGATCAACTTCATCCTCAAGAAGTCGGCCGACGGCACCACGATCGATTACCGCTTCGGCGATACCGAGCGCGGCGGCGGCCAGTCGCACCAACTCACGCTGACCTCGGGCATCTCGCGCGGCGCCTTCAATGCGATCTTCGGCCTGGAGCTGCTGAAGAAGGATCCGTTGTGGGCCTACGACCGCGAAATCCAGGATTCGAGGACCGACAATCCGGACGTAGAGGAACGCGAGCCGCGCGAAATCTTCCTGCGTTACGACGACTATGGATTCAATATTCCGCCACCCGCGGGATCATGCGAAGCGATGAGCTTCCTCAATGAAGGCTCTACCGGCCTCAACGAAGACGAGTACGGCTTCTATTGCGGCGGCGACAAATGGATCGGCTATGGCACCATCGAGAGCGAGCGCAAGAGCGCCAATGCCTATGCTTCGTTCGATTTTGCTTTCAACGAGAACCACAGCTGGTTCGCCGACGTGCAACTGGGCTACAGCAAGGTCGCCCTGATGGGCGCTCCCCTGGACTGGCGCCTCCAGCATCCGACCGCGTTCCGTGGCGACCAGGGTTACTTTCGCAACGCCGCTTCCGAAGATGGCCACGTCGAATATTGGTCGCGACGTTTCACCCCTGAGGAATCGGGCGGCTTGGGCAACGCGATGACGCGCACCACGCAGAAAACGCTCGGCATCGCCACCGGCTTCAAGGGTTCGCTCGGCGACGACTGGGACTACGAGGCGCTGGTCAACCACTCGCAATACGATGCCGACGTCCACTATCCGCGCGTGATCGCCGAGGCGGCCAACAACCTGTTGCTCGGGCCGCAAGCGGGCGTGGACGATTACGGTTATGCGATCTACAACCCCGATCCGGTCAATTTCTTCCGGCCGTTGACCCGCGCGGAATACGATTCGATCACTGCGGACTCCGTCTTCAAGCCGAAGGCACGCAGCGATACCGCATCGTTCACCGTCAGCAAGGCCGACTTGTTCGAACTGCCTGCCGGACCGGTGGGCTTCGCTGGCGTGGTGGAATACGGCACGCAGTCGTATCACATCAACCCTGATCCGAACGCGCTGACGACGTATTACTTCGGCGCCCGTTACGGCGACGGCGATGGCGACCGCAGCCATTGGGGTGCCGCGGGAGAATTCCGCGCACCGCTCCTGGAGACGGTGACGCTGAGTGCCGCGGGTCGCTACGACCAGTACAGCTACGGCGATGTGAACCCGGGCAAGTTCACCTACAACCTGGGCCTGGAATGGCGTCCGCTCGACAGCCTGCTGTTGCGCAGCTCATACGGCACCGGCTTCCGTGCGCCCGACCTCCATTATCTGTTTGCGGGCAGGGACTTCTTCCGCACCTCGCAGACCGATTATTTCAACTGCCGTTCGGAGAACGGCGATGACGTCGCGATCGACGACTGTCGCAGGGCCTTGCGCGTCGCCCGCGTCCGCAACGAGCGCGAAGGCGATCCCGATCTCGATTACGAGACCAGCAAGTCGCTCACCGCGGGTCTGGTGTGGTCGCCGAGTCCGAGCTTCGACCTGTCGATCGACTACTTCGACATCGAAGTCTCCGACCAGGTCGAGGATATGGATACGGACGAGATCCTGCAGAACGAGGCCAACTGCCGGCTCGGCCATACCCAGCAGGGCGTTGCGGTCGATCCGAACTCGCCCACGTGCGTGGACGCGGTCCCGCGCGTGCTTCGCGCGCCCGATGGCTCGTTGCTCGGCGTGTTCTTCCAGCCGATCAATATTTCGGGGCAGAGCACATCCGGTTACGACTTCTCCGCCAACTACAGGCTCGAGACCGGATTGGGCGACTTCCGTTTCTCGGCCGCGTATACCTATTTCCGCAAGCATGACAGCCAGCAGTTTGACGGCGACGCGACCATCGATCATTTCGCGGTCAATAGCGGATTCGATATTCCGCGGACCAAGGCCAGTGCGACGATATCGTGGGAGAAGGATCGCTGGTCGGCAGCGTTGCATGGCCAGCGCCTGGGCCGACTACCGATCTCGGATTCCTACGACGAGGTCTTCGAATATGGAAGCGGCATCAGCCCCTGGGTCGGTGCCACCTACCGCTACAACGCGTCGGCACGCTATAGATTCACCGACCGCTTCGAAGTATCGCTCGCGGTCGACAACCTGTTCGACAAGATGCCGCCGAAGGACCGCACCTACACGGCCTATCCGTACTACGACGTCTCCTGGTTCGATTCGGTCGGCCGCAGCTACTTCGTGACCTTCAGCTACAAGTTCGGTGGCGAGCCGGAACCGCTGTAGCTCGAGCCGTCGCAACAAAGAAAAAAGCCTCCCCAAAACGGGAGGCTTTTTTCATGCCGCTGCCGCTTACACTCGCATCGCTCAGACGTTGAAGCGGAAATGCAGCACGTCGCCTTCCTTCACGCGGTATTCCTTGCCTTCCAGGCGCAGGCGGCCCGCATCGCGAGCACCGGACTCGCCCCTGTACTTCAGGAAATCGTCGTAGCCGATGGTTTCGGCGCGAATGAAGCCCTTCTCGAAATCGGTATGGATCACGCCGGCAGCCTGCGGCGCGGTCGAACCCGCCTTCACCGTCCACGCGCGCACTTCCTTCACGCCTGCGGTGAAATAGGTTTGCAGGCCTAGCAGCTTGTAGGCGGCGCGGATCACGCGGTTGAGGCCGGGTTCTTCGAGGCCGATGCTGGCGAGGAATTCATCGCGGTCGACATCGTCGAGTTGCGAGAATTCCTCCTCGATCGCGGCCGAAACCGGCACGACCTCGGCACCCTCGCCCGCCGCGCGCGCGCGCACCGCGTCCAGGTGCGGGTTGTCCTCGAAACCGTCCTCGAGCACGTTGGCGACGTACATCACCGGCTTGAGCGTGAGCAGGAACAGGTCGCGCACCGCCTCGCTTGTCCTCGTCCGACAGTCCCAGCGCGCGCGCCGGCTTGCCCTCGTTCAAGCCCGCGGAGACGCGCGCAAGCACCTCGGCGCGGATCTTGGCTTCCTTGTCGCCGGTCTTGGCCGAGCGCTCGGCCTTCTGCAATGCCTTGTCGACAGATTCGAGATCGGCCAGCGCCAGCTCGGTATCGATGGTCTCGATGTCGGAGATCGGATCGATCTTGTTGTTGACGTGGATGACATCGGAATTCTCGAAGCAACGCACCACGTGCGTGATCGCATCGACCTCGCGGATGTGGGCGAGAAACTTGTTGCCCAGGCCTTCGCCGCTCGCGGCTCCGGCCACCAGCCCGGCGATGTCGACGAACTCGACCGCGGTCGGCAGCACCTTCTGCGGCTTGACGATTTCCGCCAGCGCGCCCAGACGCGGATCGGGCACCGGCACCACGCCGACATTCGGCTCGATCGTGCAGAACGGGAAGTTGGCCGCGGCGATGCCGGCCTTCGTCAGCGCGTTGAAGAGGGTCGACTTGCCGACGTTCGGCAGGCCGACGATGCCGCATTTGATGCCCATTGTGAGCTCCGGTAGCCGGGAGCCGGGAGTCGATAGCCGGAAAACGGAAAGGCTTCGTTGCCTTCCAGTTTCCGGCTATCGGCCATCGGCTCCCAAGATTCATTTTGGGGTATGCAGCCGTTTCATGGCTTCGTTGAAATCGCCGGACACCGCCAGCGGCAGCACGTCCAGCGCGTCGTCGATCGAACGTGCGATCTCGACGTCGTCACCTGCCGAAGCGCGTCCCAGCACCCACGGCGTGACCTTGTCCTTGTGACCGGGATGGCCGATGCCGATCCGCAGTCGATGAAACCTGCCATGCCCGAGCAGGCGCATGGTGTCGCGCAATCCGTTCTGGCCGCCGTGGCCGCCGTCGAACTTCAACCGCGCGGTACCAGGAGGCAGATCCAGTTCGTCGTGCGCCAACAATGCTTCTTCCGGTTCGATCTTCCAGTAGCGCAATGCGGCCGTGACCGACTTGCCACTGAGGTTCATGAAGGTCGCCGGCTTCAACAGCCACACATTGCGGCCAGCGATACCGACCTTGGCGATCTCGCCGAACAGCTTGCTGTCCAGGCCGAAACGCTCGCCCGATTTTTCGGCGAGCGCGTCGATAAAACGGAACCCGGCGTTATGCCGGGTCCGTGCATGTTCGGGACCCGGATTACCGAGCCCGACGATGAGTCGCAAGCCTTCCATCGGAAGCACGCACGACGATGCGCCCGCAGCGGGCGCATCGTCGCGAGGCGATCAGGCCTCGCCTTCGCCCGCGCCGGCTGCGTCTTCGTCCTGCTTGGCGGCAGGCACTTCAGCGGCGCCTTCCTCGGCCACGACTTCTTCCTCGACTTCTTCCCTGACGAAGCGCGCAACGGCGATCGCGACGTCGTGGTCCGGGCCCAGCTTCAGTTCGGGCACTTCCACGCCCTCCGGCAGCTTGATTTCCGAGAGGTGGATCGTGTCGCCGACCTTGATCTGGCCGAGGTCGATTTCCAGGTACTCCGGCAGGTTCTTCGGCAGGCAGCTGACGACGACTTCGTTGAGCTCGTGCGTGACCGCGACGTCTGCGGCCTTGCCGGCCGGCGACGTGTCCTCGTTGAGGAAGTGCAGCGGCACCGCGACGCGGATGGCTTCGTTCTCGCTGACGCGCTGGAAGTCCAGGTGCATGATCTGCTGGCGGTACGGGTGGCGCTGCATGTCACGCAGCAGCACCTTCTCGACCGTGCCGTCGAGTTCGAGCGACAGGATCGACGAGTAGAACCATTCGTTCTGGCTCGCCTGCCAGGTCTTCTCGTGTTCGAGCTGGATGCTCTTGGGATCGGCGTGACCGCCGTAGACGATGGCCGGGATCTGTGCCGCGTGACGCAGGCGGCGGCTCGCACCCTTCCCCTCGTCACTGCGGCCAGTGGCCGTGATCTTGTGTTCGATTGCCATGATTCATTTACTCACTTTGTTGCAATGGGACCGCCTCGCGGCGGCAGTAGCCACTCATCCGCGACCAGATGAGTGAGGGATGTCAGTCCACGTAGAGCGAACTGACGGATTCTCCGAAAGCGACACGACGGATCGTCTCGGCCAGCAGTTCGGCGACGCTGAGCTGGCGGATCCTGCTGCAGGCCCTGGCGGCTTCCGACAGCGGGATCGTGTCGGTCACCACCAGCTCGTCGAGCTGCGATTTGTTCAAGTTGTCGATCGCCGCACCCGACAGCACCGGATGCGTGCAGTACGCGACCACCTTGGTCGCGCCCTGCACTTTCAACGCCGCCGCCGCCGCGCACAAGGTGCCGGCGGTATCGACGATGTCGTCGACCAGCACGCAGGTCTTGCCGGTGACGTCGCCGATGATGTTCATCACCGTGGCGACGTTGGCCTTCGGCCGGCGCTTGTCGATGATCGCCAGTTCCGCGTCGTCGAGGCGCTTGGCGATGGCTCGCGCGCGCACCACGCCACCGACATCCGGCGATACCACGATCAGGTTGTCCGTGCCGTGCGCGCGCCAGATGTCGGCGAGCAGCAGCGGCGAGGCGTACACGTTGTCGACCGGGATGTCGAAGAAACCCTGGATCTGATCGGCATGCAGGTCGATCGTCAGCACGCCGTCGGCGCCGGCTGCGGAGAACATCTTCGCCGCGACCTTCGCCGTGATCGGCACCCGCGACGAGCGCTGGCGACGATCCTGCCGCGCGTAGCCGAAATACGGCACCACCGCGGTGACGCTACTGGCCGATGCGCGCTTGAGCGCGTCGATCAGAACCAGCAGCTCGATCAGGTTCTCCGCCGTGGGCGCGCACGTGGGTTGGACCACGAACACGTCCTGGCGACGAACGTTCTCCTCGATCTCGACCTGCGTCTCGCCGTCGGAAAACTGGCTGACCAGCGCCCTGCCGAGACGGATGCCCAACTCCTTGCACACCGCCTGGGCCAAAGGCTTGTTGGCGTTGCCGGAGAAGATCAGCAAATTTCGATCTTCCTGCATTGTCCTGACTCCGCGTTGCGCTCTGACCGTTAGCGGAAACTACCGGGGTGACACCGAAACAGCTGTAGTGGCAGGGGCGGTAGGATTCGAACCTACGAATGCCAGGATCAAAACCTGGTGCCTTGGGCCTCTTGGCGACGCCCCTGCAGGCGGTTCGCGTCGAGCGCATCGAGCAGCGGCGATCGCGCCGCACCCGCCGCCACCCAGGCCTTCAGCCCCTGTGGCAACGTCGCCAACGCGGCCTCGGCGGATTCGCGATCGGCGAATTCGACGAAGCAGCCACTGCCCGAACCCGTCAGACGCGGCTGATCCGATCCGCGCCAAGGCCTCGAACGCAGCCTCGACGGCGGGTTCACGGCGGCGCAGGACCGGCTCGAACGCATTGCCGAGGGGTTTGCCCGAAACGAAGTCGGCTATTGTCGCGGGCGCGGCATTTCGCGTCAATTCAAATGCTTGGAACAATTCGGCCGTGCCGGCATGAACGCCCGGATCGACCAGCACATACCACGCATCCGGCAAGGTCGATCGGGGTCAGCAATTCGCCCACGCCTTCCGCCCAGGCGTTGTGTCCGTGTACGAACACCGGCACATCGGCCCCTAGCGCGGTTCCGAGTTCAGCGAGCGCGTCGATGGGATAGCCGCATGACCACAGGGCGTTCGCAGCGACCAGCATCGTCGCGGCGTCGGAAGATCCACCGCCGAAACCGCCGCCGACCGGAACGTGCTTTTCTACGATGATATCGATACCTTGGGCGATATTGGCCGATTTTTGCAGAAGTTTGGCCGCTCGAACGGCCAAATCGTCGGCTTCGGCGACACCGCTCGCCCCCATCCCATGGCGTAGCACGCGACCATCATCGCGCAGGCGCAAGCGGATCTCGTCGCCCCAGTCGAGCAACCGGAACACGGTCTGCAGCGTGTGGTAGCCGTCCGGGCGCCGTCCGGTGATGCGCAGGAAGAGATTGAGCTTGGCCGGCGCGGGCCAGCTGGACCAGCCATGCCCGGCCACCGCATGGGTCATGGCGCGTCCGCGCCGTCCCAGGCGTCGACGATCAGGCGGACCTTGGCGTCAGCGCGACGCGCTTCCAGCCGCACCGGCAATTCCGTCCCTTGCGCGGCCTGCCAGGCGCCGTAGTCGATCACCCATCCGGCTTGTTCGATCCGCGACAGGCGGCCATCGGCGCCGTAACCCAAGGTGGCCTGGCCGTGACTGGCCTCGTCGGCACGCGCGCCACGCACCCACGCCGTCAGCGCGGTCACCGGGATTTCCCAACGCGTGGCTTCGCGCAACAAGGCGGCCGGATCGGTGCCGCTGCGTGTCCCGCCTTCCAGGCCCGCCAGCGTCGCGGCCGACTCGTCGCCGCTCAGGCGCCAGCTCTGGCGCGTGACCGGTGCGCTCAAGGAGACGTCGTAGTGCCGGTCCTGCTGGCGCCAGTCGATGCGGCCGCTGCCGCCGTCGCGGCCGTTCGACAAGGCCACCCGGCCCTGCAGCGACCAGGCGTGATGCTGGCTAGTCCAGGCCTCGTGCGCAGCCTGGCGCGCCGTCGCAGCCGCCAATTCGGCTGCCGACAGCGTCGGCAATTGCCTGATCGGCTGGCTGACGCAGCCCGCCAGCGACAGTGCGATCAAGCCGCAGGCTATCCATCGCATCGCCGTCATGCGCCGGTCTTCGCCAATGCGCGCTGCAGCGAGCGGTTTTCCGGATCGAGCTTGCGCCCTTCCTCGAAATATTTGCGCGCCTCTTCCTTCTTGCCGGTGACCCAGAGCACTTCGCCCAGGTGCGCGGCGATCTCCGGATCTTTCTGCAGGGCGAAGGCGCGACGCAGCTCGACCAGCGCCTCGTTGTTGCGACCGAGGCGATACAGCACCCAGCCGTAGCTGTCGATGATCGCCGCGCTGTCCGGATCGGCGACGCGCGCGCGATCGATCAGTTCCAGCGCCTCCTTGTAGCGGGTGGTGCGGTCGGCCAGCGTGTAGCCGAGCGCGTTCAGCGCGGCGACGTTGTCGGGCTCGGCGACCAGCACCTTGCGCAGGTCGGCCTCTGCGCGGGCGATGTCGTCGCGCCGCTCCCACATCAGGGCACGCGAATACAGCAACGCGCCGTCGTCGGGATACGCGGCCAGGCCGCGTGCGTAGGCGTCGAGCTCGCCGGCGGCGTCCTTGTCCTCGACGCGCAACTCCGCTTCCAGCAGGTAGGCGTCACGGCGCGCTTCCTCGTCGACGGCGGCGTCGGACTGCAGCGCACGCAACTCTGCGTAGGCCTGCTCCGGCTGCTTGAGCTTGTGCAGCACGCTGGTCGCGCGCAGTCGTGCCTGCAGGCGCTGTTCGCCGCCGGGCACGCTGCGATACCACTCCAGCGCCTCGGGATAGCGTTCGAGGAATTCCGCGGTCTGGCCCAGCAGCAGGCGCCGTCCGGGCTCGGGATCGCTGGAGCCGCGCTTGAGTTCTTCGTACAACGCGGTCAACGCCGTCTTGTCCTCGGCCTTGGCCAGCAGAGAGGCGCGCAAGGCGTAGCTCTGGTCGTCCTGCTCGCCGCGTGCCAGCACGGCGGCGGCGGCGGCAGGCTCGTTGAGCGCGTCGTATTCGGCTGCCACCGACAAGCGCAGTTCCGATGACAGCCTGGCTGCGTCCTCCATCGTCGCAAGCGCTTGCTTCGCCTCGTCGTGCTTGCCGGCTTCGCGCAGTTGGCTCGCGCGCAGCAACGCCACGCGCGGCTCGCCCGGGAAGCGTTGCACCACCTGTTGCACGATGCGCTCGGCGAGTGCGCCCTGGTCCAGCCGCTGCGCCAGTCCGCCGAACGCCAGCCAGCTCTGCAGCTGATTGGGAATCGCGCCGGCGTCGACGAGTTCGCCCAGCAGCCTGGCCGACAGCTTCGGATCCTTGGCGCCGCTGCCGAGTGCGACCAGTGCGTAGCGCCAGCCATCGTCGCTGCCATCACGCAGCAGGGATTCCAGTTCAGCGCGCGCGGCACGGGCATCGTTGCGGCGCAGCGACAGCGTCGCCTCGGCCGTGCGCATCGCCAGCGAACGCGGCGCACGCGTGCGCCACAGCTTCAGCGCATCGGCGGCGCGGGCATCGTCGTCGGCCAGCAAGGCGATGCGGGTGGCACGCTCGGCCAGGCCGGCGTCGTCGCCCGAGGCGCGCGCTGCTTCCAGGTACCACCTGCTGGCCTCGTCGAGCTGGCCCGCCTGCAGCGCGTACTCGCCGGCGAGCGTCGAGGCGAGCGTATCGCGCTCGCCGTGCTTCGTCGCCGCAGGTGCCGCCGCGGACACCTGCAGGGCGCCACAAAGCAGTGCGGCACAGATAAAACCGGCAATGGAACGTGCGGAGGACGGCATCGGACGCGGCCGGGCCGTAAAATGACGGCCCTCGTCGCAGGAAGCTTATCGCAAGCGCCTGAACCGGTGACCCCGGCCATGCCGGCGCATCCGGAACTTTCGAAAACCTGAGCATGTGATCACAGCACGTTGACCCACCTCGTCGCCCTCGGCATCAACCACCAGACCGCGCCGGTCTCCCTGCGCGAACGGGTGGCCTTTGCCGACGAAGCCTTGCCCGCCACGCTCGCTGCCCTGCGCGCGCTGCCGCAAGTGCGCGAGGTAGCTTTGTTGTCGACCTGCAACCGCACCGAACTGTATGCGGTCACCGACGACGCTGGACTTGCGCTCGGCGAATGGCTCGCCACGCATCCCGATGGTGTGGGCGACCTGCGTGCTTATCTGTATCGCCACGAGGACGACCGGGCCGTACGCCATCTGTTCCGCGTCGCGACCGGGCTGGATTCGCTGGTGCTCGGCGAACCGCAGATCCTCGGCCAGGTCAAGCACGCTTGGGCGGCAGCGCGCACGGCAGGCGCCTTGGGCAACCGGCTCGACCGCCTGTTCCAGCACGCCTTCGTCACCGCCAAGCGCGCGCGTACCGATACGCGCAGTCGGCGCCAACCCGGTATCGGTCGCTTCGGTCGCCGTACGTCTGGCGCAGGAGTCGTTCGCGAACCCGGCCGATTCGGTAGTGCTGCTGATCGGCGCCGGCGAAACCATCGAACTGGCCGCGCGCCATCTCGTCGCAGGCCAAGGTCAAGCGTTTGCTGATCGCCAACCGCACGCTCGCCCACGCGCAGGAGCTCGCCTCGCGCCATGGCGGGGTCGCGCTGCCGCTCGCCGAACTCGGCCGCCATCTTGCCGAAGCCGACATCGTGCTGTCGGCCACCGCCAGCCGCGAACCGGTGCTGACGCGCGCGCAGGTCGCCGCCGCGCTCGCCTCGCGCCGGCATCGGCCGATGCTGCTGCTCGACCTGGCCGTGCCGCGCGATATCGCAGCCGATGTCGCCGAGTTGCGCGACGCCTACCTCTACACCGTCGACGATCTCGAGCGCACCATCGAGGACAACCGTCGCGGTCGCCGCGAAGCGGCCGAAGCGGCCGAAGCGATCGTCGAACTGCAGGTCGCGCGCTACGCCGAGACCCTCACGCTCGGGGCGCTCAACGCGCCGCTCAAGCGCCTGCGTGCGCATGGCGAGGCCGCGCGCGCCGACGTGTTGGCGAAGGCGCGGCAGCAGCTCGCCGCAGGGCAGGCGCCGGAAGCGGTGCTCGACTTCCTCGCGCATACGTTGACCAACCGCCTGCTGCATGCGCCGACCGCCGCCTTGCGCGACGCCGCGCTCAATGGCGACATGGATCTGGCACGCGCCACCGACAAACTCTTTCCCGGCGACGCAAACCTCGAGCGCGCAGACCCGCAACGTGATGGAAGCGATGATTCCGACCCTGCGCCGTAAACTCGAAGCCCTCGCCGAACGCCGCGACGAACTCGAGCGCCTGCTGTCCGATCCCGGCGTGCTCGCCGACCAGGACCGTTTCCGCGCGTTCTCGCGCGAATTCGCGCAGCTCGAACCGGTCTCGGTCGCGCTCGCCGCCGAAGCGCAGTCGCGCGCGGATCTCGCTGCGGCCGAGGGCATGCGCGAGGATCCCGAACTCGGCCCACTCGCCGAAGAAGAGATCGCCGCGGTGCAGGCGCGGCTGGCCGAGATCGACCACGCGCTGATGACCTTGCTGGTGCCGAAGGACTCGCGCGACGACGGCGACCTCTATCTGGAAGTGCGCGCCGGCACCGGCGGCGACGAAGCGGCGATCTTTGCCGGCGACCTGTTCCGCATGTACGCGCGCTACGCCGAGCGCCAGGGCTGGAAAGTCGAGGTCGAGTCCGCCAATCCGGGCGAACACGGCGGCTTTCGCGAAGTCGTCGCGCGCGTCGAAGGCCGCGGTGCGTATTCGCGCCTGAAATTCGAATCGGGCACGCACCGCGTGCAACGCGTGCCCGAGACCGAATCGCAAGGCCGCATCCACACCTCCGCGGCGACGGTGGCGATCATGCCGGTCGAGGACGAGGCCGTGCCGATCGAGATCAATCCCGCCGACCTGAAGATCGACACCTTCCGTTCGTCCGGCGCCGGCGGCCAGCACGTCAACAAGACCGAGTCGGCGATCCGCATCACCCACGTGCCGAGCGGCGTCGTCGTCGAATCGCAGACCGAACGCTCGCAGCATGCCAACCGCGACAAGGCGATGAAGCGGCTCAAGGCGATGCTGGTCGAAGCCGAACTGTCGAAGCAGGCAGCCGCCAACGCCGAGACGCGGCGCCTGCAGGTCGGCAGCGGCGACCGCAGCCAGCGCATCCGTACCTACAATTACCCGCAGGGCCGCATCACCGATCATCGTGTCGAAGGCCTGACGCTGTACGACCTGCCGAACGTGCTCGAAGGCGCGCTCGATCCCCTGATCGACCGCCTCTCGCGCGAGCACGAGGCCGACGAGCTGGCCCGCCTGACGGAGGCTGCATGACCGCTACTCACACCTACCGCGCAAGCCTGGACGATATCGATGCGCTGGTGCCCCTGTTCGATGCCTACCGGCAGTTCTACGCGCAACCGTCCGATCCGGAGACGGCCCGCACGTTCCTGACCGAACGGCTGCAGCGCGAGGAGTCCGTACTGCTGCTCGCCCGCATCGCCGACGGCGTGGTGGGCTTCACGCAACTCTATCCGACATTCTCTTCGGTGCGTGCCGCGCGCGTGTGGGTGTTGAATGATCTCTACGTCGATCCCGCTGCGCGCGGCCGCGGCGTGGCGCGGGCGCTGTTGCAGGCCGCATCGGATTTCGCGCGTGGCGACGACGCGATCCGCCTCGAACTCGAGACCACGCCCGACAACACGGGCGCGCAGGCGCTCTACCACGCGACCGGCTGGCAGCTTTACGACGACACCCTGCGCTTCCACCTGCCGTTGACGCGCGGCTGAGTGGACGAGACGGCGATGCAGGCAGGCGATCCGCGCGGCGAACTGCGCCGCGCCGCGCAGCGCGAACCCGGCGATGCCATGGCATGGATCGTATTGTCGGAAGCGGAACTGGACGCCGGCGATGTCGCTGCGGGCGAGGCAGCGGCGCTGCGCGCGCTTGCGCTGCAGCCGGGCCATCCGGAAGCCCTGGCGCGCCTCGGCCGCGCGCAGTCGATGTCGAACCGGCGACAGGAAGCTGTCGCCAGCCTGCAGGCCGCTGCGCGCAACGCGCCGCAACACCCCGGCATCGCGGTGTGGCTGGGCCATGTCCTCGAGGACGTCGGCGAAGCGGAGGCGGCCGCCGATGCCTATGCGCGCGCGCATGCGCTGCTGCCGGAGGATGCGCAGATCGCGGCCTATTTGCTTGCGTGGCGGCGGCGGATCTGCGACTGGCGCGATCTCGACGCGTTGTCGCGGCAGGTGCGCGCAGCGGTCGACGCGGGCCAGGCGGCGGTCGAGCCGTTCGCGTTCCTCAGCGAGGATGCTTCCGCTGCGGAACAGTTGCGCTGTGCACGACTGCGGGCAGCGGACATCGCGCTTTCCGTGCGGACGCCGCCGCGTTTGGAAAGAAAATCCCCGCCGCACCCTCTTTTTGAAGGGGCGCTAGCGGGGATTCGCTCGCCGATCCGCATCGGCTTCCTCTCCAACGGCTTCGGCGCGCATCCGACCGGACTGCTGACCGTCGCGCTGTTCGAGGCGCTGCGCTCGCAACCGGAGATGGAAACGCATCTGTTCGCGTTGAACCGCAATGACGGCAGTCCGATCCGACAACGCCTGCAGGTGGCGGCGCATGCGCTGCACGACGTCGCGTTGCGTCCGCACGAACAGGTCGCGGCAAGCATCCGCGACGCCGGTATCGACGTACTGTTCGACCTGCGCGGCTGGGGCGGCGGCGGCATGCCGGAAGTGCTCGCCATGCGGCCGGCGCCGGTGCAGGTGAACTGGCTGGCGTATCCCGGCACCTCGGGCGCGCCGTGGATCGATTACGTCATCGCGGATCGCTTCGTGCTGCCGGACGCGTTGGCCGGACATTTTTCCGAACACGTCGCCCATCTGCCGCGCTGCTTCCAGCCATCGGATCCGCGCCGCGAGATCCCGGCGCCGCCTTCGCGCGCAGCGTGTGGGCTGCCCGACGAAGGCGTGGTCTTCTGCTGCTTCAACAACAGCTACAAGCTCAACCCGGCGACGTTCGCGCGTGCGATGTCGGTGTTGCACGGCGTGCCGGGCAGCGTGCTATGGCTGCTGTCGGCGCCCGGTCGCGGTGACGAGCGCTTGCGCGATGCGGCGCGTGCGGTCGGCGTCGATCCCGCCCGCCTGGTGTTCATGACCAAGCAGCCGCATGCCGATTACCTCGCGCGGTTGCGGCATGCCGACCTGTTCCTCGACAGCACGCCCTACAACGCGCATACCACCGCCTCCGATGCGCTGTGGGCCGGATGCCCGGTGCTGACCGTGCCCGGCGCGACCTTCGCCGCGCGGGTAGCCGGCAGCCTCAACCATCATCTGGGCCTCGACGAGATGAACGCAACCGACAGCGCGCAATACATCGCGCTGGCGATCGCGCTGGGCTCGGATCCCGAACGCCTGCGTGCGCTGCGCGCGCGGCTGGCGGCGCTCAGGACCACATCCGGCCTGTTCGACATGGATGCGTTCGCGCTGGATTTCAGCGCACTGGTGCTGCGCATGGTCGAGCGATCTCGGCAGGGACTACCTCCTGCCCCGCTCGCGCCTGTTGCATCAGGCTGATGTCATGATCGAACCCGGCCAGTGCCGTTCTTCAGTCGTCATTCCCGCGAAAGGCAATCAGCGTCTATGCTTCCAATGGCTTAAAGTCGCTGGGCCCCGCCTTTGCGGGGATGACAACCCAAGTGTTGCGTTTTCGAGGCTTGCATGACCGCCAGTCCTGATCCCATCGCTTTGAACTTGTGCGTGCTCACCGTCTCGGACTCGCGCACGCCGGCCGAGGACACCTCCGGCGACTGGCTGGTCGCCGCGCTCGGGCAGGACGGCCACCAGTTGCACGAACGCGGCCTGTTGCCCGACGACCGCTATCTGCTGCGCGCGCTGGTGTCGCGCTGGATCGCCGACGCGCGCGTCGACGGCATCCTGGTCACCGGCGGCACCGGCTTCACCGGCCGCGACTCGACGCCGGAAGCCTTGCTGCCGTTGCTCGACAAGGAGATGCCGGGCTTCGGCGAGCTGTTCCGGGCGATCAGCTTCGAGGAGATCGGCACGTCCGCATTGCAGTCGCGGGCATTCGCCGGGCTCGCCAATGGCACGTTCGTGTTCTGCCTGCCGGGTTCGACGTCGGCCTGCCGCACCGCGTGGGAGAAGATCATCCGCGCGCAACTCGATGCCCGTACCAAACCCTGCAACCTCGCCACGCTGCGGCCGCGACTGAAGGAGTGAACATGCCGATCGCTGCCACTTTACGGATGCTCGCCAAGGCGCGCGGCCTGAGCGCGACCGACATCGCCACCGCCATCCCGCGCGCGGGCGTGGCCACGGTCTCGGCCTGGATGCGCGGCGAGAAACTGCCGGGCAAGGACCAGCTCGATGCGCTCGCGCGCACCTTCGGCGTGCCCGCGAGCGCGCTGTTGTCGGAACTCGCCAGCACGCTCGATCCGGCGCGCACCAAGGGCGAACACGATCTGCTGGCCGCCTATCGCGCGCTCAGCAGCAAACAGCAAGGCGCGCTGCTCGAAGTCGCGCGCAGCATGTCGGGACAGCGCGGCGGCAAGCGATGAAAGAGACTCAAGCGCAAGGAGTACGAGAAGCTGCTGGAGCCGTTGCAGCTCGAACTGGTGGCGATGGCGCGCTGGCTGCAACACAGCGGCAAGCGCGTCGTGGTGTTGCTGGAAGGACGCGATACCGCCGGCAAGGGCGGCGTCATCGAAGCCATCGCCGAGCATCTCAATCCGCGTCAGCGCCACCTCGTCGCGCTGCCGAAACCTTCGGACCGCGAGCAGGGCCAATGGTATTTCCAGCGCTACGTCGCGCACCTGCCCGCCGCGGGCGAGATCACGCTGTTCGACCGCAGCTGGTACAACCGCGCCGGCGTCGAGCAGGTGATGGGCTTCGCCAGCGAGGCCCAGGTCAAGACTTTTCTCGAGCAGGCGCCGGCTTTCGAACGGCTGCTGGTCGACGATGGCATCGTGCTGTTCAAGTACTGGCTGTGCACGGACCAGGCGCAGCAGGAAGCGCGTTTCAGCGAACGGCTGGCCGATCCGCTCAAGCGCTGGAAGCTGTCGCCGATCGATGTCGAGGCACGCAAGCGGTACGACGACTACACCATCGCCCGCGAGGCGATGCTGCAGGCCACGCATACCGCGCATCGCGCCATGGACGCTGGTCGATTTCAACGACCAGAGGCGCGGACGCCTGACGCTGATCCGCGACCTGCTCGACCGTCTGCCCGATACCCGGGTCCCGGAGTCGAAGCTCAAATTCCCGCCGTTGAAGGGCAAGCCGCGCAAGGAGCGTTACGGCGTGCTCAAGCCGATCGCCGCGATCGATACCTGAGCGATCGGGCGGCGCAGCCCGGACGTTGGGAATTCGTCGTGCCTTTCGCGCTGATCAGCCGATCGAGAAGCTTGCGATGTCGCATGGTTCGTCGACATCGCTGCGTTCGAGCGACCGTACTTCCGCCATCGGCGGGCCGTGTTGCAGCCACTGCGCGAGCGTTTCGATCGCCGCATCATCGCCAGCAGCCACGACTTCCACGCGCCCGTCGCGCAGGTTGCGCGCGTGACCGCGCAAGCCCAGTCGCAGCGCCTGTTCCCGCGTCGAGGCGCGGAAGAACACGCCCTGCACTTTTCCGCCGACGAGGAAGCGCGCAGCACGCATGCCTATGCCGGTGCGGCGGGTCCGCCCGCGGCGGCGATCGCGCTCTCGATTTCCTTCGCGGTCACCGGGCCGAGGAACTGCTTGGCGACCTTGCCGTCCGGCGCGATCAGATAGGTCATCGGCAAACCGCGCGGCGTGGCGAAGTCCGCCGGCGGCGCGTAAACATCGAGTACCGCGATCGGATACACCACCGGATGCTTCTGCAGGAACGCCTGCATGTCAGCGGGTTCGATTTCCTCGTAGGCCAAGCCGACCACCTCGACATGCTCGCGCATCGCATCGAGCGCGGACAGTTCCGGCATTTCCTTGCGGCATGGCGCACACCAGGTAGCCCAGAAATTCACTACCACCCACCTGCCGCGATGCTTGGACAGGTCGTATTGCCCACCGTCGATGGTGGCGACTCGCAAGTTCGGCACCGCCGGCTTCGACGTCGATGTCTCCGCAGGCGGCTGCTCCGGCTTGACTGCAGGCGCTGCATCCGGCTGCGAGGTCGCTGGTGGCTCGACTGCGGTACGTTCGTCGTCGGCAGCCGGTTTGCAGGCGGCCAGCAGCAGCATCGCCAGGCACGGCGCGAGCAGCGGCGCGATCCTCATATTCACGCTCTTCGATTGCCCGCCCTTCATTTGCCAGCTCTTCATTTCTTGTCCTCGTAAATGGCGGCAACCCGCCGCTTCAGCAGTTCGCGCAGCGGCATGCGCAGGTCGTCGAGCGCGGCCAGCGCGGCCACGCCCAGCGCATCGTCGCGGCACGGCAGGTGCGCTTCGGCAATCGGGATGCGCAGGTGGCAGGCTTCGTAGAGCTCGGCGAGGGTGAGGTCGTCGAGATCGCGCGCGAGGATCCATTCGCCCGACTCCGCGCGCGCCAGCAGGTCGATCTCGTCGAGCTGCGCGAGCATCTGCTGCACCAGCGCATCGGTCATCATCGGTTCCATGCGCTGGATCTCGTCGCTGTGCAGGCCCTTGCCGCGGCAGCGTGCTTCGTCGAAGCGCCCGAGCATGCGCAGCAAACCGTAGATCTCGTAGCCGATCGGCAGCCGCATCGCGGCCGGCTGGTAACGGAACGCCGACATCGACGACGCGAACGAGGCGCCCAGCAGGATCGAGACCCAGCCGAAATAGATCCACAGCAGGAAGATCGGCACGAACGCGAGCGGTCCGTAGATCTTCTGGTAGGAGCCCAGGTTGCCCAGGTAGAGGCCGATCACCCACTTCACCAGTTCGATCAGCACCACGGCCAGAAACGCGCCGGCCAGCGCGTGCCGCCACTGGATCGTGCGATGCGGCACCACGCGGTAGATCGCGGCGAATGCCACCAGCTCGATCGACATCGGCGCCAGCGACAACATGAAGTTTTCCAGGGCGCGGCCCGAGGCGGTCTGGAAGACCTCCATCGCGAAGAAGCGCGTCGACAACGCCAGGCTGGCGGTGGCGACCAGCGCGCCCAGCGTCAGCACGGTCCAGTAGACCAGGAAGCGCCCGAACTTCGGCCGCGCGGTCTTGACGCGCCAGATGCGGTTGAACGTGGTCTCGACGCTGGTCAGCGTGATCAGCAGGGAGATCACCAGCGCGATCACGCCGACGGTCGTCAGTTGTCCGGTGTTCTGCGAGAACTGCCTGAGGTAGGACTCGACCGCGCGCGCCGAGGACGGCACGAAATTGGAGAAGATGTAGTCGCTGAGCTGGTCGCTCCACTTGTCGAACACCGGGAACGCCGACAGCACGCCGAACACCACCATGCTCAGCGGCACCAGCGCGAACACCGTCGTATAGGACAGCGCGCCGGCGGCCTCGAACAGGCGGTCGTCGAGAAAGCGTTGCCAGAGGAAACGGAAGAACGTGCCGGTGCGCGCGCGATCGCGCATCCGGTCGCTCCATCGGTACAGGCTGTCCAGCGGCTCCATGCGACGGAGGGTAACCGATGCGCCGTCGTGTCCGCATCGCTCCACGAGGCCGGCGGTGGGCGTCGTGCGGCGACCGCATCCTCTATCCTTGCGCGACAGGAGAACGCGATGACCGAAGTTCTGGTGCTCTACTACAGCCGCGGCGGATCGGTGGCGCGGCTCGCGCGGCATGTCGCGCGCGGCGTCGGCGAGGTGGACGGCGCCGTGGCCCGCTTGCGCACGGTGCCGCCGGTGTCGGTCGCGACGCAGATCGCGGCACCGCCCGTGCCCGAGGAAGGCGCGCCGTACGTGGTGCACCAGGACCTCGTCGACTGCGCCGGCCTGATCCTCGGCAGCCCCACGCGCTTCGGCAACATGGCCGCGCCGCTTAAGCATTTCATCGATGGTCTCGGCGCCGAATGGGCGAGCGGCACGCTGGTCGGCAAGCCCGCCGCCGTGTTCACCTCCACCGCGACCATGCACGGCGGCCAGGAAGCGACGCTGCTGTCGATGATGATCCCGCTGCTGCACCACGGCTGCCTGGTCGCCGGCATTCCCTACACCGAGGCTGCGCTGCACGCTACGCGCGGCGGCGGCACGCCTTACGGCGCGAGCCACGTCGCCGGCATGCAGGATGATCCGCAGCCGAGCGACGACGAGGCCCTGCTCGCGCGCGTGCTCGGCCGCCGCATCGCGCAGTTCGCCGTGAAGCTCGGCACATGACGCGCCGTCCGTCGCGCATCGTGCTGGGCATTGCGCTGTTCGCGTTGTCGGTGCTGTTCTCGCTCTGGTTCCATGACGACCGCCACCGCATCGCGGCATTGCTGGTGTTCGCGCTGCCGCCGTTGCTGCTGCTGGTCGGCGTGCTGCGCGGCAGCGGCAAGGCCGCGTTCTGGGCCGGCGTGCTGGGCTTGTTCTGGTTCTCGCACGGCGTCATGGTGGCCTGGAACCGCATGCCGGAACGCGCCTATGGAGGACTCGAGATCGTGCTCGCGATCGTCATCGTCCTGGCGTCGAGCTGGCCAGGCCTGCATGCCCGCTTCGCCGGGCGCCGTTGACGGCCGCCGTATACTGCGGTCACGAAAACGCACCAGACAAGGCAGCAACGCGATGGAAGAACTCCTGGTCGTCACCACCGGCGGCACCATCGACAAGGTGTATTTCGACGACAAGTCCGACTACCAGGTCGGCGAGCCGCAGATCGGCCGCATCCTGGAGGAACTCGGCGTCGCCTTCCGATTCCGCGTGATCCCGATCATCCGCAAGGACTCTCTGCACATCAGCGAGGCAGACCGAGAACTGGTGCGGGCGACGATCGCCGCGCAGGACGCCCGCTACGTGCTGATCACGCACGGCACGGACACCATGGTCGATACGGCCAAGGCGCTGGCATCGATCGAAGGCAAGACCATCGTGCTGACCGGCGCGCTGAATCCGGCGCGTTTCCGCGGCTCGGACGCGGAGTTCAACATCGGCACCGCCGTCGGCGCGGTGCAGTCGCTGCCACCGGGCGTCTACGTGGCGATGAACGGCCGCATCTGGGATCCGCTGAAGGTGCGCAAGAACGTCGACGCAAATCGCTTCGAGCCGCTCTGAGCCGCTCCGAGTCATCCAGCCACGCCATGCTCGCGCCCGCATCGTCGTGGCGCGATGGTGCGCGCTACAGGCTGATGCTCCAGCTGTCGATGACGCCGCTGTTGCCGGCGGCGTTGTCGTCGACGCGCAGGACCCATTTTCCGTTCATCGACTCGGCCGAGAGATCGACCGCGTAGGTCTCGATGATGTTGTCGGTCGTGCCGCCGCTGCGGTTGGCCAGGTTGTAGACCGTGCCGTCGGGCGCGACCAGGTCGACCTTCAGCTCGCCGCGCGCCGAATGCATGATGCGCACCGCGACCGGCGTGAGCGCGGGCGCGCTGCCATTGCGGCGCGTGACGAAGATGCTGCTCGAGGCAACGGCGTTGTCGGCGATCGGCACGTCGTGCGCGTTGCTGCGTATCCGCACCTGCCCGGGCAGTGCCACCACATCGCTGTTCTTGCCGATCTCGCCGAGGAAGGCGAGGCCGAGGCGCGCCAGGATCGTGCTGTGGATGGCGGTGTTGCCCATCTGCTGCAGCGTGTCGTTGGGCGTGTGCAGATAAGGGAAGATCGGGCCTTCGTCCGGCATCGCCGACGGATAGCCTGCCGCCGTCCATGAGGCGTGGTCGGAGCAGGCGTAGCCGCAGGCGGACAGGCCCATAGTGTAGCCGCTCGGCGCGAGGTAGGTGGCGAACAGGTCCTGCACGAACTGCAGCAGGCTCGCGTTGGAATAATCGCTGATCAGAGCCGATGTCGGTCGTGCCCTGCGGCGATTTCCAATTAGTCATGTCGAGCTGCAACACGCCGACGACGTTGCGGTTCTGGGCCCGGAACGCCTGCGCGATGGCATTGGATCCACGCAGGCCGACTTCCTCGGCCGCGTAGCCCATGAACATCACCGTGCGCTTGGGCCGATAGCCGTTGGCCATCGCCACGCGCAGGATTTCGGTCAGCGTGGCGATGCCGGAAGCATCGTCGTCGGCACCGGGCGCATCCATGCTGTCGGCGGGCGTGCCGGGTGGATTGCCTTGCCGGATCGAATCGAGATGGCCGCCCAGGACCACGATCTCGTCCGGCAGTTCGCTGCCGCGGATCGTCAGGATCACCGACGGCTGCGTGCTGCAGTTGCTGCATGCGGTAAACAGCTCGGCCGAGACGTCGCTGCGTCCGTTGGCCATGGCCAGCCAGGTGTCGTGGATCCAGGTCGCGGCGTTGCGGCCGTGGTTGCTGGCGTAGTAACGGTTGGGCCACGCTGTCGACAGGTGCGAGATGGTGTCGCGGATGCCGACCTCGCGCACCTGTGGCAGCCAGGCGCCGACCGTAGTCTGGTTGTCGATGCTGTAGGCCGCGAATGATTTGTTGATCGCCTGCGCCGTACGCTGCGTACGCACGAAGCGTTCGGCCGCGGCGCGCGTGTTAAAAGCGAAGTAGCCGCCGCAGCGATGTTCCTCCTCGTGGACGTGGCGGCTCAGCTCGTCGAGCTGGTGCGTCCTGATCTCGGCAACCACGAGCGTGTTGCCGGTGGCATCGCGTTGCGAGCCGAGCTTGCTGGCGAGCGCCTTGATGCCGCCTTCGTAGCTTGCATTCGAGGTCACGATGAACACCGGCGCCATCGGGTCCTGGCTGCGCCGCAGATGGGCGAGCTCGGCCGCATGCGCGGCCACATGGCCGGCATCGAACGGGCGTTTCGCCAACGCCGGCCATGCCCACGACAGCAAGGCAGCCAACACGACGCACGACGAGGCACGAAGCAGGAAGTTCATGGATACATCCTTGGCAATGGACGGGTCGGCCGCATCGGCGGTGCCATGCACGGGTATCCGGCATGGGACCTCGCCCATCTTACCCCTGCAATGACATGCGAACCGCGCAAAAAAAGACCCCGGCGCGAAGCCGGGGTCGGTTGAAGCAGACGCGAGGCAGGACTCAGAACTTAATGGTCCAGCGGTCGATGATGCCCGTGTCGCCGTTCGCGCTATCGGTGACCCGCAGAGTCCAGGTACCGCTGCGCGATTCGCCCGGTAGCAAGGTGACCTTGTACGTGGCGACCAGATCGTCGGCGTTGCCACCAGCGCGGTTGCGCAGGCGCACCAACCTGCCGCTCGGTGTCACCAGGTCGGCGCTGAGATCGCCGCGCCAGGTATGCACGAGCTTGACCGTGATGTACGCCGCTTTCGTCGAACCGCTGCGGCCGCTGACCACGATCGGACTGTCGACGGACGCATTGTCCTCGATCGGATAGTCGGCGTCGTTGGCATAGGTCTGCACGACGTCTTCGCCGGAGTTCAGGTTGATGATCTGCGACTTCGTACCGGTGCCGCCTTCATCGTCGGTCACCGTCAAGGTCACGGTATACGCCCCAGGTGCGGCATAGGTCTTGCTCGGGCTGGCTACCGTCGACGTCGTGCCGTCACCGAACGTCCAGGCCCACGACGCAATGGTGCCATCGCTGTCTGTGGAGGTATCGGTGAAGTTCACGGTGAGCATGTTGATCGCCATCGTGAAGTTCGCCGTCGGCGTGATGTTGGCATTCGGATCGTTGTCGAGCCCGTCCATGAACTCGACACCGGTGGCGCCGGCGTCGAGCCAGTTGCTCAGGCGCGTGCTGTCGGATCCACCACCGGTCCACGAGGTCGCGACGCGGCCGTAGTAGTCGCTACGGTCGGTGCCGGTTGCCGCGCAGCTCGACAGTCCACCATGCAGCTGGCCGATGATGCGCTTGTCGGGACTGTAGAGGGGCGAGCCGGATGAACCGGGTTCGGTGATCCCGCCGGCCGGCTGCCACGTCACATAGTGGTGATCGGTGCCGGTGGTGTTGAAGTAACCCGAGACCACGGTCGGCACGATCGAGTGGCTGATGCGCTTTTCGGCGGTGTTCGGATGGTGGATGCCGGTGGCGGCGGGGAACGCCGTGGTGCGACGGTCCCAGCCGCTCCAGTACAAGTTGAAGCTGGGATTGGCCGCATCATCGAGTTCGAGCAGCGTGAAGTCCGATGGGGCGCCGGCGGCACGGAACAGGGCGCCGGTATTGAACTGGTCGAGCGTGCCGTCGCCATCCTGGCCGCTGGCCGCGCTGCCCGGGGCACGACAGGTCGAGTTCTGGTAGTTCCAGTACACCACGACGCTCGCGGCAGCAGAAGGAGTGGTGATGCCGCAATGGTTCGCGGTCAGGAAATACATCTTGCGGTCGTTAGCGGTGTTGTTGATCAACGCGCCGCTGCAGGTGAACGTACCGCTTCGGGTGTAGGGCGCAGACGAACGGATCTGGTCGCGCCAGTTGTCGCCGTCCGGACACGCGACGTCGACGTTGCAAGCCCCCGAGATACCCTTGTCCAGCGGCGACATGGAGGTTTTCTTGGCGAGGCGGCCGTAGCCGACATAGTCGTGGTTGATCTTGGCCAACTGCAACTTAAGTTCGCCGATCTTGGCGCGCGGAACGACGACCTCGATCACGGCTTGGTCGCCCACCACAATCGGCGTCCACAATTGCCCGTGGGCCTCGTTGTCGGCGGCGGTGAAGGTGCGGATCAGCTTCGGATCGGCGCTTGGCGTCAGCCCTGCCGGATAGATCAGCAACCGACCGCCTTCCGGCATGTGGTACTTCGTGAAACCGAAGTTCAGCGAAAGTGCATCGCGCGATTCGACACGCAGGCGCCACACCATGTTGTCGGCGTCAAGACGCTCCCACGCGCCGGCGTTGGCTGGCGAGAGGTTGACGCTGTGATCTTTCGCGAACCGCGTCGGAAGGTTGCGGGCGGCGCGCTGTACGTCGTCCGCTTTCAGGCGGACGACATCGAAGGCGGGCATGGATTTGATTTCGACGCGATCGAGCCGCGCCAACTTGTGGTCGAACGCGGCAGGCTTGACGTTCCCCGGCCCGGCGTTCGCAACTCCTATCGATAGCCCGGCCAAGGCCAGGGCTGCGCACAGTCGTTTCATGAACTCTCTCCCTTCACTGAGTGTGTGGCCATCGGCCTTCCCCCTTCGTCCGTGACCGCGTTGCCCGGCGTCCCCGGGCGGATCCGATCATGCAACAAAACCTTCGTCAGAATGTGATGCTCCAGCTGTCGATCATGCCGACATCGCCGGCAGCGCCATCACGCACGCGCAGCGCCCAGGTCCCGTTACGCAATCGCGCCGGCAGGAACGTGGCCTTGTAGGTCGCATCGACGTCGTCGGTGCTGCCGCCGCGCGGGTTCTGCAGGCGGTGCAGGCTGCCATCGGACGCCACCAGGTCGAGCGTGAGGTCGCCCCTGCGGGTATGCAGTATCTTGACCGTGACGGTCGCTGAATGGGTCGCACCATTGCGGCCGGCGACCACGATCGCGCTGTCGGTCGAAGCGTTGTCGGCGATCGGAACGTCGGTGCCGTTGCTGTAGCGCTGCGTCACGTCCCCCGTGTTCACGACGAGCTGCTGCGAGTTGCTGCCGGTGGCGCCGTCGTCGTCGGTCACCGTCAAGGTGACGGTGTACGCACCTGAAGCGGCATAGGTCTTCACCGGGCTGGCCTGGGTAGAGGTGGTGCCGTCGCCGAAAGTCCAACTGCGCGATGCGATGCTGCCGTCGCTGTCGGTGGAGGTATCGGTGAAGCTCGCGGTGGCGCCGCTCAGCGAGAAGCTGAAATTCGCCACCGGAACCACGTTGACCGGACCAGTCACGGTGAAGCGCACCGCATTGGGCGTGCCGGGCTTGCCCGATGCATCGGTGCCCTGCACATAGAGCGTGTGCACGCCTGCGGCCAGGCCGGTGGTGGGAATGCTGGCGGTGACCGCTTCGCTGCTGGTATTGAAGCTGCCGTCGCTCGCATTCAACGGAATCACCGTCGCCCCGCTCGCCCACGGCGGCGCATCCAGGTAGGCCTTGGCCGAGGCAATGGCCTGCACCGGCTCGCTGCCATTGACCTGGTTGAACACCGCATCGTTGACCGTCGCGGTGAGCGTGACCGGCGTACCCGCGGCAACGCTTGCGGCAGAGACGCCGATCGCGGTGGTGTCGGGTCCGGACGGAAGCTTGTACGGTGCATACAGGCTGCGCGCGGCGTAGCGCAGCATCCTGAGATTGTCCGGCGACGTGGTGCCCTGGAAGCTGGAGCAGCTCTCGAAGAACGTGCCGCCGAGCTCGACGGTGTAACTGGGCACGCCGAGGAAGCCGTACATGGTGTCGTCGGTGGTGCCGTCGGTGGCGTACAGCTCGTCAGACTGCTGCGGGTAGTAGTTGTTGTGGAACGCCAGGCGGCGGCCGAGGGTCTGCAGCGCAGGACCGTTGGGCGCATCGTTGGGCGTGTCGCCCCAGGACCACAGCACCAGTTCTGCCGCGCTATGGATGTCGAAGAAGATGCCCTGGTAGTCGTCCGGCGCGGGACTGCTGACGGCATCGCCGCGGCGATCTGGAAACAGTCCGCCGGTATAGACGCCGCTCGGTCCCGGCGTGCCGGCGACGAGCTGCACGAGGTTCTGCGCTTCCGGCTCGGAGGTGACGACCGGGCCGCGATAGGTCGAGTCGCAGGCGTTGCCGCTGGATCCGCCCGGCGCGGTGTTCCAGTGGAACGGGAAGTTGCGATTGAGGTCGACGCCGACCGAATTCGCGCTGCAGCTGCCGTTGGTGTTGTTGATGTTCTTGCGCCACGACAGTCCGGTCTCGGCCTTCTTGCGTCCGTCCGGATTGGCCTGCAGCACGAGGTGGAAGCTGAAGTTGTCGAGCAGCCAGGTGGCCTCGTCGTTGCTGCCGTAGCCCATGACCAGCCATTCGGCGAAGCGTGTGACCAGTTCTGCCGGCGCGTATTCGCGCGCATGGATCGAACCGAACACGACCATCGTCGGCTTGTTCGGGATTGCCGCATCGGTCGCGCTGTTGGTCAGCTTCAACACCTTCATGTCGTAGCCGGTCGCTGGATTGGTGGTTCTCTGCCAGCTTGGTCCAATGTTCGCGACCTGCGCGATCGCGGGCTTCAACGCGACCAGGTCGTCGATCGTCGCGTAGGTTTCCTCGACCGTGCGATAGCAGGCATAACCGGGAATGCTCTTGAGGCCGAGGCCGGCGGACTTGCGCATCGCGGACTGGATGCGTTGCAGTTCCGCCGTGGCCGCCTTGTCGATCACGACCACGAATCCTTCGCGGCGCAATGTCCCGACATCTTCGGATGTCGCCTCCAGGCGCACGCGCCTGGTCTTGCGGTCGACGATCGGATGCTGGAAGCGCGAGGCGATCGACTGCAACTGCGCGCGGTTCTGGTATTGGGTGCTGACCACGAGCGGCATGTCGTCGGCGGCCGATGCGGCGGAGGCGATCGTCAGCAGCAGCGACGACGCCAGAAATCGGATATGCAAGGCTTGTCTCCCCATCCTGAATACGCGCCCGCCACGAGGCGCTGCGCGTCGGAACTGCACTAAAGCAAAAGCCTCCCTCCCCCGCAAGCGGGAGAGGGAGACGAACGCATCAGAATGTGACGCTCCAGCTGTTGATGAAGCCGGTGTCGGCATTGGCGTTGTCGTTGACGCGCAACTTCCAGGTGCCGTTCAAGGCCTCGCTGGTCAGGTTCTTGGTGAACGTGCCGACGACGTTGTCGGCGCTGCCGCCGGTGCGATTGTGGATGTTGTAGAGCGTGCCGTCCGGCGCCACGAGATCGACCTTCAGGTCGCCCTTGTAGGTATGGACGATGTTGACGCTGATCGACGCATTGCTCGGACCGTTGCCGCTGCGGCCGGGCACGGTGATCGGGCTGTCGATGGTGGCGTTGTCGTTGATCGCGAAGTCGGTGTTGTTGGTGTACGTCTGCACACCGCCGCCCGCGCTGACCGTGACCGATGAGGTCTTGGTGTTGGTGGCGCCATCGTCGTCGGTGACCGTCAGGCTGACGCTGTAGGTGCCTGACGCCGAGTACGTCCTGCTGGGGTTGGTCGCCGTCGACGTGCCGCCGTCGCCGAAGTTCCAGCTGCGCGAGGCGATCGTGCCGTCGCTATCGCTGGAGGCGTCGGTGAAATTCGCCGTCAGGCCGCTTGTCGTGAAGCTGAAGTTCGCGACCGGCGCCACGTTGCCGCCACCGCCGGTGTCGAGGCCGTCGATGAACTGCGCGCCCGTTGCGCCGGCATCGAGCCAGTTGCTCAGGCGCGTGGCATTGCTGCCGCCACCGGTCCACGACACCGAAACGCGACCGTAATAATCGGCCTTGGCGTTGTCGGCTGCCGAGCACGAGGACGGGCCGCCATGCAGCTGGCCGATGACGCGCTTCTCTGGGCTGTACAGCGGCGAGCCGGAGGAACCACCTTCGGTCACGCCGATGCCGGGAACCCAGCGCACGAAGATGTGGCTGCCGTCACCGGGCGAGGTCGGATTGGTTTGCGCACCGCCATAGCTGGTGGTCCGCGTCGCACTGGTGCCGTGACTGATGCGTTTCTCGGCGACATTCGGATGGTGGATGCCGGTCGCGCCGCTGTAGTCGCCGCTACGCCGGTCCCAACCGCTCCAGTAGAGGTTGTAGGCCGCTGGCGCGGGATCGTCGAGTTCGACCAGGGTGAAGTCCGAAGCGCTGCTGGCGGCGCGGAAGAACGCACCGGTCAGGAACTGGCTGAGCGAGCCGTTGCCGTTCTGCCCGCTGGCCGCGCTCCCGGGAATGCGGCAGGTCGCGTTCTGGTAGTTCCAGTAGGTCACCAGCGATGCGGCGTTACCGCTGTTGATGCTGCAGTGGTTGGCGGTGAGGAAATACATCTTGCGATCGTTGGCGGTGTTGTTGAGCAGGCTGCCGCTGCAGAACAGGCTGCCGCCGGTCGAGATCGCGGCCGAAGAGCGGATCTGCGGACGCCAGGCATCGCCTTCCGGGCAGGCCACGTCGACATTGCAACTGCCCGAAGTGCCCTTGTCGGCCGAAGCCATCTGCACGCGCCGCACCATGCGATCGAAGCCGAGGTAGTCGTGGCCGATCCTGGACAGGCGCAGCTTGAGCTCGCCCGCCTTCGCCCGCGGTACGACGACTTCGATGACGGCCTGGTCGCCGGACACCACCTGCGTCCACAACTGGCCGTGACTTTCATTATCGGCGGCGGTGAACACCGGCACCGCGTCCGAATCGATGCTGGCGCGCGTGAGGCCGGCCGGATAGACCAGCAGACGACCGCCAGCGGGCATGCGGTATTGCGTGAAACCGAAGTTCAACGACAGCGCGCCCCGCGACTGCACGCGCAGGCGCCAGACGAGGTTGTTCGCGTCGAGATCTTCCCAGGCGCCGGAATTGAGCGGCGTCATGTCGACCTTGAGCGATTGCGCGTAACGCGTCGGCAGGCCCTGCGCTTCGCGCTTGATGTCGTCCACTCTCAGCTTGGCGACATCGACCGCCGGCATGCTGCGCAGCTCGACCTTGTCGAGACGTGTCAGGTTGTGGTCGAAGGCGGCCGGACGGCCGTCGCGTTGCACTGCGAAGGCGGTGCCGATCGACAGCGCGAGCAGGATCAGTGAGGCACACACTCGTTTCATGGGTTTCTCCAGAATGGAACGACGGCGAGGATTGGCATGTGTCAAATGACGACCCCGGCCGAAGCCGGGGTCGTCCTGTTTCGCCTTCTCGATCAAAAGGTGATGCTCCAGCTGTTGATGTAACCGATGTCGCCGCCGGCGTTGTCGTTGACGCGCAGGTTCCAGGTGCCGTTCAACGCCTCGCTCGACAGGTTCACGTTGTACGTCGAGTTGATGTTGTCGGCGCTGCCGCCGGTGCGGTTGTGCAGCACGTAGACGCTGCCGTCCGGCGCAACGAGATCGACCTTCAGGTCGCCGCGGTACGTATGGACGATGTTGACCGCGACCGGCGTGCTGGCCGGCGCGTTGCCGCTGCGTCCGGAGACCGTGATCGGGCTGCTGACCGTGGTGTTGTCGCCGATCGCGACGTCGGTCCCGTTGCTGTAGGTCTGCGTGCCGCCACCGCCGGTGCTGTAGCTGCCGGTCAGCGTCACGCCCGAATACGCGCTGTAGCCGCGCAACATGACGTGGTAGGTACCGGCCTGCGCCGTGGCGATGTTGCAGGTCTCGTTGTTGCCGTTCAGGTAGGGCCGGCAATCGTAAGTGGCGGTCGTCGGCGCCGAACCGAACCTCACGTACATGTCGGCATCGCCGCTGCCGCCTGCGATCGTGAACTTCAGATTGCTGGCACCGGCCGGCACGACCAGGGTCCAGAACTGCTGGCTGGACGCGGCGCCGGAAATGTTCGCTACCGGCACGCCGTTACCCAGCACGCTACCGCCACCGCCGGTGCTCACCGTGACCGGACTGGTCTTGGTATTGGTCGCGCCGTCGTCGTCGGTCACCGTCAGGCTGACGTTGTAGGTACCGGCCGCGGCATACGTCTTGCTCGGATTGGTGGCCGTCGACGTGGTGCCGTCGCCGAAGTCCCAGCTGCGCGAGGCGATGCTGCCGTCGCTGTCGGTGGAGGTATCGGTGAAGCTGACGGTGAGGCCGCTGGCGGACGAGGAGAAATTCGCGACGGGAGCGACATTGCCGCCGCCACCGCCCGCAGCATCGACCGCGGCCTTGGCATTGACGATGCCGCTGCCGATCGGTTGCGACGGCGGCGACGGGAACGCGCGTGCCGTGCTCTTCAACAAGGCTTCGACTTGCGCCGGTGTTTTGGCCGGACTCGACACCGACTGGATCAGCGCGACCACGCCGGCGACATGCGGCGTCGCCATCGAGGTGCCGCTGTAGGACGCATAGGTTTCCGTGCCCGGACCGGCGGTGCCGGTGTTGAGCGTGGACAGGATCGACGAGCCGGGCCCCGCGATGTCGACGCCGGCGCCATAGTTGGAGAAGCTCGAGCGCGCGCCGGTGCTGGTCACCGAACCGACGGCGACGACATTGGCGCAGTTCGCGGGCGAGAAGCCCGAAACATTCGCGTTGCTGTTGCCTGCCGCGATTACCAACGTGGTGCCACGACCGACCGCGCCGTTGATCGCGCTCTGCATCGCGCTGCCGCAGGCACCGCTGCCGCCGAGGCTCAGATTGATTGCTTCGGCCGGATTGGCATTGGCCGGTATGCCGCTGACGCTGCCGCCGGAGGCCCAGATCACCGCATCGGCGATGTCCGAATCGTAGCCGCCGCCCTTGCCGAGTACGCGTACCGGCACGACCTTGGCGCTGAACGCGGTACCGGCCACGCCCTTGGCGTTGTTGGTGACGGCAGCCACGGTGCCGGCGACGTGCGTGCCATGCCAGCTCGACGGATTGCCCCCGAAGGCATCGCCCGGATCGCTGGGGTCGCTGTCGCGGCCGTTGCCGTCGGCCGAGACCGCGGTGTCGATGATGAAGTCGTAACCCGGCAGGATGTTGGCGTTGAGGTCGCTGTGGTTGGTGATGCCGGTGTCGAGCACCGCTACCACGGCGCCGGCACCGGACGTGATGTCCCAGGCCTCGGTCGCGCGGATGCCACCGGCACCGGTGCCGAAGCCGAACTGTTCGCCGAAGCGGGTGTCGTTGGGCGTGAACACCGGCTGGTTGAGCTTGTTGACCTCGATGTACTCGACGTTCGGATCGGCTGCGATCTGGCGCATCAGCGATTCGGCGTCGGCCGCATCGAGCTTGCGGTCGGCCTTGATCACGTCGGCCTGCACCGCCATTCGCCGCACGTGCTGGAGAACGATCGCGCGGCCGTTGACCCTCGGCAGCGCACGCGCCGCCTTGTCGAGCGAGGCCTTGAGCTGCGCCGTGTCGGCGCGTTGGCTGCTGCCGTCGCGATATTTCACGATGAACTGGTCGAAAGTTTGCGACGACTGCAAACCACTGAGGTTGATGCGTTCCGCCGCAGTGGCGCTCATGGCGACCATCGACGACAGCGCGACTGCCGTGGCGGCGGCGAGCGCATGCATGCGAATGCGATTACGGGTGAGACGCGTGATGTCAGACATCGGATTTGACCCCCGGGACAGGATTGCGCCGCAGGTTTGCGGCAGGGCGCCTGAAGCTCGTCGGCGGTGGCGGCATCGATGCCGGCCGCAGGGGACGACGCTGGATCCAGGCTACGGTGAGACCACTGATCGAAGTGACGCAAGGCGGCGCAACCAGGGCGCCGCGAGGGGATCAATCAGGACGCATCCCCAAAAAAGATACGATTCACGAATCGTGTATTGCGGATGGGTCGGAGCAGTTGCGGAAGGACGCGGCCGCTTCGCATATCGCCGAAAAGAACCCCGGCATCGGCCGGGGTTCCTTGCGTCAATCCTGCGACGCGATCAGAACGTGACGCTCCAGCTGTTGATATAGCCGGTGTCCTGGTTGGCGTTGTCGTTCACCCGCAGGTTCCAGGTGCCGTTCAAGGCTTCGCTCGACAAGTTCACGGTGTAGGTCGTGTTGATGTTGTCGGCGCTGCCGCCGGCGCGGTTGTGCAGCACATACACGCTGCCGTCCGGCGCCACCAGGTCCACCTTCAGGTCGCCGATATAGGTGTGCACGATGTTGACTGCGACCGCTGCATTGCTCGGTGCATTGCCGGTACGTCCGGAGACCGCGATCGGGCTGCTGACGGTGGCGTTGTCGCTGATCGCGAAATCGGCGCTGTTGGTGTAGGTCTGGCCGGTCGGAGGCGGCGTCGTGCCGCCGGCCGCATCCACCGCGGCCTTGGCATTGACGATGCCGCTGCCGATCGGTTGCGACGGCGGCGACGGGAACGCGCGTGCCGTGCTCTTCAACAAGGCTTCGATCTGCGCCGGTGTTTTGGCGGGATTGGCCACGGACTGCATCAGCGCGACGACGCCGGCGACATGCGGCGTCGCCATCGAAGTACCGCTGTAGGACGCATAGCTTTCCGCGCCCGGACCGGCCGTGCCGGAGTTGAGCGTGGAGAGCACGGCGGAGCCCGGAGCCGCGACATCGACGATCGAGCCATAGTTGGAGTAGCTCGCACGCGCGCCGGTGGAAGTGACCGCGCCCACCGCAACGACATTGGCGCAGTTGGCCGGTGAGAACCCGGAGGTGTTGGCGTTGCTGTTGCCCGCCGCGATCACCAGCGTGGTGCCACGACCGACCGCGCCGTTGATCGCGCTCTGCATCGCGCTGCCGCAGGCACCGCTGCCGCCGAGGCTCAGATTGATCGCTTCGGCCGGATTGGCATTGGCCGGCACACCGCTGACGCTGCCGCCCGAGGCCCAGATCACCGCATCGGCGATGTCCGAATCGTAGCCGCCGCCCTTGCCGAGCACGCGCACCGGCACGACCTTGGCGCTGAATGCCGTACCAGCCACGCCCTTGGCGTTGTTGGTGACGGCAGCCACCGTGCCGGCGACGTGCGTGCCGTGCCAGCTCGAGGGATTGCCGCCATAGGCATCGCCCGGATCGCTCGGATCGCTGTCGCGGCCGTTGCCGTCGGCCGACACCGCGGTGTCGATGATGAAGTCGTAGCCGGGCAGGATGTTGGCGTTGAGGTCGCTGTGGTTGGTGATGCCCGTATCGAGCACCGCGACCACCGTGCCGGCGCCGGACGTGATGTCCCAGGCCTGCGTGGCTCGGATACCGCCATTGCCGGTACCGAAACCGTACTGCTGGCTGAAATTGGTGTCGTTGGGGGTGAACACGACGTGGTTGCGCTTGTCGACTTCGACGTATTCGACGTTCGGGTCGGCTGCGATCTGGCGCATCAGCGATTCGGCATCGGCCGCATCGAGCTTGCGGTCGGCCTTGATCACATCGGCCTGCACCGCCATTCGCCGCACGTGCTGGAGACCGATCGCGCGGCCCTTGGCTGCGGGCAATACGCGCGCGGCCTTGTCGAGCGAGGCCTTCAGTTGGGCCGTGTCGGTGCGCTGGCTGCTGCCATCGCGATACTTGACGATGAAACGGTCATAGGTCTGGGCGGCTTCCAATCCGCTCAGGTTGATGCGTTCCGCGGCGGTCGCGCTGAGCGCGACCATGGACGATAAAGCGATCGTTGTTGCGACAGCGAGCGCGTGCAACCGCACGCTGTTCTGCGAGACATCTGACATTGAGACTTACCCCCGAACTGTGGACGCCGCAGGACGCGGCATTGGCCAGGGGACGGTCCAGGGCGGGCAACGTCAGGACGTCGATGCCATTGGCGCAGTCATCCTGACATGCGTGCGGACTGACAAAATCTGTCCGCAAAGTGACGCTACTGGACACCGGTTCGTGAATACAAGCTGCATACGCAGCAAATACGGGCGTGAAATTGCGGCGCTCGTCACGGATCCGAGGAGTAATCGCTTTCAGCACGCGCGCGTCGCGCAGGGTTTGTGCTTGGGCGATTGCGCGGCGCGCTGACGGCATGCTGCAAGTGATGTCTGCGTGAAGACATCGAGCTTCCCGCATTCATGCGCGGAGTCCGGGTTCGCGCGCAAACGGATTCGCGCGAGGGTGAATCCGGCAGGATCGAGAGAAGGAATCTTGCGGGGCTAGCCGCCCCAAGCTCGCCACAGCTGCGCGCTACAGCATGCCGGTCTCGAGGCGCGCAGCCTCGGACATCATCGAGCGGTTCCACGGCGGGTCGAACACGAGTTCGACATCGGCCTCGGCCACGGTCGGGATCATCTCGAGCTTGCTGCGCACGTCGTCGACGAGGATGTCGCCCATGCCGCAGCCGGGCGCGGTGAGCGTCATGCGCACCTCGACCAGCCGCTGGCCGTCGTCGGACGGTCTGACAACGGCCTCGTAGACCAGGCCCAGATCGACGACGTTGATCGGGATCTCCGGATCGAAGCACGTGCGCAATTGCTTCCACACCAACTGTTCCACCGCGTCGTCGCCGGCACCCTCCTCCAGCGCCAGGGCTTGCGGCGGATCCTTGCCGATCGCGTCGGCGTCCTGGCCGGCGATACGGAACAGGTTGCCCTCGACGAACACCGTATAGCTGCCGCCGAGCGCCTGGGTGATGTAGCCGATGCTGCCGGCGGGAAGGCTCACGACTTCGCCCTGCGGCACGAGGACGGCGGCGCAGTCGCGCTCGAAACGGACGGGTTCACTGTTGCGGGAGTACATGACGACACTATGGAGGCGGACGAACGCCGCGCAAGGCATGCATTGTATGCCCTGCCCGTCGCCCGGATCGGCGGCGTCCCGCAGTCGGTCGCGGCGACGCATGCGAACGGTATGCTGTGGCGCTTTAGCTGTGGCCTTCCACGACGATGATCGAATCCGCCGAACCTGTCCGACCCGCGCGCCGCTCCTCCCGCGCCTGGGCAGGTCTGTTGCTGTTGCTCGGAAGCTGCGGCATCGCCGCGGCCTGGGTGCTGTTCGCCTACGCGCGCGACCAGCAGGCGAGCTGGATGGCCGTCGTCGCAGCGATCGATGCCGCCGTCTTGCTGCGCCTGGCGCGGGTGCCGGGCGGATGGATGCGCGCGAGCTGGGGCGTCGCCGCAACCGTGCTGGCGATCGCGCTCGCCAACTGGGGCATCGCCGCGGCGCAGATCGGCAGGCTTGTCGGCTTGCTGCCCTGGGAGTCGGCGCTGCGCCTGGGACCGTCGCACGCCTGGACGCTGATCAGCCTCGCGAACCCCGCACCACAGCTGGCATGGCTGGCGCTTGCGCTCGTCGTTGCAGCCGTGGCTTCGCGCTGACCGGGAACATCTCGTCGAGGCAACGCGCGAAGACCTGCACCGCTTCCTCGATCTCCAAGACCGACAAGGATGCGAATCCCATCAGCAGGCCGGCGCGATCCGGCGGCGCGAGGTAGTACGGCGCGATCGGATGCAGGCCGAGGCCATGGCCGACGGCATGGGCGATCAGGGCGTCGCCCTCGGCCCGGCTGCGGCCCGTGAGCCAGACCACGATATGCATGCCCGCGCGCGAGTCGGCGATCGCCAGACGTCCCTTGCTGCACGCGCGCAGCCCCTCGAGCAGCGCGCTGCGGCGCTCCTCGAGGGTTTTCGCCGAGCGCCGCAGATGGCGTTCGAAGCCGCCATCCTGGATGAAGTTCGCCAATGCGGCCTGTTCGATCGCCGCCGAGCCGAAGTCCTCCATCCACTTGGCAGCGATGAAATCGCTGCGCAACGGCGCCGGCATGATCAGGTAGCCCATGCGCAGCGCCGGGAACAAGGCCTTCGAGAAACTGCCGACATAGATCACGCGATCGTGCTCGTCCAGCGACCGCAGCGCGGCGATCGGCTTGCTGCCGTAGCGGAACTCGCCGTCGTAGTCGTCCTCGAAGATCCAGCTGCCGCGGCGTTCGGCATAGTCCAGCAGCGACAGCCGCCGTGACAGCGACATCACCGCACCGCTCGGGAACTGGTGCGACGGCGTGACGCAGATCAGTTTCGGTGTGCGCGCCGGCAGCGCATCCGTCACCAGGCCATTCTCGTCGACCGGAATCGGACACAACTGCGCGCCGTTGGACTGCAGGACTTCGCGAGCGGCGAAATACTGCGGCTCCTCGATCGCGACTTCGGCGCCTTCGTCGAACAGGATGCGGGAAGTCAGCGACAGCGCCTGCTGCGTGCCGTTGACGATCAGCACGTCGGCGGGCTTGGTCTGGATGCCGCGCCGCCGCGCAAGGTAATCGCACACCGCTTCACGCAGCGCTGGGACGCCCTGCGTCATCGGATAGCCCGGCCGCGCATAGGCCGCCGCATGCGAGAGTTCACGCGCCCAAGCCGTGCTCAATGCCGGATTGGTCAGCGGCGCACCGTATTGGAAGGCATAGCGCGCCATCGGGCTGCGAGCACCCGGCACCTTTCCGTGGTCGTGGATCGTACGCAGGCGACGCGCGTAGGCCGACTGCGGTTCGATCCACGTCGGCTGCGCATTCACCTGGCGCATCGCCTGCAGCGGCGGCGTTACGTAGCTGCCCGAGCCTACGCGGCCGTCCAGGAATCCTTCGGCACGCAGTTGCTCATAGGCCGCGAGTACCGTATTGCGCGAGACGCCGAGGTCGCGCGCCAGCAGGCGCGTCGGCGGCAGGCGTGCACCGTGTCCGACACGCCCGGCGAACATCGCCCCTTTCAGGGCGCGCGTCAGTTGCGCGTGCAACGGCCCGCGGCCGTCGAGTTGCAGATGCATGGGCGCTCCATTCAGCGTGGTACCCGGATTGGCACCATCTCACCGCAGCTAATTGGCTCTTGATAGTACCAATAGGCTGCGGCCTGATGGGGCCAATTCCGGCTCCCCCGACGAGGTTCGTCAAATGGCCATGACCATGAAAGCCGTCGCCCAGGACGTGGTACAGCGCGCCGTGTCGCGCCCATCGATGTGGCCCTGGATCGTGTTGTGCGCCGCGATCATCGGAGCGCTCGACCTGGCTTTCGCGATCGCGTGGTGGGCATTCGAAGGCGTGCCGCCGATCCGCATCTTCCAGTCGGTCGCAGGTTGGGCATTGGGCCGCGAAGCGGCGATCTCAGGCGGACTTGCCACCGCCGTGTTCGGTGCGGCGTTGCAGTTGTGCATCATGACCGTGATCGCCGCGACTTATTTCGGCCTCAGTCGCCTCGATGCCCGCCTGCGCCGGCAACCGTTGCGCTGGGGCGCCCTGTACGGCGCGATCGTGTACGTCCTCCAGCACGTGGTGATCGTGCCGTATTTTTCCGCGGCCACCGCACCCGCTTCGTCGCGCCTGGACTGGACGCTGGCCTGCGTGCTCGTTTACGTGACGCTGGTCGGCATTCCTTGCGCCTTGTTCGCGCGTGCCTTCGTGCGCGATCGCTAAGCCTGCGCGCCGGCAACCGGCATTGGGTCCAACGACTGCGGCATAAGTGGCGCTAGCCGGTGCGGCGTCGCTTGCCGTGGAATCATCCGTCCTCATGATCAGGAGTTCCACGTCGACATGGCCAGCATCCCGCTTTCGCGCAACACGCTGCGTCCCTGGCACTGGGTCGCCGTCGGCGGCCTGACCGCAGGCGTCCTCGACATCCTCTACGCGATCGGGTTCTGGGGTATCAAGGGTGTCGCGCCGAGCCGAATCCTGCAATCGATCGCCGCCGGCGTGCAAGGCAAGGAGGCGGCGGTGGCCGGGGGGATGTCGTCGGCCCTGCTCGGCCTGCTGCTGCATTTCGTGATGGCGTTGATGATGGCAGGCGCCTACTACCTCGCCGGCCGACGGTTGCCGATCCTCGTGCGCCGGCCACTGCTGTTGGGCGCGCTGTATGGATTGCTGCTGTATGTCGTCATGAATTACATCGTGGTTCCACTGTCCGCAATAGGGCCTAACCCGCCGCCAACGGGACTGTGGATGGCGTGCAGCATCGTGGCGCACGTCGTGCTGGTCGGGATTCCGTGCGCTTACGCCGCGAAGTTCGCGGACAAGGCAGCCACGCAAGTACGCTGACGTTGGTCGTCGTGCCCATTTTTTTTTGCGCAGCGAACTTTCGACTGACAGCGCAAGGCACGCCACCATTTATCAACTCCTGCATATCTTTCTAGGGCTTGGCGCGCAGCGGCCCAGGTTAAATATTCGTAATTTCGAAGGGCCGGCTCTGCCGCGCGCCACTTTCATATTCGGAGTTACGAATGTCGACCCACCTTCTCAGCAGAGCCATCCGGCAGGCGTTGATCACGACGGCGAGCCTGTCCGTCGCAGCAGCCCCTCTGACCGCATTTTCCCAGGACAGCGCGCCAGCAACCCCCGAAGCCACGACCCTTGATCGCATCGAGGTGACCGGTTCGCGCATCAAGCGCACCGACATCGAAACCTCGCAGCCGGTGTTCACGCTCAACCGCGACGAGATCCAGGCACAAGGCCTGACCTCGATCGGTGACGTGATCCAGAACCTCACCGCGCAAGGTTCCGCGCTCAATGCCACCATGAACAATGGCGGTAACGGCGAAACGCGCGTCAGCCTGCGCAACCTCGGTTCGCAGCGCACCCTGGTGCTGGTCAACGGCAAGCGTTGGGTCGGCGGCACGGGCCTGGGCGGCGCGGTCGACCTCAACACCATCCCGACCGCAGCGGTCGAGCGCATCGAAGTACTGAAGGACGGCGCCTCGACGATCTACGGTTCCGACGCGATCGCCGGCGTGGTCAACATCATCCTGCGCCAGAACTTCGAAGGCGCCGAAGCCAATGCCTTCATCGGCCAATACGACAAGGGCGACGGCACGCGTCAGGCCTACGACTTCACCGTCGGCAGCGCCTCCGAGCGCTGGGCGTCGATGTTCGGCGTCGGCTACGTCAAGGAAGATCCGGTCATGGCCGGCGACCGCGAAATTTCCGCGGTACCGCGCTTCGGCGCCAGCCCGGGCTTCGGCGGCAGCTCCACCAGTCCGGAAGGCAAGTTCTGCATCCTGGATCTCAACACGTTCGCTTGCGCACGGCCCGACGGCGAGTACGGCTTCTTCACCCCGACCGGGACCGGCACGTTCCGGCCGAACCTGGGCACCGTCGATAACTACAACTTCGCCCCGGACAACTACCTGCTGACGCCGCAGGAACGCATCTCGTTGTTCGCCAACGGTTCGTTGGACATCACCGACAACCTGCGCTTCAAGGCGATGGCCCAGTACAACGAGCGTCGTTCGGCCCAGTTGCTCGCCGCCAACCCGATCGTGCTCGGTTTCCCGAATGGCGATAACACCGTCATCAGCCGCGACAGCATCTACAACCCGTACGGTCAGGACATCAACTGGATCCAGTACCGTCCGAACGAGAGCGGTGGCCGCAAGTTCAACCAGAACGTCGCCACCACGGTATTCAACATCGGCTTCGAAGGCTCGCTGAATCTGGCCGACAAGCCGTTCGACTGGGAAGCGGGCTACATCTACGGCCGCAACTCGTCCAACAACACCACCGCCGGCCTGTTCCGGATCAGTGCACTGCAAGCTGGCCTCGGCCCGTCGTTCATCGCGGCTGATGGCACCCCGACTTGCGGCACGGTAGCCGCACCGATCCCAGGCTGCGTCCCGCTCAACATCCTCAGCGGTGCAAACAGCATGACGCCGGAGATGCTGGACTTCATCAGCTTCGAAGCGCACGACGTGTTCGAATACAAGATGAAGAACTACTACGCCAACATCGGCGGCGACCTGTTCGACCTGCCCGGCGGTCCGCTGGCGTTCTCGTTGGGTGCCGAACATCGCACCGAGGCCGGTTTCGACCATCCCGATGCGCTGATCGATGGTGGCGATACCACCGGCAACCGACGCACGGCGACCAACGGTGGTTATTCGGTCGACGAGGCCTATCTCGAACTCGCGATCCCGGTGCTGGCCGACCTGCCGTTCGCCAAGCTGCTCGACTTCAGCGTGGCCACGCGTTATTCGGACTACAGCAACTTCGGCAACACGGTCAACAGCAAGTTCGGTTTCCGCTGGAAGCCGATCGACGACCTGATGGTCCGCGGCAACTGGTCGGAAGGCTTCCGTGCACCGTCGATTGCCGAGCTGTTCACCGGCCAGGGCGATTCGTTCCCGACCGTGACGGATCCGTGCGCGGGATCGTTGCAGAACAATCCCCTGCCCGCGTCACCTGCCGGTTGTGCCGGCATCCCGCGGTACAACCAGAGCAACCCGCAGATCCGCATCACCGTCGGCGGCAACCCGGATCTCGGCCCGGAAACCTCGACCTCCAAGACCTTGGGCGTGGTCTACAGCCCGAGCTGGGCACAGGGCCTCGACCTGAGCCTGGACTGGTGGCAGATCGATATCGAGACCGCCATCATCGTCCAGGACGCGCAAGCCGTGCTCGATGGTTGCTACCGCAGCGGCAACCAGACCAATTGCAACCAGATCACCCGAAACGCCAGCGGCGCGGTCATGGGCCTGCTCGCGATCCCGCAGAACATTGGCCTGTTCAGCACCGAGGGCTTCGACTTCACGGTGCAGTACCGGATGCCCGAGACCTCGTTCGGCAAGTTCAGCTTCGTCTGGGACACCTCCTACCTGGTCAATGCCTACACCGACCTGGATGGCGACGGTCAGTTCAGCGAGGACCCGGTCAGCGGCGAAGGCGGCAACCTCATCGGCGAGTACTTCGGTACCGGTGCCAACAACTGGCGCATCCGCTCCAACTTCCAGACGCGTTGGGAGATGGGCGACTTCGGTGCGACCTGGCTGGTCCGCTACTACTCGGATCAGGACGAGGCCTGCACCGTACCTGTCGCAGAACGCAACGCACTTTGTTCCGATCCGACGCGCTTCACCAACCTGGATGGCGGAGCCCCCGACCTGCGTCCGGAGAACCATGTGCCGGAACGCTTCTACAGCGATGTCAGCGTGTACTGGAAGGCACCGTGGAATGCCAAGGTCACCCTCGGCATCAACAACCTGTTCGATGAAGATGCTCCGTTCTCCGCGCTTGCGAGCAACAACAGCTTCGACCCGGCGTACGACGTCCCGGGACAGTTCTTCTACCTGTCGTACAACCAGCGCTTCTGATCCCTCTGTTTGACGTGTCGCTCATTACGGCCCCGCAAGGGGCCGTAATGCTTTGTCGGCGCGATCTCTCGCCTTATCTCGCGACCGTTACAACGAGCGCAGGGAGAGCGCGGAAGCGTTCTCGCGGCGGCGGCGGGCGCTGACAGGCTGAGGCAGGGCGAGGTGACCCTGTCCGAAAACGGCGAGCATCGCGCAGCGGTGCGGATTAGCGTGGACATGCCATCAGCGCGCCCCGGAGCCAGTCGCATGTCCGCTTCACCGCATTTCATGCCGATCCGGGCCGCCCGCAACGATAGTTCTGTGCCGATTGGCGCCCTCCAAACCACATGAATTGGTCCTGCTGGGCCTATCGGGCAAACGCTAGATTTGGGTCCACTTACCCGCGCTGGCTGCGGGGCTTCGCGAGGTCGCCTTGGCCATTCACTACCACCGCATAGGTTTCGCGCAACAACTGGCATTCGACAACGACGCAGGGGACGCGCTGCACCTGATCCATGCCTCGGGCCGCGGAATGAGGGCGCGGATCCCCGCTGGCTGGATCGCATTCCTGATGCCGCTCTCGGGCCGGCTGGAACTGGAATCGCAGGATGGCGCCTGGCCGCTTCCGCGCGGACATGCGCTGCTGTGGCGCGAAGGTCACCTGCACTGCGTGGCCCCCGCGCAGAGCCTGTGGCTGTCGCTGTGCGGTCCCGCGTCGGCGTGGTCGCGCTACATGCGCACCTCGCGCAATGCGCCGATGCCCGACCTGTTCCCGAGCGAAACCGCATGCACGCGCGACCTGCGCCGATTGCTGGTGCGCATGGCGAGGATTGCCGAAGGCACCCCGCAGGAACGCGAGGCGATGGCGACGCTCGCAGAAGCATTCTGCTCCGCGCTGATCGACAGCCAGGCGGACCTGCACGAGCGCGTGCAGCGCTGCAGCGGCCGTACGCTGCGGCGTCGTCAGCAGACCTTGCTGCGGCTGCTTCGGGTCCGGCTGCTCATCCAGCACCACCAGGACGGCAAGCTCGATCTGCAGCGCCTGGCGCGGACGGCCAGCTATTCGCCCTGCCATCTCATTCGCGTCTATCGCGAAGCCTTCGATGAAACGCCGTCCGAGTACGCCGCGCGCCTGCGTTTCGACCGCGCCTGGATCCTGGTGCGCGAGACGCAGATGCCGATCTGCGAGATCACCGAAGCGCTGGGATTCGAGAGCCAGAGCGCCTTCTGCCGCGCGTTCAAGAACACCTACGGCGTGACTACGACACAGGCAAGGCGGCTGGATTCCGCACCGATCACGCGGATCCCGGTGCATGCGCCGAAACATGCCGCACGCGCCGCTTGAAGGCCACGTGCGCAGCGGTCGCGCCGTCTTCGTTTCGAATCGCTACCGGGATACCCGCATGACACGAAATATCGCGAAGGCGGCGTGCTGCCTGGCGGTCGTTGCGGTCACCTGCATGGTCGACGCCTCCACTCCGGCTACGAAGGCGATCGCTTTTCCCGACGGCTACCGGCAATGGGTACACGTCAAGAGCGGCCTGATCGACGATCCCGCGCACCCGGCCTATGCCTCGTTCGGCGGCGTGCACCATATCTATGCCAATCAGGCGGCGATGCAGGGATATCGAGGAAACGCCACTTTCCCCGATGGCTCGGTGCTGGTCTACGACCTGCTCGAGTTACGCAAGCAGGCCGACGGCACGACCGACCAGGGGCCGCGCCGCCATGTCGACGTAATGGTCAAGGATGCGAAGCGTTTCGCCGCGACCGGCGGTTGGGGCTACGAGGAATTCTTCCCGCGCGATCCGCGTGCGGCGACGCTGACGCCGAAAGCGCAAGCCGGATGCGCAGCCTGCCACACGGCGCATGCGCCGCGCGATCATGTCTTCAGCGACTTCCGCGACTGACTTCGCAGTCAGTGCCCGCCGCTGTCGAGCGCTTTCAGCTCGCTGACGAGGGCGCTGCCCATTTCCGCACCGTCGCCGTACAGCATGCGCGTGTTGTCGGCGTAGAACAGCGCGTTCTCGATGCCGGCGAAGCCGGTGCCCTTGCCGCGTTTGATGACGATCGTGTTCTTCGAGTTGACCACGTCCAGGATCGGCATGCCGTAGATCGGCGAGGCAGGGTCGGTCTTGGCCACGGGGTTGACCACGTCGTTGGCGCCGATCACCAGCGAAACGTCGGTATTGGCGAACTCGGGGTTGATGTCGTCCATGTCCGCGATCAGATCGTAGGGCACGCCGGCTTCGGCCAGCAGCACGTTCATGTGGCCGGGCATGCGACCGGCGACGGGATGGATCGCGAACCTGACCTTGACGCCGCGCTCGATCAGCCGCTGCGCGAGTTCCCAGATCTTGTGCTGTGCCTGCGCCACGGCCATGCCGTAGCCGGGCACGATCACCACGCGCTCGGCGAACGCCATCATCGCCGCGACATCGCCGGCCTCGATGGGCTTCTGCGTGCCGGCGATCTCCTGCATCGCGCCGCCGCCGCCGAAGTTGGAGAACAGCACGCTTTTGATCGAGCGGTTCATGGCCTTGGCCATCAACCGCGTCAGCAGCATGCCGGCCGCGCCGACCATCATGCCGGCGATGATCAAGGCCTCGTTGCCGAGCACGTAACCTTCGAACGCGACCGCCAGGCCGGTCAGGGCGTTGTACAGCGAGATCACCACCGGCATGTCGGCGCCGCCGATCGGCAGCGTCATCAGCACGCCGAGCGCGAGCGCGGCGAGGAAGAACGCGATGATCATCGGCACGCCGAGCGAATGGATGACGATCCCGCCCAGCACCACGGCGCCGATCGCGACCAAGGCGTTGAACCATTGCTGGCCGGGGAAGGTGTAGCGCTTGTCCATGCGCCCGTCGAGCTTGGCCCAGGCGATCACCGAGCCCGATAGCGAGACCGCGCCGATCAGCGCGCCGATCACCGCAAGCACTGCGGTCACCATCGACGGCGCGCGGCCGGTCGCGGAATAACGCAGCAATTCGACCGCGCCGATCGCCGCCGCCGAACCGCCGCCCATGCCGTTGAACAACGCGACCATCTGCGGCATGTCGGTGATCGCGACCTTCTTGCCCCAGACCCAGGTCAACGCGATACCGACGACCGCGGCGGCGATGATCAGCCCGAGGTTGTGCAGTCCCGGCAGGAACAGCGTCGCGACCGTGGCGATGACCATGCCCAGCCCGGCCCAGCGGATGCCGCTGCGCGCCGTGACCGGCGAGGCCATGCGCTGCAGACCGAGCAGGAACAGCGTCGCGGCGATCAGGTAACTGGTCTTGACCAGCAGCGACAGGACCTCCGGCAGCGAACCGATCACGGCTTCTTCTCCGGCTTCTTCGACGACTTGAACATGTCGAGCATGCGCTCGGTGACCACGTAGCCGCCGGCGGCGTTGCCGGCGCCGAGCAGCACCGCGACGAAGCCGATCGCCTTTTCCAGCGTGGTGTCGGCATGTCCGAGCACCACCATCGCGCCGATCAGCACGATGCCATGGATGAAGTTGGATCCCGACATCAGCGGGGTGTGCAGGATCACCGGCACCCTCGAGATGATCACGTGGCCGGCGATCGCCGCCAGCATGAAGATGTACAGCGCTACGAAGCCGTCGCCCACTGTTTGCTCTCCCCAGGATCGAATTCGTCCGGTCCGCCGCATCATAACCGCCCATGAATCGGGCCGTGATGCTGTCAACCGCGTGCCGGGTCGGGCGTTTCCCTTCCCGCAGGACCGCTCCCTTCCCTCCGAGGACACGCCCATGAAGAAGACCTTGCTGCTGGTGCTTCCGCTGCTGTTGCTGACCGGCGCCGCCGCTGCCGGCGACTTCGGCGACCGCGTCGAGCGTCGGCTCGACAACCGCGGCGACCGCATCGACAACCGCCTCGATCGTCGTGGCGACCGGATCGACGAGCGTCTCGATCGCCGTTCCGAACGTGCCGAGAACCTCGGCCATGAACGCCTCGCCAATCGCCTCGACAATCGTGGCGACCGCATCGAGAACCGCCTGGATCGTCGTGGCGACCGCGTCGACAACCGCTGGGACCGGCGCGGCGAGCGCTTCGACCGCCGCTGGGACAGGCGCCATTGACGGTAGCGACGCTAAGCTCCGGCGGGTGAGTGCTGATGCCGGCCATGACTGGATCCCGCCGACCGCGTCCGACGCGGTCGTGCCGGGGCCTGCTTCGATGGACGAGTTCCTGGCGGCCATCGGCGCGCGCGCCTTCCGCTTCGCCGAGGTGGGATTGCGCAGCCGCGACGATGCCCTCGATGCCGTGCAGGACGCGATGATCAAGATGCTGAATTACCGCGACAAGCCGACGGCGGAATGGACGCCGCTGTTCTGGAGCATCTTGCGCAGTCGCATCGTCGACGTGCAGCGCCGGCGGACGTTCCGGCTGCGCTGGCTGTCGCCGGCCGCACCAGCGGAGGACAGCGACCTGGACTGGGCCGACACGGCGCCCGAGCCGGATCGCGCGCACGACGGACGCGAGTCCTATGCTCAGCTGGTCGCAGCCTTGCGCGAATTGCCGCGCCGCCAGCGCGAGGCTTTCACGCTACGGATCCTCGAGGAATGCGACGTCACCACCACGGCCCGGGCGATGGGCTGCAGCGAAGGCTCGGTCAAGACCCACCTGTCGCGCGCACGCGAGGCGTTGCAGCGACGACTGAAGGATTACCAATGAACACGCACCACCACGATCAGCATTCCGAAGACCAGCGAACCTTCGACGAGGCGCTGCGGCAGCGCCATGGCGATGCCGTCGCGCACATCTCGGCACGCACGCAGGCGCAGCTGCAGCAGCGCCGCCGCGCCGCCTTGTCGGCATCGGCGCCGGACATGCCGCGCACCACGATGCGCCGCTTCGCATGGCCTGTGGCGACGTCGTTCGCCGCGATCCTCGCGCTCGCCGTCGGCATGCAGTTGCGGCAGGACAGCGTGGCGCCGGTGCCGGTGGCCACGGTCGCCGACGACGATGACCTGGGCGCGAGCTTCGCCGCACTCGACGAGAACCCCGACCTCTACCTGTGGCTGGCATCCAACGATGCCGTCGCGTTCGCTTCGGAGTAGGCCATGAATCGCTTTCGCCTGATCGTCATTGCCTTGCTGCTGGCATGCGCCTGGCCTGCCTTCGCGGCACCGCCGGCCACGGCCGCCGACGACAAGCCGTCGATGCCCGCCTGGGACCAACTCACCCCGGCGCAGCGCGAACTGCTGCTGGCGCCGGTGCGCGAGCGCTGGAACGGCAACCCGGGCGAGCGCGTCCGCATGTACGAACACGCCCAGCGCTGGCGAACGATGACGCCCGATCAGCGCCAGCGCGCGCATCGCGGCATGCGGCGCTGGTCGCACATGAATCCGGAGCAGCGCGACGAGGCGCGGGCGCTGTTCGAGCGTTCGCGCAGCATGACGCCGGAACAGCGCAAAACGCTGCGCGAGCAGTTCAAGGCGATGACGCCGCAGCAGCGCAGGGCGTGGCTGGAACAGAATCCGCCGACGAAGCCGTGACGCCCTTCGTAATTCGATTCGTCATCCCAGCGCAAGCTGGGATCCATTTCGACGTTCGCGCTTGCTGGAACGCCAAGATCAAGATGGGCCCCAGCTTGCGCTGGGATGACGACATTTTGGACGCCAGATAAAGAGGCCGGATCGCCTATGGCGCCACCGGGCGTGACCTGTTCAGGCGCCCTACTCGCCTTGCGCGCCCCGCTCCGGCCACACCGTCTTCGCCAGCAATTCGTCGCTCCAGTCGAACGCCAGCGCGCCGTCCTTGAGCAGCAGCGACACGAAGTTGAAGACGTTGCGTGCATACATCTCGCTGGCGTGCAGCGCGCCGCTGCTGGCCAGGTTGAGCGGGCCGGCGATGGTGATGCCCTTGTGCTCGATGGTCTCGCCGGGGCGCGTGAGTTCGCAGTTGCCGCCGGTTTCCGCGGCGAGATCGACGATCACGCTGCCCGGCTTCATGCCCTCGGCCATCGCCGCGCTGACGATCTTCGGCGCCGGCCGTCCCGGTACGGCAGCGGTGCAGACCATCACGTCGATGTTCTTCAGGTGCTCGGCGAGGCGGCGCTGCTGTTCGGCGCGCTCGTCGTCGGTGAGCTGGCGCGCGTAGCCGCCCTCGCCCGCCGCGCTGACGCCGAGATCGAGGAACTTGCCACCGAGCGATTCGATCTGTTCGCGCGTTTCAGGACGCACGTCGAAGCCTTCGACCTGCGCGCCGAGGCGCTTGGCCGTCGCCACGGCCTGCAGGCCGGCGACGCCGGCGCCGATGATCAGCACCTTCGACGGCCTGATCGTGCCGGCCGCGGTGGTCAGCATCGGGAAGAAACGCGGCGCGAGTTGCGCGGCGATCAGCACGGCCTTGTAGCCGGCCATGCCGGCCTGCGAACTGAGCACGTCCATCGCCTGCGCGCGCGTGGTGCGCGGCAGTCGTTCGAGCGGAAACGCGATCACGCCGCGTGCCGTGATCGCCTCGCCACGCGCGGCGTCGGCCTGCGGTTGCAGGCTGCCCACCAGCGTCGCGCCCTGCTTGAGCGCGGAGATCGCAGCAGGCGACGGCGGTTGCACGCACAGCACGAGGTCGGCATCGCCGACCGCGGCCTCGGCGCCGTCGACGAGTTCGGCACCGGCATCGGCATAGACCTGGTCCGGGAAATACGCGCCGCTGCCGAGGCCGCGTTCGATGCGCACGTTGGCGCCAGCGGCGACCAGTTTCTTGCAGGTTTCCGGCGTGATCGCGACGCGGCGTTCGCCGGGCGCGGTCTCGCGCGCAATGCCTATCCTTACCGTCATGGTTCGCTCCGCCAGCCTGTGGCAGCCATCGTAGCCGAAAGTCGATGAGCGGCTTGCGGTTCGGCGTCGTCAGCCGGCCGGCGGATCGTCCGTGCGTGATCCGGTCGCGATCCCGGCGAGCGCTTGCAATGCGCCTTCGATGGCGCCATCCGGCGACCGCATCTGCAGACGACCGTCGTCGAGCATCGCGTGCAGTTCCGTTGGCGAGAGCAACCATTGCCGCGCGCCCTGGCGATTGACGAGCAAGTGCTGCGCACTGAGCGGACTGACCCAGGCGACGCGCAGCGCCACCGGCACCTGTTCCGGTTCACTGCCGACCAGCGACTGACCGACCGGCAGCGACGGCAGCGGCGCGGCGACAGAAGCCATGGCGGCGGTGGGCGTCTCGGTCGGCTCGACCGGTTCCGCCAGCGGTGTCGACGCATGCCGGCCACGCTGCGCATCGGGTTGCGAGAGGTCGGCGACCAACGCTGCGAGCAGGTCGTTGGCGCCGTTTTCATCGAGGCCGCAGGCCACGTAGCAATCGCGCAAGGGCTGCTGCAGCGCGATCAGGCCTTCGGCGACCTCGCGTCCCTGCGCCTGCGCGGCTGCCTGGTCGATACCGACCATCGCATCGCCGACGGCCAATGCCGCTCGGTAGCGCTCCGACTCCGGCCCGTCGCGCAGCCACGTTTGGACCAGCGACTGGCGCCACTGGTCGTCGAGGAATCCGGCGACCGAGGCGAGCAGCATGCGTCCGTCCAGGCGCTGCGCGAGCGCAGCGTCGGCATCGCGGCGCGCGGCCTGCAGGCGCTCGCGACCCTGGATCGACTGCCAGGTGCGACGCTCGGCGATGTCGGCGCGGCCGCGGCGCGGTTCCAGCGCAACGCGCAAGGCTTCCAATGCATGTTCGAAGACGATGGCGTCGCCGTGGTAACTGGCGATGACTTCGTCGGCGCTGTCTTCCGCCAACGCATGCGCTTCCGCATCGGGCTCGGTATCGCCCTGGTTGGCGTCCCATTGCTCGATCAGCAGCGACAACCAGGCGTGTGCGGCATGTCCGACATCGTCGAACAGATAGGGCTCACTCATCACCAGGCACAGGTAAGGGCAGCACAGGCGCTGCAACAGCGCGGTCGCATCCGCACCCAGTGCATGCGTGGCCAGCACGCGATCGAACAGCAGGCCGGTCAGGTCGATGGCATCTTCCTGCTCGGCGCTGAACTGCGTGCTGGCACGTTCCATGCCGAGCCGCGCCGCACCCTGGTGCAGGTGCTCGCGCAAGCGCGCGCCCAACCCGGATGCCGTCGTGCCGGAGTCGTGCATGCCCTCGGCGTCGCCCTGCAGCAACGACAACACGGCGAGGAACTCCTCGTTGCGCAATTCGCGCGTCGGCGAAGCTTGCGCTGCATCAGGCCGTCCGTTCACTGCGCAACGCGCGCACGTGGCGGCGCAGGGCGTTGCCGCGCTCGGCGTCGAGGGTCTGCACGCGTGCGACGCGGCGCCGGTCGCGCTTGCCTTCGCGCCAGGTCGACTCCCGCGCGTCGAGGGCATTGTCGCGCGACCAGAGTTCACGCCGCGCGTCACTCAAGTTCGGCGTCGGTGCGGACAGGCCGGCGAGCGGCGACGCCATCAGCATCGCGAAGTCGCCGGCGCGGGCCATCGCGAAGCCGGCGTCCGACAGTTGCGTGTTGAACCACGCGTACAACTCGCCGAGGCGCTCGCCGGCAAGACGCTCGAGCTGGCGCAGCAGCGCCTGCCGCAGCGGCGCGTTGCACTCGCCGGCCGGAAATGTCTCGAGGAAGCTTTCGACGATGGCGCGTGGGCCGATCGGGTTCGTCGGGCGCACCTGTCCGCCGAGCTCCGCGGCGAACGACCACAGGCGGCTGTCGATGACGTCGAGCACGTCGACGAAGCGACGGTCGAGCGCCTCGATCACCGGCTGGCCGACCAGCTGTGACTGCAGTTCGTCCTCCGACACCAGCGCATAGCGATCGTCGGCCGCACTGGGTGCGGCCGGTCGCGGCCAGTCCTCGAAACGCTGCGCCAACCGCTCCTGCCAGCGGCGCTCGTACATCGTCGCGTGGTTGCGCAGGATGGAGAGGTTGGCCAGGTCGTCGGCGAGTTGCTCTTCATGCGGCTCGGCGCCCTGGCGTCTGCGCAGTTCGACCTCGACGATCGCCTGGACTTCGCCTGGCAGCGGAAGCAGGCGCCCGAGGACGCCGCGCTTGAGCGTTTCGAGCCATTGCCCCGGCGATGCCACGGCCGCGCCTGGAGCGCTTTGGCCGCTGGGTGGGACCGGTTTCCGCATGCTTCGAGCGTGGCTCCGCGCGGTTCTGTGTGCCGATCGGCTGCACAGTAGCGTAGCGGATCGCACCAGTACTCACGAAGTGTTGACGGCGATTCGCCTGAACCGGTCAACCTCGCGCTTCGACCTCGGCCCGGCTGCGTTCAGGACGCGATGGCGGTGCCCAGTTCGGCGTCGTCGGCCGGCGCGGCTTCGGCAGCCGCGTTGTCCGCCGGCACCTGGTTGAGGTGCTGCCAGACCTGTTTCATCGCCTCGTCGAACGGCGCGTCGACCGAGCGCACCACCGCACGTCCGGCTGCGACCATCGAGGCGAGTTCCTCCGGCGAGGCCACCAGCTTGCGCATGCCACGGCGATTGACGATCAGGAAGCGCGAGGTCAACGGACTGATCCAGGCGATGCGTGCGGCCGATTCGTGGCCGCCTTCGTCGATCAGGCGCAGACCCTGGCCGACGCGCAGCCGACGCATGCGTGCGGCGATGGTCGGATCGAACTCGAGCGTGTCGGTGCCGGCAGCCAGGCGCAGGCCGGTGGCGAGGCCGTCGTCGTCGGCGTTGTCGAGGTCGATGTCGCCCGGCTGCGGCGAGTGCACCCGGCGCGGCGTATCCGGCAACGCCAGTGCGGAGATGATCCGCGCCATCGAATCGCGCGCACTGGCGGCATCCAACCCGCAGGTCGAATAGCACTCGCCCAGCGGTACCTGCAGCGCCAGCAACTGGTCGGCCACAGCCGCACCGCGTGCGCTCGCGGCATCGGCATCCACTTGCACCATCGCATCGCCGACGCCGATCGCGGCCCGGTGCCGCGGCGAATCGATGCCATCGCGCAGCCACATCTGCACCAGGTAATGCCGCCATTGCTCGTCGAGGAAACGGGCTACCGGCAAGGTCAACGGGCGGTCGGCCATGCGCGAGGCGATCAGTGCATCGGCATCGCGTCGCGCCTGCAGCAGGCGTTCGCGGCCGTGGATCGCTTCGGCGGCGCGGCGTTCGGCCAGTTCGGAGCGGCGCCGCTGCTGGTCGAGTTGGTCGCGCAGCTCGGCCGCGGCCAGTTCGAAGATGGCCTGGTCGTCCTGATACTCGCCGACTACCCGGTTGACGGCGTGCTCGGCGCGCTCGAGCGTTTCCCGGTCCTGCGGCGTGTCGCCGGTATTGCCGTCGCAGGCTTCGGTCAGCGCATCGAGCAGTTGCCGTGCCGGATGGCTGCGGCGGTTGAACAGCGAATCGTCGGTCAACGCGACCTTTAGGTACGGCACCACCAGGCGGCCATACATGGCGCGGGCGCGGGTGAGCAGGTCGTTGGCCTCGAACAGCGACTGGAACAGGATGCCGATCAGGTCGATCGCATCCTCTTCGTCGACGCTGAAGCGCGCATCGGCCGGATCCAGTCCCATCTGTCGCACGCCGCCGAGGATCTCGTCGCGGATCACGCCCGCCAGCGGCCGTTCACCAGCCAGCGCGCGCGCATAGGGCGCGGGATCATCGCCCTGCAGCAGCGAGGCGACGTTGAGCAGGTCTTCGGTGCCGAGGAAATGGCCGGAGTCGATGGTGCCGTCGCCATCGTGGGCGATGCTGTCCGCCGACACCCATTGCGATGCGCCATGCGGCGCCGAACGCGCGCGCCAGGTGCGCAGCTGCTCGCGGACCACGTCGCGATAGCGCGGCGGGCGGCCTTCTTCCTGCGCCTGGTGCAGGGGATGGGCCTGCGGTTGCACGCCGGGGACGCGATGGCGCGGCGTCACCGCCGTCACTGCCGACATCGCCGCACCCAGCGGATTGTGATGCTCGACCGTGCCGCCATCGGGAACCCATCCGCCTGCGGTGGCGGCGGAATGCATGGGCAGCGGCGCATGCGGCGGATGGCCCATCGGTGCGCTGCCGACGCCGAAACCGGCGCCGTCGAGCGTCGTGTTGAGGCTGGTGTAGACGTCGCCGAGCACCTGCGTCAGGCGTTTCTCGAACAGCGGGAACACCAGCGCGCGCAGGCCCGGAGTCAGGTCGTCGGCGCGGAACAGGCCGACGAATGCGGCGACCGGCACTTCCGGCCGTACCGGCACGGGCTGGCGACGCTGCAGGCCCAGCGCGACCGCGAGCGATTGCAGACGATCGTCGAGCAGTTCGAGCGGATGCATGAACTGGTGTTCGAGTGCCTCCGTCGCCTGCTGTCCGGCCAGGTGCATCTCGAGTTCTTCCTCGGACATCAGGCTGAGCGATCTGGCCGACGAGGCGCGTGCCGACTTCGGGTGCAGCCAATGTTCGAACTCTTCCTCGATCGCCTCGCGATAGCGCGTAGCCAGCACCTGCGCGCGCTGGCTGACGCCGAGCAGCGCGGCGCGATCGTCCTGGCTGGCGTTGTAGTTGTGGCCGGCAAGCGCGGTCAGCCGCACCTGTTCCTCGATCGTGCCCCAGAACCCGGCCAGGATGCCGGTCAGCTCGGCCGTGGCATCGCGCTTGAGGCTTTCCAACACGCGTGCGGGGTCGCGGACGCTGCTGCGTCCACGCAGCGCATGGGGTGGAGACCCGATGTCCTGTGCGTGCGTCATTTCGGGGGAGAATGCGCCTAGGCTGGAATAGCCACGCATACAATTCCTGAACCATCGGACAGCCGTTGTGATCGCAATCGCAAATAAGTCATTACACCCCGACGACTTGGCCCTCGAAGCGCTCGATGCGCGGCGCTCGGTCCCCTCCAAGCAACTCGGCGAGCCCGGCCCCGACGAGGCGACCTTGCTGCGCATGCTGCAGAGCGCGGTGCGCGTGCCCGACCATGGCAAACGCGTGCCGTTCCGCTTCCTGCGCATCGCCGGCAGCGCGCGCCAGGCACTCGGCGAACAGCTGGTCGCGATCACCCGCGCGCGCGATCCCGACGCGGCCGAAGGCGCGATCGAGAAGGATAGAAATCGCTTCTCGCATGCACCCCTGATCATCGCGGTGATTGCGGTGCTCGGCGAGGACGAGAAGATTCCAGAGAACGAACGGCTGCTCAGCGCCGGCTGCGTGTGCTTCGCGCTGCTGCAGGCGGCGCAGGCGCTCGGCTACGGCGCGCAATGGCTGACCGGCTGGCCCGCCTACGACCGCCAGGTGCTCGACCTGCTCGGCCTTGCCGCCCACGAGCACATCGCCGGCTTCGTCCATATCGGCACAGGCAAGCTCGAAGCACCCGAGCGCGATCGCCCCGATCCGCGCGAGCTGCTGAGCGACTGGTCCGCCGCGTGAGCGATCGCTATCTCGACGCAGCGCCCGCCACCGCGCCTGTGCTCGAGGGCACGGCGCGCCCGGCGCTGTACCTCGTCGACGCCAGCCTCTACGTGTTCCGCGCCTGGCACTCGATGCCGGACGAGTTCCACGACGCGGACGGCTGGCCGACCAATGCCGTGCACGGCTTCGCGCGCTTCCTGCTGGACCTGCTCGAACGCGAGCGCCCGCTGCACATCGCGATCGCCTTCGACGAAGCCCTCGACTCCTGTTTTCGCAACGCGCTCTATCCGGCCTACAAGGCCAATCGAGCGCCGGCGCCGGAGGAACTGCGCCGCCAGTTCGGACAATGCAAGGCGCTGTGCAGCGCGCTCGGCCTGGTGGTGCTCGCGCACAGCGAATACGAGGCCGACGACCTGATCGGCAGCGCGCTGCACGTGGCGCGCGCAAGCGGCCATCGCGGCGTGATCGTGTCGGCCGACAAAGACCTGTCGCAGTTGCTCGACGAACACGACGAGCAGTGGGATTTCGCGCGCGGCCAGCGCTGGGGCATGGCCGGCGTGCGCGCGCGCCACGGTGTCGAGGCGCGGCAGATCGCCGATTATCTTGCGCTGGCCGGCGATGCGATCGACAACATTCCCGGCGTTCCCGGCATCGGCGCCAAGACCGCGGCCGTATTGCTGGCGCATTTCGGCAGCCTCGATGCGCTGCTGGCGCGTATCGACGAAGTGTCGTACCTGCGTTTCCGCGGCTCCGCACAGGCCGCGGTCAAGCTGCGCCTGCATCGCGAACAGGCCCTGCTGTGCCGGCAGCTGGCGACCATCGCCCTGGATGCGCCGCTGGCCGGGCACGCACCACCGTTCCTGCGCGTCGCCACCGATGCCGCGGCCATGCTCGCGGTCTGCGAGGCGATGCGTTTCGGTCCGATGACGCGCCGGCGCCTGTATGCCGCGGCCGGCCTCGACTTCGCGGCGTCATCGCTTCCGTCGTAGCATCGGCGCATGACCAAGCACGCGAGCGACGCCGGCGAAATCCTCTACGAAGGCAAGTGGCTGCGGCTGGTCAGGCGCGGCCAGTGGGAATCGTGCGAGCGCACGCACGGCGCGGCCGGGATGGCGGTCATCGTCATCGCCGTGACGCCGGACGACGACGTGCTGTTCGTCGAGCAGTTCCGATACCCATTAGGCGCGAAAACGATCGAGATGCCGGCCGGCCTGGTCGGCGACGACCATGACCACGACACGCTCGAGGACGCGGCACGGCGCGAGCTGATCGAGGAAACCGGCTGGCGTGCCGAGCGCGTCGAAGTGTTGATGACAGGCCCGACGTCATCGGGCATGAGCAACGAGCGCATCGCCTTCGTCCGTGCGCGCGGCCTCACCCGGGTCGGCGATGGCGGCGGCGTCGGCAGCGAGGACATCACCGTGCATGCGGTGCCACGCAAGGACGCGGCCGCGTGGCTGGTGCAGAAATCGCGCGAGGGTTACGAACTCGACCTCAAGCTGTGGGCGGGGCTGTGGATGATCGAGCACAATCCCGACGGCAGCCTGGTCGACGAAGGACCATTGATCCTGTAAGCGGTGAAATTGCCTCAGGCGAACGCATCGGTCGCGCGCAGCAGCGCATCGGTGTTCTCGGCCTCGAAGGCCGAATGTCCCGACGCAGGACTGATCCTCAACTCCGCCTTCGGCCATGCCTTGTGCAGTTCCCACGCGCTCTGGATCGGGCACACCACGTCGTAGCGACCGTGCACGATCACTCCGGGGATGTCTTTGATCTTGTGCGCATCGCGCAATAGCTGGTCCTCGACCTCGAAGAAGCCGCCGTTGACGAAGTAGTGGTTCTCGATGCGCGCGAAGGCGAGCGCGAACCTGGCGTCTTCGTGGCCACTGACGAAATCCTGGTCGACATGCAGGAAGCTCGTGGCGCCTTCCCACACGCTCCAGGCGCGTGCCGCGGCCAGGCGCGTGGCTTCGTCGTCGGAAGTGAGACGCCGGTGGAACGCGGAAATCAAATCGTGGCGTTCGACTGGCGGGATCGCGGCGAGGTAATGCTCCCAGGCGTCGGGGAACATGCGCGAGGCCCCTTCCTGATAGAACCACTCCAGTTCCCAACGCCGCAGCATGAAGATGCCGCGCAGCACCAGCTCGGTGACGCGCTGCGGATGCGCTTGCGCATAGGCGAGCGCCAGCGTCGAACCCCAGGAGCCGCCGAACACCTGCCAGCGCTCGATGCCGAGCTTGACGCGCAGTTGCTCCATGTCGGCGACGAGATGCCAGGTGGTGTTGTCGACGAGGTCGGCGTGCGGCGTCGAACGCCCGCTGCCGCGCTGGTCGAACAACACGATGCGGTACTTCCGCGGATCGTGGAAACGCCGCATCTTCGGGCTGCAGCCCGCGCCCGGCCCGCCATGCACCAGCACGACCGGCTTGCCATGCGGGATTGCCGCACTGCTCGTAATACAGCGTGTGGCGACTGTCGACCGCGAGCGTGCCGCTGTCGAAGGGATCGATTTCGGGATAGAGATCGCGCATGGCGTGGGGTCCGTCGGATCAGGGCTGCAGTTTAGCGACAGCCCGCAACGAACACAGCCGCTTCATGCCAGTTGGCCGAGCGTCACGCGTTCGCGCGCTTCCAGGTCGTGTTCGCTGGCGACCGCCGTGAAACCGGCTGCCCGCAGCAATTCGCGCACCGCCCCACCCTGCTGCCAACCATGTTCGAGCAACAACCAGCCGCCGTCGACGAGATGCGTGGGCGCATCGCGGACGATGCAACGGATCGCATCGAGCCCGTCGCGGCCCGAGGCTAGCGCGGCGGGCGGCTCGAAGCGCAGGTCGCCTTCGTGCAGGTGCGCATCGTCGACGGCGATGTAGGGTGGATTGCTGGCGATGAGGTCGAAGCGTTCGTCGCGCAACGGCGCGCACCAGTGGCCGTGGCGGAACTCGATATTGTCGACGCCGAGCTGCCGCGCGTTGGCCTGCGCGATGGCGAGCGCAGCCTCGCTCGCATCGGTCGCCACGACCTGCGCGCGTGGCCGTTCGCGGGCGAGCGCCAACGCGATGGCACCGCTGCCCGTGCCGAGGTCGGCGACGCGTAGCGATGTCTCGCTGGGCATGCGCGCGAGCGCCAGTTCGACCAGGCGTTCGGTCTCCGGGCGCGGAATCAGCGTGGCCGGCGAGACCGCGAGATCGAACGACCAGAACCCGCGCGTGCCGGTCAGGTAGGCCACCGGCTCGCCTGCCGTGCGGCGCGCGACCAGCGCTGCGAACGACGCCAACGCCTGCGCATCGACCGCATCGTCGCCATGCGCATACAGCCATGCGCGCGGCCTGGACAAGGCATGGGCGAGCAACAACGCAGCGTCGGTCGCATCGATGCGTGCCGAAGCATCGCGCAGCACTGCATCGAGGCGTGGGTGCGGTTCCGTCTCCATCCGGGCATCGTAGCCGTTCACGGCCACGACGCCGCCCTCATCGCGTGGACGCCATCCTGATACTTCGCCGTGTAACCCAGGCGCAAGCATCTCGACAGGAGCTTCCAATGGATGCCGATCTCGACACCTTGTCCCGCGAGGAACTGGTCGCCGAACTAATCAGGCTGCGCAATGCCGTGCGTGCGCACCGCGACAGCACGGGCCATGCCTTGTGCTGGCATCACCCGGCGCTCTGGAACCTGCTACCCGAGCAAGGACAGGCGGCGCCGATCGTGCCGGAATGGCCCGTGTTCCTGCGCGGATGCCTACGCTATCGCCAGTCGCTCGACGAGCAACTGCCGGATGCACCGCGCTCGTCCGAGGAATTTTCGGGCCGGCGTCAAGCCTGACGAAGCGCTGCAGCGAAGCCGCTTCAGCGGCTCGCTGCGATGTTCGCGTCAGGCGGCGGACTGCTCCAGCGTCACCGCGACGGCATGCACCACCGCACCGATCTTGAGCGCGCTCTGCACGCCCTGCGCGCTGACTTCGTGCTTGCGCAACGTGCGCTCGTGCGAAGCCATGCACATGCCGCAGCCGTTGATCGCCGACACCGCCAGCGAAGCCAGTTCGAAACGTGACCTTGTCGAGGCCCGAGTTGGCCATGACGTTCATGCGCAGGCCGGCGCGCAACTGGCCGTATTCCTCGTTCTCGATCAGGTGCGTGGCGCGGTAGTAGATGTTGTTCATCGCCATGATCGCGGCGGCGGCCCTGGCGCCGTTGATTTCCTCCGCCGACAGCTGCTCGGCGGCGAAGGCTTCGATGGCGGCCGCGAACGGCCGGTAGCGCGATGCGATCGCCGAAGCCAGCGCGATGGCGCGGATCTGCTTGCCGTCGATGCCGGGCGAACCGGCATCGGACAGCACGCTGTCGAGGTTGAGCTTGAGGTCCTTGGCGTAATCGGGGAGCGAGTTGCGGAGTTCGGAAAGGGTCATGTCGTCATCCTGTGGTGTCGGTCGTCGGCCGTTGCTTGTCTGCTTCCCGCAAGAGGCAAGGCCGGGACGGACTGTGAAAAAAACGAAGGCGGCCAAGGCCGCCTTCGGGATTCCGCATCGTGGGGGAGGGGGTCAGGACGCGGAATCAAACGGGCGCCGGGAACATCAGGCGGCCTTGAGCACTTCGTCGCCCTGCTTCCAGTTGCACGGGCACAGCTCGTCGGTCTGCAGCGCGTCGAGCACGCGCAGCACTTCTTCCGGGCTGCGGCCGACCGACAGGTCGGTCACGTAGACGAAGCGGATGATGCCGTCCGGGTCGACGATGAAGGTCGCGCGCTGGGCGACGCCTTCGTTCTTGTCGAGGATGCCGAGCGCAGCCGTGAACTCGCGCTTGATGTCGGCCAGCATCGGGAACGGCAGGTTGGCCAGGTCCTTGTGATGCGTGCGCCAGGCGTGATGCACGAACTCGCTGTCGGTGGAACCGGTCAGCAGCTGCGCGTCGCGGTCCAGGAAAGCCTGGTTGTGCGAGGCGAAGCCGGCGATCTCGGTCGGGCAGACGAAGGTGAAATCCTTCGGATAGAAGAACAGCACCAGCCACTTGCCCTTGTAGGTGTCGTTGTCGATGTCCGCGAAGGCCTTGTTGAGGTCGGTGGACACGGTGGCCTTGAGCTTGAACTGCGGGAGTTTGTCGCCGACGGTCAGCATGGAACGCTCCTTGAGAGTGGTTGGGAATGCGGAAACTGGCGGCAGCATCCGGAACCAGGATTGCTGCGATGCGGTAATTATTGCAGCGCAGCATAAATTGATCAAGCATATTGTTATTGATGATATCGATAGTAGTAAGCTATCGCCATGAACCTGCGCGACCTCCGCTACTTCGTCGCCCTCGCCGAACACGGGCATTTCGGCCGTGCCGCTTCGGCTTGCTTCGTGAGCCAGCCGACGCTGTCGACCCAGATCCGCAAGCTCGAGGACGAACTCGGCATCGCCCTGGTCGAACGGGCGCCCCGCAAAGTCATGCTGACGCCAGCGGGCCGTGAGATCGCCGAGCGCGCGCGGCGCATCGTCAGCGACGTCGAACAAATGAAGGAAGCCGCGCGTCGCAGCCAGGATCCGGAAGCGGGCACGGTGCGGCTGGGCATGTTCCCGACGCTCGGGCCGTATCTGTTGCCGCACGTGGTGCCGCTGTTGCGGGCGCGCTTCCCCAAGCTCGAACTGCTGCTGGTCGAGGAGAAGAGCGACGTGCTGCTGGCGCGCCTGCGCGAAGGCAAGCTCGACGCGGGATTGCTGGCGCTGCCGGTGCACGACGACCAGTTGCATGTCGAATTCCTGTTCGAGGAATCCTTCCTGCTGGCCGTGTCGGAGCACCATCCCCTGGCGAAAAGAGCGTCCTTGTCGCTGCAGGAACTCGGCCAGCAACGGCTGCTGCTGCTCGAGGACGGCCACTGCCTGCGCGACCAGGCGCTCGATGTGTGCCAACTCGCCGGCGCGCACGAGATGACCGGCTTCCAGGCTACGAGCCTGGAAACGCTGCGGCAGATGGTCGCCGCCAACGTCGGCGTGACGCTGCTGCCGACGCTGGCGACCAAGCCGCCGGTCGCGCGCTCGGAGGCGATCCACCTGCTCGGCTTCAGCGATTCGCATCCGAGCCGCCGCATTGCGATGGTGTGGCGACGCAGCTCGGCGATGGGAACATTCCTGCAGAGTCTTGCCGAAGTGTTCCGGCAGCTGCCGCAACATCTGTTCAAGGCGACGTCGGATCGGCCATCGGCCGTGCCAGAGGCACCCGCACCTTGAGCCTGCGCGCCTGGCTCGTACTGGGCCTGCTCGCCGGCGTCGGCTGGTGGTATTCGCCACTCTCGCCGCGCGTGCCCGGTCCGGCCGCGATCGCCGCAGGCACCACCGCCGTGTGCACGCCGCCGCCACGCGTCGCCGCAGGTGATTCGCCGCTGCAAAGCTCCGTGCCGGCGTCGATGCCGCCGTTCCGCCTGCAGGCGGCGACCCTGCAGCCGCTGGCCGGTTTCAGCATCGACGCACGCGTGCTGTCGCGCGAGGACTACGGCATGGGCCGCGAGGCGGAACTCTCGCCGACCGACCTCGCGCTCGGCTGGCAGCGCATGCGCGACGAAGCGGTGCTGTCGCGGCTCGACATCAGCCAGTCGTCGCGCTGGTACCACTACCGCTGGCAGGGCGATCCGCCGCTGCCGCCGCAGGACATCGCGCACAGCAGCGCCAATATGCACATGATCCCGTCCGACCAGGCCACCGCGGCAGCCTTGCACAAGGTGCGCGCCGGCGACCACGTGCGCATCGACGGCTGGCTGGTGGAGGCGGTGGCGCCGGACGGTTGGCGCTGGCGCAGTTCGCTGACGCGCGAGGACGTCGGCGGCGGTGCCTGCGAGGTGGTTTACGTGTGTTCGATCACGACGATGTAGCCCGCCATTCTCCGTTTCCTCTCGAGGGACGGCGCTTGGATTACACGGCCACTCCGATCGGGCAGCTCACGCCGGTGCCGCCGATGCCGCAGTAACCCTGCGGGTTCTTGGCCAGGTATTGCTGGTGTTCGTTCTCGGCGTAATAGAACGTCGGCGCCGGGAACACGATGTCGGTGGTGATCTCGCCGAGTCCGGCATCGCGCAGCTTCTGCTGGTAGGCATCGCGGCTGGCGATGGCGGCGGCGTATTGCGCCTGCGTATCGCAATAGATCGCCGAGCGGTACTGCGTGCCGGCGTCGTTGCCCTGGCGCATGCCCTGGGTCGGATCGTGGCTTTCCCAGAACGTCTTCAGCAGCGTCTCGAACGACACCGTGTCGTCGTACACGACCAGCACCACTTCGGCGTGTCCGGTCTCGCCCGAGCACACTTCACGATAGTTCGCGTTCGGCGTTTGACCGCCGGCGTAGCCGACCGCCGTCGTCACCACGCCCGGCAGCGACCAGAACTTGCGCTCGGCGCCCCAGAAGCAGCCCATGCCGAACTGCACGCGCTGCAGTCCCGCAAACGCATCCTTCAGCGGCCGCCCGTGCACGTAGTGGCGATTTTGCAGCGGCATTTCGGTCGCGCGACCGGGCAAGGCCTGGGCGGCCTGTGGCAGGCGTTGTTTGTAGGCACCGATTCCTAACATGTGCGCAGCTCCGTCGAGGGATGCCGTTGATTTGCGGGCGATCGCGCGCGCTTCAAGGATTCAGGTGGCAGTCTCGGGCAGCCGCGAACGCTGCTTCAGGCTGGCGAGGAAGATGCCGGCCAGGCTGAAGGCCAGGCCCAGCCATTCGCGCGGCGTGGTCGCGCGGTCGAGCAGTGCGACGTCGAGCAGGAACGCGACGATCGGCTGCAGCAGCAGCAACAGGCCGATGACGGCGACGCGCAGGTGCTGCATCGCACGGGAGATCAGCACCCAGCTCAGGCAATGGCCGACGGCGGCCAGCACCAGCAGGATCCAGAACGACCGCCACGAAGGAATCGCGAAGACCGCGCCTTCCGCCCACCCGGCCAACCCGAGCAACAGCGCGCAGCCAAGCGAAGCCAGCGCCAGGACCTGCTCGATCGGCGCCGTCGCCTTGGAGCCGGACGTGGCCTCTTGCTGCACGCGCTTCAGGCCGAGGTTGTAGACGGCGTAGCACAGGCCGGTCGCCAGTCCCAGCCACACGCCCCAGCGATATTCCGCGGGCAGCGATGCCCAGCCACCGCCGAGCAACAGCCAGAGGCCGACGAAGGTCAGCACGATGCCGCCGACGAAACGCGGGCCCAGACGCTCGCGATAGAACACCACGCCCGCCAGCGCCATGAAGAACACCTGCGCGTTGGCGAGCAACGTCGCCAGGCCCGGGCCGATCAACAGGATGCTGCGATGCCACAGCCACAGATCGACGGCGAACGCGGCCGCGGGCAACAACACCCAGGCCCAGACACGGCGCGGCAAGCGCTGCCATCGACGCGTGGCGAACACGAACGCGAGCAAGAGCACGCCGGCGAACAGCATCCGCCAGAACGCCGAGATCGTCGGCGGCGTTCCGGCCAGCCGCACCATCAGCCCGTTGGTGCCGATCAGGGCCGCGCCGGCCAGCATGCACAGCAAGGCGCCGCGATCGGCTTTCGGGTCGTGCATGGCGGGCTCTTGCGTGGGGGAAACGAACGGTCGAACAGGGCCGCCAAACAGGCGTCGAGCGCAGCGGCGCATTGCGTCGCGCCCTCAATTTCTTCGGGCGCGTCAGGCGAAGACCGCGGGCGCCACCTGTACGCAATTGCGACCGCTGCGCTTGGCAGCATACAGCGCCTTGTCGGCGCGATCGATCGTGGCCGCGGGCGTGGTCTCGCTGTCGAGCCGTGTCGCCACGCCTACGCTCACCGTCACGCGCACCGATTGGCCTTCCCACTCGATGTCCGCGTTCTCGACCGCCGCGCGCAGCTGTTCGCCGATCACGCGTGCCGCCGCGCCGCCGTGTCCTGGCAGCACGCCGATGAACTCCTCGCCGCCGTAACGCGCCAGCAGGTTGCCTTCGCCGAGCGCGGTGCGCAGCGCCGCGGAGATTTCGCGCAGGCAATGGTCGCCGCAGGCATGGCCGAGGCGATCGTTGATGGTCTTGAAATGATCCAGATCGACGAACAACACCGACAGCGGCTCGCCGCGGCTCATGGCATCGCTGAAGCTGCGCGTCAGCCACTGGTCGATCGTGCGCCGGTTGAAGGTGCCGGTGAGCGCGTCGAGTTCCGCCGAACGACGCAGGTTGATCGCGGCCAGCGCCTGGTCGGCATGCATCAGGGTGAGGCGGATGAATTCTCCCGCGAGTGCCAGCTCCTCGGTGGTGAACCCTTCCGGACCGGCGCGCTCGAGCAGCAGCACGCCCCAGCCGGGCGAACGGATCGGCAACGGGATCACCGCCTCGGTGATCAGGCTGTCGGCAGGATTGTCCGCCGACGTGCCCGGCTGCTGCAGCGGCATCGCCAGCGCCGCGAGCCGCTTCAGCACCAGGCCGCGCTTGGTCAGCGTGTCGTGCACGGCTTGCTTGCGCGTGACCGGCTCGGTCACCAGCACGTCGTGGCCGTGGTAGCCATAGGCGAGCACCGCGGCATTGTCGGCGGGAACCTGCGGCAGCAGCGCGTCGAGCAGCATGCGAAACGCGCTCCATTCGATGTCGCCCGCCGCCAGCGTGCGCAGCCGCGCCTGCAGTGCGGTACCGAGCTCGTTGCGAGCGGCTTCGCGCCGCATGCGGCGTTCGGAGTCGGCGCGCGCGACGCGCTCGCGGTCGCGCTGGTCGCGGTATTCGCCGATGCGGCTGACCAGCCCCACGCCGAGCACCGCGGCGGTCACCACCAGCGCGACCTGATAACCGTAGCGCACCCACGCCAGCGGTTCCCAGTAGCCGCGCATCATCAGCTCGGAGATCAGCGCCGCCAGCGTGGTGAGCGCCGTAAGCAGCGCGATCGGCCACGCCATCGGCACATGGCGGCGAGCGGCGTCGAAGATCAGCAACAGCGAGCCGATCGCCGCGCCGATCCAGGCCAGCGTCGCCACCGGCTGGATCACGACGCCCGCGCCGGGCAGGCCGAGCAGGCACACCGCCGCCAGCACGGCCAGGCCGATGCAGTAGCGATCGATGACGCGCATCACGCGCGGCATCGTGACGCGGGCGCCGGCGTAGCGCTGCAGCGTCTGCAGCGTCATGGCCGAGAACATCAGGCCGAACGCCCAGATCCCCTGTGCGCGCCACGCCGACAGCACGCCGAAGCCAGGCAACTGGTACAGATGGCCATTGCCCGCCGCCAGCAGCAGCAGTGCGAGCACGCAGTAGCCGAAGAAGGCGAGGAAGGTGCGATCGCGCGCCGCGGAGAACAACGCCAGCGCGAGCAATGCGAGCATGAACAGGCTGGCGTAGATCACGCCGGTCAGCGCCGCGCCGCGCTGCTCGATGCGCATCACCGTGTTCTCGCGCAGGACCCGCGGACGCAGCGCGCTGCGCATGCCGCCGCGTGCGTGCAGCTCGATCGCGACGTCGCCACTGAGGGTGGAAGGCAGCGGGAACGTGTAGCCGGCCGGCAGGACGCCCTCCTCGGCGGCGGGATGGTAGAAGTCGCGTTCCGCGCTCGTCCAGCCGCCCTGGTGCAGGCGCAGCGACTCCACGGGGCTGCGGCCGAACCAGACGACCCAGCGCGCCTGGTCGGCGCCGGTCGGCGGCAGGGTGAAACGCAGGCGCGCCGTGGTCGTGCCGGCCTGACCGCCCGGGATCAACAGCGCGCTGCCGTCGCCGCTCAGGCGCGGCACGTGACCCTGTTCGTCGGAAAGCGCCTGCAGCGTCACGGCGACGTCTTCGGACACCAGGCGCGTGGCGCCGACGACCGCGGCCGCGAACAGGCACAGCAGCACCGCCATGCCCGCGGCGAACAGCCACTCGTGGTGCGGGGACTGCGGGTGGGTCACGGGCGTCAGGCCGGGCTCGCCTGGGTGGGACCGAGAGCGGCCGCGGCCGCTCCCTCGCTGTCGACCACGCGGTCACCGATCGCGATCGGCAGGGTCTCGACGATCGCCCGCGCCTGCGCCCAGTCGTCGTCGGCCACGCATACGGAAACGGCGCCGCACACCGGCAGTTCGCCGAGTCCGCCCAGCAGCGCCTCGCCCAGCACGAACACGCGGAAGCCCGCCTGCTCCAAGGCATGACGCACCAGATGGGCATCGATCAGATGTCCGGCTTGGTAGACGACGCGCATGACGGGTCCCTCCCTTGAACACACAGTGCGAGCAATAAGCGTGCCACCAGCAGCGTGCATGCGACGCGCAAGGACCGGAACCGACGCCACCGGTCCTTCGTGACGCTCCATTCGTCGGTTGGCGCTCGGCTACACTGATCGACTTTCCTCGCCCACGCCCCCGCCATGAGTACCGATCCAGGCCGTACGCCCCCTCCGGCGCATGATTCCGGCAGCACCGACGCCTCCGCGACCGGCCGCCAGGACTTCGTGCGCCAGATCGTCCGCGACGACCGTGCCAGCGGCAGGCATGCCGCACCGCGCACCCGCTTCCCGCCCGAGCCCAACGGCTACCTGCATATCGGCCACGCCAAGGCGATCTGCCTGAACTTCGGCATCGCCGAGCGAGTTCGGCGGCGCTCTGCAACCTGCGCTTCGACGACACCAACCCGGCCCAGGAAGACCCGGAATTCGTGCAGGCGATCCTCGACGACGTGCGCTGGCTGGGCTTCGACTGGGCCGAGCTGCGCCATGCCTCGGACTACTTCGACGTCTTCTACCTCGCCGCGGAGAAACTCATCGCGCCAGGGCGATGCCTTCGTCTGCGACCTGAGCGCCGAGGAAGTGCGCGAATACCGCGGCACGTTGACCGAGCCGGGCCGCAATTCGCCGTACCGCGATCGCTCGGTCGAAGAGAACCTGGACCTGTTCCGGCGCATGCGCGCGGGCGAGTTCGCCGACGGCGCGCGCACGCTGCGCGCGAAGATCGACATGGCCAGCGGCAACATCAACCTGCGCGACCCGACGCTGTACCGCATCAAGAAGGTCGCGCACCAGAACACCGGCGATGCCTGGCCGATCTACCCGATGTACGACTACGCGCATTCGCTCAGCGACGCGATCGAAGGCATCACGCATTCGCTGTGCACGCTCGAGTTCGAGGACCACCGGCCGCTGTACGACTGGTGCGTCGACAAGGTCGACCTGGCGCATGCGCCCGAGCTGCTCGCGCCGCTGCTGGCCAGAGGTCTGCCGAACCAGGCCGCCAAGCCGCGCCAGATCGAGTTCTCGCGCCTCAACATCAACTACACGGTGATGAGCAAGCGCAAGCTGATGACGCTGGTCGGCGAAGGCCTGGTCGACGGCTGGGACGATCCGCGCATGCCGACGCTGCAGGGCATCCGCCGCCGCGGCTACACGCCGGCGTCCCTGCGCCTGCTCGCCGAGCGCGTCGGCATCAGCAAGCAGAATTCGGTCACCGATTTCTCGATCCTCGAAGCCTGCCTGCGCGACGATCTCGACGCGCACGCGCCGCGGCGCATGGCGGTCCTCGATCCGCTGAAGTTCGTGCTGACCAACCTGGCCGATGACCACGCCGAGACGCTGACCTTCGCCAACCATCCCAAGGACGAATCGTTCGGCAAGCGCGAGATGCCGTTCTCGCGCGAGCTGTGGATCGAGCGCGAGGATTTCGCCGAAGTGCCGCCGAAAGGCTGGAAACGGCTGGTGCCCGGCGGCGACGTGCGGCTGCGCGGCGCCGGCATCGTGCGTTGCGACGAAGTCGTGAAGAATGCCGATGGCGAAATCGTCGAATTGCGCGGCACGCTCGACCCGGAATCGCGCCCCGGCATGCCGGGCGCCGATCGCAAGGTCAAGGGCACGATCCACTGGGTCGAGCGCGCGCATGCGGTGGCAGCGGAATTCCGTCTCTACGACCGCCTGTTCTCGATCGCCGACCCGGACGACGAAAGCGAAGGCAAGACCTATCGCGATCATCTCAACCCTGATTCGCGCCGCAGCGTCCGCGGCTACGTCGAGCCGGCCGCCGCGCAGGCCGCGCCGGAACAATCGTTCCAGTTCGAGCGCATCGGCTATTTCGTCGCCGATCGCCGCGACCATCGCGCCGACGCGCCGGTGTTCAACCGCAGCGTCACGCTGCGTGATACCTGGATGCAGAAGGCAGGCTGACGTGCTCTATGCCCAGGTCCACCTGACGCTGCCGGTGTGGGTGCACGACGCCGTCGACGCATCGCGCGCCTACGTCGCCGACGAAGACAAGGTCGCGCTGGCGGTCGAGCTGTCGCGCCGGAACATCGAGGCGCAAACGGGCGGGCCGTTCGGCGCCGTGGTGTTCGGCCCCGACGAGCGCATCGTCGCCGCCGGCGTCAATGTCGTGCTGCCGCAAAGCACCTCGCTGGCGCACGCGGAGAACATGGCCTACATGCTCGCGCAGCAGCGCCTGCAGCGCGCGCGCCTCAACCAGGACGCCGATGGCGTGCACGACGGCCGCTACACGCTCGCGACTTCCGCGCAGCCGTGCTGCCAGTGCTACGGCGCCACGGTCTGGGCCGGCATCGACCGCCTGCTGATCGGCGCACGCGCCGAGGACGTGATGGAGCTGACGGAATTCGACGAAGGCCCGCTGCCGGCGGACTGGATCGGCGAATTGAACGTGCGCGGAATAGAAGTGGTGCGCGACGTGCATCGCGACGCCGCGCGCGACGTGCTGCGCGCCTACGGCGAAGTGGGCGGCAGGCGTTATTGATGCGGCCATGCCTTCAGCATGCGGCCGAGTCGCGAGGCCTGTCTGCGCGATCGACAAGCTTCGCGGCTGAAGCCGCTCATGAGCACCGCATGACCGGCTTGCTCTGCTACTGCCGCGCCGGCTTCGAGCCGGAACTCGCCGCCGAACTGACCGCGCGCGCGGCGGAAATCGGGCATGCGGGCCATGCGCGCACCGAACGCGACAGCGGCCACGTGCTGTTCGTCGCCGATGCGGCAGCCACCCTGTCGCACGCCCTGCCCTGGCGCGACCTGGTCTTCGCGCGCCAGAAACTGCTGCTGATCGCGGAACTGCGCGCACTCGCCCACGCAGGACCGCATCACGCCGATGCTCGAAGCGCTGGCGATGTACGCCCCCGGCGCGCGCTTCGGCGATCTCGTCGTCGAACATCCCGACAGCGATGCCGGCAAGCCGCTGTCCGGGCTGGCGCGCGCATTCGGCAACGCCCTGCGACCGGCACTGCGCAAGAACGGAATGCTCGGCGCCCGTGACGATGCCGCGTTGCCGCGCCTGCACGTGTGCTTCGTCGCCGGCGACCACGCCTTCATCGCCAGCAGCGATCCCGACGACAGCGCGCCCTGGCCGCTCGGCATCCCGCGCCTGCGGCTGCACAAGGACGCGCCTTCGCGCTCGGCGCTCAAGCTCGAGGAAGCGCTGCTGACCTTGCTCGACGACGACGAACGCCAGCGCCTGCTGCGCCCCGGCATGCGCGCCGCCGATCTCGGCGCGGCGCCCGGCGGCTGGACCTGGATCCTCGCGCGGCACGGCCTGCACGTGAGTGCGATCGACAATGGTCCGCTGCGCCAGCACGTGATCGACACCGGCCTGGTCGAGCATCTGCGCGCGGATGGTTTCCAGTGGCAACCGAGGCAGCCGCTCGACTGGATGGTCTGCGACATGGTCGAACAACCGCGCCGCGTCGCCGAACGCATGGCGACCTGGTTCCGCGAAGGCTGGTGCCGTCATGCGGTCTTCAACCTCAAGCTGCCGATGAAGAAGCGCTGGGACGAAACGCAGCTGTGCCTGGCCTTGTTGCAGCAGGGTGCGGGCAGGCCGCTGCGTGTCCGCGCAAAGCAGCTCTACCACGACCGCGAAGAGATCACCGTCTTCGCCACCACGCTAACCCCCGGCTGAGCGTTCAGCAGGCGTTCCGCCAAATCACATCGGGGTTGACGCGCCAGTCATCGCAGCGGGACTACCGTCCGCGGGTCATCCACGCAGGAGATCACCCGCTATGAGAGCTCCGAACAAGACGATCCATCGAACCCATGCCTTGACGCTCGCCGTGCTCGGCGTGTTCGCCGCCGGTAGCGCCATCGCGCAGTCGGAGTCCGAAGCCGAGGCCAGGCGCAACACCGAGACGACCACCGCGGTCGCGGTCGACGACGCCACCACTGCGCGCCAGGAAGCCGAGGCAGCGCAGGCCGCCGCGCAGGCGGCCGCCGATGCCAAGGCCGGAGGCGCGGTGACGGCAGACGGCGCCGCACGTGCCGAAGTCGGTGCCTATAACGCCAGCCAGGCCTCGATCGATGCGCAGGCAGCGGCGCACACCGCCGTCAACGCCGCCAACGATGCGAACGCTGCCAAGTCGGCGGTCGGCGGCGGCACCGAACAGCCGCTCGGCGCTTCGGCGCAGGCACGCGAGGCCGCCAACACGGCGCGCGCAGCGACCGCGGTTGCGAGCAGCGCAGCAGCCGATGCACAGGCCGCTGCACAGGAAACGCAGGAAGCGGTGACGGCGCCACCGACACCGCCGCCGGCACCGCCGGCGCCGATGGCGCCGATGGCGGACCTGCCGCCGCACCGGTGACCGTCACCTCCAGTCCGCCGGATTCCGTGGTCGGTGAATACAAGATCGATTTCGACGCGCTCGACGCGAACCACGACGGCAACCTCAGCCGCGCCGAGGTCAGGTCGAACGCGACCCTGACCGGCGAGTTTCGTGCAGTCGACAACGACAGCAACGGACGCCTGAGCAAGGAAGAACTGAAAGGCTGGATGGACTGATCGTCTTTTGACATCGCGACCAGCAGTCAGCAGAACGCCCCGTCACCGGGGCGTTCTTTTTTGGTCGCTTCCGCTACACGCCGGCTGCGCGGCGCCAAAGGGCATGGGTGAGCGGCCGCAGCCTGCCGGCGACGCCCAGCAACGGCCCGCGCAACAGCGTGGCGGCGACGGCGTCGTTCGAAAACAGCCGGTTGAGCCCGTCGAAGGCATGCGCCGCTGCCGCGTTCTCGCTCTTGCGCGCACGCGCCCAGCGCGCGAGGCGTTGCGGCGCGACCCAGTCGGCGTTGCGGCGCTGCGCGTCGGCGACGGCATCGCGCAGCGCCGCCACATCGCGCAGCCCGAGGTTGACGCCCTGCCCCGCGAGCGGATGCACCACGTGCGCAGCATCGCCGAGCACCAGCACGCGATCGGCGACGTAGGATTGCGCGAGCTGCCTGCGTAGCGGGAAGGCGACGCGCCGCGACGTCGGCGTGACCTCGCCAAGGCGCGCGGCGAAGGCACGGGTGAGCTCGCGTGCGAATGCGGCATCGTCCAGTGCCAGCACCCGCTGCGCTTCCGCGTCGGGCATCGTCCAGACGATCGAACTGCCGCCATCGGCGCATGGCAGGAAAGCCAGCGGCCCGCCCGGCAGGAACCGTTGCCATGCGGTGTCTTCATGCGGCAGTGCCGTGTCGACATAGGCCACGACACCACGCTGCGCGTACTCGTGCGCCTGCACGTCGAGGCCAGCCAGCCTGCGCAGGGTCGAGTCGGCGCCATCGGCTGCGATCGCGATGCGTGCTTCCAGGCGCGTGCCATCGTCGAGACGCAGCGTGATGCCCGTTGCCGCTTCCTGCTGCAAGTCCTCGACGCGCGCCGTGCGCACGTCGACACCGGCGCGCGGCAACGCCGCCCACAATCGGTCGACCAGCAGCGCATGCTCCACGATCCAGCCGAGCTCGCGCCGGCCGAAGGCATCGGCATCGAACACGAGCTCGCCGCCGCCGGCCGCATCCCAGACGCGCATGCGTCGATAGGGTTGCGCGTTCGACGCCTGCCCATCCGCGTCCCCAAGCACCGCCGACCAGACGTCGAACCCTGCGAGCAATGCCGCGTTGTCCGGCGCGAAGGCGTAGACGCGCAGATCGCGCTGATCGGGTCGGCCGCGCGACCAGCGCGGCGGTTCGGCCGCTTCGACCAGCACCACTTCCAGGCCCAGTCCCGCCAACGCCAGCGCGCAAGCTGCGCCGACCACGCCGCCACCGACCACCGCGACATCCAGGCGTTGGCGGCGCGCCATCAGGGAGTTGCCTGTTGGCCAAACAAGAAGCTGTCAAAAGCAAATCCCCCCTGCTCCCCTTTTTCAAAGGGGGGATCAAGCGCGAGGCGTGCTTGTCTTCCTCCCTTGAAAAAGGGGGATCGAGGGGGATTTGCTTTTGTTGTCACCGGCACAACTCCGGCACGTCGCCGCGATAACCCATCGCGCCACCGACGAGAAACGCCTGCGCTGCAGGCGACCGGTCCATCGCCAGCAGGCCAAGGCTGCGCAGCGGCCGCAACAACGGCGCCGCGTTCGAGGTCAGCTTCGCCAGTCCGTCGGCAAACGCCAGCGTGCGCGCGCGATCTTCGGCACGCCGCCGCGCATACGTGTCCAGCAGCACCGCGCTGCCCGGATCGGTCGCGCGCGAGCCGATCAGTTCGGCCAGGGTCAGGGCGTCACGCAAGCCGAGGTTGAAGCCTTGCGCGCCGATCGGATGCAAGGTCTGCGCGGCGTTGCCGACCAGCACTGCGCGCGGCGCGGTGGTGCGTTGCGCGACCATACCGATCGCCGGATACGCGCTGCGCTCGCCAGCGCCGAGCAGCGCACCCACGCGCCAGCCGAACGCACGCTGCACGCGCGCGAGGAAGGCGCGTTCGTCGAGCGCTGCGACCTCGTGGGCATCGGCACGCGGGACTGCGTGCACCACGCCGAAATGGCGGTCGCCGCGCGGCAACAGCGCGGTCGGGCCATCGTCGCCGAAACGCTCGTAGGCGGTACCGTCGGGCGAGCGTTCCGCACGCAGCCGCGCGACGAACAAGGTTTGTTGGTAATCCTGCTCCTCGGCAGCGATGCCGAGCGCGGCACGCACGCTGCTGCGCGTGCCGTCGGCCGCGACCAGCAGGCGGGTCGAGAGCATCCGTTCGCCGTCGCCGTCGTCGGCGGCGATGCGCACTTCGCGCAGCGCGTCGTCGCAGATCCCGCAAGCGACGAAGCGTGCTGGCCGATAGCGCGTCAGTCCACGCAACTCGTCGAGCCGTGCCTCGAGTGCCTCGCCGAAGTCGCGCGCTACGACGACCTGACCGAATGCGACGCGGCCATGGTCGGCGGCATCGAGACGGATGCGCCCGAAGTCACCCTGGCGGCTGACGTGGATGCGGCGGATCGGACCCGTCGGCTGGCGCAGCTTCTGCATCACGCCGAGTGCGCCGAGGGCATTGACCGTCGCCTCGGCAAAACTCAGGTTGCGTTCGTCGAACACGGCCGGCAGCGCGCCCGCGGCCGTCGCCTCGACCAGGCCGACATCGAGGCCGAGGCGGTCCAGCGCGATCGCCAGGCTGGCGCCGACCAGGCCGCCACCGACGATCAGTACATCGTGTTGCGCTGCTGGCGATGACGGGACCGACGCGGACATTGCGTTATGCTACCGGTTCTGCGCCCACAGACGTTCGCAAACCGATGACCCGTCCCGCCACAACGCCGCCCGCCACGAACGCATTGCTCGCTCCGGGCCCGCTGACCCTGACGATCCTGATGGTCGCCGCCGCGCTGACGCGCCTGCTGCCGCATCCGCCGAACTTCTCGCCGATCGAGGCCATCGCATTGTTCGGCGGCGCCTACTTCGCCAGCCGTGCGCTGGCCGTTGTGGTGCCGCTGCTGGCGATCTTCGTTTCCGACATGGTGCTCGGCCCATTGCAGGGCGGGCAGTTCCTTGACCTACTTCGATCGCAAGGAATACCTGGATTACTTCCTCAGTCCGCAATCGTTCGCGATCTATGCCTGCATCGCATTGTCGGTCGTGCTTGGCTTCGGCCTGCGCAGCAAGGTGAACGGCGCCCGCGTCCTGGGCTACTCGCTGGCCGGATCGGTGTTGTTCTTCGTCGTAACGAACTTCGCCGTGTGGCTGACGGCCACGCCGCTGGACGGCAACCCGGCCTGCACCAGCGGACTGCTGCCCTGCTACGTGGCAGCGATTCCGTTCTTCCAGTGGACCGTACTCGGCACGCTGTTCTACTCGGCGGTGTTGTTCGGCGGCTTCGCGCTGCTGCGACGTAAGCTGCCGGCGCTGCGCGCGCAAACGGTATAGGCCACAGGTGTAGACGCGCCCGCTTTGGCGCGATCGGCACTGCACCAGGCAATCGCTCGCGGCCAAGGCCGCTACGACAGGGCCGCGATGGGCAATCGTCTCTCCAAGATCTACACCAAGACCGGCGACGACGGCACCACCGGCCTCGGCGATGGCACCCGCGTCGCCAAGGATTCCGCACGCGTCAATGCCTACGGCACGGTGGACGAGGCCAACTCCTCGATCGGCCTGCTGCTCGCCAGCGAACTGCCGCAGGACATTCGCGAGCTGCTGACCACCGTGCAGCACCAGTTGTTCGATCTCGGCGGCGAGCTGTGCATTCCGGGTCATGCCGCCATCGACGATGCCGATATCGAGCGCCTCGAACAACAGCTGGACAGCTACAACGAACCGCTGCCGCCGCTGAAGGATTTCATCCTGCCCGGCGGTGGCGAAGCCGCGGCGCGCTGCCATGTCGCGCGCACCGTCGTGCGACGCGCCGAGCGCGACACCGTGACCCTGTCGCACCATGGCGCGGTGCGACCGCAGGCGATCCGCTATCTCAACCGCCTGTCCGACCTGCTGTTCGTACTGGCCCGCGTGCTCGCGCGCGACAGCGGCCACGGCGAAGTGCTGTGGCACCACGAGCGCCGCAAGCGCTGAAAGGCCGAACCGTGTCGATCCCGGTCTACAGCCATCCCGCCTGCCTGGCGCACGACACCGGACCGGGCCACGCCGAGCGCCCCGATCGCCTGACCGCCGTCGTCGCTGCCCTGCGCGATGCCCACCCCGACCTGAATTGGCGCGAAGCGCCGCGCGCGACACGCGGGCAGTTGTTGCGGGTGCATGCCGAAAGCCTGCTCGCCGCGGTACTGGAAACGCGTCCGGCGGCACGGATGATGCTGGACCCGGACACCGTGCTGTCGCCGCAATCCTCCGAGGCCGCGTTGCGCGCGGCGGGCGCGGCGGTCGCGGCGGTCGATGGTGTGCTCAACGGCGAGACCAAGACCGCGTTCTGCGCGGTGCGTCCGCCCGGGCATCACGCCACGCCGGATACGGCGATGGGTTTCTGCCTGTTCAACAGCATCGCCGTGGCCGCGGCGCACGCGCTCGACAAGCACGGCCTGGCGCGCGTGGCGGTCGTCGATTTCGACGTGCACCACGGCAACGGCACGCAGGCGATCTTCGATGCCGATGCGCGCGTGCAATACCTCAGCTCGCACCAGATGCCGCTGTATCCGGACACCGGTTTCGCCAGCGAGCGCGGCGTCGGCAATATCTTCAACGTCCCGCTGCCGCCCGGTGCCGGCAGCCGCGCCTTCCGCGAAGCCTGGAGCGACAAGTTGCTGCCGGCGCTCGATGCGTTCCGGCCGCAACTGATCCTGGTGTCGGCCGGATTCGATGCGCACTGGCGCGATCCGCTGGCGCAGCTGCAACTCGACGCCGCCGACTACGCCTGGATCACGCGCGAATTGCTCGCGATCGCCGCGCGCCACGCACAGGGCCGCATGGTGTCGATGCTCGAAGGCGGCTACGACTTGCAGGCGCTGCGCGAATGCAGCGTGGCGCACGTGGCGGCGCTCTGCGCGAGCCCATAGCACGGGCGAACCGCCGGTGTCGGCTCATGACCGCCTGTCACCTGAGACATGCGGCGACGCACATGCTGGATTGTTGTGACTGCGGCCGCGCAGATCGGCCATGTCTGCGCCATCCTGGCAGGAGTCGCGCGGCGCGACTGCGTCTCGCACTGCTTGCATTACCATGCCTGCGATGCCGAGGGCATCGGGACGCACCGCCCCGTTCGCGGTACCTTTTTGGGGATACACGACTATGAAGATTCTCGACGTAGCTGTAACGGCCACGATAGTGCTGGCCGCCATGACCGTCCTGCATGCGCCGCCGGCGTTCGCAGCCACGAGCGCCTCCACTGCATCCGGTTCCTGCCAAGGCAACCTGCCCGCCTCCGACACCAATCTTCGCAACCGACCGCTTGCGATCAAGAACGAGGGCAGCAGCGGCGCTTTTGTCTCTTGCGCGGTGCCGACACCCTATAACCCGGAGAGCGTGGATGCTGCCGTCGTCGTCGTGACCAATACCACTGCGGCCGCCATCAATGTCAGCTGCACCTACGTCGACGGCGGCCTGCAGCCGAATGTGGTGTTCCATCCGAAGACGGTCGCCGTGCCGGCCAATACCTTCTCTGCGATCATCTGGGAGCCCGCCGAATTCTCGCAGACGACGTTCAGCCTCTATGCGAACTTCAGTTGCAATGTGCCGCCCGGCGTGGAGCTCAACGTGGTCGGCCTGGACTACACGGAGTCCGCAGCGGCCCGATAGGCAAGCGACCGACCTCCGGTTGCGTGCCGGGACTTGAGAATGGAACACACGCCGGCATGCCCTCATGCCGGCGTTTTTGTTGCGCTGCGGCGCAGGGCGGGTGAGAGTCGACGACCGTCAAGGCCGCTGGCGTTCAGCTTCAGTCCCTGGTCATCAAGGCCACTATCAGGCTCGAGTCTTCTGTCGCTGCATTGCCGGTCCGCTGGCGATACGTCAAGCTAACCGCCGTTTTTCGTAGAACGGATGCCCGCGTGCGCCCAGCCCTCCGCCTGCTGCCTTTGCCCTTCTGCATTGCGCTCTCCCTAGCCGCTCATGCAGCCGAAGACAGCACGATCGACTGGGGTCTGTGCCCGATCGAACCGGCGGTTCCGACTTTCGCAGACGCCCAGGCGCCGATCGGCGATGCCGAGGCCCGCGGCACGCAGCCGACTGACATCGAGGGCGATTCGCTCGATGGCGTGCAGGGCCAGACGCTGAACTACAACGGCAACGTCGCGCTCAGGCGCGGCGACCAGTTTCTGGGTACCGACAAGCTCACCTACGATCAGGCGACCAACAAGTACGTCGCCGAGGGCAACGTCCGTTACCAGGATTCCGGCATGCGGCTGGTCGCCGAGCGTGCCGAGGGCGACCAGAACCTGGACGCGCACAAGATCGACAACGTGAAGTACCAGCTGATCTCGCGCCGCGGCAACGGCGGCGCCGATCGCATCGAGATGAAGGGTGCGCAAGGTGCGCTGTATGGTTCGACCTACACCACCTGTCCGCCGGACGAGCCGGGCTGGGCCCTGCACTCGCAGCGCATCGACGTCGACACCGAGGAAGGCTTCGGCACCGCCCGCAACGCCACCGTGCGCGTCGGCAAGATTCCGGTGCTCTGGGTTCCCTACATCAAGTTCCCGATCGACGACCGCCGGCGCACCGGCTTGTTGTATCCGGCGATCGGCTCGTCCGGCCGCAACGGCTTCGACTGGCGCCAGCCGATCTATCTGAACCTGGCGCCGAACTACGACATGACGCTGACGCCGCGGCTGATGACCAAGCGCGGATTGATGCTGAACTCGGAATTCCGCTATCTCAGGCCCACGGGCCGCGGCACGCTGGAGTTCGGCTATCTGCCGTCGGACGATCTCGTCGAGCGCGAGCATGACGAGGAGATCGCCGAAATCCCCGTGCTCCTGTATGACCAGAACCGCCGCGAGGAAGACCGCGCCATGGTCCGCTTCCGGGCCCAGGAGAACCTGACCAGGCGCTGGCGCGCGATCGCCAATCTCAACTGGATGAGCGATACCCGATACCTCGAGGACAACGCCAACTCCCTCACCGGCATCTCGAACACCTCGATCGGCAGCGACATCGGGATCTACGGCACCGGGCGCAACTGGAGCGCCGGGATCATGGCCGACCACGAACAACTGGCCGACTACACCCTGTCCGAGACCTCGCTGACCTACGACCGGTTGCCACGTGCGTTCGCACGCTGGGAGCAATCTTACGGACGCTGGTTCACCGCAGGCATCGATACCGAAGCGGTTCGTTTCGATCATCCGTCCGGCTCCCCGGCGCGACCCGGCGGAACGCGATTCGACGTCAAGCCCTTCGTTTCCATGCCGCTGGAGGGCGACGCCTGGTTCGTCAAACCGACCTTGGCCTGGCGCTATACGAGCTATCGCCTGGACGACGAGTTCACCACCCTGACGGATCTTTCGCCGACCCGCAGCCTGCCGATCGCCAGCGTCGATGCCGGCCTGTTCTTCGATCGGGAAACCTCGTTCGGCGACGAGGCCTACCTGCATACGCTCGAGCCGCGCCTGTTCTATCTCAACGTCCCTTATCGCGACCAGACCGGCATACCGCGGTTCGACACCCAGACGATGACCTACAGCTGGGGACAGCTGTTCCGCGACAACCGGTTCACCGGCGCCGACCGCCAGGCGGATGCCAACCAGCTGACCCTGGCGCTGAGCAGCCGACTGATCCGCCAGTCCGACGGCCGTGAAAAATTATCGGCGAGCATCGGCCAGATCCGCTATTTCGACGACTCCCGCGTCACGGCCAGTGCCTGCACGACGCCGGGCGACATCTCCTGTCCGGGCACGATAGAACGCGGCAAATCCTCGTGGATCGCCGACGCGTCGTATGCGGTCAACGATCGCTGGACGATCGATGCGTCCTACCAGTACGACCCCAAGATCGGCCAGGAAGACCTCATCGGCCTGCGAACGCGTTACCTGATCGGCGACTCCGGCGTCGTCAACTTCGGCTACCGCTATCGCCGCGATCTGCTCAAACAGGTCGACTTCTCGTTCCTGTATCCGCTGACGCCATCCTGGAGCCTGGTCGGCCGCTACTACTATTCGCTGTACGACGATCCGCTGAACGACCCGCAACTGCTCGAAGCCATCGGCGGCGTGCAGTGGGACAGCTGTTGCGTGGCGGTGCGCCTGATCGCCCGCCGTTACCTGCGCAGCAGGGAAGGAGAGCTGAACAACGCGATCCAGCTGGAGATCGAACTCAAGGGCCTCGGCTCGGCCGGACCGGACACGGAGAGCCGCCTGCGCCGTGCTATTCTCGGCTACCACCGCGAGGATCTGTACCTCGTACCGCCGTCGGAAGTCAGCAGCGGCGATGATGATGAAGCGATCTCCCCCGACTTGCCCTCCCCTGATTCGATCCCATGAATAAACTCGTTGCTTGTCTGTTCGTTGCCGTCGTCCTGTGGTCGGGCTGCGTGGTCCCGGCCCAGGCGCAACCGCTGGATCGCATCGCGGCGGTCGTCGACGAAGACGTGATCCTGCAGAGCGAACTCGATCGCGCCGTCGCCAACATCCTCGGCCAGTACGCCAACCGCCAGGACCAGCTGCCGCCACGCGACGTCCTTGACCGGCAGGTGCTCGAACGCCTGATCCTGGTCCGCCTGCAGGCCGCGCGCGCGGCCGAAAGCGGCGTGCGTGTCAGCGACGAGGAGGTCGATGCGGCGGTCAACAACGTCGCCCGGCAGAACAACCTCAGCCTCGACCAGCTGCGCCAGCAGCTGGCAAGCAGCGGCAGTTCGTTCAGCGACTTCCGCGCCTCGCTGCGCGACGAGCTGGTCATCCAGCGTTTGCGCCAGAGCTTCGCGCAGAGCCGCATCAGCGTCAGCGACGGCGAGGTCGACGCGGCGCTCGCCGCGCAGAGCGCGGTCGGCACGCAGTACCGGCTCGCGCACATCCTGGTCGCGCTGCCCGAAGGCGCGACGCCCGAGCAGATCACGACCGCGCAGCAGAAGATCGACGGCGTCAAGAACCTGCTCGACAAGGGCGAGATGGATTTCCATGCCGCGGCGGTGCGTTATTCGGACAGCCCGAACGCGCTCGAGGGCGGTGAACTGGGCTGGCGCAGCCTCGATGAGATCCCGGCCGCCTTCGCCGGCACGATCCGCGCGATGCAGGTCGGCCAGGTGATCGGGCCGACACGCGGGCCGAGCGGCTTCCAATTGCTCAAGCTGGTCGAGATGCGCGATGCCGAAGCCGGCGCCGCCAATAACGTCACCCAGTTCCAGGCCCGGCACATCCTGATCCGCACTGGCGACACCGGCACGGGGACGACGGTCAGCGACGCGCAGGCCAAGGCGAAGATCGACACCTTGCGGGCGCGGATCGAGGGCGGTGCAGATTTCGTGGCGACGGCCAAGGACAGCTCGGACGATGCCAGCAGCCGCGCCAAGGGCGGTGATCTGGGCTGGTTCACGCAGGACGAGTTCGGTCCGGAATTCGGCGTGCAGGTTGCCGGTCTGCAGGACGGACAGGTCTCGGCGCCCTTCAAGACGCAGGCAGGCTGGCACATCGTGCAACGCATCGGCACGCGGCAGGCCGACGTCAGCAACGACAACCGCCGCGCCAAGGTCCGCGAGACCATCGGCCAGCGCAAGCTCGAGGACGAATGGAATCGCTACCTGCGCGAACTGCGCGGCGAGGCTTTCGTCGACATCCGCAACGGCACGCAGCCCGCCGACGCCGCGCCCGCCAAGGCGCCCGCCGCCAGCGGCAGCTGACATGCCACGGCCCCGGCTCGCGCTGGTGCCGGGCGAGCCCGCCGGAATCGGTCCGGAGTTGTGCCTGCAGGCCCTGCGCCGGCATTGGGATGCCGACCTGGTCCTGGTTGGCGATCGCGGCACGCTCGAGCAGGCGGCGAGTGCGCTCGCCGTTCCGCTCGTCTTCCGGACAGCCGACACGATCGAGGCCGAAGCCGGCGACATCGGATTCGTGGAGGTCGCGAACGCCGTCGCTGGTGGATTCGGCACGCCGGATCCACGCAACGCCAGCGCCGTGATCGCCGCGTTGCGCAGAGCCGCCGAGGGCTGCCTGCGCGGCGAGTTCGACGGCCTGGTCACCGGCCCGGTGCACAAGGCGACCATCAACGCCGGCGGCATTCCCTACACCGGCACCACCGAACTGCTCGCGCAACAGGCGGGCCGCGAAGTGGTGATGATGCTCGCCAACGACACGATGCGCGTGGCGCTGGCGACCACCCACCTGCCGCTGCGCGGCGTAGCCGAGGCGATCACCCAGTCCAGGCTCGAGCGCGTGCTGCGCATCCTGCATGCGGCGTTGCAGGACGATTTCGGAATCGCCGAGCCGGTGATGGCGGTGCTCGGCCTCAATCCGCACGCCGGCGAAGGCGGCCACCTGGGCCGCGAAGAAATCGACGTCATCGTGCCGGTGCTCGAACGCCTGCGCGGCCATGGCTTCGCACTGCAGGGGCCGATGCCTGCCGACACCGCGTTCCTGCCGGACAAGCTGGCGGGCTTCGACGCGGTGCTGGCGATGTATCACGACCAGGGACTGCCCGTACTCAAGTACAGCGGATTCGCGCAGGCGGTGAACCTGACGCTCGGCCTGCCCTATCCGCGCGTCGCGGTCGACCACGGCACCGCGCTCGAACTCGCCGGCAAGGGCGTGGCCGATCCGTCGAGCCTGTTCGCCGCGATCGCCACCTGCACGCACATGGCGCGGGCGCGCATGCCGCATGTCTCTTAACGATCACCGCGCCAAGAAGTCGCTTGGCCAGCACTTCCTCCACGAACGCGGCGTCGTCGACAAGATCGTGCTCGCGATCGATCCGAAGCCCGGTGACCGCATCGTCGAGATCGGTCCGGGCCAGGGCGCCTTGACGTTCCCGCTGCTCGACCGCCATGGCGCGCTGACGGCGATCGAGTTCGACCGCGATCTGCTCGTGCCGCTGGCCGAGGCCGCGCACGGCCACGGCGAGCTCACGCTGCTGCACGCCGACGTGCTCGACGTCGATTTCACCGCACTCGCGCATGAAGGCGCGGGCCCGGACCGGCAGATCCGCCTCGCCGGCAACCTGCCCTACAACCTGTCCTCGCCGATCCTGTTCCATGCGCTCGACCACGCCGCGGCCGTGCGCGACATGCATTTCATGCTGCAGAAGGAAGTCGTCGACCGCATGGCCGCCGGGCCGGGCAGCAAGGTCTATGGCCGGCTCAGCGTGATGTTGCAGGCCTGCTGCACGGTCACGCCGCTGTTCAACGTCGCCCCGGGCGCGTTCCGCCCACCGCCGAAGGTCGATTCGGCGGTCGTGCGGCTGGTGCCGCGCGCGCCGGACAGCATCGGCATCGACGATCCCGCGCGCTTCGCCGCGGTGGTGCGCGCCGCCTTCGGCCAGCGCCGCAAGACGCTGCGCAACGCGCTCGGACTCGTCTGCGACATCGCGCAGATCGAGGCAGCGGGCATCGATCCGCAAGCGCGCGCCGAGCAGGTCGCGGTCGCCGATTTCGTGCGCCTCGCCAACATCCCCGTCCCCGCGTAGTCCATCCGTTCACGCGCAGCGCTTAAACTGGCGGCATGGACGAGACCGCCGACTACACCCTCGAGATCCAGATCGCGACGCGCTTCCTGGACGAGGAATCCGAACCCGAAGACGACCGCTACGTCTTCGCCTACACGATCCGCATCCGCAACCTCGGACGCCTGCCCGCGCAGTTGCTGTCGCGCCACTGGCTGATCACCGACGGCAACGGCAAGACCGAGGAGGTGCGAGGCGAAGGCGTCGTCGGCGAACAGCCGCGCATCGAGCCGGGCGAGCAGTTCGTCTACACCTCGGGCGCGGTGCTCGAAACCGCCGTCGGCACGATGCAGGGCAGCTACGACATGGTCGGCGACGACGGCACGCGCTTCGACGCGCCGATCCCGCCGTTCACCCTGTCCGTGCCGCGCACGCTGCACTGAGGGTGCCCGCCTGATGATGCCCGCCATGAGCATCACCGCATGGAGCGCCGCGGCATGAGCGTCTGGGCGATCGGCGACCTGCAGGGTTGCTACGCACCGACGCAGCGCCTGCTTGAGCGCATCCGCTTCGACCCTGCCGTCGATCGCCTCTGGTTCTGCGGCGACCTGGTCAATCGCGGTGGCGAATCGCTGGAAACATTGCGGCTCGTGCATTCGCTGCGCGGCAACAGTACCGTGGTGCTCGGCAATCACGACCTGTCGCTGATCGCGATCGGCGAACGTCGTCCCGAGGAGCAGCGCAAGGTCAACGCCGACCTGCAGCGCGTGCTGTTCGCCGAAGACCGCGACGAGCTGCTGGCCTGGATGCGCGCACTGCCGCTGGTCCATGCCGACCGCGAGCTCGGCTGGATGATGGTGCACGCCGGGCTGGCGCCGAAGTGGACGACCACGATGGCCGAGAAGCACGCGCGCGAGATCGAAGAGCGCCTGCGCGGCGAACACTTCCACAAGCTGCTGAAGAACATGTACGGCGACCGCCCGGTGTGGTCGCCACAACTCAGCGGCTTCGACCGCGACCGCGCGATCATCAACGTCTTCACCCGCCTGCGTTATTGCTCGCCGCGCGGACGCATCGCCTTCGACGAAAAGGGCGCGCCCGGCACGCAGCAACCGGGGCTCTATCCTTGGTACGAAGTGCCAGGCCGCGCCGAGCGCGACCTGAAGATCGTCTGCGGACACTGGTCCACGCTCGGCCTGTTCATCGGTCACGGCGTGCACGCGATCGATACCGGCGCGGTCTGGGGCGGCAAGCTGACTGCCTTGCAGCTGGACACCGAGGAATTGCGCGTGGTGCAAGTACCTGGGCGCGACGTGGCTCCCAAGTCCGCATAGCAGTCGTCGCAAGAGCGGCTTCGGCCGCGAGCTTTCGCTCGTGCTGGTGTTGGGCTGCTGCATCTCGAACGCGCCGACGATCAATGCGGCAACAAGCTAGCGGCTGAAGCCGCTCCTACGCTCGCCGGTAGTCGACGAACTCGAATGCAAAGGCGTGTTTCGCATCGGCCGGATGCGCTTCGCGCGACGTCTCGATCCACTCGCTGGCATCGAAGCGCGGGAAGAACGCATCGGCACCGTCGACGATCGTGTCGACCCAGGTCATGTGCATGCGGCTGGCGAGGGGTAAGGCAAGCGCGAAGACATCGCCGCCGCCGATCACCGACAGCTCTTCCGCGCCGTCTCCCCTGGCGATCCGCAACGCCTCATCGACGGATCCGACTGCTTCCGTGCCCTCGAAGGGCGCACGCCCGCTGCGCGTCAGTACCAGGTTGCGCCGCCCCGGCAACGCGCGGCCCATGGAGTCCGCCGTCTTGCGGCCCATCAGGATCGGCTTGCCCAGGGTCTTCGCCTTGAAATGTTTCAGGTCTTGCGGCAGGTGCCACGGGAGTGCATTGCCGCGTCCTATTGCCCGCTGCCGGTCGAGGGCGGCGATCAACACGATGGCAGGAGCCGCCATGATCACGGATCGGATCGCGCGCCGAACTGCAGGCCCAGCTGGCACATCGGTGCCGCAGACTGGAGCTGAGTCATCAGCAGCTTTTCGACCGGCGAGCCATTGAGCCTCTCGATGCCGATCTGGAAGAAATCCCCATCGTGGCGAACCAGCCAGCGATGCACGCCGGTACTGCGCAATGCATTCACCTTGGGGCCTTTCGCAGTCGTCGTCTCGGCGGGCAGTCCCAGCATGGTCGTCGCCTCCGGCATGGAGACCTGGGTATAGCGCTCGGACTTGTCCTGCTCTTCGCGTTCGCTCGTCATGAGCAGGAAGTCGCGAATGTCGTGCTCGCCACCCAAGCCTTTCTCGCGGCCGCAACCTATCGAGAGCTGCAGGCTCTGGAGCGCCCAGAAGCCAGCCTTGAACAGGCTGAAATTACGCATGCGCGCCACCGGAGCGCCGCTACCGTCCGTGCTGAGATAGGAGTACGAGAGCCGTGCCTGCGTGCCCTTGTCCAGCTGCAACCGGCTCAATGGCGTGTCCAGCTGGTTGTCCTGTACGGCCAGACGCGCTTCCTCTTCGAAGCCCGATTTCACCTTCAACAAGTCGGCATAGTCCAGGTCGATCGCCTTGATGCGTTGTGCGAGTTCGGACGTGAGAAGACTTGTATCCGGCGCCAACACCGCAAAACGATAGAGCGCCCCATTGACGACGCCACTGATCGACATGCGTTGGGGGTAGCTCTTGTTCTCGATCGGTCCGTCGATGAAATGGAATGGAAAGCCATCGTTCTTGAACGTACTCGATTGACGTACGCCGGGCTTGCCGGCGGCTTCCGTCGCATCCTTGTCCGCTGCCGCCTCCATCGAAGCGTTGGAGATACGTTCCGGTGCGATATAGACCGCGACCAGCATCACCTTCTGCTTCTTGCCGGTCGCGTCGGACACTTCCAGCTCGTGCCGCTGGCTGACCGACAACGTCCGGCCCATGCTCCGGCCCTCTTCCTTGCGTAGCAGCGTGTACTCGAACGGCAGGTCGATACGGACGCCCAATGCCTCAGCCGTCTTCGCTTGCGCAAAAGGCGCGCATAGGCACAGCGCCAGTAATGCAGCAGCCCGCTGCATGGAACGTCCCGTCATCTCTATTCCCCTGAAGTAACGCCGACGGCCGCCGCATCCTTGCGCATGCCATGTTCCGCACCTGGCCCTGCGCCACGACAAAGCGGCCAAGCCGATCCCCTCCTCAAACCGCCACTGGCGCCTTGATGGCGGGAAGTGGGTCGTAGCCTTCGATCGCGATGTCGTCGTAGGTGAACGCGAACAGGTCGGTCACGTCCGGATTCAACTGCAACGTCGGCAGTGCCCGCGGCGTGCGCGCCAGCTGCTCGCGCGCCTGTTCGTAATGGTTCGAATACAGGTGTGCGTCGCCGAGCGTGTGCACGAAATCGCCGACCTGCAGGCCCGTCGCCTGCGCCACCATGTGGGTCAGCAACGCGTAGCTGGCGATGTTGAACGGCACGCCGAGGAAGATGTCGCCGCTGCGCTGGTAGAGCTGGCAACTCAGCTTCCCGTCCGCCACGTAGAACTGGAACAGCGTGTGGCAGGGCATCAGCGCCATGTCCGGCAGGTCGGCGACGTTCCAGGCCGACACGATCAACCGGCGCGAATCCGGATTGCCCTTGATCTCGTCGATGAGCCAGTGGATCTGGTCGATCTCGCGCCCGTCGGGCGCGGCCCAGCGTCGCCATTGCTTGCCGTAGACCGGGCCGAGTTCGCCGTCGACGTCGGCCCATTCGTCCCAGATGCCGACCTTGTTGTCCTTGAGGTAGGCGATATTGGTCTCGCCTTTCAGGAACCACAGCAGCTCGTGCACGATCGAGCGCAGGTGCAGTTTCTTGGTCGTGAGTAGCGGAAAGCCGGCCGCGAGGTCGAAGCGCAACTGCCAGCCGAACACGCTGCGCGTACCGGTGCCGGTGCGGTCGGACTTCTCGGTACCGTGCTCGAGGACGTGCTGCAGCAGGTCGAGGTATTGGCGCATGTGCGGCTCTTCCTGATGCGGCTTCAGACGCCGCTGCGGGTTGCGTCGGCACTCGCGGCCGCGGCCGGGGATACGGGTTGCAACGTCGGCGAACGCCGCGACAGCCAGAGCCAGAACAAGCCCAACAAGATCAACGGCATGCTCAGCACCTGGCCCATCGTCAGCCAGCCGAAGGCCAGATATCCCAATTGCTCGTCGGGGACGCGCACGAACTCGATGAGGAAACGGAAGACGCCGTACAGCAACGCGAACAGGCCTGCCACCGCGTATCGCGGGCGCGGCTTGCGCGAATACCACCACAGGATGCAGAACATCACCACGCCCTCGAGCAGGGCCTGGTAGAGCTGCGAGGGATGCCGCGCAAAGGCGTTGAGCGCGCCGCTTTCGAACTGCGCACGCAGCGCTGCCGGCGCGAGCGCGGCCAGGTCGGGCGGCAGTGCGCGCGGAAAAATCACGCCCCAGTCGGCGCCGGTCGGCTTGCCCCACAACTCGCCGCCGATGTAATTGCCGATGCGGCCGAAGCCCAGGCCCATCGGCACGCAGGGCGCCACGAAATCCATGACGTCGAAGAAATGCAGGCGCTGTCGGCGCGACCACCACCACGAGGCGAAGAACACGCCGAGCAGGCCACCGTGGAAGCTCATGCCGCCTTCCCAGACCTTGAACAGCATCAGCGGATCGCGCAGGAAGTCCCCGAATGCGTAAAACAGGACATAGCCGATGCGTCCGCCGAGCACGACGCCGAGCATGCTGTAGAACATCAGGTCGCCGAACCCGTTCAAATCCGCGCCAGGCAGGCGGCCGGCGAGGATGCGGCTGCGCCCCAGCCACCATGCCGTCGCAAACGCAATCAGGTACATCACGCCGTACCAGTGCACCTGCACCTTGCCGAGGTCGAGCGCGATCGGATCGATCTGGTTGAGGACAATCATGCGATGGCGCGGCCGTGAGATGGCGGGGAGGCCTGTATTGTGCCCGACCTCGGCGGCTCGTGACTCCTGCGCCCCGTGCGGATCAATCGAGCATGCGCGGCGAGTCCGGCAATTCGTTGACGTCGGCCTCGCCCTCGGCGCGCGGGAAGTGTTCGGCCAGCAGGTCTGAGATCGCGGCAACGCCCGCGATCACGGCGGCCTCCGGCTCGCCGGCCTTGAGCCGCTCCTCCATGAGCACGCAGACGCCGCGCCATTGCTCGGCGCTGACCCGCGCGTCGAGGCCGCGGTCGGCCACGATCTCGATGCGATGGTCGGCCAGCAGCAGGTACACCAGCACGCCGTTGTTGGCGTGCGTGTCCCATACGCGCAGCTGCGCGAACACTTCGAGCGCGCGGTCCCGTGCCGCCACGCCGCGCACCACGCTCCGCATCGGCAAGGCCGATTCGACCGCGAAGCAGATTTCGCCGCGATGGCGCGACTCGCCCGTTGCGATCGCCTGGGCGATGCGCTGCAGGCTCTCCGCGGGATAGAGGCGGTGCGCTGCCCGCGCGAACAGGTGCATGAGCGGTCGGCCGAGCATCACCAGCTCCCGGAGGCGCCGCCGCCTCCGCTCATGCCGCCACCGCCCGACCAGCCGCCACCACTGCTGCCGCCACCGCTGCCGCCACCCCAGCCACCGCCGCCGCCCCAGCCGCCGCCACCGAAACCACCCCAGCCGCTATCGCGCGCATAACGTCCCTTCGGAACGCTGAGCAGGCCATAGAGGAAACCCAGCACCGCGGCCACGCCGCCCAGTCCCAACAACGCGGACATCAGCCAGGCCACGCCGCCAGCGGCGCCGCCGGTCAATACGCCGCGCACGCCAGCCGGCGTGCGCCCGAACACGCCACGCACGATCGTCGCGACGACGAAGGCCGCGAACAACGCGAACAGCCAGTCGCCGCCGTCGCCGCCTTGCCGCGCTTCGGCCGCCATCGGCGCGGGCAGGGGCTCGCCATCGATCAGCTTGACCAGTGCGGCGCTGGCGTCGGCGATGCCGCCGCCAAAATCGCCGGCGCGGAATTTCGGCACCAGGTATTCCTGGATGACGCGGCCGGCGGCGATGTCCGGGATCGCGCCTTCCAGGCCATAGCCGACCTCGATGCGCACCTTGCGATCGTCCTTGGCCACGACCAGCAACACCGCATCGTCGACGCCCTTGCGGCCGAGCTTCCACTGCTCGAACGCGCGCACCGCGTAGGCCTCGATGGACTCGGGCTGCGTGCTCGGCACGATCAGCACCTGCAGCTGGCTGCCCTTGCGCTGCTGCAGCACGTAGGCCTGTTGCTCGAGTCGCTGCTTCTGCGCTGCATCGAGCGTGCCCGTGGTGTCGACCACGGGCGTGTCGAGACGCGGAATCGCCGCCTGCTGCGCCTGCGCCGCGAGGGGCACGATGGCGCAGGCCAGCAGCAGGAACAGCCGTGCGAACAGATCGCGCAAACCCTGCGCTCCGCGCCCTGCCGTCCGTCAGCCAGCCGGCGCCGGCTCGGGTGCAGGCGGCTGCTGCGGTGCCGGTTGCGTCGCCGGTGCAGCCGGCGCGCCGAAGTCGACGTTCGGGGCTTCCTGGATCTGGCGTTCGTTCTCGACCGTGAAGTTCGGTTTCTGCGCGTAGCCGAACATCTTCGCGACGAGGTTCTGCGGGAACGAGCGGATGTACGTGTTGTAGTCCTGCACCGTGCGGATGTAACGACCGCGCGCCACCGTGATCCGGTTCTCGGTGCCTTCGAGCTGGGTCTGCAGGCCGAGGAAGGCCTGGTCCGATTTCAGGTTCGGGTAGTTTTCCACCACCACCATCAACCGGGACAACGCGCTCGACAATTCGCCCTGCGCCGCCTGGAACTGCTGCAGCGAGGCCGCGTCGTCGGCATTGACGTTGATCTGGCTGACCTTGGCGCGCGCCTGCGTGACGCCGAGCAGCACGTCCTTCTCCTGCTGCGCATAGCCCTTGACCGTATTGACGAGATTCGGCACCAGATCGGCGCGCCGCTTGTACTCGTTCAGCACTTCGGACCAACCGGCCTTGACGGCCTCGTCCTTCTGCTGGATCTGGTTGTAGCCGCAGCCCGACAGCAATACCGCGAGGACGGCGACCAGGACGAAACGCAGCGGGGACAGGACAGGCATGGCGCGACTCCTCGTGGGATCGATGGCGACCAGTATGGCCGGCCGCATTGCAGCACCGCGCGAAGGACGGCGCAACGCATCGCCGCGCGCCGCAGGGGCCGGGCGGCAGCGGACGCTCAGTCCGTCGACTGGCGCCGCCGCGCGTTGCGCTTGGCCCACAGGTTCAGGCATTCGACCAGGGCCGAGAAGCCCATCGCGCCGTAGATATAGCCCTTCGGGATATGCGCCTCGAATCCGTCCCCGATCAGGTACACGCCGACCAGCACGATGAATGCCAGCGCCAGCATCTTGATGGTCGGGTTGTTGTCGATGAAGTGGCCCAGCGGCTTGGCCGCCAGCAGCATCACCGCAACGGCAAGCAGGATCGCCGTGACCATGATGATCGTGTGGTTGGCCATGCCGACCGCGGCGATCACCGAATCGAGCGAGAACACGATGTCGATCACCGCGATCTGCGCGATCACCATGCCGAACGAGGTCACCGGCTTGGTGTCCATGTCGACCGATTCGTGCTCGCCCTCGATCAGGTCGCGGATCTCCATCGTGCCCTTCACCAGCAGGAACACGCCGCCCAGGATCAGCACCAGGTCGCGCACCGAGATGCCCTGGCCGAACAGCGTGAACAAGGTATTGGTCAGGCCCGCGAGCCAGGCCAGCGTCAGCAGCAAGCCGATGCGCGTCAGGCAGGCGACCGCGATGCCGAACTTGCGCGCCTTTTCGCGCTGCTCGTAGGGCAGCTTGCTGACCGCGATCGAGATGAAGACCAGGTTGTCGATGCCGAGCACGATCTCGATCGCGCTCAGTGTGATCAGGGTGATCCAGGCCTGCGGATCGGTCAGTAATTCCATCATTGCAAACACATCCTAAGGGGCATTCGCGCCCGCAAGCGCGGCCGCCATACATCAATTCAGAACACACCAATCAAAGCAGGCGCGGACCGACGATCAGGCCCCATACCAGCAGCACGTGCATCATCACCACGAACACCGCCGCCGAGCCCATGTCCTTGGCGCGCCCGGCGATCTCGTGGTGCTCGTCGCCGAAGCGTTCGATGACCGCTTCGATCGCGGAATTCAGCAGTTCGACGCTCAGCACCAGCAGCATCGAGCCGATCAGCAGCGCGCGCTCGATCGCATCGCCGCCCAGCCACCAGCCCAGCGGCGCGAGGATCACGAACAGGTAGACTTCGAGGCGGAACGAGGACTCGTGCAGCCACGCCGCGCGCAGGCCCTGCATCGACCAGATCGTGGCCTTGAAGATGCGGCTGGGGCGGCGTGGCAGGTGGCCGAACTCGTCGGCCATCTCAGGCGACCGGCTTGCAGGCGATGCCGCATCCTTGCGCGAACCCGATGTGCGGGTGACGCAAGCACACCGTGCAAACCGGGTGGATCGACGGGTTCGAAGCGGGCATGGCAGGATCTGCAGGCGGGCCCCAGGCCCGAACCCGCTAATTTTGCCACAGGCGCGATCCTCAAACCTCGCGGAGCCCGCCAAACGCGGACTTCGGAGCCGCGCCACGATGAACTCCCTGTGCTGCGGACGGTCAACACCGATCGCCCGCGGGCATGCCGATCCACACTTGCAGAAGGCCCACGACAGCGCCTTCGATCGAATCCGCCGACCTCAAGGAGAGGCCATGCGCCTTTTGCCCAGGAACACGACGCTGCTCGCCTTGCTGGCGGCACTGCTGCTCGCCACGGGTTGCACCACCGCGCCCGCGAACGATGCGCCGTCGGCCATGGCCGTCGACCCGGTTTCGTCGCCGGCATGGACGACCGACATGGCGCGCTTCGCCGCCGAAGACGCCGCGTCTCCGCCACCGCAACATCCGGTGGTGTTCACCGGTAGTTCGTCGGTACGGCTCTGGGAGACGCTGGCCAGCGATTTTCCCGGCATGCCGGTGCTCAACCGCGGCTTCGGTGGTTCGGAGTTGCGCGACGCCGTCTGGTATGCGGACGAAATCGCCATTCACTATCACCCGGCCAGGATCCTGATCTATGCCGGCGACAACGACATCAATGCCGGCCGCACGCCGGCACAGGTGCTCGCGGATTTCCGTGCCTTCGTCGCTCGTGTGCGGCGCGACCTGCCGGTCACGCCGATCGCCTTCATCGCGATCAAGCCGAGCCCGTCGCGCGCCCATCTGCTCAAGCTGCAACGCAAGGCCAATGAACTGGTCAGGGCGGAAGCCGCGCGGATGCGCAATGTCGACTACATCGACGTGTTCATGCCCATGCTCGGCGCGGACGGGCAGCCGCGGCCGGACCTGTTCGTCGACGACCGCCTGCACATGAACCGCAAGGGCTACGAGCTATGGCGCGACATCGTTTCGCCGTACCTGCGATGACCGTACCTGCGATGAAGCCCAACCCAGGCGCCGCACCATGACGATCGATGTCCGCCTGCTGCAAGCCGACGACGCCGACGTCCTCGCGCACGTCGCGAAGGATGTCTTCGACTTCGCCACGGACCCCGAGCGCGTGCGCGAATTCCTCGCCGATCCGCGCCACCACATCGCCGTTGCGATCGACGACGGCATCGTGGTCGGCTTCGCATCGGCCGTGCACTACGTGCATCCGGACAAGCCGCCGCAGCTGTGGATCAACGAGGTCGGCGTCGCGCCGACGCATCGCGGCGCGGGCATCGGCCAGCGCGTGCTGCGCTGCCTGTTCGCGCAGGGCCGTGCGCTGGGTTGCGTCGAAGGCTGGGTCGGCACCGAACGCGGCAACGTCGCAGCGCGACGGTTGTATGCGAGCGTCGGCGGGTCGGACCCGCCGCAGGACTTCGTGCTGTACGAGTTCGACCTGCGCGATGCGGCCGACCCGGTAGCGCCTGCGTAACCCGCCGGACGTATCGTCGCGCTTCCCGTTCCCGCTGTAGGTCACCTTCGCCGCGATGCCTGCGGCGGCTGGTACAGGCTGAGCATGTTGCGATCCGGGTCGACGAAGTCGAGCGTCAGGCCGCCGTCCGGTGCCTCGCTGACCGGGACCACGATCTCGACGCCTTTCGCAGCCAGCGCCTCGGCGTAGTCGTCGATGCCGCCGTCGAGGCGGAACACCACGACCGGCGTGTCGCCGGCTTTGGCCGGGCGCGGGATGAACACCAGCGTCAGTTCGCCGACCTCGCCCACGCCCCAGGCGCCAGCGTGGCCGTCGCGGGTGGCGATCGGCAGTCCGAGCGTGTCGCGATAGAAGGCCATCGAGCGCGCCAGGTCGCTGACGAAGAACACGATGGCGCCGATCCTGCAATCCTTGAGCATTGGGGTGTCCCCGGTAGTGGTGTCACTTATCCGTTGCCGCGCGGGGCGGAAGTGTGAGCGGGCGAACGGATCAGGATCAGATGGCCATCGGTATCGTGCGTGCCGAGCCCGGGTGCGCCGCGCATCGCCGCCTTCAGGGCGCGGCGCACGAGGCCGAACTGCAGATCGGCGCTGCGCGCCGGATCGCGCAGGTAGGCCAGCGCCAGACTTTCGGCCTGCAGCGCCGGCGGCAAGCCGCCGAGTGCCTTGCGAATCGTGGTCAGGCGTTGCCGGAACGCGGCCGGCGTGAGCTGCAGGATCCAGCGGATTTCATCCGCGGACAGGCCGTGCAACGCGAGCACGGCGACGCGGCGCGCGGCCGGCGTGAAGTATTCGAGCAGAATGCGGGGATCGGGTGGCGGCGATGTCTCGGTTCGCGTGGCGAGCTCGGCTGCGACCGTCTCCACGCCGGCGGAAGCTTCACGCCGCCGCCTGCGGATCGCGCTACGCGCCGTCATCGCCGACTGCTTGCGCAGGACGCCCGCCAACCAGGGCGGGTCGGAACGCCCCGCTTCGAGCGCGGCCAGCAGCGCGTCCTGCACGAGGTCGTCCGCCTCTTCCGCGCGCCGGACCAGACGCCGTGCCTGGGCGCGCAGTTCGCGGTAGAGATCGAGATCCATGCGCCGATTCTGGCACCGAACGGTGCCAAGGCCGCGCGCGCGGCCGATCGGCCGGGCTTACGCGTCGTCGCCGAAGATCGCGGTGCCGCGCGACCCGTCCGGCTTCACCCAGCCGCGGTACATGCCCGTGGTGTTGAACGGCATCGCGATATTGCCGTCGATGTCGATCGCGATCGCACCGCCGTCGCCGCCGAGTGCGGGCACTTGCCCGAGGATCACGTCATCGGCGGCGGTTGCCAGCGTGTCGCCGCGATAGGCGACGCGTGCGCAGATGTCGTGGGCGACCGCGCAACGGATGAAGAACTCGCCCCAACCCGTGCCCGACACCGCGCAGCGCTCGTCGGCCCAGGTGCCGGCGCCGATCAGCGGCGAATCGCCGACGCGTCCGTAGCGTTTGTTGGTCATGCCGCCGGTCGACGTCGCCGCGGCGACATGGCCGCGCGCATCGAGTGCGACGGCGCCGACGGTGCCGAAATACGCGCCGGCCACGGTCGGCAGTTCGTTGAGCGACTGCGCGCTTTCCTGCTGCTGCGCGAGCTGCAGCTGGCGGCGGCGCTCGTCGGTGTCGAAATAGCTGTTCGGCGACGCGCGCGATGTCGGGCTGCGTGTCGGCGAAAGCTTCGGCGCCCTCGCCCGCCAGCAGCACGTGCGGCGAGGCGGTCATGACCGCGCGCGCGAGCAGGATCGGGTTGCGGATCGTGGCTGACGCCGGCGATCGCGCCGGCATCGCGATCGTGGCCCTGCATCAGCGAGGCGTCGAGTTCGTGGCGGCCGTCGGCGTTGAACACCGCGCCGAAGCCTGCGTTGAAGCGCGGCGAATCCTCGAGCACGACGACCGCGGCGACGACCGCATCGAGCGCGCTGCCGCCGCGCGCCAGCACCGCGTGGCCGGCATCGAGCGCGCGGTCGAGGTCGGCGCGGATCGCCGCTTCGTCCTCGGCGCGCAGGGCGTCGCGTTCGATGACACCGGCGCCGCCATGGATGGCGAGGGCGATGGGGTGGGTCACGGGCATTCCATGGGGTGGATCGCGAAGACGCGAGGATAACCGAGCTACCGTTCCCCTCGCCCCGCGCAGCGGGGAGAGGGTGGCGCACAGCGCCGGGTGAGGGGTGAGTGTCTCGCCGTGGACCGAACGCAGGCCGGTCCAAACCCGCCCGCTCCGCTCACCCCTCATTCGCCTTCGGCACCTCGCTTCGCGCCCCGGGCCGCGCTAAACGCGCGGGCGCTCAGCCGTACACGCACCTGCGGTGCGTAAGCAGTACGGCATCGCCCCGCTACGCGGGGAGAAGGAAGATCACAAGCTTGGCGACCCTCTATCCACGCATCGGGACAGGAAAACCTACTGCTGCCGCAACGCCTCGATCGGATCCAACTGCGAAGCCTTGCGCGCCGGGTAATAGCCGAAGAACAAACCCGTCGCGACCGAAAACCCCGCAGCCAGGCCGATCACGCGTCCATTGAGCGCGACCGGCAGCGCGCCGAACTTGCCGACCAGCAGCGCCCCCACGATCCCGATCGCGATGCCGATGACGCCACCGATCAGCGAGATCAGCATCGCCTCGGTCAGGAACTGCTTCTGCACGTCCGAAGGCCCGGCGCCGACCGCCATGCGCAGGCCGATCTCGCGGATGCGCTCGGTCACCGAGACCAGCATGATGTTCATGATGCCGATGCCGCCGACGATCAGCGAGATCGTCGCCACCGCGCCGAGCAGCAACGACATCAGCCGCGTGGTCGCGGTGCGCGTGGCGACGATCTCGGAAATATTGCGCACGTTGAAATCGTCCTCGTCGCCCGGCGCGATCTTGTGGCGCTGGCGCAACAGGGCTTCGAGTTCGGTCTGCGCGTAGGTCAGGTCCTTGGCGTCGGTCACGGTCAACGCGATCTGCATGACCGCGCCCGGCGGCAGGCCCATCGATCCCATCAGGCGGCGCCGCGCCGTTTCCAGCGGCACCATGACCACGTCGTCCTGGTCCTGGCCGAATCCGCCCTGGCCCTTGGGCTGCAGCGTAGCCGCGACGGTGAACGGCACGCGCCCGATGCGGATCGTCTGGCCGATGCCGCTGTCCTCGCCGAACAACTCGCGTCGCACGCTGTCGCCGAGGATCGCCACCTTGCCTGCACTGCTGTAATCCTGCGGCTCGAACAGCGCGCCGTCGGCGACCGTCCAGCCATTGATGATGAAGAAGTCCGGCTGCACGCCCTGCCAGCTGGTCGAGACGTTGTTCTCGGCGTAGACGACCTGGCTGTTGCCGCGCAGCGCGCCGGCGACGTACTGCACTTCGGGCAGTTCGTTGCGGATCGCGTCGACATCGCCCTCGCTGAGGGTGAAGAAGCTGCTCGAGCTCATGCGCACGCCGCCACCGCCACGGCCGGCGCCGGGCGACACGTCGAGGCGGTTGGAGCCCAGGCCCGACACCATCTTGTCGATCTCCGCCTGCGTGCCCTGCCCGACCGACACCATCACGATCACCGCCGCGATGCCGATGATCACGCCGAGCGAGGTCAGCGCGCTGCGCATCCAGTTGCCGCGCAGCGAGAAGATCGCGGTGCGCAGGATGTCGGTGAAGGTCATGCCGGCGCGCCTTGTTCGTGCACGCCTTCATCATGCAAGCGGCCATCGTGCATCACCAGGATGCGGTCGGCATGCGCGGCGACCTCGGCGTCGTGGGTGATCAGCACGACGGTGTGGTCCTCGTCGCGCAGGCGCTTGAACAGCGCCAGGATCTCCTCGCCGGTCTTCGAATCGAGTGCGCCGGTGGGTTCGTCGGCGAGCAGGATCGGTGGCCGGTTGATCAGCGCGCGCGCGATCGCGACGCGCTGCTGCTGGCCGCCGGACAGTTCGCTGGGGCGATGCGAGCCGCGCTCGGCCAGGCCGACCGCCGCCAGCGCTTCCTCGGCCATGCGCTTGCGCTCGGCGACGGGAACTTGCGCGTAGCCGAGCGGCATCGCCACGTTCTCCAGCGCGCTCATGCGCGGCAGCAGGTTGAAGCCCTGGAACACGAAGCCGATCTTGTCGAGCCGCAAGCGCGCCAGTTCCTCGGCGTCGAGCGTCGAGACGTCGACGCCGTCGCAGTGGTAGCTGCCGGAAGTCGGCGTATCGAGGCAGCCGATCAGGTTCATCAGCGTCGACTTGCCCGAACCCGACGGCCCCATGATGGCGACGAAGTCGCCGCGACCGATGCGCATGCCGACGTCCTTCAACGCGACGACCTCGGCTTCGGTGCCCGCGCGAATAGACCTTGGTCAGCCCGCGTGTCTCGATCACCGCGGCGCGTTCGCTGACGGCATTCATTGCGCGGCGCGCTCGCCGGTGACGATCAGGTCGCCCGCCTTGATGTCGCCGGAAACCTCGGTATCGGTGCCGTCGCTGGCGCCGATGCGCAGCATCGTCTGCTGCGGCTTGCCATCGACGAGTTTGTAGACCGGCGCGCGCTTGGCGCCGACCAGCCCGCTGATCGCCGCATCCCAACGCGCGCGCCTGGCCTCGTCGAGCGTGGCGCGGAACGCCGCGAAGTCCTGCTGGTAGCGCTGCGCCATGCGTTGCCGGATCTGCGCCTGCATGTCGCCGCCACCGGCGTTGCCCGACACGCGCGGCCCGCCACCGCGGCCACCGCCGAACACGATGGCATTGCCATTTGCCTGCGGCGCCGCGCGGCGTGCGGCCTGGCGCGCGCGCAGCGTCGTCGGCTGCGGCATCGAACGCCGCCTGTTGGGTCGCATCGAGCCCGAGTCCGGATGCGGTCCGGGTCAGGTCGTCGATCACGCCGCTGCCAGCGCCGCGCTGCGGCGTCGCTTGCGCTTGCGCGTCGTCGTCCTCGCCGGCTGGCTTGTAGCGCAGCGCGGCGTTGGACACCTTCAATACGTCGTTGCGCTCGCTGACCTGGATCTCGGCGTTCACCGTCAGGCCGGGCAGCAAGGTGCCGTCGCTGTTGTCGACGGTCACGACGACCGGATAGGTCACCACGTTGTTGGTCGTCGTCGCCGACAGGCGCACCTGCTCGACCTGGCCTCTGAACTGGCGGTCGGGGAAGGCATCGACGGTGAACGAGACGACCTGCCCGGCTTTGACCTGGCCGATATCGGATTCGTCGACGGCCAGTTCGATCTTCATCTTGCCGAGGTCTTCGGCAATCGTGAACAGTTCCGGCGCCTGCAGGCTCGCGGCCACGGTCTGGCCGGGCTCGATCGTGCGCGTCAGCACCACGCCGTCGACCGGCGAGCGGATCACGGTGCGATCGAGGTTGATGCGTGTGGTCTGGGTCGCCGCGCTCTGCTGCGCGATCTGCGCCTGCGCGGCATTCGCCGCGCCACGCGCCTGGTCGAGCGCGGCACGGGCGAGATCGACGTCGCTGCGGGCAACGAGCTGGCGCTTGCCGAGATCGGCCTTGCGGTCGTAGTCGAGCTGGGCATTGCGCAAGGTCGCCTGCGCCTGCGCCAGCGAAGCACGCGCGCTGGCGATCTGCGCCGAGCCTTGCGCGATCTGCGCCTCGTAGCTGCTCGGATCGATGCGCGCGAGCACCTGGTCCTTCTTGACCTGGTCGTTGAAGTCGACCAGCACGTCGGTGACCTGTCCCGAGATCTGGCTGCCCACGATCACCGTCGAGATCGCGCTGAGCGTGCCGGTGGCCGAGATCGCCACGCGGATGTCGCCGCGCTCGACCGGCGTAGTGCGATACGCCCCTTCTTCCGCGCTCGCCTCGCGCTGCGTCCAGTACCACGCACCGCCGAGCAGCAGCAACGCGAGGACGACAACGGCGGTGATGCGCCCGGTCTTGCCGGTCGCGTTGCGGGAAGACGGTGGCTTGCGGGGTGTGCTCATGCGGTCCGGCAGCGGCAAGGAGTCAAGGCAGGCTAACGCACCGATCCGCGCATCGTTGACAACGCCAGCAACGATGTCGGCCGGTGTTCAGTGATTCACGGTTCAGCGGAGAAGCGCACCGTCGCGGTGGTGCCGACGGCCGGCGTGCTCTCGAGCGTCACCGGCCAGCCGAAGCGCTCGCCGAGGCGGCGCACGATCGACAAGCCCATGCCCTTGCCGGTGGGATTGAACTGGTCGGCGCGATAGAACGGATCGTAGGCGCGTCGCAGCGTGTCGGCCGACATGCCGATGCCGCTGTCGCGCACCACTACCCGGTCCTTCTCGATGCGCACCTCGATCATGCCTTCCTCGGTGAAGGTGCATGCGTTGCCGAGCAGGTTGCCGAGCATGACCGACAGCACATGCGGCGAGGCGTGCAGCCGCGGCGATGCGAGCTCGGAGACGAGCAGCTCGATGGGTTTGTCGGCGATCAGCGGCCGCACCTTCGCGACTTCCTCGTAGACCACGTCGCGCACGTCGAAGTCCTCGGTCTGCGGCGCGATGCCGTCCTCGCGCGCCAGGATCAGGAAGGCATCGATCACCGCTTCCATGTCGCGCCCGGCCCGCTGGATGCGCGCCAGCGAGCGATGCGAGCGTTCGGGCATGTCGGGGTCGCCGATCATCAGGTCGGTAGCGACACGGATCACGGTCAGCGGCGTCCGCAGCTCATGGCTCGCGTCGCGGGTGAAATCGCGCTCGCGCTGCACGAACTCGCGCACGCGCGCGGACAGATCGTTCAATGCGCCACCGAGCTGCTGGACCTCGCTGCCGGCCTCGTCCGGCATGTGTTGCGGGGCGATCGTCGTGGCAGCCGCGTCACGCGGATCCCAGCGCGAGACTTCGCTGGCGAGCCAGTTGACCGGCGTAACCAAGCGCTTTGACGTGCGGTAGGTGAGCCACGACACCACGTACAACGCCAGCAACGCGATCAGCATCGATGCCACGCCGCTCCACAGGATCACCCGATCCAGCAACGAGAACGACATCGTGAGGTAGAGCGTGCCTTCGGGCTTGCGCTCGACCAGTGCCTTGCGCCTGAATTTCGGCAATTCCGCCAGTCCCGGCTTCAGCGCGCGCAGCTCCGCCGGCAACACGCGCGGATCACCGCCGTTCTCCAGGAAGAACCCGTTGACGGTCGAGGTCCCCGGCAGCGGCGGATCGGGATCGCGGGCGCGCGCCTGCCAATAGCTCGCGGCCTCCTCGCGCATCCGCTGCGCCGTCAGCAGGTCCTTGACGACCAAGCCGGCGACATAGATGCCGATCACGATCGCGAAGCTGGCCGTCACCGCCTGCAGCACGAAGGCGTAGCGCAGCTTGCGTGGCAATCCTTGCGGCATGGCTAAGCGTCGTCCCGAAAACTCACGCGCACCTCAGGCGCACCATCACGCGGGCGGCTGTTCGATGTCCGCGATGCGATAGCCGGCGCTTTGCACGGTGTGCAGCAGCGGCTTGTCGTAGGGCTTGTCGATGGTCTTGCGCAGGTTGTAGAGGTGGCTGCGCAGGGTGTCGGAATCGGGCAGGCTGTTGCCCCAGATCTCGCGCTCGATCTCCTGGCGGCTGACCACGCGCGGCGATTCGCGCATCAGGATGGTCAGCAGCTTCAGACCGATCGGCGAGAGCTGCAGTTCGACCCCGCCGCGCGTGGCGCGCAACGAGGCCGGATCGAGCACCAGGTCGGCGACCTTCAGCACCTCGGAACCGACCTGGCGGCGCTCGCGCCGGATCAGCGCGCGCAGGCGGGCCTCGAGCTCCTGGATCGCGAACGGCTTGGTCAGGTAATCGTCGGCACCGGCGCTCAGGCCGGTCAGCTTCTCGTCGAGCGTGTCGCGCGCGGTCAGCATCAGCACCGGCGTCGACTTGCGCGCCTCCTCGCGCAGGCGCTTGCAGACCTCGATGCCGTCCAGGCGCGGCAGCATCAGGTCGAGCACGACGACGTCGTAATTGTTCTCCGAAGCCAGGCGATAGCCGTCGAGGCCGTCCGAGGCGTAGTCCACCTCGAAGCCGCGCCCTTCCAGGTACTCCCCCACCATTTCCGAGATGTTGCGGTTGTCTTCGACGATCAGGACGAGCCCGCCCGGCTCCTGCGCACTACGCATCGTTAGCTCCAGTGAAAGTAATCTTCAGCTTTGTGAAGAGTGACCTGCGCGGGGTGGACATCTTGTGAAGACGCTAGGCTGTCCGCCTCCGTTTGCCGATGGAAACCCCGATGCCGTTCACAGATCGAATCGTCCCCATCCTGCTGTTGCTGGCCTCGAACGTGTTCATGACCTTCGCCTGGTACGGGCACCTGAAGTACAAGGCGACGCCGCTCTACACGGCGATCCTGGTCAGCTGGGGCATCGCCTTCTTCGAGTACACGCTGATGGTGCCGGCCAACCGCTGGGGCAGCGCGGTCTACTCCGCGCCGCAGCTCAAGGGGATGCAGGAGGTGATCACCCTGGTGGTGTTCGCAGGGTTCTCGGCCTGGTACCTCGGCCAGCCGCTGAAGTGGAACCACTGGGCCGGGTTCGCGCTGATCGCGGTGGCGGCGTGGTTGATCTTCCTGGAATAGCAGCGCCCGCCTGGCTTCTTTGCAGGAACGCTCGGCTAGCGCGGCCGGGTCAGAGCTTGATGCGCCCGGTCAGGATGTCCTTGAACATCACCCAGTCGCCGACGAACGAATACAGCGGATGCTTGAACGTCGCCGGCCGGTTCTTCTCGAAGAAGAAATGCCCCACCCATGCGAAGCCATACCCGCACAACAGCGCACCCAGCAGCCAGCGCAGATCGCCCGTCACGATCGCGATCGCCGCAAGCGCCAGCACGCCGCAGCTGCCGATGAAATGCAGCCGTCGCGACGTGCGATTGACTGTGCTCGCTCAGGTAGAACGGATAGAACTCGCGAAAACTTGCGAAGCGGCTCATCGTCGTCACTCCGGCTGTGCCTTGCCTTCCGCGGCCTTGGCGCGGTCCCAGTAGGCATCCTGCGCCTGCAGCGGCAGCGACGACAAGCCGACGCCATCGGCGGCCGCCAGCGCTTCCATCGCACGAAAGCGGCGCTCGAACTTGCGGTTGGCGCGGCGCAGCGCGCCGCCGACATCGACACGGGCATGGCGCGCGAGATTGGCGCAGACGAACAGCAGGTCGCCGATCTCGTCCTCGAGCCGCTGCTGCGCCTGCGCGTCGTGCGGATCGGCGGCGACCGCGGCGAACTCCAGCCGGACTTCCTCGATCTCTTCGTGCAGCTTTTCGATCACCGGCGCCGGACCGGGCCAGTCGAAGCCGACCTTCGCCGCCCGCGCCTGCAGCTTCCCCGCGCGCTGCCACTCGGGCATGCCGCGCGCGATGCCCGACAGCGCAGAGGCGTCCGCCTCGCCGGAGGCCTCGCGCTCCTGGCGCTTGTGTTCGTCCCAGGCAACCGTCTGCGACGCGGCGTCCGCGACCTGCGCGTCGGCGAACACGTGCGGGTGGCGGCGCGTCATCTTGTCGCTGATCGCCGCGACCACGTCGCCGAACGCGAACGCGCCCTGCTCCTGCGCCATGCGCGCATGGAACACGACCTGCAGCAGCAGGTCGCCGAGTTCGTCCTTCAGGTCGCCGAGGTCGTTGCGGTCGATGGCATCGGCCACTTCATAGGCTTCCTCGATGGTGTACGGCGCGATGGTGGCGAAGGTCTGCTGCACGTCCCAGGGACAGCCATGCTGCGCGATCGCGCAGGCGCGCCATGATGTCGAGGAGGCGTTGGATGTCGTGTTGGGCTGTGGTCACGTTTGCGGTCTCGGATGCATTGGAACCGGGTTGCTGCTGGTTTGGCATGGGTCTACACGGCTTCCGCTCTTGCCGTCATTCCCGCGAAGGCGGGAACCCAGCGACTTGGTTCCCGATGGTGAGATCAAGGCCTACTTACCGTACAAAGCAAAGTCACTGGGTTCCCGCCTTCGCGGGAATGACGATCTGAAAAATTTCCGCATCCAGCAATCAACTATCCGCAACCAAACTCCAGAATCTCAACCCAACCAATCCCGCCACGGCAACGACGGATCGCCCAACGCGAGGAAATCCCCATTGAGCAAGGTATCGCGCTGGTTGTAGCGGAACGCCCGCCCCTCGCGGTCGATCACGCAGCCGCCGGCAGCTTCGAGGATGCATTGCCCGGCCGCAGTGTCCCACTCGCTGGTCGGTCCGAAGCGCGGATAGACGTCCATGCCGCCTTCGGCCAGCCGGCAGAATTTCAGCGACGAGCCGAGCGCGACCGGCGAGGCATCGCCGATGCGATCGAGCATCGCCTGCGTACGCGGATCGCGATGCGATCGGCTGGCCGCGACCTGCAGCGGCGCGGTCGCAGGCACGCGCGCATGGATCGCCGTGTCGCCGGCATCGCCTTCGCGGCGGAACGCACCACGACCACGCTGCGCATGCCACATCGCGCCGGTGACCGGCGCCTGGATCACCCCGAACACCGGCACGCCGTCATCGATCAGTGCGATGTTGACGGTGAACTCGCCGTTGCGCTTGACGAACTCGCGCGTGCCGTCGAGCGGATCGACCAACCATAATTGCGGCCATTGCCGGCGCAACAGCGTCGGCACCTCTTCGGCCGATTCCTCCGACAGCACCGGAATATCCGGCGTCAGCCGCTCCAGGCCTTCGACGATGCAGCGGTGCGCGGCGAGGTCGGCCTCGGTCAGCGGGCTGGCGTCGGCCTTGCGCTCGACCTCGAAGGCAGCGCCGTAGACATGCAGGATCGCGGCGGCCGCTTCGCGCGCGAGCGCCAGGATGCTTTCGCGCAGCGGTTCGCCCGCGCTCAGCTCATCGCGCAGATGCATCGTGCTTCAACCATTCGCGGGCGATGAACAAGGCGGCGATCGAGCGACCCTCCGAGAAGTCCTCGCGCAGGATCAGTTCGTGCAGGGCATCGAGTTTCCATGGCACCACTTCGAGTTCCTCCGGTTCGTCGCCGGGCAGGCGCTCGGCATACAGGTCGCGCGCGATCACCAGCGTGGTCTGGTGGCTCATGTAGGTCGGCGCCAGGCTCAGCGAACGCAGCGCGACCAGCGAACGGGCGCCGTAGCCGGCTTCTTCCTTCAGTTCGCGATTGGCGGCCTCGAGCGGACGTCTCGCCGGCGTCGACGCGGCCCTTCACCAGGCCGAGTTCGTAGCGATGCACGCCGGCGGCGTATTCGCGCACCAGCAGCACCGTGTCGTCGTCGAGCATCGGCACCACGGCGACCGCGCCATGGCCGCGGCCATGCAGGCGCTCGTAGTTGCGGCGCTCGCCGTTGCTGAACTCCAGGTCGAGCCGCTCCATGCGATAGGGCCCGGCGTCGTGCTCGGTGACGGAATGGATGGTCGGCAGGCGGCGCGTCACGGTGCGCAGCCCGCGAGTCCGCGCGCCGTTGGCCATTGCCGCGCCTGCTGTCGTCGTGCAAGCTCCCGCCGCGTTCGACGAGGCGCGATAATGTCGGGATGGAAAGCAGTCTGCATGACCTGACGATGATAGCCGACGCCGAGCGCTGGCGTTCGCGCGACCTTGCCGTGTTGTGGCATCCGTGCACGCAGATGCGCGAGCATCCGGACACGCTGCCGCTGCTGCCGATCGCAAGCGGCGAAGGTGCCTGGCTGGTCGGCCGTGACGGTCGCCGCTACCTCGATGCGATCAGCAGCTGGTGGACCAACCTGTTCGGCCACGCCGAGCCGCGCATCGCCGAAGCCATCGCGCGGCAGGCGCGCACGCTGGAACACGTGATCCTCGCCGGCTGCTCGCACGCGCCGGCGGTCGAACTCGCCGAACGCCTGCTGGCGCTGGCGCCGCGCCAGGCAGGCCGCGCGCCGCTGGCCAAGGTGTTCTATGCCGACAACGGCTCGGCCGGCGTCGAAGTCGCGTTGAAGATGGCCTTCCACTGGTTCCACAATCGCGGCGAATCGCGGCGCAGCAAGTTCGTGGCGCTGGAGAACGGCTATCACGGCGAAACCATCGGCGCGCTCGCCGTCGGCGACATCCCGCTGTATCGGCGCGTGTACGCGCCGTTGCTGGCCGAGGCGCTGTTCGCGCCGTCGCCCGATGCCTGGCACGCGCGCGCGGGCCAGAGCGCGGCCGGTCACGCCGAGGATGCCGCCGATGCGCTGGCGCGCCTGTTCGACGAGCATCCCGGCGAGATCTGCGCGCTGATCCTCGAGCCGCGCGTGCAATGCGCCGGCGGGATGCGCATGCACGATCCTGTGTATCTCAAGCGCGTGCGCGAGTTGTGCGACACCCATGGCGTGTTCCTGATCGCCGACGAGATCGCGGTCGGCTTCGGCCGCACCGGCACGCTGTTCGCCTGCGAGCAGTCCGGCGTCATGCCCGACCTGCTGTGCCTGTCGAAGGGCCTGACCGGCGGGTTCCTGCCGTTGGCGGCGGTGCTGGCGACGCAGGAACTCTACGATGGCTTCCTCGACGACTCGCGCGACCGCGCCTTCCTGCATTCGCATAGCTACACCGGCAATCCGCTGGCCTGCGCGGCGGCGCTGGCCTCGCTCGACATCTTCGCCAGCGACGACGTCCTCGTCCGCAACCGGGCGACGGCGGCGAAGATGGCCGCGCTCGCGGCACCGATCGCCGAGCCATGCGCACGTGGCCGAGGTGCGCCAGGCCGGCATGATCGTCGCGTTCGAACTGACCCGAGGATGGCGACAAGCGCACGCCGTTCGAACCGGCGCGGCGCGTCGGCCTGCGCGCGTATCGCGCAGCGCTCGAGCACGGCGTCCTGCTGCGTCCGCTCGGCGACGTGCTGTACTGGATGCCGCCGTACTGCATCGACGACACGCAACTCGATCTGCTGGCCGCGGCGACCCGCCACGCGATCGACATCGCCACGATGGACTCCGCACGCTGATGCGCACGACCCGCGTCCACGTCGAAGCCGCGCTGTCGGTCGGTGCGCGATGCGTACTTCCGGAATCGTCCGCAACCCATCTGGTGCGCGTCCTGCGCCTGGAGCCCGGCGACGACTGCGTGCTGTTCAATGGCGACGGCCACGATTACGGCGCGCGCCTGCTGTCGGCGGGAAAGCGTGGCGCGGAAGCGGAAGTCATCTCGAAGCGTGCAACCGATAACGAATCGCCGCTGCGCATCGTGCTGCTGCAGGGCATCGCCCGCGGCGAGAAGATGGACCTGATCCTGCAGAAGGCGACGGAACTGGGCGTGGCCGCGATCGTGCCGGTCCAGGCCGAACGCACCGAAGTGAAGCTCGATGCCGAGCGTCTGGCAAAGCGCATTGCGCATTGGCGCAGCGTGATCGTCTCGGCCTGCGAGCAGAGCGGCCGCGCGCGTGTGCCTGCATTGTCGCCGCCGGCAACGCTCGCCGACGCGGCGAACGACTTGCCCGACGACATGTTGCGGCTGACGCTCGATCCGGCCGGCGAGCGTTCGCTGGCGACGATGGCGGCACCCGCCACGGCCACGATCGCGATCGCCATCGGCCCGGAAGGCGGCTGGTCGCCGCGCGATCGCGAGACCTTGCGCGTCGCGGGATTCGAGGGATTGCGCCTGGGGCCGCGGATCCTGCGCACCGAGACTGCCGGCCTGGCGGCGATCGCCGCGCTGCAATCGCGCTTCGGGGATTTGTAGGCTGGGTTGGCTTCACCAACCCGGCATCGAGCGATGACATGAGGCGCTGGGTTGATGAAGATCTGTAGGCTGGGTTGGCTTCACCAACCCGGCATCGCGCCATGAAGGGCTGGGTTGATGAAGCCAACCCAGCCTACGTCGCTTGCGGCTTGAGTTACGCCGCCTGCGCCAACGCCTCGCCGATCAGGCGTTCGATCTGGGCCAGGTCGGGCACGAGGGCGACGTCCTCATTGAGCAGCACGCGCGTCTGTACGCCATTGGGCAGCGCATCGCTGGTGCTGTCGTCGACCGACAGCGTATCGCGCGAGACCGTGACCAGACGCGGGAAGCCCTGCGTCAGCAGCGCGAAATGCGGCAGCTTGGCATCGCCGCCGAGCGCCTTGAGCACGATCACCTTGCTGCCGAGGCCGCCCTGTTCGTCGGCCAGGCCGGCGATGCGCGCGAACGCGATCAGCGGCAGCTGCCAGCCGCGCCAGCGGATGCGGCCGAGCAGCCAGTCCGGCGCGTCGGCGACCGGCTCCGGATCGGCGAACGACAGCACCTCGGCGATGGTGGCGTTGGGCAGCAGCAGGCGTGCACCCTCGATCTGGATGAGGACGCCCCGAATATCCGGCTGGTTGGTGGTGGTCATGGCACGGTGATCCTGGAAAGTGCCGGCCTCAGGAAGGCCAGCGTGCAGCGAGTTGTTCGGCGAGTTCCGTCGGCGAGCCGGACACGCCGCCGCGCGCGATCACTTCGGTCGAGGCCATCGCGTCGTAGCAGCCGTCCGGCGATTGTCCGGCGACCAGCGCGCCGCTCCAGCCGCTGTTCATGGCCACGTCGACCAGCGCCGGATCGCTGCCGCTGAGGAACAGCACGGCGCTGTCGCTTGACGGGAGCGCGTCGAGCAGCGATGACGGCGCGGCCGCATCGCTGAACACCAGTTTCGCCGTCTGCTCGACCAGACCGAGTTCGGGCGGCATGAAGTAGACGTGGCCGGCTTCGGCGACGTGGCCGGACTCGGCCAGCGTCACGGGAAGCTTGGCGGCACGTTCCATCTGCCGCACCAGGCGATCGTAACGACCGCCGTCCAGGCGCAGCCGCACCAGCACCGGCCGCGGGAATCCTTCCGGAAGCTCGCCGAGCAACTGACGCACGGCATCCGGACCGCCGAGCCCGGCTTCGATCAACACGGCGCCGCGCTTCGGACCGTGGCCGTAGCTGTCGACGTCGGCCAGTTCGATGGTGGCGGCGCGACGTTCGAGATCCTCGAGATCGCGCGCCAGGCCCGGCCTCGCGATCTCCGCAACCGCCACGACGACAGGCGCGACGCTTTCGTCGACGGCGTCCGGTTCGGCGTTCTGCGCCGATGCATCGTCGGCGTCGAACGCGAAGTCCTCGACCAGCGACAGGTCTTGCAGGTGCAAGCCCGGATCGCGCGGCACGTCGTCGGCAAGCTGTTGCGCTTCGCCGGTGAACGGGGCGATGTCGAGCTCGAGCTTGCGATCGCCGGTTTGTTCGATGCGGCCCGGCGACGGATGCCAGGCCGATTCGGTTTCGCCACCCGGCGGCAACACGTCGTGGTGGTGGTTCAACTTGGCCGCCAGGTGCCGTACCCAACGTGCCGAATCCCAGCCCGCGCGCTGCGCGGCCAGTTCGGCCTCGTCGAAGATCACGGCGATCCGTGGATCGGCGAGCACACGGTCGAAGCGCTCGAGCGCGTCTTCGACCACGGGGTCGAGCGCGACGAGCACCGCTTGCGGCGCAGCGTCGAGCACTTCGTCGTCGTTGCTCAGCGTGGGATCGGCGACCAGCACCAGTTCCGCGCCGGCTTGCTGCAATGCTTCGCGCAGCCGTTCGCAGGCCGGACCAGGACGCGCGAGCAGGACGACGCGGGTCATACCGCCGGCTGGCGGTGCCTCAGTCATTGGCGCGCTCGATCGCCAGCAGGTCGAACACGTTGCGGATCAGCTCGTGCTCCTGGTAAGGCTTGCCGAGATAGCGTTCCACGCCGATCTGGAACGCGCGCTGGCGATGTTTGTCGCCGGTACGCGAGGTGATCATGATGATCGGCACGTTGCGCAGGCGCGCGTCGGCCTTCATCTGCGTGGCCAGCTCGTAGCCGTCCATGCGCGGCATCTCGATGTCGAGCAGCATCAGGTCCGGCACGCGCTCGGCCATGCGCTCGAGCGCATCGATGCCGTCCTTCGCGGTGCCGACCTCGAAGTTGTGGCGCTCCAGCACGCGTCCGGTGACCTTGCGCATCGTCACCGAGTCGTCGACCACCATCACCAGCGGCACGCGGCGTTGCTCGATGGCGGGCGCCGGCTCGACGTCGCGCGGCAGCGCGGCCTGGCGGCGTACCAGCGGCGCAATGTCGAGGATCACCACGACGCTGCCGTCGCCCATGATCGTGGCACCGAAGATGCCCGGCACCGAAGCGACCTGCGGACCGACCGGCTTGACCACGATTTCGCGATTGCCGATCACCTGGTCGATGCTGACCGCGGCGCGCAGGTCGCCCGAGCGGATCAGCAGCAACGGCATCTGCAGCTGGCCTTCGGCCTTGGCGACAGCATGGCCGACGAGCGCGCCCAGATCGTGCAATGCGTACTCTTCGCCGCCGTAGTTGTAGACCGCGCCTGGCTTGTCGAGGTCTTCGCGGGCGATGCGGCCGACGCCGCGCACCGACGCGATCGGCACGGCGAAGCTGGCCTCGCCGATGCGCACGAACACCGCCTGCGTGACCGCGAGCGTCTGCGGCAGGCGCAGCGTGAACGTGGTGCCTTCGCCGCTGCGCGAGGCGATATCGAGCGCACCGCCGAGTTGCCGCACTTCGCTGGCGACCACGTCCATGCCGACGCCGCGACCGGCGAGGCGGCTGACTTCGTCGGCAGTCGAGAAGCCCGGTTCGAGGATCAGCGTATCGAGGTCGGCATCGGCCAGGATCGCGTCGGCGCGCACCAGGCCGCGTGCTTCGCCGCGGCGCCGGATCGCGGCGCGATTGAGGCCGCCGCCATCGTCGCTGACTTCCAGCACGACTTCCGAGCCCTCGCGGCGTACCGCGATGCGCACCGTGCCTTCTTCGGGTTTCTTCGCCTTGCGCCGCTGTTCCGGCGACTCCAGGCCGTGCGCGACCGCGTTGCGCAGCATGTGCTCCAGCGGCGCGGTCATGCGTTCGAGCACGTTGCGATCGAGTTCGCCCTGTGCGCCATCGAGCTTGAGCTGGACCTGCTTGCCGGTTTCGGTCGCCGCCTGGCGCACGACGCGGCGCAGGCGCGGCACCAGTGCATCGAACGGCACCATGCGCGTGCGCATGAGGCCCTGCTGCAGGTCCGAGCTGACGCGCGACTGCTGCAGCAGCAGCGTCTCGTACTGGCTGGTCAGGTCGTCGAGCGTGCCCTGCAGGCTCGACATGTCGGCCGCGGATTCGGCCAGACCACGCGAGAGCTGCTGCAGCGTCGAGAAGCGGTCGAGCTCGAGCGGATCGAAAGTCTCGTCGCCGACCTCGTGCTCGCGCTGGTAACGGGCGATGATCTGCGCCTCGGTTTCGCTGTCGAGGCGGCGCAGCTGGTCGCGCAGGCGGGCGTTGGTCTGCTCCATTTCGGCCATCGCCGAACGGAACGCGCCGAGCTGCTGCTCGAGGCGGGCGCGGTAGATCGCGACCTCGCCGGCGTAGTTGACCAGGCGGTCGAGCAGGTCGGCGCGGATGCGCACCTGCTCCTGCGGCGCACGCACGCCGACATCGTCTTCCTCGCCATCGAGCGCGGTATTGATCGGCGCCGACAGCGGCTTGAGTTCGACCAGCACCTTGGGCGCGCGTTGCGGCGCGTCCTTGCGGGACGACTCGGCAAACGCACCGCGCGAGCGCAGGTCGAACTCGGTGATCAGGGCTTCCGGCATGCCCACCGCGTGGCGCGCGCCGACGCGCGTGACCATCGCATGCAGGCGGTCGAAGCCGCGTTCGAGTAACGGCACGCCATCGCGACCGAGTTCGCTGCGCTGCTCGACCACGGCCTCGAGCAGCGATTCCATCGCATGGCCGAGTTCACCGATGGCCATGATGCCGGCCATGCGCGCGCCACCCTTGAGCGTGTGCAGGTCGCGTTGCAGGCCGACCAGCGGCTCGCGCTCGCCCGGCGCATCGCGCAGCTGCGCGAGCAGGCCGTCGGAATGGTCGAGCAGGTCGCCGGCTTCTTCGACGAAGATGTCGATCAGTTCCGGATCCAGGTCGGTGAGGTCGAGCGCGGCATCGGGGTCCTCACCCGAAGCGAGCGCGCCGGCGAGCAATGCGGCGACGGCAGGTTCGCTGGCCGCATCGGCGCGCTCGGCTGCGGCGGCCTCATCGATCAGCGCTGCGCGCTGCTGTTCGGCTCCGAGGCGTGCCGCTTCGACGCGTTCGGTTTCGAGACGTTCGGCTTCGAGACGTTCGGCTTCGAGGCGTGCCGCTTCGACGCGTTCGGTTTCGAGGCGTTCGGCTTCGAGGCGTTCGGCTTCGAGGCGTTCGGCTTCGAGGCGCTCGGCTTCGAGGCGTTCGGCTTCGAGGCGCTCGGCTTCGAGGCGTTCGGCTTCGAGGCGTTCGGCTTCGAGGCGTTCGGCTTCGAGGCGTTCGGCTTCGAGGCGTTCGGCTTCGAGGCGTTCGGCTTCGAGGCGTTCGGCTTCGAGGCGTTCGGCTTCGAGGCGTTCGGCTTCGAGGCGTTCGGCTTCGAGGCGTTCGGCTTCGAGGCGCTCGGCTTCGAGGCGCTCGGCTTCGAGACGTTCGGCTTCGGTCTGTTCGGAGGCGAGACGTTCGGCTTCGAGACGCGCAGCCTCGAGGCGCTCAGCTTCGAGACGTTCGGCTTCGGTCTGTTCGGAGACGAGACGTTCGGCTTCGAGGCGAGCCGCGTCGAGGCGCTCGGCCTCGAGCGCCTGTTCGCGCACGATGCGATCGGCTTCGGCGTACTCGGCTTCCAGGCGCTCGTATTCGAGGCGCTCTTCTTCTTCGATGCGCGCGGCTTCGCGGCGTTCTGTTTCCAAGCGTTCGGTTTCGAGACGTTCCGCCTCGACACGCTCTGCCTCGACACGCTCTGCCTCGACACGTTCTGCCTCGATACGCTCTGCCTCGACACGCTCTGTCTCGACACGCTCTGCCTCGGCGGCGGCGTGTTCATGCTCCTCGCGCTCGGCCTCGAGGCGCTCGGCCTCGAATTGTTCGGCCATGGACAGCAGAGACTCGTTCGAGGATTCCTGAGCGTCCGCAGCGTCCTCGGCAACGGCGTCGGTGCCGCCGATCGTGATGGGGGTCGGTCCGAGATCATCGCTCGCGAGATCCCCATAGGCGCTCAGGTCGAGTTCGGTCAGGTCGCCGCCGGCGAACGCTGGCGTCTGTGCCGAATCGTAGTCGTCCGCATTCGCGGCGATCGCGGCGGCCGTTGTTTCGACCACCGGCATCGCTTCGGGCAGGCTGTCGCGCAATGCGAGCAGGCGCGCGGCGAGCGCATCGCAACGGGCGACGCGCGGCGACGCGGATTGCAGCGCGGTCATCGTGCGGCGGATCGCCGCGGCGAGATCGGCGATCGCCTCGACGCCTTCGGGCGTCGCGTCCAGGCGCGCGGCGAGCAAACGACGAACATAGCCTTCTGCGGGAGCGATTGCGCCGGTGATCGACGGCACCTCGGTCATCGCGAAGGCGCCGTTCATGGTATGGATCGAGCGCAGCAAGGCATCGTCGACGTGGGCCGGGACCGACCGTGCCTGTTCCACCCAGGCATCGACGGTAGCGAGATGACCGGTGACCTCGGTGTCCAGGATTTCCAGCAGCAGCTCGTCGACCGATGCCGGGAGACTGTCGTCGTCGGCTTCGGCGTCGAGCGCGGCGCTCTCGACAACGATTTCCTCGGCGACGTCGTCGTCCGCGCCCGCGTCTGCAGCCACGCTGATATCGACGGCTTCGAATGCCGGGGCGGTGTAGAACACCTCCTCGCCCCCGGCGACGCGATCGGCCATCGCCTGGATGGCGTCGAGGTCGGCCGTGACCATGCCTTCGCCGCGCAGCGCGGCGTGCAGCTGCGGCAGCGTATAGAACGCCTGGTCGACCATCGCGATCACGGCCGGGCTCGCAGCATGACTGCCGTCGAGCACGCGGTTGAGCATGTTCTCTATCTTCCAGCTGAACTCGCCGAGCGTGCGCGCGCCGACCAGACGGCCGCTACCCTTCAACGTGTGGAACACGCGGCGGATCGGGCGTAAACGCTCCAGTTCGTCCGGATTCGCGCGCCAGGCTGGCAGCATGGCGTCGAGGTTGCCGATTTCCTCTTCGAATTCCTCGAGGAAGACATCGCGGATCTCGTCGTCGATCTCGTCGCCGGTGGCCTCGAAGCCGCCACTGGCGATGCCGGCCGGCGCGACGGGCGCGACGACATGGGCGACGACGACCTGGTCGAATGCCGGCAGCGTGTCCGCGGCATCGGCCTGCGGCACGCGGTCGTCGCGATCGATGAAGGCGGCGACGGTCGAGTCGATGTCGCCGTGGTCTTCGACGACATCCACGTCGAGGCCATCTTCCGACGGCGCTTCGACCACGTCCTCGGGCGGCAGCGGCCAGTAGCCGAGGCCTTCGAGGCTGTTGCGTGCGATGTCGAGGATCTCGTCGCGGTTGCCTCGCTGTTCGCGCAACGCTTCCAGGTAATACTCGAGGCTGGCGAGCGCGTCGGCGAGCGTGTCGAGCAGGCGACCGTTGGGAACGCGGCGGCGGCCGATGAGTTCGGTCTCGGTATAGCGGCGCACGCCGGTGAGGTAGGCGGCAGGCTGCGGCAGCTCGAGCATGTTGAGCGCGCCGGCGACCTCGTTGAGCAGGCGCGGCACCTCGACCAGTTCGCCGTGATCCCAGCTGGTCTCGACGAAGGCGACGAAGGCCTGGCGCGCGTCGGCGAAGTTGGCGATCGCCTCGCGCACGATGACTTCGAGCACCTTGCGCGATTCGTTCGAAAACAGATCGTCCTGGTTGGTGCCGACATCGCTGTCGCCCAATCGCGCCACCTGGTCGTCGAGCGTGGCGTCGACGTAGAGCAGCGCGCCGGCGACGTCGAGCAGCGCGCCTTCGTCAGCGGATTTGTCGCCGCGCACGATCGCGTGCATGGCCTCGCGCTGCTGCTGGACGACGTTGCGGGCGACGCCGAGGCCGAGCATGCCGAGCGTGTCGGCAACACGGCCCAGCGCCTCGACCTGCGGCAGCAGGCCGGAGACATCGGACTGGCCGCTGCGCAGGTGCAGGTCGAGCGCGTCCTTGACGCGCAACAGGTCTTCCTTGACCGCGGCCGACACGGTGTCGAGCAGCGCGCGGTTGCGGCCGGTGAGGCTGCCGCGCGCGTGTTCGAGTTCGGACTCGCTCGGCATCTGACCGCTGAGGTCGAAGGTCGTGCGCAAGGTCTGCAGCGCACGATGTTCGGTGTAGGTGTGCGCGACGTGGTAGAGCAACTGGCGCGTGGGTTCGAAGGCCGCTTCGGCACGCGGCATGCCGAAGCCGTCGTCCTCGAACAGGCGCCGGGTCTCGCGTTCGACGCTGGCGAAGGCCTGCCGCAATCCGGCGCCGACCGGCATCGCGCCGTCCTGCAACGCGGTCATGACCAGCGAGGCCACCCACAGCATGCGCCGCGCGGATTCCTGTTCGGTCCGCGACAGCAGGGCTTCGATGGCTTCGCGCAGTTCGCTGGCATCGGCTGGAGCACCGTGCTCGGGCCAGGCAGCCATCGCCTCGCGCAGGCGTGCCAGCAACGGCGCCGCCTCGGTGCTGCGCGTCGGGCCCGATGCCGGCACGGCGGCGGTCAGGTCCGCCGGCAATGGCCGCTCGAGGTCGGGCGAGAACAGCACGCTTTCGCTCAGCCCCGCTTCGCCGCGCGCGGCGCGCAGCTCGTTGAGCAACGGCAGCAGCACGATCGGAATATCCTTGTGCCCGCTCTGCAGCCGCTCCAGGTAATCGGGCAACAGCACCACGCCGCGCATGAGCGTGGAACAAGCGCCGTCGCGGTCGCCGATGTCGCCGACCTGCAGGGCCTGCGCGAGTTGCTCCATCTCCTCGGCCACCATCGCCGGCGCGTACAACTCGACCATGCGCAACGTGCCCTGCACCTGGTGCAGGTAGCTGGCGCAGAAGCGCATGCGGCTGCCGTCGCTGGGATCCTCGGCAAAGCCCTCGATCTCGATCCGCGCCTGGCGCAGGGTCTCGTCGAGCTCGGGCTTGACCCAGCCGAGCGTGGTGTAGTCGATCGCGTCGCGCAGGGCCGTCATTGCGCGGCTCCATGTTCAGTGGAGGCGCGCAAGCAGCTGCGACGGTGAGCGATCCGCTTCATTGTGATCGGCGTCCTGCGGTCAGGCCGGGAGCTTGAAGTCGGCGACCGAGCGGCGCAGGTCGGCAGCGAGTTGCGCCAGATTGCCGATCGACTCGGCCGTCTGGTTGGCGCCCTGCGAGGTCTGCGCGGTGATCGACTGGATCGTGTTCATCGTCGCGGTGATGCCCGTTGCCGCAGCGGACTGCTGCTGCGACGCGCTGGAGATGCCTTCGATGAGCGCCGCCAGGTTGGTCGACACGTTTTCGATCTCGCCCAGCGCGGTACCGGCGTCCTCGGCCAGGCGCGCACCGGCGACCACTTCGGAGGTCGTCTGTTCCATCGAGCTGACCGCCTCGTTGGTGTCGGACTGAATCGTCTGCACCAGCGTCTCGATGCGTTTGGTCGCGTTGGACGCACGTTCGGCGAGTCGCTGCACTTCGTCGGCCACGACCGCGAACCCGCGGCCCGCTTCACCGGCGGAGGCCGCCTGGATGGCCGCGTTCAGCGCCAGGATGTTGGTCTGCTCGGAGATGTCGTTGATGAGTTCGACGATCGAGCCGATTTCCTGCGAGCTTTCGCCCAGTCGCTTGATGCGCTTGGAAGTTTCCTGGATCTGGTCGCGGATCGAGTCCATGCCGGCGATCGTCTCGCGCACCACGCCGGCGCCCTTGGTCGCGATCTGCACCGAGCGCTGCGCCACGTCGGCGGACTCGGCGGAGTTCTTCGACACCTGGTTGATGCTGGCGGCGATTTCGTTGATGCGGTCGGAGGCGGAGGAGATTTCCTGCGCCTGGTGCTCGGCGGCTTCGGCCAGGTGCATGGCGGTGGCCTGCGTTTCCTGCGCGCTCGAGGCGACCTGCACAGACGTGTCGGTAATCGTCTGCACCAGGCTGCGCAGCTGCTCGACGGCGAAGTTGATCGAGTCGGCGATCGCGCCGGTCATGTCCTCGGTCACCGTTGCTTTCACCGTCAGATCGCCTTCGGCGAGCGAACCCATCTCGTCCAGCAGGCGCATGATCGCCTCCTGGTTGCGGTTGTTGAGTTCCATCGTGGTTTCGAAGCGGCGGCGCTGCGCGCGGTTCAACGAGAACAGCAAGCCGCCGATGGCGAACAACGCCAGCGCGCCGGACAGGACGCTGATCCACAGGTTGCCGAGGACGCTGGTGTCCTTGAGCGAGCCGAACGCGGTGAATGCGCGGAACAGGTTCTCGCTGTCGCTGAGCAGCTTGTTGGCGCCGGTGGTCAGCGAGGTCGCGGACGACTGCGCGCGGAACAGGTTCTGCGAGCTCGCCAGGATGGCGTCGAGATCCTTCTTCATCTCCACCCACAGGGTGCTCGCCTGGTTGAGCGCGGCGAGCGCGGCCGGGTTGCCGAGGCGCTGCACGTTCATCGCCTCGTCGCCCTGGCGCAGGCCGGTGAGCACCTGGCCGAACACGCCGGCGTCGCGCGTCAGCGCCTGGCCGGCGAGCGATGCCGCCGTGCCACCGGCGCGGATTTCAGTCACGCGGCGGGCCATGGTCGAGGCCAGTACCACTTCGCGCAGCGCGATATAGATCTGCGAGGAAGGCGAGCCGCTGGCCGACATCGCGCGCACCACTTCGTCGAGCTGCGCCTGCAGCTGCGGGATGCGCTGGGTGAAGCGGTCGGCATTGCCGGCCAGGCCGAGCACCGCGGCCTCGCTGGCGATCACCTGGTCGGCGTCCTTGGCCAGCGGCGTCCAGGTCGAGGTGACGGTCTCGATCGGACCGGCCACGCCGGTGGTGTCGCCGAAATTGGCATTGAGCTGCGTGACGTCGGTGTCGATCTGGCCTTTGGTTGCCTTGAAGGCGGCGAACGCCTCGCGGTTGCCGCCGACCGCTTCGCGGCCCTGGTTGGCCAGTCGCTGCGAGTTCACCTGCAGGCTCGAGGCGGCCGTGCTGGCGCCACCCAGGCGGGCCGCCTTCCACGTCGCGTAACCGGTATTGAGGCCGAAGATCACCACCGAAACGCCCAGCAGGATCAACCAGAAGTTGGTGCCCAGGCTGCGACCCTTGCCGGCGACAGTGTCCATTACAGTGCTCATGGTGTGGCCTCTTGCTCGTCTGCGTTTGCGCGGTCAGGCCGCGGCTTGTCTGAATTCGGGCGTGCGGGCCAGCCGGTCGAGGCTGAAGATCCCCCACGAGACGTCGGCCAGGCTGTAGGCCCGGTCGATGAAATGCGCATAGCGTCCTTCCGCCAGCTGCTGGCTGGACAGGTCTTCCGCCGACAGCGCCTGTTCGTCGTTGAAGCTGCGCTGGCCGAACAGTTCGTCGATGGTGACGGCGACGTCGCCGCCCGGCTGGCGCACGATCAGCACGCGCTGGCTCTCGTGCAGCACGGTGCGTTCGCCTTCGAGGAACTGCTTGAGGTCGACCACCGGCAGCAGGCTGCCGCGGATATTGGCCACGCCGAGCATCCACGGCTGCGCGCCCGGCACGGGCGTCACCTGCGGCAACGGCATGATCTCGACCACCTCGTCGAAGCCCGATGCGAGCCGGCGCTTGCCGACCCGGTAGCCGACGCCGCGCCACAGGCCCGGCGCATCGAGCTGTTCGGGCAGGCCGGCGACGTGCGCGAGGCTCTTGCGCTCGTACTCGGCCAGGATCTCGAACGGATCGGCGACAGCGCGCTCGCTGGGAGCGCTGCGGGCTGGCGTGGCGGGAGATTTGGAGCGGGACATCATCGTCAGGTGCCGAGCAGCTCGTTGATACGGCCGATCAGCTCGCCCTCGACAGGCGGCTTGACGATGTAGTCCTTGGCCCCTTGCCGCAGGCCCCAGGCCTTGTCGGTTTCCATGCCCTTGGTGCTGACGATCAGCACGGGGATGGCACTGGTCGCGCTGTCGCGGGACAGCGCACGCGTGGCCTGGAAGCCGTTCATGCCCGGCAGGATGATGTCCATCAGCACCAGGTCCGGCAGCTCCCGCTTACAGACCTCGATGCCATCCTCGGCGCTGCCCGAAGACAGCACCTGGTGGCCGTTGCGTTCCAGCAACTGGGTCAGTACCGCCGTATCGGTCGGCGAGTCCTCGATCAACAGAATGCGTGCCATGTGGTTTGCCCTACCCCCCGGATCAGGCTGTAACGTGCTTGCGGATCGCGTCGAGGAGTTCCTCGCGCGTGAATGGCTTGGTGACGTACTGCTCGGAACCGACGATGCGGCCGCGGGCCTTGTCGAACAGGCCGTCCTTGGACGACAGCATGATCACCGGCGTGTTCTTGAAGACCTGGTTGTTCTTGATCAGGGCGCAGGTCTGGTACCCGTCCAGGCGCGGCATCATGATGTCCACGAAGATGATCTGCGGCCGCTGGTCGGCGATCTTGGCCAGCGCCTCGAAGCCGTCGGTGGCCGTCACCACCTCGGCGCCCTCGCGCTTCAGCAGTGTCTCGGCGGTGCGGCGGATGGTTTTCGAATCGTCGATCACCATCACGCGCAGGCCGTCGAGACTGCCAGCGCGACTGTCGTCTTGCGTCATCACAAACTCCCCGAGTGCGCGCTGCTTCGTCACTGCCGGCATCGCTGCAAGCCGTCTTATATCCCAGTCCGCCGCAAGACTGTCAAGCATTCGTTATCCACTCTGCAAAACCCGCTGAAAACAAGGGCCCCGCGCGCTGAACGGCGCCTGCTAACATTTGTCAGATTCTGCCGCAGGTGGTTCGTATGCCATGCAATGTCGTCGTCGTGATGGATCCGATCGCCTCGATCAAAATCGCCAAGGATTCAACGTTCGCGATGCTGCTGGAGGCGCAACGACGGGGCCACCGGCTGTTCTACGTGCTGCCGGGCGGACTGACGCTGCGCGGCGGTGCCGCTTTTGCCGATATCGCACCGCTGACCGTTCGCGACGATAAGTCGGACTGGTTCGAACTGGGAACTGCGTCACAACATGCGCTAACCCGGGGCGACGTGGTGCTGATGCGCAAGGATCCTCCGGTCGACGCCGATTACCTCCACGACACCCATATCCTCGGTTTTGCGCGGCGCGCAGGGGCCCTGGTGGTCAACGATCCGCAGGGACTGCGCGACTTCAACGAGAAGCTGGCGGCCCTGGAATTCCCCGAATGCTGCCCGCCGACCCTGGTCAGCCGCGATGCCGCCGCGCTCAAGGCCTTCGTCGCCGAACACGGCGACGCGGTGCTCAAGCCGCTCGACGGCATGGGCGGGCGCTCGATCTTCCGTGCCCGGGCCGGCGACACCAACCTGAACGTGATTCTGGAAACTTTGACCGGCAACGGTCGCCACCTGGCCATGGCGCAGCGTTACCTGCCGGAGATCGTCGACGGCGACAAGCGCATCCTGCTGGTCGACGGCGAGCCGGTCGACTATTGCCTGGCGCGGATCCCGCAGGGCGACGAGTTTCGCGGCAATCTCGCCACTGGCGGCCGCGGCGAGGGTCGCCCGCTGAGCGAGCGCGACCGCTGGATCGCGGCCCAGGTCGGCCCGGCGATGCGCGAGCGCGGCATGCTGTTCGTCGGCCTCGACGCGATCGGCGACTACCTGACCGAGGTCAACGTCACCAGCCCGACCTGCATCCGCGAGCTCGACGCCCAGTTCGGCCTCAACATCGCCGGCCTGCTGTTCGACGCGATCGAGAAGAGGCTCGCGGCGGCCCTGTGAGCGCGATCCCGTCCTCCCCCCGCGGCGGCGATTTCGCCCCCGACGAATACGGCATCGGCGAGGGCGGGCGCCTCAGCGCGACCATGGTGCTGTCGCTGCTGCTGCACGGCATGCTGATCCTCGGCCTCGGCTTCGCGCTCAACGACGCCGCGCCTGTGATGCCCACTCTCGACGTGATCCTGACCCGGACGCAGAGCCCGCTCACGCAGAAGCAGGCCGACTTCCTCGCTCAGGCCAGCAACCAGGGCGGCGGCGAGCACGAGAAGAGCAACCGCCCTAGCGACACCCAGGCCGGCGAAGTACCGCAGGTCGAGTCCGGGGTCGCGCCGCGCCCATTGCGCGCACAGTCACCGGTGCAACGGCCGCCGCCGGAGGCGCGCGTGATCAGCAGCCCGCGCAGCGATCAGCGCGCGCCGATGCCGGAAGCGCGCCCGCAGGCCGATCCTTCGTTGCTGCCGCCCGGCGCCGAGCGCATCGACCGTGATCTGGCGATGGCACGGCTGGCCGCCGAGATCCACCTGCGCTCGGAGCGCTACGCCAAGCGCCCGAAACGCAAGTTCGTCTCCGCGAGTACCCAGGAATACGCCTGGGCCGGCTACCTGCGCGCCTGGGTCGACCGCGTCGAGCGCGTCGGCAACCTCAACTATCCCGACGAAGCGCGCCGCCGCCGACTGGCCGGGCAGCTGGTCATCAGCGTCGCGATCCGCCGCGACGGCTCGGTGGAGCGTGCGGATGTCATCCAGTCCAGCGGCATCAAGCTCCTGGACGCCGCCGCGCTGCGCATCGCGCGGCTGGCCGAGCCCTATCCACCGCTGCCCAAGACCGAAGAGAACATCGAGGTGCTGCACGTCACCCGGACCTGGAACTTCCTGGCCGGCGGCGAGCTGATCGACCAGTAGCAGCGCCTCTTGGATGCGATGGCTCTACCGGGGACGCACGATCGCGCTCCTACAGCCGGCGCGATGCGCGGAGGGCCTTTTGCTCTTCCAGCGTCAGCGCGACGTTGTCGCGCAGATAGGCCGGCTCCAGGTGCTCGGGGGCGAGCGCTTCGCCACGATCGAACGCCGCCGCCGCCAGGCGCGCGACGTCGGCGGCATGCGGCAGCGCATTCGCGTCGACATGCAGCAAACGCGCGTGCAGGCGCGTCTGAAGCCGGCCGTCGAGCGCGGCGAAGCCGGTGCCGACGCCATGCCAGTCGTCCATGCCCGCGGGAAGCTCGACGCTGTCGGGCGTCGCGACGATTTCCTTCGACAACGCCACTGAGGTCATCGCCTTCGCGCACGAAAGCAGCGGTGTAGACCTCGCCCATGCGCGCGTCGATGGCGGCGAGGATGTGCATGGCTCCCTCCCCTGCGACCGCAGGGGGAGGAGCGAATGCCCTCGCAGCGAGCGCGGCCAGCGTCGACACCGGCACGACCGGCCGGTCCAGCGCCAGCGCGATGCCTTGCGCGAGCGCGATCGCCAGGCGCACGCCAGTGAACGCACCAGGACCACGGCCGACGGCGACGGCGTCGAGCTGCGATTTGGCGAGACCGGCCTCGGCCAGCAACTGCTCGGCCCACGGCAGCGACAGTTCGGCATGGCGCCGCGGCGCGATCTCGAAACGCTCGCGTACTTCGCCGTCGATCCAGAGGGCGACGGAGCAGGCTTCGGTGGCGGTTTCGAAAGCGAGGAGTTTCATCGGGTGCACGAGGAACGAGGAACGAGGAACGAGGAACGAGCGAACGAGGAAGGCTACAGCTTTTGCTGGTCATTCCCGCGAAGGCGGGAACCCAGTGTCTTTAAGTTTCGACCGTTAGCACCAGAACAAAGTCGCTGGGTTCCCGCCTTCGCGGGAATGACGACTGGCAGAGTTTTGGTCGCTTCCTACCGAATGACCGCGGCGTCCGTCTACCGGAACCGTAAAGAACGCCTCCACATCCCCCAGTTCCCGCGTCCGCGCAAACGGCGGCAGCGAATCCAGGAACAAGCGCCCATAACTCTTGCCGATCAGGCGCGGATCGCACAGCACCAGCACGCCGCGGTCGGTCTCGGTGCGGATCAGGCGGCCGACACCCTGCTTGAGCGCGATCACCGCCTGCGGCAACTGCTCGTCGCGGAACGGATTGCCGCCGCTGCGGCGGATCGCATCGAGCCGCGCCTCGAACACCGGATCGTCGGGCGCGGCGAACGGCAGCTTGTCGATCACCACCACGCTCAGTGCATCGCCGACGACATCGACGCCTTCGCGGAAGCTCGCCGCGCCGAGCAGCACGCCGTTGCCGGAATCGCGGAACTGCTGCAGCAACACGTGACGCGGCGCCTCGCCCTGCACGAACAGCGGCCACGGCGACGGATTGCTGCTGTCGCGCAGCAGCACCGCGGCCTCGCGCAACGCGCGGTGCGAGGCGAACAGCACGAAGGCACGGCCCTGCGAGGCTTCGAGCACCGGCCGCAGCGCGTCGACCACTGCGCTGCCGTAATCGCGTGAAGCCGGCTCGGGCATGCGTTGCGGCAGGTAGCACAAGGCTTGCCGCTGCCACTCGAACGGACTCGGCGCGAGCAGCGTGGCGGGCTCGTCCAGCCCCAGCCGCGTGGCGATATGGTCGAAGTGTCCGTCGACCGCGAGCGTCGCCGAGGTGAATACCCAGGACGCGTGCGAACGTTCGCGATGCGCGCGCAACGGGCCGGAGACATCCAGCGGCGTGCGCTGCAGGCGGAAGCCGCGCGGCGACAGTTCGTACCAGCGCACGTCGTCGTCGGCGGTTTCGAACTCCGCGTCGAAATCGCGTTCGGCACGCCAGCGCAGCAGGCGCGCGGCGCTGTCGGTGGCGCGCAGGTGGCAGGCATCGAATCCGGGCGCGGTTTCGCGCAGCGGCGCAACGGCTTCGGCGAATTGCGCCAACGCCGCAGCGAGGTCATCGAGGGCGGCGCGCACCGCCTCGTCCTGCAACGCACGGAACTGCGTGCTGCGCGGCGGCAGGACCTCCATCGCCGCGCGCAACGCGCGCGTGGCGTGTTCGAGCGTGCGGGTCGGCTGCTGCATGACCGCGAGCGCGCCTTCGACCTGCTTGCATTCGGCCAGGCCATCGCGCGCCAGTTCGACCAGCGCGCGCGCGCCGAGGCCTTCGCCGAAGAACTGCGCGGCCAGGTCGGGCAGCTGATGCGCTTCGTCGACGACGAAGGCCTCCGCGCCTGGCAGGATTTCGCCGAAGCCCTCCTGCTTCAGCGCCAGGTCGGCCAGCAGCAGGTGGTGGTTGACGACGACGATGTCCGCCGTCTGCGCGCGCTGCCGCGCCTGCACGACGAAGCACTCGCCCCAGAACGGGCATTCGCTGCCGAGGCAGTTGTCGGTGGTCGAGGTGACCATCGGCAGCAGCGGCGAATCCTCGGGCAGGGCTTCGACCTCGGCGAGGTCGCCCATGCGCGTGCGCCCGGCCCAGGCGACGATGCGCTGGAACTGCGAGATCTGTTCGCGGCTGCTGAAGCGCGGCTCGCCCTTGGCTTGCTGCAGCCGGTACTTGCACAGGTAGTTGGCGCGGCCTTTCAGCAACGCCGTCCTGACCGGCGTGCCCAGCGCATCGCGCACGCGCGGCAGGTCGCGGTGATAGAGCTGGTCCTGCAGCGCGCGCGTGCCGGTGGAGATGATCGTCTTCTTCCCGGACAGCAGCGCCGGCACGAGATAGGCGAAGGTCTTGCCGGTGCCGGTGCCGGCTTCGGCGAGCAAGGTGCCGCGATCCGAGAAGGCATCGGCGATCGCCGCGGACAGGTCCTGCTGCGACGGCCGCGGATGGAAGGCGGGGATCTGCGTGGCGAGGATGCCGCCCTCGGCCAGTGCGGCGCGGCTGCGCTGGCTCAGTTCGGACGCACCCGGGGCGGCATCGGCCGGATCTACATCGACCGGATTTACATCGGCCGGATTTACATCGAGTTGTTCGTGTCCGTTCACCGCTGGCATGTCAGAAACGATTGGGCGCAGCGACCTTGCAGCCTTCGACCTGGCGTGTCGCCGAAGCCGCCCCGGCCGCATCGCCGGCCAGCAGGCGCACCTGCTCGACCGTCTTCCAGTGCCGCCGGCACAACGGGCCGACCTGGGAGCCGAGTTCGTAAGCACGCTGCGCGAGTTTCTCCGCATTGGCGAAGTCGCTCAGCAGCAAAGCGGTCTCGGCGCGCTCCTGCAGCAGTGCCGGATCGTCGGGCACGATCGCCAGCGCCTGGTCGAGCGATTTCGCCGCATCGGCGTACTGCTTCTGCGTCTCGAGCCGCGACGCCGCCTGGCGCAGGTCCTCGACGGTCGGATCGCGCAGCGGCTGCACCGCCAGCTCGCCTTCGCCCGTGCCGGCGGTGGCGCGTATGGCGGCGACCATCTGTTCGGGCGTGGCCGAGGTCAGGGCGGCCGGCTTGGGCGCCACCGGCGGCTGCGTGGCGCATGCCGACAACAGCAGAAGGGATAGGACGACGCAAGAACGCGAAGAGAAAGGCATAACGATCATTGCTCAGGCGGTGGGGGTGGCGGCTCGGATGGCTGCGCCGGCTGCGGCTGTGGCTGTGGCGGCGCCTGCGCGGGATCGCGCGGCGCATCGCGGTCGCCGAAGCCGAAGAACTCGCGCCAGCCGCCGCCTTGCTGATCCTGCCCCTGCTGCTGGTAGTAGGGATCCGGATCGGCGTAGACGCAGGGCTGGAAGGCCGGCGCGAAGCCGGCGACGAAGGCGAAGCGGCGCGCGCCGGGACAGCCGGCATCGGATGCGTTCGACTGCACGATCCATTGCCAGTCCAGACCCTTGGCCGGCACCTTCAGCGGTGCGCTCGGCAGCCGCGCGAAGATGCCCGACCACACGCGCATCGCACCCGTGGCGCCATACAGGCCGGTCGGCTGGTTCTGGTCGTTGCCGACCCAGACCACGGCGAGGTGGTCGCCGGTCCAGCCCGCGAACCAGCTGTCGCGGCTGTCGTTGCTGGTCCCGGTCTTGCCGGCCGCGCTGAGGCGGCCGAGCCCGTCGTTGACCAGCTGCCGGCCGGTGCCCGAGGTCACCGCGTGCTGCAGCGCCGTGGTCACGAGCCGCGCGGCGATGGCGTCGCCTTCCTGGGCCGGGGCCGGCGCCTTGTCGTAGCGGTTGACCGCCTTGCCTTCGCGATCGAGCACGCCGCGCACCGCGTGCAGTGGCTGGATCTCGCCGTCGCTGGCCAGGAACTGGTAGAGCTGCGCCATCGCATACGGGCTCTGGTCGACCGAGCCGAGGATCAGCGACGGATTCACCGGCGCATCGATGCCGGCGAGGGTGCGGATCAGGTCGCCGAGGCGTTCCGGGCGCACGTCCATGCCGACGCGCACGGTCGCCTGGTTGTAGGACTGCGCGAGCGCATCCATGAGCCGCACGCTGCCATGGCTGCGGCCGTCGGAATTGCCGGGGCTCCAGCGCTTGCCGTTGTCGAGCGTAATCGTGACTGGATCGTCGTTGACCCAGCTCGCCAGCGAGTATTTGCCCGGCTGCGCGAGCGCCAGCAGGTAGACGAACGGCTTCAGCAGCGACCCGACCGGACGTTCGGCCTCGACCGCGCGGTTGAAGCCGTGCTCGGCGAACTCGCGACTGCCGACGACCGCGATCACTTCGCCATCGTGCACGTCGGTCACCACCAATCCCGCCTGCAGCGCAGGACGGCGCTTGTTGCCGAGCGACTTGAGCGTGCGCGTCACCGCGCCCTCGGCATAGGCCTGCGCCGCCGGCGACATGCCGGTCATCACGCTGAGGCCGGCGCCCTGCAGCGCATCGGCGGGATAGTCGCGCGCCAGTTGCCTGCGCACCAGGTCGACATAGGCCGGGAAGCGGTTCGCCGCGATGCTGCCCGGCGACTGGGTGATGCCCAGCGGCGCCTTGCGCGCGCGCTGGTACTCGCTGTCGTTGATCAGCCCGGTCTCGCGCATCTTCGCCAGCGCGAAGTTGCGGCGCTCCAGTGCGCGCTCGGGATTGCGGCGTGGATCGTACGCGGACGGGCCCTTGACGATGCCGATCATGAGCGCGATCTGCTCGGTGCTGAGGTCGCGCAGGTCGCGGCCGAACCAGAACTCCGAGGCGGCGGCGACGCCGTGGATTGCCTGCGCGCCGCGCTGGCCGAGGTAGACCTGGTTGAAATAGGCCTCGAGGATGGTGCGCTTGTCGTAGCGCGCCTCGATCAGCAGCGCGTACAGGATCTCGTTGAACTTGCGCGACAGCGTCTGTTCCTTGCCGATGCCGAGCAGGCCGCTGCGCGCGAGCTGCTGGGTCAGCGTGCTCGCGCCCTGCCTGGCCTCGCCCGACTTCACGTTGACGAAGGCGGCGCGCAGCATGCCGCCGAGATCGATGCCGTGATGGTGGGCGAAGTCGCGGTCCTCGACCGACTGCAGGCCGGTCACCAGCAGTTCGGGCACTTCCTCGATGCGCACCAGGCGCCGTTCTTCCTGCTTCTGGCCGTACAAGGTCGCGATGCGCGCGGCATCGAGCTTGGCCGACTTGATCGCGCGCTTGCGCGCGGCGTCGCGCACGCTGGCGACGCGTCCACCCGACAGCGTGACCTCGATGCGGCTCGGGCCGGTGGCGCCGTCGACATCCTGGAAGCCGCGGCTCGCGATCAGCCAACGACCGCCGTTGCGCGCGTAGCTGCCGGGCCGCAAGCCGGCACCGTCGTCACGATAGGAGGCCGAGTCGAGTTCGGTCTTGAGCGTTTGCGCATCCATCGCCAGGCCCGTGGACAACTGCAACGGCCGCGCATAGACGCGCGTCGGCAGCTGCCACTGCAACTGGCCGAAACGCGCGCTGACCTGGCTGTTCAGATAGAGCGTGTAGGGGATCAGGAAGCCCAGGCCAAGCCCGACTGCCGCCAATCCCCAGGTAAGCACCCGACGACGCCAATCCGGCGTAGCGCCGTCGCTGCTGTCGTCGTCGTCGTAATCGTCTTCGTCGTAATCGATGCGCGGCATGCGTTGGCTCGAGTCCGCGCCAGCGAAGGCTCGGCCAGCGGACTCCCGGGGGATGCGACAATGAAAGGAATGCGGAGTCTAGCCCAGCGATCGTTTGCGGGCGCCTGCCGCAGACCCGAACAGTCATCCGGAGTTCTGTAGGCATGCCGTTGTCGTTTTCGCTGGCCGATGCGCGGTTCCTCTACGACCGCGGCCTCGGCCTGATCCGGCGCGGCATGACCAGCCTGCGCACGCGCGGCTGGCGCGCGAGCTGGGAACGCGTGCTGCGCCAGTTCCGCGGGCTGACCGCAGGCAGGCGCGAGGCGCTGTACGCGCCCGCTGCAACGCCATTCGCGCCGTTCGCGCTGCCGGCGAGCGGCGCGCCGCGCGCGAGCATCGTCATCCCGGTCTACAACCAATTCGCACACACGCTGGCTTGCCTGCGCGCGATTGCGGCGCATCCGCCGCAGGCTGCCGTCGAGATCATCGTCGTCGACGACGGCTCCAGCGACGCCACGGTCGACGCCCTGCCCCGCATTGGCGGCCTGCACTATCACCGCCGTCGCGAAAACGGCGGCTTCATCGCCGCCTGCAACGATGGCGCCGGACTGGCGCTGGGCGAGTGCCTGGTCTTCCTCAACAACGACACGGTGCCGCAGCCGGGCTGGCTCGATGCCTTGCTGCACACGTTCGACACGCATCCTGATGTCGGCCTGGTCGGCGCGCAGCTGCTGTATCCCGACGGCCGCCTGCAGGAGGCCGGCGGCGTGGTGTTCGATGATGGTAGCGGCTGGAACTACGGGCGCTTCGAAGCACCGGCCAACCCGCGCTTCGGCTACCTGCGCGATGCCGACTACGTCAGCGGCGCGGCGATCGCGATCCCGCGCGCGTTGTTCGAGCAACTGGGCGGTTTCGATACGCGCTATGCGCCCGCCTATTACGAGGACACCGATCTCGCCTTCGCCGTGCGCGAAGCCGGCAGGCGCGTGCTGTACCAACCCGCCGCGCGCGTGGTGCACGACGAAGGCGCGACCTCCGGCACCGATGTCGGCAGCGGCACCAAGGCCTACCAGGTGCGCAATCAGGAGATCTTCCGTTCGCACCGCAGCGCGGCGCTCGCACGGCAGCTGCCTGCGGGCACCACGCCTTCGCCCGCCACGCTGCATCGCGGGCAGCGGCAGGTCCTCATCATCGATGCGCTGACGCCGCATCCCGACCACGATTCCGGATCGCTGCGTCTGGTCAACCTGATGCGGTTGCTCATTGAGCAAGGCGCGCATGTCGTGTTCATGCCGTCCAACCGCGAGCATGCCGGCCGCTACACGAGCGCACTGCAGCAGCTGGGCGTGGAGACCTGGTACGCGCCGTTCGCGCAGCGCGCGCCGGCTTGGCTGCGCGAGCACGGACCGCGTTTCGACACCGTCATGGTCTGCAGGCACTACGTCTCGCGCGAGTTCCTGCCGTTGCTGCGCGAGCACGCGCCGCAGGCACGCATCGTGTTCGACAGCATCGACCTGCATTACCTGCGCGAACAGCGCGGCGCGGCGCTGTCCGGCGATGCGGCGCTGGCACGATCGGCCAAGCGCACGCGCGCGCTGGAACTCGATGTGATCGCGCGCAGCGACGTGACGTTGGTGGTGAGCGAGGCCGAGCGCACGCTGCTGGCGAGCGACGCGCCGCAGGCGCGTATCGAGCTGCTGTCGAACCTGCACGAAGTGGCCGGCGCGGGCCTGCCGTTCGTGCAGCGCCGCGACCTGGTGTTCGTCGGCGGCTTCCGCCATCCGCCGAACGTCGATGCGTTGTGCTGGTTCGTCGGTTCGGTGTTCCCCTACATCCGCGCCGCATCGCCCGGCATCCGGCTGCATTGCATCGGCAGCCATCCGACCCCGGCGATCGAGGCACTGGCGCGCTCGGAAGGCGTCGTCGTGCACGGACACGTCCCCGACATCACGCCATACATGGACGGTTGCCGCGTCGCGGTGGCGCCGCTGCGCTACGGCGCGGGCGTCAAGGGCAAGATCAACCTGAGCATGGCGCATGGGCAGCCGGTGGTCGCCACGGCGTGTGCGGTCGAAGGCATGCACCTGGAGGATGGCCGCGACGTGCTGGTCGCGGATGAAGGCGAGGCCTTCGCCGAGGCCGTGTTGCGCCTGTATCGCGACGAGACCTTGTGGATGACGCTGAGCATCAACGGCCTGGACAACGTGCAACGCCATTTTTCGCCGGAGGCGGCGCGCGAGACGGTGCGGCGGGTGTTCTTCGACGCGTAGGGCGGGCCCTGGCCCGCCATTGCGATATTTCATCGAATAAAAAGAGCGGCGAGCCTGGGCCCGCCCTACGGCCTGCCGGCCGACGCTGCGCGCACGCGTTCGGCGAATGCGTCCAGGCCCGGCGTCGCGGAGTCGAGCCTGCGCGCGGCGTCCAGCGCCGACGCTGCGGCAGCGACTTCACCCGCACCCAAACGCTCGTCGCCGACGGCCAGCCAGCGCTGCGCGAGTCGTCGTCTTGCCTGCGTCAGTGCGTTCGAATCGCCTTCCAGCACGCGACGCGCATCGAGGCAGGCGCGCGCACGGGTCAGGTTGTTGCCGCGCAGCTCGCGTTCGAAGCAGGCCGTGGCCGCCGGCAGCAGGCGCGCCGAAGCGCTGCGCACGGCCGGCGAATCGGGCGCGATCGAACGCGCCGCGCGCAGCTTGTCGTAGGCGCTGTCGCCGGGCGGCGTCAACAGGTCGCCGCGCGCTTCGGCCGCGGCGGCTTCGGCGAGCAACTGCCCGATGCGCGCCTGGCGCTGGTTCGCCGGGATGCCCCCCGTTCCCAGCCGCGCCTGCGTTTGCCGCGCGCGCTGCAAGTGGCGTTCGGCATCGCGCACCGCCGCCGCGCCGGGTGCGTATTCGCGGGCCTGGCCCAGCAAGGCTTCGGCGTCGTCGAACCTGAAATCCTCCGCTGCACGTTCCGCGCGCGCGGCGTGCGCCAGCCCGATCCGCTGCAGTCCTTGCGACGCTTCGCCGGCGAGGTCTTCGCCGACCTCGACGCTGCCGCTGGCCTCGACGACCTCGCGATAGGCCTGCGCGGCGCGATCCAGGTTGCCTGCACGCAGGTCGGCGTCGGCGCGCTGCCGGACCTGTTCGATCGCGCGCGCGAGTCTCGCCTGCGCTTCGGGAAGGTCGGCGTGGCCAGCGTCATAACCGCGCGCGGAGACGATCGATGCGGCAGCGATCGCGAGTTCGCCACGATCGATCGATTTGCGCGCGCGCTGCAGCAGTTCGGCGATCGCATCCTCGCGTCCTTCCAGCGCGCGCTCGAGACCCGGCTGCAGTTCCAGGACCCGTCGATACAGCGGCAAGGCGGCGTCCTTGCTCCCGTCCAGATGCCCTTCGGCCAACGCCACGCGCGCTTTCGCGAGCATCCCGTCGAGGCCGGCGTGCGCCGCTTCGCGGCGGCGCAGTTCCGCCGCCACCGCGTCGGCTTCGGCGCGCGGCACCGATAGCTCGCGCGCCAGGCGCAACGCGCCGTGCGCCTGCTCGAAGCGCCCGGCCGCCATCTGCGCGCGCGCTTGCGCCAGCGCCGCGCCGGCCACGCGCATGAGGCCGGCGCGCGCTTCGTTGCGATCCGGATCGATCGCCAGGGCGGCCTCGTACAGTTCGCGCGCGCCGCTGCCGTCGGGCGCCGTCAGCCGACCCTGCGACAACGCGGCGGCGGCCTGCGCTCGCAGCGTCTGGGCGCGCGTATCGGGCCAGACACGCTCGGCCAGCGGTTGCCGCAGCAGCACCGCGGCAGCGATCGCCGCCGCACAGAGCACGATCGCCCAGCGCCACCAACGCCGTCGCGGACGCAAGCGCGCGCGGCGCGCAGCATCCAGGCCCTCGCGGGCACGGAAGATCACGTCGTCCATGTCACCGATCGTCGGCTCGCGGCGTGCGCCGGGAGCGTTGTCGTCGCCGGCGTCCTTCGCGGCATCTGGGTCGGGCGGGCGGTTGCGGCTCACCTGCACAGCATAAGCAAGCCCCGCGATGATGGCGTGGTGTCGCTGCTTCAGCCCGTCGTCAGGCGCGGCGCGCCTGCTGTACGCCCGGCAGGCTGTCGATCTTGCCGAGCAGGCGCGAGAGCTGGCCGTAGTCCTGCACGCGCAGCTGCAACCGCAGGCGCATCTGGCCGCTGCCGCGCGCGGCTTCGCTGTGGATGCCGAGGACGTGCGCGTCCTCCTGCGCGATCAGGTTGGTCAGGTCCTTGAGCAGCCATTTGCGGTCGATCGCCTCGACCAGCACGTCGGCCTCGTGACCGCCGCCGGCGCGTCCCCATTCGACCGGCAGTACGCGCTGTGGCTGCTTCGCGGCCAGGCGCTGCAAGGCCGCGCAATCGGCGCGGTGCACGGTGATGCCGCGGCCGCGGGTCAGATAACCGGCGATGTCCTCGCCCGGCAGCGGCTGGCAGCAGCGCGCGATCTGCACCAGCAGGTTGCCGACGCCGACGACGGTGAACGCCGAAGACGGTGTCGCCGCCTTCTTCGGCGCACGCGGGGCGAGCGATGCGCCCGACGCGGTCGCCGGCGCCTGCGCTTCCGCTTGCGCGCGCTCGTGCTCGAGCAGGCTGCGGCCGACCTGGTGCGGGCCGACGTCGCCGAGCGCGACCATCACGTACAACTCCTCGAGGCTGGCGACGTTGAACTTCTGCAGCGCCGGCGCCGGATCGGCCTGCAACAGGCCCATCCGCCGCAGGTCCTTGTCGAGCAGTTCCTTGCCGGCCTGCACGTTGCGCACGCGATCGAGCTTGTTGAACCAGTTGCGCACCTTCTCGCGCGAGCGCGCGCTGGCCAGGAAGCCGTTCGCGGCGATCAGCCAGTCGCGTCGCGGCTCGGCGGTCTTGCCGGTCAGGATCTCGACGCGGTCGCCGGTATGCAGCACGTGGTCGAGCGGCACGATGCGGCCGTCGACCTTGGCGCCGCGGCAACGGTGCCCGACCATGGTGTGCACGTGGTAGGCGAAATCCAGCGGCGTCGCGCCGCGCGGCAGGTCGATCACCTCGCCCATCGGCGTCAGCACGTAGACGCGGTCCTCGACCAGGGCGCTGTCGAGTTCGTCGCGCAACTCGCGCTCGCCGCCTTCGCGGCCGTCCTCGCTGTTGGCGTCGAGCAGGCGCCGCATCCATTCGATCTTGCGATCGAGCGCGGCATCGCCGGCCGCGGACCGGCCTTCGCCGCCCTTGCGCGCGCCGCCGCCCTCCTTGTAGCGCCAGTGCGCGGCGACGCCGAGTTCGGCCTGCGCATGCATCTCGCGCGTGCGGATCTGCACTTCCAGGGTCTTGCCTTCAGGCCCGACCACGGCGGTGTGCAGTGAGCGGTAGTCGTTGTTCTTCGGACGCGCGATGTAATCGTCGAATTCGCTAGGGACCGGCGTCCACAGCACGTGCGCGACGCCCAGCGCGGCGTAGCACGACGGAATGTCGTCGACGAGGATCCGCACCGCGCGCAGGTCGTAGAGTTCTCCGATCGGCACGTCCTTCTTCTGCATCTTCTTCCAGATGCTGAAGATGTGCTTCGGCCGCCCGGCGACCTCGGCGTGGATGCCCTGCGCCGCCAGCGCCTCGCCGAGCATGGATTTGACCTGCTCGATGTAGCGCTCGCGGCCGGCGCGCTTGTCGTCGAGCAGGCGCGCGATGCGCTGGTAGGTCTCCGGTTCCAGATGGCGGAAGGCGAGGTCTTCCAGCTCCCACTTCAACTGCCAGATGCCGAGGCGGTTGGCGAGCGGCGCGTGGATGTCGCGCGTCAGCTGCGCCAGCGCGCGACGCTCGTCTTCCGGCAGCGCCTGCGCGGCGCGCATGCGCGCCAGCTGCCGCGCCAGCAGCACCGGCACGACGCGCAGGTCGCGCACGATCGCCAGCAGCAGGCGACGCAATCCTTCGGCATTGCCGTGACCGGATCGCTCCGCATGCAGGGCCCACACCTGCGCCGCCGCGCGCTGTCCTTCCAGCAGCAACGAGACGGCCGGATAGTCCTTTGCCAGCGCCGGTTCGGCGCGCTCGCTCCAGCCGGGCAGCGCATGCAGCATCGTCGCCGCGACCGCGTCGCCGTCGGCATTGAGCAACGCCAGCGAGCCGAGCGTATCGATCAGCACCGGCAGCGGATCGCGCAGTGGTTCGCGCCGCGCCGCAGGGTCGCCCTGCGCCGCGGCGCGCAGCAGTTCGCGCAGGCCGGCCGGGATCGCGCGCGCCGCGGGCAGCGCCAGCAGCGTCTCCGGCAGATCCGTGCCGCCGGAGTGCTCGACGCCTGACGCGGCCGTGTTCGGCGCAGGATGTTCGGCGGCGGTCACGCACATCACCGGAAGCGGGGGAGCGTCTACACTAACGGCCTCACGCTTCGAGGAACAGGCCATGTCGCTGCTTTCATCACGGACGCTTCGCCCGCTGCTTTTCGCCACCCTGATCGCATGCACGCTGCCTGCCTTCGCCCAGCAGGGCATCGAACAGCAGATGACGCCGGAAGAGTTCAAGGCCGCCGGCCTCGACAAGCTCAGCGCGGACGAACTGTCGCGACTCAATGCCTGGTTGAACCGCACGATCAGCACCGAAACCGTCAAGGCCGCGAGCGAAGCGAAGAAGAAGGTCGAGGACGACAACCGCGGCTTCTTCAACTTCGGCAAGACCGACCCCATCGTCAGCAAGATCGCCGGCGAATTCCGCGGCTTCGCGAGGGGCCGCAACTACACGCTGCAGAACGGCCAGGTCTGGAAGCAGACGGACGAGTCCACGCTGGTGGGCGTGCGCGGGAACGACCTCGAGGTCAAGATCAACCCGGGCATGGTCGGCAATGTCTGGTACATGGCGATCAAGGGCTACAACACCCGCGCGAAGGTGGAGCGCGTCAAGTGACGCATCGGCGCGTGCGCTCGCGCACGCCTTTGCCGATGCGTCATCCCCGCGCAGGCGGGGATCCAGCGCCTTTAATGGCCTGCCGCGCGCGCTTGCGCACGGCTTTGCCGATGCCAGGACGGCATGCCGCCCTATCCCCGCGGCTTTCAACAGCGAAGCTGGTCAAGCGGGATCCAGCGTCTTCGACCACCCTGCATTCACGATTCCCGTCGTCCTGACAGGCATCGCCGTATCCAATCGATCGGAGTCCAAGCATGCGTAAGCTCTTCCTCGTCGCCATCCTCCTGGCCTCGTTCACTTTCGTCGCCCATGCCGAACGCCCCTATGTCGCGATCGAACAGCGCCTGACGGCGGAGCAGCTCAAGACGACCGGCCTGGACCAATTGAGTGTCGAGCAGCTTGCCGCGCTCAACACCTTGCTGAAGGAAGACCAGCAGGTACAGGTCCAAGCTGTGCGCAGCGAAGTCGAGCAAGCATCCAAGTCAGGCGGTGGCGTGTTCGATCGCGACGAGCGTGAGCCCATCGTCAGCAGGATCGTCGGCGAGTTCAGCGGCTGGTCCGCATCGACATCGTTCCGGCTCGAGAACGGCCAGACCTGGCGCGTGACCAACACGCCCGACTACTACGTGCCGAAATCGAAGACGAAGGCCGGCCTTGCCGTATCGATCAGCCCCGCGATGCTGGGTGGCTGGCTGCTGCGGGTCGAAGGCCACAGCGTTCCCGCGAAGGTGACGCAGGTCCGGTGATGCCGTGTGTTGCCTTCTCCCGCCTGCGGGAGAAGGCGGGCCGAAGGCAGAGGCAAAGGGCACGGCTCACAACCATGTCGCCCGTCCAGCACCTTCACCCGCGCAACGCCGCCAGACGCGCGGCCAGCTTCTTCGGCGATACACCGCTGCGCGCACCGAGTTCCTGCGCGAACAACGAGACGCGCAGCTCCTCGAGATCCCAGCGCAACGCCTGCCAATCGGGCGCGCCGCCCTCGTCGGACTGCAGCGCCTCGTGCAATGCGTCGGCGAACGGCTTGAGTTCGAGCATGCGCTGCTGGTCGCGCACCGGATCGCGCAATGCGCGTTCGGCGCGCAGCGACAGTGCCTTGAGGTAACGCGGATAGTCGGCCAGCGCCGCTGCCGGCACGTCGCGCAGGAAGCCCGGCCGCGCCAGCGCCGACAGCTGCGCCTGCATGTCGTCGAGGTTGCCGCGCGCCCAACCGACCAGGGGCGAATCGAGCCGCGCGCGCACTTCCGCGATCAGGCCGAGGATGGTTTCGGCCTGGTCGAGGCGCTGCATCGCTTCGCCGAACAGCTGCTTCACGATCGCATCGCGGCGTGCGGCGAACGCGGCGGCGTCGCGGATCTCGCCGAGGCCGTCGGCGGCGAGCGCGGCGAAGGCGCCGTCGACCAGGTCCTCGCGCAGGCGATCGCCGTGACTGCCCTCGGCCAGCGCGCGCGGTGCCGCCGACTCGATCGCCGCATACAGCAGCGCCGTCTTCGCCTGCGCCGGCATCTGCTTGCGCGCCTGCTTGCGCTTGTCGGCCAGCGCGATCGACAGCAGGCGCCGCACGCCGCGCGGATGCTGCGCTTGCGCTTCGTTGCGATCGGCATGCACCGCCAGCGACACGCTGTCGCCGTCGTCGTGCAAGGCCGGATACGCCGGCACGCCGCCCACGCCCGGCACCGAGACGGGAATGGGCGCGTCCGGGAACGCGCGCAATCCCTGCTGCGCCATGCCCTGCGCCGCATGCGCGGCGAAGGCTTCGGCCGCGCGCGCGCCGAAACGCGCGCGTAATTCGTCGAGATCGCGCGATTCCGCGAGCACGCTGCCTGCTTTGCCCGTGCCCGCAACATCGAGCAGGCGCAGGTTGGCGCGCAGGTGCGGTTCGAGCGCGGCTTCATCGAACTCGGTCGCACCGACATTCACGCCGGTCAGCTTGTGCAGGAAGCGCGCGAGCGTGCCGGCAAACGCATCCGCCTGCGCCACGGGATAGGCCTCGGCGAACGCGCGCGCGAAATCCGGCGCCGGCACGAAGTTGCGGCGCAGCGTCTTCGGCAGCGACTTGATCGAGGCCGCCGCCTTGTCGGCGATGAAACCCGGCGCCAGCCAGGACAACTGCACCGGATCGAGTGCATTGAGCAGGTGCAGCGGCACCGCGACGGTCATGCCATCGTCGATCGCGCCGGGCTCGAAGCGATAGCGCACGGCCAGCCGCACGTCGCCGAGCGCGAGGAACGCGGGAAAGCGTTCGCTGTCCGCGCCTTCGCCGACCAGCAGGTCGTCGCGCGACCATTCCAACGCCTGCTTCTGCGGCGGCGGCAGCTTGCCGTACCAGGCATCGAGTCCCTGCGCGCTGTTGATCTCGGCCGGCATGCGGTCGAAGTACCAGCGCGCCATCCAGTCCTCGTCGACCACCAGGCCGCTGCGGCGCTGCTTGGCCTCTTCCTCGCGTGCACGCTCGAGCGTGGCGAGGTTGCGCGCGACGAAAGCGCTGCGCGTATTGATCTCACCGGTGACCAGGCCATCGCGCACGAACATCTCGCGCGCCTCGGCCGGATACAGCCCGCCGTAATGGATCGGCTTTTTCGGCGCCAGCACCAGCCCGAACAGGCTGATCTGCTCACTGCCGACCACTCGTCCCTGCGCGCGCGACCAGTGCGGATCGTGATGGCGACGCGCCAGCAGGTGCGGCAATTCGGCGATCGCCCAGTCCGGCTCGATCGCGGCGTTGCTCAGCGCCCAGACCTTCTCGGTGTCGAGCAGCGTCGCCGACAGCACCCACGTGCGGCGGTTTCTTCGCCAATGCCGAGCCCGGGAACAGCTGGAACTTGCGCCCGCGCGGCCCGTCGTAGACGCCGCGCTCGGTGCGCTGCCCGATCTGCGTGGGCAGGCCGGCGATCAATGCGCGGTGCAGCGTTGCGTAGTGCCTGGCATCGAGGCTTGCCGGATCGGAGCCGGTTCCCGCTGCAGCCACCTGCCAACCCAGCTCCTCGCATTGCAGCTTGAGCTGCCGATGCAGCTCGCGCCACTCGCGCATGCGCAGGAAGCCGAGGAAATGCTTCTCGCACCACTTGCGCAGCTGCGACTGCGTCGAGTCCTCGTGCGCGATGCGATACGCCTCCCACAGCTTGAGGATGCCGACGAACTCCGAACGCGCATCGGCGAACTGCGCATGGGCATTGTCGGCCGCGGCGCGCTGGTCGGACGGACGCTCGCGCGGATCCTGGATGCCGAGGAACGAGGCGATCGCGAGCATCTCGTGCAGGCAGCCGTGCCGTTGCGCGGCGACCAGCATGCGCGCGAGCTTCACGTCGACCGGCAGGCGCGCCACCGTGCGGCCGATCGTCGTCAGTTTGCGCTCCGCGTCGATCGCGCCGAGTTCCTGCAAGGTCTGCCAGCCGTCGGCGACCGCGCGCGGGTCGGGCGGTTCGAGGAATGGGAAATCCTCGATGCGTCCGAGCCCGAGCGACAGCATGCGCAGGATCACGCCCGCGAGCGCGGCGCGGCGGATTTCCGGGTCGGTGTAGGCGCTGCGCGATTCGAAATCCGCCTCGGCATAGATCCGGTAGCACACGCCCGGCGCGATGCGCCCGCAGCGGCCCATGCGCTGGTTGGCGCTGGCCTGCGACACCGGCTCGATGTGCAGGCGGTCGAGCTTCTGTCGCGGGCTGTAGCGCTTGACGCGCGCCAGGCCGGGATCGACCACGTAGTGGATGCGCGGCACCGTCAGCGAAGTCTCGGCCACGTTCGTCGCCAGCACGATGCGGCGCTGGCTGCCGGGATGGAAGACGCGGTCCTGGTCGCGCACCGACAGCCGCGCGTACAGCGGCAGCACTTCGGTGTGCCGGTACTTGCGCCGTTCCAGTGCCTGGTGGGCGTCGCGGATCTCGCGCTCGCCCGGCAGGAAGATCAGCGTGTCGCCGCCGCTGCGGTCCTTCGCGATCTCGTCGCAGGCGGCGACGATGCCGTCGACGACCGAACGTTCCGCTTGCCTCATCACCCTCGCCTTCCAGCGGCCGGTAGCGCACCTCGACCGGATAGCCGCGGCCTTCGACATCCACCACCGGCGCATCGTCGAAATGCTGCGAGAAGCGCGCGGTGTCGATCGTCGCCGAGGTCACGATCACCTTCAGGTCGCGCCGCTTCGGCAGCAGCTGCTTGAGGTAGCCGAGCAGGAAATCGATGTTGAGGCTGCGCTCGTGCGCCTCGTCGACGATGATCGTGTCGTAGGCCGAGAGCCAGCGGTCCGACTGGATCTCCGCGAGCAGGATGCCGTCGGTCATGAACTTGATCGCGGTGTCGGGCCCGACGTTGTCGTTGAAGCGCACCTGGAAACCGACGGCGCCGCCCAGCGGCACCTGCAGTTCCTCGGCGACGCGACGCGCGACCGCGCGCGCGGCGATGCGGCGCGGCTGCGTGCAGCCGATCATGCCGGCGGCGCCGCGCCCGGCCGCCAGGCACAGCTTCGGCAGCTGCGTGGTCTTGCCCGAACCGGTCTCGCCGGCGATCACGATGACCTGGTGTGCGCGGATCAGCGCGACGATCTCGTCCGCGGCGCGTGGCGATCGGCAGCCCCGGATCGACCTCGCCCTGCGGCAGCGCAGCCGCACGCTTCTCACGCCGGGCCACGGACTGCGCCAGCGCCGCGGCGAACGCATCGCGCGCCTTGGCGTCCTGCGGCTGCGTGTTCCAGCGCCGCCACAGGCCGTGCAGGCGCGCGTGGTCGCGGCTCGACGCGGCTTCGATCGCGTGCCGTGCCTGCCTTAACGCGCTGCTCGCATGGGTCTCGATAGGCTTCATTGATTCTTCTGACAGCGACAATCCATTTTTCATCGCTCGCCACCGCCGACTATTGTGGCGGCAACCTTCCCCCGGAGACGTTCTGATGGCCAAGTCCAAGCCAGCCGATTCCAAATCCAAGTCCCCAAAATCCAAGCCCAAGGCCGACAAGGTCGCGGCTGCGACCGCGAGCCCAGCGGCCTCGCCGGCGCCGACCTCGCGCGCCCCGGCCATCGATATCGGGATCGATACCGCCGATCGCAAGAAGATCGCGCAAGGCCTGTCCTCGTTCCTCGCCGACAGTTACACGCTGTACCTGAAGACCCACAACTTCCACTGGAACGTCACCGGACCGATGTTCAACGCGCTGCACAACATGTTCGAAATGCAGTACACCGAGCAGTGGAACGCGCTGGACGAGATCGCCGAGCGCATCCGCGCACTGGGTTTCAACGCGCCTGGGTCGTATGCGGAGTTCACGCGGCTGTCGTCGATCAGGGAAGAACCCGGCCTGACCGACAGCGCCGACTGGAAGGAAATGGTGCGCCAGCTCACCGTCGGCAACGAAGCGGTCTGCCGCACCGCGCGCAAGGTGCTCAAGACCGCGGACGACGCCGACGACGATCCGTCCGTGGACCTGTTGACCCAACGCCTGCAGACGCACGAGAAGTATGCCTGGATGCTGCGTTCGCTGCTTGCAGTGAAACTCGCCATGTCGGGCCGCCCTCCGATGCGGAAGCAATGCGGACGCCCCCTTTGAAAAAGGGGGCAGCGCGCCGCGTCGCGCGGGGGATTTGCTCTTGATCTTGCTTTCGGCCTGCCAGGCAAAGTCAAAAGCAAATCTCCCGTCACCTGCTGCGCAGGCTCCCGCCCCCTTTTTCAAAGGGGGCGAAAGCGGATTCCACGCCTCCTCAATGTTTTGGTGGAAACGTGGCGTACCCCACCGCCTGGCGACGCGCGGCAATTCCTGACCAGCCGCAAAGGGCGATTCCGAGGCCACCCCAGAGCACAGTCTCAAGCCCTGCTCGATACGGCCGGTATCCTAGTGCCCATGGACCACCCCGCCCGCGACACCCTGCAACGCATCTTCGGCCACGCCGCCTTCCGCGGCGAACAGGCCGCGATCGTCGACCACGTCGTCGCCGGCAACGATGCGCTGGTGCTGATGCCGACCGGCGCCGGCAAGTCGCTGTGCTACCAGGTGCCGGCGCTGCTGCGCAGAGGCACCGGCATCGTGATCTCGCCGCTGATCGCGCTGATGCAGGACCAGGTCGAGGCGCTGCGCCAGCTCGGCGTGCGCGCCGCCTATCTCAACTCCACGCTCGACGGCCAGACCAGCGCGCAGGTCGAACAGGCATTGCTCGATGGCGAACTCGACCTGCTCTACGTCGCCCCCGAGCGTCTGCTGACGCCGCGCTTCCTGTCCCTGCTCGAACGCAGCCCGATCGCGCTGTTCGCGATCGACGAGGCGCACTGCGTCTCGCAGTGGGGCCACGACTTCCGCCGCGAATACCGCGAGCTGACGATCCTGCACGAGCGCTGGCCGCAGGTGCCGCGCATCGCGCTGACCGCGACCGCCGATCCGCCGACGCAGCGCGAGATCGCCGAGCGCCTGCAACTCGAGGAGGCGCGCCGCTTCGTCAGTTCGTTCGACCGGCCGAACATCCGCTACACCGTGGTGCAGAAGGACAACGGCGCGCGGCAGCTGCGCGACTTCCTCGCCGCGCATCGCGACGAGGCCGGCATCGTCTACTGCCTGTCGCGGAAGAAAGTCGAGAAGACCGCCGAGGCGCTGGCGGAACTCGGCATCACCGCCCTGCCCTACCACGCCGGGCTCGATGCCGAAGTCCGCGCCGCCAACCAGCGCCGTTTCCTGCGCGAGGACGGCGTGGTGATGGTGGCGACGATCGCGTTCGGCATGGGCATCGACAAGCCCGACGTGCGCTTCGTCGCGCACATGGACCTGCCGAAGTCGCTCGAGGGCTACTACCAGGAAACCGGCCGCGCCGGCCGCGACGGCGAACCCGCCGAAGCCTGGCTCTGCCACGGCCTCGGCGACGTCGTCCTGCTCAAGCAGATGATCGAGAATTCCGAGGCCGGCGAGGAACGCAAGCGCCTGGAGCGCCGCAAGCTCGACGCGCTGATCGGCTACTGCGAGTCGATGCGCTGCCGCCGCCAGGTGCTGCTCGCGAACTTCGGTGAAGAATATCCAGGCGCCTGCGGCAACTGCGACAACTGCCAGCAACCGGCCGAGACCTGGGATGCGACCGTCGCCGCACAGAAGGCGCTGAGTTGCGTGTACCGCAGCGGCCAGCGCTTCGGCGTCGCCCACCTGATCGACATCCTGCGCGGCAGCGACAGCGAAAAGATCCGCCAGTTCGGCCACGACACGCTCAGCACCTACGGCGTCGGCAGCGACCTCGACGCGCGCGCGTGGCGCGGCGTGTTCCGGCAGCTGGTCGCCGCCGGTTACCTGGATGTGGATACGGAAGGCTACGGCGGCCTGCGCCTGGCCGATGCCAGCCGCGCGGTCCTGCGTGGCGGCCAGGCCGTGCTGCTGCGCAAGGAACTGCCGCGCAAGCGTGAACGCGGCGAGCGCGAGCGCAATGGCCGCACGCCGGTTGCGATGGCGGCCGCCGACGAGCCATTGTTCGAAAGCTTGCGCAGCCTGCGCACGCAACTCGCGCGCGAACAGAACGTACCGCCCTACGTCATCTTCCACGATCGCACCTTGCGCGATATCGCCGCGCGCAGGCCGGCCACCCTCGACGACCTCGCCCAGGTCGGCGGTATCGGCGGCACCAAGCTCGATCGCTATGGCGAGCAGGTGCTGACCGCCATCCGCACCAGCGCCCCGGTGGAGTAACGCTCGTCGCGCACGATCGGTGTGCGCTTCACCCGACGAAGCCGACCAGCCGCAAGCGGTTCTGCTACGCGTCATGGGGCATGTGTCGAAACCAGCCGCATCGCACGACCTTGCGCCTGCAGTTAGTGAAGCAAGGCGTCCGCTACCGGATCGGCGAGGCGCGGATCGGTCCGTGCGCGCAGGTCGATCCACGGCAACACGATCGCCAACAAATAGAACTTCGATGCGTGATATTTGTTGTCCATTCGGTGGCGATGCTGCTCCAGCCAGGCGCGCGCGCCGGGCAGGACGTCTTTCGCGCGCTTCGCATACTCGTGGACCTGTTCGAACCGGCTTCTCGCAAGATCGCACAGGTTGAAGCGGAAGCTGCCCTTGACTCGTACGTAGGGCAGCCTGGCGAAGCGCCTGGCGATGTGCTCGCGCACCAGCACCTTGTTGATGCCCTTGTAGGCATCCATCCGTTGTTCGGGAGGCACCTTGCCGGTGATCCATTGCCACAGTCGCGGATCGCAATAGGGATACGCGACGCGCAACGACAACGCCGCCACGGTGTACAGCCCTTTGGCGGCGCCCCCCGCGCTGGTCATGATTTCGAGCGTGATCGACAGCTGCTGGGTCAGATCGCCCGCCTCCGCCATGGCCGGGATGAACCGGGCCAGGCGCGCCTTGGATTGCTGCGCGATCTCGCGCCCGAACAGGGCATCGACTTCCGCGTCCGTAAAGCGCGACCCCGGGAACCCACGTTCGAACGGATCCATCTGCAAAGTCGAGAGCAGATAGCTCAGCTCGAAACTGCGGCTGGACCAGGCGGATTCATTGACGAACCGGGGCAAGCTGAGATTCCTGGCAAGCAGCCGCAGGGCGTACTTGTGCCAGGTCGCCGGTACGCCGAGATAGACGTCCGAGCCCAATCCGTCGATCACGCCATCGCCGCCTTGCCGCGCGATTTCCGTGGCCATGTCCACATAGGACAGCAGCGCGAAATCCGCGGTGAGCAAGGGGATCCGCGGCAACAGCTTCAGGTAGGCGTCGTAGGCACGGCCGGCATCGCACACCAACACCTCATGGCGCAGGCCGAGATGCCGGGCAACATGACTTGCCGACGCCACCTCGTCCTCTTCGTAGCCGCCGAGATAGGTGATGCAGGTGGTGTCCGGACGCGCCTCGCTGGCGGCGATCGCCAGCGAGGTCGAATCCTTGCCGCCGCTCTGCAGCAGCCACGGCGCGGTCATGCCCGCGCTGGCCGTGGACACCGCATCGCATAGCAGGCGGTGATACTCGCCCGCCCAGTCCGGCGTGGTCGTGCCGTGTTCGTCGCGGTACAGCGAACGGGAGAACATCGGCCGGTATGCGGGATCGTCGAACATGTCCTGGCCCGGGTCGAAGCCGCAGCTGACGAGCCGTACGTTGTCGTAGATCGAATACGGCGGATAGACGAAGCCGTTGCGCAACAGGTCCGCCAATGAAACCCGGTCCAGTCGGCCACGCTCGGCGCCGGCGTCGACCAGCGGCGAGAAATCGGCATTGCCATAGAACGGCGACACCAGTAGCTGGATCTGGTTCAAGACCGGTTCGCTTGCATTCGAGGCTGCCATCGCATCCAAACCACCACTCTCATCGCCAACCGGTCGCCGCGTCCCGCCGAATGAAGGCCGTCATGGATGGCAAGGCGCGTGCCACCGCAACGCCTTTCGCTGCGGCGTGGGCGATGGCCGGCACCATCCCGGCGACTGGACCTCCTCGTCAGAACGATTCGCCTTACTGCCACACCAGTTCGATCGAGCCCACCAGTGGCTTCGCGTTCTGATTGGGTCGGCCGCCGGGGACGAAGGTGACTGCCAGCGATTCGCCGGCGTTGACCGTGCCGCCACCGAGGATCCCGCGCAGCAGATCCGTCACGTCGAAGCTGTAGAAGTTCTCGCCGAGCGCGTCGCCTGCCTTGCCGTGGCCATGATCATGGAATTCGGCATCGAAGAAGTTGATGTTGCCGACATACATGTTCTGACTCAGACCACCAGCGGCGCGTGAAGGCGTCAGGTAAAGGTGGTAGAGCACCTCGGGCTGGGCCCAGGCATGCAGGTCCTTGACCACCAGGTAGGTGCGCCGACGTCGCGTCGGATCGAGGCCGAGCACGGCTTTGTCAGCCCCGGCTGCCACCGGCGCCAACGTCGCGCGCACCGGTTTGTCGCCGAGTTCGGCGGACGCTGCCGCCTTGGCGACGCGCTCGGCGACGGCGCTTGTGGGCGCGATCGCGCTCGTGCTCGTGCTCGTGCTCCGCGCGGCTGCTTCGGTCCCGGTCGGCGAAACGAACTTGTCGTAGGTATAGCCCAGCACATCGGTGCTGAAGAAATCCTTCAACTTGCAACTGACCCGCTGTCCTTGCGCGTCGACGAATACGAACTCCTTGCTCAACCAGGTGCCCGTGGTCGGATTCGCTCTTCCGTTGCGGTTCCAGCTGGCCCATAGACGGTCGATGTTGCTGTGATGGACCCAGAACAGCGGATCCCTTGCGGCATAAGGCACGGCGCCCATGTTCTTGCTGGTGCCCACCAGGACATGGATCCGGCCGTGGATGCCGGAGTCGATGGCACGACAGAACCCCTGCACGCTGCCGACGGTGTTGTAGTTGGCGCAAGCCATCGCGGCGCTGATGTCCATCGCGTCGCCGGCCTGGTTCTTGTGGATCGGCTGGCCCGTTTTGGCCAGGGTTGTGCGGTCCGCACGGTAAAGCGATCCGAAGATCGGATCAGTCGGAAGCCGGAACTGCTGGGGTAGCACGCCTCGCTGGGCAGGATCATAGGAAGTGTAGTTCCAGTACGGAAGCGTGAAGTCGGGCCGTTCCGCGACTGCACGCACGATCCCCTCGAGGAAGAACACGAACATGCGGTGCCATGGCAGGAAATGGCTGGCGTTCTGTCCGGAATGGGACTGGCACGTGTTCCAGGTTTCGCCGGCCAGCGCGCTGAGCGGCGTCGCGTCGGCTCCGAATATGCGGGCGATCTCGTTGTCTTTCGTGGTCGTGCCGTCGACGAAGTGCGTATACCACTGCCACATCCAGCCCAGCGGGTCCTGTGAGCCGCGCAGCTTCATCTTTTGCACGGCGTCGGCATAGATCTGCAGCATCGTCTGGCCCATAGGGCTGTTGATGTCGTAACGCACCAAAGGCGTCGGGGTCTGAGCTTGGGCATTGCGCGATAACCACAGGGCGAACGGCATTGCTGCGATGCCGCGGACGAAATTTCGGCGGGATAATGAAGTCATGGCCGTAGCCTCCACTCTGGATGAGTCCTGGGGCATCCAGCCACGTGTCGATGGCGGCGAGATCATCGAGGGCACAGGTGGCGCTCGATCCTGGAAGGAAGAGGCGATTCCATCAACCCTGAGAGGAAAGCGGGAAGGCATCGCCATTCGCCGTTGCAACGCAGTCTCCAAATCCGGACTGCATCAAGGACAACGCAAAACCCGTCAAGTCCGGGTCAATTTCCGGCGCCGATCTCGCGCGACAGATTGTCGCTTCAGGTTGCATGCATGAACTTGTTCACGCTGAACGGCAGCGGCCCATTCATGCACGACTTGGACAGCTACCTTAATGGCCCGAGCAGGTCGCATAGCGCATGCCGGAGGTCCGGAGGCGCGCCTGGTTCTGGCGGAAGCGGTACACGCCCGACTCCCCGATCCCGCCCTGCCCCTATACCAACTGGTACCGGCCTCACAGCCACTGAAACTCGTGCCTTACGCGAGCATCGAACTGCGGCTTGCCGTTTTCCCGCAGGTCAAGCACGAAGCCGTGTAGCGGCGCGGTGCATTGCGCGCTGCTTTCGTCGCGACGCTGCACTGCACCCCGCAACGTGATGCCGCCTTCACTCGCGCATGAAATGGCAGGAATATCCCCCAGGATGCTTCCGGAGGTAGTCCTGGTGGTCGGCCTCGGCGCTGTACCAGGCCGAAGCAGGCTCGATGCTCGTGGTCAGCGGCCCGTACCATTTGTGCGAGGCGTCCACGCGCGCCCGGACACGTTCGGCAACGCTCTTCTGCTCGGCAGTCAGGGGAAAGATCGCGGAGCGGTACTCCGTTCCGACGTCGTTCCCTTGTCGATTGAGCGTCGTCGGATCGTGCAGTTTGAAGAACCACTGCTCCAGGAGATCCTCGTAGCTGAGCAAGCTGGGATCGAACGTGATCCGAACGGCCTCGGCATGACCGGTCGCGCCGCCATGCACCTTGGCATACGTCGGGGATTCCAGCATCCCCCCGGTGTAGCCGACTTCGGTATCGACAACGCCCTTGACGTCGCGAAGGATGTCCTCGACGCCCCAGAAGCAGCCACCTGCGAGGATGGCCACTTCCAGTCGACTTTCATCTTGCCTTTGCATATGACAAACCCACCATGCGGAGCGGCATGACCGAGTACGGTGCACGCCCCGCATGATCGCAGAACCGACGAACGCTGGTCGATTGGACGATGGTATTGATCGACACCAAGGCGCTCGCCGCGGCTGCCATCATGCGTCGCCGTCGGGGCTCGACACTTAGGTGCCATAGACCCATGCCCATGCGTAACGCATAGTCCCGGGAGTCATGAGCCGGCCGAGATGGCGCGCTAGCTCAACTCTCGATCACCCGGGCTATTTAGCGTCGGCCATCATTTCTACCGTCACCACTTGGCGGATACACGCGAATACAAATCAACGGCCACCCGACACATCGTCGATACCGGCGCGATATCCAATGCCCTCAGCATCCGCTTGTTCACCGTCCTCAAGATTTGGAGGAGTCATGAAGCACTATGTCGCGATGGCATCTGCCAGTGCAGCGCTTGTTGGCCTGGTCGTGTTCGCCTCCCCTGCCTACGCTCAAACGGCGCAGGCGCAGCCTCCGTCGGGAATCACGCGAACCGATCTCCAGCGACACGATCTCAGCGCCCCCGGCCGCGAAGTCGTCCAGGTGCGCGTCGATTTCGCCCCCGGAGCAGCGTTCCCCGGGCATCACCATCCGGGTGAAGAGATCGTCTATGCCATCGAAGGTTCGATGGAGTACCAGGTCGACGGCGAGCCGCCGATGACGCTCGAGGCCGGCGACGTCCTGTTCATCCCGGCCGGAGCCATCCACGCGGTCAAGAACGTCGGCAGCGGCAACGCGGCGGAGCTCGCCACGTATATCGTAGAGAAAGGGAAGCCGCTCCTCGTACTGGCGAAATGAGCGCCGGTCAAAGGGCGTTGGGCCTGTTCCTGTTGGGCCTGTTCCTCATGACGCGGTTTCATGGCGCGTGAATTCGGCAGCGTGAAGCCTTACGAAGTCGCTCATGCGGATCGGCCGCTCGCCGGTAAGCTCGAGCAGATCGTCAGTCATGCGGTCGTACCGCCCTTGCATGTGAAGGTCGGCCATCGCTACGAGGTGGTTGAGGAGATGCGTCGGCACTCCCGCCTGCCGTAGCGCTTCGCTCCACCCCGGGATCGGCACGCTGCGATAGCGGATCGTCCGGCCGAGTGCCTCGGAAAAGGCGCGCGCATAGTGATCCAGATCGGCCGATTCGAATCCGGTCAGGTTGTACACATGGCCGATATGCGGCATGGGGTCATCCAGGATCACGGATACGGCGCGCGCCACGTCCACTGCCGAGATGGGCGACGTCTTGCTGTTGCCAAGCGGCAACACAAGTTCGTCGTTGTCTCGCACGCCGGCGGCAGCCAGGCGCAGGAAAAAGCTTTCCAGAAAAACCGTCGGCCGCATCGTGACGACCGGCAGTCCTGACCAAGACAACGCCTGCTCCGCAAGCCAGTGCAGCTTGTGCTGGGGACTGCCGGTGGTCTCGGTAATGCTCATCTGCGTGACCGTCATCTGCGACATGTTCACGAAGGCTTCGACCCCATGGTGGCACGCCACCGCCGCGGTATTGACCGTCGCTTCCAGATAGGCCGCCGAGACCGACATCCCGAAATACATGCGCCTGCAACCTTCGATCGCGCGGTGCATCGAGCCAAGGTCGGTCAGGTCGCCCTGCACGACCTCGGCACCGAGTTTGCGCAAGCTTTCAGCGCGTTCATCCTCGCGCCGGACCAGGGCGCGGACGCTGTGGCCCTTGGCGATCAGCATGGCGGTGAGGTTGCGGCCGATGGCACCGAGATCGCCGGCCGCCCCGGTGACGAGAATCGGGCTTTCCTGCTCAGATTTCATCGCTGTCTGGCTGACTCGTCGGTGGAGGGGTTTGGGCCATCTGACTAATGCTGTGCTGAACCCATTACTCGGATGGGACGGCGCCGGAGTGACGCCGTCCGTTTCCGAGGGTTGCTAACGCAGCGTCTTGAATGCCGTCCTCAGTTCCTGGACGAAGATCTCGGGCTGCTCCCAAGCCGCAAAGTGCCCGCCTTTCGGTAGGCGGTTGTAATGAATCAGTTTGGGAAACGCTTTTTCCGCCCAGCTGCGTGGCGCTTGGTAGAGCTCGTCCGGGAATGCGCTCACGGCAACCGGGATGGTCACGCCCTGCGGCGCGAAAAAGACGAGCTTGTTTTCCCAGTAGAGCCGGGCCGACGAGACCGCGGTGCTGGTCAGCCAGTAGAGCGTGATGTTGTCGAGGATGTCGTCTCGCGTCAGGCCCTCGGGCTGGCCGTCGAAGACGCGGGCGATCAGCGCGTAACTGCGTGCATCGTGATCCAGGATCCAGGCCGCGAGACCGACCGGTGAATCCTCGAGCGCATACAGCGTCTGTGGCCGTAACCTCATCTCGTTCGCGTAGCCCAGGCCGGTCTTGAAAAAGAAGTCGAGCTGGTCGTACGCCTGCTTCTCCTCGGCCGAGAGGCCCGGCGGCACGGGCCCGCCGGAATGGAGCGTCTTCGCAATGTCGGGCGGTAACGCGGCAGGCATGTTCAAGTGGATGCCGAGTACGTCCGCAGGGGCCAACACGGCCATCTGCTCGGTCACCGGATCACCCCAATCGCCGCCCGAAGCGACGAATCGTTTGTAACCGAGGCGCTTCATCAGCACGGTCCACGCGCGGGCGATGCGAACAGGATCCCAGCCCAGCGTGGTCGGCTTGCCCGAAAAGCCGTAGCCCGGCAGGGACGGGATCACGATATCGAACGCATCCGATGCACTGCCGCCATGCGCGGTCGGATTGGTCAGCGGCTCGATGATCTTCAACTCCTCGATGATCGAACCCGGCCATCCGTGCGTGACGATCAGCGGCAACGCATTCTTGTGCTTCGAACGAACGTGGATGAAGTGGATCTCGAGCCCGTCGATATTGGTCACGAACTGCGGCAGGGCGTCCAGCCTCGCTTCGACCTTGCGCCAGTCGTAATCCGTCTGCCAATAACGCGCGAGTTCGCGCATCGTCTTGAGCTGCACGCCTTGCGTAGCATCCGGCACCAGCTCCTGCGAAGGCCACCTCGTCGCGGCGATCCGCCGACGCAGATCAGCCAGATCCGCATCGGACGCATGAAACTTGAACGGCCGGATCGATGGGTCGCCCGCGGCCGGCGCCGCTGCTTCCGCGTCGGTCGCGGAAGCCTGGGCGATCACCGCGCCAGCACCCAAGGTGATGGGCGCCTGCGCAGCCGCCTCGACGCCGCCGGATGAAGGCGTGGTCGTTCCAGCGTGAGCAGCGACCGCGGGTAGAAGCATGCCGATCGCCACCACCCATGCGGAGATCGCAAGACGACGGCGTCTGCCAATCAACGAACAAAGTCCGAACATGATCAGTCTCCTAATCTGTGGGGGCGACGGAAAGCGGCCGACACACCTGTGAAATTTCATGGTGAGGACGCGGACGGCGGGGAGGGAGTCCGCCCGCGTCCTCGAGCTCAGCGCAGCGGCTTGAACGCCGCCCTGAGTTCCTGGGCGAAGATCATCGGTTGCTCCCACGCGGCGAAGTGGCCGCCTTTCTCAGCCCGGTTGTAATAGATGAGGTTGGGGTAGGCCTTCTCTGTCCAGCTGCGCGGCGCCTCGTATTGCTCGCCAGGGAACACGCTCACCGCAACCGGGATCTTGACGCCCTTCGCATTGAAGAAGCCGCCTTTGTATTCCCAGTAGAGGCGAGACGCAGACACGCCCGTGTTGGTCAGCCAGTAAAGCGTGATGTTGTCGAGGATCTCGTCACGCGTGAGTTCGCCTGTGGCGCTCGTGGTCCGGTTCAGCGCCGAGGCGACCGCCGCGGCCGGCTGGCCATCCGCGTCGTTGTGGTCGAGAAGCCAGGCGGCGAGCCCGACCGGTGAATCGGCAATGCCGTAAAGCGTTTGCGGACGCGACCCCATCAAGCGCGCGTAGTCCACTTGCTTGAACGTCCGGGCGAGTTGCTCGTAGGCGCGATGTTCTTCCGCCGACAAACCGGCTGGCGCCGGGGCGCCGATCAGGAGCGCCTTGTCGACGTCGGCTGGAACCGTCGCGGGCATGTTGCTGTGGATCCCGAGCAATCCCGGGGGGGCCTGCAAACCCATCTGATCGACGACGAACGCACCCCAGTCGCCGCCTTGGGCGACGTAGCGCTGATATCCGAGACGGCGCATCAACACCGCCCAGGCGCGGGCCATGCGCTCGGGACCCCAGCCGGTGCCGGTCGGCTTGCCGGAGAATCCGTAGCCCGGCATCGACGGGATCACGACGTCGAACGCGTCTTCGCCTTGACCGCCATGCGCCACTGGGTCAGTCAGCGGTCCGATGAGCTTGGTTTGCTCCAGCACGGACCCGGGCCAACCGTGGTTGATGACCAGCGGAAGCGCATTCTTCTCGCGCGACCGGACGTGGATGAAATGAATATCGAGTCCATCGATATTGGTCACGAATTGTGGAAAGGCATTGAGCTTCGCTTCCGCCTCGCGCCAGTCGTAGTCCGTCGCCCAGTAACGCGCGAGTTCCTGCATGGTCGCGAGCGGCACGCCCTGCGAAGAGTCTGCGACGGTCTCCTTTTCCGGCCATTGCGTGGCGGCGATCCGCCGGCGAAGCTCGTCGATGGCTTGCTGCGGCACCTGGGTTTTTGGGAACGGACGGATCGAGGTGTCTCCGGCCGGCTGGGCCGCCGCGGCCGCCGCACCGATCGCAGCCGTCGTGTTCGTGCCGGCAGTCGTGTTGGCCTCGACGACGGTTGCCATAGCGCTTTGCGCTCGCGGAACGATTGCGGCTTGCGCCGCTGACGTCAGGAAGATGCTGGTTGCCCCGACCCATGCGGAGGTCGCAAGACGACGGCGCCTGCCAATCGACGAATTCGATCCGAACATGATCAATCTCCCGATCAGTGTGGGCGCGAAGGAAGCTGCCGGCTTGGAAGCGCGCCGAACTGGCGCTGACGAGATTGCGGGCATGCTCGTTCCCGTCCTGCAGGAATGCGTAGCGTCGAAGATGAGCGGTTCGTATCCGATTCGCTCCGAAGGGGCTATGCAAGGCGAAAGGCGATGACAGCAGAAGCCTGCCGGCGAATCGATTGCACGATGGTATCGGTCGATACTTTGGTATCGGTCAAGAACGATAGCTTCGGCGAGCCTTCAACAGATGAGTCTCCAGAGCGAATCTGCAGACTTCATGACCGCAGAGCGGTCTGGGCAGCTCCTTTGTCGCGGCCTAGCCGAACGTGAACGCGAACGTCTCCGCGCCCGGATCGAGGAATTCGATCTCGAACTCCCGATCCGCGATCGGCTTCGGCTGCCGGATCAGTTGATACATCCGCGGTTCGGTCACCGTGCCGTTGCCTTGGTCGTCGACGTCGACGCCGTGGGCCGCCCCAGGCGGCTGTCCGTCGATGAGCACGCGAAATCTCACGGGGGTTCCTTGCGCTACCGGGCCCATGACGAGATGCAGATCGCGCGCATGAAAACGGTATGCCATCCGACCGTTGGCTTTGTTGAGCACGGCAGACTGTCTGCCGATCGTCCAATCACCCGAGAGGGCCCAATGATTGAGTGTCAACTGTGCGGGCGTGGAATAGACGCGACGCCTGTCCGGTACCGAACCGCCTGGCGACGCGAAGTTCTCCGTGCGTCCATAGCCGACATAGTTCTCCGCAGACTTCAGACTGTCCCAATCGGCGGCGGCTTCTACGCCACGAGGATCGACTGCAACCAGTCCCTGGTCGGCGCCCCCCTGCCCTGCCTCGGCCAGCAGCTGTTGAATGACCCTTTCCGACTGGTCGTACTCGCCCTCACCGAAGTGATGGTGCCGGATACGTCCCTGCCGATCGACGAAATAAAGCGCCGGCCAGTACTTGTTCTTGAAAGCACGCCAGATCGAGTGGTCGCTATCGATCGCGATGGGGAAATCGACTCCCAGGTCCTGTGCGGCGCGGCGGACGTTGTCGACGTCCTTTTCGAACTCGAACTCGGGCGAGTGCACGCCGACCACCACCAATCCATGATCCTTGTACTTGTCGGACCACGCGCGGACATACGGAAGCGTGCGCAGCCAGTTGATGCACGAATAGGTCCAGAACTCGACGACGACGACTTTTCCGCGAAGATCGGCTGTCGTCAATGGCTGCGAATTGAGCCACTCGTTCTTGCTTCCGAGCGACGGCAGCTCGCCTTCAACGGGCAAAGAAATCACTGCGGGCCTCGTCGGCTGCGGCACGCGCTTCTGCGCTGCAAAGGCGAAGATCAAGCCCCCGATCGAGGCGGCGAGTATCGCGGCGAGCAGGGCTTGGCTTGCCTTCATCATGAACGCATCCCGTGCATTGCTGGTAGTTCGTTGCTGCCTCCCGTGTTCAACGAAAGCCCCCCACGCCGCGCGCTGGGATCAGACCACGTTGATCACGACGTCGATATTGCCTCGCGTGGCCTTGGAGTACGGACAGGTCTCGTGTCCGGCTTTCGCAATGGCTTGAGCCACTTCACGATCCAGGCCCGGCAAGCTGATGTTGAGGCGAGCCTGGAGAGAGTAGCCGTCGTCCGACAGGCACAGGTCCACTTCGGGGTCGATGGCGGTGTCAGGCGGAAGCGTGACCTTCATTTGGCGAGCCGCGAACGCCATGGCGCCGATGAAGCATGCCGACCAGCCCGCGGCGAAGAGTTGCTCCGGATTGGTACCGGTGCCCTTCCCGCCTGGAGTCGAAAAAGCGACGTCCAGGCGGCCATCCGAGCTGCGCGACGCGCCGCCGTCGCGGCCGCCCGTGGTGTGGGCTTTGGCGGTGTACAGAACCTTCTTTTCGAGTTTGTTCATGGTCGGCTCCTTCGTGAGAACACAGTCTGACGCGCGCGACCGATTCGGTCGGAAGCGATACACCGAGATCATCAAACTACAAACGTCGAAGCGAATCGATTGCACTATGGTATCGGTCGGACCTTGGCTCGTTGGGCGAGAAGAGCCGTCTCAGTCGACGCAGCTCAACCAGGTTCACTGCGATGGGCACTGCGATGGGCAGTGCGCGCTACCCGAATAGTTTTTGCGAACTCAACGCCGCAGTGGGCGCGGGCTTTCGTGATCACCTTGCCGTTCATCGCAGCATGCTCAGCGGCTGCTGTCCTACCTGCCGACACCAAAGTATGATGGGCCTTCGCGTGCAGAGTGGCGCATCCTCAGGCCGCAGCGACTGCCGCGAGAGGATCCGGCATGAAGAACAAGCTAAGCCGCGTGGTCGATGCGCTCCCGGGACTGGTGTGGACGGCGCTCCCAGACGGGCGCATCGATTTCCTCAACAAACGCTGGTGCGAGTACACCGGGCTCAACGCCGAAGAAGCCTGTGGCCAAGGGTGGGAGACTGCGATTCACGCAGACGACCTGCCTGAGGTGCTCGATCGCTGGCACTCGGTTCTGGCTTCCGGCGAGACGCTGGAAATGGCGGCGCGGCTGCGCCGCTTCGACGGAACGTATCGCTTGTTCCTGCTGCGCATTTGTCCGTTGATCGATGCGTCCGGACAACTCGTCAGATGGTGCGGCATCGACACCGATATCGAGGGTCGGATGCGGTCCGAAGAAGCCATGCACGCACGTTGGTGGCTCTGGCCGCCTGCGCGCGAGCATCATTTTCGCTCGATTGCTGATGACATCCCAGGCTTGGTCGTGCTCATGAATCCGGCGGGCGAGATCGAACTCGTCAATCGCCAGGTCCTCAAGTACCTCGACGCGACGCCCGAACAGCTCAAAGGTTGCCCGACCATCGACACCGTCCAGCCGGATGACCGTGCTGATGTCCTTGCACGATGGAAAGAGGCGGTCGATACCGGCCGCCCGTGCGAATTCGAGGCGCGTTTCCGCCGTGCCGATGGTGTCTACCGCTGGTTCCAGACGCGCGCCTTTCCTCTGCGAGATGCGGAAGGATGCATCGTCTATTGGTACCTCTTGCAAACCGATGTCGACGATCTGAGGCGGGCCGAGGCACTGCTCGCGGGCGAGATGCGGATTCTTGAAATGATCGCAACGGGAGAGTCTCTTCCGACCACCCTGACCGACCTGTGTCTTCTGGTGGAGAAACTCTGTACGGGCTGGGCATGCTGTTCCATCTTGTTGCTGGATCCGGAGACCGGGAAGCTTTGGAACGGAGCGTCGCCCAGCATTCCCAAGGGGTATGCCGAGGCGATCGATGGTTTCGAGATCGGCCCCAATGTCGGCTCGTGCGGATCGGCCGCATACCACGGAAGGCAGATCGTGGCCTCCGACATCGCCACCGATCCACGTTGGGCCGAATTCCGCGACCTGGCCTTGCTGCACGGCCTGAGAGCATGTTGGTCCACTCCCATCTTCTCGCAGCAGGGCCTGGTACGGGGAACCTTCGCCCTGTACGCCCGCGAACCGAGCACGCCCACCAGGGACGACCAGGTCGTAGTCGCACAGGTGACTCACCTGGCCAGCATTGCCCTCGAGCGCAATCGGGTCGAAGAGAATCTGCGTCGAAACAAGGCCTATCTTTCCGAAGCGCAAGGGCTGAGCAGCACCGGCAGCTTTGGCTGGGTTGTTTCGACCGACGAACACTTTCTGTCCGACGAGACGTTCCGGATTTTCGAGTACGACCCCTCGAACAAGGTCACGCTTCAGATGATCCTGGACCGGATCCATCCGCAAGACATCGCCCTCACATGGCGGGCGATCGCCCTGGCAACCGAAGGAAAGAATCTTGATTACGAATGTCGCCTGTTGTTGCCCAGCGGCTCCGTCAAGTATCTGCACATCGTTGCCCATGGCAACCGGGATCCGGATGGCCGGCTGGAATGCATCGGTGCAGTTCAGGACGTGACGAGAACCCGACTCTCGGACGATGCCCTGGGCAAGGCCCGATCGGAACTCGCCCATGTAGCCAGGGTAACGAGCCTCGGAGCATTGACGGCATCGATCGCGCACGAGGTGAATCAGCCGCTGTCCGGCATCATCACCAACGCCAACACCTGTCTGCGGATGCTGGCCGCCGATCCTCCGAATATCGACGGTGCGCGCGAAACTGCGCGACGCACGATTCGCGACGGCAACCGCGCGTCCGACGTGATCACAAGACTGCGCGCGCTCTTCGCCAAGCGGGACGTCGCGACCGAGTCGGTGGACCTCAACGAAGCTACGCGAGAAGTCATCGCGCTGTCGTTGAGCGAGCTGCAGAGGAGTCGGGTGATCCTGCGACCAGAACTTGCCGACGACTTGCCGCCGGTCACGGGCGATCGTGTCCAGCTCCAGCAGGTCATCCTGAACCTGCTCCTGAACGCTTCGGATGCGATGTGCGACGTCGACGACCGGCCGAGGCAGGTGGTGATCAGGACCGAACAGGACGAAGACGACCGCGTGCGCCTGGCCGTGGAAGACGCGGGCGTGGGGGTCGAGCCCCAATATGTGGATAAGCTCTTTGAGGCGTTCTATACGACGAAAACCGGCGGCATGGGCATCGGCCTTTCCGTCAGCCGCTCCATCATCGAAAGTCACCATGGACGTCTGTGGGCAGCACCGAATGATGGTCCGGGAGCCACTTTTTCATTTTCGATTCCTCGCGGGCCCGAACGTATGACGAGGACAGGGAGTCTCGGTGCCTTTCGTACGCGCACTTTGACTGATGCGGCACCTGTTCTGAGGATCCCCTGATGGGCACGCGCTCGCTCGTGTCTGTCGTCGATGACGACGAGTCCGTGCGCGAGTCCCTACCCGACTTGTTGAGGGAATGTGGTTTTGCGGTCCATGCGTTCGCTTCCGCGGAGGAGTTTCTCGCGTCCGATTCCGTCGGCCAGACAAAGTGCCTGATTCTCGACATGTGCATGCCCGGCATGTCCGGGCCCGATCTCCAAAGAGAATTGACGCTTCGCCGTGAAGAGATACCGATCATCTTCATTACCGCTCACGGAGATGACACCGTGCGCCCACGCGTCCTCGAACAGGGTGCGGTCGAGTGCCTGATCAAGCCATTTAGCGAAACGGCCCTGCTTGGGGCGATCGATACTGCATTTAGGGTGGTCTGAGCCGGGCGCGGGCGCTTGCGCCGAAGGGATGCGAGGCATATACATCAGCTCTGCGAGCGCGCCTGACCATACGCCGAGGTCACCAGCCATGTCGCAAGCTACGCCAATCGTGTTTGTCGTCGACGACGATGTCTCGGTACGCGAATCGCTGGAACTGATGATCCGCCAGGAAGGGTGGCAGCCGAAGACATTCTCGTCCGCGCAAGAGTTCCTCGCTCACCCGCGTACGCTTGCACCGTCCTGCCTGGTGCTCGATGTCGGTCTTCCGGACCTCAATGGTCTCGATCTGCAGAAGCGCGTCGCCGCCGATCGGACCGACATGCCGATCATCTTCATCACCGGCTACGGCGACGTTCCGACGACGGTCCAGGCGATGAAGGCAGGTGCTGTCGAGTTCCTGACGAAGCCGTTCGGCGACGAGGTGCTGTTGGGCGCGGTCCAGCATGCCCTCGCGCGCAGCCGCGCTACGCTTTGCCAGGAAGAGGAGATGCGGGCGCTCAGGAACGATCATGCGTCGCTCACCGCTCGCGAGCGCGAAGTCATGGCCTTGGTGGTCTCTGGTCTGTTGAACAAGCAGGTCGGTGACAGGCTGGGCATCAGCGAGATCACGGTGAAGGCGCATCGGGGCAAGGTGATGCGAAAGATGAAGGCCAGGTCTCTCGCCGACCTGGTGAACATGGCCGCGCGGCTTGCACCTGCTCCAAGGAACTGACACTGCAGCTGTCGGTCGGTCTGCGCGCGTACTTTCGCCCTGCTCTGGAGACTCTATCGGCCCCGGCGCTGGTTGCGACACATTGTCGATACATGGACGCCGTACAAAGCGCCATCGATTTCGATTGGAGACAGATCAATGTCCGAACAGATCAGCCATCCACGCCGCCGCTTCCTTGGCGCCGCGGCCATGACCATGACGGCAAGCCAGCTCGTCATGCTCGGTTCCACGCAGGCACTGGGCGCCGAACGGAAACCGACAGAGACGACCAGGATCAAGGCCGGAACGAAAACGTCCTTCGGCTCGCTGAAGCGGATCGACGCCGGCGTCCTGAATGTCGGATACGCCGAAGTCGGCCCCGCCGATGGTGCTCCGGTCATCCTCCTGCACGGCTGGCCCTACGACATCCACAGCTTCGTCGATGTCGCGCCCTTGCTGGCGGCGGCGGGCTACCGGGTGATCGTCCCGCATCTGCGCGGCCATGGCACGACGCGGTTTCTTTCGGACGAAACGTTTCGCAACGGCCAGCAGGCGGTGGTCGCGCTCGACATCATTGCCCTGATGGATGCGCTCGGGATCGAGAAGGCGCTCCTCGCCGGCTACGACTGGGGCGCGCGTACGGCCAACATCATCGCGGCGCTGTGGCCGGAGCGCTGCAAGGCCATGGTCTCGGTGAACGGCTATCTGATCAACAACCTCGAGCGCAACAAGCTGCCGTTGCCGGCGAAGGCCGAATGGGGGTGGTGGTATCAGTACTACTTCGCCACCGAGCGCGGCCGCGCCGGCCTGCAAGCAAACCGCCGCGATCTTGCGAAGCTGATCTGGAAGTTCAACTCCCCGAAATGGGACTTCGACGATGCCACGTTCGATCGCAGCGCAGCGTCTTTCGAAAATCCGGATTACGTCGACATCGTGATCCACAACTACCGCTGGCGACTGAGCCTGGCTGCAGGCGACCCGCAGTACGACGATCTCGAAAAGCGGCTTGCTACGGGCCCGGTCATCTCCGTGCCCACGATCACGCTCGATGGCGATTCCGATGGCGTTGCGCCTGCGACGGACGGTAAATCGTATGCCAGGAAGTTCGCCGGCAAGCGCACGCACAGGATCGTCCGGGGCGCCGGCCACAACCTGCCGCTGGAAACTCCGCAAGCGTTTGCCGACGCCGTCATCGAAGTCGGCCGTTCCTGATCGAAGCCGGACAGCCCTATTTGTACGGGCATGTATCTCGAGCTCCCCGCTCTACAGAAGATTGCAAAACCCCGTATTTCAGACATCCCCGCAGCACACGCGCTTGAAAGACTCCTCACGGTCGGCTGGACGCCAGGCAAGCCTGGATGACAAGCCGTCGCAAACGACGCTCTCCACCCATCCCTGAGGAAACCACCATGACCAGGAAACTCGACAAAGTCCTGTACACCGCACAAACCCACACCACCGGCGGCCGCGTCGGTGCCGGCAAGGCCAGCGACGGCGCGCTCGACGTCAAGCTCAGCTCGCCCGGCTCCGGCAAGCCCGGCACCAATCCCGAGCAGTTGTTCGGCATCGGCTACTCGGCCTGCTTCATCGGCGCGATGCAGATCGCGGGCACGAACCTCGGCATCAAGGTGCCGGACGACGTAGCCATCGACGCGAGCGTGTCGCTCGGCAAGACCGACGGCGGCGCTGCCTATGGCCTCGCCGTGAAGCTGGCGATCTCGCTGCCGGGCCTCGACGCCGAGCAGAAGCAGCAGCTGGTCGAAGCCGCGCACCAGACCTGCCCGTACTCGCATGCCACGCGAGGCAATATCGAAGTCGAGTTCGCGATCGCCTGATCGCACCCTGCCCTGCACGCCGATGTCTCGAAGACGTCGGCGCGCAGGTCCGGCGCTTCGTGCCCGCCGTCTTCGATCGGTGCAACTACCCAGACATTCGGAGAGCGCCATGTCCCACGTCATCGACCAGCCCCGCCGCACTTTCATGGGCAACGCCGCGATCAGTCTGGCCGGCACCGCAAGCGCCGGCGCAGGCTTTGTTTTTTCTGGCAACAGCCAGATCGCGATCGCCGCAGAACCTCCAGCGCCAGCTCGCGGTTTGGGCGCGGCTACTTTTGGCCAGGCCAGGCAGATCCGCGCCGGCCAGCTCGATGTCGGTTATTTCGAGTTCGGTCCAGCGAATGGGCCGGCCGTGCTGCTGCTGCACGGCTTTCCCTATGACGTGCACAGCTACGTCGAAGTCGCGCCGATGCTGGCCGCGCACGGATATCGCGTGATCGTCCCGCACCTGCGTGGACACGCCACTACCCGCTTTCTCGACAGCGCCGAGCCGCGATCGGGCCAGCAAGCCGCGCTCGGCGCCGACGTGATCGACTTGATGGATGCATTGAAACTACCCAGCGCCGTGCTGGCCGGCTACGACTGGGGCGGCCGCGCCGCCTGCGTGGTCGCAGCTTTGTGGCCCGAGCGCTGCAAAGGCCTGGTCTCGGTCAACAGCTATCTGATCCAGGACATCGCCAAGGCCGCGCTGCCGTTGCCGGCGAAAGTGGAATGGGGACTGTGGTATCAGCACTACTTCCAGACCGAGCGCGGCCGCGCTGGTCTTGCCGCGAACCGACGCGATATCGCGCGGATCCTGTGGAAGAACAATTCGCCCACCTGGGCGTTCGACGAGGCGACCTTCGACCGCAGCGCGGCGGCATTCGACCATCCGGACTACGTCGACGTGGTCATCCATTCCTACCGGCATCGCATGGGCCTGGCGGAGGGCTACCCGCGTTACGCCGATATCGAGCGTCGACTCGCGGCGTTGCCGGTCATCCCCGTCCCGACGATCACGCTCGATGGCGATGCCGACGGCGTCGTGGCCGCGACCGATGGCAAGTCCAGCGCATCGCGCTTTACGCACCGCCAGCATCGCATCGTCGCCGGCGTCGGGCACAACCTGCCGCAGGAAGCGCCCGCACAGTTTTCAGACGCGGTGCGGGAGCTGGCGTCCGCGTAGCCGAATCCGCCATGTAAGCGAATGTAGCTTTGCGACGTCACGCGACGCTTCGATACAAGATCGCCCGAACCGGAAACAGCGCCGATACACCGAGACGATGAAATCACCTCCGATCTCCAAGGAGGTGTTCCATGCAAGGCAATCCGCTGTTCACCGCCGTCGTCCCCGCTGCCTACGGCATCCAACGACCGCGGACGGCGGCTGCGGCTGCGGCAGAGCATGAAGGCGGCCGGCGATGATCGCGTACGCGCTCGCCGCCGTCGCCGGCATGGCGACGATCGCATCGCCCTGCATCCTGCCGATGCTGCCGATCGTGCTGGCTACCACCGCGGGGCGCGGCAAGGTCGAACCTTTGCTGATCATCGCCGGCTTCATCGCGACGTTCGCAGCCGGCGGCATCCTGATCGGCGCGCTGTCGGCCTCGTCGGGCGAATTGCAACAGGGCATACGCACCGGTTCGATCGTGCTGTTGCTGGTTGCCGGACTGGTCTGCCTGTGGCCTGCGCCGTTCGATTGGCTGGTCATGCGCATGCGCGAGTGGCGTGCCTCACGCAGAGCTGTCTCGCCGATGTCGCAGCCGATCGGCGGCAAGGCCGGCGCGCTGCTCGTAGGCATCTCGCTGGGCCTCGCGTGGACGCCTTGCGCGGGTCCCATCCTGGCATCGGTGCTGGCGCTTGCGGCTTCCTCGGAAGCGCCGGGACAAGCCACGGGTCTGTTGGGTGCCTACGCCGTCGGCGCCGGCCTGCCGATGCTGTCGATCGCCTATGGCGGCAACTGGGTGTCGTCGCGGCTGGCCTTCTTCAATCGTCGCGCAAACCTGTTCCGGCAGGTGTTCGGTGGCATCGCGATCGCGGTCGCGCTGCTGCAGCTGTTTCAGTACGACGTGGCCTTCTCGGCCTGGGCCACGCAGTGGCTTCCTTCCATCTCTACAGGACTCTGACCATGTACAAGTTCATCGCCACCGCCCTCGCCCTGTGCCTCCTCGCGACCGGCTGTTCTGCCGGCGTGCAGGCGGCGCCGACCGCGTCGACCCGAGGTGCCTCGGCGCCGCTCGCGCCCGAGTTCAAGGGCATCAACCACTGGATCAACAGCGAGCCGCTGACGATGCAGCAGTTGCGCGGCAAGGTCGTGCTCGTCGAGTTCTGGACCTATTCGTGCATCAACTGCATCCACGTGCTACCGCACGTGAAGCAGTGGCACCAGCGCTACAAGAACCAGGGGCTGGTCGTGGTCGGCGTGCATACGCCCGAATACGGCTACGAGAAGATCCTCGACAACGTGCAGAGCGCGGTCAAGCGCTTCGACATCGAGTATCCGGTGGCGCAGGACAACGGCTACAAGACCTGGAACGCGTACGGCAACCGCTACTGGCCCGCGCTGTACCTGGTCGACCGCGATGGACGCGTGGTCTACCAACACTTCGGCGAAGGGGACTACGCTAAGACCGAAGCCAGGATCCAGCAGTTGCTGGGAACCCGCTGAACCCATCGGGGCAGCCCTGTCCCGGTGTCATCTTTGCCGAGAAGCCAGGACTGCACATGGAACACGTAGATCACATCCTGGTCGTCGACGACGATCGTGAAATCCGGCAGATGGTGGCCGACTACCTGCAGAAGAACGGACTGCGCACCTCGATGGCGGCCAATGGCCGCGAGATGTGGGCGGTGCTGGAAACCAGTGCTGTCGACATGATCGTGCTCGACGTGATGATGCCCGGCGACGATGGCCTGGTGCTGTGCCGCAACCTGCGCGCCAGCAAGCATCGGGCCATTCCAGTACTGCTGCTGACCGCGCGCGACGACGAGACCGATCGCATCATCGGGCTGGAGATGGGCGCCGACGACTATGTCGTCAAGCCGTTCTCCTCGCGCGAGTTGCTGGCCCGCATCAAGGCGGTGATCCGGCGTACGCGCATGCTGCCGCCAAACCTGCAGGTTACCGAGGCCAGCCGGTTGCTCGCGTTCGGCCAGTGGCGACTGGACACGACCGCACGTCACCTGCTCGACGAACAGGACACCGTCGTCGCGCTCAGTGGCGCGGAGTTCCGCCTGTTGCGCGTGTTCCTGGATCATCCGCAACGCGTGCTGAGCCGCGATCAACTGCTCAACCTCACCCAGCAACGCGACGCGGAGCATTTCGACCGCTCGATCGACCTGCTCGTCAGCCGCCTGCGCCAGCGTCTGCAGGACGACGCGCGCGAGCCGGCGTACATCAAGACCGTGCGCAGCGAAGGCTATGTATTCAGCCTGCCGGTCACGATCCTGGACGACGGCGCATGAGCACGCCGCAACGAGGCGAGCTGTCGCGACTGCTGCCGCGGACGATCGCAGCGCGCCTGTACCTGATCCTGATCGTCGGCTTGCTGATCGCGCATGGCCTTTCGTTCGGCCTGCTGTTCTACGAACGCTATACCGCGGCCAGGTCGATGCTGCTGAGCAACCTCGAGCACGACGTCGTGACGGCCGTTGCGATCCTGGACCGCATTCCAGCCTCCGAACGCGCCGCCTGGTTGCCGCGACTCGAGCGGCGCACCTATCGCTACGTGCTTGGCGCTGGCAAGAGTGGAAGTGGTCTGGCGAGCGAACGCGCCCGGCAGATGACGACCCTCATCGGCTCGGCACTGGGCCCGCGCTACCCGATCCGCGCCAACACTACTTCGACCGCGCCCGAGCGTTTCCAGGTGCATCTGACGCTCGATGACGGCCAGCCACTCACGATCGAAGTCACGCCATCGGTCATGCCCATCGCGAAATGGCTGCCGACGGTGCTCATCGCCCAGCTCGGGTTGCTGTTGCTTTGCACGTGGGCGGCGGTGCGGCTCGCGACGCGGCCGTTGGCCCAGCTCGCCAGCGCTGCGGAATCATTGAGTCCCGGCGGCGGCGGACCGCGGCTGCAGGAAAGCGGCCCGGTCGAGGTCGCGAAGGCGGCATCCGCGTTCAATGCCATGCAGGATCGCATCGCCGAGCACCTCAAGGAACGCCTGCAGATCCTCGCCGCGATCTCGCACGACCTGCAGACGCCGATCACGCGCATGAAGCTGCGCATCGAGGCGATGGACGAGGTGCCCGAGCGCGGCAAACTGGTCGACGATCTCGACCAGATGCAGCACCTCGTCCGCGATGGCGTGGCCTATGCGCGCAGCGCGCACGGTGCTGCGGAACCGCCGCAAAGGGTCGACCTCGATGCCTTGCTCGACAGCATGGTCTACGACTACCAGGACACCGGCAAAGCGGTGAGTTTGAGCGGGCACGTCGGCGTGCCCGTGATCACCCGGTCCCATGCCTTGCGGCGCGTGATCGGCAACCTGATCGACAATGCCGTCAAATACGCCGGCGCTGCCGAGATCGACGTGCGCAACGACGCGCATGGCGCGATCTCGATCAACGTGCTCGACCGCGGCCCGGGCATCCCGGAACAGGAGCTCGGGTCGGTCCTGCAACCGTTCTATCGGCTCGAAGCCTCGCGCAATCGCGATACCGGCGGGGCCGGATTGGGACTGGCCATCGCCCAACAACTGGCGCTCGCGATCGGCGGCGCGCTTACGCTGCACAACCGCGAAGGTGGCGGGCTTCAGGTCACGCTGATCCTGCAGAACAAGCCGACCTTCGACTGACGATCAAGGAAGATTCGCGACTGCAGTAATTTTGCACACGACTCGACAAGCATCGCCGTCCTGCGCCGACTTCCGATCAAACCATCAGCTGCGAAGGCGCTGCGGTCGATCCAGGGCCGTCCGATACAGCGCATACAAGCTGCGCACCTTCTCGACATAGGCGCGCGTCTCCGCATAGGGCGGCACGCCACCGAAGCGATCGACCGCGCCGACGCCGGCGTTATAGGCCGCCGCGACCAGCGCCATGTCGCCGCGGTAGCGCCGGATCAGCGCCTTGAGGTGCCGGGCGCCGCAGTCGATCGATTGCGCCGACGAGAACGGGTTGGCGACACCGTATTCGCGCGCCACTTGCGGCATCAGCTGCATCACGCCCTGTGCGCCCTTGGGCGACACCGCCATGGCGTTGAAGTCGCTTTCGGCATGCGCGATGGCGCGCAACCACGCATCTTCGACGCCGAGCTTCTTCGCCGTCGACTTGAACTGGGCATCGAAGACGTCGAGCCTCGGCTTGCCCACCGCGCCCATTCCGAAATGCGCCCACGAGTCGCGCGGCGGCGTCAGCGAGACGACGGATTCGACTTCCGTCCAGCCCGGCATGCGACGCGTGCTGATCACCATCCGCCCGTTGATCCGGCGCTGATAGTGCGGACCGCGGACCGGACCGAGGTCGCCCCAGAAGTTCGCTACCTTCGCCTTGCGCTCGTTGACCCGCTTGGGCACGCAACGCGATCCCGGTTCCGGCGCAGTGGCGAGACTGAGCACGTCGTCGCGCAGGCACTCGTAGACCGTGCGCGCCTCGGCTACTGCTGTAAACGTCAGGGCCAGCAAACCCGCGATCGCGACTGGGAAATAGCGATGCATAGCGGACAAATTAGACGTCCCGCCGCAGTAATCGCGACGTGAAAAGGCGGTCTGTGCCGGTGAGGGGTGCAGGCCTCGTAGTCCGGTTGTCCCGAGTCCCATGGGTCTGTCCCGGCTAAGCGCTTGATCCTCAAAGCGTCTTAGCTCTTGAGAACGCAACGCGGTCGACTATGAACGAACACAGCGCTTGCGTTCGTCCGCAAAGGTAAATAGATTTTTACCCATGGCCACCGACCTCACCGATCGTCAGCAGTCCGTCCTGGACTACATCAAGGCCCAGGCTGCCGAGGAAGGCATGCCGCCCACGCTGCAGCAGATCGCCGATGCCTTCGGCTTCCGCCAGGCCTGCGCCGCGCTCAAGCACGTGCGCAAATTGGAGGAGGCGGGCTACCTGCAGGTGCTGCCGAACCAGGCGCGCGGCATCCGCCTCGCCGATGCGCCCGCGCGCGGCAACCGCGACCGCCTGCGCCTGCCGGTCCTCGGCCGCGTCGCTGCAGGCGCGCCGATCGGCGCCGATGCCGGCATCGAACGCCATGTGCTGCTCGATCGCGCGCTGTTCTCGACCAAGCCCGACTACCTGTTGCGCGTCAAGGGCGACTCGATGCGCGACGACGGCATCTTCGACGGCGATCTCGTCGCCGTGCACCGCACGCGCGAGGCGCGCAACGGCCAGGTCGTGGTCGCGCGCATCGATGGCGAGATCACGATCAAGCGTTTCGAACAGACGCGCTCGCGCATCCGTCTGCTGCCGCGCAATCCCGACTACGCGCCGATCGTGGTCGAGCCGGGCAGCGACTTCGCGATCGAAGGCCTGTACTGCGGCCTGGTGCGGACGGACTGATGGGCGCTGCCGTGATCGGGACTGCCGTAGCCCTCGATGCCTTGCTGACCGCGCAGACGGTGTGGCGCGGACAACCGCTTGCGCAACCCGAAACGGGCGAGCCGACCGGCCATGCCGAACTCGATGCCGCGCTGCCGCAGCGCGGCTGGCCGAAGCGCGCGTTGACCGAATTGCTGATCGCCGCCGACGGCGTCGGCGAACTCGCGCTGGTGTTGCCGACGCTCGCGCGCATGACGCGGGCAAAGCAGACCGTGGTCGTCATCGCGCCGCCCTACATCCCGTATGCGCCGGCGTGGCAGGCGCAAGGCGTCGACCTGCGCCATCTCGAAATCGTCGACGCTTCCGAACGCGACGCCTTGTGGGCATTCGAACAATGCCTGCGTTCTGGCGCGTGCGCCGCGGTGTTGGGCTGGCCACGGCAGGCCGATCCGCAATCCTTGCGCCGGTTGCAGGTGGCGGCCGACAGCGGCGATGCGATCGGCTTCGCGTTCCGCGATCGCAAGCACCTGGCCAATCCGTCGCCAGCCGCCTTGCGGATCGAACTCGACGGCGCGCAAGCCTGGATACGCAAATGCCGCGGCACGAATGCGATCGCGCATCCGCTCGCGCTGACGCGGCGGCATTGAGCGCACGCCGTCGTGCTCTGGGCCTGTGTATTGCTGCCGCAGCTGGCGCTGGACGCCGTCCTTCGCCGCACGCCCGATCCTGAGCGCCCGCTCGCACTCGTTACCGGGACGGCACAGCTGCGCAGCCTGCATGCGGTCAACGCCGCAGCCGCGCAAGCGGGCCTGAAAGCCGGACAGCGGCTCAGTGCGGCGCATGCGCTCATGCCCGATTTCGATACGGCCGAATACGATCCCGCCGCGGCCGAGCGCTGGCATCGCTTCCTCGCCGCATGGGCGTATCGCCACAGTTCGCAGGTCAGCATGCAGTGGCCGAATGCGATCGTGCTGGAGGCCGGCGCGAGTTTCCGCCTGCTCGGTCCGTGGCCGCGCTTCGAGGCGCGCCTGCGCGCGGATCTCGATGCGCTGGGGTTCCGTCATCGCATCGCATTGGCGCCGACCCCGCGCGCGGCGCTGGTGCTGGCCGGCGTGCAGGACGGTCTCGCGGTCACCAGCGAAGCGACGATGCGCGACGTGCTCGCGCGCGTGCCGGTGCGGCGCGCGGCGCTGCCAGACGAGGCCGGTGAACGTTTGCGCACGATGGGCGTGCGTCATCTCGCACAGCTCATCGGCTTGCCGCGCGACGGCCTGCGCCGGCGCTTCGGCGTCGCGCTGCTCGAGCATCTCGATCGCCTCTACGGCGACGCCGACGACCCGCTGGCGCTGTACCGGCCACCCGATCATTTCGACAGCCGTATCGAGCTCAATTACGAGGTCGAAAGCCATCAGGCATTGCTGTTCCCGCTGAAGCGGTTGATCGCGGATCTCGCGACCTATCTTTCGATCCGCGACGGCGGCGTGCAACGTTTCACCTTGCGCCTCGAACACCAAGAGCAGCACACCGATGTCGTCATCGGCCTGCTCGCGGCCGAGCGCGATGCAAGCGTGCTGTTCGACCTCACCCGCAGCCGCCTCGAACAGGCGTCGGTGCCGAAACCGGTGATCGGCGTGCGCCTGCTGGCGCGCGAGCTGCCGCCGTTCGTGCCGGCCGGCCGCGACCTGTTCGACACGCGTCCAGCGCAGGCCGTGTCGTGGCCGCAATTGCGCGAACGCCTGCGCGCGCGCCTCGGCGATGAAGCCGTGTACCGCGTCGCGGCCTCCGGCGATCCGCGCCCCGAGCGTGCATGGAAACGCGAGGAGGATGGCAGGCCATCCAACGCCCCGCTGCGGCCGTCGCGGCCGGCATGGCTGCTGCGCCAGCCCATCCCGCTGCGCGAGGCGATCGCGCGCACGCTGTCGGGTCCCGAGCGCCTGGAAAGCGGCTGGTGGGACGGCGACGATGCGCGCCGCGACTACTACGTCGTCGAAACCACGCGCGGACAACGCGCCTGGGCGTTCACGCCGGCCGGCGAGCGCGATGGCTGGATGCTGCACGGATGGTTCGCATGAGCGATCAGGACGATTTTCCGTCGGGCGTCGATCGCGACACGCCGGGTGGGCGCATTCCGCGCAGCGTGCGTATGCAGCGTCGCTTGCGCGTCGTTGGCGACGGCGATGGAGAACCGAACTCGCGCGCGAACGATCACCGCGTCCCTGCGTACGCCGAGTTGCACTGCCTGTCGGACTTCTCGTTCCTGCGCGGCGCTTCCGGCGCCGAGGAGCTGTTCGAGCGCGCCGCGCGCTGCGGCTACGAGGCGCTGGCGATCACCGACGAGTGTTCGCTGTCGGGCATCGTGCGTGCGCACGAGGCGGCGAAGATCACCGGCATCAAGCTCGTCGTCGGCGCCGAATTCCAGCTCGACGACGGCTTGCGGCTGCTCCTGCTGGTCGAGCACCTGGCCGGCTACGCGCAGCTGTGCCGGCTGATCACGGTCGCGCGACGGGCCGGCGTCAAGGGCGATTATCTCGTGACGCGTCACGATGTCGAAACGGAGGCGTTCGACGCGGGCACGACTGGCCTGTTCGCTTTGTGGCTGCCGGGCACGTCGCCGGATGCGGACGAAGGCGCATGGCTGTGCGCCACCTTCGGCGAGCGTGCGCATCTGGCCGTCGAACTGCACCGCGACGACGACGATGCCGCACGCCTCGATCGCCTGCTCGGGCTGGCCTTCGATCTGCAACTGACGCCCGTGGCCGCGGGCGACGTGCACATGGCCGTGCGCCGGCAACGCGTGTTGCAGGACACGATGACCGCGATCCGCCACGGACTGTCGCTGTCCGACGCCGGCGCGCACCTGTTCCGCAACGGCGAGCGCCACCTGCGCACGCGTCGCGCGCTCGGCCACATCCATCCGCACGCGCTGCTGGCCGCGGCCGTCGATCTCGCACGGCGCTGCACGTTCACGATGGCCGAAGTGAAGTATCGCTATCCCGCGGAGCTGGTGCCCGAAGGCGAAACGCCCGCCAGCCATCTGCGCAACCTGACGGAAACCGGCATGAAGCGGCGCTGGCCGGACGGCGTGCCCGCGCACATCGCCGCGCAGGTCGACAAGGAACTCGAACTGATCGCCTACAAGGCCTACGAGGCCTTCTTCCTGACGGTCGAGGACATCGTCCGCTTCGCGCGCAGCCAGAACATTCTTTGCCAGGGCCGTGGTTCTTCGGCGAACTCCGTCGTCTGCTTCGCGCTCGGCATCACCGCGGTCAACCCCGACGAGAGCCGCCTGCTGATGGCGCGCTTCATTTCGAAGGAGCGCGACGAAGCGCCCGACATCGACGTCGACTTCGAACACGAACGCCGCGAGGAAGTGATCCAGTACGTCTATCGCAAATACGGCCGCGACCGTGCCGCGCTGGCCGCGACCGTGATCCGCTACCGCGGCAAGAGCGCGGTGCGCGATGTCGCCAAGGCGTTCGGCCTGCCGCCCGACCAGGTCGGGTTGCTCGCGGAGTGCTACGGCTGGGGTAACGGCGAGACGCCGATGGAGCAACGCCTGCGCGAGGCCGGTTTCGACATCGACAATCCGCTGATCATGCGCGTGCTCGCAGTGACGGACATGCTGCGCGGCCGGCCGCGGCATCTGTCGCAGCACGTCGGCGGCTTCGTGATCTCCGACCAGCCGCTCTGGCACCTGGTGCCGGTCGAGAACGCGGCGATGGACGATCGCACCATCATCCAGTGGGAGAAGGACGATCTCGAATCGCTCGGCCTGCTCAAGGTCGACTGCCTCGCGCTCGGCATGCTGACCTGCATCCGCAAGGCGCTCGATCTGGTGCGCGCACATCGGGGGCGCGACTTCGAACTCGCCACGATTCCTGTCGAGGACAAACCGACCTACACGATGATCCAGGCGGCCGACACGGTTGGGGTGTTCCAGATCGAATCGCGCGCGCAGATGTCGATGCTGCCGCGGCTCAAGCCCGCGAAGTTCTACGACCTCGTGGTCGAGGTCGCGATCGTGCGGCCCGGCCCGATCCAGGGCGACATGGTGCATCCCTACCTGCGGCGGCGTCAGGGCAAGGAACAGGTGACGTATCCGTCGCCCGGCATCGAGGACATCCTCGGCCCGACGCTCGGCGTGCCGCTGTTCCAGGAGCAGGTCATGGAACTGATGATGCATGCCGGCTACACCGATGGCGAAGCCGACCAGCTACGCCGTTCGATGGCGGCCTGGCGCCACGGCGGCGACATGGAGCCGCATCGCGAGCGCATCCGTACGTTGATGGAAGGCAAGGGCTACGCTGCGGCGTTCATCGAGCAGATCTTCGAACAGATCAAGGGCTTCGGCTCGTACGGATTCCCGCAGAGCCATGCCGCCTCGTTCGCCAAGCTGGTGTATGCGAGCTGTTGGTTGAAACGCCACGAGCCGGCGGCGTTCGCATGCGGCCTGCTCAATGCGCAGCCGATGGGGTTCTACTCGCCGAGCCAGATCGTGCAAGACGCGCGTCGTGGCCGGGGCACGCGCGAAGCCGTCGACTTCCTGCCGGTAGACGTGATGCACAGCGATTACGACTACACGCTGGTAGGCGCCACACCCTGGCACCACGAAGATGAGCCCGGCACGCAGCCTGTGATCCGCGTCGGCCTGCGCGCGATCAATGGCCTATCGAAGGACATTGCCGCGCGCGTCGTCGCCGCGCGCGCGTCGCGGACCTTTACCGATATCACCGACCTTTGCACACGCGCGCAACTCGATGCCAAGGCGCGCGATGCGCTCGCCGAAGCCGGCGCGCTGCAGAGCCTGGCCGGACATCGCCATGATGCGCGCTGGGCGGTGGCCGGGATCGAACAGCAGCGGCCGCTGTTCGCCGACAGCCCGCGCGAGCAACTCGTGGCGCTGCCCGCGCCGGGCACGGGCGAGGATCTGGTGTCGGATTACCGCGCGCTCGGTTTCACGCTCGGCGTGCATCCGCTATCGCTGCTGCGCACGCGCCTGCGCTCGCAGCGCTGCCTGGCTTCGAGCGAAGTACGCGACATGCGCCACGGCGCATCCGTGCGCACCGCGGGCCTGGTCACGCAACGCCAGCGCCCGCAGACCGCCAGCGGCACGATCTTCGTCACGATCGAGGACGAGCACGGCATGGTCAACGTGATCGTCTGGCCGCACCTGGCCGAGCGCCAGCGCATGCAGCTGCTCGGATCACGGCTGCTCGCGGTCAACGGCCGCTGGGAGAAGGTCGACGGCGTCGAGCACCTGATCGCGAAAAACCTGCAGGACCTGAGCGGATTGCTTGGTGGACTCGACATCCATTCGCGCGATTTTCACTGAGCATCCGTAGCGACCTGCTTTGCTTCAGGCGCCGTGCGATCCGATCGTGCGTCGAGAACTCGTACCGTCGCAGACATTCCCGGACGCAGGCTGCCGAGTCCTGCGGGACTGTCCAGCAAAGCGATACGGACGGGCACGCGCTGCACGATGCGGGTGAAGTTTCCGGTTGCGTTATCCGGCGCCAGGAGCGCGAACTGTGCACCGCTCGCCGGCGAGAAGCTCTCCAGTCGGCCACGAAAAGTCACGCCAGGCGCTGCGTCGACGACGATATCCACCGGGGCGCCAAGACGCATCCCGTCGAGTTGGGTCTCCTTGAAGTTCGCTACGACCCAAAGATCCGATGCCACGAGCGCGATGAGTGGCGTGCCCGATTTGACGTACTGACCGACGCGAGCGATGCGTTCGCTCACGCGGCCAGCCGCCGGTGCACGCACCGAAGTGCTTTCGACGTCCAGCTCGGCCAGTGCCACGGCCGCTTCGGCGGCCCGGATATCGGCATGCAACTGCGGGCGTTGGCTCTCCAGTACCTGGATTTGCTGTCGGGCTGCAGCCAGATTGGCACGCATCGCCACGACGCGGCTGGATGCGACTTGCGCGGAGGATTCCAACTGATCCAACTGCGACGCTGCGATCAGCCGGTCCGCAACCAGCTGCCTGCCACGGCTCGAATCGCGACCGCTGCGTGCGGCCTCTGCAGACGCCTCCGAGACGGCAGCCTGCGCCTGCCGGATCGCCGCGTCCTGCAGCTTCAGTTCTGCGTCCAGATTGCCGATGCTCGCCTGTCGCGCAGCCAGGGCCGCCTTGGCTTGCAGCAGCCGGGCACGAAAGTCGCGATCATCGATCTGGAACAGGAGATCCCCGGCCTTGACCGGCTGATTGTCTCTCACGGTCACGGAGGCGATGTGACCGGAGACCTTGGGACTGATCTGTGTGATGTCGCCGCGGACATAGGCGTTGTCCGTGTAATGGCGATCCCATGCCTGGACGATGCTCCCGGGCAGGACGATCGCGCCGACCGCTGCCGTGGCGCTCGCTGCTACCAGCAGGCCGACGATGGTGACAGTACGAAGTTTCATGATGCATCTCTCTGTGATGGAGGACGAGCGAGGGGAGGACTTGGACCGATCAGCGCGACGCAGAATGCCGAGACGACGAGCACGACCGCGATCAACAGGAACGCGTCGTTGATGGACAAGAGCCATGCCTCGCGCCGTACCGTCGAAGCGATTTGTGCGATGGCGCGGACGGCGGCCGTTTCGTCATTGCCAATGCGGGCCCCGAGGGCTCCGGTCAACGAAGACAACCGATCGGCCTGCGTCGGGTCGAGCCAGGACACGTGTTCGACCAGGACGCTGGAGTGGTACTTCTCACGCTCGGTCACGAAGTGGGATATCAAGCCGACGCCGAGCGTCGTGCCGCCCACGGTCGTTGCGTTGAAGGCGATCGTGGCCGTTGGACCATCTTCGGGCTTGAGTGCGCTGGCGCCCACCAGGAGGGCGGGAACAAGGAACAGCATCTGCCCGACGCCGAGCAGGACGAGGCTCAGGTGCAACTGCTCGGCGGATGTCTGATTGGTTGCGAACGCAGCGAGCGCAATGCCGATGCCACAGGACAGCAAGCCGGCAAACATCATGTATCTGCTATCGATGTGGTGAAGCAGATGCCAGGCCAGCGGAAAGGCGGCGATCTGCGGCAGCAGGCTCCACCACAGCGCATACGACGTTTGCAGTGGTCGATACGACTGCGTCAGTGCGAGCAGCAGCGGGATCAGGTAGACGGTGACCGCGAAGCTGGCCCGGAAGATCAGGTTGAGCAGAATCGGAATGCCGAAGCGCCGATCCAGCAGCCTGGTGACGTTGATGATGCGGATCGGCGAGTAGCGATGCAGGACGATGAAGCCGACCCATGCGCCGAAACACAGGCTGGCCGACAAAGCGATGACGGGGCTGTCCAGCCAGAAGCGTCGGGTCCCTTGGCTCAGGACCAGCATCATGAGGCTGATGCCCAGTGTCAGGAATGCGACGGCAGTCCAATCCGTCTTCAGCCCGCTCCAGTTCAGCGGGCTGGCAGGCATCCATTTCAGCCCAACCCATGCCAGGCACCCTGCCACCAGAAACTGGATCAGAAAAAGTCCGCGCCAACCCAATGTCGCTTCGATCGGGCCGGAGAGGACCGGGCCGGCGTTTACTGAAACGACCAGTACAGCGGCGAGCAGCGCCAGACCCCATGGAAGGCGCGGGCCCTTCCAGATGGTGAAGATCGCCACGAATGCAATCGGCCCGAATCCACCGCCGGCTACGCCCTGGAGCGCGCGCACCGTGAGAAGCATCGGCAGGGTAGTCGCGATTGCACACAACCAGGCACACGCCGCAAAGACCACTGCGCTTGCCACGAAGTACCGGCGCAGGCCGAAGGTTCGCGCCAGCACGGGTGAAAGAACGATGCCGACGAAGCTCGTGACCGTATAGATCGTTACGATCCACGAGGCTTCGTCTGCTGAAGCGCCCACGCTGCCCTGGATATCCGCCAGGTTGGTACCGGCGAACTGCGCCGTCAGACTGGCGAGGAAGGCCCCGGCCAACGCCGTCGGCACGACCCGCTCGGTGCGCGGAAGCGATACGGTTGCTAGGGATGCACTGCCGACGGCATTCATGACGGCCTGCCGTTCGCATTGTTCGCAACGGACAACGGATCCGTCGCAATCCTTTGCGCAGCCGGTAAGTCGTCTTCTTGATTCGATGCAGCGATGAGGGTGTTCATGGTGGCAATCGATCGCGGTTGGTCTGACGACCGGCGCTGAGATTTCTCCCCACGCGGGTTGCCGACGTGGACTAGGCGGAGGCGACGGCGTAGCGCGGCGCGGGAACGGCGCGAGACAGCCCCGGCGCCAAGGCCTTGCGCGCGCTTTCGAAGGAGTTCCAGTCCGCTACGTCGGGGAGTGCGGGGATGGTCACCAGTTCGCCTTGGCCGAGCCCGGCCAACGCGGCATCGACCATGTCCTGCGCGGACATCACGATCTCCTGCGGCAGATGCTGCACCGGCATGCCGGCCAGATCCCAAAAGTCGGTCGCCGTGGCGCCCGGCAGCACCGCTTGCACGCGCACGCCCTTGTCGGCCAGCTCGTGCTGGAGCGATTGCGAAAACGCCAGTACGAAGGCCTTGCTGCCGCCGTAGACGCCATTGAGCAGCTCGGGCGCCAGCGCAACGATGGAGGCGATGTTGATGATCGTGCCGTTGCCGCGTGCCACGAACGCCGGCGCGACCGCGTAGGCGAGATGCGCGAGTACATTCACATTGAGCGTGATCATGCGATCCATGTCGCCGATCTCGGACTGAAGCAGCGGTGCCGTCGCGCCAACACCTGCATTATTGACGAGCAGGGTGATGCTGGCGTCGCTTTTCAGCACCGTTTCGACCTTGGCCAGATCGGCGGGCCTGGTCAGGTCGGCAGTGATCGTCTCGACCGAGCGGCCCGTGCGATCGGTGAGGTCTTGTGCAAGCGAACGGAGCTTGTCGGCGCGGCGCGCGACCAGGATCAGGTCATATCCCGAGCGGGCCAGACGATCGGCGTACACCGCGCCGATGCCGGAGGAGGCGCCGGTGATCAGCGCGGTCCCATTATGAATGCGGGTGTTCATGGCTAGTTCCAACGGCCGGCGGACGCCGGGTTCGGAACGGAATGTAGGCCTGCTTGACGATGTCTTAAATGTCGTATAAACCTCGTTTTAGGTCATACCCGGAGCACATCGATGTTTAGCATTGGTTTCGCCATGCCGCCGGGCTTCCAGATCATGGGGTTGGCGGCGGTATCGGCATTCGAACTGGCCAATGTCGTTGCCAAGGAGCAGCTCTACGACATCCGCCTGCTGTCGGAACAGGGCGGCGCGCTCCCCAATTCGTTCGGGATGGCCATCGAGACGCGCTCGTTGTCCCGATACAAGCTCGACACGCTGATCGTCACCGGCCTGTTGCGTCCGGTACCGTCGACCCCCGGTCTGATCAGGCAGGTGCGCAAGGCCTTCGAATCCAGCCGGCGGATCGCCTCTGTCTGCACTGGCGCTTTCATCCTGGGCGAAGCCGGCCTGCTGGACGGGCGCAGGGTCACCACGCATTGGGTCTACGCCCGCGACCTGCAGAAGCAATTTCCTGACGCACATGTCGAAGACGATCGGATCTTCATCATCGATGGCCCGATCTGGACTTCGGCAGGCATGAGTGCCGGGATCGACCTGGCACTTGGCATGATCGAGAAAGATGTCGGCGCCGAGCTCGCTCGCGCGGTGGCGCAGCGACTCGTCGTTCATCACCGCCGCGCGGGCGGCCAATCACAACATTCGGCGTTGCTGGAACTGGACGCGAAATCCGATCGGATCCAGAGTGCCCTGGCGTATGCCCGCCGAAATCTGCGTGCAGCCCTCACCGTAGAGGACCTGGCCGAAGCGGCGCACTTGAGCCCGCGTCAGTTCAGCCGTGCGTTTCGCGACGAGACCGGGCAATCGCCTGCCAAGGCAGTGGAGCACCTGCGGGTCGAGGCTGCGCGGGTCATGATCGAACAGAGCCGGCACTCGATGGATGAAGTGGCTGCCGAGACCGGCTTCGCCGACCCGGAGCGGATGCGGCGTGCGTTCGTGCGGGCTTTCGGACAGCCTCCGCAGGTCATGCGACGCAACGCCCGCCTCGCGACAATTTGAGGGTGATGTCCTTCCGGCAGGATGCGCCGAAGCGGATCGTTGAACACACCGAGGATCGACTGTCGCGAACGCAGACTGCGTGAGCATCCGCCGGAGCCGTTCCATGCGAACGCTTCAGTCGATGTTGGGCATGCAACTACCGGTGATTCAGGCGCCGCAGCAGCCGATTTCACGCAATCTCTGCGCGCTTTTTGCTAATTGACCGGGGCTGATCCGCCGGATTGTGACAAGGAGCCGGTGCATCGCTCTCCCGCCTCCAGGAGCCGGACATGCAAGAGCACGACGAGGGCCTCAAGTTGACCCGGCGCGAGGTGCTGATCGGAGGCGCCACATCCGTGGCCGTGGCGGTTGCGCCCGGCATGACTGCACTGGCCGCGGAAGTCGGGGCCACGCCCGCGCCGCGCGCGCCGGTGAGCGCGAAAGTTTCGATGCAGGTCAACGGCGAGACGCATCAGCTCGAACTCGACACGCGCACCACCCTGCTCGACGCGCTGCGCGAACACCTGCATCTGACGGGCACCAAGAAGGGCTGCGACCACGGCCAGTGCGGCGCATGCACCGTGATCGCCGATGGTCGCCGGATCAACGCCTGCCTGAGCCTGGCGGTGATGCACGAGGGTGACCACATCACCACCATCGAAGGCCTCGGCACGCCGGCGCGCATGCATCCGCTGCAGAAGGCCTTCGTCAAGCACGACGGTTACCAGTGCGGCTATTGCACGCCGGGCCAGATCTGTTCGGCGGTCGCGGTGCTCGAAGAAATCCGCGACGGCATCCCCAGCCATGTCACGGCGGATCTCACTGCGCGGCCGCGCCTCACGACCGAGGAACTGCGCGAGCGCATGAGCGGCAACATCTGCCGCTGCGGCGCGTATTCCAACATCATCGATGCGATCAACGACGTGGCGGGAGGTCGGGCATGAAAGCCTTCAGCTACGAGCGAATGCAAACCCCGGCCGAGGCCGCGGCGGCGGCCGCGCGCACGCCCGGTGCGAAGTTCATCGCCGGCGGCACCAACCTGCTCGACCTGATGAAGCTCGAGATCGAAACGCCGACGCACCTGCTCGATGTCAACGGCCTGGACCTCGACCGGATCGAGGACGACCGACGACGGCGGGCTGCGCATCGGAGCCCTCGTTCGCAACACCGACCTGGCCGCCGACCGGCGCGTGCGGCGCGACTACGCGGTGCTCTCACGCGCCCTGCTCGCCGGCGCTTCGGGACAACTGCGCAACAAGGCGACTACGGCCGGGAATCTCCTGCAGCGCACGCGCTGCCCCTACTTCTACGACACCGACCAGCCGTGCAACAAGCGCCAACCGGGCAGCGGCTGCGCGGCGATCGGCGGCTTCAACCGGCTGCACGCCGTCGTCGGCGCGAGCGACAAGTGCATCGCGACGCACCCCAGCGACATGGCCGTGGCGATGCGCGCACTCGATGCCGTGGTCGAGACCGTGCGGCCGGACGGCAGCACGCGCAGCATCCCGATCGCCGACCTGCATCGCCTGCCCGGCGACACGCCGCAGGACGAGACGACGCTGGTGGCCGGCGAACTGATCACGAACGTCGTGCTGCCGAAGCCGCTCGGCGGCCAGCATTTCTATCGCAAGGTACGCGACCGCGCGTCGTATGCGTTCGCCCTGGTCTCAGTGGCTGCGATCGTGCAACGCGACGGCAGCGGCCGCATCGCACTGGGCGGCGTCGCGCATAAACCCTGGCGCGTCGAGGCCGCCGAAACCGAACTGCCACGTGGCGCGAAGGCCGTAACGACAGGCTTGCTCGCAGGCGCGAAGACGACGCACGAGAACGCCTTCAAGCTGCCGCTGGTCGAGCGCACCATCGCCACGGTGCTGGTGGATGCGGGAGCCAAGACATGAAATTCGACACGCCCGCCACGACCAACCCCATCGACCAAGGCAAGGTGATCGGCAAGCCGACCGATCGCATCGACGGCCCGCTCAAGACCACGGGCACGGCGCCTTATGCCTACGAACGTCACGATGTCGTGCCGAACCAGGCCTACGGCTACGTCGTGGGTGCCGGCATCGCCAAAGGCCGGATCGCGTTGCTCGACGACAGCGCCGCGCGCGCCGCGCCGGGCGTGCTCGCCGTGGTCACGGCCAAGAACGCCGGCCCACTCGCCAAAGGAAAATTCAATACCGCGAAACTCCTCGGCGGCCCGGACATCCAGCATTACCACCAGGCGATCGCGCTCGTCGTCGCGGAGACCTTCGAACAGGCCCGCGCCGCGGCGCAACTGGTCCGCGTCGACTACAAGCGCAGCAAGGGCGCCTGGGACCTCGCGCAGGCGAAGGCTTCGGCCACCATGCCCACGACCGGCGAGACCGACAAGGACACCGCCACCGGCGACTTCGCCAAGGGCTTCAAAGACGCCCCGGTCCAGCTCGACGCCACGTATACGACGCCCGACCAGTCGCACGCGATGATGGAACCGCACGCGTCGATCGCCGCCTGGGACGGCGACAAGCTCACGGTGTGGACGTCGAACCAGATGATCGACTGGGGCGTGACGGACCTGGCCAAGACGCTCGGCATCCCGAAGGAAAACGTGCGCATGGTGTCGCCGTACATCGGCGGTGGCTTCGGCGGCAAGCTGTGGCTGCGCGCCGACGTGGTGCTCGCGGCGCTCGGCGCGAAGGCTGCGCGCCGGCCGGTGAAAGTCGCGCTGGCGCGGCCGTTGATGATCAACAACACGACGCACCGGCCGGCGACGATCCAGCGCGTCCGCATCGGCGCAACCAAAGACGGTGCGATCACTGCGATCGGCCACGAAAGCTGGTCCGGCGACCTGCCCGGCGGCGGGCCCGAGGTCGCGGTGCAACAGACGCGCCTGCTCTACGCCGGCGCCACATCGCATCACGAAGATGCGACTGGCGGTGCTCGACCTGCCCGAAGGCAACGCGATGCGCGCGCCCGGCGAAGCGCCGGGCCTGATGGCGCTGGAAGTCGCCATGGACGAAATGGCCGAGAAGCTCGCCATGGACCCCGTCGAGTTCCGCATCCGCAACGACACGCAAGTCGATCCGGAGAAGCCAGAGCGTCCGTTCTCTCAGCGACGCTTGAACGAATGCCTGCGCACCGGCGCCGAACGCTTCGGCTGGGACAAGCGTCCCGAAGCGCCGGGCAAGACGCGCGACGGACGCTGGCTGGTCGGCATGGGCGTGGCGTCGGCGTTCCGCAACAACCTGCTGACAAAATCCGCCGCGCGCGTGCGACTGGACAACAAGGGCATCGTGACGGTCGAGACCGACATGACCGACATCGGCACCGGTACGTACACCATCATCGGCCAGACCGCGGCGGAGATGATGGGCGTTCCGCTGGACCGCGTGGTCGTTCGACTGGGCGATTCGGCGTTCCCAGTGTCCGCGGGCTCAGGTGGTCAATGGGGCGCAAACAACTCGACAGCCGGCGTCTATGCCGCTTGCGTCAAGCTCCGGGAGCACGTGGCGCAGAAGTTCGGTTTCGATCCGTCGCGAACGGAATTCGCGGATGGACGCGTCCGCTTCGATGGCCGCAGCAAGTCGCTCGCGGAGGCGGCGGGCGACGCGGGCCTGGTCGCCGAGGACGCGATCGAGTATGGGGACCTCGACAAGAAGTATCAGCAGTCGACGTTCGGCGCGCATTTCGTCGAAGTCGGCGTCGATACCGCGACCGCAGAAATCCGCATCCGCCGCATGCTCGCGGTGTGCGCCGCCGGCCGCATCCTCAATCCGAAGGCGGCGCGCAGCCAGGTCATCGGCGCGATGACGATGGGCGTCGGAGCGGCGCTGATGGAGGAGTTGGCAGTCGACAAGCGCCTCGGCTTCTTCGTCAACCACGACCTGGCCAGCTACGAAGTGCCCGTGCACGCCGATATTCCGCATCAGGATGTCATCTTTCTCGACGAAACCGATCCGATCTCGTCGCCGATGAAGGCCAAGGGCGTTGGCGAGCTCGGCATCTGCGGCGTCGCCGCGGCCGTCGCCAATGCGATCTACAACGCGACCGGCGTGCGCGTGCGCAATTATCCGATCACGCTGGACAAGCTGCTGGATCGATTGCCGACCATTTCGTGAACGACGGCCGCACCCTTGCACGCACCGAAAAAATGGGCAGCGTGCTCGAAGCCGATTTCATTGCCGCCGTGCATCGCGCAACGATGGGCAAGATCGCGATCGTCGCACGAGGCCCTTGATTGTTATTGCGCCTTCGTCAGTACGCATACCGACTGCCCCAGACTCGCCGAACCCTGCAACACGCTACCGTCGTCCATCTGCACGGGCTGCACGAGCGCGATGAAGTCCTCGTCGCCACCATGAATCGCTTGCACCCTCAGGCCCAGGTGTTCCGCCCATGCCGCTATCGCATCGCGGCCAATGAATTCGTTGAGCACCTTGTCCGGATTGGGGTCGTTCAGCGTGACGTCGAAAACTGCCCAATGCGCGGGCACGGCGAATTCCAGGAACGAGAAAATGATCTTGCCGTGCGGCTTGAGCACTCGTCTTGCTTCGGCCAGGTAACGATAGCTGTGCTCCTGCGTCAGGTGGGTCACGACTGAGAAGAACACCACGAAGTCTACGGAGCCATCTGCTGCCGGAATGGTGAGGCCATCGACTTTTCGGAACTGCCAATCCGGCCGTTTGCAAAGCGCTTCTGCATACTTCAGCAGATCCGGCACGATATCGATGCCTAGGTAATCGCTCTGCAGGTAGCCCTTCAACTGTGCAGCCAGCCGTCCACTGCCACAGCCGACGTCGACGACCGAGTGATGCGGCTCGAGACCGTACTGGCGCAAGAGGCGGTACTCCAGCTGGCCGATACCGTCGAAATTGCAACCGACGGCGCGCGACATGGCTTCCTCTTCGGAATGTCGCTCCAGCAACCAGCTCATCTGCCGCCGGTAGGATTTGATGAACTTGGGAATTTGCATGGTTCGACGATGACTTCGCAGGGCAAGCCGACAGAGAAAAGGAGAAAACCTGACCAGGTGGTGATGGGTGCAGTCTCGCGCGCGAACCTCTCTCTGGCCCAATTCCCGCCAACAAGGAAATTATCAGGCAATTTCGGCGTTTCGTGGCGCTCGCCTTCGACCAGACTGGACGAAACACGCGGCAAACAACTGAAAATCGCGTTCGCCCTACCCTGCACAACAGGAAAACGCACACAGGGAAAACACATCGCCTGCAGTGTTTTGAGCGTTTATCTCCGCATCCGGGACGCTCTTCGGGGTGGGCATGGATAAGTACGAATCCGGCGCCGTCACCGCTCAGGTCGGCGAAGTAACCGTGTCGTTGCTGGCGTTGTTCCAGCCGAACGCCAGCTGTTTGGCGTCGACCGGCCGTCCCAGGTGGTAGCCCTGCAGGGAGGTGCAGCCCAACTGGGTCAACAACTCCTGTTGCTGCGAGGTTTCCACGCCTTCGGCGATGATGTTCAGATTGAGCGTCTTGCCCAGGGCGATGATCGCGGCAACGATGGCCTCGTCCTCGCTGCCTCTTGACAGGTCCTTGATGAAGCCGCGATCGATCTTCAACTCGCTGGCCGGCAGCTTCTTCAGGTACATCAGGCTGGAATAGCCGGTGCCGAAATCGTCGATGGAGATGTGCACGCCGATGTCGGCCAGTTCCTGCAGGATCAGCAGGCTGTGTTCCGGGTCGTGCATGGCGGTGGACTCGGTGACTTCCAGGGTCAGCGCCCCGGGAGCGAGACCATGCCGTCGCAAGGTCTCGCGGACCTTGTCGGGCAGGCCCGCGTAGCGGAACTGCGTGGCCGACAGATTCACCGCCATGGTCGGGACCTCATGGCCTTCGCCATGCCACTTGGCCAGCTGGCGACAGGCTTCGTCGAGCACCCAGTCGCCGATCTCGATGATCAGGCCGTTGCCCTCGGCCAGCGGGATGAATTCGTCCGGCATGATCAGGCCGTGGTCGGGATGCTGCCAGCGCAGCAGCGCCTCCACGCCCAACAGCGGGCCGTCCGGCGCCTTCAATTGCGGCTGGAAATGCAGCATCAGCTCATCCCGGGACAGGGCCATGCGCAAGTCCTGGACCAGGGCCAGGTGCTCATGCGCGCCCAGGTTCATCGAGGCCTCGAAGAAACCGTAGCCGTTACGGCCCTGGTCCTTGACGTGGTACATGGCCGCGTCCGCATGCATCATCAGTTCGCGCGCGCTGGTGCCGTCATCGGGGAACATCGCGATGCCGATGCTGGCGCTGATCTGGACCAGGCCGTGGCCAAGGTCCAGCGGCACGCGGGTCTGTTGCAATAGTTTGTCCGCCACCATGGCGGCGTCCTCGGGCCCACCCACTTCCATCAGCAGCACGAATTCGTCGCCGCCCAGGCGGGCGACGGTGTCCTGGGCGCGGAGCACGTCGCGGATGCTGGTGGCCACCTGCACGAGCAGGCGATCGCCGACCGGATGCCCGTAGGCGTCGTTGATGGTCTTGAATCCGTCCAGGTCCAGGAACAGGAGGGCGAAGCGCGAGCGCGAGCGCTGGGCTTTTTCCACGGCCTGGACGAGTCGGTCCTCCAGCAGCAGGCGGTTGGGCAGGCCGGTAAGCGAGTCGTGCAAGGCGAGGTAGGTCAGTTTCTCGTTGGCTTGCTGCAACGAATGGGAGAGCCCGGTGGTGCGCTCCTGCATGCGCCGGTCCAGGACGGAGACCACGATAGCCACGCTCAGGATGGCGAAGCTGCTGATCCCGACCAGGCCGGCCAACCATTGCGAGGAGACGCCGTTGCCCAGCGCCGCGCCGCAGATGCTGCCCAGCGGGAAGCCGGCGGCGGCCATGCCGGTGTAGTGCATGCCGACCACGGCCAAGCCCATGACCAGCGCCGCCAGCAGGCGGATACGGCGGATGCGCCTGCGTTCGCTGCGCAGGTGGTGGGCGATCCACAGCGCCGCGCCAGCGGTGACTATGGCGACGACGATGGACAGGGTGAACCATAGCGGGTCGTAGTCGATGCCCGGCTGCATGCGCATGGCCGCCATGCCGGTGTAATGCATCGCGGCGATACCGGCGCCCAGCATCAGCGCACCGCCCAGCAAGCGCAGGTGCGGCAGCGTCGGCTGCGACACCAGCCACAGCGCGTAAGCCGAAGCAGCCACGGCGATCAGCAGCGAGTAGAGCGTGATCGCCAAGTCGTAGCCCTGCGGGATCGGCAGCTTGAAGGCAAGCATGCCGATGAAGTGCATGGACCAGATGCCGATACCCATGGCGCTACCGCCGGCGAACAGCCACCAGCGCGAAGTGCTGCCCTGGCTGGCGGTGATGCGACCGGCCATGTCCAGCGCGACGAAGGAGGCCAATGAGGCCACCAGGTAGGAAATCGCAACCAGGCCGTAGTTGTAGGTGCCGACCAATTCCATGACGCGCCAGTTCATGTGAGCGGTGCCAGCTATCTGCAATATTCATGCCAAGCCAACGAAAGGCGCGGAAGTCCGGTGCGTGGCGCAAGCGGACCTGCGCGAGACAGGGCCGAACCTGCGCGAGGGCTGACTCTGAATGGCGATTTGTGACCTGTTGCTTGCCTCGTCGTGGGTCAAGTGCAACGCCAGAAGAGGCGCGCGCACTCGCACCGGCTCCCGGCTATGCGGGAGGCGATGTCGAGGTCAAACGCTCGTGCAGCGGCTTTCTGTAACGTCGGCTCACCGGCAGCTCGACGCCGGTCCGCAAAACGACCGCATATTCTCCCGAACTTTGAAGCTCGAGCCCGCGGACGCGCTCGAGGTTCACGATAGTCGAGCGGTGAATGCGGATGAAGGTGTCGCCCAGATCCCGTTCGAGCTCCGACAAAGTGCGGCGGATCACATGCGTCTCCCGCCCGATGTGCAGGCAAGCGTAATAGCTCGCGGCTTCCACCCAATCGATGTCCGACACATCGATGAAAAGCAGCCGACCCGGCGATTTGACGACAACCCGGCGCGGCGTCTGCGGATATGCCGCAAAGTGCGCAATTTTTTCCTTCGCGCGCGCCAGCGCCCTCATGAAACGCGCGTCATCGAAAGGCTTCAGCAGATAATCGAGCGCGCCGGCCTCGAAGGCACGCAGCGCATGTTCATCGTGGGCAGTCACGAAGATGATCGTCTGGGGCAGATCGGCGCCCAGCAATTCCAGGACATCGAAGCCTCCGCACTCGGGCATCTGCACGTCGAGAAACACCAGATCCGGTTTCCGGTGCCGAATCGCCTCGACGGCCTCCGCTCCCGAGGCGCATTCCTCGATCGATCCGATGTCGGGGTCGCCACGCAGCAGGAGCGTGAGATTGCGCCGGGCCAGCGGCTCGTCGTCGACGACGAGCGTGCTGATCGGCGCGCCGCACCGGTCGGACGAGGTCATGCGCCAGCGGCCAAAGGCAGTGTCACCACCACTTCAACACCGCCCTCCACGCTCCTGACCAGAAGATCGGCAGCGTCGCCGTGCATGATCTGCAGTCGCCTACGCAGATTTGCGAGGCCGACGCCGGCGCTCTTCGACTCCCAATCGGCCGCGAAGTCCGAGCCGTCGTTATAGACGCTCAGACACAGGGCCGCGTCCTTTCTCACTGCCGCAACGCGGATCTCTCCGCCCGCCACCCGCTCCGCGAGCCCATGCTTGATGGCATTTTCCACGAGAGGTTGAAGCAGGAGACTCGGGACCTGCGTGCCCATCAGTGCTTCCGGAATATCCACGCTGTAGCCAAGGCGCTCTCCGAAGCGGACCTTCTGAATGTCGATGTAGCGCTGGAGATACTCGACTTCCTCCGCGAGCGTCACCTCCGGCTTGTGAAAGTCCTGGGACGCGCGGCGAAGGATTTCGCTGAGGCCGACGATCATGCTGACTGCCGCTGCCTTGCGACCATCGCGCACCAACCCGGCGATGGAATTGAGCGTATTGAACATGAAGTGCGGCTCCATCTGGCGACACAGCGCCGCGAGCTGGGCTTTCGAAAGCTCTGCGTTGAGCTGTGCGGTCTCGGTCACCTTGCGCGCAACCTTGTCCCGCGAGTCCACAAGATAGGTGATGGCCAGGATCAGCGCATAGGCGAACACGCAGATCAACCCGTGAAAAACGAGCGTTGCGCTCAACGTGTCCCAGAATGTGGGCGCCTGCCGATGGGTCCAAGGATTGAAGAGCATCTGCAGTGCCGCAGACCACGTCTCCGCTGTCACGGTGATGGCGAATAACGCCAAAAGATGAGCAGCGATGCCTCGCGCCGTCGGGGCGGGAATCATCGGATGGCGCCTGGCCAGTTTGATGACGAATGGGGTGGCCAGCGCCCAAGGCAGCCAGGCGGCCACTTCGGTCACGAAGAGCAGCAGTTCTCCGCCACGCTTTCCCAGGGCATGCAGGATGAAGACGGACTGCGTGGCCTCGAACACCGCGCCGGCGGACCAGAACACGGCGATCCATCGCCAGCTGATGATCTGCGCGGAAGGAGCGACGTCGTGGGTCATGCCGGCGATATTAGTCCAAGTCAAAAGAAGCGCTTCATCGATGCAGCGAAACGCCAGATGGCTGCAGCGAGCTGCCTTCGCCTACGCGATCGGCGCCCCTAGGCTGGGCGCGGCAATGGCGAGAGGAAGCACTTCATGCACGACGCGCGCCCCTGGTTGTCTTCACGATCCGCCACGCGCGCTGATGCCATCGCGCCACTGTCGCGGATCGGAGGGATCGTTCTGACATTCGCCGCCGCCGCGCCGGCGGCTGCCCAGGACAACGCCGTCACCAGCGCCGCCGACGCGTTTGGGGAGCGCGCCGGGATCGAGCAATCGGGTCTCTATACCGAGAGCCAGGTTCGCGGCTTCGACCTCAATGACAGCGGCGCCTATCGCATCGACGATGCCTATTTCAGTCGTGCCCAAGCGCTGGACGACACGGTTCTGGCGGGCGTGAGCGTGCGCGTCGGAGTGAACGCCGCGCGCCTCCCTTACCCTGCGCCCTCGGGAGTCGTGAACTATCGGTTGCGCGAGGCTGGGCCGACGAACGAGCTGCGGGTAGGTACGGGCTTTCGCGACTTCGGCACGCGCGTGGTCCAGGGCGACGTTTCGTGGCGTGCAGGGGCGTTCAGCCTCGCCGGCGGCGTCGTGTGGCGCCCGGTGTGGCGTCTCGCGAAAGGCGAGCGCGGCTCGGGCATCAATGGCGGCGCCGTGGTCGGCTGGAACGTTGCGCCCGGTCACCGGCTGCGGGTGTTCGGATCGGTCAATGACCGCGAATATGACGGCGACTATGCGGTCATCGCCAGCGCGGGGGCGATCCCGCCGAGCCTGCGGACGCTGCACCAATATTCGCCGGACTGGGCGCGGACCGTGGGCACGACCACCAACCTTGGCCTCCTCTACCGCGGCGAGCTCCACGGTTTCACCATCGACGCATCGGCCTTCCGCTCGATCTTCTCCCTCGACAATGCGGACAACACGCTGATCTCATCGGACGCACAGGGGAACGCTACCGCCACCACGCTGCGGACCCCGAAGCGCGACTACCGGATCTCGAATACCGGCGAAATCCGGCTGGGGCGCGCGTTCGATATGGGCGATTTCGGAAACCACGTCACGCTGTCGCTGCGCGGCCGGCGCACCACCACCGAGCTCGCCTCCAGCCTCGCCATTCCGCTGGGCGCTTTCGACCTCGCCACGGGCGATCCGCCGGATGTGCCGGAACGCCCTTGGTCCGGCACGCGCGGCGAAGACGCCGTCACGCAACATACCGCCTCGGCGGGCTATGGCCTTGCCTGGCGCGACCGGATCCAGCTGCGCCTCGCGGCGCACCGGACGCGCTATCACAAGACGGTGCTCTCGACGGCCGGCGTGACGAGCGAGCGCCTCAGCGAGACACCTCACTACAACGTTTCCGCCGTCGTCAACCTGACCGATCGCGCCGCGGTGTTCGGGAGTTGGGTGACGGGGCTGGAAGAGAGCGGGTCGGCGCCCGCGTCCGCGATCAACCGCGAGGAAGTCCTGCCGCCGGTGGAAACCGAGCAATTCGAACTGGGCGCGCGCTACGCCCTTTCTCCGCGGCTGACCTTGATCGCCGCGCTCTTCGACGTTTCGAAGCCTACCCAGGGATTTCGTCTCGACGATACGTTCGGCGTCGTCGGTGAGGTTCGCCATCGCGGCTTCGAGGCCTCGATCGCGGGGGAGCTCACCCCCGAGACCAGCATCCTGGCGGGCGTTGTCGCCTTCGAGTCCGAGCTCACCGGCACGCTTGTGGATGCCGGCCTGGTCGGTTCGCATGACGTGGGCGTCTCCCAGCGCGTCGCGAACGCCACAGTAGTGCGCCGGTTCGGTAGAAATTGGTCGCTGGACGCGACCATCAGCTACATGGGCGAGCGCTGGGCCGACACGGCGAACAGCTTCAAGGCGCCGGCCGTGACGACACTAAGTCTGGGCCTGCGCCATGACTTCATGCTCGGCGGCCGCCGAGCCGACCTGCGTCATCCTGGGCTCGAACCTCCTCGGCGACGAGGGCTATCTCGTCGCGTCGTCCGGGCTTCTGTCGCCGATCCCGCCGCGAACGGTGCGAGCGGTGCTCACGGTCGCCCTTGGCGCCAATGATTAGGATGCTCCGCGCTCGTTGAGAAGCGTCGAGCCCGTGCGACGCAAGTCGTGTACGGTGAAGGCTCGAGAAGCAGTCCTGCCTTCTTGGCTTGTTCAACGACCGCATAGGTCACGCGATTGTCAGCCGGACATGCACCGACGCAGCAGGGAAGCGAGGAATCCCGTCACGGAGATTGGCTCGTCGAGCTGCGGGATCCCATCTGGGCACGCCCAGTTCTAGCGATCGCGTGCATAGCGGCTCGGAGGCTGACCCACGTGCCGGCGGAACGCGGTACTGAAGGTGCTTGCCGAGCCGTAACCGACACGCTCGGCGACCTCGGCGAGCCCGACATCTTGGCGGCGGAGCAGGTCCTTGGCGACGGCCATGCGCCAGGCGAGCAGATATTCCATCGGGGGAAGCCCCACCGTGCGCGTGAAGCGCTCGAAGAATGCCGATCGCGAAAGTGCTGCCTTTTTTGCGAGTTGCTCCATCGTCCACGAACGGCTGAGTTGACCATGCATCTGTTGCATCGCTGGCGCAAGCCGGGCATCGGCCAAACCGCGCAGTAGTCCTGGGGGTGCGTCTTCGCTCGAGGTCGACCGCAACGCTTCGATCAGCAGCACATCTACGAGGCGTTCGAGCACAAGATTGCGACCTGGCTTGTGTTCATTCGATTCCTCGCCGACGAGCTTTACCAGCACCGAAAGCCGCTCGACGCCACGCACATGCATCAGTGTTGGCAGCAGTGACGCCAGCAACCCCGCATCGCGCGAGTCGAAGACAAAGTATCCGCCGAGCAATCGTACGTCCGGTTTTCCACCACGCGTGCCATGGCGCACTTCGCCCGCTGGCGTGGCCGCAACCTTTGGGTCGATGCGCTCGGGCTCCACCGGCTCGAATCCCGACAGGGTGAAGCCCGGCGTCGCCGGCAGTAGCACGAAGTCGCCCGCTTCGAGCGTGAGCGCGGGATGACCGTCGACGGCGAGCAGACAGCTGCCCTCGAGCACAGCGCTGAAGCTCGGCTGGCCGAAGTTCGAGTAACGCACTCCCCAACGGCCGGCGCCGCTGATGGCCTTGGAAAACACGGTGCGCGGTTGCAGCAGCGAGATGACTTCCGAGAGTGGGTCGCTCATGCCTGGACGATCACAAATGAAATGCGGACTCTGCATGGTAGAGCGTCCGGTGCGTCGTCGCTATCGTGACCACCACGCACACCTATCAAGGAATCCACCATGAAAACCGTCCTCATTACTGGCTGCTCTTCCGGCTATGGCCTGGAGACTGCCCGCTACTTCCATGCTCAGGGCTGGAACGTGATCGCCACCATGCGAACACCACGCGAAGACCTTCTGCCGAAGTCGGACCGGCTCCGTGTGCTTGCGCTCGACGTGACAAAGCCGGACAGCATCGCGGCCGCGCTGGAGGCGTGCGGGCCCATCGACGTACTCGTAAACAACGCAGGCATCGGGGTCGTCGGTGTGTTCGAAGCCACACCGATGACCACGGTTCGCGAGGTGTTCGAAACCAATACCTTCGGCGTGATGGCCATGACGCAAGCGGTGCTGCCCCAATTCCGCGCGCGGAGGTCGGGCGTCGTGGTCAACGTGACCTCGAGCGTAACGTTGGCGCGGATGCCCTTGGCGGCTGCGTACACCGCGAGCAAGGCGGCCATCGAAGGCTTCACCGGTTCGCTCGCGTTCGAACTGGAAGCCTTCAATGTGCTTGCGAAGCTGGTGGAGCCGGGTTACGGCCCGACTACGAACTTTACTAGCAATGGCGGAGCGCGCATGGAAGGTCTGATTCCAGAGGCATACGCACCATTCGCGGAGCCGATCTTCTCTGCCTTTGCACAGCCGGCCGCAGTGACGACCGCGTCCGACGTGGCCTCGGTTGTGTGACGTGCCGCAAACGACGCAACGGGACAGCTGCGATTCCCTGCGGGTGCCGATGCGGTTGCGCTGGCTCAATCGAGATGAACAACAGGCGCGTCTGCTCGCCGATAGCGGTCATGCAAGTTGACGGTCTTATCGGCACTGGCACTCTGGGTACGCAATCAGCCGTTGGAAGCAATCGGAAATGGCCAAAAAGCCCGGGAAACATATTCTCTGATGTTGGTCCTGCGATGCACCCTTCCAGCATTGTGGTTTAGAGCAAAAACAAGCAGAAAAGGCATCTGCGTAGACGATTCGATGGATTTGGCGTGCTTGGTTTTGTCGTAGATAAATTCCCGGGAGCGCATTACGCGATGCTGTCGGCGCCTCTCTCTGGTGTCAGTTTTCACAGAACAAAACTGCGCGCGTCACACCGCCAGTCCGGCATCGCCTTCCAGGATTGTCTGCCGCATCCGTGGTCGTTCGCCTGACCGCCAGAGCGGCACTTCATGGCGGACGCGATAGCGCAGGGGCCCGCCGTCCACGCCGGGACTTCGTTCGATCGGCCGCGGGATGCAGACGAAGTCGGTCACCATCGTGCTGGCGTCGACGCGTACGGTGGAATAACCGTGCCCTCCCATGTCGACGAAGGACAAGTGCGGCGCCAAGTCCGGATTGCGAGCGGCGTGCGCCTTCGCCAGGTCGCCACTGCGGGCGAATTCCAGCGCGGAGCGCACGCCATGGTGCAACAGCAGGTTGACGGTGGGCTGCGGTGGTCCGCCCCCCGGATTGGCGACGTACAACGGGCGCAAAGGATTGTCCGGTTTCATGTTGTGCTCGTTGGCTTCGACCATGCCCGGTGACGTGATAGAGCCGCCCACGAAGCTGACGCCCACGGGCTCGAACGCGGCAGGCGGCAATGCCTTCGCCGCGTAGCCCGCCCAGAAGCTGTGGCGATCGCCGGCGACGATCGCGAAGCCGGTGATGCCGGCATCGCGCACGGCATCGAAGATCTCGGCGCGCTCGTGGTAGGTGCCACCCCAGTCGCTGGTGGCCATGAGGCCATAGCCCGCGCCATTCCATTTGCCCAGCGCGGGCGGGAGATTCTGCGGATCGACGCGCCAGTCGGGCGTGCCCAGCGAATTGCCCCAGATCTTCCAAGTGCCCTTCGCGCCGCGCAGGCGCTCGAGGAACCAGGCTTTCTGCTTCGCGCCCAGCATCGTCTGCGCGGCTTCGCCAGCGCGGTAGTTGGCCACGCTCTTGTCGCCCATGGTCAGCTGCGCGGGCGGATGGCCGTTGGCGTAGTCGCGGCCGGCGTCGAGCTGCGCCCACAATTCCTCGGGGACGAAGCCCAGCGTGTCGCCTTCGAACAGCGGATTGATTTCGTCGTGGTTGCCGGGGTCGCGCGAGCGGAAACTGCGGTTGTCGGTGAGGATCAGGTCGATGTGGCGGCCCCAACGCAACGCGCGATAGGCGATCAGGCTGTCGATGGCGGCGAGGTTGTTGGCTTCGGTTCCCAAGCCGTTGCCGTCGAACTCCTTGACCAGCGTGTCGACCACGTGCGGCGCGTTGAACGTGTCCAATTTGGAACCCGGTGGCATGACGCGTGCCGGCTGGTATTCGAACCAGGCTTGGTTCGCGGCGACCTTGAGCGTCTGCGCGGGAACCCAGCCTTCGGTGCCGGGAAATTCCTGGATCGACTGCCATCCGTTCCAGGAGAATTCGTGGTTGTCCCACATCGCCACGAACGGCCAGCGCGCGCGTGCATCCTGCAGATCCGGATCTTGCAGGTAGGCGTGGTAGAGGACGCGATAATCCTCCAGCGAGTCCGGAACCCAGAAGCGGTTCTTCGCGACCGTCTTGCCCTTCGGGAACTTGATCGGGAAGGTGATGAGGCGGTCGTAGCGATGGCCGTCCTTGACCTGGTCCGGGTACTGCACGACTTCGTAGATGAAGTCGCCCAGGTGCAGCACGAAGCCGAGCCGTTCCTCCGGCGCCGCCCGCTCGTCTTCGAAGATCATCTTGCGATAGGCGTTCATCGCGCCTTCGGGGAGGCTCTGGCAACTGACGAAGGCGAAGCGCGCCGGGCGCGGATCGTCGCGTCGCGGGCGCTGTCAGCGTGCGGCCGATCCGGCTGCCGTTACCCTCATCGTCGACAAAGCGGTACCAGTATTCGCCGGCCGGCGGCAGGTCGCCGACCAGCACGCGACAGGTCCAGTCGGCCTGCGCCAGCACCGGCGCCGCCGTGGTCGCGATCACGCGCGTGAATCCCGGATCCTCCGCCACTTCGACCAGCAGCGTGGCGCGCTCGCGGCCATCGGCATAGGGGCGCCGCGTCCATAGCAGGACGCTGTTGTCATCGGGATCGCCCGAGGCGACGCCTTGCGGAAACAGGTCGCGACGTTCGCGCCAGCCACTGGAGGAAGGACGCACCGTCGCGCAGCCCCAGGCCAGGGTCGCGCCCAGCGCGGCGGCGAGCTTCAGGAACTGGCGGCGGTTGAGTGTCGGCATGTCGGTCCACCGTTTGCGGTTGTCGATGCGCTGCAACGCTAGATCCCGAACATGAGCCGGTGAACGTGCCGGAAGTACCGCGGTGAAGCCAAAGCACACCGCGGGCATATTGAGCCGGCCTTCTACAGCATACGAGCGGTGGAATGCGTAGGCCGCATGCTGGGTGGGTGCACGGCCGCTTCTGGCCGATAGCGGACATTTGAATTGACGGTCTTATCGGCGATGGCACTCTGGGTACGCAATCAGAGCCGTTGGACGCAATCGAAAACGATCAAAAAGACCGAGAAAAATATTCTCTGATGCTGACCCATCGATGCACCCTTCCAAGTTTGTGTTTTAGAGCTTGGAAATGCATCTTTTGGTCAGCGAAAGCTGGCACCAGAGAAAGGCGCGCGCAATTATCGCATGATGTACCGCTCGTAGTTTCTCTACGACCAAAACAAACACGCCAAGCCTTTAATAGTTCAAGGGCTTTTTAGCGAAATATGGGAGAGAAACGAAGGTGCCAGACTGGTTGGTGGGCCGTGAAGGATTCGAACCTTCGACCAAAAGATTAAAAGTCTTCTGCTCTACCGACTGAGCTAACGGCCCACATGGTGACGCGTGCCCGGCGTGGCGCCGGGGGCGTGCATTCTAACGCAACGCTGTCGGGACGCGGAATCGCCACGACGAGGCCGCGTTCATCTCGCTGGCACGCGTCAGGCGACGTAGTGCGTCGGATCCGCAACGCCCGCCGACGCGAAGCCCTCCGCGCGCAGGCGGCAGGCGTCGCAGTGGCCGCAGGCACGGCCTTCGTCGTCGGCCTTGTAGCACGACACCGTTTGCGCGAAATCGACGTCCGAGGCGCACGCCTTCGCGCACGATGTCGGCCTTGGACATGCGCAGCAGCGGGGCGTGCACGCGGATGCCGGCGCCTTCCACGCCGGCCTTGGTGGCGACGTTGGCGAGCCGCTCGAAGGCCTCGATGAACTGCGGGCGGCAGTCCGGATAGCCGGAATAGTCGACGGCATTGACCCCGCAGAACAGGTCCGCCGAGCCCAGCACTTCGGCCCAGCCCAGTGCCACCGACAGCATGATGGTGTTGCGTGCCGGGACGTAGGTGACCGGAATATCAGGGCCGCCAGGATGCTGGTCGGAATCGAGCGGCACGTCGATGTCGGCCGTCAGCGCCGAGCCGCCGATGCTGCGCAGGTCGACCACGACGGTCTTGTGCGCGACGGCGCCGAGCGCGTGCGCGACGCGGGTCGCGGCGGCGAGTTCGGACGTGTGGCGCTGGCCGTACGACACGCTCAGCGCATGCACGACGAAGCCCTGCTCGCGCGCGAGGGCGAGGACGACAGCGGAATCCATGCCGCCGGAGACCAGGACGACTGCGTTCTTCATGCGTACAGTCCCAAGGCTAGCGTCCCGGCTCGTCGTTCCACAGCAGCTTGTGCAGCTGCATCTGGAACCGCACCGGCAACCGGTCCGCCACGATCCAGTCCGCCAGTTCGCGCGCGGCCAGTTCGTCCTTGCTCGGCGAGAACAACACGTCGCAGCGCTCGGCCAGTTCGTGTTCGGCGACCACTGCGCGCGCCCATTCGTAGTCGGCACGTCCGCACAGCACGAACTTGACCTGGTCGTGCGCGGTCAGCAGCGGCAGGTTTTCCCAGCGGTTGCGCGCGACCTCGAGCGAACCCGGCGTCTTGATGTCGAGCACGCGCGACACGCGCGGGTCGACTTCCGAAATATCGATCGCACCGGAGGTCTCCAGCGAAACGTCATAGCCTGCATCGCACAAGCGCTGCAGCAGGCCGATGCAGCGCTTCTGCGCCAGCGGCTCGCCGCCGGTGACGCAGACATGGCGCACGCCGTGCCTGGCGACTTCGGCCAGGATCGCGTCGATGTCCCACCATTCGCCTCCGTGGAAGGCGTAGGCGGTGTCGCAGTACTGGCAGCGCAGCGGACAACCGGTCAGGCGCACGAATACGGTCGGCCGGCCGGCGTCGCGCGCCTCGCCTTGCAGCGACAGGAAGATTTCGGTGATGCGAAGCCGGTCCGCCGTTGCGGCGGCCGCATCGGTCTGGACGGCGTTCATGGCGGGATTTTAGCGGACGCGGGAAATCTGGATCGCGCGCAGCCGGTCGTCGGCGGTGCGGGCGGCATCGCTGCCCGGATAACGCGACGACACCTCGGCCAGGGTGCGCTCGGCATCATCGAGCTGTTTCAGGCCGTATTGCGCCAGACCCACCTTGAGCAGGGCGCCGGGCGCCTTGTCGTGGGTCGGATAACGGTCGAGCAGGGCCTGGAACTGTTCCTGGGCGAGCGCGTAATTCTGGGTGACGTAGTAGCTCTCGCCGAGCCAGTACAGGGCATTCGGTGCGTAGGAACCGCTCGGGTAGGTCTGCAGGAAGGTCTGGAACAGCTGCGCCGATTCCGCGTAACGACCGCCTTTGAGTGCATCGAACGCGGTTTCATAGGCGCCGCGTTCGCCTTCGGTCTTGGACAGCGAACCGGCATCGCCGTACACCGACGGCGTCGGTTCCTGCACCGTCGGCGCACGTGGCGGCGTCGGGGTGCTGGCGCCTGCCTGCGGTGGCGGCACCAAAACCGGACCGCCCGCCCCTTCGAGCCGGTTGAGGCGGCCGTCGAGGTCGAGATACTGGCTGCGGTTGCTGGCCTTGAGCTGCTCGTTCTGCTGCTGGATATCTTCGAGCTGCGCGCGCAGGGCCTGCACTTCGCTCTTGAGCTGCGTCACCTGGTTGAGCAGGTCGACGTTGCCCCGGTTGTTGGCGGCCTGCTGCTCGAGCGCCGCGACGCGGTCGGCCAGGCTTGCGCGCTGGGCGAACGCGGGCGCGGCGGCCACGAGGGCCGCCGCGATCACGATGGAACGAATCATTGCCTGTGCTTGCATCACTGCGTCTTACTTGGCCGTGTACACGATCTCGACGCGACGATTCTTGGCCCAGCAATCCTCGTTCGATTCGGTGCAGGTCGGGCGTTCTTCGCCGTAGCTGGTCACGGTGATCTGGGCGCCGGAGCCGCCGTTCGCCTGCAGCGCAGACGACACCGCGTTGCCGCGACGCTCGCCGAGGCCGAGGTTGTATTCGCGGCTGCCGCGCTCGTCGGCATTGCCTTCCAGCGACATGCGCGAGGACGGGCGATCGCGCAGGTACTTGGCGTGGCAGGCCATCGCGGCCTGGAATTCCGGACGCAGCGCATCCTGGTCGAGGTCGAAATACACCACGCGCTGGCGCAGGCAGGCGTCGCTGTCGAGGTCTTCCGGGCCGTAGGCACCCGGCGTGGTCGGACCGGTATCGGTCACGGGGGCGGTGCTCGGGCCGGTGTCGGCCGGCGGCACTTCCTTGACCTTCTTCGAGCAGGCAACGGCTGCGGTACACAGCAGGGCGGTGATCAGGATGCGGCTGGTCTTGTTCATGGTCTTCCTCGTCGTTTTCGCTTTTGAGAGTGTTTGTCGCACAAAAGATATGGATCAGCGCTGCTGTCGGTACGGTCCCCACGCCGGCTCGCGCACGTCGCCATCGGCGAGCACCAGGCGCTGGCGCACCCGGGCATCGGCCGATACGGCATACAGTACCCCGCGACTGCCCTCGCGCGCCGCATACAGCACCATGCTGGCGTTGGGCGCGAAGCTCGGCGACTCGTCGAGCGACCCCGGCGACAGCGTGGACCAGCGCGGCGAGCCCAGGCTCCGGTCCAGCATCGCGATACGGTAGACGTTTCCGGCACCCTGCGCCACGGCGATCTTCTTGCCGTCGTACGACACGGTGGGGCTGGCGTTGTAACTGCCCTGGAAGGTCACGCGGGTGGCGCCGCCACCGCTGGCCGAAGCCTGGTAGATCTGCGGTCGGCCGCCGCGGTCGGAGGTGAAGTAGAGCGTGCCGCCATCGGCGCTCCAGGTCGGCTCGGTATCGATGCCGAACTGGTTGGTGACCTGCGTCAGCGCCTTGCTGCCGAGGTCCATGACATAGATTTCCGGATTGCCGCTGCGCGACAGGCGTCAATGCCAGCCGCCTGCCGTCTGGCGAGAAGCTCGGGGCGCTGTTGATGCCGCGGAAGCTGGACACGCGCTCGCGGGCGCCGGTGCCGAGGTTCTGGATGTAGATCGAGGAATTGTTGTTGTGCTCGAACGACACGTAGGCCAGCTTCTGCCCATCCGGGCTCCACGACGGCGACAGCAGCGGCAGGTTCGAGCGCACCACGGTCTGCGGGTTGTAGCCGTCGGCATCGGCGACCATCAGTGCATAGCGGCTGTTGCCGCCGGTGCCGGTCGCGGTGACGTAGGCGATGCGCGTCCAGAACGCGCCGCGCACGCCGAGGATCTTCTCGTAGATCGCGTCGCTGATCTGGTGGGCGACATCGCGCATCGCGCTGGCGCGCGCGGTCATCGCGAAGCCGAGCAGGCGTTCCTGCTTGGCGACGTCGAACAGCTCGTATTCGACCTTGTAGCTGCCGCTGCCGGCATCGGCGACGCGGCCGACGACTATGAAGTCCTGTTTCAGGAGCCGCCAAGTCGGGTACTGGATCTCCGAGCCGCGGGTCGGGCGCTCGACCATGCTCTGCTCGGGCAGGCCGCGGAACTGGCCGGAGCGAGCCAGATCCTCGCGGACCACCCTGGCGACATCGGTCTGGGGGGCGGCGCCGGAGCCCTGGTACGGCATGGGAACCACGGCGATCGGCAGGGCCGAGGCGTTGCCGCCGATGATGTCGATCTCGAGGCCCTGTTGCTGCGCGGCGGCGGCGAACGGGAACAGGAGGGCGAGGAAAGAGGCGAGCAAACGCAGGGGTCGGGTCATCGGCGGTCCATAGCTTTGCAGCTTGATTAGCAGGGAAGTCTTACAGGATGGCCGTGAACATCGTCTCAAAGATGAACACGGCCGGACTTTGAGGCCCCGAAACAGGCCGGTCAGCGGTCCTGGGCCTCGAAATTGACCCGCAGCGTGCGCTGGAACACGGACTCGAAGCCGGCATAGGGCAACGGCTGCGCCTTCAGCACCGCGGCCTCGACCGAGCGCTTGCCGAGTTCGTCATAGGGACAGGAGGGCGAGACCGAGACGTCGACCACCTCGCCACCGGGCAACTGCCGGATCACCAGTTGGCAGCGCTGGCCGAGCGGCACGGTTTCCGGGCGCGTCCAGTTGCGCAGGATGGCTTCCTGCAACGCGGCCGCATAGCGCGCGGCCAGGTCCGGATCGACGCCTTCGTTGCCCGGCGGCGGACTCGCGCTGGCGGCGCTGTCCGAGGCCTGCTGCGCGCGGCGGTCGGCGAGCTGCTTCAGTTTCTCTTCGGCGAACTGCGCATCGCGCGCGGCCAGTGCGCGCTGCTTGCGGATGTCGGCGAGCTGCTTCTGCCGCTCCAGTTCCATCTCCGTCAGGCGCTGCCGCTTCTCGGCTTCTTCCTGGCGCTCGCGCTCGGTCAGGTCGATCTGTTCCTGGCGCCGCTTCTCTTCCTGCTCGCGCTCGCGGGTCTCGGCGGAGACGGCGTCGCGATCGACCTCTTCCTGGTCGATCGTGTCGGGAATCGGGATCACTTCCTGCGCCTGGTCCTGCTGCGGCACCGGCGAGTCCTGCGGCGTGGGTTCGGGCACGGGTTGCGGTGGTGGCGCGGCTTCCTCCTCGACCGGCTTCGTTTGCACGGGCTGCGGCGGCACAGGCTCGGGACGATCGCGCAGCGCGCGTTTCATCGCCGGGGACAGGGCATCGGGGTCGATCAGCTCGGCCTCGACCACCGGTCCCGCGGCCGACACGGGCGCGGTCGTGCGCGTCCACAACAGGCCCGCGAACATCAGCGCGAACAGCACCACGTGCAGCGCGATCGCATAGATCGTCGCCTGCGTGGTGTCGGCGCGGGTTTCCTTCACCGTGCGGTCGCCTCGGCCGGACTGCTCATCAGGCCCGCGCGCGAGACGTTGGCCTTGGTCTGCAGGTCGGTCAGCACGTTGTAGACCGTCTGGTACGGCGCCTCACCGTCGCCGGCGACGAGCACCGAGACGTCGGGATTGTTGGCGACGAACGCACCGACTTTCGCGATCAGCTGTTCCGACGTCACCGCTTCGTTCTTCGCGCCCTGGATGGTCAGGAACAGGTTCCCGTCCTTGTCCACGCTGACGATCACCGGATCCTTCTTCTCGTGGATCGACTTGGCGTTGGACTGCGGCAGGTTGACGTCGACGCCGAGGTTCAGCAGCGGCGCGGTGACCATGAAGATGATCAGCAGCACCAGCATCACGTCGATGTAGGGCACGACGTTGATCTCTGCCTTGAGCTTGCGCTTGCGGATGCGGCGACCGGTGGCGGTCATGGCCATGGCTGGTGTCTCTCGGAATGCTTGGGGTTCAACGCCCGGGATGCGGCTTCGGGGCTAACGCGCTGCGCGGCTCACGCTTCGTCGAGGTGCGACTGCCGCTGCAGGATCGAGGAGAAATCCTCGGAGAAGGCGTCGTACTTCACACCGATGCGCTCGACCTTGGTGGCGAAACGGTTGTAGGCCCAGACCGCGGGAATCGCCGCGAACAGGCCCATCGCTGTCGCGATCAGCGCCTCGGAGATGCCGGGCGCGACCGTGGCGATGGTCGCTTCCTTGACGTTCGCCAGGCCCTGGAAGGAAATCATGATGCCCCACACGGTGCCGAACAGGCCGACGTAGGGACTGATCGAACCGACGTTGGCGAGGAACTCGAGGTTGTGCTCGAGCCCGTCGAGCTCGCGCGATGCGGTCGCGCGCATCGAGCGCTGCGCGCCCTCGAGCTGGGTGCGCGGATCGACGCCGCGACGCTGGCGGATGCGGTTGAACTCGCGGAAGCCGCCCTCGAAAATCGCCTCCAGCCCGCCGATGTCGCGATTGCGCTCGGTCGCGCCGGCATAGAGTTTTGCCAGTTCCGCGCCGGACCAGAAGCGCTCCTCGAACTGGTTGGCTTCCTTTTCGGCGCGATCGAGCACGCGCTTCTTGCGGAAGATGATCACCCACGAGGCGATCGAGGCGAACAGCAGCAATACCATCACCAGCTGTACCGGCAGGCTCGCGTGCAGGACCAATTGCAGCAGGTCGAGGCTGTTGCTGCCGGGATCAGGCAGGGCCTGCGCCGCGGCCTGGACCGTGGTCGCGGCTTCTTCGGGCAGCGGCTCGACGGCCGTCGCCTGCAGCGCCATCAGCAATGAACTCATCGATCGTTACTCCAGATTCTTTTCAAGGTACTTGTGTTGCTTCGAGGGATTTGAGGACTTCGTACAATGGGGCGGGAATCGCGCGCGGAAGGAAATCGGACGCGCCGAGCGCGGCCACGCGCACCTCCGCATCCAGCAACCGCGTTCCATCGCGATCGATCGTCTGCACGACGACCAGGCTGGCGCGCCGGCACTCGCGCAGAGCGACCGACACGTCCAAGGCATCGTCCAGGCGCGCCGGCTTGCGGAAATCGATCCGCATCGCGCGCACCGCGAACACCAGGTCGAGCCCTCCATGGGCCTGCCCGCCGCGCAGGATGTCCTGGCCGTAGCCGCGGGCGCGCAGCCATTCGGTGCGCGCGCGCTCGAGGAACGCCAGGTACTGCGCGTGGTACACCACGCCACCAGCGTCGGTATCTTCCCAGTAGACCCTTGTCGGTATGCTGAACATGGGTTCAGGACGCATTGACAGCGAGGCAAACACGGGAGCGGACTGCCGCAAGACGGGAACCGATAACCGAAAGCCGGGAGCCGGAAATCAAGCGTCGCTCTCCGGCTCCCGGCTTTCGGCTACCGGTTCCCGCGCTTCGGCGAACAGGTCGACAGGGACGGTCTTCGGTTTCAATCCCAGATGCCGGTACGCCTTGTGCGAGGCCATGCGGCCCCGCGCGGTGCGTACCAGGAAGCCCTGCTGGATCAGATACGGCTCGATCACGTCCTCGAGCGTGCCGCGTTCCTCGCTGAGCGCCGCAGCCAGTGATTCGACGCCGACCGGTCCGCCGTCGAAGTTCTCGATGATCAGGTTGAGCAGGCGCCGGTCGAGCTCGTCGAAGCCTTCCGGATCGACACCCAGCATCGCCATCGCCGCGCGCGCGACCTCGGTATCGATATGCCCCGCGGCCCGCACCTGCGCGTAATCGCGCACGCGCCGCAACAGGCGGTTGGCGATGCGCGGCGTGCCGCGCGAACGGCGTGCGATCTCGACCGCTCCTTCGGCCGCGCAATCGATGCCAAGGATCTTCGCCGAACGCCGAACGATCCGCGTCAGTTCCTCCGCGCTGTAGAACTCCAGGCGCTGCACGATGCCGAAACGGTCGCGCAGCGGCGCGGTGAGCAGTCCCGCGCGCGTGGTCGCGCCAATCAGCGTGAACGGCGGCAAGTCGAGCTTGATCGAACGCGCGGCCGGGCCCTCGCCGATCATGATGTCGATCTGGAAATCCTCCATCGCCGGATACAGCACCTCCTCGACCACGGGCGAGAGGCGGTGGATCTCGTCGATGAACAGGACGTCATGCGGCTGCAGGTTGGTCAGCAGCGCGGCGAGGTCGCCGGCCTTCTCGATCACCGGACCGGAGGTCATGCGCAGGTTGACGCCGAGCTCGTTGGCGATGACGTGGCTGAGCGTGGTCTTGCCGAGGCCTGGCGGGCCGAAGATCAGCACGTGGTCGAGGGCCTCGCCGCGGTGCTTGGCGGCCTCGATGAAGATCTGCATCTGGTTGCGGACCGGCTCCTGGCCGAGGTACTCGTCCAGGCGCTTGGGGCGGATGCTGGCCTCGAGCGCCTCGTCCTCGCGGGTGGCGCCGGCGGCGATGATGCGCGCGTCGTTCATGCCGCTATGGTCGCATGAGACCCCGCCCGGTACACCCGTCTGGAGACTGCTGAAGCAGGCTCTCTAGAGCAGGCTTTCGCGCGCCTGGGCGGCGATCGCGTACGAGCGCAGGCGCGCGGCGTGGTCGAACACGTTCGCGGTGATCAGCAGTTCGTCGGGACGATGGCGTTCGACGAACGCCGCGATGCCGCGGCGGACGCCGCCGACGTCGCCGAGCACCGTGCAGGCCAACGCCTGCTCGACGCCGGTTTTCTCCTGCGGCGTCCAGAACGCCTCGATGTCGTCCACGGGCGGTGGGATCAAGCCCGGTTGGCCGCGGCGCAGGCGCACGAAGCTCTGCTGCTGCGTCGTGAACAGGCGCCGGGCTTCGGCCTCGCCGTCGGCGCCGATCACATTGAGGGCGAGCATCGCGTACGGCTGTTGCAAACGCTCGGAAGGCTTGAACTCGCGCCGGTAGATCGCCAGCGCCTCGTCCATCGCGGCCGGGGCGAAATGCGAGGCGAACGCGAACGGCAACCCGAGCTTCGCCGACAAGCTGGCGCTGAACAGGCTCGATCCCAACAGCCACACCGGCACTTCGATCCCCGCGCCCGGCACGGCACGCACGGGCTGGCCGGGTTGCGCGGGTTCGAAGTAGCGCAACAATTCGACGACGTCCTGAGGAAAGGTATCGGCCCCGTCGAAATAGCGCCGCAGCGCGCGTGCCGTGGCCTGGTCGGTGCCGGGTGCGCGGCCGAGCCCCAGGTCGATGCGGTCGGGATACAACGACGCCAGCGTGCCGAACTGTTCGGCCACCTGCAGCGGCGCATGGTTCGGCAGCATGATGCCGCCGGCGCCGACGCGGATCCTGGTCGTACCACCGGCAACATGCCCGATCAGTACCGCGGTCGCCGCGCTGGCGATGCCGGGCATGTTGTGATGCTCGGCCAGCCAGTAACGTCGGTAGCCGAGGCGTTCGGCGTGGCGGGCGAGGTCCAGCGTGTTGGCGAACGCCTGCGCAGGCGTGCTGCCTTCGGTGACCGGCGCCAGGTCGAGGACGGAAAACGGAATCATGCTGGGTTGCGCCTTGCGGGATGGGCCTGCACGCGATCTGGGGACGGCGCGGTGCGATTGCCATCCCCGCACATGCGCGGCGCGATCGTCAGATCTCGACCTGCGCGCCCAATTCGACCAGGCGGTTGCCGGGAATGCGGAAGAACCCGGTCGCCGGCGCCGCGTTGCGGTGCATGACCGCGAACAGCTTGTCGCGCCAGATCGGCATGCCGCGATGCGCGCTGGCGACGATGGTTTCGCGACTGGCGAAATAAGTCGTGTCCATCGGATCGAAATAGATGCCGCCGCGATCGCACGAGCCCATCAGCGCCTGCGGCACGTCGGGCGTTTCCATGAAGCCGTAGCGGATCAGCACGCGGTAGAAATCGTCGCCGATGGGCTCGATCTTGAGGCGCTTGTCCTTCTGCGCATAAGGCACCTGCAACGTTTCCACCGTCAGGAACACATTGCGCTCGTGCAGCACCTTGTTGTGCTTGAGGTTGTGCATCAACGCATGCGGCACCACGCCCTTGTCGGCGGTCATGAAGATCGCCGTGCCCGGCACCCGCACCGGCGGCGCCAGCATCAATCCCGGCAGGAAGATGTCGATCTGGATGCCTTCCTTGCGGACCTCGGCGTGCAGCAGCTCACGCCCGCGGCGCCAGGTGCGCAGCAGGGTGAACACCACGATGCCGAGCACCACGGGGAACCAGGCACCGTGGAAGAACTTGACGCCGTTCGCCACCAGGAAGCCGATGTCGATGATCACCACCACCAGGCACACCGGCAGCACCCATATGCGTGCGCGCTTCCATTGCGAGCGCGCGAGCAGTGCCAGCAGCAAGGTGTCGATCAGCATCGTTCCGGCGACGGACACGCCGTAGGCCGAAGCCAGCGACGTGGAGGTCCGGAACGCGAGCACCAGCGAGATCACCGCGATCATCAGCACCCAGTTGATCCACGGCACGTAGATCTGGCCGATGGTTTCGCGCGAGGTGTGGCGGATCTCCATGCGCGGGATGTAGCCGAGCTGCATCGCCTGCCGCGCCACCGAATAGGCGCCGGTGATGACCGCCTGCGAGGCGATGACCGCCGCCATCGTCGCCAGCACGATCATCGGGTACAGCGCCCACTCCGGCACGCCTTCGTAGAACGGGTTCTTGGCTGCGGATGGGTCCGCCAGCACGAGTGCGCCCTGCCCCAGGTAGTTGAGCATCAGCGACGGCAGCACGAAGAAATTCCACGCGATCTGGATCGGCACGCGGCCGAAGTGCCCCATGTCCGCGTACAAGGCCTCGCCACCGGTCACGGCCAGCACGATCGCGCCGAGGATGAAGATGCCATGCCAGCCATGGTCGATGAAGAACTTCACCGCCCACCACGGATTCAGGGCGTGGATCACCTCGGGATTGTGGGTGATATTCATCAGCCCGAGCGCGGCGATGGCCAGGAACCAGACGATGGTGATCGGTCCGAACGCCTTGCCGATCTTGGCGGTGCCGTAGCGCTGGGTGACGAACAGCCCGAGCAGCACCACGACCGTCATCGGCACGATCCAGTGATGCAGTTGCGGCGCGGCGATCTCGAGGCCCTCGATCGCCGACAAGGTCGTGATCGCAGGCGTGATGACGCCGTCGCCGAAGAACAGTGACGCGCCGAAGATGCCGAGGATGCCGACCGCATACGCGGACCGCGATCCCGTCGGCAACGTGCGCTGCGCCAGCGCCATCAACGCCATGATGCCGCCCTCGCCCTCGTTGTCGGCGCGCATGATGATCAGCACGTACTTCAGCGTGACCATGATCATCAGCGCCCAGAACACCAGCGACAGGATGCCGAGCACCGTGGCGTGGTCCGGCGTGAGTCCGTAATGCGGCGAGAACGCTTCCTTCAGCGTGTACAGCGGGCTGGTGCCGATGTCGCCGAAGACGACGCCGATCGCGCCGACGACCAGTCCGGGCAGACCGATCTTGGCGTGGCCATGGCCGGAATTGCCTTCCTTGGGATGCGGGATCTGTACTGCGGACATTGGCGGGAGGCTAGCGCGTAGGAAGTGAGGGTGGGCTCTAAAGGGCTCTGCGATTAACGCAGCGCCGCCTGCAGTGCCTTGCGGATGATGGTGGCGGCATCGTCGCCGTCGGCGATTGCCGCCTGCGCCATGCGCGCGGCTTCGGCCGGCTTGTAGCCGAGTTGCTGCAGCGCGCTCACTGCTTCGGACTGCGGATCATGCGGGACGCCGCTGCCACCGATGGGATTGCCGGTGATGAGATCGGCGGCGCGGTCGCGCAGTTCGACCACCATGCGCTCGGCCGTCTTCTTGCCGATGCCCGGCACGCGCGTCAGCGCCGTCACGTCGCCGGCCTGCACCAGGCGCGCGAAATCGTCGACGCTGATGCCCGAAAGCACTGCCAGCGCGATCTTCGCGCCGATGCCGCTGACCCGTTGCACGTCGCGGAACAGGCGCCGCTCGCTCTCGCGCAGGAAGCCGTACAGCGAAACGCTGTCCTCCTTCTGCGCGTAGTGCGTGAACAGCGAAACCTCGCGGCCGAGTTCGGGCAGGTCGTAGACGGTGCTCATCGGTGCTTCGAGTTCGTAGCCGACGCCGTTGACGTCCACCACCAGCCAGGGCGGTTGTTTGTGGATGAGGATGCCCTTGAGTCGTGCCGATCATCTCAATGCCTTTGCTTCTTGCCCCTCCCCCTGCGAATGCAGGGGGAGGTTGGGAGGGGGTTGCGTCGGATCCGACGAGCTCGACGCAAGGTCACGACCCCAGATGGAACCATCTGATTCAACGGCACCCCTCCCCAGCCCTCCCCTGCATTCGCAGGGGAGGGAGCCAAGCGCCGCTGCGGCCAGAATCACTTGCGACTCCACGCTTCACGCACATTCACGCCGAGGCGCTGCGCGCTCGCGCGCACATGCGCATGCGTGATCGCGATGGCCAGCGCGTCGGCGGCGTCGGCCTGCAGCTTGCCCTGCAGCCGCAACATGACGCCGACCATGTGCTGCACCTGCACCTTGTCCGCGCCGCCCTTGCCGACCAGCGCCAGCTTCACCTCTTTGGCGGCGTATTCGTGCACCGGCAGGTCGCGCATGACCGCGGCGCAGATCGCGGCGCCGCGCGCATGGCCGAGCTTGAGCGCGGAATCCGGGTTGCGCGCCATGAACACCTGTTCGATCGCGACCTCGTCGGGGTGGTGCTCGTCGATCACGTCGCCCAACAGCTTCAGCAGGATCTTCAGCCGACGCGGGAAGTCCTCCGCCGCGAGCAGGTTGAGCGGTGCGTGGAAGACATGCGTGGTCCGGCCGGCGGCATCGACATCGATGATGCCTACCCCAGTGCGCTGCGAACCCGGGTCGATTCCGAGGATTCGGATCACGCAGGCCGCGCGTAGCAGCGTGCCGACGGCACGGGCAAGGCAGACTCGATCGATGGCGGCTGGATCACTGGAGTAGCTTACGCCTGCTGCTGGGCGTACGCGTCTTCGCCGAGGTCGGCGTTGGAATAAACGCTCTGCACATCGTCGAGGTCTTCGAGCCAGGCGAGCAGCTTGGCGACCTGTTGCGCGGTGTCGCCGGTCACAGCGATGTCGTTGTCGGCACGCATGGTCACTTCGGCGATGTCGGCCTTCAATCCCGCCGCCTGCATCGCGGCCTTGACCGCAGCGAATGCGTCCGGCGTCGTCAGCACGTCGATCGCGCCGTCGTCATAGGCGATCACATCGTCTGCGCCGGCGTCGATCGCAGCTTCGGTGAGCTTCTCCTCGTCGGCGCCGGGCGCGAAACTCAGCACGCCGAGCTTGCGGAACATGAAAGCCACCGAGCCGTCGGTACCGAGGTTGCCGCCGAACTTGCCGAAGGCATGGCGCACGTCGGCCACCGCACGCACCTTGTTGTCGGTGAGGCAATCGACGATGACCGCCACCCCGCCCGGTGCATAGCCCTCGTAGCGGATCTCCTCGTACTCGACGCCTTCGAGCTCGCCTGTGGCCTTGCGGATGGCGCGTTCGATGACGTCCTTCGACATGTTCGCCGACAGGCCCTTGTCGATGGCAGTACGCAGGCGCGGGTTGCCGGCGGGATCGCCGCCGCCTGCGCGCGCGGCCACGCCGATCTCACGGATGATCTTGGTGAAAATCTTGCCGCGCCGGGCGTCTTCGGCGTTCTTGCGGCCTTCGATGGATGGACCCCGACCCATGGGACTCCGGCTGATGTGGAGGGTGAACCGGAGATTTTACCCGATCCGCCCGTCTTTCCCGGCGCTCACCCGGCCGGCGAACCCGGGACGTCGGGCGTGCTCGAGCGTTCGAAAGACCCGTTCCGGAGAAAAGCCATGGCCTGCCGCGCCGCATCGGCCGAGAACACCAGGCCACTGTGGCTGGAGGCGACGATGCAGTGGTCGGCCAGGCCCGGAAGCCGGGTTTCCTCGATGGTCACCGTGCCGTCCGATTCGCCTTCGAACGCCGCGAAGAATCGCCCCAGTCCGTGAGGCACGTTCCCCGCCACCATCCCGACCTCGACCTTGCCGTCCCAGCGCTCGAACCCGCGTTGCAACAGGCCCGCACTGCGGCCAAGCACGGGCGCAGTCCACAGACGGCCGCCGACCTGCCGCGCGGCATGGCTGCCCCGCAACGGCGAACCGAGGCACACCACGCGCGTGACCGGAAGGTCGGGGGCGCAGCGCAACGCTTCCAACGCCATCATGCCGCCCAGGCTGTGGCCGACGACGGCGGTTTCCTCGCCCGCGGAGAGGCGTTCGATCAGCTGCGGCACGGTCGCATCCGGGCTGGAAAAGACGCTGGGATAGCCGAGGATTTCCGGCACGAATCCACCGGCCCGCAATCTCGAAGCCAAAGGCGCAAGCCAGGCCTTGGCGTTCCAGATGCCGTGCAGCAGCAGCACGCGCTGCGTCATTCCGGCACGCGCCTGAGGATGAATTCGAGATCGCGAGCGCGTCCGACGGCGAATTCGTATTCGCCGACCTTGCCGAAACCATGGCGGGCGTAGAAGCGCTGCGCGGCCAGGTTCTCCGACCACACGCCGATCCACAATGTGCGCGGACCATTGCGCTCCAGCCAGTCGAGCATCGTGCGGAACAGGCGGCTACCGGCACCGCCGTTCTGCGCATGTTTGAGCACGTACAGACGCTTGATCTCGCCATCGCCGTCGGCGACCTCCGGATGCGGAAGGCCGCACGGCCCTGCCGCGGCGTGACCGACGGCTTCGCCCTCCAGTTCCAGCAGCCAGATCGCATAGTCCGGATGGGCGAGGATCTGCGCCTGCCGCTCGACCGTAAAATTCGTGGCCAGGAACGCCTGCAGATCCTCGTCGGGATACAGATGGCCGAAGCTCTCGGTGAACGCGCGCGCTGCGATGCGCGACACCGTGGCGGCATCGGCCGGCGTAGCGCGGCGGATGGTCGGCTCCGCCGTCACGCCTTCGGGCGCACCGACACGTGCACCTCGGCAAGCTGCGCATCCGGGATCGGCGACGGCGCGCCGGTCATCAGGCACTGCGCCGTGGTCGTCTTGGGGAAGGCGATCACGTCGCGGATCGATTCGGTGCCGGCCATCAGCGCAGCGATGCGGTCGATGCCGAAGGCGATGCCGCCGTGCGGCGGTGCGCCGTACTTCAGCGCGTCGAGCAGGAAGCCGAACTTGGCCTGCGCTTCTTCCGCGCCGATGCCGAGCAGCTCGAACACCGCGCTCTGCATGTCGCTGCGATGCATGCGGATCGAGCCGCCGCCGATTTCATTGCCGTTGAGCACCATGTCGTAGCCGCGCGACACCGCAGTCTTCGCATTGGCGCGCAGGTCGGCGATGTCGTCGACCGCAGGCGCGGTGAACGGATGATGCAGGGCGACGTAGCGGTTGGATTCTTCGTCCCATTCGAACATCGGGAAATCGGTCACCCACAGCGGTGCCCAGGCATCGGCGACGAGACCGAGGTCCTTGCCGATCTTCAGCCGCACCGCGCCCATGAAATCGGACGCCGTCTTGTAAGTTGCTGCACCGAACAGCAGCAGGTCGCCAGCCTGCGCGCCTGTCGCGCCGATGATCGCGGCCAGCGTGGCGTCGTCGAGGAACTTGGCGATCGGCGAATTGATGCCGTCGCGTCCCTTCGTCGCGTCGTCGACCTTCATCCAGGCCAGACCCTTGGCGCCGTACTTCGCGGCGTGCGCGGCGTAGTCGTCGATCTGCTTGCGCGACAGCGTCGCGCCGCCGGGCACGCGCAAGGCCACGACGCGGCCTTCGGCGTGGTTGGCCCAGTCGGTGAAGACCTTGAACTCGCTGCCTTTGACGAGATCGGCGACGTCGACGAGTTCCAGGTCGATGCGCAGGTCGGGTTTGTCCGATCCGTAGCGGCGGATCGCCTCGGCATAGGTCATGCGCGGGAATGGGTTTGCGAGTTCGACGCCCATCACCTCGGCAAACACGTCACGGATCAGCGTCTCGGTCGCGTCCTGCACGTCGCGCTCGGTCACCCAGGCGAATTCCATGTCGAGCTGCGTGAACTCGAGCTGGCGGTCGGCGCGCAGCGCCTCGTCGCGGAAGCAGCGCGCGATCTGGTAATAGCGGTCGAAGCCGGCCACCATCAGGATCTGCTTGAACAGCTGCGGCGATTGCGGCAGCGCGTAGAACTCGCCCGGATGCAGGCGCGCAGGCACGAGGAAGTCGCGCGCGCCCTCGGGCGTGGCCTTGGTCAGGATCGGCGTCTCGATGTCCTGGAAATCGCGCGCGTCGAGCCAGCGCCGCAGCGCCTGCACGAGCTTGATGCGGGTGCGCATCATCTTCTGCATCTCGGGCCGGCGCAGGTCGAGATAGCGATAGGTCAGGCGCGATTCCTCGCCTGGGTTCTCGTGCGCGTGGAACGGCAGCGGCTCGGCCTTGTTCAACAACTCGATGCGCGTGGCGATGATCTCGACCTGGCCCGATCTGATCTTGTTGTTGACGGACTGGCGCGCGCGCACGGTACCGGTCACGCGCAAACAATCCTCGTAACCCACCTTTTCGGCGACCTTGAACACCTCCGCCGCATCGGGTTCGGCCAGCACCTGCACGATGCCCTCGTGGTCGCGCAGGTCGATGAAGCACAGGCCGCCGAGGTTGCGGGCGACATCGGCCCAACCGCACAGGGTGACGGTCTGGCCGATCAGCGCCTCGTCGATCAGGCCGCAATAGTGGGTACGCATGGAGACTCCAAAAGTGGGGGTGCGCGTGGGTGCACGCAGCCGGGCGCGCCCGAACGGGCGCCGGCCGGGCCGGAACACGCGATTTTAACGGTTGCCGCGCCCTACTGGCCGTACGGCCGGCTAATTCGGTGCCTGCCGCTGCCTGGCGCGGCCGTATGGGGCTGCACAATGCGGTTCGCCGGGAGCACGAGACGCGACATTCAATCGGGGATCCATCATGAAACTGACACTGGGCTGCATCCTGCTGGCGTTGGGGCTGTTGATCATGACCGCGCCGGCCGGCGCGCAGACGACACGCGCCTACGCTGCCGAGAACCTGCGCAACCTGTCGTACAACGACCAGGTCCGCGTCATCAGCCTGGAATACAGCGAGCAGTCGAACGGCCGCCGCATTCCCGACGACCAGCTGCGCTTCTACACCGATCAGGTCAACCGCTCGAATTGGACCTTCAGCCGGATCAAGCAGGACATCGCGCAGTCGCTCGCCGGCAGCGGCAACGTCGGCCCGCGGCCGCCGGTCGCCGGCACGATCCTCTGCCAGAGCACCGACAACCACTCCCAGCGTTGCACGACGCCGTGGCGCGGTCCGTCGAGGCTGGTGCGGCAGTTGTCCAAGAAATCTTGCAGCCAGGGCAGCAGCTGGGCATCGGACAACGGCTCGATCACGGTGTGGAACGGTTGCCGCGGCGAATTCGCCGCAGCGCGCCAGGTCCAGCCGCGGCCGCCGATCGCGAACGACTACCGCATCACCTGCGGCAGCCAGGACAACCGTTACCAGACCTGCAACTGGAACGCGGCCTACGGGCAGCCACAGCTCAGCCGGCAGTTGTCGAAATCGCCTTGCGTGTCCGGGCGCACCTGGGGCTACGACAGCCGCGGCCTGTGGGTCAATGGTGGCTGCCGCGCCGAGTTCAGCGCGCGCAGCGGCGCCGGTCCGACGGCCTACAGCGTGACCTGTGCGAGCAACGACAGAAAGCAGACGAGCTGTGCCTGGAACGCGCGTTACGGACGTCCGCGGGTCATCCAGCAGCTCTCGAAAACGCCCTGCGCCGAAGGCACGAGCTGGGGCTATTCGGGCGGCGCCAGCCTCTGGGTCAGCGGCGGCTGCCGCGCACGCTTCGGCGTGCGCTGACCGGCTACGCCAGGGCTAGTCCGCAGCCGGTTTGGGCTTCGGATCGGCCTTGGTTTCGGTCTTGGCGGGCGACGCCGGAGCGGACGCCGGCTTGGTTTCGGTGGACTTGCCTTCGCTCGAGCCGCCATCGGCCTGGGGCTTGGCACTGCCTTCCCCGCCCTCGGTCAGGTTGCGCTTCTTGCCATCTTTCTTGAAGTCGGTTTCGTACCAGCCACTGCCCGACAATCGGAACGACGGCGCGGTGAGCTGGCGTTGCACGGGCCCGGCCCCGCACACCGGACAGGTCTCCGGATCGGGATCGGAAAGCTTCTGCAGGCGGTCGAAGTCATGGCCGCAAGCGGCGCAGCGGAAAGCGTAGATCGGCATGGTGGGTTCTTGTCCTCAGGCTGGGCGCATTCTGGGGCCAGCACGTGGCTTATCAAGGATCGGCTCCTTCCCTGGGAGCGCCGGAGCCAAGTTGCCTAGCTCCTTCCCCGCGCAGCGGATGAAGGTTGGGATGGGGGTGAGCGGATTCGAGATCGTCGCCGGATGGATTGCGTCGAACGCGGCGGATGCATCGCACTCAATGCTTCCTATCATCCGACGCATGGGATCCGGCTGCCCTAACCCTCCCCCATTGGCGGAAGGGATGGTTTCGCGGCGCCCCATGGCGGAGGTGGGGCGGCAACCGTGCTGGTCAAGTCGAATTCCACGCGGAACAGCCGCCCGTTCGGGCGCGACAGTTCGTAGGTGAAGCTGCGGCCAGGCACCCATTCGATGGCCCAGGTGTTGTCGACCGAGACAGCAAGTCGTTCCCTCAGAAACATCGCCTTCGACGCAGCGTCTGCCGGAAATGCCTGCCGCTGCGCGGTGCCGGCATCGACGATGTCGCCGCCGTACTGCGTCACCGCGTCTTCGCTGCCATCCTGGTGGCGGTGGTCGTGCTTCAGGCGCAGCGCAGATGCCGTGCGCGTCACAACCCAGGTGCGGGAACGATCGTCGCCGACATGGAACGGGATGCGGATGACATCCGCGCTGCATTCGCGCACGTGCATCACCAACGGCTTGCCGGCGAACGGATCGTTGGCCGGCGTTGGCGTGTCGACCACGACACGGCCGGCGTAAGCCTTGCCGCACAGGGCCGAGAGACCGGTAAAGAAAGCGTGCGCGGGCGTGGCCTGCACTGCGTTCGTCTCCGTCGACGGCGCTTTGCCCGGGGCGGATGGCGTGGTCGCGCAAGCGGACAAGGCGACGAGGATCGCTGCGCAAGCAGCGTGACGCAGGAGTGCAGGCATGCGGGGAAGGTAACCGCGGGCCGCATCCGCGGCAAATCGCAGCTCGGACCACACTCGCCCAGGCCGCACTAGCTCAGGCCGCATTCGATTCGTAAAGCGCCAGCAACTCCGCTTCGGCGGCTTCGAGTTCGCCACGCAGTTGTTGTTGCAGTCGTCCCAACTCGTTCGCGCGCGCGCCGCCCTCCGCGTACAGCCCGGGATCGGCCAGTTCACGGTCGAGCGCGGCGATCCGCGTCTCCAATTCGGCGACTTGCGATTCGACTTTCGCCAGCTTGTGCGGATTGACTTTCGCCTGCTTGACGGCTGGCGCTGGCGCTGGCTGCGGCATCACCGGCGGCGATTTGGCATCGCCGGCGTTGGCGCGCGTGCGCAGCCACGCGGCGTACTCGTCGAGGTCGCCCGCGAATGGCTTGACCACGCCGTCGGCGACGCGCCAGAACGTATCGCTGACCAGCCCGATCAGGTGGCGGTCGTGCGAGACCAGCACGATCGCACCGGGGAAATCGCTGAGCGCCTCGGCCAGCGCCTCGCGCATCTCCAGGTCGAGATGGTTGGTCGGTTCGTCGAGCAGCAGCACGTTGGGCTGCTTCCAGGCGATCAGCGCCAGCGCCAGGCGCGCGCGTTCGCCGCCCGAGAAGCTGTCGATGTTCTCGAATGCGCGATCGCCCGGAAAACTCCACTTGCCGAGGAAATCGCGGAACTGCTGCGTCGGCACGTTCGGCGGCGACAGCTCGCGCAGGTGGTCGATCGGCGACGTGCCGGCGACCAGCGCCTCGACCGTGTGCTGGGCGAAGTAACCGATGCGCAGGTCGCCGTGCGCGTAGCGCTCGCCCGTGAGCAACGGCAATTCGCCGACCAGCGTCTTCACCAGCGTCGACTTGCCCGCGCCGTTGGGGCCGAGCAGGCCGATGCGGTCGCCGGCTTCGAGGCCGAAGCCGACGTCGTGCAGGATCGTGATCGCCTCCTCTCCCGCCTGCGCAGCGCCGTAACCGCAATCGGCGTGATTCAAGCGCAACAGCGAATTCGGCAGCTTCAGCGGCTGCGGGAAATCGATGCGCACCTCGCGCTCGGCGCGCACCGCTTCGGTGCCGGCCATCTTCGCCAGGCGCTTGACGCGCGACTGCGCCTGCTTGGCCTTGGCCGCGCTGGCCTTGAAGCGGTCGATGAAGCTCTGCAGGTGCGCGCGCTCGGCCTGCGCCTTCTCGTGCGTGATCTGCTGCAGGCGCAGCTGCTCGGAACGCTGCCGTTCGAACGAGGTGTAGTCGCCGGCGTAGAGCTTGGCCTTGCCGCCGTGCAGGTGCAGCGTGTGCGTGGTGACGTTGTCGAGGAACTCGCGGTCGTGCGAGATCAGCAGCAGCGTGCCGGGATACTTCAGCAACCATTGTTCCAGCCACAGCACCGCGTCGAGGTCGAGATGGTTGGTCGGCTCGTCGAGCAGCAGCATGTCCGACGGCGTCATCAGCGCGCGCGCCAGGTTCAGGCGCACGCGCCAGCCGCCGGAAAACGTCGACACCGCGCGCTGGTGCGTCTCGGCCGGGAAGCCGAGCCCATGCAGCAGCTTGCCGGCACGCGCCGCACCGTCGTAGCCGCCGACTTCCTCGAGGCGATGATGCGCTTCGGCGACCGCTTCCCAGTCTTCGTTGGCGAAGGCATTGGCTTCGGCCTGCAGCGCGTCGTGCACGGCCGCATCGCCGGCCAGCACGAAGTCGATCGCCGCATCCGGCAGCGACGGCATCTCCTGCGCGATGCTGGCGATGCGCACGCGGTTGGGCACGTCGAGATCGCCGCGGTCGGCCTCGATCTCGTGGCGCACGGCAGCGAACAACGACGATTTGCCGGTACCGTTGCGGCCGACCACGCCCACGCGCCAGCCGGCGTGCAGGGTCAGGTCGACATCGGACAGCAGCAGGCGTTCGCCGCGGCGCAGGGCGAAATTGCGGAAAGAGATCATGGGGCGCGGATTCTACAGAAGGCGACCGGCACGAGGCCGCCGCGAACCCGGATTGTGCCATTTCATGGCTGCTTTTTCGTGGATCGGCGCCAAAAAAACAGGCGGCAAGAGCGCGTTTCGCGACGCAAGCGTGCACGCGACCCACCACGGCGGTGTGCGAGCATGACGCTCATCCGCAGTCCGCGACGGGAGTCCCGATGCCCCACCACACCTCGCTGATCGCCCTGTTGTGCATGGGTTTCGTGCTGGCCTTCGTGCTGGGACTGCTCGCGCAACGTTTGCGGTTGTCGCCGTTGGTGGGGTACCTGATCGCCGGCATCATCGCCGGTCCGTTCACGCCGGGCTTCGTCGCCGACCAGACACTCGCGCCGCAGTTGGCCGAGATCGGCGTGATCCTGCTGATGTTCGGCGTCGGCCTGCACTTCTCGCTGCGCGACCTGATGGCAGTGAAGGCCATCGCGCTGCCCGGTGCGCTCGCGCAGATCGCCTTCGTCACCACCCTCGGATTCGGATTCGCCCGGATGCTGGGCTGGACGTCGCTGAACGGCCTCGTCTTCGGCCTCGCGCTGTCGGTCGCCAGCACCGTGGTCGTACTGCGCGCACTGGAGGAGCGGCGATTGCTGGAAACCAGGCGCGGCAAGATCGCGATCGGCTGGCTGATCGTCGAGGACCTGGCGATGGTGCTCGCCCTGGTGCTGCTGCCGGCAGTCGCCGGCGTGCTCGGCGAAGGCAGCGCAAGCGGCGATGCCAGCCTTGGCCGCATCGTGGTCGCGCTGGCGTGGACGCTGCTGAAGGTCGGCGCCTTCATCGCGGTGATGCTGATCGTCGGCCGCCGCGTGATCCCGTGGATCCTCGAGCGCGTCGCCGGCACCGGCTCGCGCGAGTTGTTCACGCTGTGCGTGCTGGCGATCGCACTCGGTGTCGCCTTCGGCGCGGCGCAACTGTTCGACGTGTCGTTCGCGCTGGGCGCGTTCTTCGCCGGCATGTTGCTCAACGAGTCGGAATTCAGCCACAAGGCGGCGCAGGATTCGCTGCCGATGCGCGATGCGTTCGCGGTGCTGTTCTTCGTCTCGGTCGGCATGCTGTTCGATCCGGCCATCCTGCTCGACCACCCATGGCTGGTGGTGGCGACGCTGCTGATCATCATCCTCGGCAACGCCTCGGTCGCGTTCGCCTTCGTGCGGCTGATGAAGTTGCCGATGGGCACGGCACTGACGATCTCGGTGAGCCTGTCGCAGATCGGCGAGTTCTCCTTCATCCTGGCCGGCCTCGGCCTGACGCTGAAGATCCTGCCGCAGGAAGGCCATGACCTGATCCTGGCCGGCGCGCTGTTGTCGATCATCGTCAATCCGTTCCTGTTCACGCTGCTCGACCGCTGGCAGGCCAGGCAGAACATCAAGGAAGAGAAGGACGCCGAGACGGCACGCGCAGAGCTGGCGGAATTGCATCGTGTCCCCGACGAAGTCACCGGCCATGCCATCGTCGTCGGCTACGGCCGCGTCGGCAGCCAGCTCGTGCACTTGCTGCACGATCGCGGCGTGCCGGTGGTGGTGATCGAGGACGACGCCGACCTGATCGCCAAGGCACGCGCGGCGGGGCTGCACGCGGTGCGCGGCAACGCCGCCTCCGAACGCGTGATGCTCGAAGCGGCGCCCGCGCGCGCGAAGCTGGCCGTGTTCGCGATCCCGAACGCGCTGGAAGCGGGCGAGACGATCGCGCGGCTGAAGGTCATCAATCCCGAAATCACCGTGTTGGCGCGGGCGCACAGCGACAACGAGGTCAGGCACCTGCTCGCGCACGGCGCCGACGGCGCGGTGCTGGCGGAGCGCGAGCTGGCCTACTCGCTCGCGGAGATGGTGATGGCGACGCCGCCGTATCGTTCGCTGCGGGCGGCCGCTACCTAGGTCTCTCCATGGCTGCACGTGCAGCGATTGGCGGCAAAGCCTGCCGTGATTGTGCGTTGGGCGACGGATAGCGGCCTGCATGGCTTCCGGCAGGGGACGGCGGCTTGCAGCGGACCAATGCTGCCCGCATCGTTCCATACCGAGGCCTTCCACCATGCGCTCCCTTCTCTGCTTTCTCTGCGTGCTCGTGCTGGGAACAGCGCATGCGCAACCATCCAACTGGCAGCAGGACTACCGCAAGGTCGACGTCGCCGAAGGCGTCATCTCCTTCATCGCCAACGACTCGCCCGGCGGCGTGGTGCAGGGCAACGTCACGCTGATTTCGGGCAAACGCTACAGCCTGGTCATCGACTCGGGCCAGTACCCGGGGCTTGCGCGCCGCATGATCGAGGAGATCCGTGCCAGCGGCGCACCGCCGGTGCGTTACCTGATCAACACGCATTGGCACGGCGACCACCTGATGTCGAACTTCGTCTTCCAGCAGGCGTATCCGGAGTTGACGGTCATCCAGCACGCCGAGACTGCGCGCGTGGGCGCGAAGACCTATGCCGACTGGGCGACGAAACAGATGGACGAGCTGAAGGCCTACCCGGCGAAGCTCGACAAGGCCGTCGCGACCGGCAAGACGTCGAAGGGCGTGGTGCTGACCGAAGATCAGCGCGAGAGCTTCCGCGTGGACTCGGCGTTGATCAAGCACTGGCTGGCGACATCGTCCGATACGCGCTGGGACGCGCCGGACGAGACCATCACGGGGACAGCGACGTTCGACCTCGGCGGACGCAGCGTCACCGTGCGCCATTTCGGCAAGGCCAACACCACTGGCGATCTCGTGGTCTGGGACGCGAACACCAAGACGCTGGTGGCCGGCGATGTCGTCGTCGCGCCTACGCCTTATTCATTCGGCTCCTACCATTCCGAATGGATCGAAGTCCTGGCTGCGATGCGCGCGCTGAAGCCGGCCCGCGTCGTGCCCGGCCACGGCGAGGTCATGCGCGACGACAGCTACCTGCAACAGCTGTCCGCGCTGCTGACCGAAACGCGCACGCAGGTGCGCAAGGCGGTCGCCGACGGCAGGACGCTCGAGCAGATGCAGAAGGAGATCACGCTGCCGGACTTCGAGAAGCAGTTTGCCGGCGGCGATCCGACGCGCATCCGCGCCTTCCGCGGCTTCTATCTCGAGCCCGGCATCCCGCAGGCCTATAAGGAAGCGAAGGGCGAGCCGCGTTCCGAGTGAGCGTCTGAAGCAGCCATCCGCTTGCGTCGATGCGCAGGCGCCCTGGATCAGTTCCCTCCCCCGCTGCGCGGGGGAAGGAGTTTGTGCGAAGAACCAGATGGATCGGGTGCGTGCCCGCGCCCTGCCAGCTAGCCTTTGGTGAAGACCAGCTTGCCGCCATCGGCATCGACCTGCACGGTATCGCCGCTGCCGAATTCGCCGCCGAGGATCTTCTGCGCGAGCGGATTCTCCAGTTGCTGCTGGATCGCGCGCTTGAGCGGCCGCGCGCCATAGACCGGGTCGAAGCCGACGTTGCCGAGCAGTTCGAAAGCCTTGTCGCTGACCGTGATGCGGATGCCGCGTTCGGCCAGTCGCTTCTCGAGGCCGCGCATCTGGATCTTGGCGATTTCCTTGATCTGCGCCTTGTCGAGCGGATGAAACACGACGATGTCGTCGAGGCGGTTGATGAACTCCGGACGAAAGTGCGATTGCACGACCGCCATCACGCCGGCCTTCATCTGCGTGTAGCTCTCGGCGGAATCGGCGCCGCCGCTCTCCTCGTAGACACGCTGGATCATCTGCGAGCCGAGGTTCGAGGTCATCACGATGACGGTGTTGCGGAAATCGACGGTGCGGCCCTGGCCATCGGTCAGGCGGCCATCGTCGAGCACCTGCAACAGGATGTTGAAGACGTCCGGATGCGCCTTCTCGACTTCGTCGAGCAGGATCACGCTGTACGGACGGCGGCGCACCGCTTCGGTCAGATAGCCGCCCTCTTCGTAGCCGACATAGCCCGGAGGTGCACCGACCAGTCGGCTGACGGCGTGCTTCTCCATGAACTCGCTCATGTCGATGCGCACCATCGCGTCGTTACTGTCGAACAGGAATTCCGCGAGCGCCTTGCACAGTTCGGTCTTGCCGACGCCGGTCGGCCCGAGGAACAGGAACGATCCGCTCGGCCGGTCCGGATCGCTCAATCCGGCGCGCGTGCGGCGCACCGCATCGGACACCGCCTTGATCGCCTCGTCCTGGCCGACCACGCGAGCGTGCAGGTGCGATTCCATCTGCAGCAGCTTCTCGCGCTCGCCTTCGAGCATCTTGCTGACCGGGATGCCGGTCCAGCGTGACACGACCTCGGCGATCTCCTCGGCCGTGACCTTGTCCTGCAGCAGCGTGAAGCCCTTCGTCTCGACTTCCTGCGCGGCCTTGAGCTGCTTCTCGAGCTCAGGCAGCGTGCCGTATTGCAGCTCGCTCATGCGCGCATAGTCCTGGCGACGCTGCGCGGCCTCCAGTTCCAGGCGCGCGGCTTCGATCTGCTCCTTGAGCTTGGTCGCGCCCTGCAGCGTCGCCTTCTCGGCCTTCCACACTTCCAGCAAATCGTTGAACTCGCGTTCGAGCGTGGCGATCTCGGCTTCGAGGTCGGCCAGGCGCTGCCTGGATTCGGCGTCCTTCTCCTTCTTCAGGGCCTCGCGCTGGATCTTGAGCTGGATCAGGCGGCGTTCCTTGCGGTCCATCTCCTCGGGTTTCGAATCGATCTCCATGCGGATGCGCGAGGCGGCCTCGTCCATCAGGTCGATGGCCTTGTCGGGCAGCTGGCGATCGGCGATGTAGCGATGCGACAGCGTGGCCGCGGCGACGATCGCCGGATCGGTGATCTCGACGCCGTGGTGCACGGCGTAGCGTTCCTTCAGGCCGCGCAGGATCGCGATCGTGTCCTCAACGCTCGGCTCGCCGACGTACACCTTCTGGAAGCGGCGCTCCAGCGCGGCATCCTTTTCGACGTACTTGCGGTACTCGTCGAGCGTGGTCGCGCCGATGCAGTGCAGCTCGCCGCGCGCGAGCGCGGGCTTGAGCATGTTGCCGGCGTCCATCGAGCCTTCGGCCTTGCCGGCGCCGACCATGGTGTGCAGTTCGTCGATGAACAGGATGACGTTGCCTTCCTGCTTGGCGAGGTCGTTCAAGACCGCTTTCAGGCGTTCTTCGAATTCGCCGCGGAACTTGGCGCCGGCGATCAGCGCGCCCATGTCCAGCGACAGCACGCGACGTCCGCGCAGGCCTTCGGGTACCTCGCCATTGACGATGCGCTGCGCGAGACCCTCGACGATCGCGGTCTTGCCGACGCCGGGCTCGCCGATCAGCACCGGATTGTTCTTGGTGCGCCGCTGCAGGACCTGGATGGTGCGACGGATCTCCTCGTCGCGGCCGATCACCGGATCGAGCTTGCCCTTCTCGGCGCGCTCGGTGAGGTCGATCGTGTACTTCTCCAGCGCCTGGCGCTGTTCCTCGGCATTCTCGGATTGCACGGTTTCGCCTCCCCGCATCTGTTCGATGGCGGCTTCGATCTTCTGCCGGTTCGCGCCCGCGGCCTTGAGTGCGCGACCGGCTTCGCCGTTGTCGTCGAGCAAGGCCAGCAGGAACTGTTCGGATGCGATAAACGCGTCGCCGCGTTGCTGTGCGAGTTTGTCGGCGACGTTGAGCAGGCGCGCCAGGTCGTTGCCGAGCGAGACGTTGCCGGCCTGGCCGCTGACCTTGGGCAGCTTGTCGAGCGCTTCGCCGAGGCGTTCGCGCAACAGCGGCACGTTGACGCCGGTCTGCGACAGCAGCGGCTTGAGACTGCCACCGGACTGGTCGAGCAAGGCGGCCAGCAGGTGCACGGGTTCGATGAGGTTGTGGTCGCGGCCGACCGCGAGCGATTGCGCGTCGGCCAGTGGCGGCGTTGACGCCGTTGGTCTGCTGCGCAGCCGCGGCAATCGTCGCGGCCGTATCGCCACCCGAGAGGGTCACGAGCTGGTCGGGTGTGAGGGTGAAGCCATAGACTTCCTGGAACTTGGGCAGAGCGGCCGGCGAGTTCACGAACTCGGCCGATGCGGCCAGCTTGACCTCGCCGCCGCCGGCAACCCAGGCGCCGAATTCGGTGAAGGTGGCGAGGCTGTTGGCTTCGGCCACGTCGTTGCGGATAGCGACGGCCCAGGTGTTGTTGGCCGGCGACGGGGTCAGCCAGACGATCTTGTTGGCGTCGAAGTCGAGCTTGCTTGGCCTCGGCATAGGCCGCGGCGGCGTCGTTCCACAGCGGATCATCGGCCTTGTCGAAGAAGAAGGCGGCGTTGCCGGTATATTCGGGATAGATGTCGATTTCGCCGGCGGTGATCGCCTCGCGCACGATCGGCGTCGCGCCGAGCTGGATGCGGTCTTCGACCGGCGATGTCGTTGGCTTCCAGCACCTGCTTGATGATGTTGCCGAGCACGCCACCCTCGGTGTCGATCTTGGAGGACACGACGACCTGGGCGCTGGCCGCGGTCACCGTGATGGCGAGCGCGGCGACGGCGGTCAGAAGTCATGGAATTGAGGCGCATTGGTTTCTCCGTTTTCTCCGGGCCGCAGCCCGGCTGTCCCTAACGTATACGTCTTTGGCAGAATTGCGGCGAGGCCGCGGATGCTAGGCGACCGGGCCCAGCGCGAAAAACTCGTCCAACTCCATAATCGTCGAGTGAGAAATTAGTTCGTCCATCAGCTCGTCGGGCCAGAGCGTCTCTCGATGGCCTCCACTTCGGCCGATAGCGGGCGATCCTGCCAGTATGTGTCAGCATGCTCGCGCACCAGCTCGTAAATCGATGCCGGCACATTGCCCGGCCGGTCGCCGGAGATGTCCATGGCCTGCGGCAGCCAGCATGGCCTCGAGCGCGGCGAGACGGCGCAGCGCCAGCACCTGCCGCTCCAGCCGCTCGACGACCAGCGGCAGGAAGGCCGCCTCGTCCTCGAGGCCCGCCGGCCACGACCATGGAATTGGCCGATATCGGGATTGGTCATAGTGAGCACGCGGGCAAACAGTTCGCCCGCCAGCTTGATGATGGGCCCAAAGCCAGTGGCGATGGCGCCGGGCTGGACCAGATTGACCGGCAGGTCGCGCCGCCCGCCATTGCCCAGCAGCACGCAGCGGTTGAACGAGTTGCGCGCGACATGGGCCAGGCCCAGCTGCGCGGTCTGGAGGAACACCGTGACATCGAGCGGCAGGGATCCACCCGAGGTCAGCACCTGCCCGCCGGCGACAACAGGATTGTCGTCGGTACGGCCGGTTGCGGCCAGCAGGATCTTGCCCGCGGCGACCAGGGTCTCGAAGCCGGTGGCGAAAACCTGGCTCATCATGCGGAGGCTCAGCGGGTCCTGGATGTGGGTGGCGTTGGGCCAGTCCCAGCCCTTGGCATTGAAATAGAGCCAGGCGCCGATACCGGCTTCGCGCTCGGTGCCGACATGGGCCACGGCCTTCCACGGATCGCGCGAGGCGCCCAGCGCGCCGGCGGTGGTCAGTCCGGTTGCCAGCATGACGCGCACGGCGCCCGCGGCGTCGCGGATCGCTGGCGGCGGCGGCATAGCCCACCGCATTGGTCGAAATCGAGGCAAGGCTATCGCGCGGCGCCAGGCGGAACGCCTTGAGACCCGCGCCGGCCAGAGGCCTCGGCCGCCGGCGGCGGTGGCCATCGAACACAGCCTCACCCACCCCGGTCAGCACGGCGCCGATCTGCCCCATGAGGCCAATATCGGCGCAGCCGATCGAGCCGGTGCGGCGGACAACCGGGACCACATCGGCCGAGAGCAGTGCCAGATAGGCGTCGACCAGATCGGTGGTGCAGCCGACACGGCCGGTCAGCGCCATATTGACCCTGATCGCCATGGCGATGCGGACGATGTCGCTGGAAAAAGCCTCGCCGGTGCCGAAATGATGCGCCCGCACCAGTCCCATGTTGAAGGTGTCGAGTTGGTCGTCGGACCATTCCACATCCTTCATGGCGCCGACGCCGGTGGTGGAGCCATAGACGGGCTGGTGATTGGCGATGGCGGTCTCGACGACGACACGAGCCTCGGCCACGCGCTTGAGTGCGGCTGGATCGGCGATCAGCCGGGTCTTGCGGGCGCCAATGCGGGCAATGTCGGAAAAGCTCAGCGGCTTGCCGCGTAGGGTGATGGGAGCACCGCGCAATGTCATCGCCAGATGGTTCATGGGGTCACGCTACCGGATATGTCTGACCTATGGGATACCCCAAATGCTGGACGGGTCTGTGGTGTTTGTGGGCATTGATCCGGCGGTGGCAAGGGGCGTGGCCGGGCCGTTGCTGCCACATGACATTAAGGTGATGACTTAAGCATTGCATCGCGGCCCGGCAGATACTAAAGTGTTTGCCTAACAGATAGAGGGTGCGATGGCAGACTTGCTGTGGACGATCATCGAGCACCGCAAGCGGGAATGGATTGCCCGGCTGGACCGGCTGGGGGCCCTGCTGGCGGGCTAGAACCGCCGCGGCCTTGCCGCATTATTTCATCCAGAACATCGGCACGAGATCGGTCGCGATCGGCTCGTTCCTGTCGTTGGTCGCCATGATGTCGGCCATATGCGCCCACCAGCGCTGCATCACTCGGTGCTCGGGCAGGTCCGCCATGCCGTGGTCCGTGCGCGCGCCACAGCACGCCGAAGAGGATGTTGGTCTCCTCGTCGAGATGGATGGAGTAGTCCGTCACGCCGGCTTCCTTGCAGCAGCGTCGACCAGTTCGGGCCAAATCTCGTCGTGGCGGCGTCTTGTATTCGGCTCGCCATGCCGGGATTGAGCTGCATCTTGAAGGCGTATTTCTCGTAGCCGCATCCTCGATCATGCCGCCGCCCCATAGGCGGAACAGGATCGGCAGCGCGATGACCACGATCAGCAGCGGGCCGGTGAAGATGGACATGACGATGCCCGGCACGTTGAGCAGGCCGAGGCCGAAGGTCACCAGCCCCATGATGAGGGCGGCCAGCACGACGCCGAGGATGCGAGCCGGCGCCGCCCAGGATGGAGACGCCGCCGAGCACCACCATGGTGATGACCTCGAGCTCCCAGCCCTGGCGATCGAGGGCCGGGTCGAGCCGAGCCGCGAGGTCAGCAGGACGGCGGCGATGCCGCTCATCAGGCCGGTCAGGCAGAACAGGATGAACTTGATGCGGTCGACGCGCACGCCGGAGAACTGCGCGGCGACGGGGATTGTTGCCGATGGCGAAGACGCGGCGGCCGAAATTGGTGCGGTGCAGCAGCACGCAGTAGACGACGGCGCAGACGAGGAACAGCACCAGCTCGAACGAGATCACCCACCAGACATAGCCCTGGCCGAACCAGGCGAAGCTCGGCGGGATAGCCCTTGAAGGCCTGGTCGCCGAGGATGATGAAGGCGATGCCGCGGAAGAGGCTCATCGTGCCGATGGTGACGACGATCGAGGGCAGCCCGAGCCCGGTGACCAGCAAGCCGTTGAAGGCGCCGCAGACGAGGCCGGTCGCCGATGCCGATGGCGACCAGCACCGGCGTGCCGGCGCCGTACTGCGCGCCAGGCCCATCAGCGTCGAGGCCAGCGCGATGATCGCGGCGACCGACAGGTCGATCTCGCCGGCGATGATCAGCAGCGCCATGGCCAGCGCGATCAGCGCCTTCTCGGTGAAGTTGAAGGTGAGCGTCGGAGAGGCTCCAGGCGTCGAGGAAATAGGGCGAGGCGAAGCGAGTTGAGGATGAAGATCGCCACGCCACGAGCGACGAGCAGGCTCTCCCAGCTCAGCAGCGCGCGAGCGGCAGCGGCTTGTCGAGGCGGTCGGGGATGCTGCGCGGGGTGCGGGCGAGCGTCGGTCATGCGGCCTCCGCCTTCTTCAGGATGATGCGGCCCTGCGGCGCTCGCCGCGGGCGTTGAGGACGACGGCGAGGATGATCGCGGCGCCCGAGATCGCCATCTGCCAGAACGGGCGAGATGTTGATCACCGGCAGGGCGTTGTTGATGACGCCGAGGAACAGCGCGCCGAGCACCACGCCGGCGACGCGTGCCGATGCCGCCGGCGATCGAGACGCCGCCGATGACGCAGGCGGCGATGACGTCGAGCTCGATAGCCGCCGGCGATTTCGACCGAGGCGATGGCGTAGCGCGAGACCCAGAGATAGCCGCAGAGGCCCGCGACGGCGCCGGAGATGCAGAAGGCGATGAACTTGGTGCGGCCGACATCGATGCCGGCATAGACCGCGGCCGTCGGATTGCCGCCGACGGCGTAGAGGGCGCGGCCGAGCGGCGTGCGGGTCATCAGCGACGCAGAAGACGCGATCGACCGACGATGGCGAACCAGCTCAGCACCGGCAGGCCGAGGAAGCATGGCGCGCTGCAGGCCGATGAAGTCCGGGCGTCATCTGGTCGGCGTTGACCCAGTCGCCGCCGGAGATGCACGAAGACCAGGCCGCGAAAGATGGTCAGCGTGCCGAGCGTCACCACGATCGGCGGGATGTCGAGCTTCCAGACCAGGATGCCGTTGAAGGCGCCGAGCGCGAGCGCCGATCGCCGAGCGCAGCCAGCGATCAGCAGCGGCACCGGCACGCCCGGGATAGGCCGCGTTGAGCATCGCCACGATCATGCCGGTCAGCGCCAGGTTGGCGGCCATCGAGAGATCGATGGAGCGGGTCAGGATCACCACCATCTGGCCGAGCGCCAGCATGATCAGGATCGAGGTGTCGTTGAAGATCGTCAGCAGTTGCCGCGGCTGGGCGAAGCGCGGGAAGCGCGCGGCGATCAGCGCCGAGCAGCACGACGATGGCCAGCGCCGAGCCAGATTTCGCGATGTTTGAGCAGCGCGTTCATGCTGCCGCTCCTCGGCATGCCGGCGGCAGCCGCACCAGCGTCTCGGCGTCGAGCCCCTTGTTGTCGAGACGTCGCGACGATGCGCCCCTCGCGCATGACGATGACGCGGTCGCGCATGCCCAGGACCTCGGGCAGTTCGGACGAGACCATGATGACCGACAGGCCCTGCGCCACCAGTTCGCCCATGAAGCCGTGCACGGCGGCCTTGGAGCCGATGTCGATGCCCTTGGTCGGCTCGTCGAGGATGATGACCTTGGGCTGCGTCGCCAGCCATTTGGCGATCACCACCTTCTGCTGGTTGCCGCCCGACAGCGTGCCGACCTCCTGGCTCAGCGAGGCGGCGCGCAGGTCGAGCCGCTCGGTATATGTCGCGCGCCAGCGCGAATTCCTCGGCCAGCTGCAGGAAGCCGGCTTGCGAGGTCTTGCTCAGCGAGGGCAGCGAGACGTTCTGGAAGATCGGCAGGCCGATGACGACGCCCTGCTTGCCGCGCTCCTCGGGCACATAGACGATGCCGGCGTCGATCGCGTCGGCGGGCGACTTCGGCGCGATCGGCTTGCCGTCGAGCGCGATCGTGCCGCGCTGACGGCCGGGTCATGCCGAACAGCGCCTGCATCACCTCGCTGCGGCCGGCGCCGACCAGGCCGTAGAAGCCGAGGATTTCGCCCTGCGCAGCGTCGAAGGTGATGTCGTCGAATTCGGTCGGATGGCTGCAGGCCCTTGACCGTCGAGCACCGGCTGCGCCGATCGTCGCGATCGCGCTTGGGGAAGATGTGGTCGACCGAGCGGCCGACCATCAGCTGCACGATCTGGCTCTGGCGTCGTGTCCTTGATGCAGCCCTTGCCCGACCTGCTCGCCGTCGCGGAACACGGTGTAGCGGTCGGCGATGCGATAGATCTCGTCGAACTTGTGGCTGATGAAGAGGATCGCCTTGCCGTCCTGCTTCAGCAGTTCGATGAGCACGTAGAGCTCCTCGATCTCCTTGTGGCGACAGCGCGGCGGTCGGCTCGTCCATGATGACGATCTGCGGCTCGATCGACAGGCGCGGGCCACGGCGACCAGGTGCTTGTTGGCGATGCCGAGATCCTTGCAGCCGTGATGTCGGGATCGATGTCGCCGCGCGCCATGGCGTCCAGCAGTCTCGCGCGGCCTCGGCGCGCATCTTGCGCCAGTCGATCATGCCGAAGCGGTTGCGCGGCGCGTGGCCGAGATAGATGTTCTCGGCGACCGTCAGCTCGTCGAACAGCACGGTTTCCTGGTGGATGGCGGTGATGCCCGGCTCGAAGGCGGCGTGCGCGGTCGGCAGCGTCACGGCTTGCCGTCGACGCGTGATCTCGCCGGCGTCGGGCTGGTAGATGCCGGTCAGGATCTTGACCAGCGTCGACTTGCCGGCGCCGTTCTCGCCGATCAGCGCGGTGACCTCGCCCGGATAGAGCTCGAGCGACGACGTCGTGCAGCGCCCGCACGCCGGGGAAGCTCTTGGAGATGCCGGAAAGGGTGAGGATGGGGTCGGTCATGCGGATCCTGTCGCTGCAGCGATGGCAGCGCAGCGCTCGCATGCGGGCCATCCCTGCGAAGGCTGGGAGATGTCGAGCTGCGCATGAGCGGGACCGCTCTCCCAGCATGTCGCATGGGGATTCGAGCGCAGCCTGCGATCGGCCATTCGGCAGCGAACGCTGCACGGGCAGCGGCATTCGCGACCGAGCCTCGATCAGATCAATAGATCTTGGAGAACTCTTCGATGTTGGTCTTGTCGAAGGTGAAGGGAGCGGCCATGGCGGCCGAGTTGGTGTCGTCGAGGGTGATCTCGCCCATGCGGCCCATCGAGATCGTGGCGCCGGGCTTGGCTTCGCCGCCTTGACGGCGAGGTCATTGGCGATCATGCACGGCCGAGTAGCCGAGGTCGATCGGGTTCCAGAGCGCGACGGCCTGCGACGCGCCGTTGTCGATGAACTGCTTGAACTCGGACGGCAGGCCGAGGCCGGTGACGTTGACCTTGCCGATCAGGCCCTTGTCGGTGACGACCTGGGCGGCGGCGACGACGCCGACGGTGGTCGGCGCGATGATGGCCTTGAGGTTCGGGATAGGTCGCGATCAGGCCCTTGGCTTCGTCGGTCGACTTGACCGAGTCGTCGTCGCCATAGACGGTGGCGACGAGGTTGATGCTTCGGGAACTTGTCGGCAGCGACTGCCTTGGCGGCTTCGATCCAGGCGTTCTGGTTGGTCGCGGTCGAGGAGGCCGACAGGATGGCGACGTCGCCGCCGTCCGGCAGGTAGTCGGCGGCCATCTTGATGATGGTCTCGCCGATCAGCGCGGTGGCCGACGGGTTGAGGTGCAGCTGACGGCCTTCGGCGCGACGCCCGAGTCCCAGGAGATCACGGTGATGCCGCGTTCCATGGCCTTCTTCAGCGCCGGAACCAGCGCGTCGGGATCGTTGGCCGAGATGGCGATGGCATTGACCTGCTGGGCGATCAGCGAGTTGATGACTTCGATCTGGCCTTCGGCGGTAGCCGTGGTCGGGCCGGTATAGATGACCTCGACGTCGCCGAGTTCCTCGGCAGCTTCCTGGGCGCCCTTGTTGGCGGCGTCGAAGAAGCCGTTGCCGAGCGACTTCACGACCAGGCGCGATCTGCTGGTCTGGGCCATAGGCCGGCGCGGCCGAGCAGCACTGCGACGGCAGTGCCGTGGCAGCCAAGTTTCTTCAAGAGTCTCATATGTAATTCCTCCCTGGGACGTTTGCTAGTCTTGGTCTTCGCCGTCTCAGGCGACCGATCGCCTGACGGTCGTCTTGATCGCGCTGCGTCTGCCGGCGACGATGAGGCGCACGCCTGCCGTTTCCAGCATCTGGCGGTCCTCGTCGCGGATGCCGCTGTCGGTGATGACGGTGGTGATCCGGTCGAGCCCGCACAGGATGAGGCTCGAGCGTGCCGAGAATTTGGATGAATCGACCAGGACGATCAGTTCGTCCGCCTGGCCGATCAGCTTCTGCTCGGCCTGGATCGACCAGCGGGTCGGCCTCCATCAGCCCGTGCGGGCCGATGCCCTGGCAGCCCATGAACATGCGCTTGGCGTAGAAATTGCGGGCCACGTCGTTGTCGAAGGGCGACAGAATGATGTTCTGCTCGCGATAGATCGTGCCGCCGGGCATGCATCACCGTGTTCTTGCGAATTGTGCAGCAGGTGCTCGGCGATGGCGAAGCGAGTTGGTGAACACCTGCATGCCGGCGGCCGGTCAGGTAGTGCACCATCTGGTAGGTCGTGGTGCCGCCATTGATGATGATCGGCTCGCCGTCCTTGCACAGCTCGGCGGCCGCCCGGGCGATGGCGCGCTTCTGCGCCGATGTTGATGGTTTCGTTGACGGAGAAGGGCCGCCCGACGAGCCCGCCGCTGCTCCGGCGGGTTGACCGCCTCGGCGCCGCCGCGCACCCGGCGCAGCTTGCCCTGCGACATGCAGCGCCGCGATGTCGCGCCGGATCGTCGCTTCGGACGTGCCCGTCAGCTCGACCAGATCCGACACCGTCGCGACCGGCCGCGACTGGACGGCGGCAGAATGACCCGTGGCGCTCGGTTTCGTGCAAAGGCGTCCTCCCTGGCCATTCGCTTCCACCAATTCCGATCATGTCAATCATGATTCGATCAATATTTCGATTGTGCATGCGCAATATGACGAATCTGATCGTTTCTGATTGACAGCTGATCGATGCGATTCGTGGCCATGTCCGGCGCAATACTGAGCAGCCAATACTCTCTGGGAGGAGACCCATGGCCGACAGCCGCGCCCGCGCGCCTCGCCAACCTTTGGGACGACGCCAAGGCCGCCGGCATGAGCGAGCCGGAGCGGCTGGTCTATCGCTCCAACCTGCTCGGCTCCGACAAGCGCGTCACCAACTACGGCGGCGGCAATACCTCCTCCAAGATCATGGCAGAAGGACCCGCTGACCGGCGAGGACGGTCGAAGTGCTCTGGGTCAAGGGCTCGGGCGGCGACAGCGCCTCGATCAAGCTCGACGGCTTCTCGACGCTCTACATGGACAAGCTGCGCGCGCTGAAGGGCCTCTATCGCGGCGTCGAGCATCGAAGACGAGATGGTCGGCTACCTGCCGCACTGCACCTTCAACCTCAACCCGCGCGCCGCCTCGATCGATACGCCGCTGCATGCCTATGTGCCGCACGCCTATGTCGACCACATGCATCCCGACGCGATCATCGCGATCGCGGCGTCGCAAGAATTCGCAAGGCGCTGACGCAGGAGATCTTCGGCGACGAGATCGGCTGGCTGCCGTGGAAGCGGCCGGGCTTCGAGCTCGGCCTGTGGCTCGGCAAATTCTGCGAGGAGAACCCGAAGGCCAAGGGCGTCGTGCTCGAGAGCCACGGCCTCTTCACCTGGGGCGACACGCCCAAGGACTGCTACGAGCACGACGATCGCGACCATCAACAAGGCCATCGCCTGGTTCGAGCAGAAGACCGCGGGCAAGACCGTCTTCGGCGGCGCAGCGGTGCAGCCGCTGCGCGCCGGAGCAGCGCCGCGCCATCGCCGCCAAGCTGATGCCGAAGATCCGCGGCCTGATCTCGGCAAGACAGCCACGAAGCTCGGCCATTTCGACGACTCGCGCCGCGGTGCTGGAATTCGTCAATTCCAACAACCTGCGCCCGCTGGCGGCGCTCGGCACCTCCTGCCCCGACCATTTCCTGCGCACCAAGATCCGGCCGCTGGTGATCGATTCGATCCGGCCAAGCCGGACGTCGACGCCGTCGTCGCCGGCTCGCCGAGCGACTCGCCGCCTACCGCGCCGACTACGCAGGCCTACTACGAGCGCTGCAAGCACGCCGAATTCGCCGGCCATGCGCGACCCCAACGCCGTGGTCTACCTGGTGCCGGGCGTCGGCATGTTCACCTTCGCCAAGGACAAGGCGACGGCGCGCATCTCCGGCGAGTTCTACGTCAACGCCATCAACGTGATGCGCGGCGCGTCGACCGTCTCGACCTATCGCGGCCTGCCCGAGCAGGAAGCCTTCGACATCGAATACTGGCTGCTCGAAGAGGCCAAGCTCGCAGCGCATGCCGAAGCCGAAATCGCTGGCCGGCCACATCGCGCTCGTCACCGGCGGCGCCGGCGGCATCGGCCGGCGACGGCCGCGCGCCTGCTGGGCGAAGGCGCCTGCGTGGTGCTCGCCGACATCGACGAGACGGCGCTGAGCGGCCGCCAGCGAAGAACTGGGCAAGCGCGTTCGGCAAGGACTTCGTCCGCGCCGGTCAAGATCAACGTGACCAAGGAAGACGCGGTGATCGCCGGCTTCGCCGAAGCCGGCGGTCGAGTTCGGCGGCCTCGACATCCTCGTCTCCAACGCCGGCATCGCCTCCTCGGCGCCGATCGAGGAGACGACGCTCGAGCTGTGGAACAAGAACATGGACATCCTGGCGACGGGCTATTTCCTCGTCGTCGCGCGAAGCCTTCCGGCTGTTCCGCGCGCAGAAGATCGGCGGCAACGTCGTCTTCGTCGCCTGCAAGAACGGCGCTCGCCGCCTCGCCCAACGCCGCGGCCTATTGCACGGCCAAGGCCGCCGAAATCCACCTCGCCCGCTGCCTGGCGCTCGAAGGCGCCGACGAGCAGATCCGCGTCAACTCGGTCAACCCCGACGCGGTGCTGCGCGGCTCCAAGATCTGGGCCGGCGAGTGGCTCGAGCAGCGCGCCGTCGACCTACAAGACTCGACAAGGACGACCTCGAGGAACATTACCGCCAGCGCTCGATGCTGAAGCGCTCGGTGTTCCCCGAGGACATCGCCGAGGCGGTCTACTTCCTCGCCTCGGACATGTCGGCCAAGTCGACCGGCAACATCATCAATGTCGACGCGGGCAACGCGCAGGCGTTCACGCGGTAAGATCGAGCCAGATGACCGAACTAGCATCATCGAGCCGACATCCGTCGTCGACGAGCCGAGCAACGCCGAAGCGTCATCGCCGCAGCGCTGCGACGTCGCGACTACGAGCACCTCGGCGAGCAGCTCTCGCGCGCGCGGCATCGACATCGACGCGATCACGCGACAAGGTCGCGGCGTTCTCGCGTCGCCGTGCCGTCCTGGGGCGTCGGCACCGGCGGCACGCGCTTTGCCCGCTTTCCCGGGCACGGGCGAGCCGCGCGACATCTTCGACAAGCTCGAGGACTGCGCCGTCATCAACCAGCTGACGCCGCGCGACGCCGACCGTGTCGCTGCATATCCCGTGGGACAAGGCCGATCCGAACCGCGCTGAAGCAGGCGGCGTCGCGCTTCGGGCTCGGCTTCGACGCGATGAACTCCAACACCTTCTCGGACGCCAAGGGCCAGGCAGCTTCCTACAAGTTCGGCTCGCTGTCGCCACGCCGACGGCGGCACGCGCAGCCAGGCGGTCGAGCACAATCTCGAATGCATCGAGATCGGCCAGACGCATCGGCTCGCAAGGCGCTGACGGTGTGGATCGGCGACGGCTCCAACTTCCCCGGCCAGGTCAATTTCACCAGCAGCTTCGAGCGCTATCTCGACGCGATGCAGCGAGATCTATGCCGCGCTGCCCGACGACTGGCGGCTCTTCACCGAGCACAAGATGTACGAGCCGGCGTTCTATTCGACGGTGGTGCAGGACTGGGGCACCAACTACCTGATCGCCACGGAGCTCGGCGACAAGGCCTATTGCCTCGTCGATCTCGGCCACCATGCGCCCAACGTCAACATCGAGATGATCGTCGCCGCGGCTGATCCAGTTCGGCAAGCTCGGCGGCTTCCACTTCAACGACAGCAAGTATGGCGACGACGACCTCGACGCCGGCTCGATCGATCCGTACCGGCTGTTCCTCGTGTTCAACGAGCTGGTCGATGCCGAGCAGCGCGCGCGCGAAGGCTTCGCATCCCGCGCACATGCTCGACCAGTCGCACAACGTCACCGACCCGATCGAGAGCCTGATGCTGTCGGCGGCCGAAGTGCAGCGCGCCTATGCGCAGGCGCTGCTCGTCGACCGCAAGGCGCTCGGCGGCTATCAGGACGGCAACGACGCGCTGATGGCGTCGCAGACGCTGAAGCCCGCCTTCCGCACCGATGTCGAGCCGATCCTCGCCATGGCCCGGCTGCATGCAGGGCGGCGCCATCGACCCGCTCGGCGCCTATCGCGCCGCGGGTTACCGCGCCAAGGTCGCCGAGATCCGGCCGGAAGTGGCGGCAGGTTCGAGCGGCATCGTCTGAAATATCGCGCGCCTCCCGCGTCAAAAGCAAAGGCCCGGTGAGCGATCATCGGGCCTTTGTCTAGGTGCGCCGTCCGGTTCTGAGCGCTTCGGTCGCCGGGACGATCCAGTCGCGGAACGCCTTGATCTTGGGCGAATTCCGGCGCGCTTCGGGATAGACCAGGTAATAGCCGTGCCCGTCCCAGCCGAGGATATCGAAGGGCTGCACCAGCCGGCCGCCGGCCACCTCGTCAGCATAGAAGGCCGGTCGTCACCATGGCCACGCCTCGTCCGGCAATGGCGGCCGCGGCCTCGAGATTCTGCGAGCCCAGCCGGCTGAATGGCCGGTCCTCGGTCGGCGGCATGGCTACGCCCGCCAGTTCGAGCCAGGCGCAGAGCCAGGGATCATCCGGCGTGATCTGCGGCACCCGCAGCAGGTCCGCCGGCTCGCGCACCTGGTATTCCTCGACCAGTCTGGGGCTCAGCATCGGGGCGAATTCGGCCTTGAGCAGCAGGTGCCAGACGAAGCCATCCTGCAGCTTGCTGGTTGCCCTGATGCCGACGTCGAATTCCTCGGTGCCGAAATCCACCAGATGCGCCGAGCTCTCCACCCGCACCGCGATCTCGGGATTGGCCAGTTGAAACAGCCCGATATTTGCCGCCAGCCAGTGGCTGGCAAACGTTGGCACCGAGGTGATGCTGCAGCATGCCGTCGACCAGCCCCCGCAAGTCGGCAAAGGTTTGCGCAGGATGTCGAATGCCCTGCGCCACATCGGGCGCCAGGCGAGCGCCGGTTTCGCTGAGTGCGATCTGCCGCGGCTTGCGCAGGAACAGCGGCGCGCCCGACCCGCTCCTCCAGAATCCTGATCTGGTAGCTCACCGCGGCCTGGGTCATGCCCAGTTCCTCGGCAGCCTTGGTGAAGCTCAGATGCCGCGCCACGGCCTCGAAGGCGCGCACGGCGGTCAGGGGTGGCAACGCCGCCATGGATCAAATCTCCTTATGCATGCCCGCTGAGCTTTAGTTGGAAATCGGCGCCTGCGACCAGCCATCTTGAGGTCATGGAAAACAAAACAGGAGCCATCCCCATAAGGATGGTCATAGCCATGATCGCCATTGCCAAGCCTATAGCCACTGCATTTCATCTGCCCCGCCTGGGCGCTTCCGCGCCTGTCGAGCAGCGAGCACCGCCGCAAGCAGGCCACGGTTGATCTGATCCATTCCTCGCCGCATCTGCTGCGGGATATCGGGGCGACGGAAGATAGTTTCACGCGACCGTTATCGGTGAGGACGAATATCGGCGACCTCATGCGCGTCACCCTGGGTCGACCCGAGGGCGTTGCACTCCGGAGCTCCGCCAGTGGAGAGCCTCGGGTCAAGCCCGAGGGTGACGATCGGGGACAAGGCCAAATCGCGGGTCAGCCTTGCCTGGCCGACACCGGATTGCACTAAATCCACCCTATGTCGAAAACCACGCCCGCCACCATCGCGCTCAGCAAAGCCGGCATTCCTTTCGCCACTGCGACCTATGACTATGATCCAGACGCCGACCGGGTCGGGTTGCAGGCTGCCGAGGCGATGGGCGTGCCACCCGTCAATCGTGTTGAAGACCTTGATGGCCGAGGTCGACGGCAAGCCGGTCTGCGTCGTCGTCCCTTCGGACGAGGAAGTGAACATGAAAAAGCTCGCCGCGGCGTTTGGCGGCAAGTCGGCGCATATGATGAAACCTGCTGATGCCGAGCGGCTTACCGGCTACAAGGTGGGCGGCATCAGCCCGTTCGGCCAGAAGAAGCTGGTGCCGACGGCGGTCGAGGAGCTGGCGACGCTGGAGGACGAGATCTTCCTCAATGGCGGCCAGCGGGGACTGCAGATCCGCATGAAGCCGGACGATCTGGTTGCCGCCTTGGCTGGCAAGGCGGCGGACTTGATCCGCTACACCCCTGTTCAGGGATAGGCGCCAATCCCGCACCACCTATTGTCCCCTCATCCTTGGAGGGACATTTTCATGAACACGTTCTTGGCGCTTGGCGTCGCGGCTTTGACCGCGGTGACCTTGGCGGGCTGCAGTATAACGGGTGGCGACCTGATACGGCCTGGACAACCGACAGCCACCCTCATCATCGTCAATGGCAGCTATGGCTATCTCGACGCGATCGTCATCTCCGATTGCGACAACTTCACCTACGGCTTCAACCGCCTGTCGGACGGTGACTCGATCGCACCGGGCGACGCCCGCAGCTTCACGCTGTCGGCTGGCTGCTGGGATGTGGGTGGCGGCGAGTTCGGCGGCGGCGAGGCTTACGAACGCCTGACCCTGGGCGCTGGCAGCGTCACGCGGTTCACGATCACGGATTAGCTCTGCTCGCCCACCCACCGCGCGTCACCCCTGGGCTTGACCCGAGGGGTGGGGAGGGCGACGATCCGTGATGGGGACAAACGGAATCCCGGACAGACAAAAGGCGCCCGATTGGACGCCTTCATCTCAAGTCTGACTTGGTCGGCCTAGCTCTTAGCGAGCGATGGCGCCGCGAGCGATGTTCTTGATGTCGCCCTTGGTGATGCCGAGGTCGTTCAGCTGACGGGTGTCGAGAGCGTTAAGCTCGCGCATCGTGCGCTGGTACTGGGCAAACTGTGCGATTTTCTGGCGGATGTTCATTTTGGTTCCCCTTCGTTTTCGATGACCAATATCTATAGCCAGTCAGTCGTGATTAGAAGATGGACTCTGTGCACATCCGTTATGCAGTGGGTGCAAGCAAATGAGGCAGTGCGTTCAGGCTGCGCTTCAGGCAAAAACTGTGGACTGCAACCAGTACATCTCTGGAACTGACCTAACTAATGCACTGAATTACTAACGAAAAACGAACGCAGCTTGCGCGGCACCCGCCTTAACCAATTTTTGACCATTTGGTCAGGAGCCATGCGACTAGCGCTGGGTGGGCTCCAGGCCCTGCTCGCGCGCAATGCGTCGATCCTCGCGCATTTCAAACCACATGGCGTTAAGGATGGCGAAGCTGCAGGCGAGCCCAACGCCGAGGATCCACGAAAAATACCACATGACGTTCTCCTAGTAGGCGTTGGGGTTCTTTTCGAGCGACTGCGTCGAAACAGTGCCCCGCATCACGCGGAATACCCAGGCCGTGTAGGCGAGGATGATGGGCAGGAAGAACGCGGTCACCAGCAGCATGATGAACAGCGTCAGATGGCTGGAGGTCGCGTCCCACAGCGTCAGGCTGGATTCCGGGACGGTCGAGGACGGCAGCAGGAACGGGAACAGCGACACGCCCGCCGTGGCGATGATGCCAGATGATGCCGATGCTCGACGCCAGCAGCGTCGGCAGCCGCAGTCGCGCCTGCAGCCCGAGCACCGCGCCGACAAGGCCGGCGAAGCCGAGCACCGGCGCCGCGATCATCCACGGGTAGAGCCCGTAATTGGCCAGCCAGCCGCCGCGGGTCAGCACCACGGTCTTGGCCAGCGGATTGATTGCCGCATTGCCGTCGACGGCACTTGATATGGCGTAGCCGTCGATACCGAAGGCCGCCCAGACGCCGCCCAGTGCGAACAAGGCGATCGTCGTATGGCGACAGCATCTTCCGGCTGCAGGATCGCAAGGGCAACGACTACCTGCTCGGCCCCACCCACGAGGAGATGTTCACCCTCGTGGTCAAGGACCTCTACAACTCCTACAAGGACCTGCCGCTCTCCATCTACCAGATCCAGACCAAGTACCGCGACGAGGCGCGTCCCCGGGCCGGTCTGCTGCGCGGCCGCGAGTTCGTGATGAAGGACTCCTACTCCTTCGACATCGACGACGCGGGGCTCGACGAGAGCTACCAGAAGCACCGCGACGCCTACGTCCGGATCTTCGACAAGCTCGGCTTCGAGTACGTCATCGTCAAGGCGACCTCCGGAGCCATGGGCGGCTCGAAGTCGGAGGAGTTCCTCGCCAAGGCCGTCGTCGGTGAGGACACCTACGTGCGCTGCTCCAGCTGCGACTACGCCGCCAACGTCGAGGCCGTGCAGGTCCGACCCCCCAGCCCGCAGCCCTACGACGACGCGCCGGCCGCCCACGCGGAGCCGACCCCCGACACCCCCACGATCGACACTCTTGTCGACCACCTCAACGAGAAGTACCCGCGCGACGACCGCCCTTGGCATGCGGGCGACACCCTCAAGAACGTGCTGGTGGTCTTCAAGCACGCCGACGGCACCCGCGAGCCGGTGGCGATCGGCCTGCCGGGCGACCGGGAGGTCGACCAGAAGCGACTGGAAGGGCAGCTGGAGCCGACCGAGGTCGAGCCGATGGATGAGGCCGAGCTGCGCAAGCACTCGACCCTGGTCAAGGGCTACATCGGCCCGGCGGCGCTAGGCGAGCAGAGCCCGTCCGGCATCCGCTATCTGGTGGACCCGCGCGTGGTCGAGGGGACCCGCTGGGTCACCGGCGCCAACATCGACGGCAGCCACGTGATCGACCTCGTGGCCGGCCGCGACTTCACACCCGACGGCACCATCGAGGCCGCCGAGGTCCGCGACGGCGACCCCTGCCCGAACTGCGACACCGGCACCCTCCACACCGCGCGGGGCATCGAGATGGGCCACATCTTCCAGCTCGGCCGCCTGTACGCAGACGCGCTGGGCCTCCAGGTGCTCGACGAGAACGGCAAGCTGGTCACGGTCACCATGGGTTCCTACGGCATCGGACCCTCCCGGGCCGTGGCCGCGATCGCTGAGGGCACGCTCGACGAGATCGGGCTCTGCTGGCCGCGCAACGTCGCGCCGGCCGACGTACACCTGGTGGCTGCGGGCAAGGACGAAGCCGTCTTCGCCACGGCCGAGCGGATCGCGCACGAGCTCGACCAGGCCGGCGTGACGGTGCTCTACGACGACCGCGCCGGGAAGATCAGCCCCGGAGTGAAGTTCAAGGACGCCGAGATGATCGGGGTGCCGACCATCGTCGTGGTCGGACGGGGCGTTGCCGACGGCGTCGTCGAGGTCAAGGACCGCCGGACGGGGGAGCGGCAGGACGTCGCCACCGACCACGTGGTGGACCACCTGGTGCGGCTGGTCAGGGCCTGACCGAGGGCACCGTCAAGCCGTCGACGAGCAGGAGCAGCGAGGCTCGCACATCGGCCGTGGCCTGCGCGCGGTCAGCCGCGCTCGCGACGTAGAGCGCCGCTTCCTCCAGGGCCCCGGAGAGCACGTGGGCGAGGGGTCGGACGGGCTGCTCGGCGATCACGCCGGCCTCGACCAGGGACTGCAGGGCGGCCTCGACCAGGCCCACGCCGTACCTCTGGCCGACCTCGCGCCAGCGAGCCCAGCCGAGAGCCGCGGGCGCCTCGACCAAGGCGATCCGGTGCAGCTCGGACTCGGCGCAGGCCTCGAGCCAGGCATCGACACCGAGCCTCAGGACGTCTGCGGGCTCGGTGCCGGCAGCCGCCACGATGCGCGTCCATCCGCTGCACCAGCTCCGCCTCGACCTGCTCGAAGACCGCGGCGAAGAGCTCCTCCTTGCCGGCGAACTGGTGGTAGAGCGCGCCCCGGGTCACGCCGGCTGCGCGGGCGATCTGGTCGGTCGAGACCGCGGCGAAGCCGTGCTCGGCGAACAGGGGACGCGCGGCCGCGACCAGTGCGTCGCGGGTGGCCGCCGAGCGGCCTGCCTGGGTGCGCTTGCTTTCCATACAACCTGTCCGTAAGTTACGTACATCCTGTCTGCAACAGTAACGGAGCGGATCATGGCCCACCACTCGATCGACCTATCGGCCGGCACCATCCACTACCGCGAGGCCGGTCCGGCCGACGGGCCGCCGGTCGTGTTCGTGCACGGGTTCCTCGTCGACGACACGCTGTGGTCCGACGTGCCGGAGCGACTGGCCGAGCAGGGATTCCACACGTTCGCGCCGACGTGGCCGCTGGCATCGCACCGCACGCCGATGAACCCGGACGCCGACCTCTCGCCGCGGGGCGTCGCCCGGATCATCCTGTCGTTCCTCGAGGCGGAGAACCTCGACCGACGTCACGCTGGTCGGCAGCGACACCGGTGGCGCGGTGTCGCAGTTCCTGATCGACGAGGACGACTCGCGGATCGGCCGGCTGGTCCTCACCAACTGCGACGCCTTCGAGACGTTCCCGCCGTTCCCCTTCAACGTGCTCTTCCGGCTGGCACGGCACCCCGGCGCGAGCAAGGCGGTGCTGCAGAGCATGCGCTCGACGTTCCTGCGCAACAGCAAGCTCGGCTTCGGCTGGCTGGTGAAGCGCAAGATCGCCGCCGACGAGAGTCGGGCGTGGGTCACGCCGTACCTCACGATGCCGACGTACGCCGCGACGTCGCGACGTTCGCCCGCGGTTGGTCGGCGGCCGACCTCGTCGACGTCTCGACCCGGCAGTCCGAGTTCACCAAACCGGTGCTGCTGTGCTGGGCACCGGCCGACCGGTTCTTCAAGCTCGACCTGGCGCGCCGCCTCGCCACCACGTTCCCCGATGCACGTCTCGTGGAGTTTGACGACGCGCTCACCTTCGTCTCGCTCGACCAGCCGGAGCGGCTCGCGAAGGAGATCGCCGGTTTCGCGACTGTCGGGGGCCCGTCCTAGTCTCCCGGTCATGCCAGGAATCGACGCCGTCATCTTCGACTGGGGCGGCACCCTCACCCAATGGCACGACGTGGACTTCCACGCCGAGTCGCTGGCGCTGGCCCAGGCCGTCGTTGCCACGGGGGAGCCGGACCGTGCCGCCTTCGCCACCCAGCTGCACGAGGCGGGGCGCACGGTCTGGGGACGGGCTCACTCCCATCACCAGAGCTCCACGATCGCGGACCTGTTCGACGAGGCCGGCCTCCGGCATGACCCGGACCTGCTCAGCGCCTACTACGACTTCTGGGAGCCGCACACGCCCACCGACGTCGAGGTGCGGCCGACCTGGGAGGCTTTGCGAGCCGCGGGAATCAAGGTCGGCGTGCTGTCCAACACCATCTGGCCGCGCGAGTGGCATCGAGGTTTCTTCGAGCGTGACGGCGTGCTGGACCTCATCGACGGCGACGTCTACTCCAGCGAGATCCCGTGGACGAAGCCGGCGCCAGAGGCGTTCCAGGCGGCCATGGAGGCGGTCGGAGTGACCGACGCCTCGCGGTGCGTCTACGTCGGTGACCGGCTCTTCGACGACGTCTGGGGCGCGCAGAGTGCCGGCCTGCGAACCATCCACATTCCGCACAGCGACATCCCGGCCGACCAGCTGGGCCACACCGAGGGCACGCCCGACGCAGTGGCTCACCGCCTGACGGAGATTCCGGGCATCGTCTCCGCCTGGGTGTGACCGAACGGTTACCTTCAACTGCAGTTTTCTGCATTGCAGATTTGTGAGGAACCGCAGGCATCGCGCTGTGCTGCACATTCCTGCATGCTCGTCCACGGCAGCCGACGGATCCCACCCCACCGGCCGTCATGGCCTCTGTCCCAGGCCTCAGCGGTCCGCGTACTCGTCACTTCCGGGGAATATCTCGGGAATTCCTCGGAAGGCGAGTTCGCGGACCGCTGCTCATGAGCAGCGCTTGATGGCCCAGCGCCGCTGCCTCCTGAGGGCTGTTGGCCACCAGGTAGGCGTACGTCTCGGCGCAGGACCTCTCGAGGCGAAGCGCCCTGCGCATCACCAGGTCGGGGGTGCTCAGGTCGGCCGGCAGCTCGTACGCCGGCTCCGCCGGAGTCGGCTCGGCCCCCTCGTCCAGGATGGTGCGGACCAGCTGGTCGCGCCGGGCGCGGTGTTCGTCGTAGGCGGCGCCGATGTCGGCGAAGAGCGTCGGGCTGGGCCGACTGCGAGGTCTGTGCGCCCAGGGCGCCGTAGACGTAGACCGCGGCGTGCTCGGCGGCGAGGGCGGTCTGTAGCGCGTCGACGTAAGTCATCCGAGCACCGCCAGGTGCTGGGCGACCGCCGCCGACATCGTGGCCAGCAGCTTGGCGAGGGTACCGCTCTCGGCCTGGACCGCCGCAGTGACCAGGAACTTCTGCAGCCGAGCCTCGACTGTGAGCACCTCGCGACGGCCAGGGGTGCCGGCGTGGGTGGCCCGGTTCTCACGCCGCCCAGCGCCTCCAGGTGCGCCACGTGCATGCGGCGGAGGTCGGCCAGCTCCCGAGCGCAGCGGCCGGGAGGCCTCACCAGCGGTGACGACCATGCCGAGTGCTGTCTCAGGCGCTCGATGACCGCGTCGACGAGCACCTGGTCGGCGTCCACAGGAGGGGCGGAGGTGCTGGCCGGATCCGCCGGATCGTCGGGTGGAGTCGGAGGTGCATCCGCCGACGGCCAGCGCCGGTGAGGCCGGCCGCCACGGCCAGTGCCGTTCGGCGGGTGGTGACGACGGGACGGGCGGGCACGGCGCGACCCTAACAACCGCGTCGACGGGTGCGGATCGGCCCAGGGGAGCGGCTATCCTGGGGAACAGCACCACCACAACAGCACAGGGAGGTCACACCGATGAGCGCCAGTCACGCGGGCCAGTCCGGCTCTGCAGCGACCGCGACTCGGATCGAGGAAGCGATCACCGCGCCTCTTGCCTCCCTGGGCCTCGATGTCGAGGCGGTGGAGCTCACCCCGGCCGGCAAGCGCCGGGTGCTGCGGATCGCGGTCGACAAGGACGGCGGATCACGCTCGACGAGGTCGCCGACGCCACCCGTGCCGTCGGCGAGGTGCTCGACGGCTCGGACGTCATGGGACAGCTGCCCTACACGCTCGAGGTCACCTCCCGGGGCGTCGACCGGCCGCTGACCCTGCCGCGCCACTGGCGCCGCAACCACGACCGCCTGGTCAAGGTCACTCCTCACGAGGGTGAGGCGATCGTCGGCCGGATCACGGCTACCGACGAGGACAGCGCCACCCTCGACGTCTCCGGCACGGCCCACGAGGTCGCGTTCGACGACGTGAAGAAGGCGATGGTGCAGATCGAGTTCAACCGCAAGCGGCCCGTCGAGCCGGACGAGCCCGACACCGACGAACCTGCGGACATCGACGCCGAGGAGGACCTGTGATGGACATCGACATGAGCATCCTGCGGATGCTGGAGCGGGAGAAGGAGATCTCCTTCGAGGTGCTGGTCGAGGCGATCGAGCAGGCGCTGCTCACGGCGTACCACAAGACGCCGGGAGCCCGGGAGACCGCGCGGGTCGAGCTCGACCGCAAGACCGGCCACGTGACCGTGATGGCCTCCGAGGTCGACGAGGAGGGCAACCCGGTCGGCGAGTTCGAGGACACGCCCGACGGGTTCGGCCGGATCGCGGCGACCACGGCGAAGCAGATCATGCTGCAGCGGCTGCGCGACGCCGAGGACGAGATCAGGTTCGGTGAGTTCTCCGGCAAGGAGGGCGACATCATCTCCGGCGTGATCCAGCAGGGCCGCAACCCCGACGACGTGATGGTCGACCTCGGCAAGCTCGAGGCGCTGCTGCCGGTCAGCGAGCGGGTGCCGGGCGAGGACTACACCCACGGCACCCGGATCAAGTGCCTGGTGATCTCGGTGCGCAAGGGCATGCGTGGCCCGCAGATCACCCTGTCGCGGTCGCACCCCAACCTGGTCAAGAAGCTGTTCGCCCTCGAGGTGCCCGAGATCGCCGACGGCACCGTCGAGATCTCGGCCATCGCCCGCGAGGCCGGCCACCGCACCAAGATCGCGGTCTGGACCGACGCGTCCGGCGTCAACGCGAAGGGCGCCTGCATCGGCCCGATGGGCCAGCGGGTGCGCAACGTGATGTCGGAGCTGCACGGCGAGAAGATCGACATCGTCGACTGGTCCGAGGACCCCGCCGAGCTGGTCGCCCACGCCCTCTCGCCGGCCCAGGTGCAGTCGGTCGAGGTGGTCGACCTGGCCGCCAAGTCGGCGCGCGTCGTCGTGCCCGACTACCAGCTGTCGCTGGCGATCGGCAAGGAGGGCCAGAACGCCCGCCTCGCCGCCCGCCTCACCGGCTGGCGGATCGACATCCACTCCGACGAGGAAGCTCCGACGGCCCCGCCGGACTAGCCGAACGTGAGCCCGTACTTCTCGATGAGCGGCACGGTGGCGTCGAAGTCGCCCTCGCAGCCGTAAGGGGCGATGACGGGGCCGAGGTCGAAGTCCTCCGTGGCGGTGTCGATGATGCGAAACGCCTCCTCGAGCCCACCGGGGGAGATCAGCTCCAGCAGCCGCGCCGGTTCGTCGGCGGCGTTGAAGAACGTGTGCCACTCACCCCGGGGCTTGAACACCAGGTCGCCCACCTCGGCCACGTGCTCCTCGCCGTCCGCGACGAACCACACCCGACCCTCGAGGATCAGGCTGAACTCGTCCTCCCTGGTGTGCCGATGCAAGGGAGCGGCGATGGACCGAGGGGCGAGCAGGTGCTCCACCACGGCCAGATTGCCGCCCCAGTCCTTGGAGTCGATGAGGAACCGGTCGCGGCAGCCCAGGGGTGAACCCAGGATCTCGCCTTCGCCGGCGCGGATGACACGTGTCTTCATGGTCGACCATGGCGCGATCCCGGCCCTATCCGCCATTGCAGAAATCTGGTAGTCCGTCCCTATGGGCAATCCCGCTCGAGCACTCGACCAGCTGGAGTCGGTGGCGGGATCCGGCGCCGACCTCGTCACATTGTGGCGGGAGGCGGGGCCGCTGCTTGCGGCAGGCCGTGCCTCACTTCGAGTCGCCCTGCTTCTTCACGGTCGACCCGGCTTCGCTGCTGACGACCAGCCACTTCCAGGAAGGGCTGCCGGAGATCCCTGGCGAGTGGCTGGGCCGGGAGTACGCCGAGGGCGACTACAACTCGATGACCGAAGTGTTGAAGTCACCGGAGGGCGTCGGGACGCTGCACGAGGCGACTGCCGGACGACCGGAGCTGTCGCGCAAGTACCACGAGGAGATGCAGCCCTACGGGTGCGATCAGGAGCTGCCTGGTCGCGCTGCGCACCAAGGACGGTGAGAGCTGGGGGATGGTCGGCTTGTACCGCGAAACGGGCCGTCCTCGCCTTCTCGGACCAGGACATCGCCGCCGTACGCCGAGTGGCGCCAGGTCTCGCCGCCGGTGCCCGTCACGGCCTGCTGCTCGGGCAGGCACTCGAGCCGGACCTTCCGCACGCGCCCGGCCTCGTGGTCTTCGACGAGCAGCTCAGCGTCGAGTCCGCGACCGAGGCCTCGGACCGTGTGGCTGGCCGACCTGGGCGGCACGCTCGAGTCGCCGCCGGCCAGCGTGCTCACCGTCGCAGGACAGGCCATGAGTGGGGAGTCCGGCCCGGCCGAGTCCCGGGTGCGGGGCGTCGACGGACAGTGGATGGTGCTGCGCGGCTCCCGCCTCGTGCGCCGGGACGGCCAGCGGCAGGTCTCGGTGATCATCGAGACGGCGCAGCCCGCCCACCTGACGTCCCTGCTATGCGGGCCTACGGGCTGACACCTCGCGAGCGAGAGGTCGCTCGCCTCGTGCTGCGCGGTCGGTCGACCGGAGAGCTGGCGCACGACCTCGGAATCGCGGCCGGCACCGTGCAGGCACACCTGAGGAGCATCTTCGAGAAGACCGGCGTTCGCAGCCGCCGGGAGCTGGTCGGGGTCGTTTTCCAGCGCCACTACGAGCCGCGGGTCCGCGACAACGAGCGTCGCACGGGAGCCAGCCGCCCTCACGCGGCGGGCCGATGCCCGCCTAGCTGGGCGGCGTGCCCCACGACCGGCAGACCCAGTCGTCGGCGTCGATCTCGAGCTCGATCGTGGCGCAGTTGCCGAGCCCGGCCGGCTCGACGTCCATCCGGGCGAGCGCAGGTACGGCGAGCCGAGCACGCCGCCGTGGCTGACCACGAGCACGGTCTCGCCGCGGTGGGCGTCGGCGATCTCGCCCAGGACGCTCGCGCATCCGAGTGACCAGGTCCTGCCCGGACTCGCCGCCGGGGATCCGGGCCGACAGGTCGCCGTCGAGCCAGGCCCGGAAGATCGGCACGAACGGGTCGATCTCCCGGTCGGTGCCGGCGAGGTCACCGCAGCCGAACTCGCGCAGGCCGTCGCGGGTGGTGACGCCGACGCCCAGCCGCGCCGCGGCGATCTCGGCGGTCTGCACCGCCCGGGCCAGCGTGCTGGTCCAGACGTGCGCGACCCGGCGGCCGGCCAGCGCGTCGCCCAGCGCCGGCCGCCTGGCGCCGGCCCGCGAGGTGAGCGATGCCGCCCTCCTCGGCCCAGTCCGCGTCCTCGTACTCCGCCTCGCCGTGGCGAGCCAGGATCGAGCGTGGTCGGGCACTGCAGGTCGGACATCTCAGCCGCGTTCCGCGATGCACGTGCTCGCACGACCAGCTCCGGCACCAGATGTTCGTCGTCGCCGGTCGACCACTCCGGGAAGTCGAAGACGGCCAGCATCAGCTGCAGCGGGTACGCCGGCGGGCGGGCGCAGCGGCGTACCTCCTCGTCGTCGACGGTGAAGACGGCCTCGCTAGCGTCCCAGCTCACGGCGTAGGTGTGCGGCTCGGTCACGTCGATCGGCACCCGCGGGGCGGCGAAGTCCTCGGTCAGCCGAGGGTCGCGGAACGCCTTGATGCCGACGCCCACCTCGGCCGAGGGCGGGTCCGACTGCACGGCGTTGCCGAAGATCTCGAACACGCAGATCTCGCCGCACTGCTCCTGCGGCGGGTCGTCCTCGAACCCGCTCAGCCACAGCGCCGCCATCGAGCGGGGGACAGCGTCATCCGGGCCCGGATCTCGACCCGGCCGGTCGCGATCAGCCAGCCCTCGAAGTGCTGTTGCTCCTCCCGGACCTGCTGGCCCTCCCGGAAGCGCTGCTGGCCCCGGGTGCTGCCCACCGGCCCCGACCAGCTGCCGGTCTGGAGGCCGGAGACCCGCAGCGGAGGGGTGTGGTCATCGGCGCACCACACCGGCTGGTCCACCGGCACGCTGAGCCGCAGCCCGTCGTCGACGCGGTAGCCGCGCGGCTCTGGTCGCGCGACGACCAGGCGGGAAGGTAGTGCGGCAGCCAGACGTCCAGGTCGAGCGCCGGGCCGCGGAAACGCTCCTCGAGAGCCTCGGTGGGCATGCGACCAGCCTAGGTAGCGCGCAGCGGGAACAAGGGCGGTGTGCTCCCGTTTCATCACTGATGGCTCGTAGCGGTAGGGTTGTTTCTCGGTGGCACGCGATCTGAACATCTCTGCGAGCCCGGCCCACACATCCCTCACGGGCCCGGTCCGGACCTGCATCGGATGTCGAGAGCGAGCCACCAAGCGCGAGTTGTTGCGGGTGACCGCCGGCTCGGGTGCCGATGGCCGACCAGCCGTCGTCCCCGATCCCGACGCCACCGCACCCGGTCGGGGAGCGCACCTGCACCCCACGACCGAGTGTTACGACCTCGCGGTGCGGCGGAAAGCCTTCGCTCGTGCCCTGCGTGTGCAGGGCGGAGCGAGCGTGGGGCTTTCCACTGCACCGGTGGGTGACTACCTCGCTGGCGCAGCCCGACAGATCAACGAATGACCGACAGAAACTGGAGCAGCAGCTCATGAGCACTCGATGAGTAACTCGAAATGAGTTTGCACAACCCCCCATTCAGGGACAACAGAGCGGTCTGAGTTACACCCCGACCCGGGTCTCAGGCCAGAAGGAGAATTGTGGCTAAGACCCGAGTCCACGAACTCGCGAAAGAGTTCGGAGTCGAGAGCAAGTTCGTTCTCGAGAAGTTCAAAGAGATGGGCGAGTTCGTGAAGTCGGCGAGCTCGACCGTCGAGCTCCCCGCCGAGATGCGCTTCCGCAAGGAGGTCGGCGAGTCGCTGAAGGCCGCCGCGCCGGCGGAGAAGGCCGAAGAGAAGACCGAGGCCAAGGCCTCGCCCAAGCCCCCTGCCAAGAAGGCCGCGGCCAAGAAGGCTGCCGCGCCCGAGCCCGAGGCGCCGGTCGAGACCGTCGTCGAGCCCGCGCCGGCCCCGGTCGTCGAGGAGCAGCCGCCCGCCGAGGAGCCCCCGGCTCCCGAGGCACCCGCCGAGGAGGCTCCTGCCGCCGAGGCTCCCGCCCCGAAGGCACCCGCCCCGGCCCCGCGCCCGGTCGGCAAGCCCGGTGGCACCCCGCGCCCCGGCAACAACCCGTTCTCGTCCAGCCAGGGCATGGGCAAGCGCCCCGCCCCGGCCGCTCCCGAGCCGGTCGAGGAAGGCGACGTACGCGCGCCGCGTCCGCCCGCTGCCCGTGACGGTGCTCCGCCGCGTCCCGGCATGCCTCGCCCCAACCCCGCGATGATGCCCAAGTCGCCTGCTGCCTTCGGTGGCGGTCCCGGCGGCCGTGGGCCGGCCGGCCCCGGTCGTGGCGGCCCCGGTGGCCCCGGCGGTGCTCGCGGTGGCCCTGGTGGCCCCGGTGGAGCCCGTGGCGGCCCTCCCGGTCGTGGAGCCCCCGCCGGCGCGGGTGCCGGTGCGCCCGGTCGCGGTCCCGGTGGCTTCGGCCCCGGTGGCGGCGGTCGTCCCGGTGGCGGCAACCGTCCCGGCCAGCGCGGCCAGACCCAGGGTGCCTTCGGTCGCCCCGGTGGTCCGTCGCGTCGAGGCCGCAAGTCGAAGCGGGCACGTCGGCAGGAGTTCGAGGCCATGGAGGCCCCGACCCTGGGCGGCATGCGCGTCCGCAAGGGCGACGGCGAGACCGTGCGGCTGGCCCGTGGCGCCTCGCTGACCGACTTCGCCGACAAGGTGGGCGTCGACGCCGCACAGCTGGTGCAGATGCTGTTCCACCTGGGCGAGATGGTCACCGCGACCGAGTCGGTCAACGACGCGACCCTCGAGCTGCTCGGTGAGGAGCTCAACTACATCGTCGAGGTCGTCTCGCCCGAGGACGAGGACCGCGAGCTGCTCGAGTCGTTCGACCTCGAGTTCGGCGCCGACGAAGGCGGCGAGAGCGATCTCGTCATCCGGCCGCCGGTCGTGACCGTGATGGGTCACGTCGACCACGGAAAGACCAAGCTGCTCGACGCGCTGCGCAACGCCAACCAGGTCGACGAGGAGGCCGGCGGCATCACCCAGCACATCGGTGCCTACCAGGTCCACACCGACGTCGACGGCACCGAGCGCCGGATCACCTTCATCGACACCCCGGGTCACGAGGCGTTCACCTCCATGCGTGCCCGTGGTGCCCAGGCGACCGACATCGCGGTGCTGGTGGTCGCGGCCGACGACGGCGTGATGCCGCAGACGGTCGAGGCGCTCAACCACGCGAAGGCCGCCGGCGTACCGATCGTGGTCGCGGTCAACAAGATCGACAAGCCGGAGGCGGACCCGACCAAGGTCCGTGGCCAGCTGACCGAGTACGGCCTGGTGCCCGAGGAGTACGGCGGCGACGCGATGTTCGTCGACGTCTCGGCCAAGTCCGAGCTCAACCTCGACAAGCTGCTCGAGGCGGTCATCCTGACCGCCGACGCGTCCCTGGACCTGCGGGCCAACCCCGTGCAGGACGCCCAGGGCCTCGTGATCGAGGCGCACCTGGACCGCGGTCGCGGTCCGGTGGCCACGGTCCTGGTCCAGCGCGGCACGCTGCGCGTGGGCGACTCGCTCGTCGCGGGCGCGGCCTACGGCCGGGTGCGCGCGATGATCGACGAGCACGGCGACAACATCGAGGAAGCCGACCCGTCGCGTCCCGCGATGGTGCTCGGTCTCACCGCGGTGCCCGGCGCCGGCCAGAACTTCATCGTGGTCGAGGACGACCGCAAGGCGCGACAGATCGCCGAGCGGCGCGAGTCGCGCGAGCGGGCGGCCATGCAGGCCAAGCGCCGCGTGCGTCGTACTCTCGAGGACTTCATGGCCTCCATGGAGGGCGGGGAGAGCCAGGAGCTCAACCTCATCCTCAAGGGCGATGTGTCCGGTTCGGTCGAGGCGCTCGAGGACGCGTTGTCGAACATCGTGGTGGGCGACGACGTGGGCATCCGCGTCATCGACCGCGGTGTCGGTGCGATCACCGAGACCAACGTCGACCTGGCCGCGGCCTCCGACGCCATCATCATCGGCTTCAACGTCCGCCCGCAGGGCAAGGCGACCGAGATGGCGGCCAAGGAAGGCGTCGAGATCCGCTACTACTCGGTCATCTACCAGGCGATCGACGAGATCGAGGCGGCCCTCAAGGGCATGCTCAAGCCCGAGTTCGAGGAGTCGACCCTGGGCCAGGCGGAGATCCGTGCGATCTTCCGCTCGTCCAAGATCGGCAACATCGCGGGCTGCATGGTCACCAGTGGTCTCATCCGCCGCAACGCCAAGGTCCGGGTCATCCGCGACGGCGCTGTGGTGGCCGACAACCTCGACCTGCTCTCGCTCAAGCGGGAGAAGGACGACGCGTCCGAGGTCCGCGAGGGCTTCGAGTGCGGTCTGGTGCTCCGCAACTTCCAGGACATCAAGGAAGGCGATGTCGTGGAGGCCTTCGAGATGCGCGAGATCCCGCGCGCCTGATCGCGTCTCACGCTGACCCGTCAGAAGATCTTCTGACGGGTCAGCGTGCTCAGCTCCACGTTTGTGACCGGTCGATAGGAATTGAGCCATGGCCAGTCCCCGCGTGCGCAAGATCGCCGACCGGATCCAGGTGATCGTCGCCGAGATGCTGGAGCGACGGATCAAGGACCCGCGGCTGGGGTTCGTCACCATCACCGACGTGCGGCTCACCGGCGACAGCCAGCAGGCCACGATCTTCTACACCGTGCTCGGCGAGGACGCCGACCGCGAGAGCACGGCCGCGGCGCTCGAGTCGGCCAAGGGCGTGCTCCGCTCCGAGGTCGCCAAGCAGCTCGGCATGCGGCTGGTGCCGACCCTCGACTTCATCCCCGACGCCCTCCCCGAGAGCGCCCGGCAGCTCGACGAGGTGCTGGCCAAGGCCCGCGAGCACGACGCGGCCGTCGCGGCCGCGCGCGAGGGGGCGACGTACGCCGGCGAGGCCGACCCGTACAAGAAGCCCCGCGAGATCGAGGCCGACGACGACGACGACGACGAGCGCGACGAAGACGAGGACGACGACCTCACGTGACCACCGAGGCCGGGCTGGTCGTCGTCGACAAGGCCGGCGGCATGACCTCGCACGACGTCGTCGCCAAGGTCCGCAAGCTGGCGGGCACCCGCAAGGTCGGCCACGCCGGCACCCTCGACCCGATGGCGACCGGCGTGCTGGTGCTCGGGCTCAACCGGGCCACCCGGCTGCTCGGGCACCTGATGCTCACCGAGAAGGCGTACGACGCCACGGTCCGGCTGGGTGAGGCCACCACCACCGACGACGCCGAGGGCGAGACGGTCGCGACCGCGTCGACGGCCGGCCTCGAGGAGGCGACGGTCCGCGCGGCGTTCGCGGAGCTCGTCGGTGAGATCGACCAGGTGCCGACGGCCGTGTCGGCGATCAAGGTCGACGGCAAGCGCGCCTACCAGCGGGTGCGCGACGGCGAGACCGTCGAGCTGCAGCCGCGACGGGTCACCATCCGCGAGCTGGTCGTCCACGAGGTCGCTGGGCGACGACGTCCGCATCTCGGTGCGCTGCTCGAGCGGCACCTACATCCGGGCGATCGCCCGCGACGTCGGCGCCGCGCTGGGAGTCGGTGGTCACCTCACGTCGCTGCGGCGGACGGCGGTCGGCCCCTACGACCTGGCTGCCGCGCACACCATCGACGAGCTCACCGACTCCTTCACGATGCTGCCGATCGCCGAGGCCGCCCGGGCGGCGTTCGCGAGCATCGACCTCGACGAGACGCAGGCCGACGACGTCCG
>CAWFMH010000003.1:0-902672 GCA_963816945.1 uncultured Gammaproteobacteria bacterium | reverse complement strand
GGGCTGGTTGGGGACAGCATCCTGAGCTACGACCCCGTGCGCAAACAATGGCAACAGACCTGGGTCACCAACCGTGGCTCGATCATGGTGCTCTGGGGCGACTTCAAGGATGGCGCGCTGATTCTCGAAGGCGAGGTACATCTCCGGGATGGCGAGTCGGTGATGCAGCGTATTACCTGGAAAGCCCAAGATGGCGGCGTGCGCGAGTCAGCGGTGCTGTCGAAAGACGGCGGCAAGACATGGACGCCGGCGTTCGACGTGCTGTTCCTGAAGCGCGGAGATAAGCGAGAGTGAGTGATGCAGCCGAGGCCTAACAATCCATTCAAGCCGAAGCCGCTTCGCGGCTCGGCTTCATTCAGGCATTAGGTCGCTGGCGAGCCTTTTCGTCGCCGTAGTCACTGCTTCGTCGGATGTTCGGATGGGTTGGTCGCATGCTAGTTGCCAACAACCCACGAGCGCTGCAACCTGCTGTTCCGCCATCAGGTCGGGCATCGCTTATGAAGCATCAAGGAGCTTGAAGGTGAAGACGCTCGTTGCGGTAGTTGCTTGTTGCATTCTGTTTGTCCTGTGCTGGCCGCTCGCCCTGCTGGCTCTGGTGCTCTGGCCCATCGTTTGGCTGCTCGCCTTGCCCTTCCGCTTGCTGGGCATCACGTTCGCTGCCATGTTCGCACTGTTGCAGGCCATTCTCTTTCTGCCGGCTCGCGTTCTTGGTTGGCGTCCGGGGCAACCGCAGGCGCGTCACGCAGCGTCGGCCTGACAATCCACGACCCTTCCCTCCTTGTTCAGCCGTTGGTGCCAATGGAAGCGCCGCCTCGATTCGCAACTTGGCCTTTCCGCTTTTTGATTCTTTAGCGGCGGCCGCGGCCTTGTGCTTTCGCTAGTCTTCCGCAGGAATCGCCTCGGCGATCACACCGCTGCGCGCGATGGACAAACAGCCTCGACGAATTGCCCTTCGTGCTCGACGCCTGCATAGCCCTCCGGATTCATCGCCTGCCAGCGCCACGCGTCGCGGCACATCGCATCGACGTCGAACTGCGCGCGCCAGCCGAGCAGCGCATGCGCCAGGCCAGGGTCCGCGTAGACCTCGGCCACGTCGCCGGCGCGGCGTTCGACGATGTCGTACGGAATCTCGCGGCCCGAGGCGACTGCGAACGCACGCAGCAGCTCCAGCACGCTCACGCCGCGGCCGGTGCCTAGGTTGATCGTGGCGCTGCGATCGGTGCTGAACAGATAGTCGAGCGCGTCGGCATGGGCGCGTGCCAGGTCGACGACGTGGATGTAGTCGCGCACGCCGGTGCCGTCGACCGTCGGCCAGTCGCCGCCGAAGATACGCAGGCGTTCGCGGCGGCCGACGGCGACCTGGCAGATGTAGGGCATCAGGTTATTGGGAATGCCGCCCGGATCTTCGCCGATCAGTCCTGAGGCGTGCGCGCCGACGGGATTGAAATAGCGCAGGTTGATCGCGCGGAAGGCCGGATCGTGTTCGCATAGATCATCGATCAACTGTTCCATGACCAATTTCGTGCGTCCATACGGATTGGTGACCCGCAATGGCGCGTCTTCGCGCAGCGGCACGCTGTCCGGATCGCCGTAGACCGTCGCCGACGAGCTGAACACCAGTCGCCGCACGCGTGCCGCCTTCATCGCCTGCAGCAGGTGGATGGTGCCGGCGATGTTGTTGTCGAAATAGTCGAGCGGGCGCTCGCAGGACTCGCCGACCGACTTCAGCGCGGCGAAATGCACGACCGCATCGAAGGACGCGCCTTCGAACAGGGCCATCGTCGCCGCGCGGTCGCGCAAGTCGACCTGGCGGAAGGAGACGGGGCTGCCGATGATGGCGTGCAGCCGTTCCAGCACCACCAGCGAGCTGTTGACCAGGCTGTCGGCGATGACCAAGTCGTGGCCACGCTCGGCAAGCGCCACGCAGGTGTGGCTGCCGATGTAACCCGCCCCTCCACACACCAGAATCCGCATGGCTCGTCCCCGACCCCATCTCTGCATCTCCCACGTAACGCGGAAAACGCTGCGATGCGGGCAGGGCTCGCGCTGGCCGAAGCACGCTGGCCTGGATCGGCGCCGCAGCACGTTGTAGTTGGCATCGGGGAAAGGCGTCCGTGATGGCGACGATGCGGACGGCAACAAGGCGATCGGATCCTGTACGCCGGTCCGGCGTATGCCGATGCGCCCGGCAATCCATCCCAATCGACGGTCCGCGACGAACAGCGCGCGCCCGGCGGCCCGGTACGCTCCAAAAACATGGTGTCCGTTAAACTCCCGCCTATGGCGCACTCCCAGACCGCTCGCACATGGATAGCTCGCATATGAATGCCCCACTTCCCGCAAAAGATGGCATTCGCATTGCCGTGATCGGCCTGGGTTACGTCGGCCTGCCGCTGGCGGTGGCGTTCGGGCGGGTCGTGCCGACGCTGGGTTTCGACATCGATAGCAAGCGCGTGGCGGAACTGCGCGGCCACCACGACCACACGCTGGAAGCATCCGAGGACGAACTGCGCGCCGCCAAGGACCTCACGTTCGCCGACGATGCCGCCGCCCTGGCCGGCTGCAATGTCTTCATCGTGACCGTGCCGACGCCGATCGACGAGTACAAGCGCCCCGACCTGCGGCCACTGGAAGCGGCCAGCCGTACCGTCGGCCGCGCCATCGCGCGCGGCGGCGTGGCGATCTACGAATCGACGGTCTATCCCGGCGCGACCGAGGAAATCTGCGTGCCGATCATCGAACGCGAGTCGGGACTCACGTTCAACAAGGACTTCTGCGCCGGCTACAGCCCCGAGCGCATCAATCCCGGCGACAAGGAGCACCGCCTGGAGACGATCATGAAGGTCACCTCCGGTTCGACGCCGGAAGCGGCCGATTTCGTCGATGCGCTGTACCGCATGATCATCCATGCCGGCACGCACAAGACCTCGAGCATCCGCGTGGCCGAAGCGGCCAAGGTCATCGAGAACACGCAGCGCGACGTCAACATCGCGCTGATCAACGAGCTGGCGCTGATCTTCCACCGCCTCGGCATCGACACCCACGAGGTGCTCGAAGCGGCCGGCACGAAGTGGAACTTCCTGCCCTTTCGTCCCGGCCTGGTCGGCGGCCACTGCATCGGCGTCGACCCGTATTACCTGACGCACAAGGCGCAGCAGATCGGCTACCACCCCGATGTGATCCTGGCCGGGCGCCGCATCAACGACGGCATGGGCAGCCATGTCGCGCGGCGCGTGGTCAAGCTGATGCAGCAGCGCGGCATCCAGACCACGCAGTCGCGGATCCTGGTGCTGGGCCTGGCGTTCAAGGAGAACTGCCCGGACCTGCGCAACACGCGCGTGGTCGACATCATCGCCGAGCTGCGCAGCTACAACGCCAATGTCGACGTGCACGATCCCTGGGTCGCGCCGGCGCATGCGCAGTCCGAATACGGCATCACGCTGGTCGACAAGCCCGACCTGAGCAAGTACGACGCGATCATCCTGGCCGTCGCACACGACCAGTTCGTCGCGCTCGGCGCCGACGGCGTGCGCGCGTTCGGCAAATCCGGCCGCGGTGCTGTTCGACGTCAAACGCGCCCTGCCCCGGGCCAGCGTGGACGGGTGCCTGTGATGAGAGTCCTGGTCACGGGCGCGGCCGGCTTCATCGGCTCCAACCTCAGCGCGCGCCTGCTCGCGCGCGGCGACGAGGTGTTCGGCTACGACAACCTCAACGACTACTACGACCCGCGCCTGAAACAGGACCGGCTCGATCCGCTGCAGGCGCACCGCAACTTCCGCTTCGCGCGCGCCTCGCTCGAGGATGGTGCCGCGCTCGACCGCGCTTTCGCCGAGTTCAAGCCGCAGCGCGTGGTCAACCTGGCAGCCCAGGCGGGCGTGCGTTACTCGCTGGAAAATCCACGCGCCTACGTCGACAGCAACATCGTCGGCTTCATCAACATCCTCGAGGCCTGCCGCCACAACGGCGTCGAGCACCTGGTCTACGCTTCGTCCAGTTCGGTCTACGGCGCCAACCGCAAGCTGCCGTTCTCGGTCGACGACAGCGTCGACCATCCGGTCAGCATGTACGCCGCGACCAAGAAGGCGAACGAGCTGATGGCGCACACCTACAGCCATCTGTTCGACCTGCCGACCACCGGGCTGCGCTTCTTCACGGTCTACGGGCCCTGGGGCCGGCCGGACATGGCGCTGTTCCTGTTCACGCGCAAGATCCTCGCCGGCGAGCCGATCGACGTGTTCAACCACGGCCACCACACGCGCGACTTCACCTACATCGACGACATCGTCGAGGGCGTGATCCGCACGCTCGACCGCGTGCCCGGGCCCGACCCGCAATATGACCCGATGGCGCCGACGCCGGGCACCTCCTCCGCCCCCTACCGCGTCTACAACATCGGCAACCACCGGCAGGTGCAGCTGCTGCGCTACATCGAGGTGATCGAGGACTGCCTGGGCCGCAAGGCCGAGCGCCGGCTGCTGCCGCTGCAACCGGGCGACGTGCCCGATACCTTTGCCGACGTTGCCGCCCTGCAGCGCGACACCGGCTATTCCCCGTCGACGCCGATCGAAGTGGGCGTCGGGCGTTTCGTGGAGTGGTACCGGAGCTATTACCGGGTTTAGTACCGGGTCTAACCCGTCCCGCATGCCGGGCCGGAAGGTGGCCCGAATTGCCTGCTCTTTGCGTTGGAACCTCTAGCAACCAGGGGTAACCACGCATGGATCTTCTCAAAGGCACGACCGCTCTCTTCCTTTCCTTGATGCTGGTCGCCTGCGCGACCACGAAGAGCGAGTCCGGTCCACCGCCGGACGAAGCCCAGACCTCGGTGGACGACTATCTGATCGGCGTCGACGACATGGTCCAGGTGTCGGTCTGGCGCAACCCGGAACTGGGCATCACCGTGCCGGTGCGCCCGGACGGCAAGATTTCGGTCCCGCTGGTGGGCGATATCGCGGCCGGTGGCCGCACCCCGGCCGAGGTCGGCAAGGACATCCAGGAAAAGCTCGGCGTCTACGTCCGCGATCCGCAGGTGGCGGTGATCCTGACCGACCTGCGCAGCCACGAGTACCTGTCGCGCGTGCGCGTCACCGGCGCGGTGCGGCAACCGGTCTCGATCCCGTACCGCCAGGGCATGACCGTGCTCGACGCGGTGCTCGCGGCCGGCGGCCTGACCGAGTTCGCCGCGCCCGACCGTTCCGACCTGTATCGCAAGTCGTCGGCGGGCACCAAGACCTACGAGGTCCGTCTCGACCGCATCCTCAGCCGCGGCGACCTGTCGACCAACTACAAGGTCGCGCCAGGCGACGTGATCACCATCCCGGAACGCGCGCTATGAGCAACCCGTCCCTCGAGTGGTCGGCGACCGAAGCCCGGCCGTCGGCAGTGCTGGCGCTGGTGCCGGTGGTGCGCCACGAACTGAAGCGGCATGCGGTGTTCTATACCGGCATCTTCGCGGCGCTGGCGCTGGCCGCGCTCGCCGTCGGCGTGCTGCTGCCGAAGAAGTACGCCTCGAACACCACGATCCTGGTCGAGCAGAGCAACATCATCGCGCCGCTGATGGAAGGCCGCGCGGTCGCCACCGGCGTCACCAATCGCGCCACGATCGCGCGCGAGGTGGCCTTCAGCCGCAAGGTGATGGGCGAGATCCTCACGGTCGGCGGCTGGATGGAGGACAAGCCCTCGCCGCTGCAGCAGGACAAGCAGATCGAACAGATCATCGATCGCACGATCATCAGCAATCCGCGCGAGAACCTGATCGAGATCCGCTACGTCGACTCCGATCCCACGCGCGCCTACAAGGTCACCCAGCGCCTGGCCGACCTCGTCATCAGCGAGAGCCTGGCCACCAAGGAGCGGGAGAGCCGCGAAGCCTACGGCTTCATCAATTCGCAGGTCGAGCAATACCACCGCAAACTGACCGACGCCGAGGCGAAGCTCGAAACCTACCGCACCACCAATCCCGACGCGCGTCCCGGCATCAGCACGGACGTCAATGCACGCATCGGCGAACTGCGGCGCCAGGTCGAGACCGCCAAGCTCGACCTGATCGATCTGCATTCGGAGGAATCGGCGTTGCAGTCGCAGCTGTCGGGCGAGAGCGAGATCAGTACCGTGCAGACGCGCGCCGGCCAGTTCCGCGCGCGCCTGATGGAGCTGCAGAACCAGCGCGACCAGCTGCTGCTGACCTTCACCGAACAGCATCCGGACGTTGTCCGCGCAGAGCACCAGATCCGCGACCTCGAGGAAGAACTGGGCCGCGAGACCGCGCGGCAGGAATCGAGGATGGCCGGATCGCCGTCGACGCTCGAGGGCACGGCGACGATGAATCCGCTGTATGGCGAGTTGCGCAGCAAGCTGTCCGAGGCGCGCAGCCGTAGCGCCGCCGTTGCTTCGCGCGTGGCCACCGGCGAACGACTGCTCTCCGAAGAACTCGCGCGCAGCGGCCGCATTGCCGCGTCCGAAAGCAGCCTGGCCGAGCTCACCCGCGATTACGAAGTCAACCGCGATCTCTACCAGGACCTGCTCAAGCGCCGCGAGAACGCACGCGTGTCGATGAACCTCGATGCCGAGCAGCGCGGCCTGAGCTTCCGCATCCAGGAACCGGCGGCGATGCCGTTGCGTCCGACCGGGCTGCGCCTGATGCACGTTGCCGGCGCCGGCCTGGGCGCTGCGTTCTTCACGCCGCTGGTGTTGCTGTTCGGCGTGATCAAGCTCGATCCGCGCGTGCGCTCGCCGCTGCAGATCGAGCGCGACGCCGCGTTGCCGGTGCTCGGCACGATGCCGATGTACGTCACGCCCAACAAGCGCAGGCAGATGCTGCAGCGTTTCGCACTGGCCGCATTCCTGTTCCTGCTGGTTCCGGCCGCCTACGGCGTGGCCCTCGCCCTGAAGATGGTGCACGCGCTATGAGTCTTCCGCAGCACAACGACAACAACCCTCCGCACGACGACATGGGCGATCGTCGCTCGGCGAGCCGCTCGATCGCGCGCATGTCCGGCAACCAGGCGCTGACGCCGGCGCAGCTGCGTGATCGCGCGATCATCCACCGCACCGACGTGGCGCGGCCCGAGGTCGATGCCTTCCGCGACCTGCGCACCAAGCTGCTGGCGATCGCCGACGGCAACTTCATCACCCTCGTCGCGCCGGTCAGCCGCGGCTGCGGCGGCAGTTTCGTGGCGCGTAACCTCGCCGCGGCGCTGGCCTTCGACGATACCAAGAGCGCCCTGCTCGTGGATTGCGACCTGCGCAGCCCCTCGCAGGACGTGACGATGCGCATCGACACCGCCGGCGGTGGCCTGACCGACTACCTCGAGGAATCCGAGGCCGAACTGTCGAACGTGCTCTACGACACCGGCGTGCCGCGCGTGCGCCTGTTGCCGGCCGGCCGGCCGCGTGAGACCGGCGCGGAATATTTCTCGTCGTTCCGCATGCGTCTGCTGCTCGATTCGCTGCGCAGCCGCTACCCGGATCGTTATGTGTTGCTCGACAGCCCGCCGGTGATCGGATCGCCCGACGCACGCATCCTCGCCGACCTCGCCGACGTGGTCGTGCTGGTCGCGGGCTACGGTCGCGACACCTCCTCCACGATTGCGCAGGCAGCCACCAATTTCGATCCCGCCAAATTCGCGGGCGTGCTGTTCAACGAAGGCGTCTGAGGGGAACCTTCCATGGCCATCCTGCCCAACGTGCCCGTGCCGGTGCGCGCCGCGCTCGCAGTGGCCCTGCTCGCTGCCCTGACCGGCGGCGCGCAGGCGGCCCGGATCGACTACGAGGTCGGCGTCTCCGTCCTGCGCAGCGACAACATCGGCCTGAGCGCCACGGATGAGCAGAGCGAAACGGTGGTCTCCCCGCAGTTGCGCTTCAGCGTGGAACAGGAGGGATCGACGTTCCGACTCAACGGCAGCGGCCAGCTGCAGTACCTGGACTACCTCGACGACACCTTCGACGATGGCTTCCGCGGCGCGTTCGCGGGCACGGCGCTGTGGACGATGATCCCCGAGCGCCTGGACTGGACGTTCGAGGACTACCTGAGCCGCCAGCCGATCGATACCTTCACCGCGTTCAGCCCCGGCAACGAGCAGCAGACCAACCTGTTCGTCACTGGTCCGAGCCTGTATTTCCGCATGGGCCAGTCCACGCGCGGGCAGGTCGACCTGCGCTACAGCAACAGCTACGCCGAAGAGAACGAGGCGTTCAACAGCGATCGCTACAACATCGCGGCGCGTGCGCTGCGCGAACTGAGTCCCACGCGCACGTTCGGCTTGAACCTCGAGGCGACCGAAGTCAGGTACGACGACACGCCGACTTCGGACTACACGCGCTTCGACGGCTACATGAGCTACTGGAGCGAGTTCCGTACGGTGGAGCTCAACGTCGACCTCGGCTATTCGCGCCTGGAGTTCGACAATCGCCCGAGCAACGACGAATGGCTGCCGCTGGTACGAACCGACGTGGCCTGGAAGATGACCCAGCGCAGCACGCTCGATGCGTCGCTGAGCTATGAATTCTCCGACGCCGCGGAAAACCTGGTCGTCACCGACCTCGATGCCACGCCACCCCTCGACGACTTCGGCAACCCGACCGTGCCGGTCACGCCCGACGTCTTCAAGCAACGCCGCTTCGAGCTGGGCTATTCCTTCACCGGCGAACGCCTGAACTTCGAAGTGCGCCCCTACTACCAGCGCATCAGCTACATCGAATCGTTGGCGCCGGACGAGGAAAGCTACGGCGGCTACGGCCAGCTCACCTACCAGGTGCGCCCGCGCATGACGCTGTCGGTGCTGGCCGCGCGCGAGGACCGCAAGTTCGAGAACCCTTCGCGCAAGGATCGCGACTTCACCGTCGGCGTCGCGCTCGAGAACCGGTTCACGCGGAACTGGAGCGCGCGCTTCGAACTGCAACGACGCGAGCGCGACAGCTCGGAGATCGGCCAGGATTATGACGAGAATGCCGCCATTGTCAGCTTCAGCTATCGCCGCTGAGCGCCGCGATGCGATCGAGCCTGCCCGCGCGACACCCGGCCCGGCTCCGACCCGCATCCGGCTGTTGCTGCTGACGGACACGTCGATCGCGTTCTCGGGCGGCAGCGAACGCTTCCTGCGCAACCTGGTCGCCCTGCTGCCGCGGGACCGCTACGACATCACGCTGGTGCAGCTCGACGCCGGGCATTACCCCGATGCCGGCCGGCACCTGCCTTCCGACACCGCGCACGCGACCGTCCGCGGCCTGCCGGTGGATGCGATCTACAGCCGCGGCGGCTGGCGTGCGTTGCGTGCGCTGCGCGAGATGATCCTGCGCGAGCGTTACGACATCGTGCAGTCGCACCACGAGAAATCCGACCTGCTCAATGCCCTGCTGCCGCGTACGCCCGGCTGCGTGCGCATCTCCAACCGCCGCGACATGGGCTACAAGAAAAGCGCGAAGCTCAAGTGGCTTTTCCGGTTCCTCAACCGTCGCTTCGACAGCGTGATCGCGCCGGCGCAGCCGATCCTCGGCGAACTGGCGCGCAGCGAGGCGCTCGATCCCGCGCGCATGCTGTGGATCCCGAATGGCGTCGACACGCAGCGCTTCCGTCCGTGGCAGGGACCTGCGCGCAGCGCGGCGCGACAGGCGCTGGGACTGGACGAACACGCGACCGCCTACGGCTGCATCGCCCGGATGACGCCGGAGAAATGCCATGCCGACCTGATCGCGGGGTTCGCAGGCGTGCATGCGCGCGTGCCGCAGGCGCGGCTGTTCCTGATCGGCAACGGCCCCTTGCGTGCCGACGTGGAGGCGCAGATCTCGGCGCTCGGCCTCGCCGACGCGGTGACGCTGCTCGGCATGCGCCCGGACATCGAGTCGGTGCTGCCTGCACTCGACGTCGGCCTGCTGACCTCGTCGACCGAGGGCATGTCCAACGCGATCCTCGAGATGATGGCCTGCGGGCTGCCGGTGATCGCGACGGCCGTCGGCGGCAACCTGTCGCTGGTGCAGCCCGACGTCACCGGGCTGCTGGTTCCGGCGCGCCAGCCCGATGCGCTGGCCAAGGCGATGACCACGCTGGCGCTCTCGCCTGATTTGCGACGCCGCCTCGGCGCGGCGGGACGCGCGCGCATCGAGCGCGAATTCTCGCTGGTCGCCATGGTGCAGTCCTTCGACCAGGCCTACCAACAGCTGTTGCGTTCGACATGAACACCTCGCCGCCCAACCACGACGATGCGCGGACGACGGCGTCGACGTCGATCCTGCAGCTGCGCTCGAGCGCCGGCCTGTACGGCGCCGACCGCGTGGTGCTGGCGCTCGATGAAAGCTTGCGCCAGCTCGGTGCACGCAGCCGACTGCTGAGCATCCACAACTATCTGCTCGACACACAGCCGCTGCACGAGGCTGCGCTCGCCGCCGGGCAGGATGCCGTGCTGCTGCCGTGCCGGGGCCGCATCGACACGCGCACGATCGCGGCGCTGGTGAGGCAGATCGATGCCCTTCGCGCCGACGTGCTGCACGTGCACGACTACAAGAGCGCGTTCTACGCCTGGCTGGCGACGCGGCGGCGGCCGCAGGTGCGCCTGGTCGCGACGCTGCATGGCTGGGTCGAGGCCTCTTCGGCCTTGCGCCTGTACAACAAGCTGGAGATCGCCCTGCTGCGCCGCTTCGATGCGCTGGTGGTGGTGGCCGAGTCGCAATCCGAACGCCTGCTGCGGGCCGGCGTACCGCACGCGCGTATCCATCAGATCGACAACGGGATCACCGACCTGGCCGCGGAGCGGAACCCGTCCGCACAACTGCGCGCCGAACTGGGCATCGACGGCGACGGTCCGGTCTTCGCCGCCGTCGCGCGCCTGTCGCCGGAGAAGAACCTGTCGCAATTGATATCGGCGTTCACGGCTGTCGTCGCCGCGAACAGCGCCGCCCGCCTGCTGATCGTCGGCGACGGCCCCGAGCGGCAGGCGCTCGAGGCGCAGGTCGCGCGGCTCGGACTGCAAGCCTGCGTGCGCTTCGCGGGCACGCGCAACGACATGGCGCGCATCTACCCGCTCGTCGATTGCCTGGCCCTGCCTTCGCTGAGCGAGGGCATGCCGCTGGTGGTGCTCGAAGCGATGGCCTACGGAATCCCGGTCATCGCCAGCGCCGTCGGCGACGTGCCGCGTCTGCTGGCGAACACGCAGCACGGCTGCCTGTTGCCGCCCGGCGACGAAGCCACGCTACGCGCGGCGCTGCTGACCGCAGCGGCGCAACCGGCCCGACGCGACGCGCAAGGCGCCGCGTTCGTGCGCGCGCATCATTCCGGCGCCGCGATGGCGGACCGCTATCTCGAGTTGTACCGCGACCTGCTGGTGAAGGGACATGGCCGTAAAACCGCCTGACACGACGGCGCCGGTGCCGGCTGAACGCGGCAGCGTCGAACGCTTCCCGCTCGCGGCGCGCGCGTTGCGCGTATCGACGATCCGGCCGGGCGCAGGCGGCGCCGCGACCGCGGGCGACCTGCCTGCCGGCGCACCCGCGCTGGCGCAGGCGAAAACGCGCCACAACTGGGCGTTGTACGCGTTCCTGTTCCTGTTGCCGCTGCAGAACATCCATACCGCCTATCTGCCGAACTTCGGCGCCGGGCTCAACTTCCTCAACCTGGGGTTCATGGGGTCGCTGGTCGGCGCCTGGATCCTGCATGGCCGCCTCGCGCCGAACGAGCCGATCAACCGCTGGGTGCTCGTCTACATGGCCTACGCGGTGGTGTCGCTGATCGTCAGCTATCAGTACGTCAGCAACACCGGGACCCATTTCAATGCGCTCAAGGACCATCTCATCGGCATGTCCCTGCTGTACCTGGTACAGATGAGCGTCAGCGATTGGGCCGGCGTGCGCCGTGTCGTTCTGGTGACCCTGTTGCCGCTGCCGTATATCGCCAAGGTGACCTGGGTCCAGCACATGAGCGTGGCTAGCTGGAACTACTCCGACGACCTGCGCATCAAGGGCACGTTCGTGATGCTCGGCGCGAACGAGTTCGCGGCGTTCTGCGTCACGGTGGCCGTGGTGCTGTTCGCGCTGTTGATCGCGACCAAGGCCTCGCGCAAGTGGAAGATGCTGTTCGCCGGTGGCATCGCCTGCATGGTGGTCGGCGTGATGTATGCCTATTCACGCACCGCCTACATCGCGCTGCTGCTGGGCCTGGTCACCGTGGTCCTGGCTTGGCGTGGGCGCTGGAAACTGATGCTGCCGCTGGCGCTGGCCGCGGCCTTCGCACCGGCGCTGCTGCCGACCTCGGTCGTGCAGCGCTTCGACAGCACCACGGTCGAGGCCAACCAGCGCGACAAGAGCACCGAGCTGCGCTTCGAGTTCTGGCAGATCGCCTGGGACAACTTCGTGTCGCATCCGGTGGTCGGAACCGGGTTCCAGTCGTTCCGCCATCCAGAGATCAACCCGTATGCGATGGACACGCACAACGTCTATCTGCGCACGCTGACGGAGGGCGGACTGGTCGGGGCTTTCGTCCTGGTCGCGCTGCTGTTCTCTGTCCTGGGCACCGCACGGCGCGAACTCGCCGCCTCCACCAGCGGGACCTGGCGCTACGCGCTCGCGCTCGGCCTGGTCGGGGCCTGGATGGGCATGGTCTGCGGCAACCTGTTTGGCGACCGTTTTACGTATTACCCAGTGATCGCCTACTTCTGGACCTATGTCGGTCTGGTGGTGAAGGCGCGTTACCTGCCACGAGAGGGCGTCAAATCATGAGGTTGCCGACCATTCAGCCGTACGCCACGAGGTCCCCGGCATGGAAGTCGCCGGCATGAAGCAGCGGCTGCTGCGCTGGCTGCGTTACACGATCGCGCTCGGCGCGCATCACAGCGGCCTCGACTTCCTCTATCGCCGGGTGACCGGCGCCGGGCTGGTGGTGCTGATGCTGCACCGCCTGCGCGACGAGCACGATCCGTATCCGCTGAGCACGTCGAATGCGAGCTTCCGGCAACTCGTGCGCTGGCTGCGCGAGCGCCGCGCGCTGGTCGGGCTGGAAGACGGCCTGCAGGCACTGTCCGATGCCCGAGCGCAGGTGAACTACGCGATCACTTTCGACGACGGCTATCGCGACAACCTCGGCCTGCTCGACCTGGCCGACAGCGAGGGACGGCACGAGGCGGTGCCTGCGATCGTCTACGTCGCCACCCGCCATGTCGGCGGCGAACCGATCTGGGCCTATCGCCTGCAGCACGCGGTCGAATCGCGCACCCGCGACCGGCTCGACCTCGGCGCCCTCGGACTCGGCCAGTTCGACCTCTCGCAGGCGATCGATCGCGAGCGTCTCTATGTCCTGCTGCCACCGCGCCTGAAGCAACTCGAGCCGCGCGAGCTCGAGGCCTGCGTCGACGACCTCGTCGCGCAGACCTGCCCGCAACCTGCCTCCGCACACGGTGAGATGCTCGACTGGCAGCAGATCCGCGCGCTCGACGCCCGCGGCGTCTGCATCGGAGCGCACACGCGCCACCATGTCCTGCTCAGCCGCGTCGATGCCGATACGGCGCAGGCCGAGATCGTCGGCTCGCAGGCCGATATCGCCGACGCCATCAAGGCCGCGCCGGCGCATTTCGCGTATCCGAATGGCGGCGCCGCCGATTTCGGCGAGCGCGACGTGCGCATCGTGCGCGAAGCCGGTTTCGCAACGGCGGTGACCTCGATCGAGGGCACCAACCGCCGCGGCGTCGACCGCTACCGGATCCTGCGCCACAACGTCCACGAGGAGCGTTATCGCGGGCCGTCGGGACGGTTGTCGCAGGCCCTGTTCTTCAGCGAGACCAGCGGCCTGCTCGGCTGGCTGCGTAGCAGGCGGGCCGCATGAACATGCAAGCCGTCATTCGTCCCCAGGCCAGCATGCTGCCGGTGCTCATGTACCACGGCCTGCACGCCGACGAACGCGCCAACGGCCGCTACGACCCGGTCTACAGCGTGCATCCGGACACCTTCGCGCGGCAGCTCGACTGGTTGCTCGACAGCGGCCATCGCACGGTCCGCATCGGCGAACACATCGCGCGCGACGGATCAGCGGCGGGGGCGACGCGGCCGGTGGCGATCACCTTCGACGATGGTGACATCTCCAACGTCGAAGTCGCGTTGCCGCTGCTGCGCGAACGCGGCATGACCGCCGAATTCTTCATCACCTCGGATTTCATCGGCCAGCCCGGCATGCTCGCCGCCGCCGACGTGCGCGCGCTCGCCGAGGCCGGCATGGGCATCGGCGCGCACGGCCGCAGCCATGCCTTTCTCGAAGACCTCGATATCGACACGCTCGATGCGGAACTACGCGAGAGCCGTGCCTGCCTGTCGACGATCACCGGACGACGCATCGATGCGCTGGCCTTGCCCGGCGGCCGCGGTGGCGAGCGCGAACGTCGCGCCGCCCTCGCCCACGGCTATCGGCACCTGTTCGGCTCGGTCCCCGGTCCGAACCGCGGCATGGAAAGCGACGACTGGCTGCAGCGGATCGCCGTGACGCGTGCAACTGCGCTGCCCGAATTCGCGGCCCTGGTTGCCTGGCAGGGGTTGCGCCCGCTGATGGTGCGCGCGCGCTTCGTCGCGCTGTCCTGGCCCAAGCGCCTGCTCGGCAATGCCGGCTACGAGCGCCTGCGCGCGCGGCTGCTGTGACGCCATGATGACCTTGAGCCTCATCCTCTTGTTCTGGTGCTGCGTCGGTCTCGTCGCCTACGCCTACGCCGGCTATCCGCTGATGGTGGCGTTGATCTCGCGACGCTTCGGTTGCGAACCCTGGCAGGCCAACGCCGCCGACGATGACGCCTGTCCGCCGCTGACGGTCGTCGTCGCGGCCTACGACGAGGAGGCGCGTATCGCCGCGCGGATCGCCGACATCCTGGCGCAGGACTATCCGGCCGAACGCCTGCACGTGCTCGTCGTCAGCGACGGCAGCCGCGATCGCACCGCGGAAGTCGCGACCGCCGCGGCGATCGACGATCCGCGCATCGTCGTACTGGCACTGCCGGACAACGGTGGCAAGGCGGTCGCTCTGAACGCGGCGATGGCGCAGGTGAAGACGGACATCGTCGCCTTCACCGATGCGCGCCAGCGCTTTGCGCCGGGCGCCTTGCGCGCGCTGGTCGTCGGTTTCGCCGATCCGGACGTCGGTGCGGTCAGCGGCGAACTGGTCATCGACAATGCCTGGTCGCGATGCCGACGGCACGGCAGATGCCGCACCGCAAGCCGTCGGGCCTTACTGGCGCATGGAAAAACGCCTGCGCGGCGACGAGGCGCGGCTGGGCTGGCTGCATGGCGTGAGCGGCGCGATCTACGCGCTGCGCCGCGACCTGTTCCGCCCGCTGCCGCCGGGCACGATCCTCGACGACATGTGGGTGCCGCTGCACGCCGCCCTCGCCGGCCGCTGGGTCTGGATGGCGCGCGATGCCATCGCCCACGACCACTTCAGCGCCAGCGCGCGCGAGGAATTCTCGCGCAAGCTGCGCACGCTGGCCGGCAACTGGCAACTGCTGGCGCGCCTGCCGGTATTGCTGCATCCGTCGCGCAACCCGGTGTTCTTCGCCTGGTTCTCGCACAAGTTCCTGCGCCTGTTGGTGCCGTGGGCGCTGCTGCTGGCGCTGCTGACCTCGGCGCTCGTGCCGCATCCGTTCTACCGCTTCGCGTTCTATGCGCAGCTGCTCGGTTACCTGTGGGCAGCGATCGGGCTGCAGCTGCCGCGGCTGGCCGCTCGCATGCCGCTATCGCCGGCTGCGGGAACCTTCGTCATGCTCAACGCGGCCGCGCTGTTGTCGCTGCCGGCCTCGCTCGCGCCCGATGCCTCGCGACTGTGGAAGAAGCACTGATGGCGCGCGTGCTCTTCGTCACCAGCCGGTTGCCGTTCCCGCCACGCGAGGGACACCAGTTGCGCTCCTGGCACGTGCTCAAGGGTCTGGCCGCGCGCCACGAAGTGACCTTGCTGAGCTTCGCGCGCCTGGACGACGACGCCGACGCCGCCGAAGAGATGCGCGAGCACCTCGCCGGCCTCGAGACCTTCCCGATCGCGAGCGAACGCTCGAAGCTCGCGCTGGCCTGGTCGCTGCTGCGCAGCGCGGTGACGCGCGAGCCGTTCGTGTCCACGAAATACGCCTCGCCGGCGATGCGCGCGCGCATCGCCGAACTGGCGCGCAACGCGGACGTCGTGCATTTCGACATGCTGCCGCTGATGCGCTACGCCGATGCGGTGCCGGCCGGCGTTCCGGTCGTCTACAACGCGCACAACGTCGAGCACGTGCTGCTCGCCACGCGGGCGCGCCTGCATGGTCACCCGCTGGTGCGACGGTTCCTCGACAGCCAGTTGCCGCGCCTGCTCGGCTTCGAGCGCCGGGCTTGCGAACGGGCGAAGCTGGTCCTGGCCTGCTCCACGACCGACGCGGAGCAGCTGCGGACGCTGGCACCGGGCACCCGCGTCGAAGTCGTGCCGAACGGCGTCGACCTCGACGGCAATCGCCCTGCGGCCACCGCCAATGGCAGACAGAAGGCGAAGCTGGTCTTCGTCGGCCAGATGGGCTGGTTTCCGAATCGCGACGGCATCGACTGGTTCCTGCACGATATTTTTCCGCGCATCGTAGCCGCGCGCCAGGACGCGGAATTCGTGCTCGTCGGCAAGGCCGACGGCCTCGAGGTGCCGGCGGAAGTCGCCTCGCACGTGACGCTCGCCGGCTTCGTCCCGGACCTGCGCCCGTTCGTGCATGCGGCCGCGGTCTACGTCGTGCCCTTGCGCGCCGGCAGCGGCACGCGCCTGAAGGTGCTCGAAGCGATGGCGCTCGGCAAGGCGATCGTCACCACCACGATCGGCAGCGAAGGCATCGTGCTGCGCGACGGCAAGAGCGCGCTGTATGCCGACGACGCGAGCAGCTTTGCCGCCGCGGTCGTGACGTTGCTGGAGTCACCCGACCTGCGCGAATCGCTGGGCGCGGCGGCGAGGAAGTGCGCGGAACAGCACTACGGCTGGGATGCGATCGGTCGCCATCTGCTGGAGCTGTACGAGCCATTGCTGTCGGAGCACGAGACTTCATCGGCGCCGACGTTGGTGGCGGAGATTGCGGCTTAGGGTCAACGCGGCTGGCATGTGACATCGCAGACCCCCAAGGTGGGACCTGGCCCACCGTCGATATCGTCCGGCGATCTATGCGTCGCAAGGCCCGGGTGCGCTACCGGGCTTGCCTAATGATCGACCTCGTCCTTGACGGTCACGTTAGTTGAGTAGGACGAACCTATAAAAGACACTTCCATGGGGCCGAATGAAACTTCTCCCTGCTCACGGAAATAAATGTCCACTGCGCATCGGACATCTTCGAATACAGATGGCAATTTGGCTATGTCTTTTTCGAGACATTCGACATCAGTGCGTATTGTAAAATTGCCGTCCGACGGATAGAGGTTGATCTCGCTCAAAATAGGTCTAAGGCCCACGCGTCCGAAATCGACTCGAAACGTTGCTTTTGATCGCCCCTTCTTTATGGTCGCTTCGCACGTCGAGGCCTTGTCCGTGCTGCGGTTGCATCGTAGCGTTGCACCAGACCCATCAGAGAGATCCTTGGCTATGGACAATGCGTCTGATTGAAGCGTGGGGCTTGCGAATGCATACGTTTGATAGGCCATAAGAAGTGAGACGCTGGAAGCATAACGAGCGGAGCAAGGCCATTTCATTGTTTCCTTCCTCTCAATGAGATCGTCAAGTTTCCAATGGCCTCTATCATATTTGTATCCGAAAACAAAGGGGCCAGAGTAAATATCCGTTTGAATTCTGATACTCCTCACGCCTTCAAGAGGGAAGTTCCTACTGTCAGAGGCCGACGCAGCAAACACTCTTTTGTGCAGCCCTCAACGCAGCCAGACATGCCACGCCGTCCACGACTCGAACTGCCGGGATTGCCTCTTCATATCACACATCGCGGCGTCAACCGTGCAGCCACATTTCTAGATGACGAAGACTTCATTCGTTACCGCTACTGCCTGGGCGATGCCTTGGCAGAACACGGTATCGCGCTGCACGCCTATGTATTGATGACCAATCATGTGCACCTGCTGCTTACACCACCTGCGCCTGGCCTGCTCTCGATCGCCATGTGCAGGCTTGGGCAACGATATGTCCCGACATTCAACCGCAAACACGGCCGGACCGGCACGCTATGGGAAGGACGCTTCAAGTCCTGCCTGGTGGACTCCGAGCGCTATTTGCTCACCGTCCATCGCTACATAGAGCTCAATCCGGTCCGAGCTGCCATGGTAGCCACGCCCGAACACTATCGATGGTCGAGCGTACACGCCAGTCTGGCAACAGCCATCGATCCAATCGTCACTCCTCATACTGTCTATCTGGCATCAGGCTCAGATCCGGCTCGGCGTGGAGAGCTGTATCGGGAATGGCTGCGGCAAGGCATCAGCGATGACGACCTCTGCGCCATACGCGTGCATCTGCAGCAGGAGCGCGCCTTGGGCAATCCTCGATTTCAGGCGATGGTCGAGAAGACGCTCAATCGTCCTGCAGCGGTACGGCCGCGAGGGCGGCCCTCGAAGGCACCGGTCGAGCTGATTCGCACGGAACCACTCTAGAAATTCAATCGAATATTTACTCTGGCCCCTTTGTTCTGACCTGCGCCCGTTCGTGCATGCGGCCGCGGTCTACGTCGTGCCCTTGCGCGCCGGCAGCGGCACGCGCCTGAAGGTGCTCGAAGCGATGGCACTCGGCAAGGCGATCGTCACCACCACGATCGGCAGCGAAGGCATCGTGCTGCGCGACGGCAAGAGCGCGCTGTATGCCGATGACGCGAGCAGCTTTGCCGCCGCGGTCGTGATGTTGCTGGATTCACCCGACCTGCGCGAATCGCTGGGCGCGGCGGCGAGGAAGTGCGCGGTGCAGCACTATGGTTGGGACGCGATCGGTCGCAACCTGCTGGATCTGTACGAGCCGTTGCTGTCGGAGCGCGAGACTTCATCGGCGCCGACGTTGGTGGCGGAGATTGCGGCCTAGCGTCAACGCGGCTGGCATGTGACCGTCGGAAGAAAATCCGGTTTTGTTTGGTCGCGGGGCCGACCAAGAAAGCTGGAGACCGCTTAATTACCTCCGTCCCCTTTGTTTTGTCTCCTTTGTTTCCTTTATGCGACGCCATTACATGAAATATAGATGACTTGCTTGGTTTCTATGTCGTACTCCAATCGGATAACACTGCAACCACCATCCAGAACCTTTGGAAGCTCTTCAAACGGCACAATGTGAACGTCATTGCTGCCATTGAGAATGTAGACCCCCAGTAGGCGTGTACTCGCTCCTACACCTTCCGAATAGTAGCGAGCGTATTCGTGCAAGCGTGCCGCACCTTTTGGTAGCGAAATGGTGCTCTCTACAGCTGCAATAGTCGCGCGCATTCGCAAGTCCTCCTGAACTATAGGCGCTGAGGCGCAGGACGTGCAGAGCACAGAAAGCAATAACGCGGCCTTCATACGGAACACCCATCGATTAATCATAGTAGCTTGGCCTTAAGGGCACGTTGTGTTCGGCACGTATCGTATTTTCAATCGGCAGAGAATGATTCTCAGCAGGCGGTGTGGTACCCGGTGTGGGGCTTCCATAGTCGTAGCTCTGCACTCCTTTATCAAGCGCGTCAGAGTGGCCCATTTCATGCCCCAGGCCTACGAATGCCGGCCTTTGATTACTACCATTCACATCCTTACCGCCAGTTGTACTATTTGGATTGTACTTAATCTCGGAGCCTATACCACTCCCGCCATTTTCTGACGGTTGTGTACTAGGACTCGTGCTATTACCTTGAGTACTCTCGCTAATTACTATTATGTTTTTTGTGCTTTTTAGTGCAGCTATTAGCGCTTTTCCTCCTGGCTTGCTCTTTAACGTCTTCAAATCCTCTTTCACTTGCTTCTTAAACTCACGATCTCCGACAATCTTGATCTTCCTCCCGTCCGGATCAATAAACTTGTACGGGTTGTTTGCTGCGTAGTTGTAGCGATTGAAGTCCCGACCCGTCTTCGTATCAGCAGTCACCGGATCGACGGACAGGAACCGTCCAATCATCGGATCGTAATAGCGCTGCTGCATGTAATTCATCCCCGTCGCAGCATCCAGCACGTGCCCCGTATACCCCGGCCCATCCTTCGCCACCGCCGTGCCCAACACCTTGCCATACGGCTCGTAGTCCACACGCTCAAGCAGTCCACCCGCATCGCTCGTAACCGCCACCGGGCTCCCCAACGCGTCGGTGTGCTGGTACTTCACCGTCACCGCCCCAGTCGCCAGCGACTCCTCGCGCTGCGCGATCAGGCTGCCGGCCAGGTAGATGTAGTCGATTGCCTTGTTGACTCCGGGACGCTGGTTCTCCTGATACATCAACGGGCCGCCATTGGAGTACTGCGAGAAAATCACGCCGAGGCTATCGGCAGGCCCGCTGATGCGGCTGGCCAGCGTGCGACGGCCGTGGGCGTCGTAGCGGTAGCGTTCGAGGGCTACGCCGTCACTCATGACTTCCCGCAGGCGGTTGCCGGTATCGAAGTCAAAATCGAGGTCTACGCCCAGGGCTGCGTCTTTGCTTTCCAAATTTCCTTGATCGTCGTAGGCCAGGTAGGTGTGCGTCGGGCTCGCGCTGCAGTTGGAACCGGTGCGCAGGAAGTCGAGGCGATTCTTGGCGTCGTAGCAGTAGTAGGTGTCTCGTCCTGGCACCTTGGCCCGCTTGAGATTGTCGAGCGTGTTGTAGGTGTACGTCGCGATCTGATCGCCGCCGAACACGGGGGAACTCACCTGGGTGAGACGATCCAGATCGTCGTAGAGCATCGATCGGTTATGACCGGTCTGGAAATAGTCGGTGATCGTGCTGACGTTGCCGTTGGCGTCGTAGCCGTAACCGAGATCCAGCGCGGTCACACCCGTTTTGCTGTCTGTGCTGCGCTCGGGTAGCTGCCGATCGTTCTGCCACATCTGGTGCACGATGGTGTTGCCGTACGTGAACTTCTCAAGCGCGCCATTGGGGTAATAGTCGATATTGCTGGCATAAGTGACATCGGGAACCCCGTTTACGGTCGAATAGATGCCCACCGTCTGACCGAGCGCGTTGAGGCTATAGGTGAGGCTTTGGCCACTCGGATAAGACTGCCCGCTCAGATGGCCATTGGCGTTGTAGTCGTAGTGGAGTGGATACGTGTACCAGGTCGGGTGCGCTACGGTCTCGTCGATCAACAGGCGACGTTTGTTGTAGACGTAGGTATTGACCGTCTCCTTCGGTGCGGCCCCAAGCAAGGGGATGTTCCAGGTGGTGACTTGCGAGGGCAGACTGTCCTTGTGATAACGCCAATCCTGGTCGCCGTTGCCGTCAGGGAACGAGAGCGTCGTCAAGCGGTTGCGCGCGTCGTAGAGACGGTCCACACGTGACGCGGCTGCGACACCTTCCGGCAGGTTGCAACTGGTCGTACTGGTCAGATTCAAGCCGCTGGCCGACCAGCTCAGATTGCCTGCGGCATCGAGTTCCATCACCGTGGCGCCGGTTTCCGGCTCGATGGTCTTGCAGAGTGTCTGGTACGTCAGGTGATAGACGTACTGGCGCTTCAGGAGCTCGGTGGAATCGCTGTTGCGACGCTTGACCTCGGTTGGCTTGCCGAAAACATCGCGGGCGATATCCGTAAAGGCACCCGCAGGATGGGCAATGGCGACCGGCAGGTCGGTCGTCGGCTCGCCATAGGCCATGTAGGACGTAGTCGTCGCCTTCAACAAGGGGTTCGTGACCTTGGTCTTGAAGTCGGCCAGATACTGCGTGGTCGTGCTCAACACGGCACCGCCATCGGAATCCTGTCTGGCTGCGGTCACCCGATCAAGCGCGTCATATTCGGTGTCCACACCCTTCAGATTGACGTCGGTGTAGTTGCCAAGCGTCCGCATCGGATACGACTGGAAGACGAGATGGCCGCTGTTGTCGTAGCGCTTGACGGTTACGCTGCGGGTCGTGCTCTCGACCGGCACGCTGTAGGTCTCCTCGACCACTGGGCGCCACAGCGCGTCCATGTGCACGATTTTGCGTGCATTGCCTGTCTCGACGACGTGGGTCCAGTGATTCACCGGCAGACCGTATACGGCAGCACCAGTCTTCGTGAACGCGGCTGTCGTGGCGTTCCAGGCAGTACTGTCCCCTGTCGGGTAGGCAATGTTCTCCAGCCGGCCCATCGCATCGTGGCTATACACGGTGATGTAGCCGTTCTCGTCCGTGACCGAAGTGATCCAGCCGAATCCATTGACCTGGGCCGAGCGGGTCACCGGCGACGGCTGGTCCGGCGGCGTCGCAGGAAACGTGATGGTTTGGGGAATCCCACGCTTCCAGTTGGTCAGCGTCGTCGTGTTACCGCGACCGTCCGCCACCGTCGCCAGCGTGCCTGCGCTCGGTCCGGCGGTGGTGTTGTAGGTGAATGTCTCCTGGAGCTTGGAGAACTGATACGTCTTCCAAGGCAGGTCGTTGGCGTCGTACTGCGTCGAGGATACGACCGTCCCCGCACAACTCGCCGGAGCGGTACACGTGACCGATGCCACCTGCCCCAACAGCCACTTTGCGTAGTCGTCGTGGTAAGCCGTCGTGTCCGTTTTTGTATAACCCACGCCTATGGAGCTGGCCTCGGTCTGGCGGATACTTCTAACCAAGGCATCAAAGCAGTAGATCGTGGCGCTCGCGCAACCTTTCGGAGTCGTTGTGCTGAACGTTTCGCCATGCTCGTCGGTAATGATCGTGGATTTCATCGGCCGGTTTCCGCCGGCCGTAAACTGGTCGCCGTAGGAAACCAGGTTGTTTCCCATGAAGGCAGGGAACAGCTGGGTAGGCGCTTCCGCTTCGGTGACGTAGGTATGGTCGACGGTTCTGTAGGTCTGCCCACCTTTGCGCGTTTGGACGCGAAACAGCTGTCCTTCGTTAAGTTCGTAGTCCTTGCCGAAGGTGTGGATCTGCTGCGTTCCATCGGGCTCGGTGACGGTCACGGTCTTGTAATGCGGCGGATCGCTCGCGCCGATCAACTCATCCTCCTCTGGATCGCCTGTGCTGCGGTATCCCGCCTCCAGCGAGGTGTAGGCATACGAGTAAGTCTGTGTCGGCAACGCTGTCCCGGTGATGACCTTGGTTTCCAGCGACATCACATCATGGGTCAACGGGAAATCGTTGTAGTCGGTCCGATAGTCATCATCGGCGCCGTCCATGCAGCGGTCTTTGACATTCGTTCGACCATGGCGAAGTGGCGTAAAGGTGTACTGGGCGGTTGCACCCGAAGGGCTGGTGATGGTGTAGCCGGCCTTCTTTTGTTGAATGACGTTCGCTTGCCAACAGTAGTACGGGTACTCTCGTAACAGCCCACCCTGCGGATCGGGTTGGTATTGGATCTGGTGGAGGAAACCCGGACCTTGGCTGGCATAGCTCCACTTGGAGCCGTCAGGATTGAGTACGGACGTGAATGCAGCGCCGGTGTACTGATACGTCCAAGTGCGTTGTGTGGCCGGAGACGAATCGCCAACCGTTTTTGCCTTGGCGGTACTCAATTCATTGTTGACGTACGTGAATACGATCTCGCGCCCATCATTCGAGTAGATGCGATTCAAGCGACCACCCGCCCAGTCGTAGCGCACCCAGTTGCCGAAGCGATCCGTGACTTCGGTGGCATACAAGCGAACGCTCTTGCGATTGACCGATATCGGGTTCAGCTGATTGGGATCCTTGCGCGAAATGCCGGGATAGTCACGGACCACCATCCAGTCGAACCGGTACTTGGTGCCATCCGGCGCGTGACCAACGAAGCCCTCACCCGCGCCGCTTTGCAGAGCGGTCAGGCAGGTAAAGAACCATTGCGCCTTGTTGACCCAGAGATAGGTGCCTGCGGCGGTGGGCTTGACGAGCTTTGGGTCGCCGTCGATCGCCAGGAGATCGCCATCGCCGCTTGTGCCCCTTAATTGCGTTCCGCTCCAGAAATCGCGAGCGGTAAAGGCGTTGGGGAATGTTCCATGGGCCGGAGGCGCCGCGACCGTCGAGCAACGGTCCAACGGTGCCCACTCGAGGCCAGGCCGATCGGTATGGATTGCATGCAGGTGTGGAGCTTTGATTTCCCAGACGCCGATCGGGCGCTGGGATGTCACGTCCTGCGGATCGTAGGTTCGCGTCAATTCCACTGGAAGGCTGTTGTTTCCCGGAATGGAAATGTCCGTAGCCGAGAAGTTCACCGTTCCGTTGAACAAGCTGATGCTGTCACCAAAGGTCGCATCGCCGAGTGGGGCGACGTTCTCTGTCGCCTTGATTCGTTTGGCGTATTCCTCGCCCCAGTTCATGCCTTGTGCGGGTGCGCACCGAAGAGCAAGCATCAAAAAAGCGAAACCACACAGCAGCGCTGCGCCGAAAGACTTGAACATCCGAGTTCCCCTTCCCTAGTGTGGCCCATGAGCCGAATTTGGGCCGTCACTCCCCAGCACGACCCGGTGCGACTATCCGTGAAAGGTTGACTGGAATACAAGCGGCGCGGCGCTCAAAACCCTCGCGCGATTGGGAACGACCTGAGGAACGCAGGCGATCCGGTACGCCGTTCCAACCCCTTCAATGACTTACATCAACCTTCGGCAGGATGACGCACTGCGGTATCGGTCCCGCGCAGCTTTCGAATCCGGTAATAGGCGATCCCCACGAGTTCGTAGATCGCGTTCTCCGCCTTCTCGATCGCCGAGACCTGCGGCAGCAGATAGCCCAGGCTTCCGAAGGAAATGACATCGGAGCCGGTGTCCTGCACGCAGGCATCGAGTCCGGCCGCTTCAAACGCGAACAAGGCGCGCGCACGATGCGCCGGAGATGTGACCAGGCGAAGCTTCTGGCCGGACAACGCGGGCTTCAGTGCGAACGCGCTCTCCCATGTCGTGGTGGATGTGCGTCTCGATGCGCAGCGCCGATGCCGGCACGTCCCAGTCGCTCGCGAGCCGGCCCTGGAGCGCACTCTCCTTGAAACGATATGGCCCGCCGCCAGTGATCCACAGTTCGCCCTTGCCGCCCTGCCGCCACAGGTCGGCGGCTGCGCGCACGCGGTTCCACGTTTCGAGGGTGAAGGCAGCGTAGTCGTCGGCGTCGCGCGGTTCGTGCTCGAAGCCGCCGGACAACAAGACGATCGGGCCGGTGTCGCGCTGCGTGCAATGTACCGATGACGGCGCCAGCGATTCCAGCACGCGCTGCAGCGCGTTGGCGCCGAGCGGCATGCACAGCACCAGCAACAACACGCCGGCGACGACGCCGGCCGTGCGCCAGGCGCGCGACAGCCTGCGCCACGACAGCAGCAGCGCGAGGGCCAGGAGCAGGCCCCAGGTGATCGGGGAGAACAGGAAGTACGGCATGGAGTGCCTGAAGCCTGCGCTATCTCAAGATTGAGATGACCGTGATTCGGGACCGTAGCAGATGTGCGCGCTCGTCATCCCCGCGCAGGCGGGGATCCAGCGACTTCAAGCCTGTCGAGAGCAAAGGCACTGGATCCCCGCCTGCGCGGGGATGACGATACGGAAGCTGTGCGTTTTCCGATGTCGACTGACTTCCCGGCGATCCATCGGCGATCGATCCGCCATCAGCTCGCGGCTGGAGCCTGCACGATTCGCTTCGTGCGCCACGACAGCAGGATCCCGCGCAAGCGCGAATCGACCAGCAGCGCGGCGAGCGCGTAGACCGCGCCCATGGCGCCGCCGCCGATCATCAATCGCGGCCAGCCCGGCGCCAGGCCGAACAGGTCGCCCGACGAGACCGCTGCGATGCAGGCCACGGCGATGGCGCCTGCGGTCGCGACGACGCGCAGCTCAGGCAGTTTCAGCAGTTCGCGCGGCACCCAGGCGCAGGTCGCGATGGCGTAGGCGGCCGAACTTACGGCCGTGGCATAGACCGCACCCATCACGCCGTACGCCGGGATCCACAGGATGTTCAACACCGTGTTGATGGCCAGGCTGCCGGAAGTCAGCGTCAGCACCTTGAACGTGCGCTTCTCGAGCAGCAAGCCGTACCCCGCCACCATCAGGATCGGCAGCAATGCATAGACCACGCCGACCGCGGCGAACACCGGACCGGAGGCGGACTTCTGGTGTCCGCTCAGCGCGATGACGGCGTCGGTGCCGAAACACCACAGCAAGGCCGCGATGCCGATCAGCGCATAGGTCATCGGCACCAGCACGCGTTCCTTCAAGGCCCGCACCGCGGCCGGGCCTTCGGTCATGAACAGGCGGTTGGCCATCGGCGTGAACGCCTCGAACACCGTGATGTTGGTGAAGAAGTTGACCTGCATCGCCAGCGACGCGCCGATGCTGTAGATGCCGACCGCCTCGAAGTTGCCGATGATGCCCTTGATCATGATCCGGTCGAGCAGCACGAACGCCACCGCCATGATCTCGTTCGCGACCAGCGGCATGCCGTAGATCAGGCCTTCGCGCAGCGAGGAAGTGCTCACTGCAGCGCGCGAGAAACCGAGATTGTTGCGGATCCAGTAGGCATAGAACACGATCACCAGCCCCGCGGCCGCGAGCTTGCCGCTGTAGGCGGCGAACGCGCTGTGCTGCAGCAGCAGGACCGCGCCGACCATCGTCAGCACCTCGAGCCAGCGCCAGCCGATGCGCGAGAACATCACCAGGCGCGAATTCTCGGTGATGCGCAGCACGGTCTCGACCAGGCTGGCGAACACCATCAACGGCGCGGCGGCGACGGCGAGCCAGAACACGCCCGATTGCCGCGCGCCGGTGGCGATGTCGGTGAAGATCACGCCGACGCAGATCAGCGCCCACAGCCCGAGCGAGATCGCCAGCGGCAGGTAGAACAGGTTGGTGGAGAACGCGCGCAACTTGTCGGCGTCGCCACCGTGCGGATAGAACCGCATGATCGCGTGCTGCGCGCCGAGCTTGCCGAACGCGACCGCCATCAACACCCACGAGTCGTAGTAGTTGAGGATGCCGTACTGGGTGTTGTCGAGCAGTCGCGTCAGGATCGGGAACGACACCAGCCCCGCCAGGATCACCAGCACGTTGCCGGTGGAGTAGCGCAGGTAGTGCGTGGCGAAACCGGGTTTCTTGGCGGTCATGCGTTCTGTTCGGCCACGCGCAGGTCCGATGCGTGCTGCCTGGAGGCCGCCCTCGTTTCCTGCGACGCTGCGGACATGCCTGCCGCGCCGCCGCTTGCCTGGCTGCGCGCCGATTCGATCGCCTGCGCGAGGCTCGGTTGCAGCTCGGGCTTCTCGACGATGCCGCTGTGGCTGCCGGGAATCGGGAACACGTCCACCGCGCCGACCACGCCTTCCCAACCCAGGTACGGATCGTTGCCGAGGTCCGGATGCTGCTGCTCGGCGCGGAACAAGGTCAGCTTGCCCGAATACGGCTTGACCACATAGTCGCGATAAGCACGCAGGTGCGTCGCCTCGACATCGGCATAACGCAGGTCGTGCGGGACGGGCTCGCCGCGTCCGCGCAATGCTGCGACACGGCGCCGGTCGCGCGCAGCGGCCAGGCGCACGCGCGGCATGTTGGCGATGGCACGCAGCGCTTCCAGGAACGACAAGCCACGCAGGCGTTGCCGGAACCGCTGCAGGCGCGACGGTGGATTCGACGCCGCCGTGCGCAGGCGCGCGCCATACGTCGACGATGTGTCGATCAGGCCCAGCATCGCGACCTGCTCGCCGCTGGCGGTGAGCTGTTGCGCCATCTCGTAGGCGATCATGCCGCCCATCGAACCACCCGCCAGGTAGTACGGCCCGTTCGCCTGCACGCTGCGGATCTCGCTGACATAGCGTTTTGCCATGTCCTCGATCTTCGACAGCGGCGCCGTCTGGCCGTCGAGGCCCAGCGCCTGCAATCCGTACACCGCCATGTCCGCGGGCATGCCCGTGGCGAGGTGTCGATAGTTCAGGCAGTTGCCGCCGACCGCATGCGCGAAGAACAACGGCGGCGCGTCAGGATCGCTGCCCGGCGCGTATAGGCACCAGCGGCGCCCAGGGATCCACGACCGCCTGCTTGCGCTTGCCATCGCCAGGCGATTTCGCACCTGCATTGCGATAGGCGGCCGTCAGCGAGCGCACCGTCGGCGCCATGAACAGCGCCGCCAGCGGCAGGTTGATATTGGTCAGGCGACTGGCGCGATGGAACATCTGCACGGCCTGCAAGGAATGTCCGCCGAGCGCGAAGAAGTCGTCATCGAGACCGACGTGGTCGCGGCCGAGCAGTTCGGCCCAGATCGCGGCCATGTCGGCTGTCAGCGGATCGTCCTCGGTCTCGGAGGTCGAAGCCGTAGCGACGGCAGCGGCGCGCGAGGGCGCAGGTGCTGCGGGCGGCGTCGCGCTGGCCGTCTGTTGTTCTTCACTACGCCCCATCAGTCTCGGTCGGCCGTCGTCGAAGCGCATCAGCGACTCGAGCGACTGCGACGGATCGCGTACGAGCGACTTCAGCATGCCCAGGTACCGCTCCCAGATCATGATCGCGGTATCGCGCAGCAGCGTGTCGGAGTTGTAGACGACCGCACCGGACAGTCCGCGCTCGCTCTCGACCAGCCACAGGCCGAGGTCCTGCGTGGCGCCCGGATCGGAGAGCTCGACGCGCTCGTGGTGGACGTTGCCCCAGTGCAGGTTGCGCTGGCGCACGTCCTGGAACGAGAACATCGCGTGGTACAGCACCTGGCCGCCACCGCCGGCGCTCTGCACGCTCAATTCGCGCATCAGGTCTTCGAGGCGGATGTCGGGATTGGCGAAGCTGTCGAGCAGCACTTCCTTGACGATCGCCAGCGCCTCGGCGAATGGACGCGACGGGTCGATCTTGGCGCGCAACGGCAGCAGGTTGGTGAAATACCCCATCAGGTTTTCGGTTTCGTCGCTGTTGCGGCCGCGCACCGGCGTGGCGACGATGATGTCGCGCTGGTTGCTGACGCCGCACATCAGCGAGAAGTACACCGTCAGCATGGTCACGAAGATCGTCGAATCGAGTCCAAGCGCGGTCTTGTGCAGCTCTTCGGTGAGATCGCGCGGAATCGCGATCGGCAGCGGATTGCTGCCGCCGGACATGCCCGGCTTGCGCGGCATGTCGGTCGGCAACGCGCGCATGGCCTCGTCGCCGGTACCGCGTTTGCCGCCGAGGCGCTCGCGCCAGAACGCGAGCTGCTTGGCGTACTCGGGACCGTTGATCCACTCGCGATGCCAGGCCGAGAAATCGCCGTACGACACCGGCAGTTCGGGCAGGTTCGGCGCGCGGTCTTCGAGCAGCGCGGCATAGAACTCCGACAGGTCCGCATACAGCAGGTCGAACGACCAGCCATCCCAGATCGCGTGGTGCGGCATGAAGAACAGGATGTGGTGATCGTCGCCCAGCCTGTACAGGCGCGCCACGAACAGCGGCGCCTGGAAGAGATCGAACGGCGTCTGGATATGCCGGTGCATGTCCTCGAGCGCCTTGGCCTCGCGCTGGTCTTCGGCGATATCGGTCAGGTCGACCACCGGCAGCAGGCCGCTGTCGACGGTGTCGTGGATCACCTGGAACGCTTCGCCGCCGAGCTCGCCGATCGACGTGCGCATGACGGCCTGGCGCTGCGCGAGCGCATCGAAAGCGCGCACGAACTTGTCGAGATCGAGCGGACCGCGCAGGCGGTGTCCGGACGGCGTGTTGTAGGTCACCTGCCCTGGCGTGAACTGCTCGAGCATCCACAGCCGCTCCTGCATCAGCGACAGCGGCGCGCTCGACTGGTCGGCCAGACGTGCGATCGCCTGCCGCGGCGCAGCCTGCGCGCCGTCGGAGGCGATCTCGGCGAGCTTGGCGACCGTCGGTCCGTCGAACAGCGCGCGCAGCGTCAGCGACAGGCCCAGTTCGCGATTCAGGCGCGAGGTCAGCTGCGCGGCGAGCAGCGAGTGGCCGCCGAGCGAGAAGAAGTTGTCGTGGATGCCGATCGCGGGCATGCCGAGCACTTGCGACATCGACGTGGCGATCGCGCGCTCGAGGTCGTTGCGCGGCAGCACCAGTTCGTCGCTGCGGGCGCCGAGGTCGGGCACGGGCAGCGACTTGCGGTCGATTTTTCCGTTCGGCAGCAGCGGCACCGCATCGAGCACCACCAGGTGCTGCGGGACCATGTATTCGGGCAACGCGCCTTTGAGCAGGTCGAGCACCGTGCGTTCTTCGAGCTTGGCGCCCGGCTGCGCGACGGCGTAACCGACGATGCGCACGTCGCCGGGACGATCCTCGCGCACCAGCACTACCGCCTGCGCGACGCCGGCGCAGTTGGCCAGCGCCGCTTCGATCTCGCCAAGCTCGATGCGATAGCCGCGCACCTTGACCTGGAAGTCGAGGCGGCCGAGATGTTCGAGCGTACCGTCCGCGCGCCAGCGGCCGCGATCACCAGTGCGATAGAGCTTCGCGCCTGGCTTGTAACCGGCGGCGCTGCTGAAGGCGTCCGTGATGAAGCGGTCGGAAGTGAGATCTTCGCGACCGAGGTAGCCGAGCGTCACGCCTTCGCCGCCGATGCACAGTTCGCCGGGCACGCCGAGCGGGCATGGCTGGCATTGCGGATCGAGCACCCAGACGGTGTTGTTGGCGATCGGCGTGCCGATCGAGATGCCCTTCTCCGGCGCTTCGACGCGCCAGCAGGTCGACCAGACGGTGGTCTCGGTCGGTCCGTACAGGTTCCAGACCGCGCCGCTGCGCGCGAGCAAGGCGCGGGCGAGGTCGGGCGGCAGCGGTTCGCCGCCGCACAGCACGCTGAAGCTGTCGCTGCCGCGCCAGCCGGCATCGATCAGCACGCGCCAGGTCGCCGGCGTCGCCTGCATCAGCGTCGCGCCGCGGTCGCGCAGCAGCGCCGACAGCAGTTCGCCATCCATCGCGGTCTCGCGGTCGGCGAGGATCACTTCGCCGCCGACGCTCAGCGGCAGCATCAGTTCGAGCACGGCGATGTCGAACGACAGCGTCGTCACCGCGACCAGCTTGTCGTCGGCCTGGATGCCGGGACGCGCCTGCATCGCAGTAATGAAGTTGGAGACGCCGCGATGCGGCACCTGCACGCCCTTCGGCTTGCCGGTCGATCCCGACGTGTAGATCACGTAGGCGATGGATTCTGGGTCGACGGCTTCGCGCGGCGGCCGCGCATCGGACGCCTGCGCGAGTTCGTCGGCCATCGTGTCGAGCGCGAGCACGGGACGGCCGCGCAGGTCGAAACGATCGGCATGCGAGCGCTGCGTGACCAACGCGGCCAGGCTGGCGTCGCCGACCATGTAGGTCAGGCGCTCTTCCGGGAACGCCGGATCGAGCGGCACGTAGCCGGCACCGGTCTTGAGGATGCCGAGCAGCGCGGCCAGCATGTCGACGCCGCGATCGAGCGCCAGCCCGACCAGCGCGCCGCGATGCACGCCGCGCGCGCGCAGCAGGCTGGCGATGCGGTTGGCGCGCGCATCGAGTTGCGCGTAGGTCAGCGCCTGGTCCTTGTAGCGCAGCGCGATGCGCTCTGGCGTGCGGTCGCATTGCAGCTCGAACAGCTGGTGCATGCCGACATCGGTGCCGTACGGCGTCGGCGCCGGCTGCAGCGCGACCAGCGCCTGCATCGCGTCGCCATCGACCATCGGCAGGCTGCCGAGCGCGGCTTCGCTGCGCTGCACGGCCGAGCGCAGCAGCAACTCGTAGCCCTGCATCCAGCGGCGGATCGTGGCCGCGTCGAACAGGTCGGTGTTGTACTGGCATTCCAGCTGCAGCCCGCCTTCGAGCTGCACGGCGTTGACGAACAGCTCGAAGTTTTCGAACGTGCGCGCGTTGGTGGCGAAATCGGTGGCCAGGCCCGGGAAGCCGTGCGAGTCGCCATCGATCGCCTGGTCGATCGTGAACATCACGCTGACCAGCGGCAGGCGGCTCGGATCGCGATCGACGCGCAGCTTCTTCAGCAGCGTGCCGAAGGTGTAGCGCTGGTGGTCGATGGCATCGAGCAGCGTTTCCTGCGACGTATCGATCAGCGTCGCGAACGGCTGCGCCGGATCGACGTCGAAGCGCAGCGGCAACAGGTTGACGCAATGACCGACCAGCGTATCGAGGCCGTCGACGGACTGGCCGGCGGCCGGAATGCCGATGACGACCTGCGGCTGCCCGGACAGGCGCGAGAGCACCGTGGCGAAGCCGCCGAGCAGCGTCGCGAACAGGCTGGCGCCGCGCCGCGCGCCGAGGCGCTTGATGTCGGCGACCAGCGCCGCATCGAGCACATGATCCTCGCGCAACGACGCGAACGTGCGCCGCGCCGGGCGCGCGCGGTCGAGCGGCAGGTCGAGCACCGGCACTTCGCCGTCGAAGCGCGACAGCCAGTAGCGTTCGTCGTCGGCGTACACGGCGCCGCCCGACTGCGTGGCCTGCTCGAGCGCGTAGTCGGCGAACGACACCGGCTCGGGCAGGTCGGCGCGCTCGTGCCCTGCAGCGCTGGCGTAGAACGTCGCCAGCTCGCGCATCATCAGCCACCACGACCAGCCGTCGCAGACGATGTGGTGCGCGGTGAGGATCAGCAGGTGGTCGTTCTCGGCCAGGCGCAGCAGTTCGGCGCGGAACAGCGGGCCGCGCTCGAGCTCGAATGGCGTCTCGACCGCGAGGCGTTTGCGCGTGGCTACCTCGGCGTCGCGTGCCTCTGTCTGGAGCGTGGACAGGTCGATCTGCTGCAACTGCAAGTCGAAGCGTTCGCCGACGCAGAACGTCTCGCCATCGGGACCGAACGTCGCGCGCAGCGCATCGTGGCGATCGATGACGTGCTGCAGGCCTTCGCCGAGCACGGCGATATCGAGCGCGCCGCGCAGGCGCAGCAGCACCGATTCGTTGTAGGACAGCGAGGCTTCCGCACTGAGCTTGTCGGCGAGCCAGACCTCGCGCTGCGGCTCGGTCGTCGGTGCGACGCGCGACAGCGCGCCGCCGGCGAACGGATCGTAGTCGACCGAGGTCAGGCGCGCCTGCACGGACGGAGGGTTCATCCTGCCACCTTGAGGTACTTGCCGGGACGATCGGCATCGGGAACGAACCATGCAGGCCGGCCATCCGGCTCACGGCCCAGGCGCGCATCGGCGACCGGTGGATGCGCGGCATCCATCACGGTACGCGGCGTCGCGGCGCTGCGCGGCAGGAATTCGGCTTCCTGCAACTCCATCACCGCATCCTTGTAGGCCTGCGTGACGGTCTGGAAATCGGCCTCGGTATGCGCGGTGGTGAAGTAGCACGGGAAGTTGTCGAGGATGTGCACGTTGCGGCTGCGGATCATCGCGAACAGCAGGTCCTGCAACGGATGTTCCTCGAGCCAGTGCGTGCGCCACATCGAACCGAACTGCTTGATCAGGATCGGCGCGCCGACCTCGAGGCAGAACTCGTTCAACTCGTCGGCGAAGGCACCGACGCGCGCGTTGAGCCTTTCCTGCAGCTGCGGGCCCTCTTCCTTCATATGTTCGAGCACGGCCTTGGTCGCCGCCAACGCCAGCGGATGGCGCACGAAGGTGCCGGCGAAATAGGTCACGCCGACGGTCGGGATCGAGTCGTCGCCGTACTGCCACTGGCCGCCATCGAGCGCATCCATGTACTCGCGCTTGCCGGCGATCACGCCGAGCGGGAAACCACCGCCGATGACCTTGCCGTAGGTGGCGAGGTCGGCCTTGATGCCGAACATCGCCTGCGTGCCGCCCGGATGCATGCGGAAGCCGGTGATCACTTCGTCGAAGATCAGCACCGTGCCGGCCTCCTCGGTGATCTGCCGCACTTCGCGCAGGAAGTCGACCGGCTGGAAATCAGGACGGCGGCTCTGCACGGGTTCGACAAGAACCGCCGCGAGCTCATGCGCGCGTTCGCGGATGACCTGCAGCGCTTCCGGCGTGCCGTAGTCGAGCACCAGCATGTTCTCGCAGGCGTTGCGCAGGATGCCCGGCGCGCCCGGCATGGCCTGCATCTTCTTGTTGCCGCGGATCACGACTTCGTCGTTGATGCCGTGGTAGGAACCATTGAACACCGCGACCAGGCTGCGGCCGGTGACCGTGCGTGCGACGCGCAACGCACCGAGCACCGCTTCGGAACCGGTGTTGCACAGGCCGGCGCGGTCGTGGCCGGTGAACTCGCAGACCAGGCGGCTGACGTCGCCGGCGAAGGGATGCTGCGGGCCGATCTCGTAGCCGAGGTCGAGCTGCTTGCGGATCGCGTCGAGCACGAAGTCCGGCTGCCAGCCGAACATGCTCATGCCGAAGCCGTTGTTGGCGTCGACGTATTCGTTGCCGTCGATGTCCCACAGGCGCGCGCCCTTGGATTTCGCGACCACGGTCTGGTAGATGATCTCCTTCCACATCGGACGGAAGCCGCTGACCACGCGCGGATCGGCCATGTAGTCGCGATGCTGCTGCGTGTAGGCCTTGGATTTCGGCGTGCGCGCGACATAGCGCTCGACCAGGCCGCGTAGCTTGTCCTGCTGGCGCGTGCTGAGGTCGAGGCGGTTGGTGTGGATGCGCGCGATCGCGCCGAAAGCTTTCTTGACGTCGTAGGTGGTCTGCGGAGTACCGGTGTCCTCGTCGGCAGTCGCGGGCGCGCCAGCGGCCGCAGGTGATTCGGCAGACGCGGCCGGCACGGCTTTCACAGGCGCCGGCACGGCCTGCACTGCCGGCATCTGCGCCGGTGCCTGCGTGGGCATCTGCGCCTGCGCCGCCATCGGCTGCATGCCCGACAACATCGCCAGCTGCTGCGACATGACCTGCATCTGCTGCTGGATGACCTGTTGGATCAGCGATTCGTTGCCGTTGTTCATCGTCGTCACCATGGACGCTGCGGCTGCCGGCACGAAGGCAGACAGGGCCTGGCCTGCGAACGGAGTCGGCAGCGCATTGGTCGCGACCGCCTGCGGAACGGCTGCCACCGCCACCGGCGCCGGTGCGGCGACTTCTGCCGGCATCTGCTCGTCGAGCAGATCGGCGAGCCGGCGCAGGCTCGAGTAGTCGGCCATCAACTGCCGAAACGTGATCTTGACCGAGAATGTCTTCTGCAGCTGCAGCGCGACCTGTGTCAGATTGAGGCTGTCGAGGCCGAGTTCGATGAAGTTCGCGTCCTCGTCGGCATCGGAGAGATCGAATCCGGCGATGTCCTCGAACACCTCCTTCAACTGCCCGATCAGGCGGGGACGGCGGTCGGCTGCGACGGGCATGGGTGCTGGGACGGACATGGTGTTCTCCGGTTCCGGCATGACGATCGCGGCCGGAAGGGGATTGAGGACGGGAAGGGTTGGCATGGATTGCGCGAGCGTCGGCTGTGCGGTCAACGTATGGGCAGGCGCGGGTGCCGCCTGCGATGCAGCTTCGACCCAGTAGCGCTGACGCTCGAACGGATAGGTCGGCAGGCAGAGACGGCGGCGCACGCTGCGGCGATCGAACAGGTCGACGTCCGGCAGCGCACCGCGGCACCACAGGTTGCCTGCGGCGAGACGGAACGACGCGACTTCGTTCGCAGGCGCGTCGGACAACGACGACACCGCGGCGAGATGCGACTTGCTGCCGCTGATCTTCTGCTTGGCCAGTCCGGTCAGCGTCGTGCGCGGGCCGACTTCGAGCAGCACGCGCGCAGGTGCATCGGTCACGCGTCCAAGCGCGGTCGCGAAGCGCACCGGCGCACGCAGGTGCATGGCCCAGTAATCCGGCGAGACTGCTTCGTCGGCACCGAGCCAGTCGCCGGTCGCGGTCGAGACGATCGGCAGCGACGGCGCCGCGCGCACGACGCGCGCGACTTCGGCGCGGAACGGAGCGACCACCGCTTCCATCATCGCCGAATGGAACGCGTGCGAGGTCTTGAGCGCGCGGCAGGCAATCGTGTCCGCTTCGAGCGCGGCCTGGAAGCTCGCGATCGCGTCGTGCGGGCCGGACACGACGCAGGCACCCGGGCTGTTTTCGGCGGCCAGCGAAAGATCCGCGGGCAGCCGCGCGAGCAGGTCGTCGAGCGGCAGCCGCACCGACAGCATGCCGCCCTCGGGCTGCGCCTGCATCAGCGCACCACGCCGCGCCACCAGGCGCATCGCGTCGCCGAGTTCGAACACGCCGGCCAGCGTCGCGGCGACGAACTCGCCGACGCTGTGGCCGATCATTGCCGCCGGCTGCTGGCCCTGGCTCATCCACAGCCTGGCGGTCGCGTATTCGATCGCGAAGATCGACGGCTGCATGACGCTGGTCGGCAGCAAGGCCTCCGCGTCGTCGCCGAATACGACATCGCGCAGGTCGAACGACAATTCATCCTTCACCGCATCGGCGCAGGCATCGAACGCGGCGCGGAAGGCAGGCTCGGCGGCATACAGTTCGCGTCCCATGCCCGCGTACTGCGAGCCCTGGCCCGGGAACAGGAACACGATGTCGCTGGCGCGTGCAGGCTTGCTGCGCGCGATCGCCGCGGTGGTCTCGAGGCAGCGCAACTGTTCGGCCGCGTCGAGCGCGGTGCCGGCCACGATCGCGACGCGATGCGCGAAAGCCTTGCGCCCGGCCGCGAGCGTCCAGGCCACGTCGGCGAGGTTGCTGTCGGGCGCGCGTTCGAGATGGTCGGCCAGGCGTGCGGCGGCCTGCGTCAACGCATGCGGCGTGCGCGCCGACAAGGCCAGCACCTGCACTTCATCGCTGTCTTCGGAGTCCGGGCGCGGCGGAGCTTCCTCCATCACCACGTGCGCATTGGTGCCGCCCACGCCGAACGAGCTCACGCCGGCGCGCCGCGGTGCGCCGTCGCTGGTCCAGTCGTTGAGCGCGTCGTTGACGACGAACGGCGAACCTTCGAACGCGATCGTCGAGTTCGATGCGGTGAAATGCACGGTCGCCGGCATGACCTTGTCTTGCAACGATAGCGCCGTCTTGATGACGCCCGCCGCGCCGGCGGCGGCCACCAGGTGGCCGACGTTGCTCTTGACCGAACCGACGCGGCAGAAGCCGACGTCGTCGGTGTTGCGGCGGAACGCGCGCGTCAGGCCTTCGATCTCGATCGGATCGCCGAGCGGCGTCGCTGTGCCGTGGGTCTCGACGTAACTGATGCTGCGCGCATCCACGCGCGCGTTGCGATGCGCCATCGCGATCACGGCCGACTGGCCTTCGCTGCTCGGCGCGGTGAAGCTCGCCTTCTGGCCGCCGTCGTTGTTGATGGCACCGCCGCGGATCAGCGCATAGACCTGGTCGCCGTCGGCGAGCGCATCGGATAAACGCTTGAGCAGCACCACGGCCGCGCCGTCGCCGAACACCGTGCCTTGCGCGCGCTGGTCGAACGGGCGCGTATGGCCGTCCGGCGACAGCATCGAGCCTTCCTGGTAGAGATATCCGCTGCGCGGCGGGCACACGACCGACGCCGCACCGGCCAGCGCCATGTCGCACTGCCCTGCGCGCAGGCTGTCGACGGCCTGGCAGATCGCGACCAGCGAGGTCGAGCAGGCGGTATGCACGCTGATCGCCGGGCCGTTGAGGTCGAGCTTGTGCGCGACGCGCGTGGAGATGTAATCCTTCTCGTTCGCCACCATGACCTGGAACGCGCCGAGCTTGGCGATCAGTTCCGGATGCGCCGAGACGTGGCGCTGGAAGTAGGTGCCGTTGTTGGTGCCGGCGAACACGCCGACCGGACCATTCGTGGCACCCGGCACGTGCCCGCCGCGCTCCATGCATTCCCAGCACAGCTCGAGGAAGATGCGGTGCTGCGGATCCATCAGTTCCGCTTCGCGCGGGCTGATGCCGAAGAATGCGGCGTCGAACTGTTCGACGTTCTCGATGACGCCGCGTGCGGCGACGTAGCCGGGTTCGGCGCGTTCGGCGGCGCTCACACCCGGGTCGAGGTCGTCGGCGCCGAAGAAGGTGATGGTGTCGCGGCCTTCACGCAGGTTGCGCCAGAAGGTCTCGACGTCGTCGGCGCCGGGGAAGCGGCCGGCCATCGCGATGATCGCGATCGGGTCGTGCTCGATGGCCGCGTTGTTCGCCGCATCCGCGCGCAACAGTCGGGCCATGCGCGAATCATCGACGGCGGCATCGGATCCTGCGATGGTCTTGGCCAGTGCCGCAGGCGTCGGATTCTGGAATACGGCGGTGACGGCCAGTGTCCGCGCGGCGTTACGCACCTGCGCCGTGCACTCGGCCCACGATTCCTGTTTCAACGCCTCCAGCAGACGCGTGGCCAGCAGCGAGTTGCCGCCGAGTTCGAAGAAGTTGTCGTGGCGGCCGACGCGCTCGAGATCGAGCAGCTTCGAGAACGCCGCACAGATGCCCTGCTCCGCCGCATCGACCGGTGGTTCGTAGGCATTGACGAGGTCCGGACGTTCGCGTCCCGGCGCCGGCAAGGCCTTGCGGTCGACTTTGGCATTCGGCGTCAGCGGGAACGCCGCCAGCGCCACGTAAGCCGTGGGCACCATGTATTCGGGGAGCTGCGCGGCGAGTTGCTTGCGCAGCATTGCTTCGGCCGGCGCTTCTGCATCGGATGCGACGCTGTAGTACGCGACCAGGCGCTTGTCGCCGGGACGATCCTCGCGCACCAGCACGACCGCTTCGCGCACGCCGGGGCATGCTGCCAGGCGCGACTCGATCTCGCCGAGCTCCATGCGGTAGCCATGCAACTTGACCTGGAAATCGTTGCGGCCCAGGTATTCGATCGTGCCGTCTTCCTGCCAGCGGCCGAGGTCGCCGGTGCGGTACATGCGGGCCTGCGGATCGGCGGCGAACGGATCGGCGAGGAAACGCTCCGCGGTCAGCGCCTCGCGGTTGAGATAGCCGCGCGCGACGCCGGCGCCGCCGATGTGCAGTTCGCCTTCGGCACCGACCGGCACCTGCTGGCCTTCGGCATCGAGGATGTAGACCCGCGTGTTGGCGATCGGCTTGCCGATGTGCGGCGTGCCATCGCCTTCGATGCGCGCCAGCGTGGCATCGACCGTGCATTCGGTCGGGCCGTAGACGTTGTAGAAGCGCGTCGTCGTCGACTCGGCCAGCACGCGCCAGGTCTTGGCGGAGATCGCTTCGCCACCGACCAGCGCCGCGCGCGGGCGATAGTCGTGCTGCGTCAGCAAGCCTTCGGCGAGCAGCAGTTCGAGTTGCGCGGGCGTGCAGTCGAAGGCATCGACGCGATGCCGCGCCAGATACGCCACCATCGCCGCGCCGTCGCCGCGCACCTGTTGCGGAACCAGCACCACGCAGCGACCCGACAACAGCTGGCTCACCGATTGCACCGACGCGTCGAACGACAGCGAGGCATTGAGCGCGACGCGCGCGTGCGCACCGAGCTCGCCGAAGACGCTGCGCTCGAGTTCCGCCCACAGGTTCAGCACCGAGCGGTGCTCGACCATCACGCCCTTCGGCTGGCCGGTCGAGCCGGAGGTGTAGATGACGTAGGCGAGATGACGCGAGGTCAGCGCGGGCACGACCGGATCGTCCTGCGACTGTCCGGACCACGGCAGCGTTTCCGCCGTCACCTCGAGCAAGGGTTGCGCGGCGCCGGCGAACAACGGCGCGAGATGCGCCTGCGTGAGCACCACCACCGGGGCGCTGTCCTGCAGCATGTAGGCGATGCGGTCGGCCGGATAATCCGGATCCATCGGCACGTAGGCGCCGCCAGCCTTGAGCACGGCCAGCAGGCCGACGAGCATCTGCGGACCGCGCTCGATGCACAGGCCGACGCGGTCGTCGGGACCGACGCCGAGCGCGATCAGATGGTGCGCGAGCTGGTTGGCCTGTGCATTGAGTTCGGCATAGGTCAGCGTGCGCGCGTCATGGACCAGCGCCAGCGCCTGCGGCGTCTGCCGGACCTGGGTCTCGAAGAGCTGGTGGATGCACCGATCGCCGGGGAACGCCGCCGCCGCCGCGTTCGTCTCGTCGAGGCTGTGCGCAAGCTCGCTTTTCATTATTCCGTGAACCCTGTCGATCGCCGGTTGACCGTCCTGTCCATGAAGGAACGTATCGCGGTGCACTTTTCGGCCATGCTCCGGTGGCGGGGAATCGCGCGCACGCGGGGAAAAACGCAGGTCCACGAGCTCGCGCACCGCGCTCGCCGCGCAGGCTTCGCCGGCGCCGCGATGGCGACGTGCGTGGCCTGAAATTCGATGGTTGCCGCTGGATCCGGGCACGGAACCTGGTTGAGTTCCGTTGCCCGCGGCGGCGTCGCCCCCTTCACCGTCTTGCGCCCCGCTGGATTACGAATTGCTCCTTCGGTCCAGTCAAGAACGGATCGCTGATTTCGATGCGGCCATGGTCTGGTGACCTTCATTTGGCGGAAAACTGGCCGGTTCAGCTTGCCCGGCAGCGAGTCGGGAATGGCTACGTTCAGGGCAACCGTCAACAACCCTTCCCCGTCTTCCCAGCGCAAGCTGGGACCCATTTTGCTGTGGGCATTGAAGAGGCGAAAAAGGGGTGAGCAAGGTCAAGATGGGTCCCAGCTTGCGCTGGGATGACGGTCAAGGTTACGCCGCTACCTCTCCGAACTCCCGCTCCAGCCACGCCGCAATGGTGTCCTGCAGTCGCACCCGATCGCGCTGCAGGTAGAAGGTGTGGTCGCAATCCGGCCAATAGGCCAGCGACACCTGCGGCGACCGCGCCGCGGCGCCCATTCCCGCGGACAGCTGCCCGGCGTGGTTGAAGTACCGGTATGCGCCGCCGGTGAACACGAACAGCAGGCGCATGTCGCGGGCGACCATGTCGGTCATCTGCGCGACCGCTTCGGCCTGGGTCGGGAAGTCACGGAAGTTGGCCATGTCGGTCTGCGCGCCGCGCTGGCGCCACCAGCGCCAGACCTTGCCGGGATGGAACACGCGCGGCAGCAGGTAACGCCACCAGTAGCCCGGTGTGCGATAGGCCAGGCCGTCGAGCAGCAGCAGGCCGTGCACGCGCGGCTCGACCGCTGCGAGGCGGAAGGCATTGTCGGCAGCCGAGCAGATGCCGCCGATCACGAACCTGCGCGCGCCGGTCTTTGCGGTCAGCAAGTCGATCGCCGCGCACAGTTCCGCATGGCGGCGATTCGCCGAGGCCGTTGTCGAGATCGGGCTGTCGCCGAGCCCCGACTGGTCGAAGCGCAGCACCGGAAAACCATGGCCGGCCAGCGCGCGCGCGAGCAGGACGGAGCCACGATGCGGTCCGCTGCGTTGCACCATGCCGGCATTGAACAGGATCACGGCGGTGTCCCGGGCGACGCCTGCAGCGCCATGGTTGATCACGCCGAGCAATCCTTCGCCGAATACGTGGGCGGTTTCGCCTTCAGCGTTGCCGGTCAGTTTCTGCTGCAACGCAGGCGCAGCTTCCGCTTCGAGGATGCTCATGCGGCCTCCGCGAGATGCCTGGCCAGCTGCGTCACGGCCTGGCGCGGAAAGATCTGTGTTTCGAACTGGTCGGGATCGTCCCAGGCGGGTTCGTCTGCGCCGTCCAGGTCGAGACACTCGACCATCACGCCCGCATCGCGTTGCGCGTCCACGAAGGATTCGGCGACCGGCGACGCCGGCCATTGCGCAAGCACGAGGCGGCTGCCGGCAGGCAGCAGCAGATCGCTGCCATGCCATGCGCCGATGTCTTCAAGCAGGTCGCGATCGATCGTGAAGCCGAGCAGTTCGTCGTCGTCCGACGCCGTGTCCGCGGACAGGAAGCGCCCGGCGGTGTGCAACTGTCGTCGATGCTGCTCGCGCCAGACGGCGGCCAGCGCGCGCCCGTCCAGCGCCGGCGCCCACAGCACGACATCCACCGGTTCGCGGCGGGCACTGGCGTAAGCAAGCAGCGGCAACGCGGCGCTGCGCAAGCCGAACAGGCGCGGGCGCGCGAGGCCTGCCTGGGCTGTGCGTGCCTGGCCTGCGCCGGCGGACGTTCGCATCAGGAATTCCGCCGCCGCGATGTCGTCGACAAGGCCGGGCACGTCGATGTCGGCGCTGGTTCCCGCCGAATCGCCACTGCCGAACCAGTCGAAGCGCAGCACGTCGATGCCGGCAGCGGCCAGCGTTTCCGACAGGCTCCACAGTGCGCGCTGGCAGCGAATGCCTTCCTGCAGCAGCGGCGCGCAGACGAGCATCGCCGCGTGCGGCTGCGCTACCGGCGGATGCCGCAAGCCGAGCAAGGTGCGCGGTCCGCGACCGAAGTAGAAGATTTCCGGCATTTCAATCAGGCCCGTCGAAGCCAGCGCCGTCGCGCCCGCACTGGTCGCGAACGGGTCGTGCTGTTGTGCGGCCCGACCAGTCGGTGCCTTTCCATGAGCCTCGAGTCCATCGAAGTGAAATCACGGCTGCTTGGCAGCGCCGCCTCGCAGCATGCCCTTGAGGCGCGCACCAAAGCCCGTTCCCGTCGGCGCCGTTTTCGCGGCCATCGGCAGTTCCGATGCGATCTGCGCCAGGGTCTGCGTCGCCAGTGTCATCAGCTGGATGCGGACGCCGGTATCGACCTTGACGCGATTGGCCATCTGCACGGCGAGCATCGAATGCCCGCCGAGATCGAAGAAGTTGTCGTGCGGACCGACGTCCTTGCCGAGCAGCTGCGACCACACGCCCGCAAGGTATTCGGTGCGCGCGTCGTGATCATCGCGCGGCGCAGCGGCGGCCGCGACCGGTGCGCTGGGCAAGGCGGCCTGCGGATCGGGCAGCGCTTCGCGATCGACCGCGCCGTCCGCGGACAGCGGCAGCGAGTCGAGGGAGACGAAATGCCGCGGGATCATGTAGGCCGCAAGCGTCGTCTTCAGGTGGGCGCGCAACGCCTCTTCGTCCGGCGCCTGGCCGGACTCCGCCACGACGTACGCGATCAGCTTGTCGTCGCGAACGACGGCCACGACCGCCGCTACCTGCGGATGCTCGGCCAGCCGTGTCTCGATCGCCTGCAACTGGGCGCGCACCCTCTGTTCGCGTATCTCGTCCATATTCCCCATGGCCCCTCCTGACATCTTGTTCTCCGCTGAATAACGTCAGTCGCCGCCATTTCCGGCCTTGCCGTCGACGTGGGATCGGCATCGGATTGGATGCATGGAGCGTCGCCGCCCGGAAAAACCAGGTCTTGGCTTCACTGCTCCAAGGGGTGCAGCCACGCGACCCGCGGCCCGTTGCCGTCCGCGCTGGCCAGCGCCGCCAGCCACGCCGGCCCGACGTCGAGCATGCGCACGATGGCCCGAACCGGGCCGTCGCCGCCATCGGCCAACGGCAGCGGCAGCGCTTGCTCGGCCGGTGCCACGAAGCTGTGCATCTCCCGCGACAGGCCGATGCCGGCGGCCTTGAGCAAGGCTTCCTTGCACACCCAAAGCTGTAGCAGGGCGATCGCCTGCTCGGCCTCGGGTAAGGCTGCGAGCGCCTTCGCCTCGTCCGGATGCCAGACGTGATCGGCGATCGCGGGCATCTCGGCGGCGCGGGTGGCGACTTCCAGATCGATCCCGACCGCGCCGAGCCTGCTGACCGCGACAGCGGCGAAACCATCGGCATGGCTCAGGCTCGTATGCAGCGCATCGCCCGGCAGGTAGGGCCGGCCAGAACCATCACGGTCCAAGGCAACCGCAGCCGGATCCTGTCCGAGGACGCTACCCAGCACCAGCCGATGCAAGGCGTAGGCCAGGGCGAGTTCGTCGCGATCATTGGGCCGATGTTTGCGTCGCACGCGTGCCTGCTCGGCTTCGTCGAGCAGCGACAGCGCTTCTTGCAGCCACGGCCGCCATGCTGCGAGATCGAAGAACAGCGCCAACAACGCGTCATTGGCGCCGGAGTCCTGCGCGTTGCCGCTATCCACCGCGAAGCCGGCTTGCCGCCAGCTGCCGTCGAACGCGCCCCGCAGGCCTCCTGCTGCCACGCCGGGCTTCCGCGAAACGGAGGATCGGGGCAGGTTCGGAATCGAGCCAGACGCGAGTCGCCCGATATCGGATGAAAGCGGCATGACCACCTTGCGTGCATTCACTAATGTGGATACGGGACATCATCGCATCCCGGGTCGCAGGGCGTTCCACAACCGCGGACTGGCGCTACTTGCCCCCTAGCGACAGCCGCGGGCCGCACCGACGCCTGTCCGTGGCCGGGGTAGGCGGCCCCTTGCGTGGCCATTTTTGTCTTCGGTTCACGTTGCTGTACTCAGGCCGCGGGGATACGCGATATCGCGTAGGCGTGGGTCGGAGGAAGCACGTTTGATCATCGACTACAGAAATGATGCGTTCCCGGCGGATGTCGAAGCGGATCTTTGCATCATCGGCGCCGGCGCCGCAGGCCTGGCCATCGCGCGCACGTTCATCGGATCACCGGTGACCGTCTGCGTAGTCGAGAGTGGTGGACTGCAGGGCGAGGAGCAGAACCAGGCGCTCTACGACGGATCATCGATAGGATTTCCCGAATTCGATCCGAGCATCTCCCGCATGCGGGTCTTCGGCGGCACCTGCAATCTCTGGGGCGGCGGCTGTATCCCGCTCGGCGAACTGGGTCCGCGCGAATGGGTGCCGTACAGCGGCTGGCCGATCTCTTACGACGAACTCAAGCCCTACTACGCCAGCGCGCGCGCGTTCTGCCGTATCGAATCGCATGACTTCGTCGAGGATTCGTTCCTGACCAAGCCCTCCTACCCTCCCCTGCCTTTCGACAACCGCACCGTCGTCAACAAGATCTTCGCCTTCAGCCCGATCCTGTTCGGCCACGCTTATCGCTCCGAACTCGAGCAGGCGCCGAACATCAAGGTGCTGCTGCACGCGAACCTGCTGGAACTCGATGCCGCCTCGTCCGGCGACTCGGTCCAGCGTGCCCGCATCGGTTCGCTCGGCGGCCGCAGGGGCGTGGTACGCGCAAAGCACTACGTACTGGCCTGTGGCGGCATCGAAAACGCGCGCTTGTTGTTGCTGTCGAATTCGGTCGTGCCCCAAGGGCTCGGCAACGAGCGGGACTTGGTGGGCCGCTATTTCATGGACCATCCGAGCGGCAAGCTCGGCACGATCCATACCGACGATCCGCACCGTCTCGCCCGACCCTACGATCGCAACCTCGGCAAGGGCTTGGTGTCGTCGTTCCCGGAAATCTGCCTGTCCGAGGAGGCACAGCGCGCCCATCGCATCCTCAGCGGCCGCGTCCGGCCTTTCGCCGTGGAAGGTCCCGTCCCGAAAGGCATCCGCGCTCTGCGCGAGCTCAAATCGACGCTGCGCGCACGCAAGACAGACGAGAGCTCCTCGCTCGAAGCACGGCTTTCGGCACGCAAGAATGGCGAGCCGCCACCGGGCGTCAGCGCGGCAGCGGCAAGTCAGGACGGGATCGTGCGGCAGACCCTGCGCGTGGGCTGGGGCGTTGGCGACATCGCCAAGGCCTTCATCCGCAAGGTGACCAGGCAGCCCACCGTGAAGAGCGATCACGTTGCCCTGGTCGGATATTTCGAACAAGTCCCGAACCCGGACAGCCGGATCACGCTCGGCGAAGAGCGCGACGCACTCGGACAGCCGAAGGTTTGCGTCGACTGGCAGCTGACTCCCCTGGACCGGCATACCTATCGCACCGCCGCGACGCTGTTCGGCAACGAACTCGCGCGCGCGTGCAACGGACGATTCCAGCTCGAGCCCTGGCTCGAAGAGGACGACAGTGCGGTGCCGCGGGTCTTCGGGACCTCGCACCACCTCGGCACGACGCGGATGGCCGATGACCCGGGACTGGGCGTCGTCGATCGCGAGTGCAAGGTGCATGGCATCGACAACCTGTATGTTGCCGGCAGTTCGGTGTTCCCGACCGGAGGCTGGGCGTTCCCGACTTTCACGATCGTGGCCTTGAGCCTGCGTCTCGCCGAACATCTGCGCTCGCGACTCGAACTGGTCTCGCTGGTCACTCCCTTCGTCGTTTGACGTGGACTGTCGGGTCCTGATGCAACACGAAATCGCCCGGGATCCGACTTCATACGCCGCGACGGCCGACAGTCGATCGACTCGCCGCGCCACGCGCGCAACCTGTGCGGCCAAGGCCAGCAGGCGACCGGGCTCGTGGCATGACGCGCGCATTGGAACCGCCGCGAGCGTGGCGCCATTCACAATGGCCGGCGCTTCATTACCGCATCATCTTGTTCGACTGATGGCTCGATCGGATCGGGCCGCTTCTGGGGAATCAGGGCCGGGGAGCCCTAGCCCAAGAGCGCCCGGCAGCCCAAGCGCGGGCTAAGATCGCCAAGGGGGGGCGACCATGACAACAGACTTCGCACAGCTCTACTCGCAACTAGGCATCCGGACCGACTGCAGCCTGGAGGAGTTCAAGCAGGCATGCCGTCGCCGCATCAGGGAACAGCATCCTGATGTCTCCGATCCGGACGTTGCTTCCGTCGCGACGCAGATTCCACTGGCCGAATTGTTGCCGCTTTATGCCAAGGCGCTGCGGTTCCATCGCAAGCACGGACGTCTTCCAGGCGCAGCGCCGGCACAGGCGCCCCCGCTAACGCGGACGATGCCATTGAGGGAGAGACCATTTGCGGCTGGCGCAAGCAGCACCGGCACGCCGGCAATTGCCGACGGTGCGCCGCGCTCGTCGCTGCGCGGGCCCTTGCTTTTGATCGCCCTGGCGGTTGCCGTCGTCTTCGTCGTGCTCAATTCCTCCAACGACGACACCCCCGCGAGCCAGCAGCCTGCCCTTGCCGCGGTGCCCAACGAGGCGCAAGCCAGTGCCGCGCCGAGCGATGAGTTGCTCGAGATCGGCATGGACATGGAAACCGTACGGGAGATCCAGGGCGAGCCCATGCAAAAGGACGGATTGGAGTGGATCTACGGCCCGTCGTGGTTGCGCTTTGAACGCGGACATCTGGTCGATTGGTACAGCTCGCCGCTGCATGCTCTAAAGACCGCGACCGCGTCGGCCCCCGTCGAGGAAGGGGAAGCCGAGGAAGACGACGCGCTGTAATTGGCGCGTCGCCAGGGGAGCGGTTGTCCCCGGACAGATCAAGCGGCCGACCTGCCGTCTCCGATCCTGCCGCTATCGAAGCGTCAACGCGCTCCGCGACCGAACAACACCACTTCCACGGTCTGCAGCAGGATCATCAGGTCGAAGGCCAGGCCCTGGTTCTTGACGTAGAACAGGTCGAACTTGAGCTTCTCCTCGGCATCGCTGACCGACGCGCCATAGGGATACCGCAACTGCGCCCAGCCCGTCAGGCCCGGCTTCACCGAGTGGCGGATGCCGTAGTAGCGGATCTCCTGGTTGAGCTGGTTGACGAACTGCGGGCGCTCCGGACGCGGTCCGACAAAACTCATCTCGCCACGCAGCACGTTGAACAGCTGCGGCAGCTCGTCCAGACGCGTCTTGCGGATGAAACGGCCGATGCGCGTCGTCCGATCGTCGTCCTTGTTGGCCCAACGCGCGACGCCATCCTTCTCGGCATCGGTGCGCATGCTGCGGAACTTGACCAGCTCGAAGCTCGCGCCGCTTTCGCCGACGCGCGTCTGCCGGTAGAGGATCGGCGATCCCGATTCCAGCCACACGCAAGCCGCGACGATCAGCATTGCTGGCCACGCCACGGCCAGCAAAGCCCCGGCCGCGACCAGATCGAAGAAACGCTTGCTGAGTCGACGCGGCATCGAATGGTCGAATCCGCCTGAGAAGACCAGCGAGGACGGGTCGATCACGCTGAGCTTGATCTTGCCTGCCTCGCGCTCGAAGAACGCCGGCAGGTCGGTCACCGCGATACCGCGTTGCGCGCAGAGCAGCAGTTCCTCCATCGGCAGCTTGCCGCGGCGTTCGTCGGGTGCGACCACGATCTCGTGGACGTTCATCAGCTGGGTCACTTCCAGCAGGCTGCAGTCGGTGCGGATCGTCAGTTCGTTGGGCACCTGCACGGCCCGGTCGCCGGTTGGCAGGAAGCCGACCAGGAAGAACGAGTGGCGGTCGCTGCGTCGACGCAGCTTGCTGTTGATCAGGTTGGCATTGTCGCCCGCCCCCAACACCAACACGCGGCGCTTGAAGATCTCCGCCTCGAAGACCCGCTGCAGCACCATGCGCAAAACGAACACCGCCAGGATGGCGAGCGACAGCGCGATCGCCAGCACGCCGCGACCGATATAAGTTGCCGGCACCGCGTAGTACAGCACCAGCAGGGCGACGCCGCCGAACGCGAATGCCATCCCCAATCGCAGGACCAGGTCCATGCGGTTGTGCCGCGTATGCACTTGGTACAGGCCGAACGCCGCCATCGCCCCGGTCGTGCAGATCGCAACCAGCAAGGTCCGGATCGGCGCGTCCTGGGCGAACGCGATGTGGGTGTCCGGGTCCGAGAAGAAGCGCAGCCAGGCCGCGATGGTGACCGCCAGGCAGATCAGCACCAGCTCGCCCATCCACAGCACGAACACCGCACGGCTCTTGCGGCTCCTCAAAGAGACTTTCATGGCGAATCCCCGTGATCGGGGGATGGTTCGGGAGCGAGGCATTCGCCTCCCGTAGAACATGGCGGCGCCATCCGGCCGCACCCGCATCTGTCCTTGCCACCGAAGTTCAGTCGCCGCATGTTCCCCCCTGTCGCGCCGGTCGTGGCTTCCCCACGGTCTGGTTTGATCCTGACCTACGACTCAACGAGGAAACGTCGGCCAAGCGGCCGTCGTATATCCACGGCCCTCGGGTTTCTCCGCAGGCGGTCGTCCGGCGCCGATGCCCGGCTACAGACTTGCCACCGCCGACGCCTGATCCTGCCTTGCCCATATGACGAAGAGAGCCGTGCTGTTCCGTCTTCAGCAGAACGCACGTGTGCCGGGCTACCGGTCAGAGGCCATTGCAACCCTTGGGCGTTGGCTGGCTCGACTAAAGGACGTGAGTTCTCGGGACCACGCAGTCAATCTGCTTCAGGCTGCCCCACGATGTCAAAGCCAGACCGGCGCGGCGTTCTGGCGCTCCTGCTGGATTGAGGCAGGGATCATCGGGGCCGGACAGCGGCAGAGCCTGCCGGTCCTCTCAAGAGTTCGGCCGATATGCCTGCAACTGCGGCTCAGCCTCGCAGGGTCTTCCACCTCAATCCATTCGCCTTCCGGAATGTCGCGACTGCTTCCACCGTGGCGACCGTGAAGACGCCCAAACCGCGTTATACCCATGAGACGAGACAACTGAAGGGGCGTCATGGCGTACGACGAGGTCAACTGGGCGAAGTGGAAACTGAAACGGATCGCGAACGAGGGCGCAGAGCTGCCCGGCGTGCGCTGGCTGACCAAGCCGCTGTATCGACGCATTTTCCGCCGCCGCCACCGCAGCGGTAACGCCTACTTCGGCGTCTTCGACAGCTATGAGGCCGCGAAGACCGCGGCACCACCGGCGCTGCCGAGCACCTACGACTTCGCCGGCGCCGCCGGCATGTACCAAGACCAGCATCAGGCGATCCGCGTCAGCGATTACCCGCTGGTGTACTGGCTGCGCCGCCTGCTGGACGAAGGCCAGCGCCGCCTCTTCGACCTGGGCGGCCACATCGGCGTCACCTACTACGGCTTCCAGCGCTACATCGACTATCCCGCCGACATGCGCTGGCTGGTGCACGACGTCCCGGCCGTGGTCGACGCCGGGCGCGAGTGGGCCGCGCAGCACGACGCCCGCAAATCACTGCATTTCACCGCCTCGCGCAGCGATGCCGAAGGCAACGATGTGCTGGTGACCAGTGGCGCCTTGCAATACCTTGAATACACGCTGCCTGAGTTGCTACACACGTTAGAGCCCGCGCCGCCTCACGTGCTGGTCAACCTCGTCCCCATGCATCCGCGCCGCGGCTACTTCACCCTGCAGAATATCGGCAAGGCAGTGCTGCCGTATCGCGTCATGGCCGTGCCCGAGTTCGTTGCGGCCATGGAAGCTTTGGGCTACGTGAAGAAGGACGAATGGAATTCGACCGAACGCAATCTGCGCATTCCCTTCGAACCGGCGTGCAGCATCGATGGCTATCAGGGCTTTTACTTCCAGAAGGCTTAACGATAGAACGGTCGCCGGTATTGGCGGTCCGCCGGCGCAATGATTACTGCTTGTCCCGAATGTCTCGGCGGCGTGCTGCTCCGATGCCTGCCCATCTTGTTGCACGACGCCCGTGCGTCCGAGCACATTCGCGTCATGAACTGACCCATCACATCATTGAAAACACCGCGCCATCGGCGGTGCACTGATGTTCTGCATCGTCAGCATCAGTCCCAGCCCACCCTGCTGCGTCGCCATCCCGTCGGGTTTTGGCTGCGCGCCAGCGAAACGGTCGTCCAGAACGCCATCCGCCACCGCGATCACCATGTCCGCGCCAAGGCCACCATCACGCTCAGCAGCGTCATCTACGCCATCATCATGCGTGATGGATGACGCCCCTGCTGCGTTAGATCAGGCTGTTGCTGGCGTTCTTGTTCGATCTGCTGTGTGCTGCGTTCGATCGATTGGTGCGCCGCCTGCGCTTTGTCGACGTAGATGCGGTGATGGGCCGGGTCGCTCATCGCGCCTTGCACGACGAACAGGCCGGTGCCGTCTCGATTGGCAACGACATGGTCGATTCGCTGCAATCCGCTCACGCGGGCTTCAAAAGCTAAGGTGCCGGCGGCGTTCCGGTATTCCTGCTCGGAACGGAAGCCCATCTCCTGCGAGTCGAGTTGCTTGAGGCCATCGTAGGCTTGTCGGTACATATGCATCCGCCATCACCAAAAAAGGCACCTTTTCCTTGAGCGGCAGGAAGTAGAAATAGCCACCAGCGAGAATCAGCGACATCAGGATTGCGCTGAATGCCACCAGCCATGCCCGACGTTCGCTGCGGCGTGCGATGTCGGCGATCGTCACTTCGAAATTGACAGATTTCGATACGGCGCTTTCGATGCCGGGTGTCGTTTGCGCCTTACGCAACTTCATGGCGCACCCGTGACGGACGAGGCACTGGAGGATGGCTTCTTCCTAGGCCACGATACGAATGGGCCCAGCCCATGAACCCCCACATTTCAATTAGCGGTAGCTGATGCATTCTCAGCAGGCTCGATGTGTGTCGGATCGGAGGCGCGAACGACGATCTGGTTCGCAGTTGCAGTGATGGAAACCAGCTGCTCGGCGTAGATCGCAGACAACTGGGAAACAGCCTCCTGGAGATTGCTGGTCTGGACATGGGCGACCGGCACATGCAGCGTGAAATCGGACGGATGCAGATACGAAAGGGTCATCTTTGAATCTCTTGCCCAGCGGGTCAGCATCGTCTTGAGTGTTCCATCCATCGGTGATGAATAGAACATGTAGGACTGGTACAGGGAAATCGCTTCCGTCGTTTCGGCGTAGTGATTGACGGCCTTCCAACGACCGTTGATGCCCGGCGCCGGACGTGTGGCACAGCTTGCGAGCAGCCCACTCATGAGGGCCAGAAATGCGAAGTAAATGAAAATTTCGGCTCTAGTTTTCACGCTTCATGGCTCGATTAGTTTTGGATCTGGCAACACGCCAAGCGCAGCACAGCCCGCCGCGCGCAACAAGCTGCGCCAAAAATGGATGAATGTTTCCCCAGTACGATTCTTGGTCAACAGAGCATGCTTGGAAGCGGCCGTTTACCTAAACAAAACGCGACGCAAACAACTACGATGGCCCGCTCGAACAAGCAGACGCTCAAGCACTCGGTTGACTATCCCGCCGCCTGCGGATGCGCGGAAAGGCTATGAACACGGATTGATATGGTCGGCCTCCTTGCCGAACGCGATCCCCTAGATTATTTCCATCCTTGAAATATCCGCTGTTTTCACAATGGCAGCGCGAAGATGAGCGCCAGAACCCGCCTGAATAACGCAATAGGCCAGCGTTGGGGTTGAACTTAGCCTGACAAATGGGTCAGGTCAAGTAGCACTCATCATTATGTTATCCAGATCAACCTCTCCGACCCCATTTCATTGCCGCTAACGTTTGGCTCACCGTTCGCGCTTCCGGGTCATTGCAACGCACCATTGACGGCCAGGTCAATCAGGATTTTCTGACGCTGCCAAAACGTTGTCAGATTATCCTGCAACCTGGCCGCTCGAGCACACGACGCGGTCGCGCATACCTCTTCACGTTACGTCCAAGTTCTGCACATCACGGCACAGGAAGACCTCCTTGTCGAAGCCCATTGCCTTGAGCCCCTTCGACAGCATCAACGCTCCGTGCTCTTCCCACTCCTTGTGAGAGAGTTCGCACCAACGAGTAGTATTCTGCTTACGGACTGTCGCCGCGTCCTGCTGCTCGCGAGGCGAATGATTATCTGCAACACATGATTGATGATAATCGTGTGATATATCCTCTGCGTAGGTCGCATCAAGCTGCGCCACACCCTGGATAATTGGCAATAGGCGGATGTTGTAGTCGACCATGTAGACGACGGCCAACGCGATGATGTCCACCTAGCCGATCGAAGTGAGTGAGCTGCGGACTGCTCTGCGGCAATTTCTTGGTGTTGAGTTGTGATGATCTGATTGAAGAACGGATTGACGGTCAACCGGCTTTCCGCGAGCTTGTTCTGCCGAATGCCAACAGGCATGGGCATCTCTTCTTGCGCACATCTGTCTGCAGGAAGTTGTCCTGTTGGCAACAGCATCGCGCCTATTGCGGACTCGAGTGTCATTTCGAACCAGAGTTTCTGAGCATCCTCGTTCTCTGCCTACGCAAAACGAAAAAAGCCAACGAGCATTCGCTCGTTGGCTTGATCGTATCGATGGCGCGCCCGGAAGGATTCGAACCTCCGACCCCCAAGTTCGTAGCCTGGTGCTCTATCCAGCTGAGCTACGGGCGCGCAGAAGGCGAATTGTGCCGAATCGAGCCGTCATTGGTCAATTCGTGCACGTTTTGAACTGGCGGAGACTGAGGGATTCGAACCCTCGATGGAGCTTTTGACCCCATACTCCCTTAGCAGGGGAGCCCCTTCGGCCTCTCGGGCAAGTCTCCGGATCGCACTGCGCCTGGGCGCAGTGCGCGGAGAAGGATACCGGCTCACCCGACTTGCGGCAAACCTTCCGTGGCGGGTTCGATGGCGCGCTCGTCGGCGGCGCCGTCTTCACGATGGATGCGCTGGTAGATTTCCTCGCGATGTACCGCGACGTCCTTGGGCGCGGTGATGCCGATGCGCACCTGATTGCCCTTCACGCCGAGCACGGTGACGGTCACTTCGTCGCCGATCATCAGGGTTTCGCCTACCCGGCGGGTCAAAATCAACATATTTTTATTCTCCGTATCCAGCGGCCCATTCGCTGAGCTGCGTTGCTCGCATTGGCGCGACAAACGCTTACATTTGTTGGGCAAACGTTGATCATGATACCGACCGGCCACGCAGAACCGGTAGGCACTAAGTCACGACCGTTCAGCTCAGGCGTTCAGCGACCCAGGTGTCGACCCCGGCTAGGGCATCCACCAAGGCGGGGCCGTCATCGCCACCGCCCTGCGCCATGTCAGGGCGACCGCCGCCCTTGCCGCCGATCTGACCGGCGATATGCGCCAGGAGTTCACCGGCCTTGACGCGACCCGTCGCGGCGCCGCTGACGCCGGCCACGAGGGCGGCTTTGCCATCCTGGGTGCCTGCCAGGATCACCACGGCATCGCCCAGCTGTTGCTTGAGCCGGTCGACGGCATCGCGCAGCGCCTTGACATCGAAGCCTTCGAGGCGTCGCGCCAGCACCTTGATCCCGGCGATGTCGGTAGCCGCGGTCGACAGGTCGGCCGTCGCGCCGCTGGCGGCCTTGGCCTTGATCGTGTCGAGTTCGCGCTCCAGCCGTTTCTGGCGGTCCAGCAGGCTGCGTAGCTTGTCGGCGATCTCGCCGGCGGTACCGCCAAGCAGGCGCGCGGCCTCGTCGAGACGCTCCTCCTCGTCGGCGACGTAGTCGAGCGCCCCCTGCCCCGTCAGGGCTTCGATGCGTCGCACGCCGGCGGAGACGCCACCTTCGGAGACGATCTTGAACAGGCCGATGTCGCCGCTGCGGCGTACGTGGGTGCCGCCGCACAGCTCGGTCGAGGTGTCGCCGAGCCGCAGAACCCGTACGCGCTCGCCGTACTTCTCGCCGAACAGGGCCATCGCACCGAGGTCGAGAGCCTCCTGCATGTTCATCTGGCGGATGTCGGCCTCATGATTGGCGCGGATCTCAGCATTGACGCGGCGTTCGATCTCGGCCAATTCGGCCGCGGTGACCGGTTGGAAATGCGAGAAGTCGAAGCGCAGCCGGTCGGGCGCCACCAGCGAACCTTTCTGCGTCACGTGCGTGCCGAGCACGTCGCGCAACGCGGCGTGCAGCAGATGTGTGGCTGAATGATTCAGCACGGTCGCCGCACGACGCGCTGCGTCGACGGAGGCGACGACATGGTCGCCGCGCCGCAACGTGCCGGCCTCGAGCCTGCCGACGTGGCCGTGGAACTGGCCGGCCAGCTTCAGCGTGTCGCGCACCAGGAAGCGCACGCCCTGTTCGTCGAATTCGCCGGTGTCACCGACCTGGCCGCCGGATTCGGCATAGAACGGTGTCCGGTCGAGCAACACGATGGCTTCGTCGCCGGCATCGATGGATTCGACCGGGCGGCCGTCGCGCAACAGTGCGACGACCTGCAGGCCGCCCGCAGTCAGCGTGTCGTAGCCCATGAATTCGGTCGGTTGCAGTTGCGCAACGAGTTCCGCCGGCAGGACCGTGCCGCCGGCGAACTTGCCGGCCGCGCGCGCGGTTTCGCGCTGCTGGGCCATGGCGGCGTCGAACCCAGCCATGTCGACCGACAAGCCGCGCTCGCGTGCGATGTCGGCTGTGAGATCGACGGGGAAACCGTAGGTGTCATAGAGGCGGAACGCGTCCGCGCCCGGGATGATGCCGACGCTGCGCCTGGCAACGTCGTCGAAGATACGCATGCCCGAGTCGAGCGTCTCCGCGAAGCGCTCTTCCTCGGCCTTGAGCGCGCGCTCGACCAGGTCACGCTTGGCGGGCAGCTCGGGATAGGCCTCGCCCATCACGGCATCAAGCGTGGCGACCATCTTGTGGAAGAACGCCTCACGCATGCCCAGCATCCAGCCGTGGCGCAGGGCGCGGCGTATAATCCGGCGCAGCACGTAGCCGCGACCTTCGTTGGATGGCAGCACGCCGTCGACGATCAGGAACGAACAGGCGCGGATGTGATCAGCGATCACGCGCAGAGATTTGTTTTCGAGGTCGGCGGTGCCTGTCAGCTCGCCGGCCTTGCGGATCAACGCCTGGAACAGGTCGATTTCGTAATTGCTGTGCGCGTGCTGCAGGACCGCGGCGAGTCGTTCCAGCCCCATGCCGGTGTCGACGCAGGGCGCCGGCAACGGCTGCAGGCTGCCGTCGGGCTGGCGGTCGAACTGCATGAACACCAGGTTCCAGATCTCGATGAAGCGGTCGCCGTCCTCATCCGGCGAACCCGGCGGGCCGCCGAAATGCTGTTCGCCGTGGTCGTAGAAAATCTCCGTGCACGGCCCGCACGGGCCGGTGTCGGCCATCTGCCAGAAATTGTCGCTGGCGTAGGGCGCGCCTTTGTTGTCGCCGATGCGGACGATGCGCTCGGCCGGAAGGCCGATGGTGTCGTGCCACAGGGCGTAGGCTTCATCGTCGGTGTGATAGACGGTGACCAGCAGGCGGTTTTTGGGCAACTTCCAGACTTCGGTCAAAAGCTCCCAGGCCCAGAGGATGGCGTCCTTCTTGAAGTAGTCGCCGAACGACCAGTTGCCCAGCATCTCGAAGAAGGTGTGATGGCGCGCGGTATAGCCAACCTGGTCGAGATCGTTGTGCTTGCCGCCAGCACGCAGGCAGCGCTGGACATCGGCAGCGCGCACGTAGCTGCGCTTCTCGGCGCCGAGGAACACATCCTTGAACTGCACCATGCCGGAATTGGTGAACAGCAGCGTCGGATCGTTGCCGGGCACCAGCGGTGCCGACGGCACGATGGTGTGCCCCTTCGCGCGGAAGAAGTCGAGGAAATCACGCCGGATTTCCGAAGTGCTGGGCACCGCTGCATCGGGCGCTGGTTTGCTGGGTTTGGGCTTCGTGCTCATGAGCTGGCATTGGTTGGCGGGCGCAATTCCTGCGCCGCGAGCCCCGAAGATGCGGGCGCGGACCCGGATGGGCAACCCAATATCCCAAGATTAACAGGCTGCGGCGGGAGTCGCCGCTCGAATTCCCGATCGTTGCGACAGGGCGGGACGAAAACCGTTCAGTCGTCCGGATGCCGCCGTGTCGCGTAGCGCACGCAGTCGCCGTCGAAGCCACGCCGGATCAGGAAATCGGCGGCCTTGCGCCGCAGGGCGATATCGGTCGCGAGGGTCGCTCCATAGCGCCACCGCACCAGATCACGCGCGATGGCGGGCCAGTCGCCTTCGTCCGCCCTCTCCAGAGCAGTCAGCGCGGCTTCGATCATCTCCTCGCCCAAGCCGTGGGTGCCCAATTCGGCGCGGATACGGATTGGGCCGTAACCGTGCGCCATGCGCATGCGGGCGAGACTGGACGCGAAACGGGAATCGTCCTGCCAGCCCTCGGCGGTCATCCGTTGCACCGCCAGGCCAGCCTCGTTCTCTGGCACGCCGCGCGCGGTCAGCTTGCGGGTCAGTTCCTTGCGCGAATGCTCGCGCCGGACCAGCAATCCGAGCGCGCGCTGCGCCGGGGTCATCTCCCGGCGCTTGGCCTGCGGACGTGATCCGCTCCTCGCAATGTCGGCATCGTTCACTTCGTCGAACCGTCTACCAATGAATGCCCGCCCGGGGCGGATCAGACTTCCGCGTCTTCCGCTTTGACTTCCTTGATCAACACCGCATCCGGCACGAGCTGGGCGCGCAGGGTGGTTTCCAGCTTCATCAAGACCGCCGGATTCTCCTTGAGGTACTGGCGCGCATTTTCCTTGCCCTGGCCGATGCGCTCGCCGTCGTAGCTGTACCAGGCACCGGATTTCTCCACCAGCTTGGCTTCCACGCCCATGTCGATCAGCTCGCCTTCGCGACTGATGCCTTCGCCATACAGGATCTCGGTGACGACGACCTTGAACGGCGGCGCCATCTTGTTCTTGACGACCTTGATCTTGGTCTGGTTGCCGATGATCTCTTCGCCCTTCTTGATCGCGCCGATGCGGCGGATGTCGAGGCGCACGGAGGCGTAGAACTTGAGCGCGTTGCCGCCGGTGGTCACTTCCGGGCTTTGTCCCGGCATCATGACGCCGATCTTCATGCGCAGCTGGTTGATGAAGAACACCATGCAATTGCTGCGCTTGATGTTGCCGGTCAGCTTACGCAGGGCCTGGCTCATCAGGCGCGCCTGCAGGCCCGGCAGCTGGTCGCCCATCTCGCCCTCGATCTCGGCGCGCGGCGTCAGTGCGGCGACCGAGTCGATCACCACCATGTCGACGGCATTCGAGCGCACCAGCATGTCGGCGATCTCGAGCGCCTGTTCGCCGGTATCGGGCTGCGAGACCAGCAGGTCGTCGACATTGACGCCGAGCTTCTGCGCGTAGGTCGGATCGAGCGCATGTTCGGCGTCGATGAAGGCCGCGACGCCGCCGAGCTTCTGGCATTCGGCGATCGTCTGCAACGTCAGCGTGGTCTTGCCCGAGGATTCCGGGCCATAGATCTCGACCACGCGGCCGCGTGGCAGGCCGCCGATGCCCAGCGCGATGTCGAGCAGCAGCGAGCCGGTCGGGATCACCGGCACCACTTCGGCGACGCGGTCGCCCATGCGGATCACCGAGCCCTTGCCGAACTGCTTCTCGATCTGGCCCAGGGCCGCGGAGAGTGCGCGCTTCTTGTTCTCGTCCATCGTGGTGTTCCTTGCAAGGTGGGGAAGTCGGGTTGCAGGCAATCTAGCGGGCGTCCGTCGCAAAGGCTGCGACCTCGTCGCCCGTGGTCGAAGGATCGGTTGTCATGCGTACTGCGCCTGTAGCGCGCGACCGCCCCGGGGCATGTCGGAAATCGCCGCGTCGGATCGCAGGAAAGCGCGTCCTGCGATTGCCGTGACAGGTGTTGCACGCGAGAGCGGCATCATGTTCAACGGTTCGGCCGCACCAGCCCGCAGTACAGGCCTTCGATGGCGAAGTCCTGATCGGGCAGCACATCGATCGGGGCGTAGTCGGGATTGCGGGGCAGCAGGCGGATCCGGTCCTTGCCGATCTTCAGCAGCTTGACCGTGATCTCGTCGTCGATCCGCGCGACCACGATCTGGCCGGTGCGCGCGTCGGCGGTGCGATGCACGCCGATCAGGTCGCCATCGAAGATGCCCTCGTCGCGCATCGAATCGCCCTTCACTTTCAGCAGGTAATTGGGCGCCGGCGAGAAGAAGTTGCGATCGAGCAGCACATAATCGTCGCCGCCGATATCTGCGCCGATCGGCGCACCCGCCGCCACGCGGCCTAGGACCGGCAGGCGCAGGGCGTCGTCGGGTGTAGCCGGGCGCGTCTCCCGGGCTTCATCGCGGCACGACGCGAATGCCGCGCGCCTGTCCCGGGATGCGCTTGATGGCGCCGGCCTGTTCGAGGGCTTCGAGGTGGTATTGGGCCGCGCGCACGCCGCGAAAGCCGAAAGCCGCCGCGATTTCCGCCTGCGAAGGCGGCATCCCGTCCGAGTCGATGCGCTCGGTGATCATCGCGAGCATCGCTTGCTGGGTGTCGGTCAGGTCCATGGTTAGTAGTAATACTACTAACGAGCGGCGCAAGCAAGCCCTAGGGCTCGGTGGAATCCACGGGGCTACAGCCCCTGCAGGCCTTGCAGCGCCGCCGCAACGGTTCGGCGCCGGACCGCGTCACGGTCGCCGTCGAAATGAAACAGCTCGGCCCTGGGATAGCCGCCCCGGCGTTTCCAGGCGATCCACACGGTACCGACCGGCTTCTCCTCGGTGCCGCCTCCCGGTCCTGCGATCCCCGTCACCGCCACCGCCACGCTGGCGCCGGAAGTCACCAGTGCGCCGGAGACCATTTCGATCACGGTCTCGCGGCTGACCGCACCCAGCGTTTCCAAGGTTTGCGAGCGCACGCCGAGTAGCGCCTGCTTGGCCTCATAGCTGTAGGCGGCGAGCCCGCAATCGAACCATTCGGAAGAACCGGCGACGTCGGTCACCGTCTTGGCAATCCAGCCGCCGGTGCAGCTTTCGGCAGTGACGAGGTGGTCATGCCGGGCGCGCAGCTGCTCGCCGAGCGATTCCGCCAGATGACGCAGTTCGAGATCGGAAGGGGGCATCGGCATGTCCGCACGGGCGAGCGCGCTTTGTAGCCCAAAAGCGACTTCGTGTCGCGGCGCAAAAGAAACGGCCCGCGCATGGCGGGCCGTTTCGCGACACGATCGCGCCGACTCAGTAAGTCACGCGGAAGGTCACGCCGTAGGTCGCGGGCGCACCGAGGAACGCGTTGTAGGAATTGAGCGGGTCGCCCGGCGCCGGCGAACCCGGAGCCTGCAGCGGCGCATCGAAGCCGACCTGCACGTATTCCTCGTCGAAGACGTTCAAGCCCCACAACTCCACCATCCAGCGCTTGTTCTTCGCGCCGACGCCGACGCGGGCGTTGACGACCGTGTATGCGTCCTGCTTCTTTTCGGCATCGAGGTCGGAGCCGGTGTTGAACTCCGACATGTATTTGGCGCCGACGTTGAAACGGCCGACCAGGCTGCTGCCGAAGTCCCATTCGTACGTGACCGACCCGGACGCGGACCACAACGGCGCGAAGCTGGCCTGGCTGCCCGGCAACTTGTACAACGGACCGAGCGTCGGGGTGGTCTGGAATTCAGCGGTCGGTCTTTCGTCGCCGTACTGGGTATCGGCATACATCAGGCCGCCTTGCAGCATCAGACCCTGGATCGCATTGGGCTGCCACAGGATTTCGGTGTCGACGCCCTGCGACACGACTTCGGGGATCGAGCGCACCACGAAACTGGTACCGAGGAAGCTGTTGAGCTGGAAGTCCTCGTAGGTCTGGTGGAACAACGTCGCGTTCAACAGCAGGTTGCCATCGGCCCACGTGGTCTTGGCGCCGAGCTCGTAGCTGTCCACGAACTCGCCCGGGAACGAAGTGTCGTTGACCGGCACGATGCCTGCGCCGCTGCTCGAGAGTCCATTCGCCGATTGCACGCGGTCGAGGTTGAAGCCGCCGGCCTTGTAGCCGCGCGCGGCCGAGGCGTAGGTCATCCAGTGTTCGTTCCAGCGGTAGGCGGCCTTGAGCGTGCCAGACCATTCCTTCTCTTCGCGGTCCTGGTTCGTGACCCGGCCGTTGTGCAGGGCGTTGGCCCAAGGCAGGCACATGAAACCGACCACCTGTGGCGCGACCGCGCCGATCAGTGCGGCCTGGGTCGCCGGCGGCAGGAACTGGAAGCCGGGAATCCGTGCCGCAATTGCGGCGCCGACTTGGCCGCCGGGATTGGCGAGCGTGGACCCGCAGCCGATGCTGCCGTTCGGATTGCTATAGACCGAGTCGAGTTCCTTCTTCTCGCGCGTGTAGCGCAGCCCCAGGGTCAGGTCCAGGGCGTCGGTCGCATGCCAGGTGTTGTTGGTGAACAGGGCCAGGCTCTTTGCGTTCTGCTCGTAGCGGTCGAGCGCACCGAGGCCACCGAAGTTGGTCCCGAACGGCTGCCCGGTCACCTGCGACAGAAATAGCGCCGGGTTGCTCTGGTCCACGGTCAGACCGAACGGGGCCAGCTGCGCAGCGAGGCCGCCGAGCACGCGCGAACCGACCAGTGTCGACAGATAGGGCTCGTAGGCGGCGCCGATCCGGTAGGAATCGTTGCGCTTGAGGTCCTCGTCCGAATAGAACATGCCGACCATCCAGTCGACGCTATCGGTGGCGCCTGTCAGACGGAATTCCTGACTGAACTGCTCGAAGCCGGTGAACGATTCGTTCTCGTCGGCATTCCGGTAGATCAGGTCTGCGCTGGAATAATCGAAATCGAGACCGTTGATCGCCTGCCAGTCGCGCGAGGCGGTGATCGAGGTCAGCGTGGCGCCGCCGAACCACGGCGTGGTCCAGTTGACTTCGCCACTGACACCCTTGTCCTTGATGTCCTGCTCGGTGCTGCGATTGGCATAGGCCACCCGCGCAAAAGGATCCGCGACCGGTGCCACGCCCGAATCAGGGGACAAGGCATCGATGATCGCCGCGGTGGCGCCGCGTGTGGTGGTCACCGCCGTACAGCAATTCTCTTCGCGGCTGGTGAAGTCAGCGATGAAATTGATGTCGAGATTTTCGGTCGGTTCCAGCAGCAATTGGCCACGCAGCGAATGGAAGTTCTGGTCGTAGTCTTCCGTTTCGGTGCGCGGACCGCCGCCGGTGCGAACGTCCATCCAGCCGTCGCGCTTGCGCTTGGTGGCGTAGACGCTGAACGCGGCGTTCTCGCCCAGCGTGCTGTTGAGCGCGCCGGAAACACCGAGCGCGTTGTAGTTGCCGACGGTGATTTCGCCTTCGACGAACGTGCTGTAGCTCGGCCGCCGCGTAATCACGTTGACGACGCCGGCCGACGTGTTCTTGCCGAACACGGTGCCCTGCGGACCCTTCAACACTTCGATCCGTTCGAGCTGGCCGAGATCACCGAAGCCGACGCTGTTGCGCGGCCGATAGACGCCATCGATGACGATGCCGACAGAGGACTCCAGGCCGGCGTTGTCGCCGACGGTGCCGATGCCGCGCAGGCGCGCGGTGGTGATCGCTTCGTTCTGGGTGCTGGTGACGGTGAAGCCGGGCACCAGCACCTGCAGGTCCTTGATGTCGCGCACGCCGGTGTCCTGCAGCAACTGCTCGGGCAGCGCGGTGATCGCGATCGGCACATCCTGCATCTGTTCTTCGCGCTTCTGCGCGGTGACCGTCATGGTCGCGAGCGTGGTCGCTTCTTCCTCGTCCGTGGTGGCTGGGGCCGCGGCTTCCTGCGCCTGCGCGCCTTGCATCTGCGACATCGACACGAGCGCCACCAGCACAGCGCTGGCAAGCAATCGGCGTTCCGGCTTGATCGAAAGCATGGTGTCCCCCTACCCGAGTGTGTATGGACCGCGCATCCCTCCCGAACTGGGCTGGCGCCCAGTCTGGATACACGGCAAATCTCCGCGGCCAACGCCGCTACAGCCCAAATGCCTGACCGTTGTGGGGGACGCGGTCGGGCATGATCCGGGCGCTGAACGCGACCGTAGCGGAAAACTAACACATCCGCACGCCGCCGTACGCTTGCCAATAGTCATCCTGCGGCCCGCAACGGCGCCCGATCGCGATCGGGCAAACTAGCCGACCTGCCCCGTCCTACGCGTCCATGTCCACCGATCAACACACCCCACTGATGCGCCAGTTCTTCACGGCCAAGGCCGAGCATCCCGACGTGTTGCTGTTTTTCCGCATGGGCGACTTCTACGAGCTGTTCTACGACGACGCACGCAAGGCCGCTCGCCTGCTCGACATCACCCTGACCCAGCGCGGCAGTTCGGCCGGGCAACCGATCCCGATGGCCGGCGTGCCCTATCACGCGGTCGAGGGCTATCTCGCGCGCCTGGTCGCGCTCGGCGAATCGGTCGCGATCTGCGAACAGATCGGCGATCCCGCCGCGAGCAAGGGCCTGGTCGAGCGCAAGGTCGTGCGCATCGTCACGCCGGGCACGGTGACCGACGAGGCGCTGCTGCAGGATCGCCGCGACACGCTGCTGATGGCCGTGGCACGCGGGCGCAGTGGTTATGGCCTGGCGTGGGCGGATCTGGCGGGCGGCCGCTTCCTGGTCAACCAGGTCGAAGGCGACGATGCGCTGGAAGCCGAACTCGCGCGACTGGAGCCGGCTGAATTGCTGGTTGCCGACGAGGACGGCTGGCCCGCGTCGGTGTCGGCGCGCCACGGCCTGCGCCGGCGCGCGCCGTGGCTGTTCGATGGCGACGGCGGGCGGCGGCAATTGCTGCAATTCTTCGGCCTGCACGACCTGTCCGGCTTCGGCATCGAGAACCTGCCGCTGGCGATCGGCGCCGCCGGCGCACTGCTCGGCTACGTCGAAGAGACGCAGAAGCAACGCCTGCCGCATCTGAGTGCGATCGCCACCGAGTCCAGCGATGGCGCGATCGCGATGAACGCGGCGACGCGCCGGCATCTCGAACTCGACAGTCGTGTCGACGGCGACGCCCGGCATACCCTGCTCGGCGTTCTCGACTCGACGATTTCGCCGATGGGCGGCCGGTTGCTGCGCCGCTGGCTGCACCGCCCGCTGCGCGACCGGCGCGTGCTGGCCGAGCGCCACCAGGCAGTGGAAGCGCTCATCGAACAACGCATCGACGCCGACTTGCGCGAAACATTCCGCGCCCTCGGCGACGTCGAACGCATCCTGTCGCGCGTGGCGCTGCGTTCGGCGCGGCCGCGCGACCTCAGCACGCTGCGCGATGCGCTCGGCCTGCTGCCCGCTGTGCGGGCACTGTTGTCGTCGCTCGATGCGCCACGCGTGCAGGCGCTACTGGCGGAGTTCGGCGAGCACGCGGCGCAGGCCGAATGGCTGGCGCGCGCGATCGTGCCGCAACCGCCGCTGCTCGCGCGCGACGGCGGCGTCATCGCCGGCGGCTTCGATGCCGATCTCGACGAGTTGCGGCTGCTCAGCACGAATGCGGACCAGTTCCTGGTCGACCTCGAACTACGCGAGCGCGCCGCCAGCGGCATCGCCACGCTGAAGGTCGGCTACAACCGGGTGCACGGTTATTACATCGAGATCAGCAAAGGCCAAGCCGACAAGGCGCCCGTGCATTACACGCGCCGACAGACGCTGACCGGTGCCGAGCGTTACATCACCGAGGAACTGAAGCAGTTCGAGGACAAGGTGCTGTCAGCGCGCGAACGTTCGCTGGCGCGCGAGAAACTGCTGTACGAATCGCTGCTCGACGGCCTCAACGAACACCTGGACGCGCTGAAGCGCTGCGCCGCGGCGCTGTCCGAACTCGACGTGCTGGCCTGCTTCGCCGAACGCGCTCAAGCGCTGGACTGGTCGCAGCCGACACTGTCGGACGAACCACAGCTGTGCATCGAGCGTGGTCGCCATCCCGTGGTCGAGGCGGTGCGCGACGAACCGTTCGAGCCAAACGACCTGGTGCTCGACGATGCCAGGCGCATGCTCGTGATCACCGGCCCCAACATGGGCGGCAAGAGTACTTACATGCGGCAGAACGCGCTGATCGTGCTGCTCGCGCATATCGGCAGTTTCGTGCCGGCGGCGCGCGCGGTGCTCGGGCCGATCGACCGCATCCTCACCCGCATCGGCGCCGGCGACGACCTCGCACGCGGACAATCGACCTTCATGGTCGAGATGTCGGAGACCAGCTACATCCTGCATCACGCCACGCCGCAGTCGCTGGTGCTGATGGACGAAATCGGCCGCGGCACTTCGACCTACGACGGCCTCGCCCTCGCCGAGGCATGCGCGCGGCATCTGGCGACGGTCAATCGCTGCTACACGCTGTTCGCCACGCACTATTTCGAACTCACCGCCCTGGCCGAGCCTGGCAGCGGCATCGCCAACGTGCACCTGGATGCGGTCGAGCACGGCGACGCGCTGGTCTTCATGCATGCGGTGAAGGACGGACCGGCCAACCGCAGCTTCGGCCTGCAGGTCGCGGCGCTGGCAGGCCTGCCCAAATCGGTGGTGCGGCAGGCGCGTGGACGCCTCGCCGAACTCGAGCAGCGCGGCGCCGACGCCACGCCGGCGTTGTCGCCGGAAGTGCTCGACAGCCCACAGCAGATCGGGCTGTTCGCGCCCTCCTCCGCAGCGCTCGATGCGCTCGCCACGATCGAGCCTGATGAGCTCTCGCCGAAGCAGGCGCTGGAGGCGCTTTACCGTCTCAAGGCGTTGCAGTAGCGACTGGACGTTATCGGTTCTGTAACGCGTCCGGGCCTAGTGTGCGATTCCCCGCCACGAATCCGGAACCGCCATGAACGCCCAGCCCCCTTCGTTGACCAATGAGCTCGCATCGCAGCTGCAAGGCACTCCGCTGCAACAGATCTCCCGGCAACTGGGCATCGATCCGTCGCAGGCCAACACCGCCATCGGCGCGGCACTTGCCGCTGCTGATGGGCGCGCTCGGCCGCAATGCCAGCCAGCCGCAAGGCGCGGAAGCCTTGTTCGGCGCCCTGCAGAAGGACCATGCCGGCCTCGATGTCGGCAGCGTGCTCGGTTCGGTGCTCGGTGGCGGCGGTCAGGGCGAGCAGATCCTCGGCCACGTCTTCGGCAATCGCACGCCGCGCGCGCAACAGGCGCTCGGGCAAGCCACCGGACTGGGCGGCGACAAGGCCAACATGTTGCTGCGCTGGCTGGCACCGATCGTGATGGCCTACCTGGCCAAGCGCATGTTCGAGCACCGACAGGCCGGCGACACGCCGACCGATATCCCCGGCAAAGCATCCACGCCGCAAGTGCTCGGCGACATCCTCGGCCAGGAGCAGCAGAGCATCGGCCAGCAGGGTGGTCTCGGCGGCGGTGTGTTGAATGCGGTGCTCGACAAGGACGGCGATGGCGACGTCGATCTGTCGGACCTGATGAAAGTCGGGCAGTCGGTCTTGGGCGGCATGCCTCGGACCTGAAGTCGCCGTAAGTCATTGCCTTCGATAACTTCCACCTATCGAAAACTTCGCATCATTCAATTTCATAAACTTCAGAGGTCAGCGTACGCTCGATACGTCTTGTCCACCCCGCACGGAGCCAGCCCATGTCAGCCGAACCGAAGTGCCCGTTCAATCACGCCGCTGGACGCAGTCACGTCGAACCGCGACTGGTGGCCGAACCAGCTGAGGCTCGATCTCCTGCACCAGCATTCGTCCAAGTCCGATCCGATGGATCGAGGACTTCGACTACGCGAAGGAATTCAAGAGCCTCGACCTGGCGGCCGTGAAGAAAGATCTCGCGGCACTTGATGACCGACTCGCAGGACTGGTGGCCGGCGGACTTCGGCCACTACGGCCCGTTGTTCATCCGCATGGCCTGGCACAGCGCCGGCACGTACCGCACCGGCGACGGTCGCGGCGGCGGCGGCAGAGGCCAGCAGCGCTTTGCGCCGCTCAACAGCTGGCCGGACAACGTCAGCCTGGACAAGGCGCGCCGCCTGCTCTGGCCGATCAAGCAGAAGTACGGCCGCAAGATTTCGTGGGCCGACCTGATGATCCTCACCGGCAACGTCGCGCTGGAAACGATGGGATTCAAGACCTTCGGCTTCGCCGGCGGGCGCGAGGACGTGTGGGAGCCGGATCAGGACGTCTATTGGGGCGAAGAAACCGACCTGGCTCGGCGGCGACAAGCGTTACTCCGGCGAGACGACGATACTCGCCAACCCGTTCGGCCGCAGTGCAGATGGGCCTGATCTACGTCAATCCCGAAGGCCCGAACGGCAATCCCGATCCCATCGCGGCGGCCAGGGACATCCGCGAGACCTTCGCCCGCATGGCGATGAACGACGAAGAGACGGTCGCACTGATCGCCGGCGGCCACACCTTCGGCAAGACCCATGGTGCGGGCGATCCGAAGAACGTGGGCAAGGATCCGGAAGGCGACGACATCGAGGCCCAAGGCCTGGGCTGGCACAGCACCTTCGGCACCGGCATCGCCGGCGACGCGATCACCAGCGGCCTGGAAGTCACCTGGACCACCACGCCGACGAAGTGGAGCAACGACTTCTTCAAACACCTGTTCGGCTTCGAATGGGAACTGACCAAGAGCCCCGGCGGCGCGCACCAGTGGCAGCCGAAGAATGGCGCAGGTGCCGGCACCGTACCGCGACGCCCATGACGGCTCGAAGCGACGCGCGCCGAACATGCTCACCACGGACCTCGTCCCTGCGATTCGACCCGGCCTACGAGAAAATCTCGCGCCGCTTCCTCGAGAATCCGGACCAGTTCGCCGACGCCTTCGCCCGCGCGTGGTTCAAGCTGACGCACCGCGACATGGGTCCGCGCGCACGGTATCTCGGCCCCGAAGTCCCGGCCGAAGAACTCATCTGGCAGGATCCCGTTCCCGCAGTCGATCACCCGCTGATCGACGAGACAGGACATTGCCGCGCTGAAGGGCAAGATCCTGGCGTCGGGCCTGAGCGTTTCGCAACTGGTGTCGACCGCGTGGGCGTCGGCGTCCACCTTCCGCGGCTCCGACAAGCGCGGCGGCGCGAATGGCGCGCGCATTCGCCTCGCGCCGCAGAAGGATTGGGCGGTCAACGAACCCGCGCAGCTGGCGAAGGTCCTCGAAAACGCTGGAAGACATTCAGCAGCGAGTTCAACAGTGCGCAGTCCGGCGGCAAGAAAGTTTCGCTTGCCGACCTGATCGTGCTGGCCGGTGCGCGGGTGTCGAGCAGGCAGCGAAGAACGCCGGCGTCACGCCGTGACGGTTCCCTTCTCGCCTGGGCGCACGGACGCCTCGCAGGAGCAGACCGATGTGGAATCCTTCGCCGTGCTCGAACCGGTCGCGGATGGTTTCCGCAATTACCTCAAGGAGAAGTACAGCGTTCCTGCCGAAGCGCTGCTGATCGACAAGGCGCAACTGCTGACCCTGACCGCGCCCGAGATGACGGTGCTCGTCGGCGGCATGCGCGTCCTCGGCACCAACGTCGGACAGACCCGACATGGAGTCTTCACCGATCGACCGGAGGCGCTGACCAACGACTTCTTCGTGAACCTGCTCGACATGGGCACGGAATGGAAGCCGCTCTCGGACGCCGAGAACGTGTTCGAGGCGCAGGATCGCAAGACCGACGAACGCAAGTGGACAGGCACGCGCGTCGACCTGATCTTCGGGTCGAACTCGCAACTGCGGGCCCTGGCCGAAGTCTATGCAAGCTCGGACGCGCAGAAGAAGTTCGTCCACGACTTCGTAGCGGCCTGGAGCAAGGTGATGAACCTCGATCGCTTCGACCTTGCGTGATCTCGACGACGGCGCAGAGCTGAGGTTTTGATAGCGCCCCTCAAAAAAGCCGGCAGTCCGCTGCCGGCTTTTTTGCTTTTCGTAGGAGCAGCACTCACGTCGCCGGAAGTTGTTCCACTTTCGGTTCGGCGATCTCCTGACCAGGCTTGGCGCGGCCCGCCATCTCCGCGCCGGCGTTGCGTGGCAAGCGCCACATCATCCACGCCGAACTCGCCGAGATCAGTCCGACCACGACGAATGCGACGTAGAAATTGTGCACGTCTGTCGATGGACGATCGCCGATTAAACCTGCGATTTCCAGAATGTAACCGCCGACCGCGACGCCCATGCTCAGCGAGAGCTGTTGCATCATCCCGGCCAGGCTGCTGGCCTGGCCCATCTTCGGCGAGTCGACCTCGGCGTAGCTGATCGCGTTCAAGCTCGTGAACTGCAGCGAACGGAAACAGCCGCTGACCAGCAAGGTCCCGATGATGAAGACGTGCGGCGTCTCCGGCCGGAACAATCCGAAGCCGCACAGCATCAGCGACGCGATCAGGGCGTTGACCACCAGCACGCGCCGGAATCCGAAGCGCTTGAGGATGCGCGCCGCGATCGTCTTCATGAACATGGCGCCGATTGCGGACACGAACGTCAGCAGGCCCGACTGCACCGGGCTGAGGCCGAAGCCGAGTTGCAACATCAGCGGCAACAGGAAAGGCGTCGCGCCGATGCCGATGCGGAACAGCGAACCGCCGAGTACGCCGGCGCGAAAGGTCGGCAACCGGAACAATCCGAGGTCGAGCAAAGGATGGGCATGGCGCCGCGCGTGTCGCACGTACGCCACCAGCATGGCCGTGCCAAGCACCAGCGCACCCATCGCCAGAGGCATCGACACCAAGTGCCGGCCCAGCGTGGAGAAACCGAACATCGCCAGCGCAAGACCGACGCCGGCCAGCATGAAACCGCGCCAATCCAGCGGCGCGGTCGGCTCGCGGATGTCGGGAATGAAGCGTCTCGCCAGCACGATGCCGAGCACGCCCATCGGGATGTTGATCAGGAAGATCCAGCGCCAGTCGAAGTAAGTGGTGATGAATCCGCCCAACGGCGGTCCGACCACCGGCCCGACCAGCGCCGGAATGGTCAGCCAGCTCAGCGCCTGCACCAGTTCGTTCTTCGGCACCGTGCGCAACAGCACCAGGCGTCCGACCGGCACCATCATCGCGCCGCCCATGCCTTGCAGGAATCGCGCGGCGACCATCGCTTCCAGCGAGTCGCTGGCGGCGCAGCCGATCGAACCGAGCAGGAACACGCCGATCGCGGTCATGAAAGTCGGCCGTGCGCCGAAGCGGTCCGCGACCCAGCCGCTGACCGGAATGAACACGGCAAGCGCGAGCAGGTAGGTGGTCAGCGCCAGCTTCAGCGCGATCGGGTCGGTCGCCAAGTCGCGTGCGATCGCCGGCAGCGACGTCGAGATCACGGTCGAATCCATGTTCTCGATGAACAAGGCGCAGGCGACGATCAGGGGCAGCAGGCGGCTGGACTTCATGCCGCCGCGAGCCTACGACGCATCGATGTCTCCCAGTGCGCGGATCAATTTGCGGGCGCGCTTGTCGGGTTTGGTCTGCGGTGCCTGGTAGCCCGCGCGTGCCGCGGCCAGTTCGGCGCGGCGGGTCTCGCGCGCTAAGCGCGACTCGTCGGATTCGCGATACAAGGTTCGCGCGATAACGGCGGAGCCGCGCTTGGCGCTGATCGCGACGACCTCGATCACGAACGTTTCCTCGCCGCGCACGATCTTCATCGCATCGCCGAGGCGTACACCGCGCGCCGCCTTTGCGCGCTGGCCGTCGACCTCGACCTTGCCGGTCTCGATCGCCTGCTTGGCGAGGCTGCGCGTGCGGAAGAACCGGGCCGCCCACAACCACAGGTCGAGCCTGACGCCAGGGTCGTCCTGCTGCTCAGCCATGGCCGTCCGGATCCTTGCTGGAGCGCATGCCGCCATGATCGTGAAAGTCACAGGGGCGCTGCAAGGCAGTGCCGCGAAAACATTCAGCCGTAGCCAACAAGATGGCGCGCAATCCGATCTCCGAAACGCGAACGGCCACCTTGCGGTGGCCGTCATCATGCGGTGGACGCAGACTATTACTCCGCGGCTTGCGCGGCAGCGTTGGCCTTGGACTTGGCATGCGCCGCCAGGTCTTCCTTGATGCGCGCCTTCTTGCCTTCCAGCCCGCGCAGGTAATACAGCTTGCCGGCGCGCACCGCGCCACGGCGCTTCACGGTCACCGAATCGATCACGGCGCTGTGGGTCTGGAACACGCGCTCGACGCCGAAGCCATGCGAGATCTTGCGCACGGTGAACGCGGAGTTGAGGCCGGCGTTCTTCTTGCCGATCACCACGCCTTCATAGGCCTGCAGGCGCTCGCGGTTGCCTTCCTTCACCTTGACGTTGACGACCACGGTGTCGCCCGGGCCGAAGTCCGGCAACTTGCGCTGCGACTGTTCAGATTCGAATGCCTGCAGCAAGGTGTTCAGGGATGGCTTGTTCATGGCGCGGCCTGCTCTATCGTGTTTTCTGTCGTGATCGGACCGGATGCTGGACGCGATGCGGAGCATCGGCGGGCGGGCATGCGGGCGGGGTCTTACGGGTGGGTGTCGCGAAGCCGCGCATTATAGCGGCCTTTTTCCCCTCGTGACTAGGTGCGGGGCGGGCTGTGGCCGGTCGGCCGGGAATTGCTCGAAGGCGGGTCAGGTGCCGCCCTACTTCGTTTTTTCCGCGGCCAGGCCATGGCGAAACGCGTCCAGCAGCTTCCGGTCGGCGGCCGATAATTGGTTCTCTTGGAGCAGGTCAGGGCGCCTCAGCCAGGTCCGCCCGAGCGACTGCTGGCGACGCCATTTGGCAATCTCCGCGTGGTTGCCGGACATCAGGACCGATGGCACGGCCCCGAGCGAGTGCTCGACCGGGCGGGTGTAGTGCGGGCAATCGAGCAGCCCGTCTTCCTCGAAACTGTCCTGGACGGCCGATTCGTTGTCGTTGAGGGCGCCTTCCTGCAGGCGCGCCACGGCGTCGATGACCACCGCGGCAGCCAGCTCGCCGCCCGACAGCACGTAATCGCCGATCGACAGCTCCTCGTCGGCCTCGGCCTCGATCAGCCGTTCATCGATGCCTTCATAGCGCCCACACAGCAGGATCAGACGTTCGCGTTTGGCGAGTTCACGTACCTTGGCCTGTGTGAGAGGCGCACCCTGTGGCGTGAGGTAGATGACCTTGGCCGGCGCCGGATCCGCCGCACGCGCAGCGGCAAGGCAGTCACGCAACGGATCGATCAGCATCACCATGCCCGGTCCGCCACCGAAGGGACGATCGTCGACGCGGCGGTAACTGCCTTCGGCGTGGTCGCGCGGATTCCAGCCGTGGACGGCGAGCAGGCCGCGCTCCTGCGCGCGGCCGACCACGCCATGGCCAGCGATCTGGGCGACGAATTCGGGAAACAGGCTGACGACGTCGACGCGCATCAGAAATCGGCATCCCAGTCGACCGTCATCAGGCCGGCGCCGAAATCGATCGCGGTGATGTAATCGGGTTGCAGGAACGGAATCATGCGCTCGCGTTCGCCATGCACGACGACGACATCGTTGGCGCCGGTCGAGAACAGGTGCGAGACGCGTCCGAATTCGACGCCTTCGAGATTCACGACGCGCAGGCCTTCCAGGTCGACCCAGTAGTACTCGTCCGCACTGGCCGGCGGCAAGGCCGAACGCGGCACGTAGACGTCCGTTCCGCGCATGGCCTCGGCGGTGTCGCGATCTTCAACGCCAGGAAACACGGCGACCAGGCCTTTGGGACTTTCACGCCCGCGCGCACCGCTCAACTCGCGCTCGCGCCCTTGCGCATCGCGCAGGATCCACGGCTGGTAACGGAAGATCGCGCTGCGCGGCTCGGTCCACGACTCGAGCTTGAGTTCGCCGCGCACGCCGAAAGCACCGTGCACCCTGCCCAGCAGGATCAGTCCCTGCGGGGCCGCGCTCGGTGTCGTCTGCATCTGTCGGATGGGGGCCACGCGAAAGCGTGGCCGGGCATCAGGCTGCGGTGGCAGCCGCTGCCTTGGACGCTTCCTTGTACAGGTCGCGCACCTTGTCGGTCATCTGCGCACCCTGGCCGACCCAGTGGGCGACGCGGGCGGTATCGAGTTCGACGCGCTTCTCGTTGCCGGCGGCAACCGGGTTGTAGTAACCCACGCGTTCGATATTGCGACCGTCGCGCGCACTGCGCTGGTCGGTCACGATGATGTGATAGAAGGGGCGCTTCTTGGCGCCGCCACGGGTAAGGCGGATCTTGACCATGACTCGATGTTCCTGTGTTGCCCAGTCGCCGGACATGGCGAGGTAAGCCGCGCATTGTAAGCCATTGGCTGGCTGCGGGAAACCCGCCATCTGCGCTCATCCATCGCTTGGATGTCGCCCCACCAGGGCTCAAGGCGATGTAGTTGCTGGTTCAGCGCCCTGTCCGCGGTGCGGCCCCGCCTTCACATGCGGAAGCCGCCGGCTCCCCCACCCATCATCCCGCGCATGCCCCGCATCATGCCCTTCATGCCGCCGCGTCCCAGCTTGCCCATCATCTTTTCCATCTGCTGGAACTGCTTGAGCAGGCGGTTGACGTCGGCCGGCGTGGTGCCGGAGCCCTTGGCGATGCGCGCCCGGCGCGAGCCGTTGAGCAGTCCGGGGTTGCGGCGCTCGCGCTTGGTCATCGAGCCGATGATGGCGACCATGCGCGGTACTTCCTTGCCGGTGACCTGGGCTTTCACGGCATCCGGGATCTGGCCCATGCCGGGCAGCTTGTCCATCAGCCCGGATATGCCGCCCATGTTCTGCATCTGCTCGAGCTGGTCGCGCATGTCGTTGAGGTCGAACTTCTTGCCCTTGGCGACCTTCTCGGCGAGCTTCTGCGCCTTGTCCTTGTCGACCTGCTGCTCGACCTGCTCGACCAGCGACAGCACGTCGCCCATGTCGAGGATGCGGCTGGCGACGCGGTCGGGATGGAACACGTCGAGGCCATCGGGCTTCTCGCCGGTGCCGATGAACTTGATCGGGCGGCCGGTGACGTAGCGCACCGACAACGCCGCGCCGCCGCGCGCGTCGCCGTCGGTCTTGGTCAGGACCACGCCGGTGAGCGGCAACGCCTCGCTGAAGGCCTTGGCCGTCGTCGCGGCGTCCTGACCGGTCATCGAGTCGACCACGAACAAGGTTTCGACCGGCGAGGCCGCGGCATGCAGCGCCTTGATCTCGGCCATCATCGCCTCGTCGATCGCGAGGCGGCCGGCGGTATCGACGATCAGCACGTCGGCGTAGGACTTGCGCGCGTCGACGATCGCGGCGCGCACGATGTCTTCGGGTTTCTGGTCGGCGCTCGACGGGAAGAACAGCACGTCGACCTGTTGCGCGAGCGTCTTCAGCTGCTCGATCGCGGCCGGACGGTAGACGTCGGCAGACACCACCATCACTTTCTTCTTGCGGCGTTCCTTGAGGTGCTTGGCCAGCTTGGCGACCGTGGTGGTCTTGCCCGCGCCCTGCAGGCCCGCCATGAGGATCACCGCCGGCGCTGGTACGTTGAGGTTGAGGTCGGCCGCCTGCGAGCCCATCACCGCGGTCAACTCGTCGCGCACGACCTTGATCAGCGCCTGCCCGGGTGTGAGGCTTTTGAGCACTTCCTGGCCGACCGCGCGCACCTTGATCCGCTCGATCAGCGCCTGCACCACCGGCAAGGCCACGTCGGCCTCCAGCAACGCGATGCGGACCTCGCGCGTGGCCTCGCGGATGTTTTCCTCGGTCAGCCGGCCGCGACCGCGCAGGCGCTCGATGGTGCCGGAAAGACGCTGGGTGAGGGATTCGAACATGGGCGGCCGAAGCTCCGGAATGGGCGCGAATTATAGCCCGCGTCGTTTTGCACGCCTCGGCGCCCGAGGCTGTGCGACACTCAGCTGATGACAATCGTTCTCATCGGCGCCCTGTCCTACTTGCTCGCCGCATTGATGCTCGTACGCGAAGTTGCACGCGAGGGTGACGCGCGCAGCTGGCTGCTGCCGGCCCTGGGTGGGGTGGCCTTCCACGCCGCGACGCACGTGCTGGCCTGGAACTCCGCCGGCGGCCTCGACATGCATTTCTTCGCCGCCTTGTCGCTGGTCGGCCTGGGGATGGCGATGCTGACGACTGCCTTCGGCGCTTCAGGGCGCATGGCGGCCCTCGGCGTGATCGTGTTCCCGATCGCCGCGGTGTTGTTGCTGGTGTATGCCAACGTCGGCCACCACGTGGCCGAAGGCCTCGACTGGCACTTGCAGTTGCACGCGTGGTTCGCGCTGCTCGCCTACGCCACGCTGGCGATCGCGGCGCTGCTGGCGGTGATGCTGTGGCTGCAGGAGCGCGCCCTGCGCCGGCGCGACATCCGCGGCTGGCTGCGCGCCCTGCCGCCGCTGACCGAACTCGAAACGTTGCTGTTCCGCACGATCGCGGTCGGCTTCATCCTGTTGACCGCGACCCTGTTGACCGGCGCGCTGTTCGTGGAGGACTTCTTCGCCCAGCGCCTGATCGAAAAGACCGTGCTCAGCGTCTTGTCATGGCTTGCGTTCGGCGCGCTGCTCCTGGGTCGCTGGCGTTACGGATGGCGCGGCACGATCGCGGTGCGCTGGACCCTGGCGGCGATGGCGCTGCTGGTGCTGGCATTCTTCGGCAGCAAGTTCGTGCTCGAAGTGGTGCTGCGCCGCGCCTGATCTTCGTCGCCGTCAGTCCGTCGCGGCCGCGAGCGCATCGGCCAGTCGTTCCACCGCGATGACTTCCAGGCCCTTGTAGCTCCCCGCCTTCGGCGCATTCGCCTTCGGCACGATCGCGCGCTTGAAGCCGTGGGTCGCGGCTTCCTTCAAGCGCTCCTCTCCGTTCGGTACCGGCCGGATCTCGCCGGAGAGTCCGATTTCCCCGAAGGCAACTGTGTTCTCGGCCAGCGGCTTGTCGCGCAACGAAGACAATATCGCAAGCAACACCGGCAGGTCGGCCGCGGTTTCCTGCACGCGGATGCCGCCGACGACGTTGACGAACACGTCCTGGTCGCCGGTCACGATCCCGCCGTGGCGATGCAGCACCGCCAGCAGCATCGCCAGGCGGTTCTGTTCGAGGCCGACCGCGACGCGACGAGGGTTCGACAACGGCGACGAATCGACCAGCGCCTGCACCTCGACCAGCAGCGGCCGCGTGCCTTCGCGCGTCACCATCACGCAACTGCCCGATTGCGGTGTGCTGCTGCCGGACAGAAAGATCGCCGACGGGTTGGGAACTTCCTTCAGTCCTTTTTCGCCCATCGCGAACACGCCGAGTTCGTTGATCGCGCCGAATCGGTTCTTGAACGCGCGCAGCACGCGGAAGCGGCTGCCGCTTTCGCCTTCGAAATACAGCACCGCATCGACCATGTGCTCGAGCACGCGCGGGCCGGCGATCCCCCCCTCCTTGGTGACGTGACCGACCAGGAACACAGCGGTACCGGTTTCCTTTGCATAACGCACCAGACGCGCCGCGCTTTCGCGCACCTGGCTGACCGAACCGGGTGCGGCCGTAAGCGACTCGGTCCACAGCGTCTGCACGGAGTCGGCGATGATGAGTTTCGGTTGCGACGCCGAGGCGTGGTCGAGGATCTTCTCGATGCTGGTCTCGGCCAGCGCGTTCAGTCCGTCCAGCGACAGCCCCAGACGCACCGCGCGCCCGGCGACCTGCGCCAGGGATTCCTCGCCCGTCACGTACAGGCCCGGCAGCGTCGAGGACATCCGCGCGATCGCCTGCAGCAACAGCGTCGATTTGCCGATGCCCGGATCGCCACCGACGAGCACGACCGCACCTTCGACCAGACCGCCACCGAGTACGCGGTCGAACTCGCCGATACCCGTCGACACGCGCGCGTCCTCGCCATGGCGCACGTCCTTGAGCGCGGTGACTTGCGGCGCCTCCAGCTTTCCTGCCCAGCCGCTGCGACGCGCGGCGGGTGATTGCGCGGCGGCGGATTCCAGCACGATCTCGCTGAGCGAATTCCACGCGCCGCATTCGCCGCACTGGCCCTGCCACTTGTTGTGCTCGGCGCCGCATTCGGCGCAGACGTAAGCGGTCTTGGCCTTGCTTGCAGGCTTGTTTGACGGTTTTGCCATGGAGGTCCCCAGTTGCCAGCGACCACTGTAACCGGGGTGCGTCGCGCGCCGCGAGACTGGGTGTGGACAGTCTGTGAAGGCTGGCAATCCGCCTGCTTAACCGCGAACCATCGCACGCGCGAAAGTCAGCGAGCTTTAACCCCGCGGCCCATAACTTGGTTCCCGTCCAAGCGAAGGAAACCCTCGATGACGATCGTCGACGATTTCGAGAATCAGGACCGCAAGCTCTGCTGGATCTACGGGAAGCAATGCAAGGAATTCTTTCCCGACAAGCCCTGGGCCGACGTGGAAGTCATTCTGCAGATCGGCTGGGAACGCATTCGCCGCGACTCGAAAATCGATTGGACCAAAGCCAGGCCCCACGTCAAAGCCGCCTGGGACGGCTGACGGCACAGGAAGCCTGGCCCGGCATGCCGCAAACCGTCGCCGGCGTTACGGCAACGCGAGTGACTGCAAAACGACACGCACGTTCGGGGACGGACGTACCGTCCACCAACGTGACGTGACATCGCAATACCGTCAGTCCCGCGTTATGTCGTAGTTGGCATTGGCCGCGTTGCTGATGATGCCGGACAGCGGCAACAACTGCGACAAGAAGCGATTCCAGCGCGTGATCCCGGCAGGCCCGACGAACACCACGTCGGCCGGCCGCAGCCGGAACTGATCGGACAAGGCGAAGGCCACCGGCGAACTAGCGTCGAGCTGGTACACCGTCGCCGGCGACTGCTGCATGTTCTCCACGCCGCGAATCACGTAGACCGCGCTGCCTTTCGACGTGACCGGATTCAAGCCGCCGACCCGGCCCAGGGCCTGCGTCAGCGTGAGGTCGGTCGTCTTGAAGGTGATGGATTGCGGACGCACGACCTCGCCGATGACGTAGACCTCCTTGCGGTCGTTGAACGGCATGAAGAGTTGATCGCCCGCCTTCAGGTAAATCTCCGGCGCGACGGCGCCATCACGATTCAACGCATCCAGGTCCAGCGGGTAGCTCCTGCCATCGCGCGTGAGCATGAAGCCGGAGAGATCGGCCTGCTCGACGTTGATGCCGGCCCTGCCGATCGCCTGCGACAGCGACAACGGGACCGAGGTGATCTCCTGCGGGCTGGTGTTGGTGAAGGCGCCCTGCAATGCGACGCGACTGCCGTACCCGGCCACGTTGACGTCGACCTGCGGATCCTTGAGGTAACGAGCGAGCTTGCCGGCCAGCGCGTTGCGCACCTGCTCGATGGTCATGCCGGTGACGTTGAGTTCGCCGGCATAGGGAAAATAGAACGTGCCATCGGGCCGCACCAGGCGCCCGTTCGCCACGGCCTGCTGTTGCGTGCCCGCCGGCGTGGTCAGTTCGGGGTGATCCCAGACGGTGACCAGCAGCGTGTCGCCCGGTTGGATCTGATAGCTCTCCTGGCGATAACCGGTGAGTTCTGCAGGCACCCGGGCCTGCGCTGGTCCAGCCGCGGCGCGTTCGGTCGCCACCAGTTCTGAGGTGATCGGCACGACCTGGACCTTGCCGCTTCCGATCAGGTCTTCGCGCGGCGGATTGGAGGTGGACAAGTGCTGTCCCGGCATGCAGCCGCCAAGCACGATGACGGCACCGGTCAGCGCCAGGATGCGAAGCGTGGTTTTCACGTTGGACTCCTCGATACTCGTGGCACGGGCAATCGCGCTTGCGACTGCCATGTCACTCGCCATGTTTCGGCGACGGGTGTGCCGGGATGTTGGATGATGGAACGGACGCGTCGATCGCGGCGGAAGCGTACGATCAGCCGCGCCTCAGGCACGTGAAAAATGCGTCATTTGGCGGGGTTGCCGCGCTCATTCGTTCATGTCGCATTGACGATTCGGAGATCGGCCGCGCTCGTTCATTTTCATTTCGATGAACATCGCGACCAGCCCGGCATACTCCTTCAACGCGCGGCCGCTCCGCCATACCGCACTGCGCGTCGGCAACCAGCGTTCCGTCCAGTGCTGGCGGTGGGCGAACTCCGGAACTGGCACGGGCGTGACCTTCATGCCCGCATCACAAAACAACAGGCGCGCCCTGGGCATGTGCAAGGCAGATGTCACCAGCAGCACGTGCTGTATTCCACGCTGCCTTGCCAGCGCGGCCGTGAACAATGCATTGTCCTGCGTGTTCCTGCTGCGCTCCTCGAGCAGTAATACGGACGCGGGTACGCGAAGCCTGGTGATGGCCGAGGCCATCGTGCGCGCTTCGCTGCCGTCCTCGCCTCCGCCCGACAGGATGACGATCGGCGCCCGCCGCGCCAGCCAGGCGCGTGCGCCCGCCGCCAGGCGACTGCTCTTGAGTTGTTCCGGATCGACGTCCTTGCGGCGCAGCCACGCACGCCCCACCCCTCCACCGAGCACGACTATGGCATCGGCCCGCGGTAACGCGACCTCGGCAACGACTGGATGCTGCTGCTCGAGCGTCCCGCGCAGCCAGTCCGAGCACGCCGGGATGGACCAAAGCAGCGACCAAGCGATCGCGAGCACCACAAGCGTCGCACCGAGCCTGCGCCGGCGCAGCAGCAAGACAAGACAGCCGCAAAGCAGGGCATAGATCGACAGTGTCGGCGGATAGGTCAGCGATACCAGGAAGTCTTGCAGGACGGGTGTCTCCGCGAATGAAAGGCTCCGGTACGGCATGGGCCGCACCGGATCGTATGGAACTGTGGGAAAGGTTCGTTCAGATCACGATGCCACGCGTCACCAGGAAATAGAACACGCCGCACGATCCGACCAGGCCCAACCGGATCAGCAGCGGATTGCGGAGCGTCGCCAGGCGGCTATGACACAGCATCGCCGCGAGGATCAACGACACCGCCAGCCAGCCCGGCAGCAGATAACGGTTGGAGAAGTAGCCCCATCCGATCGCGAAGAAAGGCAGCAGCATGACCAGGTACACCGAAGTGCTTCGCTTGATCTCCTCCCGATAGGGCGAGTGGACCAGCGGCGCCGCCAGGTGCGGCAGCACGTACCAGAAGATCGAGAACACCGCGAAATCGATGCGCACGCCGGAGCGATAGTTCGGGTTCGCCGTGTATTCCATCACCAGTTGGTAAAGCGAAGGCAAGAGTGCCTGCACCAGGCTCATCGACAGCCCGGAGCAATACATCAGGAAGGCCACCGCGGCGGCTACGCGCAAGGTATTGACGCCAAGCAACAGCGCCGGCGCGAACAACAGATAAAGAGCGGAAGAGGAATGCAGGCTGCAGGCGATTGCGCCGAACAGGGCGAACTGCCACCACTTGCGCTGTTGGAACGTCAGCAAGGCCACGAACACCAGCAACGCAGCCAAGCCCTGCCGTACGGCATTGATCGAGGCGTTGACGAACATCGGCGAGACGTACAGCAGCATCAGCGCCGCGCTCAGGAAGGTCAGATAGCTGCGCGGCGAGGCCAGATAGGTGAAGTACTTGCGCGTCGAGACCAGCACGGTCGCCAGCATCAGCGCGAACAACGCGGCCTGGTAACCCGTCACGCCGAGGCCCAGGCGATTGAGCGCATAGCTGATGGCGACGAATCCGGGCTCCAGCCTCGTCGTGATCGCGTCTTGCCCCAATCGTGCGAAGAATCCGGCGTAGGTGGAAGTATCGGTGCCGGTATCGATCGAACGCGTTCCGATCAGCCAGCAGCCGAAGGCGCAGACCCCGACAAGCAACAGGAAGCTCAGCGCCATGCTGGCCATGGCGTTGCCGTAGCGCGGAACGGCGGTCGGCAAGGCGGGGTTCAACCTGCTCATCGAGCCGCCCGCTGCGCGTCGGCGCCTTGCCGGTGACGGCGGCCCGCCATCAACAGGTTCCGTCGCGCCTTGCGCAGCATGCCAATCGCCCGCGCGAAATAGTGCTCGGGCAGGCTGACCAGCCCCTGCCGCAGCAATTCCTGGCGGACTTCCCGGCCTGCTTGATGCATCGCGGCAAGGTCCTCGCTCAGTCCGCCGGCACCGTAGTTCGGCTTGTGCCAGGCCGCCAGCGTCTGGTTGATCTTGGCGCAGCGATAGCCCGAAAAGACGATCTGTGCCCAGAGCAGGAAGTCCTCGACGCGCCGGTATTTCTCGTCGAAGCGAAACGGCAGGTCGCGACGCAGGACGACCGACGCGGTCGGAAACGGGTTGTTGAGCAGCAATCGGCGCCGGCCGATGATCGACGCGCGCACCGGCCGTCGCAAAGCGGGTGGCGCGAGGCCACGCTCGCGCACGACCATGCGGTGCGCGATCAGCGCGATCAAGGGATCGGCGCGAAAGGCCGCCATCTGCAGTTCCAGCTTGGCGGGAAACCAGCTGTCATCCGCGTCGAGGAACGCGATGTATTCCTGGCTCGCGACCTGCCAGCCTGCGTTGCGTGCACGCGACGGGCCACCATTGGCCGGCAACGCGATCACCTTGATCCATCCTTCGGCATGCGCGGCGGCGACTTCGCGCAACGCCTCCAGCGTGCGATCTCCGCTGCAATCTTCGACCAGCAGCACCTCCGCCGGAGGCAGGGTCTGCGCGGCGATCGACGCCACCGCCGCAGCGATGGTGTCCGCGCAGCGAAAGCACGGCACGACCACGCTGACCGGGGCGGCTTCGGCGCCGGGATCAATCGGCTTGCTGTCCGTCATGTCGCTTCCGGAACCATCGACCAAGGACTCGATTTGAATATGTCCTGAGCCTGCAGTGCGTAAAGTTCGCGTGAAAGGGTCGGCGCGTGTTCATCGCCCAGCATTGCGGCGAGCGCGTCGTCGAAGGCCTCGGCATCCTGCCGCTGCGCGGTGATGCGCTGGCTCGAAGGGAGTCCGATGTCGTCAGCGAAATCATTGCACTTGGGGTGGTAGTCGATGATCGTGAACGGCACGCCCTGCAGGTACGCCACGATGGCGCCGTGCAAGCGGGCGCTGATGAAGACGTCGCAGCATCCGATCTCCTGCGCCATGGCGACCGGACCCAGTCCGCGATAGCTCAGCACCTGTGCGGCTACTCCATGCTGATTCAGTTGTTCCCGCAACGCATGCGCCAGCGCGCGATCGCCGTGTCGGTCATGCTCGTTCAAGCTGAAGATGTCGATTCGCAACGGACGCTCGCCAGCCAGCTTCGCCAGCGCCCCGACCATCGACGATTGCAGCCTCTGCTTGTCGGGCGCTGCGTAGCTTTGCGCTTCGCTGTAGTTGCACAGCGCGATGCCGATGCGAATCGCCGCGGCGCCGGGCATCGCATCGGAACCAAGCCGGGACAGCGGGAGCAGCAACGGCAACAGGCCTGCCAGATCGCGACCGTGATGGACCTTCCCACGCAAGCCCATGGTCATCGCCAGCTCATACGATCGACGGTCGCGCACGGAGAGATAAGCGAAACGCTGGATGAAATCCGCCACGGAAGCCTCGGAGGCCGCGTCGTCGAACGGTCCGATCGAGACACCGACGGCTGCCAGCTGCACCTTGCCGCGACGATGCGCGGAAAGCATCATCGGTTTGCGAAACGATTCCCGTGCGGTGATGACGGATCCGCCTCCCATCACCAGGACATCGGCGCCGTGGATCGCGCGCGCGAAACTGTAAAACCGACTCGCCTTGCCCAGCGTGCCGCCAGCGCCGTAGAGGGATGCCGGATACCAGCGCGGCATCGTGTAGCGCGTGTCGACGCCGACGATCGCCGGGCCTGCCAGCCTCGGTTCGCCGCGCCAGTAGGCACGCGTCGCCGCGCTGCAGATCGCGCCGAACAGGTCGTCGCCGAAATTGTCCATGCCGTAATAGCCGGTGAAGCTCACGCGCAGTTCGCGGGTCGTCATGGTGGTAAGAGCCTGTGGACCATCATGCTGGCGGCTGGCTGAAACGCCGTACGCCGCGATACATGGCCAGCAGCAGCACGGCTTCGGCGACGACGGTGGCGCCGGCCGCGCCGAGTTCGTTGAAGAACGGAATCAACAACACGTTCAATGCCACCGCGACCGCCGTAGCCAGTGCCATCGCGCGGACGCGATAGCGCATGTGGTCCTCGGTGAGCAGCGCCGATCCCACCGCAGTGGAAAGGAACCGCAGCGGAACACACAGCGCCAGCACCATCAGGATGCCCACCACGCCGCGATACTCCTCTCCGAAGGCGATCGGCACCAGCCATGGCGACATGGCCGCCAGCGCAATGCCGACCGCCAGGCCGCACAGCAGCATCGCCATGTTGCCGAGCCGGTAGACGCGCCAGAACTTCGGTTTGTCGTGCGCCGCCCAGCGATGCAGCTTGGAGAGCAGGAACTTCTGGTAGATCGTGGACGGCAGCAGATAGATCGCCGTCATCACCGCCAGGGCGATGCCGTAGCGGCCGGCCTGCGTGTCGTCGTTGAGGTATTTCAGCAGCACCGTGCTGACCTGGAAGAACACCGGATACAGCACCGCCGCGACGCCATAGGCCCAGGCCTGCGACCAAAGGCCGAAGACGCCGGGACTGGTTGCGCCAGGCGCTTGCGCATCGCGCGGGCCATGGCCATGCAATGCGATCTCGCCGCGCATCAACTTGCGCAACTGCGGCCAGGCAAGCAGGACGATGGCGAGCGAGACCGCGCAATAGCCGATTGCCGCGGAAGCCACGCCCCAGGATGGAACCAGCAGCAATGCGACCGCCACCGCAAGCCGTCCGCCGGGAATCAGCAACTGCCACCCGGCCAGTTGCCGATAGCGCTCCTCGAGCCGAAGCTTGCTGCTCAGCAGGTCAACCGCGAGCACGCTGAGGATGACCGGCGACAGCGCCAGCAGCATGAAGCGCGTGGCGGGCGTCGGCGCGAGCGTAAAGGCCCATGCGATGACGATGCCGATCGCGAGCAGCGTCGTGGCGGCGCTGAACCGCAGCGACGGCCGCAACCAGCGATCGGCGGACCACCCTTCCACGCCATAGGCCTTGAGCCTGAACTGCGAAAGCCCGAAGCCGGCGAGCGGTGCGATCATCGTCACCGTGGCCAGCGAAGAGGCGAACAACCCGTAGTCCGCCGGCCCCAACTGCCGCGCGAGCAGGGTCTGCGCCGCGAACACCATGCCCGCGCCTGCCGCGGTGGACAGCCAGAGCAGGGAAATGGCGGTGGCCGCCCGTTGCCAACCTTGCGGAATCAGAAGGCCGCCAGCGGATCGCCCGGGGTCATCGCGCTGCACGAGCGACGGGCGCCATGTTGCGCAACAACTCGTCGTAGACCTCGAGCGTCTTGCCGATCACCATGCGCTCGTCGAAATCCGCCAACGCCTTCTGCCTCGCGCACTCACCGAGTCGTCGCAGCAGGTCGCGATCGTCGTCCAGCTGCGCCAGCAATGCTGCCAACGAGCTCGCATCGCGCGGCGGCACATGCAGCCCGTCAATGCCATGTTGTGCCACCACTTCGCGGCAACCGGGCAGGTCGGTCGTGATCAGCGCCAACCCGCTCGCGCCCCCCTCGATCAGGCTTCGAGGCACGCCTTCGCCGTAGTAGCTCGGCAGCACCATGACGTCCACGGAATTCAACAGTGCCGGCATGTCCTCGACATGGCCCAGCCAGTTCACCAGCCCTTGCCCGTGCCACTGCTCGACCTCGAGGCGATCGACAGAGCGTGGATTTCCGGGGTCCGGCATGCCCGCGAGGATGAATTCGACGTTCCGTCCCTTCTGCTTCATCAGTTCTGCGGCGTGGACGAATTCGCGAATGCCCTTGTCCCAGAGCAGGCGTGCGGCCAGCAGCACGCGCAGCGGACGCGGGCCGGCCGCGTCCCTCGGTACCGGGCAAAAACGACTGGTGTCGACACCGGAACTGCGGATCAGACGGATTTTCTGCGTAGGCACGAGTCGCAAGGTAGTCAGGGCCTGTACGTCGTCGGGATTCTGCAGGATCAACCGCGAATGGCCGCCGGTGAGCGTGCCGCGCATGAGCAACTTGATGAGCGGCCGCAGCATGCGCGCCTTGGGACGGTCGCTGGAGAACACGTATCCCATGCCTGCGACCGCGTTGACCACGGCCGGCACCTTCGCCGCGCGCGCGGCAAGCGCGCCGTAAACGGCGCATTTGACGGTGAAGTTGTGCAGCAGATCGGGCCGCTCCACTTTCAGCAGATCGATCAGTTGCCGCAGCAGCAAGGCCTCGCGCACCGGATTCAGGCTGGCACGGTCCATGGGCAGGGTCACCCATCGGATCCCATGCCCGGCGAAGCGCGCACCAAACTCGCCGGCTGGCGACAACATCACGACTTCGGCGCCCTTCGACTTCAGGTGGAGCGCAGCCGACAACCGGAAGTTGTAGAGATACCAGTCCGTATTCGCGAAAAAAACGACTTTCATCGATTCATCCGTTTGAATTTCGAGCCGATCCGGCGGTGCCGAGAGGCATCGGGCATTCGAAGCAGGAAGACGGGTTTCCGTCAAAGTCCTCCAATTCTATCGATGCCGCCAGTTCGCCAACCTCACCTGCCCTCTACAGTCGCCCGACAAAAAAAAGCTGAACAGGAAGGCCTGTTCAGCTTTTCGTAAGATCGGCACGACGAGCGCCGATCCACGACCGACTCTATTTTGCGAATTGGTTGCTCGTCACCCGGATATTGGAGGTGTCGGACGTGACCTGGATATGCGCGCCATTGCCGGTGCTGCCGGCGACCAGACCCGTCATCCAGACAAACGGACTATCCAACTTGATGCCCCACAGGCGGGTCTTGTTGTTGCGGAAGGAATTGCCGCTGACCGTGTAGCCGCTGCTTGCCACGCGGATCATCATGCCTTCGAGGTAATTGTGATTCATCCAGTTGCCGGCGACGTAGGCGTTCTTGCTGCCGATCGCCAGGATGGCGTATCCACCGTTGTAGCTGATCACGTTGGCCTTGATCGTCACGCCACTGACGCGCTTGTAGACCTGGATGCCGTTGCCCTGGTTGCGCTTGATCGTGCAGTTCTCGATATGGATGTTCGAGGCCGTCCCCATGTCGTCCGCGTCCGGCTCGATGTCGATACCGCAGCCCGGGGCGATGCCCGAGGTGTAACTGAACTCGGAGTCGTAGACACGCACCATGCTCGATCGGCCAATGGAAAGCGCCTGCCGCCGGTTGCCTGTGGATACGATGTTGGCGATGGCCACGTCGTAGCAGGAAATCGACGGCTGGTTGGTCACCATCGCGCCGCCGATCGAGATGCCGTCTCCCCAGCACTTGGAGATGCGCATGTCGCGGACCGTCACCCGCGACGAACCGCGGATCATGATGCCGTGACCCCATTCACCGGTCGTGCCGAGGTGGTTGTCGCGATCGCCGACGATTTCGCCACCGGAGATTTCCACGTCGCTGACCTTGTAGACCATCAACACGTAGGCGCGATCGGCGGAGTTGCGCTTGGCGAGAAGCTTGGCGCCTGGCGCCAGCTCGAGGTGCATCTTGCTGCGCAGACGCACGTTGCGCGTCGGATCGATCACGTAGTTGCCCGCGGGCACGTAGACCGTACCGCCGGCGGCGGGCAAACGACTGATGGCGAGCTGGAACGCCGACGTATCGTCGTTCGCGCCGTTGCCCATTGCGCCGGCATCGCGGACACTGATCCGCGTGGTGCCGCGCGCGCGCGTCGGCGGGACATAGACCGCCGCCGCGGCAGGCAATGCAAAGCCTCCCATCGCGAAAGGCAGCGCCAGCAGGATCGATTTCCGCAGGAAATCCCGGCGAGGCATCTCAGCCTCATGCGCGACAGGCGCGAGTTCGTTATTGTTCATGCAGGAACCCCATTCGTGCCGAAATCGGCAAAGTGGTCAAAAAAGCATCACATTCTGATCACACGACATTGCTGATGATTAGAGGGTTGTCGTGTCGTGATGCGCGAAATCCAGCGACGCGAATCTAACGCAGGCTGGTCGGATGTCGCCCCCGCGTTTTCAAAACTGTGAACTCGTTCCGGACATGACGCGGATCGATTCAGGTAGGCGCCTATTCAAGTAGATGACTGCGCTGCGCGCGATCGCGCACGCGCAAATCACTGCGTGCTGAAAAAGTCTGTGCTGCGATCGGGAAGTTTCATTTCCCCCGGTCCCGATCGATTCAGCTAGGCCCCTATTCAAGTAGATGACTGCGGGGCGGCGTGAACGACGTGCACCACACGCCAGACGCGTACGGACACGATCGCTGACGAGTCACCCCTCGAAGATATTGTCAGCGGCGATCCGGATGCCGCTCGTATCCTTCGTCGCTTCGATATGCGCCGCCCTCGGCTTGCGTGCCCTTGCCGCCGAAGCCCGGCGGGCTGGGGGGGCGTTGTCGAAGAAATAATTACCGCTGACCAGCACGTCGCGTGTCTCCTGACGCAGTCCGATGCCCCGCCACGCGTTGTTGCGGATGCGATTGCGGGTGATGACGGCATCCGTCGCTCCGACGGCGAGGACCCCATAGCTTCGATTGCCCTCGATCGTGCAGCGCGTGATCGTCACGCCGGAAACCCGCTTGTAGATCTGGATGCCGGATCCCTGGTTGCCGCGCACGAGGCAGTTCTCGATGCGCACGTCACGCGTGCCGTCGCCCGCGTCCGGTTCGATGTCGATGCCGCAGCCCGGCAGCGTCCCCGATGTGTCGCTGAATTCGGAATCACGCACGCGCACGCGACTCGCACGGCCGATGGTCAGCCCCTGGCGGCGATTCCGCGTGCAGATCACGCTGGCGATCACCACGTCGCTGCTGGAGGTGACGCGGCGATCGCGTTGCGTCACCGCACCGATCGAAATGCCGTCGCCCCAGCAGTTGGAGATATGGATGTTCCTGACCGTGATCCGCGACGAACCGCGAATCATGATGCCGTGTCCCCATTCGCCGGTGCTGCCCAGGTGGCCGTCGCGATCGCCGACGATGCGTCCACCCGAAATTTCCACGTCGCTGACTTCCTGGGCCGACAGGACATAGGCGCGCTCGGCGGCATTGTTCCTTGGCGACGAGCCTGGCGCCCGATGCGAGCTGCAGGTGCATGCGACTGCGCAGGCGGACACTGCGGACCGGATCGATCAGGTAGGTTCCCGCCGGCACGTGGACGGTGCCGCCGTCCGTCGGCAAGGCATCGATGGCTTGCTGGAACGCCTTCGTGTCGTCGCGCACGCCGTCGCCGCGCGCGCCATGGTCGCGTACGTCGATTCGCGCATTGCCGCGCATCCTCGCTGCAACGGCCGGAGCCGCCACCGCCGCCAACAGCGGCATACAACCCGGCACCAGCGGCAACAGCAGCAGCGATCCGCGCAGGAAATCCCTGCGCGAAGCGTCCTTCGCGTGGATAGGCGCGCGGACGTCGCTCATGTCTCACGCGTGCCATCGGCATGTCGGCCGAGCCAGGGCAACACGATGGCCAGCAGGTAGAACTTCGACGCGTGGTATTTGTTGCCGAGCCGGCCGCGATTGCGCTCGAGCCAGTCAACCGCGCCCGGCAAGACATCCTGCGCCCGGCGCGCATGGTCGTGGACCTGTTCGAATCTCTGCCGGGCCAGGCCGCAAAGATCGAAGCGGAAACTGCCTTTCCTGCCGACGTAGGGCAGCGCGCCGAAGTGCCGCGCGATGTGGTGCCGCACCAGCACCTTGTTGGTCCTGGTGGCGGGATCCACCATCCAGTTTCGCGGTACCTCGTGGTAGACCCACTCGCGCAATACGCGATCGCAAAACGGGTATGCCGCATGCATGGACAATGCGCTGGTAGCGTAGAGACCCTTGGCGAAGGCACCCGCGGAGCCCGCGATGGACGTGGAAATGTCGCGCCACTCGTCACGGCTGGTCGCCGAGGCGATCTCGGCTTCGAACAGCGCCAGACGTTGCCTTGAGGTACGCGAGACATCGCGACCGAACAGTTCGTCGACTTCGGCATCGGTGAAGCGCGAGCCCGGGAAAACGCGTTCGATCGCGTCCATCTGCAGCGTGCCGAGCATGAAGCAAAGCTCGAAATTGCTGCGCACCAGCGGCAATTCCGCGATCGCGCGCGGCAGGCGTATGCCGCGCGCGAGCCAGGACAGCAAACGCTGCTGGCGGCTGACCGGCGTTCCGAAATAGCTGTCCGAACCCAGGCCGTCGATGACGCCATCTCCGCCGCGGGCCGAGATTTCGGTGGCCAGGTCGACATAGGACAGCAGCGCGAAGTCGGCAGTCAGCAGCGGCATCCGATCAACGATCGCGAGATAGCGGTCGTAAGCGCGTCCCGGGTCGCAGACCAGCGTTTCATGCCGGAGGCCGAGAGTACGAGCGACCAGCTGCGCCGACGCTACCTCGTTCTCCTCGCGACCGCCCAGGTAGGTGATGCACGTGGTTTCCGGCCTGGCTTGCGCGACGGCGATCGCGAGCGAGGTGGAATCCTTGCCGCCACTTTGCAGCAACCATGGAGCACGCATCTGCGCACAGGATCTGGCGACCGCATCGCACAGCAGCCGATGGTAGGTCTCGACCCAGTCCTGGTCCTGCGTGCCTGGCTCCAGGTGTTTCCCGGCATCCCGGAACTTGAAATGGAACTCCGGCGCGTCCCGCATGTCGGCGTGCGGGCTGAAGCCGAACGTCACCAGCTTGATGCCTTCGAAGATCGAATGCGGCGGATACACGAACGCGTTGCGCAGGATGTCCGCCACCGACACCGCATCGACCTTCCTGCTACCGGCCCCGCCCCCGGCAAGCCCGGAGAAATCGGGCTTGCCGTAATAGGGCGACATCGTGATCTGCACGTGCCGCGGTTCTACCGGGACATCCGCGACCGCGTCGCCCCTTGTCGTCTGCTGGTACATGCGCCACCTAACGCGCGTCCGGCCCGTCCTTGGCCGGAAGGTATTCGTAGTAGCTGTAGGCATAGCGCCCAGCGCTGCGTTTGTGCACGCCATTGAAGATGGCGCCCTTCACCTCCACGCCGTTCTGCTCCAGGCGCTGCTTGGCTAGCGCAATCTCCCGTTGCTGGTTCAAACCGAACCGCACCACCATCAGGCAGGTGCCGGCGTGATGGCCGATGACCGTCGCATCGGTGACCGCCAGCACCGGCGGCGTGTCGATGACGACGATGTCGTACTCCGGCGCGACCTGCTCGACCAGTTCCGCGAAATTCGGATGCATCAGCAGTTCCGACGGGTTGGGCGGCACATCGCCGCGCGAGATGAAGGACAGGTTCTCCGCGCCCGCCACCCGGCGCACTGCCGTCTCCAGCGGAATTTGCCCGGAGATCAACTCGGACAATCCATTTTCAGATCGCGTACCCACCGCGTGGTGCAGCGTGCCGCGGCGCATGTCCGCGTCGATCAGCAGCACGCGCTGGCCTGCCTGGGCGATGGTCACGGCAAGGTTGGCGCAAACGAAGGTCTTGCCGACGCCCGGACTGGGCGCCGCGATCATCAGGACGTTGTTCTTGGTCTTGAAGCGCGCGAAATGCAGGCTCGTTCGCAGGCTGCGCAGTGCCTCCATCGCCAGGTCGGTCGGCGCGTTCAGGGCCAGCAGGCGCTGGCGGCCCACGCGGTTGCGCCCGGTATGCAGGGTGATCGCGCGCCCCTTCTCGCTGAACGGGATCGAGGCGTAGACCGGCAGGCCGAGCAACTCGATGTCCGCCGGATCCTCCACGCCGCGCCTGAGCAACTGCCGGAACAGGACGAAACTGACCATCAGCAGCGCGCCCAGCAAGGTGCCGCCGGCGACGATGGGCAGACGTTGCGGACTCGACGGGCTGGACACGTTGACCTCCGCCGGATCGATCACGCGCGCATAGCCGACCGCGCTGGCGCGCGCGATGTCGAGTTGCTGCGCCTGGTCGAGCAGGTTGGCATAGGTGCGATTGGTCACTTCGACGTCGCGCGTCAGCCGGAACAGGCCCTGCTGGGCATCGGGCAGTTGCGTGATGCGCCCTTGCAGGGAGGACTTTTCGCGCTGGAAGCGGCTGATCTGCTGCAGCAGCGCCTGGTAGGTGGGATGTTCGGGCGTGAAGCGCCCGCCGATGTCCGCCTGCTGGATGCGCAGCTGCTGGATGCTGTTGTCCAGCGCGATGGTCTGGTCGAGCAAGGCCCTGTTCTGCAGCGTGACATCCATGGTTTGCGTGCGGGTCTGGAACGTATTCAATTCCGCCTGCGCCTTCGCCAGCTCGTCGCGCACCTTCGGCAGTTGTTCCTTGACGAACTCCAGCCGCTTGGCCGCTTCGGCGGAATTCCGCTCCACGTTCTGGGTGACGTAGGTCCTGCTGATGTGCTCGAGGACCCGCTTGGCCAGCAACGGATCCGTGTTCGCATAGCGCAGCGTGATGATGCCCGAGTCCCTGCCCTGCTCGACCGCGCTGATGTCCTGCTTGAGCTGGTCGAGGATCGCCAGCGTATTAAGCCGCTTGACCTCGAAGCGCATGCCGGGATTGGCATGCAGCGTCTGCAATAGCGCAGTGACGCCGCGACCAGTGACCGCCTTTCCCACCACGCCGTTCACCAGCGGGACGCCGTCGCCATCGAACAGCGTGTAGCGGCCGCGCTCACCGGCGACCAGTTGCAGCGGCGCGCCAACCAGCTCATCGGGCACGTCGAGGCGGGCGATCTGCAGTTGCTCGCCCCCCCAACCGTAGCGCGAGAGCCCGAACCATGGCGCCGCCACCGCTCCGGGTCGGTCGGGCTGGTAGTTGCGCGCGACGAAATCGCCGATCACGGGAAAGCGCGCAGGTTTGGCCTGGATGTCGAGTTCGAGATTCCGGACCGCCTCGCCCAGCACGTGGCGCGAAGTCAGCAACTGGATCTCGGTCGTCGCCGGGGAATCGTGCGCCGCGGGGGCTTGCGTGGCGGGGTCGATGCTCAGGCCCGGCACGGTCGGCGTCCTCCGCTCGACCTGCACGACGGCATTGGCCTCGTACTTCGGCGTCGCCAACAACACGTACAGCACGCTCGCGATGAAGAATCCCACCGTGCCGAACAGGATCAGGCGTTTGTAGTCGCCCAGCGTACCCAGCAAGGTGCGCACGTCGACATCTTCATCCCGCATGGGCGGGGTATGAACCTGCGTCGCCATCCTGTTTGTCAGATACGTGCTCATGTTCGTCACCTGGAGAGGAAGATGGACAGCGCCGGCCATACCCTTGCCGCCAGCGTGGGAACGCGGTACGCGACACGCTGTTTCGCGCGGGCCCGATGCACGGACCAGAGAGAACAGCCCTGGATGCGCCGCAACGTCATGACGCCTCCCGGATGCTTTCCGCGGCGGCACCCACCTGCAGGCTCGGCGTGGGTGTTTCGCTTGCGGGGACCGTCATCAGCGGCCGCATGTTCGCCAGCGCCTCGATGATGCGCAGGCAGGCATCGCCGTCGCCGTCGCCGTCGCAAGCACGGCACAGGGCCTCGTAAGCCTGCCTGTCGGCGAGCAGGTCGAGGGCGCCAGTGGCGATCGTCCGCTCGTCGATCCCGACATGCCTCACGTTGCCGGCATCGGCGGTGCCGCGCGATTCGGCATCGTGTTGCATCACCAAGACCGGCTTGCCCAGCGACGCCGCTTCGGCGGCCATCTCGTTCGAAGCGGCCAGGATCAGGTACGCCTGGTTCAGCAGGTAGGCGAAACCGAGGTAATCCGTCGGCGCGATCAGGTGGATGTTCGGACAGACGTGCATCAGGTCGCCGCCGGGCGCCTCGCCGTGCTGGTCGATGACGCAGACGATATCGACGTCGGGACGCTGCATCGCCACCCGCCGAAGCCCACGGCGGACGGCTTCGAAACCGTCATCCATGCCCGTGCAGTTGGCGACCAGCAGCAGTGGGCAGTCCTTGCGCAGGTAGGCAAAGCCCAGCGCCAGGTCGCTTTTCAGTGCCGCGTCGCGCTCGATGCGCTCCTCCGCCGTGCGCAGGGTCCCGACGGCGGTGCTGCCGGTGACCATGATCCGATCGGCAGGCACGCCTTCGGCGATCAACGACTCGCTGCCGGACTGCGTCGGCGTGAAATGCAACGACGCCAGCGAGCAGGTGATCCTGCGGCTGGCCTCGTCCTGCAGGTGCGCCGAAGGGTGGTCGGCCGACAAGCCGGATTCGACGCAGACCACCGGGATCTGCTGGGAGAAAGCTGCCAGGGTGGTGGCAAGCGTCGTCGATGCATCGCCGGAAACGAGCACGACATCGGGTTCGATTTCGCTCAACACGCGCCGCATGCCACCGAGCGCGGCCGGCGAGATGTCGGCCAATCCTCCGCCCGACTCCCGGACGTCGAGGTGGATGTCCGGCTCGATGTCGAAGAGATCGAGCACCTGCTCCGGCGCATGGTCGGTCGCTGTGGCGACGCACACTTTCGCTTCGAAACGGGCATCCATGGACAGCTGCCGCACGATCGGGCCGATCTGCAGGGCGTCAGGGGACGCCGCCATCACGCAAAGCGTCTTCAGCACACCTGCAGGCCGCGCGTGCGCCGCTGCCGATGTCTCCGCGACCATCGCCAGTCTTTCCGCAGGCAGGATCGCGGCCGATTCCAGGTCTCGTTTCCCGCGCGAGCGCTGCGCGGCGCGCAGCCAATCCAGCACGGCGTCGAAGCGCAGCAGGTAAGCCACGAGGACCGCAACGAAGACGGCCGCGCTCAGCATCTCGGGCGCATCGCGCAACGCATAGCCGGACATGGCCAACAAGCCGCTTGCGGCGACGATCAAGGTCAGCGCGACGCGCGGTGCATAACCGGCATCCATCAGAAGATGGTGCAGGTGTTGCCGATCGGGCCTGAACGGAGAAAGGCCCTTGCGTGCGCGCCGATACATGACCGCCAACGTATCCATGACCGGCAACGCCACGCACCACAGCGCGTCGACCGGCGCCAGCCGCGCGATTTCGTCGTGGCTCAGGAAAATCAGGCTCCATGCCAGCAGGAAGCCGATCAGCGTGCTGCCGGCATCGCCCATGAAGACCTTGCGTCCATCGGGCCATCCGAGGTTGACGCACAGGTAAGGAATCAGCGAAGCGAACAGGATCTGCAACAACAGCACGACGCTCAGCGTCGGCCAGCTTGCGTTGGCGAAGAAAAACAGGATGGTGGCTATGCTGACCATCGCCAGGCTCGCAGCGAGTCCGTCGATGCCATCGAGCATGTTGAAGGCATTCATAAGTCCCATCACCGCGATGATGGTGATCGGCACGCCGATGACGCCGAAGCGCAGTTCGTGCCCGGCCAGGAGCAGGCCGGAGTGATCGAAGTAGACGCCCGTCGCGGCGATGACCAGGAATGCGGCGCAGGCCTGGATGATCAGGCGTGATTTCACGCTGAGCTCGTACAGGTCGTCGACCACGCCGGTCATGACGATCAGCGTGCAGGGCACCAACAGGCTTGCCACGAGGCGATCGACATAGCCGAGATAGATGAGCCCGACGACGGTACCGAAGAAGAAGCACAAGCCGCCCACCAGCGGCACGCGACCGCGGTGGTACTTGCGCTCGCCCGGCTTGTCCACCAGCCCGAACCGACGAGCCAGCGGGCGCATCGAGAAAATTGCAAACAGTGTGACCGCCAGCGCGATGGCGCTGGCGGCCACCAACTTTGCATTGTCCATCGAGGTCTACATCTCGGCCACGGGGGAGTGGAATTGCCGGATTTCCGCATAGCGCCTGCGCGCAATGCGACCTCTCCCGAGACTAGGGCGGTCCTTCCTTCTACTCACGCAGCGACCGGGAAAGCAATGCGAGGCTAGTCGAAGAAAGCTGACGGAACGATGAAATTCAACGTCAGATTGACTGAACAGCACGATGTTTTTTTCGAGCTACTTCACGCCGTATGCGCATTGGTGAACGAGCTTGCTGCCATCGATCTGCAACATTGGCATCAAAGATGCGTGTGCCAGCTGTCGACCGCCTCGTCGATCATCCGGTAAGCCTGTTCGAAGGCCTGCCGCTGCCGTCCGTAGGGATCCGCGATCTCGATATCCCCCTGCCATTTTCCCAGCAGGAACGTCTTGCCGCGCGCATGCGGGACCAGGGCGTGGATGGCGGACAGGTGCCGCCTGTCCATCGCCAGCACCACGTCAGCCGCGCTGATCAGTGACGCGTCCACCTGCCTTGCGACATGCGATTTCGCCGAAAGGCCATGCTCGGCCAGCACGGACTCGGCCAGCGGATCGACCGGGCTTCCCGTCAGCGCCGCCAGTCCCGCCGACTCCACGACCACGCCATTGCCGCCGAGACGATGGCGCAATGCGCTCTCCGCCATCGGGCTGCGGCAGATGTTGCCCACGCAGACGATCAGGACGCGGTTGATCATCGTGCAAGTCTAATCGCTGGCCTCCGTCGCGCGCTCTCGAGCGCGCTGCGTCCGATCCCTGGCGACAAAAGAAAAGGCCCGCCGAGGCGGGCCTTCAGGAAGATCCCGAGGCGTGCAGTCAGGCCGCATTGTGGCCGCAGAAACCTCGACATGGTGCCGGAAATAGGAATCGAACCTACGACCTACGCATTACGAATGCGCCGCTCTACCAACTGAGCTATTCCGGCATGGGGCGTGAATTGTAGGTTTGGGGCCGGTTGCGGTCAAACGAAGCGGCAGCGGCTCAATCGACCCGCCGGTCGACCCCGCTCAGTCGACCCCGCTCAGTCGACAAGCTGCACGCGCAATTCCTTCGGCAACGCGAAGACCATGTCCTCGGGCTTGCCATCGAGCTCACGCACGCCGCGGGCACCCAGTTCGCGCAGGCGTTCGAGCACGCCGTGGACGAGGATATCCGGTGCCGACGCGCCGGCGGTCACGCCGATATGGCGGCGGCCGAGCACCCAGGCCGGATCGATCTCGGCGGCGCCGTCGATCAGGTAGGCCTCGACGCCGTCGCGCTCTGCCAGTTCGCGCAGGCGGTTGGAGTTGGAACTGTTGGGCGATCCGACCACCAGCACGAGGTCGCATTCGCGCGCGAGTTCGCGCACGGCATCCTGGCGGTTCTGGGTGGCGTAGCAGATGTCGTCGTTGCGCGGGCCCAGCATCTCCGGGAAACCGCGCGCGCAGGGCATCGATGATGTTGCGCGTGTCGTCAACGGACAGCGTGGTCTGCGTGGTGTAGGCGAGATTGCTCGATTGGCCGACCTCCAGGTGGGCGACATCCTCGAGATCCTCGACCAGATAGATCCGCCCGCTGCCCGCCTCGGCTTCCCACTGTCCCATCGTGCCCTCGACCTCGGGATGGCCGGCGTGGCCGATCAGCACCACGTCACGCCCGGCGCGGCAGTGGCGCGCGACTTCCAGATGCACTTTCGTCACCAGCGGGCAGGTCGCGTCGAACACCTTCAAGGCACGGCGCGCGGCCTCGGTGCGCACCGCTTGCGAGACGCCATGGGCGCTGAAGATCACGGTCGCGCCGTCGGGAACCTCGTCGAGTTCCTCGACGAAGACGGCGCCGCGCTGCCTGAGGTCTTCGACCACGAACCGGTTGTGCACGACTTCATGTCGTACGTAGATCGGCGCGCCCAGCGTTTCCAGCGCGCGCTTGACGATCTCGATGGCGCGATCGACGCCTGCGCAGAAGCCACGGGGGTTGGCGAGGACGATGTCCATGCCGCCAATTATCCTCCCTTTCCGGTGACAGCGTGCTGCTTGCGGCGTCCGTCGAACAGGCCGAACAGCGCGATGCCGACGGCGCCTGCAACGATCGCCGAATCGGCGATGTTGAACGCCGGCCAGTAGTGGCCGCGCCAATGCCACTGGATGAAATCGACGACGTGGCCGTGCATGAAGCGGTCGATCACGTTGCCGATCGCGCCGCCGATCACCAGCGCGAACGGCAATGCGCTACGCCAGTCGCGGCGCGGCGTGCGCGACAACCAGAACGCCAGCAACGTGCTGATGCCGACCGCGAGCGCTGCGAACACGAACTTCTGCCAGCCGCCGGCATCGGCGAGGAAACTGAAGGCCGCGCCGGTGTTGTAGGTGCGATACCAGTTCCAGAAGCCGTCGATCACCGGGATCTGTTGGAATTCGGGCAGGCTGGTCAGCACCCACCACTTGCTGAGCTGGTCCAGCACGATGACCAGCGCGGACAGCGCCAGCCACGACAAGGCGTTGGGTTTCACGGCCGCCATCAGAACCACCTCCGGTCTTCGCCCGGACCTTCGATGTTCGATACGCAGCGGGCACAGATATCCGGATGTTCGGGATCCGTGCCGACATCCGCCCGATGGTGCCAGCAACGCACGCACTTCACCTTGCTGCTCGTGGCTGCTTCGACGAGCACCTGCTGCGCGGCGTCGTCGGCAAGCACGGCGACATCGCCGCTGATCAGCAGAAAGCGCAATTCCTCGGCCAGCGGTGCCAGCCAGTTCTGGTCGGATACGCCGCAACGCAGGCTGATCTCCGCATCCAGCGCCGCGCCGATCTCGCCGCTCGCACGCATCGGTTCCAGCACCTTGGCCACCTGGTCGCGCAGCGCCAGCAGGCGCTCGAATTGCTCCGCAGTCAACGCGGCATCGTCCGGCAGCGCCGCCAGGCCGTCGTACCAGGTGGCGAACAGCACGTTGTCCGCGCGCGCGCCATGCTCCAGCGTCGCCGGCAGAAAGCGCCACATCTCGTCGGCGGTGAAGCTCAGGATCGGCGCGATCCAGCGCGCGAACGCCTCGGCGATGCGGAACATCGCGCTCTGCGCCGAACGTCGGCCGCGCGAATCCTCGCGCCATCGTGTACAGGCGGTCCTTGGTGACGTCGAGATACAGCGAACCGAGATCGACGCTGCAGAAATTCGACAAGGCCTGCATGATCTCGGCGAAATCGTAGCGCTCGTAGGCCGCGACGATCTGCGCCTGCAGCGCATGCGCGCGACCGACGATCCAGCGGTCGAGCAGCACCGAATCCTCCAGCGCGACCATGTGCCGCGACGGATCGAAGCCGTGCAGGTTGCCGAGCAGGAAGCGCGCGGTGTTGCGGATGCGCCGGTAGGCATCGCCGCTGCGCTTGAGGATCTCGTCGGATACCGACATCTCGTTGCGATAGTCGGCCGATGCCACCCACAGACGCAGTACGTCGGCGCCCATCGCGTCCATCACCTGCTGCGGCGCGATCACGTTGCCGAGCGACTTCGACATCTTGCGGCCGTTCGCGTCGACGGTGAAGCCGTGCGTGAGGCACCTGCTTGTACGGCGCGACGCCATCGATGGCGACGCCGGTCAGTAGCGAGCGACTGGAACCAACCGCGATGCTGGTCGGAGCCTTCGAGGTACAGGTCGGCAGGCTTGCGCAGACCGTCTTCGGGTCGCTGCGCGAGCACGCATTCGTGGCTGACGCCGGAATCGAACCAGACATCGAGGATGTCGGTGATCTTGTCGTAGCGCGTGCCTGCGGCGCCGAGCAGTTCCGATGGCTCGCAGCGCGTACCAGACATCGACGCCGTCGCGCTCGACCAGATCCGCGACCTGGCGCATCAGCTCAGGCGAATCCGGATGCGGGTCGCCGGTTTCGCGGTCGACGAACAGCGCGATCGGCACGCCCCAGGTACGCTGACGCGAGATCGTCCAGTCCGGCCGGCCTTCGACCATGCCGGCGATGCGCGCCTCGCCCCAGTCCGGGAACCAGGACACGTTCTTGATCGCGGCGAGCGCGTCGCGGCGCAGCTCGGCCTGCTCCATCGAGATGAACCACTGCGGCGTGGCTCGGAACGCCACCGGCGTCTTGTGTCGCCAGCAGTGCGGGTAGCTGTGTTCGATCACCGTCGCGGCGAGCAGGCTGCCGTTATGGCGCAGGACTTCGACGAGGATCGTCGTTTGCCTTCCAGATGTGCTGCCCGGCGAGGATCACGTCCCCGGCCGGCGGCGTCGACGGCAAGTAGACGCCGCGCGCATCCACCGGATTCAACTGCGCAGCGGTGTACTGGTCGATCAAGCCGTAGCGCTGGCCGACGACGAAGTCTTCCTGGCCATGGCCGGGCGCGGTATGCACCGCACCGGTGCCGTCCTCGGCGGAGACATGTTCGCCGAGCAGGATCGGGATATCGCGCTCTTCGTAGAACGGATGGCGCAGGCGCTGGCCTTCGAGCGCGGCGCCCTTGGCGCGGCCGTGCACGATCGCCTCATCGATGCCGTAGCGCTGCAAGGCGCGGCTGGCCAGTGGCTCGGCGATGACCAGCAACAGGCGACGTCCGTCGCGCGCCGGACCTTCCACCAGCACGTAGTCGAGATCGGCTCCTAGCGTGACGGCAAGGCTCGCCGGGAGCGTCCACGGCGTGGTGGTCCAGATCGGCACCGCCACGTCGGTGCCGTCGTCGACGGCAGCGCCGAATGCGGAGGCAATCGCTTGCGGTCTGGCGCGCGAGGTAAGCGATGTCGACCGCCGGCGAACGCCTGTCCTGGTACTCGATCTCTGCCTCGGCCAGCGCCGACATGCAGTCGAAACACCAGTGCACAGGCTTCACGCCGCGCGCGAGGTGGCCGCGCTCGATGATCTTCGCCAGTGCCCGCAGCATGTCCGCCTCATAGCGGAAATCCATCGTCCTGTACGGACGATCCCATTCGCCGAGCACGCCGAGGCGCTGGAAGTCGCGGCGCTGGCCATCGATCTGTTCGCCCGCGTACTCGCGGCACTTCGCGCGAAATGCCGTCGCATCGAGCTTGTCGCCGACCTTGCCGTGTTTCTTCTCGACGACGAGTTCGATCGGCAGGCCGTGGCAGTCCCAGCCCGGCACGTACGGCGCGTCGAAACCCGAGAGCAGTTTCGACTTGACGACGACGTCCTTCAGGATCTTGTTGACCGCATGGCCGATGTGGATCGCGCCGTTCGCGTACGGCGGGCCATCGTGCAGGACGAACGTCGGCCGGCCTTTGACCTGCTCGCGGATTTGCGCGTACAGGTCTTCCGACAGCCAGCGCTCGACCGTCTCCGGTTCGCGCTTGGGCAGGTCGCCGCGCATCGGGAACTCCGTCGCCGGAAGATGCAGGGTCGGCTTGTAGCGGTTGTTGGCGGCATCGTTGCCGGGCTTGCGGTCGGAGGGCTCGGTCACGCGGTCGCTCGTCGGGTTGCTTGCATCAGGGGAATGGGGCTCGAAGACAGCTTTTTCAGGATGGCACGTGCATCTGCGGCATCGCGGTCCATCTGGACGACCAGTGCCGGCAGGTCGGAGAATTTTTCCTCGTCGCGCAGCTTGGCGACGAACTCGACGGCGATGCGCCGACCGTAGAGGTCGCCATCGAAGTCGAACAGGTGCGCCTCGAGCAGCGGCTCGATGCCGCCGACCGTCGGCCGCGTGCCGAAGCTCGACACCGACGGCCAGGGCTGCGCGCCGATGCCATGCACGCGCGTGGCGTAGATGCCGGACAGGGCCGGCACCTTGCCGCCGAAGCGCAGGTTGGCCGTTGGATAGCCGAGCGTGCGGCCGAGTTGCTTGCCGTAGACGACGCGGCCTTCGATCGCGTAGGGGCGGCCGAGGAGGCGCGCAGCACTCTCGAAATCGCCGCCTTGCAACGCGTCGCGGATACGCGTGCTGGAGACGCGCTCGCCATCGACGTGCACCGGCTCGATGTCGCCCGCGCTGAACCCCGCGAGTTCGCCGCCCGCCCGCAGCGTGGCGAGGTCGCCGGCACGCGCATGGCCGAAGCGGAATCCGGGCCCGACCCAGACCTCGCGCGCCGACAGCCGATCGCGCAGCACCGTGTCGATGAAGGCCTGCGGCGGCATCGCCGCCAGCCGCGCATCGAAACGCAACAGGCCGACGGCATCGGCAGCGAGCGCGCGCAAGCCCTCGAATTTCGCGCGCGGCAGGCTGAGCCGCGGCGGCGGCGCCTGCCTGCCGAAGAATTCGCGCGGCAACGGTTCGAAGCTCAGCGCGATCGCCGGCACGTCGAGCGCACGGGCACGCTCGACCGCGTGGCGCACCAGCGCCCGATGGCCCAGGTGCAGGCCGTCGAACGCACCGATGCAGACCACGCTGCCGCCGGGGCACACAGGCCCGCCATCGACGTCGCGAAACAGCTTGTTCATTGCCTTGAAGTATAGCTGCGGTGCAACAAAGCCAAGCTCCGCATCAATGGCGCAGGTCGCGCGGGCGGAAGCCCATCGCGAGCAAGACCCCGGCATAAGCGACGCCCGCCGCGGCGATCAACGCGGCGAGTTTCCAGAGGCGCTCGACGGTCGGCCAGGTGCTCCAGTCCTGCCATTGCGACAGCAGCAGCCACAGCACGATGACCATTGCGACGCTGGCGACCAGCAATTGCAGCGAGAAGCGGCGCCAGCCGGGTTGTGCGTGGAAAACCCGATCGCGCCGCAGGTACCACCACAACTGGCCCGCGTTGAGCCAGCCGGCAAGTGCACTGGCCAGCGCCAGACAGGCATGGGCGCCGGGGATGCGGCTTAACGGGCCGATCAGGCTCGCGGGCAGCAGACTGCTTATGCCTTTGTGGCATGTCTCGGCGGTCGCGGCCAATGCTGTGTTCGCCGCGGCCCGAGCGGCCTCGCCCAGCGGCGTGAGGTAGAGCAGCCCGCCGAGCAGCAGGATCGTGAACAACACGTTCGCCAGCAGCGACACGACGGCCGCCTTGACCGGCGTGCGCGTGTCCTGGCGCGCGTAGAAAGCCGGCGCCAGCACCTTGACCAGCAGGAACGCCGGCAAGCCGAGCGCCAACGCGCGCAGGCTCAAGGCCGACATTTCCGCATCGTGCGCAGTGAACTGGCCGTGCTGGAACATCGTGCTGAAGAGCGGAACGCCGGTCATCACCAGGCCGATGCAAGCCGGCACGCCGATCAGCAGGCTCAGGCGAAGGCCCCAGTCCATGCCTTTCGAAAAGCCTTCCGGGTCGGTCGAGGCATGGCGTGCCGAAAGGTGCGGCAGGATCACGGTGCCGATCGCCACGCCGAACATGCCGAGCGGGAATTCCAGCAACCGGTCGGTGAAATATAGCCAGGTCACGCTGCCGCTAAGCAGGAACGTGGCGACGATGGTATCGAACAGCAGGTTCACCTGCGCCACCGACGAGCCGAACAGCGTCGGGACCATCAGCTTGAAGATCTTGCGCACGCCGGCATGGCCCGCTGGACGGCGTGGCCGCGGCAGCAAACCCAGGCGCTTCAATGCCGGCAGTTGCACGGCCAGTTGCAGGACGCCGGCCAGCAGCACGCCCCAGCGCCAGGCCTTCGACCGGTTGCGCAGAACAACGGCGCGATGCCGAGCGCCGCGGCGATCATCGCCACGTTCATCAGCACCGGCGACACCGCCGGGATGGCGAAGCGGTGATAGCTGTTAAGGATGCCGCCGGCCAGCGATGCCAGCGAGATGAAGAACAGGTACGGAAAGGTGATCCGCAACAGGTCGCTGGCGAGGCGATGTTGGACCGGATTGCAGTCGTAGCCGGGCGCGAAGATCCCGATGACCCAAGGCGCGCACAGCACCGCGATCCCGGTCAGCAGCAGCAGCGCCGCCATCAGCGTGCCGGTGACACGGTCGATCAGTTCCTTCACCTCGGCCTGGCTGCGGGTTTCCTTGTATTCGGACAACACCGGCACGAACGCCAGCGAAAACGAGCCTTCGGCGGACAAGCGGCGCAGGAAGTTCGGGATCCGGAACGCCACGAAGAAGGCGTCCATCGCCGGGCTCGCGCCGAAAGTGATGGCGTAGACCTGGTCGCGGACGAATCCCGAGACCCGGGAAATAAAGGTCATCGCGCTGACCAGCGCGGTGGAGCGCAGCAGCCTCATGCCGCAAATCCGACCGGACTGGCCGATCCGGCCGCGGCCATCCCTGTGCGGGGTGCCTGGGAGTTGACCCAAGTCACTGAATCGCCCATAATTTCCGGCTCGTTTATCCGCCTTTCGTCCAAAGCCAGATTTTTCTGGGCCCTTTTCAGGAATCCAACGTGGCCAACATCAAGTCCGCCAAGAAGCGCGCCAAGCAGGCTGTCGTGCGCAACCTGCGCAACAACAGCCAGCGTTCGATGCTGCGCACCGCCGTCAAGAAGGTCCTGAAGGCCCTCGAAGCCAACGACGCCACCGGCGCCCAGGAAGCCTTCAACGTCGCCCAGCCGATCCTCGACCGTTTCAGCGCGCGCGGCCTGATCCACAAGAACAAGGCTGCCCGTCACAAGAGCCGCCTGACCGCCCGCATCAAGGCGCTCAAGGCTGCCTGAGGCACGGTTGCCCGAGAGGCCCGAGAGGCAATCCTTCGCGATACCGAAAAACCCGGCTCCGGCCGGGTTTTTTGTTGCCTTGCTTTCAGCCCCCTCCTCCGCTCCGCGGGGGAATGAGTTCAAGGGCGAGGCCTCAGCCGACATCGTCGGTCGCCGTGCCCATGCTGGCGGCAGCGCGATCACGCTCCAGATGCGCCTGCTCGCTGGCCGCTTCCAGCGCCTCTTCCTTCTGCCGATCGAAGAACGACTGCACCTCGAGCATGATCGGCCAGGTCCGTCGCGCCCGATCGCCGAAACCAGGAACCAAGGCTGCGTCCACCCGAGCGCGGCCACGACTTCGGCGGCACGTTCTCGCGCCTCGTCCTCGAACAGCAGGTCGGCCTTGTTCAACACCAGCCAGCGCGGCTTCTCCAGCATCGCCGGATCGTATTTGCGCAACTCGTTCTCGATCGCGCGAACCTGTTCGGCTGGCGGCACTTCCACTCCGCCCTCCATCGGCGCGAGATCCACCAGATGCAGCAGCAGGCGCGTGCGCTGCACGTGGCGCAGGAACAGGCTTCCAAGTCCGGCACCGTCGGCCGCGCCTTCGATCAGGCCCGGGATGTCGGCGATCACGAAGCTGCGGCCGGGTTCGACGCTGACGACGCCGAGGTTCGGATATAGCGTGGTGAACGGGTAGTCGGCGACCTTCGGCGTCGCGGCCGAAACGGCTCGGATGAAGGTGCTCTTGCCGGCGTTCGGGAAGCCGAGCAGGCCGACATCGGCCAGCAGCTTCAGTTCCATCCGCAACGTGCGCGTCTCGCCTTCCAGTCCCGGCAACGCCCGACGTGGCGTGCGGTTGGTTGAACTCTTGAAATGCATGTTGCCGAGGCCGCCCTTGCCGCCCTTGGCGACCAACAGGCGATCGCCGTGCCGGGTCAGGTCGCCGATGACCTCGTCGGTGTCGACATTGGTGACCACGGTGCCGATCGGCACGACGATGGTGTGGTCGTCACCGCCCTTGCCATAGCGCTGCTGGCCCATGCCGTTTTCGCCGCGCTGGGCGCGGAACTGCTTCTGGTGGCGGAAATCGACCAGCGTGTTGAGGTTCTCGTCGGCCTGCAGCCAGACGTCGCCGCCATCACCGCCGTCGCCGCCGTCCGGGCCGCCGAGCGGGATGAACTTCTCGCGACGGAAGCCCACGCAGCCGTTGCCGCCGTTGCCGGCAATGACCTGGATTTCTGCTTCGTCGACGAGTTTCATTCGGGGATCAGTAGCGGAACGGGGAAAGGCTAACGCTTTTCTTGCTCGTCATTCCGACGAACGTTGATGTTGCCGGGCGACGCCCCTGAAACGAAAAGCCCCGCCAAAGCGGGGCCGTTCGCGCGTACCGCAGTCCGCGTCAGGCGACGACGCTGACCGTGCGGCGCTTCTTGAGGCCCTTGATCGAAAACTCGACCTTGCCATCCACCAGTGCGAACAGCGTGTGGTCGCGGCCGAGGCCGACGCCCATGCCCGGATGGAACTGCGTGCCACGCTGGCGCACGATGATGTTGCCGGCTTCGATGGCCTGGCCGCCGAACATCTTCACGCCCAGATACTTCGGGTTGGAGTCGCGACCGTTGCGGCTGGAACCTACGCCCTTTTTATGTGCCATGGCTGCGTCTCCTTATTTCTTGTCACCACCGGCAATGCCGGTGATTTCGATTTCGGTGTAATGCTGCCGGTGGCCCATCTGCTTGCGATGGTGCTTGCGGCGGCGGAACTTCACGATGCGCACCTTGTCGGCGCGGCCGTGGGACTTGACGGTGGCGGTGACGGTCGCGCCCTTGAGCGCATCGCCGAGCGTCACGCCTTCGCCATCGCCGAGCATCAGGATCTGATCGAACTTGATCTCGTTGCCGGCTTCGGTCTCGAGCTTCTCGACGCGAATCGTCTCGCCTTGCATCACGCGGTACTGCTTACCGCCGGTGACTAACACTGCATACATGACCAGGATTCCTCTGTAGTTATTTTTGGTCGCCTGCGCGCCATCGAGGGCGGACAGAAGCGGAATTGTAGAGGATTCAGTGAGTTAGGGTCAACCCGGCGCCGTGCCTGCCGGTAAGGGGCTAGTCCGGCGCGAATTCCCACGTCCCAGCGCCGTCGCAGGGCCTGAGACCCTGGCCGGCCAGACTGGCAATCCGCCGATTTGCCCCCAAATCACCGGCTCGGTACGCTCCGCTGTTGGCCTGTTCGCAGGCCCAAGCCCGGGCTCGCGTCCGGACTCTCCCCCAATCGGACCCTCCCCTTCGATGGCGATCGACACCATCCGCATCCGCGGCGCGCGGACGCACAACCTCAAGAACATCGATCTCGACCTGCCGCGCGACAAGCTGATCGTGATCACGGGGCTGTCCGGCTCGGGCAAGTCCTCGCTCGCCTTCGACACGATCTATGCCGAGGGCCAGCGCCGCTATGTCGAGTCGCTGTCGGCCTACGCGCGCCAGTTCCTCTCGATCATGGAAAAGCCCGATGTCGACCACATCGAGGGCCTGTCGCCGGCGATCTCGATCGAGCAGAAGTCGACCTCGCACAACCCGCGCTCGACCGTCGGCACCATCACCGAGATCTACGACTACCTGCGCCTGCTGTTCGCGCGCGTCGGCGTGCCGCGCTGCCCGGACCACGGCTATCCGCTGGAAGCGCAGACCGTCAGCCAGATGGTCGACCAGGTGCTGGCGCTGGCCAACGATCCCAAGACCAGCGAACAGCGCTACATGCTGCTCGCGCCGGTCATCCGCGAGCGCAAGGGCGAGCATGCGCAGGTATTCGACCAGCTGCGCGCGCAGGGTTACGTGCGCGTGCGCGTGGACGGCGTGCTGTACGAGATCGACGAAGTGCCGCCGCTCGCGCTGCGCGTCAAAGCACACCATCGAGGCGGTGATCGACCGCTTCAAGGTGCGCGATGACATGAAGCAGCGTCTGGCCGAATCGTTCGAGACCGCGCTCAAGCTCGGCGACGGCATGGCGATCGTGCAGTCGCTCGATGACGCCGACGCAGCGCCGCTGCTGTTCTCGTCGAAGTACAGCTGCCCGGTCTGCGACTACTCGCTGCCGGAACTCGAACCGCGCCTGTTCTCGTTCAACTCGCCGGTCGGCGCCTGCCCGGGCTGCGACGGTCTCGGCGTCAGCGAGTTCTTCGATCCGGCGCGCATCGTCGTGCATCCGGAACTGTCGCTGTCGGCCGGCGCGGTGCGCGGCTGGGACAAGCGCAACGCGTACTACTTCCAGCTGATCGCATCGCTGGCGAAACATTATGGCTTCCGCGTCGACACGCCCTGGAACGAGCTGACCGAGGAGGCGCGGCAGGCCGTGCTGTTCGGCAGCGGCAAGGACGTGATCGCGTTCAACTACCTCACCGAGGCGGGCGGGCGCACGCAGCGCAAGCACAAGTTCGAAGGCATCGTGCCGAACCTCGACCGCCGCTACCGCGAAACCGAATCGGCCGCCGTGCGCGAGGAACTCGCCAAATACATCAGCGAGCGCCCCTGCCCCGACTGCGAAGGCGCGCGCCTCAACCGTTCCGCGCGCAATGTGTTCGTCGCCGATCGCGCACTGCCGTCGATCGTGGTGCTGCCGATCGACGAAACGCTGGCGTTCTTCGACACGCTGACGCTGCCTGGCTGGCGCGGCGAGATCGCGATCAAGATCGTCAAGGAAATCCGCGACCGCCTGAAGTTCCTGGTCGACGTCGGCCTCGACTACCTCACGCTCGAACGCAAGGCCGGCAGCCTGTCCGGTGGTGAGGCGCAGCGCATCCGGCTGGCCTCGCAGATCGGCGCGGGCCTGGTCGGCGTGATGTACGTGCTCGACGAGCCATCGATCGGCCTGCACCAGCGCGACAACGAGCGCCTGCTCGGCACGCTGACGCGACTGCGCGACCTCGGCAACACCGTCATCGTGGTCGAACACGACGAGGACGCGATCCGCCTCGCCGACCACATCGTCGACATCGGCCCGGGCGCCGGCGTGCACGGCGGCGAAGTCGTGGCGCAAGGCAGCTACGCGGACATCCTCAAGGCGCCGCGCTCGATCACCGGCCAATACCTCAGCGGCAAGCGGCAGATCGACGTGCCGAAGCAACGCCACAAGGCCAAGGCGAAGACAGCAGCTGACGCTGCGCGGCGCCACCGGCAACAACCTCAAGAACGTCGACCTGACCATCCCGGCGGGCCTGTTCACCGCGATCACCGGCGTGTCCGGCTCCGGCAAGTCGACGCTGATCAACGACACGCTGTATTCGCTCGCCGCGAACGAGATCAACGGCGCATCGCACACCCCGGCGCCGCATCGCGACGTCAAGGGTCTGGACCTGTTCGACAAGGTCGTCGACATCGACCAGTCGCCGATCGGGCGCACGCCACGCAGCAATCCGGCGACCTACACCGGCCTGTTCACGCCGCTGCGCGAGCTGTACGCGCAGGTACCCGAAGCGCGCGCGCGCGGCTATTCGCCCGGACGCTTCAGCTTCAACGTGCGCGGCGGCCGCTGCGAAGCCTGCCAGGGCGACGGCCTGATCAAGGTCGAGATGCACTTCCTGCCCGACGTCTACGTGCCCTGCGACGTCTGCCACGGCAAGCGCTACAACCGCGAGACGCTGGAGATCCTCTACAAGGGCCACAGCATCCACGACGTGCTCGACATGACCATCGAGGATGCGCTGAAGCTGTTCCAGCCGGTGCCGTCGATCGCGCGCAAGCTCGAGACGCTGGTCGACGTCGGCCTGAGCTACATCAAGCTCGGCCAACCGGCGACGACGCTGTCGGGCGGCGAGGCGCAGCGCGTCAAGCTGTCGAAGGAACTGTCGCGTCGCGATACCGGGCAGACGCTGTACATCCTCGACGAGCCGACCACCGGCCTGCACTTCCACGACATCGAGCACCTGCTCGCCGTGCTGCACAAGCTGCGCGACGACGGCAACACCATCGTGGTGATCGAGCACAACCTCGACGTGATCAAGACCGCGGACTGGGTGATCGACCTCGGTCCCGAAGGCGGCCATCGCGGCGGCGAGATCATCGCCGAGGGCACGCCCGAAGACCTCGCGCGCATGCCGCAGTCCTACACCGGCCAGTTCCTCGCCAGGACGCTGGGCCTGGAGCGCAAGCCCGCGCGGCGGAAGTCCGCGGCATGAGCCTCGACAACGAAAAGATGCTGTTCCAGATGCCGATCGAGTTGCGCTGGCGCGATCTCGACGCCTTCAACCACGTCAACAACGCGAACTTTCTGACTTACCTGGAAGAAGCGCGCATACGCTGGTTCGAATCGATCGGCGATCCTTGGGTGACCGACACCTTCGCGCCATTGCTCGCGGCCGTGCAGATGAACTACCGGCTGCCGATTCCCTATCCCGGCACGCTTGATGGTGGAACTGGTCACCGAACGCATCGGCACCACCAGCCTGACCATCGGCCATCGCATCACCAGCGTGGACGGCGCCACCTTGTATGCCGACGGGCATGCCGTGCTCGTGTGGATCGATCGCGCCAGCCAACGGCCGATCCCGTTGCCGGAACCCTTGCGGCGCGCCGCGAACAAGTAGAAGCGGGTCCTGGCCGCGAGTTCGCGCCTACGGGTCGCCGGATTTCCTGACTTCGAATTCGCCAAGCACCTTGCGGCCATCGGACAACGCGAACTCGATCGCGACCTTGCTGCCCGCCTTCAGCGGCGCGCGCGGTTGCATCAGCATCAGGTGCATGCCACCGGGCTTGAGCACGGCAGCCGTGTCCTGCGCCAGGCGCAATTCCGGCACCGCGCGCATGCGGCTGATGCCGTCGACGGTGCGCGTTTCGTGCAACTCCACGCTGCCGAACGCAGGACTGCTGGCGCCGATGATCGTCGCCGGCACGGGGCAGTCGTTCTGGATGCGGCCGAAGCCGGCCATCATCGGCATGCTGGCCGGCGGCATCCGCACCCAGCCGTCACGCACGCTCGGTGCGCAATCACGCGCGCAGGCACTCGACGCGGCCGCGAGCCAGAGGGCGATGCCCGACGCCACGATGCTGCAGGTTCTGTTCATGCGCCTATCATAACGGCCGGCATCCAAACCGAGTCCCACGCATGACCGCATTGATCGTCTCCACCGACCATGGCCCGATCCGCGAACTGACGCTGGCACGTCCGCCGGTCAATGCCCTGAATCCCGCGCTGTGCAGCGCTTTGCGCGAGGCCGTCGAACAAGCCATCGCCGCTGGTGTCGAAGGCCTGGTCCTGGCCGGCGGGCCGAAGGTGTTTTCAGCCGGCCTCGACGTACCGCACCTGCTCACGATCGAAGATCGCGGCGCCTTGCTGGCCGCCTGGGAGAGCTTCTTCGGCGCCGCGCGCGCGCTGGCTCAATGTCCGGTGCCGGTCGTGGCGGCGATCGCGGGACACGCGCCCGCCGGCGGCTGCGTGCTCGCCTTGTGTTGCGACTACCGCGTGATGGCATCCGGGCCGTTCCGCATCGGCCTCAACGAAACACAAGTCGGCCTCGCCGCGCCGCTCGGCGTGATGCGCCTGATGCAGCGCGTGGTCGGACAGCATCGCGCCGAACGCCTGCTGGTTTCTGGCGAATTGGTCGATGCCGAACGCGCGCTCGCCATCGGCCTGGTCGATGAACTGGCCGACATCGACCACGTCGCGCTGCGCGCACGCGTCTGGCTGGAAGAGCTGTTGAAACTGCCACGCAAGCCGATGCTCGACACGCGTGCCGCGGCGCGCGCCGACCTGGTCGCAGCGATGGGAACCGAAAGCATCCAGCTTGATCGCTTCATCGCCGCCTGGAGCGAACCCGACACGCAGGCCGGCCTGCGCGCCCTGGTCGCCAAGCTCGGCAAGTAGCCATGTTGCAGATGCGACCATGCTGCGAGTGCTGTGGACGCGATCTCGCGCCCTCGGCGACCGATGCGCTGATCTGCTCGTTCGAGTGCACGTTCTGCAGCGACTGCGATGCGCGCATCCTGCACGGACGATGCCCGAACTGCGGCGGCACGTTGTCGGCCCGGCCGACGCGAAGCGCCGAGGCGCTCGCGCGTCACCCGGCCAGCACCGAACGCATCGTCAAGCCGGGGGGCTGCGCTTGATCATGCCGCCGGCCCGGTTGCGACCGGTCGCGCGGGATCGCTGATCCAGCCACTCCAGGAACCGGTGAACAGCTTCGCTCCCGGCAACCCGGCATGTTCCATCGCCAACAGGTGATGGCAGGCGGTGACGCCGGAGCCGCACATCGCCACCACCTCGTCGGCGTGGCGCGCGCCGAGCAGGGTATGGAACTCCGCGGCAAGCTGCGTGGACGACTTGAAGCGGCCATCGCTCAGGTTGTCGGCGTACGGACGGTTGATTGCGCCAGGGACGTGGCCGGCGACGCGGTCGATCGGCTCGATATCGCCACGGAAACGCTCGGCCGCACGCGCGTCCAGCAGGATGCCGCCGGCGGCAAGATGTGCCTGCACGCGCGCGGCATCGAGTAGTCGCGAATCGTCGAAGTCGGCGACGTAGCGGGCGCGCGGCGGCGCGGGGATCGCGGCATCGACAGGCAGCCCCGCAGCCGTCCATTGCGCCCAGCCACCGTCGAGCACGGCGACGTCGGCATGGCCGAGCGCGCGCAACAGGAACCACAAGCGCGCCGCGTAGGCGCCGTCGCCATCGTCGTAGGCGACGACCTGGTGCCGCGGCGTAGATGCCCCATGCCTCGAGACGCGAGGTGAAGGCCTCCGCGTCCGGCCAGGGATGGCGACCGGCCGCGGGCTTGTCGTGGTCCGACAGGTCGCGATCGAGATGCGCGTAACGCGCGCCTGGAACATGCGCCTGGCGATAGGCGGTTTCACCCGCCTGCGGCGACGCCAGCGAGAAACGACAGTCGACGACGACAAGGTCGTCGCGATCGAGTTCCGATGCCAGCGCCTTGGTCGTCACCAGGCGCTGCCACGCCGCGGGAGTGCCTGCGGCCCTGGAGTCCGCGGTCATGGTCATCGGATTTTCTCCAATCGCTCGCGCAGATTGAGCAGGATCGAGGCGGTCGCGCCCCAGATGCGCTGCTCGGGCGCGAGTTCGTAGGTACGGTATTCCAGCACGTGTCGCGCGCGGCCACGGTAGTCGATGTCGATGCGCTCGAGGTTTTCCGGCGTCATCAGATAGGCGAGCGGAACTTCGAAGACTTCGGCCACTTCGCGTGGATCCGGAACCGGAACGAAATCGGGATCGATGGCCGCCACCACCGGCAGGACGCGGTATCCGGTGATCGTCGTCAGCGGGTCGAGGTAGCCCAACGCAGTGACCTGGCCGTGTTCGAGGCCGATCTCTTCGTGCGCTTCACGCAATGCGGCGGCGACGGCGTCTTCATCGCCGGGCTCGACGCGTCCTCCGGGAAAGCTGACCTGACCGCCGTGCTGGCGCAGGGCGTCGGTGCGGCGCGTGAGCAGGACTTGCGTGCCGCCGTCGCGCTCGATCAGGCCGACCAGGACGGCGGCCTCGACATGGGCGGCATCCGGCGGCAGCAGGTCGGTCAGTTCCGCAGCGTTCCACCCCTGCCCGACGGGCGCCGCATCCAACGGATGCAGGGCCCTGATCAGAGCGGAGGCGGTATCGGCAGTCATCGGCTGCGGCGTGACTCGCGATCGGGCAGCACGTCTTCCATCAGGCGCAGGCGCTCGTCGTCGTTCATCTGGATCCAGCGCGCGATCTCGGCGGACGTGCGATGGCAGCCGAGGCAGAGGCCGTCGTCGTCGAGGGCGCAGACGCCGACGCAGGGGCTCAGTACGGCGCGGAAGGCGGAATTCATGGATCGAGATCTCTGCGACTCATAAAAAATAACGCCGGCTTGAGGCCGGCGTTATGAAATCAACCACAAAATCAGACGCTGGATCCCCGCCTTCGCGGGGATAGGGTGGGCATGCCCGCCCTGGCAATGGCAAAGCCGTGCGCTACGCGCACGGGCCATTGCGTCACTTGACGCTGACGAGCTTGACGTCGAACACGACAGCCTGGTTCGGGCCGATCGGCGACTGCGGCGTGTTGCCGTAGGCCTTGTCGGCCGGAAGCACGACTTCCCAACGCGATCCGGATGGCATCTGGGTCAGCGCTTCGCGCAGGCCCACCAACGGGATCTGGCTGACCTTCATCGTCACCGGACCGGCAGGCTGGCCTTGCTGCGCCGTGAAGGTGTCGACGAAGGTCGGACCATTCGGGATATTGCCCTTGTACTGAATCTGGATGTCGCTGGTCTGGCTCGGCTTGGCGCCGGTGCCGTTCTCGACCACGCGGTACTGCACGCCGCTCGGCAAGGTCTTCACGCCGGCCTTGGCCTTGTTCTGGGCAAGGAACGCATCGCTCTTGGTCTTGTTCTCCGCCGAAGCCTTCTCGAACGCGGCCTTGGCCTTGGCCAACTGGCGCTTCTGCATGCTTTCCACGGAGGTGCGCAGCTGCGCGACCGGAACCGTGGGTTCCTTCTTCGCATAACCGTCCTGGACGGCTTTGACGACGGTGTTGACGTCGATCTGTTCGCCACTTTCGATCAGGTTGCGACCGAGGTCGTAACCGAGGGCGTAGCTCAGCTTGCCCTTCTCGGACGTCGTGTCCTGGGCGGCAGCGGTGCCGGTCAGGGTCAGTGCTGCCAGTGCGACAGCGAGCAAACGCAACTTCATTCAGTGACTCTCCAGGGGAAAGGTTTGGTCCGGAATAGGGGTCCAAACATGGCACGGGGCGGTCGAACCGCCCCTTGTGGACGCGATAGGATACCGGCCGCAGGGCTTAACCGCCACTGACGACAGCCCTTCAGACCGGCCTGGCGCGGGCAAGTTCCTCGCCTCGGCGCGTCTCCCTACCCCCTCTCCGCCGGGCCCGCTCATGACCGATTCACCGCTGCAAACCACCGATCGCGACGGAATTCGGGTGGTGACCGTCAACCGCCCAGACAAACTGAATGCGTTGAATGCGGCGACGCTCGATGCCCTGCACGCCGCCTTCGACGCCGCTGCCGCGGATCCGGCCGTGCGCGTGATCGTGCTCACCGGCGCAGGGCCCAAGGCGTTCGTTGCGGGCGCCGATATCGCCGAAATGTCCGGCTTGAGCGCGGTGCAGGGCCGCGATTTCTCCCAGCGCGGACAGCGGATGATGCGGCGCCTGGAGCGGATGCCGAAGCCCGTGATCGCGATGATCAACGGCTTCGCCTTGGGTGGCGGACTCGAGCTGGCGATGGCCTGCCACCTGCGCATCGCCGCCGACAGCGCGAAGGTGGGCCAACCCGAGATCAACCTCGGCCTCATCCCCGGTTTCGGTGGCACCCAGCGCCTGCTGCGCCTGGCCGGCCGCGCCGCGACGCTGGAATTGTGCCTGCAGGGCGCGCCCATCGACGCCGCCCGCGCGCATGCGCTCGGCATCGTCAACCGTGTCGTGCCGGCAGCGGACCTCGAAGCCGAAACGATGAAACTGGCGCAGCAGCTGGCCCAGGCCGCGCCGCTGGCGCTGCGCGGCATCCTCGACTGCGTCGCCATCGGCGGCGAATGCGGCATCGAGGAAGGTCTCGAATTCGAGACCACGCAGTTCGGGCTGATCTTTTCCACCGACGACATGCGCGAGGGCACGAGCGCCTTTCTCGAGCGCCGCAAGCCCGTCTTCGGCGGAACGTGAGCACGACCTGCCCCTATTGCGGCAGCACCAACGAGCGCGATCGCGCAGCCGTCGCGGCATTGCTCGCTGCGATCGCGTCCGACGATCTCGATGCCGCCATCGAGCTGGGCTTGTTGCAGTTCGAGTTGCGGCCCGGGGCGCCCTGCGCGGACTGCGGTCCGGACATCGCCCGCCTGCTCGCCGCGCGCGATGCGCGTCGCGGCGCACTCGCCGCACGCGAGCGCCATCGTCGCCGCGACGCGCGCCTCGCGCAGCGCGCCGAAGCGAATGCGGCCAGACGCAAGGCTGGCGCTGCGGCCACCGCGGACATGCCGAAGCCAGGCTTGCCAGACGCCGCGGCTGCAGCACTCGCCCGCGCGAAAGCCAGGGCCGCACAGCGCAAATGACGGCCGGGCGCATGACGGCCCGACCTCGTCGCGGCGGGCGGATGACTACCGCAGAAATCGACGAAATGTTCGCGCGCTGGTTGGAGCTCGATCCGCATCCCACCACCGAACTCGCCTACACCACGCCATTCGAGTTGCTGGTGGCGGTGATCCTGTCTGCGCAGGCGACCGACGTCGGCGTCAACAAGGCGACGCGACGCCTGTTCCCGATCGCCAACACGCCAGCGCAGTTGGTAGCGCTCGGCGTCGAAGGCCTCAAGCCCTACATCGCCACCATCGGCCTGTTCAACGCCAAAGCGGCGAACGTGGTGGCGATGTCGCAGAGGCTGCTCGATCTGCACGGCGGCGAGGTGCCGCGTACTCGCGCCGAACTCGAAGCCTTGCCCGGCGTGGGACGCAAGACCGCGAATGTCGTTCTCAACACCGCCTTCGGCGAGGCGACCATCGCCGTCGACACGCATATCTTCCGCGTCTCCAACCGCACGGGGCTGGCGCCAGGCAAGGACGTGCGCGCGGTGGAGGAGGCGCTGCTCAAGCGCGTACCGACGCAGTACCGGCCCGACGCGCATCACTGGCTGATCCTGCACGGCCGCTATGTCTGCAAAGCGCGCAAACCGGATTGTCCGGCCTGCATCGTGCGCGATTTGTGTCATTTTGCTGACAAGACGATCGACGAAAAGCGTCTTGGCGCTGACACGCGGATGAAATAAGTCAGCGTTGTCACAATAACGCAAACTTCACGCCCTACGCTGCGGCGCTATCTTCCACCGCCCCAGGGCAACCCATGAAACTCTCCCGCAGCACCCTCGCCGTTGCGTTGCTCGTCGCTTTGGCTGCGCCCGCCGCGCATGCCGAGATCGCGATCGATGTCATCGGCGGCTCCGAAGTCTCGTTCGAAGGCCTGGTCCAGGCCGATTTCTACAGCTTCGACACGGACACCATCGACTACGGCGCGGACACGTCGACTGCACCGGCCGACCTCGACGGCGAGGACTACATGCAGGAACTGCGCCGCGCCGAGCTGGTGCTCAAGGGCAAGGGTCCGGGCAACATCGAGTGGGTGCTGGGTTACGACGCCAAGGACGACAAGTGGCTGGACGCCAACGTCAAGTACAAGTTCGGCGGCAACGCCAACCATTTCATCCAGGTCGGCCAGTTCAAGCAGCCGGGTGCGACGCTGGAGGAACTCTCCTCGACCAAGAACAACGACTTCATCTCCAAGTCCTCGATCACCAACAGCCTGGGCACGCCGCGCCGCGTGGGCGCCGCCTATAACTTCGGCGACGCCAATTGGGGCCTGACGGCGAGTTACTTCGGCCGCGAACTGACCCGCAACCGTGAACACGGCAGCGGCTACGCCCTGCGTGGCTATTGGGCGCCGATCAACGAGGCCGGCAACACCTTTCACCTGGGCTTGTCCTACCTCGACAAGGACACCGACGCCGACCTGATCCGCCTGCGGGCCCGTCCCATGGTCGACATGGTGTCCACCCGCTTCGTCGACACCGGCAGCAGCGGCCTGCGCAACAGCGATCGCGCCAGCAACATCGGCGCCGAAGCGATGTGGATCACCGGCCCGTTCAAGCTGCAGGCCGAATACATGAAGACCGACGTCAAGCGCTATGGCGCCTTCGACGATTTCAGCGGCGACGGCTTCTATATCAGCGGCCTGTGGAACATCACCGGCGAAACCTGGGGTTACAAGTCCGGCGTGCCGGTCACCAACCTCCCGGAAGATCCTACTGCCGGCTTGTGGCAGTTGGGCCTGCGCTACGACACGATCGATCTGACCGACGGGTCGGTGGTCGGCGGCGAGATGGACAGCTGGACCGCGGGCGTCAATTGGTACTGGCGCTCCAACTTCAAGTTCATGCTGAACTACGTCATGGTCGATCAGGAAAAGGGCGCTTTGGAAGACAATCCGAATATCGTCGAGGCGCGCGCGCAGTTCTACTGGTAAGTTCTGTTTCGAAGCAAAAAAAAGCGCGGCCCAGGCCGCGCTTTTTTATGCCCGCGTCTACTAGGCCGCGGCGACCGCATGCGCACGCTCCACCGCATCAACCCTTGGCGCGGTTGGCGTAGATGCGGACCTCGGTGCTGCCATCGGGCTTGGGCACGAAAACCATCTGGGTCTGCGAGAGGACATTGCCGCCCGCTGCGGTGATGTAGAACAGGCCCCAATCCTGCGCATCGCCCAACTTGGCGAACGAGCTGACGATGCGGCAGCTGTTCTTCTTGCATGCGATATCGACATCGTCCGGCTTGAGGCCGGTGCCGGCCATCGTCTCGCCCGTCACCGTCTTCTCCAGCGTGTCTTCCGTCCTGCCGCCGCCCACCGGGTCGGAGGCGTCGCGCGCGAACTGGGCTTCGAGTTCGCGCATCTGCTTCTCGCGCTCCGCCGCCATCTGCTCCGGTGTTTTCTGCACACGTTCCCCACCCATCAGGCCGGCCATGTCGCCGCGGGACGACGTCGGCCTGCCCGCGGACATTGCCGCCGCCGTTGTCGCGCCACGCGATCCGTTCGGACCGGTCTGCCCTGATTCGAGCGCGTCGAGGCGCGCGATGACGCGCTCGAGCGCCTCGTCTTTCGGATCCTTGCTCTGGCCGCCGTTGCGCGATGCGAACATGGTGACGGCCATCGCAATGACCGCGACGACGGCGATGATCCAAGGCAATCGATCGCGCAGGAAACGGTTGGGTGCTGGATTGCTCATCGTTCTGGTGCGTCCCTGTAAGTGAGGTACCGAAGGTGCGGAGTGTAATACGGGCCGCCATGAACCTTGACAAGCCCCGTACATGCATGCGCCGCGGATGCCGGGCGGATTTTCGCGCGGCCCGACACGGAAGAACGTGGTTGTCCCGGCAACACGGACACCCCAGCGCCAAAGCATCCATGCCGCGAACGGATGCAGCCGCTGTCAAGGCAGGCCGCGACGGTTCACGCAGGGCCAGCGCAATGCAGGCAAAGTAAAGGCCGCCCATCCCCCGCGAGCACCCGCCATGCGCCTGTTCATCCTGCTGCTGCTGGCGTGCGCCGCGTGGCCATCGCACGCTGCCGAACCCGTGAAAGCCGTCGCGCAACTCGACATTTCGCGCTACGCCGGGCAGTGGTACGAAGTCGCCCGCCTGCCCGTCTTCTTCCAGCGCCGCTGCGTCACGGATGTCAATGCCGGCTATACGCTGCGCGACGACGGCCTGATCGGCGTGCGCAATGCCTGCCGCACGCAGGATGGGGACACCGATGTATCGGAGGGCGTGGCGCGCCGGGTCGAGGGAGCGCCGGGGCAGCTGGAAGTCCGCTTCGCACCCGATTTCCTCGGCTGGCTGCCGTTCGTCTGGGCCGACTATTGGGTGATCGACCTCGACCCGGGCTACCAGTGGGCGGTGATCGGCGAGCCGCGACGCAAGTACCTGTGGATCCTGTCGCGGACGCCCGACATGGAGCGCGAGGTGTTCGAGCGCATCAGGCAACGCGCCATCGCGATGGGGTACGAACTCGATGCGCTGATCGTATCGGCACCCCTGCGTTGACGTCCTGCCGCGCCGCCGGCGGCACGATGCGACGCGGCTGCGGTGTATTCTGCGCCGGTCCAGAAACGGAGCTTGCCCGAATGAAATCAGGCGATACGAAGCCAGGTGGTTCGAAGCGCGCCACGATCCTCGCGACTTGCAGGATTTTCATGACGGCAGTTGTCGTATTGCTGGCCGCGTGTGCGAGCGGCCCGCCGCGGCGCGTGTCCGAACCCGCCGCCAGCATCCAGCAACTCAGCGTACGCGCCGACGGCAGCTGGCTGGTCGACCTGCGCATCGAAAACTTCAGCAGCGTTCCGATGCGCTTCGAGGCGGTGAGCCTGCCGGTCACGCTCGGCGGCGAAGCTGCCGGCACGTTGCAAGGGCAGCCGGGGCTCACGATCGGCCCGGAGTCGGCCGACGTCGTGTCGCTGGCATTGACGCCGGCGTCGGCGGCGCGCATCGCGATCGCCGGTGCGCTCGCCGACAACCGCGGCATCGCCTACGGCCTCGACGGCACGATCACCGCAGCGCCCACCGACGGCAAGACGCGGGTTTACGACTTCAAGCGCAACAGCGCGCTCAGTCCGGTGCCCGGCTTGCCGGGCGTGTTGCGCTGAGCGAGCGAGGCACGGAAACCGAAGTCGATTTTGCAGGTGCTGCTCGTCCTCCCAGCGAAAGCTGGGACCCATCTTGACCTGGCACCATTTTGTTCGAAGCAACCGCAAACTGGATCCCAGCTTTCGCTGGGAAGACGAGGCAGGCAGCACCTACTTCTTTCGCTTCTCGTCTTTTAGCCTTAATCCCATTCCCATCCCGACCGAGCCCATGAGCACCTACAAAGCCCCCCTCGCCGATATGCGTTTCGCGCTCTACGACGTCCTCGGCGCGGAGGCGCTGTTCCAGCGACTCGGCTTCGCCGATGCCAGCCGCGACGTGCTCGACGCGATCCTCGACGAAGGCGCGCGCTTCACCGAAACGGTACTGGCGCCGCTCAATCGCATCGGCGACGAGGTCGGCTGCAGCTACGACAAGACCAGCGGCGACGTCACCACGCCGCCCGGCTTCAAGCAAGCCTATGCACAGTACGTCGACGGCGGCTGGGCCGGGCTGGTGTCGCCGGTGGAATTCGGCGGACAGGGTCTGCCGCACGCGATCGGCGTGCCGCTGAAGGAGATGATCGACGCGGCCAATCTCGCCTGGGGCAATTTTCCTCTGCTCTCGCACGGCGCGACCGAGGCCCTGCTGCATCACGGCGATGCCTGGCAGCAGGAAATATTCCTCAAGCGGCTGGTATCCGGTACATGGACAGGCACGATGTGCCTGACCGAATCGCATTGCGGCACCGACCTCGGTCTGCTCAAGACCAAGGCCGTACCGCAGGACGACGGCAGCCATGCGATCAGCGGCACCAAGATCTTCATCACCGCCGGCGAGCATGATTTCACCGACAACATCGTGCACCTGGTGCTGGCGCGGCTGCCCGATGCACCGGCCGGCAGCAAGGGCATCTCGATGTTCATCGTGCCCAAGCAGCGCGTCGACCGCGACGGCAATGTCGGCGCTCGCAACGGCGTGCGCTGCGGTGCCATCGAACACAAGATGGGCATCCACGGCTCGGCGACCTGCGTGCTCAACCTCGACGACGCACAGGGCTGGCTGATCGGCGAACCGCACAAGGGCCTGGCCGCGATGTTTACGATGATGAACACCGCACGCCTGGCGGTCGGGCTGCAAGGGCTCGGCCTGTCCGACTGCGCCTATCAGAATGCGTTGGCTTACTCGCGCGATCGCCTGCAGATGCGCTCGTTGAGCGGCGCGAAGTTCCCGGACAAACCGGCCGACCCGATCATCGTGCATCCGGACGTGCGCCGCATGCTGCTGACCTGCAAGGCGCTGACCGAGGGCGGGCGCCTGCTCGGTTACCACGGCGCCAGCCTGGTCGACGTCGTCGCCCACACGCCGGACGCGGAGGAGCGCGCGCAGGCCGATGTCCTGCTCGGTTTCCTCACGCCGATCGTCAAGGCCTGCCTGACCGAGTGGGGCGTGGAATGCACCTACCACGCACTGCAGTGTTTCGGCGGTCATGGGTACATCCATGAGCACGGCATGGAACAGTTCGCGCGCGACGCGCGCATCACCACGCTGTACGAGGGCACCACGGGCATCCAGGCGCTGGACCTGATGGGACGCAAGATCGTGCAGCAGCAGGGCGCGGGCCTGCGCGTGTTCCTCGGCATGATCGAGCAGTTCTGCGTGGACCATGCCGGCAATGCCGCGGTCGCCGAGTTTGTCGCGCCACTGCGCGAAACAGCTGCGCTCTGGCAGCAGATCACGCTGCAGGTCGGCAAGCAGGCGATGGCGAATGCCGACGAGATCGGTGCGGCCGCTTACGACTACCTGTTCTACTCCGGCTATGTCGCGCTGGCGTACTGGTGGGCGCGCAGCGTCGCGGCCGCGGAAACCTCTTCGCACTCCGAGGCGTTCAAGGCCGCCAAGCGCGAGACCGCGCGCTTCTACTTCGCGCGGATCCTGCCGCGGACGATGACGCATGCCGCGGCGATCGCGAGCGGCGCCGGCACGTTGATGGCGCTGGATGGGGACCGTTTCGACGCCTGAGCGTTGCTGCGCCGAGGTATGAAACTGCACGGCTACTGCAGGACGTTGTCGTTCCGCCACCGCGCCGGTGTCGTCCCCATGCAGCGCTTGAAGCTGCGCTGGAACGCGGCCGGCGAATCGTAGCCGACCGACTCGGCGACCATCGCGACGCTGTCGCGACATTCGCGCAGTCGCCGCGCGGCGAGCAGGATGCGCCAGCGGCTCAGGTACTGCATCGGCGGCTCGCCGACGGTCTGCTTGAAGCGCTCGGCGAGGCGCGAGCGCGATGTCGCCAGGTCGCGCGCGAGCTCGTCCACGGTCCACGATCGTTGCGGTGCACCGTGCAGCAGCGCCAGCGCACGCCCGACCAGCGGATCACGCAATCCGGCCAGCCAGCCGGACTCCACTTCGGGCAGCGACTCCATGTAGCGCCTCAGCGCCTCGACGAACATCAGTTCGGCCATGCGCAGACGCAGGCCCTCCGCGCCGGGCCGCGGAGAAAGGATCTCCTGCTCGGTATAAGCCAGCAATGGATCGAGCGATGGCGCCACGGCATTGCCTTGCAGGCGCACCTTGAACAACGGCGGCAATGCAGCGAATAGCGGCGCGAAGGCGTTGCGTTCGCAGCCGAGATAACCGCACATGACCCGCGTCGGCGCGCCGCCACCACCCCAAGCGAAGCTGCGCAGCTGCGACAGCGGCGTATCGCCGAACAGCTCGGCCGCCGGCACGGCTTCGCCCTGCGGGGCATCGCCGATCGTGTAGGCATGCCCGTGCGGCACGATCAAGACCTCGCCCTGCCTCACGCACTGCGCCGGTGCGGGCCCAAGCCGCGCCCACAGGCAGCCATCCAGCACCACGTGGAAGGAGATCAGGTGCATCGCCCGCGGCACGATCAGTTCGGCGATCGCGGATTCCGGCCGCGCAGCGATGCACCACGGCGCGCTGAGTTCCGCGCGAAACAGAATGGCGCCGGTCAATCGTACCTGTTGCAGTACTTCGGAAAGCACGTCCATGGAATTGGTTCGGCGCTCAATGCCCGAACTGCGTCGCTCCTTGTTTCACGCCTGGTGAATGAAGTTGATCCTGCACACTAGCCATCGGATGACACGACCACTGACTTTTGTCAGTACTCGCATTTGATTCGGCTATCGACCCGGATCGACGGGATCGACATGGCCTGCTCGAGATGGATGGCGCGCCCTGGTAAGAACGCCATCGGGCCACGCTGGCGGACAGCACAGGCGCGATGGGCGTCGCGGGCACAAATCGTGGCGCCCTGGCGATTGCTTGTGCGTGCGGCAGACTGAAAACTGGCGGCAAGACCAGACCTCGGAATTCGACATGACGCGCATGCTCGCCTTGCTCTACGGCTTGATCTGCTACCTGGTGTTCCTTTTTGCCTTCCTGTACGCGATCGGCTTCGTCATGGGCCTGGCCGTGCCCAAGCACATCGACAGTGGCGTGACCGGCGATTTCGCCACGGCGCTGGGAATCGACCTGGCCCTGCTCGGCCTGTTCGCGGTCCAGCACAGCGGCATGGCGCGGCAGGGCTTCAAGCGCTGGTGGACGAAGTTCGTGCCGGCGCCGATCGAGCGCAGCACGTACGTCTTGTTATCCAGCCTGGTCCTCATCCTGATGTTCTGGCAATGGCGGCCGCTGCCGCAGATGCTCTGGAACGTCCAGGACGAAACTGCACGCTGGGCGCTCTACGCGCTGGGCGCGTCCGGATGGTTGCTGGTGCTGGCCAGCACGTTCCTGATCAATCACTTCGATCTGTTCGGCCTGCAGCAGGTCTGGCTGCATGCGCGCAAGCGTCTGCAACCCGAGGTGCCGTTCGTGGTCCGGGCGTTGTATCGCATCGTGCGCCATCCGCTTTACCTGGGCTTCGTGATCGCGTTCTGGGCGACGCCATCGATGAGCCTCGGGCATCTGCTATTCGCCATCGCGACCACCGGATACATCCTGATCGCGATCCAACTGGAGGAACGCGACCTCGTGAACGCCTACGGCAATGACTATCGCGATTACCGGCGCCGCGTGCCGATGCTGCTGCCGTGGCCCAAACGCGATCCGCAGCCGCGTCCGACGGTCGACTCCGGTCAGCGCTGAACAAGTGAGCAAGCGCGTTGCCGCAATTTCCTGCGGCACAATAGAACCTCGTGACAGGAATCGCCCGTGTCGGCTCGTCTTCCGACACGGCTGCCAGCCACTTCATTCGCAATCCGTTTCTTGGGAGTGGACATGCGCGATCTCCTGACCGACGCCGCCGAGCGCGCCATCGGCTACCTGCAAGCTCTCGACGCGCGCGCCGTGGCGCCGGCACCCGCCGCAGTGGCGGCGCTGGACGGATTCGATACGTCGCTGCCGGACGCCGGCAGCGACGCCGGCGAGGTGATCGCGCTGCTCGATCGCCTGGGCTCGCCCGCGACCATGGCCATGGCCGGTTCACGTTTCTTCGGTTTCGTCATCGGCGGCGCATTGCCGGTCACCGTCGCCGCCAGCTGGCTGGCGACGGCCTGGGACCAGAACACCGGCCTGTACAACAGCACGCCTGCGACCTCGCGCCTGGAACAGGTGGCGCTGCGTTGGCTGGTCGAACTGTTCGGGCTGCCATCCGGTACCGGCGGCGCCTTCGTGACCGGAGCGACCGTCGCCAACTTCACGGCATTGGCGGCGGCGCGGCATGCCGTCCTTCAGCGCGCGGGTTGGAACGTCGAGGCGAATGGCCTGTTCGGCGCCCCGGAAGTGACGATCGTCGTAGGCAAGGAAGCGCACCCGAGCGTGATCAAGTCGCTGGGGCTACTCGGCTTCGGTCGCGACCGCATCGTTCACGTGCCGGTCGACGATCAGGGGCGCATGCGCGCCGATGCGTTGCCGACGCTGTCCGGACCCGCCATCGTCTGCGCGCAGGTCGGCAACGTGAATACCGGCGCCTGCGATCCGGTCGCGGAGATCCGCGCGCGCCTGCGCGGCAGCCATGCCTGGCTGCACGTCGATGGCGCCTTCGGCCTGTGGGCGGCAGCGGCACCGACGCTTGCATCGGCGGTGCGCGGCGTGGAGGTGGCCGATTCCTGGGCAACCGATGCGCACAAGTGGCTCAACGTGCCATATGACAGCGGCCTGGCGTTCGTGCGCGACGCCGAGGCGCTGCGCGCGGCGATGGCGATCACCGCCGACTATCTGCCGACAGCATCGGAGTTCCGCAATCCGTCGGACTACACGCCGGAACTGTCGCGTCGCGCACGCGGCGTCGAGATCTGGGCCGCGTTGCGCGGACTGGGGCGGCAGGGCGTTGCTGAACTCGTAGAGCGGAATTGCCGGCAGGCGCGGCGCTTCGCAGACGGTCTGCGTGCGGCGGGGTTCGAGATCCTCAACGAGATCGTGTTGAACCAGGTGCTGGTCGCGTTCGGCGATGCCGCGGAGACGCAGCGAGTGATCGCTGCGCTGCAGGCGGAGGGCACCTGCTGGTGCGGCGGCACGGTCTGGCAGGGACGCACCGCGATGCGCATCAGCGTCTCTTCCTGGGCGACCACCGACGCCGACGTCGAGCGCAGCCTGGAGGCGATGTGCCGCGTGGCCGCGAAGCGCGGCGGCGGATAGGCCGCACACGGAGCTTTTCAAGCTGCTGTCGTTGTGATCGCGACGATCAGGGTGTGCGGCGTTTTTCTTCGATGCCCTCGGGCACACCTGCCGTTTCCAGCCACTGCGGCGAGCCCGATCTACACAAAAAGTAAACAAACAGGTATAAGCTGACGCTCCGATGGAGGCCGACAGAGCGAAGCTCCGCCTGATCCGCGCCGGGACCCTCGAGGGACCGGCCACGCGCCAGGCTCGGCCCGAATTAGGCGAACGCATCTCCGCAATGCCGGCGCGTCTCGACTCGGTCAGGCTGTTGTCACTCGATGCTTACGGACGCGTCCTCGACTGGATGAGTTGGCAGGATGCGACCTGTCTGTACGTCCGTGGCGCGGTGTCCTGGACGCTCGGCGAGCCCTGCCTGAGCGTGCATGGCGGCACCTGTCGCGCCACCGGCACGCAGAGCATGCTGGAGTTGCATCCGATCATCGCTGCGCGCGGCCACGCCCGGCCGCAGGCGCTCGATCCGACACCGGCACTGACCAATGCCGCGCTGTTCGCGCGCGATCAGTACCTATGCCTGTACTGCGGGCGCGACTACAACCGCCAGCACCTGACCCGCGACCATGTCGTGCCGCTATCGAAAGGCGGACGCGATCATTGGGAGAACGTGGTCTCCGCCTGCTTCCACTGCAACTCGCGCAAGGGCGGACGCACGCCGCAGCAGGCATCGATGCCGCTGCTGGCGGTGCCGTACCGGCCGAGTTGGATCGAGCACCTGATCTTGTCGAACAGGAACATCCTGGCCGACCAGATGGCATTCCTGAAGAACCACTTGCCCAAGCGCAAGCGCCAGTAGGTGTCGTTGTCTCGCGTTTTTCGTGCCGCAGCATCCGGCGGCTGCGACGGCCTCCCGCAGGACGCGGCATCCGTCATTGGCGCAAGCGCGGCGCTAACTGACGCCGTGCGCAACTCAATGACCGATCGCGCGCGTTGACGCGCACCGCGCACTTCGCAACACTCGCTGTTTCCGAATTCCGGGCTGCAACGATGTCCCTGACCCTCGGCCTGACCGGGATGGATCCCGCCACCGAAGCCGCATTGAAGGCGGCGTTCGTCGACGCCAACGCGCGCCTCAATGGCCACTGGCAACTGCTGCCGGAAGCCGAGGCCAAGTACGTGGTGGTCGACATGGACAGCATGTACGGCCCGATGAGCTGGTTGCGCCTGCACGCCGCCGGCAAGCGCGTGATCGGCCTGACCACGGCGCCGCGCACGCAGACCGATTTCCGGCTTGGACGACCCTTCGACGGCAACCAGGTCGCCGTATTGTTGCGCGAGGTCGCTGCCGACGGCGGCGTCGACCTGTCCGTGAAGGCAGCCGGTACCGACGCTGCTGCTTCGAAGCCGGTCGACATGCCCCCCGAGATCATCAGGACTGCGTCCGCCAGCGTCCCGCCGCTCGTTGAGGCAGGAAAGGTGGCAAGTCCAGCCACCGTGTCGACCCCTGAAACTCCAGTCGCGCCCTCACCCCCGCCAGCGCCTCCGTTAGAAGTGACCGCAGCCCCCACGCCGCCGCCGCAGCCGCGCCCTGAAGCGAGTGTGTCGACTGCGTCCGCGGACGCCCCGCCTCCGGTTGTTCCACCGCAGCCGCCACCCGTACCGCCGCGCGATCCGGTCTTCACCGACTGGCTGGCCCCCGGCGCATTGCGCGGCCGCTTCCGCTATCGCCGCAACGGCGGCGCGGTGCTGCTGATCGATGCCACTACTCGCCAGTACCACGGTCCCGCCGTGCTCAAGCCCGTGGCCGTGTATTTCGACGGCGTGGTGCGCAGCGAGGACTTCGAAGCCCTCGATGAGGCGACCTGGGCCAGCGAAAGCGCAGCCCTGGGCGCCCCGCAGCCGTTGCAGCGGTTGCAGTGGTTCGGTGGCCTGCTGGCCGGCAAGGGCGAATTGCTGCCCGGCCACGATGTGGCGGGACGTTGCCAGCTCACCAAGTGGCCGCAGACCGAACGCGAGTTCCCCAAGCACTTCCGCATCGCTACCGCCATGATGAAAGGGCCGGCGACGCTGCCGGACATCGCTACCGCCAGCGGCATTCCGCTGGCCGACGTGATCGATTTCGTCAACGCCAATCTGGTCACCGGATTCGCGGAATTCGTGCCGGAAGCACCGATCGAACCGATCGAGCCGCCCAAGCCCACCGGGCTGCTCGGACGTCTGCGCGGCAAGTAGCCGGAGTTCGTCCGCCGAGCCAGCGCGGCAGGCCTTTGCCTTGCCCCTCACGTCGGCGGAGAGGAAAATGCCGGGCATGATCGACCCCACGCGCTACCCGCGCCTCTCCCGCATCGATGTCCCGGCCGACCTGCGCCAATTCGACGAAGCCGAACTCCCCGCGATCGCCGAGGAACTGCGCGCTTACCTGATCGAATCGGTAGGCAGGAGCGGCGGCCACTTCGGTGCCGGTCTTGGCGTGATCGAACTGACGGTCGCCCTGCATGCGTTGTACGAGACGCCGGACGACCGCATCGTCTGGGACGTCGGCCATCAGTGTTATCCGCACAAGATCCTCACCGGCCGCCGCGACCGGATCCACACGGTCAAGCAGAAGGACGGCGTGGCGCCGTTCCCGAAGCGCGAAGAGAGCGAATTCGATACCTTCGGCGTCGGTCATTCCTCGACCTCGATCTCGGCCGCGCTCGGCATGGCCATCGCCAATGCAAATGCCGGCAACGATCGCAGGGTCGTCGCGGTGATCGGCGACGGCGCGATGACGGCCGGCATGGCCTACGAGGCGCTCAACCATGCCGGCGGCATGGAACCGGAGCCCAACCTGCTGGTGATCCTCAACGACAACCGCATGTCGATCAGCGAAAACGTCGGCGGCATCACCAAGATGCTCGGCCGCATCTCCGGCAGTCGCACGCTCAACGCACTGCGCGAAGGCGGCAAGAAGCTGCTCGGCGACAAGAAGAATCGCACCGCGCGTTTCGTGCGCCGCTGGGAAGAACACTGGAAAGGCATGTTCGTGCCGTCCACGCTGTTCGAGGAAATGGGCTTCCACTACACAGGCCCGATCGACGGCCATGACGTCAAGGCGCTCGTGTCCGCGCTGAAGACGTTGCAGAAGCTGAAAGGCCCGCAGCTGCTGCACGTGATCACCACCAAGGGCAAGGGCTACGAACTCGCCGAAGGCGACCAGATCGGCTACCACGCGGTGTCGCCGTTCGACCCCGTGCTCGGCGTGATCGCGAAGCCGGGCGCGAAGAAGCCCACCTACACCGATGTCTTCGGCGACTGGCTGTGCGACATGGCCGCGGCCGATCCCAAGCTGCTCGCGATCACGCCGGCGATGCGCGAAGGCTCGGGTCTGGTTCGTTTCAGCAAGGAATATCCCGATCGCTACTTCGATGTCGCCATCGCCGAACAGCACGCGGTCACGCTCGCCGCCGGCATGGCCTGCGAAGGGGCGAAACCCGTCGTCGCGATCTACTCGACCTTCCTGCAGCGCGGCTACGACCAGCTGGTGCACGACGTCGCCATCCAGAAACTCGACGTGCTGTTCGCGATCGACCGCGGCGGCGTGGTCGGCCCGGACGGCGCCACGCATGCCGGCAACCTCGACCTGTCCTATCTGCGTTGCGTGCCGCACATGGTCGTCATGGCGCCCGCCGACGAGAACGAATGCCGGCAGATGCTGAGCACCGGCTTCCGGCACGCAGGCCCGGCCGCGGTGCGTTATCCGCGTGGCACGGGGCCCGGCGTGGCCCTGCAGGCGACGCTCGACGTGCTGCCGATCGGCAAGGCGGAAGTTCGCCGCCACGGTTCGCGCGTCGCCCTGCTCGCCTTCGGCGCCCTCGTTCCCGCCGCCGAAAAGGTCGGCCAGGATCTCGGCCTGACCGTCGTCAACATGCGCTTCGTCAAACCGCTGGATCGCGCCCTGCTCCTGGAACTGGCGAAGACGCACGACGGTTTCGTCACGCTCGAGGACAACGTCGTCATGGGCGGCGCCGGCTCGGCGATCGCCGAATTGCTGGCGGAGGAAAACATCCAGTTGCCGATCCTGCACCTAGGCCTGCCGGACGCCTTCCAGCACCACGCCAGCCGCGAGGACCTGCTCGCCGAAGCCGGTCTCGACGCTGCCGGAATCCGCGCTTCGGTCGTGTCGCGCTGGCCGCAGTTGCTCGTCAACACACCGCTCAGCGCGGCTGGCTGATCCGCAGCGCTCGTAGGGTCGGCGTGGGCCCACCGCACCCTCTTCGAAAATCACCAGTAACGGAATGAGGACGATGCTGGGCCAAGACCCACCCTACGGCTCCTCGACCACATAGCCCTTCGCGCGCAAACGCGCCATGAACCCGTCGGGGCGCAACAGCAGCGAGATCGGCAACGTCGCGAAGCTCACCCGATTGCGCGCCAGCGCGCCTTCCGCTGCCGCCAGCCAGGTGTCCGCGACGCGCCCGCGCACGTTGCCCAGGCCGAGCTTCTGCGCCAACGCGCTGTCGGTGATGGCGCGCGTACACACGACGTACTGGTCCTCGTGCGACCGGTCGCGCAGCGCCTCCACGTCGCCGACCGCCCAGGCATTGGCGCGCGCGCGCATGCCGTCCAGGTCGGTCTCGATGCGCACCATCGTCTTCGCGAAACAATCTTTGTCGGCGAGCGCCGTAGCCTGGAATTCGCGGATTGCAGCCTTTGGGTTCTTGACCATGAACGTCGTCAGGGTCGATATCCTCGGCACGCGGTACTTCCTCGCCGCCGCTTCGACCACCGGCTGCACCACGCTCTTCTGGCTGAGGCCGGACTTGCGCATTGCCGCTTCGTACAGCGCCTGCGCGGCGAAGATCGGGCGCCATTTCTCGATGCCGGCATCGTTGCCGATGTAGCGCGGCTTGAGCACCGACCAACGCGCGTACAGCTCGGGCGCGACGACCTGCTGCAGCGTGCGTCCATCGGGATTCCTGCGCGCCTTCAGCAGCGACGGCAGCAGGAACATCCTGCGGAACAGCCCGATGTCCGAATCCACCTTGACCGATGGCGGATCGATCACCGCCTGGGCCTGCGCGATCGTCTCCTGCACATCGTCCGGAATCCACTGCATGCGCCGCGGCAGTGGCGACAGCGTGCCGAGGATATACAGCACGTGGTCGCCTTTCGACACCTTCCACATGCCCGGCCCCGGTTGCTGGCCCGACACTACGACGGCGTCCATGTCGATGATGGGCATGTCGTCCGGTGGCGTATCGGCAAGGGCCGCGTCGGCGATGTCCGCTGGCGCACTCGCGGTCGGCACCTGCTGGGCAGGCGCTCGCGCCGGCAGCAGCAACATCAACAGGCCGGCGAGCAAGCACAAACGCATCGGTAGCTCCTGGTTCGCGTCCTGGTTCGCGTGCTCTCGCCCGCGCATCAAGACATCGCGATGCGGGCGAGCATACGGGAAGCTTCCGGCAACCCGGCCGGTCCACGTTCCGCTACTCAGACGCGGTTGCAACAGACGAAGGCCGGTCCTGCCACACACCCCGGAACACGCCCAAACAAAAGCCCGGACATGCCGGGCTCTGTGTTGTTCCGCGATTGGTCGGGACGGCCGGATTTGAACCGACGACCCTCTGCCCCCCAGGCAGATGCGCTACCAGGCTGCGCTACGCCCCGACTTCGGAAAGGGATTGTACCGCGCCGCGGAACGACTAGCTTGCGAATCCCCCTAACGCGCCGCCGCGCGCCGGGAAATACACGCGCCGGCGGTTACCTGCGCAGCAACTGCAGGATGTCCTCGAGTTCCATCCGCACCTGGCGGATGATCTGCGAACTCAGCGCCGATTCCTGCTTGGCGCCGTCGCCCTCCAGTTGCAGGCGCGCGCCGCCGATGGTGTAGCCCTGCTCGTACAGCAGGCCGCGGATCTGGCGCACCATCAACACATCGTGACGTTGGTAATAGCGGCGGTTGCCACGGCGCTTGACCGGCTTGAGCGAGGGAAACTCGGTTTCCCAGTAGCGCAGCACATGCGGCTTGACGTCGCACAGCTCGCTGACTTCACCGATGGTGAAGTAGCGTTTGGCCGGGATGGGCGGAAGTTCGCGATTACTGCCCGGATCAAGCATGCCCACCGCCGGCATAGGCCTCGACACGTTCCTTGAGCTTCTGTCCCGGACGGAACGTCACCACCGTGCGCGCGGAGATCGGAATCTCCTCGCCGGTCTTCGGATTGCGGCCGGGACGCTGGTTCTTGCGGCGCAGGTCGAAGTTGCCGAAGCCCGACAGCTTGACCTGCCGTCCGTGCTCCAGCGCCTCGCGCAATGCATCGAAGAATGCGTCCACGAATTCCTTCGCCTCGCGCTTGTTCAGTCCGACTTCGTCGAACAGGCGTTCGGCCATCTCTGCTTTGGTCAAAGCCATCCGCTCCCCCTGAACGTCAGCCGCGAAGCCATCATTGACGAATCTCCGCACCATGGTTCCCAAGCAGGGCAGCCACCACGGCGGCCACCACCGCATCCACGTCGCGGTCGGTCAGAGTGCGTGAATCGTCCTGCAGAATCAAGCCCATGGCGAGGCTCTTGAAACCCTTTTCGACCCCCTTGCCGACGTAGCGGTCGAACAGCCTCAGATCACGTAACGCGGGCCCTGCAGCCTTTCGGACAGTGGCCGAAAGCTCGGCCCAGGCGACATCGTCGGCGACGACGAACGCGAGGTCGCGGCGGACGGACGGGAATTTCGACAGGCTGCGCGCGCTCGGCAGCGCCTTGTCCTGCAATGGCGCGAGATCGACCTCGAATGCGATCACGGGATGATCGAGATCGAGCGCACGCTGCAGCCGTGGATGCAGTTCGCCGATCCAGCCGATCCTGGCGCGATTGCCACCGCCATCGACGCGATGGATATCCGCGGACCGGCCCGGATGGCCCCATGCGATCTTCGACGCACGGAACTCCAGCTCCGCGCCAGAAAGTGCGGCCAGGCTCTCCAAGTCGCCCTTGAGATCATGGAAGTCGAGCACGCGCGCGGCATCGTCCCATTGCGGCGGCAGGGCATCACCGCAGGCGGCGGCGGCGATGCGCTGCGTTTCGAACGGTGACTCGGCGCCATTCGCCGCGAAGACCTTGCCCAGCTCGAACAGCCGGACCCGCGGCTGCTGGCGCGCGACGTTGCGTGCCAGCGCGGCCACCAGGCCAGGCAGCAGCTGCGTGCGCATCACGCCGAGTTCGGCGCTGAGCGGATTGGCGAGCGGCACCGCGCCATCCGTCGCGGACCATTGCTCCAGCAACGCGGTATCGACGAAGGCGTAGTTGATGGCCTCCAGGTAGTCGCGCGCGGCGAGCTGGCGGCGGATCGTGGATTCCTCGACCGCAGTCTCGCCCGGCGCGGCAACGCGCGTCGCGCTGCCCGGCAGCGTCGTCGGGATTGCGTCGTAGCCATGGATGCGCGCGATCTCCTCGATCAGGTCTTCCTCGATCGCGAGGTCGAACCGCCGCGTCGGCGCCGTGATCCGCCAACCCTCGTCCACCGCCTCGACGGCGAGTCCGAGCGCGCGAAGGATGCGTTCGACCTCGGCATCGGCGATACGCACGCCCAGCACGCGAGCCAGGCGCGCGCGACGCAACGGGACCGATGCAGGCGCCGGCAGGTGTTCGGTCAGCACGGCTTCGGTGACCGGACCCGGCGCGCCACCGGCGATCTCGACGATCAACCGCGTCGCGATCTCGACCGCCTGCCGCGGCAGCTCCGGATCGACGCCGCGTTCGAAGCGGTGGCGCGGCGTCGGTATGCAGACCGAGCTTGCGGCCGCGGCCGATGATCGCCGCCGGTGCGAAGTGCGCAGCTTCGAGGAAGACGTTGCGCGTCGTTTCGGTGACGCGCGTGTCGTATCCGCCCATGATCCCGCCGAGCGCGACGATGCGGCTCGGCGTCGGTGACGACCAGGAAGTTTTCGGTCAGGGCTGCGTTGCTGCCATCGAGCAGTTTCACGCTTTCATCGGCGCGGGCGCGGCGCACGCCGATCGGACCGCGCAGCGTGTCGCGGTCGAAGGCATGCATCGGCTGCCCGACTTCCAGCATCACGTATTGCGTGATGTCGACCAGCAGCGACACCGGGCGCACGCCGCTGCGGCGCAGGCGTTCGGCCATCCAGACCGGCGTCGCGCGGCTTGCATCGACGCCTTCGATCACGCGGCCGACGTAGCGCGGCACATCGGCACCGGCTGCGAGTTCGATCGCCAGCGTCGCGTCGACGAGCGCCGGCATCGGCGTCGCATCGAGCACGGCGACTTCGCTGCCGAAAGCGGCCGCGACGTCGAACGCGATGCCGCGCACGCTGAAGCAATCGGCGCGGTTCGGCGTCAGCTTCAGTTCGATGCAGGCGTCGGGCAAGCCGAGGTAGTCGGCGAGCGGCGTGCCGACCGGCGCATCGCCGGGCAATTCGAGCAGGCCCGAGGCATCCGCGTCGAGGCCCAGTTCCCTGGCCGAGCAGAGCATGCCGTTGGAGTCGACGTTGCGCAGCTTCGCGGCCTTGATCGTCAGATCGCCGACCCGCGTGCCGATGGTCGCCAGCGGTGCCACCAATCCCGGGCGCGCATTCGGTGCGCCGCAGACGATCTGCAACAACGCGCCCTGCCCGGCATCGACCTGGCAGACCTGGAGGCGGTCGGCTTCGGGATGCTTTTCGGTGCTGACGATGCGCGCGACGACGACGCCATCGAGCGACTCGCCGAGAGGCGTGAGTTCTTCGACCTCGAGGCCGATCGCGGTCAGGGTCGCGGCGAGTTCGTCGCGCGTCGCGGTGATCGGGACGTGTTGGCGCAGCCAGTTTTCGGAGAACTTCATGGCGCGGCCTCAGGCGAACTGGCGCAGGAAGCGCACGTCGTTGTCGAAGAAGGCGCGCAGGTCGTTGACCCCATAGCGCAGCATCGCGAAACGCTCCACGCCCAGGCCGAACGCGAAGCCGGTATAGCGCTCCGGATCGATGCCGCAGTTGCGCAGCACCTTCGGATGCACCATGCCGCAGCCGAGCACTTCCAGCCAGCGCGTGCTGCCATCGGCTTGCTGCCAGGCGATGTCGACCTCGGCGCCGGGTTCGACGAACGGGAAGTAGCTCGGCCGGAAGCGCATCTCGAAATCGCGCTCGAAGAACGCGCGCACGAACTCCGAAAGCGTCCCTTTGAGGTCGGCGAACGTCGAATGTTCGTCGACGAGCAGCCCTTCGACCTGGTGGAACATCGGCGAATGCGTCTGGTCGCTGTCGCTGCGATAAACCTTGCCCGCGGCGATCATGCGCAACGGCGGCGCGCCGCCCTCATCGGAAAGCCGGGCCATGTAACGCACCTGCACGCCTGAGGTGTGCGTACGCAGCAGGCGGCCGTCGCCGAAGTAGAAAGTGTCGTGCATCGCGCGCGCCGGATGGTGCGGCGGAAAATTCAGCGCCTCGAAGTTGTGCCAGTCGTCCTCGATCTCGGGTCCGTCGGCGAGTTCGTAGCCCATGCGGCCGAAGATGTCGGTGATGCGCTCCAGCGTGCGGCTGACCGGATGCAGCCCGCCGCGGGCGGCATTGCGGCCCGGCAGGGTGACGTCGATGCGTCTCGTTGGCGAGCCGCGCATCGAGCGCTGCGTCGTCGAGCGCGATCTTGCGTGCCGACAACGCCTCGCCTATGGCATCGCGTACCCGATTGATCGCTTCGCCCGCTGATTTGCGCTGGTCGCCCGGCAACCCGCCCAGGGATTTCAGCTGGGCGGTGATGCTGCCGCTCTTGCCGAGCAACGCGACGCGCAGGGTTTCGAGCGCATCGGGCGTCTGCGCGGCCGCGATCTCGGCAAGCGCACGTTGGCCAAGTTGTTCGATGTCGCTCATTCGATGCCGAACCCCGAAAACCCCGCGTTCATCATCCCGCTTGCGCCGGGACGACGGCCAAAAAACAATGGGGAAGGACTTGCGCCCTTCCCCATGCGTGAAGCGTTCCCGGAGCAGCCCGCGCGCTCGGCGCGCCGGCACATCCGGGACCTTGCATCAAGCTGCGAGCGCGCCCTTGGCCTTCTCGGTCAGCGCCGCAAACCCGGCCGCGTCGTGCACTGCGATATCCGCGAGCACCTTGCGATCGAGGGTGATGCCGGCCTTGAGCAGGCCGTTCATGAACCGGCTGTAGCTCATGCCGTTGATGCGGGCCGCCGCATTGATGCGGGTGATCCACAACGAACGGAAATTGCGCTTCTTCTGCTTGCGGCCGATGTAGGCGTACTGCAGTGCCTTCGTGACCGCCTGCTTGGCGACGCGGAAGACCTTGCGGCGGGCGTGGTAATAGCCCTTGGCCTGCTTGAGAACTTTCTTGTGGCGGCGACGCGCCGTTACACCACGTTTGACTCGAGCCATTGTTCAGTCCTCCTCAAAGATACGGCAGCATGCGGTCCAGACGGCCCGCGTCCTCGGCACGAACATGGTTCGTCTGCCGGAGGTTGCGCTTCCGCTTGGTCGCCTTCTTGGTGAGGATGTGGCTCTTGTTGGCGTGGCCGCATTTGTACTTGCCGGAAGCTGTCTTCCGGAAGCGCTTGGCCGCCGCCCGATTGGTCTTGATCTTGGGCATTGCGAGGTCCTTGGGGTCGTTTCTAGTACTGGCGCGGGCGGTGGCCGGGGCCACGCTTTCCATCCTGCCCAAACCGGCTTGTAAGTCGTTGATCCATCACGGATGACGACAGGTCCTGAGATATCGCACGAACAACCCGGCGAACCGGGCCGCGCATTATGCAGGGTCCGGGAATGCCTTGCAAATCAGGGGGTTTGCTTTGCCCTCGCCCGGCGCAGCGGGGTGAGGGGTGAGGGGTGCGTGTGAAGCTCGAAATGGCGCAGATCGAAGCAGATCAAGAGCGCCCCTCACCCTTTGCCCTCTCCCCGCTACGCGGGCGAGAGGGGAACGGTCGGTATCGTCGGCTTCGCCGACGATTATTTCTTCTTGGGCGCGATCATCATGACCATCTGCCGCCCTTCCAGGCGCGGACGCGACTCCACGACGATGTCCTCGCCCAGGTCGGCTTCGATTCGCGACGCCATCTCGCGACCGAGCTCCTGATGGCTCATCTCGCGTCCGCGGAAGCGGATATTGACCTTGACCTTGTCCCCTTCCTCGAGGAAGCGGCGCATGTTGCGCAGCTTGATCTGGTAGTCGCCCTCGTCGGTGACCGGCCGGAACTTGAGTTCCTTGATCTCGACCTGCTTGGTCTTTTTCTTGGCCAGGTTGGCCTTCTTCTGCAGCTCGAACTTGAACTTGCCGAAATCCATGATCCGGCAAACCGGCGGATCGGCATTGGGCTGGATCTCGACCAGGTCCAGGCCGGACTCCTCTGCAAGCGCAATCGCGGCATCGCGCGAGAGCACGCCGACCATTTCGCCATCGGCGCCGATCACGCGCACGCTGCGGTACGCGGATTTCCTGGTTCTTGCGGTTCTGCTTTTCCGGGGTAGTGATGTTTCGATCTCCAAGACGGCTCATGCCGACCGCCATTGTAGCGGTCGGGCCTGCTCAACTGCGGCTAGACGCCGGATTGTTCCGCGCGCAGGCGTGAGGCGAACTCGGCGACCGGCATCGTCCCCAGATCCTCCCCTGCCCGCGTGCGCACGGCGATGGCTCCGTTTTCCTTCTCGCGGTCCCCCACCACGAGCAGGTACGGCACGCGCTGCAGCGTGTGCTCGCGGATCTTATAGCCGATCTTCTCGTTGCGCAAATCCGAAGCGACCCGGAAGCCTTGATTTGCAAGGGTTTTCCGCACCTCCTCGACATAGTCGGCCTGGGCGTCGGTGATGTTCATCACCACCGCCTGCACCGGCGCCAGCCAGGCCGGGAAACTGCCGGCGTGGTGCTCGATCAGGATGCCGATGAAGCGCTCCATCGAGCCGACGATGGCCCGGTGCAGCATGACCGGCGTGCGCTTCTGGCTGTGCTCGTCGACGTATTCGGCGCCCAGGCGGCCCGGCATCATGAAATCGACCTGCATCGTGCCCAGCTGCCAGGTGCGGCCGATGGCGTCCTTGAGGTGGTATTCGATCTTGGGGCCGTAGAACGCGCCCTCGCCCGGGAGCTCCTGCCATTCGACCCCGGCCGCAGCCAGGGCGTTGCGCAGCGCGGCCTCGGCCTTGTCCCAAGTCGCGTCGTCGCCGAGCCGCGGTTCCGGGCGCAGTGCGATCTTCAGCTGACACTTCGGTGAAACCGAAGTCGGCATAGACCTGCATCGCCTGCCGGTGGAAGGCCGTGACCTCGGCCTCGATCTGGTCCTCGGTGCAGAAGATGTGGCCGTCGTCCTGGGTGAATCCGCGCACGCGCAGGATGCCGTGCAGCGCGCCCGAAGGTTCGTTGCGGTGGCAGGCGCCGAACTCGCCGTAGCGGATCGGCAGGTCGCGATAGCTGTGCAGGCCCTGGTTGAACACCTGCACGTGGCCCGGGCAGTTCATCGGCTTCACCGCATAGGTCGCGCTTCTCCGACTCGGTGAAGAACATGTTGTCCTTGTAGTTGTCCCAGTGGCCGGACTGCTTCCACAGCGACACGTCCAGGATCTGCGGGCAGCGCACCTCGCCGTAGCCGGTGTCGCGATAGACCTTGCGCATGTACTGCTCGACCACCTGCCAGACCGACCAGCCCTTCGGATGCCAGAACACCAGGCCCGGCGCTTCTTCCTGCAGGTGGAACAGGTCCTGCTGCTTGCGCGATCTTGCGGTGGTCGCGCTTGTCGGCTTCCTCGATGCGCTGGATGTAGGCCGCCAGCTGCTTCTTGTCGGCCCAGGCGGTGCCATAGATGCGCTGCAGCTGTTCGTTCTTGGAATCGCCGCGCCAGTACGCGCCGGAAATGCGCGTGAGCTTGAAGGCCTTGAGGAAGCGCGTGTTCGGCACGTGCGGGCCGCGGCACATGTCGACGTATTCCTGGTGGTAGTACAGGCCCATCGCCTGCTCGTCGGGCATGTCCTCGATCAGGCGCAGCTTGTAGTCCTCGCCGCGCGACTTGAACACGTCGATGACTTCCGCGCGCGGCGTGACCTTCTTGATCACGTCGTATTCGGTGTCGATCAGCTCGCGCCATGCGCTGCTCGATCGCGGCGAGATCCTCGGGCGTGAACGGGCGCTCGTACCAGATGTCGTAGTAGAAGCCCTCCTCGATCACCGGGCCGATCACCATCTTCGCGGTCGGGTACAGCTGCTTGACCGCATGGCCGACCAGGTGCGCGGCCGAGTGGCGAATGATCTCGACGCCGTCGTCGTCCTTGGGCGTGATGATCTGCAGCGTGGCGTCGTGCTCGATGCGGTCGCTGGCATCGACGAGCTTGCCATCGACCTTGCCGGCGAGCGTCGCCTTGGCCAGTCCGGGCCCGATGGCCTGGGCCACGTCCATGACGCTGACGGGGTGTTCGAATTCGCGGCGGCTGCCGTCGGGGAGCGTGATGGTGATCATGGGTCGTCTTGGGGAGGTCGGTTGGAAGCGTCCGCCGGCATCGGGGAAACGCCGGACAAAACAAAAGGCGCCGAAGCGCCCTGCGGAATTCGCGGCGTCGGCGGTCTCAGCGCTGGCTCTGGGTAGTCCTCATGTCGCACGCTCGGCCGTCGGCCACCTTCTCGCTCAGGGTTGCTGCGGTAGTCGGCGATAGCAAGCCGGAACCCGAACCGCAGCCCGCCGCAAGCGCATCGCGACGGGATCAGCAGGATAGTCAACCCCGCGCGGTGCGGCAACCTGCGCGCCGCGTACGACCGCCGCGAACATCCCGCATTCACGGTCGGCAAGCACGCGCGATGCCACCATGCCGGTCCGGTGATCGTTCCCGCCGTGCAACGGATACCTGCTTGACTTCAACCCGCAAGAGACTGCTTCGTGCCTGGTTGCGCGCCGCAAAGCGTCTGCGCCGCCGCGCGCGCATCGACATCGGCCAGGAAGCGCCGCTACGCGCGCAGTTGTTGAGCGCCGAACAGATGGAGCGGCATGGACGCGCGCTGGCGCGCATGCACCGCGTCCGCGACAAGTCCGCGCCGGACCGGCTCCTGGCACGACTCAGCGACAACCAGAAGATGCTCGACCAGGCCTGCACCCTGCTCACCGACGCGGTGCAGGCCAAGCGCCGGCTGACCCCGGCCGGCGAATGGCTGCTCGACAACATCTACCTGATCGAGGAACAGATCGGCATCGCCCGCCGCCATCTGCCGAAGGGCTACAGCCGCGAGTTGCCGCAGCTCGACCAGGGCGCCTCCGAGGGCCTGCCGCGCGTCTACGACATCGCGCTCAACGCGATCTCGCACGGCGACGGCCGCATCGATGCCGAGAGCCTCAGCCGCTACGTCGCCGCCTACCAGCGGGTGACGCCGCTCAAGCTCGGCGAGCTGTGGGCGATCCCGATCATGCTGCGCCTGGCGTTGATCGAGAACCTGCGCCGCATCGGCGCGCGCATCGCCGACGACCGCCTCGACCGCAACCTCGCCGACCTGTGGGCCGACCGGCTGGCCGAAATCGCCGAGTCCGACCCGAAGAGCCTGGTCCTGGTCATCGCCGACATGGCGCGCTCGCACCCGCCCGCCACCAGTTCGTTCGTGGCCGAATTCGCGCGCCGACTGCAGGGCCAGAGTTCGGCGCTGGCGCTGCCGCTGACCTGGGTCGAGCAGTGGCTGGCCGACGTCGACCAGAGCATCGAGCAGATGGTGCAGGCCGAGAACCAGCAGCAGGCCGCGGCACAGGTGTCGGTCAGCAACAGCATCGGCAGCCTGCGTTTCCTGGCGATGATGGACTGGCGCGAGTTCGTCGAGACGATGAGCACCGTCGACCACACGCTGCGCCAGGATCCGGCCGGCACCTATGGCGCGATGGATTTCGCGACGCGCGACCGCTATCGCCATGTCACCGAACTGATCGCGCGCCGCGGCGCGCTGGTGGAGAGCCACGTGGCCGCGAAGGTGCTTGAGCTGGCGCAGGCGCGTGCGGCGCTCGCAGGTGCGCGACGACCTTGCGGCCCATGTCGGGTACTACCTGGTCGATGACGGGCGCCGCGAACTCGAGGAGGCGCTGAAGCTGCGCGGCGTGACCCGCAGCGTGCGCAAGACCGCCAGGCGGCTGCCGTTGCTGGCTTATACCGGGCCAGGTGCGGTGATCGTCGCGTTGTTCACCTGGGGCATGCTCGGTCAGACCGGAACGGCACTGGCACCAGGATGGCTGTGGCTGGCCGGGGCCCTGTGCATCGTCGCCTTCAGCGAACTCGGCGTCGCGCTGGTGAACTGGGCCGCGACGCTGCTGGCGCGACCTTACGCATTGCCGCGCCTGGACTTTTCCGAAGGCATCCCGGTCGAGATGCGGACGATGGTGGTGGTGCCGACGATGCTGGGCAGCATCGCGGGCGCGCGCGACCTGGTCGAAGCGCTCGAGGTCCGCTTCCTCGCCAATCGCGACGAGCACCTGCACTTCGCGCTGCTGACCGACTTCCTCGATGCCGATGCGGAGATCCTGCCGCAGGATGCCGGCCTGCTCGATGCCGCGCAGCGCGAGATCGAAGCGCTCAACGCACGCTATCCAAGCGAGGAAGGCGATCGCTTCTTCCTGTTCCACCGCCCGCGCGTCTGGAACCCACGCGAACGGTCCTGGATGGGCCTCGAACGCAAGCGCGGCAAGCTCGCAGCGTTGAACGCCTACCTGCGCGGCGCATGCGCGCGATGCCTTCATGCGCGTCGTCGGCAGCAGCGAAGAACTCGGCAACGTCCGCTACGTGATCACGCTCGACACCGACACCCAGCTGCCGCGCGATGCCGCGCGCGAGCTCGTCGGCACCCTCGCCCATCCGCTGAACCGCGCGCGCTTCGACGAGCGCCGCCGCATCGTCACCCGCGGCTACGGCATCCTGCAGCCGCGCGTCGGCATCAGCATGAGCGGGCAGCGCCGCTCGCGTTACGCCAGCCTGTACGGCAGCGAGCCCGGCATCGACCCGTATACGCGCGCGGTGTCGGACGTGTACCAGGACCTGTTCGGCGAAGGTTCGTTCGTCGGCAAGGGCATCTACGACATCGACGCCTTCGAATATGCGCTGGGCGAGCGCATGCCGGAGAACCGCATCCTCAGCCACGACCTGCTGGAGGGCTGCTACGCGCGCGCCGGCCTGGTCAGCGACGTGCAGTTGTACGAGGACTATCCGGCGCGCTATGCGCTCGACGTCAAGCGCCGCCATCGCTGGATCCGCGGCGACTGGCAATTGCTGCCCTGGTTGCTGCCACGCACGCCGCGCCCGCGCCCGCAGGTGGCGCGCGAGCGCAATCCGTTGTCGATGCTGTCGCGCGGCAAGCTGATCGACAACCTGCGCCGCAGCCTCGTCCCCGCTGCGTTGACGGCGCTGCTGGTGCTGGGCTGGGCGCTGTCTTCCGCACCGCTGGCGTGGACGCTGTGGCTGCTGGCGATCCTGTTGATCCCGCCTTTCGTCTCTTCGTTGATGGACCTGTTCAACCGGCCTGCCGACCTGCCGCTTGCCGCCCACCTGCGCCAGGCGTTGGTGGCGATCGGCCGCAACTTCGCTCGCGCGCCGTTGACGCTGGCCTGCCTGCCCTACGAAGCGTTCTTCAGCCTCGACGCCATCGTGCGCACGCTATGGCGGATGCTGGTCGCGCGGCGACGGCTGCTGCAGTGGAGTCCGTCGAGCGAGGTCGAACGCACGCTCGGCGATTCGCTCGCGGGTTCGGCGCTGACGATGTGGTTCGCCCCCGTCGTCGCGATCGCGACGACCCTGCTGCTGGCGCGCGTGCAGCCGGCCGCGCTGTGGGTGGCCGCACCCATCCTGCTGCTGTGGGCGGCATCGCCGCTGCTGATGTGGTGGCTGGGACAGCCGCGCACGCGCCGGCGCGCAGAGCTGAGCGACGCGCAACTCGGATTCCTCGGCCGGCTGTCGCGCCGCACCTGGGCGTTCTTCGAGACCTACGTCACCGAGGCCGACCATTGGCTGCCGCCGGACAACGTGCAGGAACATCCGGCGCTGGTGGTCGCGCGGCGTACGTCGCCGACCAACATCGGTCTGTCTCTGCTCGCCGACCTGGCCGCCTACGACCTCGGCTACGTGCCGGTCGGCGGCATGATCGCCCGCACCGCCAACGTGCTGCGCACGCTCGAATCGCTGCCGCGCCATCGCGGCCATTTCTACAACTGGTACGACACCGAGACGCTGCAGCCGCTGCCGCCGCACTACGTGTCGTCGGTCGACAGCGGCAACCTCGCCGGCCATCTGCTGACGCTGCGCCAGGGCCTGCTCGCGCTGCGCGATGCGCCGATCCTGTCGTCATGCGCGTTCCGCGGGCTGTCGGACACGTTCGGCCTGGTGCTCGAGGCGTCCGGCATGGAGCCACGCAGCGAGAACTCTTCGACCTTCCATCGGCAGTTGCTGGCGGCTTGCGCGCATCATCCCGAAACGCTGTCCGATGCCGACCGCATGCTCGCAGGACTGCATGCGCTCGCCGTCGCGATCGAAACCGATCTTTCGCCGTCGCCCGGCGAGGCGCACGACTGGGCGCAGGCACTGGTGCGGCAATGCGCCGCCGCGCGCGAGGACCTGCTGCGCTTCGTGCCGTGGTTGCACGCCGACGCCTCCACGCACGCGTCCGGCGATCGCATCCCGACGCTGCGCGAGCTGGCGGCCCTGGAGGATTACGGCGCGGATCCTCAATCGCAGCAAGCGGGCGATGCCGCGCGCGAGCGCATCGTCGAGCTCGAGCGCCTCGCCCACATCGCCGGCCAATGCGCGCTGATGGACCACAGCTTCCTGTACGACCGCGCGCGCCACCTGCTGTCGATCGGCTACAACGTCGATGACCACCGCCGCGATCCCGGCTACTACGACCTGCTCGCATCGGAGGCGCGGCTCGGCAACTTCGTCGCGATCGCGCAGGGACAGCTGCCGCAGGAAAGCTGGTTCGCGCTCGGCCGCCTGCTGACCGAGGTCGACGGCGATCCCACGTTGCTGTCGTGGAGCGGCTCGATGTTCGAGTACCTGATGCCGCAGCTGGTGATGCCCAGCTACGAGGGCACGCTGCTCGACCAGACCGCGCGGCATTCGGTGCAACGGCAGATCGAGTACGGCCGCCAGCGCGACGTGCCCTGGGGCATTTCAGAGTCCGGTTACAACGTCGTCGATGCGCGAATGAACTACCAGTACCGTGCGTTCGGCGTGCCCGGCCTCGGCCTGAAACGCGGACTCGCGCAAGATCTGGTGATCGCGCCCTACGCCAGCATGATGGCGCTGATGGTGGCGCCCGAAGCGGCCTGCCAGAACCTGCAGCGCCTGACCGAGTCGGGCTTCAGCGGCCGCTACGGCATGTACGAGGCGATCGACTACACACCGGCGCGCTCGCCGCGCGGGCAATCGCATGCGCTGATCCGTTCGTTCATGGCGCACCACCAGGGCATGGGCCTACTCGCCCTCGATTACCTCCTGCGCGACCAGCCGATGCAGAAACGCTTCGTCGACGATCCGGAATTCCAGTCGGCGCTGCTGCTGTTGCAGGAGCGCATCCCGCGCACCGGCGTGTTCCACCCGCATTCGGCGGAAGTCGCCGCCGCCGCACCGACCGGTTATGTCGAGGACGGACAGCTGCGCGTGTTCCGTACCGCCGACACCGCGCGCCCTGCCCTGCAGATGCTGTCCAACGGCCGCTACCACGTGATGCTGACCAGCGCCGGCGGCGGCTACAGCCGTCTCGGCGACATGGCGGTCACGCGCTGGCGCGAGGACGGCACACGCGATCATTGGGGCAGCTTCTGCTTCCTGCGCGACGTCGACAGCGGCGAGTTCTGGTCGACCGCCTACCAGCCGTCGGCGGTACCGGTGCAGGACTACGCGGCGATCTTTTCCGACGCCAAAGCCGAATTCCGCGGCCGCAAGCACGGCTTCGAGACCCATACCGAGATCGCGGTGTCGCCCGAGGACGACATCGAACTACGCCGTCTGCGTATCACCAATCGCACGCGCAGCCCTCGCACGGTCGAGATCACCACCTATGCCGAGGTGGTGCTGGCGCCGGCGATTTCCGATGAGCTGCATCCGGCCTTCAGCAACCTGTTCGTGCAGACCGAGCTGGTGCCGGCGAAACAGGCGATCGTCTGCACGCGCCGCGCGCGCGCCCACGACGAGATGCCGCCGTGGATGTTCCACCTGCTCGCCGTGCACGAGGCCGATGTCGAGGCGATCTCCTACGAAACCGACCGCGCGCGCTTCATCGGACGCGGCAACACGCTGCTCAATCCGCATGCCTTGACACAGGACGAGGTGCTCTCGAATGCGGAAGGCTCCGTACTCGATCCGATCGTCGCGATCCGCTGCCGCATCACCTTGGCGCCGGGACAGACCGCGACCATCGACATGGTGTCCGGCGTCGGCAACGCGCGCGAGACCTGCGATGGCCTGATCGACAAGTACCGCGACCGTCGCCTGGCCGACCGCGTGTTCGACCTGGCCTGGACGCATAGCCAGGTCGTGCGTCGCCAGATCAACGCCTCCGAGTCCGATGCGCAGCTGTACGAGCGGCTCGCCGGCCTCATGATCTTCGCCCACCCCGCGCTGCGCGCCGAACACGCCGTGCTGCTGCAGAACCGGCGCGGCCAGTCCGGCCTCTGGGGCCAGGCGATCTCCGGCGACCATCCGATCGTGCTGGTACGCATCGCCGACGGCGCCAATATCGAACTGGTCCGGCAGATGGTGCAGGCGCACGCGTACTGGCGACTCAAGGGCCTCGCCGTCGACCTGGTGATCTGGAACGAGGACCAGGCCGGTTACCGGCAGCAGCTGCAGGACCAGATCATGGGCCTGGTCGCCGCGGGCGTGGAAGCGAACGTCATCGATCGTCCCGGCGGCATCTTCGTGCGTCCGGCGCAACAGCTCTCGCAGGAAGATCGCATCCTGCTGCAATCGGTCGCGCGCGTGATCGTCAGCGACGCCAACGGCAAGCTGGCCGAACAGGTCGGTCGCCGCCCGCCGCCGAGCACGCCGGTGCCGGCGTTCGTGCCCAGCCCGGTGCAATACGAGTTGATGCCCGAAGCGCCCGACATGGAGGCCGCCAACGACTCGGACATGTCCGAAATCGATCCCTGGCCGTTCGAGCATTTCGACGGGGAGCTCATCCTCGACAACGGCATGGGCGGATTCTCCGCGGACGGCCGCGAATACGTCATCAACCTCGCCGCCGGCCAGACCACGCCTGCACCATGGTCGAACGTGCTGGCCAACGCGCAGTTCGGTTGCGTCGTCAGCGACAGCACGCCTGGCTACACCTGGGGCGAGAACGCGCATGAATTCCGCCTGACGCCGTGGCACAACGATCCTGTCGGCGACGTGTCGGGCGAGGCGTTCTACCTGCGCGACGAGGAGACCGGGCACGTCTGGTCGCCGATGCCGTTCCCATGTCGTGGCGAAGGTGCGTATCGCACCCGCCATGGCTTCGGCTACAGCGTCTACGAGCACATCGAGGACGGCATCGCCAGCGAATTGTGGATCTACGTCGGCCTCGAGGACGCGGTCAAGTACAGCGTGCTCAAGCTGCGCAACCGCTCCGGCCGCCCGCGTAAGCTGACGGCGACCGGTTACGTGGAGTGGATCCTCGGCGATCTGCACGCGCGTACGCAGATGCACGTCATCTCCGAAGTCGACGGCGACAGCAACGTGCTGACCGCGCGCAACACCTTCAACACCGAGTTCGAGCATCGCGTCGCATTCTTCGACGTCGACATCGAAGAACCCGAGGGTGGCACGCGCAGCTACACCGGCGACCGCACCGAATTCCTCGGCCGCAACGGCAGCCTGCAGAGGCCGGCGGCGCTGTTGCGCGAGCGGTTGTCCGGCAAGATCGGCGCCGGTCTGGATCCTTGCGCGGCGATCCAGATCCCGATCGAACTGGGCACCGGTGCCACGACGGAAACCGTCTTCCGCCTCGGCATGAGCCGCAACTGGGGCGATGCGGTCGCGCTGGCCAGGCGCACGCGCGGCAGCGATGCCGCGCACGATGCGCTCGATGCCGTGCGCATCCACTGGCTGCGCACGCTAGGCGCGGTACGCGTGGAGACGCCGGATCCGGCGGTCGACGTGCTCGCCAACGGCTGGCTGCTGTACCAGACCATCGCCTGCCGCTACCTCGCGCGCAGCGGCTACTACCAGTCCGGCGGCGCCTTCGGTTTCCGCGACCAGCTGCAGGACACGATGGCGATGCTGCATGCGCAGCCCGAGCGCGCCCGCGAACACCTGCTGCGCAGCGCAGCGCACCAGTTCCCCGAAGGCGACGTGCTGCACTGGTGGCATCCGCCGCTCGACCGCGGCGTGCGCACGCGCTGCTCCGACGATTACCTGTGGCTGCCGCTGGCTGCCGCGCGCTACGTCGAAGTCACAGGCGATGCCGCGGTGCTCGACGAGCGCGTGCATTACATCGAAGGGCGGCCGGTGAACCCGGACGAGGAGTCGTACTACGACCTGCCCACGCGCTCGGGCCTGCGCCAGAACCTCTACCAGCATTGCGTGCGTTCGCTGCAGCGAGGCCTGGGCCTGCTCGGCGAGCGTGGCCTGCCGCTGATGTTGACCGGCGACTGGAACGACGGCATGAACCGCGTCGGCGAGCGCGGCCAGGGCGAAAGCGTGTGGCTCGGCTTCTTCCTGTTCGACGTGCTGACGCGCTTCGCGACCGTGGCGCGTGCGCGCAACGATCATCTGTTCGCCGATCACTGCGTGGCCGCGGCCGAACAACTTCGCCAGAACCTCGAGGCGCATGCCTGGGACGGCGCCTGGTACCGGCGCGCCTGGTTCGACAACGGGGCGCCTCTCGGATCCACGGAAAGCGACGAGTGCAACATCGACTCGATTGCGCAGAGCTGGTCGGTGCTGTCCGGCGCCGGTGATCCGGAACGCACGCGGCAGGCGCTGGCCTCGCTCGACCAGCATCTCGTGCGTCGCGATGCCGGCTTGATCCAGCTGCTCGACCCGCCGTTCGACAAGACCGCACAGGACCCGGGCTACATCCGCGGCTACGTGCCGGGCGTGCGCGAGAACGGCGGCCAATACACGCATGCCGCAATCTGGGCGACGATGGCCTTCGCCCACCTCGGCGACAGCGCCAAGGCGTGGGAGCTGCTGCGGATGATCAATCCGGTCAACCATGGTCGCAACGCCGAGGACATTGCGACCTACAAGGTCGAGCCCTACGTCGTCGCGGCGGACGTCTATGCCGTCGCGCCGCATGTCGGCCGTGGCGGCTGGACCTGGTACACCGGATCGTCCGGATGGATGTACCGGCTGGTCGTCGAATCCCTGCTCGGCCTGCGCCGCGAAGGCGACACGCTGCGCCTGGTGCCTTGCATCCCCGCCGACTGGCCCGAGTACGCGCTGCGTTATCGCTACGGCGATACGGTGTACCGGATCCGCGTCCATCAACAATCAGGCGCGACCCCACGCCGGCTGACCGTCGATGGCGTCGAGCAGGACGCATTCGTCATCGCGCTGCAGGACGATCATCGCGAGCACCAGGTCGAGGCGTGGCTGCCGGCAACGCCGGTCGTTTGAGCCTGCATGCCTGGTCCAGAAGCAAGAACGGCGCAACCCATGCAGGCCGCGCCGTCGCTTGTCTTCCACTGCAGGAGTGGTGGGCGGTACAGGGTTCGAACCTGTGACCCCTACCATGTCAAGGTAGTGCTCTACCGCTGAGCTAACCGCCCGCTGGCCCGAAAAACGACCCCGGGCGAGGGGGCGCGCAGTGTAGCTCAGCGGCCGAAACCGGACAACCGATCCGGCCATAGAAGCGCCTCTTGGGCGCGATGGAGCCTTTCCGCTCGAGCCCGATCGCGCCCCAGGAGCGCTTCTGCGGTCACGAAACCAGCGCGGCGTCCTTGAGCTGCCGGATCTGGTCGCGGACGCGGGCGGCTTGCTCGAATTCGAGGTCGCGCGCGTGCTGGTACATCTGCTGCTCCAACGCCTTGAGCCGCGAGGCCAGCTGCCCCGGGCTCAGCGCGGCGTAGTTCTCCTGCGGCTCGGCGACGCGCCGACCCTTGCCGCGCCCTCGCTTCTCGTCATCCGGTTCGGCGCGCGCGCCCTCGAAGATGTCGACCATGGTGGTCGCGATCGAAGCCGGCGTGATGCCGTGCTCGGTGTTGTACTCGACCTGTTTCTCGCGGCGACGATCGGTCTCGTCGATCGCGGCCTGCATGGACCGCGTCATCTTATCCGCGTACAGGATCGCCTTGCCGCGGATGTTGCGCGCCGCACGGCCGATCGTCTGGATCAGCGAGCCGGTCGAACGCAGGAAGCCTTCCTTGTCGGCATCGAGGATCGCAACCAGCGACACCTCCGGCATGTCCAGCCCCTCGCGCAACAGGTTGATGCCGACCAGCACGTCGAACTTGCCCAACCGCAGGTCGCGGATGATCTCCACGCGTTCCACGGTTTCGATGTCGGAATGCAGGTAGCGCACGCGCACGCCGTGCTCGCCGAGGTATTCGGTCAGGTTCTCCGCCATGCGCTTGGTCAGCGTGGTGACCAGCACGCGGTCGCCCATCGCGGTGCGCAGCGTGATCTCGCCGAGCAGGTCGTCGACCTGGGTCGCGACCGGACGGATCTCGACCGGCGGGTCGATCAGGCCGGTCGGGCGCACCACCAGCTCGACGATCTGCCCTTCTGCCTTGTCGCGCTCGTACGGTCCCGGGGTTGCCGAGACAAAGATCGTGCGCGGCGAGCGACCCTCCCACTCCTCGAACTTCAGCGGCCGGTTGTCGAGCGCCGACGGCAGCCGGAAACCGAACTCCACCAGCGTTTCCTTGCGCGAACGGTCGCCTTTGTACATCGCACCGACCTGCGGCACGGTCACGTGCGACTCGTCGACCACCAGCAGCGCATCGGGCGCGAGGTAGTCGAACAGGCACGGTGGCGCCTCGCCTGGCATGCGCCCGGTCAGATGCCGCGAATAGTTCTCGATGCCGTTGCTGTAGCCGACCTCGGCCATCATCTCGATGTCGAACTGGGTGCGCTGCTGCAGGCGCTGCGCCTCGACCAGCTTGTTGTTGGCATAGAGGTATTCGAGCCGGTCCTTGAGCTCGACCTTGATCGCCTCGACGGCGTCGAGCACCGTGCGCCGCGTGGTGACGTAATGCGACTTCGGATAGATCGTGTAGCGCTGCAGCTTGCGCAGCACCTCGCCGGTGAGCGGATCGAATTGCGACAGGCTCTCGATCTCGCCGTCGAACAGCTCGATGCGCAGGGCCTCCGAGTCGGCCTCGGCCGGATGCACGTCGATGGTTTCGCCGCGCACGCGATAGCAGCCGCGGCGCAGCTCGGTGTCGTTGCGCTTGTACTGCATCTCGGTCAGGCGGCGGATCAGCTCGCGCTGGTCGATGCGCTCGCCACGGACCATGTGCAGGACCATGCGGAAGTACTCGTTCGGATCGCCGAGGCCGTAGATTGCAGATACCGTGCAGACGATGATCGCATCGCGCCGCTCCAGCAGCGCCTTGGTCGCCGACAGCCGCATCTGCTCGATGTGTTCGTTGATCGAGGAATCCTTCTCGATGAAGGTGTCCGACGACGGCACGTAGGCTTCCGGCTGGTAGTAGTCGTAGTAGCTGACGAAATATTCGACCGCGTTGTGCGGGAAGAAGGCCTTGAACTCGCCGTAGAGCTGCGCGGCCAGGGTCTTGTTCGGCGCCATCACCAAGGTCGGCTTCTGCACGGCCTGGATCACGTTGGCGATCGTGTAGGTCTTGCCCGAGCCGGTCACGCCCAGCAGCGTCTGCCGCGCCACGCCGCTCTCGAAGCCGTCGATCAGGCGCGCGATCGCCTGCGGCTGGTCGCCTGCCGGCGTGTAGGGCGCGACCAGCTGGAAGGCCTCGTTGGAAGGTTGCGGGAGCGGACGGACGGTATCGTTCATGGGTGCCGGGGCTTGCAGGTGTGGCAAACGACTGAGTTTAGTCGCTCCCCGATATGGGGTCGTGACCGGGCTTTCCCTACCCGACCGCGCAGCCTGCGCCGATGCCGTCTCGTTTCGTGAGATCTAAGCTGGCGGCCATTCCAGGCAAGGACGCCGGAAATGAAGCGCAAGGATGCGGGTTACAGCCTGATCGAGGCGATGACGGTAGTGGCGATCCTGGCCATCACCCTGACCCTCGGCCTCTCGAATTTCGGCGGTTCACTGCGTCGAAATCGCACCCAGGCGACCATGCACCTGTTGAGCGCCGACATGGCCATGGCCCGCAACACCGCGATCATGCGTGGCGTAGCGGTGGTGGTCTGTCCCCGCACCACAGACGGCGGTTGCGGCGGCGACAGCGACTGGAGCCGCGGCTGGATCGTGTTCGCAGATCGCGACGGCGACCGCCTCCCGGACCCCGGCCAGGCCCTGCTGCGCAGCGAGGACGCACCGGCTGCTGGGGATGGCGGCTTTCGACTGATCTCAAGCCGGCCCTCGCTGCGCTACCAGCCGGACGGCCGCAGCGCCAACAGCAATCTGACCGTTCATGTCTGCGTTGACGGCAAGATTTCGGGACAGGTCATGGTCAACAATCTGGGCAGGGTGCGCACTTCGTACGGGAAGGCCGGCAGTCCCTGCCCACGCTGACGATCCACAGGAAATTACGCGATCGCAGTCCGTGCAGGAATCGCGCCATCCTTGACCCCAGCCGATCACGCCCTAAAATGGCGATCCCCGCCCGAATAGCTCAGCCGGTTAGAGCACTTGACTGTTAATCAGGGGGTCGTTGGTTCGAGTCCAACTTCGGGCGCCAAACAGATCATGCACTTAGGCCGACTTCGCAGTCGGCCTTTGTCGTTCTAGCGAAACCCAAACACAGTTTGGTCACAGAACGCAGATCGAGGCGCGTCAGTCCTCGGCGAGGCTCTCCGGCGTCCACCCAGCACCTCCGCTGATCGACATGGTTCCCGCCCTCGCATCGTAGTGGAGCTTCCAGTATCCAACGGGGTTGTCTTGATGGGAGGTCCCGCGGACGATCTTCGGCATCGCGTACGACTCGTGGTGCTTGGAGCGTCTCGTAGAGGCCGATCCCGTCGCGGAATCTCGCGTCGAACTCGGGCCAGCCGATTAGCCGCGCTTTATCGTGGCGGCCTCGAACGCGGAGGCCGTCACTGCTCAATGCGTAGTCGGCATGAGCGAAATCGTTCCGAATGTCCGCATCGAACGCATCCCTGAACACCCCGGCCAGGGCCTTCAATCCGAGCGAATCGGCGCAGCCGGCCAAGGTCTGCATTACGACATTGGCGTTTGGAGCAACGGACTGCCCGGTGATCTTGTGGTCTCTTACCGTGTGCCCGAACGGTCGGAGGTTGTACTGCTGACCTTCCAGCACTCCGAGCAAGCACATGGGTACGCCCCAGAAGCCCTCTGCTTCCGCCACGTGGCAGTAGAACTGCAACATGACTCGAGTCCGAATGTTCTGCTTAACGAACTCCTCAAGCTGGAGGAAGTTGACGTATTCATCGAACGCGGCGTGCGCGTCTATCGCGGACGTACGCGTATAGGCCCTGAACTCAGGTGCTAAGGAAATGGCGAAGTTGAGCTCGTCCTTCCCCTGCGCTCGTCTGAAGAGTTCGCCGAGTGCCTCGGTCGCCTTCTTCAGGAACTCGCTCTGCGGCGGTGAATCTGTGGTCATGTTTCAGCGGCCGATATGCTGGGCCGATAGGGTCGCACGAGCGCAGTTTCGCGGCGAGGACGCGGCGGCGATGCCCTGAGAGCGAGGCTGAGCGCGGTTCTCGCAAACGTTTATATATTTTGCGGCGATCGGCGATTTCCATGCGAGCGGTCTCCGTCAAGGGCACCTGCTCGAGCGGCGGATGCTAGCTTCCGCAAAGTTTCAAACGCGTAAATGCATCGGCCATGCCTAGGGAACTGCGCATACTCGTCTCAAGAAAAAGCCGGGCATCGCCCGGCTTCATCGCTACAACCTGCAGGGCGGCGACACTTCGAAAAGGAATCTGACCCCTTTTTTTCACCCATTTTTTTTCTTTAGTTCTGCCGTCCAGGTCAGCCTGGCAGCAATCCTCTACTCAACTATCCTTCGATCCGGCTTGCCCCTTCAATTCTTGTCTTCTTTTCCATAACGCACACGCAGAAACCGAAAGTGCAAACAGTACAGCGAATAGAAGTGGACTGAAGACAATTTCGAAATATTTTTCGGATCCAAAAAACATTCCAGAAATTGAGAGCGCTCCAATCATAGCAACAGCGAGTTTGAAACCACTCCACAAAACAGAACTTCTGGCGAGCCTTAAACTACCCCACAGACCTGAATTTCCAGTGCTCATATGACCTCACTATCAATCGCAATTTTGGCAATCAGTTACTTCTGGGCTTCCAATAACCATTGAGGCGCCCACATAGACTCCTGCTGAAAAATCAAACCCGTAGACTGGGCCACCACAAAAACCATCCGAATATGCATCTCCAAGCGTCACCTTGGAGCATCCACCACCACCACCTGCAACGATCCCGCCACTAGCCATAACAAACACCCCGTTGAATACGTCAGGATTTGGCGTATCAGTCCAGTCGTGCATCTGGATCGCAGAGCCACTACCAGTCCACTTCGCACCAAACCCGCCTGCAACGGAAGAAGCAAATACCTTTGCATGCGCCTGCTTACCATTTGTGCACTCTGAAGTCAGGTCAAATAGAAAAAAACCTGCGCCTACGCCGTCGATTGCCGCGGCGCCCGTCATGGATCCTTTCCAAATTACTTTGAGGCCTAATTTATCAACCGCAACGAGAGGTGATTGCGCCGCGTAACCATAGGTGCTAATCCCGCCACGTAATCCGATCGGATCGCTCTCCACATATCTTCCGATAGAGGCTTCGTAGTCTCGGAAGTAGTTGTAGTTGAGCCCACTAGCCGCATCGTAGCGTTGCCCCGGGAAACGCATATTGAACACGAATTGGTTGGTATCGCCATCAGGGTTCTGATTCGGCGCCGTGTTGCCGAACACCTCACCGGTTAGGTCCCACCTCCAGATCGCGACATCACGCACCGGATCGATCACTACGCGAGGCGTGCCCAGCGCATCGGCTTCGACATAGTTCAGGCCGTTGCTGGCCATCAGTCCCACCGGCAGGTCGTCCATCCACACCGCCTGCTGGATCGGGGCACCGGTGTTGTTGTAATCGCCCAACCAATGCCCGGCCTCGTCGTACACCGTGTAGGTGTTGGTGGTGCCCAGGTACTTGCGCACCTGCTCGCCCTTGCCGTTGTAGGCGTATTGCATCGTGACCGTGCTGCCGGCCTTGACCTGGCTCATGCGGCCGATGTCGTTGTAGTCGAACTGGCGGGCCGTGCTGCCGATCTGGGTGGTGTTGCCGGTCGCATCGTAGCTACGCGCCGTGGCGCCCACGCTGCCGAGGCGATGCGACGTTGCCGGATAGGTGTAGGGCGTCGTCACGCCTGCCGGATGGGTGAGGCTCAGGCGATTGCCGGTGGCGTCGTAGGCGTAATGCTCGATCACCGTGCCGGTGGAGCCATCCTTGGTATCGGTCAGGCGATTGAGCGCGTCGTAGGTGTAGGTGGCGAGCGGCGGATCGGTTTGCTGCGCCGTGCGTAGCTTGCTGAGGTTGCCGACTGGGTCGAACTCGTAGCCCAGGAACAGGCCGCCTGCCAAAGCATCCGCGACGGCCGCTGGCTGGTAGTTAAGATTGAGGATGCGAGCGAATGGACGGCTGGCGGTCGGCGGATAGAAGCACGAACTCTCGACTGCGCCCTGCGGGCTGGTCGATCGCATTTCCATGGGGCCGGACCCGCCGCTCGATCCGTCGCCGAACATCCACGCGGTCGCCGGCCCGAACGGGGCGTACTGCACCCCTGACACCAGAACCTGCTGGCACTCGCCCCCCGCCATGGCCACGCTGACCGCCGTCGTGCGGCCTTGTCCATCGCGGCTGTAGATCGCCGTCTGCCCATCAGGATAGGTCAGCGACTGCAGGCGGCCAGCCGGGGTGTAGCTGTAACGAACTGTCAGGGCAACGCCATTGGTGAGTTGGTGCTTCCGGACCAACTGGCCGAAGCGGTCGTAGCAATACTGCGTGGTGCCACTGGCATCGGTGATCTTCGTCAGCCGGCCCTTGGTGAAGGTCTCGCCGGTGGTGCACACCGCCTGGGTCGTGTCATAGGTGTAGACGACGTTGAGGCTGGTGGTCGGATAGGTGATGCCGGTCAGGCGGTTGAGCGAGTCATAGCCGTAGGTAGCGGTCTTGTTACGGGCGTCGGCCTGGGTCTTGCGGTTGCCGGCGCTGTCGTAGGTATACCCGGTGATACCGGTGTCCGGACTGCTCAGCTGTAGCAGGTCGCCCAAGCCGTTGTAGGCATAGGTGGTGTCCAGGCCCTTTGGGTCGGTGACCTTGGTGAGATTGTCCTGGGCGTCGTACTGGAATCCGGTCTCGGCCGCGATCCCGCCGACATCCTGCAGGGTGCGGCTCAAGCGGTTGAGCGGATCATGGTCGCTGTCGGTAATGCGCGTGAGCGCATCGGTGACGGTGTCGGCGTTGCCGTTGGCGTCGTAGGTGAAGCCCGTCGTATGCGCATAGGCATCGGTTTGCGTCTGTAGCTGGCCGAGCTGGTTGTAGACCCGCGACAGCGTGCGCTTGAGCGCGCCGGTGTTGTCCTTGGTGTTCTCGCTGGTGCGGTTTCCGGCATTGTCTAGGACGTAGTGGATCGTGTTGCCGGCATTGTCGGTGATGTCGGTCAGGCGATGCGCCGCATCGTAGGTGTACGACGTGAATGCACCGTCGGGCTGAGTGACCTTCTTGGCCAATCCGGTCGGCCAATACTCAATGCGCGTGATCTGGTCATCGTCTTCGCTACCCGCGTTGGTGCCGCGTCGCTTGCTGGCCGTGAGCCAGCCACGGGCGTGGTACTCCAGGTCGGTGATGACGCCGTTCGGATCCTTGACCGACAAGGGTCGACCCGCACCGTCGTACTTGAGCGTCTCGGTGATTTGGGTCAGCGCGTTGGTGACCTTCCAGAGATCGCCCTTGCGATAGAGGCACGTCGCGGGCGCAATCGCGCAGGATGCTTCATCTGCCATCCGATAGATGTAGGTAGTGATGTCGCTGACGTCAGTGCGCGGTCCGTTGACCGATCTGACCAAGCCCAACAGCGGGCAGGCGCCGGCGGTGATGTCGGACTGCTCGCAATAGGTGGTGGTTGTCACCCGTGAGGTGCCCGACAGAGGATCGGTACGCGTCTGCGTCAGCGCCTGGCCGCGAGCGTTGTATGACCATGTTGACTTGGCCACCAATGCGTCGCTGCTATCGTATATGCGGCGCTCAATCGGCACGTTAAACGTCGCGTGCCAGTCGGTCTGGACCTTGCGCTTCTTGCCGGTCGCGTCGTTGGTAGCTTCGATCTTCTGAGTGAGGTGGCCGCGCGAGTCGAAGTCGAAATCACTGACCGAACCACTTGCGTCGGTTTGCTTATCCACACGACCAAGATCGTCGAAGCTGTTGCTAACAGTGTCCGGGCATCCGGCGCAGCTGAGGGCCTTCAGCCTGACGGTTCCAAAAAAGTTCTCGAAGCTCATGGTTTTGACGCCAGAGCTTCCAGTTATGGTGGTGGAACCGTTGAACAAGTAGTCGGCCGTCACCAGATCGATCCCGCTACCGGCAGGACCATGAAAGCTCGACACGACTTTCCCACCCGAGTACTGCCACGTGGCGTAGCGCTGCGAATTCTCATCATTGATGCCGATCAGCAAGAACTGATCGTAGACATACTCCACGGTGGGGTTGTCCGTCTCATCAACGGTCGAATCTGGATATGAAGCTCTTGTCAGCCTCGGAACACCGAGATGTGCATCATAGGTGTACTTGACTTGTTTACCGTCGCTCGCCTCGGCATGAGCTACTGTGCCATCCGCATTGCGAACAAACTTTATGGACCGGCCCTTGGCGTTGCTCACCATCTGCAGCTGGCCCGCCGGATCATATGCAAGCGTCACGATAGATTCGCGACGTCTAACTTCGGACAGCTTTCCGGTCGCGCTGTACGAGTAGGTCGTGTCATCGGGTGATGTCAGCTTCCAACCTTGGGCAGGAGTCGCAGAGCGAAAGTCGTCTAGACGATAAGCGATATCTGAGTCGGGCTTCCAAACTGCGCCATCCTTGCGAAACACAAGCGTCTGTCCGGTGTCGAGGGTGACAAAGACGTTCTTGCTCGGCTGGTACGCTTCACTAATGATGAGAAAGCTGGAGAACGAACTCGTCCAATTCTTTCCGAAGCCGGTCTCTGTACGACCGCCAGCACTATTGCTGTAGAAACGATGGAGCGTCAGATCTGAATCGATGGATACGTCTACTGCACTTTCGTGTTTCGTGCCCAACTTGGCATTAAATGGGTTGCCAGCAAGAATCGTGCAGTCCTCGGCGCAGTCGTTCTTTGCAGGATCTGGGTTGTCTTTCCAGCGGTAGCAAACAAGTGTGCCATCCGGCGCTCGGGCAAACTGTGGTGACCCAGTATTCGGGCTGTTGTAACCGGCTGGACAGGTGTAGTCCCTAAAGGCGACGTTGAACGAGTATCCGTCGACGGTGCCGCACGAAACACATGTGTCGTACCAGCCATTCCAGCCACTACCCGCTGGTGCCTCGAAGAAGGTCCCTGGCGTTCCTAGCTTGACTGCAGCACCAACCTTATCCAACCCGGCTGTCCGACCTGGCGTGCACGCCATCAACGGGCATTTCTCTTCGCCATAGAACGGGGCTGAGACGTCGACAAGTTCAGCGTCTCGGATAGGTTGCACCGTCACCATGTCCGAATTGACTGCTTGTTGGGCCAACGCAAAGCTCGGGCATGCCAAGAGCAGCGCGAGCGCTAGTCGTATTATCATCTTCTTCCCCTGAAGTGTTGGATGCGAAGCTATCCATGTGACACATGCCGACTAACTGCGTTCCCGACCCTGTGTCGTCATGACTTTGCTGGTTCCGATAGTACGCTCTTCTTATGTGGTGGCCGCCAGCCAAGGAGTTCTAACTTCCGAGCATCGCGCGAACTGGAGCTTGCGGATCGAACATCGAAATTGGAAGTCTGAATTAGAAGAGATGTTCCTTGACCCTTTGTTATGACCCTTGATTGTTAGCCAGGAAGTCGTTGGTTCGAGTCCAACTTCGGACGCCAAGTCAACAAAAAAAAAGCCGCGCAAATGCGCGGCTTTTTTTGGGACGGAATCACCAACAGTCGGCAACAGTTCCAGTCGCACCGCCACCGACCGTCTTCTGTCCTGCTTGATTGATAGTCAATTCCATACAACGCACGTCAGCCGTTTGGCCACCCACGGGCGTCGCGGTCAAAGTGAATTCATTGTCATTCGGAATGGCGAGGGCAACGTTATACGCGGGCGCGCCTTGGCGTGGTGACTGGTCATCGTCGGCTCCCATGACAAAGCCGGTATACGTGTTGTTGACCGTACGCCAGCGTTCCACTCGCTGTGCAAGTTCCACCAGATCGGCTTTCGCCTGTCCCCGTCGGCCTTTGCGGACCGAATCCTGATAGGAGGGCAACGCGATGCCCACGAGAATTCCGACGATCGCGACCACGACCATCAGTTCGATCAAGGTGAACCCCCCGACTCGCGCGCGACGCCCCGCTGGGCGGTCGACGCGCGAGAACACTTCAGCTCGAATTCCAGTCATCCCCATCACCTCAGTTGTCGCCAGGACTGTCTACCGCAAGGCCTTGGCAGGACCAGCGCACCCGGATAGATCACCACTTGGCATTGCTCGAACGTCGGGCAAGTCGTTCCTGGCGGCGTCCCCGGAACGCATCCGGGTATCGGCGTGACCTGCGTGGTCGCCAGCACGCCGATGCTGGTCACCGGCGCACCGGATGTCAGCGGCACGGCGCCCGTGCTTGGCGTGCTCGACACCGGCGAATTGGTCGGCAGTTGGGTGACGTTGGTCAGGCTGCCCGAGCCGGAGATCAGATCGAGGCCATACAACAGGTTGTCGCCACCCGGTACGCAACTGTCACCCGTCGGGCTGAACGTCGCGAAGAAGACCTTGCCGTTCTGGATGCGCGGCGTGCCGATGAAGCGTTCGCCCGTACCCTCGAGCCCGGGCTGGCTCGTATCGGAATCCAGCGCCAGGTCGATGAACCAGCCCCGTTTCGCGCTCGCGCCGAAGTAGACGACGAGGTTCTGACTGGTCGTGCGAATGACCGTGTCGTCGGCCGTGCTGCCGAGGTCGGCGCCCGGATCGATCGTTTCCTCGATCGTCTGCGCAGTCAGGTTCGAACGCCCGCCCGCGGCCGTGCCGTTGTCGAGGATGCCGTAGAAGGTCTGGATCTGCGGCGGCGAAGGAATGTCGTTGTCGCCCTCGACGAAGTAGCGACCGGTGCCGAAGAAGACGCTGTAACCGATGCCCGGACCGCGCGCGACGCGAATGCCGCCCGTGATCGGCTGCCGTTCGCCGCCGATCTCGGCCGTGAACAGCGGAGTATCGCCGCCGGGGGAGAAGGCCACAGCCCAGTTCCCCGCATTGGAGTCCGACAGGTCGAACTTCCACAGGTTGCCTTGCAGGTCGCCGCCATACACGAAGTCGACGCGGCCGTCGGCATCGGTGTCGATCGCGGTGATCTGGCCGAGTCCGTTGTAAGGATCGGTGGCGTCGTTATCGGCGTCCGCGTCGCTCTTGGTGTCGCCGTCGTTGGCAATGATCTTGCTGATCAGCGCGCCACTGAATACGTCGACGACATACAGCATGGGATCGCTGCTTTCGCCGCCGTAGCCGTTGCTGAAGACCGCACCCCAGCTGCCATTCTCGAGCGGCAGGATCAACGGCTTGCCCATGCTGTAACCCAGATCCGGGTCGGCAGTGGCGTTCCACTCCCAAAGGACATTGGCGGGGTTCACGGACGTGGCGCTGCTGACATCGATCGCGAAGACGGAACTACCGCCCGCGCCGGTCGCACCGATGGCCACAGTCTTCCAGCCTGAGGGCGACTTGGCATCCACGACCGTGGTCTGCCCATCCACGAAGTACTCGTGGCTGAAAGAACGACCGGTGGTGTACGGAGAATCCGGAAGCGCCAGATTGTTCATCCTGCGCAGCACGCCATTCGGGACGTACGCGAACAACTCGCGCCCGTCGGCGCCATCGAAGGCGTGGAACATGCCGTCGTTGGCACCCGCGTAGACGACGTTCGGACGCGCTTCCGCCTTCTTCTGCGTAACGAAGGCCGCATAGCCGTCGAACATGTCGGCGCCGGCACCATCGAAGCTCGCATAGCCATAATCGTTGCGCGGCGACGAAATGACTGGTTCGGAGTTGACGATGTCGCCAAGCACCGAAGTACGTGCACGCAGCGTGCCACCGTTGGTGGTCTCGAGCGCCTGGTCCCCACGCAGGTAGTCGATCAGGTTGTTGGGCGTCAGTGCCGCACCGTAGTCGGTGGCCACGGCACCCACCGCGATGCCCACCGCGGCGAACTGGCCTGCGGTCGTCGGGGCCAGGCTCGGCGCGCGGAAATCGACCGCATTCAGAGTACCGGCCGGGCCAGGCACGATGCTGGTCATGATGTTGCGCGGAGCGCTGGCGGCTGGTGGCAGCTGGCTTTGCGCGGTCCACAGTGCCGTGCCGAGCGTTCCGTTCGGATTGATCTGCACCGCCGCCAGGTTGCCGGTCCAGTCCTTGCTGTTCCGCGTCACGTTGAACGACGGCTGCACCGTGAACGACGTGCCGCTGACGCGGGCACCGGTGATGCCGAGATTGCCAACACTGGTGTTCTGGTTGGCGATGGCGTCGAATGCCTTCGACAGCTGCGCGCGCAACTGCAGCGGATTGGTGACGAGGAAGTAGTTATCCGGCACGCCGTTGTTGTCGACGTCCCAAGCGGGATCGCCGCCGTATTTCGCGGCGTACCACAGCGGATCGTTGAGCTTGATGCCGCCGGCACTGCTGCCCGAACCGAAGGTGCGCGACGCCGTAAACACGAGAGGCGTATTGCATGGTGCAGTGGTCGTGCCACCGGAACATCCGCCTGCCCATACTCCCGGCGGCGTATTGAGCACGTTGAGCGACTGGTTGGCCGGGCTATCGGTATCACGGACTTCCAGGTAGATACCATCGTGATTGGTGCCGGAGATGCTGTAGCCGATGTTCTGGTTCGCGCTACCCGCGGCGTAATCGGAACTCAGGTTCACGGTCAAGGTTCGCGGCGTACCGGCATTGACCATGACCTCGTAACGCACGATCGCGTCCATGTCGTGGTCGTTGCCCTGCTCGACGTCCTCGTAGTTGATACGGAAGACCGCATAGGGCAGGCCGCCGTTGACGGCCACGTTGGTGGGCGTTCCGGGGAAGTTGACGACCCGCTCGACGTAGAAATCCACGATCGTATTGGTCGGCTTGCGCGCGCCGCCGCCGAACGTGCCGCTGACCGTCTTGGCGAACGGCAGCAATGTCACCGTGGATCCATTCAAGGGAAACTCGATGCGCGGCAGCGGCGACGCCAGGGCGATCGAATACGTGCCCAGGTTCTGCGGATCGGCTGCGGTATTGACGTCAGTGTTGCGGCCAAATCGCGCGACGCTCGCTGAATAGTACGTGCCGCCTTTGGTCGGCTCTTCCGGGGCCAGGCCGCGGATGTTGGCGAAGCTGCTGGCCGATTTGGCCGTCGGCGCGCCGTCGGTCGGCGTCCCATTCACTTCACCGATGAACACGTTGCGGGGCCCGGCGCCGAATTCCGCGGTCCAGATGGCATCGCCTTCGACGGCCGCGCTGAAGCCAGCAATGTTCGCCGGCATGACGCCCGCCGATGTCGCGCCGCCGAACGGATTGCCTGGCAAGTCGCCGTCATAGCTCGGGTTGATGTCGCTGATCAGCGTCTGGAAAGGCTTGGCGCAGGTGGGGAAGCCGCCACCCGCCGGTGCGGCGGCATAGGGATCCTTCCATGCCGGATGTGGCAGTCCCATCGTGGTTTCTTCGTTGACGCCTTGCGTGGCGCCACCTGTGGAGAATCGTCCGACTGGCGCGGCCGCGCCAGAGAAGTAACGAAGCGACTCGAACATCATCTCGGCCAGCGGGTTGCCCCACATGCGGCACTCGCCGTTGTTGATGGCCCGGTCGCCCACCGACGGGCAGTTACCCGTGCCGTTGGCCCAGTTCCAGTTGCTGTCGGCATTGAGGTTGTTGGTGCCGCTGTTGTAGCCGCCACCGATCATGCGCAACTTGTCGATCGTGCGAACGATGCCTTCGACATTGGTGCGGATCTGCCCCGTTGCAGGGTCGATCTCATCGGCGAAGTTGCTGATATTGCGGCGCAGGATTCCGCCTTCCAGGTTGTTGTTCTGCGAGCCGGTGATCAGGCCGAAGAACATCTTTTGGCTTTCACCGTAGTCGTGCAGGATGCCCGTCGGCTTGTAGACGGTCGGATTTGCGACCGGGTAGCCCTTGCAGGTCGATTCGCGCACGTCGGGATTACCGGCGGGGCAGGTCAGGACGCGGACGGCATAATCGGTGCGAACGGCGCCGGCGGTGGCGGGCGTCAGGTCATAGGTCGCAAGGAGCGGCGTGCTGACGAAGTCACCATTGCCACCCGCGTCGGAGGAAGTAGTCGTGACGGGCCGCCAACCGAACTGGTTGCTACCGCTGGTCTTGCGCCATTCCAGCAGATAGCCGTCGCCACCCGCCCCGTCTTCCTGGCGAAACTTGAAGCCATAGGTGGTGTTCTCAGCGAGCGTGATAGCCGCCGATGTCTCGGCCCCGCCGCACGCGCCGAAGCCGCGTGAGCCGTAGCAGCCAGCGGAAGCCAACAAGGTGCCGTTCGGCCTATACAGTTGGAAGTCGATCGCGTCGTCACCGTCCACCCGGAACTGGTACGTGCCGTTGCGCCCGCCGCGGATGTTGATGCTGCCGGTGACGATGCTGAGATATTCGTCGTCGTCGCCGTACGGATTACAGGTGCCATTGCAGTTGATGGTATTGATGTTGCCCGAGCCGAAGTTGTATGCCGGCAGCGCGAAAGTGGCCTCGCGCGCATCGAACTCGGCAGTGCTGTTCGGGTGGCCCGGAAACGGCTGGTTGGCCGCAGTCACGCAATCCACGCGCACGTTGGCCGAGGTGAAGCACTTGTTGCCCGCAACCGGTCCTTCGATCGAGAGCCAGTTCCAGACGCGGAATTCGGAGTTCTGCAGTACGCGCAGCATCGGTGCCGCGGCGTCGGTGACGGTCGTCACGGCGAACAGGTGGTACTTGTTGGCCGACGGGGCCGTCAGCGGGGCATACTGGCTGATGTCGTAGCCGTCGCGCGCCGCGCTCGCGTACTCCTTGCCCCAGCTGTGCGCGTCCTGCGGGAAGAACACGCCCTGCAGGACCGTGTCGGTCGCGGTATCGACCTGTCGCCAACCGCCGTACAGCACGCGGCGCAACGCGTCCATGCGCGACGTGGTCAGGTAGTTGAGGAAATCGCCGCTCCATTGCCCGCTGCACTGCTTGGTGAGCGTCTTGGTCTGCGGGACGAACTTGCTGCCGTCCCAGCTATAGCAAGCGTAGGAATTGAAGTAACCGTAGTAGTCGATCAGGTACGGCGTGGAGCCGTCCACGGGCGCCGGACTCTTGAGTTCCCAGCCGCGATAACCGACGTCGAGGATGCCGTCGCCGTTGAGGTCGGACGCGTCGTTGTACGCCTCGTAGTAGATCTTGTGGTCCTTGCCCATGACCAGCATGTTCAGCGGCGGCGTGCCGTCGCGAAGATACAGCGGCGCCTGTGCGAGCGTCGGTGGGGAGCCCGCGGTGAACGTGGCGTCCGACAGCACGGCCGCCGAGCGCAAGCCGAGCAGCGCCAGGATCATGACGGCGATGCCGACCCGGATCGCAGAGGTATGGTTCATGTTGAGCTCTCCCCCGTAGGGATGATCACGGGATGTAAACCGTGTTGATCACGGCTTCGGCAGTGGGATTGGTCGCGCGATCTCTGCGATAAGAGGTGATCTGGTAAATCTGGTCGGTGCGTTCTTCCTCCGGCAGCGAGGTCATGTCGACGCCACCGGAACTGAAGCATTCATCCATTCGCCGTACGTGCGGGTTCGCGCCGGTCCATCCCTGTGGATCGAAGGCGGTCGCGCAATCGCGTGATGGAAGGTTGAGGATCGGAGTGGTGCCGGCCAGCAGCTGCGTGTCGAGCAGCAGTTCGCGCTCGCGCACGCCCGCTTCGGCATTCTGGAACGCCATGTTGGTCGACTGGTAATTGGACGACATGCGCTCCTGCAGGCTGGCGACCTGGAGGGCGACGATGCCGATCAGCGCCAATAGCACGAGCATGATCAGCGCCACGTACAGGACGGCACCCGACTGCTGGCGGCGTTGTGGGAAACGTCTGGGCATCATCCTCTCCATCAGTGACCAAACAGCCGGTTGCGCAAGGCAATGCTGCTTTCGTAGACCGCTCGATAGCGCGTATCGTCGGGCGGAGCGATCGTCACGCCGAGCGCAGAAAGGCGGGTCGCTGCACCCGCCCTTTGTTCAGCGGCGGCGGCGTCCAGGCTGCGCGCGACGAGACCGATCTGCACCAGGCCCACGCGGCGCCAAGGCGTCGCCGCGCCGGCTTCTTCGCTGGTGCCGATGTTGCCGGTAGGCCGTTGGGTGACGCCCGGCTGGCTATCGATGCCGTAACGCAGTTGCATCGATTCGATGCCTTCTACCAGTTCCTCGCGCGCTGTCGGGCCGTCGACGGGCTGTCCGTTGTTGTCGAGATCGACGCGAAGGCGGAACAGTGCCGGATTGCCTGCGCCGTTGAGGCCGACGTAATAGACCAGCGTCTCCGCCTTGTAGACGTAGGCCTGCCCCGCGATGAACGGCTCGTTGCCGAGCAATCCCGACTTGTTGTTGCTCGGGTCGGTGGCGACGGTGATCGTTGGACTTGCGACGGTCGTCCCGAAGAACACCCCCGCGCTCATGCAGTCGGCGATTCCGAATAGTCGGGGATTGGGATCGCCTTCGAGCAAGTTGTCCCACTGGCCGGCAGCAACGGTAATGGTGGCCGGATCGCCGGGTAGAAAACTGGTGACCTGGGCACCGCGCGGCGAGAACTGCCTCAGCACCAGGATGTCGCTACCGCCGATGCGATTGCCCAGCGCGTTACTCAATGCCGTGGGCAGCGTCGGAGTCCAAGCCGCGGGGTTGGTGTTGAGTGCGGGCGCGGCCGCCAATGTCAGCGTGGTTCCGGGGCCTGTGTTTGTGAACTCGTAGCCCTCCATCGGAACATCGAAACGCAGGGCATAGGAAGAAGCGGCAGCGTAGTTCTCGGCGGCCTGGTCTGCCGGCAACAGGAAGGTGGAGGCCAGCGCCGAGCGCGTGCCGGCCGCGTTCTCGGGCAGGAACCGCGACTGGTCGTTGACGCAGCCCATGTGCCCAGCCATGCGGAAATCGCGCTGGATGTAATCCATCGCGAAGCGGCCGTTTTCCTGGACGCGGGCGAGGCCTTCGGACAACTGATAGGCCGTGCGCGAAGCACTGAAGACCTCGACCAGTCCCAGCACCAAAAGCGAGCCGATCGCCAGCGCGATCATCAGTTCGATCAGCGACACGCCGCGTACGCGGGTGACAGAACGCAGATTCATCATAGTTGCGTACTCAGGGTTACGGCACCGTCTTCGCCAGCGATCCCAAGCCAGTACTCGTCCTCCCAGCTCACGGTCACGTCGACCTGGGTGGGAGGTGTGAAGACGACATCAGCGCGTGCATCGGCGCCGAGCGCCTCGACGACCTCGCATTTCCAGCGCGTGATGTTCTCGCTCGAGCTCAGCCCGGCGACTGCGGGACATCCCGCAGTAGCATTCACCGAACCAAAGGTGTTCGGGTCAATGGCCGCGTAAGTGCCTGCTTCGGTATGGTTGGCGCGGATCATGTCGAGCATCTCGGTCGCGAGATTCACCGCCTGCGAGCGCTGATCGGCACTCTTCGTGAAGCGCAGGTTGGTGGTCTGCAGCAGGGCCAGGCCGAGCAGTCCGAAGGCCAGTACGACGAGCGCGATCAGCACCTCGATCATCGAGAAGCCGCCCTGGGGGGGTCGCGGCCGACCGCCGCGATGGATGCAGCCGATGCCGGTCATGGGCAGGTGCTCCTCGTGGTGGTGATCTGACCCACCATATTCATGGTCATGGTGCGGACCAGTTCCTGGCCGCTCGGGCACTGGTCCGGCTGCAACGTGATCGTGCCGGTGGCGTCGGGACGACCCCGGTAATCGAACTCGATCGGCGTCGCGGCGGTACCCGCAAAGACGACGCGGGGATGGCCCTGAACGTAGCGCACGACGCGCTCGAAGGTTTCGTCACGATCGTCGTCCATCGCGATGATCCAGCCCGCGTTCCAATCCAGCGTGTCATCGCAGGCGAGACCGTCGCCGCTGGCGCACAGCATGCTGTCACGTGAGCTGCGAATCGCCTCGCTGCGCGCAAGGGCAAGGCTTGCCAGCATTTCATTGGTCGTGGTCGCAACCCGGTTGGATCGCATCGCTCCCTCGAAGCTGGGGAACGCCATGGCGAGCAGGATCGCGACGATCGCGATCGTGACCATCAATTCGATCAGGCTGAAGCCCCACGCATGCGAACGGCGCATATCCCCTACCCGCTATACCCCAGTAGTGGCAAGCCTAGGGAATGCCGTTGCGGATGCAATGAGGAGGGGGATGGACGGTCATCCGAAAGGGACGAGCGCTTGGCGGCGTGCGTTCCAGCTCGGTGATTTTCGAGACGTAAGTCACTTTTTTGGCGCGGGCAGCTGAGCCTGGTCAGGCGGTTAGGAAGCGCAGCTCTTGAGCGCGCCGCGGCGGCGGCTCGTCAAGTGACTGGGCCGGCGCAGCCCCGGCGGGCGGGCGCGAAATCAGGCCAGCACCTGGTAACACGGTCGATACGCACCGGCGATCTTCATCCGCCGCTGCTCGACGAAGGCCTGCAACAAGGCGTCGAGCGACTGCATCATGTCGGCGTCGCCGTGGATCTGGAACGGGCCGTGCGCCTCGATGCGGCGCAGGCCTTCCTCCTTGACGTTGCCGGCGACGATGCCGGAGAACGCCCGGCGCAGGTCCGCCGCCAGTTCGTGCGGCTTGCGGCCGTGATGCAGGTCGAGCGCATGCATCGCTTCGTGCGTCGGCACGAACGGCTGCTGGAAGGCCAGTGGAATTTCCAGTGCCCAGTTGAAGAAGAACGAATCCTTCTGCGCGATGCGGTACTCGCGCACCTTGCGGATGCCGGCCGCCATCCGCTTGGCTACCGCAGGCGGATCGGCAATGATGATTTCGTAGCGCGAGGTCGCCGCCTCGCCGAGCGTCAGCTTCAGGAACCTGTCGATCTGCTCGAAGTACGGCGCGCGATGCCGTCGGCCCGGTGAAGACCAGCGGGAACGGCAGCTGCGCATTCTCCTCGCGCAGCAGGATGCCGAGCAGGTACAGGATTTCTTCGGCAGTGCCCACGCCGCCGGGAAACACGATGATGCCGTGGCCGATGCGCACGAACGCTTCGAGGCGCTTCTCGATGTCCGGCATGATCACCAGGTGGTTGACGATCGGATTCGGCGACTCGGCGGCGATGATGCCCGGCTCGGTGATGCCGATGTAGCGCGTGCGACGCTTGCGCTGCTTGGCATGGGCGATGGTCGCGCCCTTCATCGGGCCTTTCATCGCACCCGGCCCGCAACCGGTGCAGATGTCGAGGCCGCGCAATCCGAGTTCGTAACCGACCTGCTTGGTGTACTGGTACTCGTCGCGCGCCGATCGAATGCCCGCCCCAGCACACGACCAGGTTCGGATCGGCCGGCTGCAGGATGCGGGCATTGCGCAGCAGGCCGAACACCGCGTTGGTGATGCCGGGCGAGGTTTCCAGATCCTTGTCGAACTCCGGGCCCAATTCGATCGCCGTGTAGGCGAGATCGCGCACGACGGCGAACAACAGCTCGGCGACGCCGCGGATGATCTCGCCGTCGACGAACGCCATCGCCGGTGCGTTGAGCAGGTCGATGCGCACGCCGCGATCCTGCTGCAGCACCTGGATGTCGAAATCCGGATACAGCTCCTGCGCCGCGCGCGGATCGTCCGACGCGCTGCCGCTGGTCAGCACCGCCAGCGCGCAACGGCGCAGCAGGTCGTGCATGCCGCCGATCGAGGCATCGCGCAGGCGCGCCACTTCGTCGCGCGACAGCACGTCGAGGCCGCCGCGTGGGTAGATGCGGGCGTTGACCACCGGCAGCGGAATCGCCACCGCTTCAGCCTGGCTCATGTTGTTCTTGTCTTTTCATGCAGGAACAGGACTTTAACGCAGTCCACGCCGCAAACGGAAACGGCCGGGTTTCCCCAGCCGTTGCCGATACCTCGATAACGCTTGCGATCAGAACTTGTACTTGAAGCTCGCCATCACCGACCAGCGCGAGACGCCCGTGTTGCCCTTGTCGTTGTTGTTCTCCTGGATGCCGGGCTGGTCGGTCGTGCCGGTGAAGTTGTAGACGTACTTGCCGGTGGCCGGATCAATACCTGCGTAGTTCGCGACGCGGGCAGTCGAGAAGAAGCCGAAATCGTCGATCAGGCCCCAGTCCTTGTTGATCAGGTTGCCGATGTTCATGATGTCGAGTGCCAGTTCGGCCTTGTGCCCCTTGAAGAAGCTCGGGATCTCCTGGCTGATACGTACGTCGAACGTGTTGACCCACCTGGCGTTGAATTCGTTGGCGGGCGCAATCTGGCCCTGGTAGCGCTGCAACTCGGGGTTGTCGTTCAGCCACTCGAAGAACGCCTGCTCCATCGCCGCACCGCCGGTGAAGAGCACGTCGCCGGGACCGTTTGGCACGTAGAACAAGTCATTGGTGTTGGCGCCGTCACCGTTGACGTCGTTGAAGAAGATGTAGCTGTACGGACGGCCCGAGCGGCCTTCGTAGAACAGGCCGATGCTGGTGGTGTTGTCGCCGAAGAAATCATGCTGCCAGTTCAAGGTGCCCGTGAACCGGTCCTCGATGGCATAACGAGAGTTGTAGGCGACGTTCTCGTTGGCGTGGCCAATCAGCGTGCCACCCCAGTTCGAAGTGTTCTGCGAGCTGGTCAGCGGGCTGACTTCGGTGGCGGCGGTATGGGTGTAGAACAGCGACCAGCCCCAGTTCTCCACCAGCGACTTGCTCAGGCCGACCGTGAACTGGTTGCTCTTGCCCTTGTTCGTGTTGCGCATCAGCAGGACGTCGCCGATGCCATTGGGACGATTGGCTTTGACTTGCGCGCCATTGGTGCCCGCCGTCATGCCGAAGAAGCCGGAATTGGCCGGATCCAGGCCCTCGTCATTCCAGTAGATCGGCCGCCCGTCCTGTCCGACGGCGGTCGCACCGCTGCCGGTGCCGTCGGACAGGTCGAGACGCTCGAAATAGATCGCGTCGTTGACGTCCGTCAGCAACAACTCAGCCGACGCCACGATGCCGTACCACGGCAACTCGTGATCGATCGCGATGTTGGCTTTCCACGAGGACGGCAGCTTCAGGCCGGGCTCGGCGATGTCGACATTCGCGCGCGGGCAATTGGATAGCGTCGCGACCGGAACGCAAGCCGGATTAGTTCCCGTGTCCGGGATGTAGGGAGGATTGACGTTGGGCGTGAACACACCCACCAGATCATCACGATCCCTGATCGTGTACTCGACGTAGTTCAGACCGGTGTTCTGGTAGGTGCCGGCCAGCCACACGTTGGGAGGCGAACCGCCGAACAGGCCGACGCCACCGCGCAGCTGCGTGGGACGATCGCTGTCGAAGGTGTAATTGAAGCCGAAGCGCGGCTGCACCAGCTTGTCGTCCACCGTATTGGTGTTGTCGTAGCCGTAGGTCTGCTGGATCAGCGGGTTGAACAGCTTTTGGTCGCTGAAGTCCGGCATGTCGATGCGGACGCCGAACATCAGGTTGAGGTTGTAGTTGATTGCCCAGCTGTCCTGCAGGAACACGCCGGTATTCTTCAGCGTGTAGTTCGCCGGCACGTCGGCCAGCGTGCCGCCATCGGGGCGAGGGGCGCGCACGATGTAGGAACTGGCCGCGTTGGCCTCGAAATCCTCGATATTGTCGAAGACATAAACGCCGTTGAGGTTGCGACCGAAGAAGTTGAGGATATCGTTCTGCGTGTAATCGACGCCGCCCTTGATCGTGTGGTCGCCCACGATACCAGGTTGCGGCGCCGAAGAAGCTGTCTTCCTGCGTCTCGATGATGTTGACGTGGCTGTTCTGCTCGGTGCCGAGAAAGACGGAGTTGTTGTTCGGGCCAAAACCGCGGATCTGGATCTGCGGCAGGTTGGAGAACGTCGAGCGGATGGCCGAATAATCCTTGCGTGCGACCTTGAACTCGGTCGAGAAGTTGTCGCTCCAGTCGCTGAACAACTCTCCGACGTAGGTCTCATAGGTCTTCGGCAACGCGTACCAGGACGTGCTCAGCGAAATACCGTTGGCATCGATCAGCGGGAACCGCAGCACGCTCTGCTCGAAGTTGTTGTAACGCAGTGCCGCGCGGTGGTTTTCGTTGATGTTCCAGTCGATCTTGAGCGCATATTCCTCGGTTTCGGTCTTGCTGGCGTCAGGCAGCGACAGCGACCCTGCATCGAAGCCGTAGGTACTACTCGCGATGTCCTGGATCTGCGCAATGTCCGCATCGGTGATTTCGCCGCGACCATAAGGCGTCGACGCCAGGCTGGTACCAGGCGCAGTGCGCGAATACTTCTCGTAGTTGGCGAAGAAGAACAACCGATCCTTGAGCAGCGGACCGCCGAAGGTCATGCCGTAGGTTTCTTCGTCCTCGAAGCCGTTGAACTCGACGCCGCGCAGTTCCTTGCGCACCCAGTCCTTGTCGCGGAACGCGTAATACGCGGTGCCGTGGAATTCATTGGTACCAGACTTCGTCACCGCGTCGATGACCGCGCCGGTGCCGCCGGTGATCGTGGTGTCGTAATTGGCCAGATCGATGTTGATCGCCTCGATGGCGTCGATCGAGACCGGCTGGCGCTCGGTCGGCAGGTTGTTGGACTCCAGGCCGAATGGATCGGCAGCGCTGACGCCGTCGATGCGGATCGCGTTGTAGCGCGTGTTCTGGCCGCCGGCGGAAATCGCGCCGTCGGCCTTGCTGACCTGCGAGATGCGCGGATCCAGCCGGATGTAGTCCTGGATGTTGCGATTGGCCGACGGAAGGCCCTCGATGGTCTCGAGCGTGACGTTCGTGCCTGTGCCCATCTTGTTGGCACTGAAGATCTCCGAACCGCCAGCGGCGATCGCCTGCACCGTGCCGAGCGTCGTCACTTCGTTGTTGAGCGTGGCGTCGACCGTGTTGACCTGGTTCAAGGCCAGATAGACGTTCTCTTCGGTATCGGTCCCCGCGCCGGCCTTGTTGACCGTGATGCTGTAAGGACCGCCGACACGGAGGCCGCGCGCGTTGTAGCGGCCGCTGGCATCCGTGACAGCCCGGCTGACCGTGCCCGACTCGGTGTGCAGGATGGTGACTTCCGCGCCCGCCACCGGCTGCCCATCGGCACCCGTAACGACACCGCCGACACCGGCGGAGGTGCTCTGCGCAAGAACAGGCGCCGCGGCGAGCGCAACGAGAAGGCCTAGCGACAGCTTCGACAGCCGGACACGGTTGTTGTGGGTCATGTTCTATAAGCCTCGTGCGTGGGTAGCGGTGGCGCGCGCGATGGCGCGGCGGGATCAATCGAAAGTGGGAGCCCCAACCCGGCGCGGACGCGATGCCAGCCACAGGGTTAACAACAGATTAACACGGTAGCTTTCCCACATGACAGGGAAATGACGGATTTTGTTTCGAGAAATCAACGACCTGACGACTTTTCGTGCACCGGTTGAGCACACGGCGCTAAGTCCTTGTCGCGTGGTACCTCAGATGACGGGAGAGCCGATCTGAAGGTAGGTGGCGAGCCCGTCGAGGAACATCTGCACCGAGATCGCCACCAGCAGCATGCCCATCAGGCGTTCGACGGCGGTCAGCGCGCGGGCGCCGAGCAGCTTGTAGAGATAGGTGGCCGAAAACAGGATCGCGGCGGTCGCCGCCCAGGCGAGCAGCAACGCGATGCTCCAGTCGCCGAGCCGGGTCGGGTCGTCGCTGCCCATCAGCATCACGGCCGCCATGCCCGAGGGACCGGCGACCAGCGGGATCGCCATCGGCACGATGAAGGGTTCGCCTTCGGGCAGTTCGCCCATCAGGCCTTCGGGTGGCGGGAAGATCATGCGGATGCCGATCAGGAACAGGACGATGCCGCCTGCGATCGACACCGATTCCTGGCGCAGGTGCATGAGTTCCAGCGCGTACTTGCCGCCCCACAGAAACAGCATCAGCACGGCCAGCGCGATCAGCAGTTCGCGCGCCAGCACGATGCGCTGCCGCTTCGGCGGCAACGTCCGCAACAAGCTCAGGAAGACCGGAATGTTGCCGAGCGGATCCAGGATCAGGAACAGCAGCAACGCGGCCGAAGCGATGGTCACGCCTGCGGGTTCCATACGGACCCTCGATGCGCGCGACCTGCCGCTGAAAGCAAGGTGACGCAGTCGCCGGCGGACAAGGCCGGATCGCGTGCGAGCGCATCTTCCTCGTTCACGTAGGCCTTGGCGCGCAGGGAGGTACGCATCGGGCCGGGCTGCAACGCGCTGACGCGCACCGGCGAATTGGCCAGTTCCGCGTGCAGCATCGCGGTCAGTGCCGACAGGCCCTGCTGTGCAATGCCATATCCGCCCCAGTAGGCCTTGCTCACGCGGCCGGGATCGTCGACAACGAACACCACCGCACTGTCTGCCGCGCGCTTGAGCAACGGCAGGCAGGCTTGAGTGAGCCACCACTTGGCGGTGAGGTTGACGTGCAGCGCACGCGCGAAGGCGGCCGGATCGGTATGCTCGAGCGGCGTCAGGCCCGGAAAATCCGCCGCGCAATGCAGCACGCCGTCGAGACGGCCGAGTTCGGAGTCGATGCGCGTCGCCATCTCGGCGTAGTCGTCCGCACTGGCGCCTTCGAGGTCGAGCGGATAGTTGAGCGGCGTCGGCAGGCCATCGCCATGCCTGGCGATGGCGTCGTACACGCGATTCAATTTCGGCACCTTGCGACCGAGCAGGACGACGGTCGCGCCGGCCTGCGCACAAGCGAGCGACGCGGTCGCGCCGAGCCCGCCGTGCGCGCCATTGACCAGGATCACGCGGCCAGCCAGCGCGCCTTGCTGCACGCCCGCAGCGGCCGCGTGCGCGCTCACGCCTTCTGCGTCTCCGCGATCATGCGCGTCAGCTCGCCGGACTCGTACAGCTCCATCGTGATGTCGCAACCGCCGATCAACTCGCCATGGATGAACAGCTGCGGGAACGTCGGCCAGTTCGAATAGCGCGGCAGGTTGGCGCGGATTTCGGGTTCTTCGAGGATGTTGATGGTGTGCAGGTCGGTGGCGCCGGCGGCCTTCAGCGCCTGCACGGTGCGGCTGGAAAATCCGCACATCGGGAACTGCGGCGTGCCCTTCATGAAAAGCACGATGGGATGGCCTTCGACCTCGGCCTGGATGCGCTGTAGCACGGGCATTGCACGATCTCCTGCGATGCAGCGTTGCCGGTGTTGACGGGCCGGCAACGAAGCGTGGGGTTAGAATCCTATTGTAAGCCTTCATGCGGTCGCGGGCCCTCGCCCGCAAGCCCCGCGTCCCTCCCCAGCCCCTTGCCAGGAGTCGTCATGGCCATCGAACTGCCACCCCTGCCCTACGATCGCACCGCCCTCGAGCCGCACATCTCCGGCGAGACGCTCGACTACCACTACGGCAAGCACCACAAGACCTACGTCGACAACCTCAACAAGATGATCGCGGGCACAGAGTTCGCCGGGATGGCGCTCGAGGACATCATCCGCAAATCGCAGGGCGCCATGTTCAACAACGCCGCGCAGATCTGGAACCACACGTTCTACTGGAACTGCCTGAAGCCGACCTCCGGCGGCGGCGGCGGCGAACCCGGCGGCGCGCTCGCCGATGCGATCAGCAAGGCCTTCGGTGATTTCGCCAAGTTCAAGGAGCAGTTCAGCGATACCGCCATCAAGACATTCGGTTCCGGCTGGGGCTGGCTGGTGCAGCGTCCGGACGGTTCGCTGGCCTTGGCGAGCACGCCGAACGCGGCCACGCCGTTGACCGGCGACGACACGCCGCTGCTGACCTGCGACGTGTGGGAACACGCGTACTACATCGATTATCGGAATGCGCGGCCGAAGTATGTCGAGGCGTTCTGGAATCTCGTGAACTGGGATTTTGTTGCTTCGAACATGAAGTAAGGAATTCTCCATGCCAATGCGAACGGCCGGGAAACCCGGCCGTTTTTTTTTGTGTCGTCATCCCCGCGAAAGACGGGGCCACGAGCGGGTGGCGCTGGGCGGCAACGAGAAAAATCAACCCCGCAGCGCGGAAACCACCGGTGCGACCTGGGCATCGCGACCCGGCAAGGCCCCGATACGGCCCAGTACATCGACAAGGCCTTCGGCCGAGTCTGCCCGCACCGTCGCATGCCCGACCTTGCGACCGGCCCGCGGCGCCTTGCCGTAGTCGTGCCAATGTCCGCCGGGTTCGCGCAACACCGCCGCAGCATCCGGGAGTTCACCGATCCAGTTAAGCATGCAGGCATGGCCGACCATGCGCGTCTCGCCGAGCGGTAATCCCAGCACCGCGCGCAGGTGGTTCTCGAATTGCGAAGTCTCGGAGCCTTCGATGGTCCAGTGCCCTGAATTGTGCACGCGCGGCGCGAGTTCGTTGGCGAGCAGTTCGCCATCGCGGCAGAACAGCTCCAGCGCGAATACGCCGACGTAGTCGAGAGCATCGGCGAGCTTGCGCGCGTGCGCGAAGGCGATGTCCGCCAGCGCAGGCTCGACCTTCGCCGGCGCCAGGCTGGCCGACAGCACGCCGTCGACATGCCAGTTCTCGGTCAGCGGCCAAGCGCGGAATTCGCCGTCGCGGCCGCGCACTGCGACCACGCTCAGTTCGCGCTCGAAGGCGACGAAGCCCTCGAGGATCAGGCCGACGGTCGCCGCCTGCGCGCCCAAGGCCTCCCAGGCAGGCCCTGCGTCGTCGTTCGACCTGATCCGGAACTGTCCCTTGCCGTCATAGCCGAGGCGACGCGTCTTCAGGATGCAAGGCGTGCCGATCGCGGCGATGGCCGCATCGAGCTCCTGCCGCGACGACAGCGCCGCGAATTCCGGCACCGGGATACCGAGCCTGCGGAACAGCGTCTTTTCTTCCAGGCGGTCCTGGGCGACGGCCAATGCGCGCGGATTCGGAAACACCGGCACGCGTTCGCTCAGCCATTGCGCCGACTCGGCCGGCACGTTCTCGAAATCGAACGTGGCGACGTCGACGCGCGACGCGAACTCCGCCAGCGCCGTGTCGTCGCGATAGTCGCCGACCAGCAACGGCGCGAACTGCCCGGCGCAGGCGTCGGGCTCGGTGTCCATCACCAGGAAGCGCAAGCCCAGCGGCGCGCCGGCAAGCGCCAGCATGCGGGCCAGCTGTCCGCCGCCGAGGATACCGACGGTCGTCATTTGCGTGGATCGTCGTTCGACGCGACGTCATCGGTCTGGCGCTGGCGAAAAGCCTCCAGTGCCGCGGCGATGTCGGAATGATCGAAGGCCAGCATCGCCGCGGCGAACAGCGCGGCATTCGAGGCACCGGCATTGCCGATCGCGAACGTCGCCACGGGAATGCCGGCCGGCATCTGCACGATCGACAGCAGCGAGTCCATGCCATTCAGCGCTTTCGACTGCACCGGCACGCCCAGTACGGGCACCGCGGTCTTCGATGCCAGCATGCCCGGCAGGTGCGCGGCGCCGCCGGCGCCGGCGATGATCGCGCGCAGGCCGCGCGAGTGCGCAGTCGCGGCGTATTCGAACAGTACATCGGGCGTGCGGTGCGCAGAGACCACGCGCACTTCATGCGGGACGCCGAGCGCTTCGAGCTTCTGTGCGGCGTGCTGCATCGTCTCCCAGTCGGAGCGCGATCCCATCACGATGCCGACCAGCGGCGCGGTGGAACTGGCAGACGCTATGGGCGTGGCAGACATGGTGGTCCCCGGTCGCAAAGACGTATTCTACCGGCCTCCCCCTGCTGCGACACATCACGGCATCGATATGGATCGGAAACTTCTCGACATCCTGGTGTGCCCCGCCAGCCGCCAGCCGCTGGCCCTGCTCGACAAGGCCGGCCTCGACGCATTGAACCGCGCGATCACGAGCGGCGGCGTGCTGCGCGTCGACGACGGCCCGCAGGTCGAGCCGCTGCGCGAAGCGCTGGTGACGCGGGATCGCAAGACCGTCTACCGCGTCGACGATGGGATCCCGGTGCTGCTGGTCGAGGAAGGCATCGCCACGTCGCAGGTCGCGGGCTTCGCCACGGCGTGAGGCCACCCATGCCGGGTTCCGTGCGCTCCGGGTTTGCTGAAGGATCGAAGCACCCTCCGCCGGCCGACGTCATCGATGCCGACGTCGCACGCGCGTTGTCCGAGGATCTCGGCAACGGCGACGTGACCGCAGCGCTGCTTCCGGACGATGCCGACATCGCCTACCTGCTATGCAAGGAGGCCGCCGTGGTGTGTGGCCGTCCCTGGTTCGACGCCTGTCATCGCGCGCTCGATGCCGACGTGTCGATCGACTGGCGCGTCGAGGAAGGCGACCGTGTCGGCGGCGGCACGGTGCTGGCGACCCTCGCAGGCCGTACACGTGCGCTGGTCAGCGCGGAACGGGCATCGCTGAACTTCATGCAGACACTGTCGGCGACGGCGACGGTCACCGCCGCCTTCGTCGAAGCCGTGCAGGGCACCGGCGCGACCATCCTCGACACCCGCAAGACCCTGCCCGGTCTGCGCATGGCGCAGAAATATGCGGTCCGCGTCGGCGGCGGCAGCAACCATCGCATCGGCCTGTTCGACACGGTGATGCTCAAGGAAAACCACATCCGCGCCGCCGGCTCGCTGCCATCGGCGATCCATGCCGCGCGTGTGATGCATCCGGCGTTGCCGCTGGTCGTCGAAGTGGAAACGCTGCAGCAACTGCGCGAAGCGCTCGAGACCGGCTGCGACCGCATCCTGATCGACGATTTCGACGCCGCGACGCGCCGCGAAGCGGTACGCATCGCGCGCGGCCCGGGGTTCGACGGAAGCATCCCGCTGGAAGTCTCCGGTGGCGTCGACCTGCAGTCGGTGCGCGCGATAGCCGAGGACGGCGTCGACTTCATTTCGATCGGCGGCCTGACCAAGCATGTCCGCGCGATCGATCTGTCGATGAAACTCGGAACGCCTCCGGCTTGATTTGACGTCGTCATTCCGCCGACGTGGCGTCCGACGTTTTCGGCCCGTTGAAAAAGAACACGCGGTTTTCCCGCCCTCGCGGGGATGACGGCTAGAGCCGAACGACCAGCCAGATCAACGCCATCGCCAGTGCGGCGGCACCCAGCCACCACCATCGCAAAACCGGCTTGCGTGTGCTGCCTGCACGCGCGGCGATATGGATCGACTCGCCCTGCTTCGGTGCGACGAGGTGGAAACGCTGCGCATCGAAACCGATCTCGTCGCCGCTGACCGCGAGCGCGCGCTGCACGCGCTTGCCGTTGACGAAGCAGCCATTGGTCGAACCGAGATCCTCGACCAGGAGTCCTTTGTCCATCGGCGTCAGGCGCGCGTGCTGGCGCGAGAGGCCGGCGTCGTCGATGCGCAGGTTGCAGTCCGGCGCGCGGCCGAGCGTGGTGATGCCGACGATGGGAAAACTGCGCCCGAACCCCTGGCCGGACACGCCGCGCAGCACGTAGCGCGGTACCACCGGCCGCACCGCGGTCGCACCGGGATCGTCGTTGGCCGATTCGACGGCGCCGATCGTGCGCGCCACGGGGATCGCGGCGTCGAGCGAGGCCAGGCGCGCCTCGATCCGGTCGAAGGCGACCATGTCGCCGGGACGCAGTGCGATGAGGCCATCGACGTCGCGATCGTTGACGCGCACCGTGGTGCCCTGCGGCACCTGCAGCATCACGCCGTGCGCGTTGACATGCAGTTCGCAATGTCGCGGCATGACGCCGGGTCGGTCGATGACGATATTGGCCTGTGGGTCCGAACCGACACGGTTGATGCCGGGTCCGAGCAGGACCTGTGGGTGTTCACCGCCGGGGAAGACCAGTTTCATGCCGCCACGCTGACCATCGGGATGTGAAGTCGGCGCCAAGGATACTTGTCAGCGAGGGCGGGCGCCGCCACATTAGTGCGATGCCGACCCTGTTGATCCTGATGATCGTCGCCGCGATGGCCTTCGCATTCTGGAGCGCCTCGCGCGCAGCCGCCGAACGCGCCGAGCAGGTCGGCCGCAACGCCTGCCAGGCGGCCGGGGTGCAACTGCTCGACCAGACGGTCCATGCCAACGGGCTGCGCCTGCGACGTGGCTATGACGGCCGTCTCGGTTTCGAGCGCAGTTTCCGCTTCGAGTATTCCGAAGACGGCATCCAGCGCCATATCGGGCGACTCGTGCTGCGCGGCGATGAACTGGTCACGTTCAGCGGTCCGACCCAGGCCGCGAGCATCGTTCAGCTGCATTGAACATTCGTCGGAGCGCCCCCTCGGGCGCGACGATTTTTCGCGCTGATCAACGGCACCGCGCTCCTACAGGCGCGGCCGGGACTACTTCACGACACGCAGATGGCTGCCGCGTCGTGGTGCCGGCGTCCCTTCCTCGCTCGGCGGCGTGTCGGGCTCGGTCGGCGGCTCGTCGTCGGGGCCGGAAGAGGGTGCGATGTCGTCCGGCAGGGCCATACCCTGCCCCGTCTCACGCGCATAGATCGCCAGCACGGCGGAGATCGGCACGCTGACCGGATGGCTGACGCCGCCGAAGCGCGCGGTGAAGCGAACACTGTCGTTGCCGAGTTCGAGCTTGGCGACCGCGCGCTCGGCGATGTTGAGGACTACCTTGCCGTCCTTGATGGTATGCGGCGGCACCTGCACGCGCGGTTGCTCGGCATCGACGAGCAGGTGCGGCGTCATGCCGTTGTCGGAGATCCACTCGTACAGCGCCCGCAACAGATACGGACGATGGCTGGTCATGGGCGATGTGTCTTGATCACTCATGTCGGGAATGTACCCGGATGATCCGCGAAAGGATCGATCGCCAACGCATCGGTTGCAGGTGGCTGGTTGCCGGTTCGCGTTCGCCCACCGGCCCGACGATGCCTGCCGCAGCCGCAACCGAAACCAGCCACTGACAACTAACCACCACTCGCCGACCCTACGCCGGAATTTCGCGCAGGTTCTTCTCCTGCGGCGTCAGGCTGCGCACGAATCCCGGATTGCGGAAGATGCGGTTGCCGTAATCCTCGATCGCCTTGCCGTCCTTGGGCAGCGGGATGTCGAGCGCAGGCAGGCGCCAGATGATCGGCGCCATCGCGCAATCGGCCAGGCTCATTTCCGGATTGAGGAAGAACTTGCTGGCCTTGAACAGGGGCACCGATGCCAGCAACAGTTCCTTCAGCCGCTTGCGGCCGGCCTCGGCCTGCTGCTTGTTGCCGAGCTGGATCGCCTGCACCTGCGGGACCCAGTCGTGCTCGATGCGCAGCATCGCCAGGCGCAGACGCGCACGCGACAGCGGATCGACCGGCATCAGCGGCGGGTGCGGGTAACGCTCGTCGAGGTATTCGCTGACCACCGACGCCGCGTACAGCACCAGCTCGCGCTCGACCAGGGTCGGCACCGAGTGGTACGGATTGAGGTCGATCAGGTCTTCCGGTGGGTTCTGCGGATCGACCGGGATCAGGTCGTAGGTCACGCCCTTCGCGGCCAGCACCAGGCGCGCGCGATGGCACAACACATCATCCACGGAAGAGAACAAGGTCAGGGCGTTACGCATACGCGGGCTCGCAGCCATCATCGGCTTCTCCAACGACCGGATCCGCCGATCGCATCGACGCCGCCTGCCCCTTGCAAGCGGTCGCCACGGCCTCGAGTCGCCGCGCCCCCATGGAAACGCCCACGCTTAGTGGACGTCTTTCCAGTATTCCGATTTCAGCAGGAACGCCAGGAACGTGAAGAACGCCAGGAACAGGATCACCCACACGCCAAGGCTCTGGCGCTTGAGTGCGGACGGTTCGCCGACGTACTCGAGAAAAGTGGTGATGTCGCGCGCGGTCTGGTCGAACTGCGCCGCGCTTTGGGTGCCCGGTTGCCCGAGTTCCAGGTGTTCGACCGGCGTCTCGCCCGTGGCGGCATTGTGCTTGCCGTAGACCGGACGCTGCAGGCCTTGCATCTGCCACAGCGGATTCGGCATGGACGCATTCGGGAACAAGGTGTTGTTCCAGCCGAGCGGACGCGATTCGTCGAGGTAGAACGACTTCAGGTAGGTGTAGATCCAGTCGCTGCCGCGGACGCGCGAGATGACGCTCAGATCCGGCGGCATCTTGCCGAACCACTTGGTCGCGCCGTCGACCGGCATCGCCACCTGCACCTGCTCGCCGAACTTGGCGCCGGTGAGGTTGAGGTTCTGCATGACCTCGTCTTCGGACAAGGCCAGATCCTCGGCCATGCGCGAGTAACGCATGAACTTGAGCGAATGGCAGCCGGAGCAGTAGTTCATGTACAGCTGCGCGCCGCGCTGCAGCGACGCGGTGTCGCCGATGTCGGTACCTGCCTGCTGCAGATGGCCGCCTTCGGCCGCGACGGCCGAGAACGACAGCAGCACGCCTGCGACGAGCGCGAACAAGGTCTGGAAGGGCATCGTCTTACTCATGCATCGTCACCCGTTCCGGCACCGGCTTGGTCTTGTCGATCTTGGTCCACAGCGGCATGGTGATGAAGAAGGCGAAGTAGAGGAAGGTCAGTACGCGGCCGATGATCGTTTCCACAGGATCGGTGCCCGGGCCGGCGCCGATCTTGCCGAGCCACAAGAAGCAGATCGCGAGGATGCCGAGCATCACTTTCGACAGCAGGCCGCGGTAGCGATACGACTTGACCTTGGCGCGATCGAGCCACGGCACGAGGAACAGCACCGCGATCGCCGAGAACATCACGATGACGCCGCTCAGCTTGTGCGGGATCACGCGCAACATCGCGTAATAAGGCGTGTAGTACCAGACAGGTTTGATGTGCTCCGGCGTCACCAGGCGATTGGCCTCGACGAAATTGTCGTGCTCGAGGAACCAGCCACCGAACGCCGGCGCGAAGAAGATGATGAACGCGGCGAGGATCAGGAAGAAGCCGACTGCGACCGTGTCATGCACGGTGTAGTACGGGTGGAACGGAATGCCGTCCGCGGGCTTTTCCGGATCCCAGCGATTTCCTTTCGGGCCCTTCTTGATCTCGACGCCGTCGGGATTGTTGGACCCCACCTCGTGCAGCGCGCCGATATGCAGCACGACCAGCAGCAGCAACACCAGTGGCAACGCGATCACATGCAATGCGAAGAAGCGGCCGAGGGTGGCGTCGCCCGGCAGGTAGTCGCCCATGATCCATTCGGTCAGGCCGGTGCCGATCACGGGGATCGCGCCGAACAGCGAGATGATGACCTTCGCGCCCCAGAACGACATCTGGCCCCACGGCAGCACGTAGCCCATGAAGGCTTCGGCCATCAGCACCAGGTAGATCAGCATGCCGAGGATCCACACCAGTTCGCGCGGCTTCTGGTAGCTGCCGTACATCAGGCCGCGGAACATGTGCAGGTAGACGACGATGAAGAACAGCGAAGCGCCGGTGCTGTGCATGTAGCGGATCAGCCAGCCCCACTCCACGTCGCGCATGATGTACTCGACCGACGCGAACGCTTCGTCCGCGGCCGGCTTGAAGTGCATCGTCAGGAAAATGCCGGTCAGGATCTGGTTGACCAGCGCCACGAGCGCGAGCACGCCGAAGTAGTACCAGAAGTTGAAGTTCTTCGGCGCGTAGTACTCGGTCATGTGCTTGCGGTACACCGGCATCATGCCGGGTGCGCGCGCGTTGACCCAGTCCATCAGGTTGTTGGCCGTGCGGGTGATGAGATTGGCCATGGCTTATGCCGCTCCCGTGCTTTTCGACTGCGGCGGATCGACGCCGATGATGATCGTGCCGTCGTTCTCGTAGTGGTGCGGCGGCACCAGCAGGTTGATCGGCGCGGGAACGCCCTGGAACACGCGGCCAGCCATGTCGAAACGCGACTTGTGGCAGGGACAGAAGTAGCCGCCCTTCCACTCCGGATCGAACGGCTCGGGCTTGATCTCGGCCTTCATTTCCGGGGAGCAGCCCAGGTGCGTGCACAGGCCGACCAGCACCGAGATCTCGGGCTTGATCGAGCGCAATTCATTGCGGGCGTAGGCGGGCTGCTGGTCGGCGTTTTCCGACTCGGGATCGCGCAGGCGGCCGTCCAGCGTCGGCAGGATCTCGAGCAGCGCCTTGGAGCGCTTCACGATCCAGATCGGCTGCCCGCGCCACTCGAACACCAGGCGCTGACCTTCCTCCAGCGCGCTGATGTCGGCGATCACCGGTGCGCCGGCCAGCTTGGCGCGCGCACTCGGATTCCACGACTTGATGAACGGTATGGCCGCGAAGCCCGCACCGACGGCACCGACCACGACCGTGCTGGCCGTGAGGAAGCGGCGCCGCCCATTGTCAACAGGATCCTTGACCCCTTCATTCGCCATCCGGCACTCCGCAAATCTTCTGGTCGCTAGTCATTGGCTGCCACGCACCGGCCCCACACGGGAACCGGCCGCAAAGACGGCGAAGTGTAACGGAACGCTGAATCTGCCGACAATCTTTTGGCGGCCTTGAGCGGTTTGGCGGCTATTTGCTGGCCAGATTTCCGCGGTAACGATCGGCCAGCACGCCGACGCGCTCGACGTAGCGGCGGGTCTCGCTATAGGGCGGCACGCCCTTGTACTTGTCGACCGCACCTTCACCGGCGTTGTAGCCGGCGGCCGCCAGGGTGAGGTTGCCGTTGAAGCGCTTCAGCAGCCAGGCGAGGTATTGCACGCCGCCCTGGATGTTCTGGGCGGCGTCGAAGGCATTGCCGACGCCGAAACGACGCGCGGTCGCCGGCATCAGCTGCATGAGGCCCTGCGCCCCGACCCGCGATAGCGCATTGGGATTGAACGACGATTCGGCGTGGATGATGGCGCGCACGATCGCCTCGTCGACGCCGTGCTGGCGCGCCGCGGCGCTGATCTCCGCCTGGTAGGCGGCCATGTTGAGGCGCAGCGTGCCGAAATTGACGCCGGGCCGGGCACTACAGGCGTAACAGGTTTCCAGGAAGCTGTACTTGATGGTGCGGACCGCACTCGCGCCGGACACGCCCTTCGGCGCCTTGCTGGTGTAGTGGCGCACACCGTCCTTGATGTAGGAGTAGACCTGTCCTTGCACCAGGCGCGGAGTCTGGTAGGACTGCGGCGCGGGGATGGCAGGGGCCTTGGCCTGCGCCGGCAAGCTGGCTGATGCTGGCGAGCCTTCCACCGCGTTGGCGGGCGTCACGCTGCCCACGGCCGCAGGCGCGGGGCTCGGCGTCGACATCCAGGCGGCGGGCGCCGGCGCCTTGTATTTCTTGCTGGCCGTATAGCTGCTGACCGCGGTGCACTTGGCGCCGGCGACCTTCTTGCTGGAATAGCTGCGGCCGCCATCGGCGCTGTCGCAACGGTAGACGGTGCCGGCCACGGCCGGAGCGGCCGCCAGCACACACAAGATCGTCAATAAGCCCCGGACCCCCATCATTGCGGCGGAGTGTCCCCCGTTCCCGGGGCCTTGCCAAGTCCTTGAAACGTGATGGAAAGTCGGGAAACGGACATTGCGGACTCGCTTGCGCCCCTGCGCACCTGTTCTCCGACCAACGCGACCTGCGACCCGGACCGGACGGCCGGGCATACACTAGCGACCGCTTTTGTAGCCCTGCTCTCCCTCCACCTCCGGCCCGGAATCACCGCCGCGCCCCCGGAACCGCCATGACAGAAACCGACCTCCTGCCCGCCCCGGCCCATGCCGCGTGGACCTCCGCCTCCGACGAGGCATCTGGCCAGCCGCCGTCGCCGCCAGCCAGGGGCAAGCTGTTCATCGAGACCCACGGCTGCCAGATGAACGAGTACGACTCGGCCAAGATGGCCGACGTGCTCGCCGCCAGCGACGGCCTGGAGTTGACCACCGACGTGGCCGAGGCCGACGTCATCCTCGTCAACACCTGCTCGATCCGCGAGAAGGCGCAGGAAAAGGTCTTCAGCCAGCTCGGCCGCTGGAAGAAGCTCAAGGCCGGCGGCAAGCCGGTGCTGATCGGCGTCGGCGGCTGCGTGGCGTCGCAGGAAGGCGCGGCGATCGTCACGCGCGCGCCTTATGTCGACCTGGTGTTCGGTCCGCAGACCCTGCACCGCCTGCCGGAACTGATCCGCGCGCGCCGCTCGACCGGACGCTCGCAGGTCGACATCAGCTTCCCCGAGATCGAGAAGTTCGACCGCCTGCCCGAGCCGCGCGCCGAAGGCCCGAGTGCTTTCGTCTCGATCATGGAAGGCTGCAGCAAGTACTGCAGCTTCTGCGTGGTGCCGTACACGCGCGGCGAAGAAGTCAGCCGGCCGTTCGAGGACGTGCTGGTGGAAGTGGCGCAACTCGCCGCGCAGGGCGTGCGCGAAGTGAACCTGCTGGGCCAGAACGTCAATGCGTATCGCGGACGATACGCTTCTGATGAAAGCGAGGGCGACAGCGATGTCGCCGACCTGGGATTGCTGATCCGCGCCATCGCGCAGATCGACGGCATCGGCCGCATCCGCTTCACTACTTCGCATCCTCTTGAGTTTTCCGACTCGCTGATCGAGGCCTATCGCGACGTGCCGCAGCTCGCCAACTACCTGCACCTGCCGGTGCAGGCCGGCAGCGACCGCATCCTGGCGGCGATGAAGCGCGGCTATACCGCGCTGGAGTTCAAGCAGAAGATCCGCAAGCTGCGCGCGGTGCGCCCGGATATCTCGATCAGCTCGGACTTCATCGTTGGCTTCCCTGGCGAGACCGAAGCCGATTTCGACAAGACCATGGCGCTGATCGAGGACGTCGGCTTCGACCAGTCGTTCTCGTTCATCTATTCGCGCCGTCCCGGCACGCCCGCGGCCGACCTCGAGGACAACACGACCGACGCGGAAAAGCATGCGCGCCTGTCGCGCCTGCAGGCGCACATCAACGCGCATTCGGCGACGATCTCGCAGGCGATGATCGGCAGCGTGCAATCGCGTGCTCGTCGAGGGTCCTTCGAGGAAAGACCCGAACGAACTGACCGGCAGGACCGAGAACATGCGCTCGGTGAATTTCCCGGGCCATCCGCGCCTGGTCGGGCAGTTCATCGATGTCTTGATCACCGAGGCGATGACGAATTCGCTGCGCGGCCGTGTGGCGATCGCGGACCAAGCCGCAGCCGCCCCGATGCGCTGATGGCCGACATGCGCATTCGCGAGATCCGCGCAGACGAGTTCGAGCTGATGTGGCCGATCTTCCAGGAGGTCCTCGCGCGCGGCGACAGTTATCCCTATCCTGCGGACCTGCCTCTGGAAGACGCGCGCGCGATGTGGACGACGGCGCCGGCACGCTGCTTCGTGGCCGAGGCCGATGGCGAGGTGCTGGGCGGCTATCGCCTGGCGCCGAACCAGATGGGACTCGGCAACCATGTCGCCAACGGCGGCTACATGGTCGCGTCCGCAGCGCGCGGGCGCGGCGTCGGTGCGGCCCTGTGCGAGCACTCGCTGGACGAAGCCCGACGCAGCGGCTACTCGGCGATGCAGTTCAACCTAGTGGTCAGCACCAACACCGCGGCGGTACGCCTGTGGCAGCGGCACGGCTTCGACATCGCAGGCACGTTGCCCGGCGCGTTCCGCCATGCCCTGTATGGTCCTGTCGACGCATACGTGATGTACCGCCGCCTGTAACGACACGGATTCTCACCGGCATGTCCACGCCACGCTCCAAGGCATCGCCGTTGTCGCGCTACGCGCTCGGCCTGTGGTTCCTGGGCCTTGCGGCGCTCGGGTTCGTCCGCTTCTTCATGAAGGCGTTCGACGATGGGGGCGGCTTACAGCTCACGACCGACGCTTGGCTATGGTTAGCCGGCGCTGCGTCGACGGCGATCGTCGGTCTGTTCGCCATCGCATTGGAACTGCGCAGGCCGCGCCCACCACGTCGATAACACCGCTGGACGGCGGGCGCGCCTCAGGCCATGAATCCGAGGTTGCGGCTAGGGAAATTCCCGAGATTCGGGAAGATCAGGTCGAGTTCCGTTTCGCCCACGCCGAACCAGCGCGCGAGCGTCGCCGCGTACTGATCGACCGACGTGGTCGGAATGATCTGGCCCCAGCCGGCGTCGTCGGGCCCGTCATTCTGCAGTCGCGGCATCGTGCCGAAGAAACGTCCGCCGCGCACCGCGCCACCGACCGCGAAATGGTGCGCGCCCCAGCCGTGGTCGGAACCGTCGCCATTCGACGACAACGTGCGGCCGAAGTCCGAGGCGGTGAACGTCGTGACACCGTTGGCGACGCCCAGTTCGACGGTGGCGTCGTGGAACGCATCGAGCGCCTGCGACAACTCCGACAGCAACCTTGGCTGGTCCGCCAGCAGGCCATCGTGGTGATCGAAGCCACCGATCGAGACGAAGAAGATCTGGCGCTTGAGGCTGAGGCTGCTGCGCACGCCGATCAGGCGCGCCACCATCCGCAACTGCTGCGCGAGGTAGCTTCCCGGGAACTGCGTGGTCAATGGCGGCGCGCCTTCCAGCGCCGTGCCCAGCGCGATCGCATTCTCGCGCGAGCGGTTGAACGCAGAAGCGAAGCCGCGCTCAAGCGCATGCGTCTGCGTACCCTGCTGCATCAGCGCCAGAGCCGCGTCGCGGCGCTCCTGGTTCCATTCGAGATGGCCGTAATATCGCGGGCCATCGCTGCCGAGCACGTACTGGCTGGTGGTGTCGGCGCGCGCAAGATTGCTTTCCCCGCCCAGCGACACCGTCATCGGGATCGTGGCACCCGGATTGGCGTCGAACAGCAGGTCGGCGATGCGCCCGCCCCAGCCGAGGTTGCGACTGTCGTCGGAGCGCGACATCTGCCAGTAGCCCTGCTGGTCGTTGTGCGAGAACAGCTGCGGCGGCAGGCGCACGCTGCCGGCCTGGAACTGCGGCTTGGTCACCGGCACGCACCAGCGTGCCGACATTGCCGAGGATCGCCGCCTTGCCGCTGTTGAAGAGCGTCTGCAGGCCGGTCATCCCGACCGGATCGTTCGCGTCGATCGCCGACTGCAGGCCGTAGTTGCCGCCGTCGGAGGCGGCGCCGCCGGCTTGCGGCGTCAGCGGCAACAGCGCGCTCTGCGGCAACGCCAGCGTCGCGCGCGCGGCGGCGTACTGGTTGTAATGCGTGCCATCGCGCGGCACGACCATGTTGAGCGCATCGTTGCCGCCGTACAGGAATACGCAGACCAGCGCCTTGTAGTCGTCGAACGCCTTCGGACCATAGCCGCGCACGGCCGCCTCCACCAGCTTCAGGTTGCCCAGTGCCGAATACAGGCCGACGCCGCCGAGGGCGGTGCAGATCGATTTGCGCAGGAAGTCACGACGTTTCATGGTGTGCGGCCTCGATGGTTGCCGTCATTTCTGGGCATTCGTTGCGATCATTTCTGCACGGTGTATTCGGGCGAGTTGGTAATCAGGTACAGCGCTTCCTGCACGCGGTCGCGCCCACCGTTGCCATTGGGCATGCCGTTGAGGTGCGCAAGCAGGATCTGGCGCATGTTCGACGACATCTGTCCGGACATGAACAACGTGTTGTAGCGATCGAGCAGCGCGCCCGGATTCGCCCCGAGCGGCGCGTCGCGCGCCAGGTCGACGCTGATGTCGTCCGGCCCGACTTGCGGATTGCCGAGGTAGTACCAGTACACCTCGTCGCCCAGCGCATCATTGGTCAACGGCAGCCTGAAATCGGTGGCGAGCTGCAGTTCGGGCGCAGCCAGGCCTAGGTCGGACAACTCGCCGGTCGGCCGGTACGACGGACTGAAGAAATTGAACACCGACGGTGCGCGCAACGGTGCCTGGCCCAGGTAGTAATCGGCGTACCACTCGGACATGCGGCCGGTCTGCGTCCTGGCATCGAGCGCACGCCAGATGTGGGTCAGGCGCAGCATCGGCTCGCGCACCTTGCCGAAGTTGGGTGGCTGCCGCGCGACGATGCGCGCTTCGGGATCGAGCAGGATTGCTTTCACCACCGCCTTGAGGTCACCGCGCCTATCCAGTGGATGGCCCCGGCGACGACTGTGCTCGAAAGCGGATGCCACGCGCGCGACGTAAGCCGGGCTCGGATTGCTGGTGACGAGCCGCTGAATCAGTTGACGCGCGATGAACGGCCCGACGTTGGGATGGTTGAAGATGTTGTCGAGCGCGGCCTTCAGGTCGTTCGGCGCATTCCCACCCGCCGCGAGCATGCCGCCCGGTAGCGCGACCTGCGGGTAGTCCAAGAGTTGCTTGCTGTCGCTTGCGGCATGGAACGACGCCTTGTACGCCATCGGTGCGCGCCAGTCGGGATCGGCGGAATCCCAGGCGTAGCAGCCCTCGAAATCATCGGACGCCGCGCAGCTGCCGAAGGTCCAGCCGGTGAAGACATGCGCGAATCCCTGCACCGTGAACTGGTCGTAGGTCGGAATCGTATGGCCCTGTCCATCGAGCATCGGCGAACCGTTCGGGTTCAGCCGCACCAACCCGACACTGAACAACTGCAGCACCTCGCGCGCGAAGTTCTCGTCGGGCCGGATGTTGCGTGCCGGATCGGGTTTCTGGTTGCCGCGCATCGACAGGTACGTGCCCATGACCGGATGCAGCGTCACCTCCTCGAGCAGCTGGCGGTAATTGCCGAAGCTGTTGCGCACCAGCACGTCGTAGTAGCTCGCCATGCCGTAGAACTGCCCACCGAGCGCGTCGGGCTGGTCGGACACGACGAAGATCTCGCTCAAGGCGAACGCCAGGCGCTGGCGCAACTGATCGCGATGCACGATGGCCGGCACGAACGGATCCGGCCCACCCAACGCATGCAGGAACCACGCCTCCATGCGCGCACGTTGCCCCAGTTCGTAGGCCTCTTCGGTGCTGAGCGCATCGAGGTACGGCAGTTCGTACGACGGCGGCGTCTTGAACTGCTCGTCGAGCCAGGCCTCGTAACCGACCTGGCGCAGGTGTGCGATATCGGCGAGCGTGGGGCCGAAGGTCGCCTGGGCGAGGAAGCGCGCGGCCTCGGCGTCGCTGCGCGGGCCGGTCGAATAGGTGCCCGGGAATCGCGACGCCTTGTCCGGACCAGTGGCCGTCCACGCCTGCCCCGCGCCATCCACGGGCGCGAAGACCCTGGGCGCAAAGACTACGGCGGCCGCCATCGCGACACCGATACATGCCATCGCACCCGCAATCCGCAGCCGACCCATGGCGATCCCCCTCGCTGACCCCTAGCCGGAGGCCACGCTAACCGAAGTCGGTGATTGCTTTATGACGTGCCTCACAAATCGCGATTCGTGACCGCCAAGCGTCCGTCGGCTTGGCACGAAAGTGCATTCGCCTCTGCGCTCGCAATGTTGTGCATTGGTTGTGCCGGACCAGTCTCAATCCAGGCGCTTGCGGAACCGCATGATCGCCAGCGTCATCATGATCGTGGTGAAGGCCACCAGCGCCAGCACGTCGGGCCATAGCGCGAACAGATCCGCGCCGCGCAACATCACGCCGCGGATCAGGCGCAGGAAGTGCGTCAGCGGCAGCAACTCGGCCAGCCACTGCACCACGCGCGGCATGCCGGCGAACGGGAACATGAAGCCCGACAGCAGGATCGACGGAAGGAACACGAAGAACGTCATCTGCATCGCCTGGAACTGCGACTGCGCCTTGGTCGAGATCAGCAGACCGAGCGTGAGGTTGGCGAGGATCAACAAGACCGCCGCGATGTAGACGTCGAGCACGCTGCCGCGCACCGGCACATCGAACAGCCAGACGCCGAGCAACAGCACCACCGTGGTCTGCACCAGCCCGATCACCGCGTACGGCAGCACCTTGCCGATCATCAGTTCGCTGCGGCTGACCGGCGTGGCGATCAGCAGCTCCATGTTGCCGCGCTCGCGTTCGCGGACGATGGCGACGCCGGTGAACAGCACCATCGTCATCGTCAGGATCACGCCGATCAGGCCGGGCACGATGTTGACCGCCGAACGACGCTCCGGGTTGTAGAACGCGACCACGCCCACCTGCGACATGCGTGGCGTGCTGGCGGATGCGTCGCCTGGCGTCGTGCTGCTTCGATTCGTGGTGTCCAGCGGCAGCTGCGACAGCTGCACTGCGGCGCTCTGCACGACCGTATCGCTGCCGTCGACGAGCACCTGCACCGCCTCGCGGCCGTCGAAGCGACGCCGCTCGAAGTCCGGCGGAATCACTACGCCCAGGCTGATCTCGCCGGCGCGCAGCAGCTTCATCAGTTCCTGCGGCGTGTTCGCGCTATGCGTCGGCTTGATCACGCCGGTCGCCACCATGTCCATCACCACCGCGCGCGAGGCCGCGGTGTTGGCCTGGTCGGCGACGCCGGTCTCCAGGCCGCGCAGGTTGAGGTTGATCGCGTAGCCGAACAACACCAGCTGCATCACCGGGATGCCGACGATCATCGCCAGCGTGATGCGGTCGCGGCGCATCTGCCGCATTTCCTTGAGCACGATCGCGAACAGCCGGCGCATGTTCATGCCGCCTGCTCCTGCCGCGCCTCGTCGGTGCGGCCGCGGCCGCGCGTCGCCGAAACGAAGACGTCTTCCAGGTTCGGCTGCGATGCCGTCACTTCGGCCTGTAGCCCGGCCTGCGACAAGGCCTCGCGAATGTGGACTTCGGTATCGCCGTCTTCGGCCGACAGCACGCGCAAGCTGTTGCCGATCTGCGCGACGCTCAGCACACCCGGGATCGCAACGAGCGCCTGCTGCGCGCGCCGCGGCTGCGCGGCGGCGACTTCGACGGTGCGTCCGGCGAGCGCCGCGGTGAGTTCCGCGGGCGTGCCGTCGGCGACCAGTGTGCCGCGGTCGAGGATGGCGATGCGATGGCAGCGCTCGGCCTCGTCCATGTAGTGCGTCGACACCAGGATCGTCGTGCCGGCATCGGCGAGATCGAAGAGCTTTTCCCAGAAGTCGCGGCGCGATTCGGGGTCGACCGCGCTGGTCGGTTCGTCGAGGAACAGCAGTTCCGGTTCGTGGATCACCGCGCCGGCCAGCGCGAGGCGCTGCTTCTGGCCGCCGCTCATGGTGCCGGCGAGTTGCTTCTGGCGATCCTCGAAGTGGTACTGCGCGACCAATTCGTCGATGCGCTGCTTAGCGCGCGATTTCGACAGGCCCTGCACCGCGGCGAGGAACTCCAGGTTCTCGCGCACGCTGAGGTCCTCGAACAGCGAGAACTTCTGCGTCATGTAGCCGATGCGCAGGCGCAGTGCGTCGGCCTGCTCGGGAATCTTCAGGCCCAGCACCTCGATCTCGCCGGCGCTCGGCGTGAGCAGGCCGCAGAGCATGCGGATGGTGGTCGACTTGCCGGAGCCATTGGGTCCGAGGAAGCCGTAGACGTTGGCACGCGGCACGGTCAGGTCGACGTCGTCGACGGCGACCAGGGTGCCGAAGCGCTTGGTCAGGCCGCGGGCGCGGATGACGGGGGTGTTGTCAGTTGCCATCACCGATCGCGCCGGCTGTCGGCCCCTCCCCCTGCGAAGGCAGGGGGAGGCTGGGAGGCGGTCAAGCCGGATCCAGCGCAATCCGACGGAAGCTTCAGCAAGCACCCGCTTCCGGAAAGAATGGCCTGAGCCGACGGCACCCCTCCCCAGCCCTCCCCTGCCGTCGCAGGGGAGGGAGTGAAGAGCAACGCGTTGGCAGCCAAACTAATTGTCATTGTGCGCTGCTCGAATCGAACTCCACCCGCACCGGCAAGCCCCGCCGGCAATGCCGCAGCCCCCTTGTCGAGCGCGATCTCGGCCAGATAGCTCAAGCGCGCCGCGTCCTTGCCGATCAGCGCGTAGTACGGAGTGAAAGTGGGCTCGCTGCGGATCATGCGCACGCGACCCGGCAGCGCCGCTTCGCGGCCATCGACGAACACCTGCGTACGATCGCCGACCTTGACGTTGGCGCGGATCGGTTCGGGGACGTACACGCGCGCGTACGGCGTGTCGCCGACCAACAGCACCGCCAGTGGCGCGCCGATCGGCGCCTGGTCGCCGAGCTTGTACGGCAGGCTGTCGATCCGCCCCGCACGTGGCGCCACGACGCTGAGTTTCTGCAGCGTGGCCTGATCCGACACGGCCTGCGCCTGCGCTGCGCGCACGGCCGATTCGCCTTGCGCGAGCTGTTCCTTGCGCGTGCCGTTGAGCAGCTCGTTCAGTGCGGCCTGCGCAGCGCGGACCTGTGCGTCGGCGTTGCCGGCGGCGGCACGGGCGCGATCCAGGTCGGCCGCGGCCACCAGTTGCCTGCGCGCCAGCGGCGACAGGCGACTGTAGTAGGCGCGGGCATCGCGTGCCTGGGCTTGCGCGGCGGCAAGGTTGGCGCGCGCCTGGTCGATGTCCTCGCTGCGCGCGCCGGTTTTCAGTTCCACCAGCACCTCGCGTTGCCGCTGCGCCTCCGCCTGCGTGGCCCGCGCCTGCGCCTGCGCACGGGTGAGCTCCAGCGTCAGCAGCGGCGCGCCGGCCTCGACCTGCTGGCCTTCGCGCACGTCGATGGCGACGATGCGTTCGGCCGCGGGCGCGGGCAACGTGACGCGGTCGTATTCCAGCGTGCCCAGCGCCTGTGGGGCATCGCTGCCGCAGCCTGCCTGCAGCAGCGCCAGGACGATCACGCAGCACTGACCAGCAACCCGCGCGGTCTTCATCGGAGGTCTCCCGCGGGCAAGGCCCGGCTAGCCTGATCGAGTTCCTGCTCCAAGCGTCGTCGCGTTGCCGGCAACCATGTCAGCGGCAGCAGCGGCCAGTAGGCGGGAATCTGCCGGAACAGGAAGGCAAAGCCGTCCGCATCACGGTAGTACGCGCCGGAACGGAGATTCTGGATGACGATCCTGCCCTTGTGCACCGGGCCGGTGGCGGGTGGTTCGGTGCAATCCTCGAACCGGTCGAGCCAGTCGAGACGGTGGTGCCAGCGTGCGTACCGCGCGCAACGCGGACACCCTGGATGGCGGTAGATGCGGACTGTTTTCATGGATGCTCTCTCAACCCACTCCGATGCCGCGGTCCAGGAGCGCGATGGTGTGGTCGCGCAACGCGTCTGCGTCGAGGTCGTCGGCGGCGAACAAGCGCCGCCAGATCGGCGCACCGGCAGCCGGAAACAACGTAAGACCAATCAGCGAGACCATGAGCAACCGCGGATCGAGATCCTGGTTGATCTCGCCGCGCTGCTGCGCTTCGGCGAAGCGGCTGGCCATCATCTGCGGCAGTTGCGGACCGATCTGGTTGAACAAGACTTCACGCAGCGCTCCGCCCTCGCATAGCACTTCCCGCACCCACAGCGGCGGCAGCCACGGATGCTCGGCGACGATCCTGCCGATCCCGGTCACGAAACCCGCCACCAGCGCGGCGGTGTCGTCGCCGATGCGCATGAGTGGTTCGCGCAGTGCAGCGAACACCGGCATCACCCGCTCCTCGATCACCGCCTGCTGCAGCTGCATCTTGTCGCCGAAGTAGTAGTGCAGCAGCGCCGGCGTGACACTGGCCTCGGTGGCGATGTCGCGCAGCGACGTGCCGTCGATGCCCTTGCGCACGAAACAGGCGATGGCCGCATCCAGCAGTCGTCCACGCAGATCCGTTGCCTGAGCACCGGCGCCGCTGCTGACCGGCCGACCGGGCAGGCGCTTGCGCGGTTTGAGAGTCGGTTGCTTCAGGTTTTCGCCGGAGTCATGCATACCTCATATTTAATTTGGTAATTAATTAAATTGCAAGCGAAACTTTTTTACTAGTTAAATCAATCGTTTATTTCGCTCCTGGCAGGCACTCTGGCGCTCACCATCCCACCGGCTTTCAGCAGCCGACTGGCTGATCAAGCCGGATGACGAGCAAGACAAGCTTTCTAGATCTCTGTCCGCTTCCCTGCCCGCAGGCAGACCCAGAAGAACAACAGCAGATCCAGCGTGTATCGCCGCAGCAGGCGTTTGGGCTCGCGCGACAGGCGATAGAACCACTCCAGACGGCAGCTACGCACCCAGTCGGGCGCGCGCTTCGCGTTGCCGGATAAAAAGTCGAGCAAGGCCCCTACCCCGAGCATCACCGGTACCGAGACCGCGGCGCGATGGTCGAGGATCCACGCCTCCTGCCGTGGGTTGCCGAACGCAACCAGCACGACGTCGGCGCCGCTGTCGTTGATGCGCTGCACCAGCCCGTCGCCGGCTTCGGCGTACTGCGCGTACCCGTCGCAGATTCCCGTGACCTGCTGGCCGAGCACATCGACCAGATGCCGCGCGGCGCGCTCGGCGACACCCGGCGCGCTGCCAAGCAGGAAGAAGCGCAGCGGCCGCGGACTGCGCCGGCACAAGTCGGGAACGAAGTCGGTGCCGTTGAGGTTCACGGCGAAGCGGCGCCGATGGATCAAGAGCGCGGCGAGGTCCATGCCGATGCCGTCGTTGACCACGCGCACCGACGACGACTGCAGCCGCGGCCGCAACTGGCGGCACTTCACCACGAAGTTGGTGTTGGCGAAAAAAACCTGGATCTTCTCGCGCCGGCTGCAGGCCGCGAGCAGCTGATGCGCCAGGGCCTCACTGGCAACCGAATGCACGCGATAGCCGCCGATCGGCATGACTTCGCCGGCACGCGGATCCTCTCCGGTCGCGGCCGGATCTCGTGCGAAGGCATCCACGCGCGGCGAACCGTACGCTTCAGCGCCCGTGCGGCCGTCATTCCCAGAGGTCATACGGAAACGCCTGCATCAGTGCGATCTGCAGCGCGCCGAGGTCGAACGGCGCATTGCCGCCAAGGTCGAGGCATGCCTCGACCGTGCTGCCCGAATGCCATTGCATACGTCCGGTGCCCTGGTAGTAGTCGTCGTACTTGAAGCGGTGTTCGCCGTTGCCGCTGTCCAGGTACACCGCAGGAATGCCATAGGCCTCGGCGAGGATCACGCCGTGCAGGGAGCTGGAAACCACGCATTCCGCGCCGAGCAGCGCGCGCACGAATGCCGCCGGGCCGCTGCTCGGCAGCACCAGATGCTCGCGATAACGCGCGTATTTTTCCGCCGCCTCGTTGAAGTGCGGCACGACGACGAAAGGTCGCCGTGGCGATGTACCGAGCAACTCCCTGCGGTAGAACAGCGGCATCAGCAACGCCGGATCGCCGTAGACCGCGGGCACGCTGATGCCACGATCGGCCAGGAACCGGCGCGTCAGCGGGCCGCGCACCGCGCGCACGTCGAGCTGCTTGAAGCGGTGTCGCTGCTCGGGGATCTTGCCGTTGATGCCGCTGCCCCATACGGCATCGCCATCGCCGGCGTTGTGCAGCACCGAGCCGATCGCGAACAGGCGATGGCGCCTGTCTCGCTTGTCGCGCAGCTCGAGATCGCGCAGCGACAGCATCGCCGTCACGATCAACCTCGACAGCTCGTCGCCGACGTTGAGCGCGCCGTTCTTCGGCCGCCACCAGTACAGCGCGCGCGCCTGTTCGCGCCCGATCCAGGTCTGGAGCAACGCTGCCGCCGCACTCACAGGCGCGTCTCCGGGTAGTCCTGCGGCTGCAGCAGGCGGTCGACGGTCTGCGGCCAACTCAGGCATCGCCGATGGCGGACGCGCGGCGCCTGCAGCGCGCGGCGGACCGCCGCTAGCATCGAATCCGCATCGCCGGGCGCATAACCGAAGCGCGAGCGATAGCCGCCGACCACCGCCTCCGGGCACACCGCAGGCAAGGCGAAGTAGTCGTACTGCAGCAGCTTGAGCGAGCTGTCGGCGAGATAGGTCGGGATGCGCTCGCCGGCATACGGCGCGATGCCGAACGCGGCGTGCTTGATGTAGCGCAGCGTGTCGCCATGCGCCATCTCGCCGTACACGACGACGTTGTCGCCGTATTCCGGCAGGTGCTCCTGGCCCGATCCGATCACGTGGAACGTGATGTCCGGAAAAGCATGGCTTGCGATCGCGATCGGCGCCGGATCGAACAGCATCGAGCCCACCGACACCGCGTGCAGGCCGTCGGCATAAGGCGAAGGATCGGCGTGGCGGTCGAGGTCGGGATCGATGCCGTGGCCGACGTGGAACACGTTGCCGCGACTGGTGATGCCGTCCGCCATCGCCGGCGAGACCAGCGCGATCGCATCGAAGTCCGTCGCAACCCGCGCCAGCGTGCGTTCCACATACCGCGCCGTGTCGATCGCCCCGAGGCCGTCGGAGGCGCGGTAGATCAGCCGTGCCGAAGGATTCAGCCGCCGCGCCAGCTCGACGAACACCACGGCGACGCCGCTCTCGAACACCACCACGTCCGCCTCCCGCAGCCATGCTTGCAGCGTCGGCGACGGCTTCCGCGCGTAGCGCCGGAACATCGCATCCTCCAGCGGCCGCAGCCACGGGCGGCGCGTATTGAACGGATGCAGTGCCGGTTTCCACAGGAAGCATTCGACGCCTTGGTGGCGTTCGATCGCATTCGCATGGGCGTCCAGCGCATAGCGGATGTCACCGTTCCATCGCGACAGCCCGCTGTAGCGCAGCGAAAAAAAACGTGTCGGCCCGCGCCGCGCCAGCTCGTCGGTGATGAAATGGATGTTGGCGCGACGCGGCGTGCGGTAGTCGTGCGCCGACAGCACCAAGTAGCGCGTTGCTGCAGCGCCGTGCTGGATTGGCGTCGCGGGCTGCGCGTGCGCCGATGGTGCGGGCGACGAGAGGGTTGCGGGCATGGCAGGCTCCGGTGTGGCGGATAACAAGGTCATGACGCGCCAGCCTTGGCCTTGCGCAGCAAGGTGCGCGTCTGCAGGATGCCGGCGACATCGCGCCGGAACGCCGGCCACAGCGCGCACACCGCGGCGAACGCCGCCGCACCGGCGACGGCGCCGAGCGCCAGCTTCGCCGGCAGCGACGTCGCCCACTGCACCGATACCGAGTACGACGCGATACCGCACAGCGCATAGCCGACGATCGCGCGCATACCGTTGCCGGCCATGCCGCGCACCGGCGCATCCGAAATCCGCCCCAGCCACCACAGCGCCAGCGGCCACGACACCGCGTTGCCGACGGCGTAACCCGCCGCCACCCCGAGCGCGCCCCACTGCGCACCGAATGCGATGCAGGCGATCACCACCGTGCGGCTGACCACGGCGTAACGCAGCTGCGAAGCGGTCAGGCCCTTCGACATGAACACCCAGTACGCGGCATAGCCAGCCGACTGGAACACGGCACCGATCGCGAGCGCCTGGAACATCGGCACCGCCTCGGTCCAGCGCGCGCCGAGTGCCAGCACGATCAGTGGCCCAGCCTGCGCGCAGGCGAACGCGAACACCGCGATCAGGAAATGCATCAGTGCCGCCTGCCCGCGCAGCAGGAAGGCGGCGTAGCGCGCGGGATCGCCTTGCAGCCGCGACAGCACCGGCAGCGCCACCGACGTCGCCGGCGCGTTGAGTTGGGTCAGCGGCATCGCCACCAGCGCGAACGCGCGGTTGTACAGGCCCAGCGGCGCCGCGCCCAGGCGGTTGCCGATCAGGATCTGGCCGACGTTGCTGCTGAACCAGGCCAGCAGCTGCGAGGCCATGACGTTGCCGCCGAAGCGCAGGAAGCCGCGCATCTCGGCGTCGCGCCTCGGCAGGCCGGGCAGCCAGCCCGCCGCCGCAGCCATCACCGCGAGAATCATCGCCGCCTGCACGATCTGCTGCACCACCAGCGCCCAATAGCCGTAGCCGGCAAGCGCCAGCGCGACCGCCACCACCAGCCCGGCTAGCTGCCCGCCGACTTCGGCCACGGTCAGCCGCTTGAAGCGCAGTTCGCGGGTCAGGTGCGCGCGGAACTGCGTAGTCAGGCCGTTGAGCAGAAAGGTCAGCGCGATCGCCTGCGCCACGCCGCGCAGCAGCGGTTCGCCGTAGAACGCCGCGATCCGGCCGGCGAACAGGAACACGACCACGGCCAGCACGAATCCGATCGCGGTATTGATCCAGAACAGGTTGTCGCGCTGCGCGCGGCTCAGATGCTTCGCCTGGATCGCCGCCGAGGACAGTCCGAAGTCGCGCAGCACTTCGCCGACACCGACGATCGCCAGCACCATCGTCACCAGGCCGTAGTCGCGCGGCGTGAGCAGGCGCGCCAGCAGCACCACGCCGCCGAACTGCACCACGATCTTCACCAACTGCCCGCCCATGGCCACCAGCGCGCCGCCCGCGGCGCGGGCGCCGAGCGTGGCGTCGGCGCCGATCATATTGCTCACTCCTGAGTCTTTTTCGACCGCCATCGCTCAGCGCCTCACGTCGCGCAGCGCGTGCAGATAGCTGCCGTAGTGCTGCGCCCCGAGCGCGGGCCAGTCGCGCCGCGACAGGTCCGGACGGGCGCGCGGATCGCGGCCTGCCTGGCTGCGCAAGGCAGCAGCCAGCGTCGCCGCGTCCAGCTCGCCCCGGTACAGCGTCAACCAGCCCTCGCCCACTTCCTCGGCGATGGCCGCATTGGCCCCGCTCCAGGGCGCCAGCACCGGGCGCGCCAGCGACAGCGCCAGCAGCAGCGCACCGGAATTGAGCATCTGCCGGTACGGCAGCACCACCAGTTGCGCCTGCCCGATCTCGCGGGCAAGCACGTCGTTGTCGACGTATTGCAACAGCGCACCGACACGCGCATCGCGGCGGCAGGCGGCTTGCACCGTATCGCGCATGGCAGCGGAGGCGGGATTGCCGACGACGCGCAACGAAATGTCGCCGTCGGCGACGTCGTGGAAGCTCGCAAGCAAGCCTTCCACGCCCTTGTAAGGACGCAACAGCCCGAAATGCAGCAGGCGGCCGGGCACGCTGGCGGGTACCACCGCCGACGCGAACCAGTCGCAGTAGTGTCCATGCAGGATGGTGTCGGCGGCCTGCGCGGGGGCGCCGTCGTCGCTGCCGGCGCCGGCGTCGATGCGGATCCGGCGCGTGGTCAGACGATCGAGCCACGCCAGCAGCGCGCGCTCGCGGCGGCCGCCGTCCTCGTGCGGACGCAGATTGTGGAGCGTACGCACCACCGGTATCCGCATGGCCCACAGCCGCATCAAGACCAGGAACATGCACACCTGCTTGGCCGCCGTGCCCAACCATGTGTCGTGCCGCAGCAGGTATTCCGGCCAGTGCACGTGGAACACGTCGTAACGCGACAGCAGGGCGTCGCGGATCGAGAAGTAACGGAGCTCCACCGCCGGCGGCAGCGCGCCGAACAGCTGCATGAGGTAGGGATTGGTGGTGTCGTCGGGCCGTCCGGTCGACTGCAGGACGGTGATGCGAGGCGACACGGGGGTTGCGACGGCGATCGGATGCGCGGCTGTCATCTCTGCTCTCCGCTTTCGCGATGCGCACGCCGATATTCGTCGACGTAGCGGCCGACGACGTGGCGCCAGTCGTAACGCGCGACGTGCCGCATGGCCTGCAGCCTGCGCGCTGCGAAGGCCGCGTCGTCGATGTCGGCGAGTGCGCGGACAGCCCGCCCGGCGGCATCCAGCTGGTCGGTGCGTACCAGCAGGCCCGTTCCCGATTCTGAAATCAGTTTCTCGAACGGCGGAATCGCGCTGAGGATCGGCACCAGCCCCGCGCTCATCGCCTCGATCGCGGCAATGCCGAAACCCTCGTGCCGCGACAGCGAGACGAAGTACTGCGCGCGTCCCATCAGGCGGCCGAGCTGCATCTGCGACGGCGCATGCACCAACTCGACTTGCGACAGCAGGCCGCGCCGCGCGATCTCGCGCTCAAGGTCGGCGCGGGTGAGGTCGAACTCGCGTCCGGCCAGGATCAGCCGCCAGGCATCGTCGGCTGCCAGCAGGTGCCGCAACAGGTCGAGGGTTTCCGCGATGCCCTTGTTCGTCGACCAGCGACCGAAGGCGATCAGCGTCTTGCCCGGCATCGGGTTGCCCTGGCCGGCAAACTTCTCGACGTCGACGCCGTTCTCGATCACGCGCAGGCGGCCGGCATCCACCACGCCGGCGAACAGCGCGCCATCGTTGTGGCTGGTGGCGATGACGCGCCGGTACGCGCGCGCGGAGGCACGCGTGATGCTGTGGAACCAGAGCCGCTTCAGCGTCGAGGCATAGGCGGTATGGAAAAAGCCGCCATGCGTGGAGACCACCATCGGCTTGCCGTGCAGCGGCCGCGTAAGCGCCAGGTAGTCGTAGAAAAAGTCGACGCCGTGGACATGGACGAGGTCGGCGCCGCGGATCGCACTCAAGACCCGGGGGCTCAGCGGATAGCGCGACGAACCAGAGTACGAAAGACGATGCACCCGGATGTCGTCGTGCATCGCGCTACGCGGCAAACGTTCGCCGTTGCCGTGGAACAGGCGGTCCAAGGTCACCACCTCGACCTCGTCGCGGCCCTGCGCCAGATGATGGCGGGCGATGTTCAGCGCCACCTCTTCCATGCCGCCGACGGAGGGATGGAACTGGCGCACCACATGCACGACTTTCATTGCGTCCTCACCATGGCCGGGGTGGGCGTCGCAATGCCGATCGCCCATGGCGCGTAGCGCACCAGCAACGCGCGCAGCGGCACGCACAATGCGATCGACAGCGTCGATACCGCGATCGCCCAGCGCGCATCGGGTTCGCGGCCTTCAGCAAACACGCCTCCGACCGAAGCGATGCCCGAGGTCACGAACAGGATCGGAATATGCGCGCACAGGATCAGCAGCGTGTTGCGCCCGATCCACTGGACCGCCTTCCAGTGCTGCAGCACCGGGCTCAGCAGCAGCACGATCGCCGTGCCGAGCATGGCGGCGGCGAAGAATTTCCACGCCGCCGCGCCGAACAGCAGCTGGTTGATGTCGACCCGGCCGTTGCTCCACGCCAGCCACAACCATGGCAGCAGCAACGCCCCGGCCAGCGCCGATCCGGTCCAACCCGACCGCGGCAGCGTCAATACGCCGGCCGCCGCCGCGCCGCAGGCATAGAAAAACAGCGTCACCGGCAACAGGTCGAGCGCGAACGGCAGGCGCAACTCCATGGCCGGAAACCACGCGATCCCTGCCGACGCGATCGCCAGCGACAGCAGTGCGAGCGCGCCCGCTGGCAGCAGCCGGCGCAGCAGCAGGAACGCGGCCGCCGTGACGAACAATGCCGGCAGGAACCACAGCGCAGGATGCACGTAGAGCTGCGGCCCGATGCCGGTCGCCAGTCCGCTCAGCGGCTCCCACCAGGGTTGCTGGCCCCAGCGCAACGCCTTCTCGCCGATGTTGCGGGTCAGCAGCCAGTACGCGTAGGCGACGAAGAAAAAGACCACGTAGGGCACGAGCAACACACGCGCCTGCCGCGCCAGGATGGCGGGAATTGCGCGCGGCGACGCATCTGCGGCGCGACGGCGCGCGAGCCAGCCGGACAGGACGAAGAACAACGGCACATGGAAGCTGTAGGCCAGCACCGTGAACCATCCCGGGATGCCCTTGGCATGCCCCAGCACCACCAGCACGATCGCTATCGCCCTCGCGGCATCGATGCGACCGTCGCGCGGCGATTGCGCATTCGCGGCGGAGGCTGAGGAGAACACTCCGACATGCGTCCGCGACAGCTGCGCACTCCTGTCCATCACGCCGTCCCACCGGCATGACGCACGGTGATCGCCGCTTGCGGCACGACATCTCTGCTGTTGCCGATGGCAATGCCCGCACGCACCGCCTGCACCTGCCACAGATAGCCGCAGGCGAACCACCACAGCGCCGCCGTCTTCACCGAGAAATAGCCGTTCGACACCAGCAGGCTGAGTGCGAACGCCATCACGAACAGGTTCTTGAACAGCTGCCCATGGCTGGTCGGCATCCGCAGCAGGAACGAATACGCGATCAGGAAAGCGAGCACGACCGCGATCGACTGCGAGGCGATGAAATAGGCGATGCCGCTGTCGAAATATTTGTATGGCGTAGCGAAATCGAGGCCCAGCCACGAGTGCGGCGACAAGTGCATGATCGTGTCGACCGAGAAGAAGACCCGCCCCAGCAGCGTGTCTTCATAGGCGCCGACGCCGGCGACCCAGACCCCCAGCCAGCCGGCCAGCAGCACGGCGATGAAGATCAGGAAGGCCAGCGTCTGATCGAGACGCCGCAGAAACGGCGCCAGCAGCAGCATCAGCGCGCAGGTCGCGGTCGCCAGGCGCCCATCGCAGGCGAACAGCAGGAACACCACCAGCAGCAGCGCCGACACCTGTCCCGCCGCGCCCAGCGAACGCCGGAAGGTCACCGCGATCGCGCACAGGAAGATCGCGAAGTTGCCCATCGTCACCGGCTCGATGAAGATCGAAGAGGCACGCGCCATCCCCATCTCCGCCAGCCAGTTGCGCTCGCCCGGACGCGTGGCGCTGACGTAGAGCTTGCTTTCCTCGTTCCAGAAATCCTCTTCGGCGGCGCCGCGGGTATTGACGAAGTAGCTACGCGGGTTGACCAGGTCGCCGTAGGTCTCCGGCGCGGCCATCTCGAACCCGGCGACCAGCGCCACGATCAGCGCCAGGCCCATCACCAGCTTCAACAGCGATCCGCGATAAGCGCTGCCGAGCGCGAGGAACGCAAACGGGATGATCGCGTCGCGGATGAACTTCGGATCGACCTGCCATGTCGCCAGGAACCGCAGCAGGTTGACCGCCAGCACCAGTCCGAGCCCGGTCAGCAACAACGTCGTGCCTTCGCGGCCGAGCGTCTTCATGCCGATCACGAAACAGCCCGCATAGATCGCCATCTCCGCGACATAGGCGGCGCCCGGACCGATCGCGAACACGTTCGCGTTGACGATCGCGAGCAAGAAGTTGTAGCCGACCGCCGCCACCAGCAGCCCCGCCGCAGCCAAGCTCCTCCAGCGTGCGTCGGCGGGAGCCGTCATCGGCAAGGATGCCCGGGAGGCGTTCAATACGCCCCCTTCTGTCCCAGCACCTTCACCACCGTCATCGCCATGATCTTGACGTCGAACCACAGCGACCAGCGGCGGATGTAGTCCATGTCGTACTGCACGCGCTTTTTCATGTCGCGCAACACAGGTGTTTCGCCGCGGAAGCCGTTGACCTGCGCCCAGCCGGTGATGCCCGGCTTGACGTAGTGCCGCTGCATGTAGCAGTTGATCAACTTCTGGTAGTGGCTGTTGTGCTGGACCGCGTGCGGACGCGGGCCGACCAGCGACATGCTGCCGCCGAGCACGTTGAACAGCTGCGGCAACTCGTCGAGGCTGGAGCGGCGCAGGAACGCACCAATGCGGGTCACCCGCGGGTCGCCGCGCGTGGCCTGGGCCAGCTGCGGACCATCCACCCGATGCACGCGCATCGAACGGAACTTGAGCATCTGGAATTCCCTGCCGCCGCGCCCGTGCCGCCGTTGCCGGAACAGCACCGGGCCCGGCGAAGTCAGCTTCACGCCGACGGCGATGGCCAGCAGCAGCGGCGACAGCCCGATCAGGGCGAGCAATGCCAGCGGACGGTCGAGGATCGCCTTGCTCATCGAGAAAACGTTGTCGTGGCCGACGGTGCCCTGGCGCAGGTTGATCACCGGCACGTTGCCGATCTGCTCGCCGGACTGGTTGAGCGCGGCCATCTCGACCAGATCCGGGATCAGCTTCACCTTGATCGGCGTGTGGTCGAGCATCGCCAGCACCGACTTGATGCGGCCCAGCTTGTCCAGCGGCAGCGAAATCCAGACTTCGTCGACCGGATCGCTGGCGAGCAGTGCGGCCAGCTCGTCCACGCCTCCGAGGCACGGCAGGTCCGTGCTCTCGCCGATGGTCATGTCGTGGCTGGTGCGGATATAGCCGACCACGTGCATCCCGACCCAGGCGTTCTGGCGCAGGTAGTGGTGGATCTTGACCACCGGCGGACGCAACCCCACCACCACGACGCGCCGCGTGTCGATGCCGCGGCTGCGCAGCCAGTGCAGGACGTTGCGCACGGCCACGCGCGACAAGGCCAGCATCGCCAGGCCGATCACGTACCACAGGCCCACCCACAGCCGCGAGATTTCCTGGCCCAGCTGCAGGATCAACGCATGCGCCGAGAACAGCGCGAAGACGCCTGTCCAGGCGAAGGCGATGACCGCGATTTCCCGCAGCACGCCATACGCGCGCCAGCTGCGGTAGAGCGGCAGTGCGTTGAAACAGATCGCCGCGAACAGCAGCGAGGTACTGATTGGGATGCGGTACAACGGCGCCGGAAGCCAGGTGTCGAAACGCAGCCGGTAGGCGATCAGAGCGGCGGCGAGCACTACGATCAGGTCGGAGATGCGCAGGTACAGGCCCGCCGCAGTGGAATATTTAGACAGCAGGCGCGGCGAAGGAGCAGCCGCAAGCCCGGTATTCAGGTTTGCCAGGAGCATGTCGATCTCGTAACCAGGCCCGGCATGCATGAAGCGGGGGAACATCCTGCATGGACCGCGCTGTTGGCCACTCTTGCCGCTGCCTAACGGCGCCCTCCAACACCGGCCCCAGGCTCACGGCAAGCACTTCGCTTGCTGGTGACAATTAATTATTCGGACGAAATTCTTTTGCTGCGGGCTTCAGTGCCCGCGAGACTTCTCCATGACTGATGGTGCAATGCACCATAACCCATGGAAGCGATTTTTTTGTGCCTCAGTGCACGATTGCGTTCAAGGTCGGCTCATCAAACGGAACGACTGTGAGCGCGTTCACATCTTCGCTATGCGGCGATGACATCAGCGCACGTTGTTGCTCGCGATCACGCATCGCGCCCATGCAGCACCTGCTCGCGCATCGATGAGGCAACGAGCCTCGGCATGCATGCCGTCTTCGTGCGATCACAGGTCAGGGGCGCTCGCGCGAAAAATGCAGCAGCAAGGCGATGACGAGTCCGGCGAACAGGCCGAACAGGGTCGCCAGCGTGAGGTTGATGGCGATGCGTGGTGAGTACTTGCGCGACGGCACGTCCGCCGGATCGACGACCGTGATGTTGTTGGCGCCGACATTGCCGACGACGCCGATCTCCTTGAACCGCTGCAACAGCCCGTCGTAGAGCTGCCGGCTGGTGTCGACCTCGCGCTTGAGCATGTTGTAACGGATGCTGCGATCCTGCAGATCCAGTTCGTCGTCCTTGAGCTGGTCGATGCGCTGCTCGAGCATCTGTTCCTGGCGGCTCGCGGTGGTGTACTCGGACTCGATCGAAGCGCGGATCTTGGCCGTTTCGGCGGTGATCTGGCGGCCGCTCTCCGCGATCTGGCTGCTGAGGCGCTGCATTTCCGGATAGTCCGGCTTGTACGTCGACAGCTTCTGCTGGTAGTCCGCGCTCAGTTGCGCGCGCGTCTGCAGCAGGCTCTGCACCAGCGGGTTCGACATCACCTGCGGCAAGGTCGTGCCGTTGCCGCGTTCGGATGCGCGCCAGGCGGCTTCCGCCTTGATCCTTGCATTCTGGGCAGCCGCCAGCGTGGCGTTGAGTTCGGCCAGGTTCTGCGCCGGAAGCGAAGGCTTGTCGTCGCCGACCGAGACGATCCGTTCCTGTCCTGCGAATGCGACGAAACGCTTCTCCGAATCCTCGAGCCGCTGCTGGGTCTGCGCCAGGCGGCCCGACAGGTACTTGCGCGCGAACGTCGACGCCTCGAGCCGGCGTTCCAGGTTTGCAGTAATGAATTCCCGCGCATAGGCATTGGCCACGCGCGCGGACAGCTGCGGGTCGGGGGATTCGAAATGGATGCGCACCAGGCGCGAATTGCGCACCGGTTCGATCTGCAGCGCAGCCAGCACCGGATCGACCAGGGCGCCCTCGATCGCCGCCTGCCGCAGCGCCGCGCCGCGCTCCCCCGCTGCCCGGGCATCGAACGCCGCGGACACCGCCTGCACCGTGTCCGCGTACTGCGGATCCAATGCCAGTTGCGTCCGCCGGATCACCTTGCGTGCGAGCGACCGGCTCATCAGCAGCTCGTACTGCGTCTGGTAAAAGTCGCGGTCCATCGGCGTTTCGCTGGGGATCAGATTCTCCAGGTTGACGACGTTCAGGACTTCACGTTCGATCTGCAGCGTCGTCGTCGCACGATATTGCGGCGTGATCATCAGACTCACGGCCAGGGCCACCAGCAGCATTCCGGCGGTGACGATCAGCACCAGCCAGCGGCGGCGGTAGATCGCATGCCAATATTCGGCGAGGCTGCCGTGCGCGGGCGTGTCGTCGCTCCAGCGCTGCGCGCGGTCGCGCTCGCTATCCGGTCGCCTGCTCATCGGTAGGCCCGCCAGACCGCGACGAACGGAGTCAGCTCGACCAGCGTGCGTAGCACCGTGCGCACGCCGGAGCGGTCGACGATCACGATGTCGCCGCCGTAGACGTCGGGATCGCGCAGCTCGCCCTGCTGGATCTGCTTGAGGTCGAAGCGCGCGAACATGCGCTCGCCGCCGACGGTGCGGAACACCATCACATTGCGCGGGTTGGCGACATTGGTGATGCCGCGGCCCATCGCGACCGCCTGCTGCAAGGTCAGGTGCGGCGCACCCAGCGGATACACGCCGGGTTCGGTGACCGCGCCGCCGACGGTGACCCGCTGGCTCGGCGATTCCTGCAGCGATACCGTCACCTGCGGATCCTGCAAGTAGCGCTCGCGGTAACGCGTCGCGACCTGGTCCTGCAGCTGCGCAACGCTCTGCCCCGCTGCCTCGACGCTGCCGATCAGCGGCAGCGACACCCGGCCGGTGTTATCGACGCGAACATCGCGGTCGAGGTCCGGAACCTGGAACACCTGCACCTTCAGCAGGTCCCCTGGGCCTAGCCGATACTCGGGACGGCCGAGCATCTCGCTCAAGGGATCGCCCGGAGGCAACTCGCTACGCGCGGCCGTGCGGCCGCCGCAGGCGACGAGGCTAAGGAGGCAGAGGAGCATCCATGCCCCCGGCCATGCAATTTTTCTCAAAGTGTCATCTTCCAATTGCGTGATGCAGTACCGTCCATGCGCGGTCTTCAGTTCGCGACCCGGCGGTCCGTCGCGCCATTGGCGTAGCCGGATCGCCGGACGCAACGACTACGATCAAGGGCCGCGAGCGAGGCCTTTGCATGGACACTCCTGCAGTGGGGGACCGCACGAATGCAATCGGATGACGATGCCGATTGCAGTTCTATATACCGCAGCTAGCTACATCATTTTGTTAGCGAATTAAACCGACTATGAATATGCGCGGTCGCAGCCCATGTCGTTGTGCTGCAGGTTGCAAACCTGCTCCGGAAAAACACGCGAGTGTCCGGACCGTTGAAACCGGCGTCACGCTTACGGGGAGAGCGGCTCGCGCCGCGGCAAGATTGCTGGCGCGCGACGGCGATTGCAGTGACACTATCGCGACGCCTGCAGCCCATCAGGCCGCTATGGCGCCGCCAGCCGATCCCTTCGCCTGGCGGTGACGGCGGCCCAGAGCCGATGCCTATGACGCCTCAGCTGTCCCAGCGCGATTTCGTCCTCGAACCCGAGGACATCGAGCGCCTCGCCAACCTGGCCGGACCCTTCGATGGCCACCTGCGCCAGATCGAGCTACGGCTCGGCGTGGAAATCGCCAACCGCGGCCATGTCTTCCGCGTCAGCGGGCCGGACGCGGCGGTGCTGCAAGCCGAAAAGCTGCTACGCCAGTTGTATGCCGACGCTGCGGAGGAAACCTTCGACGGCCAGGCGATCAACCTGCGCCTCAGCGCCTTCGATGCCGATCGCAGCGCCGCCAGCGAGATCACGCCGCAGGAAGTCAGCATCCGCGTGCGCCGCGGCAATATCCGCGGCCGTGGTCCCAACCAGGCCAAGTACCTGCACGCGATCGCCACCCACGACATCAACTTCGGCGTCGGCCCCGCCGGCACCGGCAAGACCTTCCTGGCCGTGGCGATGGCGGTCGAAGCATTGAACGAATCACGTGTGCAGCGCCTGGTGCTGGTGCGCCCGGCGGTCGAGGCCGGCGAAAAGCTCGGCTTCCTGCCGGGCGACCTGTCGCAGAAGGTCGACCCTTACCTGCGCCCGCTCTACGACGCGCTGTACGAGATGCTCGGCGTGGAGAAGGTGTTGAAGCTGCTCGAGAAGAACGTCATCGAGATCGCGCCGCTGGCCTATATGCGTGGGCGCACGCTCAACGACGCCTTCGTGATCCTCGACGAGGCGCAGAACACCACCATCGAACAGATGAAGATGTTCCTGACCCGTCTCGGCTTCGGCAGCACGGCGGTGGTCACCGGCGACCTCACCCAGATCGACCTGCCCAAGCACATCCGCTCGGGCCTGCGCGACGCGGTCGACGTGCTGCACGGCGTGGACGGCATCACCTTCACCTTCTTCGAATCGCGCGACGTGGTCCGGCATCCGCTGGTGGCGCGCATCGTGAATGCTTACGAGGCGCGCGACGCGACCGACATCGCGAGCGGTCCAGCTGCCTGATGCCGTTGCCGTCAACCCGGCGAACGCAGGAACCCTTACCCGGCTGGTCACGGGCCATCAAGCTGCGGGCACGGTCGTCGCGTCCCGACTCGCGCTGGGACGACGGCAAGAGGCCTCCGCACAGCAAAGCGGATCGTCCCGTCGAAGCCTGTATCCGCCGCGTGCGATCGGGGGAAAACAGGAGCAAAATGCAGGCCTGCGTTCGCCGGATGACGATCGGGAATGACGAGCAACAAGCAATGCACAGCGCCGCAGCAGTGATGCGATGACCAGAGGCCCGGTTCGACTCGACGTCTCTGTCGGCTACGCGATCCCCAGGACCGGCCTGCCTGCCGCGGTCAGCTTCCGCAAGTGGGTGGCGGCCGCCTTGAAGGGACGCATCCTCGAAGCCGACCTCGCGATCCGCATCGTCGACAGCAAGGAAGGCCGCGCGCTCAATCGCCATTACCGCGGCAAGGACTACGCCACCAACGTCCTGAGCTTTCCCGCGGAGCGGCCACACGGCCTGCCGAAGGGCGTCAGGATGCCGCTGCTCGGCGACCTGGTGCTGTGCGCGCCGGTGATCTCACGCGAGGCCCGCGAACAGGGCAAGCCACTGGCCGCGCATTACGCGCATCTGACCGTGCACGGCGCACTGCACCTGCTCGGCTGGGATCACGGGGACGAGCGCGAGGCCGAGTGCATGGAGCAGCTGGAGCGCGAGATCCTCACTGGTCTGGGCATCGCCGATCCCTACGAGATGTCGTGAAGGATCGCGTCGTCGTCGACGACGCGATCTTTCGACACTCGATCAGAGGCAGTCGCCCAGCCCGTCATAGATCGAGCGGTCCGTGCCCGGCAACGTCGCGCGCAGCGGCTCATCGCCCTGCAGTGCCCCCAGCAGTTCTTCGATGGTCGTGCGCGATGCGAGTGGCGTCCGGCATCGCCAGGCTTTGGCGTCGACGCGAATGCGCCCGGTCGCGGGATCGATCTCTTCTTGGCTGGCCGCGAACACCCAGACGCACATGCCGATGCGTCCGCTGGCGGCGTTGACCGAACATTGATAGCGCAGTGGCTGCAGGTTGCTGTAGTCGCCTTCGCAGAAGGTGTCACCGCAGACATCGTCGAAGTTGCGCTCCAGCCCGGAACGCAGGACATACCAGGCCTCGAAGTCCTGGTCGCGCGTGAAATAGCTGGAGGCGTCGACGTAAGTGGCGGCCTGGGCGGTTGGGCTCACCGCTGCAAGCGCCGACAGGAGCAGGAGCAACGGGCCGCGAAAGCATGAAAGTGCCATGGAGATCATCCTTGAGTGTCGGGAACGGACGTGCCGTCCGCATGACCCTGCCGAGGCCGGATCGCGCGAGGCACGGGTGGACGATCACAGGAGGCGACGCGACCGGGCAAGGTCGCTTCGCAGGATTCGCCGGTAGGAGTTCTCCGGAATCCCTGTCCTTCACGCCCTCATCGCGATAACGGTCACGGACTCGCGCTAGACTCTCCTGGCCGCCCACCCGGGCCTCCCCCGACGCAACTCAAGACCGCAATGCCCGAGGACGACAGTAGTCACTCCGCCCCGGACGCCCCGGAAAAACGGCGCTCCTGGCTCGATCGCCTGAGTTCGGCGATTTCCGGCGAACCCACCACCCGCGACGACCTGGTCGAGCTGCTGCGCGATGCGCAGAGCGATGGGCTGATCGCGGCCGACACCTTGCGCATGATGGAAGGCGCCATCGCCGTATCCGACATGACCGTCGGCGACGTCATGGTGTCGCGCGCGCAGATGGTCGCGTTGCCGGCCGATGCCAAATTCATCGATCTCATGAAGCACGTGGTCGAGTCCGGCCATTCGCGCTTCCCGGTGCATGGCGAGGACAAGGACGAGATCCTCGGCATCCTGCTGGCCAAGGACCTGCTGCGCGGCGTGGTCGCCGACAACGGGCCCGGCACGATCCGCGAACTGCTGCGCCCGGCGGTGCTGATCCCCGAATCCAAGCGCCTCAACGTGCTGCTGCGCGAATTCCGGCAGTCGCGCAACCACATGGCGATCGTGATCGACGAATATGGCGGCGTGGCCGGGCTGGTGACGATCGAGGACGTGCTCGAACAGATCGTCGGCGAGATCGACGACGAGCACGACGACGCCGAGGACCCGAATGCGCTGATCGCCGCGCAGGCCGACGGCCAGTACGTAGTCGATGCGCTGACGCCGATCTCCGACTTCAACGAACGCTTCGGCGCGGATTTCGACGACGACGAATACGACACGATCGGCGGACTGATCACGGCCGCGATCGGGCACCTGCCCGAAGCCGGCGAAGAGCTGACGCTCGGCCGCTTCGGCTTCCGCATCGCCCGTGCCGATGCCCGCCGCCTGCATGCGCTGCATGTCAGCGTGCATGCGGACTGACACGTCCCGCATGAGTCAGACATCCCGCGCGTGGTGAGCCGGTCGAACCACGTCGCCCGTGCCTGGCTCGCCGTGGTGCTGGCGCTGCTGTGCATCGCCGGCAACGCGCTGGCCGCGCCGCGCATCGGCGTCGCGACGATGCAGCCCGGCGAGATCTTCTTCGAACGCTTCGGCCACGACTCGATCGTGGTCGACGATCCCGCGCTCGGCAAGCCGGTCTCCTACAACTTCGGCTTCTTCGACATGTCCGAAGCGGGCTTCGTCGGACGCTTCGTGCGCAACGACATGCAGTACCTGCTGGTTGCGCTGCCGCTGGAGGAGGACCTCGTGCACTACCGCGAAACCGGGCGCGGCGTGTCGATCCAGTGGCTCGACCTCAGCGACGACGAGGCGACGCGGCTCGCCGCCAAGCTCGCCGTGAACGCATTGCCCGAAAACGCGCGCTACCGTTATCAGTACTTCACCGACAACTGTTCCACGCGCGTGCGCGATGCGCTCGACAGCGTGCTCGGCGGCATCCTGCGTCCGCAGTTCGAGGTGCGCTCGACCGGCAACACCTTCCGTAGCGAAGCGGTGCGGCTGGCGTCGCCCGCAGCCTGGATGTGGCTGGGTTTCGACATCGGGCTCGGCCCGTCCGCCGACCTGCCCAATTCGCTGTGGCAGGACGCATTCGTGCCGATGCACCTGGCCGAAGGCCTGCGCCAGGCGAAACGCGCCGACGGCCGTCCGCTGGTCAGCAGCGAGCAGGCGATCCTGCCGCACCTGATCGCGCCCGAACCCGTGGCGATGGCGCGCCCGTGGTGGCCGTGGCTGTTGTCCGGCACTGTCATCGGCGTGCTCGCGTGGTGGCTGGCGCGTCGCTCGCCACGCGTGGTCGCCGGCGTCGCCCTCGGCTTCTGGACGCTGTCGGCCACCGTCGGTCTGCTGATGGCCTTCATCTGGCTGTTTACGGAACACACCTTCGGCTGGGCCAACCACAACCTGCTGCTGTTCAATCCGCTGGCGCTGCTGTTGCTGCCGGGCGCATGGCGCATCCTGCGCGGCCGCGACGGCGGGCGCTGGTTCGACGGCCTGCTCGTGACGATCGCGGCCTGTGCCGTGGCTGCATTGTTCCTGCACTGGCTGCCGCTGCAACCGCAGCGCAATGCCCACTGGATCGCATTGCTGCTGCCGATCCACCTCGCGCATCTCGCGCTGCTGACTACGTTTTCATCCGCACGCGCCTTGCCGCGCTGAGCCGGCTTGTCGCAGGATGCGGACGGTCCGTTGTTCACCGCCCCTCTTTCCAGGCATCTGCTCATGACCCTCCGTCACGTCCTCGCCGCCACGGTGCTGCTAACCACTATGACTCTCTCCACTTCCGCCCTCGCCGCTCCGCCCGCGCCGGAGCTGCCGGTCGCGCGCATCGCATCGCCCGGTGACGTGCTTGCTGTCGAAGTCACGACCGACAAGGACGGCCGCCCCAGTTACGCGGTCTCGCGCCTCGGCAAGCCGGTGATCGCGCCGTCGCGGCTCGGCTTCATCTTCATCGATGCGCCGAAGTTCGAGCGCCATTTCGCGATCGCGGGACAGAAGACGCGCACGTTCGACGAGACCTGGGAGCAGCCCTGGGGCGAGCGCCGCAGCATCCGTAACCACTACAACGAGTTGCGCGTGACGCTGGCCGAAACCAAGGCGCTCAAGCGACGTTATGACGTGGTGTTCCGCGTCTATGACGACGGCGTCGGCTTCCGCTACGAGTTTCCCGACCAGCCGACCCTCAAGGAAGTGAAGATCGGCCAGGAACTGACGGAATTCACGATCGCCGAACCGGCCACCGCGTGGTGGATCCCGGCCGGGTTGTGGAACCGCGAGGAATACCTGTACCACCGCACGCCGGCAGAGGAAGTCGGCGATGCGCAGACGCCGATCACGCTGCGCACCGGTAACGGCCTGCACGTGTCGATCCACGAGGCCGAGTTGGTCGACTACGCCGGCATGAACCTGTCGCGCGTCGAGAACCGCACCTTCCGCGCACTGCTCACGCCGGGCATCGGCGATGGCAGTGTGGTGCGCACCGCGCCGTTCAACACGCCGTGGCGCACGCTGCAGATCGTCGACAGCGCCGGCGACCTGGTGACCTCGAGCCTGATCCTCAACCTCAACGAGCCGAACAAGCTCGGCGACGTCTCCTGGGTCAAGCCGATGAAATACGTCGGCGTGTGGTGGGAGATGCACCTGGACAAGAAGACCTGGGAGTCGGGGCCGAGGCATGGCGCGACCAACGAAAACGTGATGCGCCACATCGATTTCGCCGCCAAGCACGGCCTCGGCGGCGTGCTGGTCGAAGGCTGGAACGTCGGCTGGAACGCCGACTGGTTCGGCAATGGCGAGGATTTCAGCTTCACCCAGCCGTATCCGGATTTCGACATCGAGAAACTGGCCGCCTATGCGAAATCCAAGAACGTCCGCCTGATCGGCCATCACGAGACCTCTGGCAATGCCGCGCACTACGAAAAGCAACTCGGCGCGGCGTTCGATCTCTACAAGCGGCTCGGCATCGACGCGGTCAAGACCGGTTATGTCGCCGATGCCGGACAGGCGAAGGTGACCGGCCTCGACGGCAAGCTCCACTACGCCTGGCATGAAGGCCAGGACATGGCGCGTCACCACCTCAAGGTAGTGACGGAAGCGGCCAAGCGCCACATCGCAGTGAACCCGCACGAGCCGATCAAGGACACCGGCCTGCGTCGTACGTATCCGAACTGGGTCTCGCGCGAAGGTGCCCGCGGCATGGAGTTCAGCGCCTGGGGCGAGCCCGGCAATCCGCCAGAGCACGAGGCCAATCTGGTGTTCACGCGGCTGCTGGCCGGACCGATGGACTACACGCCCGGCATCTTCGGCATGAAGACGCGCGCGCCCGACGGCGTCGCCACCACCTGGGCCAAGCAGCTCGCGCTTTACGTAGTCATCTACAGCCCGCTGCAGATGGCGGCCGACCTGCTCGACAACTACGAGGCCAACCCGAAGCCGTTCAAGTTCATCGAGGACGTGCCGGTGGACTGGGAGGACACGCGCGTCCTCAACGGCGAGGTCGGCGACTACGTCACCATCGTGCGCAAGGATCGCAACTCCGACAACTGGTATCTGGGCTCGGTGTCCGACGAAGAAGGGCGCGAGCTCAGCGCACCGCTTTCATTCCTCGATCCGGGCCGCAAGTACACCGCGCAGATCTATCGCGACGGTGACAACGCCGACTGGAAGCGCGCGCCGCAGGACATCGTGATCGAGGAGCGCAGCGTGACCAGCGCGGATACGCTGACGCTGCGACTGGCTCCCGGAGGCGGCCAGGCGATCCGGTTCGTCGCGCAATGATGTGTTCCACGGTTCGTCGTGACGCGTGCTGCGCGCACGATGGGCCGTGCCGGGATGGTCCGGGTCGCACGCGCAGCGCACGTCACGTCACGCGCGCGTCTTGCCCGCCGGACGCTGCCGGCGCACGATGCGCGCGATGAAGGCCGCCAACGCATCCGCCGCCATGCCCGCCTGCGTCGTCAACTGCGCGGTCTACCGCGGCGGGCGGCGTGAAGACATCACCCTCGCCCAGATCAGCGACGTGCTGGCCATCGACGATGGCAGCTTCGTCTGGGTCGGGCTGTACGAACCCGAAGAATCCCTGCTCGACACGCTGCAGGAGGAATTCGGCCTGCACGACCTCGCCATCGAGGACGCGCACCTCGCGCACCAGCGGCCGAAGATCGAGTCCTACGGCGATTCGCTGTTCATCGCGATGCATACCGCGCAGACCATCGACGGCCATGTGCGTTTCGGCGAGACCCAGGCCTTCCTGGGTCCGCGCTACCTGGTCACTGTGCGTCATGGGGCCTCCCTGTCATATGCACCCGTCCGGGCGCGGGTCGAGCGCGAACCCGAACTGCTCGCGCTCGGACCGGCCTATGCCCTGTACGGCGTGATCGACTTCGTGGTCGACAACTACCTGCCGATGGTCGACGAGTTCCGCGACGAGTTGAACTCGCTCGAGCAGGACATCTTCTCCGACGAATTCCGCCGCGACACTATCGTCAAGCTCTACGAACTCAAGCGCGAGATGACCCAGCTGCGTCTGGCCGTGGTGCCGCTGCAGGACATCCTGGCGCAGCTCACGCGCATGCACGGCTTCCTCATCCCGGACGAAGCGCGCCTGTACTTCCGCGACGTGCTCGACCACGCATTGCGCGTCAACGAATCCACCGACACCCTGCGCGAAATGCTGACCGCGGCGATGAGCGTCAACCTGTCGCTGGTGACGGTGCGGCAAGGCGAAGTAGTCAAGCGGCTGGCCGGCTGGGCGGCGCTGCTGGCCGCACCGACGCTGATCGCCAGCTGGTACGGCATGAACTTCAAGCACATGCCGGAACTGGGTGGCCGTTTCAGCTACTACGTCGTGATCGGCATCACTGCCTCGGTCTGCGCGGGATTATTCGTGGCGTTGCGACGCGCGAAGTGGCTATAGACGATCGAGCCGGATCCGTTTCGGCACGACGCGCTTGAGGACGGCGCCATTCTCGATCACGCGCATTCGACCAAAGTCGTAGTCCGCAAGCGCCGCGATTGCCGCGACGCGCATTGACCTGCCGCCCTGCGCGGAGGACGCTTGCTGCGATACCCGAACGAGGGACGGCAATGGGCAACTCGGCGAAGAAGATCGGATGGATGGCGCTGGCGGTGCTCGGCGCGTTCTGCCTCGGCACGATCGCGCTGCGGCGCGGCGAGCAGATCAATGCCTTGTGGATCGTGGCCGCGGCGATCTCGATCTACCTGGTCGCCTACCGTTTCTACAGCCTGTTCATCGCCGACAAGGTGCTGGGCCTGGATGGCACGCGCGCCACCCCGGCGGTGCTCAACAACGACGGCCTCGACTACGTGCCGACCAACCGCTACGTGCTGTTCGGGCACCACTTCGCGGCGATCGCGGGTGCCGGTCCATTGGTCGGCCCGGTGCTGGCGGCACAGATGGGCTACCTGCCCGGAACCTTGTGGTTGATCGCGGGCGTGGTGCTGGCTGGCGCGGTGCAGGATTTCATGGTGCTGGTGATTTCCAGCCGCCGCAACGGCCGCTCGCTGGGCGACCTGGTGCGCGAGGAGATGGGCCAGGCGCCCGGCACGATCGCGCTGTTCGGTGCCTTCCTGATCATGATCATCATCCTCGCGGTGCTGGCGATGATCGTGGTCAAGGCGCTCGCCGACAGTCCGTGGGGCATGTTCACGGTAATGGCGACGATCCCGATCGCGATCTTCATGGGCATCTACATGCGCTTCATTCGCCCGGGCAAGATCGGCGAGATCTCGGTGATCGGGCTGGTCCTGCTACTCGCCTCGATCTGGTTCGGCGGCCAGATCGCCGCACATCCGACCTGGGGTCCCGCTTTCACCTTCACCGGCACGCAGATCACCTGGATGCTGATCGGCTACGGCTTCGTCGCCGCGGTGCTGCCGGTGTGGCTGCTGTTGGCGCCACGCGACTACCTGTCCACCTTCCTCAAGATCGGCACGATCATCGCGCTGGCGATCGGCATCGTGATCGTGATGCCGGAACTGCGCATGCCGGCGCTGACCCAGTTTGCCGACGGCACCGGCCCGGTATGGAAAGGAAGCATGTTCCCGTTCCTGTTCATCACCATCGCCTGTGGCGCGGTGTCGGGCTTCCACGCGCTGATCGCCTCGGGCACCACGCCGAAACTGCTGCCCAACGAACGCGACGCGCGCTTCATCGGCTACGGCGGCATGCTGATGGAATCGTTCGTGGCGATCATGGCGATGGTCGCGGCCTCGATCATCGATCCGGGCATCTACTTCGCGATGAACAGTCCGGCCGCGATCATCGGCACCGACGTCAACGCCGTCTCGCAGGCAGTGTCGAATTGGGGCTTCGTGGTCACGCCCGAACTGCTCACGTCGACCGCGGCGGATATCGGCGAGAAAAGCATCCTCTCGCGCGCCGGCGGCGCGCCGACGCTCGCGGTCGGCATCGCGCACATCCTGCACAGCGTGCTGCCGAGCGCCAACATGATGGCGTTCTGGTACCACTTCGCGATCCTGTTCGAGGCGTTGTTCATCCTCACCGCCGTCGATGCAGGGACGCGCGCCGGCCGCTTCATGCTGCAGGACCTGCTCGGCATCTTCGCGCCAGGGTTGCGCAGGACCGAGGCGTGGGGTCCGAACGTGATCGCGACCGGTGGCTGCGTAGCGCTGTGGGGCTATTTCCTCTACCAGGGCGTGACCGACCCGCTCGGCGGCATCAACATGCTGTGGCCGCTGTTCGGCATCGCCAACCAGATGCTTGCGGGCATCGCGCTGATGCTGTGCACGGTGGTGCTGTTCAAGATGAAGAAGGAGCGTTACGCCTGGGTTTCGATCGTGCCGACGGTGTGGCTGCTGGTCTGCACCATTTCGGCCGGCTGGATCAAGATCTTCGCCGCCGATCCGGGCGTGGGCTTCCTGGCGCAGGCCAACAAGTACCGCGCGGCGATCGCCGCGGGCGAGTTGATCGCGCCGTCGAAGGACATGGGCGGCATGCAGCAGATCATGATCAACAACTACGTCAACGTCGGCCTCACCGCACTGTTCCTGTTCGTGGTGCTGGCGGTGCTGTTCTATTCGGTCAAGGCCATCGTCCGCGCGCGCGCCAGCACGACGCGTACCGATCGCGAAACGCCCTACGTCGCACTGACACCAGCGCAACAGGCGGCGCAACCCTGATGGGCACCGCGCTGGTCCCGCTCGACCACTTCGCCGTCCACCGCAAGGTGTGGCGGCGGCTGGTGCAGGCCGCGCGCTTGTGCTGCGGCGTGCCTGACTACGACAACTACGTGCAGCACCTGCTCACGCATCATCCGGAGCGCGAGATTCCCGATTACGCGACGTTCTTCCGGCAGCGGCAGGATGCGCGTTATGGCGGTGGTGGATTCCGCTGCTGTTGAGGCCCTTACAAAGCGCTCCCGGTAGCGGGCGCTGCGGCGATGGACTCGCGCAGCTGTAACGCGTAATCGACCGCGATCATCGCGCCGCTGCCGGGCTGGCGGATGGCCTTGAGCAGTTCCAGCGTCGCGAGTCGGCCCATTTCGCGCGTGGGTTGGCGCACCGTGGTGAGCGCCGGATAGACGTGGCGCGAGATCGGCGTGTCGTCGAAGCCGCACACCGACAGGTCGCGCGGAATGGACAGGCCGCGTTCGCTCGCCACGCGCAGCACGCCGGCGGCCATGTCGTCATTGGCGGCGAAGATCGCGGTGGGCCGTTGTGACAAGTCGAGCAGGCGGTTGCCGGCATGGACGCCCGATTCGAACGTGAATTCGCCGTCGACCACGAGTTCCGGGTCGTATGCGATGCCAGCCCGTTGCAGCGCATCGCGATAGCCCGACAGGCGCCATTCGCTGGCGCCATGGTCGGGATGTCCCTGGATATGGCCGATGCGCCGATGCCCGAGCCGCACCAACTGCGCCATCAGGTCGCAGACCGCGGCATGGTTGTCCATCGTCACGCCCATACGGCCGTTGCCGGCGCGCGGCGTGACGCTCGCGAACGGAATCCCGCGCTCTTCGAGGAAGGCCAGCAACGCCAAGTCGTCGGCGAGCGGCGGGATCAACACGAAGCCGTCGGAACCGAAGTGCTCCAGCAAGCCGGTGAGCTCATTGATCGAATCGCGGTCGCCATAGGCCAGCGGCGCCAGCAGCAGGTTGTAGTGGTGCGCGCGGCAGGCTTCGAGCACGCCGCTCTGGATTTCCATGAGGTAGTTCAGCGACGGATTTTCATAAGCGAACGTCACCGCGTAGGAGCGCTGCCCGGCCAGGCTGCGCGCGGAGTGGCTGGGCCGGTACTGCAGCCGCTGCACTGCCTCCTCGACGCGCTTGCGCATTTCCTCGCGCACGTTCGGCTCGTTGTTGAGCACGCGCGAAACGGTCTTCATCGACACGTTGGCGGCGGCGGCGACGTCCTCGATTCGTATGCGCATGGCGCCGGATGCTCCCTTGCTCGACCGGTATCCCTACCTGCCGGCAGCATGCCACACGAACGTGGCCAGGCTCTTGCCCGGCAAGGTGTAAGCGAACCTGCGCTGCGCCTCGCCGATCGAGACTTCGCGCGGCGCAGCCGATGAATTGGTCACCACCAGCACGATCGAACCGTCGTCCGGATTGAGGAAGGCGACGTTGTCGACATCGGACTGCGCCTCGCTCGACGCCACGCGCCAGGCGCCCGGCCGCACGAAGCGGCTGGCGTGGGCCAGCGCGTAGTAGTCGTCCGTGCGCGTCACGCGTGCCATCGCGCGAGTCGATCGTCACGATGCCGCGGCAGGTGTCGCAGCCGCCGGCGTGCGGACCGCGGTTCTCGTCGAGCGCCAGGTTCCAGAACAACACGCCGCGCGCCCAATTTCGCGTGGTGCCGATGACGAGCTGTCGTGCCTGCAACGTCAACCCGCCGCTTTTCACGGGCTCCCACGTGCCGCCGGAGCATTCGGTCAGATACGCGTCCTTGTCCGGATACGCATCGTGCACCTGGCTTTGCGCGGACACGTCGCCGGCGTAGCAATGCCAGGCCACCGCGGACACGTAGCGCGAGGCGACCGGGTCGGCCAGCACCGCCGACGGTTCCTGCGGCAGGTCCCAGTTGTGGTCCCAGTCGAAGATCTGCACCGCCGGCGTGCGCTGCGACAGCATCGGTCCGAGATGCCGGCCGATGATCTGCGCGCGTGCCTGCGCGCTCAGGCGCATGCCCGGGTAATCCTTGGGTTCGAACGAAGGCTCGTTCTGCAGCGTGAGCGCGAAGATCGGGATGCCTTCGGCTGCATAAGCGTCGACGTAGCGCACCAGGTAACGCGCGAACGCGTCGTAGTACTGCGGCTGCAGCGTGCCCTTGATCAGGCTGTCGGTAGTCTTCATCCAGGCCGGCGCGCTCCATGGCGAAGCCATGACCTTGAGGTCGGGATTGACGGCCAGCGCGGCGCGCGTCACCGGGATCACGTCGCCGCGGTTGGGCGCGATGCTGAACTTTGCAAGTTCCGGATCGGACTGGCCCGTCGGTACGTCGTCCAGGCTGTAGTGATGCCGGAAAAATCCGAGGCACCGATGGTCAGCCGGGTGAAACCGAACCCGATGCCGTCGCCCTCGCGGCCGAACAGCTCGCGCAACAACGCATCGCGCTGCGTCGGCGACATGCGGTGCTGGATCAGCCAGGCGGACGCATCGGTGATCGATGCGCCGAAACCCAGCATGCGCTGGTAGCGCTTGTCGGTGTCGACTTCGATGTGGATCGCACGCTGCTCTTCCTCGTCCGAAGCGCGCCTCAGGCGCCATGGCCAGGGCCTGCGCGTGGTCGGCGGTGGTGATCCACACCCGGGCGCTGCCCTCGCCTTGTGCAGCCCCCTGCGCGCCGTCTTCCGGCAGACCTGCGCAGGCAGCGAGCGCCAAGCCCGTCGCCAACGCTGCCAGCCAATGCAGGCGGATTCCAACAGCGTGCCGGAAGAGTCGCGTCCGGTTCGGATCGGATTGCATCGGTGCCTCCTAGATCGTTTGTGGAACGCGGCGCTCGCGCAACAGCTTTGCTGCGATGCAGCGTCGAAGGTCGCTGGAACGATCGGCACGCGGAAAACATCGTGCGTGCAGGCGGTTATGCCCACGCAGCTGCGTGTCTTGCTTGACAAACAAATTTCTCGCACGTATTGACAACGCTGTCAATCGAGGCCGGGGAGGCCCACATGACCGTCATCGCTTCCGTCCGAGCTGAAACGGCCCGCACTCGGGCAAGCCCCGTCGCACTCCTGCTGGCGACCGCTTGCCTGGTTCGCTCTGCTGTCCCCCGGCTCGGTCGCTCGCGCAGGAGGCCGCGCAGCCAGACCAGACCCCGCCGGCGACCGCTGCGACAGCAGCCGCCAGCCGCCGCAGCTGCGACCAGAGCGCACTACGCCGGCCGCCTCGCCCGAAGAAGTCGACACCATGCAGACAGTCCGCGTCACCGGCATCCGCCACAGCATCGCGACATCGATGCGAAACCAAGAACGAGGCCACCTCGATCGTCGAAGCGATCTCGGCCGAGGACATCGGCAAGTTGCCCGATGTCAGCATCGCCGATTCGCATTTCGCGCCTGCCGGGCCTGGCCACGCAACGTGTCGACGGCCGCTCGCAGGTGATCAACATCCGCGGCATGTCCGAACAGTTCGCCGGAACGCTGCTCAACGGCCGCGAGCAGGTCAGCACCGGCGACAGCCGCGGTGTCGAGTTCGATCAGTATCCGTCGGAACTGATCAACGCCGTCACGGTCTACAAGACGCCGGATGCTGCGCTGATCGGCCAGGGCCTGTCCGGCACCGTCGATCTGCAAACGATCCGCCCGCTGCAGCCTCGGTGAACGCCGCATCGTGTTCAGCGGCTCCGCGGCGAATACAACTCGCTGGGCGAAATCAGCGATGACGGCGACCGACGACCGGCTACCGCGCCAGCGCCTCGTACGTCGATCAGTTCGCCGACGACACCATCGGCATCGCGCTGGGCGTCGCCCGGCTCGACTCGCCGTTCCAGGAACAGCACTACAAGGAATGGTGGTGGGCGAATCTCGACGCGGTGGACTGGGGCGACCCAGCCTCAGGCGGGCACGCCCGAAGGCGCCATCACGCTGCAGGGCGCCGAAGGTCTGGGTGAAGTCGCGCGACCATGACCCGCGACGGCATCATGGGCGTGTTCGAGTTCAAGCCCAACGATCACTTCCATAGCATCGCTCGACGTGTACTACTCGAAGTTCGAACAGGACGAGGTCGATGCGCGGCGCTGATGTGGAACAACGATCCGTGGTTCGTCGGTGCCGATGGCAATCGGCGTGCACTTACAGCAACACCGTGCACCACCAACGTCGGCGGATTCCGGTCGTGACCAGCGGCACGCTCAACAACGTGCAGCCGATCGTGCGCAACGACAGCAACTTCCGCGAGGACAAGTTGTACTCCGCCGGCTGGAACAACACGTTCAAATTCGACCCCTGGACGTTCAAGCCTCGACCTGAATTACTCGCGGCCGAACGCGAGCAGTCGGCGCTGGAGACCTACGCCGGCCTGCTCGGCAGCCAAAGCATCGACTTTCCAGATTCCCGCTGACTTCGCCGGTTCGGCCACTACTCGATGCCCGATCTCTCCGATCCCGGCAGCGTCTACCTTTGGGATCGCGCAGAACTATGGTCGCGAGGGTCGCCTGGAGAATTCGCGTCAGGAAGACACGATCAAGGCCGCACGCTTCGAATTCAACCGCGTCATCGAGTCGTCGGACTTCCTGCGCAGCTATCGACGTCGGCTTCAACGCCAACCGCCGGAGCAAGGAGAAGGTCGCGACCGGTCTACTTTGCTGTACCTCCCGACGGCGGTACACCGGCATTGGTCGACCCGTCGCCTGCTGATGTCGCCGACCTCGCTGGGTTTTCTCGGCATTGGGCAACGTCCTGACGTTCGATCCCCGCGATTGCTCGACCGCTATTACAATGTCGTCCTCAGCGAGAGACAACAACGACCTGCGCAAGGACTTCATCGTCGAGGAGGACGTCGAGACACGTTCTTACTGCCAAGGCCAACCTCGACATCGACCTCAGCCGAACGCGTGCGCCTGCGCGGCAACGTCAGGCGTGCAGTACATCCGCACCGACCAGTCAGTCGACAGGCTTCAACGCGCAGGCAACGCGGTAGTCGCTCCCCAGACGCTCGGCGACGTCCTACGGCGACATCCTGCCGAGCATGAACCTGGCCGCCGATTTCGGTGACGGCTGGATGTTGCGCTTGGCTGCGGCGAAAACGCTGATGCGCGCCACCGATCAACTATCTCAGCGCGCGACAGTTCAGCGCGAGCGTGGATACGACTACGCGGATCATGGTACGGCAGCGGCGGCAATCCCATGCTCGAACCTTATCGCGCCACGGCGTGCGACCTTTCGCTGGAGAAGTACATCGGCGAAGCCAGCTATGCCGCGCTCGCGCTGTTCTATAAGGACCTGGAGAGCTACGTCTACCAGCAGAACATTCCGGATTGGGACTTCTCCGACTTACGACCCGACAACGGCATCACACCGATTTCGAACTTCGGCAACTTCAGCACCTGGGCCAACGGCAGCGGCGGCTACATGCGCGGCGTCGAACTCGGCGGCGCACTCGCCGGCGACTTGTTCCATCCGGCATTGCAGGGCTTCGGCACGCAGCTCAACGCCTCGTACACCGAGATCGTCGATCGACCCGGACCCGAACGACGGCAGCCCCGGCACCGACACCATCCCGGGCCTGTCCAAAATCGTCGCCAACGCGACCTTGTATTACGAGAAGCACGGCTTTTCCGCACGCGTCAGCCAACGCTACCGCAGCGAATATCGCGGCGAGTACAGCGCGTTGTTCGGACAGCGGCAGGTCCGGTTCACCAAGCCGGAGCGCAGATCGACCTGCAATTCAGCTACGACTTCCCGGACAACAGTCGCATGAGCGGACTGACACTGCTGCTCCAGGTCAACAACCTCGACAACGAGCCGTTCCGCACCGAGGTCAGCGAGGCGACCGGCACCACGGGCGGCCTGTTCCTGCCCGAGGAATACACCGAGTACGGTCGCCAATACCTGGTCGGATTCCGCTACGACCTGTAACTGCGGTAGGCGACTCGTGCGTGGCGCCCCGCTCTCCGGGGCGCCTTATGGCAGGCGTCGCACGGGCCGCCGCAGGGGAATGACGATCCCGCCGTTCTCCGGTGACAGCAGCTTCGGCCGCGACACTTGCGACAGATGCAGACTCCCGGTGATCAGGGCCCGCCGTACGCGCTATGCCCCGCCATTGCGCCTCGCAGCTGCAGGATCATCCGAACCATCGCGCTTACGCCGATCCTTGCCGCTGCGGCGATCGGCGCCCTGCAGGTCACGGCGGATTTCGTTTGGGTCGTTGCGCAGCCTGCGTGGGAAGAAGGCGTACCGGCGCTCGGCCCCCAGATAGGGCTGCCCGGTCCCGTGATCGATCTCGAACATGGCCTTTGCCCCCGCCGCGATGGAGATAAGCAGTACAACGCCGAAACGGTAGGGGACCGGCAACCGTGGGCGGAATCGATCCGGACCGGGACTATGTCGCCATCGCCCGCAAGGTGATGCCGACGATATACGCCAGCACCGTGCCGGTGGCATAGCCCAGCGCACCGAGCAGCGCGCCGACCGGCGCCAGCGAAGGATGGAAGATCGCAGCGACGACCGGCGCCGACGCCGGTCCGCCGATGTTGCTCTGCGAGCCCATCGCGAAATAGAAGAACGGCACGCGCAGCAATTTGCCGAACAGCCACAGCAGCACGATGTGCACGCTGATCCAGAGGATGCCGAGTGCGAACACCCACGGCCTGTCGAGCAAGGCCATGATGTCCATCTGCATGCCGATGCAGGCGATCAGGAAATACAGCAGCAGCGTGCCGATCTTCGAGGCGCCGGCGCCGTCGAGCGTGCGTACGCGGGTAAAGCTCAGCGCCAGGCCGATCAGCGTCGACAGCACCACCACCCATACGAAGGGTTCGTGCAGGCTGACTTGACGCGCCCAGGAGACATGAGCCTGGAACCAGGCCGCCGCTGGCGTCGCGATCGCATGCGACAGGCCGACCACGCCGAAGGCGATGCCGACGATCAGCATCAGGTCGGTCAGGCTGGCGATGCGCGCGTGCTCGGCCTGGTAGTCGTCGAGCCGCTTCTTCAAGTTCTCCAGCGGTTGCGTGTCGACGCCGCTGCGCGCATCGATCGCCTGCGCGCGACCGGCCAGGAAGATCAGGATCGCCATCCACACGTAGCCGACGCCGACGTCGACCACCACGAACTGGCCGAACGTGGTTTCGTCGACGTCGAAGACTTCCTTCATCGCCACCATGTTGGCGCCGCCGCCGATCCAGCTGCCGGCCAACGCCGCCATGCCGCCCCAGGTATCGCCGGCCACCGTCTCAGGATGCAGCACGCCCATCACCTGGAAGGCGACGATGGCGCCGATCATCACGCTGATCGACGCTGCGGCATACATCAGCAGCAGCTTCGGACCGAGGCGCAGCACGCCCTTGAGGTCGATGGTCAGCGTCAGCAGGAACAGCGCCGCCGGCAGCAGCACGCGGCTGGCGACCGGGTTATAGAGCTTGCTGTTGGCACCGTCGATCAGACCGATGCTGTTGTAGATGCCGGGAATGAAGTAGCACAGCAGCAGCGCCGGCACGACCGCATAGAACTTCTTCAGCCAGGGCGTCGGGCCGCTCGCGGTCCAGAAGATCGCGGCGAGCGTCGCCGCGATCAGGCCGAACAGGACGATGTCGTTGGTGATCAGCGCGGTGCTGCTCGGTGCCATGAATGAGTTCCCGTCATGTGGACCAACTTGGTCAAGGAGCAGCTTCAACGAGCCATCATGCCTTTCGACTCGTCACCCCAGCGCAAGCCGGGACCCATCCTGACGTCATGCGGTGTTCCGGTTCGGACGCCACAAAATCAAAATGGGTTCCCGCTTGCGCTGGAATGACGATACGGGTGAATACCCGGTGGGCGACTAGCGGCCGATGTGCTGCTTCAGCCAGCCATTGACCGTGTCGTGCCACAGCACGCTGTTCTGCGGCTTCAGCACCCAGTGGTTCTCGTCGGGGAAGTACAGGAACTTCGACTCGATGCCCCTGACGCTGCAGCGCGGTGAACGCGCCAATGCCCTGCTCCACCGGGATGCGGAAATCCTGCTGGCCGTGGATCACCAGCATCGGCACGCGCCAGTCCTTGACGTGATTGACCGGGTTGTACTTCTCGTAGCCTTTGGGGTTGGCGTACGGCGTGCCGCCGTTCTCCCACTCGGTGAACCACAGCTCTTCGGTGGCGTAGCCCATCATGCGCTGGTCGAACACGCCGTCGTGGCTGACCAGGCACTTCCACGGCGCGTTCCAGTTGCCGGCCATCCAGTTGACCATGTAGCCGCCGTAGCTCGCGCCGAGTGCGCAGGCCTTGTCGCCGTCGAGGAAGTCGTACTGCTTCAGCGCCGCGGCCCAGCCCTTCTGCAGATCCTCGAGCGGACGGTCGCCCCAGTGCTGCGAGATCGCATCGGTGAACGCCTGGCCGTAGCCGGTGGATCCGTGGAAATCGATCATCACCACGGCGTAGCCCTGCCCTGCATACGTCTGCGGATTCCAGCGATAGCTCCAGCCATCGCCGAAGCTGCCCTGCGGGCCGCCGTGGATCAGGAAGGCCACCGGATATTTCTGTCCGGCGACGTAATTCCATGGCTTGACCACGTAGCCATGGACGGTGTCGTTGCTCCAGCCCTTGAAAGTGAACTGCTCGTACTCGCCGAACGTCACGTCCTTCAGCATCTCGCCGGCGCTCGGCGTGATCGCGCGTACCGGCGCGCCGTCGATGCCGCCGGTGAACACCTGGTCGCCGGAGACGATCGTGTTGCGCGCGAACGCGAGTGTCGGTCCGGCGATCTCGAATGCGGACACCGAACCGTCGCCGACCAGCTTGGTCGACCCCGCCCGAGGCGATGTCGACCGCGAACAACGGATGCTCGCCGAGATCCTGCGCGGTGGTGTAGATCGTCTTGCCGTCGGCCGACAGCGTGGTGTTGTCGGCGGAGCGATCCCAGCCCGGCGCGATCTCGCGCACGCTGCCGGTGGCGAGATCCATCGCCATCAACGCGTTGCGATCGGCCTCGAAGCCGGGACGCTTCATCGCGCGGTAGTAGAGGGTGCTTGCCGTCGGCGCTGAAGGCCGGGCCGGTATCCCAGGCCGGATTGGCCGCGGTGAGGTTCTTCGCCGCACCGCTACCGTCGGCGCTGACCTGGTAGAGATCGAAGTTGGTCGACCACGGCTCGCCGGCATCGGCCCTGCGCGCACTGACCACGAGGCTGGCGCCGTCGGGGGCCCATGCGAACTCGCTGGTGTCGCCGAACGGCTTGGACGGCACGTCGCCGACGACGTCGCCGCCGATCGCCGTCGCCGCCGTCAGCGCCTTCGCCTTGCCGACCGGCAGCTCCGCCACGAACAGGCGGTTGAGCTTGCCTTCGTTCCATGCGTCCCAGTGGCGGATGAACATGCGGTCGAAGACCACGCCGCTGCTTTTCTTCGCGGCTTTGTCGTCGCCGCGCTTCTTGCTGCAGGCGAAGTCGGCCTTGCAGTCCGCGAAGGTCTCGACGCCGAGCGCCACCCGCTTGCCATCGGGCGACAGCCTGTAGCTGCCGACATCGAGTGCGACTGCGGTCAGTTGTCGTGGAACGCCGCCGGCGACCGGCATCGCGTAGAGCTGCTGCACGCCTGTTTTCGCGCTCAGGAAATAGACGGTCTTGCCATCGGGCGAGAACGATGGCGAATTGACGTTCCAGCCCTCGGGCGTAAAACGCACCGGCGGCGCGGCATCGCGCGCGAACAGGTCCTCGATGTACAGCGCCGTCGTGCCCTTGTTGGCAGCGAAGTCGACGGTGCGCTTGGCGAACACCAGCTTTGCGGCCGTCCGGCGACAGCGCCGGCGACGACACGCGATCCATCTTCGCCATGTCGCGGGCGTCGAAGCCGCGGGCGGCCAGGGCGAGCGTCGGCATCGACAGCATCAATGCGATGGGCAGTACGGCAAGGCGGAAATTCATGGTGACTCCAAGTAGCAGCGATCAGATAAACCGAAATTACTTACCCCTCTCCCCGCTTGCGGGGAGAGGTCGAGACTGCCGTCAGGCAGTTGAGGGAAGGGCGGGTGAGGGGCGCCGGAGCCGGTGATGGCATCGCATGAGCGTCGAGTGCGGGGCTCGCAACCCGGCACTCACCGTCACTCCGCGAGAAGAGTTAAGTGGCGGTCAGAGCGGACCCGGCTCGACATCACCAAGCACGCGACCGGACTTGGCGCCGCTGCGATACAGCAGCCAGCCGACGATCACCACCACGGCGAGGCCGATGACCTGGCCGAATTGCCAGCTCTCCGGCAGCCTCAGCACGTCGGCGCGTCCGGACACCACGATCGGAACCGCGATCGCGATCCCCATCAGTGCCTCGCCAGTGATCAGGCCCGCCGAGAACAGCGTGCCGGGGCGATGGATCCGGTCCTTCTCATCCTCGCTGTCGCCGAGCTTGTGCTTGCGCTCGACCAGGTGCGACAGCAAGCCGCCGAGGAAGATCGGCACCATCAGTTCCAGCGGCAAATAGATGCCGATCGCGGCAGCCAGCACGGGCACGCGGAACTTCGAACCGCGCGATTTCAGCCATTCGTCGAGCGCGATCGTCACCGCGCCGATGCCGGCACCGATCGCGATCATCGTCCATGGCAGGTGACCGCCGAACATGCCTTTGGCAACCGACGCCATCAGCGTCGCCTGCGGTGCGGCCAATGAATTCGGATGCTCCGCCGTCGGTGCGCCGATGCCGTAAGCCGCAGCGAGCAGGTTCAGCACCGGCGCCATCACCAGCGCGCACGAGAACGCGCCGATGCCGAGCATCAGCTGCTGTTTCCACGGCGTCGCGCCGACCAGATAGCCGGCCTTGAGGTCCTGCAGGTTGTCGCCGCCGACCGCGGCCGCGCAGCAGACCACGGCGCCGATCATGATCGCGGCGACCGCGCCGATCGGCGAATCGCGACCGAGCAGCAGCACCAGCACGACCGAGGCGAACAGGATCGTCGCGATGGTGATGCCGGACACCGGATTGTTCGACGAGCCGACCAGGCCGGCGAGATACGCCGACACCGACACGAACAGGAAGCCGGCGACGATCATGATGATCGTCATCGGGATGCTGACCAGCCACTGCCCCACGATCGCCTGGTACAGCAGCGCCAGCGGGATCACGAACAGCACCAGCGCGACCAGCATCCATTTCATCGGCAGGTCGCGCTCGGTCTCGGCCACGGCCGGACCGGTGCTCTTGCGCGCGGCGGCGAAGCCGCTGCGGATACCCGACAGCAGCGAATTGCGCAGCGAGAACAGCGTCCAGACGCCGCCGATGAGCATCGCGCCGACGCCGAGATAGCGGATCTTGGTCGACCAGATCGCACCGGCGATGTCGCCGGCACTGGCCCCTGCGACCTGCGTGGCGAGCGCAGGATCGGTGTGCATGAAGAAGGCCTGGTAGATCGGGATCGCGAACTGCCACGACAGGATGCTGCCCGACACCACCACGATGCCGACGTTCAAGCCGACGATGTAGCCGACGCCGAGCAGCGCGGGCGACAGGTTGGTGCCCATATAACCGAGATACTTGCCGATGAAGCCCGACGCGACCGCGTTGTCGGGAATCATGCGCAGTCCGCTTTCCGCAGCGAGCTTGACGATCGCGCCGATGGCGCCGGCCATCGCCAGGATCTTCACGCCCGGGCCGGGATTCTCGCCGGCCTTCAGCACTTCGGCCGCGGCCTTGCCTTCGGGGAACGCGAGCGGCTCCTCGACGATCATCGTGCGCCGCAGCGGCACCGAGAACAGCACGCCGAGCAGGCCGCCGAGGCCGGCGATCGCGAGCACCCACGAATAACGGAAGTCCTGCCAGTAGCCGAGGATGACCAGCGCGGGAATGGTGAAGATCACGCCGGCGGCGATCGACGAACCGGCCGATGCGCCGGTCTGCACGATGTTGTTCTCCAGGATCGTGCCGCCGCCGAGCAGTCGCAGGATCGCCATCGACACTACTGCGGCCGGGATCGCGGTGGCGATCGTCAGGCCGGCGAACAGGCCCAGGTAGGCATTGGCGGCCGCCAGGATCACCGCGAGGATGATCGCCAGCAGCACGGCGCGGAAGGTCAGTTGCGGCGTGCCGGTCTCTTTCATGGACATCCCTGGAGTGCGAGCAGGCTGCAACCTAGCCTCTCGACCCGGCTCAAGTCCATAGGCCATGGCTCCAAATGGCTGGTCTGAGCAACGAGATCACTTTACGAACAACCCTATTTGGCCGTCATCCCCGCGCAGGCGGGGATCCAGTGTCTTTGCTGTGACGGCTCGAAGTCGCTGGATCCCCGCCTGCGCGGGGATGACGATCCACAAGGCCCAAGCTGTTTGCGGTTCCCTATACTCGCCCCGTCGCACCCAGGGGAATCGCCGTTGTCCACCATCGCCTACAGCGACATCCCCGCGCGCGAGGATTTCCTCGGTCACCCCAAGGGCGTCTACGTCTGTTTCTTCACCGAGATGTGGGAGCGCTTCTCGTTCTACGGGATGAAGGCGCTGCTGCTGCTGTACCTGATCAAGTACCACCTGTTCGGCGACGGGCCCGGACTCGACCTGCTCGGCGCCTACGGCGGGCTCGTCTACTGCATTCCGGTGATCGGCGGCGTGCTCGCCGACCGTTGGCTCGGCATGCGCAAGGCGGTGGTGTTCGGCGGCATCCTGCTGGTGTTCGGCCATTTCGGCCTGGCGTTCGAGGGCACGGCGGCCAGCAACGTCGGCGGCGAAGTGGTGCGCGACGAAGGCGCATTGCGCATCACCTACCTCTCGCTCGCGCTGATCATCATGGGCGTGGGCTTCCTCAAACCGAACATCTCCACGATCGTCGGCAAGCTGTATGCCGCGGACGATCCGCGCCGCGACTCGGGCTTCTCGCTGTTCTATGCCGGCATCAACCTCGGCGCATTGTTCGCATCGCTGGTATGCGGCTATGTCGGCGAAGCCTACGGCTGGAAATACGGATTCGGCGCCGCGGGCATCGGCATGGTGGTCGGGCTGGCCATGTTCCTGTGGGGACAGAAATACCTGCACGGCCACGCCGAACCGCGCGCGCCTGCGTCGTTGCGCGAGCGCGTGCTGGGCATGCCGCGCGAATGGGCGATCTACCTCGGCGCGGTGCTCGGCGTGCTGCCGCTGGCCTGGCTGCTGTGGGCGGCGGCGAACGGCGCGTTCGCGCTCGGCGGCGAACTGTCGCTGGCGCTGATGCTGATGATCGTCGTGCTCGGCGTGGTGCTGGCCTGGTTCTTCTGGTTCATCGGCACGCAATGCACGCCGGTGCAGCGCCAGCAGATGCTGGCGCTGATGGCGCTGATCTTCATGGCGCTGGTGTATTTCACGCTGTACGAGCAGACCTATGGTTCCTGGGTCACGTTCACCGATCGCCTGCTGACCAAGGACGTGGTGCCGTCGCTGGTGATCCGCGAAGGCATGCCGTTGCCGTGGTCGATCGCATCGCTGCTGCTCGCACCGCTGTCGTTCGTGGTCGCGGCGCGGATGTCGGATCGCAAACCTGCTTCCGGCGCTCCCCGGATCCTTTTCATCGCGGTCGTGGTGGTGATGCTCGTGTTCCTCATCCGCGACTGCCTGGTGCTGCCGCAGACCGCGGGCTCGCTCACCTATCTCGGTGCGCTGTTCCTGGTCGTGCTGGCGCCGTTGTTCGCGATCCTGTGGGATGCGCTCGGCCGGCGCGGCCGCGACCCGTCGAAGCCGTTCAAGTTGGCGCTGGGCCTGATGTTCGCGGGGCTGTCCTTCCTCCCGCTGGTGTGGGCTGCGCAGCAGGTCGGCGCCAGCGGGCAGATGGCCAGCGTCTGGTGGCTGGTGCTGGCCTATTTCGTGCTCGAGGTGGGCGAAATGTGCCTCGCTCCCGTGAGCCTGTCGGCCGTCACCCAGCTGTCGATGCCGCGCGTGGTCAGCCTGATGATGGGCACCTGGTTCCTCGCCACCGCATTTTCCGAAACGCTGGCCGCGCAGTTCGGCAAGCTCGCCGCGATCGACGTCCCCGAAGGCGGCACCATGGACATCGTCGCCGCTGCGGCGAAGTACGCCGACCTGTTCTGGCTGATGACGTGGATCGGTCTGGGCTGCGCAGTCGTCGCCCTGCTGCTGGCGCCGCTGCTGAAGCGGATGATGCATGGCGTGCACTAGAGGCCAACACAACAAAAGACGGCGCCCAAGGGCGCCGTCTTTGTACCGTTCCAAGTTGATCTATTTTGCTGCCGCCGCAGGCGTTGCCGCCGCCGTCGTGCCGCCGATGTTGCGCGCCAGGAAGGCCAGCAGCTTGGTATAGAACTCGGCGCGGTTGGCGTCGACGTAGAAGCCGTGGCCTTCGTTCGGGTAGTAGAGCGTCTCGACGGGCACGCCGGCCTTGACCAGCGCGCGCTCCATCAGCTTGCTCTGCTCGATGGGCGCGCTCTCGTCTTCGCCGCCCGCGGCCAGGAACACTGGCACCTTGATCGATGTCGGCGATGCGATTGGGCGACACTGCAGCCAGATCCTCGCCCTCGCCGATCCATTCGCGCAGATAAGTTCGCCAGAGCCCGCCTCTGGATGTCGCCGCGTCTTGTGCATGGCCGGCAGGTCGTAGACGCCCACGTAACCTGCCGCGCACTTGTACAGCGCAGGCTCCTTGGCGACGCCCATCAGCGCGGCGTAGCCACCATAGCTCGCGCCGAAGATGCAGATCCTGTCGTGCGTCGGCGATGCCCTGCTCGATGGCCCAGCGCGTGGCGTCGGTGACGTCGTCCTGCATCTTGCCGCCCCACTCGCGCGCGCCGGCGTGAGTGAAGGCCCGGCCACGATTTCCGGAGCCGCGGAAATTCACCTGCAGCACCGCGTAACCCGCTGCGGCCAGCAATTGCCCGTCGTCGTCGAATCCCCATTCGTCGAATTCGCCGAACGGCCCGCCGTGCGGCATGACCACCATCGGCAAGCCCTTGCCCGAAGAGCCCTTCGGAATCGTGATGATAGCCCTGTCAATGGCAGGCCGTCGCGCGCAGTGAAGGACACCGGCCGCATCTCGGCCATCTTTTCCGGATCGAACCAGTCGCGTCGGCTGATCAGGTGAGTCGGCCTTCTTGGCGACGGTATCGAAAACGAAGAAGTCACCAGGATTGCGGTCGCTCTATGGTCTGCACGAGGGTCAGCTTGCCGTCGGCCGTTGCCGAGGTGATGAAGGGCGATTCACCCGCAAACGCCGCTTCCAGGCTCTTGTACAAACGCGCTTCCGGCGAAGATGGGTCGAAGAAGGCCGTGCGCGGCTTGCCGTCCATGAATGAGGCGCCGACTGGAATGGTGGTGGAGCCCAGCTTGTAGATGATGCTCGCAGGGTCGCTGTCGTCGTCGCGCAGCATCTCCTTGCGCGTGCCGCTGGCGACATCCATGGCGACGATGGCGTCGGGCCCCTGCGCCTGTTCCACGTGCCAGGTACGCGGTCTTGTCGTCGGCGGAGAAGCCGAGCGGCACGTTCGATGCGGCCGGTTGCTGCCTCCTCGTTGATGAAGCTTCCACTCCTTGCCTTCGCCATCGCGGTAATAAAGCTTGTCGACGTTGTCGACGTCCGACCCACGCGCGAAACGAACGATGCCCTGGTTGTCGGCGACGAAATAGGCGTTACGGACCGGTGCGCGTGCGACCGTGGTACGGCGTCCCGGTGTAGACATCCATGCGCTCCGCGCGCGTGTACGGATCGTCCGCAAAAGGTGATACCGAGATCAACACGTTCCTGTCGTCGTTCGGCAGGTCGTCGACCAGGAACGCCGCGACCATTTCGACCTTCTTCGGCTGGATCTTGGTTCCGGGACCGGCGCCCTGCACCCGCTGTCCGACCAGGATGTCGGCACTTGCCGCCATCGGCGTTGATCCGCATACAGCTCACCGGTCAGAAGGCGGTTGGTCGAGGGAACCGAACTTTTCCGACATGCTGATCAGCACGCGTTCGGAATTCACCCACCAGAAACCCGAAACATGCGTGTTCTTGCCGGTGCTGAACGTCGCACTGATCTTGTTGTCCGATCGGCGCAGGATGACCAGCGCAGTCCGGTCGTTGAACGGGACGGAGGCGGCGTAGTACTCGCCGGTAGGCGAGATCTTGATCGTCTCGAAACGATCCTTCTTCACGAACGCACCGACATCCACCGCCGCCGCCACGCCTGCATTCGATGCAAGCACGACCGCGACGCCCAAGACCACGAGCCGTAGCAAGAAAGACATGCGTTTGTTCCCCTGTTGATCACGAACCGACGGTCTGCTTCACGTCGCGGCGCGTCGGCGCATCCTGCGACGGTCTAACTCCACGAATTCCGGCCGCGACCCCTCGCGGCTAGCGGATCATTGGCGTGGACGCGATCTCAGTCAACACTTTTTCGAGTCCCTGCTGCCATGAGGCAAGCTCCACGCAGCCGAAATCCTCGGCCAGGCGCGACGTATCCAAACATGAATACGCCGGCCGCGCGGCGCGTGTCGGAAAATCGGCGGTCCGGATCGGCACCACGGCGGGCCGTTTCGCCAGCAGCTCCATGGTCCGTGCGCGCTCCACGATCGCCTCGGCGAATCCGTGCCAACTGGTGCTTCCGGTCGACGTGAGGTGCCAGAGGCCTGTCTGGGAAGGTCGTTGCAGGAGCGTGGCCGTGACATCGGCGATCATCGGCGCCGACGTAGGCGAGCCGACCTGGTCGGCCACTACGCGCAATTCGTCGCGTTCGGCCGCCAGCCGCAGCATCGTGCGCAGGAAGTTCCGGCCATGGGCCGCATAGACCCACGCGGTGCGGAAGATCATGTGGCGCGCGCCGCTGGCGCGGATCGCGTCCTCGCCGGCGAGTTTGCTGGCGCCATAGATGCCGAGCGGCGCGGTCGGATCGTCCTCGCGATAAGGGCGCGTGCCGCTGCCGTCGAAGACGTAATCGGTCGAGTAATGCACCAACAGCGCAGCGCGCGCCGCGCAGGTCTCGGCGATCACGCGCGGGGCCTGCGCATTGGCACGAAACGCGGCATCGGCTTCGTCCTCGGCGCGATCGACCGCGGTATAGGCCGCGGCGTTGACGACGATGTCCGGGGCAATCCGTTCGATCAAGGCCGGCAAGGCATCCGGGACATCGAAGTCCGCGATCTCACAGGCGCTACCGTCCTCCAACCTGCCGCTGCGGGTCGTGGCAACGACATCGCCCAGCGGCGCGAGGCTGCGGCGCAGCTCATGGCCGACCTGGCCATTGGCACCGAACAGCAGGATCTTCACGGAACGTAGGACGGAAGCCGGTCCGCCGGAATATCGGCCAGGAACGGCAACTTGGCATCCTTGCCCGAGAGCGCGGGCTCGCTGACCGGCCAGTCGATGGCGAGAGCGGCATCGTTCCAGCGGACGCCGGCGTCGGCCTGCGCGTCGTAGGTGGCCGTGCACAGGTAGGTGAACACGGCGCGTTCGCTCAGCGTTGCGAAGCCGTGCGCGAAACCTTCCGGGATCCACAGATGGCGCTTGTTCTCCGCGCTGAGCACGACGGCGGTCCAGCGCCCGAAGGTCGGCGAGCCGCGGCGGATGTCGACGGCGACGTCCCAGACCTCGCCTTCGACCACCGAGACATACTTGCCCTGCGGATTGGGCCACTGGTAATGCAATCCGCGCAGTACGCCGCGCAGCGACGAGGATACGTTGCCCTGCACGAAGACCGGTTTCAGCCCGTGCGCGGCGAGCTTGTCGTTGTTGAACGATTCGAAGAAGAAGCCGCGATCGTCACCGAACACCTGCGGCTCGATCACCACGCAGCCCGGCAGGTCGGTCTCGATGACCTTCACTTGACGACCCCGCGTTCGACCAGCGACAGCAGGTACTGGCCGTAACCGTTCTTCGCCAGGGGCGCGGCCAGCCGTTGCAGGTCGGCCGCGTCGATCCAGCCGTTCTGCCAGGCGATTTCCTCCGGACAGCACACGCGCAGGCCCTGCCGCGCCTCGATGGTCTCGATGAAGTTGGAGGCCTCCAGCAAGGACTGGTGCGTGCCGGTATCGAGCCAGGCGTAGCCGCGGCCGAGTTGTTCCAGGTGCAGGTCGCCTTCGTCGAGATAGCAGCGGTTGAGATCGGTGATCTCGAGTTCGCCGCGCGCCGAGGGTTTCAGCGTCGCGGCCAGTTCGCTGGCGCGGCCGTCGTAGAAATACAGGCCGGTGACGGCATAGTTCGAGCGCGGCTTGAGGGGCTTTTCCTCGAGGCCGATCACGCGACGGTCGGCGTCGAATTCGGCGACGCCGTAGCGCTCCGGATCGCTGACCCAGTAGCCGAAGACCGTCGCGCCGTGTTGGCGTTCGTCGGCGCGCTTGAGGACTTCGGTCAGGCCATGGCCGTGGAAGATGTTGTCGCCCAGCACCAGGCAGCTCGGGTTGCCGTCGACGAACTCCGCCCCGATCAGGTAGGCCTGCGCGAGCCCGTCCGGGCTCGGCTGCACCGCGTATTCGATGCGCATGCCCCACTGCGAGCCGTCGCCGAGCAGGGCCCGGAACAGCGCCTGCTCGTGCGGGGTGTTGATGATCAGCACCTCGCGGATGCCCGCCAGCATCAGCACGCTGAGCGGGTAATAGATCATCGGCTTGTCGTAGACCGGCAACAGCTGCTTGCTGATCGACTGGGTGAGCGGATACAGCCGCGTGCCGGAGCCGCCGGCGAGAATGATGCCGCGTCGTTGTGTCATTTCAGATCCTTAACGCAAAAAAATAGCCGCGGATCGACGCGGAAGAGGGGCTGCCGAAAAGAGCTGCAAACATCCACGCCGATCCGCGGCGAATGCAGTTCGTGTGATCAAGCCGCCGCGCCGATGCGTTCGAGCCGATAACTGCCGTCGAGCACGCGCCGCACCCAGGGCTGGTGCTCGAGGTACCAGTCCACGGTCTGTGCGATGCCCTGCTCGAACGTATGCGGCCGGCTTCCAGCCGAGTTCGCGCCGGAGCTTCGACGAGTCGATCGCATAGCGCCGGTCGTGGCCGGGCCGATCCTTGACGAAGGTCATCAGCGATTCGCGCGCGCGACCGTCGGACAGCGGCTTGCGCGCGTCGAGCAGCGCGCAGATCGTCTGCACGACGTCGATGTTCTCGCGCTCGGCGTCGCCGCCGACGTTGTAGGTCTCGCCCGCGCGGCCGCGCTCGAGCACGGCGTTGATCGCGGCACAATGGTCGCTGACGTGCAGCCAGTCGCGCACATTCCTGCCGTCGCCGTAGATCGGCAGCGGCTCGCCGGCCAGCGCCTTGGCGATCACCAGCGGGATGAGCTTTTCGGGAAACTGGAACGGGCCGTAGTTGTTCGAGCAGTTGGTGGTCAGCACCGGCAACCCGTAGGTGTGGTGGAACGCGCGCACCAGGTGGTCGGAAGCGGCCTTGGATGCGGAGTACGGCGAATTCGGCGCGAACGGCGTGAGTTCCGTGAACTTGCCCGTCTCGCCCAGCGACCCGTAGACCTCGTCGGTCGACACGTGCAGGAAGCGGAAAGCGTCGCGCTTGCCTTCGTCGAGCGCGCGCCAGTAGTCGCGCGTGGCTTCGAGCAGGGCGAGCGTGCCGACGACGTTGGTCTGCACGAACGCTGCGGGGCCGTCGATCGAACGATCGACATGGCTTTCGGCGGCGAAATTGACGACCGCATCCGGTGCGTGCTCGGCCAGCAGCCGCGCGACCAGCGCACGGTCGCCGATGTCGCCGTGCACGAAGACATGGGCGGCATTGCCTTCGAGCGATGCCAGCGTGTCGAGGTTGCCCGCGTAGGTCAACGCATCGAGGTTGATGACGCGGACGCCGCGCGCGACCGCATCGAGTACGAAATTTCCGCCGATGAAACCGGCGCCGCCAGTCACTAGCCAAGTGGGCACGCAACGAACTCCAGACCAGATGATGAACCGCGATTATGCAAACGGAGCGATGACTCGGAACGGACCCACGCCTTAAAAAGGAATGTCGTCGTCCGAGAAATCGTCCATCGGCGCCTGTTGCTGCTGTTGCGCGGGTGGGCGACGCTGCGCGGTTTCCTGGCGCTGCGGACGCGCGGCGCGTTCGCCGCCACCACCACCGCCACCGCCTTCACCGCGGCCACCGAGCATCTGCATCTCGTCGGCGATGATGTCGGTCGAATACTTCTCGACGCCGTCCTGGCCGGTGTACTTGTCGTAGCGGATCGAGCCCTCGACATAGCACTGGCTACCCTTGCGCAGGTATTCGCCGGCGATCTCGCCGAGCTTGCCGAAGAACGTGACGCGGTGCCATTCGGTGCGCTCCTGGGTATTGCCTTCCTTGTCCTTGCGCACGCTGGTGGTGGCCAGGCTGATCTTGGTGACGGCCATGCCGCCCTGGGTGTACTTGGTCTCGGGGTCGTTGCCGAGGTTGCCGACCAGAATCACCTTGTTGATGCCGCGGGCCATGAGTGTTCCTTGGGGTGCGCCGGGAGGACTTCGCCGGGAGTCGTGCGCCGAAAGCTGGCGCCAAGATGCCGATTATAGCGGCGGCGCCGACATCGGCGGTCACCGCGGCCCGGCGTCGGGCAAAGCCTTGCAAGGCAAAGGCTGGCGTGCTTTTCGACGCCCGTATAATCGCCGCTCCCTCGATCCGGCCCCGCCATGCCTCCGGCCCATCCGCTTGCCACGCTCGACCCCGGAACACGCCCGGGGCTTGCCCTGCCCGAGATCCAGGCCCTGGTCGCCGACGACATGGCAGCCGTCGATGCCCTGATCCGGCGCCGCCTGGCCTCCGACGTGGTGCTGGTCAACCAGGTGGCCGAGCACATCATCGCCGCCGGCGGCAAGCGCCTGCGGCCGATGTTGCTGCTGCTGGCCGCGCGCGCGTTCGGACATGGCGGTGCCGATGCCCACCAGCTCGCGGCCGTGATCGAGTTCATCCATACCGCGACGCTGCTGCACGACGACGTGGTCGACGAATCCGACCTGCGCCGCGGCCGCAAGACCGCCAACGCGCTGTGGGGCAACGCGCCGAGCGTGCTGGTCGGCGATTTTCTCTATTCGCGCAGCTTCCAGCTCATGGTCGAGCTCGACCGCATCGAGGTGATGCGCGTGCTCGCCGACACCACCAACGCCATCGCCGAGGGCGAGGTGCTGCAGCTGCTGCACGTACGCAATCCGGACACCGACGAGGCAGCCTACCTGCGCGTGATCGAACGCAAGACCGCGGTGCTGTTCGCGGCGGCCACGCGTCTGGGCGCATTCCTCGCCGGCGCCGATGCCGCCAGCGGGCAACGCCTGCACGAGTACGGACTGAACCTCGGCTACGCCTTCCAGATCGCCGACGACGTGCTCGATTACAGCGCCGACGAGGCTGCGCTGGGCAAGCACCTCGGCGACGACCTGGCCGAGGGCAAGGCGACGCTGCCGCTGATCCATGCCATGGCGCATTCGGATCCCGCGACGCGCGCGAGGTTGCGCGACATCGTCGAGCGGGCAGACGTGGATGCGCTGCCGGAAGTGGTCGCCTCCATTCGCGCGCAGGACAGTCTCGAGTACAGCCGCGAACACGCGCGTCGCTATGCACTGACGGCTGTGGCTTCGCTCGATGGCCTGGCGGACAACGCGGCCATGCAGGCCCTGCGCGGCCTGGCGCATTACGCGGTCAGTCGCGATCACTGAGCGCTTGCGTCATGCGGTTCAAGGCTGACCAGCCGGCCAACGCCGCGCGCTGCTTTCATGGACGCGCGACGGGGTTCGTTGTAAACATTCCGATCGCTTGATTCCAGAGGAGACGCAGCATGGACCGATTCACGGGCGGTTGCCTGTGCGGCAACGTCCGAATTGTGGCGTCGGGACTCCCATACCGCGTCGGCCTTTGCCACTGTCTCGACTGCCGCAAGCATCATGGGGCCCTTTTTCACGCATCCGCGATATTCCCCCAGGATGCGGTGACGATCGATGGCGAAACGCGCGACTACGCCGGGCGGTTTTTCTGTCCCCGCTGCGGCTCGTCCGTTTTCGGACGCAGCGCAGACGAGATCGAAGTGAATCTGGGATCGCTGGATGCCCCCGACCAACTGATGCCAACCTACGAACTTTGGACCGTCCGTCGCGAGCCTTGGTTGCCGCCGTTTCCGCTCAAGAAACGATACGACCGCGATCGTGACGCCACGGGTCGCTTTGAGGACTAGGTCGCACGAATGGTGCGAAGGCGCCGTTACGAGTGACCGAGATGCGCGCCTCGATCGACATCTCGCCTGAATCGAGCCGAGCCGCGAAGCGACCTCGGCTTGAAAGCCTCTCCTCAGATCGCTTGCTGTGAGCCCTAACCGCCGAAGCGCTCGTCGAAGAAGTCAGCCATCATCCGGAACGCGCGCTTCGCAGCGCGCTCGTTGTACACGCAATTTGGCGGCTCGTTGGACTCCGGCTGCGTGAAGCAGTGCACTGCGCCACCGAAATCCACCAGCTGCCAGTCGGCCTTGGCCGCATCCATCTCTTTCTCGAAGTCGGCGACGTGCTTGTCGGTGACGCTGCTGTCGGCGGCGCCGTTGAGCGCCAGCACCGAGGTGCGGACCACGTTGTCCTTGGCCGGAAGATAGGTATCCAGGCCGCCGTGCAGGCTGACGACGCCTTTGACATCGCTGCCCGAGCGCGCGAGTTCGAGCACGACGGAACCGCCGAAACAGAAACCGAACGCGCCGATCCTGGTCTCGTCGAGGGGCACTTTACCTTTCTGCGCCTTGAGCACGTCGACTGCCGCCTGCGCTCGCGCACGTATCGCCACGCCGCCATCGGCATAAGCCTTGCGTGCCTGCTCGCCGGCCTCCTTGCTGTCTTTGGGATGCACGCCCTTGCCGTAGATGTCGGCGACCAGCACCACGTACTTGTCCGCGGCAACCGCCTTGGCCTTCTCCACCGCGGACGCGTTGACGCCCATCCAGTTCGGCACCATCACCAGGCCGGGCCGCAGCGCCTTCGAGGCATCGTCGTAGACGACGAAGCCGCTGAAGCGTTGCTTGCCGACCTTCCATTCCAGCGGTTTGGCCTGCATCGCGGCAAATGCGGACGTGGACAGCAACAGCAAGGACGACAGCAGGAGGATGCGGCGCATGCGTGTTCTCCGTGATGACTCGAATGGATGGAAGTCGCCCCTGGCGATAGGGGCGTGGCGCGATCCTAGCGCCGGCATGGTCGATGGTCGTGAACGCTCAGGCGATGCCCAGCCCGGCGATCACCGCGATCGACTCGGGATCGAACCCCGCCAAGGCGGCGAAATGACGCCCGCGTTCGGTGTAGTCGCGGTACGGGCCGAAGCTCGGTGCGCCGGGCGACATCAACACCACGCCCTCGCCTGCCAGGAAGGCGCGCGCCTCGTCTACTGCTACCGCGAGGTCCTGCGCCGCCAGCAGCGCGAAGCCCGCCCGTGTTGCCACTTCCGACAACAGCGCATGGATGCGCGGTCCGTTGTCGCCCATCGTGATCACGGCGGCGGGCGCTTGCGAAGCCATCGCGTCGGCGAACGCGGTCCAGTCGAGGCCGCGATCATGGCCGCCGACGAGCAGCGCGACGCGGCGTTCGCGATAGACGTCGAGCGCGGCGAGGCTCGCATGCGGCGTGGTGCTGATGGAGTCGTTGACCCAGGTGAGGCCGTCGCGCGTGCCGAGCGCCTGCAGGCGATGCGGCAAGGGTTGGAAGGTGGCCGCGTGCGGCGCCAGCGCAGCGGCATCGAGGCCGAGCGCCTCGATCGCAGCCAGCACCGCGCACAGGTTGCTGCGGTTGTGGCGCCCGGGCAGCGGCACGTTCGCCGTGTCGAAGACGAAGCGTTCGCCGCGATACAGCGCATCGCCGCGCAGGTGCCAGCCGTCATTGCGATTGAACCAGCGGACATCGCCCTGGTAGGCGGCCAGCAACGGATCGTTGGCATTCAACACGGCGATGCGCGGCTTGGCCTCGCTCAGCAACGCCAGCTTGTCGTCGATGTAGCGCTGCTCGCTACCGTGCCAGTCGAGATGCTCGGGAAAGATATTGGTGACGATCGCGACTTCCGGCCGCGTGCCGCCCGCCGCGACATCGCGCGTCTGGTAGCTCGACAGTTCGATCGCCCAGAATTCCGGCGGCGACGGCGGATCGAGCAGCGTCTGCGGCCCATCGAGGACCTCCAGCAGCGGCAGGCCGATGTTGCCTGCCAGCGCGGTGCGGTGGCCACCGGCGCGCAACAGGTGCGCGAGCAGCGCCGTGGTGGTGCTCTTGCCCTTGGTGCCCGTGACGCACAGCGTGCGCGCCTCTGGATGCTCGGCGAACCAGAGCGCCGTGCCGCCGATGAACATCGCGCCCTGATGCGCGGCGACCAGCGCTTCCGGACGGTAAGGGCTGATGCCCGGCGATTTGATGACGACATCGAACGCCGACAGGCGTCCGGCACTGGCTTCGGTTTCGATGGCCAGGCGCGCGTCGTCGAGCGCGTTCGCGTTCGCGACTTCGTCGCTGTTGCAGAACAGGGTCAGCGGCAGCGCCGGCAGCCGCGCACGAATCGCGCGGTAGGCGGCGCGGCCTTCCCTGCCCCAGCCCCACAGCGCGACGCGGCGGTCTTCAAGTTGCGAGATGCGCACGCAGCTTGTCCCACACGGCTGGCGGAATGCCGTGTTCGTCGTCGATCACGAGAAGTGGAGCGACCGCGAGTTCGTCGCCGCCGAGTTGCGGGGCGATCTCGCGCCGGAAGCGTTCGACGATCGCGTCCTCGCGCCATTCCGGCCGAGACGCCAGCGCTGCCATCGCCGCGCGCGATTCCTTGCCCTCGCCGACGCATTCGAACGGCTTGTGGTCCTGGTATTCGAGCAGGGCGTCGTAGCCTGCGACCTGCGCGATGTCGTCGAGCAGGTTGCGTCCGAAGATGCCGACCAATCGCGGTTTCGGCATGAACGGCGCCAGCGCCAGGAACACGAAATGGCATTTCGGACAAACGCCGCACCAGCGGTTCACCGGACGCTCGCCGAGCAGGTGGAAGTTGCGGTTGCAGCTGGAGAAATGCGCGTCGTAGCGATCGGTCTTGGCAAACTGGCGCGCGACGGCGAGTTCGCTGAGTGGACGCAGCAGCGAGTAGTACTGGAGATCGGCTGCGATCTCGCGCCGCACGTAGTCGCCGAACGCCCGTTCGAAGGCCCAGCTCTTCGACCACTGGTGGTTCACCTCGCCGGTGCCTTCGATGAGGCTGCCGTAGCTGGCCGAGCGCTCGTTCGAGAACACCACCTGGTCGACGCCGAGCAGCACTGCGGCGAACACCAGGATCGCGGAATTGATCGCGGTGACCGGGATGTGGCCGTTCCAGGCGCCCTGGCGGTTGTACTCGAACAGTTCCGGTGCCAACTGGCGGCCGATGTTGAGCGTCGCCAAGCCGGTGCGTTCGGCGCAGGCCTTGATCAGCTGCGAGCCGCCGACCCAACTGACGGTCTGGTCGATGCCGATCGCGCGCAGGGCTTCGATCGAGACGAGGGAATCCTTGCCGCCGCCGATGGCGACGAGGGCGTGCTGGCGTAGACCGATGGGTGGAGCGCCCCCATGCCGTGGCTGCGGGCGACGCGACCGGAAACTTGATTCGCCCATGCAAGTTCAAGCCGTTGCGATAGGCAAACTCGCCCAAGCCGTTGACATAGATGTCTTCCAGCAGCCCAGCCGTTTCCGCATCGATGCCATACGACTCGATCCGGATCTCCTCCGGCACCGCCGCCTTGTAGTAGCTGACGCCGGTGATGAGATGCAGCAGTTGCAAGGCCTTCTCGGCTGCCTGCGCACGCAAGCCGTCCAGCACGAACGGCGCACCGGGCACCGTCACCGTCTCGACCAGTTCCGGACCGTCGTCGAACGCATACACCAAGCGCGCAACGCCGCTTTGCGCATCGAAATCGCAACGCACGAAACGGAAAGCGCGAATCGCGCTGCGCTCGAAACTGAAATCCGTCATTCGAAAATCTCTTCGGACGGCAACGCCCGCAGGTTGTAGGTATTCGCCATCGCCATGCCATAGGCGCCGGCGTCGGCGACCAGGATCACGTCGCCCTCGCCCGTCGCAGCCGGCAATGGCCGCTGCTGGCCGAGCACGTCGCCGGATTCGCAGATCGGGCCGACCACGTCGAACGTCGCGTCGGCGACTTCGTCGAAGCGCGACAGGTTGTGGATGCCGTGATAGGCCTCGTACAGCGCCGGGCGCATCAGCGCATTCATGCCACCGTCGAGGCCGACGCGGCGCAGGCCCTGCTTCTCGACGACCTGCGTCGCGCGCAGCAACAACACGCCGGATTGGGCGACGAGATAGCGACCCGGCTCGATCGCCAGTCCGTAACGCGGATACGCGGACTTGATCTCGGCCAGGCCCGCCGCCCATTCGGCGAGATCGAACTCGCTCTCGTCGGGCGCATACGGAATCGGCAGGCCGCCGCCGATGTCGATGGTCTCGATCGTGCCGATGCCGTCGGCGAAGCCGGCGAGTTCGGCATAGACGCCACGCCAGTGCTTCGGCTGGTCGATGCCGCTACCCAGGTGCGCATGCAGTCCGCCGATGCGCACGCCGAGCTTGCGCGCTTCGGCGACGAAGCCGTCGATGGCGGCGATCGGCAGGCCGAACTTCGCCGCGACGCCGCCGGTGATCACCTTGTCGTGGTGCCCGTCGCCGCGACCGAGATCGAGCCGCAGCCACAGCGCGCGCCCCTTGAACAAGTCCGGCCATCGCCGCAGCGCCTCGACATTGTCGAGCGTGACGGTGACGCCGCGCGCGAACGCGGCCTCGTATTCCGCACGTGGCGCGAAACTCGGCGTGAACAACACGCGCTGCGGATCGAATTGCGGCAAGGCCGCGAACACGTGCTCGAGTTCGCCCTGCGAGACGCATTCGAGCCCGAAGCCCTCATCTGCGAGCGCGCGCAGGATCGCCGGATGCGGGTTCGCCTTCAGCGCGAAGAAGCGACGGTCGATCGCGGCGACATCACTCAATGCGCGTGCCCGCGCGCGTACGGTGTCGAGATCGTAGACGTAGCGCGGCGTACCCTGCGCAGCCGCCTGCAGCAGATCGTCGCGTCGGCCCACCCACCAGGGCGTCGCGCGCGTCACCGGGCCTTCGGCGATTTCGCGCCAGCTCGGCCCGAACACGCTCGTGTCCTGCACCGGCATCGCACCGCCGCGGATCAGTTCGGCGTGCAGCTGCGGCAGCAGGCCGTCGGCGTCGGCCTCGTCGATGACGAAGGTCAGGTTGAGGTCGTTCGACGACTGCGAGATCAGGTGCACGCGCTCGCGCCCGAACGCGGCCCACACGTCCGACAGCTTGTGCAGCAGCGAGCGCATGCCGCGCCCGACCAGCGTGATCGCCGCGCAGGGCGCGATGACCTTGACGCGGCAGACCTCGGCAAGGTCCGCCGACAAACGCGCGAGCACGTCGGTGCTGACCAGGTTCTCGCTCGGGTCGAGCGACACGGTGACGTTGGTTTCCGACGAGCCGATCAGGTCGACCGACAGGCCATGGCGACGGAAGCGCTCGAACACGTCGGCGAGGAAGCCGACCTGCTGCCACATGCCGACGGTTTCCATCGACATCAGCACGATGCCGTTGCGGCGGCTGATCGCCTTGACGCCGGGCACGGTGGCGACGCCGCCATCGATGCGCGTGCCGGGCAGATCGGGACGCTCTGTATCCAGGATCGCGATCGGCACACCGGCGTCGCGGCAAGGGCCGAGGCTGCGTGGATGCAGCACCTTGGCGCCTGTGGTGGCGATTTCCTGCGCTTCGGCGTAGTCGAGCCGCGTCAGCAGGCGCGCATCGGGCACGTCGCGCGGGTTGGCGCTGAACAGGCCGGGTACGTCGGTCCAGATCTCGACGCGCTGTGCGCGCAGCAACGCGCCGAAATAGGCCGCCGAGGTATCGGAACCGCCGCGCCCGAGCAGCGCGGTACCGCCGTCGGCATGGCGCGCGATGAAGCCCTGCGTCAGCAGCAGCGACGTGGGCTGTATGGCGAAACGCGCACGGAAGTCGTCATCGGCGTCGCGCCGGCACGACACCGACAGGCGCGTCGACCAGTCGTTCTGGTTCGGCAGCGCGATCGCGTCGAGCCAGTCGCGCGCATCGCACCAGCCGAAATCCAATCCCTGCGCGCGCAGGTAAGCCGCACCGAGCGTCGAGGACAGCAATTCACCCTGCGCCTGCAGTTCTGCCTGCCACGGCAGCGCACGTGCGGCGGCGCGCGGATCGGCCTGCAAGGCCTGCAACGTGGCGAGACGCGCATCGAGGTGGGTCGGATCGAGATCGAGTTCGCGCGCGAAGGCGCGATGGCGCTCGGTCAGGGCATCGATCCGCGCCGCCGCATCGCCGGCGCCATCGGCAATCGCCTGCAGCTCGTTGGTGACGCCCGACAGCGCCGACACGACCACCAGTACGCGCGCGTCTTCGTCCTGCGCGCGCTGTCGCGCCAATCGGCCGATCGTGTCCCAGCGATGCCGGCGCGACACCGAAGTGCCGCCGAACTTGAGCACGATCCAGCGTTGCGGATGAAGCGTGTTGGTGGGCATGGAGAGCGGAGACCGTAGAATGCACGTTCACCCGCGGGCCGCGGGTACGAACGCGCAATTCTAGTCGAACCTCCCCCGGGAACCGCAGCATGTCCGCACGTCGCTACCTCCAGCTCGACGTCTTCGCCAATCGTCCCGGCGCCGGCAACCCGCTCGCGGTGGTGCTCGACGCGCAGGGTCTGGACGACGCCACGATGCAGGCCATCGCACGCTGGACGCGGCTGCCGGAGACGACGTTCGTCTTTCCCGCGACATCGCCGACGGCCAGCTACGGCATCCGCATCTTCAGTCCGCGTCGCGAAGTGCCGTTCGCCGGGCATCCGAGCGTGGGCACCGCGCATGCGGTGCTCGAGGCGGGACTGGCGACACCGCGCGACGGCTTGCTGGTGCAGGAAGGCATCGCAGGCAAACTACCGCTGCGTGTGAGCGGCGCAGGCGCCAGGCGCACCATCGCCGTGCGCACGCCACGTGCACGGGTCACGGAGATCGCGGCGGCCGACGATGCACGGCTGCGCGACGTGCTGGACGGGCTGGCGCTCGGTGCCTTGCCACCAGCGCTGATGGACGGCGGGCGGCGCTGGTGGCTGGCGGAGCTGCGCGACGAGTCCGCGCTGCGCGGCGCGACGCCGGACTGGGCCGCCGTCGGCAAGCTCGCGCAGGCCACCGACAGCATGGGCCTGTGCGTGTTCGCGCGCAGCGACGACCCGGTGTATTACCTGGCCGTACGCGCCTGGGTCGGCGCGCCGGCCCAGTTCGAGGATGCGGCGTCGGGCGCGGCCAATGCGACGTTGGCGGCGTGGCTCGCTACGCGCGATGCGCTGCCGAGCGCGGATGGCCGCTATCGCATCAGCCAGGGCCGCGAAGTGGGACACGACGCGATCATCGAGTTGCAGGTCGATGGCGATGGCGAAGTCTGGTCGGGCGGGCGCGTGGTCACGGTCGTCAGCGGCGAGATCGAATGGTGACCGGTTCACCGTAGCCCTGCCTCGATCCGCAGCACCCGGGCAACCTGACGTTGCGCCAGGCGGCACTTTATTTCGCTTCCTGTTGTTTCGCTTCATAGACGGCCTTGCCGTCGACCCAGGTCGAGCGAATCGTCAGGTCGTCGAGCTGCGCCGCGGGTACCGCCAGCGGATCGTCCGCGAGCACCACGAAATCGGCCCGCAGTCCTGGCGCGAGCTTGCCGACTTCCGCCTCATCCTTGCCCGCCCATGCCGCATCGGCGGTGAATCCGCGCAATGCCTCGGCCGCGGTCAGCCGTTGTCCTGGCAGCCACCCGCTCGGTGGATGTCCGTCGCGATCCTGCCGCGTCACCGCCGCATACAGCCCGAGTCGCGGATCGACGGACTCGACGGGGAAATCAGATCCCAGCGCCAGGCGCGTCCCGCTGTCGAGGAAGCGCCGCCACGCATACGCGCCCGCCAGCCGCGCCTCGCCGACGCGATCGCCGGCCCAGGGCATGTCGGACGTGGCATGTGTGGGCTGCATCGATGCGATCACGCCGAGCTGCGCGAAGCGCGGGATATCGTCGAGCGCGACGATCTGCGCATGTTCGATGCGCCAACGGTGGTCGGACGCCTTGTCGTCGCCGAGCACGCGCGCGTAGGTGTCGAGTGCGATGCGGTTGCCGCGATCGCCGATGGCATGCGTGGCGACCTGCGCGCCGCAGTCCTTGGCCTTGCGCACCGCGGCCTCGAAGGCTTTCGGCTCGGTGACCAGCAGGCCGCGGTTGCCGGGTTCGTCGCTGTAATCGGTCAGCAGCGCCGCGCCGCGACTGCCGAGCGCGCCGTCGACGTACAGCTTGACGCCGCGCACCTGCAGGCGACCGCCGCTGTGACGGTAGAGACCGTCCTTGCACAGGTCGGCGAGCGTGTCGCGACGGCCGTCGGCGTAGACGTCGACGCGCAAGGTCAGACGACCGTCGTCGGCGAAGCGGCGGTACAACGCCAGGTCTTCGCGCATGGTTGCCATGTCGTGCACGCCGGTCAGCCCGTTGCGTGCGGCAAGGGCGAGCGCGCGCTGCAGCCCGCGCTCGCGAAAGGCGGCATCGGGCGGCGGCACCACGGCACGGACCAGTTCCATCGCCTCGTCGACGAAGATGCCCGTGGCCTTGCCGTCCTGGCGCAGGATGCGACCGCCATCGGGTTGCCAATCGCCTCGCAACGCCTTGTGCTTTCGTTCGACGGCGCGCATGGCGGCCGAATTCGCCCAGCCGGCATGGCCGTCGATGCGGTCCAGCCAGACCGCTCGCTCGGGAAAGGCCCGATCGAGGTCGGCCGCTGTCGGAAACATCTTTTCAGGCCAATCGTTCTGGTCCCAGCCGCCGCCCAGCAACCACGCGCCAGCGGGCAAGGTTTTCTCGTATGCCTGCAGTCGCGCGAGGACATCGGCCTTGTCCTTGCTGCCGACCAGGTCGACGCGCGTCAGCGCGTAGCCGAGTTCCATCAGGTGACCGTGGGCATCGATCAGCCCGGGGATCACGGTCGCGCCACCGGCATCGATGCGCCTGGCCTGCGGATAGCGCGCGATAAGCGTCTGCGCATCGCCGATGTCGAGCACGCGGCCCGTCGCGTCCCAGGCCATGGCTTCGGCTTGCGGGCGTTGTGGATCGGAGGTGTGGATGCGTGCGGCAGTCAGCAGTTGCACTTCAGCCGCGAGCGAGGGCGCAGCCACCGCGCAAAGCAGGCAGGTCAGCATCATTCGCAGCATGGCGTGATCCTTGGCCGGAGCGGACCGCTATCTTGCCCCGAATCGCCGCCCGGCTACTTCGCACTGCATGAAAAGGCGATATCGAAGATGCCGAACCGTGAACCCGGGATCGTCGACGCCTGCTCTCTGCGGCGCTGAAGCCGTGATCGGCACCGGCACGATCGTTGCCCCTGCCCGGCCGAGGCTTGGACGCCTGCAAAAAAGAAGGGGCCTCGCGGCCCCTTCTTCCTAGACATGCCGACTTTGCGTCATTCCGGCCGCACGTCGACCCGCACGCGGATGCGATCGCCCGGGTGGTAGTCGGTACGCGTGACGTAGCGACGGTTGGCGTATTCATAGGTCACGTCGTAAGCCGACACGCCGCGATCGTTCGCCGGGTAGTAGCCGTTGCCGTTGGCAGGCGCCGGATCGCAGACCGTGACCGCGCCGGTGCGCGGATAACGATTGCGCTGGTTGGTTTCGTACACCTGGCGGCCCGCCATGCCGCCGACCATCGAACCGACCGCCGCCGTCGCATAGCGCGCCGAGCCGCCGCCCACCTGGCTGCCGATCGCCGCGCCGAGCACGCCACCGATCACGGTCGCGATCGTGCGGCCGGTCTCCGTGCCGCCGTTGCCATAGCCGCCGCTCACATTACCGCTGTTGCGGCCATAGTCCTGGTAGCCGTCGTTGCGGTAATCGCCGTCGCCGACGTAATAGCCGTCGCTGCGGGCACCGTTGCCGTAATAAGGATCGCTGCCGACATAGTCGCCGCGTCGGGTGTAGCAGTTCTGCGCGGTGTTGCCACGATAGTTCGACGACTGGTAGCCCGAATCGAACACCGGATCCACGCGCACCACGCGCGCGTAGTCGTACTGCGCACCCGAACTCTGGCCATAGCGGTCGACGCTCGGCTGGCCGTATTGCCCATACCCATCGGACGGCGGGTAATAGCCCGATTGCGCCGAGGCGGTGCCGACGGTCGCGGCAAGAGCAAGGGCGAGGATCGAAGCGGTGAGGCGTTTCATGGCGGAACTCCCGGCGCCGGAGTGGCGTACTGCGCAAGCTAGGGGTGCGCTGGTAACGCTGTGCTGAATCGAAAGCGTTTCCGGGACCCACCGCCGGCAACGGTTCACTTCGGCGACAGCCTCGCCCTGCCTCGGAAAAATACCGTTTCGGCGCACGCCAAGCCGCGCAGTGACTATCGGCACGCGCCGCGCCGCGACCCCTGCCGAACGATGGCGCGTCTTCCTTCGAAGGGCGAGCAGCATGACCCGCTTCCGCCTGAACCGCCGCGACGCCAGCTTCGACGGCGATCCCGAGATGCCGTTGCTCTGGTACCTGCGCGACCACGCAGGGCTCACCGGCAGCAAGTTCGGGTGCGGTGTCGGTCAGTGCGGCGCGTGCACGGTGCATGTCGACGGGCAGGCTGTCCGCTCCTGCGTGTTCCCGATGGGCGGCATCGAAGGACGCGAGATCGTCACGATCGAAGGTCTCGGCGGCGACGGCCTGCATCCTCTGCAACGCGCCTGGATCGAGGAAGACGTGCCGCAATGCGGCTACTGCCAGGCCGGCCAGATCATGACGGCGGCCAGCCTGCTGCAGCGCACCCCTTCGCCCAGCGACGCGGACATCGCCAGCATCGGCAACCTGTGCCGCTGCGGCACCTACCCGCGTATCCGCCGCGCGATCAAGCGCGCGGCCGCGATGGCCGGCGACGACCGGGGCGAAGCATGAGCGCGCACGGTCGCGACGATTGGCGGCCGTCGCTCGGCACAACGTGGCGCGTCGCCGCGCCCGCCGGAATCGATCGCCGCACCTTCCTGAAGATTTCCGCGACCGCGGCCGGTGGACTGCTGATCGCCTGCCAGCGCACGCCGCAGCCAGTTGCGGAGGTTTCCCCGGCAAAGGTGCCAGCGCTGCCTGCCGCACCGGGCGCGGAACTCGGTGTGTTCGTGCGCATCGATCCCGATGGCAATACCGTCATCGGCGCACGCGGCGCGGAGATCGGACAGGGCGTCAAGACCTCATTGCCGATGATCATCGCCGAGGAACTCGACGCCGATTGGAGCAAGGTTCGCGTCGAGCAACTTCCACTCGGCTACGTACGCATCGACAAGGCGCCGGGGCTGGACTGGAAATACGGATCGCAGGGCGCCGGCGGCAGCACCAACGTGTCCGACGCCTGGCAGGACCTGCGCCAGGTCGGCGCCAAGGCGCGCTGGCTGTTGCTGCAGGCCGCCGCGAAGCATTGGCAGGCGGATCCATCGACGCTCGACACGCGGCCCGGCCTTGTCGTGCATCCGGACGGACGCACGCTCGGCTACGGCAAGCTCGCTGCGATGGGGGCCACGTTCACCGCGCCCACCGAAGACATCGCGCTGAAGACGCCGGCCGACTACCGCATCATCGGCAAGCCGACGCGCGTGGTCGACGCCGAGGATATCGTCACCGGCCGCGCACGGTACGGCATCGATGCCACGCTTCCTGGCGCGCTGGTCGCCGTTGTCGCGCGCTGTCCGTATTTCGACGGCGAGCTCGATTCGTTCGATGCGAGCGAGACGAGGAAAATTCCCGGTGTCCGCGACGTGGTCGTGCTGCCAGGACCCAAGCACGGCGAACCGCTGACGCAGAACCTCGCCACCGGCGTGGCGGTGATCGCCGACGACACCTGGACCGCGATCAAGGGCCGGCGCGCGCTGAAGGTGCAATGGAAACAGGGTCCGTATGCCGATGAGTCCTCCGCGTCGCTCGATGCGCAATGCACGCGGCTGCTGCAGGGCAAGGGCCAGCGCGTGCGCAACGACGGCGACTTCGACGCCGCGCGCCGCAAAGCCGCGCGCGTGATCGAGGCGGTCTATCGCGTGCCTTACGTCTCGCATTGTCCGCTGGAACCGCAGAACGCCTGCGCGCACGTGCAGGCCGATCGCGTCGATATCATCGCGCCGATGCAGAGCCCATCCGGCGCCTCGCGCGTCGCCAACGCGATCACCGGCATCGACCGTTTCAGCATCGATGTCGCCATGACCCGCTGCGGCGGCGGCTTCGGCCGGCGCCTGACCAACGACTTCGTCGCCGAAGCCGTGCTGCTGTCGAAACTCACGGGCCAACCCATCAAGGTCGTGTGGACACGCGACGACGACCTGCACCACGACTTCTTCCGGCCGTTCGGCCACCACCACATGCTGGCAGCGCTGGATGACCAAGGCGCGATCAGCGGCTGGGCGCATCGCCTCGCCAGCGCCTCGAAGTACTACCGCCGCGAGGACGCGAAGCCCGAGGACATGTGGCAGGCCGAGCTGTATCCGGACGATTTTCCCGCGGCGACCATTCCCAACCTGCGCTTGGAATGGTTCGCGGTGGATTCGGGCATGACGCGCGGCTCCTGGCGCGCGCCGGCGCATACCGCCAATGCGTTCGCGATCCAGAGCTTCATCGACGAGATCGCGCAGGCCACGGGGCGCGATCCTTTGGCGCTGCAACTGCAGATGCTCGGCGCGCCACGCGAACTGAAGTACGAAGGCCATGGCGGTCCCGTCTTCGACACCGGCCGCCTGGCCGGCGTGCTCAAGCTCGCCGCCGACACGATCGGCTGGGGACGCGCGCTGCCGAAGGGGCGCGGCCTCGGCCTCGCCGGGCACTTCACGTTCGGTGGCTATGCCGCGCACGCGATGGAAGTCAGCGTCGACGGCGCCGGCGGCTACCGCATCGAGCGCTGCGTCTGCGCCGTCGACGTCGGTCGCCAGATCAATCCTCTCGGCGTCGAGGCGCAGATGATGGGCGGCACCATCGACGGCCTCAGCACCGCGCGCAACCTGGAGATCGGCATCGCTGGCGGCCGCGTCGTGCAGAACGACTTCGCCGGTTACCCCTTGCTGCAGATGAAGGATGCGCCCGACGTCGAGGTGGTCTCGATCGAGAGCGACAGGGACCCGGTCGGCGCGGGCGAGATGGGCATTCCCAGCGCGGCACCGGCGCTGACCAATGCCTTGTTCGCGGCGAGCGGCATCCGCATCCGCTCGCTGCCGATCCGCGACCAACTCAAGCCGCGATCGGACACCGCCGCAGGTTGACCAATCGCTTTGCAGCGCGCGCCTAGCGGCCCGACGACAGCCACGACACCGCCTGCAACGCCACGGCCGCGGCGCCACGCCCGAGCAGCGGGCCGACATGGCTGATCGCGGGCACGCGCAGCAGGCTCGCACCCCATTCCAGCGCCAGCGCCTGCGTCAGCGCCGGCGGCACGTCGTCGTCGACGCGCGAGGCGATGCAGAGCACCGGGCATGGCGGTTTTTCGACGGCGACGCCGGCCTGCGCGGCACGCATCACCGCACCGCTGTCGTCGCGCCAGTGGCGGAACGCGAACAACGCCGTGGCATCGTCGGAATCGGGCAAGGCGCGGCGCGTGCCGGTCAGCCGTGCCTCGCGCTGCCACGGCACGATGTCGGGCCATTCGCGCTGCGGCAGTTGCGCGTGCCAGGGCGACGGCGGGATCGGATTGATCAGGATCAGCTGATCGGCATCGCCGGCGCACATCGCCGCCAGCAGGCCGCCGATGCTCGCGCCGATCAGGACGCGCGGCCGTGGCAGGTCGCGCAGCGTCGCGTCCACCTGTGCGGCATATTCGTCGAGCGTGGTCTCGGCCAGTCCTTGCGCGGACGGCTGCAGGTCCGGCGCATAAGCCTTGATGCCGGCAGCGTCGAACACGCCGCGCCAGACCTTCCATTCCCAGCCACCGCCACCCGCGCCATGCACCAGCAACGCGGATTTGGGTCGACGCCTTACCGAAGACTCAGCCAATCAACTCCGCCTCGAGCGTGATCGGTACCGCCGACAGGGCCTTGGAGACCGGGCAGTTCTGCTTGGCGTCGTCGGCGACGGCGCGGAATTTGGCTTCGTCGATGCCCGGCACCTTGGCCTTCAGCTTCAGGCGGATCGCGCTGAGCGTCGGGCCGCCTTCCAGCGACAGGTCGACTTCGGCCCGCGTATCGAGCGCCTCGGCGACATGCCCGGCTTCGGCGAGCTTGTTCGACAGCGCCATCGTGAAGCAGGCAGCATGCGCGGCGGCGATCAGTTCCTCGGGATTGGTGCCCTTGACGTCGCCGAAGCGCGTGTTGAAGCCGTAGGGCGTATCGGTCAGCAGCCCGCTCTGCGGCGTGCTGATCGTGCCCTTGCCGGTCTTGAGGTCGCCTTCCCAGTGCGCGGCGGCGTGTCGTGAAATGCCCATCGGTGTTCTCCGGTGCTGTAGTGAACGGATCGGACAAGAGTATCCGGGCGCACGTTAGGGAATCGTCCGCTGGCGGCCGCTTTGCTGCGCTGCAACGGGACGCTGCGTTTCGGAGCGCGATAAGGTGTCGGCTCGTACTGAAGATCCCCCGCCATGACCGCCCGCCGAGCGCACGCCCGGCCGGTAGCGCTTCCGCCGCGGACAGCCATGACGTCCTTCGACTCCACCCCACGGGAGAACATTCCCAAGGAGAAACGGACTCATGTCCTACAGCACCGAGCAGATCCGCAATGTGGCCCTCGCGGGCCATCCAGGCGCCGGCAAGACCGTATTGTTCGAAGCCCTGCTGCATGCCGGCGGCGCACTCCAGACGGCAGGCACGATCGAACGCGGCAGCACCGTGTCCGATTTCGACCCGATCGAGAAGGACCGCGGCCATTCCATCGATGCCGCGATCGCCAGCATCGACCACGCCCCGCCCGGCCAGTCCCCGATCCACATCAACCTGATCGACACCCCCGGCTATCCGGATTTCCGCGGCCCGACCCTGTCGGCGCTGGCGGCGGTGGAAACCGTCGCCGTGGTCGTCGATGCCGATACCGGCGTCGGCTACGGCACGCGCCGCATGATGGAACACGCCAAGGCGCGCAACCTGTGCCGCGTCATCGTCATCAACAAGATCGACCACCCCGGCGCCAAGCTCGGCGCCCTGCTCGACGACCTGCGCGATACCTTCGGTGCCGAAGTGCTGCCGCTCAATCTTCCGGCCGATGGCGGCAAACGCGTCGTCGACTGCTTCTGGCAATCCACCGGCGACAGCAACCTCGGCCCGGTCGCCGAGTGGCACCAGAAGATCATCGACCAGGTGGTCGAGGTCAACGAGACCGTGATGGACCGCTACCTCGACCAGGGCGAATCCGGCCTGCAGGGCGAGGAACTGCACGACGCCTTCGAGCAGTGCCTGCGCGAAGGGCACCTGGTGCCGGTCTGCTTCGTCTCCGCACGCAGCGGCGCCGGCGTCAGGGAACTGCTGGACGTCGCCGAAAGACTGTTCCCGCATCCCGGCGAAGGCAATCCGCCGCCGTTCGTCAAGGGCAGCGGCGATGACGCCGCGCCGATCGAGGCCAAGCCCGAGCCGAATGCGCATGTCATCGCCGACGTGTTCAAGATCATCAACGATCCCTTCGTCGGCAAGCTCGGCATCTTCCGCGTCTACCAGGGCACGGTGAAGAAGGACACGCAGCTGTTCGTCGACGACGGCAAGAAGCCGTTCAAGGTCGCGCATCTGTTCAAGCTCAAGGGCAAGGACCACGTCGAGATCGACCAGGCCATCCCCGGCGATATCGCCGCCGTCGCCAAGATCGACGAGCTGCATTTCGACGCGGTGCTGCACGACAGCCACGACGAGGACCAGATCCACCTCGCCCCGCTCGCGTTCCCCAGGCCGATGTTCGGCCTGGCCATCGAGGCCGCGCGCAAGGGCCAGGAGCAGAAGCTGGCGACCGCGCTGCACAAGCTCGCCGAAGAGGATCCCTGCTTCCACGTCGAGCACGAGGCCGAAACCAACGAGACCGTGATCCGCGGCCTGTCCGACCTGCACCTGCGCATCAACCTCGACCGGCTCAAGGAAAAATACGGCGTCGAGGTCGGCTCGCGCCCGCCGCGCATCGCCTATCGCGAAACCATCGGCGGCAAGGCCGAAGGCCATCACCGACACAAGAAGCAGACCGGCGGCGCCGGCCAGTTCGGCGAGGTGTTCCTGCGCATCGAACCGCTGCCGCGCGGCAGCGGCTTCGAATTCGTCGACCAGGTCAAGGGCGGCACCATTCCGGGCCAGTTCCTGCCAGCCGTCGAAAAAGGCGTGCGCCAGGTGCTGCGCGGCGGCGCGGTCGCCGGGTATCCGATGCAGGACGTGCGCGTGATCGTCTACGACGGCAAGCACCACGCGGTCGACAGCAAGGAGGTCGCGTTCGTCGCCGCCGGCAAGAAGGCCTTCCTCGACGCCATCGCCAAGGCCGAGCCGCGCGTGCTCGAGCCGATCGTCGACCTCGAGGTCAATGCGCCGGAACAGCACATGGGCGACATCAGCGGCGGCCTCGCCAGCAAGCGCGCGCGCATCAACGGCACCGACTCGGTGCGCGGCGGGGAGATCGTGGTCAAGGCGCAGGTGCCGTTGTCGGAGCTGGAGGGGTATGCGGCGGAGCTGAAGTCGGTCACCGCCGGACGCGGGCGCTATTCGCTCGACTTCAGCCACTACGAGCCGGTGCCGACGCAGGTGCAGCAGAGGTTGGTGGAGGCCTACAAGCCGAAGCATGAGGAGGATTAGTTCCCCGTGACACGGCGATATAGTGCCGACCTCCACCCCGCGAAAGCCGCCTTGGCGGGTTTTGCCCCGGACCGACGAGAGGCGCTGGATGCGGCAGATCCCTTGCATTGGTCGGCACACGATGCTGTTGGCGACACTCTTGGCGATCGCCGGCTGCGCCACGCAGCCGGTGCATGGACGACTCGCCGCGCCCGCCTGCGAATCGGGCGACCAGGCCATGGTCCGCGACACGCTCTACTTCGGTCGCAACCGGCCCGACGGCGGCACGGTCGGCGATGCCGAGTGGCGTGGGTTCCTCGATGAGGTGGTCACGCCGCGCTTCCCCGACGGCTTGACCGTGACCCATGCGACCGGGCAATGGCGCGGCGCGAGCGGCGCGGTCGAACAGGAAGCGTCCGAAGTCGTCACCCTGCTCCATGCCGGCGATGCCGCCGCGCGCGGCAAGGTCGCGGAGATCGCCACCGAATACAAACGCCGCTTCCGCCAGGAAGCAGTGCTGCGCGAACGCGTCGGCGCTTGCGCGAGCTTCTGATCCCATGATCTCGAGCCGGTGATCGAACGCCTGTCGCCCGCGATCGCCGGCTGGCTCGCCGACGCCATCCTCGCCTTGCACGTCGGCATCGTGCTGTTCGTGGTGCTGGGTCTGGTGGCGATCGTGCTCGGCCACTGGCGGCGCTGGCCGTGGGTGCGCAATTTCGTCTTCCGCGTGTCGCACCTCGTGCTGATGGTCTTCATCGCCGCACAGGCCTGGCTGGGACGCTTGTGCCCGCTGACGATCTGGGAACAGGCGTTGCGGCGACAGGCCGGGCAGCAGGCTTACGCGGAGTCGTTCGTCGCGCACTGGCTGTCGCGGCTGATCTTCTTCGAGGCGCCCTGGTGGGCGTTCGTCGCGGCCTATACCGTCTTCGCCGCGCTGGTCATCGGCTGCTGGTGGTGGGTGCCGCCGCGTCGCCGGGAACGCTCCGGCACCGCTTCCTAGAAAACACCCAGGAAGCTCAGGTATCGATTCCGAGCACCGTGCTGCCGAAATCGCTGGTCTTGCGGATCGCCAGCTGGTAGCCGTCGCCGAGCAGTTCGTAGTGGCCTGCGAGCGTGCGCAACAGGCCGTCGACGCCGAGCTTGGGGGTTTCGGTCGGCACCTTGGCAATCGCCGCCTCGGCGGCGGCGCGTCGCCAATCCCTGCCGACCAGGTTCGACAGCTCGCGCACCAGCTTGTTGGGGCGCTCGATCCGGCCGTATTTCAGCGGGATCCACAGATAGTCGTCGAAGATCATCACGCCGCCGACCTTGAGCAGCGGCCATGACATCACGCCGTCGGCGAGCGCGCCGAACGCGGAATGCCAGCCGTCGATGTAGACGACGTCGTAAGGCCCGCGCACCTGCCTGAGCATCTCGAAGCTGCGACCCGCGTGCATCGTGATGCGTTCGCGCCAGGGCGCCGTGTTGGCGAGAAAGCGCGCCGGATAGTCGCCGTAAACCTCCGCGGGCTCGAACAGGTCGATGCAGTCGATGCGGCTGTCGGCTGCGGTCAGGATGTGCTCGAGCATCCACACGGTCGAGCGGCCCTCGAAGCTGCCGATCTCGAGCGCCCGCAGTCCGGGACGCCCGGCGAGGGCGCCGAGCCAGCGCTGCCAGTTGTCGACATGGCCCTCGAACCAGTCGGTCGAGAACTGCCGTGGTTGCGCATCCGTCATCGTGCTTCGCCCGTTCCTAGGCTTCGCATCGTAGCAAGCGCAAGACGCGATGCCGCCCGTCGACGAACGTCGCCGACGACCGGATCGGGCTGCCGCCGCAGTGCAGCACGAGCGCTGCGACGCGAAGAAATGTCCTGATTTTTGCCCCGCCGAATCGCAATCTGGATTTTTTCGCTGTTTTTGCGTGGTTTTCTGCGCTTTGGGGCTTGGCGTCCGCTTGCGCTTGCCCTACATTGCGCTTGCCGACGGGGTCGGCTACATCACCCATCCAACGAATACGGAACCACACACTCATGGCGAAGAAAGCGAAAAAGGCCGTTGCCAAGAAGGCCGCACCGAAGAAGGCCGCTGCAAAGTCGACCGGTGCGCCGAAGCCGATCAAGGAAGCACTGAGCAAGTCCGGGCTGGTTGCCCACATCGCCGAAAGCACCGGCGTCGCCGCGAAGGACGTGCGCTCGGTCATGAGCGCGCTGGAAGGCGCCGTGCATGGTTCGATCAGCAAGAAGGGCGCGGGTTCGTTCACGCTGCCGGGCCTGTTGAAGATCACTTCGGTCAGCGTGCCGGCCAAGCCGAAGCGCAAGGGCATCAACCCCTTCACCAAGGAAGAGCAGTGGTTCGCCGCCAAGCCCGCCTCGGTCAAGGTCAAGGTGCGTCCGCTGAAGAAGTTGAAGGACGCTGCTGCCTGATTGCCGCGTCGCGTGATGCGGCAAGCCTTCGGGCGTGCCGCATCGATGCGTCGGAATATCGGAGCCGGATGTCTTCGCGTTGCGAGGGTATCCGGCTTTTTCGTGCGCCGTGCTGGTGGAATGCATCCATGCGTGCATGCATGGATTTGGCGAGCTAGGCTTGGTATCCCCGTTGGGACTCGCCGCGATGCCGCTGTTTGACCTCCCTACCCTGCTCGCCTATCTCGCCGCGGCAACGGTGCTGGTACTGATTCCCGGCCCGGGCACGGCCTGGATCGTCGCGCAGACGATCGCGGGCGGCACGCGCCGAGGTGTGCAGGCGGGACTCGGGCTGGAGACGGCGACGCTGATCCACGCGCTCGCCGCCGGATTCGGATTGTCAGCGCTATTGGCCGCGTCCGCGCTGGCATTCGAAATACTCAAGTACGCCGGTGCCGCGTACCTCGTGTGGCTGGGCATCAAGGCCTGGCGCGACAAGGCCGAACGCGTGCCAACACCGGCCCCGGACGTGCCCACGCGCGGCCGCGTCTACTGGCGCTCGGTCGTGACCGGCGTGCTCAATCCGAAGGTGGCATTGTTCTTCCTCGCCTTCCTGCCGCAGTTCGTGCATCCGGAACGTGGCCTGGTATGGCTGCAGTTCCTGGTCCTGGGCGTACTGCTGTCGCTGATCGGCTTCAGCAACAGCTGCGTGCTGGCGGTCGCGGTCGGGCGCTTCGGCCGCAGCCTCTCGGGCAACGCGCGCCTGGCGCGCTGGCGGCAGCGGTTGATCGGCACGGTGTTCGTCGGACTCGGCCTGAAACTTGCGTTGCAGCAACGGAGCTGAGCAGATGGGCAATGGAACATTTCCAGAAGGTGCCATCGTGTTGCGCGCGGGCGAAGGCCGCGCCTACGCACTCGGTGCGATGCGCAGCGTGTTCAAGGCCGACGGCGCCGAGACCGCGGACACCTATTCGATCTCCGAGTGGTGGCTGGATCCGCACACGCCCGGGCCCGGCGCGCACGCGCACGAAGCCAACGACGACATCTTCTACGTGCTCGAAGGCACCATGACCTTTCTGCTCGGCGACCAGCACGTCGATGCGACGCGCGGCGACTTCGTGCGCGTGCCCGCGAAGGTGACGCACGATTTCGAGAACCGCGGCGACGTAACCGCGGGCGTGCTCAACATCTATATTCCGGGCGGGTTCGAGCGCGAAATGGAAGGCATCGTGGCCTGGTTCGCGCAACAGCGCCCCGCTGGCGGCAACTGACGTGACTAAAGCTGACGTGATCAAAGCGCGGGCTTCGGCGCACCCGGCTGGATCGCGACGATGGCCGAGCCCGATACGATCTTAGGCGCGCGCGATTACACCACCGCTGTCCGCGGACTGGTGGTCGCCGTATTGGCGCTCGCCATCGCCGCGGCTTTCGCGCACTGGGCCTGGCAGCAGCCCTTCATGGCCAGGCCGCGCGCGCTGTGGGAACTGTCGCGACTGCCGGCGCCGACCGCGTTGCCGGTGCCGGTGACGGGCGTTCGCGCATCGCGCATCGGCGAGACCTTCGGCGCTCCGCGCGGTCGCGACCGCAGCCATGCCGGCATCGACATCTTCGCCGCGCGGCACGCCGGTGACCAGCACCACGCGCGGCGTGATCGTGTCGATACGCGAAGGCGGCCTCGGCGGCAAGCAGGTCTGGGTGCTCGGGCCTGCGGCACAACGGCATTACTACGCGCACCTCGACGCTTGGGCAGAAGGCCTGCGCGAAGGTGACGTGGTGCAGGCAGGCGAGGCGCTCGGCATCGTCGGCGACACCGGCAACGCGCGCGGCACGCCGCCACACCTGCACTACGGCATCTATGGCGGCCAGGCGCCTACGATCCGCTGCCGCTGCTACGCGCGGCGCGCTGACGCGGCGTAAGATCGCCGCACCGCCCGCCGTGCTCGCGCAGGGCTCACCTCCGATCCGGATCCTCCAGATGATGAAGCGCCCCTTGCTGCTGTTCGCGTTGCTGGCATTGGTGGCGGTCGGCATCGCGCTGTTGCGTTCGTGCGGGGATGCGGCCCCGCAGGACTCCGCTGACACCACGACGTCATCGCAGGCGGGACGCGCCGCTGACGGTACCGGTCCGGACGCGGACGCCGCCGCGCGTGCGCGCACGATTGCCCAGCAACGCGAGGAGGCGATGCATGCCGCCGTCTCGACGCTGCACCGCTACCTCGCCGCACTCGGCGGGACAGATCGCGCGGCAGCGGATGCCTTCTGGGCGGGCAAGCAGCCACCCGCTGCATCCGGTGAAGCCGATCTGCGCAGCCTGGAAAAACTGCGTTCGCTTCGCTCTGAGAATGGCAAGCCGAAGCCGCTCGACTCCGAGACCGTGCCCAATGCCCTGGAAATCCCGATCGAATTGCGTGCGAGCCTGCAAGGTCAGCCGCTGCGGCGTTATCGGGGCTGGTACCGCATGCGTCGCGCAGTTGCCGACGGCGGATGGGAAATCACTTCCGCATCGATCGCGCCGGTCACGCGCTAACCGCCCGTTCACCGGACGGCGCTAAGGTGCGCGCAGTTCTCCGGAGGCCGCCATGACCGCCCATCACCTTTGCGTCCTGTCGCGATTGTTGCCACGCGCCGTGGTGGCGTCAGCTCTGCTGCTGTGCCTGGCCGGATGTTCGACGCTCAATGCGGTGGGCGCACTGCTCGGCGACCAGGTGTCGTTCACCGCGCCGCAACTACAGGGCTATCTCGACCGCCGCTTCCCGCGCGACTACGACAAGCTCGGCGGGCTGGTGACGCTGACCGTGCTCAACCCGCGCCTGAGCATCCCGGCCGGCAGCACCCGTCTGCAGCTCGATTTCGATGTCGGCCTTGGCGGCCTGGGCCAGGACAAGACGCGTCCGCGCGGACATTTCGCCGTCGCCAGCGGCCTCCGCTTCGACACCGGCACGCGCGGCCTGCACCTCGACAACCCGACGCTGGAATCCGTCGACATGCCCGACCTCGGCGGCGCGATGAACTCGACCGGTCGCGAGCTGGTCAATCGCTGGCTCGCCGACTACGCGCGCGACGAACCCGTCTACCAGTTCGACGACAGCCTGCTGGCGAAACTCGGTTCGCGGCGCATCGACAGCACCACCATCGACAACGGCCTCGTGGTCGTGCACCTGGATCAATGACATGCGCTCGATCAGCCGCCTCGCCGTATTGATATGCGCCGCATCGCTGCTCGCCGCCTGCGGCGACAAAGACCGCAAAGGCGGCAACGGCAGCGGCGATGCGGACGAGACCGCGCTGCCGGCGCCGGAAGCCGGTCCCGGCTCGGTCACCGGCATGCCCGACAAGCCCGGGCCGGGCCAGGTCGCCGCCGTGACGGGCGAGCCACCGCCGACGATCGTTCCCGGCACCGAAGAACCACCGATCGACCTGCTCAATCCCGAGACCGGTCTGCTGCCCGGCGGCGGCGAAGCGGTTGTGGCTGATGGCAGCAGCGTCCCGGCCGATGGCGCGACGCAGGAACCGTCGGCGGAGGACGCCGTCGCCGTGATCCGCGACTACTACGCATCGATCAATGCGCGCAGCTTCGCGCGCGCGTACTCGTTGTGGTCCGATGGCGGGCGCAGCAGCGGCCAGTCGCCGGAGCAGTTCGCCGGCGGCTATGCCGAGACCGTCGGGGTGACCGTACAGATCGCCACGCCCGGCGCGATCGATGCCGCCGCGGGCTCGCGCTTCGTCACCATTCCTGTCGCGATCACCGCGACCCGCAGCGACGGCAGTGTGCATCGCTACGACGGTACGTTTACCCTGCGCCGCGCCGTCGTCGATGGCGCCACGGACGAGCAGCGCGCGTGGCGCATCAGTTCGGCCGATCTGCGCGAGCTGCAGCCATGAGCCGCGTGCTTCGTCCAAGCGGCGTGGCAATCGCGATCGCTGTCGCCATGCTGCTTGCGCTCGCCGCCTGCAATCGCGCAAGCGAGGCCGATGTCGCCGCGACGCCGGCTGCGACGACTGCGCCGCCGCCCGAGCCTGCACCGTCCGCGCCGGTTGCGGCCGTGCCTGCGCGTAGCGGCGATTTCGTACTGCCGGGCGCATTCGCGCCTGACACCACTGTCGCCGATCTCGAGCGGCGCTTCGGCAAAGCCAACGTACGCGTCGGCGAGCTGCCGGGCGCCGAGGGCGAGACGCATCGCGGCGTCGAACTCTTCGCCGGCGACGCCTCGCGCCAGGCCTACATCTACTTCCAGGACGAGCAGGCGCTGCGCGCGCTGTCGAGGGTCGCGGTCGGCAACGACGGATCGCGCTGGACGCTCGACAACGGCGTGCGCATCGGCATGTCGCTGGCCGACCTGGTCGCGCTCAACGGCGCAGCGGTCATCTTCACCGGCTTCGATTGGGATTACGGCGGCTACGTCAGCGACTGGAGCGATGGCAAGCTCGACGCGGTCGAGGGCGATCCGGTGCGCCGCGGCGTGCGCCTGCGCATCCGCGAGTCCGCTCGCAGCGCCGCGCAGCCGCCGGCCTATCCTTCGGGCGACAGCGAATTCCGCAGCGACGAGGCGGACTATCCGAAGCTCGGCGAGCTTGCCGAAGTCGGCGACATCAGCGTGTCGTTCCCGGGCGAGGACGATCTCTGATCGTTTGCGGGCGCCGGCACCGCTGGTCGCCACTCAGATCTCGAACCGATAAGACAGCTTGACCAGCAACTGCTCGCTGTCGCGCAGATCGAAGGCATCGCGGAACTCATCGCCGATGCCGAACGCATTGCCCTGCGCCTCCTGGAACAGCGAGCCGCCGCGCACGTACGCGACGTAGAGATACGACAACGGTCTGAACTCGTAGCGGTAGCGCACCTGGAAGCCGAGGTTGCGCAGCGCGAAGTCGGGGATGTCCTCTTCGCTCGCCACGGGCGTGCCGTCGGCGGCGACGCGCCAGGCCTGCAGCGCATGCGCATCCAGACCGATCGCCTCCAGGCGCACGCGCAACTCCTGCTTGTCGTCGATCAGCCAGGTGGCGCCCGAGGACAGGTACAGCTGGTTCGACCGATACGTGCCGAGCAGGTTGCCGCTGCGCCACAACAACCAGTCGGGATTGTGCACGGCCTGCAGCACCGTCGAGAAGCTGAGGCTGTCGTTGACGAAATAGGTCGGTTCGATCCACAACTCGACGGCGCCGTCGTCGGCGCCACCGAGCCCTTCGGCGGCGTAGCGGCCGTAGCCGTACAGACTCCAGTTGCCCTTGCGCGGGATGAAGCGCTCGTAATACGCGAACAGTTTCTCCGGCACGTCGACGATGCCGTTGCCGCGCGTGATCAGGTCGTCCTGGCCGCTACCCCAGGCCGCGATGTCGAGCAAGTCGTTGCCGCCGTCGCGGCGCTGGCCCTGGCGGCTGATCGCTGCGGCGTAGGCGATCAGCTCGCCCTGGTCGTTGCTGCGGCGCGAGGCGGCGTAACGCCAGTCGGTGCCGGTATAGGCCGACGTGGCAGGCAGGTCGTTGACGCGATGGCCGAGCTCGTAGCGAAGGTAATTGAAGTTGTTGCGCTCGAGATAGCCGAAATCGCGCAGGTCGAGTTCGCGACCGATGTGCAGCGCATACAGCTGCTGGCGCCAACTATTGCCCATGTCGTAGTCGGCGAGAACCTGCGCGCCGGAGTCGCGCGCGCTGGCCTGGCCCTGGACGATGTCGGAACCGACGAGCGTGCTGCGCACGTTCCACTGCCCGGTGGTCCAGCGATGGTCGGCTTCGTAGATCGTGGCGGTGCGATCCAGGAACGGGCGCTCGACGCGCGTGACCATCGCCCCGACGCCATGCTGGCCGCCGTCGCCGCCGGCGAAATCGCGCGTGGCGCGCGCAGCGTAGAAGTCGCGGCCGGCATCGTCGCCTTCGCTGGCCGCAAACACGCCGTAGTTGATTCCGCCGGCGCTGCCGTTGAGCTTGACCGCAGCGGTGACGTCGCCCGAACCGTCGCCGTCGTCGGCCGGACCGCCGACGCGCCTCGTATAGATCAGCCGGCTGCGCTGGTTGAGCGAACCGAACGGCACGTCGAAGAAGCCCTGGTTCTCGGTGAAGAACGGCCGCTTGTCGCTGAAGAAGCTTTCGGTAGCACTGAAATTGACCACCAGCTCGTCGCTCTCGACCTGGCCGAAATCCGGGTTGAGCGTGGCGCTGAGCTGGAACTTGCCGTTCGGCTTCCAGAAGATGTCGGCGCCGGCGTCGAGGTCGCTGGCATTGGCGACGTTGTCGTAGATGCCGGAGACGTAGGGCGTGACGGCCAACAGCGCCTGGCTGAACTCGGGCACCGTGACCTTTTCCATGACCGTCAGGAATCGCGGCTCGGTATAGCTGACTGCCGGCCAAGACATGCGCTCGCCGCTCGCGCTGATGACGCGGTCGAGATTGATGCCGAGCGTGCGCTTGCCACCGATCCCGTTGCGCATCGGCGCGATATGCCAGGGGATCAGCATTTCCGCGTACCAGGCTTGCTCGTCTTCCGAGACCGCGTGCCGCCATTCGCCGTCCCAGTCGTCGTTGAACTGGTTCTCGTTGGTGATCGTGATGTCGTTGATGCTGTTGGCCAGCGTGACGGTGAAGTTGTAGCCGTTGCGTCCCTCGCCGTCGAAGTCGACGTACAGGTTGACGCGATCGACCGGGCCGGCATTGTCGCGCTGGCCGCGCTGGCGGTTGCGCGGCACGCTCGCCGGTTGCGTGTTGCGGAAGCCGATCGCCAAGCCCTCGGGCGTGGCCAGGATCCAGGCCTCGGTCGGCTGCGGCGCAGGTTCGCGGCTGAGCGGCTGCGTGAGCCGGAAATCGGTGACGTGCTGCGCGCCCTGCCATTCGGCGGCGTCGATGCGGCCGTCGACTTCGATGGCGATCGCCGGTGCGGACATGGCCGAGAGGATGGCGGCAGCGATGGGCGCGCGCATGGGGCGGTCCGCGGTTGGGGTGCGCGCAGCCTGGGGCAATAGCGATGCGCTATCGCATGTCGTTAGTCATGGGAGCCTCTGGGGATTCCCCGCGTATCGAGGTTTGGCCGGTGCCGCGTGTCGCCATCGGACAAATGCGGCACATGGGCTAGCGTTTCGGCTGCAGCATCGTCCCGGTGCAGTTCTTGGCGCCGCATTTGCATGCCCACAGCTTCTTGAGCTTGGCCGTGTGCGCCTCGTCGAGCGTGATGCCGTAGTTGTAGGTCAGCTCTTCGCCCGGTTTGATCGTACGGATCGCCTCGATGAAGACCTTGTCCTTGTGGCGCTTGCCCTTGTCGTTCTCCTCGATCACCGCTTCGCAATTGGGCTTGCAGCTGTGGTTGATCCAGCGCGCCACGTTGCCGCCGACATTGGCGTCGACTACGTAATCGTCGTTGAGCGTGAACAGGAAGGTATGCCCATCTTCGTCGACCTCGCCGTATTCCTCGTCGACCTCGTCGTGCGTGCGCAGCGTGCCCTTGTAACGCACGATGCGTTCGCCCTTCTCGATGGTTTCGGTGGCGAACACGCCATTGCCGTGGATTTCGGATTGGCGGGCGGCGATCTTCTTGCGCGACATCGATTTCTATCCAGGTGCGGGGACGGGCATTGTGTCCGAATGCGGCGGAACAGGCTACGACCGCTGGCCTGTCCGCGTTGCTTCCGGCGTATCCAGTCGCATCGCCAAAGCAGAGATCGCCATGCAGTACGTCTCCCGCCTCGTCCTTGCCGTCGCCATCGCTTCGACCGGTTGCAGCCAGACACCACCCATCGCCGCAGCATCGGGCGATGTCTTCACCGCGGCCGCGGCTGCGCCGTCGGATGCCGAGCTGCTGGCGCGCGGCGAATACCTGGTCCGCATCGCCGGCTGCAACGACTGCCACACCGCCGCTTACGCCGAGCGGCAGGGCGAGGTCGACAAGGCCGAATGGCTGATGGGTTCGCCGCTCGGCTATCGCGGCCCCTGGGGCACGACCTACGCAGCCAACCTGCGCAGCCGCCTCGCGAAGATGGACGAGGCACAGTGGCTGGACTACAGCGCGAAACTGCGCACCCGGCCGCTCATGCCGGACTTCGCGCTGCGCGCCATGAGCGAGGAAGACCGCCGCGCGCTGTACCGCTTCATCCGCTCGCTCGGCCCGGGCGGTAGCGAGGCGCCGGCCTATCTGCCGCCCGGGAAGAAGCCGCCTCCGCCTTATCTGGACCTGGTGCTGCCGGCCGCACAGGCTGCCCCGCCCGCAGTCAGCTGAATCGTGGCGAAGCCGCGCTTGGCCCGGGCCGGCTGAATCAGTACAATTTCAGTCCTCATTAGAGGACAAGCCAGAAACCGGGCATCCCAGACCGGTTTCGAGCCACATCACATGCTCCGGGTCACCAAACTCACCGATTACGCCAGCGTGGTCCTGACCGTGCTTGCCAGCGATCCCGAGGCCGTGCTCAGCGCGTCCGGGCTCGCCGAGCGCGCCGGGCTGGAAGCGCCGACCGTCGCCAAGCTGCTCAAGCCGTTGGCACAGGCCGGGCTGGTCGAGGCCTTCCGCGGCGTCAACGGCGGCTACCGGCTCGCGCGCGACGCAGCCGACATCTCGCTGGTCGACATTCTCGAGGCGATGGAAGGCCCGCTTGGCATGACCGAATGCAGCGTCCATGCCGGCGCCTGCGGCATCGAACAATCCTGCGGCGCGCGCTCCAACTGGCGGCGCATCAACGACGTGGTCGCCGAAGCCCTGCGCGGCGTGTCGCTCGCCGACATGCTGACAACGCCGCCCGCAGATGCGGGCAAGGCGCGCGCGCGGCGTGCGATTCCCACCACGCTGGCGGCAGGCTGAGGAAGAAGCCATGGGCATCGAGAACGCGCAGATCATCGAACAGCTCGGCCGTCGCTACGACGCCGGCTTCGTCACCGACATCGAGTCCGACAGCTTCCCGATCGGCCTCGACGAGGACGTCGTGCGCGCGCTGTCGGCGAAGAAGGAAGAGCCCGAGTGGATGACGCAGTGGCGCATCGCCGCCTACCGGCACTGGCTGACCATGCCGATGCCGCATTGGGCCAAGCTCAGGATCGCGCCGATCGATTTCCAGTCGATCAGCTACTTCAGCGCGCCCAAGGCCAAGTACGCCTCGCTCGACGACGTGCCGCAGGAACTGCTCGACACCTATGACAAGCTTGGCGTGCCGCTGCACGAGCGCGCCAAGCTGGCCGGCGTCGCGGTCGACGCGGTCTTCGACTCGGTCAGCGTCGGCACCACGTTCCGCAAGGAGCTGGCCGAAAAGGGCATCATCTTCTGCTCGATGTCGGAGGCGATCCGCGAGCATCCGGACCTCGTCAGGCAGTACCTCGGCAGCGTGGTCCCCACCGGCGACAACTATTTCGCCGCGCTGAACTCGGCGGTGTTCTCCGACGGCAGCTTCGTGTTCATCCCCAAAGGCGTGCGCTGCCCGATGGAGCTGAGCACCTACTTCCGCATCAACGCCATCAACACCGGCCAGTTCGAGCGCACGCTGATCATCGCCGAGGACAAGTCGTACGTGTCCTATCTCGAAGGCTGCACCGCGCCGATGCGCGACGAGAACCAGCTGCACGCGGCGGTGGTCGAACTGGTCGCGCTGGAAGATGCCGAGATCAAGTACTCGACCGTGCAGAACTGGTATCCGGGCGACGAGAACGGCAAGGGCGGCATCTACAATTTCGTCACCAAGCGCGGCGAATGCCGTGGCGCTCGCAGCAAGATTTCGTGGACGCAGGTCGAGACCGGCTCGGCGATCACCTGGAAATACCCGAGTTGCGTGCTGCTCGGCGACGATTCGACCGGCGAATTCCATTCCGTTGCGCTGACCCACCACGCGCAGCAGGCCGATACCGGCACCAAGATGATCCATGTCGGCAAGCGCACCAAGTCGAAGATCGTCAGCAAGGGCATCAGTGCCGGGCGTGGGCAGAACTCGTATCGCGGCCTGGTCAAGGTCGAGCGCAGCGCCGAGGGCGCGCGCAACCATACGCAGTGCGATTCGCTGCTGATCGGCAAGCAATGCGGCGCGCATACCTTCCCGTATATCGAGGTCAAGCATCCCTCGGCGACGGTGGAGCACGAAGCCACCACTTCGAAGATCTCCGACGACCAGTTGTTCTACTGCCGCAGCCGCGGCCTCGGCCAGGAAGACGCGGTCAGCCTGATCGTCGACGGCTTCTGCAAGCAGGTGTTCCGCGAGTTGCCGATGGAATTCGCGGTCGAGGCGAAGAAGTTGCTGGAAGTGAGCCTCGAAGGCGCGGTGGGCTGAGATGGATGCCACGCATGCCTTTCTTGCGCCAGGCGAAACGGATCTGCGCGCATTGCTGTCGGGGATGCGGCCACGTCTGCATGAGGCGCCGCTGGAGTTCGTTCACGTCCCCGCAGGGCACGACTCGAAGCTGCATGCCGAGCCGTTGATGATGTTCCGCGAACGCGAGGGCACGACGTTCATCGTCGCGGCCTCGCCGATTGCACCGGGCGAGGAAAGCGGTCGGCTGCTATGGGCACAGATCACGCTCGACGTGCAATCCAGCCTGTCGGCGGTCGGCATGATGGCCGCCGCGTCGGCGGCGCTCGCTGCACGCGGCATTGCCTGCAACCCGGTTTCGGCCTATCTCCATGACCACCTTTTCGTGCCGTGGCAACGTCGCAACGATGCCCTCGATGCGCTCGATGCGCTCGCGCATCTGCACCCCTGATGTAGCGTGCGCTGTGCGCACGTGGAACCCACATCGTGCGCACGGCGCACGCTACGAAGAACACATATGCTGAAGATCGAAAACCTGCACGCCAGCATCGCCGGCCGCGACATCCTCAAGGGCGTTTCGCTCGACGTGAAAGCGGGCGAAGTGCACGCGATCATGGGACCGAACGGCGCCGGCAAGTCCACGCTCGGCAACATCCTGGCCGGACGCGAAGGCTACGACGTCACCGCCGGATCGGTGCGCTACGACGGCGAGGACCTGCTGGCGCTGGAACCAGAGGCGCGCGCCGCGCGCGGCGTATTCCTCGCCTTCCAGTACCCGGTCGAGATCCCGGGCGTCAACAACACCTATTTCCTGCGCAGCGCGCTCAACGCGCAGCGCAAGGCGCGCGGCGAGGCCGAGCTCGACTCGATGCAGTTCCTGAAGCTGGTGCGCAACAAGCTCGCCGTGCTGCACCTCGACGACCAGTTGCTGCATCGCGGCGTCAACGAGGGCTTCAGCGGCGGCGAGAAGAAGCGCAACGAGATCTTCCAGCTGGCCGTGCTGGAGCCGAAGCTGGCGATCCTCGACGAGACCGATTCGGGCCTCGACATCGATGCGCTGAAGACCGTCGCCGAAGGCGTCAACGCGCTGCGGTCGCCCGAGCGCGCCTTCCTCGTGATCACGCACTATCAGCGCCTGCTCGACTACATCAAGCCGGACGTGGTGCACGTGCTGGCCGATGGCCGCATCGTCGAGAGCGGCGGACCCGAGCTGGCGCTGGAACTCGAGGCGCATGGCTATGCGTGGGTCAAGGACAGGATCGCGCCGGAGGCGGCGTGATGAGCGCCCTGCTCGACTCGCTTGCATCCGGTTTCAACGGCGATGCCCGCCGCAAGGCGGCGCTCGATGCCGCGTTGCGCGACGGCTTGCCCGGCCCGCGCAGCGAAGCCTGGAAATACACGCCGCTGCGTGCGCTCGAGCGGCGCACGTTCGAGCGTGCCGGGGCGGACGGCCCCGTCATTGATGCCGCGCTGCTGGCGCACATTCCGGCGCCGCGGCTGGTGTTCGTCAATGGCCGGCCTTCGCTTGCGCATTCCGACCTGACGCTGCCGGCGGGCGTGACCTTGAGGGCCGGAGCGCGATGCTGAATCCGACTTCGGTCGAAACCTTCGGCCGCGCGGACGAAGTCTTCGCGCGCCTGAATGCCGCTCTTGCCGAGGAAGGCGTCGTCGTGCGCGTGGTTGCCGACACGATCGTCGAGGAACCGCTGCACGTCGTTTTCATCGGTGCGTCGGCACACGCGGACCAAGCCTGGCATCTTGCCCATCGCATCGAGGTCGGCGCCGGCGCGCGCGCGACCGTGATCGAACACCATCTCGCCGCTTCGGCGCACGCCCATTTCAGCAACGCCTTTACCCGCGTCGAGCTGCGGGCGGGTGCGGCCTTGCTGCATGTCCGCGTGCAGGACGAAGCCAGCGGCGCGACGAGCATGCTGCGTACCGAGGCGACCGTTGCCGAGGATGCCGAATACCGGCGCCTCGATCTCGAACTCGGTGCCGGCCTGTCGCGGCACGAACTCAACGTGCGCCTCGCCGGCGATAGCGCACGCCTGCTGGCGAACGGCGTGCTGCCTGCAGACGGTCGCCGCCACCTCGATACCCGCCTCGGCATCGAGCACCTTGCGCGCGATACGACTTGCGACCTGCTGTGGCGCGGCGTGGCCGACGGTCGCGGGCGAGCGGTGTTCCATGGCGGCATCACGATCCATCCCGGCGCCGACGGCAGCGATGCCAACCTGTCGAGCAAGAACCTGCTGCTGTCGGAAGGCGCCGAGATCGATACGCAACCGGTGCTGGTCATCCATGCCGACGAGGTCAAGGCCGCGCACGGCGCCACCGTCGGCCAGCTCGACCCGACCGCGCTGTTCTACCTGCGCTCGCGCGGCCTGCCGCAGGCCGACGCGCGGCGCCTGCTTACTGCCGCGTTCGTGCGCGAGCCATTGGCGGTGATCGCTTCAGCGGAGTTGCGCGCGATGCTGGAAGCCAGGCTGGACGGGGCGCTCAAAGCGTTGGCCGACGAATGAGCACGTCGCACGCCGCCTACCCTCACCCCGGCCCTCTGCCGCAAGCGGGAGAGGGAGAAGAGCGCGCGCAAATGGATAAGGATTCCGTCGACTGGGCACGAGTCCGCGCCGACTTCCCACTGCTGCAGCGACAGGTGCACGGCAAGCCGCTGGTCTACCTGGATTCCGCCAACACCGGCCAGAAGCCGGCGGTGGTGATCGAAGCCGTCGATGATTTCTACCGCCTCCGCAACGCCAATGTCAGCCGCGCGGTGCACCAGCTCGGCAGCGAGGCCACCGAAGCCTTCGAAGGCACGCGTACCAAGCTCGCCGCATTCGTCAACGTGCACCGCGACGAGCTCGTGCTGTGCAGCGGCACGACCTTCGCGATCAACCTCGTCGCCTACTCGTGGGCACTGCCGCGGCTGCAGCCCGGCGATGCGATCCTGCTGACGCGCATGGAGCACCACGCCAACATCGTGCCTTGGCAGCTCGTTGCCGAACGTACCGGCGCGACGATCAAGGTGGTCGAGCTCACGCCCGAAGGCGCGCTGGATCTCGACGCATTGCATGCCGCGATGACGCCCGAGGTGAAGCTGCTGGCGTTCGCCCACGTCAGCAACGTCCTCGGCACCGTCAATCCTGTGCAGGCGATCTGCCGCGAGGCGCGTCGTCGCGGCATCGCGACGCTGATCGACGGCTCGCAGGCGGTGCCGCACCGGCCGGTCGACATCAAGGCGATCGGCTGCGACTTCTACGCTTTCACCGGCCACAAGATGTGCGGTCCCACCGGCACCGGTGCGCTGTGGGCGCGCAAGGAGCACCTCGCCGCGATGCCGCCGTTCATTGGCGGCGGCGAGATGATCCGGGAGGTGCGCTTCGACGGCACGGTCTTCAACGATCCGCCGCACAAGTTCGAAGCCGGGACGCCCAACATCGCCGGTTTCGTCGGCCTGGGCGCGGCGGTCGACTATCTCGCAGGCGCTCGGCATGGCCAATGTCGAAGCGCGCGAAAGCGAATTGCTTGCCCATGCCACCGAGGAGCTGGGCAAGGTGGATGGCCTGCGCATCCTCGGCACGGCGCCCGACAAGGCGGCCGTGATCGCGTTTGTCGTCGAGGGTGCGCATGCGCACGATCTCGCCACCCTGCTCGACCTGGAAGGCGTCGCGATCCGCTCCGGCCAGCACTGTGCGCATCCGCTGCTGCAGGCCTACGGCGTTGCCGCGACCTGCCGTGCGTCGCTGGCGTTCTACAACACGCATGAGGAGATCGAGGCCTTCGTCGCGGCGTTGCGCAAGGTCAGGATGCTGCTGGCTTGACGGCACAACGCTAGGATATGGGCATGGACGATTCCGTATTGCAGTTCCGCCCCGCCACCAACGACGACATCGCCGCGCTCGTCGTGCTGGTCACGGCCGCCTATCGCGGCGATGCCAGCCGCGCCGGCTGGACCACCGAGGCCGATTTTCTCGATGGCAACCGCATCGATGCCGACGTCTTGCGGCACGACATCGCGCGCCCGCGCAGCGTCGTGGTCCTCGCCGAACGCAACGGTGACATGCTTGCTTGCGCGCACGTCGCCGAAGAGGACGGCGCAGGCTATTTCGGTATGTTCTCTGTACGGCCCGACCTGCAGGGCGGCGGCGTCGGCAAGCGGCTGTTGGCGGAAGCCGAGCGCATCGCGCGCGAAGACTGGGAGTTACCGGTGATGCGCATGACCGTGATCGACGTGCGCGACGAACTCATCGCCTTTTACGTGCGGCGAGGCTATCGGCGCACCGGCATCCACAAGCCGTTCCCCTACGGCGATGAGCGCTATGGCATCCCGAAGCGCGACGACCTGCGTTTCGAGGTGCTGGAGAAAGTGCTGGCGAAAACCGGGTCGGCCGGAACGGAGCCGTGAGTGCCGATTGGGTCCGCGTTTGCGCGCTGTCGGAACTGTTGCCCGGGGAAACCACGGTCGTCTGGGACGGCGATACGCCGATCCTTGTCCTGAATTACGACGGCGACTTCTACGCACTCGAAGATCGCTGCAGCCATGAGGAGTTCGAATTGTCCGCCGGCCCGTTCGACGCCGAGGAAGCGACGATCGAATGCGTGCTGCATGGTTCGAAATTCGACGTCCGCGATGGCCGCGCATTGAATGCGCCGGCCTATGCACCGGTGGTCAAGTTCCCGGTCAAGGTCGAGGCCGGCGCCATCTGGACCCGCGACGACCGTAGCTAAAAGCAGGTTCCCGCGATTATTTCACCCGTTCATCTTGTAACTGCGAATCGTTCTCATTAACATCGTTGGGCCGCGGTCGATACCGCACCCCACCAAGTTGATTCGGGAACACCATGCACAACATCCGCAAGCCGGCCCTGACCCCATTGGCGGCCGCCCTCGCCACGCTGCTCGCATTTCCGGCCCTGGCGGAAACCTCCGCCGATGCCGCCGCTACCGCCGCCGCTGCGGAGCGCGAGCCGACCGATTTGGATTCGATCGAGGTCCAGGCGCAGCGCCTCAAGAAGGCGGCCTCGCCGAAATACACGGAAGATCTGGTCGACACGCCGCAGACGATCACCGTCGTCACCAAGGAAGTCATGGACCAGCAAGGCCTGCTGCTGTTGCGCGACGTGCTGACCACCTTGCCTGGCATCACCTTCGGTGCCGGCGAAGGCGGCGGCGGCTATGGCGACAGCATCAACCTGCGCGGCTTCAGCGCCAACAGCGACATCACCACCGACGGCGTCCGCGACAGCGCGCAGTACACGCGCAGCGACACCTTCAACCTCGAATCGCTGGAACTGGTCAACGGCGCCAATTCGGTCTATTCCGGCGCGGGCTCGGTCGCGGGCAATATCAACCTGGTGACCAAGACCGCGCAGGCCGGCGATTTCGACGTGGTGACGCTCGGCGCCGGCACCGACAGCTACGGCCGCATCACCTACGACGGCAACCACGACTTCGACAATGGCACCGCCTTCCGCATCAACGCCATGGTCCACCAGAACGACGTGCCGGGCCGCGATTTCGAGAAGTTCGAGCGCTGGGGCATCGCGCCCTCGCTGGCATTCGGCCTGGGTTCCGACACGCGCCTGACGCTGAGCTACCTGCACCAGGAAGACGACAACACGCCGCAATACGGCGTTCCCTATTACCGCAACGCGTTCAACGACGGCCCATTGCCGGGCGTCGACACCAGCAACTATTACGGCTACCACAACATCGACAACCAGGACATCGAGGTCGACATGCTGACCGGCGTGTTCGAGCACGACTTCAGCGACGACGTCTCGCTGCGCAGCCTGGCGCGGTTCCAGAAAGTGGACCAGGTGTCTCTGGTCGATGCGACGCAGGGCACCTGGTGCCTCGCCAACAACCTGACGCCGACGGGCACGTCGTGCGTCGTTGGCTCGGGCGGCGCAGCCGTCACGGTTCCCGTGGGCCAGTACCTGCCGAGCGGCCCGCGCGGCTACATGCGCGACACCAGTAACGCCATCGCGATCAGCCAGACCGACCTGACCACGTATTTCTCCACGGGACCGGTGAAGCACTCGCTGGTGACCGGCGTATCGTTCTCGCGCGAAACCTTCGACCTCGACACCAGCAACCTGTTCCGCAACGCCGACGGCACCAATCCGTTCGTCGCGACGCCTTTCGATCCGGCGCACCTGCCGTTCATGGATATCGCGAACCCGGATTCGCTGTACGCCGGACCGATCAACAAGACCCTGATCGGCCGCACCGAAGGCACGCTCAGCAACCAGGCCGTGTATGCCTTCGACACGATCGAGTTCAACGAGCAGTGGCTGTTGAACCTCGGCGCGCGTTACGAACACAACGAAGGCGACTCGGCCAGCTGGGACGTCAAGCTGTTCACGCCGCCGACGACGGATGATCCCAATCCGGACAACACCAACATCGGCGCCATCCTCGGCCGCGCCACGCCGGCGCGCAACGAGGAAGACCTGTTCTCCTACCGTGCCGGCATCGTCTTCAAGCCGGTCGAAAACGCTTCGATCTATCTGTCCTATGCCAACTCGAAGACGCCGTCGAAAGCCTCGGTCAACGGCACCTGCACGCTGACCAGCAGCACCGGTACCGCCAACTGCGGCGTGGATCCGGAAAGCGCAGTCAACCTGGAACTCGGCACCAAATGGGAATTGCTCGACAGCCGCCTGGCGCTGACCGCGGCCGTATTCCGCAACGAGCGCGAGAACTTCAAGGTGGCCGATCCCGATCCGACCAATCCGACCGGCGAGCAATCCCTCGACGGACGTGCCCGCGTGCAGGGCGTAGCGCTCGGCGTGGCCGGCCACGTGACGCGGGACTGGTCGCTGTTCGCGAACTACACCTACCTGGACAGCGAAGTGCTCAGCAGCGTCTCCGACTACTGCCTCGCCAACCCGGGCAATCCGAACGCCGATGACGTGAACTGCGGCAACAGCGCCGCCTTCCCGGATCCGCAAAAGGGCAATCCGCTGACCAATACGCCGAAGCACTCGGCCAGCCTGTGGACCACCTATACCCTCAACGACTGGATCTTCGGTTACGGCGCGACCTACCAGGGCGAGTTCTATCTCAACAACAGCTTCCTCGCCACGAGCAACAACGTGACCACGCAGACCGCGCTGTACAAGACGCCGGACTACTGGACTCACCGCCTCATGGTGGGCTATCAGGTCAATGACGAACTCGCGCTGCAACTGAACATCAGCAACGCGCTGGATGAGGAGTATTACCTGCGCATCCGCAACAATGGCTGGGCGACGCCGGGCGAGGCGCGTGCGGCGACGCTGACGGCCACCTATCGCTTCTAGGAGAAATCGCAAGCTCGTCACCCCAGCGAAAGCTGGGGCCCATTTTGAATTCGATCAGACGACCCTAAGTCAAGATGGGTTCCAGCTTTCGCTGGAATGACGAAGCTAGCTTGCTGAGGCCCACTTGGTGCAACAATTGGAAACGCCATGCTGCTGCCCATCCCACAGGTCTTGAATGCCGAACAGGTCGCGCATTGCCGCGCCCGGCTCGAGGCGGCCGACTGGGCGGATGGGCGCATCACCGCGGGCCATCAGTCGGCGAAGGCCAAGGACAACGCGCAGCTGCCCGAGGACTCGGAACTCTCGCGTGAACTCGGCAGCCTCGTGCTCGATGCGCTGTCGCGCAACAGCACGTTCTTCTCCGCCGCGCTGCCGCAGCGCGTGTTTCCGCCGCTGTTCAATCGTTACGCCGGCGGACAGTCGTTCGACTACCACGTCGACAACGCGATCCGCTACGACCGCAGCAGCGGACGCGCCGAGCCGCTGCGCACCGACCTGTCGGCGACGCTGTTCCTGAGCGCGCCCGAGGACTACGACGGCGGCGAGCTGGTGATCGAGGACACGTTCGGCACGCAGCAGGTCAAGCTCGCCGCCGGCGACCTGGTGCTGTATCCCGGCACCAGCCTGCACAAGGTCCTGCCGGTCACGCGCGGTGCGCGCCTGGCATCGTTCTTCTGGATCCAGAGCATGTTGCGCGAGGATGCGCAGCGCAGGCTGATGTTCGAGCTCGACGTGTCGATCCGGCGCCTGACGCAGGCGTTGCCCGAACATCCGGCGCTGGTGCAGCTGACCGGCGTCTACCACAACCTCCTGCGGCGCTGGGCCGAGCCCTGAGCGATGGACGCGACGCGCAGCACGACGACCGATGCGCTCGGCGGACAGCAACGCCGCGGCTTCTGGCTGCGCACGCTGCACCAGTGGCACTGGATCAGTTCGGCGATCTGCCTGCTCGGCATGCTGCTGTTCACGATCACCGGCATCACCCTCAACCACGCTTCGCGCATCGAGGCCGAGCCGCAGGTCGTCAATCGCACGCTGACCCTGCCGGCGCCGTTGCTGGCGACACTCGGCAAGCGCACCGAAGGTAACGCGCCCCTGCCTGTCGGCATCGCCGACTGGGTCGCGCGCGAACTCGATACATCGATCGGCACGCGCGAGGCGGAATGGTCGGCGGAGGAAATCTACCTACCGCTGCCCGGCCCCGGCCGCGATGCCTGGATCAGCATCGATCGCGCCAGCGGTGCGGTCGAATACGAACGCACCGATCGCGGCTGGATCTCGTATTTGAACGACCTGCACAAGGGCCGCAACGCCGGCGCGGCGTGGAGCTGGTTCATCGACCTGTTCGCGGTCGCCTGCCTGGTGTTCTGCATCACCGGTCTGTTCCTGCTGCAGCTGCATGCACGCCAGCGCCGCATGACCTGGCCTTATGTGGGCCTAGGGCTGGTGATCCCGGTGCTGCTCGCCTTGCTCTTCATCCATTGACTGCTTCCTGACATTCGACACGACGAGGCCGACATGCGCGTCAAACTGACCATCGCCCTGAGTGGACTGCTCGCCCTGCCGGTGCACGCGGCGGAATTCGACGTCAACGTCGAGATTCCGCAGCTCAAGGTCGCCGAGTACCACCGGCCTTACGTCGCCATCTGGGTGGAAGGCGCGGACCAGAAGGTCGCGGCCAATCTTTCGGTCTGGTACCAGCAGCGCGCGACCGATGAAGGTGCCGGCACCAAATGGCTGCCGGACATGCGCCAGTGGTGGCGCAAGTCGGGGCGCACGTTGAAGGTGCCGGTCGACGGCGTCACCGGCCCCACGCGTCCGGTCGGCAAGCACGCTCTGAACTTCGACGACAAGGTCGCCAGGCTCGCGCCCGGCGCTTACACGCTGGTGGTGGAAGCCACGCGCGAAGTCGGCGGACGCGAGTTGCTGAAGATTCCCTTCACCTGGCCTGCGCAAGCAGCGCAGGACGGCAAGGCGCAGGGCAAGACCGAACTCGGCGCCGTCGCACTGTCGATCAAACCCTGATTCCACGACACGCCCTACCTCACCCCTCTTCTCGTGCCTTGCTGGAGATCCCCATGAAGCGTTCACTGGTGCTGTCACTCGCCTTCCTCGCCGCGGCGCCGTTCGCCGCATCCGCCCACAAGGCCTGGCTGCAGCCTTCGCAAACGGTGCTCGCCGGCAATGCGCCGTGGATCACCGTCGATGCGGCGGTCTCCAACGACCTGTTCTATTTCAACCACGTGCCGCTGCGGCTGGAGAACCTGGCCATCACCGCGCCGGACGGCAGCAAGGTCGAAGCGCAGAATCCGTCGACCGGCAAGTACCGCAGCGTGTTCGATGTCGAACTCAAGCAGCAGGGCACCTACCGCATCGGCGTGGTCAACGACTACGCCACGGCGAGCTGGGACGACAACGGCAAGCCCAAGCGCTGGCGCGGCACGCCGGCGGCGTTCGCAACGGAAGTGCCGAAGGGCGCGAAGGACCTCAAGGTCGGACAGTCGCTCAGCCGCGTGGAGACCTTCGTCACCAACGGATCGCCAACCGAAGCCGCATTGAAGCCGTCGGGCACGGGCCTGGAGCTTGTGCCGGTGACGCATCCCAACGACCTGTTCGCGGGCGAGGAAGCGAAGTTCCGGCTGCAACTCGACGGCAAGCCGGTGGCGAACGTCGAAGTCGAGATCGTGCGTGGCAACACGCGTTATCGCAACGCGCAGGACGAGATCAAGGCGAAGACCGATGCCGGCGGGGAATTCAAGGTGACGTGGCCGGAAGCCGGCATGTATTGGCTGGAAGCTTCGAGCGAGGATGCCAAGGTCACCGTGCCAGGCGCGACGCAGCGTCGCCTGGGTTATGTCGCCACGCTGGAAGTGCTGCCGCAATAACTGTCGCGAAGCACCGTCGGCCCTACCTTGCGCGGCCGATGGTCGCGCCGTGCGAATCCCTGCCTTGAATTCCGCGAACACCGCCACCTCCGACTCGGGGCTCGACACGCTGTACGGCGAGACGATGGGCACGCGCTGGCGTGTCGTCGCCGCCGTACCGCCACAGCGTTCGCTGCATGACCTGCACGATGGGATCCAGGCACAACTCGACGGCATCGTCGCGCAGATGAGTACCTGGGAATACGACTCGGACCTGAGCCGCTTCAATCGCGCGCCCGCCATGACCTGGCAGGCATTGCCCGATGCGCTGTTCAAGGTCATGGCCTGCGCGCTCGACATCGCGCACGCGAGCGATGGCGCCTACGATCCCACCGTGGGCCCGCTGGTCGATCTCTGGGGTTTCGGCCCCAGTCGCGAAGGCCATCGCATTCCCGATGCGGACGCCCTGCTCGCGGCGCGCGAGCGCATCGGCTGGCAGTCGATCGAGCTTCGGCACGACTCGCATTCCGCCTGGCAACCCGGTGCGGTGTCGGTCGATCTGTCGGCGATCGCGAAGGGTTACGGCGTCGACGCGGTGGTGGCGCACCTGCGCCGAGTCGGAGTCGAGCGCGCACTGGTCGATGTCGGCGGCGAGGTGTACGGACTCGGCTGCAAACCCGACGGCACGCCTTGGCGCGTGCTGGTCGATGCACTGCGGGACGAAGACGCAGAACCGGCGGACGGCGCCGTCGACCCCTGCGTCCTGCAGTTGCGCGACATGGCCGCGGCGACTTCGGGCGATCGCTGGCATCGCTTCGAGCAGGCCGGCCGACGCTATTCGCACACGCTCGATCCGCGCACCGGCATGCCCGTCGCGCACGACACGGCGGCGGTCACCGTCGTCGCCGCCGACACGATGCGGGCCGACGCCTGGGCCACCGCGCTCACCGTCATGGGCGGCGACGATGGACTCGCCTTCGCGACACGGCACGACATCGCGGCGCGCTTCGTGACCCGCGACAGCGACGATGCCGCCGTGCGAACGACGTCGGCCTTCGAACAGTGGGTCGGCGCATGAGCACCCTTGGCGAGGCGCAGGCCCACCTATCCCGGGCATGGCTTGGCAACGTGGCGGTCGCGGCGCTGCTGGTGGTAGTCGCGGCTGCGCTGTGGCGGTTGCAGGATGGCGGCTGGTGGATCGCGACGCCGGGCCAGGATCGCTGGATGGCGGCTGGCGCGCTGTTGCTCGGCTACGCCGGCTTCTGTGGATGGATCGCATGGCGGTCGCGGCCGCACCATCGGCCGTCAGTCGCCATCGGCGATGCGCAGGCGCGGATCTTGGTGGCCTATGCGAGTCAGACCGGCTTCGCGCAGCAATTGGCCGAGCGCACCGCCGACACGCTCGTCGCGGCCGGTATCCCGGTGGATCTGCGGTCGCTGGCGCAGCTCGATGCGGAAATCCTGTCCCGCAGCGAGCGCGCCCTGTTCGTCGTCAGCACCACCGGTGAAGGCGATCCGCCGGATGCCGCGCTCGCCTTCGTCCGCGACACGCTCAGCGTGTCGATGCCGCTGGCATCGCTGCGCTACGGACTGCTTGCGCTCGGCGATCGCGAGTACGCGCATTTCTGCGGCTTCGGCCATGCGCTCGATGCCTGGCTGCGGCGCAACGGCGCGAAGCCGCTGTTCGACCTGATCGAAGTCGACAACGGCGATGCCGGATCGCTGCGGCACTGGCAGCATCACCTCGGGCTGCTCGCCGATGCTCCGGACCTGCCCGACTGGCAGGCGCCGAGCTACGCAGCCTGGCGTCTGGCCGAGCGCACGCATCTGAATCCCGGCAGCGCCGGTGGTGCCTGTTTCCATCTCTCGCTGGAGCCGTCGGACGGCGCACTGCCGGCGTGGGAAGCCGGAGACATCGCTGAAATCGGTCCGCGCAATACACCGGCCGCCGTGGACATCTTCCTGGCATCGAGCGGGCACCACGGCGACGCGATGGTCGCGTTCGACGGCGGCCATCACAGCCTCGCCGATGCGCTGGCGCGTAGCGGCCTGCCGACGGTCGACAACGCACGCAATCTCACCGCGCAAGCACTGGCCGACACGCTGCAGCCACTGCCGCATCGCGAGTATTCGATCGCCTCCCTACCTGGCGATGGTGCGATCCACCTGCTGCTGCGGCAGATGCGACGCCCCGACGGCAGCCTCGGTCTCGGCAGCGGCTGGCTGACGACGACGGCCGCCGTCGGCGATACGGTGTCGCTGCGCATCCGCGGCAACCCCGGGTTCCATGTGCCTGCCGACGATCGGCCGCTGATCCTGATCGGCAACGGCACCGGCCTGGCCGGCTTGCGCGCGCTGCTGAAAGCGCGCATCGCGGCAGGTCGGCGCCGCAACTGGCTGCTGTTCGGCGAACGCAGCCGCGTCCATGACCTGCATTACGGCGACGACCTCGCGCTCTGGCAGGAACAGGGCTGGCTGGAGCGATGCGATTACGCGTTCTCGCGCGACCAGCCCGAACGCCGCTATGTGCAGCACCTGCTGATCGACCACGCGCCGGCACTACAGGCATGGCTGGCCGAAGGCGCAGCGGTGCATGTCTGCGGCAGCCTCGCCGGCATGGCGCCGGCCGTCGATGCCGAACTGGCGCGCCTGGTCGGCCGCGAGACGCTCGAACGCATGGCGGCGGAAGGCCGTTACCGGCGCGACGTCTACTGAGTGCGTGTCGCCGTTTCGGCGACGCGGATCACGATCGTGTCGTCGCTTCGGCGACGCGGATCAGGAGCGCCTCGCCACCGCCCTCGAGCACATAGCGCTGGCGCTGTTCGTTCGCCACCAGGATGGCGGTATCGCCCATCGCCAGCGACGGCAAACCGGATCCCTCCGTGAAGCGCGCAGCACCGGCGATCAGATGCACGATCCAGCTCGTGCGCGGTTCCACGAAAATGACCATCGGTCCGACCAGGGGTCGGTGCCAGAGCTGCGTCTCGACCGCATCACGACGCCACATGAGGTTGAAATCGTGGGTGCGCCCGTCGACCAGTTCACCCAGCACCGGGCGCGCGCCATCGAAGCGCAGGCGGCCGTGCGGCGGATGCAGCGTGCGTATCTCGCCGTCGTCGAAGCGCAGGCGCAGGCCGTTGCCGGTCAGCAGCACCAGTTCGCGCTCGATGGCGGGGAACGTCGAGAACGCCGCATCCTGCTCGATCTCCGCGATCGACAAGCGCCAGCACCAGTCGTCCTGGTCGGGCACGCGCACGATCTCGCGGGTCCAGCCGAGCTGGTTCTTCCAGCGAACGCGCCGGTATTCGTTGGCGGGGATGACGCGGGAAATTGAAGTGCGATCGCTCACTGGCAGTACCGGAGTTGCCTGGCGATGAGTTTAGCGATCGCCGCAAAGAAAGCCGCCGCCTGACCGCACATCCCATGTGCAGTCAGGCGGCGTGACTTCCCTGTATGGGTCCTGCCCGATTCGAGGCGCGGTCCCCGCTCCTCGCCTGCGGGCGCGCGTCCGTGCGACCCGCAGGGATCTTCAGCGCTTGACGACGCCCTTGGCCGCCGGTTTGCGTGCAGGCGCGGCGGTGCCGCCACCGAGCTGGATACGCGCGCGATTCTTCTCGACCGTCTTCAAGCCCACGCCCTTGACCAGCGCCAGCTGTTCGAGGCTCTTGAAGGGGCCGTTGGCCTTGCGATAGGCGACGATCGCCTCGGCCTTGGACGGACCGATGTTGAGCAGCACGCGGTCGATGGTGGCCGCGTCGGCGGTGTTGATATTGACTCTGGTGACGGGCTCGGCGGCGAGCGCGCTGCCGACCAGTAGCAACGACAGCAGCAGCGAGCTCAGCGCGGTCTTGAACGACTTCATGTGACTCTCCTTGTGATGGCGGATGCCATGTCCCTATGGGTGATGCCGGCCGGCGCGGTGGCGTGTCGCGCCGGTGGAAGCAGTGTCCGCAAGCGCGGGGATCTGCCGTATCGCCGCAAACTGCAGGGCTAAGCCATCCGATCCCCTCCCATTCAGTAAGAAAAGGCCTACCTGCGCGGCAGGCGTAGAATCGGCTTCCCACATGCGTCGAGTCCCACGATGGAAGCCCATAAGGTCGAATCCGCCCTGAGCGAAACCGCCGCTGCCGGCCGCGGTGCCCATGAGTCAGCCGCCCTCGAGCCGGCCGCGATCGAACGGTTCGTCGCTGAAAAGTGGGACGACGAAATCGTTCCGCAGCTCGTCGAATACATCCGCATCCCGAACAAGTCCCCGATGTTCGACGTCGACTGGGTCGCCAACGGCTACATGGCCGACGCGGTCAAGCTGATGGAAGGCTGGGCCAGGGCGCAATCGATACCCGGCATGCAACTCGAGGTCGTGCAGCTCGAAGGCCGCACGCCGCTGATCTTCATCGAGATCCCGGCCACCGATGCCAGTACCGGCGACGACTGCGTGCTGCTGTACGGCCACCTCGACAAGCAGCCGGAGATGACGGGCTGGGACGCCGACCTCGGCCCCTGGAAGCCCGTGATCAAGGGCGACAAGCTGTTCGGTCGCGGCGGCGCCGATGACGGCTATGCGATCTACGGCTCGCTGGCCGCGATCCAGGCGCTGCAGGACCAGGGCGCGCCGCATGCGCGCTGCGTGGTGCTGATCGAAGCCTGCGAGGAATCGGGCAGCTACGACCTGCCCGCCTATGTCGACCACCTCGCCGCGCGCATCGGCAAGCCATCGCTGGTGGTGTGCCTGGATTCTGGCTGCGGCAACTATGAGCAGCTCTGGTGCACGACCTCGCTACGAGGCATGGCCGGCGGCAACTTCACCGTCAAGGTCCTCGAGGAAGGCGTCCACTCGGGCGATGCCTCGGGCATCGTGCCGTCGAGTTTCCGCCTGTTGCGGCAGTTGCTGTCGCGGATCGAGGACGAGAACACCGGCCGCATCCTCGTCGAAGGATTGCATGCGGAGATTCCCGCCGATCGCCTGGTGCAGGCGCACAAAGTCGCCGAAGTGCTCGGCAACGAGGTCTACGACAAGTTCCCGTTCCTGCCGGGCATGAAACCGATGGCGGACGATCTCACCGAGCTCGTGCTCAACCGCACCTGGCGACCGGCGCTGTCGGTGACCGGTGCCGACGGCCTGCCGCCGTTGTCGTCGGCCGGCAACGTGCTGCGTCCGCAGACCTCCGTGAAGCTGTCCTTGCGCCTGCCGCCGACGCTCGACGGCAAGCGCGGCGGCGAGCTGCTCAAGCAAGCCCTGCTGCACGACGCGCCGAACGGCGCCAAGGTCACGCTCGATCTCGAGAAGGCATCCACCGGCTGGAACGCACCGGCGATGGCGCCGTGGCTTGAACGTTCCATCGATTCCGCGAGCCAGTCGTTCTATGGCGCGCCGGCGATGTACATGGGCGAAGGCGGCACGATTCCGTTCATGGGCATGCTCGGCGAGAAGTTCCCGGGCGCGCAGTTCATGATCACCGGCGTGCTCGGCCCGCATTCCAATGCGCACGGTCCGAACGAGTTCCTGCACATCCCGATGGGCAAGCGCGTGACCGCGTGCGTGGCACGCGTGCTGGCCGACCACCATGCCGCCAGCGTGCGCGGCGAGACCACCGGCGTGGCCGCCGTGGCCGGCGCCGCCGAACGCGGCGAGCACGGCTGCTGCTGAGTTCCCTGCCGACAACCCGGACACTGGCGCGGCGCGGGCGGCCTGTTAAGCTCGCGCCGTCTTCCATCCAGCGAGGGGCGTCATGGAAAACCTGTTCGGCAGCAGCAACTGGCTCTACATCATCCTGATCGGTTTCGTGGTCGGTTTGCTGGCGCGGTTCTTGAAGCCCGGCCGTGACGGGATGGGCATCATCCTGACCACGCTGCTCGGCATCGCCGGCGCGGTCGCGGCCGGTTACATCGGACAGGCCATGGGCTGGTATGCCCCGGGACAGCCGGCCGGTTTCATCGGCGCCCTGATCGGGGCGATCGTGATCCTGATCATCGTCAGCCTGTTTCGTCGCAAGCCCCGCAGCCTGCCCTGAGGCGCGCTTCGTTAGGAAAGAAAAAACCGGGCTCAGTGCCCGGTTTTTTTTGAAACGCATGACAAATGCCTGCGACGCTAGAAGGCAACATCAAGAGCAACTCTCCCCCAACCCCTCCCTTTCAGGGAGGGGAGCGCACTGTCGCGCTTCACGTGCTCCGGCACGAAATGAACGCCCTCGATCACCTTTTGAACCGCTCTGCTCCCTTCTTTGAAAAAGAGGGGTCGGGGGAGATTTGCTTTTGCCCGCTGCGCCTAGTCGAGCAAGTGCGCAATCACCCTCTCGGCCAAGGCCTGCGGCGTTTCGGCCAGCGTATCCAGCACCAGTTCCGCATGCTCCGGCGGCTCGTACGGCGAATCGACGCCGGTGAAATGCGGCAGCTCGCCGCGGCGCGCCTTCGCGTACAGGCCCTTGACGTCGCGGCGCTCGGCTTCGGCCAGCGGCGTGTCGACGAACACCTCGACGAACTCGCCCTCGGCGAACAGGTTGCGCGCGGCGCGGCGCTCGTTGCGGAACGGCGAGATGAAGCTCACCAGCACGATCAGGCCGGCTTCGGTCATCAGCTTGGCGACCTCGGCGATGCGGCGCAGGTTCTCGACGCGATCCTCGTCGGTGAACCCTAAGTCGCGGTTGAGGCCATGGCGCACGTTGTCGCCATCGAGCAGGTAGGTATGGCAGCCGCGCGCGAGCAGGCCGCGTTCGACCAGGTTGGCGATCGTCGACTTGCCGGCGCCGGACAGGCCCGTGAACCACACGCAGCGCGGCTGCTGGCCCTTGATCATCGCGCGTGCAGTGCGGTCGACATCGAGCGCCTGCCAGTGCACGTTGTCGGCACGGCGCAGGCCGTGGCGGATCATGCCGCAGCCGACGGTGGAGCGCGTCAGCGGATCGACCAGGATGAAGCCGCCGAGCGTCTTGTTCTCGGCGTAAGGCGCGAACGCCACCGGCGCGTCCAGCGACAGCGTCAGTTCGCCGATGTCGTTCAACTCGAGCTTCTTCGCGGCCAGCGGCTGCAGGCTTTCCGGATCGAGCTTGTGCTTGAGCTCGCTGACGCGCGCGCCGACGCTGCGCGTGGCCAGCTTGATCTGGTAGCGGCGACCGGGCAGCAGCGGCGCCTCGTCGAACCACAGCACATCGGCGGCGAACTGGTCGGTCGACGCGAGCGGCGCGCCGGCGGCGGCGAGGACGTCGCCACGGCCGCTGTCGACATCCTCGCGCAGGCGCAGCGACAAGGCATCGCCGGCCTGCGCCTGATCGACAGACGCACCGCCCAGCGATAGTTCGGCGACGTGCGCCGCGACGCCGGCAGGCGCGATCACGATCGCGTCTCCCGTGCGCACGCGACCTGACGCCAGCGTGCCCGCCAACCAACGCCGCCCCTGCGCGTCGCGCAGGATCGACTGCACCGGGAACGCTGCAGCGGCATCGCTGTCGCGATCTGCGACGCGCACGCGCTCCAGGTGCCCGAGCACGCTCGGTCCGTCGTACCAGCCGAAGTTCGGCGACGCGGCAACGAGGTTCTCGCCAGTCGCCGCAGCGAGCGGAATACAGACCACGTCCGCGATCCCGAGTTGCGCCGCATGCGCGCGATAGGCGTCGGCGATCGCGTCGAAGACCGCCTGGTCGTAGCCGATGCGATCCATCTTGTTGACCGCGAGCAGCACGTGCCGCACGCCGAACAGCGACGCGATCGCGGTGTGGCGGAAGGTCTGCGGCAGCAGTCCGCGGGTGGCGTCGACCAGCACGATCGCGAGGTCGGCGACCGACGCGCCCGTGGCCATGTTGCGCGTGTACTGCACGTGGCCGGGGCAGTCGGCGATCAGATAACGGCGCGTGGCGGTCTGCAGGTGGCGCCAGGCGACGTCGATGGTGATGCCCTGCTCGCGCTCGGCGTCGAGGCCGTCGAGCAGCAGGGCGTAGTCGATTTCGCTGCCGCGCGTGCCATGCGCCGCGCTTGCGCGCGCCAGTGCGGCGCGTTCGTCGTCGGGCACGCGCCCGGCTTCGTGCAGCAAGCGGCCGATCAAGGTGCTCTTGCCATCGTCGACGCTGCCGCAGGCGACGATGCGCAGGAAATCCCGGGAGGCGCTCATCGTCTGGCCACCTCGCTGTCGTCATGCCCTGGTTCGTCATGACCAGCCATGCGGCTGTTGAAAGCCCCGCGAAGGCGGGAATCCAGCGACTTCATGCTTTCTCCAGCAAAGGCACTGGGTTCCCGCCTTCGCGGGAATGACGAGCGGAAGATTTCGCGCCTCGAAGCCATCAGAAATACCCCTCGCGCTTCTTCTTCTCCATCGAATCGCCTTCCGACTGGTCGATGAGGCGGCCGGCGCGCTCGGACTGGCCGCTGCTTTCCATTTCCGCGATGACCGCGTCGAGATCCGCGGCATCGGACTCGATCGCACCGGTCAGCGGATAGCAGCCGAGCGTGCGGAAGCGCACGCGCTGCCTTCGTGGCGTTTCGCCGTCGCGTATCGGCAGGCGCGCGTCGTCGACCATGATCAGCGCGCCGTCGCGCTCGACGATCGGTCTTTCGGCCGCGAAATAAAGCGAGACGACTGGAATCCCCTCGCGCCGGATGTAGCGCCACACGTCGAGTTCGGTCCAGTTGGACAGCGGGAACACGCGCACGCTGTCGCCGTTGTTGACGCGCGCGTTGTACAGGTTCCACAACTCCGGACGTTGCCGCCGCGGATCCCAGCGTTGCTGCGCGTTGCGAAACGAGAATACGCGCTCCTTGGCGCGCGATTTCTCCTCGTCGCGGCGCGCGCCGCCGATCGCGGCGTCGTAACCGCCGGCCGCGAGCGCCTGTTTCAGCGCCAGCGTCTTCATGATCTCGGTGTGCACGCTGGCGCCGTGCGTGACCGGGCCGACGCCGTCGCGCACGCCGTCGGGATTCATGTGCACGCGCAGTTCGACGCCGGTCTCGGCGGCGCGACGATCGCGGAAGGCGATCATCTCGGCGAACTTCCAGCCGGTGTCCACGTGCAGCAGCGGGATCGGTGGCAAGGCCGGCGCGAACGCCTTCAGCAGCAGGTGCAGCAGCACCGAACTGTCCTTGCCGATCGAATACAGCAGCACCGGGTTGCGGCATTCGGCCGCCACCTCGCGCAATACGTGAATGCTTTCGGCTTCGAGGCGATCGAGGTCGCCGGTGTGGCTGCTGCTGCGTTGTGAGGTCATCGGCCTGGCGTCTGTGCCGCGTCCACTGCGGCGCGACGGTCGGGCGGCATTGTAGCCAGCGGGCCCGCCGGGGCAGTAAATCACCGCAGGGCATGTGCGCATAACCGACCATCCTTTCCGCCACTCGGCGTGGATCCTTAGTCTCGTGGTCGTTCCCCAGCCCTCGAACCACTGACTCGGACCACCGGCCCGTCACGATGTCGCTTCCCCAAGCCCTGCTCGCACCGCCGCTGTCCGCAGAGATGGCCGACGCGGTCGCCCGCCTCACGCAGGAGCTGGACGCCTCCGGCCTGTGGTGGTTGTCGGGTTATGCGGCAGGGCTGGCTTCGCGCAGCGGCCCTGCGCTGCCACTGCCCGCCGAGTCCGCGCCTGCGCAGCCCGCGCCCGCCGTCGCCGCGCGCCAGGACACGGCGGGGCGGCTGACGATCGTCTACGGCAGCCAGACCGGCAATGCCCACCGTGTCGCCGGGCAACTCGCCGCGGAAGTCGAAGGGCTCGGCCTGCCCGTGCGCCTGCTGCGCGCCGATGCCTACCCCACGCGCGAGCTCAAACACGAACGTCATCTCTACCTGGTCATCAGCACGCAGGGCGATGGCGATCCGCCGGACGACGCGCGCGAACTGGTGGACTTCATCACCGGCAAGCGCGCACCCAGGCTCGAACACCTGCGCTACGCCATCCTCGGCCTCGGCGATTCCAGCTATCCGCAGTTCTGCGCGATCGGCCAGAGCCTGGATGCGCGGCTCGCCGAACTCGGCGCGCAGCGCCTGCTGCCGCGCGGCGACGCCGACCTCGACATCGATACCGTGGCCGCGCCGTGGCGCCGGCAGGCGCTGGCCGCGGCGAAGGAAGCGCTCAAGCCACTGGCGACCGTGACGCCGCTGCGACCGCAGACCGTCGCCGTGACGCCACCGCCGGCACGCGAGCAGCCGTTCGCGGCAGAACTGCTGGTCAACCAGCGCATCACCTCCGCACGCAGCGGCAAGGACGTGCGTCATATCGAGCTGTCGCTGGAGGGCTCGGGCCTGCAGTACGCGCCCGGCGACGCGCTCGGCGTGTCGCCACGCAATCCCGACGCGCTGGTCGATGCGTTGCTCGACACGCTGCGGCTCGATGGTGATAGCGTCGTCACGCACGCGGAGCAGACGTTGCCGTTGCGCGGCTGGCTCACGCACAAGCGCGAGCTGACCAAGCTGGCGCGGCCTTTCCTGGTCGCACATGGCGAGCGCAGCGGAGACGCCGACCTGCAGGCCCTGCTCGCACCCGGCAATGCCGCGCTCGGCGAGTGGCTCGGCGAGCGCCAGGTCATCGACCTGTTGCAGGCCTGGCCGGCCGACTGGTCGCCAGAAGCGCTGGTCGCCGCGCTGCGGCCGCTGGTGCCGCGGCTGTATTCCATCGCATCGAGCCAGAAGTTGGTCGGCGACGAGGTCCACCTCACCGTCGCCCATATCGAATACGAGCGGGCCGGCGCCACGCGCTGGGGCGCGGCCTCGCATTTCCTCGCCTCGCGCGCGGACGGCGATGCGCTGCCGATCCATATCGAGCGCAACGAGCGCTTCCGTCTGCCGGCCGACGCCTCGCGCGACGTGATCATGATCGGCCCCGGCACCGGTGTCGCGCCGTTCCGCGGTTTCGTGCAGGAGCGTGCGGCCATCGGCGCCGCGGGCCGCAACTGGCTGTTCTTCGGCAATCCGCATTTCAGCAGCGACTTTCTCTACCAGCTCGAATGGCAGCGCGCGCTGAAATCGGAGCAACTGCGCCGCCTCGACCTGGCGTTCTCGCGCGATCGCGCGGACAAGATCTACGTCCAGCAGCGCCTGCGCGAACAAGGCCGCGACGTCTACGACTGGCTGCAGAACGGGGCTCACCTCTACGTCTGCGGTGCGATCGCGATGGGCAAGGACGTGCATGCAGCATTGCTCGACGTGATCGCCACGCATAACGGCGGCGATGCCGAAGCGGCCGCGAGCTTCCTGCAGGGACTGCAAAGCCAGGGCCGCTACGCGCGGGACGTGTACTGATGAGCACGCATTCCGTCGAAGACATCAAGCACGAAAGCCATCGCCTGCGCGGTTCGCTGCTCGAAAGCCTGGCCGATCCGGTCACCGGCGCGCTGCGCGAAGACGACCAGACGCTGATCAAATACCACGGCAGCTACCAGCAGGACCAGCGCGACTTCCGCGACGAACGCCGCGCTGCGAAACTGGAGCCGGCCTACAGCTTCATGATCCGCACGCGCACCCCGGGCGGCGTGGTCACGCCGCAGCAGTGGCTGCAGCTCGACGCCATCGCCACCACTTATGCCGAACGCGGCCTGCGCATCACCACGCGTCAGGCCTTCCAGCTGCATGGCGTGATCAAGACCGAGTTGAAGTCGACCATGCAGGCGATCAACGCCGCGCTGATCGACACGCTCGCCGCCTGCGGCGACGTCAACCGCAACGTCGCGGTCGCAGCCAACCCGCAGCTCTCGGCCGCGCACGCTGCGCTGCATGCGCAGGCCGCAGCGCTCTCCGAACACCTGCTGCCGAACACCCGTGCGTACTACGAGATCTGGCTGGACGAGGAGCGCGTCGCCGGCAGCGGCGAGGAAGCCGAGCCGATCTATGGCGCGAGTTACCTCCCGCGCAAGTTCAAGATCGGCTTCGCGATCCCGCCGTACAACGACGTCGACGTATTCGCGCAAGACCTCGGCTTCATCGCGATGCTCGATGAGCGCGGCTCGGTGCTCGGCTACGACGTCACGGTCGGCGGTGGCATGGGTGCCACGCATGGCGATCCGGAGACCTATCCGCGCCTCGGCAACGTGATCGGCTTCGTCGCGCCCGAGCAGGTGATCGCGATCGCCGAGGCCGTCGTCACCGCCCAGCGCGATTACGGCAATCGCGACGTGCGCAAGCGCGCGCGGCTCAAGTACACGATCGACGACCGCGGACTGGACTGGTTCAAGCTCGAGATTGAACGGCGCGCCGGATTCTCCCTCCCGCCGGCGCGACCGTTCGTTTTTGAGCACAACGGCGACCGTTTCGGCTGGAGCGAAGGCGAGGATGGCCGCGCGCACCTGACGCTGCGGATTCCGGCCGGACGCATCGTCGACGGCGCGCTCGACGGCCGCGGCGATGCGGTGCGGCATCTCAGTGGCCTGCGTGCGGTCGCGCGCCAGCTCGTGGAGCACGACCGAGACAACCGCGCCGAGTTCCGTATGACGCCGAACCAGAACCTGGTCATCGCCGGCATCGCGCCGGAGCTGCGCGCGCGCGTCGACGCCTTGGTCGCCGAATTCGGTCTCGATGGCTATCGCGCCGCGAGTCCGTTGCGACGCAACGCGCTCGCCTGCGTGGCATTTCCGACCTGCGGCCTGGCGATGGCCGAGGCCGAACGCTATCTGCCGGAGCTGGTCACCAAGGTCGAAGCCTTGCTCGCCCGCCACGGCATCGCCGACGCGCCGATCCACCTGCGCATCAGCGGCTGCCCGAACGGCTGCTCGCGGCCGTACCTGGGCGAGATCGCGCTCGTCGGCAAGGCGCCCGGCCGTTACAACCTGATGCTCGGCGCCGACCACCGCGGCCAGCGCCTCAACACGCTGTATCGCGACAACATCGCCGAAACGGACATCCTTTCCGCCCTCGACCCGTTGTTCGCCGACTACGCCGGCGAACGCGCGCAGGACGAAGGCTTCGGCGACTTCCTGGTACGTCGTGGCGTCGTTGCGATCCCCGAACGCGACGTGCGACGCGCCATTTCTATCGAACACGCTCTCATCGAACACGTTCCCACCGAGGCACTGACATGACTCCGCCCGATCCGCTGGCCGCAGCAGAATCCACCCGCGCGCTGGCCGAGCTCAACCATTGGCTGTCGCAGCGCAGCGCCGAAGAGCGCGTCGCCTGGGCGCTGCGCAACACCTCCGGCCAGCACGCGCTGTCGTCGAGCTTCGGCGCGCAGTCGGCGGTGTCGCTGCACCTGGCGACGCAGCAACTGCCGGATATTCCGGTGATCCTGATCGACACCGGCTATCTGTTTCCGGAAACCTATCGCTTCATCGACCAGCTCAGCGAGCGCCTCGCGCTCAACCTCAAGGTCTATCGGCCGCAGATCGGCATCGCCTGGATGGAAGCGCGACTCGGCAAGCTCTGGGAGGATGGCCTCGAAGGCCTGCAGAGCTACAACCGGCTGCGCAAGGTCGAACCGATGCAGCGCGCCTTGGACGAACTCGGCGTGCGCACCTGGATCGCCGGCCTGCGCCGCAGTCAGTCGCGCGTGCGCGCCGGCATCGACTTCATCGAACTGCGCGACGGTCGCTGGAAGCTGCATCCGCTCGCCGACTGGAGCGACCGCGACGTCTGGAACTACCTGCAGAAGCACGACCTGCCTTACCACCCGCTTTGGGACAAGGGCTATGTCTCGATCGGCGACGTGCACACGACGCGCCGGCTGGAGGCGGGCATGAGCGAGGAAGACACGCGCTTTTTCGGCCTCGTGCGCGAGTGCGGCTTGCATTTCGACGACGGGACGGGGATGGCGGCCTAGCCAACCTGTCCTTGACGCTCAAACCGTGATCGGCTGGCTCAATTCCACCCAGCTCGGTGGCGCTGGCCAGTTCGGCTCGCTATTCCCTTCGAGCACGCGGCGCAAATCACGACGATCGAGCTGCGGCGCGAGGCCGTGCAGCAATGCCAGCGCGTAGTCGCGCAACACGCGCCCACGCGGAATCACCGCCCAGGTGATGCATTCGGGCAACGCCGACGGCGCGGCGAGGATGCACAGGTCGGCGTCCTCGCGCGTACCGATCGCCATTTCCGCAAGCAGGCCCGCGCCCAGGCCGGCGCGCACGTAGGTCTTGATCAGGTTGGCATCGCGCGCCGTCATCGCCACCTGCGGTTCGACGCCCTCGGCGGCGAACGCACGGCGCAGCGAGGAATCGGCGCTCATCGACGATTCGTAGCTGATCAGCGGATGCTTCGCCAATTCGGCCAGCGTCGGTGCGCGACCGAGTTCGGCCAAAGGGTGCGCGCGCGGCAGCAGCAACACGCGACGCCAGCGGTAAAGCGGCACGGCGAGGCCTCCCGTTGGCACGCTGCCCGCGGTGCTGATCAGTGCGAGGTCGGCGCCTTCGTGCGCGAGCTTGTGCAGCACTTCGGCATCGCCTGCGGCCTGCAGGTCGACATTGACCTGCGGGAATTCGCGCTTGATCGCGGCGATCACCGGCGGCAGCACGTAACGCGCCTGGGTGTGCGTGGTCGCCAGCAGCAGGCGGCCGGCGTGCTCGCCACGTTCGTTGGCGGCGTAGCTGCGGATGTTGGCGGCCTCGTCGAGCATGCGGCGCGCATGCTCGATCACGCGCTCGCCGGCCGGCGCAATGCCTTCCAGGCTGCGGCCGCGGCGGATGAAGAGCTGGAAGCCGAGTTCGTCCTCGAGCTGCTTGAGCTGTTTCGACAAGCCGGGCTGGGTGGCGTGCACGCGCTCGGCCGCGAGCGTGATGTTGAGCCCGGAATCGGCGATGGCGACTAGGTAGCGGAGCTGGGTGAGGGTCATGGCGCCAGGCTTGGCCGGGCGGATGGCCTGCCCGGTATATATCTTTCAATCATGATGAAAGGATCTTCGAGCATATCGACGCCCTGCCGGGGTGTCCACAGCCGCCACTGGAAAGCTTATTCCCAAATCGAATAAGCGCAGGATCGTGCGCCATTTCCGCCCCGTGCCGGCCGTCGCTAGCGTCGATGCACCCCCTCGCCGCCGCCGCCATGCCCGATCGTTCCTCCTCCGCCGCAACCCGCCCGGCTTCAGCCAAGCTCTATCCGGTGTTCGCGGACCTGCGTGGCCGTGGCGTACTCGTCGTAGGCGGCGGCGGGGTGGCCCGGCGCAAGGTCGAAGCGTTGCTCGAAGCGGGCGCCCAGGTTCGCATCGGCGCGCCGCAACTCGAAGCCACGCTCGCCGGTTGGGCTGCTGAAGGCCGTATCACGCACCTGAATGGCCAGTTCGAGCCTTCATGGCTCGACGGCGTCTGGCTCGCGATCGCCGCCACGGACGATGCACAGGTGAACCGCGCCGTCGCCGCCGCCGCGCAGACACGCCGGGTCTGGGCCAACGTGGTCGACGATGCGGAGCTCTCGCGCTTCCACGTGCCGGCACGCGTCGAGCGTGGCCCGTTGCAGATCGCGATCTCGAGCGGCGGCGGCGCGCCGATGCTGGCGCGCTTGCTGCGCGAACAGCTGGAACAACAGTTCGACGCCTCCTTCGGCCTGCTGGCGCAATTGCTGACGCGGCATCGCGACCGCATCCGCGCCCGCTGGCCTGAACTCGGCGCACGGCGCGGCGCCTATGCGCGGCTGTTGTCCGGGCCGCTGCAGGCGCTGCTGCGCAAGGGCCGGCACCTCGCCGCAGAGCGCGAATTCGATGCGGCGCTGAAACATGGTGCGCAGACGATGCGTCGCACCGGTTCCGTCGCACTGGTCGGCGCGGGACCCGGCGATCCGGGCCTGCTCACGCTGCGCGCGCTGCGCCTGCTCAACGAGGCCGACGTGATCCTGCACGACCGCCTCGCCAGCGACGAAGTACTGCAACTCGCGCGCCGCGACGCCGAACGCATCGAAGTCGGCAAGCAAGCCGGGGACCACCGCACCACGCAGGCGCAGATCAACGCGCTGCTGGTCGAGCATGCGCAGGCCGGCAAGCGCGTGGTGCGATTGAAGGGTGGCGATCCGTTCGTGTTCGGGCGCGGCGGCGAGGAGCTCGAAGTGCTGCGCGCGCACGGCATCGACTTTGAAGTCGTCCCCGGTATCACCGCCGCGATCGCCTGCGCAGCCTATGCCGGCGTGCCGCTGACCCATCGCGACCACGCGCAATCGCTGCGCCTGGTCACCGCGCACTGCAAGGCCTCGCTGGACACACTGGATGAGGGCGGACTGGACTGGCTCGCGTTGGCGCAGGAGCGGCAGACGCTGGCGGTGTACATGGGCGTGGCGATGCTCGACGTGCTGCGCGACCGTCTGATCGCGCACGGCCGCGATGCGGCGACGCCGTTTGCGTTGATCGAGAACGGATCGCGTGCGGATCAACGCGTGGTGACCGGTCCGCTGTCGGAACTGGTCGAACGCGCGCATGCGCATCACGTGCAATCACCCGCGCTGCTCATCGTCGGCGAGGTTGCCGCCTTCGCCGACACATTGCATTGGTTCGGCGCGCCCCCGCTGGGTTCCGCCGCGCTGCCCGATGCCCGCGCCAAGGCAGCTTGAGCCGCACCGGAGAGCATTCCCCATGGATCGCCACGCCAACAAAATCCAGTCGCTACCGCGGTCTGCCGCGGCTGCTTCACCTCGTGACACGCAGGTCCCCATACGCCTGAGCGACAGCGAGCGCGCCGTGTTGGCCGCGCTGCGCGAGATCGCCTACGGCCAGGTCGAGGTGGTCGTGCACTCTTCGCGCATCGTGCAGATCACGCGCAGTCAACGCATCCGCGTCGAGAGCGACCGCGTCGACCGCATCGTGATCGATGATGACCCTGGCCACATAGATGGCGTCCGTCGCGACGCCGACTGAGTTCCTCCCTCCCCGCCCACCCAGCGTGCCGACCGGACCACCGGAGGCGCTTCCCCACAGCTGTCCAAGGAATCGCACATGTCCCTCCCTCATCCGGTCCCTCGATACCGACGCTTGCGTATCGCACGCCTGTCGTTCGCGTTGTCGCTGCTGGCGACAGGCCTCCCCGCGTTTGCCGCCGATCCAGCGCAGGCGCTCACGATCGAGGAACTTTCGCGCCGCCTGCAAATCCTCGAACAGCGCTACGGCGCGGCTTCGTCGCCGGCGGAGACAGGCGATGGCATCGTCTCCGCCAGCGATCTAGACCAGCGCCTGCGCATCCTCGAACGCAGGCTGGAACTGCAGGAAGAAGCGGCCACGGCCAAGGCGGCAACGACGCCGACGGTCGCGCTGACCGCCGACAAGGGCCTGTCGGTGAAATCGCCGGACGGCAACATCGAGGTGAAGCTGCGCGGCCTGGTGCAGGCCGACGGACGCTTCTTCCTGGGCGACGATGCCAATCCGCAGAACGACACCTTCCTGTTCCGCCGCGTGCGTCCGACACTGGAAGGCAGCTGGGGCAAGCTGATCGGATTCCGCCTCACGCCGGAATTCGCCGGCGACAACGCCACCCTCGTCGACGCCTATCTCGACCTGAAATTCGATCCGCGCGCCACATTGCGCATCGGCAAGGTGAAAGGTCCGGTCGGTCTGGAGCGCCTGCAAAGCGGCGGCGTCACCGCGCTGATCGAGCGCGGCTTCGCGACCGAACTCGTACCCAATCGCGATCTCGGCGTGCAGCTGCAGGGCGAGTTCGCCGGCGCCACCGTCAACTACGTGCTGGGCGTCTACAACGGCGCGCCCGACGGACGCGACAGCCCGACCACCAATCCGGACAACGACTTCGAGGTCGCCGGCCGCGTGTTCGTCGAACCGTGGAAGAACGCCGGCAACGCGCTCTCGGGTCTGGGTTTCGGCATCGCCGGCAGCCAGGGTGACAAAGAGGGCAGCGGCAACAATTTCCTGCCGCGCTATCGCACGCCGGGACAGGTGCAGTTCTTCAACTATCGCAGCGACGTCGCCGCCGACGGCGAACACACGCGCTGGTCGCCGCAGGCCTGGTACTACCGCAACGCGTTCGGCCTGCTCGGCGAGTACGTCAGTTCGAAGCAGGACGTGGTGCTGCAGGACAGCGGCGTGCGCGACGCGCTCGACAACCGCGCCTGGCAACTCACCGGCAGCTACGTGCTCACCGGCGAGGACGCCGGCTACCGAGGCGTGGCGCGGCCTAACCATCCGTTTACGATCGGTGGTGCAGGCTGGGGCGCATTCGAACTGGCGGCGCGCTATGAAAGGCTCGAGATCGACGAAGACGCCTTCCCGCTGTTCGCCGATCCTGCGCTCGTCGCGAGCCGGGCCACCTCGTGGGGACTGGGCCTGAACTGGTATCTCACCGGCAATCTCAAGCTGGTCGCCAACTACACGCAGACGCAGTTCGACGACGGTGGCGAGACAGGCGATCGCGAAGACGAGAAAACCTTCTTCACCCGCGCGCAATTCTCCTTCTGATTTGCTGCCCTACCTTCGCAGAGGATTGTTCATGAACAACACATTCCGCTCGCTCCTGCTCGGGCTCGCCGTGGCGCTGGCTTCCGGCGCCGCGCAAGCCAAGGACGTCGAGCTGCTCAACGTCTCCTACGATCCGACGCGCGAGTTCTATGCCGAATACAACAAGGCCTTCGCCGCGCACTGGAAGCAGCAGACCGGCGAGACGGTCAGCGTGCGCGCCTCGCATGGCGGCTCCGGCAAGCAGGCGCGCGCGGTCGTCGACGGCCTCGAGGCGGACGTCGTCACGCTCGCGCTCGCCGCGGACATCGATGCGATCGCAGCCAACGGCAAGTTGCTGCCCGGCCGACTGGCAGGCGCGCCTGCCGCACAACAGCGCGCCCTACACCTCGACCATCGTGTTCCTGGTGCGCAAGGGCAATCCGAAGCAGGTCAAGGATTGGGGCGACCTCGCCCGGCCCGGCATCGGCGTGATCACGCCCAACCCCAAGACTTCCGGCGGCGCGCGCTGGAACTATCTCGCGGCCTGGGCCTGGGCCTCGGCGCAGTATCGCGAGTCGCCGAAGGTGCTCGACTACCTCGGCAAACTGTTCAAGAACGTGCCCGTGCTCGATACCGGCGCGCGCGGCTCGACCACCACCTTCGTCGAGCGCGGCATCGGCGACGTGCTGATCGCATGGGAGAACGAGGCCCTGCTCACGCTCGCCGACGCGGACACGCGTGGCAAGTTCGAGATCGTCATTCCCAGCCTCAGCATCAAGGCCGAACCGCCGGTCGCATGGGTCGACAAGAACGTGGCCAAGCACGGCACGCGCAAGCAGGCCGAAGCCTACCTGCGCTGGCTGTATTCGCCGGAAGGACAGCGCATCGCCGCGCGCAACGGCTATCGGCCGTCGCAACCGGAGACGGTGCCTGCGGCGGAGCTCAAACATTTTCCGGAGGTGAAGCAGGTGACCATCGACAACGCCTTCGGCGGATGGAAGAAGGCGCAGGCGGCGCATTTCGCCGATGGTGGGTTCTTCGACCAGATCTATGCGCCGAAATGACCGCTCTGCTCCTCCCCTGCGAATGCAGGGGGAGGTTGGGAGGGGTGGCGTCGGATCCGGTGTTCTCGTCGAAGGAATTCCATCTGCACGCTTCGGAAAAAGTTTCTGATACCGGGAACCCCTCCCCAGCCCTCCCCTGCATTCGCAGGGGAGGGAGCTAAAGCCTCACGACACGGAAACCCATGAGCGCCACCGCCCTGCCCCTGCCCTCCACCACCCGCTTCCGCCGACCGCTGCCCGGCTTCGGCTTGAGCCTGGGTCTGGGTCTGGCGTGGCTGGGCCTGATCGTGCTGCTGCCGCTGGCTGCGCTCGCGATCCGTGCCGCAGGGCTCGGCATCGACGGCTGGCTGCGTGCGATCCAGGATCCGCGCGTGCAGGCGGCGCTCAAGCTGAGCTTCGGCGCCGCGTTCGCCGCGTCGATCGTGGCCTTGTTCGCCGGCGCGTTGATCGCATGGGTGCTGGTGCGCTACCGCTTTCCGGGCCGGCGCCTGCTCGATGCGATCGTCGACCTGCCATTCGCGCTGCCCACCGCCGTCGCCGGCATCGCCCTGACCGCGATCTATTCGGCCAATGGCTGGGTCGGGCGCTGGCTCGAGCCGGAAGGCTTGAAGATCGCGTATGCGCCGGCCGGCATCGTCATCGCGCTCGCCTTCATCGGGCTGCCGTTCGCGGTGCGCACGGTGCAACCCGTGCTCGAATCGCTCGGTCGCGAACAGGAGGAAGCAGCCGCTTCGCTCGGCGCATCGCGCTTCACCGCGTTCCGCCGCGTGATCCTGCCGGAACTGGTGCCGGCGCTGCTGACCGGCTTCTCGCTGGCGTTCGCGCGCGGGCTCGGCGAATACGGGTCGGTGATCTTCATCGCCGGCAACAAACCGTTCGCCACGGAGATCGCGCCGCTGTTGATCACCATCCGCCTCGAGGAATACGACTACAACGGCGCGATCGCGATCGCCGCGTTACTGCTGGCCGCGTCCTTCGTCTGCCTGCTGGTGATCAACGCCGTGCCGTCGCTGTTCGCGCACGAACGCAGGACGCGCCGCAATGGTTGAACGCCTACCGCCACCTGGAGACGATGCGCTGCAGGAGCCGGCCTGGCTGCGCTGGACGCTTGATCGCGTTCGCGGTGCTGGCGATGGCGCTGCTGCTGGTGATGCCGTTGCTGATGGTGCTCGGCGCGGCGTTCGCGAAGGGCTTCGGCGTCTGGTTCGCCGCACTGGTCGAACCCGATGCGGTCGCGGCGCTGAAGCTGACATTGTTCGTCGCGGCGATCGTGATCCCGCTCAACGCGATCTTCGGCGTGTTCACGGCGTGGGCGGTGACGCGCTTCGAGTTCGCCGGCAAGCGCACGCTGCTGGCATTGATCGATCTGCCGTTCGCGGTCTCGCCGGTGGTGGCCGGCCTGTGCCTGGTGCTGCTGTTCAGCCCAACCCATGGCTGGTTCGCGGACGTGCTCGGGCATTACGACGTCAAGATCCTGTTCGCGCGGCCCGCGATCGTGCTGGCGACGCTGTTCATCACTTTCCCGTTCGTGGTGCGCGAGCTGATCCCGCTGATGCAGCAGCAGGGCAGCGACGAGGAGATCGCAGCACGCTCGCTCGGTGCCGGCGCCTGGACAATGTTCTTCCGCGTCACCCTGCCCAACATCAAATGGGGGCTGCTGTACGGCGTGTTGCTGTGCGGCGCGCGCGCGATGGGCGAATTCGGCGCGGTGTCGGTGGTCTCGGGCCATATCCGCGGCCTGACCAACACGCTGCCGTTGCATATCGAGATCCTCTACAACGAGTTCCAGGGCACGGCCGCGTTCGCGGTGGCGTCGTTGCTGGCGGGCCTGGCGTTGGTGACGTTGGTGGTGAAGTTCTGGCTGGAAGCTCGCCACGGCGAAGCTCTGGCCCAATCGCATAGGCGGAATTGAGATGGGTATCGTTAAAGGTGAGAGCAAAGCCGGCTTCTGGCCGCGCCCTACCCGGCGCGCCGGTGAGGATGAGCCGTCACCAAATTTTGTCGCGGCGCGGGCGCCGGTGATCCATCTCCATGACCAATTTTCCAGCAGCGCTGCACACGACCTCTTCGCCATCGACAGCGAACAGCGCACGCAATCGGTCCTGCAAACCAGTGCCGGCGCGCCGTCCACGCCGACACGACCCGTCCTCGTCCATGATGGGCATCTGGCTACGACGAGGAAGGGCATGGATCTCAGCATCCAGGGCATCGGCAAGCACTACGCGAACGTCGCCGCGCTCGACGCGATCGACCTCGACATCGCTTCCGGCGAACTGGTCGCCCTGCTCGGGCCATCGGGCTCCGGCAAGACCACGCTGCTGCGCGTGATCGCCGGCCTGCTGCATCCGGATACGGGACGGTTGCTGTTCGGCGACGAAGACGCGACGCAGCTGAGCCTGCGCGAGCGCAACGTCGGCTTCGTGTTCCAGCATTACGCGCTGTTCAAGCACATGACGGTCGCCGAGAACATCGCCTTCGGCCTGCGCAGCCGCCCGCGGCGCAAGCGCCCCGACAAGGCGACGATCGCGCACCGCGTGGAGGAGCTGCTGACGCTGATCCAGCTGCCGGAGTACGGTGCGCGCTATCCGGAGCAGCTGTCGGGCGGCCAGAAACAGCGCGTCGCGCTGGCGCGCGCGCTGGCGATCGATCCGACCGTGCTGCTGCTCGACGAACCTTTCGGCGCGCTCGATGCGAAGGTGCGTGTCGAACTGCGGCGCTGGCTGCGGCGCCTGCACGAGCAGACCGGCCAGACCACGGTGTTCGTCACCCACGACCAGGATGAGGCGCTCGAACTCGCCGACCGCGTCGTACTGCTGCGCGACGGCCGCATCGAACAGGTCGGTACGCCCGACGAGATCTATCACGCGCCTGCGTCGCCCTACGTGTTCGAGTTCATCGGCCGCGCCAACGTGCTCGAAGGACGCATCGAGAGCGGCCACTTCGTCGCCGAAGGCCAGGACGTGCGGCTGCCGGTTGCCGAACATGCGGATGGTCCCGCGACACTGCATGTCCGGCCGCACGACCTCGACCTGGTCCAGGCCGGCGAAGGCTTGCGGGCGCGCGTCGTCGCAGTCCACCGGCGCGTCGACCATGTCGCCGTCGAACTGGCCGTGACCGGACAGGCGCGCACGCTGGAAGTCGACCTGATCGCGACGCCGAGCGTCGAAGTGCCGGCAACCGGTAGCGACGTCGGCGTGCGGCTGCTTCGGTTCCGCGTGTATCCGGCGTCGGATGGACGCAGCTCGCACGCGTGACCATGCGAAGAATGTAGGGTGGGCTCAAGCCCACCATTTCGCGATGCGATGCGACGCGGCAAGTGGTGAGATGGCAATGGTGGGCCAGGGCCCACCCTACGAACGCCCGTAAGCATCCTCGTAGCGCACGATGTCGTCCTCGCCGAGATAGCCGCCGGACTGCACCTCGATCAGTTCCAGCATGTCGGTCGTCGGGTTCTCCAGGCGATGCTTCGCGCCCAGCGGGATGTAGGTGGACTCGTTGGCTTGCAGGTCGAAGACTTCGTCATCGCGGGTCACGCGCGCGGTGCCGCGCACCACGATCCAGTGCTCGGCGCGGTGCTTGTGCGACTGCAGCGACAGGCGCGCGCCCGGCTTGACCTTGATGCGCTTGACCTGGAAGCCGTCGTCGGCATCGATCGAGTCGTAGCTGCCCCACGGGCGATGCACCTCGCGATGCAGCGCGACCTGGCTGCGCTGCTCGGCCTTCAATCGCGAGACCACTTCCTTGACCTGCTGCACCTGGTCCTTGTGCGCGACGAGCACCGCGTCGTCGGTCTCGACCACGACGATGTCGTCGACGCCGACCAGCGCCACCAGGCGGCGCGCGTAGGCGTAGCTGTTGCGGGTGTCGACCGTGATCACGTCGCCATGGCGGGCGTTGCCGTCGCGGTCCTGCACGCTGACCGCCCACAGCGCCGACCACGAGCCGACGTCGTTCCAGCCGATGTCGACCGGCAGCACCATCGCGGCATCGGTCTTCTCCATCACCGCGTAGTCGATCGAGTCCGACGGACAGGCGGCGAAGGCTTCCTTGTCGAGGCGGATGAAATCGCCATCGTGCACGGCGGCCGCGAACGCGGCGCGCACGGCGGCGAGAATGTCCGGGCGGAAGCGTTCGAGTTCCTGCAGGTAGCGCGAGGCGCGGAACAGGAACATGCCGCTGTTCCAGTAATAGCCGCCCGCATCGAGGTATTCCTGCGCGGTGGCGGCATCGGGTTTCTCGACGAAGCGCAGCACGCGGCGCACGCCGGCGACGTTCTTGCCGCCGGGATCGGCCTGGATGTAGCCGAAGCCGGTTTCCGCCGATTCCGGCACGATCCCGAACGTGACCAGCGCGCCTGCCTCTGCCGCCGCGCTGGCCCTGCGCACGGCGTCGCGGAACGCCCAGGCATCGCGCACGACGTGGTCGGAAGGCAGCACCAGCAACAAGGGATCGGCGCCATCGGCGCTGGCCTGCAAGGCCGCGGCGGCGATCGCGGGCGCTGTGTTGCGTCCCACCGGTTCGAGCACGATCGCGGCCGATGGCGCGCCGACCTGGCGCAGCTGCTCGGCGGCGAGGAAGCGATGTTCCTCGTTGGCGACGACGATCGGCGGCGCGCCAGCCAGTTCCGCGACGCGCTGCCAGGTCGCCTGCAACATGGTGTCGTCCCCGGCCAGCGGCAGGAACTGCTTCGGATAGGCCTCGCGCGAGAGCGGCCACAGCCGTGTGCCGGAACCACCGGACAACAGCACCGGTTGCAGTATGGTCATGCCCATTCTCGTTCGATGCCTCGCTCTGGACGGGTTGCTGAGTTTACCCTGTGCCTATCTCGGCGCCTGTCGGTCCGGAGACCGGATGACCGTTTTTGTGACTGCTGTTGATGCATCCGCAATCCAGCCAGATCCTCGTGGGCAGCAACGGCTTGCCTGGGCGCGCGCGGCCACCGGCGTGGCCACGCTCGAACTGCAGCGCGCCTCGACCGATGCCGGCTTCCGCAGCTATTGGCGCACGCACGGCGGCGAAGACGGCACGCGCATCGTCATGGATTCACCGCCCGATCAGGAAGACGTGCGGCCATGGCTGCGCATGCGCGCCTTGCTCGAGGCCGGCGGCGTGCGCGTGCCGCGCGTGCTTGCACAGGATGTCGAAGCGGGATTCCTGCTGCTGGAGGACCTCGGCGGACCCACCCTGGCGCAGGTCATCGACGACGACAACGCCGATCTCCATGTCGATGCGGCCATCGGGCAATTGCTCAAGCTGCAGGCGATCGCGCCACCGGACTGGATCGGCGCTTTCGGCGAGGCGCTGCTGCAACGCGATGCGGGATTGTTCGAGGAGTGGTTCCTGCGCCGCCATCTCGGCGTGGAACTCGACTGCGACGACAGCGACCGCCTCGAAATCGTTCAACGCCGCCTCATGGACAATGCGCTCGGGCAGCGGAAAGTGCTCACGCATCGCGACTTCATGCCGCGCAATCTGATGCCGGTCGCTGGTGGACCGGCGGTGCTCGATTTCCAGGACGCGGTGATCGGCCCGATCGCCTACGACGCGATCAGCCTGTTCAAGGACGCCTTTGCGAGCTGGCCGCTGGCGCGCGTCGATGCCTGGCTGGAACGCTATCACGCGCGCGCAGTGACAGCCGGCTTGCCGGTGCCGCCGCTGCGCCAGTTCCTGCGCGATGCCGACTGGCTCGGCGTGCAGCGCCATCTCAAGATCCTCGGCATCTTCGCGCGCCTGCATCATCGCGATGGCAAGACCAGATACCTTGCCGACGCGCCGCGTTTCATCGCCTATCTCGACGAGGTGCTGCCGCGCCATCCGGAACTCGCACCGCTCGTCGACCTCCTCGATCGTCACGTGCGGCCCGCATTGTCCGGACCCGCCGACGCATGAAGGCGCTGATCCTCGCGGCCGGCCTCGGCGAGCGCATGCGGCCACTGACCGACATCACGCCGAAACCGCTGCTCGTCGCCGGCGGCAAGCCGCTGATCGCATGGCACCTGGAAAAGCTCGCCGCGGCCGGGGTGCGCGAAGTGGTCATCAACACGTCGTGGCTGGCCGAGCAATTTCCGCGCGTGCTCGGCGACGGCGAACGCTGGAACCTTGCCATCCGCTATTCGTATGAAGGCGGGACGCCGCTCGAAACCGGCGGCGGCATGCACCACGCACTGCGCCTGCTCGGCGATGCGCCGTTCCTCGCGGTCAACGGCGACATCTGGAGCGATGTCGATTACGCAACCCTGCTACGCGAGCCTGCCGGTACGGCGCATCTCGTGCTCATCGACAATCCGCCGCACAACGGGCGCGGCGACTTCGCGCTCGGCGAGGAGGGGCGGGTGCACTCCGAGGGCGAGCGCAAACAGACGTTCGCTGGCATCGGCATCTATCGTCCCGCCCTGTTCGATGGCTGGCGCGATGTCGTCGGCGCCGTCGCCGGCGTCGATGCGGTGCCGCCGCGCTTCAAGCTCGCACCGCTGCTGCGCGCGGCGATGGACGATGGTCTGGTCACCGGCACGCATCACCGCGGCCGCTGGACCGATGTCGGCACGCCGGAACGGCTGGCGCTGCTGGACCGCGAATTGTCTGGATCATAGGGTGGGCCTGGCCCACCGCTCGCGGCGCGTGTTGAAGCGTGCGGCGACAGTGATGGCGGGCCCGCCTTACGCGATATCGGGGCCGAGCGTCTGCCGCAGGAACGGCACGGTGATCCGACGTTGCGCGGCAAGCGAGGCGCGATCCAGCGTGTCGAGTAGTGCCGTCAGGTTGGCGAGGTCGCGGCCGACGCGCCTGAGCAGCCAATCCAGCGCGGCATCCTCCAGTTGCAGCCCGCGCCGCGCCGCGCGCAGGCGCAGCACTTCGCGGCGACCGTCGTCATCCAACGGTTCGAGCACGAGGCGCGTGCATTGCGACAACCGCGAGCGCAGGTCCGGCAGCAGCAGCGGCAACGCATCGGGCATCGCGCGGGCGCTGTACAACAGTGCGCCGCCGGCGTCGTGCACGCGATTGTGGGCATCGAACAGCGCCACTTCGTCGTCGCGATGGCCGGCGACCGCATCCAGACCGTCGAGCGCCAGCAGATCGTAGCCATCGAGCGCATCGAGTGCATCGCGCAAGCGGCCGCTTGCCGTCGCCAACGGCAGGTAGGCCGCGCGCCGGCCGGCCGCGTCGGCGTGTGCGCAGGCGGCCAGCAGCAGGTGGGTCTTGCCAACGCCACCAGCGCCGGCGAGGTACAGCTTGTCGTCCGCGCCCGTACCTTCGGCGAGCGTGCGCAGCTGTGCGACCGCGCCGTCGCCAGCGCCGACGCCCACGAAGCTCTCGAAACGCTGGTCGGGCGGATAGCGCAACGCCAGCGGCAATTGCCCGGTCACGCCTCGTCGCTGTCCTTGCCGCTATCGTCGCGGCAGGATGATGCCGCCGCTGCTGACGTAGGGATCGAGCACGATCGCCTGGTGTTCGCCGGCATACAGCCGGCTCTGCGTGTAGCGCTCGTGCGCGTAGCGCAGCAGTACGTTGGCGATCGCCGCCACTGGCAGTGCCAGCAACATGCCGAGGAAGCCGAACAACTGTCCGCCCGCGAGCACCGCGAAGATCACCGCGACCGGATGCAGGCCGATGCGGTTGCCGACCAGCTTCGGCGTCAGCCAGTAACTCTCGATCACCTGGCCGATGCCGAACACGATCAGTACGCCGAGTACGTGCTTCCAGTCGCCGTATTGCACGAGCGCCGCGATCACGCCGAGCACGATGCCGCTGGTCGGCCCGAGGTAAGGCACGAAGGTGAACAGGCCGGCGATGATGCCGATCAGCAGGCCGAGGTCGAGGCCGACGATCCACAAGCCGATGCCGTACATCGCGCCGAGGATCAGCATCACCAGGAACTGCCCGCGCAAGAAACCGCCGAGCATCTCGCTGGACTCGCGCGCCAGCCGCGAGACGGTGTCGAGGTGGTCGCGCGGCACCAGCGCGGCGACGCGCTCGACCATCACGTCCCAGTCGCGCAGGAAGAAGAACGCCAGCACCGGGATCAGCACGATGTTGGCGATCCACGCCAGCATCGCGAAGCCCGAACGCGAGACGTAGGCGACGATGGTCGCGGCGACGCCGCCGGCGCTTTCCCAATGCGAACGGATCAGGTCGAAGATGCGCACCGGATCGAGCCACACCGTCAGCTGCAGGCCCGTGCGACGCTCGAGCCAGGGCAACACCGTGCCGAGGAAGAAGTCGCGATAGCGCGGCAGCGAGTCGACCAGGGTCATGATCTGGCGCTCGATCAGCGGCACCAGGATCAGCGCGGCGAGTACCGCCAGCAACGCCATCAGCGTGAACACCAGGATCACCGCGGTGTTGCGCGAACGGCCGGCGCGTTCGAGGCGATCGACCAGCGGATCGCCGAGCCAGCCGAACAAGGCGGCGACGACGAATGGCGTCAGCACCGGCGCCAGCGCCCATACCAGCGCGGCCACGATCAGCGCGACCAGGCCCCACTGCAGGCGCTTGAGGAACAGCGCGAGATCGGCGCCGGCAGCGTCGTGGTTCATGCGATCGTCCTCAACGCAGCTGGAACACGGGCGTGACGCCTTCGATGCCGCCTTCGGCCTCGACCAGCACGTCCTCGTCGACCATGCGCCGGAAGCCGGGCATGCCGGTCAGCAGCTCCAGGTCGACCTCCAGCCCTTCGGGCGTGGCGCGCACCGGCGTGATGCGGCGCACGACCGCGATGCCCTGCAGGTAGCCGGACAGGCGGATGAAGTCCTCGCTGCTGCGGATGCCGGTGAACAGGATGCGCTGCACGCCGGCCGGGCCGGACGCGCTGCGTCGCGCGTACTTGCGCGTCAGCGCGTCGGCGGCGCCGTCGGCACCGGCGGCCATCGCGCGGCGCGCATCGACCTCGTTGCTGGTCCATGTCGACAGCACGCGGCCGCTGTCGACGAAGATCCAGTCCGCGACCCAGCCGCCCTTGCCGCGGTACAGCTTGCCGATCAGCTGCATCGGCGGGCTGTAGCGCGCGGACAGGCGCGCGATCGCGGCGCTGTCGCCGCGCCAGATGGCGCCGACCGCGGCCTGCTCGGCGGCACTGCCGCTGGGCAAGCCGAGCCGATAGCCGCGCTCGATGGCGCGCTGGGTCAGCGGCTTGGCGACGTTGTTCTGGCTCAAACCGACCAGGCGCGCGCCCTTGCCGTCGTCGATCGCCAGCCACAGCACCGGCTTGGGCCGCGGCTGCGGCCACACCGGCAGGCCCAGCGCCGACACGATCCCGTCCACCTTCTGCGGGTCGAAGCGCACGATCAGCGTGGTGGTGTAGCTCGGCGCGCCGGACGGGCCGACGCCCTCGTCCTGGCGGTAGTCGTAACCTTCGACGTAGTCCTTGGCGTGGCGTAGTTCCTGGCCGACGCCGGGACGCGACGCGGCGCTGCGGTCGCCGCTGATCTTGCCGAACACCTGCGACAGCGCGCGCGCGAAGCCGGCGCTGCGTTCGGATTCGGTCTGGCTGCGCACCGGCACTTCGGCGGCGTAGGTGCCTTCGGCGAAGGCGCGGTCGCCCTCGACGCGCTGGGCCGATGCGGCTCCGGCGACGCCCGCCAAGGCCAGCCCCAGCCCTGCCGCCCACACCCACCGGATCGCTCGCTGCATCGTTCCTTCCTGCTCCACGCCAATCGAAATGGTGCCATAGGACGGTGAATGCGGGTTGTGGAACCTTGCGCAGGGCTTGCTGCTTGCCATGCACGGCAACCGGAACTCGTCATCCCGGCTGCTAAAATCACCGGCCCAGCGCTATTCGCGAGCGGCCGTGACGACTTCTGTTCCCCCCAGCTCCTCCCCGACGGCGAGCTCCGCTCCGATGACCTACCGCGACGCCGGCGTCGACATCGATGCCGGCAACGCCGTCGTCGAACGCATCAAGCCGCTGGTCAGGCGCAGTTTCCGTCCCGAAGTCATGGGCGGCCTGGGCGGATTCGGCGCGCTGTTCGACCTCTCCGGCAAGTACCGCGAGCCGGTCCTGGTCTCCGGCACCGATGGCGTCGGCACCAAGCTCAAGCTCGCCCAGCAGCTCGGCCGCCACGACACCATCGGCATCGACCTGGTCGGCATGTGCGTCAACGACGTGCTGGTGCAGGGTGCCGAGCCGTTGTTCTTCCTCGACTATTTCGCCACCGGCAAGCTCGACGTCGACACCACCGTCGCGGTCGTCGGCGGCATCGCGCGCGGCTGCGAACTCGCCGGCTGCGCGCTGATCGGCGGCGAGACCGCCGAAATGCCCGACATGTATGCGCCGGGCGAATACGACCTGGCGGGATTCACCGTCGGCGCGGTCGAGAAGTCGCGACTGCTCGATGGCGGCCAGGTGCGCGCGGGCGACGTGCTGATCGGCCTCGCCTCGAGCGGCCCGCATTCCAACGGCTATTCGCTGATCCGCAAGATTCTCGATCGCGCCGGCTCACCGCTCGGACTCGACCTCGGCGAGGCCACGCTGGAAGACGCGCTGATGGCGCCGACGGCGCTGTACGTGAAGCCCATCCTCGACCTGCTGCGCACGCATGGCGGCGCCGAGGGCGCGATCCATGCCATGGCGCACATCACCGGCGGCGGCCTGACCGAGAACATCATCCGCGTCGTGCCGGACGGGCTCGGCCTCGACATCGATGCGAGCGCATGGAAGTTTCCGCCGGTGTTCGACTGGCTGCAGCGCGAAGGCGCGGTGGCGCGCGAGGAAATGTGGCGCACGTTCAACTGCGGCATCGGCTTCGTGCTGGTCGTGGCGCCGTCGGCGGTCGCGGCGATCGAAGCCGACCTCGATCGTCTTGCGCTGGCGCACTGGCGCATCGGCGGCGTCGTCGCTGCGGCAGGTGATCGCCCGCGCGTGCGCATCGGCTGATTCCGCAATTCCAGTGACCTGCCGCATCGCCGTGCTCGCTTCGGGCCGCGGGAGCAACCTGCAGGCGCTGCTCGATGCGATCGCCGCAGGCACGCTGCCGGCGCGGATCGTCGGCGTGTTTTCGGACAAGGCGCAAGCGCCTGCCCTGCAACGCGCGCGCGAGGCCGATATTGCGACGGTGGCGCTCGATCCGACCGCGTTCGATATGCGCGTTGCGTTCGACCGCGCCTTGTTCGCGCGCGTCGACGAGAGCGGCGCCGATCTCATCGTCTGCGCCGGCTACCTGCGCCTGATCGACGCAGGCGTGGTCGACGCGCGCCGCGGCCGCATCGTCAATATCCATCCCTCCCTGCTGCCCGCGTTCAAGGGCCTGCGCACGCATCAGCAGGCTTTGGCCGCAGGCGTGGCCGAACACGGCGCCAGCGTCCATTTCGTCACGCCGGACCTCGACGGCGGCCCCGTGATCGCGCAGGCGCGGGTGCCGGTTCTCGCGCACGACAGCGCCGAAACGCTCGCGCAGCGCGTGCTGGCGCGCGAGCACCCGTTGCTGGTCGAAACCTTGCATTGGCTGGCCAGAGGCCGCATTGCACTGGCTGAAGACGCTGTTCATGTCGATGGCATGGCACTGGCGACCCCGCTTCAGCTTGGAGCCAACAACCGCTTTGCATGATGGCCGCCTGATGAAGTCCCTCGTGTTCCCTATCGTCCTGCTGGTATCGGCATGGCTGCCAGCTGCGCGCGCCGATGCGCTCGAGCCGTTCGTCGCGACCTACCAGGCCTACAACGAAGGCAAGCTGGCCGGCAACGCGACGATGCGGCTGGTGCACAACACCGATCCGCAGTGGCGCGTGGATCTCGGCATCCATGGCAATCGCGGCTTTGCCGGGATCCTGGCCCTCAACATCGAGCAGAGCACGGTGTTCGATGCGGTGGCCGATCACTATCGGCCGCTCACGCAAAGCACCGTGCGCAAGGCACTGATGTTCTTCGGCAAGAAGACCGTCGGCGTCTACGACTGGTCTTCGCGTACCGCGCGCTGGCGTGGCGACCTGAAGAAGGACCGCACGCAGGCCGTGCCGCTGCAGGACGGCGACATGAGCGGCCTGCTGATCAACCTTGCCGTGATTCGCGATGCCGTGCCCGGCAGGCAGCTGCAATACCGCTTCGTCGACGGCGGCCGCGTGCGCGATCACCAGTATCAGGTCGCCGAGCAGACCGAGAACGTCAGGATCGGCGAATTGAGCTACGAAGCCATGCGCGTTTCGCGTACCAATGGCGGCAACGACGAAACCATCCTGTGGGTGGCCAGCGGCGTGCCGACGCCGGTCCGCATCCTGCAACGCACCGACGGCCAAGACGCCGTCGACCTGCGCCTGATCGAATACCAAGGAACCGAAAACCCATGATGCCGATGTCCATGCATGTACCGAACAAGTCCTCGTCCTTTCGCAAGCGGATGCTCGCGGCGACCCTGCTCGCGCTGGCGACGGCACCGGCGTGGGCGGTCACGCCGTTCTCTGCCGACTACCAGGCCAGTTACATGGGTCTGCAGGGCAACGGCAAGATGACGCTGGAAGCACAGGGCGCCAATCGCTGGAAATACACGCTGAGCATCACCAGCAACGTCGCCCAGCTGAGTCAGAGCACGGTGTTCGAGGACCGCGACGGACAATGGCGTCCGTTGTCGTCGAGCGATCGTTCGCTGCTGTTGATCAAGAAGGTCGACAAGGACGCCAACTACGACTGGAGCAAGGGCGTGGCGACGTGGAGCGGCGACGTCAAAGCCGATCGCGCCGGCCCGGTCAAGCTGCAGAAGGGCGACATGGATGCGTTGATGATCAACCTCGCGCTCGCGCGCGACGTCGCTGCCGGCAAGCCGCTGAACTACAGGATGGTCGAGGACGGCCGTGCCAAGCAGCTCAGCTACCAGGTCGCCGGCAAGGAAGCGATCACGGTCGACGGCAAGTCGCAGCAGGCCACGAAGGTGGTCCGTACCGACGGCAACAAGCAGACCATCGCCTGGGTGGTGGAAGGCCTGCCGGTGCCGGCGCGCCTGCTGCAGAAGAAGGACGGCAAGGACGAGATCGACTTGCGTATCAAGTCGATGCGGTGAGGCGAGCGGGATGAGAACCGAAAGACTATTGCCTTGGCTCGTCGTCCCAGCGAAAGCTGGGACCCATTTTGACGTTGTTCCCAGGTCGAGCGAATCAGAATCAAGATGGATCCCAGCTTTCGCTGGGACGACGAGCGAGAAGGTGGGCGTTAACCGCTGATCCGTCGTATTTTCGCGCCCAGCCCCGACAGCTTCTCCTCGATGTTCTCGTAGCCGCGATCAAGGTGGTAGATGCGGTCGATGACCGTGTCGCCATCCGCGACCAGTCCGGCGAGGATCAGCGATGCCGATGCACGCAGGTCGGTCGCCATCACCTGCGCGCCGCCGAGTCGCGCGGTGCCGCGCACGATCGCGGTGTGGCCTTCGACGCGGATGTCGGCGCCCAGGCGCAGCAGTTCCTGCACGTGCATGAAGCGGTTCTCGAAGATCGTCTCGTTGATCACGCCGACGCCCTCTGCGATGCAGTTCATCGCCATGAACTGCGCCTGCATGTCGGTCGGGAAGGCCGGATGCGGCGCGGTGGTGAGGTTGACCGCCTTCGGCCGCCGGCCGCGCATGTCGAGGGTGATGCGGTCGCCGTCGATGCTGATCTGCGCACCGGCCTCGGTGAGCTTGTCGAGCACCGCGTCCAGCGTCTCCGGGCGCGTGCGGCGCGCGGTGACGTGGCCGCCGGTCATCGCCGCGGCGACCAGGAAGGTGCCGGTTTCGATGCGATCGGGCAGCACGTCGTGGCGGCCGCCGTGCAGCCGTTCGACGCCGCGCACGATGATGCGGTTGCTGCCGGCGCCCTCGATGTCCGCGCCGAGCGCGATGAGGCAATCGGCGAGATCGACGATCTCCGGTTCCATCGCCGCGTTCTCGAGCACGCTTGTCCCGTCGGCCAGCGCCGCCGCCATCAGCACGTTCTCGGTGGCGCCGACGCTGACCATGTCGAACACGACGCGTCCGCCACGCAGGCGTTTCGCCTCCGCCTTGATGTAGCCGTTCTCGACGCTGATCTCCGCGCCCAGCGCCTGCAGTCCCTTGATGTGCAGGTCGACCGGGCGCGAGCCGATCGCGCAGCCGCCCGGCAGCGATACTTCGGCCGCGCCGTATTTCGCCAGCAGCGGCCCGAGCACCAGCACCGAGGCGCGCATCGTGCGCACCAGTTCGTAGGGCGCGATGTGGCTGTGCACGGTGGTGGGGTCGATCACCATGCCGCCACGCCTGTGGCCGTCGCCGTTCACGTCGCCGAGGGTGCCCTCGTCGATGGTGATGCCGGCGCCGAGTTCGGCCAGCAGTTTCGCCGTCGTGACCACGTCGTGCAGGTGCGGCACGTTGCCGATCTCGACCGGCCCGTCGGCAAGCAGCGTCGCGCACAGGATCGGCAACACGGCGTTCTTGGCGCCGGAAATCTGCACTTCGCCTTCGAGCGGCACGCCGCCGGTGACTACGATTTTCTGCATGGGAATGGCAGGGTCCGGAAAAGGGAGGGAGGCTTCGTGCCGCGGATCAATTCGGAAGCGCGCGGACGACGCGCAGGGAGATGGTGTGTCCCATCCAACGGCTCAATCGGCGGTCCAAACCGGACTTCATCCGGGTCGATGCGCTGCAGGAACCCTCACCGCGCCGCCTCTTCCGGCGTCAGCGTGCGCAGCGCCAGCGCGTGGATCTCGCCACCCATCAAGTCGCCGAGCGTGGCGTAGACCAGCCTGTGACGGGCCAATGGCAGCTTGCCGCGGAAGGCATCGCTGATCACGGTGGCCTCGAAATGCACGCCATCGTCGCCCTGCACCACGGTTTGCGCCCCGGGCAGGCCCTGTTCGATCAAAGTTCGGATGGTTTCGGCGTTCATGGGCCTTGCAGGTGCGAACCACGTAAAATGAATGGATTAGCCTAGCGGAAAGCCCCCTCGACCGAAATGGCCGACCAGTCCACCCTGCCTTCGAGCCTGTCCCCCGGCAGCACCCTTGCCAGCGATGCATCGCTCGCCGCCAGTGGCCGGCGCGTGATCGAGATCGAGATCGAAGGTTTGCAAGCCATTGCAGCGCGCATCGACGGCGCGTTCTCGGAAGCCTGCCGCCTGATCCTGGCCAGCAGCGGCCGCGTGGTCTGCATCGGCATGGGCAAGTCAGGCCACATCGCGCGCAAGATCGCGGCCACGCTCGCATCCACCGGCACGCCCAGTTTCTACGTGCATCCGGGCGAAGCCGGGCACGGCGACCTCGGCATGATCACCGATGCCGATGTCGTGCTGGCGCTGTCGTATTCGGGCGAAACCGATGAACTGCTGACCCTGCTGCCCGTGCTCAAGCGCCAGGGCAACCGCGTGCTGGCGATGACCGGGCGTCCGCAATCGACGCTGGCGCGCGAATCGGATGTGCACCTCGACGTCAGCGTCCCCGCCGAAGCCTGCCCGCTCGATCTCGCGCCGACCTCCAGCACCACCGCATCGCTGGCGATGGGTGATGCACTGGCGGTCGCGCTGCTCGACGCGCGCGGTTTCACGGCCGACGACTTCGCCCGATCGCATCCGGCGGGCGCGCTCGGACGGCGCCTGCTGCTGCATATCGCCGACGTGATGCATGCCGGCGACGACGCTCCGCGCGTACGCGAGGACGCCATGCTCAGCGACGTGCTGCTGGAGATGAGCCGCAAGCGCCTGGGCATGACCGCCGTCGTCGACGGCGATGGCCGCCTGCTCGGCCTCTATACCGACGGCGACCTGCGCCGCACGCTCGCCGATGCCCGCATCGACGTGCGCAGCACGCGCATCGTCGACGTGATGACGCGCACGCCGATCACCATCGATGCCGATGCGCTGGCGGTGGAAGCCGCGCGCCTGATGGAAACGCACAAGATCACGCAGCTGCTGGTCATCGACGGCGAACGCCGCGTGGTCGGTGCGCTCAATATTCATGACCTGTTGCGCGCTAGAGTGGTCTAAAGACAGGGTTGTCGTTTGAGGGTCGCAGGTTGCTGGATCAGCAGCTTTCCGCCACGGATCGACGGCCATAGCCGACAAACCGGAACCAGCACCTTCCCTCATGCCCTACTCCCGCCTCAGTGACTATCCCGCCGATGTGCTGGCGCGCGCCGCGAAGATCCGGCTGGCGTGCTTCGACGTCGATGGCACGCTGACCGACGGGCGCCTGTGCTTCGATAGCGACGGCCGCGAATCCAAGGCTTTCCACGTGCTCGACGGCCTCGGGCTGGTGCTGCTGCGCAAGACCGGCATCGCCGTCGCGATGATCACCGCGCGCGACAGCACGATCGCGGAAAAGCGCGGCGCCGAACTCGGGCGTGGAGGTGCACACGCGGATCGCCGACAAGCTCGCCCGCGTGCACGAGATCCGCGACCGGCTCGGCCTTGCCCTCGACGAAGTCGCCTTCATGGGCGACGACCTGCCCGACCTGCCGGCGATGCGCGCGGTCGGCTTCGCCATCGCACCGGCCAACGCGCATGCGTGGACGCGCGAGCGTGCGCATTGGCGCACCGTCGCGCGCGGCGGCGAAGGCGCCGCACGCGAGCTGTGCGATCTGCTGCTTGCTGCGCAGGGCCGGCTCGAAGCCCTGCTCGGTGATGGCAGCGCTGTAGATGGCAGTGCCGTCGATGGCAGGCGCTCGTGAGCTGGCGCGGCGCATTGACGCTGGTGCTGCTGGTCGCCGCGATCCTCAGCGGCTGGTCGGCCTGGCAGCATCGCCGCGACGATGCGCCCACCGTCGCTACCGACCAGCGCTCCGACTACCTGCTGCGCGATTTCGAGCTGATCGCGCTCGACAACCAGGGCAAGGAGTCCTTCACGCTGCGCGCGCCCAAGCTGGCTCGCAATCCGGGCGACAAGACCATGTCGCTGGACACGCCGCTGTTCCTGCTGCCCGACAAGCAGGGCAACCACTGGAATGTGCGCTCGAAGACCGGCTGGGTCAGCGCCGACAACGAGGAGGTGCGCCTGCGCGGCGACGTGGTCGCCACCAGTCCCAAGGAGGACGCACGCGAGATGTGGATGAATACAGAGCAGCTGAACGTCTTCCCCGACACCAACCGCGCCACGTCCCCCGGCCTCGTGACCATCACCCAGCCCGGCTCTACAATGTCCGGCCGTGGCATGCAGGTGGATCTCGCCAGCAAACGCTACCAATTCAAGTCGCAGGTCAGGCATCGCTATGTCCCGTCGCGCTAAGTCCCCATCGACATCGCTGGCCCTGCCCGCCCTGCCTGCGCTGCTGTGGGTAGGCCTGCTGGCGGCCGGCATGCTGGCGGCGAACGTAGCCTCCGCCAAGACCGCCGATCGCAACCAGCCGATGGACATCGACGCCGGCCGTTCCGAAGGCGGCCTCGACGACAGCGCACCGACGGTGCTGTCGGGTGGCGTGAAGATCAACCAGGGCTCGCTGGATATCGATTCGAACACGGCGACCATCAGCACCCGCAACGGCGATCCCAGCCGCGCAGTGCTGTCCGGATCGCCGGTGGTGCTCAAGCAGCAGATGGACGACGGCACGCCGATGACCGCGCGCGCCAGCAAGGTGGACTACGACCTCAATACCGAGATCGTCGTCTTCACCGGCAACGTCAAGATCGAACAACCACGCGGCAACATGAGCGGTGAACGCATCGTCTACAACATGAAGACAGGCCGCGTCGAAAGCGGCGGCGCCGGCAACGGCCGGGTCAAGATGCGTATCAACCCCAAGTCGGCTGGCGCTGCCGAGAGCAAGCCCGCCGCGACCAAGCCCGCCACCCCTGACAAACCCGCGCAAGGCGGCAGCTGATGCTGGTCGCGCAGGGGTTGCGCAAGCGCTACAAGTCGCGCGAGGTCGTGCGCGACTTCGGATTGACCCTCGATGCCGGCGAAGTGGTCGGCCTGCTCGGTCCGAACGGCGCCGGCAAGACCACCTGTTTCTACATGATCGTCGGCCTGGTGCCCGCGGACGAGGGCCAGATCGTGCTCGACGGCCGCGACATCACCGCCGAGCCGATGTACACGCGCGCCAGGCTCGGCGTCGGCTACCTGCCGCAGGAGCCGTCGGTGTTCCGCAAACTCAGCGTCGCCGACAACCTGCGCCTGGTGCTGGAGCTGCGGCCAGACCTCGACAGCAAGGGTCGCGACCGCGAACTCGACAGCCTGATGGACGAACTGCAGGTCGGGCACGTCGCCGACCAGCATGGCGCCAGCCTGTCCGGCGGTGAGCGGCGCCGCGTCGAGATCGCACGCGCGCTGGCCGCCAGGCCCCGCCTGATGCTCCTCGACGAGCCGTTTGCAGGCGTCGATCCCATTTCGGTCGGCGAAATCCAGCGCATCGTGACCCACCTCAAGAATCGTGGCATCGGCGTCCTGATCACCGACCACAACGTCCGCGAGACCTTGGGCATCTGCGATCGCGCGTATATTCTCAGCGAAGGCAGCGTGCTCGCGCAGGGGGCTCCGGACGCGCTGCTCGCCAATCCGGACGTGCGTCGCGTTTACCTGGGGGATTCCTTCCGCCTGTAGCGTGCGCGCCGTCGACCACCGGCCACACCGCTACGGATGATGAAGCCCCGCCTCCAGACATCGCTCGGACAACACCTGGTGCTGACGCCGCAACTGCGGCAGGCGCTGCACCTGCTGCAATTGTCGGCGCTGGAACTGGAGGCCGAGATCGCCGCGGCGATCGAAAGCAACCCGCTGCTGGACTGGGCCGAGCCCGAACAGATCCAGGCGCCGGCCGACAACGAACATCTGCCGGCCGAACGCGAACGAGAACGCGAGCACGCCAACAACGACGATGGCCCGGATACCGCCGATGGCGCGTCCGAGTGGGATCCTGCCGAGGACGTGTGGTACGACCGGCCCAGTGCGGGCAGCAACTCCGGCTCGGCCAGTCCCGACGACGACTCCGACGCGGCCGACCGCATCGCCGAGGTCGACACGCTGCAGGGGCACTTGTCCTGGCAGCTGCACCTCACCCATCTCTCGCAGAACGACCGCCGCATCGGCAGCGCGCTGATCGATGCCATCGACGACGACGGCTACCTGCGCGAATCGTTCGATGCGATCGCCAGCGCGCTGCAGCCGGAGATCGTCGCCAGCGAAGCCGAGATCCTCGCCGTGCTGCGCCAGATCCAGCGCTTCGACCCCGCCGGCGTGGGCGCGCGCGACCTCGGCGAATGCCTGGTCCTGCAGCTCGCACCGTTGCCGGACGACACGCCGGGCAAGACACTGGCCCAGCGCATCGCATCGGGGCCGATCGAGCGGCTGCCGAAGATCGGCGTCGAGGGCATGGCCGTGGAACTGGGCTGCGGCGCCGATGCCGTGGCGCTCGCCCTGCAACTGCTGCGCACGCTGGACCCGCGCCCCGGCGGCCAGGTCGGCAGCATGCCGAGCGATACCTACATCACCCCGGATTGCGTGATCTTCCGTCAGCAGGGCGTCTGGCGGGTGAGCCTGGCGTCCAGCCAGCAGCCGCGCCTGACCATCCACCGCGGCTACGAACAGATGATCCGCCATGCCGGCTCCGCGGACGCGGGCTACCTGCGCGGCCGCCTGCAGGAAGCGCGCTGGATGCTCAAGAACCTCGAAGCCCGCGGCGACACTCTGCTGAAGGTGGTGCGCTGCCTGGTGCGGCAGCAGTCGGGCTTCCTCGAGTTCGGAGCCCAGGCCCTGCGCCCGCTGACGCTGCGCGAGGTCGCGGCCGAGGTCGGCCTGCACGAATCGACGGTCTCGCGTGCCATCGCGCGCAAATACGTGCGCACGCCGCGGGGTACCGTGCCGCTGCGGGGCTTCTTCGCCTCCGGCATCGACACCGACGGCGGCGGCGAAGCCTCCAGCATCGCGATCCAGACCATGATCAAGCGCCTGATCGAGGCCGAGAACCCGCGCAAACCGCTCTCCGACGCGCGCCTGGCCGAGTCGCTCAAGGCCTCGGGCGTGCCCGTGGCGCGGCGTACGGTGGCGAAGTACCGCGAGGCGATGAATATCCCTTCGTCGCACGAGCGAGTGAGCGTAGGCTGAGCGCGTAGGTCACATTTCGGGATCGCCGGCCGCTGCGTTAACCTGTTTTTACCCATTGCGCACACCCGTCGCGCGATGCTGTCGTCCCCGGCAGATGGTTCGCCACCTTGCCACCAGCCCTCGAAGGAGATTGCCGATGCGCGTCGAAACCCACGGCCAGCAAATCGAAGTCACGCCGGCATTGCGCGATTACGTCGAGTCCAAGCTCCAGCGCCTGGCGCGCCATTTCGATCACCCGTTCGACATCCGTACCCAACTCAGCCTCGACAAGCCCGACCATCGCGCCGAGGCCACCGTCAGCATCTCCGGCCGCACCCTGCATGCCGATGCCAATGCGATCGACATGTACGCGGCCATCGATCTACTCGCAGACAAGCTCGACCGCCTGCTGATGAAGCACAAGGAAAAACTGGTCGACCACCACCGCGGCGAAAGCGCCGCACGCAGCGGCAGCTTCACCTGACACGACCGCAACCGACGCCCGACCGCACGCAGCATGCCGCCGCTTACCGACCTGTTGACCGCCGAGCGCGTGGTGATGCTCGTCGAGCCGGGCAATCGTGATTCCGTGCTCGATGCCGCGGCGCGGCTGCTGGCGGACGCTTCGCCCACGTACACCTCGCTGCTCGGCACGGGCCTGCGCGACCGCGAAAGCATCGGCACCACCGCCATCGGCCACGGCGTCGCCATCCCGCATGCACGCACCAATGCCTGGCAGGAAGCGCGCGGCGCCTTCCTGCGGCTCGCGCATCCGGTCGAATTCAACGCCGCCGATGGCGATCCCGTGGACCTGGTGTTCGCGATGAGCGTGCCCGAACATTCCACCGAGCAGCACCTGCAGATCCTGTCCGAACTCGCCGACCGCTTCGGCGATGCGGATTTCCGCGATGCCCTGCGCGGCGCCACGGACATCACCGAGCTGCGCGGCCTGCTCTACGACACGGTGCCCTACGACGGGCATATCCGCGGATGAACGGCAACGCCAGCATCAGCGCCCACGACCTCTTCGACCAGCAGCAGGAGCGGCTCGACCTGCGCTGGCTGGCCGGGCAGCGCGGCGCGGAGCGCGTGCTCGAAGCCGTCGATACCGTGGCGCGGCGGCCGTCGCTGTCGGGTTACCTCAACATCATCTATCCGAACAAGGTGCAGATCCTCGGCAGCGAGGAACTGGCCTGGCTCGACGGCCTCGACTCACGCCAGCGCTGGGAGACGATCGAGAAGATCATCCAGTTCCGGCCGCTGGCGATGGTGATCAGCAAGAACCAGGCCTGTCCGGAGGACCTGCGCATCGCCGCGGAGGAGTCGGACACGCCGCTGTGGTCCTCGCCCAGGCGCGGACATGAGCTGCTCAACCACCTGCAATACCACCTGGCCCGCAAGCTGGCGCCGCGCGTCACGCTGCATGGCGTCTTCATGGAGATCTACTCGATCGGCGTGCTCATCACCGGCGAGTCCGGATCGGGCAAGAGCGAACTGGCGCTGGATCTGATCACGCGCGGCCATCGCCTGGTCGCCGACGACGCGCCGGAGTTCACCCAGATCGCGCCGGACGTGCTCGACGGCACCTGCCCGGAGCTGTTGCAGGACCTGCTGGAATTGCGCGGGCTCGGCGTGCTCAACATCCGCCAGATGTTCGGCGACACCGCGGTCAAGAAGAACAAATACCTGCGCCTGATCGTGCACCTGACGCGGCCGCACCTCGAGCCGCAGCCCAACGGCGCCAATGGCGGCATGGAACGCCTGACCGGCGATCTCGGCATCCGCCACGTGCTCGACCTCGACGTGCCGATGATCACGCTGCCGGTGATGCCCGGCCGCAACCTCGCGGTGCTGACCGAGGCGGCGACGCGCACCCACATGCTGCGCGCGAAGGGCGTCGATCCGGCCGCGGCGTTCATGGCGCGGCATTCGCACTTCCTCGAGCGTGCAACTTGAGTACGCACGCCGATGGCGAACCGGCCGCGCAACCGCCATCGCTGCTGCTGGTCAGCGGCATGTCCGGCGCCGGCAAATCGGTCGCGCTGAATACGTTCGAGGACATCGGCTTCTACTGCGCCGACAACCTGCCGGCCGACCTGCTGCCGGATTTCGTGCGCAGCGTGACCCGCGACGACGGCGCCCCGCAGAAGCTCGCGGTCGGCATCGACGTGCGCAACCGCCATAGCGACCTGGCCAACATCCCGGCGCTGCTGTCGGCGGTCGGCGCGATCGGGCTGGATCCACGGCTGGTGTTCTTCGACACCCGCGACGAAGTGCTGCTCAAGCGCTACGCCGACACGCGGCGGCGGCATCCGCTCAGCCATCGCGGACTGGCGCTGGCCGACGCGATCGCGCTGGAGCGGCAGGTGCTCAAGCCGCTGCGCTCGCTCGCCGACGTGATCATCGATACCAGCGACCTCAACGTGCACCAGCTGCGCCGTCGCGTGATCACCGACCTCGGCCTGCGCATCGACTCGTCGTTGTCGCTGTTGTTCGAGTCGTTCGCCTACCGTCGCGGCGTGCCGCCCGACGCCGACTTCGTGTTCGACGCGCGCGGCCTGCCCAACCCGCACTGGGACGCGCGCCTGCGCCCGCTGTCCGGGCGCGATGCCGGCGTGCGCGACTTCCTCGCCGAACAACCCGAGGTCGGCGAATACTTCACCCAGGTCGCCGCCTTCCTCGACAACTGGCTGCCGCGCATGCAATCCGACACCCGCAGCTACGTGACCGTCGCGTTCGGGTGCACCGGCGGCCGCCATCGCTCGGTCTACCTCGCCGAGCGTATGGCCGACCACGCCCGCGACCTCGGCTGGCAGGAAGTGGCGACGTTCCACCGCGAACTGGACTGAGCGGCCGGCCCGACGGGATGCACCGTTGCGGCGGGATGCGCGCTCGGGGAGATCCGTCTTCCGGCCTGTCACCCGGCTCTGTTAAGTTGGCGGCATGTCCGTCGGTATCCTGCTCGTGACCCATGAAGGCGTCGGTACCGCGTTGATCGCGGTGGCGACGCGGCTGTTGCGCCAGCTGCCGCTGAAGATCGAGGCGTTCGAAGTGCCGTTCGACGCCGATCCCGAAGCGCTGCTGCCGCAAGCCAGCGCCGCGCTGCGGCGCGTGGATGGCGGCTTCGGGGTGTTGCTGCTGACCGATCTGTACGGCGCTTCGCCCAGCAACCTGGCCACGCGGCTGGCGCGGCTGGGCACGCCGGTGCGGCGCGTGTCGGCGCTGAGCCTGCCGATGCTGCTGCGGGTCATGAATTACGCGGATCTGGACCTGGACGAGCTTCCCGCCGTGGCAGCCGCTGGTGCGCGCAACGGAGTGATCATCGATGATGCTTGAGCAGAGCGCGCGCTCACCGGTATTGCCGGAACCGATGCGCGGCCGGTTCGTGCGTTCCCCCACCCCAGCCCTGCCCCGCATGCGGTGCAGGGAGCGAGAGACCGAGACATGATCGAACGCGACCTGGTGATCGCCAACCGCCTCGGCCTGCATGCGCGCGCCACCGCGAAGCTGGTGCAGGTCCTGTCCGGCTACCGCTGCAATGCCACGCTCACCGCCAAGGGCCGCGAGGTCAACGCCAAGAGCATCATGGGCGTGATGCTGCTAGCAGCCGGCCCGGGCACGCCGGTGCTGCTGCGCGTCGATGGCGAAGACGAGGCCGAGGCCGCTGCCGCCGTCGCCGCATTGTTCGAGCGCCGCTTCGACGAGGACGCGTGAGGCAGGTCCTTCCCGGTAACGGGGCCTCGCGCGGCAGTGCGCTGGGCCGTGCGCGCGTGCGGACCGCGCATGCGCTCGACGTCCTCGAGCAGCACATCGCGCCCGAAGCGGTCGAGCATGAACTCGACGGCCTGCACCGCGCCATCGCCACCGTTCGCGCCGAGATGCATGCGTTGCGCGAGCGCCTGCACGGCGCGCTGGCCTACGAGGTCGGCGAGTTCCTCGACCTGCATGCGCTGCTGCTCGACGATCCCGAACTGCTGCAGGGCCTGGACGAACTGATCCGCAAGGGCCTGTATTCCGCCGACTACGCGCTGCGGCTGCAGCGCGACCGCATCGCCGCGGTGTTCTCGGGCATGGACGATCCCTATTTCCGCAGCCGCATCGACGACATCGACCATGTCATCGGCCGCGTCCATGCCGCCCTGCATCGCAGCGAGGCCGATCTGCAGGGCGTCGCCGGCGAGATCCTGGTCTGCGAAAACGTGGCGCCTTCGGAAATCGTGCAACTACATTCGCAAGGCGTGATGGCGATCGTCACCGCCGGCGGCAGCGCCTTGTCGCACAGCGCGATCCTCGCGCGCAGCCTGCACCTGCCGCTGGTGGTCGGCGCGGCGCAGGCGCTGCAGCGCATCAACGATGGCGACGTGCTGATCGTCGATGGCGGCAGCGGCCAGCTGATCGTCGAGCCCGACGCCGGCGACCTGCGCGACCACCGCGCGCGCACCCGCGAGCAGACGCGCGAGCGCCGGCAGCTGCATCGCCTGCGTCGCGAGCCCACGCGCACGCTCGACGGCGTCGATATCAAGCTCTACGCCAACGCCGAGTCGCGCGAAGACGTGGCCGAGGCGCATGCGCTCGGCGCGGCCGGCGTCGGGCTTTACCGGACCGAGTTCCTGTTCCTGCAGCGCAACGAGCTGCCCGACGAGGACGAGCAGTTCCGCACCTACCGCGACGTCGTGCTGGGCATGACCGGCCGCATGGTGACGATCCGTACGCTCGACATCGGCGCCGACAAGGTCGATCGCACCGGCCTGGCGCTGGCCAACGAGCCCAATCCCGCGCTCGGCCTGCGCGGCGTGCGCCTGTCGCTGTCGCGCCCGGCGCTGTTCGAAACGCAATTGCGCGCGATCCTGCGCGCCTCCGGCTACGGCCCGCTGCGCGTGCTGGTGCCGATGATCACCAGCCGCGAGGAAATCGTCGAGGTCCGGACGCTGCTCAACCGGGTTGCGCGCGACCTGCGCAGTCAAGGTCATGAGATCGCCGACCACGTCGCGCTCGGCGCGATGATCGAAGTCCCCGCTGCGGCGCTGGCGTTGCCGACCTTCGTGGCGGCGGTGGACTTCCTGTCGATCGGCACCAACGACCTGGTGCAGTACCTGCTCGCGGTCGATCGCAACAACGAAGCACTCGGCGAGTTGTACACGCCGCTGCACCCGGCCCTGCTGCGCCTGCTGCAGGGCGTGATCCGAACCGCCAAGGCGCGCAACAAGCCGGTGGCGGTGTGCGGCGAAATGGCCGGCGATCCCGCGTTCGCGCCGCTGCTGCTGGCGCTGGGACTGGAGGAATTCAGCCTGCATCCGGCCACGCTGCTCGAACTGCGCCGCGCGATCCGCAGTTTCGACTTGGCCAAGCTGCGCGCGCGGGCACCGGCGCTGCTGCGCGCGCGCGATCGCGCCGGCATCGAGGCCTGGCTGCTCTCAGTCCAACCTTCGAGCAAATGACGACAGCGACCGATTCGGACCCGCGCAGCCTGATCGCGCCCCACGTCTTCGCCGAGGCCGATGCGATCCGCGCCGGCTTTGCCAGCGCGCGCCCGTTCAGCCACTGCGTGATCGACGGATTCTTCGCCGCGTCCTATGCGCAGGCGCTGCTTGACACGTTTCCCGCGTTCGAGCGCGGCAACTCGCTCAACGAGGACGGCGTGCGCGCGAACAAATCCGTGATCGAGCGCATCGATGCCCTCGGCGGCGCCTACCGGCAGCTCGATGCCTGCGTGCAGTCGCCGCCGTTCCTCGAGCTGATCGGCCGCATCACCGGCATTCCCGACCTGCTTTACGACGTGGACTACTTCGGCGGGGGCACGCATGAAAACCGCACCGGCCAGGGCCTCGACAACCACATCGACTTCAATTACCACCCCGGCACGGGCTGGCATCGGCGCCTGAACCTGATCGTCTATCTCAATCCGGTCTGGGACGAGGCCTGGGGCGGCGCGCTCGAGCTGCATCGCGATCCGTACGACCCGGAGACCGACGAAGTCGTCGCCATCGCGCCGATCTTCAACCGCTGCGTGATCTTCGAGACCACCGAGCACAGCTGGCACGGCTTTCCGAAGATCGAACTGCCGGACGGCCAGCGACACCTCAGCCGCAAATCGGTCGCGCTCTACTTCTACACGCGCGAGCGTCCTGCCGCGCAGGTCGGGCTCAAGCACTCCACGATCTACGTCGATCGCGCGCTGCCCACGCACCTGCAGCCGGGGCGCGTGCTGAGCGAGCGCGACGTCGCCGAACTGCGCGAGTTGCTGGATCGTCGCGACATCCACAACCGCCGCCTTTACGCGGAAATCGCCACGCTGCAGTCGCACCTGGACCGCAGCTTCACCACCCGGCTGTTCAGTGCGATACGGCGCATGATCGGACGTCCCCGCTCGGGATAGCACGACGACCACGGCTGCGCGGCCTCGATGGGGTGGGCAGCGGACGACACGCGGGCGATAATGCGCGCATGAACACCTGACCCTGTCGCGCCGTCCTGGCACGACGCGCCCCGGAAGCCCGCAATGGCCGAAGCCGTCCGCCACGACAAGACCGCGCGCCAGCTGCGTCTGCTTTCCGACGCGCTCGACAGCGGCCGCCTCGGGCCCGTGCGACGGCTGGTCAATACGCTCTCGCCCGCCGAGATCGGCAACCTGCTCGAGTCGTTGCCGCCACCCAAGCGCGTGGTCGTGTGGGGCCTGGTCGATCCCGAGGACGACGGCGAAGTGCTGGTGCACGTCGGCGACGAGGTGCGCGAAAGCCTGCTCGCCGACATGGACACCGACGAGATCGTGGCCGCCGTCGAGGACCTCGACATCGACGACCTCGCCGACCTGGTCGAGGACCTGCCCGATACCGTCATCGACGAAGTGCTCAAGTCGATGGACCGCGAGAACCGCGAGCGCCTCGAACAGGTGCTGTCCTACGACGAGGACACCGCCGGTCGCCTGATGAACCCCGACGTGGTGACGGTGCGCGCCGACACCACCGTCGATGTCGTGCTGCGCTACCTGCGCCTGCGCGGCGAACTGCCCGACCACACCGACCATCTCTACGTCGTCAGCCGCCGCCACCAGTACCTTGGCCGCATCGCGCTGCAGTCGTTGCTCACGCACGAGCCGAACACGCCGATCAACGAGCTCATCGACGACGAACAGCCCGCGATCGGCGTTGAGGAATCCTCCGAGGAGGTCGCACGCCAGTTCTCCGACCACGACTGGATCTCGGCGCCGGTCGTGGACGACAACAACATTTTGCTCGGCCGTATCACCATCGACGATGTCGTCGACATCATCCGCGAGCAGGCCGAGCACCAGGCGCTGGGCGCCGCCGGCCTCGACGAGGACGAGGACCTGTTCAGCCCTGTGCCGCGCGCGGCGCGCCGGCGCGCGCTCTGGCTCGGCATCAACCTGGCGACGGCATTCCTGGCGTCGTGGGTGATCGGTCGCTTCGAGGGCACGCTCGAGCAGATCGTCGCGCTGGCGGTGTTGATGCCGATCGTGGCGAGCATGGGCGGCGTCGCCGGCACGCAGACGCTGACACTGATGGTGCGCGGGCTCGCGCTCGGGCAGGTCGGACGCGGCAACCTGCGAGCGGTGCTGCGCAAGGAAATGCTGGTCGGCGTGGCGAACGGAGTCGTGTGGGCGGTGGTGGTCGGCATCGTCGCCGCGCTCTGGTTCCAGGATCCGCCGCTCGGCCTGGTCATCGGCGCGGCGATGACCATCAATCTGATCGTAGCGGCCCTGTCGGGCGTGCTGGTCCCGCTGACGCTCAAGCGCATGAACGTCGATCCGGCCCTGGCCGGCGGCGTGGTGCTGACCACGGTCACCGATGTGATCGGCTTCCTCAGTTTCCTCGGCCTGGCGACGCTGATCCTGTTGAAATGAACCCTTGAACGGAGAAACACCATGTCGCGCAGTGCCTGGATTCTCGTTTTGCTGGTGCTCGCGATCGTGAGCAGTGCGATGACCGCCTGCGCGAAGACGCCGGAGCGTCCCGTCAGCGGCACGTTCGTCGCGCGCGAACTCGTCGTCGACGGCAACACGCATCGCTACCAGGTGTTCGTGCCCGCGGCGGCGAAGACGCGCAAGAAAAAACCGGTGATCCTGTTCCTGCACGGCTCCGGCGAACGCGGTGACGACGGCGTCAGGCAGACCCATTCCGGCCTGGGCCCCTACGTACGCGCGCATGCGGACACGTTCCCGGCGATCGTCGTGTTCCCGCAGGCCGCGCAGGACAGCGAGTGGGCTGATGCCAATCTGGACATGGCGCTGGCCGAACTCGATGCCGCCACGCGCGAATTCGGCGGCGACCCGGACCGCACCTACCTCACCGGCCTGTCGATGGGTGGCTACGGCACCTGGCAGCTCGCCTTGCAAACCCGCGACCGTTTCGCTGCCCTGGTGCCGATCTGCGGTGGCCTGAGCATCCCGGCCGATCGCCCGACGATGCGCGTCGACGCCGTCGCCGGTGCCGCCGATCCGTTCCGCGCTGCGGCCATGCAACTGCGCAATGATCCGATCTGGATCTTCCACGGCGCCAAGGACGATCTGGTCCTGCCGGAAGAATCACGCCGCATGGCGGCTGCGCTCAAAGCCGCCGGCGCGCGCGATGCGCGCTACACCGAATTTCCAGACGCCAACCACAACTCCTGGGACGCCGCATACGCCACGCCCGAGTTATGGACCTGGATGTTCTCGCAGCACCGTGCGCGCTGAGGCGACGCGGCCGCGCGATCTTTCCACTCAACGCATCAGGAGCGCTTCCAGCACCGCCATGCGTGTCGGCACGCCGTTGGCCACCTGCCGAAGGATCAGGGATTGCGGGCCATCGGCCACCGCGTCGTCGATCTCGACACCGCGATTCATCGGCCCCGGATGCAGCACGACCGCGCCGGCCGCCGCGCGCTGCAGGCGCGTTTCGCTGAGCCCGTAGTGATCGTGGTACTCCTCGAGCGATCCGACCAGGCCTTCGGCCATGCGTTCGCGTTGCAGCCGCAGCATCATCACCGCATCGACGCTGTCGAGTGCGGCGTCGAAATCCTGCGTGATCGTGCATCCGGCCAGCGTGCCATCGTCTTCGGGCAGCAAGGATTTCGGTCCGCAGACGCGGATCTCGCCGGCGCCAAGCGCGCGCAAGGCATGCAGGTCGGAACGTGCGACTCGCGAATGGCGCACGTCGCCGACGATCAGCACTTTCAATTTCGAGAAATCCGCGCCCTTGGCCTGGCGCAGCGTCAGCATGTCGAGCAGACCCTGGGTCGGATGCGCGCTGCGGCCGTCGCCGGCGTTGAGCAGCGCGGTTCCGGGATCGGCGGCTTGCGCCAGCGCCGCGACCGCGCCGTTCTCGGCATGCCGTACCACGAAGCCGTGCACGCCCATCGCCTCGATCGTCTTGAGCGTGTCGCGCGCGGTCTCGCCCTTGGTGGTCGAAGACGTGGCCGCGTCGAAGTTGAGCACGTCGGCGCCGAGGCGCTGCGCGGCGCGCTGGAAGCTCAGGCGCGTGCGCGTCGACGGCTCGAAGAACAACGTGCAGATCGCGCGCCCGGCGAGGATCGAGCGATGGTCGGCGTCGGTGTCGTCGACGAAGGTCTGCGCGCGATCGAGCAGCGCGACGATCGTGTCGCGAGGCATACCTTCGAGCGTCAATAGATGCTGCATGGTCGCGCGCTCCGCTCTTTGCCCCTTCCCCTGCGAAGGCAGGGGAAGGTTGGGGATGGGGTGTTTTGAGAGGTCGCCGGATACCAGGCAACCCCTCCCCAGCCCTCCCCTGCCTTCGCAGGGGAGGGAGTAAGAAAACTAAACCAATGCAACCGCATCCTGCGGCGCCGCCAGCCAGCGCTCGACGATCACCGCCGCCGCGACCGCATCCAGCGCCGCGGCATCGCGGCGACGCCTGCGACCTTCCGCACGATCCAGCGCGAACCGCTGCGCCGCCTCGATCGAACTCGCGCGCTCGTCCACCAGCACCACCGGCAGGCGGTAGCGCGCGTGCAGCTCGCGCGCGAAGGCGTGGGCGCGCAGGCGGATCGGCTGGTCGCCGCCGTCCAGCGTCATCGGATCGCCGACCACGATCCCGTCGGGCCGCCATTCCTTGTGCAGGCGATCGATCGCCGGCCAGTCGACGTGGTCGCCATGCACGTCGATCACCGCCAGCGCGCGCGCGCCGTGGCCGAACGCGCTGCCCACGGCCACGCCGATGCGGCGTGCGCCGACGTCGAAGCCGAGGACGGTGCCGTCCGGCCTGATCACCGGCGCCTGCGTGTTTTCGGACTGCGTCGGCACGGTCATCATGCGCGGCCGCTGTAGTCGGCGATGCGCGACAGGTCGACGCCGATGCGCCCGGCCGCCGCCTGCCAGCGCGCCTCCAGCGGCAGCGCGAACAGCAGTTCGGCATCGGCCGGCGCGGTGAGCCAGCTGTTCTCGACCAACTCGTATTCGAGCTGTCCCGCGCCCCAGCCGGCGCAGCCGAGCGCCACGGTCGCGTGCGCCGGGCCCTCCCCGCGCGCGATCGCCTCGAGCACGTCACGCGAGGTGGTCACGTACAGGCCTTCGGCGATGGCGAGGCTCGAATCCCACTCGCGCTCGCCATCGTGCAGCACGAAGCCGCGCTCCGGATGCACCGGCCCGCCGGCGAGCACGCGCTGGTCGAGCAGGCTGTCGTCCTGCGTCTCGATGCCCATCTGCTTGAACACCTCGCCCAGCGTGTACTCCGAGGCGCGATTGACCACCACGCCCATCGCCCCGTCGTCGTCGTGCTGGCAGATCAGGGTCACCGAGCGCGAGAAATTGGGATCCTCGAGCGCTGGCAGCGCGATCAGCAGCTGGTTGGCGAAGGGGGTCGTCTCGACGGACATGCCGCCATTCTAGCGGGCTGCCGCGCGCGCGCGAAATTCCTCCAGTTGCGCACGCGAGGCGTCGTCCGGCAGGCGCGTCCCGAACCAGCCGTCCATGAAATTGAACAGGAACCCGTAATTGCCGTGATAGCAGGCATGGTGCAGGTGATGCCGGCGGCTGGCCGCCAACCAGTGATTGGGTCCCACCCCCGGCGCGTAGTCGTAATTGCTGTGCCCCAGGTTGTTCAACAGCAGGCTGCACACCGGCAGCGACAGCAGCGCGGCGAAGCTGAAGTCGTGCAGCAGCATCGGCAGCAGGATGACGTTGCCCAGCAGCGCCGCCTCCAGCGGATGGAAGCTGTAGGTCGCGAACGGCGTGGTCACCAGCGAGCGATGGTGCTGCTGGTGGAACCGGCGCAGCGCCTTGGTGTGCAGCAGGCGGTGGTTGGCATAGAAATGGATGTCGTTCCAGACCAGCAGGACGACGATCTCGACGGCGATCTGCAGCGCGCCGGGATCCTGCGCGAGCGAAGCCCAACCCCAACGCAGGAATGCCCACGGCAGCACGGCGCCGACACCGAACACCAGCAACGACACCGCCGAGAGCCGCAACTCGTCGCGTAGCTGTCCGTCGCGCAGCGGTCGCGGATCGATGCGCTTGCCCAGGCCTAAAGCCGGCAGGATGAATTGCGTCAACAGCCAGTTGCCGCCGCAGAACACGACGTAGATCGAAGCGAAGAACAACAGCCCCCACGCCATCGCGCCCCACGGCGACAGTGCGGCGAAGTCGTTGCCCAGCCCGACGAAGAACTCCCCGATGCGCATGGCGTGATCGTAACCGAAGTTCCTTTTGGTCCCGGTACGTCCGAGCACTCTTGTCGTCATCGCCGCGAAGGCGGACGGTGGTTCGTCATCCCCGCGAAGGCGGGGATCCAGCGCCTTTGTTCGTCATCCCAGCGAAAGCTGGGATCCACTTTGCCGTCATTGCACCGCGGGACGCAGCTCAAGATGGATCCCAGCTTTCGCTGGGATGACGAAACCAACCGCATCCCCGCGTCAGGCGATGACAGCACCGTCACTGGATCCCCGCTCTCGCAACAACGACCAAGCGGCATTTCGTCGAACTTCCACTATCCTCCCGCCATGAGCAGCTATTGCGATTTCGCCCCCGGCCACCCCATCCACGGCCCCTACCACGACAAGGAATACGGCTTCCCGCAACGCGACGAAGCCGACCTGTTCGAGCGCCTGGTGCTGGAGATCAACCAGGCCGGCCTCAGCTGGGAAACCATCCTCAAGAAACGCGAAGGCTTCCGTCGCGCCTACTCCGGCTTCGCGGTCGACACCGTCGCCCGCTACGGCGAGCGCGACCGCCTGCGCCTGCTGGCGGACCCGGGCATCATCCGCAACCGGTTGAAGGTCGATGCCGCGATCCACAACGCCAAGGTCATCCAGCAACTGCGCACCGCGAACGGAAGTTTCGCCGCATGGCTCGATGCGCAGATCGCGATCGATGGCGTACGCCGCGACAAGGCGGCCTGGGTCAAGCTGTTCAAGCAGACCTTCCGCTTCACCGGTGGCGAGATCACCAACGAATTCCTGATGAGCCTGGGCTACCTGCCTGGCGCGCATCGCGATGATTGCCCTGCCTACAAGCGCATCGCCAGGCTCAAGCCGGCGTGGATGCGGTCGTTGCGAGCCCCCACTCTTTGAAGAAGGCCCGCGAGGGATTTGTCTGGGTAAAGAAGGACCAGAGAGAAATCGCTTACGCCTTTCTCCCTCCTTTGAAAAAGGAGGGCTGGAGAGGATTTGCTCTTGATGTTGATTTTGGACGAGAGCAAGAGCAAATCCCCCTTAGTCCCCCTTTTTCAAAGGGGGAAACAGCAAGCGCCTGAGCACACGGCATCGGGTTATCCGATCCCGAACTGCAATTCCTCCGGCGTCGCCAGTCGCACCTCCACCACTTCCACCGACGCCTTGAACGGCTTGCCCGCCAACGGATGGTTCCCGTCCACGCCGATCGCCTCGTCGTCGACAGAAGTCACCACTACGTCGAGTGGACCACGCGCGGTCTGCGCCACCAGCTTGCCGCCCACCGCGGGCACCTGCTCACCGGTGAACTGCGCACGCGGAATCGTCTGCACGAGCTCCGGATAATGCTGACCGAAGCCTTCCTCGGGCGCGACCGTGACCTCGAAACGATCACCGGCCTTCTTGCCCTGCAAAGCATTCTCCAACCCGCGCGCGATGCTGCCGGTGCCGTGGATGTAGGTCAGCGGCTGGCGCCCCTGCGTACTCGTGATCTGGTTGCCTTCGGCATCGGACAATTTGAAGTGCAGCGTGGCGACGCGGCGATCGGCGATTTCCATGCAAGCGGTCTCCGTCAAGGGCGGTTTGTTCGAGCGGCGGATGCTAGCTTTCGCAAAGTTTCAAACGTGTGAATGCACCGGCGATGCCTATGGAATTGCGAGTACTCGTCTCAAGAAAAAGCCGGGCGTCGCCCGGCTTCGTCGTTACAACCTGCAGAGCAGCGACGCCTTCGAAAAGGAATCTGACCCTTTTTTTAAACTCCGACGATCTCCAGGCAATTCGCGAACATATCCGGCACGAGCGCGCGTCGGGATCGCCGAAATTTCAAGCCATGGTTGAGAGAACGCTGAACCGGCCCGTCCGATTGTGCTTGCCGGGGCGGCCTGCTAGGGCGAAGAATTCAAATGCTAATGTTCTCTGACCCCTTTTTAGTTCGGGTCAGAGTGCACTTTCACAGATGCGGCGCCGCGAACTGAGTCGCACGGAACTGCCGGGAAGTGCACTCTGACCCGGTTTTTGCACTAGCTGCGTCGTAGCGTTGGCCAGGGAACCACATGTCGAACACAAAACTGTATCAGGGCGCCTCACGCCATGCGGTCGATACGCCTTCGTCGTTCTTGCACACGCTCGTGACCGGAACGTATCCGTGATGTCCCGGCGGCACGGTTCCCTCCACGTGCCAAACATCGTCCTTCAGCGTCGCGACGTAAGGTTCAAATTTCGCGACGTTGGCTGGGCTGTACACAAGACTGGACGGATTCTTCTCATATGTGGAGGCCCAAGCAGCTTTGGCCATGGCGATCGCACTGGCAGCGTCCCTTGAAGCCCTCGGTCCCTCCACGGAAGAGCAAGCAACTTGTGGCTCCGAGGTAGGGACATTGACCCGGTCGTCGTGCGACGAATCGCACGCCGTTGTTAGGCTCGTCGCGATAATGATGACGGCGACCCAAATGCCTCTGAGCCCGTTGTTCATGTGATTACCATCCTAGTGCGGAGCGTGGCTCTGTGCTGTAGACGGGTCCGATCCCAGGCAAGGCCGTCATCAAGTATGGATTGATACCGCAGCCACACTTGTTTAGCAGGTCATGCGCGAAGGAGTTCGAGTTTTGCCATAGGGCGTAGTAGGGAAGCGGGTTCGCAGCGTTGAATGCCTTCTGAAGGCAATCGAACGCCTTGCATTCACACTCATCGCCCTCGCAAGTGGACGGGTAATCCGTCTGGTTCGGCGCAATGCGCTTCGCTTATTGACGCCCTACGAGTGCGCCTTACGGCCTTGCTTTTCTTTTTCGAAAGTTGATGAAGAAGCGAGAGAGCAAATACCACCACAGTGTTCCAAGCAGACCATGGATCCAATGCGGCATGTAAAACAACCATGCAAGGGATCCATAGCTGTTGGAAACAGAATGCAATAGGTCAGAATAGGCCTTCCCAGCAGCAAAATAGAAAAGGCTCACTGGAAAATCTACGACAGCCCAAATACCCCAAATCAATGGGGCTTGTGGATCATGCGATTTGCTCACATACAAAACGGTCGTGAAAAAGAGCAGCACATGCACTAACGCCACCCAAATAGGTACGCTCTTAAATTTGGTCATGGCTTTTTCTTCGGCGGATCGCAATATTTGCATTCTGGTGCATCAGAGCCCGAATCGCGTTCTCCGGGACGATCAATTGCAGCACCGATTGTTCGGCCCCAAAAACCGCCCACATCGTAGGCTTCCCTCGTAAGATTGTAATCACAGTTTCTGAAACACTGGCTGCGTCCAATCTTATCGCAAGGGAATCCCGCACGACACGTGTAGTAGCACATGTCATGGTTCATGCATGAGGTGTCCAATCGATCTTCAGGGCGCCGATAAACATGCTCTGGTGAAAATTCTTCCTTCCTACCTCCCGTCCAGTCCGGACCGCACCAGAAGCCATAAACTTTGACTAGCCCTCTCGGATCGATACCCGTCATGGGATCTGCATCGACGTATCGATATGTGTTGTTTCCACCCTTCAACCCAATCGGATCACTCTCGATATACCTTCCTGTGGAAGGATCGTAATCGCGCCGATAGTTGTAATTGAGCCCACTCGCCGCATCGTAGCGTTGGCCGGGAAACCGCATGTCGAACACAAAGGCCGTGGCATCGCCATCGGGATCTTGGTTGGGTGCGGTATTGCCGAAAGCCTCACCGGCCAGATCCCAATTCCAAAAAGCCGAACCCTGCGCACCGCGGCTGGGATCGACAAGGACACGCGGCGTCCCCAGCGCATCGGGCTCAATGTAGTGCAGCGGCTGGCTAGGGCTAATGCCAACGAGTAAGCCCACGGGTAGGTCGTCCATCCAGATCGCTTGCTGGATCGGTGTTCCTGCGTTGCTGTAGTCGCCCAGCCAGTGTCCGGCTTCGTCATACACGGTGTAGGTATTGGCGGTGCTCAGGTACTTGCGCACCTGCTCGCCCTTGCCGTTGTAGACGTATTGCATCGTCACCGTGCTGCCGGCCTTGACCTGGCTCATGCGGCCGGTGTCGTCATAGACGAACTGTCGCGCCGTGCCGCCGATCTGGGTGGTGTTGCCGGCTGCGTCATAGCTGCGCGCAACGGCGCCGACCTGGCTCAGCCGATGGCTCGTAGCTGGGTACGTATAGGTGGTGGTGCTTCCTGCAGTTGCGCTCAGCCGGTTGCCGGTGTCGTCATATTGATAGCCCTGCAGCAGATTGAGTGTCAGGCCGTCCTTGACCTCGGTGAGGCGGTTCAGGTCGTCGTAGCCGAACACCCGTTGCGGCGGATCGCTCTGATTGGCATTGCGCAACTTCGCCAGGTTGCCCGCGGCATCGAACTCGTAGCCAATCGAGATGCCGCCCGGGAAGCCGTCCTCGACGAAACCGGGCTGGTAGTTCTGGTTGAGCGAGCGGTGCATCAGGCGGCCATTGCCGTAGACCCACTCGGCCACAGGGCCAAACGGATAGTAGGTCGCCTGGCTCAGCAGCACCTGACGCGAGCCGCCCGTCGAGGTCACTCCGACCTCTGTGGTGCGCCCTTGGACATCGCGTACGTAATCGACCACCGCCCCATCGGGGTAGGTGATGCTGCTCAGGTGTCCGCCGGGCGTATAGGCGTAGCGCAAGGTGAACACCACGCTATTGGTGGTCTGCACCTTGCGCACCAGGTTGCCGAACCGGTCGTAGCAGAGCTGCGTGTTGCCGCTGCCGTCGGCGATCTTGCTCAGGCGTCCTTTGGTAAAGGTTTCGCCCGTGGTGCAGACGGCCTGGGTCGTGTCATAGGTGTAGGTGGTGTTGAGCGTCGTCGTGGGGTAGGCGATGGTCTTGAGCCGGTTGAGGGCATCGTAGGTATAGGTACTGGTCTTGGCGCGGGCGTCGACCTGTGTCTTGCGATTGCCAGCGCTGTCGTAGGTGTAGTCGGTGATGCCGGTGTCCGGACTGTTCAGGCGCGTCAGATCGCCAAGGCCGTTGTAGGTGTAGACCGTGTCCAACCCCTTCGGGTCGGTGACCTTGGTCAGGTTGTCCTGGGCGTCGTAGTCGAAGGTGGTCTGCGCCTCGATTCCACCGACATCCTGCAAGGTGCGCTGCAGTCGGTTCAGCGGATCGTAGTCGTTGTCGGTGATGCGACCCAAGGCATCGGTGACGGTGTCGGTGTTGCCGTTAGCGTCGTAGACGAAGTTGGTCGGATGCAGGTTTGCGTCATGTTGTGTTGCCAACTGCTCGAGTTGGTTATAGACCCGCGATAAGGTCCGCAGCAACGCACCCTGTTCGTCCTTGGTGTCCTCGCCGATGCGGTTGTCGGCGCTGTCCAGCGTGTAGTGGATCGTGTTGCCTTCGTTGTCGGCAATATCGGTCAGGCGGTGTGCGGCATCGTAGGTGTAGCTGGTGAACGCCCCATCGGGTTGCGTGACCTTCTTGACCAAGCCCGTGGGCCAGTATTCGATCCGGTTGATCTGGTCGTCGGTCTCGACCGCATTGTTCGTGCCGCGCATCTTACGTGCGGTCAGCCACCCGCGCGGGTGGTACTCCAGGTCGGTGATGACGCCGTTGGCGTCTTTGATCGACAGCGGCCGCCCTGTCCCGTCGTGGCTGAGCGTCTCGGTGACATGGCCCAGCGCGTTGCTGACCTTCCACAGATCGCCTTTGCGGTACAGGCACGTCGCCGGCGCCGTCGCGCAGCTGGCTTCATCGGCCATGCGGTAGGTGTAGCTGACGATGTCGCTAACGTCGGTGCGCGGACCGTCGGTCGACTTGACCAGGCCCCGCAAAGGACATGTGCCGCCCGTGATGTCGGCCTGTTCGCAATACGCCGTCGTCGTGGTGCGCGAGATCCCCAGTACCGGGTCGGTCTGGGTCTGTGTCAACGGCTGGCCGCGAGTGTTGTAGGTCCAAGTTGTCTTGGCCACCAGCACGTTGGCGCTGTCGTAGGTGCGGCGCTCGCTCCGGACGTTGAAGCTGGCATGCCAATCGGTTTGGACCGTGCGCTGTGGGGGCAGGCCCGGATCGCTCGGAATCGGGCAGCTGTAGTACCAGCCGCCGTATCCAAGCGGTGTTGCATCCAACCCACCCGCGTACGGTGTCGTGCTCCAACAGGTGCCGTCGGAACAACCAGAGCCATATGTTGCCGCGTAGTAGTCAGTCCCAGGCGGGCACGTTGGTTGACTTTCAACGGGCACTGAGCCTTCACTGCGACTCGTCTCGTGAAAGTCATCGTAGGCAAACGTCGACTTGAACCCATTTGGATCGACGCGAGACGTCATCCGCATATCCTGATGCGTATACAAAGTTGTTTCCGCAGCAGATCCGGCGCCTGACCTCACGATGGAAGCCGACTTCGGAAACACGCCTCCATCAAACTGATACTGTTTCGTGCCCCCCGTCGGCAGCGTGACCAAGACGTCTTCGTTGGGGTCGTATGACAGGGTCACCCGGCCGGCGCCACCTGCGTGTTCGCTGCTCGTCACGCGGCCGATCTCGTCGTAGGCGTAAGTCGCGAACCGTAGGCCCATCTCGTCCCTGACACCGGTCAGGTGGTGAGGGAAGTTGGCCGGGTTGCAGCCTGCAATCGATGTGCCGCTCGCGTTCAGACAGAGCTGACTTGCTTCGGCATAGAGATACTCCCTGCCCTGCCCTATGGCTGCGCCGCCCGCGCTCGCGTCCGTCAATCGACCCTCCGTGTCATAGGCAAACTCGGCCATAACGGCGCCATTCGAAGTCAGACGAACAATCCGATTTTCGGCTCGAGTTGCTCCTGGGTAGCCAGGCAATGGGATCTCTATCGTCTGATACTCAAACTTCAGATGACGCCCGTTGGCGCTAGCCACGTCCACCAGATTGCCCGGAGCCGTGCACTGCCCGTTCGTGAAGCCATCTGCCGTGCAATAGGAAAACGTGAATGCTTGCGAGCCTTGCTCTAGACGTGAGAGCTGTCCTTCTTCGCTGAACCATCTTGTGACGCCGCTATTGTTCTCTACGCGCCAGCGGCCATGCGTCGCGGCGGTCGTATCGTTCTCTCTTGAGAGTACGGCCCCAACGGATACTCTCGGTCTGTACCTATCGGCGTCGACCATTGAAAACGGTTCGAAGTAGCCGTCGCTTCTAATCCAGTACACGTCAGCGCCCGCAGACGAAGGAAGCATCAGACGGTCTGAGAAGGTATGGGCCCAGCTATCGCCTAAGCCGGAGTGGAGGGGAAGATCTCTTACAGAGTTGTATGCCCGGCCGAAGGAAATGCGCTCCCATTCGAAATCTACTTCTCGATACTCCTTGTTTCCCGTAGCCGCGACGCAAGGGTTGCGATCTTTCGCGCAGGAATCGTGCTGCTTGGACTCTTGTTTGCTGACGTAGCCATAGACGAGATGATTGGTGCACACGTTCGGCCACGTTGTCGGCCAATCCTTGCTGCTGCCATTGAACAGCGCAGGGCATCGATAGATGTCATTACGCTCGACGCCGTGGACGCCCTCATCGCCTGGGCCATAAATAACATGCCACTTACGTTGGGTTTCAATGGGTTGGACGTTTCTCGGTATCGAGACATAGCTTCTCTGGTCTATCTCACCAAAGGTTACCCAGTTCGTTGGGGGATCGCTCATGTAAGCGCCCGTGTAATACGCGCTAAAGTTGCTCCCTGCGAACGGGTAGCGCTGCAGGAATCCATCTGAGGCGGTCTGCTCGTCCGGACATCCTTGCAGCCCGGCACCGGGAATGATCTGTGAGACGCCACAGTCATACTGATGGCTTCCCCAGCCCCCGATGTAGAAGAGCATGTAGAGGCTCCCGACGAACGCTTCATAAGCTCGCGGCTTGACGGAGTAATAGTTACTGAAATAGCCGAGCGAGATGGGAGTGCTAAACGTCAGTTCGAGATACTTCGAGCCGTCCGCCGGCGTCGGTTCAACCCTTATGAAGGCTTCTGCCTCTTCGAGCGTGTTGAAGCATTCACTGGTCGGCCAGACCATGATGCGCTGTGCACAATATTGGTCAGCCGCATGAGCGCGACCCGCCGCGAGAGACATGGCCGCGAAAGTGACAAGTGAAAGGAAAAACTTAAGCATTCCATGAGATGTCATATCGAACCCCTCGTCCTTGTGCGTCGATGTCCGCGTATTCCGAGCAATGAAGATTTAGAGAGCACCACAGCAGTTGCACTTGATACGGCAGGCTTCATCCCCACCACATGCCTCGACATCCATCGTGTAGCGATTTCAGTTGTTACGCTTTGAAAAACAGAAGGCCCGAGAAACTTTCGCCTAAGTGCAGAAAGTTCTCGGGCCCCTCTTTGTTTGATCTTCGACATCCATGTCCACGTTGCCTGTAGTGCCGCGATAAACGTCAGCGCACCTCAGCAACCTCCACCCCATCCAACCCCTGCGACAACGTCCGCGCATCGCCGCCCTGCGCGAGCTTGATGCGCAGGCGCACCTCGTTGGCGGAGTCGGCGTAGCGCAGCGCGTCCTCGTAGCTGATCTCGCCGGCCTGGTACAGCTCGAACAGGCTCTGGTCGAAGGTCTTCATGCCGAGGTTGGTCGATTCCTTCATCACTTCCTTGATCTTGTGGATCTCGCCCTCGCGGATGTAGTCCTGGATCAGCGGCGTGCCGAGCAGGATCTCCATCGCTACGCGGCGCGACTTGCCGTCCGGCGTCGGGATCAGCTGCTGCGCGACGATGCCCTTGAGGTTCAGCGACAGGTCCATCAGCAGCTGGCCGCGGCGATCTTCCGGGAAGAAGTTGATGATGCGGTCCATCGCCTGGTTGGCGTTGTTCGCATGCAGCGTGCACAGCACCAGGTGACCGGTTTCGGAGAAGGCGATGGCGTGGTCCATGCCCTCGCGCGTGCGCACCTCGCCGATCATGATCACGTCCGGCGCCTGGCGCAGGGTGTTCTTCAGCGCGTTTTCCCAGCTGTCGGTGTCGATGCCGACTTCGCGCTGGGTGATGATGCAGCCCTCGTGCTTGTGCACGAACTCGATCGGGTCTTCGATGGTGATGATGTGGCCGGTCGAGTTCTGGTTGCGGTAACCGATCATCGAGGCCAGCGACGTGGACTTACCGGTGCCGGTCGCGCCGACGAAGATGATCATGCCGCGCTTGGTCATCGCCAGCGTCTTGACGATCGGCGGCAGGTTGAGCTCCTCGATCGTCGGGATCTTGGTCTCGATGCGGCGCAGCACCATGCCGACCTGGTTGCGCTGGTAGAAGCACGACACGCGGAAGCGGCCGACGCCGGAGACGCCGATGGCGAAGTTGCACTCGTGGGTGCGCTCGAACTCCTCGCGCTGCGGCGGCGACATCACGTTGAGCACGAGATCGCGCGCCTGCTGCGGCGTGAGTGGATTCTGCGTGATCGGCGAGATCTTGCCGTTGACCTTCATCGAAGGCGGCATGCCCGCGGTGATGAACAGATCCGACGCCTTCTGGTGCGCCATCAGCTTGAGGAAGGAGGTGAAGTCGATGCTGCTCATGGTGATGCTCCGGAAACCTAGCGTTCGTAGCCGGTAATCGATAACCGGTAGCCGGATCGCATCGAGCGTCCGCAGTGCTGCTGTTCCGGCTACCGGCTTGCGGCTACCGGATGTCCCGGCCTTACTCGAACAACCGCTTGTCCTTCGCGTAGTCCTTCGCCTGCTGGCGCGTGACCATGCCGCGCTTGACCAGGTCCTGCAGGTGCTGGTCGAGCGTCATCATGCCGTGCTGCTGGCCGGTCTGGATCGACGAATACATCTGCGCGACCTTGTCCTCGCGAATGAGGTTGCGGATCGCCGGGATGCCGACCATGATTTCCCAGGCCGCGGTACGTCCGCCGCCGACCTTCTTCAGCAGCGCCTGCGAGATCACCGCGCGCAGGCTTTCCGACAGCATCGAGCGCACCATCGGCTTCTCGCCGGCGGGGAACACGTCGATGATGCGGTCGATGGTCTTGGCCGCGCTGGAGGTGTGCAGCGTGCCGAACACCAGGTGTCCGGTTTCCGCGGCGGTCAATGCCAGACGGATCGTTTCCAGGTCGCGCAACTCACCGACCAGGATGTAGTCGGGATCCTCGCGCAGCGCCGAGCGCAGCGCCTCGCCGAAGCCGTGCGTGTCGCGATGCACTTCGCGCTGGTTGATCAGGCACTTCTGCGCGGTGTGCACGAACTCGATCGGATCCTCGATGGTGAGGATGTGCGCGTATTCGTTCTTGTTGACGTGGTCGACCATCGCCGCGAGCGTGGTCGACTTGCCGGAACCGGTCGGGCCGGTGACCAGGATCAGGCCCTGCGGCTGGTCGATCAGCTCCTTGAAGATGCGCGGGCAGCCGAGGTCCTCGAGGCTCAGCACTTCCGAGGGCACGGTACGGAACACCGCGCCGGAACCGCGGTTCTGGTTGAACGCATTGACGCGGAAGCGCGCCAGGCCCGGGATCTCGAACGAGAAGTCGACCTCGAGGAACTCCTCGTAGTCGCGGCGCTGCTTGTCCGACATGATGTCGTAGACCAGCGCGTGCACCTGCTTGTGGTCGAGCGCCGGGATGTTGATGCGGCGCACGTCGCCGTCGACGCGGATCATCGGCGGCAGGCCGGCCGACAGATGCAGGTCGGAGGCCTTGTTCTTGACCGAGAATGCCAATAGTTCGGCGATATCCATGCGTGCTCCCCTGCACTGCAACAGAATGAATCAAGAGTAATGAACTTAACGCTGGAACGGATGACTCCCCAAGCCGCAGTATAGACCCGGTTTCGCGACAAAAATCCAGCCCCGCCAGAAGGATAGTCCGACTTGCTCGCGCAGGCCCTGCAACACGTCATGCAACGACTCGCCGCGGCCGCAAGCGACGCTGGGCGACCTGAACCGCGCTTGCTGGCGGTCTCCAAGACCCAACCTGCGACCGCCATCGCAGAATTGGCGGCCGTTTGGCAGGCCCACGAAGGACGAGTCGGGGGACAGCCCAACGACGTGGTCGCGTTCGGCGAGAACTACGTGCAGGAGGCGCTCGCGAAACAGCCGGATCTGGCCGCACTAACGCTGGAATGGCACATGATCGGCCACCTGCAATCCAACAAGGCGCGCGAAGCGGCGGCCGCGTTCGACTGGGTGCAGACCGTGGACAGGGAGAAGCTGGTCACGGCGCTGGCGCGGCATCGTCCGCCGGAGCGCGAAGCGCTGAATGTCCTCATCCAGGTCAACATCGACGACGAGCGCAGCAAGCACGGCTGCGATCCTGAACAGGTCGACGCGTTGGTCCGGGCGATCCTTGCCGAGCCGCGCTTGCGCTTGCGCGGCCTGATGGCGATCCCTGCGCCGCATCCCGAGCAGGCATTGCGCCGCGCCGCCTTCGCGCGCATGCGCGGACTGTTCGATGCGTTGCGCGAGGCGCATCCGCAGGTCGACACGCTGTCGATGGGCATGAGCGACGATATCGAGCTGGCGGTGGCCGAAGGTGCGACGATGGTGCGCGTGGGCACTGCGCTGTTCGGTGCTCGAGGATGACCGGTTACGAATTATCCTCGTCCAGGCCTACTCTCCCACTCTTCGTTCCCCACTCATGACGCAACCTCCTCCCGCCGTCACGCCCGGCACGATCACCTTCATCGGCGGCGGCAACATGGCACGCAGCCTGATCTGCGGCCTGATCGCACGCGGCACGCCGGCGTCGGCAATCCGCGTCGCCGAGCCGGTGCGCGAACTGCGCGAGGCGCTGGCGCAGGACTACGGCGTGGCCGTGTTCGACGACAATGCCGTTGCCGTCGACGGCGCCGCGATCTGGCTGCTGGCCGCGAAACCGCAGGTGATGCGTGCCATCTGCGAAGCGTTGGCATCCCAGGCATCGGCACGGCGACCACTGGTGATCTCGATCGCGGCCGGCATCACGATCACGCAGCTTGCGCGCTGGCTCGACGGCGACAATTCCGGCGCCGCTGCGCCCGCGATCGTGCGCTGCATGCCCAATACGCCTGCCCTGCTCGGCGCCGGCGTCACCGGCCTGTACGCCAACGCGCAGGTCGACGCCGCGGGCCACGCGCGCGCGGAGGCCTTGCTGTCGAGCGTGGGACGCACCGTCTGGATCGACGACGAGGCGCTGATGGATGCCGTGACCGGCGTCTCCGGCAGCGGTCCGGCCTATGTCTTCCTGCTTGCCGAAGCGATGGAACAGGCCGCGCTTGCCGAAGGCCTGCCTGGCGACGCGGCGCGGATCCTGGTGCAACAGACCCTGCTCGGCGCCGCACGCATGCTGGTCGAGTCGGGCGAAGCGCCGGCCGAGTTGCGCCGTCGCGTGACCTCACCCGACGGCACCACGCAGGCGGCGATCGAAGCCTTCGAGGCAGGCGGCCTGCGCACGCTGGTCGCCGACGCCATCCACGCCGCGACAACACGCGGCGCGCAATTATCCGCCGCGAACGACTGATCCTGGAGACTCCGTGACCCGATCCCCCGCCCTGTCCCTCTCCCTCGTTGCGTCCTGCGTGCTGTCGCTGGCCGCCTGCGCAAAGAACGATGCTCCCGTCCCCGCAACCGCGTCGGCAGCCAGCGTTGCGGCCTCCACCAGCGCCGACGAAGCCGTCGCGCGCGTCGGCGACGTCACCATGCATGCCAGCGTGATGCAGACCTCGTCGCTCAACGACGGCGTCGCCAAGGAGTACGGCATCACGCGCAGCGACAACACCGTGCTGTTGCTGATCGCGGTGCGCAAGGGCGCGGATGCGAAGGACACCGCGTTGCCCGCCAAGATCACGGCCACGGCCACCGACCTGAGCGGCCGCAGGCACGACATCGCCATGCGCGAATTGCGCACCGGCAGCCTGCTCGACTATGTCGGCAGCGTCGACATCAGCCTGCCGGACACGCTGCGCTTCGACGTCAACATCGTCCGCGAGAACGGCGCGAGTTCGCGCATGCAGTTCAATCGCGAGTTCTTTCCGCGCTGATGCGAGCGAGACCCTGCGTCTCGCAGTCGACTCGGCGACTCCTTGCTCGTCATTCCCGCGAAGGCTGGAATCCAGCGTCTTGGATTTCGACGTTTTTAGTCACTGGATTCCCGCCTTCGCCGGAATGACGACGCGGGGGTTGTGTTCTTATGGCGCTTCGGCAGCCCCTGGCGTTGTTGCTACAACGACGCTTGCCGCCGCGACCAGGTGCGGATGGTCGCGGCGATCTCGCGCACGCCATCGGTCAGCGCCGCCGGTCCGGGCTGCAGGATGTTCGGCGACTTGATCTCGTGCAGCGCGCCATCGCGCACCGCGGGAATCGCGTTCCAGCCGGCGCGCGCGGCGACTTTCTCCGGCCGGAATTTCTTGCCGCACCACGAGCCCAGGATGATGTCCGGCGCGCGTCGGATGACTTCGTCCGGATCTTCGAGGATGCGGTACTTCGCCAGCGATTCCCGTGCGCGCTCCGGGAAAATATCGTCGCCGCCGGCGATGCGGATCAGCTCGGCGACCCACTGGATGCCGCTGATCGGCGGATCGTCCCATTCCTCGAAGTACACCGCGGGCCGGCGCGGCAGCGTCGCGGCTTCGCGCCCGATGTCGTCGAGGCCGCGGCGCAGCGTATCGGCATAGGCGATCGCGCGCTCGCCGGCGCCGACCAGCGCGCCGAGGCGGCGGATGTAGTCGAGGATGCCGTCGACGCTGCGATGGTTGCTGATCCAGACCTCGATGCCGTGCCGGATCAGCTCCGCGGCGATCTCCGCCTGGATATCGGAGAATCCGACGACGAAGTCCGGCTGCAGCTTGAGGATCTCGCCGATCTTGGCGCTGGTGAACGCGCTGACCTTCGGCTTCTCCCTGCGCGCGATCGCGGGACGCACGGTGAAGCCGCTGATGCCGACGATGCGGTCCTGCTCGCCTAGCGCATAGAGCGTTTCGGTTGGCTCCTCGGTCAGGCAGACGATGCGGCGCGGACCGTTGCCTCGATGGGAACCGGTAGCCGGTAGCCGGCAGCCGGGACGCGGCGAGATCTGTCGTTCCGGTTCCCGGCTCCCGGTTCCCTGCTCCCGACTGCTCACGGATACAGCATCCGCTTCGACCATTTCCCCGTGCAATCGCATTCGTACAACTGCCGCTCGTGCAGGCGGAATTCGGCGCCGTACCAGAATTCGATCTTTTCCGGCCGCACGCGCAGACCCGTCCAGCGCGGCGGGCGTGGCACCTCGCGGTCCGCGAAGGTCTGCTCGACCTGTGCGACGCGCTGCTCGAAGGTCGCGCGCGCATCGAGCGTCTCGGATTGCAGCGATGCCCAGGCGCCGATCTGGCTGCCGCGCGGGCGCGAGGCGAAATAGGCGTCGGCCTCGGCGTCGTTGACGATTTCGACCGCGCCCTCGATGCGGACCTGCACGCCGCGGCGCACGCGCGGCCAGTGGAACAGCAGCGCGGCGTGCGGATTGGCCTGCAGTTCGCGGCCCTTGCGGCCATCGAGGTGGGTGTAGAAGACGAAGCCGCGCGCATCGTGCGACTTCAACAGCACCGTGCGTGCAGACGGGCGCGCATCCAGTCCGGCGGTGGCGACGACCATCGCGGTGGGATCCGGCTCGCCCGCAGCCTGCGCCTCGTCGAACAGGACAGAGAATTCGGCGAGTGCCTCGGCATGCAGGTCGGTCATTTCCAGATCATCTCCGCTGGGCTGTCGAAGCGCGCTCGCATGGCGGCGTGCGTTATTGTCGCGCGATGGCAGCAAGCACGCACCCGACCTCGCCGAACGGCTATCCCGACGACTTCGTCGCCCGGGTGCTCGACGACGCGCTGGCGAGCGACACCAGTGTCTACGGCATCGCCGGCCTGCAGGGCACCGGCAAGTCGACCTTGTCGGCGCAGGTCGCGGCACTGGCAGCGACGCGCGGGCTGGCGGCGACGGTGCTGTCGATCGACGATGTCTATCTCGACCGGCCGCAGCGGCTCGCGCTCGGACGCGAGATCCATCCACTGCTGGCCACGCGCGGCCCGCCGGGGACGCACGATGTCGCGCTGGCCTGCAGCGTGATCGATGCCCTGCGCCAGGGCCGGGCGACGCAGCTGCCGCGCTTCGACAAGATCACCGACCGGCAGTTGCCGCGTTCGGCATGGCCGAGCGTGGAAGGTGCGGAGCTGGTGCTGCTGGAAGGCTGGTTCCTGCAGGTGCCGCCGCAGGCCGGCGCGGAACTGGAAGTCCCGGTCAACGCGCTCGAGCAGGAGGAGGACCCCGATGCCGAGTGGCGGACCTACTGCAACACCTCGCTCGATCACGATTACCTGCCGCTGTGGCGGGTCATCGACCGCATGCTGTTCCTGCAGGGGCCGGGGTTCGAGGTGGTGCCCGATTGGCGCTGGCAGCAGGAGCAGACGCTGCAGGCGGCCAATCCCGACCGGCAGGCGATGACGCGGCCGCAGGTCGATCGCTTCGTGCAGTTCTTCGAGCGCGTCAGCCGCCAGGCCCTGGCGACGCTACCGACGATCGCCGACTGGGTCGTGCCCGTGGACCTGCAGCGGCGCCCGCTTGCTTGACGTCACTTTCCTGCGGAGGCCGGATGGTCACTGGACGATGAAGGTCACGCGCAGGTTGACGCGCCATTCGATGACGTTGCCGTCGGCGTCGGTGACGACCTTGATCTCGTTCACCCAGGCGCCCTTGATGTTCTTCACGGTTTCCGAGCACTTCTTGAGGCCGACCTTCACCGCATCCTCCATGCTGGTTTTCGAGGAGGCGTTGAGTTCAATGACCTTGGCAACCGACATGGCGTTCTCCTGACTGAAGGGCGATCCGCGACGGGCGATCACCGGGAACTGCAGACTATGCCCAAGTTCGTTAAGGCCACGCCAGCGCGTCGGCGCGGTAGCATCGCGGCCATGAATCCCGCTCCCAACCTCGTGCTGGTCGGTCCGATGGGCGCCGGCAAGTCGTCGATCGGCAAGCGCCTGGCCGAACGCTTCAGCCTGTCGTTCGTCGATGCGGATCGCGAGATCGAAGCGCGTACGGGCGCCGCCGTGACGACCATCTTCGAGTGCGAAGGCGAACCCGGATTCCGCGCGCGCGAGAGCGCAACGCTGGCCGAACTGCTCACGCACGCGGGCTGCGTCATCGCCACCGGCGGCGGCGCCGTGCTCGATGCCGACAATCGCCGCCTGCTGCGCGAACACGGCTACGTCGTGTACCTGCACGTGGGGCTCGAACAACAGGCCGCGCGCCTGGCGCGCGACAGGACGCGGCCGCTGCTCGCCGGCGACGATCGCGACGCGGTGCTGCGCCGCCTCGCCGGCACGCGCGAGCCACTGTATGCCGAAGTCGCGGACCTGCGCTTCGATACCGATGCACTGGCGCCGGCCGAAGCAGCCAGCCGGCTCGGCCACCTGCTGGAAACCTGCTGGCAGCGCACTGGCCAGAGCGGCGCCGATCCGGCGATCGCCGCGCCGGACCTGCAGGGAAAACCGGCATGACGGCCGTGTTGCAGGCCGTGGAAGTCGGCGGCGAGCGGCCTTATCGCATCGCGATCGGCCCGCGCCTGCTGCTCGATGGCACGGCGTTGGCCGCGCACGTGCGCGGCCGCCACCTGCTGCTGGTCAGCGATGACAACGTCGCGCCGTTGTACGCGCAGCGCCTGTTGCACGGCGTGCAGGCGGCGCGGCCGGAACTGCGCGTCGCGAGCTGCGTGCTGCCCGCCGGCGAAGGCACGAAGACGCTCGGCTACTTCGCCGAAGTCATCGACGCGCTGGCCGCGCTCGGCGCGACCCGCGACGGCTGCGTGTTCGCGCTCGGCGGCGGTGTCGTCGGCGACCTCGCCGGGTTTGCAGCAGCCTGCTGGATGCGCGGCATCGACTGCGTGCAGTTGCCGACCACGTTGCTGGCGATGGTCGACTCTTCGGTCGGCGGCAAGACGGCGGTCGACCTGCCGCAAGGCAAGAACCTGGTTGGCGCCTTCCATCCGCCGCGCGCGGTGTTCGCCGATACCGCCGCGCTGCGGACGCTGCCGGAGCGCGAATTGCGCGCGGGATTCGCCGAGGTGATCAAGTACGGCGCGATCGCGGACGCGCCGTTCCTCGCCTGGCTCGAGACGCATGCCGATGCGCTGCTGGCGCGCGACGACGACGCGCTCGGCGAGGCGATCGCGCGCTGCTGCGCGCACAAGGCGGCGATCGTCGAACGCGATCCTTTCGAACACGGCGAGCGCGCGCTGCTCAACTTCGGCCACACCTTCGGCCACGCCATCGAGGCCGAGCAGGGCTTCGGCGGCGGCGAGGGGCTGAACCACGGCGAGGCGGTGGCGGCGGGGATGGTGCTGGCGGCCAGGCTGTCGGCAGCCCTTGGCCGCGCACCCGCCGAAGCGGCGATCTCGCTGGCGAGACTGCTCGAACGCTTCGGCCTGCCGACCGGCCTGCCTGCGGGACTCGAGCCTCAGGCGTTGCTCGCGCGCATGCGCCTGGACAAGAAGGCGCAGGCCAGTGGCCTGCGGTTCGTGCTGTGGGACGCGCCCGGCGCGGCGCGAGTGGTGGCGGATGTGCAGGAAGATGCCGTGCTGTCGGTGTTGCGAGGCTGAGCGCTTTCGCTCCCTTTTCGAAGGGAGCGAACAGCGGCGGCCGGGCCTGGCGTTACGGATCGACAGCCTTCAACCCTTACAATTCAGGCATGCGCCTGCTCCTGCAACAACGTCCCGACGGCCATGAGGCCCCGCGCTTCGTGCAGTTGATGCTCGAACCCGACCTGCTGGGCGGCTGGAACCTGGTGCGCGAAAGCGGGCAGATCGGCGGCCGCAGCCAGCTCAAGCGCGAGCAGTACCTCGACCAGGCGTCTGCGGTCGCCGCGTTGGAAAAGGCGCGTGACGTTCAGCTCAAGCGTGGGTTCCAGCTGATGTTTGCGCAGGGGTCCGATGCGCCGAAGTAGCCTTGCTCTGCTCCTCCCCCTGCACAGCAGGGGGAGGTCGGGAGGGGTTGCGTCGGATCCGGCGCACTCGACGAAGAACGCCCTTGCGCACTTCGGAAAAAATTTCTGATACCGGGAACCCCTCCCCAGCCCTCCCCTACAGTCGCAGGGGAGGAGTCGTCCGCCGCAACTTTTAGGAATGTGATGTCGAAAGCACCGAAGAACGATCGCCTGCTGCGCGTCCTGCGCCGCGAATCCGTCGACCGCACACCTGTCTGGCTGATGCGCCAGGCCGGTCGCTATCTGCCCGAATACCGCGCCACGCGCCAGCGCGCCGGCAGCTTCCTGGCGATGGCCAAGAATCCCGACATCGCCTGCGAAGTGACGTTGCAACCGCTGGCGCGGTTTCCGCTCGATGCCGCGATCCTGTTCTCCGACATCCTCACCATTCCCGACGCCATGGGTCTTGAGCTGTATTTCGTCGACGGCGAAGGCCCGAAGTTCCGCCATCCGGTCCGCGACGCCGCCAGCATCGCCAAGCTCGCAGTCCCGGACATGGAAACCGAGCTGCGCTACGTGATGGACGCGGTGCGCCTGATCCGCCGCGAACTGGACGACAGCGTGCCGCTGATCGGTTTCTCCGGCAGCCCGTGGACGCTGGCCTGCTACATGGTCGAAGGCGGCGGCAGCAAGGACTTCGCGCGCATCAAGGCCATGGCCCTGAACGATCCGGCGGCGCTGCACCAGTTGCTGTCGGTCAACACCGACGCCGTCATCGCCTATCTCGGCGCGCAACGCGCTGCCGGTGCGCAGGTGCTGCAGGTGTTCGACACCTGGGGCGGCGTGCTGTCGCCGGAGATGTACCGCGAATTCTCGCTGCCTTACCTCACGCGCATCGCGCGCGAACTCGAGCGCGGCGACGACGCGCAGCGCACGCCGCTGATCCTGTTCGGCAAGGGCAACGCGCCGTATCTCGAGGAACTGGCCGATTCGGGCGCCGAAGGCATCGGCGTCGACTGGCTGGTCGAGCTGTCCGAAGCCGCGCGCCGCACGCAGGGCAAGGTCGCGCTGCAGGGCAACCTCGACCCGGCGATCCTATACGGCTCGCCCGAGGCGATCCGCCGCCATGTGCAGCGCACGCTCGACAGCTACGCGACTGGCAACGGCGCATCGCGCGACGGACACGTCTTCAACCTCGGCCACGGCATGTCGCCGGACATGGATCCCGAGCACGTGGCCGCACTGGTGAACGCAGTGCACGAGTGCAGCGCGCGCTGAACGACAGCGCCGTTCAATCGGCGTCTCGGTACAGGCGCTGGCACACCTCGCAGTAGAACGCGCGGCGTTGCGCGCGCCCGAGGTGCTTGCGATACGTCAGCCGCGTGCCGTCACGCGGGCAGAGCGTCTTGGTATGCACCTGGTAGTGCTTCTTCAGCGCGTAGGCCTTCTTCCACGCATAGAAATCGAAGCTGTACTCGCGCGCCTGCTTGATCAGTTCGCCAAGCTTGCGCGGCGGCAGCGCGCCGATCGTACTCTCCGGATGCACGCGGATGCGGTGTAGCACTTCGTTCTTGATGATATTGCCGACGCCCGCAAACACGGTCTGGTCGAGCAGCGCGTCGGCGGCCAGCGTGTCGGTCTGCGCCTTGAGCTTGCGTCGCGCCTTGGCCGGATTCCATGTCTCCGACATTACGTCGCCGCTCCAGTCGTAGACCGAGTCGAGGTCGCCTTCGATGAACTTCAGCGAGCAGGCATAGAAGTTCAGCTCCTCGCCACGCGCGAAACCCAGGCTCAAACGCGGCGTTGCTTCCCTGCGGTCGTTGATGCGGTAGCTGCCGAACAGCATGAAGTGCACGCGCAGCGCGAAATCGCCGAAGTCGATCAGAAAATGCTTGCCCCAGCTGCGCAGCGCGACGATGCGGCGTCCGTGCATGCGCTGCAGGTCCAGCTTGCTGTTGCCGGAGACGCGCAGCACCTTGCGGCCGGCGAAAGCTGCGGCCTCTTCCTTGAGAATGACAATGGATGGGCCTTCAGGCACCCGTCGGCCTTGTGTTCGGACTCGAGGCCTTCACGATAATTCGGCTGCTCGCGCACGCCTCGTGAACGCCTGCACGAACAGGCCGCTGGCGGAGCCGGTGGATTCCGGCTCCGTCAGGGCGATGCGTCAGTTGTGGCGTGCTTCCAGCGTCAGCCTGGCGAAGGCTTTCACGCCGACGACCTTGACGTAGTAGGTGCCGGCCTGCGGCGCTGGAATCCTGATCGTCTCGTTGTTGCCTGGCCGCGTGGAACGGAAGTCGGCCGCATCCGGTGTCGGCTCGGCGCCGAAGCTCACCAGCAGCGAGATGTCGCCGCTGCCGCCGTAGGTCATGAAGCTCAAGCCCGCCGCACCTGCGGGCACTTCCAGCGAAAACAGTTGCTCCTCGCCCACGGCGCCGGACAAGTTGCCCACCGGGACACGGTTGAGGATCGGCAGCGCTTCGACCGGCGGTTCGCATTCGTCGCCTTCGCACGGCGCGGCCACGGCCGCGACGGCGGCAGCGGCATCGAGGATGCCGCTGCCCATCGGCGTGCCTGCCGGGATGCTCGTCGGGAAGGCGCGCGCGGTGTCCTTCAGCAATTCGCGCATCGCCGCCGGCGTCAGCGGCGTCTCGGCCACGCTCTGCACCAGCGCGACTACGCCGGCGACATGCGGCGACGCCATCGATGTGCCGGACATGCCACCGTAGGTCTGCTCGCCCAGTTCCGGCGAAGTCGCGCTGTCGTTGATGTTCTGCCAGACGTAGCCGTTGGGATTGCCATCGACGCTGCCGCCGCCGCCCGGCGCGGAGAGGTCGATGCGCGTGCCGTAGTTGGAGTAGCCGGCCTTGCCGCCGCCGATGCGCGTAGCGCCTACCGTGACCACGTCGGCGCAACTGGCGGGCGTGAAGTTGGCGGCATCGGCCGCGTTGTTGCCCGCCGCGACCACCACCGTCGTGCCGTTGGCGATCGCGGCGTCGACCGCGAGTTGCATGGCGGATTGCGCGGCGCAAGCACCGCCGCCACCCAGGCTCATGTTGATTGCTTCGGCGGGGTTGGCGTTGTCCGGCACGCCTTCGACGCTGCCGCCGGACGCCCACACGATCGCGTCGGCGATGTCGGACAGATAGCCGCCGCAGCGGCCGAGCACGCGCACCGGCAGGACCTTCGCGCCATGCGCAACGCCGGCCATGCCGATGCCGTTGTCGGTCAGTTCGGCGACAGTGCCCGCCACGTGGGTGCCGTGGAAGCTGCTCGGCGACACCGGGCATTCGGCGGGATTGTCGTTCCAGTCGCCGTAGTCGTGCGCGCCGGGCACGCGCGCCGTGGTTTCGCGGCGCGACACGAACGTGTCGGTGATGAAGTCGTAGCCTTCGAGCACGTTGTCGTCGAGGTCGTCGTGTTCGGTGATGCCGGTGTCGAGCACGGCGACCACCACGCCTTCGCCTGTCGCAGCGTCCCACGCCGCCGGCGCGCGGATGCCGCCGGTGCTGTTGTGCAGGTGCCATTGGTACGCAGGAAACAGTTCGTCGTCCGGCACCAGCGCGGGCGATACCTGCGGCAAGCGCTTCGCCAGGCCGGTATGCCGCAGCAGGAGGTCGGGCTCGACATAGGCGACCGCGGGATCCGCCGCGATGCTGCGCATCAAAGTCGCTGCAGCGACGTGGTCGAGCGGATGCGACACCCGCACGACGTCGGCGCCGGTGGCGAGCCTGCGCACGTGCTCGACCTGGAGTGCACCGCGTGCACCGCGCGCGCCGGCGACGCCGGCCTTCGCGACGGCCTGCTGCAGCGAGCGCAGCAGTTGCTGCCTATCGGAACGCTCGGCGCTGCCGTTGCGATAGCGCACGATGAAACGATCCTGGCGGGCGCTGCCGTTGGTCGCCGCATTGGAAGACGCATTGGCTTCGACCGGTGCGCGCGTCGGGATGCTGGGACGGCCCGCAGCCGATGCGAGCGGCGAAGACAGGCCGAGCGCGATGGCAATCGCGAGGATCGACGACGACGCGCGACGAGGCATTTGATTGACTGACATTTGAAATCTCCGGGGATAAGGTTTGGCGGCGAGCGCCACGGAAAGGAGCGATTCGCTGCAGGCAGCGACCGAGCCGCGCCTGTGCGATGGGTAGCGGAGCGCCCAAGGCGGCGCGCCGAATAAAACCGGCCATCCATGGCCGGTGCAGGCATCCCGTTCGGGGGATTGGGCTGCCTACCAGCCGAAACCGAGGCCGACGCCGGCCGAGCTCTCGTCGTCGCTGAACGCGCCGCCGACGGTCATCGTCATGCGGTCGCTGAAGGCACGCTGGTAGCCGACGGACAGCGCCTGTTCGCTGCCCGACCAGCCCACGCCGACCGCCATGCGGTTCGGCGTGCGGATGCCGGCGGCGCTGGTGGCCATGTTGAGCATCGCGGCGTTCATCGCGCCCATCTGGTCGATGCGTTGTTCCTGTTCGCGGAAACGTTCGCCGACTTCGCCGCGCAGGTCGTCGATCGCCGCCATCGGCGCGGCCAACGCCTCCTCGAAACGGGCATCGGTGTAGGCCTTCGACTGGCTCAGCGTGCGCGCATCGCCCGCTTCCACCTGGCGGACGTTGGCCGCGTCCGTGTCTTCCGTGCCGTCGGCGACGTTGGCGACCTGCCGCTCGTTGCCGGCGGAACCGACCGACACGGTGTTGGCGCGGTCTGCGACCGAACCCTGCCCGATCGCGACCGCACCGGTGGCACCGGCTTCGACCTGCGCGCCCTGCCCGATCGCGGTGCCGGAGGCGGCCTGGACGCTGCTGCCTTCGCCGACCGCCACCGCGTTGCTGGCGTCGGTGGCGATCGCGGCATTGGCGCCGACCGCAGTACCGGCGTTGCCATCGGCTGCGACGTCGTTTGCGGCGACAGCCGTCGTACCACCACCAGCGCTTGCCGGAGCGTCGTTGGCAGCAACCGCTGCAGATGTTTCGCCCGCGTCCGCGCTACCTTCGGCGGCGTAGCTCGACGCCGTTGCTGCCGTGTCGTTCTCCAACGCATCGACGCGCCCGTCGAGCGCCGTCAAGCCGCGATCGAGCGCCGCCAACGCCTCGCCGACGTTGCCGAAGGCGCTACCCATGATGTTGTAACTGGGCCCGACGATGCCGCCGAAGGCATCCAGCGTCGCACCGCCACCCAGCGCGTTGGCGAGATTGCGGTTGGTCGCGAACAGCTGGCTGCCGTTCACCGCCTCCATGCTGCCCGCACCGATCGCGCCGGCTTTGACGTTGGCGAGCGTCGTACCGCTGGCGCCATCGAGCGTGATGCGGTCCTTGTCTTCATCGTCGTAGGTCACTGCCTGCACCGGATTGCCGTCCTCGTCGACCAGGCCGGCCTCGCGCAACTGCGCGAGGTTGACCGCATCGGTGTCTTCGGTGCCCGCCGAGACGTGCGTGATCTGACGCGTTTCGGCGAAGCCGTCGATGTTGACGCCGGCCCCGACCGAGACGCTGTCGGCGCGGTCGGCGACCGAACCGGTACCGAGCGCGACGCTGTTGGCCTCGAGCGCATGCGCGTAAAAGCCCAATGCGGTCGCGCTGTCGGCGTTCGCGAACGCCGAACCGCCCAGCGCCGTCGACCAGCGCGCGTTGGCGAACGCCGACTCGCCGAGCGCGGTGGCGCTGGCGCCGGTTGCGAACGAGTTCCAGCCGATCGCGGTGGCCTGCACTTCGGTCGCACGTGCACCGGCGCCGAAAGCCGATGCGCGCTCGGCGGATGCCGTAGTCGCGACGTGCCCGAGGTTCGGGCCTGCCGGCCGGCTGCCACCGACCGCGGTGCTTTCGGCGGCGGTCGCCTGCGCCTGCTCGCCGACCGCGACGCTGCTCTCGCCGGAGGCATTCGCGCGCGAGCCGGTCGCGGTCGACCACAGTCCCGACGCCGTCGCAGCGGTGCCGAACGCGCTACTCAGGTCGCCGATCGCCTGCGCGCCTGCGCCGAACGCGCTCGACGCCTCGCCGGTCGCGGCGGTGCTGCCTTCGAGCACGACCTGCTGGAACGTTTCGCTGTCTTCGTAGCTGAAGTCGAGTACGCCACCGACCGCCGTGCTCGATCCCGTCGTAGCGACCGTGTTGAAACCGATCGCGGTGGCGTAGTCGCCGACGCTGGTGGCGCCGCTGCCGAACGCCGACGCCCCCAGGCCCAGTGCATTGCTGGCCGAGCCTGCCGCGGTGGCGTATTCGCCGTCGGCCAGGGCGTCGTCGCCGCCGTCGGCATTGCCGTTGGCGCCGAAGTAGTGGCCGGCATCGGCGAAGCGTTCCGCGACTTCGTCGAGTTGCGCGACGTTGACCGCATCGAACGCCTCCGTGCCTGCGGCGACGTTGGTGATCTGGCGCTGGAACGGCGCGATGGTATTGAAATCGCTGTCGATCATCTCGATCGAGCTGCCCACCGAGATGGTGTTGGCGCGATCGGCATACGAATACGCGCCGAGCGCGACGCTGTTCTCGGCGACGGCGTCGGATTGCGCGCCGAGCGCGGTGCTGCCGCTGACGCGCGCCTTGGCCTGGCGTCCGAACGCACTGGCATCCAGGCCGGCACTGCCTGCGAATTGCCCGACCACGGTGTTGGCTTCGCCGTAGGCCACCGCCGAGGCGCCGACCGCGACGCTGCGCGCATCGAGGACCTGGGTCTCGTTGCCGATCGCCACGCTCATCGCATCGTAGGTGCGCGCCTGCGAGCCGATCGCGATGCTCCAGTCGCCGCGCGCGGTGCTGGCGGCGCCGATCGCGATCGCGGTTTCGCCGGCCGCTTCCGAGACCGCGCCGAGCGCGACGCTGCCGTAGCTGGTCGCATGCGCCGCCACGCCGAGCGCGGTGCTTTCCTGGCCCGAGGCGATCGTCGACCAGGTTTCTTCTTCCCAGGTCTCGCCGTTGATCACGGTCATCTGGCCGCCGACCGCGGTGCTGCCGGCGCCACTGGCTTCGCTGCCGACGCCATAGGCGGAACTGTTGTCGCCGCTGGCCACGCTGTTGTAGCCGCCGGCGGTGCTGAACTCGCCACGCGCGAACGCGCCGCTGCCGAACGCCGAAGCGCCCGTTCCGATCGCGCTGCTGGCAGAGCCGAGCGCGGTCGCGTAATCGCCCTCGGCCAGCGCGTCGGCGCCGAGCGCGGTGCTGTCGTCGCCTTCGGCCAGACTCTGGAAGCCGCTCGCCGTGCTGTCGTCGCCGTTGGCCTGGCTGAGCGCGCCGAACGCCGAGGCATGTTCGCCTGTCGCCAGCACGCCGGCGCCGACCGCGGTCGCGGCCTCGCCTTGCGCGCGCGTCTGCACGATCTCGCCGGTCCATCCGCTGCCGTCATCGGCTGCGCCGATGAAATACGCGCCGCCGAGCGCGGTGCTGTTGGCGCGATCGGCATTGGCGCCGGCGCCGAGTGCGGTGCCTGCGTAGCCGGAGACGTGGCTGTTGCTGCCGACTGCGGTGGAGTACTCGGTCCTCGCCGTGGCTTGCGGACCCAACGCGGCACTGTTGGCCGCCTCGGCCAGGCTCTGGAAACCGAGCGCGACGCTGTTTTCGCCGAGCGCCGTGCTGGCGATGCCGGCCGCGGTGCTGTACTGGCCATCCGCATACGACGCCGTGCCCAGCGCGGTGCCGCCGCTGCCGCTGGCCAGCGATGAATTGCCGAGCGCGGTGCCGTCATCGCCGCTCGCGTTCGCGAGCGTGCCGACCGCAGTGCCGAAATCGCCGTCGGCGTCGGTGCCCGCGCCAACGGCTACGGCGTGGCTGCCGTCAGCGGAGGTGGTCTCCCAACCCGCAAACGCATTGAATGCGCCGCCGATGGCGATACTCGAGCCACCGGTCGCGGTGGCCTTGGCGCCGATCGCGATGTCGCCCAGCCGGGTTGCCTGCGTTTCAGCGCCGAGCGCGATGCTCCACTGATTGCTCGCCTGCGCGCGCGCGCCCATCGCCAGCGACTGGTAGCCGCTGGCGACGCTGCCCGCGCCGGCTGCGACCGCCTTTTCGCCGGTGGCGCTTGCGTCGTCGCTGCCGTCCCCGTTGCCGTTGGCGGCGAAATAGCGTCCAAACCGCAACGCGCGCGTACGCGGGTTCGCCGCGGCCTTCGGTCCCGGCGCGTCGTCCGCGGCCTGGCACTCGAGCACGGTGCGATAACGACCGCTGGCGTCGGGCTGGTCTGCCTGGATGATCCTGCACTCGTCGACCGCTTCGGGTTTGGACGCTTGCGCCTTGGCAGCCTGGCCAGGCGCAGCGACGGGGGTGCGTGACTGGGTCCAGCCGGCCTGCGGCGCGGCGAGCAACAACAGGATGGCGACGTGCAACGGCGTGCGCTTCATAGAGCGTGGATCTCCCGGAATGAATGAACGCGCCCTGCGATCGCACCGCAAGCGCTGCGTCTCCGGACCGTGTCATGCGCCTGCACGATCAACATTCCACTTGCATGACGATCCGATGACGCCATGATTTCTGCCGGCATTTCAGCAAGTTGTCATCGCGCAAGCGCTTGCGTGGTGTGATCGTGTGCACGTATCGACGGCGCGCGGCGGGCATCGCGCGGACCGCTGTCGGCACATTCGCTGCCGAAATGCATCGACTTCGAACGCATTCGGAACGTGCGTGGCAAGCGCGGCTTCACGCACGCGCATGCGAGGCATCACTTCACGATGTCAAGGATCTGTCGTGGCCGCCTATCAAGAAGCTGCTGGCTTCCGTGCGCGTGCGTATGCCCTGAACGCGCGATGCCTGCGGCACCGGTTCAACCCTCGGTGTGATCGCGCGGCAAGACCGCCTCGATGGCCTCGGCCAGCATCTCGCCCGTCAGCGGCTTGCGCAGGAAACCATCGAAGCCGGCCTCGCGCGACAACGGTTCGGCTTCGGCGTCGGCGCGCGCGGTGACGGCAATCAGGGGCTGCGTGAAGCCTTGCACACGCAACTGCTGCGCGAGGGCGAGGCCATCGATGCCGGGCAGGTCGAGGTCGAGCAAGGCGATGTCGAAGCGGGTGCCGGAAAGCTCGGCCAGCGCGGACAGGCCGTGCGCAGCGTGCACGACGCGATGGCCTTGCGCCCGCAGCAGGCCGGTGATGACTTCGGCGACGGTCGGGTCGTCCTCGACCAGCAGCAGGCTCAACGCCTGCACGACCGCGCGGCGATGCGCAGGTTTCGCGTCGGGCATCGCGGCAGCGGCTGCAAGCGGCAAATCGACGGTGAAATGCGCGCCCTCGCCCGGCGTGCTGTCGACCGTGATGCGGCCGTCCATCGCCGCGGCCAGTTCCTGGCAGATCGCCAGGCCCAGGCCGCTGCCGCCGTAACGCGCCGACGTGCGCGCGCCTTCGGCCTGCTCGAAGCGGCGGAACAGGCGCTGCTTCTGCTCGTCGTTGAGGCCGGGACCGGTATCGCTGACGATGAAACGCACGCCCGCGCCGCCCGCGCCCGCTTCGATGCGTAACCCGACATGTCCGCTTTCGGTGAACTTGATCGCGTTGCCGAGCAGGTTGAGCAGGATCTGTCGCACGCGCATCGCATCGCCGTGCAGCCAGCGCGGCGCATCGGGCGCCGAGCGCACGCGGAATTCGAGTTTGTGCTGGCGCGCGACCGGCGCCATCAGGGCAGTCACGTCCTCGACCAGGGCATGCAGGTCGAAGGCTTGCAGCTCGAGTTCCAGCCGGCCGGCCTCGATGCGCGCCAGGTCGAGCGCGTCGTTGACCAGGCGCATGAGGTGGCCGCCGGCGCGACGGATCGATTCGGTATAGCTGCGCTGGCGCGCGTCGAGGTCGGTATCGAGCAGCAGTTCGCTCATGCCGAGCACGCCGGTCATCGGCGTGCGCACCTCGTGGCCGAGCGTGGCGAGGAAGTGGGTCTTCGCCTGCGAGGCCTGTTCGGCGAGTTCCTGCCGATGCTTGGCGAGTTGCCAGGAGTGCTTGCGCTTCAGGCGCTGTTGCGCGTTGCGCAGCAGCCACCAGGCGACGACGGCCGCCAGCAACACCCAGGTCGCGATCGCCCACCATGTCCACCACCACGGCGACGCGACGCGGAAGTGGATGACGCGGACCTGCGACCAGACGTTGTCTGCGGTGCGCGCCTTGACCCGCAGCGTGTAACCACCGGCCTTGAGCTGCGAGAACACGCGCTCGCCATCGGCGCCGACCTCGACCCAGCCGCGGTCGTAGCCTTCGAGCAGGAAGCGATAGCGATTGTTGTTGGCGTCGTTGAACGACAGCAGGCGCGCGACGATCCTGAGGTCGCGGTCGTCGTGTGCGACCTGGAATGGCCGGTCGGCCGCGAAATCGACGCGGCCTTCGCGATTGCGCGCGCCGATCGTCTCGATGACGAGTTCGGGCACGCCCGGCGCCGGCCGCACGACCGCGGGGTCGAACAACACGAGTCCTTCGGGACTGCCGGCGAGGATGCGGCCGTCGAACGGGCGCGGCACCGGCCGCTCGCCGAATTCCTGGCTCGGCAGCCCGTCGCGCACGCCATACAGGCGCACCGAACGTCTGCCTGGTTCGACGCGGATCAGGCCGCGCACGCTGGTGAGCCACACCAGGCCGGCGGCATCGACCGTCAAGCCGCTCGGCGCGATCAGCGGCAGTCCGTCGCGGCCGTCGATCACCAACTGCCGCGCCAGGGATGCACCGTCCCAGCGATAACGTTCGAGGCTGCCCAGCCGCGCCAGCCAGATGGCGTTGTCCTCGCCGATCGCATAGCCGTAGACGCGCGATGTCGGCGCGCCCGGGACCGGTTCGAAACGGCGCGCGCCGGCGTTCCACATCGACAGGCCCTGCGACCCTGCGAGCCACACACCACCGTCCGGCGCCACGCCGAGTTGGTCGACGGTAGCGCCGGCCGCGATGCCGCGACCATCGCCTGGCAGCAACGTCGCCTCGACGCGGCCGTCGTGGTCGCGCACCTGCACGCTGCCGTTGTCGGAGGCCATCCACAGCCGGCCATCGCTGGTTTCGGCAAAGGCGTTGATCTCGTTCGCCAGCGCGGCATCGACCGCATCGCGATTACTCCAGCGCAGCACGCCGCTGGTGGCAGGATCGAAGCGCGCGAGGCCGTCCTGGTAGCCGATCCAGACCTTGCGTCGGCTGTCCTCGAACACGGCGACCGGCACGAAGCCCGCGCCGATGTCGCGCACGCGGTGCTCGACGCGGCCGCTTTCCGGATCGAGGCGATCGAGCGTGCCGCCGCTGCCCACCAGCCACATCGTGCCGTCGGCCGAAGCGCCGATGCCGCGGACATGGGCGTTGGCGACCGAAGAGTCGTCATCGGCACGGCGTGGCAGCACCGAGAACAGGCGCCAGTTCGCCGGCAGGTACCACAGGCCGTTGGCGGTGCTCGCGAACCACAATCCGCCGCTGCGATCGCCGTAGCCCGCCGACCAGGACGGCTTGACGATGCCGTTGGCGGTGCCGCTGTACAGCGGCACGTTGAGGATCCTGCGATCGCCGATGCGGCCCAGGCCTTCGGGGATGTCCAGCCAGTACACGCCTTTGCGATCGCGATGCAGCACCTTGAACACGGTCTCGTCGCCGTGTTCGCGCCATGGCATCGACACGAACCTGCCATCGGGCGTGCGCAGGCCGACGCCGCGCGGCGTGCCGATCCACAGCGTGCCGTCCGCCTCGACCGAGAGCGCGTCGACCGCCGCGCTGTTCAACGCCGACGCGGGCACGCGCTCGAAGTCCTTACCTGTCCAACGCGCCGCACCGCCCTTGGTGCCGATCCACAAGCTGCCATCGGGCGCCACCACGAGGCTGGTCACCGCCGCATGCGGCAGGCTGCGCGGATCGTCCGCGCGCGGCATGAAGCGCGTGATCGCGCCATCGGCCGCGAGCCGGTGCAGGCCGGCGTTGGACGTGCCGAACCAGATCGCGCCATCGCGCGTCGATGCCACCGACCACACCGTGTCGCTGCCCATCGCCGGCGAATTGGCCTGGTTGTAGTAACGGAAGCCGCGACGATCTGCATCGAGCACGGCCAGGCCTGCGTTGCCGGTGCCGATCCACAAGCGATTGCGCGAGTCGACATGCACGCTCCAGATGAAACTGTCGCGCAAGCCCTGTTCACCGCGCCAGATGCGGTAGCCGATGCCGTCGTAGCGCGCCAGCCCGTCGCTGGTCGCGATCCACAGATAGCCCTGCCGATCCTCGGTAACGGCATTGATGCGGTTGGACGGCAGGCCGTCGGCCACGCTCATCTGCCGCGGATGCGGCGTTTCCGGCAAGCCGGCGACGGCCTGTCCTGCCAGCAGGACCAGTGGCATGAACAGCAGCAGCGTGACCAGCACCCGCACTGCGCGCATCGATCCTTCCCCGTCGCTTCGCGCCACCACGCATCGTGGCCACGCGCCGACGCCTAGAGTCGGTCATTGGCAGCCGCCCGGGCAACCTGCGCGCCGAACCTCGCAACGCATCGTTGCGCCAGCACGGCAGCGGGCAGCGGGCACGTTCAGCCCCTGCGACCTAGAATCGCCCGGTCCCTTGCGAGGAACGCCCCGATGCCGCAGCCGCTCCGACCGTGCTCCACCATCACCGCCGCCGCACGAAGCTGGCTGCAGGCTGGTTTAGGCGTGGTGCTCGCGGCGTGTGCCCTCGCTGCCTCCGCGGCGCCCGCGACCTATGCGCTCGATCCGGTGCATACGCGGGTGATGTTCGCCGTCGAGCATGCCGGCTTCTCGAAAGCCATCGGCACCGTGTCGGGCAGCACGGGCAGCTTGAGCTTCGACCCGGACGACTGGACCGGCGCCCGCCTCGAAGCGCAGGTGCCGATCGCACGCTTCGACCTGGGCGATGAAAAATGGAACAAGGCCGCCTCGGCCCGGAACCTGCTCGATACGGTCGACCATCCCGTCGCCACGTTCGCCTCCACGCGCATCGAACCGATCGATGCCACGCACGCGTCCGTCTTCGGCACGCTGACCCTGCGCGGCGTGGCGCAGGAAGTGAAGCTCGACGTGACCTTGAACGCGCTCAAGCGCCATCCGCTGCCGCCGTTCCGGCGCACAGCGGGCTTTTCCGCGACCACGACGATCAGCCGCAAGGCATTCGGCATGACCGCCTGGCCGACCGTCATCGGCGACCAGATCGAATTGCGCATCGAGGCGGAGGCGACACGCGCGCGCGGCAATGGCGAAGCGGAGCCCGAGGCCGGCGAGACGCAGGCTGTCCCCGATGCGACGGATGCGCTGCCGCCCGCAGACGCAGGCACGGCAGAACCCGTGGAAGCACCCGAGCCATCCGACGTGCCCGCCGCGCCGGAGGAGCCGGCGACCGAACCCGATCCCGAACCCACGCCGGAAGCGACGCCATGACGCTGAAGAACAGCGACACGCGCTGGGGCCCGGTCAGCCAGTTGCTGCACTGGCTGATCGTGCTGCTGATCATCGGCCAGGGCACCGTCGGCCTGGTCATGCACGAGATGCACAACAGCCCGACCAAGATCCAGATCTACGCGCTGCACAAGTCGTTCGGCCTGACCATCCTCGCCCTGGTCGTGCTGCGCCTGTTGTGGCGCTGGTACGCCGGCACGCCGAAGCCGGTGCCCGGCACGCCCGGCTGGCAGGAAAAGATCGCGAAGCTGTCGCACTGGGGCCTGTATGCCTTGCTGTTCGCGATCCCGATCAGCGGCTGGGTGTTGAACTCGGCTGCCGGTTTCCCGTTGCAGTGGTTCCATCTGTTCAACCTGCCCGCGATCGTCGGGCGCGACCACGACCTGCACGAGTTCGCCGAAGACCTGCACGAATGGCTGTTCTGGACACTCGTGTCGCTGGCGGTCGTGCATGCGGCCGCGGCCTTCTTCCACCATCTCTTCCAGCGCGACGACACGCTGGCACGCATGCTGCCCAAGGGCTGGCTGCGCGTCGGCCGCAGCGAATCCATGATCGAGGAGAACCCCCATGTGTGAGGACCGTTTGATCCCCAACTTCGTCATCCCAGCGCAAGCTGGGACCCATCTTGATCTTCGTCGTCTCCACGGAACAAGAATCAAAATGGATCCCAGCGTTCGCTGGGATGACGAGCGCAATCGGACAAGCCTCAAAGCATTCGCTAGTGCCGTTTTGTTGGCGGTCTTATCTCTTCCCGCACTCGCCGCCGACTACGCGCAGGCCGCCGGCTCGTCGCTGACGTTCGCCGGCAATTACCAGGGCGAGACCTTCACCGGCCGCTTCCCGGGCTTCTCGACCAAGCTGTCGTTCGATCCCGCGCAGCTGGCCAGCGCGAAATTGGACGTGACCATTCCGCTCGCGACCGCGACCACCGGCAATAGCGACTACGACGGCGAGATGCGCGGCGCGGCGTTCTTCAACAGCGCGAAGTTCGTGCAGGCGCGCTACACCGCGACGAAATTCCGCAGCCTCGGCGGCAACAAGTACGCCGCCGACGGCACGCTGTCGCTGCGCGGCGCGAGCAAGCCGGTCACGCTGACCTTCACCTGGACGCCGGGCGCGAAGCCGGTGCTCGCCGGCAAGGCCACCGTGAAGCGCCTGGACTTCGGCGTCGGCGGCGGCGAGTGGGCCGATACCGACACGATCCCGAACGAGATCGCCGTCAGCACCAAGGTCGTCCTGCAGCCCTTGTAGAACGCTACTGCTGCAGCCAGCTTCGCAGGCGTGACGCATCGAACGGCCACTCCAGCTCGACGCCGCGCGACTGGTCGCGCAACACCGGCACGCGCTCTCCGTAGCGAGCTTCCAGCGCGTCATCGCCATCGATGAACACACTGTCGAACTCGGGCGTGCGCACCTCCGCCAGCACGGCCAGCGCCAGGTCGCACAGATGGCAGTCGTCGCGCTGGTATAGGGTCAGTGCGGGTTGCGTGTCGTCGGACATCGGCAGTGCGGCGCGGTATGGCGGGAGTCGCCCGAAGGCGCGCGTAGAATAGCCGCATGGCAGTCAGCACCTTCGACCTCTACAAGATCGGCATCGGGCCGAGTTCCTCGCATACCGTCGGGCCGATGCGCGCGTCGGCGCGCTTCGTCGAGCAATGGCTGGTGGAATCCGGACGCCTGGCCGAGGTCGCGCGCATCCGCGCCGAAGTCTTCGGTTCGCTCGCGCTGACCGGCCGCGGACACGGCACCGACAAGGCCGTGCTGATGGGCCTGGAGGGCCATTGGCCGAACCTGATCGATCCCGACGTCATTCCCGCCGCGCTCGAACGCATCCGCGGCGAAAAGAAACTCAGGCTGTTCGGCCGGCACGAGATCGCCTTCGACGAGAAGCGCGACCTGCTGATGAACAAGCGCCAGAAACTGCCGTACCACACCAACGGCATGCGCTTCAGCGCCTACGACGACGCCGGCAACGAAATCGCCACGCGCGATTACTACTCGGTCGGCGGCGGCTTCGTGGTCAACCAGGACGAGGCGGCCGAAGACCGCATCGTCGCCGACACCACCGTGCTGCCCTATCCGTTCCACAGCGGCGACGAACTGCTGGCGCAGGCTGCGCGCAGCGGCCTGACGATCGCGCAGCTGATGTTCGAGAACGAGAAGGTCTGGCGCAGCGAGGACGAGATCCGCGCCGGCCTGCGCGAGCTGTGGGCGGCGATGCAGAGCTGCGTGCAGCGCGGTATCCGCTCGAGTGGCACGCTGCCCGGCGGCCTGCACGTGACGCGGCGCGCGCCGGCGCTGTTCGCGGAACTGTCGTCGAAGCCCGAGGCAGCGATGCGCGATCCGCTGACCGTGCTCGACTGGGTGAATCTTTACGCGCTCGCGGTCAACGAGGAGAACGCCGCCGGCGGTCGCGTGGTGACCGCGCCGACCAATGGCGCGGCCGGCATCCTGCCCGCGGTGCTGCACTACTACGATCGCTTCTGTCCCGCCGCCAACGAGCAGGGCATCTTCGATTTCCTGCTGACCGCGTCGGCGATCGGCATCCTCTACAAGGAAAACGCTTCGATCAGCGGCGCCGAAGTCGGCTGCCAGGGCGAAGTCGGCGTCGCCTGCTCGATGGCCGCCGGCGGCCTCACCGCCGCGCTCGGCGGCAGTTGCAGCCAGATCGAGAACGCCGCCGAGATCGGCATGGAACACAACCTCGGCCTGACCTGCGACCCGATCGGCGGCCTGGTGCAGATCCCGTGCATCGAGCGCAACGCGATGGGCGCGGTCAAGGCCATCAACGCCTCGCGCATGGCGCTGCGCGGCGACGGCAAGCACAAGGTCAGCCTCGACAAGGTCATCAAGACCATGCGCGACACCGGGCGCGACATGCAGGACAAGTACAAGGAAACCTCGCGTGGCGGGCTCGCCGTCAACGTGATCGAGTGCTGATGTAGTTTCCGATCGCGCGCGCAGCGCACGCTAAGCCTGAGCTGTAACCGGGCAAATGCCCGGTCTGAGGAAATCCAGGTTTTCGCTCGTCATCCCCGCGAAGGCGGGGATTCAGTGCCGTCGCTTGCGAAAACTTGAAGTCGCTGGTCCCCGCCTTCGCGGGGATGACGACCTCAAGAATCAAGTTTCCGACTCTCACGAAAGTTGAAGTACGTACCGAGTCACTGTCAGGCGCTGGCCGAAAAGCGTGTGAGCGTCAGGCTGAACGACCACGACCACGAGACGGTCTCGTCGCCGGATTGGTGCACGACATCGGTCGGCGGCGCGTCGTCGCCGGAATCGAGGTTGCCGGAGAAGGCGATCGACAGCAGGCCGCTGAACAGCTGCAGCATCTCGGCATAGGCCTGCAGGAAGTCCTGCCCGCCCTGCTTGACCTCGTCGCTGGCATCGATGAAGGCCTGGTCGACGTTGCGGATGTTGCCGTTGCCGTCGACGACGAAGAAACCCTTTCCGTTCTCGTTCTCATAGACGGTGTTGCCGTCGCGCTCGGCGAGTTCCGCCAACTTGGCGGCGACGCCGTGGTATTCGCGGAAGCCGAGGTCGCCTTTGGTGTTGGTGTCGACGCCATCGATGGCGACGGTGTAGTCGCCGTCGGTGATCGTCACTTCCGAGGACACGGTCGCGCCGTTGTCGCTGCCTTCCCACGGCGTGGTGCCGATGGTCACTTTGGTGCCGTCGTCGAGGACGAAGCTGGTCTGGCCCCAGAAATCGAACGCGTGCTGGCCGTCGATCTCGACATGCGGGTCGCCCCAGACGCGATAGGTCTCGCCGGTGTTCTTGTTGTGGATCAGCACTTCGTTGTTGTCGCCGACCGTGATCCGGTAGTTCGCGTTCTCGAAGCATACGCTGCCATCGGCGGTGCGCTGCGTGGTCGGGGCATCTACTGGCGGAGCGCATGAAAAGGTGCCGCCGGCGGTGAAGGAGACGGTGGTGAGGGCGAGGGTCTGGCTCATGGCGCATGCCTGCAATGACGACTGGGTATCGCGATTGCAGCGCTGCGCGCGTGCGGCCACAACTCCGGGCGTACCCTTGCTCGGGTCGTCCCTAGGTTCGTCGTCGCGTAGCGTGCGCTGCGCGCACGACCCTGCGCGTATCGTGCGCACGGCGCAGGCTACGGATGCGATGTCGGGGCAGGGACGCGCATGTTCTCCGCACCTGTGCAGGACTGGTTACTATCCGTTCCAGGCCAGCCGGAGCGATCGCCCATGCCAGCCCGCTTGAGTCGTCGCGACTTCCTCAAATGCAGCGTGGTGGCGGGCATCTCCGTCTACATCGCCGCACCCGGCAGCGCCGCGCTGGCGGCGCTGTTCGAGAAGGAACGGCTGCGTGCGCTGCCCTGGGACGCGACCACCGGCAGGATCCGCTATCGCACCGACGCCACCGCCAAGGTCACCGGCGAGAAGATCTTCAGCTTCGACATGCGCGCACGCGACCTGCCCGGCTGGCCACAGCAGCAGGCGCACGCGATGTTGTTGCGCGTGACCCAGGCCGATCGGGTCTACGCAGGCTTCGACCTGTCCGCCGCTCGGCGACGCATTGCAACCCGACCGCGTCGTCACCGCCGCCGACCTGCAGCGCGACGGCGTGCAGTTCCCGCAGTTCTACGGCGAGGACATGCTGTTGCCGGAAGGCAAGACGCCGGCCTATCTCGGCCATGCGGTCGCGTTGCTCGTCTGGCACGACTTCGCCCGCTTCCGCGCGGCCAAGATCGCACTGAAATTCCGCGACGACCTGATCCGCTGGGGCGCGAAGACCGGACCGCTGCAGCGCGATCCGTGGGGCGCCTTCCGCTACGTGCGCGTCGGCGGCGCACGCCTTCGACGACGACGCCTATTCCAGCCTCAAGGACACGCCGCTGTTCCCGCTGAGCTACAGCAAGCAGCGTCCGCAATGGCCGCAGGCCAATCCGCAGGGCGGGCTGGATGCGCAAGGTGCCGCATTCGCCGGCGAGATCGCTGCAGCGCTGGAGGCTCCAGCCGACGGCAAGCTCGTCCTGCAGCGCGAATACTTCTCGCAATCGATCGATACCGCCGCGTTCGAACTCGACAACGGCAACGCCTGGTTCGACGCGGCCACCGCGACATTGCACCTGGTCACGGCCACGCAGTCGCCGCAGGAAGTCGCCGAAGCAGGCGCGAAGCATGCTCGCCGCCAGCCACCTCGGCGTGAAAACGCTGGTGCTGCATCCCTGCTACACCGTCGGCTACGGATCGAAGGACCACAACCCGTTCCCGTTCTACGCGTTGATGGCCGGCCTGTACGGCGACGGCCGCGCGGTGCGCCTGGCCAACGACCGCTACGAGCAATTCCAGGCCAGCCTCAAGCGCCACAGTTTCCGCATCCGCTACCGCATCGCGGTCGATCGCAAGACCGGCAAGTTCGACGTGTTCCAGGGCGACATGGTCGGCGACGGCGGCGGCCGCCAGAATTTCTCGCCATCGGTGTGCCTGGTCGCGGCGACCGCGGCGCAGTCGATCTATTACTTCCCGCGCAGCGACCTGGCCAGCACGGTGATCGCCTCGCGCGCGCTCGACGCCGGTTCCGCGCGCGGCTACGGCACGCTGCAGAGCATGGGCGCGACCGAGATGCTGGTCGACGAGGTCGCGGCCGAACTGGGCTCGATCCGATCGAGCTGCGCCAGCGCAACGTGTTCATGACCGGCATGAAGAACACGCAGGGCGCGATTCCCGGCGGCGCCATGCGCGCGGACGAAGTGCTGGCCAAGGCGCGCGCGCATCCGTTGTGGCGCGATCGCGGCAAGCGCAAGCAGGCGTACGAGGCCGCGCATCCCGGCAAACGCTACGGCGTCGGCTTCGGCTGCGTGCAGAAGGATTTCGGCACCGGCGCCGAGGCTGCGTTCGTCGAAGTCGCGCTGTCGAAGGAAGGCCGCATCCTGCTGCGCCATTGCGCGATCGAGATGGGCACCGGCATGGCCACCAGCCAGGCGGCGCTGTGCGTGCAATGGCTCGGCCGTCCCGCCGACGACGTGCGCACCGGCGAAACCGACTGGTCGACGCTTGCCGATGTTCGCCACCGACGATCCGTGGCTGATGCAGCAGGCGGTGCAGGATGCGCAGCAAGGCGATCCGCGCTGGACGCCGAACTATATGAGCCCGAGCAGCGCCAGCAACTCGGCGTATTTCTGCGGTCACGCGACGCGCGAAGCGACGCGGATGCTGTTCACCGAAGGTTTGTGGCCGGCGGCGCGTGCGTTCTGGGGCGCAGGCTTCGGCGGCGGACAACTGGCGCCGCTCTCCGTGCGCGTGGAGGACGCGCGCTGGGTCGAAGGCCGACTCACCGCAGGCGGACTCGCGCCGCTGACGCTGTCGCAACTCGCGGCGACCGCGCACGAGCTCGGCCTGGTCACCGGCAGCGTGGTGCACACCTTCAATCGCTGGCAATGGGCGGAGGCCGAGTTCCCGTTGGCTGGCGGTACGCAACGCCTGCCGCTCGATGGCCTGGCGTTGCGCTATGGCGACGGCACCGTGGCCGGTGCGGGTCGGGCGACGGCCGACGGCTACCGCATGGTCGAACGCAGCCGCGTGCACTACCCGCCCGCGCAACGCAACAACGCCGGCGTCGTCTACTACGCGACGATGGCGACGATCGCCGAAGTGGCGGTCGATACCGCGACCGGCCACGTGGATCTGCTCGACCACCACTCGATCCTCGAATGCGGCAACCAGATCGTGCCGCAACTGGTCTCCGGCCAACTGCAGGGCGGCATCGCGATGGGCATCGGCCATGCGCTGCACGAGTTCCTGCCGCTGTACGAGGACGGCCCCGGCAACGGCACCTGGAACTTCAATCGCTACACGCTGCCGCGCGCGCATGACGTCGCGGTGTGGACGCAGTCCGCCGAAGTACTGCCGGCGGTGTCCGAAACCGATCCGCCCAAGGGCATGGCCGAGGTGGTGATGATCGCGGTGGTGCCGGCGATCGTGAACGGCATCGCCCACGCCACCGGCCTGCGCTTGCGCGAATTGCCGGTGACGCCGGAGAAAGTGCTGGCAGCGCTGGAGCGCAGCGAGGAGCGCCGCGATACGAAGCGCGCGGAGGCCACGGCATGAGCACGCCCGCGACCAAGACGCGTGCCCTCAGCCTGCAGGTCAACGGCAAGCGCCATGGGCCGCTGCAAGTTCCTGAAGACATGATGCTGGTCGACGTGCTGCACGACTATCTCGGCCTGACCGGCACGCGCCTGGCCTGCGGCCAGGGCGAGTGCGGCGCCTGCACGGTGATCGTCGACGACGCCGAGGGCAGTCGCGAGGTGCGCAGTTGCATCACCGGCGCGCACTTCTTCGCCGGCAAGCGCATCCGCACGGTCGAGGGCCATGCGCAGCGCGACGCCAGCGGCGCCATCACCGCGTTGTCGCCGGTGCAGCAGGCGTTCCTCGATCATTTCAGTTTCCAGTGCGGCTATTGCACGCCGGGCTTCGTCAACGCGGCGACGGTGCTGCTGGAACGCCTGGCGAAGTCGCCGGTCGCCGCAAGCGACGTCGAAGCGACGATCACCGAAGCGCTCGACCCGCACCTGTGCCGCTGCACCGGCTATGTGCGCTATTACCAGGCGGTCAAGGCGCTGGTGCTGGACACGCCGGGGCTGGTCAGGGAGAAAACGCGATGACCCGCGTCGGATGGAGACGGATCATCGCGTGGCTGCTGATCGCGCTGCTGCTGTGGCTGCTGGCATCGGCACTGCTGCGATTCTTCGCCAATCGTGGATCGCTGCAGCAAGTGCGCGCCACACCCGCGCAGATCGCGCAGGGCCGCTACCTCGTCGCCGCGGCCGACTGCGTCGCCTGCCACACCGCACCGGGTGGTGCGCCGTTCGCTGGCGGCGTGCCGCTGCCCTCGCCGTTCGGCACCATCCATGGCACCAACATCACGCCCGATGCGCAGACCGGCATCGGCCGCTACACGTCCGGCGATTTCTTCCACGCACTCACCAAGGGCGAGGCCCGCGACGGTCATCAGCTATATCCGGCAATGCCGTACGTTTCGTACAAGGCGATCACGCGCGCCGACAGCGATGCGATCTACGCCTATCTGATGAACCAGCCGGCGGTGGCGCAGAAGAATCGCAGGAACGGCGTCCACTTCCCGTTCAACATCCGCAGCGGCATCCACCTGTGGAACCTGCTGTTCGCCGGCGCACGACGCGAGGCCCGCTTCGCAGGGCGCATCACCGGCCTGGCAGCGCGGTCGCTATCTGGTCGACACCATGGGGCACTGCGGCGAATGCCACAGCCCGCGCGGCGCGCTCGGACAGGTCGACCGCGGGCGTCCGCTTGCCGGCAACAGCGAGCTGGGCCGCTTCGCCGCGCCGGACATCACGCCGCAAGGCCTGGCAGCGCGCGGCTGGGATGCGGCGTCGTTGCATCGGTACCTGGCCACCGGCATCGCTGCGCCTGCGGTCGCATCGGACGAAATGCTGACCGTGGTGCAGCTGTCGACGAGCAGGCTGCGCGGCGGCGACATCGCAGCGATGACAACTTACCTGCTCGGCGACAAGCCGCCGGCGAGCAAACCCGTGCAGTTGGCGACTGCCGCATCGTCCGCGTTGGAGCCGGGCCGGCAGCGCTATCTGCAACTATGTTCCGGTTGCCACGGCCGCGATGGCGAGGGCGTGCCGCACGTCGCCGTCGCGCTGCGCGGCAACAGCAGCGTGCGCGATGCTGATCCGCATAATCTGGTCGTCGCCATCCTCGATGGCCTGCCCGAGCACGATTTCCCAGGCCTCGAGCGGATGCAGCCGATGCCCGGCTTCGCGCGCGACCTCAGCGATGCCGATGTCGCCGCGCTCGGCAACTGGTTGCGCGTGCGTTACGGCGCACAAGCGGGATCGGTGAAGGCGGAAGCGGTGCGTGCGCTACGTAGGAAACATCACGACTGAAGCCTTCGCCCCCTTTGAAATAGGGGGCAGGCGCCCGCAGGGCGACGGGGATTTGCTCTCGTTCTTGCTCCTGCTTCTTGCGAGCGGACAGGAAAAAGTAACGTCAAAAGCAAATCCCCCGCTCGCGCTAGAGCGCTCGCTGCCCCCTTTTTCAAAAGGGGGCGAAGGCAGTCAGTGCGACGAAGCTCCGGTGGCAATGCGCAGGACGTCGTCCAACAAAGCCGCGGCAGTGACCTCGGCGCCTGCACCCGGCCCCTGGACCACCAGCGGCTGCTCGCGATAGCGATCGCTGAAGATCGCCACGCGGTTGTCGGTCCCGCTGCCGCCGCACAGCGGATGGTCTGCAGGCAATGCGCGCAATCCGACGCTCGCATGGCAACCGCTGGCGCTGCCGGTGTCGAAGCGGCCGACGAAGCGCAACCTTGCGCCTTCGCGATACGCGGCCTTGAATCGTTCGCGCAACTGAGTGTCCAGCGACGGCAAGCGCACGTCGATCTCGTTCAGCGGCGCCACTGCGAGGGAGGCAGGCACCAGCGAATCGACCTGCACGGCATCGGCCTGCAACGGCACGCCGGCCGCGCGCGCGAGGATCAGCAGCTTGCGGCGCACGTCCTCGCCGGACAGGTCGATGCGCGGGTCGGGTTCGGTGTAGCCGGCCGCGCGCGCCTCGCGCACGAAACCGGAGAACGGGCGCATGCCGTCGTACCGGTCGAACAGCCACGCCAGCGACCCGGACAACACGCCTTCGACCGCATGGATGCGGTCGCCGCCGGCGACGAGTTCGCGGATCGAGCGCAACAGCGGCAGGCCCGCACCGACCGTTGCGCTGTCGCCGTAGTGCGCCCTGCCCGCGCGTCGCGCGCTCGCGATCGCCTGCGCCCGCGCCCAGGCCGCACCGCTGCCGAGCTTGTTGGCCGTGACGACGTGGATGCCGCGCGCAAGCCAGTCGGCGTGTTGCGCGGCGATGGCGTCGCTGGCCGTGGCATCGACGACGATGTCGCCTCGGCTGAAGGCATCGGGATCGACTTGCACGGTGCCTGGATGGCGCTTCGAACCGGCCGCACGCTGCAGCGCCGCGTCCGGATCGCTACCGCAGGCTTCGATGTCGCGCGAATTGGCGATGGCGCTGAACGTCGGCAGCGCAATGCCGTGCCGTTGCAGGCGCAGGCAACGCGCAACGAAAGCGCTGCCGACGGTGCCGGTGCCGAGCAGGGCAATCTTCGGCGCGAGCGTCGACGAGGGCAGCGGCAATACACGTGCCGCCGGATCGAACGCCAGCACCGTGCTCATGCATCGACCTGCAGGCGCTGTTGCGCGGCGATGACGCGGTCGGCGCGCAGCAGCGCGGCGGCCAGGTCGGCCTGCAGGTCCTGCAGCGCCTCGATGCCGACCGACAGGCGCAGCAGGCCGTCGCCGATGCCGGCGTCGGCGCGTGCCTCGGGTGACATCGCGGCATGGGTCATGGTCGCTGGGTGCGCGATCAGGCTTTCGACGCCGCCGAGCGATTCGGCCAGCGTGAAGCATTGCAAGCCATCCAGGAACGCGCGCACGGCCTCTTCACCGCCATCGAGTTCGACGCTGAGCATGGCGCCGAAGCCGCGCTGTTGCCGCGACGCGAGCGCATGGCCCGGATGCGAGGGCAGGCCCGGGAAATAGACCTGCGAAACCGCCGGATGCGCCTCCAGCTGCAGCGCGATCGCGCTGGCGTTCTCCTGATGCACGCGCAGCCGCGCATCGAGCGTGCGCAGGCCGCGCAGCGTGAGGAAACTGTCGAACGGCGAGCCGGTGATGCCGAGCGCGTTCGCCCACCAGGTCAGCTGCTCGTGCAGCTCGGCGTCCCTCGCGATCACCGCGCCACCGACGACATCGCTGTGGCCGTTGATGTATTTCGTCGTCGAATGCACGACGACGTCCGCGCCGAAATCGATCGGCGTCTGCAGCGCCGGCGACAAGAAGGTGTTGTCGACCACCGCCAGCGCGCCCTTGGCGTGCGCGGCCTCGATCACGAAGCGCAGGTCGGTGATGCGCAGCAGCGGATTGGAAGGCGTTTCGATCCATACGAGCTTCGGCGCCGGCTCCAGCGCGGCGGTCAGCGCGCGCGGATCGGTGAGGTCGGCCAGCACCAGTTCGAACTGGCCCTTGGCGGCGAGCGCCTTGAACAGGCGCCAGCTGCCGCCGTAGCCGTCGTGCGGCACGACCAGGCGGTCGCCGGGCTGCAGCAAGGCATTGAGCACCAGCGTGATCGCGGCCATGCCGGTCGCCGTCACCACGCCGCCGGCGCCGCCCTCGAGTTCCGCGAGCGCATCGCCGAGCAGGTCGCGCGTCGGATTGCCGCTGCGCGTGTAGTCGTACTGGCGCTTGTCGTTGAAGCCGGCGAAGCTGAAATTGGACGACAGCACGATCGGCGGCGTCACCGCGCCGAACGCGGCGTCGCGGTCGATGCCGGCGCGCACCGCGCGCGTGGCGGGCGCCTGCGCGGCAGTGGACGACTCTGCGCTCATGCCGCTGCTCCCTGGCGGATTTCGCCGCTACGGCTTTCTCGATGACAGCCCGCAAGCGCGATCGCGAGCACATCGGCGATGGCCCGCACGTCCTTGAGGAACGCATCGTGGCCGTACTTCGAGCGCAGCAACTTCAGGCTGCCCTGCGGCAGGCGTTCGACCAGCGCGAAGGCATCCTCGGCAGGCACCAGGCGATCCTCCAGCACCGCCACCACCGTGGTCGGGACCCGCACGCTCTTCCGGAGCGATCGCATGCAGGTCGATCGATTCGGACAGACGCAGGAACGCCGTGACCGGCGTGCGCGCCACGTATTGCGCGCCGCAGGCATCGAGATAGTCCTCGGCCGCCACGCGCACGCGCCCATGCGCGATCACCGGCGCGACATCGAAACGTTCGTCGAACTCTTCCGGCGTGCGGTAGCTGAGCATCGCCAGCTGCCGCGCCAGCGCCAGGCCCTGTCCGGCATCGCACTGCAGTTCGCCGAGCGCGACCGCCTGCCGCTGCAGCGCGCGCCAGGCACTGGCATAGGGATGCGCGCGATGGGTGCCGCTGATCGCCACCAGGCGCTCGATCCGGGCGCGATGGTTGGCGGCGAAATGCAGGCCGACCATCGCTCCGTACGAGCAGCCGACGAACGCGGCGATGCGTTCGATGTCGAGCGCATCGAGCACCGCGGCGATCGCGTCGGCCTGGTCGGCCGGATCGATCGGCGCGTCGAGCGTGCCGTCGGCGCCGAGCCAGTCGATCGCCAGGATGCGCGTGCTGGTGGCGTCGAGCCCCTGCCCCGCCTGCGCCTGCCACCAGCCGCTCTCGGGATGGCGTTCGCTCGACAACACGTGGCGATGCGCGGAAATGCCGCCGGCGACGACCAGCACCGGCGCGCCCGGCGCGCCGACGCATTCGTAGGCGATGCGCACGTTGCGTTTGCCAGCGTGGCGCAGCGCCAGCACGGCATCGACTTCGCCGCGCGTGGCGAGCGCGTGGCCCGCGACAGACGTGTGCGAGGCCGATTCGTGATCGAGCTGGGTACAAACGGGATGGGGGGAGAACTGCGTGGCGCTATCGACGAGGCTCATGGCGGCTGCATTCCTGATGGGCGGCGTCCGTTCCGGACAGGCCATCGAGGTTGCGGGTGCGCTGACGTCGAACCGCATCGAGCCGATACGGCGCAACCATCTTCGCGGCGGACGCAGGTCCCCGCAGGAATTGGCACCACGCCGAAGCTTGCGCTCCGTCAGGTTGCCCCGGCTTCAAAGGGCCTGTCCCTCAGCCGGTCTCGATGGATGGCTGCAGCTTGCCAGCGCTTTTTTCGGTTGTCAATCGCTTCATGCGCATGAAGCGATTGATTTTCCGAAACCCCTTCTCCTCTGCGGCCCGCGGCCGTCGTCACGCATACTTCTCCGATGCCGAATCCCGCACGCCTGCTGCTCTGCACCATCGCCACCCTGCTTGCCGCCTGCGCGGCACAGCCGCAGCGCCAGGCGGCGTCCGCTGCGGGGCTCGCCTCAGCATCAGACGCCGTGCCGGTCGTGGCGGAGCGCTATGTGTCACCCGAGAACCCAAAGGACGAACTCGACTCGCTGATCACCTGGCGTACGGAACAAGGCCAGACACTGCTGATAGCGACCGCGAAGTCGGCCAACCGCCTGGTCGTGTTCGACGCCGACAGCGGCGAGCGCCTGCGCGAGATCGGCAGCGAGGGCAGCGGACGCGGCGAATTCCTGCGCCCCAATGGCGTCGCGATCTTCGGCGACTACCTGTTCGTGACCGAACGCGACAACCATCGCGTGCAGGTGCTGGCGCTGCCCGGTTTCCAGTCGCTCGGCACGTTCGGCGAAGCGCAGCTGCGCAGCCCTTATGGTCTGTGGCTCAACGAGAATGCGCCGGGCGAACTCGAGGTCTACGTCACCGACAGCTTCATGGAAGGCGCGCGCTTCGACGTCGTGCCCGCGCTCGACCAACTCGACCAGCGCGTGCGCCGTTATCGCGTCGACATCGCCGACGACGGCACGTTCGAAGCCCGCTACGACGGCGCCTTCGGCGACACCAGCCACGAGGCTGCGCTACGCATCGTCGAATCCATCGCCGGCGATGCCTCCCACGACCGCCTGCTGATCGCCGACGAGTACAGCCTCGAGGGCAACCGCCGCCACCTGTCGACGCTGCGCGAATACACCTTCGCCGGACGCTACACCGGCCGCAGCCTTCCGCCCGGCAGTTTCGATGCCGAGGCCGAGGGCGTCGCGCTGTGGTCGTGTTCGGTCGACGGCGGCTACTGGGTCGCAGTCGACCAGTTGTCGCCGCTGTCCCGCTTCCACCTGTTCGACCGCAAGACGCTCGAGCCGCGCGGCAGCTTTACCGGCCGCGTCACGGCGCAGACCGACGGCATCGCCCTGCTGGCGAGCGCGACCGCGCGCTTTCCCGGCGGCGCGCTGTTCGCCGTGCACGACGACAAGGCCGTGGCCGCGTTCGACCTGCGCGACGTCGTCGCAGCGCTGTCCCTCGACCCCGCCTGCCTGCCGTGATGCGCATGCGCCGCCTGCTCGCCGCTGCCGTCCTGCTGGTCGCGTCGTCCGCAGGACTCGCGCCGCTCGCGCAGGCCGCAAAGATCTACAAGTGGTCCGACCGCAACGGCGTCGTCCATTACGGCGACCACGTGCCCGCCGCGACCGACACGCCGGTCACGGTGATCCCGGTGCGCGCCGAACCCGGCGCAATCGCGCGGCTGCGCCTGGAGAACAGCGACGACGCCTATCTCGCCTGGGCCGACAACACGCTGGCCGGACCGATCGAGGTGCTGCTGCAGCTCAGCCGTGGCGATAACGTCGCCGGCGAGCCTGCGCTGCCGGCGCGCGCGACGGTGCCGGCGCGCGGCAGCGTGCTGGTGTCGCGGCTGGGCACGATCGATCCGACGCGCGATGGTCGTTCCGAGTTCCGCCTGGAAGTCGTCCCCGGCGATCCGAGCGCGAAGCCGCGCGATGTCGAATACGGTTATCCGTTGCGCACGCACGAGTTGCGCGTCGACCAGGGCTTCGGTGGCGGCTTCAGCCACAACGACGTCCAGAACCGCCACGCCGTGGATTTCGCCGCCGAAATCGGCACGCCGGTCGTCGCCGCGCGCGAGGGCACGGTGATGCAGGTCGAATCGGACTTCGACAAGGCCGGCCTCAACAGCGAGAAGTACGGCGGCCGTGCGAACTTCGTGCGCATCCTGCACGACGACGGCACGATGGCGATGTACGCGCACCTGAAGACCGATGGCGTGCTGGTGCGCGTCGGCCAGCAGGTGCGCCGCGGCCAGCAGATCGGCCTGTCGGGCAACACCGGCTTCACCACGGGTCCGCACCTGCATTTCGCGGTGCAGGTCAATCGCGGCATGCAGTTGCAGTCGATCCCGTTTCGCATGTTCGGGCCGCAGGGGATCCTGCGGTTTACCGCTCCGACGACGGCGAGCCAGGACTAGATCGGCACGCAGAGCAGCGGGCATTACGACCCGGCGCCCCGCTTCTCCTATAATTGACGGCTTCCCTTTCGAACGCCTGCGCGCCCACCGCGCCTATCGCCATGTCCGATGTTTCCACCGAAGCCGCCCGCCGTCGCACGTTCGCGATCATTTCGCACCCCGACGCGGGCAAGACCACGCTGACCGAAAAGCTGCTGCTGTTCGGCGGCGCGATCCAGATGGCCGGCTCGGTCAAGGGTCGCAAGGCCGCACGCCATGCGACCTCCGACTGGATGGCGCTGGAGAAGGAGCGCGGCATCTCGGTGACTTCGTCGGTGATGCAGTTTCCCTACGAGGGCCGCATCGTCAACCTGCTCGATACGCCCGGCCACGCCGACTTCGGCGAGGACACCTATCGCGTGCTGACCGCGGTCGACTCGGCGCTGATGGTGATCGACGTCGCCAAGGGCGTCGAGGAGCGCACGATCAAGCTGATGGACGTGTGCCGCATGCGCGACACGCCGATCATGACCTTCATCAACAAGCTCGACCGCGAGGGCCGTAATCCGATCGACCTGCTCGACGAAGTCGAGTCGGTGCTCGGCATCCAGTGCGCGCCGGTCACCTGGCCGATCGGCATGGGCTCGCGACTGAAGGGCGTGGTGCACCTGGTCACCGGCGAAGTGCATCTCTACGAACAGGGACGCAACTTCACGCGCCAGGACTCGACCATCTTCACCTCGCTCGACGATCCGCAGGTCGAGGCGCGCATCGGCGCCGAGATGCTGCGCGAAGTGCGCGACGAGCTGGAACTGGTGCAAGGCGCTTCGCATCCGTTCGATCGCGTCGCCTACCTGTCCGGCAAGCAGACGCCGGTGTTCTTCGGCTCGGCGGTCAACAATTTCGGCGTGCAGCCGCTGCTGGATTTCTTCGTCGAACAGGCGCCCTCGCCGCGTCCGCGCGAAACCACCAGCCGCGAGGTCGCGCCGCACGAGACCAAGCTCAGCGGCTTCGTGTTCAAGATCCAGGCCAACATGGACCCGATGCACCGCGACCGCGTCGCGTTCATGCGCATCTGCTCGGGCAAGTTCGAAGCCGGCATGAAGACGCTGCACGTGCGCACCGGCAAGGAAGTGAAACTCGCCAATGCGCTGACCTTCATGGCCAGCGACCGCGAGATCGCCGAGTCGGCATGGCCCGGCGACGTGATCGGCATCCACAACCACGGCACGATCTCGATCGGCGACAGCTTCAGCGAAGGCGAGGCGATCAACTTCACCGGCATTCCCAACTTCGCGCCCGAGCTGTTCCGCCGCGCGCGCCTGCGCGATCCGCTCAAGCTCAAGCAACTGCAGAAAGGCCTGGCGCAGCTCAGCGAGGAAGGCGCGACGCAATTCTTCCGTCCGCTGATGAGCAACGACCTGATCCTCGGCGCCGTCGGCACGCTGCAGTTCGACGTCGTCGCCTACCGCCTCAAGGACGAGTACAGCGTCGATGCCTCGTTCGAGCCGATCGGCGTGGTGACCGCGCGCTGGATCCGCTGCGCCGATGCGAAGAAACTCGAGGAATTCCGCGACAAGAACGCCATGAACCTCGCCATCGATGCCGCCGGCGAACTGGTCTACCTCGCGCCCACGCGCGTCAACCTGCAGCTGGCGCAGGAACGCGCGCCGGACGTGCAATTCCTGGCCACGCGCGAGCATGCGCACGCGGTGGCGCTGGATTGAAGGGCTGCGGCCGGGGCACCCATACCGTCATCCCAGCGAAAGCTGGGACCCACCTTGATCTTGATCCTGCGGACCGCGACAAAAAATCAAAATGGGTCCCAGCTTTCGCTGGGATGACGGCTTCGCTGGGATGACGGCTTCGCTGGGATGACGGCTTCGCTGGGATGACGGCTTCGCTGGGATGACGGCTTCGCTGGGATGACGGCGTGGAGGAGCCGCCAGGTTCCCGCTTGATCAGCCATTCGGCTGTTGAAAGCCGCGGGAGCGACGAACCATCAAGCTAAGACCCTGCAGCGGCTTCCGGTCCAGGCTGATCCAGATCGTAATACTCGAAGATCAGGTGGATGCGGTCGCTGTCGCCGCCATTGCGCACCGCGTGCACGCCCATGTTGTTGACCTCGACCGCTTCGCCTTCCGGGAAGTGGTATTCGGCGTCGCCGACCAGGAATGCGACCTGGTCGTTGGTCTGGATCGGCACGTGGATCTTGTGCGGCCATTTCGCCGCCTGGTTGGCGTCGCGATGCGGCTTGATGATGCCGCCAGCGGCCATCCTCGCCAGCATCACGCGCGGAAACGCGGCGTGTGCGTAGCCGTAGGGCCGCGTCGCCTCGGCGAGCACGGGCTCGAGCCGCTCGCGCCACTGCGCCCACAGCGGGCGGTCGTAGGATTCGCGCCAGTCCTGGAAGTTGGACACGAACCGGAACACGATGTGGCGCGTGCGGTCGAGCGCCTCGAAGCGGTTGGGCTTGTCGGCGTTCTCGGCATCCCAGATGTCTTCCGGAATCGCGAGGATGGCTTCGCGGATGCCGGAGATGTCCACCTTGCCGAGCGGCCTGATGGACGTGGTCTTGCGCGGATTGATATGCATCGCGATCACGTTTGCAAGGATCTCACTCGATTAAGGCTCTCACTCGACTAATGCTGCGGTTCGCTCAGAAATGGTAGTCGAACAGCTCGAGGTCGCGCCGGTACAACGCCGATACGCCGTCGACCAGGACCTGGTCATAGTAGTCCCGGTAGTCGCCGCGACGCGAGCTGTTGACCTGGCCCAATGCGGCGCTCGGAATGCCGATTCGCGCGCAGATGGCATCGTAGGACACCTGCATCTCCTCGACGCGGCCGATCGCATCGGTCAGCAGCGCACCGTCGGCATCCACCAGCAGGGTGTGCTGCGGCTGGAACAGGATGTGGTCGAGCGGCCTGAGTTTGAACAGGATGTGCCGCATCACCGCACGCGGGTCGCGCTGGAAGGCATCGTCGGCGCGGGTCATGAAGGCGCAGTACGAAACGAAGCGATCGAACGGATTGCGTACGAAGGCGAACTTGAAGTAATCCGCGAAAGCCTGCTCGCCGAGGAATGGGCGCACCTGCTGCAGGCTCAGATGGCCATGCTTGATTTGCGCCAGTTCGGGATAGGGAAAGCGCTTGTCGACGAACAGCCCGACCTGCTCGATGTCGTCCGTACCGAGCTGTTCGCGCAGGGCCTGGCGCACCGAATGCGTTCCGGTCTTGGGGATCGCAACGAAGATGAAACGATGCTGGTGGGAGACGATCATGCGGCGCTGTCGTGACGGCAGCGCGCATGATAGGCACACGGGCGAAGGGGCGCTAACCCGGGGCGCCGCGCCGACCGGCTGGTCGCTAGTATTGCGGCATCGACCCGGAGGATCCGCCATGGCCAGACTGACCACGACGTTACTTGCCCTGTCCCTGCTCGCCGGCTTCGCGGCCTGCCAGCGCGACGCTTCGCCCGCGCCGGCGAATGAAGCGGAAACGCAAGCGTCGACCCCCCATTCCGATCCGTCCGCCTCCGCGACAGCGCCCACGGCACCCGCCGACGAGCAAGGCGTCATCGCAGGCAAGCCGCCGTCGACCATCGAGGTGCCTCCGGCGGATACGCCCACGCCCGCGATCGCGGCCGGCGCCGAGATCATCTACACCTGCGACGACGGCGGCGAACTCCACGTGAGGTATTCCTCGAATTCGGCGACATTCGCCCTGGAGGATGGCAGCAAGGTGACGCTGCCGCGCGCGGAGTCGGCATCGAAGGGCGGCGGCGATGTCTACGTGGGCGATACGGTCGGCCTGCAACGCCTCGGCAACGTCGTGCAGGTGGAACAAAAAGGGAGCGCCAAACGCGTCTGCGCCGAGTCCGGCGGCAGCGCCTGACCCCTCCGGGCGATGACCGGGCCGGAGCATTTGCACCAGTCGCCGCGGGCATCATCGCCTCGTGACCGCGATCGCCGACCCGCGTGAGGAATTCGCCAGCGCACTGACGCACGGCATCGGTGCCGCCGCAGCGCTCGTCGGCGGCGCGGCGCTGGTCGCTCTCGCGGCGAGCAACGGCGACGGATGGCAGCTCGGCGCGGCGATCGTGTTCGGCGTCTGCCTGCTGCTGCTGTATGCCGCTTCGACGCTCTATCACGCCGTTGCGCACCCGGTCGCCAAGGGGCGCCTGAAGGTGCTCGACCATTGCGCGATCTACCTGTTGATCGCCGGCACGTACACGCCATTCACGCTGATCGGCTTGCGTGGCACGCTGGGCTGGACCTTGTTCGTCGCCATCTGGGTGCTGGCCTTGGCCGGCGTGGCGTTCAAGCTGTTCTTCACCGGTCGTTTCAGACTGCTGTCGACGCTGGTCTACGTCGCGATGGGCTGGCTGGTGGTGCTGGCGATCAAGCCGGTCATGGCAGCCCTCGATGCATGGACTTTCGGCTGGCTGCTCGCCGGCGGCGTGTCCTACACGCTGGGCACGGTGTTCTACCATCGCGAATCGATCCGCTATTCGCACGCGATCTGGCATCTGTTCTGCATCGCCGGCAGCGTCTGCCACTACGTGGCGGTGATGGCGCAGGTCCTGCCGCCCGCCTGAACCTCGCACAACGGCTTCACTGTCGCTTGACCGGCGAGTGTCGATGGTGCCTCGATCTTCCGTGTCGATGTCGCCGATGCAGCCGATTCCCGAGCCACGCAATACAAGCCTCGCGGCGCGGGCCTCGGATGCCGTAGCGCGGCATCCGGTGCTCACCGCGCTCGGCGTGCTGCTGGTCGCGATCGCTGTGCTGATCGCACTGTGGGACTGGAATTGGTTCAAAGGCCCGGTCGAGCGGCGCGTGCAGGCACAGACGGGACGCGCGTTCGAGATCGGTGGCGACCTCGATGTCGACCTGGGTCGCATCACCACGATCCGCGCCGATGCGGTGAGCTTCGGCAACGCGGCCTGGTCGAAGGATCCGATGATGGCCGCGGCCGATCATGTCGAGCTCGACATCGAGACCTGGCCATTCCTCCTGCGGCGCGAAGTACGCATCCCCGAGATGCGGCTCGGCAAGCCGCGCCTGCGCCTGGAGACCGGCCCGCAAGGCGTGGGCAACTGGGTCTTCGGCGACAGCCAAGGCAGTACACCGGAGTTCCGCAAGCTGTGGGTCGATGATGGTCGCCTGCAATACATCGATCCGCCGGGCAGGACCGACATCGACATCAAAGTCGCCAGCCGTGCGCCGCGCCGGGAGGACGCATTGCCGCCGATCGAGGTCGACGGCGGCGGCCGCTGGAAGGGCAACCGCTTCATGCTGCAGGGCCGTGCCGAATCGCCACTCGCGCTGCGCGACACCGAGCAGCCGTATCGCATCGACCTGACGGCGCAGGCCGGCGCCACCAACGCGCATGCGCGCGGCACCCTGCTCGACCCGCTGCGCCTGCGTGACTTCGACTTGCAGCTGGCGTTGTCGGGACAGAACCTCGAAGACCTGTACCCGTTGATCGGCATCGCCACGCCGCCGACGCCGCCGTACAAGCTGGACGGGCGCCTGACCCGCGACGCCAGCACCTGGAAATACGATGGCTTCACCGGCGTCGTCGGCGACAGCGATCTCGCCGGTTCCGCCAGCGTGGATACCGGCGGGCCGCGACCCTACCTGCGCGCCAACCTGGTCTCCAAGCGCCTGGATTTCGACGATCTCGCCGGCTTCGTCGGCGCCGCACCGCAGGCCGACGGCAAGGAAGCCAGCAACGCCGAGCTGGAGGCCTTGGCTGCCAGACAGGCGGCACGCACGCGTGTGTTGCCGGATACGCCGTACGAACTGGACAAACTGCGCGCGATGGACGCCGACGTGCGCTGGAAGGCGCATCGCATCAATTCGCCCACGCTGCCTTTGGACGACATGGACGCTCATCTCAAGCTCGAGGGCGGCTTGCTGCGTCTGGATCCCCTCAACTTCGGCGTCGCCAACGGCGACATTCGCTCGATCATCGGCATGGATGCGCGCGAAGCGACGATCCGCACCAACGCGCAGATCACCGCACGCGGGCTCGACCTGGCCAAGCTGCTGCCGGACTCCGAGATCACCAAAAGCGCGATCGGCAAGGTCGGCGGCGATATCAAGATCAGCGGCAACGGAAACTCGGTCGCGAAGATGCTCGGCAGCGCCGACGGCGACATCGCGCTGGGCATGGGCCGCGGCCAGATCAGCAACCTGCTGATGGAGCTGGCCGGGATCGACATCGCCGAGTCGCTGAAATTCCTGGTCACCAAGGATCGCAAGGTGCCGATCCGCTGCGCGTTCGGGGACTTCGCGGTGAAGGATGGCGTCATGGACGCGCGCGCGCTGGCGTTCGACACGACCGACACGATCATCGTCGGCAACGGCACGATCAGCCTGCGCGACGAAACGCTCGACCTGCGCCTGCGCCCGCGACCGAAGGACCGCAGCATCTTCACGCTGCGCTCGCCGCTGCTGGTCGGCGGCACGTTCAAGGACCCGTCGTTCCGGCCCGATCTCGCGCGCGTCGGCCTGCGCGGCGCGATCGCGCTGGCGCTCGGCAGCATCGCGCCGCCGGCAGCGTTGCTGGGCACGATCGACCTTGGTGGCGGCGAGGACAGCGGTTGCGGCGGCCAGTACGCCAAGTAAGCACGCTGCTGCGCGAACGCATGGCCCGGTTTTATGTGGGCCGGACTTCTACGGAAACGGTCCGCTGCCGCGGAGACACTCAGGACGCGATGTAGCGCTGCAACTGGTCGAGTTCGACCTGCTGGTCCTCGATCACCGCCTTGACCAGGTCGCCGATCGAGATCACACCCAGCACCGCATCCCCGTCGAGCACCGGCAGATGGCGGATGCGCTTTTCGGTCACGATCTGCATGCAGCGTTCCGCGCTGTCCTGCAGGCCTACCCCAATGACGCTCGCCGTCATGATGTCGCGTACCGGCGTGTCCTTCGACGATCGGCCCTCGAGCACGATCTTGCGCGCGTAGTCGCGCTCGGACAGGATCCCGGCAAGGCGGCCGCCCTGCATCACCAGCACCGCGCCGATGCGTTTCTCGGCCATCAGGCGGATCGCGTCGATCACCGGTGCATCCGGGCCGATCGCGAACACTTCAGGTGCCTTCGCCTCCAGCAATTGCCGCACGGTGCGCATGGGCCTCTCCCTGCGTGGAATGGACCTGCTGCGAGGATACTCCCGGGGCAGGCCGCCAGCTATCGACCAGATACAGCGGCCGCTGCTTGGATTCCTCGTACAGGCGGCCCAGGTATTCGCCGATCAGGCCGAGCGCGACCAGTTGCACGCCGCCGAGGAACAGGATCACGGCCATCATCGTCGGCCAACCCGCGACGGCATCGCCCCACAACAGTGCCTTCGCCACGATCCACACCGCATAGGCGAACGCCAGCACCGCCGTCAGCACGCCGAGATAGGTCGCCAGTCGCAGGGGCGCGGTGGAGAAGCTGGTGATGCCTTCGAGCGCGAAATTCCATAACCGCCAGAAGTTGAACTTGCTGCTGCCGCCCAGGCGCGCTTCGCGCTCGTAAGGGATCGACGCCTGCTCGAATCCGATCCAGCCGAACAGGCCCTTCATGAAGCGGTGCCGCTCGCGTAGTTGCCGCAGCGCGGTCAGCGCTCGCGGCGAAAGCAGACGGAAGTCGCCGGTGTCGGTCGGGATCGGAGTCTTCGACAGGTGGCGCATGACGCGATAGAACGCATGCGCGGTGGCCCGCTTCAACCAGCCCTCGCCTTCGCGCAATGTCCGCGTGCCGTGCACGTCGTCGTAGCCTTCGCGCCATTTCGCGACGAACTGCGGGATCAGCTCCGGCGGATCCTGGCCGTCGGCGTCGAGGATCATGGCAGCGCCGTCCTCGATGCGATCCAGACCGGCGGTGAGGGCCGCTTCCTTGCCGAAATTGCGCGACAGCCGCAATAGCGCGACCCGTACATCGCCGGACGCGATCGCCTGCATGACCTGCCAGGTGCCGTCGTCGCTGCCGTCATCGACATACAGGATTCGGCCTTCGACGCCGTCGTCCAGCATCGCGTCGAGCGTGGATGCGATGCGCGCATGCAGCGTCGGCAGCACGTCGGCCTCGTCGAACGCGGCGATGACGACGGTCAGGCGGGCGTTGCGCGATGGATCCTGGTTCATGGGGCAATGGTATCCGCCTAGTCGAGCGTCCGCAGGTAGGCGTTGCCGCCGATCTGGCGCATCTGTCGCTGGATGGCGTTGCCGCGGCGCTGCACGTAGGGTCCCGGATTGCGGGCGTTGTAGCGCCTGGGACTGGGCAGGACGGCCGCCAGCCGCGCGCTTTCGGCGGACGACAGCTGCATGGCGTCCTTGCGGAAGAAACTGCGTGCCGCGGCCTGCGCGCCATAGACGCCGTCGCCGAACTCGGCGATGTTGGCGTAGACCTCGAGGATGCGACGCTTCGGCCACAGCACTTCGATCAAGCCCGTGTACCAGGCCTCGATACCCTTGCGCACCCAACTGCGGCCGCTCCACAGGAAAAGGTTCTTGGCCAGTTGCTGGCTGATCGTGCTGCCGCCGCGCACCTTGCGTCCGCGGGCATTGTTCCTGCGCGCCTTCTCGATGGCCCTGAAATCGAAACCGTTGTGGTTGGCGAAGTTCTGGTCCTCCGCAGCGACCAGGGCGACGGGAACGCTCGGTGCCATCTCGTCGAGATCGCGCCAGTCGTAGGCGATCCGTTGTGTCCAGTCGCCTGCCGTCCACGCTTGAAACTGCCGCGCCGCCATGAACATCGAGAACGGCGGGTCGACGAAGCGCAGCACCAGCACTTGCCCGATGCTGAGCAGCATCAGCAGCAACGGCAGTTTCCAGAGCCAGCGCCACCGGCTGCGTCGTCGGGGGGCGAGGTCCACCGCGTTCACGCGGCCACCTCGCCCGTCTTGCGCATCGTCGTCGCGATCCCCATCTGCATCCGATCCTCATCCCCAACTGCTCGGTCCGCATTATCGACGATGCGCCCGCCGGCATTTCCACGGTACCGACCATGGCCGATTCGATCGCCGACCAGGACAGCCTGACCCGATTCCTCATTGCAGGGGCCGGCGTACGCGGCGTGCGCGTGCATCTCGACCGAACCTGGGCGCAGATTCGCGAGCGCGCCGATGATGCATCGGGTCGGCCACCCCCCGCAGCCGCGATCGAGCTGCTGGGCGAAGCCACGGTGGCCTCGGCCCTGTTCACGGCCCATGCCAAAGTCGAAGGACGGTTGTCGATCCAACTGAAAGGCAAAGGCGCGTTGCGGACCTTGTTTGCCGAATGCACCGCCGCCGGCACGCTGCGCGCGATCGCGCAGCTCGCGGACGACGATGCGCCCATGTCGCGCGACCTGCGCGAACTCGGCCCGGAGGCCCTGCTCGCGATCACCGTCGAGAATCCGGGCAGCGTCAGTCGCGAGCCGATGCGCTACCAGGGACTGGTCGCGCTTCAGTCGGACTCGTTGTCGGAAGCCTTCGAGGACTATTTTCGCCAGTCGGAGCAACTGCCCACGCGCCTGCTGCTGGTCGCGGACGGCGCGCAGGCGGCAGGACTGATGCTTCAGAAACTGCCGCAGGACAGTGGCGACGAAGAGGGTTGGATTCGCGCCGGAGCCTTGTTCGACACGCTGGACCCAAGCGAATTGCTCGATCTCTCCGCCGCGACGCTGCTACATCGCCTGTTCCATGAGGACGGCGTGCAGGTGCTGGATAGCCGGTCGCTGCGTTTCGCCTGCTCATGCTCGCGCGAGCGGGTCGAGGCCATGCTGCAGTCGCTGGGCGAAGCCGAGGCGACGGCCGCCGCCACCGAGCGCGGTGGCGAGGCGGAAATCCGTTGCGAATTCTGCGGACAGCGCTATTGTTTCAGCGTGGCCGAGGTAGACGCCCTGTTCACGGGGTTAGGGCGTCCAATGACGGCCCCCGATCGGCTCCAGTGAGCCTTGGGGCAGCGTCAGGGGATTGTTAAGAAAACATAAAGCTGCTAGCGTGCAGATTCGGGAACTTGACCATTCTGTGAGGGTCACAAGCGCGTGATGCGACTGCGTCTGCTGCCATTGTCGTTCGCCCTGCTGCTCGCCCTCGGCGCGGCCACGGGCGCGCATGCGCAGTCCAGGCCCGATGGTCGGACCGAACAGACGGTGCTGCCGGTGTGGAACAAGGCCAGCGGCAAGCTCGAAGCGATCCTTCTGCTCGAGCCGACCGATGGCGCCCAAGCGGGTGCGCGCTGGCGTTTCGGGGACAATTCGCTCGATGCCGCGTTCGGCCTCGAAGCCGGCGATTCGCTGGCCCTGCTTTGCGACCGCAAGAACGGCATCGCCGGCGCTATCGGCAATCTCGCCAACAACTGCATGCTCGCGAGTCTCGGCGGCGACTTCGACGACGAGGGCAGCCGCCGGACCAGTGCCACTGCGGCATTCAATACTTCCGGTGGCAAGCTCGGCGTGAGCGCCGGCAGCGGCCGGGACACGCTTCCCGCCTGGTTGACGCCCGGTACCAGCGGACCGAGCAAGGTCGATATCAACGACCTCACCGTGTTCGCCCGTAAGGACTTGTCGCGCGAAGCCTTCGTTTCCATCGCCGGCACCGTAGCCAAGGCGCGCCTGATCCCCGAGGCCGAAGCCGGCAGCCTGGCCGATCGCTGGAGCAGCAAGACCTTAAGTGTCGGCGGTGGTTTCGGCGCGTTCGGTGCCAGCATCGTCGGCCATGTGATCGACACTCCCGGCCAGCCGAAATGGGAAGGGCTGGGCCTCGGCCTGACCTGGCGCACGCCATGGAGCGGTCAGCTCACCGTAGGCGCCGACAATCTGGTGACCCGCGGCAAAAACCCGTTCTCGCCGATGAGCGAGACACAGGAAGACGAGGGCACCGTGCCCTATGTTCGGTACGAGCAGGACCTCTGAGCCCGCGCTGCGACGGCCTTTCAGCCGTCGATTAACGACACTTTAATTTTTCTCCGAGGGGGGCTACTATCGGCCCCGGCCTTGCTGGCTTTGGCGTCTTCCTTGACTCCACTGGCGAGGTTCCCATGGGATTTACCCAAGACTCACTTGGAGAGAGAGATGACCTTTAAGACCACCAAGCTCCGGGACGCGATTTCGTTCGCGCTCGCCGTGGGCGCCACCGCTCTTGCCGGTACGGGTATTGCTTTCGCACAGGAAAGCGCCGCTCCCGCAGGCGAGGAAGCTACAACCCTCGATCGCATCGAGGTTACCGGTTCGCGCATCAAGCGCACCGACATCGAAACCTCGCAGCCGGTGTTCACGCTCAACCGCGACGAGATCCAGGCACAGGGCCTGACCTCGATCGGTGACGTGATCCAGAACCTCACCGCGCAGGGTTCCACGCTCAACACCACCATGAACAATGGCGGCAACGGCGAAACGCGCGTCAGCCTGCGCAACCTCGGTTCGCAGCGCACCCTGGTGCTGGTCAACGGCAAGCGTTGGGTCGGCGGCACGGGCCTGGGCGGCGCGATCGACCTCAACACCATTCCGACCGCAGCGGTCGAGCGCATCGAAGTGCTGAAGGACGGCGCCTCGACGATCTACGGTTCCGACGCGATCGCCGGCGTGGTCAACGTCATCCTGCGCCAGAACTTCGAAGGCGCCGAAGCCAATGCCTTCATCGGCCAGTTCGACAAGGGCGACGGCACGCGCCAGTCCTACGACTTCACCGTCGGCAGCGCCTCCGAGCGCTGGGCGTCGATGTTCGGCGTCGGCTACGTCAAGGAAGATCCGGTCATGGGCGGGCGATCGCGAGATCTCCGCAGTACCGCTCTTCGGCGGCACCAACAATGCCGGCGGCAGCTCCACCAGGCCGGACGGCAATTTCTGCATTCTCGATCTGACGACGTTTGCCTGTTCGCAGCCCAACGGCGAGTACGGCTTCTTCATTCCGACCGGTACGGGAACCTTCCGTGCCAATGAAGGCACTTCGGACGAGCTCTACAACTTCGCACCGACCAACTATTTGCTGACCCCGCAGGAACGCATCTCGTTGTTCGCCAACGGTTCGTTGGACATCACCGACAACCTGCGCTTCAAGGCGATGGCCCAGTACAACGAGCGTCGTTCGGCCCAGTTGTTGGCTGCCAACCCGATCGTGCTCGGTTTCCCGGCTGGCGATAACACCGTCATCAGCCGCGACAGCATCTACAACCCGTACGGTCAGGACATCAACTGGATCCAGTATCGTCCGAACGAGAGCGGTGGCCGCCGGTTCAACCAGAACATCGCGACCACGGTGTTCAACCTCGGCTTGGAAGGCACGTTGAATCTGGCCGACAAGCCGTTCGACTGGGAAGCGGGCTACATCTACGGCCGCAACTCGGCGAACAACACCACCAACGGCTTGTTCCAGATCAGCGCGATCCAGGCCGGCCTCGGCCCGTCGTTCATCGCGGCTGATGGCACCCCGACTTGCGGCACGGTAGCCGCGCCGATCCCAGGCTGCGTCCCGGTCAACATGCTGAGCGGTTTGAACAGCATGACGCCCGAGATGCTGGACTTCATCAGCTTCGAAGCGCACGACGTGTTCGAATACAAGATGAAGAACTACTACGCCAACATCGGCGGCGACCTGTTCGACCTGCCCGGCGGTCCGCTGGCGTTCTCGTTGGGTGCCGAGCATCGCGTCGAGTCTGGTTTCGACCATCCCGATGCGCTGATCGATGGTGGCGACACCACCGGCAACCGCGCGCACGGCGACCAACGGCAGCTACTCGGTCGACGAGGCCTATCTCGAACTCGCGATCCCGGTGCTGGCCGACCTGCCGTTCGCCAAGCTGCTCGACTTCAGCGTGGCGACGCGTTATTCGGACTACAGCAACTTCGGCAACACGCTCAACAGCAAGTTCGGTTTCCGCTGGAAGCCGATCGACGACCTGATGGTCCGCGGCAACTGGTCGGAAGGCTTCCGTGCGCCGTCGATCTCCGAGTTGTTCACCGGTCAGGGTGATTCGTTCCCATCGGTCAATGATCCTTGCGCCGAGCGCCACGGAAATATTGTGAACCCGAACATTCCGGCCAGGTGTTTCTCTGCCCCCGGCAATACCGTCGGACCATCGAACCAGGCGAACTCGCAGATCCGCATCACCGTCGGCGGCAACCCGGACCTCGGCCCGGAAACCTCGACGTCCAAGACCTTGGGCGTGGTCTACAGCCCGAGCTGGGTACAGGGCCTCGACCTGAGCCTGGACTGGTGGCAGATCGACATCGACACCGCGATCGTGACCCAGACTGCTCAGGACATCTTGAACGGTTGCTACGTCGCCGATGTCGAAGTCACGGCCAATTGTCTCCAGATCACGCGTGATGCCAGCGGTGCCGTCTCCGATCTTCTGGCGATCCCGCAGAACATCGGTACGTTCAGCACCGAAGGTTTCGACTTCACCGTGCAGTACCGCATGCCGGAAACGGCGTGGGGCAAGTTCAGCTTCGTCTGGGATACGTCGTACCTGGTCAACGCCTATCAGGACATCGATGGTGACGGCCAGTTCAGCGACGACCCGGTCAGCGGCGAGGGTGGCAACCAGATCGGCGAGTACTACGGCACCAACGCCAACAACTGGCGCATCCGCTCGAACCTGCAGACGCGTTGGGAAATGGGCGACTTTGGCGCGACCTGGCTGCTTCGCTACTACTCCGATCAGGACGAACCTTGCTCGAGCTTGGGTGCCGCGCAAATCCCACTGGTCTGTTCGGATCCGACTCGCCGCACCAGCTTGGGTGCCCGTCCCGAGAACCACATCCCGGAACGGTTCTACAGCGATGTCAGCGTGTTCTGGAAGGCACCGTGGAACGCCAAGGTCACCCTCGGCGTGAATAACCTGTTCGACGAGGATCCGCCGCAGGCACCGACCGCGTTCGCCAACACGTTCGACCCGGCGTACGACGTCCCGGGACAGTTCTTCTACATGTCGTACAACCAGCGTTTCTGATCCATTTGCTCCACGCTGTCACTTATTACGGCCCCGCAAGGGGCCGTAATTTTTTGTAGCGCTCGTGTATCTTGGGCGCCGCCGCAGACAGCCGATCGAGCCTTCGATGAACACTGAGATCTTTCCGGGCTTCGCAGTACCGATGATGCAGACCACGCATCCGAACCAGCAGGTGCTGAACAGGGAACTTCGTGCCCTGCTCCTGCGGCGGGAGGCCGAAGGCGCACGCTACGCCAATCCGAACCCCTCGTTGAAGCAGCAGGCCGGCGTATTCGAAAGCGACTTCACCCTGTTCTCCTGGGAAGACACCTGCATCCAGGAACTGCGCCAGTTTTGCTGGGCTGCCTTGGGCCGCACGATCCAGGACTTGAACGACTACACGGCCGATGAGATGAAGCGGCTGCAGATCTTCTCCCACACCTGGTTTCACGTGACGCGACATGGCGGCTTCACGATCCTGCACACGCACCCGATGGCCTCCTGGTCCGGCGTCTACTGCGTCGATCCCGGAGAAACGCCGGAAGATCGCCCCGAATCCGGAACCTTGCGCTTTCACAGTCCCCACCATTACAGCAACTACTTTCTCGATGCCGGCAACCTGCGCTTCAAGGCGCCCTATCATCACGGAACCTGGAATATCCGTTTTCAGCCGGGACAACTGGTGCTCTTCCCGTCGTGGCTGCAGCACGAGGTCATGCCGTACTACGGCAACAACGAACGCATCACCATCGCCTTCAATTGCTGGTTCGGCATGAAGGAATGAGCGGGACTGCAACCTGCGATTGAAACTCTAGGCAAGCCCGAGTTGCCGCAATCGCCCGAGCAGCGGTTGCAGATGTCGTTCGTAATGCTTCCACGCCGCGCCACGATCGGTCCGAATCCCGCCGCGCACGAGCGTACTGCTGGCGGTCGCCACGGAGCCGGATTCGCGGTCGACCTCGAGCGCGCCAGCCTCGAACGGCAACCCGCAGAATGCGAAGACCTCCCGCGCCACCGCTTCCGGCGAACGTACGAGGTCGCCGTACGGAACCTCCAGCAGCCTGTCCGGCATCACGCTGCGCCAATGCCGCATCAGTTCGCGGTACTCCGCGTAGTAATCCGCGACTTCGATCTGGTCGTACGAATAAGCGGCGGCCTGGGCGAAATGCGTACGCAGGTTCGAAAAGCAGGTATCGGCAGCGTCGCGCGTGACATGTAGGATCTTGGCGTGCGGAATCGCCTTGGCGATGAAGCCGGCGTTGATGAAGTTGGAAGGCAGCTTTTCGGTCAGGAACGGATTGTTGCCCGCACGCCAGCGCGCCGCTTCAAGGTAGCGAAGGCCCAGGCCGGCGAAATCGGCATCGGCAAGCCGCCGTACCGTCTCGAGATCCAGGACGCCGCCGCTGTGGTGGTCGGCCGCGAGCCTCAGTTGGGCGATGAAATCGTAGGATTCACCGCCATCCGTGATCTGGCTGTGTCCTCCGAGAATGCGCTCGAGCAGCGTGGTCCCCGAGCGATGCATCCCCACGATGAAAATCGGCGTGAAATGACCTTGTCCGATGGCGCCTGCCTGAACGAATTGCGGCGTGCACAGCGTCTTCAATGCCGCGAACAGATGCCGGACCGTTGCAGGATCGTATGGCACCGACCGCTTCTTCGCCCGAAAGCCGCGCTCCAGCGCGGCCCAGGCCTCGTCGTAGCGTTGCAGGTCGTGGAGTTCGTTGTGGAGGGCATACGCGAGATAGCCTTCCGTGCTGCCATCGAGCTCGCGCTGCAGGAGATCGCGGATCTTTTCGCAATGCGCCTGCTTGATGTCCGCCTGCGAAACCTGGCTCAGGAACCAGTGCACGTGAGCGGCCTCAGGCTCCAGCTCCAGACTGCGCCTGAATTCGATCTCGGCGCTGCGCGATCGCCCCTGGAACATGTGAACCAGCCCGCGCATGGACCGCGCTTGCGCATTCTCCTGGGTCATCGCATCGGAACGATCCAGCAATGCCATTGCGCGTTCGTGCATCCCGAAACTGCTGAGGACACGCGCCAGGTCGACCAGCACCGGCGGCAGCTCCACCTGCGTCGCACATTCATCCGCCAGGGAGGCCATGCGTTCTGGCTCATTGAAGAAACTGAGCGCATTGACCGCACCTTGCAGGACGGTCGGCTCGAGAGGACGAATCGCCGCGGCACGCAGCGCGTGCTGCCTTGCATTCCGATATTCGTCCAGGCGCAGGCACGCACTCGACAACTGCAGTCGCGCCGGTGCGCTGAACCTGTCGATGTCGGACGCATCTTCCGGTTCGGCAATCAGACTGAACCACGCGATGGCCTCGCGCCATCGGCCGGCCGCCATGTGGGACGTGCCGCGACGCCACATCTCCGGCCGGGGCAAAGCGGATTCCGGCGTGTGAATCATCCCCTGTTCCGTCGAGGCATCAGGATCGATGAAGAAAAGAAGGAGCTGCCGGCTCCAGGCTCATGCGGCGAGTTCGCGTTCAATGCGCCGTCTCTCGTCCACGAGTGCCCGGGGCAATCTCGCGTCGAACTCCTCGAAATAGCGCTTGATGCCATCCAGTTCCGAGCGCCACCCCTCGGCGTCGAAGGAGAACAGTTTCTGGCGAGCTTCTGCAGAGAGGACGACATCGTCAAGCCGCATGGAGGCGACGTGAGGCAGGGCGCCAATAGGCGTCTGGACCGCGTCGATGCTGCCGTCCACACGCGCGATCATCCACTCGAGCACGCGCAGGTTGTCGCCGAATCCAGGCCACAGGAACTTGCCGTCGTCGCCCTTACGGAACCAATTGACGTGAAAGATCTTCGGCAACTTCGCGCCAGGCTTGTCGAAAGACAGCCAATGGGCGAAGTAGTCGGCGAAGTTGTAGCCGCAAAACGGTTTCATCGCCATCGGATCGCGACGCATGACACCGACGGCCCCGGTCGCGGCAGCCGTGGTTTCCGAACCCATCGCCGCGCCGATCAGTACGCCATGCGTCCAGTCACGCGCTTCGAACACCAATGGAACCAGGGAAGCGCGGCGACCGCCGAAGACGATCGCCGAAATCGGAACGCCTTGCGGGTCCTCGGCGCGCGACGAATAAGACGGACATTGCCGAGCACTGACCGTAAAGCGCGAGTTGGGATGCGCGGCAGGGCCGTTGGTCGCATCGTGAGCACGACCGCGCCAGTCCTTGGCTGGTTGGCGCTCGTCGAGGCCTTCCCACCATGGCTGCCCATCAGCGGTCACCGCGACATTGGTGAAGATGGTGTCGTGCTGGATCGAGGCAAGCGCATTCGGATTGGATTGCGCGCTGGTGCCTGGTGCGACGCCGAAAAAACCAGCCTCCGGATTGATCGCATACAACCGGCCATCTTCGCCGGGTCGCATCCAGCAGATGTCGTCACCCACGGTCCAGACCTTCCACCCCGCTTCGCGATAGCTCTCCGGCGGGATCAGCATCGCCAGGTTGGTCTTGCCGCAGGCGCTGGGGAACGCGGCCGCGATGTAGTGCGTCTCACCCTTGGGGTTTTCGATACCGACTATCAACATGTGCTCGGCCAGCCAGCCTTCCTCGCGCGCCTGCCAGGATGCGATGCGCAACGCATGGCACTTCTTGCCAAGCAGGGCGTTGCCGCCATATCCGGATCCGTAGGATTTGATCGTCAGCTCTTCCGGGAAATGCATGATGAAACGCCGATCCGGATCGAGTTCGCCGATCGAATGCAGGCCGCGCACGAACGAGCCTTCGCGCTCGATGCGTGCCAGCGCCGCGGCGCCCATGCGCGTCATGATGCGCATGTTGGCGACCACGTATGGCGAGTCCGTAACCTCCACGCCGCAACGCGCGAGCGGCGAGTCGATTGGACCCATGCAATAGGGGATCACGTACATCGTGCGTCCGCGCATGCATCCGGCGAACAGGGCGTCCATCTTGGCGTGCGCATCCGCCGGTGCCATCCAGTGATTGTTTGGACCGGCATCGTCGCGATCGGTAGTGCAGACGAAGGTCAGGTGCTCGACGCGCGCGACGTCATCCGGATCGGAACGATGCAGCCAGCTATCGGGATGCGTCGTGGCGTTCAGCGGCAACAACGTGCCGTCGGCCTGCATTTGAGAAAGGAGTTCCGTATATTCGGTGTCGCTGCCATCGCACCATTGGATACGCTCCGGCTGCGTCAGGCTGGCGATCCCGACGACCCATTGGTTCAACGCTTCCAGATTCGACATGCCCAAATATCCAGACGATGAAAGAGTGGCCGCCACAGGGCCGCGCTCCGATATGCCGACAAGGCACGACCGGAACGGATCGTATTTTATCCCTGCCCGCCCCGCACGAGCGGGATCGCCAGTCGAAAGGCGTGCGAGCCGAGGGTACCCGGATGCGCGGATGCGCCTGGCGAACGAACGCGAATCCTCATGCCGCCAAGCTTAGCCCAGATCATCGACAAGGCGGATTGGCTCTGTTACGGCCTGGACCGGGACAACCTGTTGCTGCACTTCCTGCAGGTCGATGAGCAATCCATGGATGCGATGGTATTCCTGGGCCACCGCGGTGCGGATGCACCTGTAACCGTTTCCTATCCGATCGATCAAGTGTTCGATGCCATGCGGCCCACCGAGCCGGCACGCATGTCTCGCTTCATCCTGCATACGGCTTTCTGCTGTTCGACGCTGCTCGCCAGGTGTATCGACTTTCCCGGCGCTGTAAGGACATTGCGCGAGCTTCCGGTTTTCTCGGGCTTGACGCCGTTGCGCAACCGGCTGCGTAGCGAGAACGAGCGAGACTTCTGGAGCAGGATCGTCACCGTGATCGATCGTCTGTCGTCGCGCCCTTTCGCCGCTGGCGGCACGACCCTCAATAAGCCCAGCAATGTCTTTCTGCCGTCGTCTTCGGACTTCCTTGAGATCAACGAGGCATCGAGGGCACTGGTCATACACTCCGACCTGCCGGCATTCCTGGTTTCGTGTTCCAAGAAGCAATCCGCCGGCACCAGGCCCTGGATCGACATGTATCTCGCCTTGGACCCGGGCCTGACACTTGCTGCGAAACGTGGTGTCGACATCAAGACCCTGTCCGCGATGGAACTGGCCTGTCTCGCGTGGAATGTCCAGATGGAGATCCTGCACAGGCTTGCGGACAATTCGAGCCGGATCAGACAGGTCGATTCAGCCGCGTTTCTCTCCGCTCCGCTGGAAACCGTGCGCAGGGCACACGACTGGTTCGGGATCGCTGTTGCGGACGAGGAGCGCGCACAGGTGGTCGCACGCGAGATGCAGCGCCATGCGAAACAACCCGCCTTGCTGTTCGACCCTGCGCGGCGCGAGGCCGAGAAGGCATTGGTGGAAACACATTTCGGCCGCGAAATCGACAGCACGATCGAGTGGAACAGAGCTCGATTTGGCGACTGGGAACAGGTTTACCGGCATTCCGCACGGCGGATCGTCGAACTCGGCGCGGGATGAGGCGGCGATGGCGTTCGACCTCTCATGATGGAACGTGACATCCCATCAGAACGGAACGCCGGAAACCAATAGGGTCCTTCGCACCCATCGACTGACGTGGACGACAATGACCAACGCGAATTCCGCTCACGCACCGATCAGGCCGGCACCAGCGTTGCGGTGAGGTGCTCGACGTACGACTCGAATTCTTCCTGCGGCATGCGCGCCTGGTGCAACTGCAGGTTGAGTTGCAGGAAACCGACATAGGCTGCATAGGTCAGGCGCGCGCGATGTTGGGCATCGGTACGGCTGAGTCCGACCTGGCGGAACGAGGCGGTCAGGTACTCGAGGCGGCGTTGCGAGACGCGACCGATGACCGGCTGCACCGCGGGATGGTCGAGCGCCTTGAGCAGTTCGCTGTAGATGATGTGCGATTTCACTTCATGCGCCACCAACTGGAACAACGCGCGCAGGCGTTGCCGCGGATCCGGGACCGCCTCGAGCTGGCCGAAAACGGTTTCCTGCTCGACCGTTTCCCAGCGGTCAAGCGCCGCCGATAACAAAGCGTCTCGCGATGGAAAATGCCAATAGAAGCTGCCTTTAGTGACGCCGAGCCGGCGCGCGAGCGGTTCCACCGCCACGGCAGCGACGCCCTGTTCAGCGATCAGGTCGAGCGCCGCCTGGGCCCAGTCGTCGGCGCTGAGGCGTCCGCGTTCGTTCTTTTCGGCAGGCTTGGTCATGTTCGCAGTGTATCCATACGCATACGTCCGCAAAAGTATCGAAATAGGCCGGACGGACGACAGGCGGCCGTTGACAGGGTGCCGCCATGCTATCCATACTTTGGCGTATGGTAAAGCGCTTGGTCGCTCGGCCTTCGCGCTCCACCGCCTTAATCTAGTACGAGCCAAGTCGCTCGCCGGAGTGCACAGATGAGCATCGCGATCCCCTTCCTCGCCTTCCTGCTCGCAGGTGCCGTCGCCTCCTATCACCGGCTGCGACTGGCCGTCTGGGCAGCCCTGACAGCGACATTGCTGGTGGCCTGCTGGCTGCTCGGCGCCAACCCGACGGCGACGCTCATCGCCGCGATGATCGTGGCCTTGATCGCGATCCCGCTATTGATCCCGCAGTTGCGCAAGCCGTTCATCACCGCACCGTTGCTCAAGTTCTATCGGCAGATCCTGCCGCCGCTGTCGCAGACCGAACGCATTGCGCTGGAATCGGGAACGGTGGGCTTCGAAGGCGAGCTGTTCTCCGGCAAGCCGGCATGGGACAAGCTGCTGTCCCAGCCGAAGCCGGTGTTGACCGCCGAGGAACAGGCTTTCCTCGATGGTCCGGTCGAAGATCTGTGCAAGATGATCAACGACTGGGAAATCACCCATGTCCATGCCGACCTGACACCGGAGCTCTGGGACTACGTCAAGCGCAACAAATTCTTCGGCATGATCATCCCGAAGGAATACGGCGGCCTCGGTTTCTCGGCATACGCGCACCATTGCGTGATCCAGAAGATCGCGTCGATCTCCACCGTGGTCAGCTCCACCGTCGGCGTGCCGAATTCGCTCGGCCCCGGCGAACTGCTGGTGCACTACGGCACGCAGGAGCAGAAGGACTACTACCTGCCGCGCCTGGCCGACGGCCGGGAAGTGCCCTGCTTCGGCCTGACCGGTCCTTTCGCCGGTTCCGACGCCACATCCATTCCCGACTACGGCATCGTCTGCCAGGGCGAATGGAACGGCGCCAGCGTCGTCGGCATCAAGCTCACCTTCGACAAGCGCTACATCACGCTCGCGCCGGTGGCCACGATCATTGGCCTGGCGTTCCGCATGTACGACCCGGATGGCCTGATCGGCGACAAGAAGGACATCGGCATCACGTTGGCGCTGCTGCCGCGCGAGACCGAGGGCGTGGAAGTCGGGCGCCGCCATTTCCCGCTCAATTCGCCGTTCCAGAACGGTCCGGTACGGGGCCATGAAGTCTTCATCCCGCTGTCGCAGCTGATCGGCGGCGAAGACTACGCCGGCAAGGGCTGGCAGATGTTGAACGAGCAGTTGTCGGTCGGCCGTTCGATCACGCTGCCTTCCACCGCCAGCGGCGGCGCGAAATCCGGTGCGGTCGTGAGCGGTGCCTACGCGCGCATCCGCAAGCAGTTCGGCCTGTCGATCGGGCGCTTCGAGGGCGTCGAGGAAGCACTGGCACGCATCGCCGGCAAGGCCTTCGCCATCAGCGCGCTGTCGCAGGCGACGGCGGCCGCGGTGGATCGCGGCGAAAAGCCGGCAGTGCCGTCCGCCATCGCGAAGTACCACTGCACGACGATGGGCCGCGAGGTCGTCAGCGATGCGATGGACGTGCATGGCGGCAAGGGCATCATCCTCGGGCCGCGCAACTACCTCGGCCGCAGCTGGCAAGCCTCGCCGATCTCGATCACCGTCGAGGGCGCCAACATCATGACGCGCAGCCTGCTGATCTTCGGCCAGGGCGCGATCCTCTGCCATCCTTGGGTACTCAAGGAAATGCGCGCAGCGCAGAATCCCGACGCCGCAGCCGGCCTCGAGGAATTCGACCGCAATCTGTTCGGCCATATCGGCTTCGCGATCTCCAACGCGTTGCGATCGTTCTGGTTCGGCCTGACCGCTGCCAGGATCGGCAAGGCGCCCGGCGACGACTACACGCGTCGCTTCTTCCGCAAGCTCGATCGCTACTCCGCCAACCTGGCGTTGATCGCGGACGTATCGATGCTGCTGCTCGGCGGCAAGCTGAAGTTCAAGGAATCGCTGTCGGGCCGCCTCGGCGACGTGCTGAGCCAGCTCTATATCGCCAGCGCGATGCTCAAGCGGCACCAGGACGAAGGCAATCCGGTCGGCGACCAGCCGCTGCTGGCGTGGGCTTTCCACGACGGTGTGCACAAGATCGAGCTGGCGCTGTCGGGCGCGCTGCGCAACTTCCCGATCCGACCGGTCGGCTGGTTGTTGTGGGTGCTGGTCTTCCCATGGGGCCGCCGCGCGCAGCCGCCGAGCGACCGTCTCGGCCATCGTGCCGCGAGCCTGCTGATGACGCCGTGCGACGCGCGCGAGCGCCTGGCCGAAGGCGTGTTCCTCACACCGACCGCCAACAATCCTGCCGGTCGCATCGACAGTTACCTGCCGAAGATGATCCTGGCCGAACCTGTCGAGCGCAAATTCCTCAAGGCGCTGAAGAACAGCGACATCGAGGCGCTCGACTTCGTCTCGCAACTGGACGAAGGCGTCAAGGAAGGCTGGATCACGGTCGACGAACGCAGGCAGCTCGAGGAATTGCGGGTGATGACGCTGGATGCGATCAGCGTCGATGATTTCGACGTGCATGAATTGCGTGCGGCGTCCTACTACGACAAGGCGCAGGCGCAGGCGTCGCGGGTGGCGGCTTGACTCCTCCCCTACGAATGTAAGTGAGGCTGGGAGGGGTGCTCCTGGAGCATCCGGATCCTGACGCAACCCCCTCCCCAACCCTCCCCTGCCGTCGCAGGGGAGGGAGTCGATCCGGACTCCCTCCATGACCGCATCCGTCCTGCAGCTCTACAACCACATCACCCGCTGGCCTGCCGGGCATTGGCTGTTTTCGCGCGCGGTCTGTTTCAAGGCACCCTACTTCGCCACGATCGCGCCGCGCATCGAGGTGCTGGAAGCAAACCGGTGCGTCGCGACGCTGCGTCATCGTCGCAAGGTCACCAATCACCTCGGCACCGTGCACGCGATCGCGCTGTGCAACCTGGCCGAGCTGACCGCCGGCCTGATGACCGATGCGAGCCTGCCGCCGTCGATGCGCTGGATCCCGAAAGGCATGGCGGTCGAATACCTGAAGAAGGCCACCGGCACGATGCGCGCGATCGCGACACCTGCGCAGCCGATCATCGACGCCGCGGTTGGCTACGACCTGCCGGTCGATGTCGTGATCACCGATCCCGCCGGCGAAACCGTCTTCCACGCGCGCATCGCGATGTGGCTGTCGCCGCGGCGCTGAACGCTGGCGCCATCCCGCACGTGGAGGCCGTTCATGGGCACCGATACCATCATCCTGCTATGCGGCCTGCACAGCCTCGGCTTTGCACTCTTCCACACGGCGTTCTGGAAACTGTTCCGCTGGCCGCTCTCGTTGGGCGACACCACGCTCGCCAATCGCGCGATCCTGCAGATCGCGAACGTTCAGCTGATCTGGATCTTCCTGTTCGTCGCGGCCTTGTGCTTCCTGTTCCCGGAAGCCCTTGCCACCACGCCACTCGGGCGTGCCCTGCTCGCCGGCATGTCGGTGTTCTGGCTGCTACGCCTCGTCGTCCAGTTCGTGTTCCTGCGCGTCGATAGCGCGATGGTGCATGTGCTGAGCGTGCTGTTCGCAGGTGGCGCGGTCCTGTTCGCGCTACCGCTACTTCAGCAGTAGTAAGGCCGCGATCGCCGCCAACGCGGGCAGCGCCTGCACGAAGAAGATCTTGCGGTTGACCGTCATCGCGCCATAAACGCCAGCGACCACCACGCAGCCGAGGAAGAACAACGCCACCGGCTGCTGCGCCGTCGCCAACGCCCACAGCAGCCCGGCAGCGAGGAAGCCGTTGTACAGCCCCTGATTCGCGGCCAGCACCTTCGACTGTTCCGCCTTCTCGCGCGATTGGGCGAACACCTTCAACCCGAGTGGCTTGGTCCAGAGGAACATCTCCAGCACCAGGAAGTACAGATGCAGCAACGCGACGAGGACGATGAGCACGATGGCGATGATCGACATGGGACGGCTCCGGACGGGACTCGCAGCAGCTTAGGGCCTGCGCGCCTCGCTGCGTAGCGTCAGCCGCGAAATCTCCGGCGGCACGCCGAGGCGCATCGGCAGGATGCTGGTGCCGATGCCGGGCGTGACGAACAGGTGTCGTCCATGGTCCTCGATAGGTCCTCTCAGCAGATGCGAGCCCAGTACGAAACGCCCGTCCTGGCCACGGAACGGCCATGGAGCGATCTGTCCGCCATGGGTGTGGCCAGCGATGGTCAACGCGGTGCGTGCGGGCATGCGCGGGAACAGATCGGGTTCGTGGGTCAGTGCGATCACCGGCGCAGCATCGTTGATCGCTGCGAATGCGCGGGGGATGTCGGGATGGCCTTCGAGCAGGTCGGCGACGCCCGCGATCCAGAACCGGCAGCGGCCGACTTCGACTGCCTGCGCCCGGTTCTCGAGCACGGTGACTCCGGCCGCCTCGAATGCGCGACGCACGCGTTCGCCATCCTTCCACCAGTCGTGGTTGCCGAGCACCGCGTACACGGGCTTGCGCGCGGTCAGCGGCTTGAGATGCTCGGCGATGGTCTCCACCGGCACGTAGGTGCCCATGAACACGCTGAGGATGACGTAGTCGCCGGCCATCAGCACTGCGGACGCGTCGCTGGCGACCAGGTGCCGCACGACACGATCGAGATTGTCGACACCGTTGTGCGGTGAGCCGGTATGCGTATCGGCGACGACATCCAGGCGCAGGCCATCGCATTGCGACGACCATCCGGGCAACACGAGCGTGTAGTCGCGCTCGACCAGGCGCCCGGGCTCCCAGATGAAGCCCCAGACCAGCACGCCGAGCACCGACAGCGCCAGCAACCGCATCGTCCATTGCAACCAGCGCCGTCTGGCCGGCGTGCGCGACCACCATTTCATGCGGCGGAATTGTCCTCCCGCGCGCGCCAGGCTTTCAGCAACCCGGTCATGGCGCCGCCGCCACGGCCGGTATCGCCTCGACCTTCGCTTCGACACGCCGCGCCAGGCGCCAGCCAAGCACGCCCGCGATCGCAGCAGCCGTCGCGCTGAAGGCGGCGAAACCTGCGCCCGCGACGCCGAGCACGCGCAGTCCGTTCATCGACAACGCCACCGACAGGTCGCCGAAGCGCCACACCGCAGTGTCGACGGCATTCTTGCCCTTGTAGCGTTCGCTCCGCGGCACGCGCGTGAACAGGCTTTCGCGCGCTGGGCCGAGCATGCCGTAGGCGAGGCTGCGGCTGACGATCAATGCGATCGCGACCCATGGCATGACACCGATCACGGGCACGTACGGGTTGGCCGAGAACAGCACGATGAGCAGGACTACGACCGCCGCGCTGGCCCAGATCGCGATCGCCGGCGCCGCGCCGTAGCGCGTCAGGATCCAGCGCGTCAGCGTCAATTGCAGAATGACCTGTAGCGTGTTGGTCGCCAGGTCGAGGTTGGCGGCGAAACGAGTCCGCGAGATGGCATCCGTAAACGTCATGCCGGAATAGTCGATCACCAGCGCGTAGTTGATCGTGCCGATGCAGTCGCCCAGCAGCAACAGCAACGCCATGTTGCGCATGAACGGGTTGGCGAAGATCTGCCGGAGCCCTTCAAACATACCGCCGCCGACGGCCGCCTCGTGTCCGGCCTCGTGCCTGCGCGCGCCCTGCGTGCGCGCCCACTGCCCGAGCAGGGCCACGCATACCAGCGCCAGGCCCAGCAATGAGGCGGAAACCACCAGCAGCGGTGGCACGCCGATGATCGCGACCAGCTGCCGCGTCAGCAACGGCCCGGCGACGGCCCCCGCGGTGCCGCCGAGGGCGATGATCGGGAACAGGCGCCGCGCCTGATCGTTGCTCCAGATATCGGCCATGAAGCTCCAGAACACCGACACCACGAACAGGTTGAAGACGCTGATCCAGACGAAGAAGACCGTGCCGAGCGCACGCGGGCTGAGCAGGCCGTGCGCGGTGAACAGCGGCACGAACGCCAGCAGGCAGGCGATGAAGAACCCGTACACGATCGGCACCACAATGCGTCGCGGATAGCGTGCCACCAGCCAGGCGAACACCGGCGTGAGCGCCAGCGTGGCGACGAAAGTCGCGGCATAGAACCACGGCAGCTGAGTGGAACCGACCACCGCGCTCAACTGGTCGCGCACCGGGCGGATGACGTAGTAAGCGGCCAGCACGCAGAAGAAGTACGCGAACGACAGTGCCACCGCGCGCCATTCGCCGATATGGATCCGGGGCCCGTCCCTATCGTCCGTACTGCGCGTGTCGGTTCCGGGCCTGTCGGCCATGGCCTGTCTATCCCGGGCATTTCGACCCGCAGCGACTGTGCGCGCACGGTAGCCGATGGCTGTTGGGCGCGCCAGCGATGCGGCAGGCGGGCGCGGCCTGAGTGGGCGCAGAGCATATGCTCTAGCGCGCCCACCTAGTTTCCGGCGATGCCGATGCCACCCGTGTCTCCCGCCGTCGCGTTCGACTACATCATCATCGGGGCTGGCTCGGCCGGTTGCGTGCTCGCCAATCGCCTGTCCGAGGATCCGGACGTCAAGGTGTTGCTGCTGGAAGCCGGGCCGCGCGACTGGCACCCCTTCATCCACATGCCTGCGGGCCTGGCCAAGCTGGTCGGACACAAGGGTGTCAACTGGGATTACGACACAGCCCCCGAGCCGCAGCTGGACAATCGCGTGCTGTGGTGGCCGCGCGGCAAGGTGCTGGGCGGATCGAGCTCGATCAATGCGATGTGCTACATCCGCGGCGTACCGCGCGACTACGACGACTGGGCCGCGCAGGGCGCGACCGGCTGGGACTGGGCGAGCGCCCTGCCCTACTTCAGGCGCAGCGAGGGCAACAGCCGCGGCGCCGATGCGCTGCATGGCGGCGACGGTCCCTTGTCGGTGTCCGACCTGCGTTACACCAATCCGTTGTCGCAGGTGTTCGTCGAGGCTGGACGACAGGCTGGTTTGGCGCGCAACGACGACTTCAACGGCCCGCAGCAAGAAGGCGTCGGCCTGTATCAGGTCACGCAACGCGACGGCGCGCGTTGCTCGTCGGCGGTCGCCTACCTCGATCCGGCCAAGGCACGCTCCAACCTGACCGTGCACACCGGCGCGCTCGCCAGCCGTATCACCTTCGATCGCCATCGTGCGAACGGCGTGGTGTATGCGGCGTTCGGCAAAGCCTTCCACCAGCAGGCCACGCGCGAAGTCATTCTCTGCGGCGGGGCGATCAACTCGCCGCAATTGCTGATGCTGTCCGGCATCGGCCCGCCCGCGGAGCTGCGCCGTCACGGCATCGACGTGGTCGCGGACGCGGCCGATGTCGGCCGCAACCTGCAGGACCATCTCGACATCTGCACGCTGCAGCACTCGACGCAACGCGTGACCTACGACCGTGTCGGCGACCTGCAAATCGCATTCAACTACTTCCTGCGTGGCCACAGCGGCCCGGGCAGCAGCAACATCGCAGAAGCCGGCGGTTTCGTGCGCTCGCCGTTGGCGCCGGACGAACGCGCCGACATCCAGCTGCATTTCGTACCGGCCATGCTCGACGACCATGGTCGCCGCCGCCTGAAGGGCGACGGCTACACCCTGCACGCCTGCTTCCTGCGGCCGCGCAGCCGCGGCCGCATCGCGCTGGCCAGCAACCGCGCCTCCGACAAGGCGCGCATCGAGGCGAGTTACCTGAGCGATGCCGAAGGCTTCGACCTGAAGATGATGCTCGAATGCGCCAAGCTCTCGCGCGAGCTCTTCGCCCAGCCGGCGTTCGATGCCTATCGCGGCGCGCCGATCTTTCCTGCGCGCACCGATCTGTCCGATGCCGAACTGATCGAATTCATCCGCGCCAAGGCCGAGACGGTCTACCACCCGATCGGCAGCTGCCGTATGGGTAGCGACGAGGCATCCGTCGTCGATCCGGAATTGCGCGTGCGTGGCGTCGAAGGCCTGCGCGTGGTCGACGCATCGGTGATGCCGACTTTGATCGGCGGCAATACCAATGCACCGACGATCATGATCGCGGAGCGAGCAGCGGATCTGATTCGCGGGCTCCCACCCCTGTAGGAGCGGCTCAGGGCCGCTATGGAGTGAGGCGAGGTCTCATCGCGGCCAAGGGCCGCTCCTAGCTGCGCGACGCGCTCAGGAGCGCTCCAGCATCGGCGGCAACGGACAATGCAATACCCCGCAGATCGTGCGCAGCAGTTCCGCTTCGGCAACGCTGACGCGGCCATCGTGGCTGATCGCGGCCGTGATCGCCTCGACCATCACCTGCTTGGCGAGCGGATCGAGCGCGTCGAGCGGCTCCCAGACCTCGTCGAGCGCCAGCACGCCGTTGCCAGGCGGCGCATAGGGCATGTGATCGCGCGGCAACACGCGCTGCAGGCCGGCGAGGTAGGCGCGCTGCGCCGAGGCCGGGTCGTCGTGACCCGATTGCGCGACGACGGCGAGCAGCGTCGCGAACTCCTGCCTGACGTTGCCGGGCTTGTTGCGGCCGAAGCGCGCATGGCGCGAGGGGTCGAGCGATTCGCGCACCTGCACCTGCAGCAGGCGACCAAGGCAGTACTCGAACAACGAGACCCGGCCGTCGGTATTGATGACGGCGTGGACGGTGTCGAGAAACGTGTCGAGTTCCGGGCGCGGGCGCAAGCGCAGCACCGGGAAGGCGAGCGCGGCCAGCGGCAGCCGCAGCATCGGATGCAGCCCGGCACCGATCTGCTCGCGCAGCGCCCGCGCCGTGACCGCGACCGGTTCACCGAGGCGCGCGATGATCTCCATGCGCTGCTGCTTCATCAGCCTCTCGCTGTCGTCCAGCAACAAGGCGAGCAGCAGCGGCATCACAGATTCGCGTTCGGCGGCGAGCGCGCGCAGGTCGGCGGGAATGCTGGTCGCGATCGCATCCGCACGCCGGTAGTCGTCGGCGGTCGGTTGCGCGACCTGTGCCACCACCATCGGCGGTGTGACGTTGAATTGCGAGCCGTCCGCAGGCAGTCGCGCACCGGTCTGCGCGCTCATGCTGAGGCGTGCGTCCTCCTCGAGCCCGTTCGGCGGCGAGGACAGCCATTGCCGCTGCAACTGTTCCAGTTGCTCCGCCCTGAACTGAGGCTCCAGCGCCTGGATGCGCTTGAGTAACGGCGGGTGGGTCGCAAACAGCCCGCTGAAGCCGATGCCATCGCCGAACAGCATGTGGCTGACTTCTTCGGCGTCGCCGCGGTCGGTCAGCTTCGAGCCTTCGCCGACGCCGGCGATCTTCTTCAACGCTCCGGCCAGTCCCACGGTCTGGCGCGTGAACTGCACCGCCGATGCGTCGGCCAGCGACTCACGCGTGCGGCTGACGCCGGCCTTGATCATGCGGCCGAAGAACAAGCCGATGCCGCCGACGATCATCGCGATCAACGCCGCCGCCAATACCGCCGCCGCGCCTTTGCCGCGCCCGCCGCCGTACTGCAGGATCCTGCGGCCGATCAGGCCGATCATCAGGATGCCGAACAGCACGCCGATCAGGCGGATGTTGAGACGCATATCGCCATTGAGGATGTGGCTGAACTCGTGCGCGATCACGCCCTGCAGTTCGTCGCGGTTGAGTTTTTCCAGCGCCCCGCGGGTCACCGCGACGACCGCGTCCGATGGCGAGTAGCCGGCGGCGAAGGCATTGATCGCCGCTTCGTGCTCGAGCACGTAGATCTTCGGTACCGGCACGCCGGACGCGATCGCGATCTCCTCGACCACGTTGCGCAGGCGCCGCAGCTGCGTATCGGTCGTGTTCTCGGGCACCGGCACGCCGCCGAACTGCAGCGCGACCGGCTCGCCACCACCGCGCAGCGAGGCGATGCGGTATAGCGATCCGAGGCCGATGATCGCGATCGTCGCCACCGTGGCGAACGCGATCGCGCCCAGGCCGTCGCCGCCGCCGCCGAACGCAACCAGCACGGCCAGGTCGACGGCGATCACGATGCCGAGCACGGCCAGTGCGAACAGCACGACCAGCCGTGTCGAGGTCTTCCTGGCCGCGGCCTGGTGTTCGAAGAAGTTCATGGACTCTCGCTCTCTTTTCTTCTCCCGTCGGGAGAAGGTGCCGAAGGCGGATGACGTACGGAAGCACACAAGCGAACCGACCGCCGCTTCGTCGCAGCCTCACCCCATTCCCTCTCCAAGCGGAGAGGGGCCCGGTCACAGGATCAGAACTGCACCTTCGGCGCCTCGCGCACCTCGGCCTTGTCCTCGGGGATTTCCAGGAGCGCGGCAGGCGCGAAATTGAACATGCCGGCGACCGCGCTGGACGGGAACACTTCGCGCCGGTTGTTGTAGGCCATCACCGAATCGTTGAACGCCTGGCGCGCGAACGCCACCTTGTTCTCGGTGCTGGTCAGCTCCTCGGTGAGCTGCATCATGTTCTGGTTGGCCTTGAGGTCGGGATAGGCCTCGGCCACCGCCAGCAGGCGCCCGAGCGCACCGTTCAACATGCCCTGCGAGGCCGCGAGCTCGGCCATCGCACCCGGATCTCCGGGACTGGCCTTGGCCGCGGCCAAGCCGGACACCGCGGCACCACGGGCGGCGATCACCGCTTCCAGCGTCTCGCGTTCATGGGCCAGATAGCCCTTGGCCGTCTCGACCAGGTTCGGGATGAGGTCGAAGCGACGCTGCAGTTGCACGTCGATCTGGGCGAAGGCGTTCTTGAAGGCGTTGCGGGCGGTGACCAACCCGTTGTAGATGCCCACGGCCCAGAAGGCGAGCGCGGCCACAATTGCGAGCACGATCAACAAACTAAGCATCAAAGCTCCCCTTGTTCATGCAAACCTGGAATCAGGCGTTATGATCATTCCGAACGCAGCATACGCAGGGGGCCCGCCCGATGAAAGGCAACGCGAGGAAAGCTCGCCGGAGGACGGGGCGGCTCGCGACGGTCGGCTTGCTGCTGCCGCTAGCGTTGGCTTCTGCCGCCCAGACTCCGCTGCGGTGGACAACACCGCAGGCGTCCTTGTCCCACAGCTCTGCGCCGGCGATCCAACCCGCCAGCAAACCCGCTTACCGCGCGCCGGTCGCGAACACGCTGCCGCTCGCGGCAGGCTTCGACGTGCAGCAATTCGAGGCCATGGCGCAGGAACTGGTCGCCAACCAGCGCGTACCCGGGCTGGCGATGGCGATCGTCCAAAACGGACAAGTCATGAGCGCGCGCGGCTACGGCATCACCGACGTACGCGCCGCCGAGCCGGTCGATGCGCACACCGTCTTCCGCCTGGCTTCCCTTTCGAAATCCTTCGCCGGCACGATCACCGGCTTGCTGGTCTCCGAAGGCGCCCTGCGCTGGGACAGCAAGCTGACCGATTACATGCCGACGTTCCAGTTGTCGGATCCCTACGCCGCACAACGCGTCACCGTGGCCGACCTGCTCAGCCATCGCGTCGGCCTGACGCACAACACCTACGATCGCGACCTGGAAGGCAATGCCGAGTACGTGAACCTCGTGCAGAAGCTCGCCAACGCACCGATGAGTTGCAGTCCGGGCGACTGCTATGCCTACCAGAACATCGCCTTCAGCCTGATCGGCGACGTGGTGTTCGCGGCCACCGGACAATTCTTCAGCGAGTCGGTCAGCCGTCGCATCTTCAAGCCGCTGGGCATGAACGATGCGAGCTATGGGCTCGAAGGCATCGAAGCCAGCGCACGCTGGGCCAGGCCGCACGTCCGCGCAGGCCGCGGCTGGACCTCACTGGTGCCCAAGCCCACCTACTATCGCGTGGCGCCGGCCGCAGGCGTCAACGCCAGCATCAGCGACATGGCGCAGTGGCTGATCGCGCAGGGCGGGCATCGTCCCGACGTGCTGCCGGCACCGCTGCTGGCGACGTTGCAGGCGTCGGTCGTGGCGACGCCGAGCGAACTGCGCGGCTCCTCGTGGCGCCGCGAGCGACTGAATTCAGCCGGCTATGGCATCGGCTGGCGCGTCTATGACTATGCAGGCCATCGCGTCGTGTTCCATGGCGGTGCGGTGCAGGGCTATCGCGGCCTGGTCGCGCTGATGCCCGAACGCGACCTGGGCGTGGCGATCCTGTGGAACAGCGATAGCGGATTGCCTTCGGGCCTGCTGCCGACGATCCTCGATCGCGCGATCGGCCTGCCGACGCAACGCTGGCTGGATATCGATCCCGAAATCGAGACGCTGTACGCCAACCGCCGGGCTGCGCCGGGCAGTGCGACGCCGTCTGGCGTCGAAGCGTCGACCGCGACGGCCTCGCCGGAATAACTGGCGGCACGCATCTTGATCGAGCCGACCCATCGGCTCGGCAGTCCGGCCCACATCCAACGCGCGTGTCCCTGACCGGCCTGGCAGGTCTGCGGATGGTTTGTGCGAGCGTCGTCCGGACGATCCGCGGCGTTTCTCCAGCCCCAAATAAAAAACTCCCTCTCCGACTGGGCGTGCGGAGAGAGAGTCTGGATTACGGCTAATCGGGAAATTACATCATCGGAGCAGGTGCGGAAGGCATGGCTACGGGAGCCGCCTTTGCACGCTTCGCAGGCCTCTTGGCCTTTTTCTTGGCAGCTTTCTTGGCAGGCTTCTTCTTGGCGGCCTTCTTGGCGCGCTTCTTGGTGGCCTTCTTGGTTGCCTTCTTCGCGGACTTCTTGGCAGCCTTCTTCACTGCCTTCTTCGCCGCTTTACGAGCTGGCTTGCGCTTGGCCGCCTTCTTGGCGGACTTCTTCGCTACCTTACGCTTCGCTACCTTCTTCTTCGCTACCTTCTTCTTGGCGGCCTTCTTCACTGCCTTCTTGGCTGTCTTGCGGACGGCCTTCTTTGCAGTCTTCTTGGCGGCCTTACGGGCGCCGCCTTTCTTGGCGACCTTCTTCGTCGCCTTCTTGGCGGACTTTTTCTTTGCAGCTTTCTTCATGGCCATGAGATGGCTCCTCGTCAATGGACTTGCGGGTACTGCGGCCCAGTAGAAACAACACCGTGGGTATCGGACCCACGACCAACCGCCGATGCGCAGCGCGCGCCGGAACGGATTCGGGAGGCATCGCCCGTGGGGGGCGCTGCAAGAAAAAACCCGTGTCGCCGGGCGGCACGGGTTTGGGTATTTGGTTGACGTTGCGTTTTCGCAGGGGAGACGACGCCTGAGTCCACCGTAAAAAAGTTCCGGGCGGAGCGCTGAATTTTGCTGCGTGTTTTCGTGTTGATCCGTCTCACTCGCTTCTGCAGGCGACGTCTGCTTGGGCGAAACCTAATCACGGTTTTTTCAACTGTCAACACCCTGACGCAATTATTTTCGCCGCATCGACGCATGACGTCGGGCCGCGAACCGGCGTCGGAGGCCGGTCGGACACGTTCGGATTAGCGCTTCGATCCGGAGCACGAGCGCAGCGTGCGCAAAAAACATCGCAAAAAAAGGTGTTTCGTGCGCGCGGTTGCGGAGTGCGCGGCGTTCGGCCCTGCGCGCGCAGTGCGTGCTTGCAGTCCATCGCGCGCCCTCGCGGGACGGTTTTCGCCGCCCTTGACGACCTTCCTCAGGTTCCGTTTTTTCGCGTCGCACAAGGCGAAATGCGCCGAACTGCGCAAAAAAAACCGCGTCGATGTCGGTTCGAGCGGGGTCTACGCGCGTCGTGTCCGGGTGCTTCGACGCGACTTCGAACGTCTTCTGGAAGGCATCGGATCGATCGCGTTCGCAGTTTCGGTCGTGCGGGCGGAAACGAATCGCGGATTCCAAACGCGCCTTGAAGAGTGCACGACCGGCACGTGGCGCGCGCGCCGATCCCCTCGCACGACGGCTGCAATCTGAATGCCAGGCATTGGGAATGCGTGCGGCGGTCTGAAGGCGGCTCGACGCGAGACGCTTCCCGTGCGGACCTCGGCGCGGCCGGCAGATCGAGCATCCGTTACTGCGGAATCCCGCGGAGCGACGCGTCGACCACCGAGGCAGCGATCGCTCGCGGGTCTGCATTGAATCCGTGTCGGTGCGGCGGAACGACGCGTCGAATTTTCCAGCCAGGCGTTGCCACCGCGCTGGGCCCAAAAGCAAACCGGCCGCACATGGCGGCCGGTCGGCATCAGGATCGCGTGGATTCAGTGGTCTTCGTCTTCCAGCAATTCGGCGTAATCGTCGGGCTCGAGCAGGTCGTTGAGCTGGTCCGGCTCCTCGGCCTCGACCACGAAGATCCAGCCTTCGCCGTAGGCATCCTCGTTGATCGTTTCCGGCTTGTCGGCGAGCGCGGAGTTCACCGCGGTGATGGTGCCCGAGATCGGCGCATAGACGTCGGAAGCGGCCTTGACCGATTCGACCACGGCGACGGCGTTACCGGCTTCGATGCGGTCGCCAACGGCAGGCAGGTCGACATACACGAGGTCGCCGAGCAGGCCCTGAGCGTGATCGGAAATGCCGACCGTGATCTTGCCGTCGCCTTCGACGCGTGCCCACTCGTGGGACTTCAGGAATTTCAGGTCGCCTGGGATCTCACTCATTGCTGGCTCCGGAGGACGGTCGTGCGGTCGGGGGAAGAGCGGTTAGTTTAGCGAAGCATGGAGGCAATGGAGGCAATCAATCAAACCCCTTCCTGTGCCTGGCCATCGCGCACGAACGGGAACTTCACCACGCGCACCGGCACATGCCGGCCGCGGATGTCGACGCGTACGCCACCCTCCACGCCCAGGGGAAGATCGCCGGCAGGCACGCGCGCGAATGCGATCGACTTGCCGAGCGTGGGCGAAAACGTACCGGACAGGATTTCGCCGTCGCCAAAGGCCGTCAACACGGGCTGACCGTGGCGCAGCACGCCCTTCTCGTCCATCACCAGGCCGATCATCTGCCGCGGCGCGCCGGCGGCCTTCTGCGATTCGAGCGCGCCGCGGCCGGTGAAGTCGCGGCCTTCGTCGAGCGATACCGTCCATGCCAGCGCGGCTTCGTACGGCGATACGGTCTCATCCATGTCCTGTCCGTACAGGTTCATGCCCGCCTCCAGCCGCAGCGTGTCGCGCGCGCCGAGGCCCGCCGGCTTGACGCCGGCGGCAAGCAGGGCGTTCCAGAGCGCGACGGCCTGCTGCTCCGGGACGATGATCTCGAAGCCGTCCTCGCCCGTGTAGCCGGTGCGCGCGACGAACAGCGCGGCGGCGCCGTCGGCGGTCTGCGCCGCGCCCGCGGAAAACTTGCCCAGCTTGGCGATACGTGCGCGATCGATTTCGGCGAGCACGCCGAGCGCCTTCTCGCGCGCCTGCGGACCCTGCACCGCGATCATCGACAACTCCGGACGCTCCCTGACCTCGACAGCGAAGGGCGCGGCCTCTTGCGTGATCCAGGCCAGGTCCTTGTCGCGCGTGGCGGCGTTGACCACCAAGCGGAAGAACTCTTCGCCCAGGTAATAGATGATCAGGTCGTCGATGACACCGCCCTGCGCGTTCAGCATGCAGGTGTACAGCGCCTTGCCCGGCTTCTGCAGCCTGTCGACCGAGTTGGCAACGAGATGGCGCAGGAAGGGGCGCGTCTGTGCGCCGTGCAGGTCGACCACGGTCATGTGCGAGACGTCGAACATGCCGGCGTCGCGGCGCACCTGGTGGTGCTCCTCGATCTGCGAGCCGTAGCTCAACGGCATGTCCCAGCCGCCGAAGTCGACCATCTTCGCGCCGAGGGCGCGATGCGTGTCGTTGAGGACGGTCTTTTGCGGGGCGGCGGTCTGCGTCATCGGCGAGGCTCGGGTGCGGAGCCCGGGATTATCTCGCGCCGCCGTAAAATTCGCTCGCCCTCATTTGCGAACGCGCCGCCGCGCGCCAGGGCATCCGCGGCAGCCAGCTCAGGTCCCGATGGTTGCTTCGACCTGCAGCGTCATGCCGTCGGCACCGACGATCCGCACCGGCGTGCCCGCAGGCAGCTCCGGTCCGGCGACATCCCAATACGCATCGGCGATCTGCACGCGGCCGTGGCCCTGCACGATGCCGCGCTCGAGCGGCACGATGCGTCCGACGAGCGCGGCGGCGCGGCGGTTGAGCGCGGGTTGGTCGCTCTGCCGTTCGCGGCCACGGAACCAGGTGCGATACGCCTGGATCGACAGGAAGCTCAGCACGACGAACGCCGCAACCTGAGCCAGCACCGGAATGCCGGGGATGAACAGCACGCCGAGAAACACGGCGGCCGCGGCGAAGCCAAGCCACAACATGAACGCGCCCGGCGCCAGCGTCTCCGCTGCGAACAGCAGCAGCGCGACCGCAGCCCAGGTGAATACGTCCCAGCGCATGCTCAACCTCCCGCGCGCGGTGGCGTCGCGCCGACGATGCGCGTGGCCTGCTGGTTCAGCGCGTCCTTGGCCAGTTCGGCGATGCCGCCGAGCGAACCGATCACGCCGGCCGATTCCATCGGCATTAGCACGAACTTCTGGTTCGGGCCTTCGGCCAGCGCCTTGAATGCCTCGATGTATTTCTGCGCGACGAAGTAGTTGATCGCCTGCACGTTGCCCGCGGCGATCGCGTTCGACACCACTTCGGTCGCCTTGGCCTCGGCCTGCGCCAGGCGCTCGCGCGCCTCGGCGGCGCGGAACGCGGCCTCGCGCTCGCCCTCGGCGGCGAGGATCGTGGACTGCTTCTCGCCCTCGGCCTTGAGGATCGCCGACTGCCGGAAACCTTCGGCCTCGAGGATGTTGGCGCGCTTCTCGCGCTCGGCCTTCATCTGCCGGGCCATCGACTCGATCAGGTCGCGCGGCGGCGCGATGTCCTTCAGCTCGATGCGGTTGACCTTGATGCCCCACGGATGCGTCGCCTCGTCCACGGCGACCAGCACCTTGGCGTTGATCTCGTCGCGCTTGGACAGCGACTCGTCGAGGTCCATCGAGCCGATCGAGGTACGGATGTTGGTCATGACCAGGTTCAGCGTCGCGATTTCCAGCTGCGCAACCTCGTAGGCGGCCTTGGCGGCGTCGAGCACCTGGAAGAAGACGATGCCGTCGACCTTGACCACCGCGTTGTCCTTGGTGATCACGTCCTGGCTGGGCACTTCCAGCACCTGTTCCATCATGTTGATCTTGCGGCCGACGCCGTAGACCACCGGAACGAGGAAGTGCAGTCCGGGCGTCATGGTGTGGGTGTACCGGCCGAAACGCTCGACGGTCCACTCGTAACCCTGCGGCACCATGCGCACGGTCTTGAACAGGATGATGATGCCTGCGACGAGCAGGACGATGGCAAGCAGCGATCCGCTGAACATATCGGTCATTCCCCTGAGCCTGCACCGGTGCAGTCGTCCCCGATTATAGGCCCAGGCCCAGGGCCGCCCGCCGACGCGCGGCGGGGCCGCTGCGACGCTTTCGCGCAGTACCGCATCTAGGATGAGGAATGCCGCCAGAAGCCGCCCCCGCCCAGCGCCCGTCGAGCTTTGCGATCGACGTGCCGGACACCCTGCTCGCCCGTGCGCGCGGTGGCGACCGGACGGCGTTCGAACAGGTGTACCGCTGGTTCGAGCGGCCGGTTTTCACGCTGGCGCTGCGCATCTGCGGGGATCGCGAGGAGGCTTCGGACGTGCTGCAGGACACGATGCTCAAGGTGATCGACCGCATCGGCGACTTCCGCGGCGCCGGCGGCAGTCCGTTCTGGGGCTGGCTGCGGCAGATCGCGGTCAACGAGGCGCTGATGCGGCTGCGCCGGGATCGACGTCAGGGTGACGAGATCGCCGTCGACGATCAGGTCTTCGCCGACGAGCGCACCCCGCTGCCACCTGCGGCAGCCGATGCTGCCGTACTGCAACGCGCGCTCGCGGCACTGCCCGCCAGCACCCGCAGCGTGCTGTGGCTGTATCACGCAGAAGGCTATACGCACGAGGAAATCGCGGCGCTGATGCAGCGCACGCCGAGCTTCTCGAAATCGCAACTCGCGCGCGGCGGTCGCCGTCTGCGCACCTTGCTTGACCCGGCGGCCGAGACGGCCGCGGAGCACACCCATGCCTGATTCGCACCAGCAACACCCGTCATCGCCCAGCAACTGGACGGACGCATTCGCCGCCTTGCCGCTGGATGCGCCCGAAGCCAGCGCGTGGCCCGCCATCGCCAGTCGTCTCGACGCCAGGCGCCGCGTGCGCTGGCCACTGTGGCTGGCCACGGCGGCCGCGCTCGCGCTGGTCGCCGTCGTGCCATTGCAGCGTTTGGCCAACGATCGGATTGCACGGCCAAGCGACAGCGCGATCGTCGATGCCGGATCGCGCGCCGCGTCGGCGTCGGCCGAGCCAGGCGCCGCCAGCGCCGACCGCGTCGCGACTGCCGACCGACCGGCGCCCACGGACGCCGCCAACGGAACGAATCGCGCCGAATTCGAACGCCTGTACGCCGAGTCCGCGCAGCTCGAAGCCGTGCTTGCCATGGCGCACGACGATCGCGTCGCCAGCGGTCCCGCAGCAGCGCTGTCGGACGAGCTCGGCGCCTATCTGACGAGTATCGACGCAGCGCTGTCGCAGCCTGCGTTGCCGCGAGCGCAGCGACTCGCGCTGTGGGATCAGCGCGTCGACGCGTTGCGCCAGGTAGCGGGCTTCGCAAGCACGCAGCGCTGGCTGGCGGCCAACGGCGACCGTTACGACGGCGCCTTGGTCAGCGTCGATTGATGCGCCGCCGATCGATCAACCCATCCACGATGACGACTGAAGAGGTTCGCATGAGCATCCCGTCCCTGAAACCGATCGCCTGCGCCGTCGCGCTCGTGCTGGCGCACGGCTTGGCCGTCGCGCAGACGCCTGTCGCCAACGCCGCCGGCGCGGCCAACGCGAAGGAACTCGCCGCCGCGCGCGCGGAGCTCGCACGCGCTGCCAGGCGCGTGGCCGAGCTGTCGCGGACGAGCGCGCAGGCCGATGCGCACGCGATGCTCGAGCAACGCATGCGACGCAAGCCGATGGTCGGCGTCGTGCTGGCGCCCGATGCGCAGGCGGGCGTCAAGATCGCGGGCGTGACACCCGAAAGTCCCGCGGCCAAGGGCGGGCTGAAGAGCGGCGATCGCCTGGTCAGCATCAATGGCGCACCGATCCTCGGCCAGGAACCGCGCCAGCGCGTCGAGAATGCGCGCAAGCTGCTCGCCAATACGGACGTCAGGACCGCGGTCAAGCTCGGTTATGCGCGCGATGGCCGCAACGCCGTCGTCAGCGTCGTGCCGAAACTCGATCAGCATGTGTTCGTCTGGCGCGGCGACGAAGACGGCGACTTCAAATTCGATTTCGACGACGAGGACTTCGCACGCAGCATGCCCGCAGGCGTCGCGCCGCAGATCCGCAGCGAGCTCATCCGCATCGGGCCCGATGGCAAGTGCAAGGGTGAAGACTGCCGCTTCCGCGCCCTGACCGAAGCGTTCCGCTGGAACGGGCTCAACCTGGCGACGGTCGATCCGCAGCTCGGGCGTTATTTCGGCACCGACACCGGCGTCTTGGTGTTGAGCGCCGGCGAAGACCTTGCGGGATTGCAGGCCGGCGACGTGATCCGCAAGGTCGATGGCCAGCCCGTCTCGAGTCCGCGCGAGGCGATGGCGGCGCTGCGCGCCAGGCCCGCCGACAGCAAGGTGTCGGTGGAATATCTGCGCGATCGCAAGTCCGCCACCGCGCAGGTGAAGGTGCCGAAGGCGATGCCATTCCGCGTGCCGGTGCCACCGTTGCCGCCCGCTCCTCCGACACCGCCGCGGGCACCGACACCACCTGCTCCGCCTGCTCCGCCGAAGAGCGCCATGACTCCGCCCACGCCCGTGGCGCCGCGCATCGCGCAGCTTCGCGCCGTCGCGGTGACCGATGCGCAGGGCGTGTCGCACACCTGGACCTACGACGACGATGACCCGAAGGCGCCATTGCCGCCGGTCCCGCCGGCGCCACCCGCGGCGCCGCCACCGCCTGTCGCACCTGCGCTGGTCAACTGAGACTTTCTGCTTCTCGGCGACGACCAGCCGCAGCTCGCGACCTATAGCGATTCCGGCGACGGCGTAATACCAGCTTCGACTCGCGTCAGTCGCCCCCGTCGCGTGCCGTCGGTGCTGGCGCCGGCTCGACCCAGGCAGCGAACACCTTGTCGATCGCGGCGTCGGCGACTTGCTTGCCCTTTTCGAGTTCCCCCGCCTGCGTGAACAGCGGGATGATCATCGCCATGCCGTCGATCTTCGTCTTCAGATGCAATCCCGGTGGCTTCGACAGGAACGCATCCCAGCGCGTCCGCACCTTGGCCCAGTAGGCACTGGTCGCTTCCCAGTACCTATACGCCGGCTTGAAATCGACTTCGGTCGTCTTCTGATAGTCGTTGAAGCCGAACTCGCGCGCCAGCTCCACCTGCGTGCCGTCGGGCTTGCGCAGTACCTTCGTGTTGAACTGCTCGTGCGTCCAGCCTCCCGGCGTGATGGTGTGGCGATTGATGGCGGAGACCACGTTGTAGTCGCTGCGCTTGGTGTACTCGCGCCGCGGCAGTGGACGCCAGGTCGGGTCGCTGGTCCAGTTGGCGATGCCGTTGGCATAGGTCCACTTGCCGGTGCCGCAGTAGCGTGGCGCATCACTGACCTCGTACACGCATTGCGTCCAGGCGCCGGCGGTCTTGCTGGCAGGCAGCGTGTGCACGGTCCAGGTCTGGTCGGCGCTGAACTCGAAGCGGCTCGGCGCCTCGTAGCTCCAGTCCTGGCGCCAGTGCTTGGTGACATGGCCGCTCTTCTCGTCGACCAGGATGTGCTGCAGCACGATCTTCGTCGGCGAGTCCTGCACCACGATCACCGTCTCGTTACCGCCGCTGCGCATCGCCGGAGCACGTTCGTAGCCGGGCTGCAGCAACACTGTCTCGTCGAAGGCGAAGTCGACGAGGTATTCGCCCTGCATGGCGAGGATCGAACTGCGATCGCGCGCGGGATCGGATGCAGCGTCCGTCTTGGCGATGTCCTGCGCGCCGGCGGCGCCGCTTGCCAGCGCCGTCATCGTCAGCGCGGCTGCCCATGTCAATCTCATGCGTGTCCCCTCAGGTTGAGCCGGACCAGAGGAAACACTTCCTCCGTCTGCCGGGTGTTCGCCAATGCGGCCTGCGCCGCGGCCAATGCCGCCTGCCGGCAGCAGCATTCCTCCACGAACGACTCGCCTTCCGCGCCTTCGTCGCGCGCGATGCGGCGCGCTGCGGCCGCGCCCAGCGTCGACAGCGGCGCCAGGCTCGCCGCCAGAACCGGTTGTTCGGAAAAACCAAAGCCCGGACTGCAGCGCAGGGCATGCAAGCGCAGGACGCTGGCCTGCCAGCGTTCGCCGCGCATGCGGCCGGCGAGCCGCGACCACAGACGCTCGCCGATGCCGGCCGCGTGCGCGATGTCGGCCTGTCGCGGCAGCGTCGCGGCCAGTTGTTCCCAGGCGAGGAAGTCGCTGTCCGGCAGCAGCGACAGGCGCCAGCAGCAGCGGCCGTCGCGGTCGTAGAACAACAGGTGTTCGCGCAAACCGTCGCTATCCAGGCTGCTGCGCATCTCGGCGCACAGCGCCTGGGCCCAGCCGGCCAGTTCGCCGCCGGCCTGTGGACGATGCAGGCACAACACCGTGCCGAGCGCAGCCAGCTGCCGCGGTTGCGGCAGGCATGGCACACGCGTGGTCACGGCGGCTGCGTTGCGCTGGGCGGCTTGCGTCATCGCATCACCACTCGACGGCAAGGCTCACGGACAGATTGCGCCCAGGACTGGTGTAACGGTCGAGCGTGCCACTGCTGTCATTGACCAGCGGCACGTCGCCGATGTCGGCGTATTTGCGATCGGCCAGGTTAAACACGCCGACGTTGACCTTGGCGCCCGGCGCGAATGTCCAGTGCGCAAGCAGGTCGAGCACGGTGTAGCCGCCCTGCCCATAGAAATCGGGGTCGGACAAGCGATCCTTGCGATCGACGAAGCGGCCGGCCAGTTCCGCACCCCAGACGGCATCGTCGTAGGCGAGGCCGAGCGTGGCAGTCAGCGGATCGACGCTGTCGAGGTTTCGGGTCAGGATCCGCTCTTCGAATACGCCTTCTTCGATCTCGACCTGTTCCGGACCCCTGCCCTTGCCGCGCGACCATGCCGCCGCACCGCGCAGCGACCAGCCTTGCCAAGCCTCCGACAGGGCGCCGAAATCGACGCCGGCCTTCAATTCGGCGCCATAGATCCTCGCTTCGTCGACGTTCTGCGACTGGAACACGCTCAACCCATCGGCGTTGACGCCGATGAAGCGCGACGACTCGATGAAATCCTCGTAACGGTTGTAATAACCAGACACGCTGGCATAAACAGCATCGCCCGCGAAGCGCAGGCCGGTTTCCAGACCATCGCTGGTCTCAGGCTTCAGGTCTGGATTGGCGATAGCGGTATAGAAGAACTGCAGGTTGGTGAAGCCGATGTTGACGTCGTTGTACGGCGGCGCGCGGAAGCCGCGCGAATAGCCGCCGAACAGCGACCAGTCCTCGGCGAAATGCCAGACTGCGCCGAGCTTCGGCGATGCGTGGGTCTCGCTGATCTCGCTTACCACCACGCCGGGATTGTCCTCGGCGAAGATATTGTCGACTTCCGGTTTCAGCTTGTAGTGGTCGATGCGTAGCGCCGGGATCAGGCGGAAGGCGCCGTCGGCAAAAGCGATCTCGTCCTGCAGGTATAGCGCGGCGGTGGTGGTTTCGCTGATCGGGAAGTCCCTGACCGGAAACACATCGGGCGACACGACCGGGGTCGTCACGCCGGTGTCGAGGAACGTCCTGAGTCCGTCGCGCTTCTGCCGGGTTTCGGTGCGCGAAAGCTCCAGTCCGTAGCTGAGGTCATGCTGCACGCTGCCGGTCGCAAAGCCCTTGTGGGCATTGGCCTGCAGTCCATACAGACGCTGGTCGAAATTGAACGTGCGCTCGCGGCGGTCGCGCTGCGGCGTCGCTGGCGGCGGGACAGGAGGCGGCGGCGACGGCAAAATGCGTTCTTCCAGCGTGTCCTGCGTGGTTTCGCTGTCCTGGCGATAGACCTGCCAGTCGAAGCGGTCGGCAAATCCGACGTCGATGGCATCCATCTCGTGCGCGAAGGACACCCGCGCGCGCGTCTGGTGGTCCCTGCCCTCCACGCGCGTGTTGGTGGCGCGCGTGAGGCTCTGAAAACCAAGGGAGGTCAACAAGTTCGTATCGGTTTCATCCTCGTTGCCTTCGACGGTCAGCTTGAATCGCTGGTCCGCGCTCGGCGCATACACCAGCTTGGACAGCAGGCTGCGGCCATCGCGCGTCTGCGGATTGGGCTGCGTACGCGCGCTGCCTTCGCCGCCGACATCGCCCTGGTTTTCGGTTTCCTTGCCCTGGCGATGGCTGACGGCAACCAATCCCGACCAGCGTTCGCCGCCGAAGGCGGCCGTCGCGCCGCCGAACAGGCCATCCCAGCTACCCTCGTAACCGAGCTTGAGGCCGAAGTAGGCGTCCTTGCCTTCCCCCAGATAGTCCGAGGGATCCTTGGTGATGAACGACACCACGCCGCCGAGCGCATCGGAGCCGTAGAGCGAGCTGGTCGGGCCGCGCACCACTTCCACCCGCTTGAGCGTGTCGAGATCGACGAAGTTGCGGTTGGCGTTGGAAAAGCTGCCGATCGAGAACGCGTCCGACACCGGAATGCCATCGGTCTGGATGCGCACGCGGTTGCCGCCGAGTCCGCGGATGCGGATGTCGCCGAGGCCGAAGCGGCCGAAGCCCGAGGTGACGGTGATGCCGGGTTCGTAGCGGAACAGGTCCTTGAGGTCGCGCGTGAGCGTCTCGTCCATGCGCTCGCGATCGATCACGTCGACGGTGTTGGGCACGTCCTCGATGGCACGTTCGGTGCGCGTCGCGGTCACCACGATGCGATCGAAGTCGGTGGCGGAGGTGTCCGCGGCGGCACTGGCATCAACCGGGATGGCGGCGGCGGTCTGCGCGTTCGCCGACATAGGCAAGGCGAGCGAGAGCGCAATGGAGAGCAGGGTCGGACGCATTTGACACTCGCTATGAATGGAGCGGCGGAGTGCTGGCGTCCGGCGGGCCGGGGCTGGCGGGTGTTGGAGGGACACTCGTCTGCCGCGAAGGCCGCCCTGCGGCAGGCATCGCGGTGAGCGCTTGCGCGCAGATCGTCTACTTCGTCAGGATCAGTTTGTCGTTGCGCGTATGGCGCAGGCGATAGCAGTCGTTGCCGTGTCGGATCAGCACCTCGCGCTGCCCTTGCAGCAGGCGCAGGCTTTCGACTTCAGGCAGCGCTGGTGTAGCCGGGGCGCGCTCGGGCCGGGTATCCGGCAGCGGAGGATGGGGAGGACGGGCGGCTAGCATGCGGCGGCTCCAGCTGATGTTCGCCTTAAATGCTAATGATTCTCATTTGTAAGTCAAGCGGTGCTTGAGGTCAGGGCCGACTATCAACCAGCGGCGGCGGCCTCGATCTTGTCCCAGGTCGGGTCGTCGTAGGCGTCGACCAATTTCAGCGCCTCGAGGTTCTGCAGCAATTGCGCGACGCGGCTGGCCCCAAGCATCACGGTGGAGACGTGCGGGTTGCGCAGGCACCAGGCAACCGCCAGCGGGGCCGGCGCCACGCCCAGCTCGTCGGCGATTGCGGTAAAGCGCCGCGCGCGCTCGATGCGCCCCGCTTCGCCGATGACTCCGCGCCGCAACCAGGCATTGTCCTCGATGCCGAGCCGCGCATCCGCCGGGACGGTGGCGTTGTACTTGCCCGTAAGCAAACCCGAAGCCAGCGGCGACCAGATGGTGGTGCCGAGACCGAGTTCGTCGTACAGCGATGCGTACTCGAGTTCGACGCGCTCACGATGCAGCAGGTTGTACTGCGGCTGCTCCATCCTCGGCGCATGCAGCTCATGGGCGCGCGCGATCCTCGCCGCTTCGCGGATCTCCGCCGCCGACCACTCCGACGTGCCCCAGTACAGCACCTTGCCCTGCTGGATCAGGTCATGCATGGCCCACACGGTCTCTTCGATCGGCGTTTCCGGGTCAGCGCGATGGCAGAAATACAGATCGAGATAGTCCACGCGCAGACGCTTGAGCGCGGCGTGGCAGGCATCGTGGACGTGCTTGCGTGACAGGCCTTTCTGGGTCGGTCGCGGCGCGTCCACCGCGCCGAAGAACACCTTGCTCGATACGCAATAACCATCACGCGGCAACCGCAGATCGGCGATGACGTCGCCCATCACCCGCTCGGCCTCGCCGTTGGCGTAGGTCTCGGCGTTGTCGAAGAAATTGATGCCGTGGTCCCAGGCCGCCGCGATCAGGTTGCGTGCCTCGCCGCGCCCGACCTGCGCGCCGAACGTCATCCAGGCGCCGAACGACAGCGCAGAAAGCTGCAGGCCGGAGGTTCCGAGGCGGCGGTATTGCATGCGGGCGACTCCTGATGGCTGGTCATAGTGTAACGACGCGGTTTTGCGGCCCGCGATCGCGAATCGTTACAATGGCCACACTTCCTCCTCCGGGGAGTAGTCCATCCGCCGGGCAAGCAGCTTCTGCGCATGCTGGCGGGACCACGCGTCAACACACTTGGCCAGCAGGCCATGGCGCGCGGGCAGCGATCGAACGATCGCTACGGGCAAGACCGAAGGCAGGCGTTGCGCCACCCGGGCCGGGCTGCGCGGCGTCCGCCTTCGCCTCCGCGCGAATGCCCGGCCCCGGAAACCCGATGCAAACCCTGCATGCCCTGTCCACACTCGGACTATCGACGCTGGCCGTCGCCGTCGCCGAAATCGGCGACAAGACTCAACTGCTGGCGTTGCTGCTCGCGGCGCGCTTCCGCAAGCCGGTGCCGATCATTGCCGGCATCCTCGTCGCCACCCTGCTCAACCACGCGCTCGCGGCCTGGCTTGGCGCTCTGGTCGTGCAATGGCTGTCGCCGGAAGTCGTGCGCTGGATCGTGGCCGGCAGCTTCCTGGCCATTGCGCTGTGGGCGCTCAAGCCCGACACGCTCGACGAGGGCGGCCAGCACCTGCCTGCGCGCGGCGCGTTCATCGCCACCACGATCGCCTTCTTCCTCGCCGAGATCGGCGACAAGACGCAGATCGCCACCGTGCTGCTGGCGGCGAAGTATTCGCCGCTATGGCAGGTGATCGCCGGCACCACCCTGGGCATGCTGATCGCCAACGTGCCGGTGGTGGCGCTGGGGCATCGTTTCGCGCACCGGCTGCCGCTGGGGGCGGCGCGGATCGCCGCTGCGATCTTGTTCCTGCTGCTGGCGCTATGGGTGGCGCTGCGCGGAGCAGGCTGAGCTGGCCGTTTGCGCGATCGAGCGGGAACGCCACGCCGGCACGTTATGCTTCGGCCCGGAGTCACGCTAGGGATCGCATGGGCGCATCGACGCAATGGTTACGCGACCTCGTCACCACGCTGCTGGCGCGGCCGGACGAGATCATGCTCGAGCTCGGTGCCGGCGGCGAACTGCTCGTCGCGCGCATCCGCGCGCTGCTGTCGGCGCTGGTCCTGCTGCTGCCGCTATTGAATGCGGCGGCGGGCGGCAATTCGAGCGAAGTGCTGATCGGTCTTGGCGCGGCGATCTTCATCAACATCATGGCGCAGGTGTGGCTGGCGCTGGCGCGCGCGCGTCGCCGCCACAGCTGGCTGCCGTTTGCGACCAGTACCTATGACATCACCACCACCACGGGCGTGCTGGCCCTGCTGTCGCTCGGCGACCGAGTGTCCGGCATCAACAGCATGGTGGTGTGGAGCTTCTACCTGATCGCGATCGCGATGACGGCCCTGCGCAACGACGGCCGCCTGACGCTTTACGCCGGCGGGTTGGCGATCGTCCAGTACGGATTACTGGCGTGGGCGGTGCTGGCCAGTGCGGTCTCGCCGGAACAACTGGTTTCGGCCGACTACGGCACGGCCTCGGTCGCCACGCAGGGCGAACGACTGATCCTGCTGCTACTGATGACGCTGCTGACGGCGACGATCGTCTACCGCATGCAGCGCCTGGTGGAGCTTTCCGGCAGCGACGGGTTGACCGGCCTGCCTAACCGCACCTGGTTGCTGCAGCGCATGCCGCGCATCTTCGACGGCGTGCGCGCCGACGGTGGTTCGCTGACGCTGGCACTGCTGGACTTGGACAACTTCAAGCGCATCAACGACGAGGCCGGGCACTTGGCCGGCGATCGCGCCATTCGCCACATTGCCTCGGCGATGAGCGAAGCGCTGCAGCAGAAGGAACGCCTGGTGCGGCTGGGCGGGCAGGAATTCGTGCTGCTGTTGTATTGCCCGATCGGCAGCGCCTGGGAACGGCTCGACCGGCTGCGCCGCGCGCTCGCCGAAAGACCCTTCCAGCCCGAACGCGGCGCCGAGCCACAGCGCATCACCTTCAGCGGCGGGCTAGCGGCGTATCCGCAGGACGGTGCCGACGTGTCGGCGATGCTGCGCAGCGCGGACCGGCGACTGCAGCAGGCCAAGCGCGAAGGCCGCAATCGCGTGGTCGCGCGCGACGTCTGAATAGCGCGAGCGCGTCCGCGCTTCACTAAGGCCTGGTTTCCCACTACGCTGCCGCGCAGCGACGACCACCTCCGGCGATCGCGCGCCAAGGGGAGCGAACCGGATGAGCCTGAAACTGCGCCTGATCCTGATGAACTTCCTCCAGTTCTTCGTCTGGGGGGCGTGGCTGCTGACCATCGGCGCCTACTGGTTCCAGACCAAGCAATGGTCGGGCACCGGCTTCGGCGCGATCTTCTCGACCATGGGCATCGCCTCGCTGTTCATGCCCGCGCTGATGGGCATCGTCGCCGACAAGTGGATCAACGCCGAAAAGCTCTATGGACTGCTGCAGATCGGCGGCGCGGTGGTGCTGTTCTTCGTGCCGCTGGTCGACAACCCAACCACCATGTTCTGGGTGATGCTGCTCAACATGATGTGCTACATGCCGACGATCGCGCTGGCGATCACGGTGAGCTACAACGCGCTCAAGAAGGACGGCCGCGATGTCGTGCGCGATTACCCGCCGATTCGCGTCTGGGGCACGATCGGCTTCATCGTTGCGTTGTGGACGGTCAGCCTGCTGCACCTGGAAACCTCGGCCGGCCAGTTTTACGTCGCCTCCGCGGCATCGCTGCTGCTCGGTCTGTACGCCTTCACGCTACCGCCCTGTCCGCCCGGGCTGCGCCAGACCGGGAGCCGCTCCTTGGTCGATGCGCTGGGCCTGACCTCGTTCCGGCTGTTCAAGGATCGCAACATGGCGGTGTTCTTCATCTTCGCCATGTTCCTCGGCGCGGCCCTGCAGCTGACCAATGCCTACGGCGACACTTTCCTGCACGACTTCGCCACCGACGAACGCTACAAGGGCCTGCTGGCGGTGCGCTACCCCGCCATCATCATGTCGATCTCGCAGATCTCCGAAACGCTGTTCATCCTCACCATTCCGTTTTTCCTCAGGCGCTTCGGCATCAAGGCCGTGATGACGATGAGCATGCTGGCGTGGTTTCTGCGCTTCGGCCTGTTCGCCTACGGCGATCCGGGCCCGGGCCTGTGGATGATCGTGCTGTCGTGCATCGTCTACGGCATGGCCTTCGACTTCTTCAACATCTCCGGCTCGCTGTTCGTCGAGATGCAGAGCGATACGCGCATCCGCGCCAGCGCGCAGGGCTTGTTCATGGTGATGACCAACGGCATCGGCGCGGTGCTCGGCAGCGTGCTGAGCGGCTTCATCATCGAACACTGGTTTACGAATCCCGACCTGAGCAAGGATTGGCCGGGCATCTGGACGGCGTTCGCACTGTATTCGCTGGCGCTCGCGGTCGTGTTCGTGCCGTTGTTCAAGTACAAGCACGATCCCGCGGCGATGCAGGCGCTGCATAGCGAAGGCCGCCTCGCGCCCTGAAGGCCGTTGCGATGACCATGACAGCGCCTACGCAAGTGGTGGTGATCGGTTCCTTCAACGTCGACCACGTGTGGACGTGCCAGACGCTGCCGCATCCTGGCGAGACGTTGGCAGGCCACTACATGACCGGCCCCGGCGGCAAGGGCTTCAACCAGGCCATCGCCGCTGCGCGCGCGGGTGCGCGCACCTGCTTCGTCTGCGCACTCGGTGACGACATCGGTGGGCAATGGGCACGCGCGCTGGCGACTGCCGACGACATCGACCTGCGCGACCAGCGCAGCACGGCGGCGACCGGCACGGCCGGTATCTACGTCGATGGCGAAGGCCGCAACAGCATCGTCGTCGGCGCCGGCGCCAATGCGGAGTTGTCGACCAGCTTCATCGCAGGCCAGCACGACGTGATTGCGGCCACCAGCGTGGTGCTCGCGCAGCTCGAATCACCGCTCGACGCGATCCACGACGGTTTGCGGCACGCCCGCCTCCACGGGGCCATGACCATCCTCAATCCGGCGCCGGCCAATGCCAAAGTCACGCCGGCATTGCTGTCGCTGGTCGACGTACTCACGCCCAACGAAAGCGAACTGTCCGCGCTGATCGCGCACCATGTCGGCGAGCACATCGACGAGGACACCATCGCCACGCTCGATACGCCGCACCTGCATGCGTTGTGCCGGCAGCTGCTGCCCGAAGGCAGCGTGGTCGTGACGCTCGGCGCGAGCGGCTGCTTCGTCTCGCATGGCGAAGACCAGCTGCGCGGCGATACGGCAGCGTGCTACCGGATCGCGGCAGAGGCGGTGCGTGCCATCGATACGACCGGTGCGGGCGACGCCTTCAATGGCGCGCTGGCGGCCGCCTTGGCGAAGGGGACGGATGCGCCATTCTCCGAGCACGTCCGTTTCGCCAATCGCTATGCGGCCTTGTCGACTGAACACAGCGGCGCGGCCGTGGCCATGCCGCGACTGCCACAAGTGACGGAGCGCTTCATCGCGTTGTAGGTCGATACAATGCGCGCATGCAGATCGGCCCCTACCGCATTGCGCCACAAGTGATCCTGGCCCCGATGGCCGGCGTCACCGACAAGCCGTTCCGGTTGCTGTGCAAGCAGCTTGGCGCAGGCCTGGCCGTGTCGGAGATGACGACCAGCGACCCGCGTTTCTGGAATACCAGCAAGTCGCGGCACCGGATGGACCACCTCGGCGAACCCGATCCGGTCAGCGTGCAGATCGCCGGCACCGAGCCACAGATCATGGCCGACGCCGCCCGCCACAACGTCGACCATGGCGCGCAGCTCATCGACATCAATATGGGCTGTCCGGCGAAGAAGGTTTGCAACGCTTGGGCAGGCTCGGCGCTGATGCGCGACGAGCTACTGGTCGCGCGCATCATCTCGGCCGTGGTGCAGGCCGTCGACGTACCGGTGACATTGAAGATCCGCACCGGCTGGAACGCCGACAACCGCAACGCGCCGGCGATCGCACGCATCGCCGAGGATAGCGGCGTCGCCGCGCTCGCCGTGCATGGCCGCACGCGCGACCAGCAGTACGCCGGCAGCGCCGAGTACGACACCATCGCGCAGATCAAGTCGATGCTGAAGATCCCGGTGATCGCCAACGGCGACATCGACTCGCCACATAAGGCCGCCTGGGTGCTGCGTCACACCGGCGCGGATGCGGTGATGGTCGGCCGCGCAGCGCAGGGAAGACCCTGGATCTTCCGCGAGATCGCCCACTTCTTCGCCAGCGGCGAGTTGTTGCCCGCGCCTTCGCTTGCCGAGATCCGCGACATCCTGCTCGCGCACCTGCAGGCCGTGCACGCGTTCTACGGCGAGCCCGCCGGCGTGCGCATCGCGCGCAAGCACCTGGGCTGGTACGCGAAGGACCGCCCGGAAAACCTGGCCTTCCGCGCCATCGTCAACCGCGCCGAAACCGCGCGTGCGCAACTGCAGCTGACAGGCGACTATTTCGATGCCCTGGTCACCGGCGACGCGGCGGAGTTGCAAGCCGTCGCCTGATCGATGCAATCGCCGTAAGCGGCACATGCGTGCGCGCATGTTGCGCAATCGAAACACCAATTCCAGCAAACAGATGTCGAAAGTCACCGCGTCGAATGGGCGATGCAATTGCCAGTCAACCTGTCGAGACTGCGTGATACCGGACGCGCCGAATTGCGACGCCCTGCCGCAAGCACTCCGGTGGATCGCCCCCTCGATCAGGAGCACGTCATGAAAGCCAAGATTGCAGGCATGGTCATCGCACTGGCTGCGATGGCACCCGTCCAGGCCGCCGAGAACGACGACGTCGAACGGTTGGCCGAATATTCCGGACTCACCGTACGCAAGGTCCAGATGATCCTGGGCACGCGCACCTCGTTCGCCGAGTATCCACGCACCTACCAGCGCTCGCTGGAAAAATTCCGCAAGGCGCTGGGTACCGAGAACTACGACCAGCTGATGGCCGGGCGACCGATCAAGCTGGACAACGGCATCGAAGTGCAGGTGCAGGTGGCCAGCGTCGAGTAGTGCCAGGTCCGCACCGACGCAGCACCAGGAGGTAGCGGCATCCCCCGGCGAAAGCCGTGGTGGTGCCATGCGTGCCCGTCCGTCATCTCGCGCGCTTGCGCGTGTCGCGATCGACGGCGACGGGTGCGCCGGCAGCGGGCGCGTGCCAGATCCGGTGCCACGTCGTGCTCCACACTGAACCGACAGCGCGTGGTGTTTCGAGCTGGCGGGGTCGGATCGCTTGCCATTGCGCGCCTTCGCGTCGCGCCACGGCGAAGCGGAAGAAATAGTCCGGCTCGCTGCCCATGCGCAAGTCGCCCAGCACCAGCTCGCCACGCGTGACCCGTGCCTGCATGAAGCCGTGGTTGAACCAGACCAGGCGCTGCACGGCCGGTACCTCGCGCGCTTGCGCGAGCGCCTGCACGTTGGACGGATAACCTCGGAACGTCATCGGCCCACGATCGGCCGCCAGCGAGCGGAATCCTTCGACGTAGCCGCTCGGCGTCATCGCCACCACCCGCCACAGCAGCGTGTTGAACGGCGTCGGCACCGAAAAGCGCGGCGCATCGACCAGCCCGATCGCGGCAAGGGCACGGTCGGCCTCGCGATCGACGATGGATTTCGCGGCCAGCGACCAGCCGACGTAAGCCACGCCGAGTGCGATGCCCGCGACCAGCGCGCGTCCGCCGAATGGACGATCGCGTGCGTACCATGCGATCGCGCACACGACCATCCACGGCAATGCGAACAGCGGATCGATGATGAACAGGCTCGACCACATCAGCGGCCGCATCGGCAGCGGCCACAACAGTTGCGTGCCGTAGACGGTGAACGAATCGATCAGCGGATGCGCCATCAGGCAAACGAAGATGGCCCAGAACCAGCGTCGCGGCTGTTGCGCGACGCGCCCACCGCGGCCGCGGAAGAAGGCCCAGATCGCCCATGCCACGAACGGCAGCACCAGCCAGGAATGCGTCATGCCGCGATGGCAGGTCATCTGCGCAACCGGATCGCCGAACAGGACCAGTGGGATGACGTCCAGGTCCGGCAAGGTATTCAGCGCGGCGCCGGCGAGCAGCGCCGCGCGGCGGTGTCGCGGCGGCGCGATCGCCGCGGCGATGGCGCCGCCGTAGAACAGGTGGGTGATCGAATCCATTCCGTGATGCTAGCAGTGCACGTTATGCCTACGCCTACGCCGCGCGCGGATACTCCTGCAGCTCCAGTCGCAGCCGCGGCGGGATCAGCGCCAGCGTATCGCCACGATGCGACAGCAGTCGCAAAGTGCCGTCCATGTCCTCGGCCAGCGCGGTCAGGCTTTCGACCCAGTCGCCGTCGTTGGCGTAGATCAGTCCGTCGCGCTGCACCAGTCCTGCACGATGGATGTGGCCGCAGACGATGCCATCGAGTCCCCGCCTGCGTGCGTCGTCGAGACCGGCCTGCACGAAGCGCGCGATGTAGCGTTCGGCCGCCCCGCTCTGGCGCTTGAGGAAATCCGACAGCGACCAGTAACGCCGGCCGAAACGCTGGCGCAGGCGGTTGACGAGCTGGTTGCCGGTGAGGATGCGGTAGTACAGCCAGTCGCCGAACTTTTCCTGCAGCCCACCGAAATGGGTCACGCCATCGTAGTCGTCTCCATGCGTGACCAGCAGTCGGCGGCCGTCGGCGGTGACGTGGATGGTGCGCCGGCGCACCTGCATCGCGGGCAGCGACAGGCCACAGAAACGGCGGATCGGACGATCGTGGTTGCCAGGCACGTAGACGATCGTGGTGCCGGCGCGGCGCAGCGCATGCAGTGCCTCGACCACGCGATTGTGCGCGTGGCCCCAGCGCGCGCGCTTCTGCGCGATCCACCACAGGTCGACGATATCGCCGACCAGATACAACCTGCCGCAGCGCAGGGTGCCGAGGAAATCGGCCAGCTCTGCTGCGTGACAATGCTTTGCGCCGAGGTGCACGTCGGAAACGAAGACCGCGCGCCGGTATTCGCCGGTGGCGGCCGACGGCGTCATGCCGAAGCGTCCGCCGTCTGCAGGTAGCGCTGGCGCTTCCTGGGTCGGATACGGTGCAGGTCGACCTCGATCAGCCCGTCGATCGAATCGCTGAATGCGGGATCCACGCCGAACGCGAGGAAGCGCGCGCCGCCCGGTTCGCACAACTCGGTGTATTGCTTGTAGAGCATCGGCACCGTCGCGCCGAGCGCATCGAGGTTGCCCTTCATGACCCGGAACGCGGTGTCTGCATCGACGTCGCCGAACGACGGCGGTGCGGCGAAATACGAGAACGGGCGCCGCGACTGCGCCAGCGCTTCACCGCCGCCGTAGAAGCGCTGGTAATACGCGACCAGCTGTTCGCGCGCGGCCAACGGCAACGCCGCGCTGATCGAGACGGCGCCGAACAGATAGCGCACCTGCGGATGGCGGCGCAGGTAGGCGCCGATGCCCTGCCACAAGTAATCCAGGCTGCGCCCGCCCCAGTAGTCCGGCGCGACGAAACTGCGCCCGAGTTCCAGACCTTCGGCCAGGCGCGGCACGGCGTCGTCGGCATAACTGAACAGGGAGGCGGTATAGAGCCCCTGCAATCCCCGCCGGGCCAACACCTGCGCGCCGCGCGCGATGCGATAGGCGCCTGCGATGCGGGCGGCATCGGCATCCCAGACGAGGATGTGCTGGTAATGGGCGTCGTATTCGTCGAGGTCGAGGCTGCGGCCGGTGCCCTCGCCGACCTTGCGGAACGTCAGCTCGCGCAGGCGTCCGATCTCGTGCAGCAAGGGTGAGCCCACAGGCAGTTCCGCCAGGCGGATCTGCTTGCCGTCGGCGGTCATGCCGAGCAGTTGCGTCGCCGCCACTGCCGCCGCCAGCCGCGCAGGCGGGAGCGGTGATGCTACCGGCGCTTCGAACAGGCGCCGCGAGCCGTCGCGGCGGCCGAGCGCGTACAACGCCTTGCGCACGTTACGCAATGCCGTCGCGGCATCGCTTTCGTCGATCCGCATCGGCTGCCCGATGCGCAGCGCCAGCGGCCGGCTGCGGCGCGCGTACATCTCGCGTGCCAGCAGGGCCGTCGCCGCTGGTTTGAACAGCGCCGAGGTGCCATAGAACAGCGCCGAATTGCGCGCCTCGATCCGTACCGGCAGCACCGGCGTCGCGGTATTGCGCGCGAAGCGCAGGAAGCCGCGCTGCCAGCGGCCATCGCGCACGCCGCGCAAGCCCAGCCGCGACACCTCGCCGGCCGGGAACACGATCACGCACTGCTCGTCGTCGAGCGCGCGATCGATGGCGCGCAGGTGCTCGGCACGCGCCTTGCCGCCGAGGATGCGCACCGGCAGCAGCAGGTCCGACAGCGGCTCGATCATCGACAGCATGTCGTTGGCGACGATGCGTACGTCGCGCCGCACCTGCGCGACACAGTGCAGCAGCGCCAGCGCGTCGAGCGCTCCGGAAGGATGGTTGGCCACGATCAGCAGGCGACCGCGCGCGGGAATGCGCGCCTGGTCGGCGGCATCGACGTGGTAACGCAGCTGCAGATGCGCGCAGGCGGCCTCGAGGAAGGCGAAGCCGCGCAGCTGGCCGCTCTCTGCCAGGAAGGCATCGAGCAGGTCGAAACGCGACCAGCGACCGATCGTGCGCAGCAGCGGCGCGACGACGTGCGCGCGCCGGCCGCGAAACCAGCGCGGGAAGCGTTGCCTGACGCGTTCTTCGAGTCGGATCATAGGTGGTGCGGCGGCCCTGTTTGGCCGGCAGCCTGCTCCCGCCGCGCGACAGCCAAGTGGCTTTTTTGCGGCATTCAGGTGACAACCGGCCGCGTGAAGGGCCTGAATTCGCTCAGCCCAGGTCGCTCCGAGACAGCGGCGTCCGCATGCGCGGGCGGTTCCCGTTAACCCGCCTGCAACGCTGCGCGCGGCACTATGTTCCCGCGCCGCCGGGCGTGTATCATATGCGGCCATCTTTTCATCCGAATACAGGGATATATCCCTTCCAGGAGCCTGCGCGAATGTCCAGCACCCTCTTCACCTCCGAGTCGGTCTCCGAAGGCCACCCCGACAAGGTTGCCGACCAGATCTCCGACGCGGTGCTCGACGCGATCCTGGCGCAGGACAAGCGCGCGCGCGTGGCCTGCGAAACGATGGTCAAGACCGGCGTGGCGATCGTCGCCGGCGAGATCACCACCACCGCGTGGATCGACCTCGAGGCGCTGACCCGCAAGGTGATCGTGGACATCGGCTATGACTCTTCCGAAGTCGGCTTCGACGGCGCCACCTGCGGCGTGCTGAACCTGATCGGCAAGCAGTCCCCCGACATCAACCAGGGCGTCGACCGCAAGAAGCCGGAAGAACAAGGCGCGGGCGACCAGGGCCTGATGTTCGGCTACGCGACCAACGAAACCGAAAGCTACATGCCGGCGGCGATCCACCTGTCGCACCGCCTGGTCGAGCAGCAGGCGAAGATCCGCAAGCAGAAGAAGTCGCCGCTTGCCGTGGCTGCGCCCCGACGCCAAGTCGCAGGTCACGCTGCGCTACGACAACGGCAAGGCCGTCGCGATCGACGCCGTCGTGCTGTCGACCCAGCACGATCCGGACGTCAAGCAGAAGGACCTGATCGAAGCCGTGCGCGAGCACATCCTCAAGCCCGTGCTGCCGACGAAGTGGCTGCACAAGGGCACCCAGTTCCACATCAACCCGACCGGCAAGTTCGTGATCGGCGGACCGGTGGGCGACTGCGGCCTGACCGGCCGCAAGATCATCGTCGACACCTACGGCGGCTGGGCGCGCCACGGTGGCGGCGCGTTCTCGGGCAAGGATCCGTCCAAGGTCGATCGTTCCGCCGCGTACGCCGCGCGCTACGTCGCCAAGAACGTGGTCGCGGCCGGCCTGGCCGATCGCTGCGAAGTGCAGGTCAGCTACGCGATCGGCGTGGCGCACCCGACTTCGATCTCGGTCACCACCTTCGGCACCGGCAAGATCAGCGACGACAAGATCGAGAAGCTGATCCGCAAGTATTTCGACCTGCGTCCTTACGGCATCCTGCAGATGCTCGACCTGATCCATCCGATGTACCAGCAGACCGCCGCCTATGGCCACTTCGGTCGCAAGGCCAAGGAATTCACCTACACCGACGGCGCCGGCAAGAAGCACACCGCCACCGCGTTCTCGTGGGAGAAGACCGACAAGGCCGACGAGCTGCGCAAGGCTGCAGGACTGAAGTGACGATAAGTCACCCCTGAAATTAGGCGTGCGGCCGGTTGCCGCACGCCTTCTCCCCCATCGAGGGGCGCTGCAAGCCCGGCACGCCAGTGCAAGGGAACAGGCTCGATGGAGGCAACACGCGAAACGGCGCCCGTTCAATGTGAGTCCTGCGCCTGTGCAGGACTTCCAAACAAACGGAGTAATGCCATGAATGCTGTGATCAAGAACGAAAAAGCGCACGACTACAAAGTCTCGGACATGTCCCTCGGCGATGCCGACTGGGGCCGCAAGGAACTCGACATCGCCGAGCACGAGATGCCGGGCCTGATGTCGATCCGCAAGAAGTACGCCACCGCCAAGCCGCTCAAGGGCGTGCGCGTGACCGGCTCGCTGCACATGACCATCCAGACCGCGGTGCTGATCGAGACGCTGAAGGACATCGGCGCCGACGTGCGCTGGGCCTCGTGCAACATCTTCTCGACCCAGAACCATGCCGCGCAGGCGATCGCCGCGGCCGGCACGCCGGTGTTCGCGTGGAAGGGCGAGACGCTCGAGGAATATTGGGACTGCACGCTCGACGCGCTGAGCTTCCCCGGTGGCAAGGGTCCGGAGCTGGTCGTCGACGACGGCGGCGACGTCACCCTGCTGATCCACAAGGGCTACGAGCTCGAGAAGGGTTCGAAGTGGGTCGACGAGCCGGCCTCCTCGCACGAGGAGCAGGTCATCAAGAACCTGCTCAAGCGCGTCGCCAAGGAGCGTCCGGGCTTCTGGACCAACGTGGTCAAGGACTGGAAGGGCGTGTCTGAGGAAACCACCACCGGCGTGCATCGCCTGTACCAGATGGTCGAGGCCAAGTCGCTGCTGGTGCCCGCGATCAACGTCAACGACTCGGTCACCAAGTCCAAGTTCGACAACCTCTACGGCTGCCGCGAGTCGCTGGCCGACGGCCTCAAGCGCGCGATGGACGTGATGCTGGCCGGCAAGGTCGCGGTCGTGTGCGGTTACGGCGACGTCGGCAAGGGTTGCGCGCACAGCCTGCGCGCGTACGGCAGCCGCGTCGTGGTCACCGAGATCGATCCGATCAATGCGCTGCAGGCGTCGATGGAAGGCTTCGAGGTCAACACGGTCGAATCCACCCTGGGCCGCGGCGACATCTACGTCACCACGACCGGCAACAAGGACGTGCTGACCATCGAGCACCTGAGCTCCATGAAGGACCAGGCGATCGTCTGCAACATCGGCCACTTCGACAACGAGATCCAGGTCGATGCGCTGAACGCGTTCCCGGGCGTGGTCAAGCTCAACATCAAGCCGCAGGTGGACAAGTACACGTTCAAGGACGGCCGTGCGATCTTCCTGCTGGCCGAAGGCCGCCTGGTCAACCTCGGCTGCGCCACCGGCCATCCGAGCTTCGTGATGTCCAACTCGTTCTCCAACCAGACGCTCGCGCAGATCGACCTGTGGGCGAACAAGGACAGCTACGAGCCGAAGGTCTACATCCTGCCGAAGAAGCTCGACGAGGAAGTCGCGCGCCTGCACCTGGAGAAGATCGGCGTGAAGCTGACCACGCTGACCAAGGAACAGGCGGAATACCTGGGCGTCGATGTCGAGGGCCCGTACAAGCCCGAGCACTACCGCTACTGAGCCAGTTTGCGAACGGTTTTGTTGCTCGTCGTTCCCGCGCAGGCGGGGACCCAGTGACTTTGCACTCGATTCAATGTTGCAAGGCACTGGATCCCCGCCTAAGCGGGGATGACGAGCAATGCGAATAACCAGTTCCGGCTTCGGCCGGATCGACGACGGACATCACCGATGCGCACACCCATCAGCTTCGAGTTCTATCCGCCCAAGACCGACGAGCAGCGCGCCCAGCTCGATCGCACGGCCGAGAAGCTGAAAGCGCACTCGCCCGAATACGTCTCGTGCACGTTCGGTGCCGGCGGCTCGACGCTGAGCTATACCTCGGAAACGATCCGGCACCTGATGCAACATCACGAGCTCGACGCGGCTCCGCATCTTTCCTGCGTCGGCGGCACGCGCGCCGAAATCGGCGCACTGCTGCGCGACTACCGCAGCCTCGGCTGCAAGCGCATCGTCGCGTTGCGCGGCGACCTGCCTTCGGGCATGGGCCATCCCGGCGACCTGCGCTACGCGGCCGACCTGATCGCCTTCATCCGCGCCGAGCACGGCGATGCCTTCCATATCGAAGTCGGCTGCTATCCCGAAACGCATCCGCAGTCCGACGACGCGCTGGTCGATCTGAAGCATTTCAAGGCCAAGGTCGACGCCGGTGCCGACGGCGCCATCACCCAGTATTTCTACAACGCCGACGCTTATTTCCATTTCGTCGACGCGGTGCGCAAGCTCGGCGTGGAGATCCCGATCATCCCCGGCATCATGCCGATCTCCAATTTCACCCAGCTCAGGCGCTTCTCCGAATCGTGCGGCGCGGAGATCCCGCGCTGGATCGGCAAGCGCATGCAGGCTTTCGGCGACGATGCCGAATCGGTACGCGAGTTCGGCGCCGATGTAGTCGCGGGCCTGTGCGAGCGCCTGATCGCCGGTGGCGCGCCCGCATTGCATGTCTATACGCTCAATCTCGCCAAGCCGACGCAGATGGTGTTGTCGCGCCTGGACTGAACGCCGCGCGAACCCCCGATAAACCGCTTGCTGAAGCGCTGGGGAATTTGATGGCGGTTCAGCTGAATTCGCGCATCGCACACGCGACGCAGACAGGGTTTCGTCAAACATTCGCGGCACGTTCCAAACCTGCCGCGCCTCATGAAAACCCTGTCATTGTCAGCCCTCGTCGCAGCCTTCGCGCTCGCCGGCTTGCCTTCTCCGCGCGCCACAGGCGCCTCGACCGGAATCCAGCGCTGCACCGCGCCCGATGGCGGCGTCGCTTACACCGATAAGGCCTGCGGTGCGTTCGGCGCGGACAATGACCCGATTCCCGGCGAGATGATGACGCGGTTACTGGCCACCATGCCGGAGGACGAAGCTGAAGCAGAAAGTTCGGCGCGCGTGACCTCTCGGCGCCCGCTGGCCAATGGCTGTGCGCGTACGCCGCTACAGCTCGAAGCCGACTTGCTCGGCGCGTTCGCGCTTCGCGACGCGAACCGGATCGCCGAAAGCTTCCATTGGGTCGGCCTGTCCAACGTCCAGGGACAACGCGTGATGGATCGCCTGCAGTCCCTCGGTCAACGGCGGGTGCGCGATGCCCATTACTTCGATGCGCAGATCACAAGTCTGCCGATGGCGGAAACGTCGTTCGCAGACACATCGACATGGCAGGCGGCAGCCTCGACCGGACACGTTACCAGCAGCGGCACCTTGCAATTGCAACTCGACGGACCCGCCGTCACGGTGATCGACCTCGATATCGAGCGCTACGCCGGTTGCTATTTCGTACGCTTCTGACGCACTTCCCGGACGCCGCGGGCAGCGTTAGGCTGCGGCATGCGCACGCCGCCACACCCCATCCTGCCCGCTTCATCCCTGAATGCATCCGTCGTGCGCGCGTCGATGGCGTTCGTCCTGCTGGCATCGCTCGGTGCCCTGTTGTTGCTGAAGCCGAACGCGGCTCAAGCCCAGGTCCGTCGCTGCGCGGGACCGGACGGCACGTTGGTGTTCACCGATCGCAAGTGCGAGGACGTCGGCGCGACCGAGCGCGTGCCCCGCGACGCGCTGCCGGGCGCGGGCCTCAAGTATCGCGGTGGCTGTTCGCGCAACCTGCAGGACCTGATCTACGAAATGACGGCGGCGATCGACAACCGCGACGTCAACCGCCTGGCATCGCTTTACCACTGGGTCGGCATGTCCAGCCGCGGCAGCTACGGCGTGATGGCGCGGCTCGACGGCATCGCGCAACGTCCACTGGTCGACATCGTCGCGCTGCAGCCGATCCGCCGCATCGTCGTCCAGAACGACGACGGCACGCGCTCCAGTGTCGATCCCAACTATTACCCGCAAGCCAGCGCCAACCGCACGCCCGTGGCGCTGCGCGTCGAGCAGACCGTGGTCAACGGCAGCACGCCATCACGCACCGTGTTCGGGCTCAGGCGCCACCTGGGTTGCTGGTGGGTGACGCTGTAGCGTCAACGGCATGGCGCTCACTGCCGCCGCAGCGCGTGAAGCGGCACAATAGGCGCCTTATCGCCGCAGGACCTCCGCATGCAGTATCCCGAATGGATCTGGCACAACGGTGCCATCAAGCCGTGGGCCGAAGCCACCACGCACGTGATGTCGCATGCCCTGCACTACGGCTCCTCGGTGTTCGAGGGCATCCGCAGCTACGACACGCCCAAAGGTCCGGCGATCTTTCGTCTGACCGACCACAGCCGCCGCCTGTTCGCCTCGGCCAAGATCTACGACATGGCGATCCCGTATTCGCCGGAACAGATCAACCAGGCTTGTCGCGACGTGCTCGAGGCCAACGGCAACACGACCGATTACCTGCGCCCGATCGCATACCGCGGCCTCGGCGGCTTCGGCCTTTCGGCCGACACGCCCACCGACGTCTCCGTCGCCACTTGGAAGATGGGCCAGTACCTCGGCGCCAGCGTGGTCGATGAGGGCATCGACGCCTGCGTCTCGAGCTGGCAGCGCTTTGCGCCGAACACCATTCCTGCCGGCGCCAAGGCCGGCGGCAACTATCTCAGCGGACAACTGGTCGCGCGCGAGGCACGGCGGCTCGGCTTCGGCGAAGGCATCGCCCTCGCCTCGACCGGCCTGCTCAGCGAAGGCGCCGGCGAGAACCTGTTCCTGGTCTTCGACGGCGCCCTGCATACGACGCCGATCAGCGCGGCGCTGTTGAACGGTATCACCCGCAACACGCTGATCACGCTGGCGCGCGACGCCGGCATGCAGGTGATCGAACGCGATCTGCCGCGCGAATACCTGTACCTGTGCGACGAGCTGTTCATGTGCGGAACGGCGGCCGAGATCACTCCGATCCGTTCCGTCGACGGCCGCCAGGTCGGCAGCGGCAAGCCCGGCCCGGTCACCAAGAAGATGCAGGACCTGTTCTTCGGCCTGTTCGACGGCAAGACCCCCGACAAATACGGCTGGCTCGAGCCCGTCTCCGCATAGGGCGGGCCCAGGCCCGCCTTTCATCGCCCGACGTTGTTCGCCTCGGAACAGGATCATCGCGCGATGAGGGCAAATTGCAGGAAGGCGGGCCGGGGCCCGCCCTACGCTTTTTCCGCCGCGAAGGTGAGCGTCGCCACCACGCCGCGCTCCTCGCCTGGCAGCACGCGCACGTTCCACTGGTACAGCGCGCACAGGCGCCGCACGATCGACAGGCCGATGCCGCCGCCCTGCGAATGTTCGGCATGGGTGCCGCGATAGCCGCGCTCGAACAGCCGCGCGGCATCCTCCGCGGACAGGCCCGGGCCTGAGTCGATCACCTCGACCGCGTTGTCGAGCAGCCTGACCACCACGTCGCCCTGCAACGTGTACTTGACGGCATTGCCGATCAGGTTGCCGAGCGCGACGTTGACGGCGGATTCGGGCGCGTCGACCACCAGCCCGGGCTCGCCCTCGATGCGCAGTGTCAGCGGCTTTCCGCCGAGCTGCATGCGGTGCGCATCCAGCAACTGCTCGGCGACGCGAGCGACATTGGTCGCGCCGTGCCCGCGTTCGTTGCGCGACAGCAGCAGCAGCGCGCTGATCAGGTCGGTGCATTGCTGCTCGGCGCGCTGGATCCGCTGCAGGCGCGCCCGCGTCTTGTCGTCGACGTCGGGCTTCGACAGCATCAGTTCCACCGCGCCCTTCACCACCGCCAGTGGCGTGCGCAGTTCGTGGCTGACGTCGGCATTGAATTCGCGGTCGCGCTGCACGACCTCGGTCAGGCGGCGTGCGTAGTCGTCGAGCGCCTCGGCGAGCTGGCCGACTTCGTCGTCGGGAAAATGCGCGGCCAGCGAAGTAAGTTGCGTGTCGTCGCCGGAGGTGCGCAGGCGGTTGGCGAGTTCCGACACCGGGCTCATCACGCGCGACGCCGCCCACCAGCCGATCACCAGCGACAGCAGGGTGAACACGATCACCGAGCTGTAGATCGCGCGATTGAACTGCTGTTCGCTGCGCAGCGACTGGGTCATGTCGTAGGCGAGGAAGAACCAGGCCTTCGGTGTCTTGCGCACGGCCAGCTTGTAGGCGAAGGGATTGCCGGCCTCGTCCGTGCCGCTCAGGCCGTGGATGCCGTCGCGCAACGCATACCATTCGGGGCGATTGATCCGCACCGACTCGAACCTGTCCGGCCGGTAGACGAAGGCGCGGATCTGGTCGACGGGGAACGCAGGATCGTCGGGGTTGTCCTCGAACTGGCGCGCCGCCTGTTCGATGTTGCTGTTCATCACTTCCTCGACGAGGTCGTTCTCGACGCGGACGCGGGTCCAGTTGGTCGCGAATGCGAACAGTGCGGTCAGCCCGAAGCCGAGCAGCACGAAGGACAGGATGATGCGGCTGCGCAGCCGCCGCCGATAGCGCGTTGCCTTGCGCGCGGGCGTGTTGCCCTCAGGCGTTGGCATCTGGCGCGGCGATGCGGTAGCCGATGCCGTGTCGCGTCTGGATGTAGGGAGGATTGAACGGCTTGTCGACCACCGCGCGCAGGCCGTGGATGTGCACGCGCAGCGAGTCGGAATCCGGCAGTTCCTCGCCCCAGACGCGGGTCTCCAGTTCCTGGCGCGTCACCACCGCCGGTGAGGCTTCCATCAGCGCCTGCAGGATCTTCAGCGCGGTCGGGTTGAGCTGCAGCAGCTTGCCTTCGCGCCGGACTTCGAGCGTGTCGAGGTTGTATTCGAGGTCGGCGACGTCGAGCACGCGCGTCTGCACGCCCTTGCCGCGCCGCGCCAGCGCATTGAGGCGCACCTCGACTTCCTGCAGCGCGAACGGCTTGATCAGGTAGTCGTCGGCGCCCGAATCGAAGCCGGCGAGCTTGTTGTCGAGGGTGTCGCGCGCGGTCAGCATCAGCACCGGCGTCTGCTTGCGCGCTTCGTTGCGCAGCTTGCGGCAGACCTCGAGCCCGTCCATGCCGGGCAGGTTGAGGTCCAGCACGACGGCGTCGAAATCGTGCACGACGGCGAGGTGCAGGCCGGTCACGCCGTCGGCGGCGAAGTCGACGGTGTGGCCGCGATCCTCGAGGTAGTCGCCGAGGTTGGCTGCGATGTCCTGGTTATCTTCGATGACGAGAATGCGCATCCGGGAATCCTGTAGGGCGGTCATATGTGACCGGCACGTCATTGAGAGGGCACGCCTTCGACAGCACGTCGTTCGACAGCACGTCTTTGATAAAGGCCGCCGCGCGTAGTTCCGCGACGGCGGCAATGTCTGGATTCTGGCATACGCCGGCGTGAACCCCTGCAGGAGACGCCTGGCGGGGAAATTGGTACGCCACAAAACAAAGACCCAAGCGAGGTCATCGCTTGGGCCAAAAGACACTTTCCCGATTACCGTAATCTGCTGGCACCCACAGGTTCGACTTGGAGAGAGCGCAGGGATTTCGGTCCGGACAAGCTACCGACGCGGCGATTAAGCCGTTGTTAAATGCAATGTTAGCTTCGCGTTAAACCGCGGTCGGCGGCCGGCTCAGGCGACGCGGCGCCGTCTGGCGCGGGCCGGCTGACCCGCGGCGGCCACGAAATCCACGATCCGGCCGGCGATATCCACGCCGGTAGCCTGTTCGATGCCCTCCAGGCCCGGCGAGGAATTGACCTCCAGCACCAGCGGTCCGCGCCTGGATCGGATCAGGTCGACGCCTGCCACCCCGAGCCCGAGCACCGCCGCGGCACGTACCGCGACGGCCTGTTCGGCCTCGCTCGGCTGCACGGCCTTGGCACTGCCGCCGCGATGCAGGTTGGAGCGGAAATCGCCCTTCGGCGCCTGCCGCCGCATCGCCGCAACGACGCTGCCGCCGACCACGAAGCAGCGCAGGTCCGCACCCTTGGCTTCCTCGATGAACTCCTGCACCAGGAAATTGGCATACAGCCCGCGCAAGGTCTCGATCACGCTGCGCGAGGCCGATGGCTTTTCGGTCAGCATCACGCCCGCGCCCTGCGTGCCTTCGTTGAGCTTGATGACATGCGGCGGCGGGCCGAGCATCGACAGCAGGTCGACGGTGTCGTCCGGGTTGTCGCCGAACACCGTCGCCGGCAGACCGATGCCCTGCGCGGCCAGCAACTGGTGGCAGCGCAGCTTGTCGCGCGCGCGCGCGATCGCGGACGAAGGATTGGGTGTGTAGCTGCCCATCAGCTCGAACTGATGCAGCACGGCCGAGCCGTAGCGCGTGATCGATGCACCGATGCGCGGGATCACCGCGGTGTAGCCGGAGATCGGGCGGCCCTTGTAATGCATGTCGAAGCCGTCGGTGCTGATGCGCATGTAGCAACGCAACGGATCGAGCACGCGCACGCTGTGGTGACGCTCGCGCGCGGCTTCGACCAGACGCCGCGTCGAATACAGCTTGCTGTTGCGCGAGAGGATGGCGAGCTTCATGCGTCCGACTTCATGTGTCTGGTCTCGATGCGTCTTGTCTCGAAGAATGGCCACTCAGGGCGACGAGAAGAGGCTGCGCGGCGGTTTGCCATGCAGCGATGACTGTGCGGGATCGACCGTGAACGTACCGGCCAACGCGGTGCGACCGAGCAGCATCGGGAACAGCATGCCGCCGCGATCGGTCAGGTTGATTTCAATCTCCCTGGCACTGCCCGCCACGCGCATGGCCGAGCGCAGGAAGATCCGCCGCGTGCGGTGGCCGCCGGAATCGAGCACATCGCGTTCATCGAAGATCGGCGCGGCGGCCTCGATCATGCGCCGCTGCACCTTGGACGGCGTCAGGCGGAATCCGACCCACGGCTGGCCCTGTTCGACGAAGCGCCAATGCGCGTCGACATGCAGGGCCGAACTGCGCGCACCGGTATCGATCTTGGCGCGCACGCGATCGATGCCCAGCCCGGGCAACGCCACCCACTCCCGCCAGCCCAGCACGATCATCGGATCATTTTCCTGCTGCGATTACTGACAGTATCAAGAGGACTGGCATGGGCCGCTCCAGCAAGAACGGCGCCCCGGGATGCGGGGCGCCGTACGTGGATCGTGGAGCGGGTGATGGGAATCGAACCCACGCTAGCAGCTTGGGAAGCTGCAGTTCTACCATTGAACTACACCCGCTTATCGCCGAAGTCTATGCGCGGCCAGCGGCTGTTGGCAACGCGCTTCCGGGACGTGTGCCTGGCTTCAGAAGCCCCTGCCGACAGTGGCGAACACCGTGGCGTGATTGCCGCCCTTTTGCCCGACCGTGACCGCGGAACCAATGTTGGCGTCGAGCCCGAACAGCTGCGTCTGAGCACCGAAGGTCAGCGTGCCGTAGCTGTCGTCGTACTCCAGGCCTGGGACGGCGTAGGCCAGCGTGCCCGGCAGCGACTGCGAGCGTGCGAAGGCCTGCTCGGCGGCGTCCTCGAATTCGCGATCGTAGGTCAGCCTGGCGTAGGGCTTGAGGTGGGCGTTGATGGCATAGCTCGCCTGCCAGCCGGCGCTGCCGATCAGCGAGTCGAACTCCTGCTCCGGATAGGCCAGCGACGTCGAGAGCGCCGGTTGGCTTTCGGAATAGCCGTCGATCTCGATCTGCTGCGACAGCACGCCGATCACCGGGCCGTGCGTCAGCGCGCCGTGCTCGAAGTCCCAGCCCGCATTCAGCGCGACGCTGATGTTGCTGCCGTCCGGCGAGCCGGTATGGCTGCGCTTGGCCGGGCCGAGCCAGACCTCGCGATCGACGTCGTAGCTCAATTGCGTGTAGCTGGCCTGGCCGTTGACCCAGGCGTTGTCGCCGTACCAACCCGCGAAACCGCCGAGCGTGGCGTCGAGCTGCTCGAAATCGCCGCGACGCTGTCCGAAATGGGTGAACTGACGGCCATAACCACCGAACGCGCCGAAGACGAGGTTGCCGCTGGTCCAGTCGACGCCGCCCGTCAGCGCCGGGCCGACGCCGTCGTACGCATCGCCATCGTCGTAACGCTGGAAATCGCCACGCGCATCGGCCCACCAGCGCGTGCCGTCGCTGTCGGGCTTGCCGGCGATATGCGCGCCGATGCGATCAGCGCGGGCGCGGCCGACCATCGCCGCCGAGTGCGGCAGCCCGGCGATCAGGCGTGGGCCTTCGAGTGCCGACACGGCGAGGTCGGCGACGATCCTGTGCGCACCGCTGGTCGGGTGCACGCCGTCGGCGAACAGGTAGGTGTTGGGTGCGTCCGGGCTCGCCCAGGCGGCCGGGCTGCAGGTCAGCGACGACGATCCCGGCGGCAGGCAGGCCGTGCCGGTGACATTGCTGAAGCCGTATTCCGCCGGATTGGCCACCACTTCCTGCAGGAAGTGGAAGGTATCCAGCGGGATCACGCTCAGCCCTGCCGAGGCGAGTCCGCCGAACAGTGCGGTGTTGTAGGCCGTCGCCAGCGCGGTGCCCTGCGCCTGGCCGGCCGGGCCGCCGGCGAGCGAGGACGGCGTCAGGCCGATGTCGGGAATCGTCGGCACGATGACATAGCGCGCGCCGGCCGCCTGCAGCGTTCCGACGATGCCGACCTGCGCGGTCACCGCACCGCCGATGATCGCCTGCGCCTGGCTCGGATCGGCCGCGACCGCGAACAGGTCGTTGGCGCCGCCCCAGACGGTGTACAGCGCATTCGGATCGGCGCGCCCGCCATTGGCCGCCAGGTAGGTGTTGGTCTGCGTGACCAGCGAAGGAATGAAGCCGAGCGGTCCGACCACGTCGACGCCGACGCGCGCGCCGCCGGCGGCATAGTTGGGGCCGCCCTGGCCGTTGCCGTTCGGCGCGGCGCTGGTGCCGTAGAAATCGGCCAGGTACTGCGACCAGACGAAGCCCGGGATTGGTGGTGAACTGGCCGATCACCGGCTGCGCGCTCGGCGGCAGCAGCGGCCGGAAGTAACCGGCATCGGTCAGGCTGTCGCCGATGAACACCGTCTGCGAATAGGTCTCCGCCAATGCCGGGGCGGCGGCGAGGGCGAGCGCGGCGGCGAGGAGCGTGCGGGCCGGGGAAACGGACAACGTCATCTTTCTCTCTCCTGAGGAAGTTCGATCCATGAATGGATACGCCAGCGGATGGCGGCGCCGCATCGTTTCACGAAGGCCGCCCCTGCTCAACCCTGCCGAAGGGCCCTCCCACCCGCGCCGTCCCCATCGGCGGCGCGAATCGCAGCCGGCTGCACGCATTCATCCGGCGCGCGACAATGCCGGCATGGACATCCTGCTCAATGGCGACCGCATGTCGCTTCCCGATGGTTGCACCATCGCCGGCCTGCTCGACGCACAAGGCCTGGCCGGGCGTCGCGTCGCAGTCGAGATCAATGGCAGCATCGTGCCGCGTGGCCAGCATGCGCAACGGAAACTCGAAACGGACGATCGCGTCGAGATCGTGCACGCGCTCGGTGGCGGTTGAGCGCTGTGTAATGCGGTGCCTTCGACAAGGCCCGCGCACATGAAGCGACGGGCAACAGCCGGGCAATCTCCGCTCCGCGCAGCGCGTGATCGACAAGGCGTCGGTGCGATAATCCTGCGATGACCTCCTCTCCCGCATACGATGACGCCTTGGTCATCGCCGGCAAGTCCTACTCCTCGCGCCTGCTGACCGGTACCGGCAAGTTCAAGGATCTCGACGAAACCCGTTCCGCCACCGAGGCCGCCGGCGCCCAGATCGTCACCGTCGCGATTCGTCGTACCCCATTCTTCAACAATTCGGCCAGAACCCGGGCGAACCGAACCTGCTCGACGTGCTGCCGCCCGATCGCTACACGATCCTGCCGAACACGGCCGGCTGCTACACCGCCGAGGACGCAGTGCGCACCTGCCGCCTCGCGCGCGAACTGCTCGATGGCCATGCGCTGACCAAGCTGGAAGTGCTCGGCGACCAGAAGACGCTGTTCCCCGACGTCGTGCAGACCCTGAAGGCCGCCGAGCAACTCGTCGCCGAGGGCTTCGAGGTCATGGTCTACACCAGCGACGATCCGATCCTGGCCAAACGGCTCGAAGAAATCGGCTGCGTCGCGGTGATGCCGCTGGCCGCGCCGATCGGTTCCGGGCTCGGCATCCAGAACCGCTGGAACCTGATCGAAATCGTCGAGAACGCGAAGGTGCCGATCATCGTCGACGCCGGCGTCGGCACCGCTTCCGATGCCGCGATCGCGATGGAACTCGGCTGCCATGGCGTGCTCATGAACACCGCGATCGCCGGCGCGAAGGATCCCGTGCGCATGGCGCGCGCGATGAAGCTGGCGGTCGAGGCCGGCCGGCATGCGTTCCTCGCCGGCCGCATCCCGCGCAAGCGCTATGCGTCGGCCTCGTCGCCGGTCGATGGCCTCGTCGGCTGATGGCCGACGAAAAAAAACACGGTGCCCGGCTGATGGCCGATCGCAAGGACAATGCGACGCCATCGGCCTCCGACCCGGAAGACGAACCCGCCGCGTCCGTCCGCGATCGGCTCGAACGCAAGCCTTACACCTCCGAACCCGGACGCCGCGCGATCCGCAGCTTCGTGCTGCGGCAGGGCCGTTTCAGCGAGGCGCAGCAACGCGCTTTCGACCTGCAGTGGCCGCAGTACGGCTTGGATTGCATCGCATCCGCAGGCCAGCCGCGCGATTTCGATGCCATATTCGGGCGCAGCGCGCCGCGCGTGCTCGAGATCGGCTTCGGCAACGGCGAGGCGCTGCGCTATGCCGCCGCGCATGATCCGGCACGCGACTACATCGGCATCGAAGTGCATGCACCCGGTGTCGGCCGCCTGTTGAACGCGCTCGCGGAAGACGGCAGCCGCAACGTCCGCGTCTACCACCACGATGCCGTCGAAGTGCTCACGCGCGATATCGCCGAAGGCGCACTCGATGAAATCCGCATCTACTTCCCCGATCCCTGGCACAAGAAGCGCCACCACAAGCGGCGGCTGCTGCAGCCGGAATTCGCGCGGCTGCTGCTGAGCCGCCTGCGCGATGGCGGCCGCTTGCACCTCGCCACCGATTGGCAGGACTATGCCGAGCAGATGTGGGACGTGCTCGATGCGACGCCGGGCCTGCGCAATCGCGCCGGTCCGCGCGGCCACGTGCCGCGGCCAGAATGGCGCCCGCAGACGCATTTCGAAAGCCGCGGCCAGCGCCTGGGCCATGGCGTCTGGGATCTGCTCTACGACGTGAGGCGCTGACCGGCAAGCATGGATAACGCACTCATCCTCACCAACGACATGAAGCTCGTCCTCGGGCTGGTGTCGCTGACGATGGTGATGTTCCTGTTCGAGCGCGTGCGCGCCGACCTGGTCGCGCTGGTGGTGCTGGTGCTGCTCGGTCTGACCGGCCTGGTCGCCTCCGAGGACCTGTTCAACGGCTTCTCCGGCAACGCGGTGATCAGCGTCATCGCGACGATGATCCTCGGCACCGGGCTGGACCGCACTGGCGCGCTCAACAGGCTCGCCGCCTGGCTGCTGCGGCGCGCGCACGGCGTCGAACAGCGCCTGCTGCTGCTGACCACGGCCGTTGCCGGACTCAATTCGTCCTTCATGCAGAACCCGTCGGTGATGGCGCTGTACCTGCCGGTGGCCTCGCGCCTGTCCTCGCGCACGGGCTTGTCGATGTCGCGCCTGCTGATGCCGATCGCCGCTGCCATCGTGATGGGTGGCGCGCTGACGATGGTCGGCAACTCGCCGCTGATCCTGCTCAACGACCTGTTGGTCGCCGCCAACGCCAACCTGCCGTCCGGCGTCGCGACGCTCGAGCCGCTGCGCATGTTCGCGCCGCTGCCGATCGGCCTGGTGCTGCTCGGCGCCGGCCTGCTGTATTTCCAGCTCTTCGGCGACAAGCTGCTGCGCGAGGACGACGTCGCCGACAAGGGCGTGACGCCGGCGCGCACCGAGAGCTATTTCGCCAAGTCGTACGGCATCGACGGCGATGTGTTCGAGCTGACCGTCAGCGCCGACAGCCCGCTGGTCGGCATGTCGCTGGGCGAAGCCGAGGCTGTGCATGGGGCGCCGTTGCTGCTTGCCCTCAAGACCGGCAACGAGTCGCGTCTGGCGCCGCCGGCCGATGCGCGCATCTGGGTCGGCAGCGTGCTCGGCGCCATGGGCGCGCGCGCGCAGGTCGCCGATTTCGCGCAAAACCAGTTCCTGCGCATGAGCACGCGCCTGCGCGAGTTCGGCGACCTGTTCAATCCCAGCCGCGCCGGCATCTCCGAAGCGGTGGTGCCGCCGACCTCGAGCTTCATCGGCAAGACCTCGGCCGACGTGCAGTTGCGCAAGCAGCACAACATCAGCCTGCTCGCCGTGAACCGCGACAAGGACGTGCTGCGCGAGAACGTGCGCAACTTGCCCTTGCGCGCCGGCGACATGCTGGTGCTGCACAGCATCTGGCAGGACCTGGCGCAGGCCGCGAGCAATCGCGACTTCGTGGTGGTCACCGATTACCCGAAGGGCGAGCAGCGCCCGCACAAGTTCAAGGTCGCGATGATCATCTTCGCCATCACGATGCTGGTGGCGCTGTCGTCGCGGGTGCCGACCTCGATCGCGCTGATGACCGGCGTCGCCGGCATGCTGATCACAGGCGTGCTGAAGATGGACGAGGCCTACGCGGCGATCAACTGGAAGACGGTGTTCCTGATGGCCTGCCTGATCCCGCTCGGCTGGGCGATGGACAGCAGCGGCGCGGCGGCTTGGATCGCTGCACACACCCTCGACCAGTTGCCGGAGGGCATCCCGGTCTGGCTGCTCGAACTCGCGATCGCGATCCTGACGACGCTGTTCTCGCTGGTCATCAGCCACGTCGGCGCGACCATCGTCATGGTGCCGATGGCGATCAACCTGGCGCTCGCGGCGAACGGCAATCCGACCGCGTTCGCGTTGATCGTGGCGCTGTCGGCTTCGAACAATTTCATGACCGCATCGAATCCGGTGATGTCGATGATCACCGGACCGGCCAACTACACCGCGAAGGAAATGTGGCGCGTCGGCGCGCCGCTGGCGCTGGTCTATACGGTGGTCGTGGTGGGGATGGTCAACCTGCTGTTCTGAGTGCGTGACCCGAGTGCCGTCGTCCCGGTGCAGGCCGGGCATCCAACTTTCCGCGCACCGGCCCAACATTCCAACGCACCCATATAGTTGACTAAGTCAACCATATGGATCGACCATGTCCGGGCCGACGCTGAGGAGGCCTGCCATGCCTGAAGTCCGCCAATCCGAAATCGACGCCGTCCGCCGCTTCAATCGCGATTACACGCGGCGTATCGGCGTGCTCCGCCCCGGCCTGCTCGACAGCCCCTACTCGCTGACCGAAGTACGCGTGATGTACGAGATCGCGCATCGTGATGGCATCGGTGCGGCCGAACTGGCGGACGCACTGGATCTCGATCGCGGCTACCTCAGCCGCATCCTCAAGCGCTTCGCGACCAGCGGACTGCTGTCGCGCAAGGCCACGCCCGGCGATGCGCGCCGGCAACGGCTGGGCCTGACCGCGAAGGGACGGCGCGTGTTCGCGCCGCTGGAGCAACGCTCGCAACAACAGGTCGAGGCCATGCTCGGCCCGCTGGATCGCAGCGGCCGCGAACGTTTCCTGTCGGCGCTGGACGCGATAGAACACACGCTCTCGGCCAGAGCCGTCGAATCCGGGCCCGTGATCCTGCGCCAGCATCGGCCCGGCGACATCGGCTGGGTCGTGCAACGCCATGGCGAGCTGTATTTCCGCGAGTACGGCTACGACGAACGCTTCGAGGCGCTGGTCGCAGAAATCGCAGCCGGATTCGTGCAACACCTCGATGCGCGGCGCGAACGCTGCTGGATCGCCGAACGCGACGGCGAGCGCCTGGGCAGCATCTTTCTCGTCGCCAAGAGCAAGACCGTTGCCAAACTCCGGTTGCTGCTCGTCGAGCCCGGCGCACGCGGCCTTGGCCTGGGCCGCCGCCTGGTCGACGAGTGCGTGCGCTTCGCGCGCGAGGCCGGCTATCGCAAGATCGTGCTCTGGACGCAAGGCGAACTCGACGCCGCACGCCACCTGTATGCGGCCGCCGGTTTCCGCAAGACATCGGAATCGCGCCACGACGATTTCGGCAAGTGTGGCTTGGTTGCCGAGACTTGGGAGTTGAAGCTGTAGGAGAACTACTGCACGCGTACCAGACCCGAAGGGCGGCGTGCATGGATGCACGCCGTTTTCCGATCGAGCCATGGATGGCGAGTCGGAAAATCCCCATAGCAATGACACGCCTTGATTGCTTTGTCGGGGAAAGCCCTTTCTTTTGGTTATTTTTCTTTGGGCTCAGCAAGAAAAGTAACTCGCGCAACGCGCGAAAGCAGTTCTTTCGGAAACCACCAAGGCGACCTGAAAGCACCCCTCCCCAGCCCTCCCCTGCCGTCGTAGGGGAGGGAGACAAACCCGGGAGATCAGCGATCAGCCAACGCCACCTGGCCATCCTGCACGACCACCGCCACCGCGCGCAGCGACTGTCCGCGGCAGGGTCCGGCCACGCATTCGCCGCCGACCAGCTCGAAGCTCGCCCCATGCGCCGCGCACACCAGCAAGCCTTCCTTCGACAGCAGGAATTTGCCCGGCGCCCAGTCCAGGCGCCGGCCGGTGTGCGGACAGACGTTGAGCCAGGCGCGCACGGTGTCGCCGTTGCGATACAGGATCAGCGATTCGGCATCGCCGTCGAGCGTCGCCTCGACTTCGGCGAAACCGCCGTCGTCGATGCGCGAAACCGCGATCAGGGGCACGGCGTCCGCGGCTTCGTTTAACGAAGTTCTTACACCCTCGCCCATGCTGCGCCCGATACTTCCGGCTCCCGGCTTGTTGCCGCATTGTGTCACGCCCCCAGACGATGTCCGTACGCCTGTTCCGCTTCCGCCCGACGTTCGACTCCAGCCGCCTGCGTTCGGCTTTCGCGCCACGCAAGCCACGCAACGCGCTGCTGCGCGTCGTCTTCGGCCTGCTCGGCCTGGGCTTGCTGGCGGTGTTGCTGGTGTTCGGCCTGTTCGTCGGTGCGGCGATGCTGGGCGCTGGCCTTTTGCTACGTCTGTGGCGCCAACGCAACCAACCCATCGCGTCCGATCCGCGCGTGGTCGACGCCGAGTACCGCGTCGTCCGCAAACCCGTCCTGCCGCTCCCACGCTGACCACGGCTTCGCAGCGGGGTCGCATGGACGGCATCGACCACGACGTCATCCCCTCGCCACCGCAACCACGCGTGCCAGTGCGCGGCGGCGGTACGTTCCCTGTGCGCCGCATCTACTGCGTCGGCCGGAATTTCGCAGACCATGCACGTGAAATGGGTGCGGTCGCGCCGGCATCGAAGGCCGATCGCGGCCAGCCGGTGTTCTTCCTGAAGCCGGCCAATGCGATCGTCACCGATGGCACCGTCACCTATCCGCCCGGCACGCAGGACCTGCACCACGAAGTGGAACTGGTGGTCGCGCTCGGTCGCGACGCGCCCGACGGCGTGCTCGATCCGGCGGCGGCGCAGTCGCTGGTGTTCGGCTATGGCGTCGGCCTGGACCTGACCCGCCGCGATCTGCAGGCCGCGGCGAAGGCCAAGGGTCTGCCCTGGGATATCGGCAAGGCCTTCGATGATTCCGCTCCGATCGGCGAACTGCGCCGTGCCGAAGACATCGGCGGCCTCGCACCGCGCACGCTGTCGTTGACGGTCAACGACGCGCTGCGCCAGCAGTCGCGGCTCGACCAGCTGATCTGGGACGTTCCCGACATCCTGCACGAGCTGTCGAAGCTCTATGCGCTGCGGGCCGGCGACCTGGTCTTCATGGGCACGCCCGCCGGCGTAGCTGCGTTGCAGCCCGGAGACACCTGTGTCGCGCGGCTCGACGACGTGCTCGAGCTGCGCTGCCGCATCGCGCCGCCGCGCGCGTAGGCTGATCCCTCTCCCTTCTCCGCAAGAGGAACACGACGATGGGCATGATCAGTGAGTTCAGGGAATTCGCGATGCGCGGCAATGTCATCGACCTCGCGGTCGGCGTCGTCATCGGCGCCGCATTCGGCAAGATCGTGACCACGCTGGTCGACAAGGTGATCATGCCGCCGATCGGACTGGCGATCGGCGGCGTCGACTTCTCGAAATGGGCCGTCACGCTCAAGGATGCCGGCATCGACGCCGCCGGCAAGGAAATCCCTGCCGTGGTCATCGGCATCGGCGAGTTCCTCAACACGCTGGTGCAGTTCGTGATCATCGCGTTCGCGATCTTCCTGGTGGTCAAGGCGATCAACCGCATGAGCCGCAAGGCGCCGCCGGAGCCGGCTGCAACCGCAGAAGAAGTGCTGTTGCTGCGCGAGATCCGCGACTCGTTGCGGAAATAGTCGCGCCCCGCGCGGCATGACCTGAAGCACGGTGCCTCGAAGCCGCGGGCTGATAAGCTCGCGGCTTCCCTGCTTCTGACCGTGGAGTGCACGATGCGTCTTGCGCCGGTGTTGTTGTTCGCCCTCGCCGCTGCTTCATTGCATGCCGCGCCGCACGAGACGCGGATTCCCGGAGCCGCCGTGGCGACGGCAACGCAACTGCGCGAACAGGCGCTGGCCGATGACACCGGCTGGAAGGTGGTCGAATCGCTGACCACCGAAGTCGGTCCGCGCCTGGCCGGCAGTGAAGCCGACGCGCGCGCGGTCGAATGGGCGAAAGCGAAGTTCAAGCAGCTCGGTTACGACAAGGTGTGGACGCAGGAAGTCCGGTTTCCGAAATGGGAACGGCGCAGCGAGCACGGCGCGGTGTTGGGCGCGCACGCGCAACCGTTGGCGCTGACCGCGCTCGGCGGCAGTCCCGGCGGTACGGTCGAAGGCGAGATCGTGCGCTTCGCGACGCTCGATGCGCTCGAAAAAGCCGCGCCTGGATCGCTGGCCGGCAAGATCGCCTTCGTCGATTCCAGGATGGAACGTGCGCGCGACGGCAGTGGCTACGGTTCCGGTAGCCGCGTGCGCAGCCGCGGTCCGTCTGCGGCGATCCGCGCCGGCGCCGTCGCCTACGTGATGCGATCCGCCGGTACCGACTCGCACCGCAATCCGCACACCGGCAACACACGCTACGACGCCGGTCTGACGCCGATTCCATCCGCCGCACTCGCAATTCCCGATGCCGACCAGCTCGCGCGGCTGGTCGCCCTCGCGTCCACGCGCGTGCGCATCGCGCTCGATTGCGGCGTGAACGGCGAGGCTGTGTCGCACAACGTCGTCGGCGAAATTACCGGTCGCGGCAAGGCCGACGAGGTCGTCGTGATCGGCGGACACCTGGATTCCTGGGATCTCGGCACCGGCGCGATCGACGATGGTTCCGGCGTCGCCATCACGATGGCGGCCGGACACCTGATCGGCAAGCTGCAGCGGCGCCCGCTGCGCACGATCCGCGTGATCGCGTACGCCAACGAGGAACAGGGCCTGTACGGCGGCAAGGTCTACGCCGCATCGCAGGCGCAACACATCGCCAAGAACCAGATCATCGCCGAAAGCGACTTCGGTGCCGGCCGCATCTATGCGTTCGACACCAGCGCACCCGATCACGCCAAGGCGGCGGCGAAGCAGATCGCCGATGTGCTGGCGCCGCTCGGCATCGAGTACACGCCCGGCCAAGGCGGCCCGGGTTCCGATGCGGGGCCCAGCGCCGAACGCGGCGTGGCCTGGGGGTCGCTGGCGCAGGACGGCACCGATTACTTCGACCTGCACCACACGCCGGACGACACGCTCGACAAGATCGATCCAAAGGCATTGGCGCAGAACGTTGCTGCCTACGCGGTGTTCGCGTATCTCGCCGCCGCCGCGGAAGGCGATTTCGGCAGCGCGGCGAAGGCGGTCGCGCCAGCGGCGCAGTAGCTTCATTCAACCGCGGACTATCGCCGCGCGCGGAGGATCCATTGCGCCGCCGGCAAGCCCTGCGCCGGATCGCGCACGCGCACGGCTTCGGCGCCTGCGAAACCCGCCTCGCGCAACGCGTCCAGCAGGTCCCATCCGAAATGGTGGAAACACAGCACGCCGCCGCTCACGGGATCGCCATGGAACTCCGGCGGTTGCAAGTGCTCGACGACGCCGTCGACGATCCTGGCCAGCTCGCGACTGCGTCCTGCTTCGAAGTAAAAGGGCACCGAGAGCACGAGCACGCCGTCCGGCCGCAAGACACGCGCAAATTCGCCAAGCGCGCGCCGAAAGTCTGGGACGTGTTCCAGCACGTCGAGGCTGACCACCGCATCGAACGAGCGATCGCGGAACGACAAGCGGGTCACGTCCTCGCGGCGCAGCCGACGCAGATGGCCCTGCCGCAGCAACCAGAACGACAAGCGCAGGCGTGCAGTCCACGAATGGACAAACTCGCTGCCCTGCAGCCGTCGAGTGCGGCTGCCGAGGCGAAGATAGAACCGGCTCGCCTGCTCTGTGAAATACACGCTGCTTTGCGGCAGCGAAACGCTGTCGATCAGGATCCTGGCCGCCGCACGTTGCCGCGCGTTGCCGCCACAGCCTTCACAGCGCAGCGATTCGCGAAGCGAAACGGCCAGGCCACGTTTGAGTTCGGGGCATCTGAACCAACGTTCCGCATCGCAGATGGCGCAGAACCCGCGCATGCCCGCCGCGGTGAGATCGCGATGCAGCACGGCGGTCTCGTGGTCCTGGCCGGCGTAACGGGCCGCATCGTTTTCGCACGCATGCAGCCAGGCCGCGTGTGCCTGGAAGGACTGGATGTCAGCCGTCACCGGCGGTTGCGCCATGTCGCCAGCAGCACCGCCGTCGCGGCGGCGACGTTGAGGCTTTCCACCGCGCCGCTGCCGGGGATGGACAGACGCAAATCGCAGGTCCGGGCGAGGTCGGCATCCATTCCTTCGGTCTCCGCGCCCAGGACGTAGACCAGGCGCGCCGGCAATGCCGCCGCGAACAGATCGGTGCCGCCCCGCACCAGCGTCGCGGCGAGCGCGAAACCCGCGCCGCGCAGCTGTGCGATGGCATTGTCCTCGCGCCCCAGGCGCACGAACGGCACCGCCTCGGCACCGCCTTCGGCGACACGCGCGGCGGCGCCCGACAGCGCCAGCGGCGAATGCTTCGGCAGCAGGATCGCGGTGACCCCGAAATGCGCGGCGCTGCGCAAGATGGCGCCGAGATTGTGCGGATTGCCGACGCCGTCCAACCACAGCGCGAGTTGCGGCCCCGGCGGCAGCTCGCGCAACCACGTGGTCAACGCCAGCGGCTCCTCGCGCAACACTTCGGCGACGACGCCCTCGTGGTGCGAGCTTGCCGCGAGCTTCTGCAGGTCTTCATCGGCGACCACGCGGTAGCCGATGCGGTTCGCCACGCACCAGCGCAGCAACGGCTGCAACTGCGGGATGCGCGCCTCGGCGAGGTAGAGCTTGCGCAACGCCTGCGGGCGCCGCGCGAACAGCGCGCGCACGGCGTTTACACCGTAGATGCGCAGTTCCACGTTGCGCCGCGAAAGCGATGGGTCTGCGTTGGCCTCCGGCTCGTCATGCAGATTGCGCGACGGCCTGGATTTCCATGGCGATGGCGGCCGCTCAGGCATGGCTCTGCACCACCGGCGTTTCGTCCTCGAGCTTGTCGAGCTTGTGCGCGAGCGCCTCGGGCGAGTGCGTGTACGGCGCCAGCAATGCATAGAACGCCGGGACCACGAACAGCGACAACAGGGTCGAGAACGCGACACCGGAGATGACCACGATGCCGATCGTCGCGCGGCTGGCCGAACCGGGCCCGCCGGCCAGCACCAGCGGTACCGAACCCATGATCGTGGCGATCGAGGTCATCAGGATCGGGCGCAGGCGCACGGCGCAGGATTCGATGATCGCCTCGTGCACCGAGCGGCCGTCGTCGCGCAGCTGGTTCGCGAATTCGACGATCAGGATGCCGTTTTTGGCGGCCAGTCCCACCAGCATGACGATGCCGATCTGGCTGAAGAGGTTCATCGTGCCACCGGTGATCCACAACCCGAGCATGGCGCCGAGCACGCCGAGCGGAACGGTGAGCATGATCACGAGCGGATGGATGAAACTCTCGAACTGCCCCGCCAGCACCAGGTAGACGATGAACAGTGCCAGCGTGAAAGTCAGCAGGACGGCGCCGCCGGCCTTCTGGAATTCGCGCGATTCGCCCTTCCAGTCGATCTGCGCATATTCGGGCAGTTCCTCGCGCGCGGCCTGTTGCGCCCATTTCACCGCTTCGCCGAGCGGATAGCCCGGCGCGAGGCCAGCGGAAATCGTGATCGAACGCAGCCGGTTGAAACGATTGAGCGTGCCGGGCTCGGCGACCTCGCTCAAGCGTCACCAGGTTCGAGAGCGGGACAAGCTCGCCGGTGGCCGAACGCACCTGGATCGCGGCAAGTGCGGCCGGGGTCTTGCGGCCTTCGCGATCGGCCTGGACGACCACGTCGTATTCCTCGCCGTTGTCGACGAAGGTCGTCACCTGTCGCGAACCCATCATCGTTTCCAGCGCGCGACCGATATCGGTGACCGAGACGCCGAGATCCGATGCGCGCGCGCGGTTGATGTCGACGCGCATCTGCGGACGGGTTTCCTTGTAGTCGGAATCGGGCCCGACCAGTCCGGGATTCTGCTGCATGCGCGCCAGCAGCCTGTCGCGCCATTGCGCGATCTCGGCGTATTCGGGGCCGCCGAGCACGATCTGGAAGGGCTGTCCGCGGGTGCGGACGAGACCGCCACTGATCTGCGTGCGCATGCGCACGCCCGGCAGCTTCGACAGTTTTGCCTGCAGGTCGGCGGCGACATCGGTGGTGGCGACATCGCGCTTGTCCCAGTCCTGCAGGAACACGCTGACGCGGCCGGTATGCATTTCCTCGCTGGCGCCGAAGCTGCCGGGCACGCGCGGATTGGCGCGAATGATGGGCTTGCCGGGACCCGTCTCCTGCGCCAGGATCTTCTCGACCTGCTGCATCTGCGCGACCGTGTAGTCGTAGCCGGCACCCTCGGGGCCGTCCATCATGACCTGGAAGAACCCGCGATCCTCGGCCGGCGCGAGTTCGGACGGCAGTACGCGGAACATCAGCGCCGTCCCGGCGACCGCCAACAGCATCACGCCACCGAACAACCAGGAGCGATGGACGTTGCGTTCGAGCACGTCGCGGTAACGCCGCGCCATGCGCTCGAAGCGCGTGTTGAGCCAGGTATTGATACGGTTCGGCTTCTCTTTCGCGTGCGCCTTGAGCAGCTTCGACGACATCATCGGCGTCAGCGTCAGCGCCACGAAGGCCGAGATCGCAACCGCCGCTGCGAGCGCCACCGACAGCTCGCGGAACAGGCGGCCGGTGTTGCCTTCAAGGAAACCGACCGGCAGGAACACCGAGATCAGCACTGCCGTCGTCGCCATCACCGCGAAGGCCACCTGCGCCGTGCCGCGCTTGGCTGCGACCAGCGCCGGCTCACCGAGATCGACCCGGCGCTGGATGTTCTCGACGACGACGATCGCGTCGTCCACGACCAAGCCGATGCACAACACCAGCGCGAGCAGCGTCAGCAGGTTGATCGAGAAGCCGAACGCGTACAGCGCGATGAACGAGGCGATCAGGCAGACCGGCACCGTGACCGCGGGAATCAACGAGGCACGCACGCTGCCGAGGAACAACCAGATCACGATCAGCACCAGGACGATCGCCTCGGCGAGGGTCTCGTAGACGCGCGTCACCGCGGCGTCGATGAAGGTGGTGGTGTCGAACGCGACGAAGATGTGGGTGCCTTGCGGCAGCGTCTGGCCGATCCGCTCCGCCTCCGCGCGCGCGGCGCGCGCGACGTCGAGGCTGTTCGCGGTCGAGGTCTTGATGATGCCGAGGCCGATGTTCGGTTCGCCGTTGCTGCGGTAGTAGGCGCGGCGCTCGGCCGAGGCCAGTTCGACGCGGGCAACATCGCCGAGCCGCACCACGTAACCGTCGGCGCCCTTGGTGATCGGGATCTGCGCGAAGTCCGCCGGCTTCTGGTAATTGCGCGTGACGCGCAGCGTGAAATCGCGCGAGGCCGATTCGATGCGGCCGGCCGGGACTTCGAGGTTTTCGCGCGTCAGCGCGTCCTCGACGTCGCTGACCGCCAGGCCGCGGGCGGCGAGCTGGTCGCCATCGAGCCAGATGCGCATGGCATAGCGCTGCTGGCCGCCGATGCGGACCTGCGCGACGCCATCGATCGTGGACAGGCGATCGACGATGTAGCGCTCGGCATAGTCGCTGAGCTGCAACGTGTCCATCGTCGTCGACGACATGTTGAGCCAGATGATGACGTCGGCATCGCTCTCGACCTTGGCGATCTCCGGCGCCTCGGCCTCGATGGGCAGGCGGTCGATCACCCGGCTCACGGAATCGCGGACGTCGTTGGCCGCCGCCTCGATATCGCGCGTCGGCTTGAACTCGATGCTGACGTTGGAACGACCATTGACGCTGTTGGCCTCGATCGTCTCGATGCCTTCGATGCCCGCCAACGCGTCCTCGAGCACCTGCGTGATGCGGCTTTCGACCACCGCTGCGGAGGCGCCGATGTAATCGACGGACACCGAGACGATCGGCGGATCGATGGCCGGCAACTCGCGCAGCGTCAGGCGCAGGAACGACATGATGCCGAGCACGATCAGCAACAGGCTCATCACCACGGCCAGGACCGGGCGCTTGATCGACAGGTCGGAAAGCTTCATCGCCGGTCAGCCCCGCGTCGCCGGTGACGCCGCCTGCGCGCTCTGCACGACCTTGCTGCCGATGCTGAGCTTGACGGTGCCGTCGACGACGATCCTGTCGCCCGCCTTGAGACCGCTGGTCACCTCGACCTTGCCGGCGGTGCGGCCGCCGACCTCGATCCGGGGCCGCTCGACGCTGCCGTCGGCCTTGACGCGATACACGAACGTGTCCGCGCCGACCTGCACCAATGCGATTTCCGGCACCGCCAGCGCCTGTCGTTCGGGCCGCGACAATTGCACCTCGAGCAGCATGCCCGGACGCAGCGCACGATCGGGATTCGGGAAATCACCGCGCACCGTGACCGCACGCGTGGCCGGGTCGATGCGCGCGTCGATGGTGCTGACGATGCCCTCGAACGTGCGGCCCGGATACGAATTGCTGCGTGCACCCAGCGCCTGGCCCGTGGCGAGGTTGGCGAGCTGCACTTCCGGCACCGGGAAATCGACGTAGACGCGCGAGACGTCATCGAGTGTCGCGATCGCGATGCCAGGCGTCACCAGCGTGCCCGGGCTGACCTGGCGGATGCCGAGCACGCCGGCGAACGGCGCGCGGATCACGCGATCGGCGAGGTTGGCGCTGACGACGGCGACCTGCGCGCGGGTGGCGTCGCGCGTCGCGCGTTGCGTATCGAGCGAAGAACGCGCGATGAGCTGTTGCTCGGCGAGCTCGCTCTGGCGCTTGTACATGCGCTCGGCCTCCGCAGCGGTGGCTTGCAGCGCGGTGAGCGATGCCTGTTGCTGCTGGCCCGTCAGCGTGACCAGCGGCGCGCCCTTGGCCACTTCGTCGCCGCTGTCGAAATGCACGCGTTGCACGGTTTCGCTGACCTTGGCCGTGACGGTCACCGACTCGCGCGCCTTGGCGGTGCCGAGGGCGAGGATCGTGTCGCTCCACGGCTGCGGCCGCACGACTTCCATGGTCACGGGAATCGGCCGATCGCCTTCCTGTTTGCCCTTGGCTTGCGCCTCATCCTTGCCGCAGGCAGCGATGGAAAGAACGACCGCGAGCAGGCAGGTCGCACGGGCAAACGGAGGGACACGCATCAAGCACCACGCTTCGAAAAAATAGGGGTAGCGGACGGCAAATTCTAGCCAACCCGGGGTCAACGCCCGTGACGGGCCGATGGTTGACGCCCGGGTTGACCGATAAGACACGCAGTTGCCGTTTGGAAGTGGCAATTAGACGCCAGTTTGCGCAGTCTAGGTGTACCGGCATGACTTTCGGCAGGCCTGTTTCGCGCAGGGCGCACGTCGAAAGCGCAGGATCGGGCACCATGCCGGCTCGACTCCCCCAACGCAGGACAACGCCATGATCCATGACAGCATCCTCGACACCATCGGCCGCACGCCCGTCGTTCGCCTGCAGCGCATTGCGCCGTCGGGCGTGACCCTCTACGCGAAGGTCGAATCCTTCAACCCCGGCGGCTCGGTCAAGGACCGGCTCGCGATCGCCATCATTCTCGATGCCGAGGCCAAGGGCCTGCTGAAACCGGGCGACACCGTCGTCGAGGCGACGTCGGGCAACACCGGTGTCGCACTGGCGATGGTCTGCGCAGCACGCGGTTACAAATTCGTTGCGACGATGTCGGAAACCTTCTCGATCGAACGCCGCAAGCTGATCCGTGCTTACGGCGGCAAGGTCATCCTGACACCCGCCGCCGAACGCGGCAGCGGCATGGTGCGCAAGGCCGAGGAACTGGCCAAACGGCACGGTTGGTTTTTGGCCCGCCAGTTCGAGAACCCCGCCAATCCCGCCTACCACCGGCAGACTACCGCGGCGGAAATCCTGCGCGATTTCGCCGGTCGCCGGCTCGATCATTTCGTCACCGGCTGGGGTACGGGCGGCACGCTGACCGGCGTCGGCGAAGTGTTGAAGGTCGCGCGTCCTGAAGTGAAGGTCACCACCTGCGAGCCGGCTGGTGCCTCGCTGCTCGCCGGCAAGGAATGGCAACCCCACAAGATCCAGGGCTGGACGCCCGACTTCGTGCCAGCCGTGCTCAATCGCGAAGTCGCCGCGCAGATCCTGCCGATCGACGACATCGTCGCGCGCGACATCGCGCGACGCATGGCGCAGGAGGAAGGCATCTTCGTGGGCATCTCCGCCGGTGCGACGATCGCCGCGGCGCTCGAGGTCGCGAAGACCGCCAACGACGGCGACGTGATCCTGGCGATGCTGCCCGACACCGGCGAGCGCTATTTCTCGACGATCCTGTTCGAGGGTGTCAACGAAGGCTCGGACGACGACTGGCTGGCGGCGCAGGCGGGGCCGATGGCGGACGCGTTTCCGCGGCCGTAAAAAAGCCGCCGTGTTTGTAGGAGCGGTCCTCGCGCCCGCGGGGGCGCTCCTGCTACAAGGACAACAACCACCACGCGAACGCCGCGATCACCACCGCGGCCAGCACGATCCATCCGCCGAGGCCGCGATCGCCCTGCATCACCGTCGGCATCCGGCGCGGGTGCGCGTGCAGTGACGAAGGCGTTTGCGGTCCGATGCGCAAGTGCTCGACCGCGTCCTTGGCCTCCTTCAACCCGAGCCGGTTCGCGTCGCGGATCAGCTTGATCGCCTCGATGATGTTGCCGCGCTGCAGCGCCGTGGCTGCGGCGGCTGGCACGATGAGCTCGCCGCCGTTGTCATTGAGCGCGCCCGTTGCTGTCGACGCGCTGGCTGCGGATGCCTGGCCGGTCGCACTACCGCCGGGATGGCGATAGGCGTCGACGAGATCCTTCGCCTCCTTCAGGCCGAGCCCCGTCGCCGCGCGCACGCGCTTGATGGCCTCGATCGTCTCGCCACGCGCGAGCGCGTCGATCGCATCGGGTGGGAGCCGGTTTGCTGCGGTCATGCCGGAATCCGCCACTGCTGCACCGACGGCAGCATACGCCGACGCCGGCGACGACCGCAGTCAGTGCACCGCCGCCGCGTCAGCGGGCGCACCGGCGCGCGCCCTGCCGCCCTGCATCATCAGGACCAGCGGTGTCGCGCACAGGGTCAGCACCATCATCAACTTGAAATCGTTGATGTAGCCGATCGTGGCGGCCTGGCGCATGACTTCGTTGTTGAGCAGGGCCGCGCCGGCCTGCGTCGACGGATTCCACAGCGCCGGCAACAGCGTCGTCTCGGCGCCGAACGCCGGGATGCGCGATCCGATCTCGGCATGGCCGATCTGGTTGGCGCGCGACAGCATCGTGAACACCACCGAGATGCCGACCGAGGAACCGATGTTGCGGATCAGGCTGAACAGCCCGGCGGCCTCGGTGCGCTGATGCGGCTCGAGCGTGGCGTAGGCGACCGTCGAGATCGGCACGAACACCAGCCCTAACCCCATGCCCTGGATCACGCCGAGCCAGACCACCGCCGACATCGACACTTCCGGGCCGAACGACGTCATGCCGTACAGCGAATACACCATCAGCGCCATGCCGGTGAGGATCAGCCAGCGCGCATCGATCCTGCCAAGGAGGCGCCCGGACAGCATCATGCTGAACATCGTGCCGACGCCGCGCGGCGCCAGTACCAGCCCGATGGTGAGCACCGGGTAGTGCATGAGGCTGCTTAGATACGGCGGCAACAAGGCCAGCGTCGCGAACAGCACGATGCCGACGACGAAGATCAGCACGCAGCCGACGGCGAAGTTGCCGTTCTTCAACAAACCGAGATCGAGCAGGGAGCGCTCGCGCCGGTTCCACCACCACAGGCCGTAGAGATACAGCGCGAGGAACGCGACGGCGGCTTCGATCTGCACTTCGAGGCTGCCGAACCAGTCCTCGCCCTGGCCGCGGTCGAGCATCAGCTGCAATCCGCCGATGCCGAGCGCGAGCAGTCCCAGACCGATGCCGTCGACGGGGCGTTCGTGCGTCGGTTCCTTCTTGACGCTGGCGAAGATGCCGGCGAGCGCCAGCAGGCCGACCGGCAGGTTGATCAGGAACACCCAGCGCCAGCTGTAGTTCTCGGTGAGGAAGCCGCCGAGCGGCGGACCGAGGATCGGCCCGATCATGATGCCCATGCCCCACAAGGCCATTGCCGCGCCGTGCTTCTCCTTCGGGAACGCATCGAGCAGCAGCGATTGCGAGATCGGCACCAGCGCGGCGCCGAACACGCCCTGCAGCACGCGGAACAACACCATCTCGCCGATGCCGGTGGCGACGCCGCACAACAGCGAAGCGACGGTGAAACCGGTGACCGACACGATCAGCAGCAAGCGGCGACCGAGCCGTCCCGCCAGCCAGCCGGTCACTGGTGTCAGGATCGCGGCCGCGACGATGTAACTGGTCAGCACCCACGACACCTGGTCCTGCGTCGCCGACAGCGAGCCCTGCATGTCGGGCAGCGCGACATTGGCGATTGTCGTGTCCAGCGCCTGCATCAGCGTGGCCAGCATCACCGAGCCGACCAGCAGACCGGTGCCACCGGCGGCGGCGGATTGTTTGAGTCGGTCGATCATGGTGCGTCTTCTCTAGTGCGGCCAGACCAGGTCATGGCCGATCTCGTTCTTGCTCGTCATTCCCGCGAAGGCGGGGACCCAGTGTCTTGGTCATGTCAGCTACGAATGCTTTCTAGGAAACGTCGCCTTCCTGCAGAAGCGATGCAGCGGATTCGAACTCGCTGAATGACTCGCTGCGCTCGCCCTTCGGGCCATTTGCTGCGCAAATGTTCGCTCCGGTCTGCGACCTGCGCAGCCCCGCCTTCGCGGGGATGACGGTCGGATAGGTCAACGCGCCGCTGTCGCGCGATTCGCCGACGCGCCGCCCTCGCGCAAATCGACTTCCACTTCCGCGCTCATGCCGGCCCGCAATTGCGGTGCATCGGCTTCGGCCCGGTCGATCTCGAGGCGCACTGGGATGCGCTGCACGATCTTGACCCAGTTGCCGGTCGCGTTCTGCGGCGGCAGCACGCTGAATTCCGCGCCCGAGGTGGGACTGATCGAGGCGACGTGTGCAATCCATTTCACGCCCGGATAGCTGTCGACGGTGATCTTCGCCGGCTGGCCGATGCGCATCTTCGTCAGATCGGTTTCCTTGAAATTCGCCTCGATCCAGATCGGCGCGGTCGCCACCAGCGGCATCGCGGTCTGGCCGATGTTGATGTATTCGCCGACCTGCAGGTCATGCAGGCCGACGATGCCGTCGACCGGCGCGCGTACTTCCGAATGCGCGATGTCGAGTTTCGCCTTCTGCACCGCAGCGAGCGCGGCGCGATACTCCGGCAACTTAGCCGTCGGCGTACGGACGCTGCCGCTGAGCACGGCATTGGCCTGCGACTGCGTGGCGATCGCCGATTCGCGTTGCACCTGCGCTTCGGCGACGGCATGCCGTGCGTCGTCGAGCATCTTGCGCGCGACCAGCTGCTTGGCGGCCAGCTCGCTCATGCGCACGAAATCGCGTTTCGCCCATTGCAGGTTTTCATCGGCGGCCGAGATCGACGTGCCGGCCTCCTCGACCAGCGCGCGCGACGCATTGGCGGCTGTTGGTCGATGCGCGCCAGTTGCGCCTCGGCCTGCGCCAGGGCGATCTGCAATGGCTCGGGATCGATGCGGAACAGCAGGTCGCCCTGCTTCACCGCCTGGTTCTGGCCGACGCCGACCGCGACCACGCGGCCGCCGACCTGCGGCGCAATCAGCACGCGGTCGGCCTTGACGTAGGCGTTGTCGGTGCCGACCTCGCGGCTCGAGGCCCACCACTCCCAGCCGAAGAAGCCGGCCACGGCCAGCGGCGCAGCGATCCACAGCCACAGCGGCACCTTGCGGCGCTTCTTGGCCGGAACCGGGACGGTTTCGGCTTGCGGATTGATCTTGGACGTCATGGCATCAGGCCTTCTTGGAAGAAGCTTCGCCGCGGCTCTCGCGGTCGAGGCGGATGAGGTTGTCGCGCATCTGTTCGAGCACGCGCATCGTGGTTTCGTAGTCGCGCGGGTCGACGCCGCGCATCGCGTCTTCGCGCACCATGGTCGAGACGCGGCCGATGCCGTCCATGACCTGCATCGACTGCGGCAGCAGGTACAGGCGCCAGCAGCGCCGGTCGGCCGGATCGGCGCGGCGTTCGACGAAGCCGGCCTTCTGCAGGCGGTCGATGACGCGGCCGACCGCGATCGGCTCCATGTCGAGCAGCTCGGCCAGGCCGGACTGAGTCAGGCCTTCGTTGTCATGGATGCGCTTGAGCGAGCGCCACTGCACCCGGGTCAGGCCCAGATGGGCGGCGCGGCGATCGAAGACCCGACCGAAGAGGCGGGTCAGGTCGGCGATCAGGTAGCCGACCGAGGGAGAACTGGGGGTGCTGGGATCGTTGGGCGTCATGGCTGCCTGCCATATAGTTGCCTAAGCAATTATATTCAAGTCAGCAAGCATCTCAAGCCTTCGACGTTCTGCTTTCAGGGACGTCCATCAGCGGCTAGCCGAGAGTCTGCCGTTCGTGTAGACTCCAGAATGAAAAACGCCGGCACGAAGCCGGCGTTTTCGCAGACGATGGCGGCTGAATCAGCCTTCCCACTTGCCCAAGCGCGGCCAGGCCGTTGTCCTTGGCGCGGGCATGGACGATCTCCTGGGCCTTGCCGATATTGCCTGCGAGATCCTTGCGACCACAGCTTCAGCGCCGCCGACTGCATCGCGCGGCCGTAGGAGAACGACAACGGCCACGGGTTCGGGCCCATGCGGTTCATCGCGTCGAGATGCGCGGTCGCGTCCTCGTCGCGACTGGCCGCCGGACAGGAACACGATGCCCGGCAGGATCGCCGGCACGGTCGACTTCAGGCACATCAAGTCGACTCGGCGACTTCCTCGACCGCTGGCCTCCTCATCGCTGTCCTTGCCCGGCAGCACCATCGAAGCCTTCAGGATCGTGCCTTCGAGCATGACGTTCTGCTGGTACAGCGCGTCGAACAGCGAGCGCAGCGTGACTTCGGTGACCTCGTAGCAGGTCTCGATGTCGTGGCTGCCGTCCATGAGCACCTCGGGCTCGACCATCGGCACCAGGCCGGCTTCCTGGCACAGCGCCGCGTAGCGCGCGAGCGCATGCGAATTGGCCTCGATGCAGGTGCCCGACGGGATGTCCTCGCCGATGTTGATCACCGCGCGCCACTTGGCGAAGCGCGCGCCGAGCTTGTAGTACTCCTGCAGGCGCTCGCGCAGGCCGTCGAGGCCTTCGGTCACCACTTCGCCCGGGAAACCGGCCAGCGGCTTCGGGCCCTTGTCGACCTTGATGCCCGGGATGATGCCGGCATCGGCCATGACCTTGGTGAACGGCACGCCGGCCTTGGTCGACTGGCGGATCGTCTCGTCGTACAGGATCGCGCCGGAGATGTAGTCGCGACAGCTTCGGCGTGGTCAGCAGCAGCTCGCGGTAGGCGCGGCGGTTCTCTTCGTTGTTCGGGATGCCGACGCCGTCGAAGCGCTTGGCGATGGTGGCGTTCGACTCGTCGATCGCGATGATGCCCTTGCCCGCGGCGACCATGGCCAGGGCGGTTTCGGCAAGCTGTTCGATGCTCATGGGTGGGAGACGTCCGGCGGCTGGAAAGGGGCGGAATTATAGCCCGGCGTGCCGATCCAGGCCGTTCGATCGCTTTTAGAGTTCTCCCAGTCCTTCGGCTTTTCCACCCACCCCCACCTGCAACAACCGCAGCGTATTCGTCGCGCCGTGGTGTTCCATGTGGTCGCCGCTGGTGAAGATCACGCGATCGCCTTCGGCGAGCAGGCCGGCCTTGAACATCGCCTCGAGCGCCGCGCGCGCGGCTTCGCGCGTGGCCATGCCGCGGCTGTCGAAATCGATCGGGAACACGTCGCGCATCATCGCCATCTTGCGGCGCGCGCGGTCGTGCCGCGACAGGCCGTAGATCGGCACGCTGGAGCGGAACCGCGACAGGAAGCGCGCCGTACCGCCGGACTCGGTCATGGCGACGATCGCGCGCACGCCGACGTGTTCGGACAGGAACATCGTCGCCATCGCGATCGCCTGGTCGGCACGGTCGATGTCGCGCGGCGCCTTCTCGAAATCGGTGTTCGCCTCGAACTGCTTCTCAGCGCCGATGCAGATGCGCGCCATCGCCTCGACCGCGCGTACCGGATAATTGCCCGCCGCCGATTCCTGCGACAGCATCACCGCATCGGTGCCGTCGATGACGGCGTTGGCCACGTCCAGCACCTCGGCGCGGGTCGGGATCGGGCTGTCGACCATCGACTGCAGCATCTGCGTGGCGGTGATGACGACGCGGTTGCGCAGCAGCGATTCGCGGATGATCTTCTTCTGCAGGCCGGGCAGCTCGGCGTCGCCGATCTCCACGCCGAGGTCGCCGCGCGCGACCATCACCACGTCGCTGGCCTCCACGATCTCGGTCAGGTTCTCGATCGCCTCTGCGCGCTCGATCTTCGAGACCATGGCCGCGTCGCTGCCATGGCTGCGGGCGATGCGCCGCGCTTCGTTCATGTCCTCGGCATTGCGGCAGAAACTCACGGCGATGAAGTCGACGCCGATCTGCGCGGCGATGGCGATGAGTTCCTTGTCGCGCTCGGTCAGCGCGCCGAGCGAGAGTCCACCGCCCTGCTTGTTCAGGCCCTTGCGATTGGACAGCACGCAATCGTTGAGCACGGTGGTGACGATGCGCTCGCCCTCGACCGCCGTCACCTGCAGCTGCACGACGCCGTCGTCGAGCAGCAGGACGTCGCCCGCGTGCACGTCGTCGGGCAGTCCCAGATAGCTCACGCCGACCTGCGTCTCGTCGCCGAGCGGCGCATCCTCGCGCGCCAGCAGGTCGAAGCGATTGCCGGCGCGCAGCTGCACGCGATCGTTGACGAATTTCTCGATGCGGATCTTCGGCCCGGGCAGGTCGGCGAGGATGCCGACCTCGGTGCCGACGCGCTCGGCCGCCTCGCGCACTGCTTGCGCGCGCAACGCCTGCGCCGACGGGTCGCCGTGCGAGAAATTCAGGCGCACCACGTCGACGCCGGCACGCAGCAAGGCATCGAGCACGCCCGGTGGATCGGTGGCCGGGCCGAGCGTGGCGAGGATGCGTGTGCGGCGACGATGTTCCGACATGGGGTTGGTGGCCTGGTTTGGATGACGACGAGGAATGCCGGGCTATCCTAGCCCACACGCATGACATGGCAATCCGGCATGGCCGATCCCAACTCCGTCCTCAACGACCTGCCCGGGTTTCCACAACTGCAGGGGCCGCGCATCCGCCTGCGCGGGCCGCGTGTGGAGGACGCAGCAGCAGTCTTCGAGGTGTTCTCCGATCCGGCCGTGATGCGCTACTGGAGCAGCACGCCGATGCGCGAGCTGGCGCAGGCCGAGGGCCGGATCGCGGAAATCCTCGACGGTTTCACGCAACGCCGGCTGATCAACTGGGTGGTCGTCGACAGGCGCGACGCCGTGATCGGCACCTGCACGCTGTACAACTTCGTCGCCCGGCACCGGCGCGCCGAGCTCGGTTATGCATTGCGTTCGGATTGCTGGGGCAAGGGCCTGGCACGCGAGGCGGCGACGCTCGCCATCGACTGGGCGTTCCGCACGCTCGAGCTGCACCGCATCGAGGCGGACATCGACCCGCGCAACGAGGCCTCCAGGAAGATCCTCGAGCGTCTCGGCTTCGCCAGCGAGGGCGTGATGCGGCAACGGTTCTTCATCGGCGATGACGCGACGGATTCCGAAATATTCGGATTGCTGGCGCGCGACTGGGCCGACAGGGCGGCTTGAACCGCCGGGTCGGGATTAGTCCTTGTCGAGTTCCACGTAGCGCTTCTTGCCGCGATACAGCGCAATGCGCGCGTCGAAAACCTTGATGGTCTCTTGTTCGTCCGCTCCGAGCGGCCTGAGCATGTCCGCCGCTCGCTGCTGAACCGCGATGGCCTGTTCGAAGTCGCCGGCCGCGGCATGGCATGCAGCGACCGTATCCAGTTCACCGGCTGGCAATCCCGCCGACTGCATCATCTTCTGCGCCATGGCGATCCCTCGCGCGGGGTCGAATATCCTGTCGTCCGCGGCAGTGCACCAGGCCCAGGCCAGGTTGTTCCTGGCGATGTCGTCGCCGACCGCTTCGCCCTTGAGCCAGGACTCCATCGCCTGCAAGCGCGAGTCGGGCGTGTTCTTGGTGTAGTACAGCCACGCGCCGTAAGCAACGTAAGCGCCGGCGTCCTTGGCCGCGAGCGCTTTGTCGATCCAACGCAATCCTTCGTCTTCATCGATCTTGCCGAACGATCCACGCAGATAGCCCATGCCCAGCGACACTTCGGCATCATGATTGCCGCGCTCGGCGTCGAGCAGCAGCCATTGCTTCGCTTGCGACAAATCCTTCTTCATGCCGCGGCCTTCGATGGCCATCGACGCCAATCGGCGGCGTGCTTCGGCGAGGTCGTGTTCGTCGGCCAAGACCCGGTAGGTCGCGACGGCCTGCTCGGGTTTGACGCGCAACCCCGGCCGTTCCCACTCGCGCAGTGCGGAAATCTCGAGGGCGGCATCGACATCGCCCGCGGCCACCGCGTCGAGCAACCAGGCTTCAGCGTCGGCCCATTTCCCCTGCATCCGGGCGCTATGCGCCATTTGACGCATCGCGCGCACGTTGCCGCCTTGTGCGGCTGGCTCCATCCATCGCAACGCTTCTGCCTTCGCCGCTGCGTCGTTAGCGCGGGCAAGCAACGAAAACCCGTACCGGGCCTGCCCCTCCGGGTTGCCGGCCTTTACGGCGTGCTCGCGCCATATCGCGGCATCCGTCGTGCGCTGCAAGCCTTCGTAATGCTCCGCCAGCAGTTCGTAGCCCATGCCCGTCTGGTTCGTGGCAGGGTTGGAAAGAAAGGAAACTTCGCTGGCGGTCAGGGCCGGCTTGTCTTTGTCCACCAGTTTGCGAACGACCAGCAGGGCTTCAGCCACCGTATTGCCCTGCGCGACCGCCTGCTCGAGACGCTGCTGCAAAGCGGGAGGCCACGCACCTTGTGGATGCACGATCGACCACATGGCGGCGTAATGGGCGGTAGCGCCCTGCCGATGCCAACGGCGGCTGGCGGCGTCGAGCAGTTCGCCCGCAGCCTGCTCGTCGCGTGCCAGCCCGATGCCCTCGCCATAGGCGAACGCCAGCATGGCCATCGGCAGCGCGTGCTGGGATTCGGCTTGCGGCAGGAGCGCGTCGACCAGTCCGTCCGCGCAGCCGGCCGGAGCTTGTCGGGTGCACAGCAGCAGCCAGGCCTGCAATGACTGGACACCGCCTAGTTCGGCGGCAGGACGCAGCTTGGCGATCTTCGCCTTGACGTCGGCGGTCTGCGATGCCGTTCGAGCCGCATCGACATCGATCGCGGCAAGCTCCTTGGCTTCCGCGTGTCCCTTGATGATGCCGTCGACCAGCCAGCGGCGACGGATCGGGAAGCCCGCCATGTCCCCCGTCTTGTCGAGCCGGTAGATCGATTCGATGTAGTCGAACGCCAGATGCCTTTCCACCTTGGCCTGCTCGTCCCAAGCGGCGACGATGAGCGGAAAATAGGCCGTTGCGTACAGGACGCCGTAGTACTCGTACTGGTATTGCAACCCGCTGCCGGCGAGCAGCGAGTAGATGTCCTCCAAACGGAGCACGCGGATCGGCTTCTCCCACACGCCTTCACCGCCGGTCAATGCGAGTTTCGACAAGGCAGCCAGCGCTTCGAGTTCGCGTTCCGCAGCCGCCTCGTCGCCCGTGGCCTCGGCACAGAGCATCGCCGCACGGCGGATCGCGATTCCGACGGGAACCGCCGCGATCGCAGCCTGCAGCGCCTTGGCGTGTTCGACGCAGGCCGCCGCTTCCACCGAGCTGTTGTTGTACTTGAGCGTCGCAAGAAGCTCATAGGCTGGCGCGATCTTTTCGATCTCGCCATGTTCGAGAAAGTCCTCCCATACGGCTTGTGGATCGGACACGACCGCGTCCGTCGCCGGCCCCGCCGGAGCATGCCCCGCCGGAGCCTGCCCCGCCGCGGCCTGCGCGAGAACAGGCGCGATGCAGCCCATGCCCAGTGCGATCGCACAGCAGGCACCCAGGACAAGATGGAAGGGGGCCTTCACTTCGATGCTCCGTCTTCGCGGACGTCGCGCAGGAGATTCCTGAGACGCTGTTCCCGGTGATGGGCGTTGCTCACGGCGGGTGTGCTGAATCGCAACCGCGCCGACAGGCTGTCGCGCAGCTTGCGCAGTTCGCCCAAGTGGTTGGCTACCTTGTCCGGCGCGACTTCAGACTGGCCGACGTCCATCTCGTAGATTACGTTCACGGTGCGATCCTTCACATCCACGTCCCGCTCGTAAGCGAACGCCAAGGACTTGTAGGTCAGGCGCTCGCGGCCGAACGTCGCCTTCCAATGTTCCGGCACGCTGATTTCGATCTCGTGCCGGTACTTGCCCTTCGGCGCGAAATCAAGCGGGCCGTTACGCGCGATCGTCGGCGGCAGGACGCTGACCCCGGACAAGGCCTCCCCGTACACGTCGAGCACCCGCACGTTGCTTCCTTCGCTTTCGAAGGGAGCCTTGAGCAGATAGTTTTCAGTGACCTTCAGGGTGTTCGCGGCGAGGTCGTCCTGGCGGACCGGTAAGGCGACAACATCCACGTCGCCGAAGCGTTTGCGGTAGTAGTCGGCGTACTGCCGCGACCAATCCTCCGCGCGCTGGCCGGCGATCGAGCGCCTCGCGAAATCCGCCGAGCGACCCTGGTACGTCGTTTCGATGGTGAGGCCGACGCTGCGCCCCTCCGCATCGGGCACGAACCGCTCCACCGTGTGGATGCCTGCATTGAGCGGACGCGTCGGCTCGATCGCCTGCAATCGATCTCCACCTGCAACGACAGGAAGCGCCATCCCATAGAGGCTCAAGTCGCTGTCACGCGGATCGCCGCCCTGGTGCGTCATCGTCGGGTCGACCCAGAGTACGTCGCCTCCGATTTGAGCTCGTGCAATGACATGGTCGAACAACGAAGCGCCTGGTACGAAGTCGTCGATCGCGCGGCCGCGATCGACGGACACGAGCGCCGGTACCGCCTGGATGCCGAGCCGATCGAGCAAGGTCACCAGCAGGTAAGTCTTGTCCTTGCAGTCGCCATAGCGACGTCGCCAGGTTTCCCCGGGCAAGGTCGGCCGATGCGTGTTCTCCCCCATCTCGACGCCGAAGTAGCGGACCTCCTCCTGGACGGCACGCAATGCCGCAGTGAGCTTCGCGTATGGATCGCGCAGCTTGTTCCACTGGGCGATCTTCGCCTGCAGATCGGCCGGCAGGACCTCCACCTTCGGATACAGCGGGAGCGCCCAGGCGACGACCTGCTGCCAACTCCGCTCACGTGAGATCTGGACCGTCGGGTACGGCTGGAACCAAGCCGGATAGTTTTCCTCGTTGGTGATCGGCGCCGCGCCATGCGCGTGCAGCGAGACTTCGACCGCATCCTCGCCGTGACGCACGACGGGTTCGGCGCTGGTGTTTTCGCGGTGGAATTTCAGCACCGTGCCGGGATCCTCCAAGACGCGCAGATGCACGTCCAGCAGCGGGTTCATCCACGCCAGCCGGATCCAGTCGGCGGTTTGCCCGGCCAGGATCGGATTGCTGCCGGTGACCGTATAGGTGATGCGGACGACATCGTCCAAGCGGATGTCATCGAGCACGATCAGCGCGGTCACCACGCCGTCGGCCATGTCGCGTTCGAAGCCGCTTTCCCGGCGTGCCAGCGTGACCCGTTCCGGATCCAGCCGGTCTTCCCACTGACCGTTGCGCCTGAGTTCGACACGGTGGATGACCAGTTGCTGGTAGGCGGGATTGAAGTGGACCTGGAAGCGTCCTGCGTCACCCAGCGAGGCCTGCGACTTGGGCTCGAAGGCGTAGTCGATGTAATCCTGATATCTGCCGGCGCGGCGATCGATCTGTTCGTCGAACAGCCAGTACCGCCAGCGCGCTTCGCTGGCTCCCGGCGCCTTCGCATCCCACGACTCGGGGATGTCGCGCGCCCGCACATAGGACGGCGCCGGCCCGACGGAAAAAACAAAATCCCCACGGCGATACTCGCCTTCGGCTGCCTGCGCCCACCCGGCGACAGCCAGCAACCACCACAGCATGGCCTTCATGTAACGTCCTGCGATGTCCCCTGGCTGCGGAGGCTACTACAAACCCGCGCCGGTTCCGCAGGTTCGGCCTTTAGTTTTCGCGTCCAGAACGGAAGCCCGACTGGCGCCCGCCCAAGAAGAAGCCCCGAACGATCGGGGCTTCGGCCGAATGCGCAGGAGTGCGCAGGTCAGCTTGCGGGCCGGCAACCTTGGACGAAGTGCTTGTTGTCGGTTTCCACGCCCCAGCGTCCGTCGGCTTCGCCGCACCCGGCGGTCCATCCGCCCACGAGCACGCCTTCGTCGCTGTAGTAATAGAAAGTGCCTTGCCAGCTTGCGCCGGCGCTGAACGAAGAACCGGCCAGCAGGGCGACCGCGATGGCGGCAGTGCAGAGTTTCGTACGAGTCATGAGTTTCCTTCCTTGATTCGCGGAGTCATTCCGCCTGCTCAAGATAGGTCGCCAGACTTAGTCGCGGAATCAAGTATTCGTTAAGGCGAATGTCGTACGTCGCATTCCGATGCATCGAACGTCGCCGGCAACGCGCTGCGCAATCCGCAGGACGCGTTACCGGCGAACGACGTTTCATCCACAACGCCGGACATCCCGGTCAATCCGGGCACTGCAGCCGTTCGATCGTGTAATCGTCGGTGCGTTCTCCGCTGTAGTGCACGGTGCCGTCGCAAGCCCCGATCTGCCAGCCCACTGCGGTGCCTGCCTCGTCGTAGAACGTCATGATGTAGGGCCATCTTCCCGCCAATGCCGTGCCCGCTGCGATCGATCCGAGCAGCACGATGGCGATGAGCAAAATCCTTGCACGACGCATGGTGTCTCCTCCCGGTTCCGGTAGCGCGGCCTTCATGGCCGCGTCGGGAGGTTAGCGCCGCACTCGCGCGTCAAACGTGACCGTGTTCCGCATCGCGGCGGCACCCGTACCCGATTGCATCGTCTGGCCTATTCAGCGATCCATCGCGGCATCGCAACTTGGCGGCATCAGCGGCCGCGCAATTCGAGCGCCGCAACCGCGGGCAATGTCTTGCCTTCGAGGAACTCCAGGAACGCGCCGCCGCCGGTCGAGATATAGGACATGTCATCGGCGATGCCGTACTTGTCGACCGCGGCCAGCGTGTCGCCGCCGCCGGCGATCGAGAACGCCGGCGATGCGGCGATCGCGCGCGCCAGCGTTTCCGTGCCCTTGCCGAACGCCTCGAACTCGAACACGCCGACTGGGCCGTTCCACACCACGGTTCCCGCCTTGGCGATCAGTTCGGCGTAACGACGCGCGGTCTCCGGCCCGATATCGAGGATCATGTCGTCGGCATCGACCGCATCGAGCGTCTTGATGGTGGCGGGCGCGGAGGCCTTGAACTCGGGCGCGACCACGACGTCGGTCGGAATCGGAATCTCGGCACCGCGCGCCTTGGCATCGGCCATGATCTGCCTGGCGGTGTCGAGCAGGTCGGCTTCGTACAGTGACTTGCCGACGTCGTGCCCCAACGCGGCAATGAAGGTATTGGCGATGCCGCCGCCGACGATCAGCTGATCGACCTTGCCGACCAGCGACGACAGCAGTTCGAGCTTGGTCGAGACCTTGGAGCCGGCGACGATCGCGAGCAGCGGTCGCGCCGGGTTGTCGAGCGCCTTGGCGAGCGCATCGAGTTCGGCCATCAGCAGCGGTCCGCCAGCCGCCTGTTTAGCGAACCGGATGACGCCGTGCGTGGAAGCCTGTGCACGATGCGCCGTGCCGAACGCATCCATCACGAACACGTCGCACAACGCGGCGTAGCGCTTCGACAGCGCCTCGTCGTCCTTGGCCTCGCCGACGTTCATGCGGCAATTCTCGAGCAGCACCAGCTGGCCCGGTGCGACCTCGACAGCATCTACCCAGTCCTTCACCAGCGGCACCTCGCGCCCCAGCAGTTCCGACAACCGCGTGGCCACCGGCGCCAGCGAATCGGCTTCGCTCCACACACCTTCCTTGGGGCGGCCGAGATGCGACATCACCATTACCGCCGCGCCCGCTTCGAGCGCATGCCGCAGCGTCGGCAACGAGGCGACGATGCGCTGGTCGGAAGTGACCTTGCCATCGGCCACCGGCACGTTGAGGTCCTGCCGGATCAGCACGCGCTTGCCGCGCAGGTCGAGGTCGGTCATGCGGAGGATGGACATGCTGGTTTCCGGATGAAGTACAGGCGTATTGTCGTTGCCGTCGACGGTGCAGGCAAACCTGTCCCGGCACTTGGGATCGGCAGCAGCGACGTCCGACGACGCGTGAAGGGGAACTCGATGAAATCGCACGCCGTCATCGCCATGCCGGGCCGTCGCGCCGGCCGCCTGCTCGGCGCCCTGCCCGATGCGCTCACGGGCATCGCCTGCGTGGTCGTCTGGATCGCACCGTTCGCGTTCGGCCAGGGTGCGGTCAAGACGGTCGTGCTGATGATGCTGATGGAATTCCTGCTCGTGCACGGCACGGGCTTCTTCACGGCCATCGCCTTCATGGATGACGTGTCGCGCGGCAAACGCCTGCTGATGATGCTCGGACTGCTGGCGTTCTACGCGACGTTCATCGCCGCGTTTGCCTGGATGTTCCGTGCGTGGTGGCCGGTGTGGGTGTTCGCCTGGCTGGTGATCGCCAAGGCGACCTGGGTCTTCAGCACGCCGGTCGGGCGCGGCGAGGAAGTGAACCGCCAGATGGTGACCTGGGCGTTCTCGGTAGTGGCTTACCTCGCCGCCGTGTTCGGCGGCGTGTTCCTGCCCGTGCCGGAACTCGGCATCGCTGCCGACATCGTGCCGACGCTGGGATTGCCGGGCGGCGGCGAATGGGTGGAGCGTCCGCATACGGCCGTGGCAGGCATGGCGTTCTACTATTTCGCGATCGCCGCATTCAAGATCTGGCGCGGCGGCAAGCCGTAAGCACCAGGATCCTCCTGTTCGACAGATGCGTTCGCGAAGCGATCTACGAAGTGGTGTTCTGCTTGCGCAGCAGGCTGAAAGCGAAGGCCGCGACGATCAAAGCGCCTGCGATCAATACGGTCCACAGCAACCAGGCTTTCCAATCGCGCCGCGCAGGCGCGGGCTCGAGCGCCTGTGCTCCGCCGCGCACCTGCGGTTTTCCGACAACTGCGAGGCCGGGTCGCCAATCCTCCCCGCGCTGACCACGCATCGCATCGAGCAACTGCGCCAGCGGCGCAGCGGCGCGCGTGGCGCGTGCGCTGCCTGCGACCAACGCGTAGGGCGGCGAGCCTTGCGCGAGGAAAACGACGACTTCAGGACGATATCCAAGCCGCAAACGAGGTATTCCCGGCGTCGCCGCGCGTGCCGACAATCGCCAGTAGCGATCGCGTACCACCGCATCGAGTGCTTGCGGGGCGGAACGATCGGCACCATTCGCGGCATCCACGCGAAACGCCACCCAGGGCCCGGCTCGCGTCCGCCACGGTGCGTCGGCGGCGTCTCGGCTCTGCAGCGTCCACTCGCTGGCGTTGTTGCCTGGTAGGACGATGTCGGCGCGCTCGACCGGGAAGCGTCCGCCGAGATCGAAGTCGAAGTGCGTCACGCCGTTCTCGACGACGCTGCGTCCGGGCAGATCTTCCCATCGCCAATCCTGTGCCTGGGCGGCCACGGGTAGTTCCGCGCGCACGGTGGACAACGCAGGCGCTGCCGCCTGCTGCAGCGGCAGCAATCGCAGGTAGCGCGCACTGCCATCGAGCGCGATGCGGTTTTGCCGCAGGCGTTGGCCGTCGCGCACTAGGTCGAGCAGTTGCGCATGGGATTGCAGTTCGCGCCAGTCGCGCAGGTCGTCGCTGCCTTCGACGCGATAGGCGATATCGATCGCGGTATCGCTTGTCGGCCAATCCAGCACGAGCGCGGCGATCGGTCCGCGTACGCGGCTGGCGTCGATCAACCAGGCATGGCTGGGGGCTGCGGGCGCGGCGACGTCGGCGGACAGGCGCGTCTCGACGCGCCGCACGCTGCCATCGGCAGCGCGTTCGCTGATCACGGCGATGTCCTGCGCCCGCCCGGCCTTGCCGGCCGGCAGCGCGAACCACGGCAGGTCGACGCTGTCCGGCGCCCGCGCCAGGGGTTGTTCCGCCGCGAACAGCGCTGCGGGCGCGGCAATGCCGTCGGCGTTGTACACATCGACATCGGCCAGCGTCGGCAGGTGCACGGTGCGATACACGTCGCGGTCCAGCACGACGCGATACGCGCCTTCGCCGTCGCGCTCCAGGCTCAGCGGCCATTGCCGCACGTAGTCGTCGCCGACGCCGGCGAAGGCGATCAACGGCAGCAACGAGAGCCAGGCGATGCGCTTCATGCGGGGACCTCGTCGACGGCATCGGTCCGCGGCGGCGCCGGCGCGAAATAGCCGACCGCGGTGCACAACAATCCGTACGCGATGAACGATGCGATGCCGAGCAGGTTGCCGAGGTGCTGGCGATCGACCAGCACGAGCTTGGCCAGCACGATCCCCATCAGCACCGCGCCCGCCAGCCACAGCCCGCGCTGACCGCGGCGCGAACCGAGCACCCAGCCGAGCACGCCGAGCACGCTCCAGACCACGGTCAGGCTGGTCTGCGCGAGGCTGGTCGACAGCATGTCCACCTGCCAGGCCGCGCCGCCCCAATGGTGCACGCCGCGCAGCGTGATGAGGGTGACCAGGAGAAACCCGGCGGCGGCCATCTTGAAGATCCGCAGCGAACGCAATCCTTCCGGCGCCTGCGGCGACCAGAACCAGCGCGCGGCCAGCGCCAACAGCGCCAGTTGTGCCAGATCCAGCGGATTGAGCAGCGCCACCCACGGCAGCGGCGCGCTACTACCAGCGCTGGAGAGCGCGAACAACCACCACAAGGCCAGCACTGCGAAATACGTCGTCTGCAAGATGGGACGGAATCCGTCGAAGCGCGCGCCGAGTGGCACCGACAACAGCGGCCATCGGTAAATCGATACGGTCACGGCCGCAAGCCATGGCAGAGCCACCAGCGCCAGCTGCCAGCCTTGCGCGAGCGCGAAGCGTTCGGCCAGATGCGAGAACAGCAAGGCGACCACCAATGGCCACAGCAACCACCAGGCGAATTGCGCCCAAGCCGCGATGCGATCGTCGCCCGCGCGCAGGCACCACAGGCTGCGTGCGCCGAGCAATGCGAACACCAACCAGGCCCACCAGCCGTGGCCGGCAAACGGCTGTCCGTGCGCGCCGGCCTGCGCAAGCGCCAGCGGTGCGGCCGCGACGAACGCCGCCAGCGTGGTCAGCACCAAGGCCTTCGCGGGACGGCGGCGATGCACTTCGGCAGCCAGCCAGCCGGTCAGTGCGACGAACGCGAGCAGGACATCGGCGCGGCTGTCGGGATCGACGAAGCGATCGACTTCGATGAGCGCCATCGCGCACCACCAGCCGAGGCCCCACAAGTAGTACGAAGCGGCCACGCCCGTGCGGCTTTCGCCTTCGTCGGCGCCGTGCCGGTAACACCATGCACTCGCAAAACCCGCCAGCGCCAGCAGCAGCGCGCCCATGAAGATCGGGTTCGCCACGGCCTGCAGCGCCTGTATTCCGTGTTGCGTGCCGATCACGAAGGCGAACGCCGCAGCGAGCTGCAAGCCCAGCCCCGTCCAGCGCGGCAAGCGACGCTGCTGCCGCAGCCCCAGCCAGACCAGGGCGGCGCCTTCGAGCGCGAACGCGCAGGCCGTGGCCTGCGCCGACAACGCCAGCGGGATCGACAGCGTGGCGAAGCCGACGGCCAGCAATGCGTACGACTGGCCGAGCACCGCATAGCGTTCGCGCCGGATCAGCAGCCACGCCAGCAATGCGTACAGCGCGGCGACGGCCACCGCGCAGAGCGCAAGCGGCATGCGCTCGCCTTCAAGCAATCCCGCCTGCAGCGAGAACGCGATCAACGGCGTGCCGAAGACCAGGCAGCCGTCGATGCGGTCGCCCTTGGCTGGCCGGCCGCTTGCGCGCATACAGGATCGGAATCAGCAGGTAGAACGCGAAGAACAGCAGCAGGAACGGTTCGGTGCTCGCGAATTTTTCGGCGCGGTACTGCAGCACGCCCCACGCCGTGCCGATGCCGAAGGTGAACACGAACCCGAGCAGATTGAGCACGCGCCACGGCCGCCACCACGCAATCGCCAGGATCGCAGCGTTGAGGATCGCGTAATACGAGAACAGCGCGACATGATTGCCGCTGCCGGTCGACAGCCACAGCGGCGCCAGGAATCCCGCCAGGATGCCGAGCACCGCGAGCGTGCGCGAATCCTGCGCCACCGCGAGCACGCCGAGCCCGGCGATCAGCACCACGCTCAATCCGAAGGCCGCCGCGCCCGGCAGCAAGGCATACAGCTTGAACGCGGCGAACACGGTCAGCAGCAGCACCCCGATCGCGCCACCCTGCAGCGCCAGCGCGAAAGCGCGCTTGTCCGCGCGCTGCCGCCAGCCGAACACCAGTGCCGCCAACGCGGCGACGGCGATGCCCGCCAGCCGGAATTCGATCGGCATGCGCAACCAACCCTGGTCGCTGGCGTACTTGAGCAACGCGGCGACGCCAGCCAGCAGCACCAGCATGCCGATCTTGACCGGCACGTTGCCTACGGTGAACCAACGTTTGACGGCGCGCGTGGCGAGCGCGAACGGATCAGGCTTGGCAGGGCGCGGCGGCATGCGTGGAGCAGCCGGGGGTGGCGAAACACGCGCCTCAAGCGACGAGGCCGTTGGCGTCGCCGCAGCCATCGCAGGCGTGGACGGCGTCGGCTCGACGACTGCCGGCGCCGGATCACGCAGTGGCACGGGCCGTGCCGTTGGTGCGGCTACGTCCGACGCGGCTGTCACCGTAGTGGGCGGCGACTCCTGGCGCGCCTTCGATCGCCGCAGCTCGTCTTCGAGCGCGGTGACGCGCTGTTTCAAGCCGCCGATCGACATCAGCGCCACGACCAGCAAGACCGGCACGGCCAGCAGCGCCAGCACCAGCAGCACGACCAATGCTTCCATCCCCGTGCCCCTGCCCCTCGACCTGCCGCAAGTTACACCATTGCGCGACGGCAAAGAAAAGCCCCGCAGTGCGGGGCATTTCGGGATGCTGCCGCGGCGCGCGCGCTATTTTGCGACGACCTTGACCATTTCCAGGCACTTGTTCGAGTAACCCCACTCGTTGTCGTACCAGCTCACCAGCTTGACGAAGGTACCGTCGAGCGAGATGCCGGCATCGGCGTCGAAGATCGAGGTGCGGGTATCGCCGCGGAAATCGGTGGCGACGACCTTGTCTTCGGTGTAGCCGAGGATGCCCTTCAGCGCGCCTTCGCTCTGCGCCTTCATCTCGGCGCAGATCTCGGCGTAAGTGGCTTCCTTGACGAGCTCGACGGTCAGGTCGACCACCGACACGTCGGAAGTCGGCACGCGGAACGACATGCCGGTGAGCTTCTTGTTGAGTTCCGGGATCACCACGCCGACGGCCTTGGCCGCGCCTGTACTCGACGGGATGATGTTCTCGAGGATGCCACGGCCGCCGCGCCAGTCCTTGTTGCTGGGCCCGTCGACGGTCTTCTGCGTGGCCGTGGTGGCGTGGATGGTGGTCATCAGGCCACGCTTGATGCCCCACTTGTCGTTGAGCACCTTGGCCAGCGGCGCCAGGCAATTGGTGGTGCAGCGAGGCGTTGCTGATGATCGCCTCGCCCTTGTAGGTCTTGTCGTTGACGCCGTAGACGAACATCGGCGTGTCGTCCTTCGACGGCGCCGACAGGATGACCTTCTTCGCGCCAGCATCGAGGTGCTTCTGCGCGGTGGCCTTGTCGAGGAACAGGCCGGTCGATTCGATCACCACCTCGGCGCCGACTTCGTCCCACTTCAACGCCGCCGGATCGCGTTCCTGGGTCAGGCGGATGCGCTTGCCGTTGACCAGCAGGGTGTTGCCGTCGACCGCGATCTCGCCTTTGAAGCGGCCATGCACCGAGTCGTACTGCAGCATGTAGGCGAGGTAGTCGGGCTCCAGCAGGTCGTTGATGGCGACGATTTCGATCTCGTCGCCGAAGTTCTGCACCGCCGAGCGCAGGACGTTGCGCCCGATGCGGCCGAAGCCATTGATGCCAACCTTGATCGCCATGAAACACTCCTGCAAAGACGCGGACGGGAAAGACCGGTATTTTAGCGGCTTCCAGCGCGCGCTTTTAACCCCCGAATAACTTCCCGAACCAGGCAGGTCCTCGTGAACCCCATGCGTCGCCTGTTACTGGCCGCCGTGCTGCTGCTGCTCGCGCCCTCCGCATCGGCCTGGAGTGCCCTGGGCCATCGCCTCGTGGGCGCATTGGCCGAGCGCCACCTGAGCCTCGCCGCCGAAGCGCAGGTGCATGCCTTGCTGGCGGGCGAGCCCGACCCGACCCTTGCCGGCGTCGCCTACTGGGCGGATGCGCTGCGCGACAACGAGCCCGAACGCTTCAAGCAGACCTCGCGCTGGCACTACGTCAACTACCCACTCGGGCAATGCGACTACGTGGCCGCGCGCGATTGTCCGGACGGCAACTGCGTGATCGGCGCGATCGAGAAGCAGCGCGCGACCCTTGCCGACCCGAAGCAGCCGCGCGAGGCGCGTCGCGAGGCGCTGAAATTCCTCGTGCACCTGATCGGCGACGTCCACCAGCCGATGCATGCGAGCAACCATGACGACCTCGGCGGCAACAAGTTCCAGATCAGCCTGCGCACGGACATCGCGCCGGAAAAGTACGCGCGCAACAAATATGTAGACGGCGTGATGGGCACCAACCTGCACTCGGTCTGGGATTACTACGTGCTGGCCGAGCGCCGGCTGGACCTCAAGCAGTACACCGACGCGCTCGATGCCCTGCCGTGGCCTCCGCCGATCGACGGCGGCACGTCGAGCCCGCCGGAAGCCTGGGCGGCGGAGTCCTGCCGGCTGATCGGGTCGCGCCAGCTGTATCCGCAGGAGCACAAGATGGACCGGCGCTATCCCGATGCGATGCGTCCGCTGGCGGAGCAGCGCGTGCGCCAGGCGGCGTACCGGCTGAGCACGCTCTTGAACGAAACGTTGGGAAGCACGCCGAGGTAGCCGCGATGCAGCCGCATGTCATTTCGCACCACCACCCGGATACCGGCACCTGGAGTTACGTCGTCGCCGATCCGACGATGCGCGCGGCGGCGCTGATCGACCCGGTCCTCGACTTCGATGCCAAATCCGCGCGCACCGCGACCGCGTCCGCGCAGAAGCTGCTGGAAAGCGCGCGCGAACACGGCTACGAAGTGCGCTGGCTGCTGGAGACGCATGCGCATGCCGACCATCTTTCCGCCGCGCAGTGGCTGAAACAACAACTACCGGACGCCACGCTCGCGATCGGCGCCGGCATCCGCGACGTGCAGCAAACGTTCGCGCCTGCGCTCGATGCCGACGGCACGCTGGCGATCGATGGTTCGCAGTTCGACCGCCTGCTCGGCGACGACGAGGCATTCCACATCGGTGCGCTGCCCGCGCGCGCCATTCCGGTGCCGGGCCATACCCGCGACAGCCTGGCCTACCTGATCGGCGATGCGCTGTTCACCGGCGATTCGCTGTTCATGCCGGACGCCGGCACGGCGCGCTGCGATTTTCCCGGCGGCGATGCGGCGACGCTGTACCGCTCGATCCGCCGTCTATTCGACACGCTGCCCGACGCCACGCGCGTGTTCGTCTGTCACGACTACGGTCCCAACGGCCGCACCGTGGCCTGCGAGACCACGATCGGCGAGCAGAAGCGCAGCAATATCCACGTCCGCGATGGCTGCGACGAAGCCGGATTCGTCGCGCTGCGCACCGCGCGCGATGCGACGCTGGCGATGCCGGCGTTGATCCTGCCCGCGCTGCAGGTCAACCTGCGTGGCGGTACGCTGCCGGCGCCCGAGCGCAACGGCATCCGCTACCTCAAGCTCCCGCTCGACCAACTGTGAGCACGCCGTGATCCAAGCAAACCGCGGCAGATTCCTCCTCGCCTCGCTGGTGCTGATGGCCTGCGCCATGACGGCGACTGCCCAGGAGCACGGCCATCACCCAGCCGACGGCAGGGCGTCCGAGCCGGAAGCGCCGGCGTCGCCGTTGGCCGTGCCGATCGACGCGACGACACTCGCCGGTCTCGCTCGCGAGTCCGTGACTGCGACCGCGCACGACAAGAAGCTGCAATGCGAAGGCGTGTCGCTGACCGAGCTATTGCGCGCGTCGAAGGCCATGCCCGCCGAACCGCTGCGCGGCGCACGCCTGGCCAGCTACGTACTGGTCACCGCGCGCGACGGTTATCGCGCGGTGTACTCGCTCGCCGAACTCGACCCCACGCTCGGCAACCGCAAGGTGTTCCTGGTCGATCGCTGCGGCGGCAAGCCGCTCGATGACGAAGACGGCCCGCTGCGACTGATCGCACCGGAAGACGGGCGGCCGGCGCGCTGGGTGCGGCAGGTGCAGTCGATCGCGGTGGTGGCCGCGCCGTGAGCGAACTCGAACTGCTGCTCGCCCTGCTGTTTTTTGCTGTCGCGGCCCTGTATTCATCGGTCGGCCATGCCGGGGCCAGCGGCTATATCGCGGCGATGGCGTTGCTCGGCTTCGCGCCCGAACAAATGCGCCCGACCGCATTGGCGCTGAACCTGTTGGTCGGCGGCATCGGCCTGTTCCGCTTCTGGCGCGGCGGCCACGTACGCTGGCGCAATGTGCTGCCGTTCGTGCTGGCTTCGGCGCCGGCCGCATTCTTCGCCGCGCAGATCAAGCTGCCGAAGGAAAGCTACTCGCTGCTGCTCGGCATCGTGCTGCTGGTCGCGGCATTCGGCGTATTCCGCAGCGCTGCACGCGCGGAGATCACCGATACCCAGGACACCGGCCGTCGCGTGCCGTGGCTGGCCGGTTTGCTGATCGGTGCGTCGATCGGCGTATTGTCCGGCCTCACCGGTACGGGCGGCGCGATTTTCCTGACGCCGTTGTTGCTGTTTGCGCACTGGATGCCGACGCGCGAAGCCAGCGGCACCTCGGTCGCCTTCGTCTGGATCAATTCGCTGACCGGTCTGGCAGGCCTGCTGCACGGCACCGGCACCCTGCCGCAGGCTCTGCCGATCTGGCTGGTGGCCGTGGCATTGGGTGCCCTGCTCGGCACGCAGATGGGCTTGCGCTGGCTGCCGGTGAAAGGCCTGCGCTACGCATTGGGCGTGGTGTTGCTGATCGCGGCGGGCAAGCTGATCTTCGCCTGACCGATCTTCGCTGCGGCCGGCCGGACGCGCATTGCGCCACAATGCCGCCATGGCCCGTCCCGCTCCTGCCGAATTCGAATCCCTCGACGCCGCCGTCGATCTGCTCTACTCGCGCATCGACGGCCCGCTGCACATCGGCGCCCCGCTCGGCATCGGCAAGCCGCACCGGCTGCTCAACGCGCTCTACGCGCACGCGGTCGGCGACACATCGCGGCGGCTGTACCTGTACACGGCGCTGTCGCTGGACCTGCCGGACGGATCCAGTGATCTGGAAAAGCGTTTCCTCGGACCGTTCGTGTCGCGGCACTTCGGCGACGACTTCCCGCGGCTGGCGTACGCGCAGGCGCAGAAGCGCGATGCGCTGCCGGCGCATGTCTCGGTGGAGGAGTTCTACGTCCAGTCCGGCGCGTTGCTGAATTCGGTGCAGGCGCAGACGCGCTACGCCAGCCTCAACTACACGCACGTCGCCAAGGCCCTGGCCGACCGCGGCGTCAACTGCATCGTGCAGAAAGTTGCCGGCAATGCCGACGGCACGCGCCTGTCGTTGTCGTCGAATACCGACCTGACCTTCGACGCGATCGACGCGATCGTCGCGCGCGGACTGCCGCGTCCGCAGCTGGTGGCCGAGATCGATCCGGAACTGCCATGGCTGGACGGCACCCCTTCGGTCGAGGCGGCGTTCTTCGACATCGTGGTCACGCCTCCAGGACCGTATCCGAAACTGTTCGGGCTGCCGCGGCAGCCGGTGGGCGACGTCGACTACGCCATCGGCCTGTATGCCAGCGCGCTGGTGCGCGACGGCGGCACGCTGCAGATCGGCATCGGCGCGCTGGCCGACGCGCTCTGCCATGCGCTGGCGTTGCGGCACACCGACAATGCGACGTATCGGCGCGTGTTGCAGGCGCTCGATCCGGACCTCGAGCGCCATCCGGCGGTGCTCGCCAGCGGCGGCCTCGGCCCGTTTGCGCAAGGCCTGTACGGCTGCAGCGAGATGATCAACGAGGGGTTCAAGCGCCTGGTCGAAGTGGGCGTGATCCGGCGCAAGGTGGTCGACAAGGAAGCCTTGATGCAGCGCATCGCCGATGGCAGCGGCAGCCAGCTCGAGCACGAACTCGTCGAACGCGACGGCGAGTTCCTGCATGGGGCGTTCTACCTCGGTTCGCCCGCGTTCTACGACTGGCTGCGCAACCTCGACGAGGCCACGCGCCGCGGCATCGGCATGAAGCGCGTCAGCGAGGTCAATGAACTCTACGGCGGCAACGAATCGCTCGAACGCGTGCAGCGTCGCGAGGCGCGCTTCTTCAATACCTGCATGATGGCGACCGCGCTCGGCGCGGCGGTATCGGATGGGCTCGAGGACGGGCGCGTGGTCTCCGGCGTCGGCGGCCAGTACAACTTCGTGGCGATGGCCCACGCGCTGCCCGACGCGCGCTCGGCGCTGCTGTTGCGCGCCACGCGCGACGACGCCGGCAAGAACGGCTCCAACATCCGCTGGAACTACGGCCACACGACGATCCCGCGCCACCTGCGCGACCTCTACATCAGCGAATACGGCATCGCCGACGTGCGCGGCCTGGCCGACGAGGACTGCGTGGCGGCGATGGCGGGCATCGCCGACGCGCGTTTCCAGGAAGCATTGCTGGCGACGGCGAAGCGATCGAAGAAGCTGCGCAGTGATTTCAGCCCACCGACCGCCTGGGCACGCAATACGCCGCTGCGTCTCGGCGCTGCGCTGGCGGCCTTCCGCAGCGACGGCACCCTGCCCGACTATCCGCTCGGCAGCGATTTCACCGAGGTCGAACAGCGCGTGGTGAAGGCGCTGGGTTGGCTGAAGGCGAACACCGCGACACGCTCGGGCAAGTTGCGCACGATCCTCGCGGCGCTGGCATCGGGCCATCGCGGAGAGACCGAGGCGCTGGCGCGCATGGCGCTGGATGCGCCGAAGGGACTGTCGCAATGGCTTTACGCGAGGTTGTTGCGCCACGCCCTTGCACGCACCGGGTCACCCTAGGGTCAACCCTAGGCTGGGACCGGCCCCAGCTAGGAAGAACCCCGATCGGCACCTAGGCTCCAAGGATCTTTCCTGGAGCCGCGGCCATGGTCGAACCTACCCAAACCAATCTCACCTACACCGCGCCTGTCTATGAGGCGCCGGCACCCGCCACGCCGGTCGATGCCCCGGTCAGCGACCAGCAGATCGAGGACACCGCCGACGCCATCCTCGATACCGGCGATCAGTGGTTCACCGACGACTACGACAGCCGCATGGTGCGCTACGCCGAGGAGATGGCGAAGCTCAGCCCCGAAGACGGCGCACGTCTCAACGAGGCATTGCTGGAAAAAGACGGCGGTGCACTCGCCTCGTGGTTGAAGCTGGACACGCTCGACCGGATGCAGAACGACGGCCGCATCAGCCAGGACCAGTACGCGGCGGTCTCCGAAGGCTTCACCACCGCCTACAACGCCGGCCAGATCAGCACCCAGCAGGCGGAAACCTTCCTCGGCACGCAGCGCCTGAACGAGGTGGCGCCTGGCATCGCGCCCGACCAGTGGAATCAGCTGCGTGAATTCCTCGGCGCCTCCAACAGCAGCGACGCCACGCAGACCTTCCGCGAGAACTTCGCCGAGCACCTGCTCGCCAAGCCGCTCGACGCCAACAACATCCACAGCGCGCACGATGCCGGCATCGCCATGCAGATCGCCAGCGATTCCGGCGATCCCGACATGGCTGCGCGCGTGTTCGCCAGCGTCGCCGAGCGCGCCGGCGATGGCATCAGCGATCCGGCCAAGGCGGCTGCAGCGCGCGAGGAAGCGCGCGGCAAACTGCTCGAGGCGATCGGCCAGTCCAGCATTGGCTTCGAGAACAGCGCCGGCGCCTTCGACGGCCTGGTCAATCCGATGGCGACGCTGATCGATTCGGTCGCGCGTCAGCCCGACACCGAACAGTGGAACGAGACCGCTGTCGGGATCGCGCGCTATGCCGAATCGTCCGACAACGACGTGTTCTACGATCCCTACACCGACAAACCGATCGCCTCGACGGCGGAAGCGTTGACCAACCTGCTCGCCGGCAACCAGGGCGATGCCGTGCTGACGGCGCTGAGCAACTGGGACGGCTCCGGCGTGACCGGGCGTGATGGCCACGCCCAGCAGTTCGGGCAGAACGCGATCGAGCTCGGCAACCTGCTGCGCATCACCGCGTTCAATCCCGACAATCCCGACGCGCAGCAGGCACTGAATGCTGTCCAGGAATGGGCGCAACTACGCAAGGATTATCTGAACGGCGTCGAGCGCTCCGACTATCCCGCCGACTTGAGCGTGTCGACCGCGCGGCAGCAGCTCGGCATGCTCGGCGGCGCGGCGTTCGATGCCGTGCAGCAGATGAAGATCGACCAGGACAACCGCGCCGCAGCGACCGAGGCGTTGGTGGGTTTCGTCGTCGATCTCGGGCTGTCCGTCGTTCCCGGCGGCGGCAAGATCAGCGAGCTGGTGGCAGGCGACCTGAAATCGGCGTTCGGCAACAATCCGCGCATCGACGGCTTGATCGACGAGGCGTTGAGCGGTGGCGACACGCTGACCTCGTCGGCGATCGACAAACTCAAGTCGGAGATCGCCGGCGCACTGTCGGACGACCAGGTCGATCTGGAAGCGCTGCGCACGACGGCCAGCAACTTCGTCACCAGCGCCGTGGTCAGCGGCCTGTCGGAAGGCACGCCGGCCGATGGTGGACAGTCGCATCGCGACATCGTCGAGAGCCATGTGCAGACGGTGCAGGACGACATCCAGGACAACCGCAAGTAACGGCTGCGATCGCAGGCATCTGGCAGAAAAACGCCGGCTTGCGCCGGCGTTTTTTTTTCCACGGCAACCCGGCGATGCGCGATCAGTGCAACCCGCTCACGGCCGCGACCACCTTGTCGACGGTGAAGCCGAAGTGCGGCATCAGCGCCTCGATCGGCGCGCTGGCGCCGAAGCTGTCGATGCCGACGACGGCGCCGTCCAGGCCGACGTACTTGCGCCAGAAATCGGTCACGCCGGCCTCGATCGCGACGCGCTTGCGGCAGGCATCCGGCAACACGGCTTCGCGATATTCGCGGGATTGACGATCGAAGGCGTCGGTACAAGGCATCGAAATCACGCGCACGCCATCGCCGAGCCGTTCGGCGGCTTGCATGGCCAGGCCCACTTCGGAACCGGTCGCGATCAGGATGACCGCCGGCGCGCCGACCGAGTCCTTCAGTACATAGCCGCCACGCGCGATGTCACGTAGTTGCGCATCGGTGCGTGGCTGGTGCGCGAGCGTCTGGCGCGAGAACACCAGGCAGCTCGGCCCGACCTTGCGCTCGATCGCCATGCGCCAGGCCACCGCCGACTCGACCGCATCGCACGGGCGCCAGACGTCGTTGTGCGGGATGTAGCGCAGGCTCGCCAGCTGCTCGATCGGCTGGTGCGTCGGGCCGTCCTCGCCGAGGCCGATCGAATCGTGGGTATAGACGTGGATCGCATGCGCGCCCATCAGCGCGCTCATGCGCACGGCGTTGCGCGCGTAATCGCTGAAGATCAGGAAGGTCGCATCGTAGGGAACGAATCCGCCGTGCAGGGCGAGGCCATTGCTGATCGCGGTCATCGCGAATTCGCGCACGCCGAAATAGATGTAGTTGGCGTTGGGATCGTCGGTCGCGACCGATTTGCTGCCCGTCCACAGCGTCAGGTTGGAATGCGCGAGGTCGGCCGAGCCGCCGACCAGCTCCGGCAGCAAGGGCGCGAAGGCCTCGATCGCCATCTGCGAGGCCTTGCGCGAGGCCACGGCCGGGCCGTCGGCCTGCAGTTTCGCGATGTAGGCATCGGCCTGCGCGGCGAAGTCTTCCGGCAACTCCGCGCGCGAGCGCCGGATCAATTCTTCGGCGAGTTGCGGGTGCTGCGCGGCGTAGGCGTCGAACAGCGTGTTCCACTGGTCCTCGCGCACCAGGCCGGCGTTGCCGGCGCGCCAACCGTCGCGGATCTCTTGCGGAATCTCGAACGGCGCGTGCGGCCAGCCGAGCGCGGCGCGTGTCGCGGCCGCCTCGTCCCTGCCGAGCGGCGAGCCGTGCGAGGATTCCTTGCCGGCCTTGGTCGGGGCGCCGAAACCAATGGTCGTGCGCGTGCAGATCAAGGTCGGCTTGTCGTCGTACTTCAGCGCGGTGTCGATCGCGGTCTTGATCTCGACCGGATCATGGCCGTCGACGTTGCGGATCACACGCCAGCCATAAGCCTCGAAGCGCGCCGGCGTGTCGTCGGTGAACCAGCCGTCGGTGTTGCCATCGATCGAGATCTTGTTGTCGTCCCAGAACGCGACCAGCTTGCCCAGGGCCCAGGTCCCGGCCAGCGAGGCGGCTTCGTGCGAGATGCCTTCCATGAGGCAGCCGTCGCCCATGAACACCCAGGTGCGATGGTCGACGACGGCGTATTCGGGCCGGTTGAAGCGCTGCGCGAGCAGCTTCTCGGCGAGCGCGAAGCCGACGGCGTTGGCGAAGCCCTGGCCGAGCGGGCCGGTGGTGGTTTCCACGCCCGGCGTCATGAAGTTTTCCGGATGGCCCGGCGTCTTCGATTCGAGCTGGCGGAAATGCTTCAGGTCGTCGAGCGACAGGTCGTAGCCGCTCAGGTGCAGCAGCGCGTACTGCAGCATCGAGCCGTGGCCGTTGGAGAGCACGAAACGGTCGCGGTTGAACCACTTCGGGTTGTTCGGGTTATGGCTGAGGTAGTCGTTCCAGAGCACCTCGGCAATGTCGGCCATGCCCATCGGCATGCCGGGATGACCGGACTTGGCGGCCTCGACGGCGTCGACGGCGAGGAAACGGATGGCATTGGCAAGGTCGCGGCGGCTGGGCGTCGTCATTGAGTGTTGGGAGTCTCGTACGCGGATGCCAAGGCTTCCGCAGGGCGGCGCCCGGAGGATTCGCGGGCGGCGATATTGTCCCATGCGGGCCGGCGAGGCGGAACTCAAAAAGCCTGTTTTTGCTCGTCATCCCAGCGAAAGCTGGGATCCATCTCGATCTACCGGTCAACGCAAATGGGTCCCAGCTTTCGCTGGGATGACGAGCGGACGTTTGCTCATCGCACGAACGCGATTCACCCCACCCCGTTCCCCCGCTCCGCCAGGCTCGGCCCGTCGACCTCCCCGCGTGACACCAGCGCCGCGATGCCCAGATCGCCGGTCACGTTGACCGTCGTCCGGCACATGTCGAGGAAATGATTGACGCCCAGCACCATGCCGATGCCTTCCGGCGGCACCCCGACCATCGCGCAGATCAGCGCCACCACCGGCAGCGAGCCCGACGGCACGCCCGCGGTGCCGATGCCGCCGAGGATGCAGACCAGCATCACCATGATCTGCTGGCCGATGCCGAGCTCCACGCCGAAGAACTGCGCGAGGAAGATCACGGTCACGCCCTCGAACAGCGCGGTGCCGTTCTGGTTCGCGGTGGCGCCGATGGTCAGCACGAAGCGCGACACGCGCCGCGGCAGTCCCAATTGCTCGTCGGCGACGCGCAGCGCGGTCGGCAGGGTCGCGTTGCTCGAGGCGGTGGAGAACGCCATCAGCATCGCTTCCTGCACGCCCTTGAAGAACTTCACCGGCGAATAGCCGCCGACGAACTTCAACGCCAGCGAATAGACCACGAACATGTGGATCGCCAGCGCCAGCACGACCACGCCGACGTAGGCGCCGAGCCGCACCAGCAACTCCCAGCCGAACAGCACGGCGAGGTTGAACATGAAGCAGAACACCGCATACGGCGCCAGGCGGATGACCAGTCCGATCAGCGTCATCGACACCTCGAACAGTCCCTCGATGCCGCGCTTGAGCGTCTCGATCGCCGGCGTGGCCTTGCTCAGCACCAGGCCGATGCCGAACATCAGCGCGAAGAACATCAGCGCGAGGATGCTGGAATTGCTCGAGGCAGCGCCAACCACGTTGTCCGGCACGATCGACAGCAGCATGTCGATGCCGCGCGGCTGCTCGGCGCTGTCCTTGACGATCGCCTGCGTGCGCTCGGCACCTTCGCTGAGCAGGTGCTGGGCCAGCGCGGGGTCGACGCCGGCGCCGGGCCTGAAGGCGTTCACCAGCACCAGCCCGAGCAGCACGGCGATGCCGGACAACACGATGGTGCAGGCCAGCGTGCGCCAGCCGATCCGCCCGAGCGAACGGATGTCGCCCATCTCGGACACGCCGACCACCAGCGCCGAGAACAGCAGCGGCACGATCAGCATGAAGATCAGCGTCAGGAACAGCGTCGCGAACGGCTGGGTCACGTACTTGGTCAGCGTATTCACCCAGGCCGCATCGGTAGGGACGCCGTAGTGCACGAACATGCCGAGCAGCAGGCCGGCGAAGAAGCCGATCGCGATCTTCCAGTGCAGCGGCATGCGGGCGCGGGGGGCAGGCGTCGACGGGGTTGGATCGCTCAAGGGGATGGCCCGGCTGAATGAACCGGGCGAGCTTACACCACGGATTTCGCTGGACCCGTTGGCGTGAAGGTTGCGTGCACACCGTCGCGACACGTTTCCCGGTACGGTCCGCCGATTGGCGGCCGCTGTCCGGCCGCGCTTTCATTCAGGGGAAATCGCGTGGCCGAACCGACCCTCCGCCGCAGCCGCGGCGCCATCAAGCCCAAGCCAGCATCCAAACCAGCCTCTAAACCAGAGCAGGATCCGATGCAGGAGTTGCTGGCGGCCATGCAGGCCGTCAGCGAAGGCGACTTCACGGTGCATCTGCCGCTGCATTGGGACGGCATCGCCGGCAAGCTCGCCGAAAGTTTCAACCAGATCGTCAACGCCAATCGCCGCATGTGCCACGACCTGGCGCGCGTCGGCCAGAAGGTCGGCCGCGAAGGCCAGACGCGCCAGCGCATGGCGCCGGCCAATCGCCAGGGTGCGTGGGCCGAGATGGAAGAATCCGTCAACGGCCTGATCGACGACCTGGTGCGGCCGATCGAGACGATGTCCGAGGCGATGTCGGCAGTCGCGAAGGGTGACCTGACCAAGACTGTCTCCGAGGAAGCCGACGGCCGGCCGCTGCAGGGCGAGTTCCTGCGCACCGCGTCGATCGTCAATCGCATGCTCGCGCAGATGACCGAGTTCAGCTCGGAGGTCACGCGCGTCGCGCTCGAGGTCGGTACGGCGGGACGCCTCGGTGGCCAGGCGAAAGTGAAAGGCGTGTCGGGCGTGTGGAAGGACCTGACCGACTCGGTCAACCAGATGGCGTCGAACCTCACCGCGCAGGTGCGCAACATCTCCGAGGTGACCATCGCGGTCGCGAACGGCGACCTGTCGCGCAAGATCACGGTCGACGTGCGCGGCGAGATCCTGCAGCTGAAGGAAGCCATCAACACGATGGTCGACCAGCTGCGCGGCTTCGCTTCGGAAGTCACGCGCGTCGCGCGCGAGGTCGGCACCGAAGGCAAGCTTGGCGGACAGGCGATCGTGCCCGGCGTCGCCGGTACGTGGAAGGACCTGACCGACTCGGTCAACGCGATGGCGTCGAACCTGACTTCGCAGGTGCGCAACATCGCCGAGGTCACGACCGCGGTCGCCAAGGGCGACCTGTCGCGCAAGATCACGGTCGACGTGCGCGGCGAGATCCTCGAGGTCAAGAACACGGTCAACACGATGGTCGACCAGCTCAACGGCTTCGCCGCGGAAGTCACGCGCGTGGCGCGCGAGGTCGGCACCGAGGGCAAGCTCGGCGGCCAGGCGCAGGTGCCGGACGTGGCGGGTACCTGGAAGGACCTGACCGATCACGTGAATTCGATGGCGTCGAACCTGACGCTGCAGGTGCGCAACATCGCCGACGTGACCACCGCGGTCGCCAAGGGCGACCTGTCGCGCAAGATCACGGTCGACGTGCGCGGCGAGATCGCCGAACTCAAGGACACCATCAACACGATGGTGGACCAGCTCAACAGCTTCGCGGCGGAAGTCACGCGCGTGGCGCGCGAAGTCGGCACCGAAGGCAAGCTCGGCGGCCAGGCCGTGGTCGCCGGCGTCGACGGCACCTGGGCCGACCTGACCGACTCGGTCAACGCGATGGCCTCCAACCTCACCGACCAGGTGCGCAACATCGCCGAGGTCACCACCGCGGTCGCCAAGGGCGACCTGTCGCGCAAGATCACGGTCGATGTGCGCGGCGAGATCCTGGCGCTGAAGGACACCATCAACACGATGGTCGACCAGCTCAACGGCTTCGCCGCCGAGGTGACCCGCGTCGCAAGAGAAGTCGGCACCGAAGGCAAGCTCGGCGGCCAGGCGCAGGTGCCCGGCGTCGCCGGCACGTGGAAGGACCTCACCGACAACGTCAACTCGATGGCGACCAACCTCACCACCCAGGTGCGCAACATCGCCGAGGTCGCGACCGCGGTGGCCAAGGGCGACCTGTCGCGCAAGATCGTGGTCGACGTCAAGGGCGAAATCCTGGCGCTGAAGGACACGCTCAACACGATGGTCGACCAGCTCAACGGCTTTGCCGCGGAGGTCACGCGCGTGGCGCGCGAAGTCGGCACCGAAGGCAAGCTCGGTGGCCAGGCGCAGGTGCCCGGCGTCGCCGGTACCTGGAAGGACCTCACCGACAACGTCAACTCGATGGCTTCGAACCTGACCTCGCAGGTGCGCAACATCGCCGAGGTCACCACCGCGGTCGCCAAGGGCGACCTGTCGCGCAAGATCGCGGTCGATGCGCAGGGCGAGATCCTCGCGCTGAAGAACACCATCAACACGATGGTGGACCAGTTGAATGGCTTCGCCGCGGAAGTCACGCGCGTGGCGCGCGAAGTGGGCACCGAGGGCAAGCTCGGCGGCCAGGCGCTGGTGCCCGGCGTCGCCGGCACGTGGAAAGACCTCACCGACAACGTCAACTCGATGGCGACGAACCTGACCACGCAGGTACGCGGGATTGCAAAAGTCGTCACCGCGGTCGCCACCGGCGACCTGCACAAGAAGCTGACCGTGGAAGCGAAGGGCGAGATCGCCGAACTCGCCGACACGATCAACAACATGACCGACACGCTGGCGATCTTCGCCGACCAGGTAACCACGGTCGCACGCGAAGTCGGCGTCGAAGGGCGCCTCGGCGGCCAGGCCAACGTGCCCGGCACGGCCGGCATCTGGAAGGACCTCACCGCCAACGTCAACCAGCTCGCGGAGAACCTGACCACGCAGGTGCGCGCGATCGCGGAAGTCGCCACCGCAGTGACGCAGGGCAACCTCACCCGCTCGGTGCAGGTCGACGTGCGCGGCGAACTGGCCGACCTGAAAGACAACATCAACTCGATGATCGGCACGCTGCGTGCGACCACCGAGACCAGCCGCGAGCAGGACTGGCTCAAGACCAACCTGGCGCAGTTCAGCGGCATGATGCAGGGCCAGCGCGACCTGATCACGCTCGGCGACATGCTGCTGTCGGAACTGGCACCGCTGGTCGACGCGCAGCAGGGCGTGATGTACGTGGTCGAGCGCGAAGGCAACCAGGGCCGTGGCACGCTGCGGCAACTGGCCGGCTATGCCGATGCGCCGAGCTCGCCGTCGCCGCGCAACATCGCCTTCGGCGAAGGCCTGATCGGCCAATGCGCAGCGCAGGGCGAGCTGATCCTGATCGAGGAAGTGCCGCCGGGCATGGTGCAGATCGAGTCCGGCCTGCTCAGCGCGGTGCCGCGCAGCGTGATCGTGTTCCCGGTGCTGTTCGAAGACCAGGTCAAGGCGGTGATCGAACTGGCCTCGCTGTCGGAGTTCACGCCGGCGCAGCGCACCTTCCTCGAACAGCTCTCGGGCAGCATCGGCATCGTGCTCAACACGATCGAGGCCTCGATGCGCACCGAGCATCTGCTGTCGCAGTCGCAGCAGCTGGCCGGCGAGTTGCAGTCGCAGCAGAAGGAACTGCAGCAGACCAATGAGGAGATCGCGCTGAAGGCGGCGCTGTTGGCCGAGCAGAAAACCGAGGTCGAGGCCAAGAACCAGCAGATCGAGCACGCGCGCCGTTCGCTGGAGGAAAAGGCCGCGGAACTGGCGCTGACTTCGCGCTACAAGTCCGAGTTCCTCGCCAACATGTCGCACGAGCTGCGCACGCCGCTCAATTCGATCCTGATCCTGGGCCAGCAGTTGGCCGAGAACGCCGACACCAACCTCAGTCCGCGCCAGGTCGAGTTCGCCAAGACCATCCATGCCGCCGGCACCGACCTGCTGCACCTGATCAGCGACATTCTGGATTTGTCCAAGATCGAATCGGGTACGGTCACCGTCGACAGCGAAGAGATCTCGTTCGCGCACCTGCGCGAGAACCTCGAGCGCGGTTTCCGCCACGAGGCCGAACGCCGGCACCTGGAGTTCTCGGTCGACATCGCGCCGCAACTCGGCCGTTCGCTCAATACCGACCCCAAGCGCCTGCAGCAGATCCTCAAGAACCTGCTGTCGAACGCGTTCAAGTTCACCGAACACGGCAGCGTGCGGCTGTCGGCGCGACCCGTGACGCAGGGCTGGACGCTGGGCCATGCCATCCTCGACCACGCACCGACCGTGATCGCGCTCGAGGTCACCGACACCGGCATCGGCATCTCGCCGGAGAAACAGAAGATCGTGTTCGAGGCATTTCAGCAGGCCGATGCCGGCACTTCGCGCAAGTACGGCGGCACCGGTCTCGGTCTGGCGATCAGCCGCGAGATCGCCGGCCTGCTCGGCGGCGAACTGAAGCTGACCAGCGCGGTCGGCGAAGGCAGCAGCTTCGTCCTCTATCTGCCCCTGCATTACGTGGGCGCCGACCACGAGCACGAGGCGCGGGCGCAAGCTGCGCTGCCGGCACATACGCTGCTGCCGCAGCTGCCGGCGCTGACGCCGCTCGAGCAAGTCTCCGACGATCGCGCCGAGATCATGCCGGGCGACCCATCGCTGCTGGTGATCGAGGACGACCCGCGCTACGCGGCGGTGCTGCGCGACCTGGCGCGCTCGCGCGGGTTCAAGGTGCTGGTCGCCAATCGCGGCGCCGACGGCCTGCGCATGGTGCGCGAGTACCGGCCCACCGCGATCACGCTCGACGTGTTCCTGCCCGACATGCTCGGCTGGACCGTGCTGGCGCGGCTCAAGCAGGACTCCGACACCCGCCACATCCCGGTGCAGATCATCACCATCGAGCAGGAGCGCCACCAGAGCATCGAGCGCGGTGCGTTCTCGTATCTGGCCAAGCCTGCGGATACCGAGACCATCCAGGCCGCGCTGGAGCGGATCAAGCAGTACGCGCTGCCACGGGTCAAGCGCCTGCTGATCGTCGAGGACGACGCCGCCGAGCGCATGAGCATCGAGGAGCTGATCCGCCACGACGACATCGCCATCGACACGGTCGGTTCCGGCGCCGACGCGCTGGAGACGCTGCAGGACGGCAACTACGACTGCGTCGTGCTCGACCTGCGCCTGCCGGACATGAGCGGCTTCGACCTGCTCGACAGGATCCAGGAACAGCCGGAATTGCGTGACGTGCCGATCGTGGTGTTCACCGGCAAGGACCTCAGCGTCGCCGAGGACGCGCGACTGAGGAAAGCCGCCAAGAGCGTGGTCATCAAGGGCGTGGAATCGCCCGAACGCCTGCTCGACGAGACCGCGCTGTTCCTGCACCGCGTGATCGCCGACCTGCCGCCGGCCAAGCGCCAGATGGTGCAGCGCCTGCACGAATCCGACGAGGCGCTGCGCGACAAGCGCGTGCTCGTGGTCGACGACGACGTGCGCAACATCTTCGCGCTGTCGAGCGTGCTCGAGCGTCATGGCATGGACGTGGTCACCGCCGGCAACGGCCAGGAGGCGGTGGAGAAGGTCAGCAACGACCGCGACATCGCGCTGGTGCTGATGGACATCATGATGCCCGGCATGGACGGCTACGACACCATGCGCGCGATCCGCGACGATCCGGACTCGCGCGCGTTGCCGATCGTCGCGCTGACCGCCAAAGCGATGAAGGGCGATCGCGAGAAATGTCTCGAGGCCGGTGCTTCCGACTACCTCGCCAAACCGGTGGTCACCGACCAGCTGCTCGGAGTGCTGCGCCAGTGGCTGCATCGCTGACCTCCGCCTCCGACGCGCCGCGGCCCGTGCCCGTGCCGGCGCAGGCGCCGGTCAACATCCTGCTGGTCGACGACCAGCCGGGCCGGTTGCTGACCTATCGCGCGATCCTCGAACCCCTCGGCGAGCGCCTGGTCGAGGCGGCCTCCGGCGAGCAGGCGTTGAAGCTGTTGATGGAGGACGAGTTCGCGGTGATCCTGCTCGACGTCAACATGCCGGGCATGGACGGCTTCGAGACCGCGAGCCTGATCCACCAGCACCCGCGCTTCGAGAAGACGCCGATCATCTTCGTCACCGCCGTCAACGTCGGCGACATGGACCGGCTGCGCGGCTACAAGCTCGGCGCGGTCGATTACGTCAGCGTGCCGGTGATCCCGGAGATCCTGCGCACCAAGGTTACGGTGCTGGCCGAGCTCTACCGCAAGCGCCGCGAGCTGCAACTCGCCAACGAAGGCCTGGCCACGGCCAACCTGGCGCTGCAGATGGAGAAGGCGCAACAGCTGCAGGCACTGAATGCGTCGTTGCGCGAGGCCAACGACGCGCTCGCCGCACGTAACGCCGAGCTGCAGCGCGAGATCGCCGAACGCGCCAACGCCGAGGACCGGCTGCGCATCGCCGATCGCCGCAAGGACGAATTCCTGGCGACCCTCGCGCATGAGCTGCGCAACCCGCTGGCGCCGTTGCTCAACGCCCTCAACATCCGCAGGCTGTCGGCGCCCGACGTCGAAGATCCGCTGCAGGGCATGATGGAACGCCAGCTCGCGTTGCTGGTGCGGCTGATCGACGACCTGCTGGACGTGGCGCGCATCACGCGCGGCAAGCTCATGCTGCGCAAGGACGTGACCACGTTGCAGGACGTGCTGCACTCGGCGATGGAAACGGCCGGGCCGTTGATCGAGAGCGGGAAGCACCGCTTGCACATGCAGCTTCCGACGCAGCCGGTGGCGATGCATGCCGACCATGCGCGGCTGTCGCAGGTGTTCGCGAACCTGTTGAACAACGCTGCCAAGTATTCCGATGCCGGCAGCAGCATCGAGGTCGTCGGCCGCATCGAGGGGGCATTCGTCAGCGTGGGGGTGCGCGACACCGGCATCGGCCTGGCGAAAGAACACCTCGAACACATCTTCGACCTGTTCTCGCAGGCCGACAACGCGATCGAGCGCGCACGCGGCGGTCTCGGCATCGGCCTCACGCTGGTGCGGCACCTGGTCGAGATGCACGACGGCCGCGTCAGCGTGCACAGCGACGGCCCCGGCCTCGGCAGCGAGTTCCGCATCGACCTGCCCGTCCATTCGGGACTCGAGATACCCAGCCGCGCCGACGGGCAGGCGGCGTATGTCGCAGGCGCATTCGAAGGCAAGCGCCGCGCGCTGGTAGTCGACGACAATCGCGACGCCGCCGACACGCTGGCGATGATGCTCGACCTGATGGGACTGCAGACGCGCAGGCTCTACGGGTCCTCGGGCGTCGAGGACGAGGTCTCGGCGTTCGCGCCGGACGTGATCTTCCTCGACGTAGGCATGCCGGGCATGAACGGATACGACCTGGCCCGAGCATTGCGTTCCGGCGGAACAGCGCGACGATCTCCGCTGCTGGTGGCGGTCACCGGATGGGGCCAGCCCGAGGACCGCCGCCGCACCAGCGACGCCGGCTTCGATCATCACCTGGTCAAGCCACCGGAACTGGACGCGATCCATGCCATTTGCGCGTCCTTGACCGACCACGGCGAAGACTCGGCGCGATGAAACCCGACGAGGCATGGCTCGATCGCCTGGCGCACGACCTACGCGGTCCGCTGACGCCGCTGCAGACCGCCACCTACCTGCTGCGGAACGACAACGTGGACCCGGCGCAGCAGCAGGAACTGTTCGCACTGATCGACCGGCAGACGCGAACGCTGGCCGGCATGATCGACGAGATCAGCGACTGGTCGCGGCTGGATCGCGGCATGGACGTCACGCACAGGCAGGCGTGCGAGATCGGCATGTTGCTGGACGATGCGCTCGGCGGACTCCGCGGCTCGCAATCCCCGGCGGCGCGGATCGACGACACTGCCGCAGGCGCCAGCGTCGATGGTGATCCGCGCCGCCTGGTGCAGATGATCGGCACCCTGGTCGCCTACGCGATGTCGCGCGATCCCTCCGCTGCGCCGAGCGTCGAAGCGCGCGTAGACACCGATGCGAGCGGCGGCGAGCACGGCAGCGACGGCCGGCTTCGGATCGACGTGCTCGACCGTGGTCCGACCCTCGACACGAACGAACTGGCCACGCTGTTCGCGGAGCCGATGCCCGAACCCTACGACGGCGGTCTCGGCCTGAAGCTGCTGATCGCGCAGGCGATCGCGCAGGCGCACGGCGGATCGCTGCGGGCGGAGACCCGCGACGGCGGCGGACTGCGGCTTTGTTGCGAATTGCCGTGCGTGATGGCGGAGAAGTGAGCCTTATCTTTCGCGCGGTCGCGATGAACTCAGCGCGGATACAGCGGCGGTAGCGGTTCGCTCGGCGCCGACGCCGGCTTGCACCAGCGCGGGCCGGATTTGAACGCGGCACGCAGCGCTGCGCGCGCGGCGGATCCGTCGCCATCGGCCCAGCGCGCACGCTGCAGTTGGTCGACGGCCGTGGCTTGCGCGGGATCGTCGAGTCGTGCGCGCAAGGCATCGAGATCGGCGACGGGCGGCTTGGCCATCGCGCAGAGCGCGTCGGCGACGTCACCGAGATCGCCGGTATCGAGGGCCTGCTTGAGATCGCGCAGCGTTCCCGCGCCCTCCTGCGTGGTCGGTGCATCAGCAGCGTCGACGCGCGCCCGTGCGGCCAGCGCGTCGCTGCGGCGCTGCAGGCCCCACATCAGCGTCACCAGCCACAGTGCAGCGAAGATCACCGTACCCAGCGCCCACGGACGCACGGCGCCCTGCACGCCAGGCACGCGCACCCAGTCCCGTGCGCCGGGAGCGGAGGACGCATCGGTCGCCGCCGTGGTGGCGGCGGGCGCGGCGCCGAAACCGTTCGCGCCGCGCGCGACTTGCAGGTTCAGGTCGGGCAGCGACGCGGTGCGCGCGATGCCTGCGCGCACGTCCCACCACGCCAGCCGCGGGCCTGGAATGCGCAGCGTGCCCTCGCGTGCGGGGACGATCGAGAACCTGCGCGTGAGCTTGGCCTGCGGCCGGCCGTTGTCGAAGGTCTCGTCGATCTGCGGCGGTTCGGCGAAGACCTGCGCGCCATCGCCGGCCTGCAATTGCAGCTCGGGCATCTGTGCGCCGCTGGCGCCATCGGCCGTGGCCTCGACCGTGACAGTCGCTGCCTCGCCGGCTCGCGCACCTTGCGGAGCGGCGAGATAGCGCAACGTCAGTCCGCGCAGCGGCAGCCAAGGCTGCGGCGCGTTCACCGGCGCGGCGCGTATCTTGAGCAGGCGCGGCGCACCGTTTGCGCTCAGCTCGCGCTGGCCGTCGCCGAACATCTCGTCGAAGAAGCCACCCGCGCCGCGTCCTTCGAACGTCGCGCCGGGAATCGTCAGCGTGCCGCTGCGCTCGGGGATCAGCAGGAAGCGACGCTCGACGACGGTGTAGCGCCGTCCGCCGACGTCGCGCGCGTACTGCAGGTCCTGGCCGATGCGCTGCAGCGACGCACCGTCCGCTGCCGGCTGGTCGAGCTGGCCGGAGATCAGCGGCGTCGCGTAGTACAAGCGCACGACGTAACCGACGGCTTGCTGGACGTAGGGCTCCTGCGCGTCGGTTTCGGCCTCGATGAAGGCCATGTCGCCTGCGCGTGCGGCAGCAGGGGCGGCCGCGGCCGGCGTCACCGCCAAGGCCAGCGGCTGCGTGCTGCGCGCACCGACGCGCAGCGCCGGGATCGACAGCACGCCGTCGCGTTTCGGCCGCAAGGCAACGGCGAACAACACGCGCACGCTGCTGCGCCCGTTGATGCGCTCGAACTGGCGGCTGCTGGTGTTGCCGCTAAGCGTGAAATCGCCCAGCAGCGGCGAGAAGTCGGGACTCGCCACCGTGGCCTGATCAGTCTCGACGTTGAGCGTGGCGGTCTCGCCGTAGGCGATACGGTCGCGATCGAGCCACGCACGCGTCTGTGCCTGCACGCCGAACGCCATCAACAGCAATGACAACGCCGGCAATGATAGTGACAGCAGCCGCATGAGAGTGGTTTTTCCGGCGGTGGGTTGAACGGGCCGCATCACGATCCTCCGGATTCCGTTCGGCGCTCGTGCTCCAGGCGGAACTTGGCGCGCAGCAACCCGCCGGGGTCGTCCGGCACGCGCCGCAACCACGCCTCGTTGGCCTGCCGTTTTTCGCGTTCGGCGGCGCTTTCGGCGCGTTCGGGCTTGCCTTCGATCTTCTGACCGTCCTGCGCCTGCTGCCGACCCTGCTCCACCGCGCGTCGCATGCGTGCGCGCTGCGCCGCATCCGCTTTGCGCTGGGCTTCGGCGTCGGCAGATGCGGGCGCACCGGACTGGCCGGGCTGCTCCTGCTTTTGGCCGGCGCGGGATGTGTCGGGTTTGCCGTTCCGACTGTCCGTGGACTTGCCATCGTCCTGCGGCTGGCCATCGGCGGTGTTCGACGGTTCGCCGTCGCCGGGTTTGGGCTGGCCCTGCTTCGGCTTCTGTTGCTGTTGCCCGCGACTGCCCTGCTTCGGGCCCGGCGGCGGCTTGCGCTTCATCGCTGCTTCCACCGCCTGCTTGTTGGCGATCGCGTCGGCCATGCCGCGTTGCAGGCGCAAGGCGTCGTCGTAAGCGGCGATCGCATCCTCGTAGCGCCCAGCTTTCGCCAGTGCGTTGCCCTTGTTGTAGGCGGCATCGGCATTGTCGATGCCCTGCCATGCACGTTCGGCGGCGGCGAAATCGCCTTTTCGATACGCCTCGCCGCCCCGCTGCATGCGCTCATGCTGGCGTTGGTCGGCGCGCTGCCACAAGCCGCCCGAGCCGATGGCGCGCTCGGCCGCCTGCAACGGTTGCCACGGCAGCCAAGCGCACAACAGCAACACCGCCAGCGCGCCGCCGCGACGGAACGCGAGCAGCGCCAGCAGCATCAGCGGCAGCAGCAGCCAGTAACCGGCGTCCTGCCAGACACTGGTCTTCTGTCCGCGCGTGGCCGCGGCGTCGGTGGCTTCGGACTTCAGCACGCCGAGCGAAGTGACGTCGCGCAGGTCCGGAGTCAGTGCGCGGTAGTCGCCGTTGCCGGCAGCTGCGAGCGTGCGCAGCGACGCGCCGTCGAGACGCGTGCGCGCGATCGCGCCATCGGCCTTCTGGTAAGACGCACCTTGCTCGCTGCCGAGGCCGAGCGCCGAGACACGGAAGCCTTCGCGCGCCGCGGCGGTGGCGGCGTAACGTGCGGCACTGCTGGCGTGGTCGGTCAGCAACAGGATGTCGCCGCGCTCGAATCCGGCCTGCTTGAGCAGCTTCGTCGACCATTCGATCGCGCGCTCGCCGCGGCTGCCATCGACCGGCATCACGTCGGGCGCCAGCGCGTCGAGGAACAGCGCGACGTTGGCGGCATCGTCGGTCAGCGGCGCGACGGTGAAGGCATCGTCGGCGTAAGCCACGAGTCCGACCTGGCCGCCGGCACGCTGCTTGAGCAAGGCGTCGATCTTGGCGCGCGCCTGCAGCAGGCGTGAAGGCGGCAGATCGTTGGCGAGGACGGCGCTGGACAGGTCCAGCGCGATCACCAGCGGCGCCTGCCCCTGCAGCAGGGGCTGGTCGACCTTGCGCCACGTCGGGCCGGCCAGCGCCAGCACGGCCAGCGCCACGCCGCACAGGGCCAGCAGCAGCGATGCGGCCATTCCCTTAACTCCGCTGCGCATGTCGAGCAGGTGCGGCAGCAGATGCGGATCGACGACGTCGCGCCACACGCTGTCGCGCCGGCGCCGCGCGCGCCACGACCACGCCAGCAGCGGCAATGCCAGCAGCGCCCACAGCCATAGCGGGCGCAGGAAATGGAAATCGGACAGCGCGGACGAGAATCCGGCGGCCATCATGCTGCGGTCCTTCGCACTGTCGTCGCATGCGCCGCCGCCGAGCGCGGCCACGCGAACGCCAGCAGCGCGCAGGCGAGCGCCGCGGCGAGTGGCCACGGATAGCGCTCGACGCGCGGCCGCACGCTCTGGCCGGGGCGCCGGATCGGTTCGAGACGGTCGATCTCGGCATAGATGCCGGCCAGTTGTTCGGTATCGCGCGCGCGGAATGCGCGGCCACCGGTCACCGTCGCGATGCGCTGCAGCGTGGCCTCGTCGATCTCCTGGTCGGCGCCGCCCGGCATCGGCACGCGGAAGCCGAACACCGACATGCCCTCGCCTTCGCCGCCGAACGCGATCGTGTGGATGCGCACGCCTTCGTCGTGCGCGAGTTCCGCGGCCTTCAGCGGATCGAGCAGGCCGGCGGTGTTGACGCCGTCGGTCAGCAGGATGAGCACGCGCTGCTCGGCAGGCTGCGTGCGCAGGCGTTTCACCGCCAGGCCGATGGTGTCGCCGATCGCGGTCTCGCGTCCGGCCAGGCCGATCACGCTGTCCTGCAGCTGCTCGCGCACGCTGTCGCGATCCAGCGTCAGCGGCGTGAGCGCGTAGGCGCGCTGCCCGAACACCAGCAGACCCACGCGATCGCCGACGCGGCGATCGAGGAAATCCGCGAGCACGGCCTTGGCCGCGGTGAGGCGATCGACGACCTCGCCGCCGAGCATCATGTCTTCTTCGCTCATGCTGCCGGACAGGTCGACCGCCAGCAGCATGTCGCGTCCCGCCTGTGGCGGCTGCACGATATCGCCGAGTTGCTGCGGCCGCGCCGCGGCGATGCACAGCAAGCACCAACCCAGCCATGCCAGCCAATGTCCGCTGCCTGCGTGCGCGCGACCGCCGGGCGTGGCGATGGCGTCGAGGCGCGTGCCGTAGGGCACTTTCAGCGCGGCTGCGGCGTTGCGCGCCGCAGGCAACAGTGCGCGCACCATCCATGGCAGCGGCAAGGCCAGCAGCAGCCAGGGCCAGGCGAATCCGCCGATGCCGGAAAACAGCGAAGCCAACGATTCGCTCATCGCTTCACCGCCATCCATGCCAGGAAACGATCGCGCGCGACGCGTTGCAGGGCATCGACTTCCGCCTGCGTCGTGTCGGCCCGATAGCCGCCTTCGCCGAGCGTGCGTCCCACGCCCGCGACGAACATCGGCGATTGCGAATCGGCATCGAGGAAGCGCAGCCAGTCGTCGCCCTGCAGCTGGCCGGCGGCGGGATCGCGCCGGATCGCGGCCCGACGCAGCAGCTCGGACATCTGCGCGACTTTCGCGGCCGGTGTCGGCGCATTGGCGATGGCCTCGTCGAACAAACGCACGATCGCGTCGCGACGCCGCCTGCTTCGCCGCAGCAGCCACGCGGCCAGCGCACAGCCGACGAGCAGGAGGATCGCCACGCCCCACCAGCCCGGTGCCGGCGGCCACCACGACGGCGCAGCGGTCATGTGGATGTCGCGCAGGACGAGTTCGTTCTGCATTCAGGCGGCCCGGCTGCGACCGAGCAGCGGCAGCCAGGATTCGCTGGGCGCATCGGTCGACAGCACCTGCACACGGACGCCGCGCGCGGGCAGTCGCGCCAGCGCTGCATCGACAGGCTGCATGAAAGTGTTGCGCCAGCGCTGCCGCTGTCCAGCGGTGGCGAGATCGAGTTCGACGCGATGATCGCCGCTCTCCGCGCCGCCCGCGGCGGCAAGGAACGGCAGCGACGCGCGCGGCGGATCGCGTTCGAGCGGATCGCTGAGCAGCAGCACGATCACTTCGTTGTGCATCGCCAGCGCCGGCCAGCGTTGTTCGGGAATCGCCGCGATGCTGGCCGGATCGGCCAGCACGACCAACCGCGATCCCGGCCGCAGCAGGCGTCGTGCGTGATCGAGCGCGACACCGAGTCCGTCGTCGTCGGCAGGCGGCTGCGCGTACCAGCGCACCAGCGCGTCGAGCACGCGCAGTGCGCCGCGCGGTCCGGCCGCGGGTGGCACCGGCGGTTCGCGGGAGGTGCCGCGCAACGCGGCGATGCGATCGCCATCGCGCACCGACGCCCAGGCAGCGATCGCACCGGCGCGCGCGGCCTGCACCGACTTGAAGCGCACGCGGGTGCCGAAATACAGCGCCGGCGCGGTATCGGCGACGATCAGCGTGAGCCGCTCGCGCTCGGCCTGAAACAGCTTGGTATGGGCCCTGCCGCTGCGCGCGGTCAGGCGCCAGTCGATGTGGCGCGCATCGTCGCCGATCGCGTATTCGCGCGACTCGGCGTATTCCATGCCGCGACCGCGCATCGGCGACAGGGCATGGCCGCCGATGCCGTGGCGTCCACGTTTCGGCGGCCGCCGGCCCTGCGCCACGGCGCGCAACGCGACCAGTTCGGCAAGCGTCGGCGCCAGTCCGTCGCTCATCAGCGAAACCTCGTAACAGCGCCCCTTGGGCGCGACAGCTCTTCGCCATCGGCCATGTGCAGGCATCGTGCCGAGACGCTCCTGCACCGTTTCACGGCAGCGGCACCTTGTCGAGCAGCGTCTGCACCAGGCGCTCGCCATCCCAGCCCTCCGCAGTGGCCTCGTAGCTCGGCAGCACGCGATGGCGCAGCACGTCGGGTGCGATCGCGCGCACGTCTTCGGGCGTGACGTAGTCGCGTCCGGCCAGCCACGCGCGTGCGCGCGCGCAGCGTTCGAGCGCGATCGAACCGCGCGGACTCGCGCCCCAGGCGATGCGCCGCGCGAGATCGGCGTCGTAGCGCCTGGCATCGCGCGAGGCGAGCACGAGTTCGATCAGGTAGCGCTCGAGCGCGGGTGCGACGTGCAGGTCGAGAACAGCTTCGCGTGCGGCGAAGACGTCGGCCTGCGGCATGCGCGTCACGGCTTTCGTCACCGAGTGCAGCGTCTGCCTGGCGCGTTCGCGCACCAGGCGCAGGATCTCGGTTTCGGCCGCAGCTTCGGGATAGCCGATGCGTACGTACATCAGGAAGCGATCGAGCTGCGCTTCGGGCAAGGGGAACGTGCCCTCCTGTTCGATCGGGTTCTGCGTCGCCATCACCAGGAACAGCTGCGGCAACGGATAGGTGTGGCGGCCCACCGTCACCTGGCGTTCGCCCATCGCCTCGAGCAGCGCCGACTGCACCTTAGCCGGCGCGCGGTTGATCTCGTCGGCCAGCAATACCGGGTGGAAGATCGGACCGGGCAGGAACTCGAAACGTCCGTCCTGCGGACGCCACACCTCGGTGCCGGTGAGGTCGGCCGGCAGCAGGTCGGGCGTGAACTGCACGCGCGCGAAATCAGCCTCGAGCCGCGCGGCCAGGGCACGGATGGCGGTGGTCTTGGCCAGCCCGGGGGCGCCCTCGACCAACAGGTGGCCATCGGCGAGGAGCGCGATCAACAGGCGTTCGATCAAGGCCGACTGGCCGACGATCTCCGTCGACAGGTCGTCGCTCAGCGCACGGAAGGCGTCATGCAATCGGGCGGCGTCGGGCGGGTTGGGGCTGTCCATCTGGGCTCGAGCTTGCGGCGACGCCGGATCGCGTCAGGCGCAGTTTGACCTGCGCCGGCCCGGTTTGTTCAGGCGCGGAAGTCATGCATTCAGTCAACGGCAGCGCCCGGCCGGCAAAAAAAACGGGGGCCAATGGCCCCCGTCGTCGCTTAGGCCTGGATGAACCGGCTCAGTTGCGTTGTGCGACCCGCAGCACCTTAGGCGTCACGAAGATCAGCAGCTCCGCCTTTTCCTTGGTGCGTCCCTTCTTCTTGAACAGGTTGCCCAAGAACGGAATGTCGCCGAGGAATGGCACCTTGGAGACATCGCTGGTGCTCTTGAATTCGTACACGCCGCCGATGACCACGGTCTGGCCGTCCTCGATCAGCACGGCGGTGTTGACCTCGCGCTTGGCGATCTGCGGCACGTCGCCGATCGAAGTATTGACGAAGCCCTCGATCTCGTCCTTCTTGACGTTCATCGCCAGAAATACGCGATTGTCGTTGGTGATGGTCGGCGTGACCTTGAGCTCCAGCAATACGTCCTTGAACTGCACGCTCGGCAAGGCAGCGCCGGACGTGCCGCCGCCGGTCAGGGTCACGTAACCGACTTCCTGGCCCTGGCGGATGATGGCCTCCCTCTGGTTGCTGGTGACCACGCGCGGATTCGAGATCACTTCGCCGCGTCCCTCGGTCTGCAACGCCGACAGTTCGATGTCGAGCAGATAGCCGGCATTGAGTACGGACAGCGCAAGCGAGCCCGGCGTACCCAGCGCCTGCGAGGGCAGGTTGAAGTTCAAGCCGCGCGTGATGGCCGAGCCTACCCGCGGATTCGGCGGCGGAACCGCACTGTTGGCGCGGTCCGCATTGACCTGCGAATTGCGCGTGGCCAAGTTGGAATCGAGGTCGCCGCTGAAGTAGACATTGTCTTTGCTACCGCTGATGCCGAACTTCGCGCCCAACTCGCGCGCGAAGGACTCGTTGGCGATCACGATCCGCGCCTCGATGACCACCTGGTCCACAGGCTTGTCGAGCAGCGTAACGAGACGCTTGATCTCGGTCACCTTCTGTGGAATATCGATCACGAGCATCGTATTGGTGCGGCGGTCGAAGCTAATGCTGCCGCGTGGCGATAGGAAACCGCGGTTGTTCAGGTTGGCGCCGCCGCCGCCGCCGCCGCTGCTGTTCTTGCTTTCGTCGGTCAGCAGCTTGGCGATGTCCTCGGCGTTGCCGTAGTTGATCGGGATGTACTCGGTGACGGTCTCGGCGCGGTTCTCGATCGCGATGCGCGCGTCTTCCTTGTCCTGCTCGAACTTGGCGATTTCCGCCTGCGGCGCGACCCAGACCACGTTGCCGCTGCGGCGCTTATCGAGCGACTTGGCCTGCAACACGATGTCCAGCGCCTGATCCCACGGCACGTTGATCAGGCGCAAGGTGACATTGCCCTGCACGGTGTCGGAGGCGACGATGTTGAGATTGGACTCCTCGGCGATCAGCTGCAGCACGGTGCGTACCGGCACGTCCTGGAAGTTGAAGGTCACCGGCCGGCCGCTGTAGGAACGCGAGGCCGAAACCGACGTGCCTTGCTGGCCCACCGCAGCCGTAGCGGCACCGGTGGCCGCGCCAACCGCGCGTTTGTCGTTGGCCGCGCGCGGCACGATTTCGACGATATAGTCGCGACCGGTCTGGTACGCCAGCGACTCGAACGCTCCGTTGGTGCTGAGCACCAGCTGCGTGCCGGCGCCGCTCTGCTTGGCATCGATGCGCTGCACCGGTGTCGCGAAATCGGTGACATTGAGCGGGCGCTGCAGGGACGCGGGCAGGCTGGCGTTGCCGACGTTGACGACGACATTCGATCCCTGCGTGCGCAGGTCGGGCGCAGCGCCGTCGCCGCTGAAGCGCATGATCAGCTTGCCCGAGCCGCCATCGCCCCGCTTGAAGTCGATGCTGGAGATCGATACTGCGGCAGGCGACTGCTTGGCCGGATCGACGGCCTGGCTTGCTGTTGCCTGCGCCATGGCGATCATCGGCATCGCGGTGCGGGTCGGTGCTGCCTGCACGGAACCGAGGGCCGCGATCAGTCCTGCCACGAGCCCGATGGCACCGGCCCGCCTGGACTTGGAACGCCGGGTCGGCCGCTGGCTTTGCGCGTTGGTGATGGTCATCTCGCTTCCCCTAATCATTGTTCATCCAGCGCAATCGACGCTGGCCGTTCCAGCCAACCACCTGCGCCATCCGGCACCAGTTCGACAAGCTCAATTCGATCTTCAAAGATGGCGGTAACCCGGCCATCGTTCTGTCCCACGTACGCCCCGCGCTGCACGCGATAGGTCACCTTGTCCGGTGCCATCAGCAGCGCGACGAGACCATCGCCGCGCCCGAGGGTACCGACCATGTCGAGGCCATCGAGCGGGAACTGTTCCAGTGTCTGCTTGCGGCGTGCCGAATCCGGACGCGGCCCGCTGCCGCCGCTGTCGGAGGTAAAGGCATCGCTGAATGGATCGCGCAAGCCCTGGGCGGCATATTCGAAGGTCTCGAATTGCTGCATGACCGGCAAGGGGTCGAGCGGCGGCGCCGGCTTCGCCTTGACGTTGGCGACCCATTCCTCGAGGTTCGGCGCTTCACCGGGTTCGCTGGTGATGCTGCGGCCGCAGGCGACCAGCGCCAGCAGACAGCTCGCCGTCAGCAGCGTGCGCAGGTGGATCGGGAGTGCGTGCTTGCGCATGTCACTTCCCTCCCTGTGCAGCGGGTGCCGCCGCGGCCTGTTCTTGCGCGGCGGTTTCTTCCTCGTCGAGATAACGATAGGTCTTGACCGTGCCAGCGAGTTCGAGGTTCGAGTTCGGGCGAATGCCGGCGGCGTCCTTGCTGTCCTTGGGCTTCAGCGAGATGTCGTGCATGGTCATGATCACCACGCGCGGCAGCGATGCCACGCCGCTGACGAAGGCGCCGAACTGATGGTAGGTACCCACCATCCGCAGCGCGATCGGCTTCTCGGCGTAGAACTCCTTGGGAGACTCGGGGCCGGGCTGGAACAGCTCGTTCATGATGCCGGTCGCCAATGCCGTCTGCGAGATGTCGACGATCAGGTCCGGCATCTCAGTCTTGCTCGGCAGCTGGCGCAGCATCTGCTGCAGCTGTTGCTCCATCTGCGCGAGCTGCTGCTTCAGCGGCTCGAGATTGGCCGCACGGCCCTGCTTGGTCTCGAATTCGGTGCGCAGCGTGCTTTCCTGGCTCTCGAGACCTTCCAGCTCGGTGCCCTTCTCGCGCGTGATCAGGTACCAGAGCAAGCCGAAGATCAGCAGGCCGAGCAGCACGCAGAACCCGATCTTGAACTCACGCGGCCACGCGCCGGTGTTGTTGAAGTCGAGCTCCTTCAGCTTCATCTTCCTCTGGCTCACGAGGCGGCTCCTTCTTTGGCAGTCGCGGCAGCCGGTTGCGCAGCAGGCGCAGCCGCGCCCGGAGCAGCAGCCGGTGTGGCCGCAGGCGTGGCCGGGCTCGCAGCGGGCGTCGTCGAAGCGGGTGTGCTGACCGGCGGCGCGGGATCTGGTACGCCGTCGCCATCCTCATCCTTGGGCGCGTTGGGATTGGCCAGCGTCACCGCCAGGGTGAACTCGAACGGCAGGCCCTTGTTGTCGCCCTTGGCCTCGATGATCGACAGGTCCGGCTTGGTCATCCAGCCCGAGCCCTCGAGGTTGCGCATGTAGGTACTCACGCGTGCGTTCGACTGCGAGAGGCCCTGCAGCGTCAGCTTCTCGCCTTCCTGCTTGATCGAGCTCAGGATCACGCCGTCGGGGATCGTGCGCACCAGCGAATCGAACAGGTGCACCATCTGCGAACGATTGGCCTGCAACTGCTCGATGACTTCCTTGCGCGCGAGCAGCTTGGCCTTCTTCTTGTCGAGTTCTTCGATTTCCTTGATCTTGCCGTCGACCTTGGCAATCTCGCCCTGAAGGAAGGCATTGCGCTCGTTCTGTCCGCTGATCTGGTTGTTGTAGTACATGTTCACCAGGAACCAGAGGACGACACCGGCCAGCGCAGCCAGCCCCAACATCGTCATGAATTCCTTCTGGCGCAGCTTGCGGCGTTCTGCACGCCACGGCAGCAGGTTGATCCGTGCCATTAGTCGAAGCTCCTCAAGGCGAGGCCGCAGGCGATCATCAGCGCCGGCGCATCCTGCGCTAGCGCGTGCGCCTGCACGCGTGGGCCGAGGGTCATCTGCGCCAACGGATTGGCGACGATCGTCTGCACGCCTAGCTGCTCCTCCACCATTTCGGCCACGCCCGGGATCGAGGCACAGCCGCCGGCCAGTACGATCTGGTCGACTCGATTGAACTCGCTGCCGGCATAGAAGAACTGCAGCAGGCGGCTGATCTGCTGGACCAGCGCTTCCTTGAAGGGCTCGAGCACTTCGATCTCGTAGCTCTCCGGCAATCCGCCCTGGCGCTTGGCAAGGCCGGCTTCCTCGTAGCTCAAGCCATAGCGGCGCATCACCTCGTCGGTGAGCTGCTTGCCGCCGAAGACCTGTTCGCGGCTGTACAGGCTGCGACCGTTGCGCAGGATGTTGAGCGTGGTCATCGTCGCGCCGACGTCGACCATCGCCACGATGCCGTCGCGCGGCATGTTCAGCGTATTGGCGAGCAGGGCGAAGGCGTTCTCGATCGCGAATGCTTCGACGTCCATGATCCGCGCGGTCAGGCCGCCCAGTTCAAGGGCCGAAGCGCGCATCTCGACGTTCTCCGAACGCGAGGCTGCCAGCAGCACCTGCACCATCTCGGCGTTGCCCGGCATCGGACCGAGCACCTCGTAATCGAGGTTCACTTCCTCGATCGGGTACGGAATGTAGTTGACGGCCTCGAGCTCGACCTGGGACTCCATGTCGTCGTCCTCGAGATCGGACGGCATCGGGATGATCTTGGTGATCACCGCGGAGCCCGCGACCGCCGCAGCGGCATGCCTGGCCTTGGTACCCGATCGGGACACGGCCCGGCGGATGGCCTCGCCGACCGCCTCGACCTCGACGATGTTCTTTTCGACTACCGCGTTGGGCGGCAGCGGTTCGACGGCGTAATGCTCCACCCGGTAGCGGTCGCCTGAACGCGACAGCTGGAGGAGCTTCACGGCAGTCGAACTGATGTCAACGCCGACGAGCGGCGCCTGGCTTTTTGTGATCAGTCCCACGTTTTTCTCCCCATGTCACGGGCGCTTACGCGCGCAACGTGCCCCGTTGCATTAAATAACGGACTTTTCACCCCGTGGCAACTACCGCGTGCGGGCGACGCGATCCGGATCGCCAAATTGCGAAGCCCACCCCTGTTCGGACACCTTCGCTGAAGCCCCCGGTTCGCCCATCATCGTCCCTGATCCATTGTGCCCCCGCCCTACGCCGGCGCGCGCCAGCGACCAAAAAGGGGTCGCGGCGCGCTCATCTATACTCCGCGGCCAAGATAACCGCAGTGCCAAGGCACAGGAAACCGTCTCGATGTCCCGTTTTCGCCGACTGTTGCGCTGGACGCTGGTCGCGTTCGCCGGCGCAACCCTCCTGGGGCTGCTCGCCGCCGGAACCTTGTACTACGTCGTGTCCTCGAAGCTGCCGGACGTGCAGACGCTGCGCAACGTCGAGTTGCAGGAGCCGCTCTACGTCTATGCGAAAGACGGGCGCCTGATGGCGCTGTTCGGCGAGACGCGCCGTTATCCGGTCGAGATCGCCAAGGTTCCCGATCGCGTCAAGCAGGCATTCATCGCGATCGAGGACAACCGCTTCTACCAGCACCACGGCGTCGACTATAAGGGCGTCGGACGTGCGATCTGGCTGTTGGCGACCACCAACGACAAGCGCGTGCCGGGCGGCTCCACGATCACCCAGCAGGTTGCGCGCCAGTTCTTCCTCAGTTCCGAGTACAGCTATACGCGCAAGCTCGCCGAGATGCTGCTGGCGATGAAGATGGAGCGCGAGCTCAGCAAGGACGAGATCTTCGAGCTCTACCTCAACAAGAGTTTCTTCGGAAATCGCGCGTACGGCATCGGCGCGGCTTCGGAGTTCTACTACGGCAAGTCGCTCGACCAGCTCGGCCTGGATGAGATCGCCTCGCTCGCATCCATTCCCAAATTCCCGTCCAGCGGCAACCCGATCAGCAACCCCGAGCGTGCGCGCGAGCGGCGCGACTACGTGCTGCAGCGCATGCGCGAACTCGGTTTCATCGGCGCCGCCGAAGAGACCGCCGCGCAGGCGATCGCGATGCACGCCACGCCGCACGAGCGTCCGGTCGAGGTCTACGCGCCCTACGTTGCGGAAATGGTGCGTCAGGAAATGATCGCGCGCTTCGGCGGCGATGTGCTCACCAAGGGCTACCACGTCACGACCACGATCGATCCGACACTGCAGGTGGCGGCTGATCAGGCCGTGCGCGACGGCCTGACCGTCTACGACCACCGCCACGGCTGGAACAAGGTCGAGCAGCATTTCGACCTCGCCGCGGACGAGGATGCTGCAACGGCGAGCGCGCGCTTGCGCGGCATTCCCGCGCAAGCGGGCTTGTTGCCCGCCGTCGTGTTGCGCGCCGACAACGGTACGGCCGACGTGGTGTTTGCGGAAGGCAGCGTCGTCACGCTCGATGGCGCGTCGAGCCGTTGGACCGGGCGCAATCCCGGCGCCCTGCTCAAGCGCGGCGACCTCGCGCGCGTACGCAGGATCGAGGCGGCTACGAAGACGCCGGACGCCGATGGCAAGACTGCAGACAGCAAGACTGAAGCAGCGACAGCCGATGCGCCCGCCAGCGCGGCAGTGACCGTAGAAGTGACCTATCGCCTCGACCAGCTGCCGCGCGCGCAGGCCACGCTGGTTTCACTCGAGCCCGATACCGGCGCGTTGCGCGCCCTCGTCGGCGGCTTGAGTTTCGCCGGCAGCAAGTTCAACCGCGCCACGCAGTCGCGCCGCCAGCCAGGTTCGAGCTTCAAGCCCTTCATCTACGCCGCGGCCTTCGAGCGCGGCTTCAATCCAGCCTCCATCGTGCTCGATGCCCCGGTCGTATTCCGCATGCGCCGCGGCCAGTTCTGGCGTCCGCAGAACGACAGCGGCAACTTCGCCGGCCCGATGCGCCTGCGCGAAGCGCTGGTGCAGTCGCGCAACCTGGTCTCGGTGCGGATGCTCGATGCCATTGGCGTCGAGTACGCGCGCAAGTTCATCAGCCACTTCGGCATCGACGAGGCACTGCTGCCGCCGAACCTGTCGATGTCGCTGGGCACCGCGTCGCTGCCGACGATCGACATGGCGCGTGGCTACGCGGTGTTCGCCAATGGCGGTTTCCGCATCACGCCATGGTTCATCGATGAGGTCAGGGATCGCGACGGCAAGCTCATCTTCAAGGAAAAGCCGCCGACCGCGTGCCGTGGCTGCGGTCGCGGCGGCGTCGCCGGCAAGTCGGTGGCGCAATCGAACGTCGTCGATGGCTTCGACCTCAGCCCGGCCGAGGCGATCGTGGTGCCGCGCAAGGACGACCCGGCCAAGGCCGGCGACGAACCTGCCAAGACAGAAGTGCCCGCCACGCTGTCGGCCGACACCGTAGTCGCGCCACGGGCGATCGACGAGCGCGTGGCCTACCAGTTGATCTCGATGATGCGCGACGTCGTGCAGCGCGGCACCGGCACTGCCGCGAAGGTGCTTGGGCGTGAGGACGTTGGCGGCAAGACCGGCTCGACCAACGACCATCGCGATGCCTGGTTCTCGGGCTTCGGCGGCAACCTGGTCACCACGGTGTGGGTGGGACGCGACGATTTCCGTTCGCTGGGCTACCGCGAATACGGCGGCAAGGCCGCGTTGCCGATCTGGATCGACTACATGCGCGTGGCGCTGAAGGACGTACCGATCGCCAAGAACGAGCCGCCGGACGGCATGGTCAAGGTCGCCGTCAGCGCCGGCGGGCAGTTGCTTCCGACCACCTCGAACGGCGGCATCGTCGAGTATGTGAAAGCCGAAGACCTCGAGCGCATGGAAAGCTACGTCGACTACGGCCCGGACGACACCGTGCCGAGCGAGGAGCAGTTCGACATCTTCTAGTGTGCGGCGCGTGAAGATTCTGCGGACCCAGCCGCCGCGGAACTTCGCGCAGCCTGCACCGACTAACCCTCCGTCATCGGCCCGCGCTACAGTCGGGCCTGGCCTCAGACGCGGAGGGTCGTTCCATGCATCACCACGCCCGTCAGCACGCCGAGACCCGCATCCGCGAACGTCGTCACCGCCTTGCCAACGAAGCGGCCCGGTTGATGGCCGAAAGCGGCATCCGCGACTTCCATCAGGCCAAGCTCAAGGCCGCGCAACGGCTCGGCATCCACGACGACGCCTCGCTGCCGCGCAATCGCGAGATCGAGGATGCGTTGCGCGAGTATCAGCGCCTGTTCCTCGGCGGCGCGCAAACCGCGGGTCTGCGCGCGCGTCGCGATGCAGCCCTGCGCGCGCTTGAGTTCTTCGCCGCTTTCGATGCCCGCCTGGTCGGTCCGGTGCTCGACGGCACGGCCGATGGCAACGCGCCGGTCAACCTGCAGCTCTATAGCGACGATGCCGACGCGGTGCCGCGCTTCCTGGAAGAACATCGCATTCCAGCCGAATCCCGCACCCGCCGGGTACGGCTGGACCGCGAGCGCAGCGACGACTTCCCGGTGTGGCTGTTCAGTGCGGAGGAGCTGACGTTCGACCTGACTGTGCTTCCCGCCGATGCGCTACGCCAAGCGCCGCTGTCGGGCGTCGACGAGCGGCCGATGAAGCGCGCATCGCTCGCTCAGTTGCGCCAATTGCTGGCGGAGGACGAGATTTCCGGCTACGAGTCGCGCGACTGATTCAACAAAAAAAGCCCCGCATCGCGGGGCTTTTTATCGACACCGGTCGTGATCGCTCAGCGCTTGTCGATCGGCGTGTAATCGCGCTCGGCATAACCGGTGTAGATCTGACGCGGGCGACCGATCTTGTTCTCCGGATCTTCCTGCTGCTCCAGCCAGTGCGCGACCCAGCCGGCGGTGCGCGCGATCGCGAACATCACGGTGAACATCTCGGTCGGGATCCGCAGCGCCTTGTAGATGATGCCGCTGTAGAAATCGACGTTCGGATAGAGCTTGCGCTGGATGAAATAATCGTCCTTCAGCGCCGCTTCTTCCAGCTTGACCGCCACGTCCAGCAGCGGATCATTGATGCCGAGCTCCTTCAGCACCTCGTGCGTCATCTCGCGGATGATCTTGGCGCGCGGATCGAAGTTCTTGTAGACGCGGTGGCCGAAGCCCATCAGGCGGAAGCCTGATTCCTTGTTCTTGGCCTTCTCGACCGCGGCGCCGACGTTCTCCGGCTTGCCAATCTCGCCGAGCATCTTCAGCACGGCCTCGTTGGCACCGCCATGCGCCGGGCCCCACAGCGCGGCGACGCCGGCGGCGACGCAGGCATAGGGATTGGCGCCGGTGGAGCCGACCAAGCGCACGGTCGAGGTCGACGCGTTCTGCTCGTGGTCGGCGTGCAGGATGAACAGCAGGTCGAGCGCCTTGGCCGCGACCGGATTCAGCTCCAGCGGCTCGCTCGGCACCTCGTACATCATCTGCAGGAAGCGCTCGACGTAGGGCACGTTGTTGCGCGGATAGCGCAATGGCCAGCCGATCGAATAGCGATGGCAGGCAGCGGCGATCGTCGGCACCTTCGCGATCAGGCGGATCGCCGCAAGGCGGCGCTCGGCAGGATCTTCATAGTCGAGGTCGTTGTGGTAGAAGCTGGCCATCGAGCCGAGCATGCCGACCAGCATCGCCATCGGATGCGCATCGTGGCGGAAGCCGCCGAGGAAGCCCTTGAAGGCCTCGTGCATCATCGTGTGGTGGGTGACGTCGCTGTCGAACGCCGCGAATTCCTGGCTGGTCGGCAGATTGCCGTTCATCAGCAGGTAGGCCACCTCGAGGAAGCTCGACTGCTTGGCCAGTTGTTCGATCGGATAGCCGCGATACATCAGCACGCCGGCATCGCCATCGATGTAAGTGATGGCGGACTTGCAGGAGGCGGTCGCGGTGAAGCCGGAGTCGTAGGTGAAGCAGCCGGTTGCCGACGGCAGCTTGGCGATGTCGATGCACGGGCTGCCGAGCGTGCCGGTCTGCACCGGCAGGACCACGGACTTGTCGCCGGCAGTCAGCGTGACTTGGTCGAGCTTGGCTGGCCCGGGCGTGACTTGATTGGATCCGGATTTCTCGGAAGCAGGCACTGATGCACTCCTCGTGACCCGTCGCCGCGACAGCGCCGGGTGGGATGGAACCCGCGGCATGCCGCGATGCAACAATTATCGCATAGGGCCGTTCGAGTGACGGCTCGGACTTTGGTCGCGTGCCGATGCCCTGCCGCCGGTGCGCCACAAACGACGACGGCCGCCATCGGCAGCCGTCGCAGGCGGTGGTCCTGACAGCGGACCCGCCGGTATCACGAAAAAATTACTTGGCGTAGCGCTTGCGGAACTTGTCGACACGACCGCTGACGTCCATCAGCTTGTTCTGCCCCGTGTAAAACGGGTGCGTGGCCGACGAGACGTCGACCTTGATCAGCGGATATTCGTTGCCGTCGTCGAACTTCACCGTTTCCTTGCTGGAAAGGGTGGAACGGGTGAGGAACCTGAAATCGGAAGTCACGTCCTGGAACACGACTGCGCGGTATTCGGGATGGATGTCGGCCTTCATGGCGGGCACCAAAGTGGGCAAAAGAAGAGCGGCATTCTAGCCGCTCCGGTCGCCCCGGCGCAAGCCGCGCCTTACCCGGCCCCGAGTGCCGCGCGGATCATGCCTTCGAACCGCGCCTGGTCGTAGCGCTGCAGGATCCGCGCATTGTCCGGGCGGCCGCCGCGCCGCTGCCAGTCGACGACGGTCGCGCCCCGGGTCAGGCTGCCTTGCAGTTCGATCGCCAGCGGCCGATCAGCCATCTCCAGCGCGCCGTCGGGCCGCAGCGCCAGCGCCATGGCCAGCGCATCAGCCGAGTGCCAACGCTCGCCACGGCGCTCAGTGGCCCAGGCGCGGGTCTTGCGCGAGATGGCGTCGTAGAACCGCGCCTGTGGTGTCTCCGCCCCCAGCCAGCGCTCGAAATCCTTGTGCGGGAAGCCGTGCGCCATGACGGCCTCCCAGTCGGCGACCTCGATCCGCTCGAAGGCCTCGAACACCAGGTGCGCGGCCTCGGGATCGAAGCCGATGTTGAACTCCGCCGAAGGCGTCGTGTTGCCCTGCCCCGTCACCGCCCCGCCCATCACCACAATGCGGGCGATGCGTTGCGGCAAGGCCGGATCGAGCTTGAGCGCGACGGCGAGGTTGGTCAGCGGGCCGAGCATGACCAGCACCAGGCGGCCGCGATGCGCGTGCGACAGGCGGATCAGCGCCAGCGCGGCATGTTCCTGATCCACCGCGCGCGCTGCCGGCGCATAGCCGATATCGCCGAAACCGTCGCGACCGTGCACGTAGGACGCATCCGGCGTCGGATGCAGCAACGGCCCTTCGCAGCCGGCATGCACGGGAACATCGACACCCGCCACCTCGCACAGCTTCAAGGCATTGGCGACGGTGTATCGCAGGCCGACGTTGCCGGCGGCGATGGTCAGCGCGACGACGTCGTGGTTCGGATCGTCGAAAGCCATCAGCAGTGCGAGCGCGTCATCGACGCCGGGGTCGGTGTCGATGAGCAAGGGGATGCGTTCGGTCATCTGCTCTTTCCGTCAGAACCTGGAGTCGTTCTCGCATGGCTCGCCGTCACGGTCGCCATCCATTTTCGTGTCGGGGCAGTTGCGGACGAAAAATTCGGCTTCGGCGCGTGATGCCATCTGCGAACAATACTGCCGCACATCGCATTGGAATGTCGGTCCCGACCGTGCCGCGCTCGCCTGTTGTGCTTGCGCTTCCCTCGGCATCGCCGTTTCGGCTGCCTGCGGTGCGTCGTGACCAGCAAAATGCTCGTAACCCTTCCATGCGGCAAGACCAAGCACCAACAGCAACAAAAGCCTCTTCATGTCGGGTCCGCCAAGGCATCGGCCTCAGGCACTAGCGTACCGCGCCGCGCCGCCGATCCACCGCTCCACCAGCTTGTCGGCGATCTCCGGCGCCTCGCGCAGCAATTGTTCTCCGATCTCATGCACGACCGGCAACATGCCGGCATCGCGCGCCAGGTCGGCCACGCGGAATGCCGCCAGGCCGGTCTGGCGGGTGCCCAACAGCTCGCCTGGGCCGCGCAGTTCGAGATCCTTCTCCGCGATGACGAAGCCGTCATTGGTCTGTCGCATCGTCTCCAGACGCTGCCGCGCCATCGCCGACAACGGCGACTGATACAGCAACACGCAATTCGACGCGGCGCTGCCGCGTCCGACCCGACCGCGCAACTGGTGCAGTTGCGCCAGTCCGAGCCGCTCGGCGTTCTCGACGATCATCAATGACGCGTTCGGTACGTCGACGCCCACTTCGATCACCGTCGTCGCGACCAAAAGATCCACCGCGCCTTCCTTGAACGCGCGCATCGTCGCCTGCTTGTCGGCCGGCTTCATGCGGCCGTGCACGAGACCGACGCGCACTTCCGGCAAGACCGCCGACAATGCTTCGAACGTGCCCTGCGCAGCCTGCGCCACGACCTCGTCGGAATCATCGATCAAGGTGCAGACCCAGTACGCCTGGCGTCCCTCGGCGCAGGCGCCGCGGATGCGCTCGATCAGTTCCGGACGACGCTCTGCGTTCAACACCACGGTCTGCACCGGCGTACGTCCGGGCGGCAGTTCGTCGATCGCGGAAACGTCGAGGTCCGCATAGGCCGCCATCGCCAGCGTGCGCGGGATCGGGGTCGCGGTCATCACCAGCTGGTGCGGGACGACCCCCGGATCGTCGCCGCTGCGTGCGGAACCCTTGTCGCGCAACGCCAGGCGCTGGTGCACGCCGAAGCGGTGTTGTTCGTCGACGATGGCCAGCGCCAGGTCCTTGAACACCACGCCTTCCTGCATCAGCGCGTGCGTGCCGACGACGAATTGCGCCTGGCCATCGGCGACCGCCGCCAGGACCGACGCGCGCGCGCGGCCGGTGACCTTGCCGGCCAGCCAGGCGATACGCACGCCGAGCGGTTCCAGCCAGCCGCGCAGGTTGGACAGGTGTTGTTCGGCCAGCAGTTCGGTCGGCGCCATCAACGCAGCCTGCCTGCCGTTTTCGATCGCCAGCAGCGCGCTCAGCGCGGCCACCACGGTCTTGCCGCTGCCGACGTCGCCCTGCATCAGGCGCAGCATCGGCATCGGCTTGTCCAGGTCGGCGAGGATCTGTTCGTACACGCGCTGCTGCGCGCCGGTCAGCGCGAATGGCAACGCCTTGCGCAGCCGCTCGGCCAAGGCGCCGCCGCGCAATCGCGGCGCGGCGTGTGCCTGCAGGGCGATGCGCTGGCGGCGCAGGCTGAGGTGGTGCGCGAGCAGCTCCTCTAGCGCGAGCCGGCGCTGTGCCGGATGCGTGCCCGCCGACAACGCGGCGACATCGGCGTCCTGCGGCGGCCGGTGCACCGTCAGCAAGGCTTCGCGCAGCGATGGCAACGCGCGGTCGCGCAGCACCGCTGGCGGCAACAGCTCCAGCTCGGCCGTCGTCCGGCAGCCGGTCGAGCGCCAGACCGATCAGCTTGCGCAGACTCGCCGGGCCGATGCCTTCGATGGCCGGATACACCGGGTCGAGCTGCTCGCCGAGTGCGGTCGCATCTTCGCCGTCGACCACGCGGTAGCTCGGATGGACGATTTCCAGCCCGTGCTGGCCGGCGCGCGGCGTGCCGTAGCAACGCACGCGCGCACCCGGCACGAACTGCGCGACCTGCGCGGCGCGGAAATGAAAGAAGCGCAGCACCAGCGTGGCGCGCGACTCGTCGCCGATCGCGACGCGCAGCATCGGGCGGTAACGGAAGCCGCGCTCGACCGCCTCCACCGTGCCCTCGACCTGCGCGGCGACGCCAGGCTGCAGCTGGCGGATCGGCGTGAGGCTGGTGCGGTCCTCGTACTGGCGCGGCAGTTGCAGCCAGAGATCCTGCAACGTCAGCAGGCCGCGCGCGGCGAGCTTCTCCGCGACGCGCGTGCCGACGCCGGGCAAGGCCGTCAACGGCGTCTCGCCGATCGCGGCAAAGGCCGGGGCGGGCTTCTTCATCGTTGCCATCATCGCAGGCGTCCTTGCCTCACGGGTGTTGCAGAACAGGGGCCGATCGCGTGCGTGGCGTCGCTCAGCGCAGCACCATCACCGCGTCGACTTCGAACAGCCCGCCGCGCGGCAGCGCCGAAACCTGCACGGTCGAACGCGCCGGATACGGTGCTTCGAAATACTCGCCCATCACCGCATTGACCGCGGCGAAGTGGTCCATGTCGACCAGGAACAGGCCGACGCGCACGACATCGTCGAGCGAGCCGCCGGCAGCGGCGCACACCGCCTTGAGGTTCGTGAAGGCACGCCGCGCCTGCGCCGCGACATCGCCTTCGACGATCAGGCCGCGTGGCGGGATCGAGCGCGATCTGCCCGGACAGGTACACCGTGTCGCCAGCGCGCACGGCCTGCGAATAGGGACCGATGGCGGCGGGTGCGGCGTTGGTGCTGATGGGTTGACGGGGCACTGGACGACTCCTGTTGCTGATCGTGCGAATTCTATGCGATGCGCACGCGGCCAGGCCGGAAGCGCGATGAGCCGTTGTCTTCTTTGCGCTCGTTCGGCATGACGGCCGCGATCACACCCGCTGCACGCCATGCACGACGCCCAGCCGCCGGGTACGACGGATCACTTCGGCCAGATGTTTGCGGTCGCTGACCTCGATCGAAAAACGGATCACGGCGACGTTGTTGTCGCGCTCGAGGTATTCGACGCCGTCGATGTTGGATTCGGCCTGGGCGATGGCGGCAGCGACCTGCGCCAGCACGCCCGGGCTGTTGTCGACCTCGATGCGCAAGGCGACATGGAAGTCGCCGGTGACTTCGCGGTCCCAGCCGATCGCGACCCAGCGCTCGGGCGACTTGCGGTACTCGGCGACGTTGGGGCAATCCAGCCGATGCACCACGATGCCGCGGCCGGCGGTGTGGTAGCCCATGATCTCGTCGCCCGGGATCGGCATGCAGCAGTTGGCGAACGTGATCACGCCGCGCTCGTTGCCGGTGATCAGGATGCGTTCGCCTTCGCGCGGAACGCGCAGCGCATCGAGCAGGTCGGGCGTCGTCGCTTCGCCCGAACGCGCCAGCGCCTGCGCGACCTGCGCGGGCATCCGGTTGCCGAGCGCGATGTCCGCCAGCAGGGCCTCCAGGCGCGGATAGCGGAATTCGGCGAGGTAGGCATCGAGTCGTTTCGGCGGCAGGCGGTCGAGCGAGGTACCGAGATTCTCCAGCGCGCGGTCGATCATGCGATGACCGAGTTGCACCGCATCTTCGTGCTCGAGGTGCTTGAGCTGGTGGCGGATCGCGGTGCGCGCCTTGCCGGTGACGACGAACTCCAGCCACTGCGGCTTAGGCAGCGACGACTTGGCGGTGATGATCTCGATCTTCTGCCCGCTGGCGAGCTTGGTCCGCAACGGCACCAGCTTCTTGTCGACGCGCGCGGCCACGGCGTTGTTGCCGACGTCGGTGTGCACGGCGTAGGCGAAATCGAGCGCCGTCGAATTGCGCGGCAAGGCCAGGATCGCGCCCTTCGGCGTGAACAGGTAGACCTCGTCGGGAAACAGGTCGACCTTGACGTTGTCGAGGAACTCGAGCGAAGAACCGGTCGCGCGTTGCGATTCGAGCAGGTCGGCGATCCACGAATGCGCGCGCGCCTGCGCGCTGCTCGGCTTGGTGCCGCCGTGCTTGTAGGTCCAGTGCGCGGCAATGCCGCGCTCGGCGATCAGGTCCATCTCCTCGGTGCGGATCTGCACTTCGATCGGCGAGCCGTACGGACCGAACAGGACCGTATGCAGCGACTGGTAGCCGTTCGCCTTCGGGATGGCGATGAAGTCGCGGAAGCGGCCGTCGAGCGGCTTGAACACCGAATGCACCACGCCGAGCGCGTGGTAGCAGGCCGGCACCGAGGTCACCACCATGCGGAAGCCGAACACGTCCATGACCTGGTCGAAGGTCTTGCCCTCGGCACGCATCTTGTCGTAGATGCTCCATGGCGACTTCACCCGGCTGACGAGCCGGTATTGCAGGCCTTCCTTGGTCAGCCGCTGCGCCAGTTGCGCCTCGATCCTGGCCAATGCTTCGCGCCGCAGCAGCGGCTGCGTGCGGATGCGCTTCTCCAGCACCGCGTGCCGCCAGGGATGCAGCGCGCGGAAGCCGAGATCCTGCAGCTCGGCCTTGATGCAGGTTCATGCCGAGGCGCTGCGCGATCGGCGCGTAGATTTCCAGGGTCTCGCGCGCGATGCGGCTGCGCGCCTCGGTCGACTGCGCGCCGAGCGTGCGCATGTTGTGCAGGCGGTCGGCGAGCTTGATCAGGATCACGCGCAGGTCGCGCGCCATCGCCAGCAGCATCTTGCGGAAGCTCTCGGCGGCGGCCTCCTGGCGATCCTCGAACTGCAGCTTGTCGAGCTTGGTGACGCCCTCGACCAGTTCGGCGACGGTTTCGCCGAATTCGCCTGCCAGCGATTCGCGCGTGAGCGGCGTGTCCTCGATGGTGTCGTGCAGGATCGCCGCGACCAGGGTCTCGACGTCGACGCGCTGCTCGGCCAGTACCGTGGCTGCGGCCACCGGATGGGTGATGTACGGCTCGCCGGACCTGCGCGTCTGCCCGGCGTGCGCCGCGGCGCCCACCGCCCATGCACGGCGCAACAGGGCGCGCTGGTCCTCGGGCAGGTAACTGGCCACGCGTTCGAGCTCGCGCACGTAGTCAGGGACGGCGTCGTCGTCCGGCACGAGCGTATGGGCGGGGGCGGGCTCTGCGGGGGTCATGGCCCGAGCGTACGCGGGCGCAGGCGCAGCGGCAATGCGCCGCGGCGGCGCATTCACGGGCGACAGCCGATGCCGCGGCGCGACCGTCGCGGCAACAAAAAAGCCCCGCTTGCGGCGGGGCTTTTCCGGTGCATCCGAAGCAACGACTCAGATGTCGTCGCCCTTGGACAGATCGTCGTCGGCAACCACTTCCGCGGCCGCCCATTCCAGCGCCTCGCGTTCCTTGCGCTCACGCTCGGACTTGTCGACGGCGTCGATGTAGGGCTGGTCGATGCGGCGCGCGGCGATTTCGCGCAGCGCCAGCACGGTCGGCTTGTCGGCGTTCTCGCTGTTGTCGAGCTGCGGTTCGACGCCATTGGCCAGCTGGCGCGCGCGCTTGGCGGCCATCATGACGAGCTCGAAACGGTTGTCGACGACTTCCAGGCAATCTTCAACGGTGATGCGGGCCATAACTCTCCCGGCGGCCGCCAGGGCCGTCCGACTCTACTCAGGGGGACGCGGATTTTAGGCGACGCGGCCTGCTGGTGCAAGCGGTTTGTTTTTGAATCAATGACTTAGAGCGCCTGGGACAGGCCTCGGCGTGAAGATGCGGCTTCCCTGCTTGCCGCTGGTCCCGCCAAAAGCCGGTGACCGGCGGCCTGTTAGCGGTTGTCGCGCTTTACTGCCCATCCGCCAGCAACGCCGTGATCAGCCGCGCATGCCGCGCGACCTGGGCGTCCTTGCGCAAGCGGCTGGCGCTGAAGATCGCGCACATGTCGTCGACGGCCGTCGCGAAGTGCTCGTTGACGATCACATAGTCGAACTCGCCGTAGTGCGACATCTCCTCGCGTGCGGCCGCCAGGCGCTGTGCCATGACCGCCTCGCTGTCCTGTCCGCGCTTGCGCATGCGCTCCTCGAGCGCGGCGCGCGACGGCGGCAGGATGAAGATGCTGACCGCATCGGGCACCTGCTCCCGCACCTGGCGCGCGCCCTGCCAGTCGATCTCCAGCAACACGTCCATGCCGGCGCCGAGCTGCGGTTCCACCGACTGTCGCGCGGTGCCCTTCCAGTCGCCGTGGACCAGCGCGTGCTCGAAGAACTCGCCGGCGTCGATCATCGCCTGGAACTGCTCCTTGGCGATGAAGTGGTAGTGCTCGGCGTGGCGTTCGCCCGGGCGCGGCGGCGCGCGAGGTGAACGAGATCGACAGCGCGATCTTGGCGTCGCGCGCCAGGCAGGCATTGACGATGCTGGATTTTCCCGCGCCCGACGGCGCCGCGACGATGTAGAGGGTTCCGCGCATCGGCTATTCGATGTTCTGCACTTGTTCGCGGATCTGGTCGATCAGCACCTTCAGCTCCACGGCGACCTGCGAAGTGCGCTTGTCGACCGATTTCGAGCCGAGGGTGTTCGCTTCGCGATTGAATTCCTGCAGCAGGAAATCGAGGCGGCGGCCGACCGGATCCTTCTGCGCCAGCACGCGCCTGATCTCGACGATGTGGCTGTCGAGGCGGTCGAGTTCCTCGTCGACATCGAGCTTCTGCAGCCACAACACGAGTTCCTGCTCGAGCCTGCCCTCGTCGGCAGGCTGCGCCAGGTCTGCAAGGCGCAACTCGAGCTTGCTGCGTTGCCCCGCCCGGATCACCGGCATCAGCGTGCGGACATCGGCGGCGTGGCGGGCGATGCCGTCGACGCGTTCCAGGATCGCCTGCGCGAGGTTGGCGCCTTCGCGCTCGCGCGCCGCGACGAACTGGTCGAGCACTTCGTCGAGCAGGCGCAGGGCTTCGGCCTGCAGCGCCGCCGGATCGACGTCGCGGCCCTGCAGCACGCCCGGGAACTGCAGCAGCTCGGTGAACTGCGTGCGCACGCCGGGGAAACGCGCATCGACATCCACCGCCAGCGCGGACAGGCGGCCGAGCAAGGCGTCGTTGAGCTGCAGTGCCTCGCCGCCGTCGGCCTGGCGCAGGCGCAGGCCGAGGTCGACCTTGCCGCGCGAGATGCGCGCAGCGACGCGCTCGCGCAGCGCCGGCTCGAGCACGCGCAGTTCTTCAGGCAGGCGCAGGCCGAGTTCGAGGAAGCGATGGTTGACCGCGCGCAGCTCGCAGCCGAGCGTGCCCCATTCGGTGCTGCGTTCGCCCGAGGCGAATGCGGTCATGCTGCGGATCATGCGGGCGGAGGCTCGTGATGGGCGGGGAAGTATGCCATTGCGCCGGAACAAGGCGCCGGCAACCGGGAATTCGGCTCTCAAAGCTCGGAGTCCAAGAAACAGCCCCTGAACTCGTCATTCCGGCGAAAGCCGGAACCATCCCCACGGGCGCAATCTGTTGGGTTCCGGCTTTCGCCGGGATAACGAGCATGAACCACATCGCGCTCGCAGGCTTCGCACCGCCTCTCCGTGTTCGTTCCTCCCGGTCGACACGCCCCACCTTGCTAAACTCACGCCCCGCCGCATACGAAACCCCCATGACTGAAGTTCTCCGTCCCAGCGGCCGCGCAGCCGACCAATTGCGCGACGTCCGCATCGAACGCGGCTACACGCGGCACGCCGAGGGCTCGGTGCTGGTGGCATTCGGCGAGACCCGCGTGCTGTGCACGGCCAGCGTCGAGAACCGCGTGCCGGGCTTCCTGCGCGGCAAGGGCGAAGGCTGGGTCACCGCCGAATACGGCATGCTGCCGCGCGCCACGCACACGCGCAGCGATCGCGAGGCCGCGCGCGGCAAGCAGGGCGGGCGCACGCTGGAGATCCAGCGCCTGATCGGCCGCAGCCTGCGCGCCTGCGTCGATCGCGGCGCGCTCGGCGAGCGCACCATCACCCTCGACTGCGACGTGCTGCAGGCCGATGGCGGCACCCGCACCGCCGCGATCACCGGCGCGTACGTCGCACTGGTCGATGCGGTGCGCTGGATGCAGCAGCGCAAGGAGATTTCGAAGGATCCCGTGTTCGGCGCGGTAGCAGCGGTGTCGGTCGGCGTCTATCGCGGCGTTCCGATGCTCGACCTCGACTACGCCGAGGACAGCGATTGCGATACCGACATGAACGTGGTGATGAACGACGGCGGCGGCTTCATCGAGTTGCAGGGCACGGCCGAGGGCCACGCCTTCCGTCGCGAGGAATTGGACGATCTGCTGATCCTCGCCGGCAAAGGGATCGGCGAGTTGCTGGCGGCACAGCGCCTGGCGCTGGCGCTGTAGGGCCTCGCCATCGGGCAGGAGCAAGATTGCGATGAGGAACCGCGGGTTGCGCGAGCCGATGCGGTTGTTCTTCCGGAACGAACCATGAAACGGCACATCGGCAGCATCACCCTGCTCGTCCGCGACTACGACGAGGCGATCGCGTATTACACGCGCGCGCTGGGCTTCGAATTGCTCGAGGACACGCCGCTCGGCGACGGCAAGCGCTGGGTGCGCGTCGCGCCCGCAGGCACCAACGAAACGGCGTTGTTGCTGGCCCAGGCCTCGACGCAAAGCCAGGCTGCGCAGGTCGGTAGCCAGGCTGGGGGTCGCGTCGGCTTCTTCCTGCACACCGACGATTTTCACCGCGACCACGCCGCGATGACGGCACGCGGCGTCCGTTTCCTGGAGGCGCCGCGCAGCGAGCCCTACGGCAACGTGGCAGTGTTCGAAGACCTGTACGGCAACCGCTGGGACCTGCTGGAACTGCGGCCATGAAGTTCGTCATCGCCAGCAGCAACCACGGCAAGCTCGACGAATTCCGCGACCTGTTCGGCGACACCGGCTTCGGGTTTCATGCGCAATCCGAATTCGGCGTGGCCGATGCCGACGAGACCGGCGCCACCTTCATCGAGAACGCGCTGATCAAGGCGCGCCACGCCGCGCGCGCGACCGGGCTGCCGGCGCTCGGCGACGATTCGGGGCTGTGCGTGGACGCGCTCGGCGGCGCGCCGGGACTTTATTCGGCGCGCTACAGCGGCGTGCACGGCGATGCCGCGGCCAACATCGACAAGCTGCTGTATGCGCTCGAGGGCGTCCCGGAATTGCAGCGCGGCGCGCATTTCTATTGCGTGCTGGTACTGCTGCGCCACGCGGACGACGCGCAGCCGCTGGTCGCCGAAGGCGTGTGGGAGGGGCGCATCCTGGAGGCGCCGCGCGGCAGCGGCGGCTTCGGCTACGACCCGGTGTTCCTGTCGCCCGAGCACGGCTGCAGCGCGGCGGAACTCGATCCGGCGTTGAAGAACCGCATCAGTCATCGCGGCCGCGCGCTCGCCGTGCTGCACGAGCGGCTCGCGGCACTGCGGGGCGCCACGGCATGAACATCATGGTCTGGGAATACGAGGTCCGCGCCGGCGCCGAGGCTGCGTTCGAAGCCTTGTACGGCGCAGACGGCGCCTGGGTCGCGTTGTTCCGTACCCATGCCGGTTACATCGGCACGGAGCTGCTGCGCGACGCGCTCGAAGTCGCTGCCGGAGGGCGTCGCTATCTTACGATCGACCGCTGGCGCAGCGCCGCCGACTACGATGCGTTCCTCGCCTCCGACCGCGCGCGCTATGCCGAAATCGATGCGCAGGGCGATGCGCTCACCGCCAGCGAGCGTCGCGTCGGGCGCTACGAAACCCTGTGATGCGCGTCGCAACGGCCATCGCTCGTGATCCATCGGGGCAAGCCGCCGACGCAGGCGTGCTGCTCCTGCCGCCGCTCTCGTTGTACGTGCACCTGCCCTGGTGCGTGCGCAAATGCCCCTACTGCGATTTCAACTCGCACGAAGGCCGCGGCGCCTTGCCGTTCGCGGCCTATGTCGATGCGCTGATCGCCGATCTCGACCAGGACCTGCCACTGGCCTGGGGTCGCACCGTGCAGACGGTGTTCTTCGGCGGCGGCACGCCGAGCCTGTTCCCGGCCGAGGCGATCGACCGCTTCCTGCAGGCCGCCAGCAGCCGCCTGCGTTTCGCGCCCGGCCTGGAGATCACGCTCGAGACCAATCCCGGCACCGCCGAGCATGGCCGCTTCGATGCGTACCGCGCGGCAGGCGTGAACCGCCTGAGTTTCGGCATCCAGAGCTTCGACGACGGTTGCCTGCAACGGCTGGGCCGCATCCACGACAGCCGCGAGGCCGAAGCGGCGGTGAAGCTGGCGCAGGACGCCGGTTTCGACAACCTCAACCTCGACCTGATGTACGCCTTGCCGCAACAGACGCTGGCGATGGCCGAACACGACATCGAACGCGCGTTCGCGCTGCAACCGGCGCACATCTCGCATTACCAGCTGACGCTGGAGCCGAACACGGTGTTCGCCGCGCGACCGCCGCAGGGATTGCCCGACGAAGACGGCGCGTGGGACATGCAGGAGCATTGCCAGGCTTTGCTCGCATCGGCCGGATACGCGCAGTACGAGGTGAGCGCCTATGCCCAGCCCGGCCGGCAATGCGCGCACAACCTCAATTACTGGCGCTACGGCGACTACCTCGGCATCGGCGCGGGTGCGCACGGCAAGCTGACGCTCGGCGCGGAGCAGGCCATCCTGCGGCGCTGGAAGGTCAAGCATCCGACCGCGTATCTCGCCGCGGCGGGCGGCAGCATCGCGCAGGTCATCGGTGGGGACGAGCGCATCGCGCCGGCGCGGCGACCGTTCGAGTTCATGTTGAACGCGCTGCGGCTGGTCGATGGCTTCGCCCTGGAGCAGTTCGAGGCGCGCTGCGGACTGCCGCGTGCAGCGATCGCGACGCCCCTCGCGGAAGCCCGGCAGCGCGGCTGGCTGCAGGTCGAGGACGGCTGGGTACGCCCCACCGAAACCGGGCGACGCTTCGGCAACGACGTCATGGCGCTGTTCCTCGAGGCGTGAAGCTGGCCGGGGGGCCCCGTGGCTGCCGTTAGTGGCTCATGACCGGCCGGCCGTGCTAAGAAGCCTGCACCACGGTTCCTCATAGAGCGCTTGGATGCCCGTTCCGACCGTACCCAGCGATGCCCCCGCACCCCAGACACTGGCGACCGCCGGGCTGCCGCGGCGCGTGCGCTCGGTGCTGGAACGGGCGCTGGCGCTGGTCTCGGACGAACTCGATCGCAGCCTCAACGCGATGCTGGTCGAATACGAGCAACAGTTGTTCCAGCTCGCCGACCACGCGCGCAATCCGGGAGCGGAGTCGGGTTACATGCAGACGCTGCGTACCTTGCGCCTCAACCGCGCCGATCTCGTGCCGCGCTTCATGCTGTCGCTGGAGGCCGGCGTCGCCGCCCTGCGCAGCCCGCCGGCGCCGCTGCCGGCAGCCGGTAGCGGCCAGTCCGTCAGTTTCCATAACCTGGCCCTGGTCGAAGACGCGGTGATGGACGAAGACACCATCCTGCGCGAGATCGCCACGCGCCAGGAAGGGCGCGCCAGCCTTGCCCTGCACCTGCTCGGCCAGCGCTTCGGCGTGCTGGCTGCCGCACCGGCGTTCGACGCCGAACGCATTCCCCTCGGACCCCAGGCCCTGTGCCGGGCGATGCGCGAGGCCAGCCAGGGGCTGCAGATCGCCTACGACGCACGCCTGCTGCTGTACCGCACGTTCGATCGCCGCGTGATGGCGAACTACGGCACCGTCGTCGAAATGCTGGACACCGCGATGGCGGCGGACGGCATCCTGCCCGGCTTGACCTACGTGCCGGTACGCACCCGCGCGTCGGCCGCAGTGCAGGAAGCCGCCGCGCAAGACAGCCATCCCGACGAACGGGTCGCGGTCAAGACAAAGTCTGCGGGCGGGAAAAAATCGGTCTTTCCCACTCCGGCGCAGGCCCCCGTCGATCCGAACCGGCCGCATACGGCGTGGATGGGAGAGGTCGATTCCGGTCCCGACAATGTCGATGAGGAAGCCGCCTTCGGCATGCTGCAGCAGCTGCTGACCGGACGCCGCGAACTCATCGGCAAGCTGCGTCCAGGCGGTCCGCAGCCACCGCGGCATGCGCTCAGTTCGCGCGACGTCGACAGCGCGCTCGGTGCGCTGCAGCGCGCGCCGCAGTCGCCGAGCGGGGCGCCACGCAGCTTGATCGACGTCAAGCAGACCGTGTTGGCGCAGGCGCGACAACAGCGCGGCCATGGCGCGGCGTTGTCGCAACAGGACAACGACATCTTCGAGCTGCTGAACCTGTTGTACGGACAGATCGAAAGCGAGATCCGTCCCGACGCGCCAGCGACGGCATTGATCCGGCGCCTGCAACTGCCGCTGTTGCGCGTAGCGCTGCAGGACCGCGGCTTCTTCGTGCGTGCGCAGCATCCGGCCCGGCAACTGCTCAACACCGTGGCCGACAATGCCGCCAAGTGGCTCGATGCCGACGACTTCGATCCGCAGCTGCTCGCGCCGCTGCAGCAGGCCGTGACCCAGGTGGTCGAGCATTACGACGGCGACGTGGCCGTCTTCGCCGCCAGCAATCAGGCGCTGCAGGGCCATCTGCAGGCGCACGTTCGCAAATCGGAAATGCTGGAAAAGCGCCACGTCGAAGCGGCCCGCGGCAAGGAAAAACTCGAGGTCGCCAAGCTGCGCGCAGCGGAGACGCTGACCACGCTCATCGGCGACCAGCGCCTGCCGAAATTCGTGCGTGCTCTGCTCAACCAGGCTTGGGCCGATGTGCTGACGCTGACCCTGCTGCGGCAGGGCGACGACTCAGAGGAATGGCAGAAACAGGTCGATGCGACCCGCAAGATCATCAGCGCCTGCGGCAAGGGCGATGCGCCGGTCGATCCCTCGCTGGCGTCGCATATCGAGGGCGCGCTGACCCAGGTCGGCTATCACATCGACGAGGCCGGCGTCATCGCGCAACGCCTGACCAGCAGCAAGAGCGACGACGAGGACGATCCCGCTTCGCGCACCGAGCTGGCGATGAAACTCAAGGCGCGCACGCGTCTCGGCGAGGACGCGGCCAAGGCGAAGAAGCCGGTGCTGCCGCCGCGCTCGCCCGAGGAGCAGGCGCGTTACGACCAGCTGCGGGTGATGCCGTTCGGCAGCTGGATCGAGTTCGTCACTAACCAGCAGGGTGACGTCGTCCGGCGCCGCCTGTCCTGGTACAGCCCGATCACGGACAACGCCCTGTTCGTCAACCAGCGCGGCCAACGCGTCGGTGAACAGTCGCTCGACAGCCTCGCGCGCATGATCACGCACGGTCAGGCGCGCATCGTCACCGCCGAGCGCGCGCGCCTGGTGGATCGTGCCTGGCAGGCGGCACTCAACGCCCTGCGCAGTTTCGCCGGCAGCGGCAGCGACGAACCTGTTGCGGAGGGCGCGCGATGATCAACGAATTCCGCCGCGCGCGCCGTCGCAAGGTCGCCGATACCATCACGGTGACCGATACGATGACCGACACCGTGGTCGGACGCATCGGCAACCTCTCGGAAACCGGCATGCTGCTGATCGCAAGCGCGCCGCTGGTCGAAGACGCGCTGTACCAGTTCAGATTCCTGTTGCCCGACGCTTCGGGCCTCGACATGCCGGTCGAGGTCGGCATGCACCTGCTGTGGCTGGATCGCGCCAGCGCCCCCGGCCAGGCATGGACCGGTTTCCGCTTCATCGCCCTGACCGGGGAACAGGCTGCGCGCATGCGCCAGTGGATCGACGCGCCAGGCAGCCAGTACGAGTGAGTGCTTTTTGTGAAGCCGGCTTTTTGTGAAGCCGGCTTCTTTGTGAGCCAGTCTTTGCGGAACCGGTCCTTGTGAAGCGAATTTTCTGAAGGCGGTTTGCCGACGCCGACCTCACAAGACCGTCGCGGCGCGCGCAGGCCGATTGCGTCAGAATGTGGCGATTCCCCACATCCTGGCGCCGACGATGTCCACCGATCCCGCCCTGTTGTACGGCGAACACCTCGCCACCCTGACCGCCCGCACGGAAACAGCGCTTGCGCGCGGCGGCTTCGATCATCTGGTCGTGCCCAGCGGCACCCTGCACTACCAGGCGTTCGACGACCGCGACTATCCGTACGCGGTCAATCCGCACTTCAAGGCGTGGTTGCCACTGACGCGCAATCCCGGCAGCTGGCTGGTGGTGACGCCCGGTGCGAAACCGAAAGTCATCTACTACCAGCCGTTCGATTACTGGCACGTGGTGCCCGAAGCTCCGAACGGCTGGTGGGTCGGACATTTCGACATCGTGATCATCCGCAAGCCCGAGGAAGCGCTGCAGCACCTGCCCCGGAATCCCGCCCGTTGCGCGATCCTCGGTGAGCCGCCGAGCGTGCTCGGCAGTTTCGTTCCGAACAATCCGCAGCCGGTCCTCGACTACCTGCATTACCACCGCGCGTTCAAGACGCCATACGAGGTCGCGATGATGCGCGCGGCCACGCGCAAGGGCGTGCCCGCGCATCGTGCCGCGGAAGCGGCGTTCCGCAGCGGCGCCAGCGAGTTCGACATCCACCTCGCCTACTGCGCCGCCGCGCGCCAGGATGCGGGCGAGCTGCCGTACAACAACATCGTCGCACTCAACGAACATGGCGCGGTGCTGCACTACACCGAACTCGGCCGCAGCGCGCCGCAGCCGGCACGCAGTTTCCTGATCGACGCCGGCGCCAGTGCCGCCGGTTACGCCTGCGACATCACCCGCACCTATGCAGCCGATGCGGGCAGCGAGTTCCAGGCACTGATCGACGCCGTCGATGCGGCGCAGCTGACGATGTGCGACCAAGTCCGCGCCGGCTTCGACTACAAGCAGCTGCATCTCGACGCGCACCTCGCGCTATCCGGCATCCTGCGCGATTTCGGCATCATCAAGGTGTCGCCTGAAGCCGCGCTGGCCTCCGGCGTGAGTTCGGCGTTCTTCCCGCACGGCATCGGCCACGGCATCGGCCTGCAGGTGCACGACGTTTCCGGTTTCGCCGAATCCGATCATGGCGGCACCATCGCCAAGCCCGAAGGCCATCCCTACCTGCGCCTGACGCGCGTGCTCGAACCGGGCATGGCGGTCACCATCGAACCCGGTGTCTATTTCATCGACATGCTGCTCGACGAGGTGAAGAAGAACGGTCAAGCCGACAGCATCGACTGGGCACGCGTGGATGCGTTCAGGCCCTATGGCGGCATCCGCATCGAGGACGACGTCGTCTGCACGGAGGAAACTCCGCAGAACCTCACGCGCGAAGGCTTCGCCGAGGCTGCATGAGCTGGCAGCCAGCGCATGGCAAGCCGACGGAAGACCCTGCCTTGCCGGAGATTGCAGCGGTGACAACGTCGTGTTGTCGCACTGCGCGCGATCGGGTGTCGCGGTCACGTCCGAAGCCGCCCTGATTTGCGCCTGGCTAGTTCAGCGCGAGTAACGAACGATCAGCCCGCCGCCATCAGTGCCTCGATCTCGTCGGCGCTGCGCGCCAGCTGATCGGTCAGCACGCGGTGGCCGTCCTCGGTGACCAGCACATCGTCCTCGATGCGGATCCCGATGCCGCGCCATTTCGCCGGCACCGACTTGTCGTCCGCCGAGACGTACAGGCCCGGTTCGATCGTGAACACCATGCCCGGCTCGAGCAGGCGCGAGTCGCCGTCGATGCGGTATTCGCCGACGTCGTGCACGTCCAGGCCGAGCCAGTGCCCGGTTTTGTGCCGGTAGAAGCGCTTGTAGCTGCCATCGGCGATGTTCCTGTCGAGCTTGCCCTTGAGCAGGCCGAGCGATAGCAGGCCGCCGGTCAGGACTTCGACGGCCGCCTGATGACCAGCCTCGTAGGCAACACCGGGCCGAGCCTGCTCCAGCGCGGCCGCCTGCGCCGCGCCGACAAGATCGTGCAGCACGCGCTGCTCTTTGGTGAATCGGCCATTGACCGGAAACGTGCGGGTGATGTCTGCGGCATACCCGCGGTATTCCGCGCCGGCGTCGACCAGCACCAAGTCGCCGTCCTTCGCCTGGCCATTGTTCGCCACGTAATGCAGCACGCAGCCGTTGGCGCCGGCGCCGACGATGCTGCCGTAAGCGGGCTGCGCGTCGTGGCTGCGGAAGACGCGTTCGATTTCGGCCTGCAACACGTATTCGCGCACGCCGGGTTTTGCCGCGCGCATCGCTGCGGCATGCGCTGCGACGCTGATGTCGGCGGCGCGCTGCATCAGCTTCAGTTCGTCCTTCGACTTGAACAGGCGCATTTCGTCGAGCAAGTGGCCTAGTTCGAGAAATTCGTGCGGCGGTTGCGCGCCCATGCGCATCTGCGCACGCACCCGGTTGAGCCAGCCGATCAGCTTGAGGTCGAAGTCGGTGTCGCGGCCGAAGTGGTAGTAGACGCGCGTGCGGCCTTCGAGCAGGCCGGGCAGGATCTCGTCGAGGTCCTCGATCGGATAGGCGTCGTCCATGCCGTAGGCGTCGACGGCGCCTTCCGGGCCGGCGCGCGGGCCGTCCCAGCCTTCGCGTTCGGGATCGCGCTCGCGGCAGAACAGCAGGCTCTCACCGTGCCTGCGCCCGGGCACGAGCACGAGCACGGCCTCGGGTTCGGAAAATCCGGTGAGATACCAGAGATCGGAATCCTGCCGATACGGATAATGCGTATCGCGACTGCGAATGCGTTCGGGGGCGGCGGGCAGGATCAGGATCGCGTCGTCGCCGGCCATGCGCATGAGTTGCCTGCGGCGGCGGGCATAACTTCGCGCGGAGATGCCGGTGGCGCTGGCCATCAGTTCAACCGGTTGCGATGGCGCGGCCCGAGCGCGCAGTCGCCATGCAGCAACAGCGCGGCGACGCGCACGAACTCCTCGATCTCGACCAGCGCCTCCTCGTCCTCGTCGTCGCCGTCTTCCTGCGGGGTCGCCGCAGCCAGCCGGGCCAGGTCGGCGAGCGCTTCGCTGCCCTCCTCGGACAGCGGCGGCTGGTTGCCGGCGGCCAGGCCGAATCCGCCCAGGAACCCGCGACACCAGTCGAACAAGGCGGCACTGCGATCGAGCAACGAGGCGTCCTCGTCCTCCACCAGCAGTTCGAAGGCGAAACTCCGGTCCTCAAGCTGGGCGGCACTGGCCTGGCGCAAGCGGTCGAGCGCGCTATCGGGCGCCGGCGTGGGTGCGGCATCGTCGGCCAGCACCCGCGCAGGCCAGTCGCGGACATCGCCACCACCGCCGGCCAGCCAGCCGCACAGGGCACCATGCAGTTCCGATGCCGACGCGCCCAGTCCTAGGCCGCGTGCGGCTTCGTCGATCTCGGACAGCAGGGGCAAGGATGGGGACACGACCGCGCGCCGCAATGGAGGAGTTGCAGTGTAGCAACGCCTTTCCGGCACCGGCGATTCTCGCCATGCCGGCCTGGCGCTTGTTGCCGGTGACGACGCATGCCTACACTGCCCCATTCGCGCTGGGGGCGTGACACCTTGATCGATTTTACCGACCCACGCCTGCTCGGCTTTGCGATCGGCATCGTGATCCTGCTGATCGTAGCCCTGTTCGTGCTGACGTCCCGTCGTCGCCGTCTCGAGCAGCGCTACCTCGCCGAACTGAAGGACCGCGAGGAACGCCTCAAGATGGCGTTATGGGGCTCGGCCGAACAGTACTGGGACTACGACCTGGTCAAGGGCGAGTTGCGGCGCATGCGCGCGGACGACGCGCGCAGCGTGGCCGAGATCAGCATCGAAACCAGCATCGAGACCGATCACCGCATCCACGAAGAGGACCTGCCGCAGGTGCTGGACGCGCTGCGCCGCCATATCCGCGGCGAGACCGAGTTGTTCCTGTCCGAGCACCGCATCCTCAACGGCAACGGCAGCTGGATCTGGATGCGCGCGCGTGGCCGCACCGTCGAGCGCGATGCCAACGGCCACGTTCGTCGCATCGCCGGCACCGCGCGCAACATCACCACGCATCGCAACGCCGAACGCGAGCGCAGCATCGCCGGCGAGGTGTTGCGCAGCATGAACGAGGCGGTCTCGGTGTCGGACCTCGAGTTCAACTTCGTCTCGGTCAATCCCGCATTCACCCGGACCACGGGTTACAGCGATATCGAAGTGATCGGGCGCAACGCGAGTCTGCTCGACAGTCCGCAGCATGATCCTGCGTTCTACAAGCACATCCGCGAAAAACTGATCAAGCAGGATCGCTGGTCCGGCGAAATGTGGCAGCGGCGCAAGGACGGCGAGGAGTTCCTGTGCGCGATCGAGTCCAGCGCCATCCTCGACAGCAACGGCCAGCAGGTGCTCTACGTCACCGTGCTCACCGACATCACGCAGCAGAAACGCGCCGAGCAGGAGCTGCGCTATCTCGCCAACTTCGACGCCCTGACCAACCTGCCGAACCGCGCGCTGCTGGCCGAACGCCTGTCGCGCGCGATCGTACGTGCGCGGCGCGAGGACAACCGCATCGCGGTGCTGTTCCTCGACCTGGACCGCTTCAAGGACATCAATGATTCGCTCGGCCATGCCGCCGGCGACCGCATCCTGCGCGCGGCGGCGGTGCGCCTGCAGGACACCGTGGGCCAGCACCATACGGTGGCGCGGATCGGCGGCGACGAGTTCACCGTCGTCCTCGAGAATCTCGAAACGCCGGAAGACGCCGACCGCACGGCACGCGAGGTCATCATGGCGTTCGAGGCGCCGTTGATCCTTGACGACCGCCTCGAGGTGTCGATCTCGCCCTCGATCGGCATCAGCCTCTATCCCGACCACGCACAGGTGCCGACGGAACTGCTGAAGCAGGCCGACACTGCGATGTACCAGGCCAAGGCGGCTGGCCGCCGCACCTTCATGCGCTACGACGACGGTATGGACATTGCCATCAAGCGCCGCGCGACGCTTTCCGGCGCGCTGCGCAAGGTGCTCGATCGTGGCGAGTTGCGCCTGGTCTACCAGCCGCGGCTTTCGCTCGCCGATTCGCGCATCACCGGGGTCGAGGCGCTGCTGCGCTGGACCAGCGCCGAGTTCGGCGAGATCGAGCCGGCCAGCTTCATTCCGCTGGCAGAGGAAAGCGGACTGATCCTCGAGATCGGCGAATGGGTGCTGCGCGAGGCCTGCCTGACCCTGCGGCGCTGGCACAAGCACGGCCTCGACGGGCTGACGATGGCGGTGAACGTGTCGGTGCTGCAGCTGCTGCGCGGCGATTTTCCCGAGGTGGTGCGGCGCATTCTCGACGACACCGGCCTGCCGCCACACGCGCTCGAACTGGAGCTCACCGAAAGCGTGATCATGGCCAATGCCGAGCAGACCGCGGCCAAGCTGCAGGCCTTCCGCAACCTCGGCGTGTCGCTGGCGATCGACGACTTCGGCACCGGCTATTCGTCGCTGGCCTATCTCAAGCGTCTGCCCTTCACCACGCTGAAGATCGACAAGGAATTCATCGGCGACCTGTCGCGCGATCCGGACGATGCCGCGATCACCACCACCATCATCGCCATGGCGCATTCGCTGGGCATGAGCGTGGTGGCAGAAGGCGTGGAAACCTCGGAGCAGGTGGAATTCCTGCGCGAGCACGGCTGCGACGAGATCCAGGGCTTCTGGCTCTCGCCGGCACTGGACCAGCACCGCTGCCTGGCCCTGATCCGCAATCGGGCGGTCGTCCCGGCCGGCGCCATCGCCCTGCCCTGAGCGCGCCTTTTCCTGGCCGCCTTGACCCGCCTGTGCCGGCTGCCTATCGTGCCGACATGGACAGCCCGGACGTGATCGCCCAATTGCGAGCCCTCGCCGCACGCGTCGACGAGCTCGCCGATCGCGCCCGGCGGCTGGCCGAAGAAAACCGCAGCCTTCGCCAGCAACAGGAACAGCTGGCCGGTGAACGTTCGCAATTGCTGGCGAAAAACGAGCAGGCGCGTTCGCGAGTCGAGGCCATGATCGCGCGCCTGAAATCGCTGGAGCAGCACACGTGAGTCCCCGCCTTCAAGAGGATCGCCGCATGGGGATCGCCCGATGAGCGCGTCGAGCGAACCGGTCAGCATCCGTGTCCTCGATCGCGAGTACACCGTGGGCGTCGAACCGGACGAGCGCGACAGCCTGATGGCGGCGGCCAAGCTGCTCGACGCGAAGATGCGCGACGTGCGCGGCGCCAACCGCATGGCCGCTGTCGATCGCGTCGCGGTGCTCGCAGCGCTCAATCTCGCGCACGAGCTGCAGCAATTGCGAAACGACAACACCGCACGCGACCGCGAACTCACGCGCACGCTCGGCGAGTTGCAGGGCAAGCTCGACGCATTGCTCGAATCCTGATGTGGACCGCGATGCAGGCGATCATGCGCCCGCGCGCGATACAGGCTCGTTCACGCGCGACCGATGAACGGATATCGCGTCCACGATCGTCGCGCTATACTCCATGCGCGTCCTCTGCCGTGTACGACGGCATGCGCAAACATTCGCCTTGTCCCTTAATGACGACCACGGGGGCGCAGCGGAAACCCGGCGTGCAAGTCCGCCTTGTTGCGGAAAGCCCGAAGGCTTCCAAGTGCTCCCACTTGAACCCACGGTTCAAGGTCGTTTTCGCAGGCATCGCCATGGCGGAGGACGTATTTTTTGCGGCTTGGCAGCCTTGGCCGCGAACTGCGCCGTGCGTGTCGGTGCATGAGCATTGACCGCGTCGCGCTGCGGCGCGAATTTCGCGAAATTCGGCGCGCGATTCCTGCCGCGAATCGCATCGCTGCTGCCGAGCGCCTAGCCTCGCAATTGTCGTCTTTGCCGTTCGTGCCGCAACGCGGTCATGTCGCCGGTTACTGGGCGATGGACGGCGAAATTGCCCTGCATGTCTGGCAGCTGCGCCTGCCCAGCGGACTGACCTATTGCCTGCCCGTGCTGCATGAAGATCGGTGTCTGCAGTTCGCGCCGTGGCGTCCGGGCGATCCGCTCGTCACCAATCGGTACGGCATTCCGGAACCCGACATCGCTGCGGATCTGTTGATCGCGCCGGAGAACATGAACGTGGTCGTGCTTCCGCTGGTGGCTTTCGACGCACACGGCCAGCGTCTCGGCATGGGCGCCGGCTGGTACGATCGCAGCTTCGCATTTCGTGGCGAGCGCAAGGCCCCGCCGTTCCTGGTCGGCGCAGCCTTCGCGGCACAACAGATCGACGCACTGGCAGTCGAACCCTGGGATGTGCCGCTCGACGCGGTATGCACCGAACTCGACACCTTCCTGCCTACCCGGAAGCCTGAATGAGCACCCGTAAGCACTATTGGCTGATGAAAACCGAGCCCGAAGACTTCTCCATCGACGACCTACAGCGCGTCGACGTGGAGCCGTGGACCGGCGTGCGCAACTACCAGGCGCGCAACTTCATGCGCAGCATGCGGGTGGGCGACGGCGTGCTCCTGTACCACTCGAGCACTGAGATTCCTGGAATCTACGGAGTTGCCGAAGTGGCGAGCGCTGCGTATCCCGATCCGACCCAGTTCAACAAGAAATCGAAGTATTTCGACGAGAAGTCGAGCCAGGAAGACCCGCGTTGGTCCCTGGTCGACGTCCGCTTCGTACGCAAGTTGAAGCGTCCGGTGACCCTGGAGTTGATCCGCGAGCATGCCGACGTGCTCGGCGAAGACTTCGCTTTGATCCGCCGCGGTACCCGCCTTTCCGTGCTGCCGGTCTCGGCTGCGCAATGGAAGACCCTGCTCGCGCTGGAATGAACGCACCGGAATGATGATGACCGACGCCAAACGCCTGGCCGGCGAAAAGGCCATCGAGTACGTGGAAGACGGCATGATCGTCGGCGTCGGCACAGGCTCGACGGTGGCCTATTTCATCGATGCCCTGGCGCGCATCAAACATCGCGTCGCGGGGGCCGTGTCGAGTTCTGAACAGAGCTCTGAGCGCTTGCGTGCCCACGGCATCGAGGTCATCGACCTCAATACCGCCGGGCCGCTCCGGCTTTACGTCGATGGCGCGGACGAATGCGATCCGCATCGGCGCCTGATCAAGGGCGGCGGCGCCGCGCTCACGCGCGAGAAGATCATCGCCGAGGCGAGCGAGCGATTCGTCTGCATCATCGACGCGGCCAAGCGCGTCGACGTACTCGGCAAGTTTCCGCTACCTGTAGAAGTGATCCCGATGGCGCGCAGCCTCGTCGCCCGCCACATCGTGAAAGCCACGGGTGGACAGCCCGTCTGGCGCGAAGGCGTCGTCACCGACAACGGCAACTGGGTGCTCGATGTGCACGGGCTGGCGATCGTCGATCCGGTGGGACTGGAGAGTGAACTCAACCAGATCCCGGGCGTGGTCTGCGTCGGACTGTTTGCGCGGCGGAGCGCCGACGTCGTGATTGTCGGTGGAGAAACCGTCTAGGCGCGCCCAGTCGGGCTAGGTGCCCACATCTTCCCGGTAATAATTGCCGGTGTACTGCAGCGTGGTCTTCTTCGGAAGACCGCAGCTGACGCCGGATTTCGGGACTTCCGGGCCGCCTGTCGTCCCCGTCAGATCGGTCGGCACCCAGCTGATGAAACCGCCCGAGCCTGCGGGCACGCTGGCCGATCTCGGGATGTAGACCGTCCTGTTCACTGTTTCGCCGGGCTTCCTGAAAACCACGACCAGGGTGCAGGTGATGATCTTGGCAACGATGTCATTGTTGCCGACATTGACCTGTACTTGATACGCACCACGCTGGCCGGTGGGGTCGCTGCCCTGGAGGGCGCAGGTCACGAAAGCGGTCTTCGTGCCACTGTTGGACAGCCCGAGCGGCCGCGAACGCAGGTTCGCCTCATGGATGGGCGAGGAAGGCTGGCAGAGCGCTGCGGCGCCCTGGTAATCAAAACGGGGCTTGTCGATCGCGAAGGCGCCAGTGCTCAAAAGCGAGGATAGGGTCCCCGCTGCGACGACGCATGCGCCCGCGATGCGCTTGCCGGAATGCGGGATGGTTTGATTCGCCTTCATCGCCTAGCTCCAAAGATAAGAACGTGGGTAGTGCCGTCGACATCGCGCCGAACGGACAATTCCGCCTGCGCCAAGATGCCGCCAGTTCCCGTCAGGAAAAAATTTGCCCAATCCTGGGCATCGTCGTAGTCGCCGAATACCGCGCTCATCTTGCAACTCCGCGAATGGCATTGCACAGACCACGCATCCGGCTTGATTCGCGTTGCAGCGAGCGCGTCGTCGCGCGATACATCGACGAGCGCCCGTTCGGTCACGGCCGCCCATTGCGGTTCCACCGGTTCGGCACGATACGCTGCCTCCAATGCGGCAAGATAGCGTGTGCGTTCCTCGAGCACCCGATCATCCTGCGCCAGCAGCTGAGGTAACGGAACCTGGGCCATCATCGCAGCTGCGCTTCGCGCTTTATTGGATGCATCCGGCGCTGCGGCAGACGTCGCCGCAGCGGCAACCGGCTCATTCGGCATCTTCGCATGCATCACCAGCACCGCGATGACGAGCGCACCGACGAAGGCCAACGGAAAGATCATGCCTAGTCGCATGTCATGAGCCACAAGCCGGGGAACCCCTTCGCAAGAAGACGTCGGCTGCCTGCGCTCAGGCGCCGACATCCTCGTTGTACTGCTTGCCCGTATATTGCAGTGTCGTACCGCCCGGAAGATTGCAGCTCAGAGCCGGCAGCTTGATCTGGTCGGTACCACCGGCAATATCGCCAGGCACCCATTCGATGGTGGCTGCCGCGCCTGCGGCAACCGTCACCGTCTTGGGGGTATAGGTCGCGACGGTGGTCGTACCGGACTGGAACCCGTTGACAAGGGTGCAAGCCACCGTCTTCGGAGCTGTACTTGTGTTGCCGACGACGACGAAGACGCGGCGCGCGCCCCGAGTTCCGTTCTGGGTGTCATCTCCCTGCCAGTTGCAGGTCACGTAGACCGCGGACGACGACTCGTTGGCCATTCCCAGCGGACGGTTGCGCAGGCTGGCATTGTAGGCAGGTGTCGAGGCCTTACACATGCCCACCGCGCCCTGGAAATCCTGGCGGGAGATCTCCACCGCCATGGCCGTCGATGCCATCGAACAGGCCAACATTAACCCGATGCTGCACAAAGACAAACCGATGCGACGCATGTGAGAACCTCGTACGAAAGAGCGCAACGGTAGCTGACGCTACCCCTTGAGGCAAGGCGGACGCCTTCCCTGACGCGCCATTGTCGCTCCATAAGTCTTTGAATTCCGACCCTCTTTTGGCCACCCCCATTGAGCGGGTAACGGGACGTTCATGCTGGAGAGGCGGATATCGTTTCGCGAAGCGGGAATTGCTTTTCTGTCTGCTACCGGGTCACCGGATCTGAGACTCCAATACTGCATCATCCCAGTCTGAAAGCCGCCGCCTGCCATGTCCCTACGCTGCCTCTTCGTCGATTTCAATTCCTACTTCGCCGCGGTGGAGCAGTACGACGAACCGCGCCTGCGCGGCCGGCCCGTGGGCGTGGTGCCCGTGCTGGCGGCCACGACCTGCTGCATCGCCGCGAGCGTCGAAGCGAAACAGTTCGGCGTGACGACAGGCACGCCGGTCTGGGAGGCCGTCGAGCGGTGCCCCGAGATCAAGCTGGTGGAAGCGCGCCCTGCGCGCTACGTCGAGCTTCATCACGAGTTGATGGACATCATCCAGTGCTGTATTCCGCACGGTAAGGCGGAGTCGATCGACGAAGTACCGTGCTACCTCATCGGACGAGAGCGCCAACGCGCGAGCGCGGAAGCGATCGCCAGAACAATCAAGCAGGCGTTACTCGACCGATTCGGTACGGCAATCCGTTGTTCGATCGGCATTGCGCCGAATCGCTTTCTCGCCAAGACCGCATCAGACATCGTCAAGCCCGATGGACTCACAGTGATCGAGCAGCACGAACTCCCCGGGAAATTGCATGCGCTCGAATTGCGCGATTTCTGCGGCATCGGCGCTTCGATGGAATGCCGCCTGCAGGAAGCAGGCATTCACACGACCGAGCAGCTTTGCGCCGCAACCCGCGAACAGCTACGTGCGGCTTGGGGCGGCATCGAAGGCGAGCGCTACTGGCTGCTCCTGCGCGGCTTCGAGCTGCCCGGTCGCGAGACCACACGCGGATCGATCGGTCACTCTCATGTCCTCGGACCGGAACTGCGCAGTTTCGCCGGCGCACGCGCGGTCCTGTTCAAGCTGTTGGCCAAGGCGGCCATGCGCCTGCGCCACGAGGGCTATCTGGCGGGGCGTCTTGCGATTCGGGTCCGTTTCGTCGGACACGAACAGCGCTTTGAGCGCGACCTGGATTTCGCTCCGCTCGACGACACACCTGCGCTGCTGGCCCTGCTTGGGACACAACTTCGGTTGCTGGAACGTGAGATGCATGAACGCGAGCGTCAGCATCCGCCGCTATCGGTCGCCGTCACTTTGTTGAATCTCACCCCGCGCGGCGATATGGCCCTTGACCTGATGCAGGAGCGGGACCGCGCACAACGCCTTAGCAGCGTGCTGGATCGTCTGAACATGCGTTTTGGCAACAACACCGTCTACTTCGCTGCTATGCAAGACGCGATCGCGCAGGACGCGGCGCCCATGCGGATTCCGTTCTCCAAGATTCCCGAGACCGTGGTGGAGCAGGACATTCTCACGCGGAAGCGCTCCCTGGCAGGTGCAGGGGAGAGTGATGACGAGCTCTGGCTGCAACGTGAGCGTCAGTTCAAGGCGCTGGCCGAAGGCGCGCACCGGGAAGCGCAACAGCGCGCATCGAAACGCGCCAGGCAAAGTCGTGCCGGCGTGGGTGGCTGGTCACATGATCCAAGGCGGACGCTTGCGCCAAGGCCGGGGGATTCCTTCGATCTTTTTTAGCGGGATCTAAAGCGAAGATATGATTCGCCGCCGTGCCAGTTAATCCGTACGAGCAAGCAGAGTTAATCGATTTAGGTAAATAAGTTTTTTAAATGAGCCATAAAAAAAACCCCGCAGCCTGGGCTGCGGGGTTTCTGGGTAAAGCCCCTGGCGATGACCTACTCTCGCATGCTAAATGCACACTACCATCGGCGCGTGCGCGTTTCACTTCCGAGTTCGGGATGGGATCGGGTGGTGCCACGCAGCTATTATCACCAGGGAGAGGGTGGAGGGTCGCGAACCGATTTATTGGTTTGAACGCGCACACGCTCTCGTTGGTTGCTTCAGACGAATCCAGGTAAATGGACTCGTCATCGGCTAATAAGGTTGGGATTGTAGCGAAACAGTTTGGCAGAAGTCGACGTGTCGTCGAAGCCAAGGCCACTTGAGGTTATATGGTCAAGCCACACGGATCATTAGTACTGGTTAGCTCAATACATTGCTGTACTTACACACCCAGCCTATCAACCACCTAGTCTTGATGGTTCCTTTAGGGGACTTGTGTCCCGGGAGATCTCATCTTGAGGCGCGCTTCCCGCTTAGATGCTTTCAGCGGTTATCGCTTCCGAATATAGCTACCCGGCAATGCCACTGGCGTGACAACCGGAACACCAGAGATTCGTCCACTCCGGTCCTCTCGTACTAGGAGCAGCCCCTCTCAAATCTCCAACGCCCATGGCAGATAGGGACCGAACTGTCTCACGACGTTCTGAACCCAGCTCGCGTACCACTTTAAATGGCGAACAGCCATACCCTTGGGACCGACTACAGCCCCAGGATGTGATGAGCCGACATCGAGGTGCCAAACACCGCCGTCGATATGAACTCTTGGGCGGTATCAGCCTGTTATCCCCGGAGTACCTTTTATCCGTTGAGCGATGGCCCTTCCATACAGAACCACCGGATCACTAAGACCTACTTTCGTACCTGCTTGATCCGTCGATCTTGCAGTCAAGCACGCTTATGCCTTTGCACACAGTGCGCGATGTCCGACCGCGCTGAGCGTACCTTCGTGCTCCTCCGTTACTCTTTGGGAGGAGACCGCCCCAGTCAAACTACCCACCATACACGGTCCCCGACCCGGATTACGGGCCCAGGTTAGAACGTCAAGCACGACAGGGTGGTATTTCAAGGTTGCCTCCACGTCAGCTAGCGCCAACGCTTCAAAGGCTCCCACCTATCCTACACAGACGAACTCAACGTTCAGTGTAAAGCTATAGTAAAGGTTCACGGGGTCTTTCCGTCTTGCCACGGGAACGCTGCATCTTCACAGCGATTTCAATTTCACTGAGTCTCGGGTGGAGACAGCGCCGCTGTCGTTACGCCATTCGTGCAGGTCGGAACTTACCCGACAAGGAATTTCGCTACCTTAGGACCGTTATAGTTACGGCCGCCGTTTACTGGGGCTTCGATCAAGAGCTTCGCCTTGCGGCTGACCCCATCAATTAACCTTCCAGCACCGGGCAGGCGTCACACCCTATACGTCCACTTTCGTGTTTGCAGAGTGCTGTGTTTTTGATAAACAGTCGCAGCGGCCTGGTCACTGCGACCCTCTTCAGCTCAGCTACGCATGTAGCCACCAAAAAGGGTGCACCTTCTCCCGAAGTTACGGTGCCATGTTGCCTAGTTCCTTCACCCGAGTTCTCTCAAGCGCCTGAGAATTCTCATCCTACCCACCTGTGTCGGTTTACGGTACGGTCTTCGTGAGCTGAAGCTTAGGAGCTTTTCCTGGAAGCGTGGTATCGGTCACTTCGCTCTAATGAGCTCGTCTCAGTGCTCGGTGTTAATGACCCCCCGGATTTGCCTAAGGGATCCACCTACCTCCTTTCCCCCGGACAACCAACGCCGGGTAGACCTAACCTTCTCCGTCCCTCCATCGCACTCACGCGAGGTGCAGGAATATTAACCTGCTTCCCATCGACTACGCATTTCTGCCTCGCCTTAGGGGCCGACTCACCCTGCGTCGATTAACGTTGCGCAAGGAAACCTTGGGCTTTCGGCGTGGGGGCTTTTCACCCCCATTATCGTTACTCATGTCAGCATTCGCACTTCCGATACCTCCAGCAGACTTCTCAATCCACCTTCAACGGCTTACGGAACGCTCCTCTACCGCGCACCATTCCGAAGAATGATGCACCCCAAGCTTCGGTTTATCGCTTAGCCCCGTTAAATCTTCCGCGCAGACCGACTCGACCAGTGAGCTATTACGCTTTCTTTAAAGGGTGGCTGCTTCTAAGCCAACCTCCTGGCTGTCTGTGCCTTTCCACATCGTTCACCACTGAGCGGTAAATTTGGGACCTTAGCTGTGGGTCTGGGTTGTTTCCCTTTTCACGACGGACGTTAGCACCCGCCGTGTGTCTCCCGGATAGTACGTGCTGGTATTCGGAGTTTGCCATGGTTTGGTAAGTCGCAATGACCCCCTAGCCATAACAGTGCTCTACCCCCAGCAGTATTCGTCCGAGGCGCTACCTAAATAGCTTTCGAGGAGAACCAGCTATCTCCGGGTTCGATTAGCTTTTCACTCCTAATCACAGCTCATCCCCGTCTTTTGCAACAGACGTGGGTTCGGGCCTCCAGTTGATGTTACTCAACCTTCACCCTGGCCATGACTAGATCACCCGGTTTCGGGTCTACTGCCCGCGACTATGCGCCCTTATCAGACTCGGTTTCCCTTCGCCTCCCCTATACGGTTAAGCTTGCCACGAACAGTAAGTCGCTGACCCATTATACAAAAGGTACGCAGTCACCCCGAAGGGCTCCTACTGCTTGTACGCACACGGTTTCAGGGTCTATTTCACTCCCTTCACCAGGGTTCTTTTCGCCTTTCCCTCACGGTACTGGTTCACTATCGGTCGGTCAGGAGTATTTAGCCTTGGAGGATGGTCCCCCCATGTTCAGACAGGGTTTCACGTGCCCCGCCCTACTCACTTTTCATCATTAAGGCCCTTTCGCATACTGGGCTGTCACCATCTCTGGCCAGTCTTTCCAGACTGTTTTGCTAGAACCAAAATGACTTTTGGGCTGCTCCCCGTTCGCTCGTCGCTACTTAGGGAATCTCGGTTGATTTCTTTTCCTCCGGGTACTTAGATATTTCAGTTCCCCGGGTTCGCCTCCATGAGCTATGTATTCACTCATGGATACTCCTTGCGGAGTGGGTTTCCCCATTCGGACATTGCCGGATCAAAGCTTGTTGCCAGCTCCCCGACACTTTTCGCAGGCTGCCACGTCCTTCATCGCCTCTGACCGCCAAGGCATCCACCGTGTGCGCTTATTCACTTGACCATATAACCCCAAGTCGCCTCGGAGTTACTCGTCGTGAGTATCAACGATCACTCAATTAATAAAAGTACTTATTAGGTACTTCGCCTTAGCCTCTACGACACGTATGGACATTCTGTCTCAAACGTTTCGCTACATCCCAATTTTCAAAGAACACGACGCTGGCTTCAACGCCAGATCGCTTCAAATCTTTATGTGTGTGCGCGAATGCATCCAAAGTGGTGGGTCTGGGAGGACTCGAACCACCGGCCTCACCCTTATCAGGGGTGCGCTCTAACCACCTGAGCTACAGACCCAATGTACGAGTTCAGATGGTGGAGCCAGTCGGGATCGAACCGACGACCCCCTGCTTGCAAAGCAGGTGCTCTCCCAGCTGAGCTATGGCCCCGATGTTCTGTTGAACAACGTGGGACGATTCCCCCGGCTTTCACCGGAGAACTCTGGATGCAGGTCACTTGTGCGGACGTCTGGACAGGCAATTAGCTGTCTTTAGTCTCTAAAGGAGGTGATCCAGCCGCACCTTCCGATACGGCTACCTTGTTACGACTTCACCCCAGTCATCGGCCACACCGTGGCAAGCGCCCTCCTTGCGGTTAAGCTACCTGCTTCTGGTGCAACAAACTCCCATGGTGTGACGGGCGGTGTGTACAAGGCCCGGGAACGTATTCACCGCAGCAATGCTGATCTGCGATTACTAGCGATTCCGACTTCACGGAGTCGAGTTGCAGACTCCGATCCGGACTGAGATAGGGTTTCTGGGATTGGCTCACCCTCGCGGGATTGCAGCCCTCTGTCCCTACCATTGTAGTACGTGTGTAGCCCTGGTCGTAAGGGCCATGATGACTTGACGTCATCCCCACCTTCCTCCGGTTTGTCACCGGCGGTCTCCTTAGAGTTCCCACCATTACGTGCTGGCAACTAAGGACAAGGGTTGCGCTCGTTGCGGGACTTAACCCAACATCTCACGACACGAGCTGACGACAGCCATGCAGCACCTGTCTCACGGTTCCCGAAGGCACCAATCCATCTCTGGAAAGTTCCGTGGATGTCAAGACCAGGTAAGGTTCTTCGCGTTGCATCGAATTAAACCACATACTCCACCGCTTGTGCGGGCCCCCGTCAATTCCTTTGAGTTTCAGTCTTGCGACCGTACTCCCCAGGCGGCGAACTTAACGCGTTAGCTTCGATACTGAGAGCCTAGTTGCTCCCAACATCCAGTTCGCATCGTTTAGGGCGTGGACTACCAGGGTATCTAATCCTGTTTGCTCCCCACGCTTTCGTGCCTCAGTGTCAGTGCTGGTCCAGATGGCCGCCTTCGCCACAGATGTTCCTCCCGATCTCTACGCATTTCACTGCTACACCGGGAATTCCGCCATCCTCTACCGCACTCTAGCCTGCCAGTATCCAATGCAATTCCCAGGTTGAGCCCAGGGCTTTCACATCAGACTTAACAAACCACCTACGCACGCTTTACGCCCAGTAATTCCGAGTAACGCTTGCACCCTTCGTATTACCGCGGCTGCTGGCACGAAGTTAGCCGGTGCTTATTCTTCCGGTACCGTCAGGACTCTCGACTATTAACCGAGAGCTTTTCTTTCCGGACAAAAGTGCTTTACAACCCGAAGGCCTTCTTCACACACGCGGCATGGCTGGATCAGGCTTGCGCCCATTGTCCAATATTCCCCACTGCTGCCTCCCGTAGGAGTCTGGACCGTGTCTCAGTTCCAGTGTGGCTGATCATCCTCTCAGACCAGCTACGGATCGTCGCCTTGGTGGGCCTTTACCCCGCCAACAAGCTAATCCGACATCGGCTCATCCAATCGCGCGTGGCCTTTCGGTCCCACGCTTTCACCCGAAGGTCGTATGCGGTATTAGCGTAAGTTTCCCTACGTTATCCCCCACGATTGGGCAGATTCCGATGTATTCCTCACCCGTCCGCCACTCGCCACCCAGGGAGCAAGCTCCCCTGTGCTGCCGTTCGACTTGCATGTGTTAGGCCTGCCGCCAGCGTTCACTCTGAGCCAGGATCAAACTCTTCACTTAAGTTTTGCGGCTTTCGTCCCGTGAAGGACTAGGCCAATAGCTTTGAGTGCAGAATCCGACCAAAGCCCCATCACTACTCGATTACTCGCATTTGCATGCTTTCTTGATTCGTTTTGGAGACTGTGTTCGAACGTCTGCAAATGGACAGTCATCCACCCGCCAGACGCCCGCACAAGTCACCTGCGCACACTGTCAAAGATCAGGGAACCGGCCTCAGCGCCTTGTTCCGTCCCCGTCACCGAAGTGCCCGAGGGAGCCGCACATCATACAGTCCTTTTCTGGAACGTCAACACCTTGTGAGGGGGTTTTTCGACGCTCCCGGCCTCAGGAAAACTCACTTCCCTTGGCGGGGCGCGCATTGTGCACGGCAGCAATCCGTTTGGGAAGAGGGTTGCGCAACTTGACGCCGCGACGATGCTCGCGGATGGTCGGAGTCCCCGCTGGAGAGCCACGATGCGCCTGATTGCAAGCCTATCCGCCTGTGTCTTTGTCCTCGCAACCGGGGGTTGCGCACAGGCCGGTGGCCATTGGGTGGAACTGGCCGCGCAGCGTTTCACCGTCGAGGTCGCCGATGACGATGCCGAACGCGCACGCGGACTGATGTTCCGCGATGAACTGCCCCAGGGGCATGGCATGGTCTTCATCCACGACCGCGAGGAGCCGCAGGCGTACTGGATGAAGAACACCCGGATTCCGCTGGATATCCTCTATTTCGACAACGACCGCCGGCTGGTCTCGCAGCAGCGAGATGTCCCGCCCTGCTCGGCCGGAGATCGCTGCCCGCCTTACCCGAGCGAGGCGCCGGCCCGCTACGTGCTTGAGCTGAACGCGGGCGAAGCCGCCAAGATGTCGTTGAAGAACGGCGCCGAGTTGCGATTGGACCCGGAGATCGCTGCAACGCCTTGAGACTTGCGCGCCAAGGCAGCGCAGCGCAGTCTTCGTTCATGCGCGCACGCATCGCACTCCCGGACTGGAATTCGCTTGCGGGGCTGGACGACGACACCCTGCCCTTGCTGGCCACCGCGCTGCTGATCGCGCGCGATGAATATCCCGATCTCGACGCCGACCTCTACGACACGCTGCTCGAGAGCCATGCCGCGCACCTGCAGCAGGAGATCGACCAGATCGAGCACTGGCCGCTGAAGATGCAGGCGATCAACCGGCATCTGTTCGAGGAACTCGGCTACGCAGGCGATCATGACGAGTATTACGACCCGCGTAACAGCTACCTCAACGAGGTGTTCGACCGGCGCCTGGGCAATCCGATTTCGCTGGCGATGGTGCAGATGGAAGTCGCGCGGCGCGTCGGCGTACCGCTCGACGGCGTATCGTTCCCCGGCCATTTCCTAGTGCGGCTGCCGGTGGACGACGGCGTGCTGGTCATGGATCCCTTCAACCGCGGGCGCCCGCTCGACGAGAACGAACTACGGCAGCGCGCGCGCCCCCACCTCGGCGGCGATTTCCCGGATGACGAGGCGCTTTACCAGATCCTGCATCCGGCCTCGCACCGCGCGATCCTGATGCGCGTGTTGCGCAACCTGCACGGCGTCTATGTCGAACGCGAGGACTGGGAGCGCGCGGTTCGCAGCGCCGATCGCCTGCTCAAGCTCTCGCCCGACAATGCCGACGCCTTGCGCGACCGCGGCCTGGGCTACCTGAAGATCGGACACCGCCATGGCGCGCGCCACGATCTGGGGCGCTATCTGCAGCTCAATCCTCGCGCAGCCGATGCCAACGCACTACGCGAGCGGCTGGTGGAACTGAGCAATACCGCTGCGCGGCCGAACTAGGCTCTCAAGCTGCTGCGGTTGAAGCCTGCTCCTCGCGGCAGATCCGCGGGCAGAGCAGCAAGCTCGGTGTGCGGTCAGACCACCATCATCTCGAAGTCGTCCTTGGTCACGCCGCAATCCGGGCAGGTCCACGTTTCCGGAATGTCTTCCCAGCGCGTGCCAGGGGCGATGCCCTCCTCAGGCAGGCCCTTCGCTTCGTCGTAGATGAATCCGCAGACGACACACATCCAGGTGCGGTAGGCGGTCTGCGTGGCGGTCGCGTTCATTGGGGCACGTTCATCGGAGCACGTTCATCGGATAATGGGGGCGTCGAAGCGGTCTGGAATGCTTCTGTATTGTCCCACTCCGAGCCCTCTCCCGGAAGCGTCATCGATGAATTCCCCCCGGCCGCGAAGCGGTTCGAAGTTGCGAGGCCTGTACCTCATCACGCCAGACGATGCGGATACGGCTCGCCTGCTGGGACGCGTGACCGCGGTTTTGCCTTGCGCCGCGCTCCTGCAATACAGGAACAAGTCGGCGAACGATGCACTGCGCCGTAGCCAGCTGCTCGCCCTGTTGCCTGCGTGCCGTGCGGCCGGCGTGCCGCTCATCGTCAACGATGACTGGAAGCTGGCGATCGAACTGGAAGCCGATGGCGCACATCTCGGCGGCGACGATGGCGACCTGCGGCATGCGCGCGACAGTGTCCGAGACGGTTTCATCCTTGGCGCCTCGTGCTACGACGATCCACGTCGCGCCGAAGCCGCGGCCGCTGCAGGCGCTGACTATCTGGCCTTCGGCGCCTTCCATCCCTCGCCAACCAAGCCAGATGCAAAGCGAGCCGACACGCAGCTATTGCGCGATGGCCGGCGCCATGGCCTGCCTTTAGTGGCCATCGGCGGCATCACGGCCGACAATGCGCCTGCGCTGGTGGCTGCCGGCGCCGACATGATCGCCGTGGTCAGCGGCGTGTTCGACGCCGTCGATCCTGTGGCCGCCGCGCGCGCGTACGCGCGCCATTTCGATCTACCCGATTCCCATTTTCCCGAAGACACCTGATGGATCGCACCCGCTCGCAAGCCCTGTTCGCCCGCGCCAAGACGCTGATGCCAGGCGGGGTCAATTCGCCGGTGCGTGCCTTCAAGTCGGTCGGCGGCGAACCCTTCTTCGTGGCGCGGGCCGAGGGCGCGCACCTGTTCGATGTCGACGGCAACCGCTATATCGACTATGTCGGCTCGTGGGGACCGATGATCGTCGGCCATAACCATCCGGCCGTGCTCGATGCCGTGATCCGCACCGCGCGCGACGGCCTGAGCTTCGGCGCGCCGAACCCGCTCGAAGTGACGATGGCCGAAACCATCGCGCGGCTGGTGCCGGGCTGCGAGATGGTGCGGATGGTCAACTCGGGCACTGAGGCGACGCTGTCCGCAATCCGCCTCGCGCGTGGCGCCACCGGACGTGCACGCATCGTCAAGTTCGAGGGCTGCTACCACGGCCATGGCGACTCATTCCTGGTCAAGGCCGGCTCCGGCGCGCTGACTTTCGGTGTGCCGACCTCGCCCGGCGTGCCGAAGGCACTGGCCGATCTCACACTGACGCTGCCTTTCAACGATTTCGACGCAGCGACTGCGTTGTTCGACGAAGCCGGCGCCGACATCGCCGGCCTGATCATCGAACCGGTGGTCGGTAACGCCAACTGCATTCCGCCACGCGACGGTTTCCTGCAGCACCTGCGTGAATTGTGCACGCAATACGGCACGCTGCTGATCTTCGACGAGGTGATGACCGGCTTCCGCGTCGCGCTCGGCGGCGCGCAAGCGCGCTACGGCATCACGCCGGACCTGAGCACGTTCGGAAAGGTCATTGGCGGTGGCATGCCGGTCGGGGCCTACGGCGGATCGCGTGCGCTGATGGAGCAGATCGCGCCCGCAGGGCCGATCTACCAGGCCGGCACGCTCAGCGGCAATCCGGTGGCGATGGCGGCGGGACTGGCGATGCTTGATCTCGTGCAAGCACCCGGTTTCCATGCTGACCTCGAACGCCGCACCCAGGTACTGTGCGACGGGTTCGAGGCAGCCGCGCACGAGGCGGGCGTCGCGGTGACGACCAACCGCGTCGGCGGCATGTTCGGCCTGTTCTTCACCGACCAGCAGGTCGAGACCTACGAACAGGCGATCGCCTGCGACACCGCTGCATTCAACCGTTTCTTCCACGCCATGCTGGAGCGTGGTGTCTACCTCGCACCGTCCGCCTTCGAGGCCGGCTTCATGTCCAGCGCGCACGACGATGCGATCCTGGCCACCACCATCGCCGCAGCACAAGAAGCCTTCCGCGAGGTGCGCGCATGAAGGCTCCGGACGCGAAGCTCGAAACCATCGCCGTCCACGCTGGCGGCGAACCCGACCCGGCCACGGGCGCGCTGGCGCCGCCGCTGCACTTCGCCACCACGTTTCAGCACGGCACGGCCGGCGAGCGCGTCGCCGGTTACGAGTACCAGCGCGAGGGCAATCCTACTAACGATCGCCTGCGTACCGCGATCGCGGCACTGGAAGGCGGCGAGGCAGCGCTGACGTTTGCATCGGGCATGGCGGCGATCACTGCACTGCTGGAATCGATCCCGACGAACTCCCGGATCGTGATTCCGGACGACTGCTACACCGGACTACGCGTGCTGTGCGCGGAGTTCCTGCCCGGACGTGGCATCCACGCGACGCACGTGGACATGGCCGACCTCGATGCCGTCCGCGCCGCATGTGCAGAAGGCGTCGCCGCGATCTGGGCGGAAACGCCGTCCAATCCGCGGCTGCGCGTGTGCGACATCGCCGCGCTCGCCGACATCGCGCACGCGCATGGCGCGTTGCTGGTGTGCGACAACACCTTCGCTACGCCGATCCTGCAGCGCCCGCTGGCACTGGCTGCGGATGTGGTGATGCATTCCACCACCAAGTACTTCGGCGGCCACAGCGACGTGCTCGGGGGCGCGCTGGCATTCGCGCGGTGCGACGGGGTGTACGACCGCGTCGCCCACCGCCTGCATGTCACCGGCGCCAGCCTGGCGCCGTTCAGCGCCTGGCTGACGTTGCGCGGCTGCCGTTCGCTGCCTGCGCGCATGGCCTGGCACTGCCGCAATGCGCGCCGTGTCGCGGAGTTCCTGGCCGCGCGCGACGAGATCGAACGCGTCAACTATCCCGGACTCGACACGCATCCCGAACACGCCATTGCCGCGCGCCAGATGTCCGACTTCGGCGGCATGTTGTCGATCGAGTTCCGCCGCGGCCGCGACGCGGCGCTGGCATTCGCGGGCAGGCTCAAGCTGTTCATCAATGCCACCTCGCTTGGTGGCTGCGAGTCGCTGGTGGAGCATCGTGCTTCGGTCGAAGGCTCCAAACCGGTCTCCCCACAGAACCTTTTGCGGATTTCTGTCGGTCTGGAGCATATCGACGACCTGCTCGCCGACCTCGAACAGGCACTGCCGCAAGACTGACTGCGGCCGGGTGGTTACCAAGTGCCCGTATTATGCATCGACGCCCAAGGCTCCTGCGGCGGCAAGTGGCCATCCTGCAGCAGTTCGATGGAAACCAGGTCGGGCGAGCGCACGAACGCCATATGGCCGTCGCGCGGCGGACGGTTGATCGTCACGCCCATCGCCTGCAGACGCGCGCAGGTGGCGTAGATGTCGGCGACGCGGAAGGCCAGATGGCCGAAGTTGCGCGCGCTGCCGTAGTCTTCTTCCGATCCCCAGTTGTAGGTCAGCTCGATCTCGGCTTCCGGCGTCTCGTCGGTCGCCAGGAACACGAGCGTGTACTTGCCCTGCTCGTTGTCCATACGCCGCATTTCGCGCAGGCCGAGGCCGTCGCAGAAGAATCTCAGCGTCGCGTCCAGGTCGCGGACGCGGATCATCGTATGCAGGTATTTCATCTTGCCGTCCTCAATCGAGAAACAGGTCGGGAAGCAATGGCCTGCCGGGATCGACCGCGTACTGCGAAAAATCGGCGACGCCGGCCCCACGCAACACGTCCTCGTCGATCAGGAACTGCCCGTGGAATCCTTGCGCCTGCCGCACCAGCACCGCGCGCGCGGCGTCGGCGACGATCTCGGGCTTGCGACACCGCGCGATGTCGACGCCCGGAATCATGTTGATGGCGTCGGTGGCGATGATGCTGCGCGGCCACAGCGCATTCACTGCTATGCCCTGCGGCCCGAACTCGCCGGCCAGCCCCACCGTGACGAAACTCATGCCCATCTTCGCCAGCGTATAACCGGTATGCGGCGCCCACCACTTCGGATCCAGAGACGGTGGCGGTGCCAACGTCAGGATGTGCGGATTGGGAGCTTTCAGCAGATAGGGCAGGCAGGCTTGCGCGCACAGGAAGCTGCCGCGCGCGTTGACCTGCTGCATGAGGTCGAAGCGCTTCATCGGCGTCTCGAGCGTGCCGCGCAACCAGATCGCGCTGGCGTTGTTGACCAGGATGTCGATGCCGCCGAAGGCATCGACGGTGGCCGCGACCGCGGCGCGGACCTCGTCTTCCTCGCGGATGTCGCATCTGAGCGCGAGCGCCTGGCCGCCCGTGGCGCGCACGGCGTCCGCGGCCTCATGGATTGTGCCGGGCAGCTTCGGATTCGCCACTGCGGATTTCGCGGCGATCGCGACATTGGCGCCGTCGCGCGCGGCGCGCAGCGCGATCGCCAGGCCGATGCCGCGCGAGGCGCCGGTGATGAACAAAGTCTTGCCTGCAAGCGTACTCATGGCTTCGGTCCCTGCCCTTCGTTGTCCTCCCATTTCAGGATCCTGCGCGTGACGAAGCGGTACACGGGCTTGCCGCTGCGAAACCAGGCGTCGCGCACCCACGAATGCCGCTTCAGCAAGCGTCGCTCGACCGGCGTGATCGCCTGCGGGCAATACATGCGCTTGTGCTTGAGCAGGTGGCGCAGGTCCTCGCGCGCGAGCAGCCGCATCCAGCGCGAACGCGGATGGCCGCGCACCGCCAGCTGGAAATCGATGATGCCGGGACGGCCGTCGGCCAGCACCAGCCAGTTCGCTTCCTTGGCCAGGTCGTTGTGCGCCACGCCGCGCCGGTGCAGGGACTGCAGCAGTCGCCGTGCGGCACGGAAATATTCCACGTCGCCGTGTGGCGGGCGCTGGTACATCGCGGCGCCATCGAGATAGCTGCGGTCGAGGATGCGGCCGTCCCAACCCAGCAGCTGCGGCATCGCAGCGAGCCCGTGGACGTGGCGCAGGGCACTCGCCTCGCGCCGCGCCAACCACCACGCCGGCAGGCGCAGCCATGGCGGCACATGCGAGAGATCGCGACGTACGAACGGCCCCGCGCTGTCGCGCATCAAGGCGATGCGGCCGAAGCTGTCGGCCTTGAGTGCCTGGATTTCCGTCGCATCGCGTCGTGTCATGCGGGAAGTGTATCGGGCCAACATGGCTGGTCCGTCACCAGCAGATCTTGGACAGCGTCATTGGCCGCGCGGATCCGGGTCCATCGGCGTCCCAAAGGATCGCGTCGGGTCCCGGCGTTCGCCGGCATGACGGATCCAGCGTCGGCCGCCTCGCAGCCCTCACCTATAATCCGGCGATGACATCTGCCTGGTTCGACAGCATCGTCGCTTGGATCAGTGCGCATCCTGTCGCTGCGGGCGGACTGATCTTCCTGGTCGCGTTCTGCGATGCACTGGCCGTCGTCGGCATCGTGGTGCCGGCGCTGCCGCTGCTGTTCGCGATCGGCGCGCTGGTCGGGCTGGGTCACGTCGACGGGCCGTACGCGATCGTCTGCGCGGCGCTGGGTGCATTCAGCGGTGACGCGCTCAGCTACTGGATCGGCCATCGCTGGGGCCCGCACATGCGCGAGCACTGGCCCTTCCGACGCTATCCGCAGCTGCTCGACCGCGGCGAAGGGCTGTTCCGCCGGCACGGCAGCAAGGGCATCGTGATCGCGCGCTTCGTCGGCGCGGTCCGGCCGTTCGTGCCGGCGACGGCCGGCATGCTGCAGATGCCGTTGAAGCGATACGTGCCGGCCAGCCTGTTCGCGGCGTTTGCCTGGGCCGCCTGCTTCCTGGCGCCGGGCTGGATCTTCGGTGCGTCCTACGACGCCGTCGCGGCCGTCGCCGACCGCCTCGCGCTCGTGCTCGGCGCGATGCTGGTAGTGCTGGCGCTGGTGTGGGCCACGGTGCTGTACACGTACCGCTGGTTTGCGAACCACGCCAACTCGTTGCTGGCGCGCGCGTTGAAGTGGACGCACGCGCATCCGCACCTTGGCCGCTATGCCGCCGCGCTGATCGATCCCAACCGGCCGGAATCCGCGTCGCTGGCGATCCTCGCCGTCTGTCTGCTGGCCATCGGCTGGGCCTGGTTCGCGTTGCTCGCGACCGTGCTGATGCGCGGCGAGCCGCTTGGGCTCGATCGCAACATCTACGAGGCGATGTTCGCGCTGCGCAATCCGCTCGCCGACCGGCTGATGGCGGGCCTGGCCGCGATCGGCGATGCCAACGTGCTGGTGCCGGCGTTCGCGATCGCGCTGCTGTGGCTGCTGTGGCGGCGGCGCTGGATCGCGGCGGCGCACTGGCTGGCGGCACTCGGCTTCGGGCTTGCGTTGACCGCGTGGTTGGGGGCGTCGATCGACATGCCGCGGCCGCCGACCGCGCCCGATGGCTTCGGCTTCCCGTCGATCGCCGTGACGATGACCACGATCAGCTTCGGTTTCTTCGCCGTGCTGATCGCGCGCGAACTGCCCGGCCGCCAACGCGTCTGGCCCTATCTGCTGACGGGCGTCGTGGTGGCGCTGCTCTCGTTCGCGCGGCTGTACCTCGGCGCGCATTGGCTGAGCGACCTGGTCGGCGGCCTGCTGTTCGGCGTCGTCTGGCTGCTGGTGTTGGGCATCGCCTATCGCCGTCACGTGGCGCGTTCGTTCTGGATGCGGCCGCTCGCCTGGTGCTTCTATGGCGTGTTCGTGATCGCCGCGTTATGGCATGCGCCGCGTTCGGTCGATACGACGCTGACGCGCTTCGCGTCGCCACCGGCAGCGACCGTGTTCGAAGAGAGTCAGTGGTGGCGGCATGCCTGGGCGTCCTTGCCGGCGCAGCGCAACGAGCGCGATGCCAGCCGGCGCTGGCCGCTCGACGTGCAGGTCGCAGGTTCGCTGCAACCACTGCAGCAGCACCTGCGCGCGCAGGGATGGCAGGCGCAACCGCAGGCGAATTGGACCGCGACGCTGGGGCTGCTCGACGACGACAAGGCGCCATGGCAGCAACCGGTCCTGCCCGCCACGCTCGACGCCGAAGCCGAAACGCTGTTGTTGCGGCGCCCCGGGCACGCACCGGACCAGACCGAAGTGCTGCGCCTATGGCGCGCGCCGGCGCGGCTGGCGGACGGCACGCCGCTCTGGGTCGGCACCACGCAGACCTTGCACTACACGCAGCCGTTCGGCGTGTTCGGATTGTGGCAACCGCGCGAGGATGGCGGCGCGGCGCATGCGGCCGCGCGCGCGGGGCTGGCGACGATACCCGGCATGCAGGTGAGCGAAGCACGGCACCCGCAGTCCGGTGGTGCGGTGCTGCTCGTGCGTAGCCGGTAAGACTGCGGCTAGGGCATCAACGCCAGCAACGCATCCAGCCGTTCGTGCGGATCGTCCTGCTGCAGCAAGGCCTGGCGCTGCGCGTCGGCGAGCGGTAGCAGTTCGGCCAGGCGCCAGCCGACCCACGCCGCATCGTCGAAGCGCGCCTGCGTCGCCGCGGCATGTTCGCCGCCGACCTGTTCGAGGATGCGCTGCAGAACCAGCGACAGTAGGCCGTGCTCCGGGCGCAGGACATCGTCGGGATCCGGTTCGCACCATTCCACCTCGGCGACCACCAGGCCGTTGTCGCGCACGCGCGTGCGGTGGACATGGAAGCGGCGCGCGCCGCGCACGCGCAAGGTCAGCAGGCCGTCGCTGCCGGTGCCGAAATCCTCGATGCGCGCCTCGGTGCCGAACGCCGCGGACGTCGCCGGCGATCCGGCTTCATCGCCATCGAGAATCAGGCAGATGCCGAAGCCGCAGCCGCTGCGGCCGCAGTCGCGAACCAGGTCGAGATAGCGCGGCTCGAACACGCGCAGGCCGAGCGCGGCGCCGGGCAACAGGACGGTATGCAGCGGGAACAGTGACAAGGACTCGGCTGTCATCGGCACCAGTTTAAAGCGATGACATTCAACGCGATGTTATGGGGCGTCTTGTTTGCGTAGCGCTTCCAGGAAGCGGCGCGGCGCACCATCGAAGCCGCCGTTGGACATGAACACGACATGGTCGCCCGCGCCTGCGATGTCGCGCAGCAGCGCGACCAGCGCATCGACATCCGGCGCCGTGCGGCCCTCGCCGCGCAAGGCCGCGACCACCTTGCCGGCATCCCAGGCGAGTTCGGGGCGGTGCAGGAAGACGACGGCATCGGCGCCGTCGAGCGATGGCGCCAGCGCATCGGCATGCGCGCCCAGGCGCATCGAATTGCTGCGCGGTTCCATCGCGACGACGATCCGCGCCTTGCCGACTTTCGCGCGCAAGCCAGCGAGCGTGGTCGCGATCGCGGTCGGGTGGTGCGCGAAATCATCGTAGACGGTGATGCCATCGCTTTCGCCCAGCACCTCGAGCCGCCGCTTGACGCTGCGGAAAGCCGCCAGCGACGGCAGCAATGGCGCGATCTCCAGGCCGACCGCGTGGCATGCCGCCAACGCCGCCAGGCCATTGAGCACGTTGTGGTTGCCGAGCATCGGCCATTCGACGCGACCGAGTTCCTGGCCGCGATGCACGACCGCGAACGCACTGCCGTCGTCGCGCAGCAACCGCGCGCTCCACTCGAACGTCGCGTCGAAGCCGAAGCGTTCCACCGGCGTCCAGCATCCCATGGCCAGCACTTCGGCCAGCCTCGTGTCCGCACCGTTGACGATCAGCCGCCCGCGCGCCGGCACCGTGCGCACCAAGTGGTGGAATTGTCGCTGGATCGCGGCGACGTCGGGGAAGATGTCGGCGTGGTCGTACTCGAGGTTGTTGAGGATCGCCACCAGCGGCCGGTAGTGCACGAACTTGCTGCGCTTGTCGAAGAACGCGGTGTCGTATTCGTCCGCCTCGACCACGAATTCGCGTGCCGCCGCCGATGCGCGCGGACACGCCGAAATCCTCGGCGACGCCGCCGATCAGGAAACCCGGCTCGCGTCCGCCCGCCTGCAGCAGGTAGGCGAGGATGGTCGTCGTCGTGGTCTTGCCATGCGTGCCCGCGACCGCCAGCGTGTCGCGCCCGGGCAGCACGTTCTCGCGCAGCCATTCCGCTCCGGAGGTGTAGCGCAGGCCGGCATCGAGAACGTGTTCGACGGCCGCATTGCCGCGCGAGAGGGCATTGCCGACGACGATCTCGTCGCAGTCGGGCGAGAGGTTCCCGGGCTCGTAGCCTTGCCTCAGTGCGATGCCGAGCGTTTCCAGCTGGGTCGACATCGGCGGATAGATCGCCTGGTCGGTGCCTTCCACGTCGTGGCCGAGTTCGCGCGCCAGTGCCGCGACGCCGCCCATGAAGGTGCCGGCGATACCCAGAATATGAAGCTTCAAGACCAAGTCTTCCTGAAAGATTGCATGTGACTCAACGAAACGACTCCCGCACGGCACCAACTCCCCCTCCCCCGCGGGAGAGGACAAGGGGTGAGGGTGCTTCAGATCGCCGGCAAATGGTCGAAGCGCGCTCGACATTCCCGCACTCGTCCCGCGACCGCGCCTGAGAAATCATCGGCTCCGTCGCCCCTCATCCACCTTCGGCACCTTCTCCCCGCACACGGGGAGAAGGAAACGCAGGACTCAACCCATTTCCCGAACGGGCGCGATCGCCTCGATGATCCGCGTGAACACCTCGTCGAGCGTGCCGACGCCGTCGACCGTGGTCAGCTGGCCGTGCTGGCGGTAGAACTCGATGACCGGCGCGGTCTGCGCGTCGTACACCTCGAGCCGCTTGCGCACCGATTCCGGATTGTCGTCGGAGCGGCCCTCGGCCTTGGCGCGGCCGGCGAGGCGCTCGATCAGCAGTTCGTTGTCCACTTCCAGCTGCACGGCCGCGTCCATCGGCTGGCCGATGCGCTGCAGCAGGCCGTCCAGCGCGGCCGCCTGCGCCAGGTTGCGCGGATAGCCGTCGAGGATGAAGCCGTTGGCCGTGTCCGGGCGCGAGAAACGATCCTCGAGCATGCCCAGCAGGATGTCGTCGGAGACCAGATCGCCGCGCGCCATGATCTCCTTCGCCTGCACGCCCAGCGGGCTGCCGGCGGCGACTTCGGCGCGCAGCAGGTCGCCGGTCGAGATGTGCGGCACCTGCAGGTGCTGTTTGAGCCTGGCCGCCTGCGTGCCCTTGCCCGAACCCGGCGCGCCGAGGAGTACCAATCGCATCGCTCGCTCCAAAATGATGAGTCGCCGCAGGGCGTTACACTGCCCGTGCCGCGGCGAAAGACCGCGCCAGCTTACCTGATCCCGCCAATTGATCCCGCCACGGACCCTCCAACCAGAAGCCAAGGCCGACATGTCCTCCGGAACCCTTCTCTACGCACAATCCGGCGGCGTCACCGCCGTCATCAACGCCACCGCCTCGGCCGTGATCACTGAGGCGCGCGCCCGCAAGGTCAAGGTCCTGGCCGCGCGCAACGGCATCCTCGGCGCGCTGCGCGAGGAGCTGATCGACACTTCGAAGGAGTCTGCCGCCGCGATCCGCGCGCTGGCGCATACGCCCGGCGGCGCATTCGGTTCGTGCCGGGTCAAGCTGAAATCGCTCGAGGCCGATCGCGCGAAGTACGAGCGCCTGCTGGCCGTGCTCAAGGCGCACGACGTGCGCTGGTTCCTCTACAACGGTGGAAACGATTCCGCCGACACCGCCAACAAGGTGTCGAAGCTGGCCGCCGAGTTCGATTACCCGCTGACCTGCATCGGCGTGCCGAAGACCGTCGACAACGATCTCGCGGTCACCGACTGCTGCCCGGGCTTCGGCTCGGCCGCGAAATACACCGCGGTGTCGGTGCGCGAAGCCGCGCTCGACGTGGCGGCGATGGCCGAGACCTCGACCAAGGTCTTCGTCTACGAGGCCATGGGCCGACATGCCGGCTGGCTGGCCGCGGCCGCGGGCTTGGCCGGGCAGAATCCGGACGACGCGCCGCACCTGATCCTGTTCCCGGAGCGTCCCTACGACGAGGCCGATTTCCTCGCGCAGGTGAAGAAGATCGTCGCCCGCGTCGGCTACTGCGTGGTGGTCGCCAGCGAAGGCATCCAGACCGCCGACGGCCGCTTCGTCGCCGATGCCGGCGGCGGCAAGGATTCGTTCGGACATACGCAGCTGGGCGGTGTCGCCTCGTTCCTCGCCGGCCGCGTCAAGGACCAGCTCGGCATGAAGGTGCACTGGACCCTGCCCGACTACCTGCAACGCTCCGCACGCCACCTCGCTTCCAAGACCGACCTCGACCAGGCGCTGGCCGTCGGCAAGGCTGCGGTGCAGTTCGCGCTGAAAGGCCAGAACGCGACGATGCCGGTGATCGTGCGCACGTCCGACGCGCCGTATCGCTGGAAGATCGCCGCGGCGAAGCTCGACGACGTCGCCAACCACGAAAAGACCATGCCGGTGAATTTCATCCGCAAGGACGGCTACGGCATCACCGCCGCTGCGCGCGAATACCTGGAGCCGCTGATCCGCGGCGAGTCGCCGCCGCCGTACGGGCGCGATGGCATCCCGAAGTACGTGGCGCTGAAGAATGTCGCGGTGAAGAAGAAGCTGGGTGCCTGGAAGGAATAACCGCTGATTGCGTACGGGCTTCAGCCCACTGCATCGCAAAAATGGTGAGCCGATCATGAAAGAGGCCGCAATCGCGGCCTCTTTTTTCGACTCGGGAACGCCAGCACCTCACTGCGCGCAGGGCACGCCCTCGAAACTCAAGGCCGCGGCGAACATCGGGATCGCGGCGAGCTGGTTGGCCTGGGCCTGCTTGCGCGATTCCTCGAGGTAGATGCGCGACTGGCCCTGGCCGTCGGGCTTCGGCGGCGCGACGCCGGCCGGCTTGCGCCAGACGCGCACGACGGCCATTTGCGTCGGACAGGCCGCGCTCGGCACGGTGATGATGTCGTTGAACTTCCAACCAGCCGCTTCCGACGGCTTGGCCTTGGTGGCATCGACGAAGCGCGCACGCGGCTGGCAGTTGGGGCTCGTGCGGACCACGGCGAACTTGTACGGGTCGGCGACATTGCCGGTGAACAAGCCCTCCAGGCGCGCGCAGGCTTCGGGGATCTGCCGCAGCGTATGCACCGCGCCCGCGGCCTGCGGCTTGGCGGGGTCGCGCTTGATTTCCGGCGCGGGATCTGCGGCGAAAGCCGGGGCGGACAGCAGCACTGCAGCGAGAAGGATGGGGCGCATGGTCGCGGGTCTCCGGGGACAAGCTCGGTCCGCAGGCTGGCACGGGGCGCCTGAACTGATCCCGCACTGCAACATCCAGGCCACGGGCCGTATGCGATAGTCCGGCGTCGTTTTCACATCCACCCCGGGGAGGATTTCATGCTGGAGCAGTATGGTTTGTGGCTGGCGCTGGGCTGCGCGGTCATCGCGATTCTCTACGGCGTCATTTCGGCGCAATGGATCAACCGGCAACCCGCTGGCAATGCGCGCATGCAGGAAATCGCCGGCGCCATCCAGGAAGGCGCGCGCGCCTACCTCAACCGCCAGTACACCACCATCGCCATTGCCGGCGCGGTGCTGTTCCTGGTGATCGGCTTCTCTCCGATCGGCTGGCCCACGGCGATCGGCTTCCTGATCGGTGCGGTGCTCTCGGGCGCGGCCGGCTACATCGGCATGAACGTCTCCGTGCGCGCCAACGTGCGCACCGCCGAAGCCGCGCGTCGCGGCATCGGCCCGGCGATGGACGTCGCCTTCCGCGGCGGCGCGATCACCGGCATGCTCGTCGTCGGCCTCGGCCTGCTCGGCGTGGCCGGTTACTGGGTCGTGCTGAACCAGCACATAGGCCTGTCCAGTGAGGCTGCGCTGCATGCGCTGGTCGGCCTGGCCTTCGGCGCCTCGTTGATCTCGATCTTCGCGCGTCTTGGCGGCGGCATCTTCACCAAGGGTGCGGACGTCGGCGCCGACCTGGTCGGCAAGGTCGAAGCCGGCATCCCAGAAGACGATCCGCGCAACCCGGCCGTGATCGCGGACAACGTCGGCGACAACGTCGGCGACTGCGCCGGCATGGCGGCCGACCTGTTCGAAACCTACGCGGTCACGATCATCGCCACGATGCTGCTCGGCGGCCTGATGATGGCCGAAGCCGGCGCCAACGCGGTGCTGTATCCGCTGGTGCTCGGCGGCGTGTCGATCATCGCCTCGATCATCGGCGCGTTCTTCGTCAAGGTGAAGGAAGGCGGCTCGATCATGGGCGCGCTGTACAAGGGCGTGATCGTCTCGGCCGTGCTCGCCGCGATCGCGTTCTACCCGATCACCACGCAGCTCATGGCCGACAACAGCCACGGCGCGATGAACCTGTACTTCTGCGCGCTGATCGGCCTGGCGCTGACCGGCGCCATCGTCTGGATCACCGAGTACTACACCGGTACGCAGTTCAAGCCGGTGCAGCACATCGCGGCGGCATCGACCACCGGCCATGGCACCAACATCATCGCCGGCCTCGGCATTTCGATGAAGTCGACCGCGTTGCCGGTGATCGCGGTGTGTCTGGCGATCTACTGCGCGCACGCGTTCGGCGGCCTGTACGGCATCGCGATCGCGGCGACGTCGATGCTGTCGATGGCGGGCATGATCGTGGCGCTCGATGCCTACGGCCCGATCACCGACAACGCCGGCGGCATCGCCGAGATGGCGGAGCTGCCGCCTGAGATCCGCAACATTACCGATCCGCTCGATGCGGTCGGCAACACCACCAAGGCGGTGACCAAGGGTTATGCCATCGGTTCGGCCGCGCTGGCGGCGCTGGTGCTGTTCGCCGACTACACGCACAACCTGCAGGCCAACAATCCGGGCGAGTTGTTCACCTTCGATCTGTCCAACCACATGGTGATCATCGGCCTGCTGATCGGCGGATTGATCCCTTATCTGTTCGGCGCGATGGCGATGGAAGCGGTCGGTCGTGCGGCAGGCGCCGTGGTCGAGGAAGTGCGGCGCCAGTTCCGCGACATCCCCGGCATCATGGAAGGCACCGGCAAGCCGCAGTACGACAAGGCCGTCGACATGCTGACCAAGTCGGCGATCAAGGAAATGATCGTGCCGTCGCTGCTGCCGGTCGTCGTGCCGGTGATCGTCGGCCTCGTGCTCGGCGCGCAGGCGCTCGGCGGCTTGTTGATCGGTACGATCGTGACCGGCTTGTTCGTCGCAATCTCGATGACCACCGGCGGCGGCGCCTGGGACAACGCCAAGAAGTACATCGAGGACGGCCACCACGGCGGCAAAGGCTCCGAGGCGCACAAGGCCGCGGTGACTGGCGATACGGTCGGCGATCCCTACAAGGACACGGCGGGACCGGCGATCAATCCCCTCATCAAGATCATCAATATCGTGGCCCTCCTATTGGTGCCGCTGCTTTAGCATCAACGCGATGTCGTTTTACCGGTGGCCGAAGCGACTCCCGAACGGCACCGACTCCCCCTCTCCCGCTTGCGGGAGAGGGATGGGGTGAGGGAGCTTCAGATCGCCATGCAATGATCGAAATAAAGATGGCGGCCTTCGGGCCGCCATTTTTTTGCATGCAGCTTCTGCTTTCCGCTCCCTCCCCCGCCTGCGGGGAGGGCTGGGGTGGTGACGCACCCCCATCCCGGCCTTCCCCCGCAAGCGGGGGAAGGAGACAAGCGCAGGCTCCGGTCGGAGCTTCCTACAGCTTTCCGACAAACTCCCCGCGCGCCAGAACGAACCACGGCGTGCACAGCACCCGCTGCCGCTCCACCACCGCGAACGACGCGCGCCAGACCTCGACGCCGCCGACCTGCTCGGGCGCGCTGAAGTCGGCATCCGCGAACGGCGCGGTCCCCAGGCACCAGCGCACGCGTTTCGGCACGGTCGAAACGAACGCGAACTCGAATTCCCCATCGACCTCCGCGCCGGCCGCGACTTTCGTCGCGAGCGGTGTAGGCGGCACGGTCGGTGCAGGCTGCGGCAACGGCAGGGCGACGTGGCGCAGCGTCGTCGCATCGCCTTCGTCCTCGAAAGTCGGCGCCGCGACCACGCCGAACGCCTGTCGTTTGCTCAGTTCAGCCTGGCGGTTGCCGCGATCGAAGACGGCAATCGGTGTGTCGCCTGTGTTGAGTGCGCGGTAACGCACGATGAGCTTCCCGGCAGACGCCGCGTATTCGAAGCGCGCCTCGAGTGAGACGCTATCGCTCTCGACAGTCACCTGTTTCGCGTCGTGATGAGGCATCGCGCTGGACTCCGGAGTCGTGAGCACTTCGATGCCGGAAGTTTGCGGCCAGGCCTGCGCAGGCGCCAGCGAGATCGCCAACACGGCAGCGAACACGGGCAGTCGTGAAACGCGGAGCGCGAAAGGGGACGAAGCGGTAATGCCCATCGGTCAGACCTCCTCCTTTCGTGCTAAAAAAAAGCGGGCAGCGCGCGCGGAACGCACGCTGCCCGCTTCCAGCCCCAAGGCGTCATCAATCCCTGATGTTCACAGCGCGGCTGTTCGGGACGAGGTCGTTCACAACGTGCTGTTCACAGCGTGCTGTTCACAACGTGTAGTTCGGGCGATCCGGCAAGGCCAGCTCCTCGCGCATGCCGTTCTCGGTCAGATGATCCGGATTGGCACTGGTGGCGGGCGTGCTGGCGTTCTTGTCGAAATCGAAGGGCGTGGCGCTGGTCTCCAGGCCCACGGCCTGGCGTTCGGCATTGGGCACCTGTCCGCTGTCGGGACCGGTGCCGCGATAGGTGCCGGGCTGGAACGTGCCGTTGACGCCGTTATAGGCATGCGACATCTCGTGATACAGCACCACCGCCGGCGCCGGGAACTCGGCCATGTGGAACGACGGGTTGTAGCTGATCACCACATCCGAACCTTCGCCGGCCTTGCCGTTGCTGATCTCGGCGTTGCCGCGGCCGAGCGTCTGCGCGTAGCCGTTCTGTTCGTTGGCCAGCTCGCGGATGGTCACGGTGTTGCCGTTGGCCGCGGCGGCGTCGAACTCGGCCAGCATGCGCTGTCCGTTCGGAGAGCTGCGCAGGAATTCGATCTCGGCGCCGACGCGCTGCCGGAACGCGTCGCTGCCTTCGATCGTTACGCCCTTGGCCGTGCTGATCTCGACATTGATCACGGTCGGCTTGGCGCCACTGGCGGAGTTGATGATGTCGGTGACGGTCTGCGCATAGACGACATCGCCGGCGGCGGCATCGACGGTGTCCTTGCCGTTGCCGGTGTAGATGCGGTCGTTGCCGGCACCGCCTGTCAGCGTGTCGTCATCGAGTCCGCCCGATAGCATGTCCTGGCCGGCGCCACCATCGAGCCGGTCCTTGCCCTGCCCGCCCTCGATGAAGTCGACGCCGTCGCCGCCGAGCAATTCGTCGTCGCCGTCGCCGCCGTAGACGACATCGTCGCCGGCGCCGGCATCGAGCTTGTCGAGGCCGCTGTTGCCGAACAGGTCGTCGCGGCCGGCGCCGGTGCTGATGGTGTCGTTGCCGAGGCCGCCGTCGATGCGGTCGTCGCCGGCGCCTGTCGTGATGTTGTCGTCGCCCACACCGCCGTCGACGACGATGTTGACCTTGACGTTGGCGGCGACATTGATGGTGTCGTTGCCGTCGCCGCTGCGGATGGTCAGTTCCTGGCCTTCGGCCAGGCGCACTTCGTATTGCTCGCCGTTGATATCGACGTCGAGCGTGCCGTCGTCGCGCTGCGTCACGCCGACCGTGTCGCTGCCGTTGCCGGTGGTCAGCACCAACTGGTCCGAGCTGACGTAGGTCTGGCCGAAGCCGGCATTGGCGATGGTGCGCTCGCGCGCGATCGTGGCCTGCTCGCCTTCATGCAGCGGATCGATCTGGATGGTCTTGCCGTCGGGCGTTTTCCCCTGCGTGCGCTCGGGCTGGTTCGTGCTGTTGCCGTCGATCGGGATCACGCCATCGACTGCACGACGCGGCGTGGCGGCGAATGCCAGCTGCGTCGCCTCGGTGGCGCCGGACGGCAGCGGGTTTTCGTTGAGGTCGCCCGGCGTCGTCAACGCTTCGCTCTCGGCGCGCGGATCTTCCCAGTAGCCCTGCGTGGCGGTCTGGGTGGCGGTGGAAGACAGACCGGGGTCGAGCCGGCTGGAATCGAGCTGGACGGACATTGCGTTGCCTCTGACCTGACGGAAGTGCGGAGAGCAGGTATACGGAGGCGTATGGGCAGGTCCAAGCTAGGGCGTACCCTAGCGTATGGTCAGTTCAGACGCGCCCCGGGCCCATGAGCGGGGATGCTGCGATGCAGCAGCGGCGCGTAGAATGGCCGCCCGTTCCATCCCTCCCCCGGGCCCCGACGGCACAGGCGGAAACCCTTTCAGGAGCAACGCGCAATGGGTCTCGACCTCGTCTCCACCGGCAAGAATCCGCCGGACGAAATCAACGTCATCATCGAGATCCCCAAGGACGCCGAGCCGGTCAAGTACGAGGTCGACAAGGCTTCCGGCGCGATCTTCGTCGACCGCGTGCTGTCGACGCCGATGCGCTATCCCTGCAATTACGGCTACGTCCCGCACACGCTGTGCGGCGACGGCGACCCGGCCGACGTCCTGGTGCTGATGCCGCTGGCACTGATCCCGGGTTCGGTCATCCGCGTGCGTCCGGTCGGCGTGCTGCTCATGGCCGACGAGGCCGGCAGCGACGAGAAGATCCTCGCCGTGCCGATCGACAAGGTCTATCCGGGCTACGCGCACATCCAGCACCTCGACGACGTGCCGCAGCACTGGCGCGACCGCATCGGCTACTTCTTCGAGCACTACAAGGACCTGGAACCCGGCAAGTGGGTCAAGCTCGACGGCTGGGGCGGACGCGACGAAGCCCGACAGGTGCTGATCGACTCGATCGAGCGCTACAACGACCTGCCTGAGAAGCCGAATTTCTGAGTTTTCGGCGAGCGCGCCCTCCTTCTCGCACCTGGTCGACAAAAAGGACCGTTGTCATCCCGAGCGCAGCGAGGGATCTGCTTCCTTTCGAGTCCCCCGCGGAAAAACAGATCCCTCGCTGCGCTCGGGATGACAATCTCGTGGCGATGCGTGTCGCTGTAGCGGAAGGCCGTCCTGATCGCTGGACTATAGAATCGCGGCCGGTATCCCACCGCGCTGCGACGGCGCTTCAAGGAACGCGTGCATGAACGACTACCCTGCACTGGCGAGTTTCTTCGCCGCCTATTTCCACCAGGACTGGCAGGCCGAGCACGCCACGCCCGGCGCGGTGGCGGCGTACTACATGGACAACGAGTCGGGCGGCGACGTCTCGCGGGTGCGCAAGGAGATCGGTCGCCTGCTCGCGCAGGATCTCGACGACGACGCCCTCGCCGCGCAGGTGCGCACGCTCGGCAGCGAATACGATCCAGTGGCAAGCGGCGGCAGCTATCGCGCCTGGCTGCGTGAGCTGGCCGACCGTTTTTCGCGCTGACGCGGCAACTTCCCATCCCGCGAAAACACGCCTGACCCTAGGGTTTCCCCCGATTCCGTCGGGCGATCGCCGGGGCCACACTCGCCGCAGTCCCTTCGCGAGGGTGGCGTCGTGCTCGATTCCGTCCGCAGTGTCGAATCCGCAGCAAGCAACGGCAACACGGCGCAGCCCGATCCGCTCGTCGAACCCGCGCAATTGCAACAGGTCCTGCGCGATGCCCCCGCAGCGACCCGCCCGCAAACCGCGCTGACCCTCCTGGCAGGCCTCGACGACGGCCAGCTCGCGACCTTGGCCGCCAACGACGACGGCGGCGAAACCCTTCGCGCCCTCGACAGCGAACTCGCCAGCGCACCGGCGCACCTCGGCGACATCGAACCGCAGCGCGCACGTGTCGCCACTGCGCTGCAAACCGGCGACGACAGCCGCCTCTCCGACGAGAAGCAGGCGCTGCTGCTCGACCTCGGCCAGATCGCGCTCGACATCGTCGGCATCTTCGAACCGACGCCGTTCGCCGACCTGACCAACGCCGGCATCTCGATCGGCCGCGGCAATTGGCTCGACGCCGGACTCTCGGCCCTGGGCGTGATCCCGTATCTCGGCGACCTCGGCAAGCTCGGCAAGCTGCCGAAGCTGGCCAAGGTCGTCGAACGCGTCACCGACATCGCTAGGCTCGACCCGGGCTTCGCCGACCAGGTGCGCCCGGCGCTGCAGAAGATCCGCGATGCTCTCGATTCGGTGCCGGTCGATTCACTGCCCGCATCGGCACGCGAAGCCGTCGAATCGATGCGTTCCAAGCTCGACGAATTCTTCGCCGGCGGCGCACGCCTGACCGACGGCCCGCGTCTGCCCGACGGCAGCCCGTTGCCTGCGGGCGTCAGGCTCGACATCCGCGGCACCAGCATCGTCGATCCGGCGACCGCCGACCGCCTGACCGACGCGACGCGCCTGCCGCAGGTCGCCGACGGCAAGGTCACCGTCAGCCACGGCCCCGAAGCCGGCCAAACCAAGACCGTGATCCTCTCCAGCGAAGCGGGCCAGACCGTGACGAAGAAGGGCTACACGATCACCAAGGACGCCAACGGCTTCCCGATCTTCAACAGCAAGTTCGACACCTTCGTGCCCGACGCACTGCTCGGCACCGGCAAGGCCAGCGATCATTTCCGCTTCGCCAACCAGCGCCTCGGCGAATTGCTGCGCGCCGATCCTTCGCTGGCGCGGCAGATGGGCCTCAATGACGCGCAGGTCGCGCATCTGCTCAAGCAGCCGCCGTCGGCCGATGCGCCGCCAGGCCTGACCTGGCACCACCACCAGGACGCCGGCCGCCTGCAGTTGCTGAACCGCGCCGAACACCAGGCGCATGTGCCGCATACCGGCGGCATGTCGATCTGGGGCGGCGGCTACAACTGATCGCCTGAGCCTGCGTCGATGCGACGCCGTCTGCGCGCGGCGTGACGCACGCGCCGCTACACTCGCTTCCATCCGGACTCCGGCGAACGCATCGACATGACCGACATCGTGTGGGAACGCTATCTCGAGGTCTCGCCGCAGGCGGCCGAGGCCGACATCGCGCGCGTCGAGCAGGCGCTCGGCGTACGTTTCCCCGACGACTTCCGCGCCGCGCTGCGCGCCCACCAGGGACAGGTACCGGCCGCGAACATCCTGCATGCGCCGCCGGTGCACGACGCCACTTTCGGACCGCTGCTGCACGTCGCCACCGACGCCGACGGCTACGAGGCCGACTACGCGATCGAAGCGGCCGCAGAGACCTGGCGCATCTATTCGCCGAAGTTGGTGCCCATCGCCGACAGCGGCGGCGGCAACGCCTTCGCCTACGACTACGCGGCCGATGCCGCGCAGCCGCCGATCGTGTTCGTCAACCATGAGGCCGAGCCTGGCAGCGCCAAGGCATTGACGCGCGTGGCCGCCACGCTCGATGAACTGCTGGCGAAGCTGGCTAGCGACTAGGCGGAACGGACGCCGGCTCGATGAACCACTGACCGGGCCGCGCGCAATTCAACGAAGCGGGCGCGCGCGCCGCATTGCGTGGTAGTGCTCAGGCATTGTCGCCGACGGCCTTTTGTTCGTCGGCTGTCATTGCGACCGCAGCCTCTGGCGCGACGGCCGCCCTTCCGATCAGGATCGCCAGGGTCTGCGCCAGGCGCAATTCATTGCGCAACGGGACGCTCTGCGCAGGCCCGTCGCTGGCGAGCAGGAAGCGTTGCAAGGCGGCGCGGAATGCCGGGCGTCCGGCCGCGCTTTCGCCGTACCTCGCCCACAGCTCGCTCCACTCCCGCATGAGCACCACGCCGGCCTGCTTCACGGCCGGCAGCTGCGGACTGGGCAGCGCTTCGCCGAGCAGGAAATTCAGGTGCGCATTGAGTTCCCATGGACTCATCACGACCGGCACATTGACCGACTCGCAAGCGAGGTCCGCACTCGCATCCGTCGCCGCAGGCAACAACCGCGGCTGCCAGCCCGATGCATCGAACGGGATGCCGTGCGGGCGCCCTCCCGCCACCATGTCCCAGAAGCGCACGCCGCCCACCGTGTCGACGACGAGATGGATCCGCGATTCGACCGCATCGTTGATGACGCGATGCTGGCGCCAGGTATCGAAGATCCAGCACTCGCCCGCCGCCATGTTGACCGCGGAGTCGCCGCATTCGAAGCGCACGGTCGGCTGGGTGACGATCGGCACGTGGACCCTGACCCGCTCCGCCCAGTAGTAACCCTGGTCCGCATGGCGCGTCACTTCGGCATGACCCGACAGGCGCATCAGCCGGCTGCGGCCGATCGTCGCGCCCAGGCTCGCCATCACCTGCATGCAGGTACGGACACTGTTGCAGGTAAGGCGTCGCCTGCATCGCGCCGGCGAACGCTTCGTTGTCCGGATCGCCGCCGACGGCGACCAGCGGCAACATCGAATTGCCCTCGAAGCCCTGCGGGTGCGGCCGCCATTCCGTTTCCGCGACGCGGCCGACTTCCGCGGCCAGGACTTCCGCCTCGAACTTCAATGGCAACTGGACGAATGGAACCTGCAGTTTCATCGGATGGCCTGCCGCACAGGCCCGACATCGTACAGAGCTATCGATCGCATTCCCAATGCGGCGGCGCCGCATCCGTGAATGGATGACCTTCGTCGTTGCCAAAAAAAAGGCGGGCCGAAGCCCGCCTTTGCCTTGCACTCCGATCAGGCGATCAGAACTTCTGGTTGTACTGCATGTAGAAGAAACGTCCGGGGATTTCGTAGGCCGGGTCGAAACTGTTGTTCTGCGCGGTGATCGCGATGGGCGGATCCTTGTCGAGGACGTTGTTGATGCCCAAGGTGATCTTCGCGTTCCACGGCGCTTTCCAGAACACCGAGACGTCGTTGTAGACCGCGCTGGGAATCCGGTTTTCCGGCCGCGCGACGGGGCCGTCCGGCTCGGTGCCTGGATCGTCTCCATCGAGGTTGGTAATGCGATTCGGATCCGAGCACAGCGTCGCGCGCTGGGCGGCCGGCACGTTGGGCGTACCGACGCACGATTCGTCCTGTGGCGAGAAATAGCGGATGAACCAGGTCGCGCCCCAGTCACCCATTTCCCATCGCGCCGAGAGGTTGGAGCGGATTCGCCAGTTGTTGATGTTGACCGCACCGAAGTACTCGCCGACGTTGTTGCCGGCCTCGCCGCTTTGCGGATCCTCCGAAAACACACCGTCGCCGTTGGTATCCGCATACAGGTTGGAAACGTAAGTGGTATCCCAGATGAAACTGAACTTGCCCCACGCGGTCTCCGGCAGGCGGTAACCGACCGTCATGTCGTAGCCCTCGGTAGAAAACACGCCGATGTTGTTCGGGACCGCGAGCAGGTTGGACACCTGGCCCGTCGGCGTGCGTGTCACCGAAGCGCAGTTGGCGGCCACGCCGCTGCGGTAGCAGCCATCGATGATCGCCTGCGCGCTTTGCAGCACGATCGCGCTCTCGATATCCACTTTCCACCAGTCCAGCGAAACATCGAGCCCTTCCAGCCAGCTCGGTGCGTAGACGAAGCCAAGTGTCTTGGACTCCGAAGTTTCCGGCAGCAGGTTGGGGTTGCCGCCCTGCGTGATGCGGAACTGCGGCGCTGGCTGGTTGTAGACCGGCACGCCGGCACAGGCCGGCGGTGGCGGACCATTCGGGTTCGGGTCGCCCTGCACGAAGGTCGCGCACGGATCGGTGATGCCCGGGAAGCTGTCGCCCTGGCCGGCGAACAGTTCGCCGATCGACGGTGCGCGCAGGCCTTCCGACCAGTTGCCGCGGATCATCAGGTCATCGAAGGGCTTCCATCGGAAACCGAACTTGTTGTTGGTCGTATTGCCGAAGTTGCTGTAGTCCGAATAACGGCTGGCGACGCTGAAATCGAGTAGTTTCGCGAACGGTACGTCGGCCAGCACCGGGATGGCGAGTTCGAGGTAGGCCTCGTCGACCGAATAACCGCCGTTGGTCGCGGTGCGTGCGTTGCCGCTGGTGTCGCCGGAATTGAGCAGCGCGTCAGGGCTGTCGTAACCGGATTCGGTGCGGTGCTCGATCCCGAACGAGAAGGCGAGCGCGCCGCCCGGCAGGTCGAAGAGGTCGCCACCGATGTTGGCGTAATAGGTCTTCTGCTTGTAGGCGAGCTCGTCGTGCTGGACGAACGTGACGTAGTCCAGCATGTCCTGCGTGACGGTGCCTGGACCACCGAGCAGGTTGAGCGGCACGCAGCCGTCGATCACGGAATCGAGATCGCCCGCGATGCCGAGGCAGACCGGCGTACCCGTCGCCGGGTCGATCGCGGACGGGCCGATTGCGTTGAAGACGTTGCTGAGCTGGAAGTTGCCGGTCGAGGTGACGTTGTTTTTGTTCTCGCCGTAGAAATAGCCGGTCTCCCAATCGAAGAATCTTTCCCCGATTTCGAAACTGCCCTCGAAGGCGCCATCGAACGCCACGGTGCGCACATCCTGGTTGGCCTGTCGACCGCCTGTTTCGGCCATGCGGCGGAAGAAGACGTTGACGTCCTGCCCGAACGGGTTGTAGATGCTGTCGGCACTGATGCCGACCGGATCGTCACCCGCGTAGGCCTGGTTGGTGAGCGGCGTGGCCGCCAGCAACTGCGCGGACTTGCGCGAGTTGTAGGTAACCGTCGTCTTGAAGCGGATGTTGTCGGTGATGTCGAGCGAGGTGTTGCCGTAGATCGAGAACCGCTCCTGCGGCGTGGTGAGATAGTTCGCCGGGGCGAAGTTGTACAGGCTGAACAAGCCCAGACCCGGATTGGGAATGAACGCGGTCGGGCCGTTGGCCGGATCGGGGATGAAGAACCCGTACTCGCCGTCGGGCTGCGTCAGCAGGCCGGTATCGAAATCGAAAATGCCGAAGTTGCCCGGCTCCGAAGACGGGCTGCCGCGCGTGCCCGGGAGCGAACCGAACACTGGCACCGCCGAGATGGGACGATCGCCGGCCCACACCTCATCCTGCTTGACGTAGCCAATGCCGAACATCGCCGACCACCGCTCGGACGAAGACCCGACCGTGAAATCGTAGGATTGATTGAAACCGTCGCCCTTGTCGAACACGCCGACATACGCATTGGCTTCGGCGCCATCGAAGTCCTTGCGCAGGATGACGTTGACCACGCCGGCGATCGCGTCGGAACCGTAGATCGTCGAGGCGCCGTCCTTCAGCACTTCGATGCGCTCGACCGCCGCGGTCGGAATGGTGTTGAGGTCGACCGATCCGCCCAGGCCCGTGCCGCCGACCCAACGTCGGCCGTTGACCAGCACCAGGGTGCGCTGCGAACCGAGGTTGCGCAGGCTGACGCGCGTCTCGCCGTTGCCACCATTGTTGAAGGTGGTGTTGAGCGTCGAACCATTCGCCGTCAGGTTCTGGATCACGTCGCCCACCGAGGTCAGGCCCTGCGCCTGGATCTCGTCGCGGTTGAGCGTGAATACCGGCTGCGAGGTTTCGACGTCGGTGCGCTTGATCCGCGAACCGGTGACTTCGATCCGGTCGAGTGTCGTCGCGTCGTCGCTCGGGGTCGCCGGCGCATCTTGGGCACTGCCCAGCAAGGGCGTCAGCGCCAGGGCAACGCCGGCCGGCAGCAATGCAACTCGCATCGCGGATCGCGAGCGGGAATATTTCATGGTCTCTCTCCAGTGATTCGTTAGGGACGCGTTAACACCTGGAAAAAGTTACGTGTAGGCGAAGCCGACCGCTTTGCGGGCCACGTTCGATGCATTTGCCGTGTTTGGCGCTGCACGGCGCGACTGTTCGCGGTACGCCGATGCGGTCGTGCCGGTGTAGGTCCTGAAAGCGCGCGCGAAGCTGCAGGCGTTGTCGAAGCCGCAGGCTGCGCCTACTTCGCCGATGACCAGCGAAGTATTGGCGAGCAGTTCGCAGGCGTGCTCCAGCCGCATCCGTTGCGATGCGGCCTGCGGGCTTTCGTCATAGATGCTGTGGAAGGTCTTGGAGAAATACCAGCTCGAGAAGCTGGTCAGCTCCGCCAACTCGGTGAGGCTGACGACCCGGTCGCGATGTCCCTCGAGAAACAGGTGCGCGCGCTGCAGACGGCTGAACACCTGGCCCTTGCGGTTGCGCGAGCGGCCCGGGCAACGTCCCAAGCGCGATGCCAGTTCTCCCTGCAGCAACGACAGCTGCATCAGCAAGGGTTGCATGAGCCGCGCCTGGCTCGCCGTCGCGGCTTGGCGGTTACGGGACTGGTTGCGCATCGCTTCACGCCACAGGCGCAACGTGATGGCGCGTTCGCCCTTCGGTATCCGGCCGCGTCCGGCGAACAAGCCATGGCCACGTGCTTGCGCCACGCTGCGCAGCACGTCGGCGGACAGCACCAGGCCCAGGGTCAGGCCCATGCGGTCGGTCTGCAGTTCGGGTTGCGATTCGCGCTCGAATGCGATCCAGTCGCCTGCCGCGAGACGGAAGCTGCCTTCCTTGGCGTCGACGTTGGCGCCGCCGCGAATCTGCAGCCAGACCGAGAACAGCGGTGCGGCGAGCCGCAGGTTGGCCAGCCGCGAGACTGCGATCCAGCGGGCCTCGGCCACGCCGTCTTCGTCGTTCAATTCAAGTGACTGACCACGATCCGCCCAGACATGATGTGCATCCATGATCGTTTCCGTTTGCCGAGAGTGGCAACCGGTTTGACGCAGTCCGGGGGTTCGGTCAGGAAATAAACACGATTTCTCGACGAATTCGTTCCGCAACGACCGAAATTCTTCCGAAACGAAATGAAGACGCAGGCGTGGTGCGGTTTGTTGAGCGAGGGCAGCGGTTCGGTCGTTGCTGGTCTGCGCCGTTCGCGCGGTGCGTGCATCGCAACGTGCGGCCAGCCGGCGTCGTCACTGACTGGCCCTGGCGATTCCGTTCGGGCAGTCGCGCGGCGATCAGCGGTTAGGCGTGGCGTGCAGCCGCATCCAACCGATGTCGGAACTCTCTTCCTTCACTGAGGAATAGTAGAGCCGGCGGTGGACTTCGTCGTAACTGAAGGCCGCCACGGCGAGCGGTTCCGCGTGCAGGCAACGCGTTGGCCGCGCGTCGGTTTGCGGCACCGGCGTCCAGCGCAGGCCGCAAGTCTCGTCGGCCAGGACCAGGCGCACGCCTTCGCGCGTGACCACCACGCGTCGTCCACCCCATGGCCCGAGGCGCGAGTCGATCAACTTCGGTTGTCGCAGGTCGAGATCGGCCTGCCACAGGCCCGGGCGCATCTGGCGCGTGAACACGATGCGCTGCCGCGCGGCATCGACGCGCGCGAGCACGACATCGTCGATGGAGGCGAGCGATCGCCACGGTTCGACGCTACGGTCGTAGAGAATCAGGCCGAGCCGGCCGTCGCCCCGGTCCGCGACCACCGCCAACCGCGCGGGATCGGGAAGGTACTCGGCGTGGATCGGATCTCCCGCCGGTACGGGCAGCCTGCGCACGCGCGCGGTGGCGGGCGTGACTTCATAGAGCACGGTATTGCTGTCGGTGCGGCCGATCATCAGCAGGTTCGTGCTATCGCTCGACCAGACGGGTGCATAGCGGGCGACCGGGATGAAGCCCTCGATCCAGCGCAGCGACTCGGGCCGTCCCAGTTCCGCCCACCACAATCCGAGGCGCGCGGAGCGGTCGGAAACGAACGCGACCTGGCGCCCGTCGGGTGCGACAGCGGGTAGCAGGTCTTCACCGGTGGAAGGGAACACCGTGTCCGGCTCGGGCAGGGGCCCCGACGAATCCAGCGGAAGGCTGTACAGCATCGTGCGGGACTTGCCGAGCACGAAAGCCAGCGAAGGCGCCTTCGATCCGATGCTGGGAAACGCGGCGTCGGCGACGCCGAGATCGGTCAGGCGCCTGCTCGCGATATCCAGGCGCAGCAGCGACGAGCCGCCATCGCGATAGGCCGCGAACACGATCGCCTTCGAATCCGGCGTCCATGCGAGTCCGTAGATGTTCGTCTTGAGCTTGGTCAGCCGTTCCGGACGACCGCCCGCTGCCGGCACGCGCCACAGATCGGACAGCGAGATGTTGCGCTGGAACGCGATCCATTTGCCGTCGGGGGAATACATCGGCGCCATGTCGATATGGCGGTCGTCCTTTTCGTACGCCAGCGGACGCCAGATGCCCGTTGCCAGTTCCAGCACCTGGATGGAACTCCATTTCTGCTGCGGCGAACTGACGCCGTCGGCGACCAGATGTTTGCCGTCGGGATGCCAGCTGTAGCCCGCCATCCGGTCTTGTACGCAGGGTCCGAGCATCCTCGGCTCGCCGCCGGAGGAGGGGACCAGCATGATCGCGCAATCCTTTTCGCCGCCGGCGCGCGTGAACACGATCGCGCGTCCGTCCGGCGACCAGACCGGCATGACGTCGCGCTTGCCTTCGACCGACTGCGTCAACGATCGCGGCGGCACCGGCGCCGTGGTCTGCACCATCAGCGATGCGGTCTCTCCGTCTTCGGAAAACGCGCTGTAGACCACCTGGCCGCCGTCGGGTGAAACGCTCGGCCAGGTTTCGCTTCCAGGGAGCGAAGTGATGCGCTGGTAATCGGGCGCAGCGGTTGCCAAAGCCTGAGCGCGACCCGCTGGCTCGCGAGCCGGGGTCACGTCGCCCGGACGCTGCGCGACCAGTACGCCGATCCCGGCCGCCGCCGCCGCGACTGCGACCAGGCCGATGCCGAAGTATTTTCTGCTCGAAGGCGACCGTGCCGTCTGCGGGCGGACACCAGTCGCCACGTCCGGCATCACTGCCGTGTCCTGCTCGGCCACGACGGCATCCGCAGTGACGGCATTGTCCGTTTCCTGCTCCAGCCAGCTGACGGGAGCCAGCAATCGATAACCACCCTTGGCGATGGTCTCCAGGTAGCGCGGCGCGTCGCGGTCGTCGCAGAACGCCTTGCGCAACTGCGTGATGGCCTGCGTCAGCACATCGTCGGTAGGCAGCGTGTCGGGCCAGACCCACTCGATCAGTGCCTCGCGGCTGACGACCTTGCCCTGGTGGCTGACCAGGACCATCAGGACTTGTTGCGCCTTCAACGTGATCCGCAGCGGCACCGCCCTGCCCGGCGCCGCGACTTCGCGCCGCGGGATATCGAGCACGCACTCGCCGATCTTCAGCCAATCGGACAACGGCACTATGAGGTTGTGGTGCTGGTTCAGCATGTCATCCGTCGGCGCGTCGCCTCGAAACCACTTGGAAGATCCCATCCCCGCGCACCCGTTCGCAGCCCGACACAGGCGCCTGTCATCAAGACGCCTCCAGCTTACCGCCGGAGCCGTGAATTCCAGCGATCGCCTGCGTGGGTTCGATCAGCCTCCTGGCCTGCTAGCAGCAGCATCGTTGACCTGGACTGGCGAGAACATGTGGCATTCGTACTGGCTTCCGTGCCATTTGTCATGCCGGACCAAGGAGAAAACGGTTGCCGCCTTTGCGTCTCTTGGCGGTTGGAGGGAAAGGTGCCTGTTTTACCTGGCGAAGCAGCCGCAAGACCGATCGTTTGCCCGCGTGGCGCCTCCTCTCGCACCGGTCGTTGTCGTTCACACCAACACGTCGATCCGCATGGCGCAGGAAAGGCGCCTCGCTCAACCCCGGCGCATGCGCAGCGTGGTCAATGCGATCAGGCGCGATACCACGACGGCGATGTACATCACCCCTGCGAACATCTCGATCATCGCCAGCGCGCGCGCGGGCGCGGTCACCGGAACGATATCGCTCAGGCCGACGCTCGACAGCAGGCTGAAGCTCAGGAACAACAATTCCATCCAGCTCCGCGGGTCATCCGTATCCACCGCAGCCGTGAAACTGCCCGGATACCAGGTCTGGCATACCGAAAACGCGAACGCGAACGCCCACGCCAGCAGCGTGAACGTGGCGCCGGCAGCCAGCAGTTCGTCGAGGGTGACGCGATGGTCCTCGAGCATGTACGCCATCAGCCCGGCGGCGGCGTAGAAATACAGCACCGCTTCCAGCAGGTGCGCGACCGGCAGCAACTCCGCATGCCCGCCGAGATTCGCAAGCAGCGAAAAAAACACCGACGGGATCGCGATCAGCCAGGCGATCCAGTTGATCGTCGGACTGCGGTTGACCACCCACAGCGCCAGCGCCAGCACGACGATGCCGAACACGCCGAACACGGCGCGGCCGGCATCGGTTTCCTCCATCAGCGGATACAGCAGCACGCCCGCCAGCTGCACGCCGAGCAACAGCCCCGATGGATGGCGCTGCAGGCTCGATCTCCAGCGGCCGAACGCAAGCGGATTGGATCCCGCAGCGTCCTCGCCGTCCTCGCCGACCGATCGCGTCATCTCAATTCGCCGGCGTCGCCTGCGACGAGCCGGCGCGATACGGAAACTGCATGAAGACCGACGCGATCGCGCGATCGACTTCCGCCGCCCGTTCCTGCGGCGTCTTCTGGGTCACGCGGCCGATCGCCGAGCCGGTCCAGACCAGGCGGTTGCGTGCCGCATCGACCAGGTCGATGGTCAACGTGCCTTCGCGGTACTGGCTGACCTGGGTCTGGTCGTACCACACCGGCACGCCGTAGTAGCGCCGCGCGCGATAACTGTAGAAGTAATTGAAGTCGGTGCGCGGCACGCTGTAGACATCGGTCTTTTCCTGCACGATGCCCTGGAAGTTCACGCGCAAGTCCGGCGACTTGTCGTCGAACACGTAGCCACGCGCCTCCATCTCGCGGCGCACGTCGGTCTTGATGCGTTCGGTGATGTAGCTGGTGTAGCCCGACTCCTCCATCGCCAGCGGCTGGAAGAACGCATAGCTGCGGTAACGCGAGAAGTCCGCTTCGGGATCGAAGTCCGTGCGCACGCGCGGACCGGTGGCGCAGGCCGCGAGCAGCAACAGGACGGCGAGTCCGGAAAGGACGCGCGCGACCGGACGCGGGGTGATACGGCGGAGACTCCACATGGCACGCACCTCAGTTGTCGGGCATGGCGAAAACGCTAGCAGCCGCGCGGCTATCGACACGTGAATCCGAACCGTCCGTCGCATCTTCCGGTCGCTCGCTTAACCATTCAGCCCTGACGGTACACCTGCGCACCCTGCGCGCGGAATTCCGCCGACTTCTCGGCCATGCCTGCCTCCAGCGCGGCCGTCTCCTCGACGCCATGCTCGGCCGCGTAATCGCGCACGTCCTGGGTGATCTTCATCGAACAGAAGTGCGGGCCGCACATCGAACAGAAGTGGGCGAGCTTGTGCGCGTCCTTGGGCAGGGTTTCGTCGTGGAAGGCCTTGGCCTTGTCCGGATCGAGGCCGAGGTGGAACTGGTCCTCCCAGCGAAACTCGAAGCGCGCCTTGCTCAAGGCGTTGTCGCGCACCTGCGCGCCGGGATGGCCCTTGGCCAGATCGGCCGCATGCGCGGCGATCTTGTAGGCCATGATGCCGTCGCGCACGTCCTCGCGGTTGGGCAGACCGAGGTGTTCCTTCGGCGTGACATAGCAAAGCATGGCCGTGCCGAACCAGCCGATCATCGCCGCACCGATCGCGCTGGTGATGTGGTCGTAGCCCGGCGCGATGTCGGTGGTCAGCGGCCCGAGCGTGTAGAACGGCGCTTCGCCGCATTCGGCGAGCTGCTTGTCCATGTTCTCCTTGATCAGCTGCATCGGCACGTGGCCGGGGCCTTCGATCATGGTCTGGACGTCGTGCTTCCAGGCGATCTTGGTGAGTTCGCCGAGCGTCTCCAGTTCGCCGAACTGCGCAGCGTCGTTGGCGTCGGCGATGCAGCCCGGACGCAAGCCGTCGCCGAGCGAGAAGGCCACGTCATAGGCCTTCATGATTTCGCAGATGTCCTCGAAGTGCGTGTAGAGGAAATTTTCCTTGTGGTGCGCGAGGCACCACTTGGCCAGGATCGAACCGCCGCGCGAGACGATGCCGGTCACGCGCTTCGCGGTCAGCGGCACGTAGCGCAGCAGCACGCCGGCGTGGATCGTGAAGTAGTCGACGCCCTGCTCGGCCTGTTCGATCAGCGTGTCGCGATAGATCTCCCAGGTGAGTTCTTCGGCGCGGCCGTCGACCTTTTCCAGCGCCTGGTAGATCGGCACCGTACCGATCGGCACGGGCGAGTTGCGGATGATCCATTCGCGCGTTTCGTGGATGTGCTTGCCGGTGGACAGGTCCATCACCGTGTCGCCGCCCCAGCGGATCGACCAGACCAGCTTCTCGACCTCTTCGGCGATCCCGGAACTTACAGCGCTATTGCCGATATTCGCGTTGATCTTGGTCAGGAAATTGCGGCCGATGATCATCGGCTCGCTTTCCGGGTGGTTGATGTTGTTGGGCAGGATCGCGCGGCCGCGGGCGATCTCGTCGCGCACGAATTCCGGCGTGATGAACTTCTGGATGCTGGCACCGAAGGCCTCGCCCGGATGCTGCTTCAGCAACATCGCATCGCGCACCGCGTCGAGGCGCTGGTTCTCGCGGATCGCGACGTATTCCATCTCCGGCGTGACGATGCCGCGCCGCGCGTAATGCATCTGGCTCACGTTGGCGCCTGCCCTGGCCACGCGCGGCAGGGCGCGATTGGGAAAGCGCACGCCGTCGAGGCGGGCATTGACCTCGCGGCCGCGGCCGAACTCGGAACTCAGTTGCGACAGCAGTTCGGTATCGCCGCGCTCCTCGATCCAGCGCGCACGCAGCGGTGCCAGGCCGGTGGCGAGGTCGATGCGCGCGTCGGGATCGGTGTAGGGGCCGGACGGGTCGTACACGGTCACCGGCGGATTGTCCTCGCCGCCGAACAGCGTCGGCGTCTGCGACAGCGCGATCTCGCGCATCGCCACGCGCACGTCGGGACGCGAGCCTTCGACGAAGATCTTGCGCGAGCCGGGAATCGGCCGGGTGACGGATTCGGAAAGTTGTTCGGTCTGCTGCAGCAGGCTGGCAGGTACGGCATTCATGGCGGGGTCCGCTTGCGGAAGGAGGCATCACGCGAAGCGGCGGCGCGGATGGCGCGGTGGAACCGGCCTCCTGCGAAGCTTCCCTACGCCGGTGTCAGCCGGATCAGGTTCGAAGGGACTGTCTCAACCGCCGGATCACCGGCGGTACCCCCGCTTCCACATGCATTCTAGCCAGGTCTTTGTCTGGTCTGCCCGCGATGCCCGCCCTTGGATCCTGCGCGGCAGGGTAAAGGCGTCCGCGAGGTCGGCACGTTGGAGAAATCAGGCGACAGCTGATGGCGAGCGGCCAGGCGTATCGGTCCGCTGGCGAGTCCAATCATCCGGAAGCTTGGCCGTGATCCTGTTGCCAGCAGACGCTTCGCGGCTTGACGTTGCCGTTCTGGCGCATACAATGAGTAGCAACTCACTGAGTTCATACTCATGCAACTTGCACGACCTCCTGCGGCCCGCCCACGTGTCCGCCAGCGCGAGGCGACCCGTCGCCAGTTGCTGGAAGCGGGTCTCCGGGTGGTCGCCACCCACGGCTTCGCCGGAGCGACGACCGCGGCGATCGCCAAGGCCACAGGCAAGGCACACGGCACGGTCTTCGTCCATTTCCGGACCCGCGACGCGCTGGTGGCCGAGCTGGTCGAGGAGATCGGCCGCGCCATGTCGCAGCGCCTGGCCGCCATGCCCACCGACGCACCGGGCGTGAGCGAGGTGCTCGACGCGCACCTTGCCGCCCTGGCCGAACACGAGGTGCTCTATACCCGCCTGCTGCGCGAAGCGACGGCCTTGCCAGCGGCTGCGCGTGCCCGCGTGTTCGCCCTGCAATCCGGCATCGCCTGGCGGCTGCGCGAGGCGCATGCGCGCGACGTCGCGCGCGGCACGGCCCGCGCCATGGATCCGGTCGCGCTCGCCAACACCTGGATCGCGCTCACCAATCACTACCTGATGAACCACGATCTGTTCGCCCCCGGCGCGAGCGTGGTCGCAGCGCGCGGCGCCGAGCTCAAGGCGCAACTGCTCGAGATCATTCGACCCTGAGGTGCCCGTATGTCCAAAGCACTTTGCCCGTCCTGCGGCTCCTGTGGTTTTCCGATGCGCACGCCGGCCGATTTCGCCGGCGGCAAGGTCGATGCGGCGTATTGCTCCAGCTGCGGCGACGCAGCTGGGCAACTCAAGCCCTACGACGAGGTGCTGCAGGTCAACGCCGACTACCTGGTGCGCCAACAGGGCCTCGACCCCGGCGCGGCGCGCGAGTTGGCCGGCGCCTTGCTCGCCGGCATGCCCGCCTGGAAGCACCGCGCCTGATCGCCGTCCCAAACAAGTCATGAGGAATCCTCCATGCCTTCGTCTTCCCTGATCATCCCGCTGATCGTCGTCGCCGGCCTCGTCGGCGGCACAGTGCAGGCCGCGCCGGTTCCGCCGCCGGCACTCGCCGAGGCGCAGTTGCGCGTCATCAACCATCGCTTCGTCGATGCCCACGTCGTCGCCGACATCGATTTCATGAAGACGTTGACGAGCGAGGATTTCAGGCTCACCGGAGGCGACGGCAGCTGGCACGATCGCGCGGACTATCTTGCATCGATGCGCCAGCTGGCACCGCTCGACGGCGCGTCGTACGAGGACGTGCGCGTGCGCCTGTTCGGACCTGTCGCCGTGGTGCACGGCGTGTTCGGAGCCTTACCCAAGGAAGGCAAGGCGGCAAGGGTCCGCTACACCGATGTGTACTTCTGGGACGGCGAGGCCTGGCGGCTCGTGAGCGCGCAGAACACGCCGATCCAGGACGGCGTCGCGGTGCAACAGCACGCGGGATCGGCGCCTGCGCACGCTCCATGGCAGGAGCAGGACCCAACCGGCGACGATCTCGCGATCCTGCGCGCGCTCAACGAGAATTACGTCAAGGCCTTCCGCGAAGCAGACGTGGCCTGGTACGACGCCCATCTCGCGCCGGACTACGTCAGCGTGTCGAACGACGGCTCGTTCCACGACCGCGCGGCGACCCTGGCCGAATTCGCCGAGCCGTCGTTCGCGACCTACATGAAGTCGTTCCCGGTGGACAAGGTGACGATCCGCCGCTTCGACGACGTGGCCCTGATCCACGCCGAGAACGTCTACGAGCTGAAGGACGGGCGCAAGGGCGTGAGCCGCTACACCGACATCTGGTTCAAGCAGGACGGCAAGTGGCGCTGCATCGCCGCCCACATCACCACGCACAAGACGCCGGCATGACCCGCGGCGTTTCAGCGTAGCGAGGCGTTGATCTTCTCCAGCATCGCCTCGCCCGGGCTCAGCTCGGGGGCGTTCAATGCGTTCAGCGGCACCGCGACCGTATTGAGATGCCCATGCAGGTCGTCGGCCGCCGGGTCGACGAACAGCAATCCGGTCACCACCTCGCCCGCTGCCTGCCGCTGCTGGATGATGTTCATGGCGGCGATGCGATCGCGCGGATCGTAGGCTTCGTCGAGCTTGCGCAGCCGCAGCCGCGAGCCGTCGTGTTGCTCGACCTCGATGGTTTCGCCGGCGCCGTAATCGACCACGATCGCCGCGCGCGGCAGCATCACGTCGAGCTGGTTGACCGCATCGTTGTGCTCGCGCACGTAGTCGTAGCTTTTGGTGCTGCCGGGATGGTTGTTGAAGGCGACGCAGGGGCTGATCACGTCGAGGAAGGCCGCGCCGCGGTGCGACAACGCGCCCTTGATCAACGGCACCAGCTGCTGCTTGTCGCCGGAGAAGCTGCGCGCGACATAACTGGCGCCGAGCTGCAGCGCCATCGTCACCAGGTCGAGCGGGCTGTCGGTGTTGGCCACGCCCTTCTTCGACACCGAGCCCTGGTCCGCCGTCGCCGAGAACTGGCCCTTGGTCAATCCGTAGACGCCGTTGTTCTCGACGATATAGGTCATGTCGACGCCGCGGCGGATCGCATGCACGAACTGGCCGATGCCGATCGACGCGGAATCGCCATCGCCGGAAACGCCCAGGTAGATCAGCGAGCGATTGGCGAGGTTGGCGCCGGTCAGCACCGACGGCATGCGCCCATGCACGGTGTTGAAGCCGTGCGACTGGCCCAGGAAATAATCCGGCGTCTTCGAACTGCAGCCGATGCCCGACAGCTTGGCGACGCGGTGCGGCTCGATGTCGAGTTCCCAGCAGGCCTGGATGATCGCCGCCGAGATCGAGTCGTGCCCGCAGCCCGCGCACAGCGTGCTGATCTTGCCTTCGTAGTCGCGACGCGTGAAGCCGATCGCGTTGCAGGCGAGCGTGGGATGGTGGAGCTTGGGTTTGGCGAGGTAGGTCATCTTGCCTTCCCGGCGGACAATGAAACCGCCGTCATGAGGGGTCGGGAGCGCGAAAGTCAGCGAGCCGCGTCATCGTTGCATCGTCATCCATACAGCGAACGCTCCCGCAATGCCGAGCGCCACAACCATTTCTCGCCCTCGCGCACCGGCCGGCCGATATGCAGGGACGCCTGATCCTGGCTGCCGTCCCCGGTCACGTTGTAATGCAGCACGGCCATGCCGGGCTCGCCGCGGACGACGAGCCCGGATTTCGGATATTCCGTTTCCCCGCCCGCAGCAGGAGCGTGCAGGTACAGCAGGAACGTGGCGATCCGTTGTCCGCTCGGGTCGCCCTTCTGTATCCGGTTGACCTCGATCTGCTCGTCGGAGAAGAAGTCGACGTGCGGACGGTATTCCTCGCCAGGCTGGTAACGGATGATCGAACACATCTCGAGCGCGGCCATCGACCAATCCGCCATCGACGCCGTGCGCCGTTCCAGCAGGCGCACCACCGCATCGGAATGCATCGCGCCGAGAGGCCGGCCGCGACCGCTGAAGCTGATCAGTTCGGCATCGTCGTTGGCACTGTCGCTGATACGGTATTCGTGCGGCAGGGTCAGCGAGTTGGCGACCTTGTTCATCAGGTGCGCGCATTCCTCGCGGGTCGCGAAGCCGCGGCTGATGCCGACCTTCGGCTGCAGCGATGCCCAGTCCCATGCCTGCGGCACCGCGCGCAATGGCTCGCTGCCGTCCGTCTCGACATAGGCGCGGCCGCTTGCGTCCAGGCGCAGCGCGCGATGTCCGATGCCGACCAGATGCGCCTCGAGCTTCGGCAACACGGCATTCACGGATTGCCCGATGAGTGCGTCGCCGGGTGCCAGCCGGGCGAGCAACGGCTGCGCTTCTTCGAGATTGCGCTTGAGCCTGGCGTGCCACATCGCGGCTTCGCTGCCGGCCTCCTGCTCAGGAACGAGTTCGTCGGCGGCGGCGCGTGCATCCAGGTAGCCGCCATCGGCGGCCCGCAACAGCAACGCGCGGCCAAGCGCCTTGTCCTGCGCAATACCCGCGCCCAGGGCGAAACGCAGGCCGAGCGAATAGTAGGCGGGCGGATAGGCCAAGGCGCTGGCGCGGAGGAAGGCGGTCGCGGCAGGATCTTCGCGTGATGCGCGCGGCGCGGCGTCCTGGCTCGCGAGATAACCCGCCTGCCACGCGGAGGGCGGGTGGCCGCGATCGGCAAGGTGCCTGTGCAGCTCCAGCGCGCGCGGGATCGAGAACGGCAGGCCGAGGCCTTGCAGGTACAGGTCCGCCAGCCGATCGATGGCGGGAGAGACGCCGGCTTGCGCGGCCTCCTGCAACCAGCGCGCCGCTTCGGCCTGCGCGTTCGGCCGCGACCCGACCTGCAGGTAATACGCGCCCAGCAACCATTGCGCCTGCGACGCAAGCACGCCGCTCGCGGCCTGCTGCATCAATTCGAGGCCGCGCTCGTGCTCCGGCGTGCCGTAGCGGTTGCCGGCCAGCAGCTGGTTCGCCAGCGCGATGCGCGCCTGCTCTTCGCCGCGATCCGCGGTGGGTGCAGGCGTCTCTAGAGATCGTTCATTCATGGCGAGCTATGTTCCGACATGCCGGCACCCTGCGCGACACGTGGGTCGAAACCCATGGGCGGCTGCGCGGCTGCATGGCTCAGGCGACCTTGTCCTGCCGCGCCTGCCGACCCGAACGTCCCGCGATCGCATCGGCGATGAACCGTGCCGTGATCGGCGTGCCGTCGTAATGCAGCACTGCAACGAGCCGGGCCGGATCGATGCCGAACTCGTTGACCAGCAACGAACGCAACTGGCCGTCGCGGTTCTGCTCGATCACGAACACCGACTCGTGCGCGTCGATGAAGGTGCGCACCGAGTCCGGGAACGGAAAGGCGCGCACGCGCAACGTGTCGAGCGCGATGCCCTCGTCGCGCAGCCGCTCGATCGCCTCGTGCATCGCCGGACTGGTCGAACCGAAATAGATCGCCCCGTGCCGCGCGGGTACGTCCGACTGCTGCACGATCGGCTGCGGCACCATCGCCTTGGCGCTGTCGAACTTCTGCAGCAGCCGCTGCATGTTGTAAACGTAGTCCGGGCCGCGTTCGGAATACTGCGCCTGCGGATTGCGTGATGTGCCGCGGGTGAAGTACGCGCCCTTTTCAGGGTGCGTGCCCGGATAGGTCCGGTAAGGGATGCCGTCTCCGTCGAGGTCCTTGTAGCGCGCGAATTCCCTGCCCGCGTCGAGCTCCTCGGCGGTCATGACCTTGCCGCGGTCGTAGCCGCGCGCGCCGTCCCAAACGAACGGCGCGCACAGGCGCTGGTTCATGCCGATGTCGAGGTCGGTCATCACGAAGATCGGCGTCTGCAGGCGGTCGGCCAGGTCGAGCGCGGCGGCGGAAAACTCGAAGCACTCGTGCGGATCCTCCGGGAACAGCAGCACGTGCTTGGTATCGCCGTGCGAGGCATAGGCGCAGGCGAGCACGTCGGACTGCTGCGTACGCGTCGGCATGCCGGTCGACGGCCCGCCGCGCTGCACGTCGATGATCGTGACCGGAATCTCGGCGAAATACGCCAGGCCGATGAACTCGTTCATCAGCGACACGCCCGGACCGGAAGTCGTAGTGAACGCGCGCGCACCGTTCCAGCCGGCGCCGACGACCATGCCGATCGAGGCGATCTCGTCCTCGGCCTGGATGATCGCGTAGCGCGCCCTGCCCTCGCCATCCACGCGGTACTTCTGGCAGTACTTCTGGAAGGCTTCGGCCAGCGACGAGGATGGCGTGATCGGATACCAGGCGCAGACCGTGGCGCCGCCGTAGACGCAACCGAGCGCGGCGGCGGCATTGCCTTCGACGAAGATCCTGTCGCCGACCGCATCGGCCTTCTGCACGCACAGACCGAGCGGGTGCGGCAGATGCTCACGTACCCAGTCACGGCCGAGGTGCAGCGCCTCGAGGTTCGGCTTGAGCAGTTTTTCCTTGCCTTTGTACTGCTCGCCGATCAGCGTCTCGATAACGGGCACGTCGATGTCGAGCAGCACGCTGAGCGCGCCGATGTACATGATGTTCTTGAACAGCTGGCGCTGGCGCGGATCGCTGTAGGTGGCGTTGCAGATCTCGGTCAGCGGCACGCCGATGATGTTGATGTCGTCGCGGAATTTCGATTTCGGCAGCGGCTTGCTGTTGTCGTAGAACAGGTAGCCGCCGACCTCGATCTCGGCGACATCGGCGTCCCAGGTCTGCGGATTCATCGCCACCATCAGGTCGACGCCGCCGCGGCGCCCGAGCCAGCCGCGTTCGGAGACGCGCACCTCGTACCAGGTCGGCAAGCCCTGGATGTTGGACGGGAAGATGTTGCGCGGGCTGACCGGCACGCCCATGCGCAGGATCGCCTTCGCGAACAGCTCGTTAGCCGACGCGGAGCCGGAGCCGTTGACGTTGGCGAACTTGACGACGAAGTCGTTGGTGGATTGGAGGGGGGTGTGGGTAGGGGTCATGCGTAGCACCCGGTCGTGCCTTGGCGAGAGACGGTTAACTCCGTCGTCATGGCCAGCCATGCGGCTGTTGAAAACCCCGCGAAGGCGGGAACCCAGTGACTTTGATGGTGATTCGCCAGAGCAAGAGCCAAGTCACTGGGTTCCCGCCTTCGCGGGAATGACGAGCAAGGACAAAGGGCACCTCGCTCACGCATCACGCCGCCTCCCGCGCAACCTTGTTGCGGCACCCCGACCCCGCATACGTCTCCAGCAACAAGAACTTCTGCATATCCCACGCCCCTGTCGGGCAACGTTCCGCGCACAAGCTGCAATGCAGGCACACGTCTTCGTCCTTGACCATCACCCGCATCGTCTTCAACGGCTCTGACACGTACAGGTCCTGCTCGGCGTTGAGGGCCGGCGCAGTCAGGCGCGTGCGCAACTCGTCCTCCTCGCCGTTGGCGGTGAAGGTGATGCAGTCGGTCGGACAGATGTCGACGCAGGCGTCGCATTCGATGCACTTGTCGCGCGTGAACACGGTCTGCACGTCGCAATTGAGGCAGCGCTGGGTCTCCTTCCATGCGGTCTGCACGTCGAAGCCGAGTTCGACCTCGACGTGCATGCTGTCGAGCTTCTTCGCCGCTTCCGACCAAGGCACGATGTAACGCTCGTCAGGCGAGACCGCGTTGTCGTAGCTCCATTCGTGGATGCCCATCTTCTGCGAGTCGAGCTGCACCATCGGGTCGGGGCGCTCGCGCGTGTCCTCGCCGTGCAGCAGCTTGTCGATCGAGATCGCGGCCGAGTGCCCGTGCGCGACCGCCCAGATGATGTTCTTCGGCCCGAACGCCGCGTCGCCGCCGAACAGCACGTGCGGCAGCGTCGACTGGTGCGTGACCTTGTCGACCACCGGCATGCCCCACTCGTCGAAGGCGATGCCGAGGTCGCGCTCGATCCATGGGAACGCATTCTCCTGCCCGACCGCGATCAGCACTTCGTCGCAGCCGTGGAATTCGTCGGGCTCGCCGGTCGGCACCAGCTTGCGGCGCCCCTTGTCGTCGTATTCGGCGCGCACGCGCTCGAAGGTCATGCCGGTGAGGCGGCCGCTGGCGTGGACGAACGTTTTCGGCACGCGATAGTCGAGGATCGGGATGCCCTCATGCTGTGCATCCTCTTTCTCCCACGGGCTCGCCTTCATCTCGTCGAAGCCGGAGCGCACCAGCACCTTGACGTCGGTTCCGCCAAGCCGACGCGCGGAACGGCAACAGTCCATCGCAGTGTTGCCGCCGCCGAGGACGAGCACACGCTTGCCGACCTTGGTGACGTGACCGAAATAGACGCTCGCCAGCCAGTCGAGGCCGACATGGATGCTGGCGGCGCCCTCCTGTCGTCCAGGCAGGTCGAGGTCGCGACCACGCGGTGCGCCGCTGCCGACGAATACGGCGTCGTAATCCTTCGCGAGCATCTCGCGCATCGAGGCGATGCGATGGCCGCCGAGGAACTCGACACCCAGATCGAGGATGTAGCCGGTCTCCTCGTCGATGACTTCTTCCGGCAGGCGGAAGCGCGGCACCTGCGTGCGCATGAAGCCGCCCGCTTTCGGGTCGGCCTCGAACACGGTGACGTGGTAGCCGAGTGGCGCGAGATCGCGTGCGACGGTCAGCGACGAGGGACCCGCGCCGATGCAGGCGATGCGCTTGCCGTTCTTCGTGGTCGCCGGTTGCGGCATGCGTGCGCGCACGTCGCCCTTATGGTCGGCAGCGACGCGCTTGAGCCGGCAGATCGCGACCGGCTCCGGCTTCTCGCTCATCGAAGCCGGACCGTTGTTCTCCTCCACGCGTCCGCGCCGGCACGCCGGTTCGCAGGGGCGGTCGCAGGTGCGGCCGAGGATTCCCGGGAAGACATTGCTATGCCAGTTGACCATGTAGGCATCGGCGTAGCGGCCGGCGGCGATCAGGCGGATGTACTCGGGAACCGGCGTGTGCGCGGGGCAGGCCCACTGGCAGTCGACGACCTTATGAAAGACGTCTGGATTGCGAATATCGGTCGGCTTCACTACGACCCTCGCTGCTGGCTGGCCGGACGCGCCGGTCGTCGCTTGCGGGTCGAGTCTAGTCCTGTGGGGAGGGGCGCGTCAGGGGGTCAGGCGCGAATTTCGCTCTTCAGCCTTCTTGGCTTCGGCTTCCAAGGATTCATGAACCACCGGTTCGCCTCCAGACTTGAAGGGCGGCGAACATGGATGTGCGCGTTTCCGATCGAGCCATGGATGGCGAGTCGGAAAATCCCCGTAGCAATGAAGCCTTGTGATTGACGTGTCGGGGAAGGCACCTTCTTTTGGTTACTTTTCTTGACTCGCGCCTTCGGCACTCGCCCTTCGGGCCGGCTTCGCCGTTCGCGTGCGCTGCGCGCACGCAGTGTGCCAGCAAAGAAAAGTGACTCGCGCTTCAGCGCGGCTTTCAACAGCGAAGCTGGTCAAGCTGTTGCCTTTCCGAAAGAATTCGTGCGACCTGAAGGCACCCCTCCCCAGCCCTCCCCAGCCCTCCCCTGCAGTCGCAGGGGAGGGAGCAAAGGCGCGACCCGGGCTTCCTGGCAATCTCCGATTGCCTCAGATCGCGTGCGGCTCGGCTTGTGCGTCGGTCTGCGGTTCGGTCCGCGGCTCATCGCGCCGCACCCTGAACCAGGCCGCGTACAACGCCGGCAGGAACAGCAGCGTCAACGCGGTCGCCACCGTCAGCCCACCCATGATCGCCACCGCCATCGGCCCGAAGAACACCGAGCGCGACAGCGGAATCATCGCCAGGATCGCCGCCAATGCGGTCAGCACGATCGGACGGAAGCGGCGCACGGTGGCGTCGATGATCGCCTGCCAGCGCGCATGGCCGGCGGCGATGTCCTGCTCGATCTGGTCGACCAGGATCACCGAGTTGCGCATGATCATGCCGAACATCGCGATCGTGCCGAGCATCGCCACGAAGCCGAACGGCACGCGGAACACCAGCAGAAACAAGGTCACGCCGATCAGGCCGAGCGGCGCGGTCAGCATCACCAGCAGCACGCGCGAGAAGCTGCGCAGCTGCAGCATCAGCAGCGTCGCGACCACCGCGATGAACAGCGGCACGCCAGCCGCCACAGAACGCGAGCCGCGCCCGGAATCCTCGACCGTGCCACCGGTCTGCAGCAGGTACCCGCTCGGCAGCTGCGCGCGGATCGGATCGAGCGTGGGTTCGATCTCGGCGGTCACGGTCGGCGGCGTGACGTCGCCGTCGATGTCGGCACGGATCGTGACGGTCGGCAGGCGGTTGCGATGCCAGATGATCCCGTCCTCGAAGCCGTATTCGAGCTTCGCCACCTGCGACAGCGGCACGGTCTGACCATTGCTGGTCGGCACCGCGAGCGAGCCCAGCAGCGTCAGGCGCTCGCGCTCTTCGTCGGGGCCGCGCAGCAGGATCTCGATCAGCTCGTTGCCCTCGCGGTACTGGCTGACCGACGAGCCGGCGAGCGAACCCTGCAGGAACTGCGCGAGTTGCGCCGAACTGACGCCGAGCGCGCGGGCGCGATCCTGGTCGATCGTCAGCCGCACGACCTTGCTCGGTTCGGACCAGTCGAGGTTGACGTTGCGCACGCCCGGATGCGCGCGCACCTTCGCCATCACCTCGCGCGCCAGGCGCTGCACTTCCGGGATGTGTTCGCCTGAGACGCGGAACTGGATCGGATAGCCGACCGGCGGGCCGTTCTCGAGCCGTGTCACGCGCAGCTGCAGCGCCGGGAACCGGCCCGCCGCCTCGTCGATCAGCCAGCGCCGCAAGGATTCGCGCGCCTCGATGTCGCGTGTCAGCAGCACGAACTGCGCGAAGTTGGCCGCCGGCAGTTGCTGGTCGAGCGGCAGGTAGAAGCGCGGCGAGCCGGTGCCGACGTAGGCGACGAAGTTCTCGACTTCCTTGCGCTTGCCGAGCATCGCCTCGAGCCGCTTCGCTTCGGCGGCCGTGGCTTCGAGCGATGCGCCTTCGGCCAACTCCAGGTCGACCATCAGTTCCAGTCGCGTCGAGCTCGGGAAGAACTGCTGCGGCACGAAGCGGAACAGCATCACTGCGACCACGAATATCGCGACCGTCACCGCGATGACGGTCTTGCGATGCCCCACGCACCAGCCGACGACGCTGCGGAAGCGCTGGTAGAACGCGGTCTGGTAGGGATCGTGGGCGTGGTCGTGGCTGTGATCCTTGGGCGCGGCCCATTCGCGCAGCGCAGTCGACGGCAGCTTCGCTGCGAACCAGGCGCGCAGCGCCAGTGCACGACCAGCGAGCGAGCGCGGCGGCGGCGCCTTGCGCGCATGGCCGAAGTCGGGCAGCAGCTTGTCGCCGAGGTAGGGAATGAACACGACCGCCGCGATCCACGACAGCAGCAGCGCGATCGTCACCACCTGGAAGATCGAGCGCGTGTATTCGCCGGTGCTCGAGGCAGCGGTCGCGATCGGCAGGAAGCCGGCCGCGGTGACCAGCGTGCCGGTCAGCATCGGGAACGCGGTCAGGTCCCAGGCCGCGGCTGCGGCCTTCACGCGGTCGAAGCCCTGCTCCATCTTCACGACCATCATCTCGACCGCGATGATCGCGTCGTCGACCAGCAAGCCGAGCGCGAGCACCAGCGAGCCGAGCGAGATCTTGTGCAGGCCGATGCCGAAGTACTGCATCGCCGCGAACGTCATCGCCAGCACCAGCGGGATCGACAACGCGACCACCAGGCCGGTGCGGAAGCCGAGCGAGAAGAAGCTCACCAGCAGCACGATCGCGACCGCCTCGGCGAGCACGCGCACGAATTCCTCGACCGAGGTTTCCACCGCGAGCGGCTGGTCGCTGACCTTGCGCAGTTCCATGCCGACCGGCAGCGTCTTCTGCAGGCGCGCGAACTCGGTGCGCAGCGTGTCGCCGAGGCGCAGGATGTCGCCGCCGTTCTTCATCGCCACCGCTATCCCGATCGCGTCCTCGCCCATGAAGCGCATGCGCGGTGCCGGCGGATCGGAGAAGCCGCGGCGGACCGTGGCCACGTCGCCGATGCGGAACGTGCGGTCGCCGACGCGGATCGGGAAATCGCGGATCTCCTCGACCGTTTCGAACCTGCCGGCCACGCGCAGTTGCACGCGGTCGGTCGGCGTCTCGAAGAAGCTCGCCGAGGCGATCACGTTCTGCTGGTCGAGCGCGCTCTGCACCGCGGTCAGCGGCACGCCGAGCGTGGCCAGCTTGGTGTTGGACAGTTCGATGAAGACCTTCTCGTCCTGCAGGCCGAGCAGTTCGACCTTGCCGACGTCGGGCACGCGCTGCAGCTCGAGTTCGATGCGCTCGGCATAGTCCTTGAGCACGGCGTAGTCGAAACCGTCGCCGGTGATCGCATAGATGTTGCCGAAGGTGTCGCCGAACTCGTCGTTGAAGAACGGCCCGACCACGCCCTGCGGCAGCGTCTGGCGGATGTCGCCGACCTTCTTGCGCACCTGGTACCAGAGCGTCGGCAGCTCCTTCGACACCATCGAGTCGCGCGCGACGAAGATGATCTGCGATTCGCCCGGGCGCGAGTACGAGCGGATGTACTCGTACTGCCCGGTCTCCATGAGCTTCTTCTCGATGCGGTCGCTGACCTGGCGCGCGACCTCGTCGGCGGTCGCGCCCGGCCACAGCGTGCGCACGACCATGATCTTGAACGTGAACGGCGGGTCTTCCGACTGCCCCAGGCGCTGGTAGGACCAGGCGCCGATCAGCGCGAACGCGACGATGGCATACAGGACCAATCCGCGGCTGCGCAGTGCCCATTCCGAGAGGTTGAAGCGCATGGCTCAGTCCTCGCGGGCGACGCGTGTTGCGGCCGGCAGGACAGGTTTGTTATCCCGATCGACGGGCTCCGCGAGCTGCCCTTCGCGCAACAAATGGCCACCGGCCACGACGATCCATGCATCGGGCTGCAATCCGCCGAGCACCGCCACACGTGATTCGCCGAAAGGACCGACGCGCACCGGCGCCAAGTGCACGCGGCGGGTCTTGCGGTCGACGACCCAGACCGCTGCGCTGCCATTGGCGCGCTGTACCGCGGACAGCGGCACGCTCAAGGCTGCGCGCAACCCGTCTTCCTGCACGTAGACGCGCGCGCTCTGGCCGAGCTCGACCGCTTGTGCGGCGTCGCCGGCCAGCGCGATGCGTGCGGCATAGGTGCGCGCCTGCGCGTCGGCGGCAGGCGCGATCTCGCGGATCGTGCCGGGCAGGCGCTGGCCCGGCGCATTCCAGAGTTCGACCAGAACCGGTTGGCCGACGCTGAAGCTGCGGATGCGCGATTCCGGGAACGCGATCGCGACCTCGCGTCCGGCATCCCCGGCCAGCGTGAACACTGTCTGCCCGGCGGCGACCACCTGACCGGCTTCGGCCTGGCGCGTTGCGATGGCGCCGTCGCGCGGCGCGCGCAATTGCGTATACGCGGCCTGATTGCTCGCCACGTCGAGGTTGGCGCGGGCTGCCCGCGCCTGACCTTCCGCGGCGCGATAGGCCGCGACCTGCGCGTCGAGTGCCGAACGGCTGACGAGCTGTTGTGCAGCGAGCGCGGCGAAGCGCGCCTGGTCGGCGCGGGCACGACCAAGTTCAGCCTCGGCCGCGGCCAGTTGCGCCTGTGCGGCCTGCGATTGCAGGCGCAGGTCGCCCGGATCGAGTTCGGCAAGCAGGTCGCCGCGCTTGACCTTCGCCCCGACGTCGACCACGCGACGCACGAGATTGCCGCCGACGCGGAATGACAACGGGCTTTCCTGGCGCGCGCGGATTTCGCCGGCATAAGCCGTCAAGGCGGCATCGGCGCCGCCACCCGGATGCGCCACCAGCACCGGACGCGCGGTTTCGACGACGGGATCGCCGTTGCCACAGGCCGCCAGCATCGTGATCAGAACCAGGATCGAGAACCTGCCGACGCCCGCCATGCGGACTCCCGTGGCCATCCGGCCAATTAATGGACTCGTAGGTATAGTATAAATATCAAACCGATTAGTCTAGTATTACTTCCATGTCAGCCAAGCACAGCCAGATCGCCCCGTCTGCCGGGCTCGCCAAGCCCGCCAGCCCCGGGCGGCCCAAGGATCTGGGCAAGCGCGCCGCCATCCTCGATGCGGCCAAGCAGATGTTCACCCAGCACGGTTTCGATGGCTCCAGCATGGATGCGATCGCCGCGCTCGCCGGTGTCTCCAAGCTCACCGTCTACAGCCACTTCGGCGACAAGGACGCGCTGTTCTCCGAGGCGGTGCGCGCCAAGTGCGAGGAGCAGATGCCGCCGGACCTGTTCGCCAACCTCGAAGGACCGCTGCGGGCGCAGCTCACCAGCATCGCCCATGCGTTCTTCGCGCTGATCACCAGCGACGAAGCCTTGTCGATGCACCGCATGATGCTGATGCAGAGCAGCGACGAACATGTCCGCCGCATGTTCTGGGAAGCGGGGCCGCAACGCGTCAAGGATGCCTTCGCCGATTACCTCCGGCAACGCGTGGCCAGCGGCGAACTGATCGTGCCGGATATCCAGCGCGCGGCATCGCAGTTCTTCTGCCTGCTCAAGGGCGAGTTGCACATGCGCATGGCGAGCGGCCTGTGCGCCAGGCCCGGCAAACAGGAGGTCGAGGCGCATATCGCCGCGACCGTGGACTTGTACCTGCGCGCCCATGTCGCCAAGTAAGCCAGTCCTGCCGGTTGCGATCACCTGCATCGCGCTGGCGGCCGGCAGTTGCGGTGACGGCAGTCTCGGTGACGCCAGTCTTGGTTACTTCTGGCACTCAGTGCTGGTGTCGTATAACAGCGATCCTGCTTACTCCAGACACGCCCCGTCCGGCTAGACTTGCGCCCCCGGCCGCCAACACCTGACACCGATGACGATCGATTACGCAAAAGCCCGCGAAACCATGGTCGAGCAACAAGTCCGCCCTTGGGACGTGCTCGACGTGCGCGTGCTCGACGTGCTGGCCGAGCTGCCGCGTGATGCCTTCGTGCCGGCGCCGCATCGCAGCCTCGCCTATGCCGACATCGGACTGCCGATCGGCCATGGCGAAAGCATGATGAAGCCCGTGCTCGAGGGGCGCATGCTGCAGGCGCTCGCGCTGCAGCCGGGCGACGACGTGCTCGAGATCGGCACCGGCAGCGGCTTCATCAGCGCCTGCCTCGGGCAGTTGGTGCGCGACGTGGTCTCGCTGGAAATCCACGCCGATCTCGCCGAAGCCGCGCGCGCCCGACTGGGCGAGCACGGCATCAACAACGTCCGCGTCGACATCGCCGATGTGCTGGCGTGGGACACCGATCGCCGCTTCGACGCCATCTGCGTCACCGGCGCAGTAGCCGACATCCCGCCGCAATTCGTGCAATGGCTGCGTCCCGGAGGAAGGATGTTCATCGTGCAGGGCGTCTCGCCGGTGATGGATGCCCTCGTGCTGCACCAGGACGTCAACGGACTACGCACCGAATCGTTGTTGGAAACCGACCTTGCCTATCTCGTCGGCGCCGCGCCGACGCCTGCCTTCAAATTCTGATCCCAGTTTCGACTCCAAGGACTCCGCAATGAGCCGCCGCCCCCTCGTTCTCGCCCTCGCCCTGGTGTTGTTGCCTGCCGCGGGCGCCCACGCCGAAGACCTGCTGCAGACCTATGAACTCGCGCGCACCAGCGATCCGCAGCTGTCGGCCGCCGAATCCGGAACCCTCGCCACCAAGGAAGGCGCCGTGCAGGCCCGCGCCGCGATGCTGCCGCAGATCGACGGCACGGCCAGCATTACCCGCTCTCGGTCGGACGGAGAAAGCACGTCTCTGAACAACGACGAGCCGCCGCAGTTGGTAACGCGCGGCAGCGACAGCGAATCCACGACCCGCAATCTCAGCGTCGACGTCAGACAAATGGTCTACGACCGCGGCAATTTCACGCGGCTGAAAAGCCAAAAGGCCCTGAGCAGGTCGGCAGACTTCCAGCTCGAATCGGCGGGCGACACGCTGGCGACGCGGACATCGGCCGCGTACTTCAACGTCCTCGTCGCGATTGAAACGCTGGCCGCCGCCGAAGCGCAGGAGACGGCGTTGAAGAAGCAGTTCGACTTCGCCGACAAGCGCCTCGAGGTCGGCCTCGCGCCGATCACCGACGTCCATGAAGCGCGGGCTCAATACGACAGCGCGCGCGCCAATACCATCGTGACGCGCAATGCGCTGGAGGACGCCTACCAGGCGCTAGCCGAGATCACGGGGCAACCGGTGCGCAACCTGAAAGGCCTGCCCGAGGATTTCAAGCCGGAACTGCCTGCCGAACAGTCTGCCGATAGCTGGGTGACCGCGGCCATCGAGAACAATCCCGCGCTAAAGGCGAAGGAATTTCAGGTCGAGTCGACTGCGGCGAACGTCGAAACGGCCCGTGCCGGCCATTGGCCGACGCTGTACCTCAATGGCGGCTACGGCGACAGCAAGAGCTGGGGATCGAGTTCGATTTCAGCGGCGTGCCGGGCGACTTCCCCAGCGACAGCGAGAACCGCGGTCCGTCGCTCGGCCTGACGCTGAGCGTTCCGATCTTTTCGGGCGGCCTCGTGCAGTCGCAGGTACGGCAGGCCATCGCGAACCGCGATGTCGCCGCCGACGAACTCGAGCAGCAGCGGCGTGCGCTGGTGCGCAACACCCGCAACGCTTACCAGACCCTGGTTGCCGGCATCAGCGAAGTCGAGGCGCGCAAGGCTGCGGTGTTTTCCGCGCGCAGCGCCTACGACGCGTCGCAGGTCGGCCTCGAAGTCGGCACGCGCACCGTGCTCGACGTCCTCAACAACCAGCGCACGTTGTTCGATGCCGAGCGCGAATACGCACTGTCTCGCTACAACTTCCTGCAGAACCGCCTGCTGCTCGAACAGGCCGCCGGTTCGCTCGAGGTTGCCGATATCCAGGACATCAACCGCCTGCTGACGGCCGATGCCGAAGCGGAGCTGGCGCCGGGCAATATCCCGCCGCAATAAGCCGTGACCCGGGTGGAGGTCATGGGCCTCCACCCGCGCTCCGTACTACGCGGCGTTTGTGCGATCTGCCTGCCTTACGCACTGCCGTGCCCTGGCAAGTCGGGTGCGATGAGGTCCAGCGTGCGCCGCAGCGCGCCGCGCCCCTGCTCCACCAGCGCGCGCCCCGCCGCGGCCATCGCCGCGCGTGCATCGGCATCGCCGAGCAAGTCCTCCACATCGCGCGCCACTGCCTCGGCATCGTTTCCGATCCGCAACGCGCCGGCCGCCTGCAGCTGTCGTGCGATGTCGCTGAAGTTGTGCAGGTGCGGGCCGGTCACGATCGCCGCACCGACCGCGGCCGGTTCGAGCAGGTTGTGCCCGCCGATGTCCTGCAGGCTGCCGCCGACGAAGGCCACTTCCGCGCAGCCGTAGAAATTCATCAGCTCGCCCAGCGTGTCGATCACGAAGATCGCATCGCCGCGATCGGGCAGGCGCGTGAGCTTGCGCGTCGCCACCCGCCAACCGGCGTCGATGGCCTGCTGCGTGACCGCGCGAAACCGCTCGGGATGCCGCGGCGCCCACAGCAGCAGCAGGTCGGGCCAACGCGCCTGCAGGCGTCGCTGCAGGTCCAGCACGATCGCCTCTTCCTCCGGATGGGTGCTGGCCGCGATCCACACCGGGCGCTGACCCGCGCGCAAGCGGAATTCCGCAGCGAACGCGTCGAGTCCCTCCTCGAGCGTGAGGTCGTACTTGAGGTTGCCGGTCACGTCCACGTTCGCGGGCAACGCGCCCAGGCGCACGAAGCGCGCCGCGTCCTCACGCGACTGCGCCGCGATCCTGCGCACCGTGCGCAACGCGCGCGCGACCAGCGCGCTCAACACGCGGTAGCCGCGCAGCGAGCGCTCCGACAGGCGCGCGTTGACGACGTATACGGGGATGTCGCGATCGCGGCAGCAGAACAGCAGGTTCGGCCACAGTTCGGTCTCGACGATCAGCGACAGGCGCGGTTGGTAGTGCTCCAGGAAACGCCTCACCGCACCCGACAAGTCGTAGGGCAGGTAGACGTGCTCGACGCGCTGCGCCCATAGCGCGGCCACGCGCGCCGACCCGGTCGGCGTGATCGTGGTGATCAGCAGGCGCAGGTCGGGCCGTTCGCGCAGCAGCGCGTTGACCAGCGGAGCGGCGGCATTGACCTCACCGACCGACACCGCATGCACCCACACGTCGGCATGCCGTGGCGCATCGCGATAGGCGGCGTAACGCTCGTTCCAGCGCTGGAAGTATTCGCCCTGCCGGAATCCGCGCCAGATCAGGTGGTAAAGCGTGACCGGCACCAGCACGTACAGCACGGCCGAGTACAGGCCGCGCAGCAATCGTTCCACGACCAGTTCGTGCGGGGGGGCCTGCATCGGGACAGCATAGCGGAGGGTCAGGAATCGGGAGTCGGGAATCGGAAGCGGGAGTCGTCACCGGCGATTGCTGTTGCTCGTCCTGGTTCCACCGCTCACCTCGCGTCGCCCGTAAAATCCCGCGATGTCCGAAAAATCCGCCCATGCCCCGCCACCGCTCGGACCCAGACACTGGCCGACCTGGTTCGGCATCGCGGCCATGGCGGGCCTGGCGCGTCTGCCCTGGGGCCTGCAGCGAGCACTGGGGCGGATGCTCGGCGTCGTCCTGCGCATGACTTTGCGCGAACGCCGCGCGATCGCCCGGCGCAACCTCGCGCTGTGCTTCCCCGAGCTCGATGCCGCCGCGCGCGCGGTCCTGCTGCGCGAGCACTTCGCCGCGATCGGCATCGGCGTATTCGAGTTCGCGCGCGCGTGGTGGGGATCGATCGCGCCACTGCGGCGCGGACTCGTGGTCGAGGGCCTCGAGCACATGCAAGCCGCGCGCGCCGACGGCCGCGGCGTGATCGTGGTGTCCGGCCACTTCACCACGCTGGAAGTGTGTGGACGGCTGATGTGCGACTACGTCCCGCTCGCCGGCATGTACCGCCCGCACGGAGAACCGGCGATGGAATGGGCCGTGCGCCGCGGGCGGGCGCGTTATGCCGCAGCCATGTTTCCGAAGCAGGACGTGCGCGCCGCGGTCCGCCACCTCAAGCGCGGCGGCCTGCTCTGGTATGCGCCCGACCAGGATCCGAGCCGTGGCGACAGCGTCTACGTGCCGTTCTTCGGCCAGCCGGCGCATAGCCTCACTTCGACCCACCAGCTCGCAAGGTTGTCGGGCGCAGCGGTGGTGCTGTACCAGCACGAGCGCCGCGCCGACGGCGGCTACACCTTGCGGCTGTGGCCGGCATTCGACGCTTTCCCTTCGGGCAGTGCCAGCGCCGATACCGCGCGGGTCATGGCCGGCATCGAGACGATGGCGCGCGCGGCGCCGGCGCAATACCTGTGGATCCACCGGCGCTTCAAGCGGCGGCCCGACGGCACATCGCCGTATGCGTGAACATCGTTACAACCGATGATCCGACGACAGGAGCGGCCCTTGGCCGCGATGGCATTACCGGTATCGCGCATCGCGGCCAAGGGCCGCTCCTACTTGCGCAGCAGGCTGCCGGCATACAGCGCCGCCAGCATCAGCGTCAGCCCGCCCCAGAACGTCGAATAGAACGCCAGGTGCGTGTTGAACGGAAACACCGTGACGCCCAACGCGAGCATCGCAGGATGCGCGTTCGCGCGCGCTTCGGGGGTAGCGTAGCGCCATGCGCGGAACGCCAACGCCGCACCGGCCAGCCATAGCAGCAGGCCGAAAGCACCGGTTTCGCTGAGGATCTCGAGCACGATCTGGTGCGCGTGGTAGGCCGGTCCGTTGCCCCACGCTGCCACCTCGCCCGGTTGCGGATCGCAGGCCGCGAAGGCGTCGCGGAAACCGCGCGCGCCGACACCGTTGAACGGATGCTCGCGCGCCATGCAGGCGGCGGCGCCCCAGATGCGCCCGCGTCCCGACAACGCGCTGTCCATGCCGGCCTCGTCGGCGGTCAGCACGTGCGTGGTGCGTTCGATGCGTTCGCGCACCTGCGGCGAGAATGCGGTCAGCGAAACCAGCGCGACGGCGCCGAAGGCGAACACGGCCACCAGTTTCTTCCAGTCCAGGAAATGCCAGCCCGAGAACACCAGCACCAAGGCGTAGGTGATCCACGACGCGCGCGCGCCAGCCAGCAGCACGACCATGCCGATGGCCGCAGCGGCGACGATCCAGCCGAGGCTGCCGAAGCGCCGGCCGGCGAAATACAGCGCGAACGGCGACAGGCTGGCGAGCACGATGCCGAGCTTGAGGTTGCACGGTCCGAGCACGCCGCCGAGGCGATCGACCGCGGCGAGTTCCGCCGCATCGCACATGCCGTGGCCGCTGATCATCTGCTTCAGCGCATCCAGGCCCCAGAACAGCGGGCTGGTGCCGAATGCGGCCTGCAACAAGGCATCGAGCGTCCAGATGCCGGCGATCACGGCCAGGCCGCCGAAGGTGATGCGGCGACCGCGTTCGTCGGCGACCGCGGCGGCCACCAACCAAAGGAACGGCAGGTAACGCAGGTCGACGACGGCTTCGCGCAAGGCGCGCGCGTGATCGATGGCATCGAACGCCGAGACGAGTTCCGGCAACCAATAGGCGAAGAACAGCACGCTGGTCAGCGCCCAGGCCGGACCGCTGAGCAGCGCGGTGCCGTTGCGGAATCGCGCCAGCAGCAGCTTGACGATCGCCACCAGCGCACCAAGCACCATGACGCCCTCGGCGTAGCCAGGCGCCGGCCACAGCGCGACGAACGCAAGCACCCAGGCCGGCGCCCAGCGCCAGCCGATGCCGCCGTTAGTGGACGCGGCGTTCGTCGGAGTGGTCTTCGGCGCTGCGGTCATCGGCAAGTTCCGTGTAGCAGGCGAGCGTGGCGTCCTGCATGGCCCGCAGCGAGTAGTCGCGGAGCATGGTGTCGCGCATGGCGGTCATCGTAACGGCAAGCGCCGGCGCCTGCGCGAGCAAGCTCCGCGCAACGCGTGCCAGCGCATCGGTATCGAACGGCGCCACCGCGCCGTGCGGCTGCAGCGCCTGCAACAGTTCACCGACGCCGCCATGCGCCCAGCCCAGCACCGGACGCCCCACCGACAGCGCCTCGATGACGGTGCGGCCGAACGATTCTGGCTTGCGCGACAGTTGCAGCACCAGATCGGAGGCTGCGTAGGCCTCGGCGATCGCGGCGATCGGCGGCGTCATGGCGACGGCATCGGCGATGCCGAGGCTCATCGACAAGCGCTCGAGTTCGATCATGTAGTCGCCGCGCGTCGCTTCGCGCGCACCCGGCATCCACAGCCGCGCATCGAGGCCGCCGTCGCGCAGCGCCGCCAGCAGGGCCAGCGCATCGGCGTGCCCCTTCAGGCGCGTGCCGCGGCCGGGCAATAGCAGCAGCGGACCATCGCCGGCGAGTTGCGGATGCAGCGCGGCGGCGCGCGCGCGCGCGTCGCGGTCCGGACATGCCGCATGCGGGAACGCCGATGCATCGATGCCGCGCCCGATCACGCGCAGGCGCGCGGGATCGGTCGTGGGGTAGTGCCGCAGCACGTAGTCGCGCACCGTCTGCGACACGCAGATCACGCGTTCGCCGCGGGCCATGATGGCGCTGTAGCGCGATGGCGAATTGAGGCCGTGCACGGTGGTGACGAAATGCGGCCTGCGCGAGGCGATCCCTTTCAGCGCGAGGTGACCGATCCACGCCGGCAGGCGCGAACGCGCATGGACGATGTCGGCCTGCGTCTGCGCGAACAGGCGCCGCAAACCGCCGACATGGCGCAGCGTGGCGATGGATTTGCGGCCGATGTCGAGCGCGACGTGTTCGGCGCCGGTCGCCTGCAGCGTCGGCAACAGGCGGCCGCCCGCCGACACGACGATGGCGCGATGCCCGGCGCGTACCAGCGCGTCGGCGATCTCGATGGTCGAACGCTCCACGCCGCCGGACTCGAGCGCGGGCAGCAGTTGCACGACGGTCAGCTTCCGGCTCATGCCGACATCGCCGCGCGCCGCGTCGTCAGTCGACGAGGACGAACAGCGCCCCGCAGTACGGGCACTGGCTCGTGCCGCCCTCGGTCTCGATCGGAAGGTAGACGCGCGGATGCGAATTCCACAGCGCCATCGACGGCAACGGGCAGCTCAACGGCAGGTCGCTGCGCTGCACGTCGTAGCGCTTCTGGGCGTTGGCGGGCGAAGTGGCGGTCGGGCTGGACATGAGACTGGGGGGCCGTGGATGCGACGCGCACAGTTTACCGCGCCTCACATCCTCCCCGTCGCAACCTCCTAAGCGGGCAGATCGAACAGCAGCACGTCGGCGACACCGTCTCCCGCGCCGACCACGTTCAAGGTGCCGGCCTGCTGCTCGATGCCGAGGGCGTCCCCGGCCGCGAGTGCCTGGCCATCGATCTCCACCGATCCCTGCGCGACATGCAGCCAGTACTTGCGCTCCGCTCGCAGGGCGAACGTCACGGCTTCGCCCGCGCCGAGCAGTGCGCCGTGCAACCAGGCCTGTTGCCGGATCGCCAGCGAGTCGCCGGCCCCGTCGGGTGAGGCCAGCAGCGTCCAGCGCCCGCGGCGTGCTGCCGCATCGAACGAATGCTGTGCATAGGCCGGCGGCGCGTTGACGCGGTCGGGCTGGATCCAGATTTGCAGGAAGTGCACCGGCTCGCTATCGGAGGCGTTGAACTCGCTGTGCTCGACGCCGTGGCCGGCGCTCATCCATTGCAGGTCGCCGGGACGAATGGTGCCACCGCCGCCGGCATTGTCCTGGTGCGCGAGCGCGCCGGACAGCACGTAGCTGAGGATTTCCATGTTGGCGTGCGAATGCGGCGGGAAGCCGGCCTTGGCCGCGACGCGATCCTCGTTGATCACGCGCAGCGGGCCGAAGCCCATCCACTTCGGATCGTGGTAATGGCCGAAGGAAAAGGTGTGGCGGCTGTCGAGCCAGCCCATGGCGACCTTGCCGCGATCGTTCGCGGTACGCAGGGTGCGCATTGTCGTGCTCCAAAAGAAAAAGCCGCCGCGCCGATGGGCACGGCGGCCGGGGAATCCCGTCCTTACTTGGCGCCGCCGGCCTTCGGCACGCTCGCCTCGGTGGTGATGCGCAACTTCACCTCGTCGCTGACGGCGGGCGCGGCCAGGCCCAAGCCGAACGCGGTGCGACTGACCGTGGTGACGGCATCGAAGCCGACCCGAGGCTGCTTGTCGTAGCCCTCGCCGACCTTGTTCAAGGTTACGTCGAGCACGACTGGCGCGGTCTTGTCCTTGATCGTGAGATCACCGGTGACCTTGAGCTTGCCCTCGCCCGCGGCCTCGACCTTGGTGCTCTTGAACTTCGCATCCGGATACTTCGACGACTCGAAGAAATCGGGGCTGTTGAGGTGCTGGTCGAACTTCGCGGAGAAACCGCTCAGCCCGCTCAGCGGCAGCGTCACTTCGACGCTGGACTTGCCGACGTCTGCGGCGTCGTAGACCAGCGTGCCCGTGGCCTGGCCGAAGCTTGCGCTGGGATTGGAGAAGCCGAAATGGCTCCAGGTCGCGATGACGTTGGTGTGATTGGAATCGAGCTGGTATGTCACCGGCGCGGCGAAGGCCGTGGCGGCGAACAGCGAGAGGGCAGCAACAAGCAGGGTGCGTTTCATGATCGATCTCCGTGAGGGGGGCGTGGAGCACGTGGGAAGAGGCGCCGGGCGTTTCATTCGATGCGACAGGCTTCGTCGAAACCGAGCCGCGGCGAGCGCGCGAAGATGCTCGCCCGATCGCCATGGCCGAGATTGACGAGGAAGTTCGACTTCAAGGTGGTGCCGGCGAAGAACGCAGCGTCGACCTTGGCGTTGTCGAAGCCCGACATCGGGCCGCAATCCAGGCCGAGCGAACGCGCGGCCAGCAACAGGTAGGCGCCCTGCAGGCTGCCGTTGCGCAGCGCGATGGTGCGCAGCTCGTCCTGCGGCTTGCTGTCGAACCAGGACTTGGCGTTGGTGTGCGGGAACAGCACCGGCAGCTTCTCGTAGAAGGCCATGTCGTAGGCGACGATCACCGTCACCGGCGCTGCCATGGTCTTGGCGTAATTGCCTTCGTCGAGCGCCGGACCGAGCTTCTCCTTCGCTTCGCGCGAGCGCGCGAAGACGAAGCGCGCCGGGCAGCTGTTGGCCGTGGTCGGGCCGAATTTCAGCAGGTCGTACAGCTGGTGCAGGACGTCGTCGCCGACCTCGCCCGAGAACGCGTTGTAGGTGCGCGCCTGGCGGAACAACTGGTCGAGCGCGGCGGCGGGGAGAACAGCGGGCATGGCAATCCTTGTGGTGGAACTTGTGGCGGAGCGGCGGCGCGAACGCTTCGGAGAGGGCGCAGTGTAGAGTTCCGTCGGTGAAGTCACAGCCACGCGCCCGGAACGTATTGGTGACATCAGCAGAACGACATGGCCCGGTGCAGGCGGATTCTGTACAGGCGTGGCCTCCACAGACGTGGAGCATCAGCGATGGCCGGGCCGGCAACGCGCGGCAGTGCAATGCGCTGGCCGCGGCGCTCGGTGTCGGCACATCGCGCGAGTGGATTCTGGCAGCGCGCGCGCCCTGGCGCTGGGCTGCACCCAGGCGGTTGGCGGGGGACGAACACGCCTTCGGCCGCGACTTTGCCGAGGCGTTGCAGGCGCCACCGACCTTGGCCATCGGCTGCGGCCGGCAGGCGGCGCTGGCGACGCGCTTGTTGCGCGAGAGCGCGACGCGCGGCGCCGCCGGCGCGCCGGTCCGCACGGTGCAGATCCTCGATCCACGCATCGATCCTGCGCATTGGGACCTCGTCGTCGCACCCGAACACGACAACCTGCGCGGTGGCAATGTCATCACCACGCTCGGCAGCCTGCATCCGGTCGACGATGCCTGGCTGGCGCGCGCGCGCGAACGGTTCGCGGCCTTCGCCGAGTTGCCGCGGCCGCGCACGGCCTTGTTGCTGGGTGGCCCGAGCGCGCACGTGCGCTTCGACCGCATGGCCTTCGAAGTGCTCGCCGCGAAGCTGGAGAGCGTGCTCGTGCGCGATGGCGGCAGCGTGCTGGTGACGGCTTCGCGACGCACGCCGCGCGACCTGCGCGACGCGTTGCGTCATCGTTACGGCGAGACGCCGGGCGTCGTGTGGTGCGGCGAGGAAGACGGTGCGAATCCTTATCCCGGCCTGCTGGCGTGGGCAGATCGCATCGTCTGCTCGCCGGACTCGGTCAACATGATTTCCGAAGCCTGCGCCACGCGCGTGCCCGTGTTCGTGTTCGATCCGGCGCGTGTGCGCGGACGGCCGCGGCGCTTCCTCGATGCCCTGCTCGCAAGTGGCCGCCTCCGCGCGATGGATACCGCGTTGGCGCCGTTCGATGTCGAACCATTGCGCGAGACCGCGCGCGTCGCGGGCGCGGTGCGCGAGCGACTGGGACTGTAGAGAGGCAGCGCACGACCTGCGATGCGCTTTCAGTGTCTTCCCCCGTGCAGCGGGGAAAGGTTGGGATGGGGGTGAGTGGCCGGACAAACACCCGGACTCAGGAAACCAGTCCAGCCTCCTGCGCTGCGCGCCGAATCGCCGCACGCGCGCCCGAAACCGCGTCGGTTTCGATGACCAGTCGTTGACGCCTGTCTAGCGTGCAATCCAGTCCCGCCGAGAGCAGCGTGGCATGTGCCTGCAGCAACGCCTGCGACGCATCCGGCGCGAGCGCCCCTGCGTCGCCCGCGGCTGCGATCAGGGCCGGCGTATCGCGCGACACCAGCAAGCCGGGGCCATGGGCGGCATCGCGCAACACCAGGTACTGCAGCAGGAACTCCAGGTCGACCAGCCCGCCCTCGCCCTGCTTGAGATCGAAGCGCGCGCTATCGGAGCGATCGAGTTCGGCGCGCATCTTCGCGCGCATGGCGACGACGTCGTCGCGCAACTTGCCGGCGTCGCGATCGCGCGCCAAGGTATCGGTGCGTACGCGCTCGAACGCCTCGCACAAGCCGGCATCGCCGGCGACGCAGCGCGCGCGTACCAGCGCCTGGTGCTCCCAGGTCCAGGCGCGTTCGCGCTGGTAGTCGGCGAAGCTCGCCAGCGTCGACACCAGCAGGCCCTTGGCGCCGTCCGGACGTAGCCGCACGTCGGCTTCGTACAGGCGCCCGCCTGCGCTGGGCGTGGCCAGCAGCGAGACGATCTTCTGCGCCAGGCGTGCGAACCAGCGCGGCGCGTCGAGTGCGCGCGCGCCGTCCGAGGTGGCACCGGCTGGGGCGTCGTACAGGAATACGAGGTCGAGGTCGGAACCGAAGCCCAGTTCCTCGCCGCCGAGGCTGCCGTATCCGATCACCGCGAACCGCGATGCGGCGATGCCGCCGTGCGCGGCCTGCATTTCCCGCAGCGCCAGCGCGACGACGACCTCGATGACCGCGTCGGCCAGCCACGCCAGCTGGCACGCGCTATCGCGCGCCGGCTGGCGTCCGTCGAGCGTGGCCAGCGCGATGCGGAAGCTCAGCGACTGGCGTGTCTCGTTGAGCGCAAGCAAGGCGGTTTCGATGTCGTCGTGGACGAGCGCGCCTGCGCAAGCCGCTTTCAACTCCTCGCGCCGCGGCAGCGTACCGGCGACACGCGCGTCGAGCAGTTCGTCGAGCAGCAGCGGATGCGCGGCGAGGCGCTCGGCCAGCAGCGCGCTGCGCGTGACCACGTCGACCAGCCGCGTCAGCGCCGCGGGTTGCTCGTCGAGCAGCGCCAGATAGCTGGCACGGCGCAGGATGTTCTGCAGCAGCGCCAGCAGCCGTCGCAGCGCCAGCAACTGCTGCACCGACGCCACCGTCGCGTCGAGCAGCACCGGCATGACGCGGTCGAGCCGCGCGCGCGCGGCATCGGACAGGTCGCGCACGCCGGGCGAACGCACGAAATCGCGCAGGGTGCCGTCGGCCTCATTGGGTTGCGCGAAGCCCGCTTGCGCCAGGGCGCCGGCGTCGCCCGCCTCCGGCAAGGCACGCCAGTACGCCGACAGGTCGCTCGTCGTAGCACCGGCACCGCGCGGCGCGAGCAGGGCCGCGAATTCGTCGGTGACACGGCGGCGGTGCCCATCGAGCTCGGCTTGCAATGCCTCCCAATCGCGGTACTCCAACGCCACGGCGATGCGCATGCGCTCGTGGGCATCTGCCGGCAGCGCGTGCGTCTGCGCGTCGCGCCGCATCTGCAGCCGGTTCTCGAGGCGGCGCAGGAAGCGGTAAGCGTCGATGAGCGCGGCGACATCCGGCGCCGACAGATGTCCGGCATCGCGCAGCGCATGCAGCGCGGGTACCAGGCGGCGCTCGCGCAGGGCTGGCTCGCGCCCGCCGCGGATCAGCTGCAGCGCCTGCGCGAGGAATTCGATCTCGCGGATGCCGCCGGGGCCGCGCTTGATGTCGTCGGCCAATTCCTTGCGCGCGACTTCCGCGGCGATCGCCGCCTTCATCTCGCGCAAGCCGTCGAGCGCGCCGTAATCGAGATAACGGCGATACACGAACGGCCGCAGCGTCTGCAGGAATTCCTCGCCGGCCTGCAGGTCGCCCGCCACCGGCCGCGCCTTCTGCCAGGCATAGCGTTCCCAGTCGCGGCCTTCGCGCTGGAAGTACTGCTCCATGCCGGCGAACGACAGCGCCACGCGGCCGGCGTTGCCGAACGGGCGCAGGCGCAGGTCGACGCGATGGCAGAAGCCGTCGGCGGTGGTCTCGTCGAGCAGGCGCGCCAGCTGTTGCCCGAGCCGCGCGAAGTAGTCCTCGGCGGCGAGCCCGCGCGGGCCATCGCTCTGGCCGTCCTGCGCGTAGCCATAGACGAGGTCGATGTCGGAACTGAAATTGAGCTCGCCGCCACCGAGCTTGCCCAAGGCGAACACCACCAGGCGCTGCGCGCTGCCGTCTGCGGCGCGGACGAGGCCGTAGCGCTGGCCGAATTCCGCCTCCAGCGCCGACAGGCCGGCCTGCAGGCAGGTCTCCGCCAGCCGCGTGCTGCCAACGAGCGTGGCGTCGACGTCGTCGAGGCCGGCGACATCGCGCCAGACCAGCCGCGTCGATTCGGCCGTGCGATAGCGACGCAGCAGCATCGGCCAGTCATGGCGGTTGGCGGCGGTCAGCTGCGGCAGCGGCACGCCGTCGGCAGCGTCGTCGGCGAGCAGTGCGGCGAGCAGCCCCGGCTGCTGCACCAGCACCGCGGCCGCGAAATCGCTGGCGATCGCGACGCGGCGGCAACGCGCGATGGCGGTGTCCGTCCAGTCGAGGTCGGGTGCGGCGCTGTGCAGTTGTGCGATCGCGCGGCTGGCGATCGTGTCGAGGTCAGGGTGGGTCACGACGGGATTGTGTCATCGCGGCGGAGTGGCGATGGCGGCGCGATGGCGGCGCCGAAGCGACCGCCGGGCATAAAAAAGCCCGAAGCGGCGAACCGCTTCGGGCTTTTGCTCCCTCCCCCACGTCGGGATGCGCGGCGATCGTGAAGGAATCGTTATTAGCTTGCACGCTGCACTGCAAAAAAGAGACTGACGAGTACAAGAACCCCGCTCAGGCGGCTCGGCGATGCCGCGTGGGAGGCGCCAAGGCGAGGCCCAGCGCGCCCAGCACCGCCTGCGCCGCGGTCTCGCCGGATTCGCAGCCCCCTTCCATGAAGCCCTGTGTCTCCGGTGCGCAGTGTTCGCCGGCGAAATGCAGGCCGCCGACCGACTCCCCCATCGCACCACGGAACCCGGTCCAGTCACCCGGACGGAAGCAGGCATAGCTACCCAGCGACCACGGATGCGACGGCCAGTGGAAGCGCGCCTCGCGCATGCCGGTGCGCGCGGCGGCGAGTCCGGGGAAGACGCGATCGAGCGAAGCCGTGGCCGCATCGGCCTGCGCCTTGGGCGTGCCCGTGCCGAGGTCTACGCCATGACGTCCGCCGGTGAAGTTGGTGAGCACGCCGCCGGTGCCGGGCTGTTTGCGGGTGGTGTCCCAGGTGGTTTGGTAAGGCAGGTCGCTCATCGACGCACCGTTGGCCTGCTGCTCGCGCCAGATGCGGCGGTCGTAGCCGATCATCAGCTTTGCATTCGTGCCATAGGCGAGCTGTTCGATCGAGCGGCGCTTGGCGGGGGGCAGCTCGAGGTCGATGCGCACCTTGCGCAACAGCGTAAACGGCAGCGCCAGGATCACCTGCCGCGCACGCACTTCGCGAACCGTCCCGTCGCGCTGGAAGCTCAGCGTATAGCCGGCCGCATCGCCACGGATCGCCTCGAACACGCTGCCGGTTTCGATGGCGTCGCCGAGCTTGCCGCCGAGGCCCTGCACGATCAGGTCGTTGCCGCCGCGCACGTGGAAGCGCTCGTCGCTCTCGCCGAACACCTTGAACGCGTCCGCATCTTCGGTACCGATGAAGGTGAGCAGATTGAGCGCGGACTGCTGGTCGATCTCCAGTCCCATCTCGGTGGTGTAGGCCACGTCGATCAGCTTGCGCAGCCAGCCCGAGACACCGTTGCGGTCGAGCCATTGCGCGATCGACAGGGCATCGATCGCCTGGGCGTGGCGATGGGTGTCCGGCGAGGTCGCGTGATAAGTGAGCTCGTCATCGCCGAGCAAGGCGAGATCACGCTCGATGGCAGTAGCGACGGGGACGAACGCGGCGACGATCTCGCGTTCGCCGAAGTTGCGGCCGTCGAAATACCAGGTGTCGTGCGCGTTGTCGCCCTCGAGCAGGTCGTCGAGCTGCAGGCCGAGCTCGGCGGCCAGTGCGCGGATGCGGACGTGACCGGTGTCGATCAGCTCGCCGCCGAGCTCGATCACCTGTCCGTCCGGGAAATGATTGCGCAGGCTCAACATGCGCCCACCGACGCGGTTCTGCGCTTCGAACAAGCGTACGCGTATGCCCGCCTGTCGTAGGCGCCAGGCTGCGGTCAGCCCGGCGATGCCGGCACCGACGATGACAACTTCATCGCCGGCAAGCCCTGTCACTGGTTTCGGCAGCGACCGACATCCCGCCAGCACGAGACCGGCCCCCGCAGCTTGCAGGAAGTGCCGGCGCGACAACCCGGCACGCGCGGCCTGGCCTTGCTCGTAGAACTCATCGAGCGGCGCGCGTGCATGCAACGACGCCCGCGCGATGCGCGCGCTGCGCTGGAGGAGATCGAACAGCGGCGTGCGGCCCATGGTGTCTGTCCCGGTGGTCGGCAATGTCTGATCAGGCAACGCGTTTTGGATCCAGCAAAGGCCACGCCGTAGCGTGTGCTGTGCGCACGGAGGGCTGCCGGGTTGCCGGGCAGTGCGCGCAGCGCACGCTACGTCGGCAGCATGTGTTCGACCGCGTCGGCCAGGCGCGCCGCCGCATCCGGCCGCGCCAGCGCGCGGGCCATCGCGGCCGCGTCGATCAAACGTGCAGGCGTGGCGAACAGATCGACCAACCGTGCCGACAACGCCTGCGCCGTGAATTCCGGCTCCGGCATGCACCAGCCGACGCCGGCCCGCGCGAGCGCGTCGGCATTGTGGCGCTGCTCGGCGCGCGAGCCGCCGTGCGGGATCGGCACGAAGATCGCGGGACGGCCAACCGTCAGCAGGTCGGCCGCCGTGGTCGCTCCGGCACGCGTGATGACCAGGTGCGCGGCGCGCAAACGCGCGCCCATGTCGTCGAAGAACGGGGCGATGGTCGCTGCGATGCCGGCATCGCGCAGGCTCGCCGCGATCGTGTCGGCGTCGTCGCCCTTGTATTGCAGCGACAAGACGATGCGTCGGCGCAGGCCATCCGGCAATGCCAGCAACGCCTTCGGCACGACATCGCCGAACACGCGCGCGCTCTGGCTGCCGCCGACGACCAGCAATTCGATCGGCGCATGCGCATCGAGCTGCGGATAACCGCTGTCCGCGTCGCCGCTGCGTGCCTCCAGGATCTGGCGGCGCACAGGGTTGCCGGTTTGGTAGATGCGCGCCGCCTCGAACGATTCGAGCCCTGCGACGGTCGCGAACGAGATCGCCACGCCGTCGGCGAAGCGCAACAATTGTTTGTTGGCCATGCTCAAGCGCGTGGCCTGTTCGTGCAGCAGCAGCGGCAGTTTCAGGCTCTTCGCGGCGATGGCAGGCGCGAAACTCGGATAGCCACCGAAACCGACCAGCAGGCCGGCAGCGCGGCGACGCATGTCACGCCGCGCCTGCAGCGCCGCGCGGGCGATGGTCAGCGCCGCGGCGAGTTTGCCGGGCAGGCCTCCGGCCAGGCTGCGCGCGGGCAGCACGACGTGCGGCAAACCGTGCAGGGCCTGCGTGTAGGTCGCACCGCGGCGCTCGGTATACAGGACGACGTCGTGCCCGCGCGAGATCAGCTCGCGTGCCAAGGCTTCGGCGGGAAACAGATGTCCTCCGGTGCCGCCGGCGGCGAGCGCAATCGTGCGGCGTCGTGTCTGCGGCAAGGTCATCAGTGTCCGTCGCGTCGTAGTGAGGCTGCGACTATAGCGATGCGCCCAGGCCCCAGCCAGAAACGGCACGGCCCATCGAGCAATCCCGCCGTGCCGATCGACGGTTTCGCGGCCGCGCAACGACGCTGTCACGACGTCGCTGCGTTGTCGCGTATCCTCGACGACAGGATCGACTTGAAGCGGAATGCTGTGGCAATGACCGTTCGGTCTACATCGCGGAAGATGGATGCCGATGTCGTCCCACCGCTGCCGCCGCAAGCACCGCGCGCGCGCAGGTGCGGATGGGAGCGCAGCTTCGCGCATTGGGCCTTGCGCCGCGGTGGCTGGCACGTGCAGGGAACGCTGCCCGACATCCCCAAGGCGGTCATCATCGGCGCGCCGCATTCGTCCAACTGGGACGGTATCTGGGTCTACTTCGCCAGCACGGCGATGGGACTGGACATTCGCATCCTCGGCAAGCCGGTGCTGTTCAGGATCCCGTTGCTCGGATTCATCCTGCGCCGTTACGGTGGTTTTCCCGCCAGCCAGGATCCGGACCACTCCGTGCTCGAACAGGCCAGCGCGCAGTTCCGCGATGCCGACCGGCTCTGGTATGGCATTGCGCCCGAAGGCACGCGCAAACCGGTGACGCGCTGGAAGATCGGTTTCTGGAAGATCGCCAAGGCCAACGACGTGCCGATCGTGCCGGTGTATCTGCACTATCCCGACAGGGTGATCGGCATCGGTCCGCTGTTCCATACCGGAGACGACATGCGCGCCGACATCGAGCGATTGCGGGATTTCTACCGACCGTTCGAAGGCAGGCATCACGGCATCGGTTGAACGGCCATGCGACCACCGGCATGCCGGTGTTTATCCTTTCGCCGCTCGCGCCGGTTTGCACCAGTCCCTCGCCTGCCGGAGAACCGCCGAACCATCCGCGGCAAAATCAAGCACCGGAAGCGATCCGGCCGAGCACAGCCGCTGCACCGGCACGACGGAGACGTTGATGCCGCGCCGTTTCTTCCTGTCGGGCACCTGCTGCGAATAGCACTGCGATTGCGCCTCGACAAAAATCATCCATCGATGATCGAAACCGAGCCTGTTGTTCACGTACAGCGCATCGTTCCCGCACCAGGGCGATACCTTGCCCAGCCCACGCAAGCCGACCACCGGCGCATCGGCGATGGCGGCACGGTTTTCTTCCAAGGTGCGCACGATCCTGCGGTTGATGGCTTCCCCTTGCTGGTAGCTGCGTGCAAGTTCCATCCGCGCCGCTTGGTTGAACCACGCCACGCCCGATAACAGGATCAACGCCACTCCGATCCACGCCGGTCTGATGCGACCTGCCGATGCATCCCCGCCGAGGCGGCGCGTGGCCAGCGACTGCAAGGCCACCACCGTGATCGCGCCTAGCCATGGCAACCACGCATAGACCCGGTAAGCCGCCAGGCGATTAGGAAGTAGCGCATAGGGGAGCACCAGCACCGCGACCATCACTAAGTACATGACTAGTTGCCGACGCATGTGCGGTTTGGTCACCCAGATCACCCCACCGGCAATGCCTGCGAGCGCGCTCGATACCGGAACGAAGACCGCGACCAGCTTCCAGTAGGCCCGCAGCAAGGCCGACGCGCCAAGATCCACCGCATAAGGCCGGTTGCCACCGCCGGACGAGAACAGCCCGGATACGAACGGATTCCTGTCGAACACGCCCCAAAGCAGCGAGCCCGCGCCGATCGCGAGGAACGCCAAGGTGAGCAGAAAACCCCGGCGGCGTGATCCAGGCTCCGACAGCGCGCCACCCGCATGCGGCCCCATCCAGAAGTACGCGATCAACACCAGCGGAGGGAGGATGAAGTCCTCCTTGGCGAGGACCGAAAGCGCGTACGTCAGTGCGGCGACCAGCCAATGCCTGTCGCTGGCGCGTCGCCAGCCGTCCCACAACAGCAACAGCGTCAACAAGCCGAAGGTGTGCGAAATCAGGTTGGTCATCAGTCCGAAATATCTTCCGTGCTCGAAGGCAGCGGCGTGGCTGAAGGTCAGCACGGCGAAGACGAGGACGAACAACCAGCGGAGCTCCAGCTCGAACACACGGGAGGCAAACCTCAGCACCAGCCACGCGGTCAGCACCGTCAGCGTGTTGAGCACGACGTACGCGAAGTCGCGGCCGAGTTCGGCGATCAGGAACACCAGATTCGCCGTCACCGGTCGTTTCCACCACCAGCCCAGATCGGCGACGCCCATTCCGAGCATCGAGAAATCGTCGAACTGCACCGGGTAAGGCCCGTTCGGCGTCAGCGCGAAATTGATCAGGACGTAGATCGCGGCAAGCGCCAGGAACTCGCTGGCAGACCGCCAGGGGCGCTCGGTCGAGGGTTGCAATAACCGCATCACTAAAATCCTGAGTGACGCTTCGGCGCGCCGGAACTGCCGGCAGCCTAAGCGTTGGCCGCAAACAGTTCAACGCGACGTGCCTTGTTGCGGGTTGTGGCAACTACTCGCCCGTTGCCGAGTTCGACCATCTGCAGCGGCACAAAAAAAGCCCCGCAGAAGCGGGGCTTTTCGTAGCTGCGAAGCGAAGCAAAGGCTGCCCTCACTCCGATCCTCTCCCGCAAGCGGGAGAGGGGGAACGCCAGGATCAGAAATCCATGTCGCCCATGCCGCCCATGCCGCCGCCGCCCGGCATCGCCGGTGCGGAATCCTTCTTCGGCGCCTCTGCCACCATCGCCTCGGTGGTGATCATCAGGCCGGCGATCGAGGCTGCGTTCTGCAGCGCCGAGCGCGTGACCTTGGTCGGGTCGAGGATGCCGAACGCGATCATGTCGCCGTACTCGCCGGTCTGTGCGTTGTAGCCGTAGTTGCCCTTGCCTTCGGCCACCTTGTTCAGCACCACGCTCGGCTCTTCGCCGCAGTTGGCGACGATCTCGCGCAGCGGCGCTTCCATCGCGCGCTTGGCGATGTTGATGCCGTGGTTCTGGTCGACGTTGGCGCCCTTCAGATCGCCCAGGGCCTGCAGTGCGCGGATCAGCGCGACGCCGCCGCCCGGGACCACGCCTTCTTCGACCGCCGCGCGCGTGGCGTGCAACGCATCTTCGACGCGCGCCTTCTTTTCCTTCATCTCGATCTCGGTCGAGGCACCGACCTTGATCACGGCCACGCCGCCGGCGAGCTTGGCGACGCGCTCCTGCAGCTTCTCCTTGTCGTAGTCCGAGGAGGTGTCCTCGATCTGCGCCTTGATCTGCTTGATGCGGCCTTCGATGCCCGAGCTCTCGCCCGCGCCGTCGATGATCGTGGTGTTTTCCTTGGTGATCTGCACCTTCTTGGCGCGACCGAGATCCTTGATCGTGGCCTTCTCGAGCGACAGGCCGACTTCCTCGGAAATCACGGTGCCGCCGGTGAGGATCGCCATGTCTTCGAGCATCGCCTTGCGACGATCGCCGAAGCCCGGCGCCTTGACCGCGCAGACCTTGACGATACCGCGGATGGTGTTGACCACCAGCGTCGCCAGCGCTTCGCCTTCGACTTCCTCGGCGACGATCAGCAGCGGCTTGCCGGACTTGGCCACGCCTTCGAGCACGGGCAGCAGGTCGCGGACGTTGGAGATCTTCTTGTCGTGCAGCAGGATGAACGGGTCTTCGAGCTCCGACGACATCGACTGCTGGTTGTTGATGAAATACGGCGACAGGTAGCCGCGATCGAACTGCATACCCTCGACGACGTCGAGTTCGTTGTCCAGGCCGGAGCCTTCTTCAACGGTGATCACGCCTTCCTTGCCGACCTTCTTCATCGCGTCGGCGATGATCGTGCCGATCGACTCGTCGCTGTTCGCCGAGATCGTGCCGACCTGCGCGATCGCCTTGTCGTCGGCGGTGGGCTTGGACTGCTTCTTGAGCTCGGCGACGGCGGCGGTGACCGCTTTGTCGAGACCGCGCTTGAGGTCCATCGGGTTCATGCCGGCGGCAACGGCCTTCATGCCTTCGCGGATCATCGCCTGAGCCAGCACGGTCGCGGTGGTGGTGCCGTCACCGGCGTTGTCGGAGGTCTTGGAAGCGACTTCCTTCAGCATCTGCGCGCCCATGTTCTCGAACTTGTCGGCCAGTTCGATCTCCTTGGCGACGGACACGCCGTCCTTGGTGATCGTCGGTGCGCCGTAGCTCTTCTCGAGCACGACGTTGCGGCCCTTCGGGCCGAGCGTGGCCTTGACGGCATTGGCGAGCGTGTTGACGCCGCGCAGCATGCGTGCGCGCGAGTCCTCGCCGAAACGGATTTCCTTGGCAGCCATTGCGAATTACCTCATTGATTCTTTGGAAGATGAAAAGTCTTGAGAGACGACAGTCTTGGAGACGAACAGGTCAGACGACGACCGCGATCAACCGAGGATCGCGAGGATGTCGTCTTCCTTGATGACCTTGTATTCGACGCCGTCCTGCTTGTAGGAACTGCCGGCGTACTGGCCATAGATGACCTTGTCGCCGACCTTCACCAGCGGGGCGCGCAGCGTGCCGTTGTCGAGCGCCTTGCCGCCGCCGATGGCGATGACTTCGCCCTTGGTGGACTTTTCCTTGGCGGTGTCGGGGATGACGATGCCGCCGGCGGTCACTTCGTCGGCTTCGATGGGCTTGACCACGACGCGGTCATAGAGCGGCTTAAGATTCATAGCAACCTCGGTAAGTGGTTGATTAGTTGGGGAAACGGCCGGCGAGTTTAGCAGTCCCCGCAGGGGAGTGCCAACGCCGAGGGCGGCAAAAACCCGGGCGGTGCCGGGATGCAGTCGAGATGGGCACGTCGATCGGCCTTTCAAGGGCATCGGTTGGCGGCTGTCATCTGCGTCGGCTAGATTGCCGGGCCTGTCTCGAAAGGATTCGCTGATGCCCGTCTTCGCCCGTGCCGCCCGTCCGCTCGCTTTCCTCGCCCTGCTCGCCTGCGGCAACGCCCAGGCCGAAGTCTTCATCAACGAGGTGCATTACGACGATTCGACCGCGGCCGGCGATGTCGGCGAGAAGATCGAGGTCGTGGCCAGTGCCGGCGAGAGCCTGAGCGGCTACCGCATCGTCCTGTACAACGGCGCCAGCACCTACGACGACGACCTCGCTGCCGGCCGGCAGCGTCGTCGCCTGCGGCGGCAACGTCCGCATCGCCACCGTCGCCTATCCCAGCAACGGCCTGCAGAACGGCGGCAGCGACGGCATCGCGCTGGTCGACGGCAGCGGCCAGGTCGTGCAATTCCTGAGCTACGAAGGCGCGATCACGGCCAGCAACGGCCCGGCGGCCGGGATGACCAGCAGCAACTTGCCGGTGTCCGAAACCAATTCGACGGCGCCCGGTACTTCACTGCAGTTGCGTGGCGACGGCACGGGCTATGCCGAGTTCACCTGGACCGCGTCGGCCGGACAGACCTTCGGCAGCTGCAACAACGCGCAGACGTTCGGCGCGCCTGGAAACGCCGCGCCGCGGATCGTGTCGACCATTCCGACCCACGGCGCCTCGGGCTTCCCCGCCGCGGGCGACCTGGGCGTGACCTTCAGCGAGCCGGTGACCCTGCTCTCAGGCGCCTTCAACCTGACCTGCGCCGTGACGGGCAAGGTTCCGCTGACCCATCCGGTCGCGGGCACGGCCTTCACCCTGGCCACCAACCGGGCGCTGCGCGGCGGACAGCAGTGCACGTTGTCGATCAAGGCACTGAAGATCGCCGACGTCGAAGGCGCGCATCCGGCCGCCGATGTCGTCATCGGCTTCACCATCGCGACGACCGGCGGCGGCTACTACGGCCGCGTCAACACCAGCAGCGCACCGCAGCTGCGCTGCTCGCTGCATCAGACCATCCGTGGCCATACCGCATATCCGTACAGCGGCAGCGGCACCAGCACCTGGACCATCCTCGAGATGGCCGACGAGGATCCGGCCAACGCCGCGCGCATCCTCGACGTGTACAAGAACCGCAGCTACGCCAAGGGCAGCGACCGTGCCGGCACCGGCAGCGGCATCACCTACAACCGCGAACATACCTGGCCGAATTCGCTCGGTTTCGGTACGCCGACCGGCGACCTCGGCCTGCCCTATTCGCCTTACACCGACACGCACATGCTGTATCTGTCGGACACCAACTACAACGCCGATCGCGGCAACAAGCCGTATGCGAATTGCAGCAGCGGCTGCGGCGAGCGTCCGACCGAAGTCAACAACGGCGGCGGTGGCGGGACCGGCACGTATCCGGGCCATTCCAACTGGGTGCAGACGCCCGACGGCAATGGCGGCTCGTTCGAGGTCTGGGGTAAACGCAAGGGCGACATGGCGCGCGCGGTGATGTACATGGCGATTCGCTACGAAGGCGGCGACGACATCAACACCGGGCAGTCGGAACCGGACCTGGAACTCACCGACAACCGCAGCCTGATCGTGGCGACCAGCGCATCGCCCGCCTACATGGGCCTGATGTCGACCCTGCTCGCCTGGCACCAGGCCGATCCTCCGGACGCCGCCGAACGCGCGCGCAACGAGGTCGTCTTCAGCTTCCAGGGCAATCGCAATCCCTTCATCGACCACCCCGAGTGGGCGACGCAGGCCTTGTTCGCCTCCAGCAATCCGCCGACATGCCAACTCGGCACCGGCACGACCACGCCACCGATATTCGCTCCGTTCCATCGCCCTTGAGCGAAGACATCGCGCAATGCCGGCGGCTGCAGCTTTGCTGCAACCGCCGGATCATGAAGACCTAGTCGCAGTGGCGGGGCAGGCAACCCGGCTGGATGGACGCCGGTACGATCGTCCTCACGGTAAAGCTGCCTGGCGTGGCCGCGTTGGCCGCGGACAAGGTCGCGGTGCCGAGCCTGGGCGCACCGGTCGATGTCAGCGAGAACGAATACAGCATGCCCCAAGCCAAGCTGTTGGTCGGCGCGCCCGACCCGGTGCTCCACCTGACTTTGCCGGTCTCCTGCGTGGCCTGCCAATTGTTCGCGGCAGTGAGGTCGCCGTCGCGGAACACGAGATCCTGCGCCGCGCCGGGCACGGAAGTGGCGATCTCGAAGCCATCGAAGCCCTGCTGGCCGACGATGCGCAGGTTCGGTTCGGCGCCCTGCGTCGAGACGAAGGCGAAGTCGAGATTCATCACAGCGTAGTGGTAGCGCCATAGCCCGCCACCCAACCGGCTCACTTTGACGGCGACCTTGGCATGGCTGCCGTCGGCGACCAGCTCCTCGTTCCACTGCATCGGCTGCAACGGCAACGTCGGCTTGCGGCCGGGCGTGGCCGGGCGAACCGGACTCACCCATCGATCGATCGCCGCGCCGAGCCTGTAGCCGCTGTTGTCGAATTCCCACACGCCGCCGATCCATTGGGCCGATGTCTCCAGCGAAGCCATCGAATTGTAGATATCGATGTCTTCGCGCGCGGCATACCAGGACTCGAACAACCAGCTGGCACCGGGGTTGTGCGTCGGGGCGATCTGCGCCTCGTTCACGGTCAGTCGTTGGAAGTAGGGATCGGCGCTGCCCGCGTTGGCGATGCCGTCGCAGTTGATATCGAACATCGAACCGCAGCGGCCCCACTGACCGGTGGCGGGGATGATTTCCGAACGCGGTCCGAGGGCATTGTTGTTGTCGTTGTTGCTGACGCTGTAGGTGTCATCGCAACCGCGGCCCAATACGTGCGAATCGTGGTCGTCGGGGTCCAGGCAACCGCCATTGGTGGTCAGGAACGCGTGCTTCACGCCGGAACGGCCGATCTGCTCGATGCTGCCGTCGGCGTTGATGCGATACATGTTCCAGATCAGATAAGGATGCTGGTCGTTGTTGTAGGGCGCGAACACGCCCGAGAACTTGCTGTACCACGGGATGCTGGCCGTCCACAGCGCGCGGCTCGTGCCGAGCGGGTCGCCGGGAATGGTCGCCGATCGGGTGCCTGCATTGACGTTGTTGCGCAACGTCGAAGAAGGCGTGACCGCGAGGCGTCCGCTGCCGTTCTCGCCGGTGCATCCCTGACAACGCACGTATTGCGCGGTGATTTCCTGCATGAACAGGTCGGCCTCGTAGGCGCCGCCGCCCGCTACCGGATCGCCGTGCCAGTGGATGCCGCTGCCCACGGCCATCGCACCGCTGCCTTGTCGCTGCACGCGCGCGCTCAGCTGAAGTTCCGCGATCGTCCAGCCAGTGACTGCCGGCCGACCAAGCCGGCGCGCGAGCCGTGCGCTGATGCGCACGTCCGACGAACGCACCGCGAGCACGCTGTCCTGCTCGGTCATCTCGTGCATGAGGCGGTCGACGTAGAACCACGCCTGTCCATCGGCGCCGACGAGGTCGAGACGTGTCACGGCCGAGGGCCCGGATTTCGCCGATGCAGCGCGCGGCACCAGGCGGAAATCGGTGAGAACGATCGGCCCGTCCGCGAGCTCGAGCACGTAGCCGCCACGCGCCTGCAACGCGCCGGTGCCGAATCCGCCGAAGTAACCATTGTTGACGCGGAACTGCAGCGTACCGGCATCCTTCAATGCGAACCGGTCGCCAACGTTCTTGCGCGCATCGGCAGCATGCTGCGCGGGTGCGATGCGGATGCCGAGGTCGCGCGCGAGATCGCGGTTCCAGCGCACATCCACCGTTCCGCCTGCCGCGGACCAGAGTCGCACCGGTTGCGATGCTGAAACCCCGGCTTTGACCACCGGAGTTCTTGCAGTGTTTTTATCGGCGGCGATCGCGCCGCCTATGAGAAGCAGCCCGCACACCGACAGCACGACACGGTTTCGAGGATGCATCGCTTTTCACTCCATGCGAAGAGACGGTTGTTGTTTCTTGGTTTGAATTTTCAGCCGGAGACAGCTTTGCGTTAGCAGCTTGCACGCAGGATCGGCCTATGCATCATGCGCCCCGCGTCGAATATACGATGCCGGCTGGGTCGGCCTGTGAATGCGTCCCCGGGTCGCCCGAACCGCGTCGCCGCGGATCGACAATGATCTGGCCGCGCATGACGTCATCCGTCCTGCCTTTCCTGCGTATCGCGCTCGACGATCCAATCCTGTCGCCGCCGCAGCAGTCGTACGCCGCCATGTAGATAGTTGAGGCTGAATAGAAGCGTCAACGCGATCAGCAGCAGGTGCCAGCCTCCGGCGATCATCGTGCGTGGGTACGCATGCACCAACCACCAGGACAGGCCCTGAAACGCAACCGCCAGCGGCATCAGCCAGCGGATATTGAGCTGCTGGTCGCGCACGATGTCGTCCAGCAGCGCGCGCTCGCCAGGCGTGGTGAAGTCGTCAGCATGGCGTCGCACCACGTGCAGGTCATAGGCGTACAGCCCCCAGACCGCGGTCGCGTACAAGGCATTGAGCGCAAACCACCGCTCCGGGTTCGCCGCCTGGCTCAAGGCGACCGCCTCGATCAGCGTCGCGCCGAAGTAGATGAAGGTGTGCCCGAACTCCAGCGGCCAGCCGATGAACGACAGCGTATGGATCAGCGAGCGCGACCAGAAGATCAGGATCACCAGCAAGCCGGTGGCGAGGTACGGCCAGACCTGCCATTGCCATTCGACCAGCGGCGTGATCGCCGCCGCCACGAGCACGCCCAATGCCAGGCCCTGGATGATGCTGATCAGGGTCAGCTCGATGCCGACTACGGTCCGGTCGAGCTGGTTCCTGGCGGCGCGACGGTGATGTTGCCGGGAAGATCCCTCGCTCATCGCACTGCCTCCGTAGGATTCGACAAAGCGCAGCGAACACATCGATCACGAACGGCACCGCGTCTTTCAGCATCCTACGCGCCTGCAGAGCCCCCGCGTGACGCGCTTCCGCATCCACGATCCACGACTCAGCCGAGGCCGATGGCCTTGTCCTTGCGCTCCGCGAGCCGCTTCTCCAAGTAATGGATGTTCTGCCCGCCCTGTTGGAAACCGATGTCGGCGAGGATGCGCTGCTGCAAGGCCACGTTGGTCTTGATGCCGTCGACCACCATTTCCGACAGCGCGACGCGCATGCGGCAGATGGCCTGCTCGCGGTCGGCGCCATGCACGATCAGCTTGCCGATCATCGAGTCGTAGTTCGCCGGCACCCGGTAGCCCTCATAGATGTGCGAATCGACGCGCACGCCGGGCCCGCCGGGGGCATGGAAATGCTGGATCAGGCCGGGCGATGGCATGAACGTATCGGGATCTTCGGCGTTGATGCGGCATTCGATGGCATGACCCTGCAGCACGATGTCGTCCTGCGTGAACGACAGCTTGTGGCCGGCCGCGATCATCAGTTGCTCGCGCACCAGGTCGATGCCGGTGATCATCTCGGTAACCGGATGCTCGACCTGGATGCGGGTGTTCATCTCGATGAAGTAGAAGCGGCCGTCCTCGTACAGGAATTCGAACGTGCCGGCACCGCGATAATCGATGCGGATGCAGGCCTCGACGCAGACCTTGCCGATCGCCGCGCGCTGCTCGGGCGTGATGCCGGGCGCGGGCGCTTCTTCGACTACTTTCTGGTGGCGGCGCTGCATCGAACAGTCGCGTTCGCCGAGGTGGATCGCATTGCCCTGCCCGTCGGCCAGCACCTGGATCTCGATGTGGCGCGGGTTCTCGAGGAACTTCTCCATGTAGACCATGTCGTTGCCGAACGCGGCCTTGGCTTCCTGCTTGGTCGTCGCGATCGCGTTGGCCAGGTGCGCCTCGGTATGCACCACGCGCATGCCGCGGCCGCCGCCGCCACCGGCCGCCTTGACGATCACCGGATAACCGATCTCGCGCGCGATGCCGATGTTGGTGGCGTTGTCGTCGTCGAGCGGGCCGCCGCTGCCGGGCACGCACGGCACGCCGGCTTCCTTCATCGCGCGGATCGCCTCGACCTTGTCGCCCATGAGGCGGATCGTGTCCGGCTTCGGCCCGATGAAGATGAAACCCGATTGCTCGACGCGCTCGGCGAAATCGGCGTTCTCGCTGAGGAAGCCGTAACCGGGATGGATCGCCTGCGCGTCGGTGACTTCGGCCGCGGCGATCAGCGAGGCCATGTTGAGGTAGCTGTCGGCCGATGGCGCCGGGCCGATGCAGACCGACTCGTCGGCCATCGCCACATGCTTGAGGTTGCGGTCGACGGTGGAATGCACCGCGACCGTGCGGATGCCGAGCGCGTGGCACGCGCGCAGGATGCGCAGCGCGATTTCCCCGCGGTTGGCGATGACGACTTTATCGAGCATGGAGGATCCCGTTCTGGCGTAGCGGAGCGGAGCCGAAGGACTCAGCCGATCACGAATAGCGGCTGGTCGAATTCGACCGGCTGGCCGCTCTCGCACAGGATCGCCAGCACGGTGCCGGAGATGTCGGCCTCGATCGGATTGAACATCTTCATCGCCTCGATGATGCCCAGCGTCTCGCCGGCCTTGACCGCCTGGCCGACGGTGACGAAGGCGGGCTTGTCGGGACTGGGCGAGGTGTAGAACGTGCCGACCATCGGTGCCGGCACGACGTGGCCATCAGGCAGCACCGGTCCCGCATGTGAAGGCTCGGCGACCGGCCGGGCGCCGCCGGTGGCGGCATCGACCGGTGATTGCAGGGGCATCGCGGTGGCAGGACGCGCGTGCGCGTCGCCTGCCGCGGGCGCGTACATCATCTGCGCAGGTGCGTAGCTGCCACGCGGTGTCCGCGCCAGTCGCACCGATTCCTCGCCTTCCTTGATCTCGATCTCGGCGAGATTGGATTCTTCGAGCAGGTCGATGAGCTTCTTGATTTTTCTCAGGTCCATCTCGGGGTCTCGGGTTGTCTGTCGCCTGGACGCAGGCGGGAAAAAGCTTCAGGGACGCGATTCGAGGTGACGGATCGCCGCCGCCAGCGCCAGGCCGTAACTGAGCGGGCCGAATCCGGCGACGACGCCGAGCGCGAGGTCGCTGAAATAGCTGGTGCGGCGGAACGGTTCGCGGGCGTGCGGGTTGGACAGGTGCACTTCGATGAAGGGGATGGCCACGGCCGCCAACGCGTCGCGCAGGGCCACCGAGGTGTGGGTGAAGCCGGCCGGGTTGACCAGGATGAAGGCCGTGCCGTCGTCGCGCGCTGCCTGCACGCGTTCGACCAGCACGTGTTCGGCATTCGACTGGAAGGATTCGAGGCCGTAACCGGCCGCCGCTGCCCGCTCCGCCAGATCGGCATCGATCTCCGCCAGCGTGGCGCTGCCATAGATCTCCGGCTCGCGCGTGCCGAGGAGGTTGAGGTTCGGGCCGTTGAGGACCAGGAGCTTGGGCATGCGCAGGTTGGGGGGAACATCGACAAAATCGGACCGCCAGTCTGGCGCAAGCCGCGATTACTGTCCAGATCGCCGACGTTGGCTGAATTTAAGCGTTTGTTTGAGTGGCGACTCTAAGTCCCGGGCTGTTTTCCAACCCAGGACTCGATTTCCCCGGCGGCAAACGGCCCAATGCGTTGTTTCAACAGGCGGCCGTCGGCGCTGATCAGTACCGAATACGGCAGGACGCCCTTCGGATTGCCTAGGCGCACTCCGGCATCCGCGGGTCCCGGCGCGTCGAGCAGAACCGGGTAGCGGATCGGAACCCGTGTCAGGAAGGCGCGTACCGCAGCCTCGTCATCCAGCGCAATCCCGACCACTTGCGTGCCGTTATCGGCCTGTTGGGCGGAATAGCGATCCAGTTCCGGCATTTCCTGGATACAGGGGCCGCACCAGCTGGCCCACACATTGATCAGCAGCGGCCGGCCTGCGAACGCAGTCGGCATGGCGACCCGCTTGCCCTCCAGATCGATCAGCGACAGGACTTCCACGGATTCGCCGCGCCGCGCAACGCGCGTGTTGTCGGCAGGGTCGGGCGCAGTCGATGCAAGCACGCCTTGCAGCGCGCGCTGGCCAAGTTCGCTGCGCAGCAGCGGGCCCGGGCCGTTGAGCGCAAGGCTGGCGAACAAACCGAGCAGGCCCGCTATCAGCGCGACGAGCAGTACCTTGAGCGAAGCACGCATCGCTGCAATCCAGTCCTTTCGCGAGCGGATGGGAAGAGCTGCGACGCACGTCGTTCGGCGAGACGCGGTCGCAGGAACGACAAGGCTACCGGATCGCTCCGCCGCGAGCGCTCCGCTCCGCCCGGTCATGCAATCGCCATTTGCATCCGGCACACTCCGCCGTCCCGCGGCAGGAGCTCGCGGCGCATTCCGGGGAGTCGTTGATGAACATGTTCGCGCGCCGTTTGGCGCTGGGGTTGATGTTGTCGTGCGGCGCATTCGCCGCAAACGCGCAAGTAAGCCTGACCACCCTCGGCGCACCGGTGACGCAGGATTTCAATGCGCTGCCCGCTAGCGGTTCGGCCACCTGGACCAACAACTCAACGCTGCCTGGCTGGTTCCACGCGCGCGTCGGCACCGGCAGCACAATCGTCGCCAACGACGGCTCGAGCAATGCCGGCAACCTTTACAGCTACGGCACCGGCAGCGGCGGCGACCGCGCGCTCGGCTCGCTCGGCTCAGGCAATGCGGCCGTCGGCAACCTGTTCTGGGGCGTGCGCCTGCAAAACAACACCGGCGCCACGATCACGTCGCTGACGATCAGCTACGCCGGCGAGCAATGGCGCAACAGCGCCGCTGCCGCGCAGACCGTCGCGTTCTCCTACCTGGTCGGCAGTCCTACGGTCACCGGCTCGCTGGCAGAATTCCAGTCGGCCGCGACTGCGGTCGCTGCGCTCGATTTCACCAGCCCGGTCACCGGCGGCACCGCCGCCGCGCTCGATGGCAATGCAGTCGCCAATCGCACCGTGCTGTCCACGACGATCACCGGCCTGAGCATCCCGGCCGGCACCGAAATCATGCTGCGCTGGGCCGACCCGGACCAGACCGGCGCCGATCATGGCCTGTCGATCGACGACCTCTCGATCACTCCGGATGGTGAGGGTGGCGGCACCGATCCCGTCCTCTCGATCTCCGACACCAGCGCCGCCGAAGGCGACAGCGGCACCACACCGTTCCTGTTTACGGTTTCCCTGACTCAGCCGGCTGGCCCGGGCGGCGTGAGCTTCGATTACGCCACCGCCGATGGATCCGCCAACGCAGGTTCCGACTACGTTGCCGCGACCTCCAGCGCCACGATCGCCGAAGGCGCAACTTCTGTCACCGTCAGCATCGACGTCAACGGCGACGCGGATACCGAGGCGAACGAAACCTTCTCCATCTCCGTCAGCAGCGTCGTCGGCGCAGTCAGCGGCGACGCCCAGGGTCTCGGCACGATCAACAACGACGACTTCACTATCATCCCGGTCCACGCGATCCAGGGTTCTGGCGCGATGTCGCCGCTGGTGGGTCAGGCCGTCACCACCGAAGGCATCGTCACCGGTCGCAAGAGCAACGGTTTCTTCCTGCAGACCGCCGATGGCGAAGGCGACGGCAACGACGCCACCTCGCAGGGCGTGTTCGTATTCACCAGCTCGACGCCGCCGGCGAACGCCGCGGTCGGCAACCGCGTGCAGGTGTCCGGTTCGGTCGTCGAGTTCCTCCCGCCAGCGGACCTCGGCCAGCTTCCTCTGACCGAGCTCGGCGGGACGGTGTCCGTGAACCTGCTGACGATCGGCAATGCGCTGCCGGTCCCGATCGTGCTGACGCCGACGCTGCTGGATCCCGCCGGCGCGCTCGACCAGCTCGAGCCGTTCGAAAGCATGCGCGTAACGGCCGACAGCTTCACCGTCGTCGCGGCGACGGGCGGTTCCACCAGCGAGCCCAACGCCACCGGCACCACCAACGGCATCTTCAATGTCGTGCTCACCGGCACGCCGCGGCCGTTCCGCGAACCCGGCATCCAGCGCCCCGATGCGCCGCCCGCCGGCGGCAGCATCCCGCCGATCCCGCAGTGGGATTTCAACCCGGAACTGCTGACCGTCGTCAGCCGCGGCATCGGCGGCGCACCGCTGGACGTCGCGGTCGGCCAACAGCTGAGCAACGTCGTCGGCCCGCTCGATTACGGCTTCCGCCGCTACACGATCGTGCCCGATCCCGCCGTCACGCCGACGATCACGCCGGCGCCGGCGCCGTCGGCCGCGCGCCTGCCGACCGCCGACGAGTTCACCGTGGCCAGCTACAACGTCGAGCGCTTCTTCGACACGGTCAACGATCCGGCCACCGACGATCCGGTGCTGACCGCGACCGCGTTCGCCAATCGCCTCAACAAGGCCTCGCTGGCGATCCGCAACTTCCTCAACACGCCCGACATCCTCGGCGTAGTGGAAATGGAGAACCTGACCACGTTGCAGGCGCTCGCCAGCAAGATCAACGACGACGCCGTGGCCGCCAGCCAGCCGAATCCGGAATACGTCGCCTACCTGCAGGAAGGCAACGATATCGGCGGCATCGACGTGGGCTTCCTGGTGAAGTCGGCCGAAGCCGCCGCCGGTATCGACCGCATCGACGTCGATGCGGTCACCCAGCTCGGCAAGGACGAGATGTGGACCGAGCCGGCCGGCGGCAGCAGCCTGCTCAACGACCGACCGCCGCTGCAACTCGACGCGGTCGTGAATTACAGCGATGGCCGCACGTTCCCGATCACCGTGATCGTCGTCCACCAGCGCTCGCTCAACGGCGCCGAGGACGACACTGCCGGCGGCGTGCGCGTACGCGCCAAGCGGCAGCGGCAGGCCGAGTACCTGGCCAACCAGATCCAGGCGCTGCAAACGGCGGATCCGGATCGCAACATCACCGTGCTCGGCGACTTCAACGCGTTCGAGTTCAACGATGGCTATGGCGATTCGATGAACGTCGTCACCGGGACGCCGACGCCCGACAATCAGACCGCGGTCGCGGACGACGGCGTCGACCTCGTCAATCCTGATTTGATGAACCTGTTCGTCGAGGAGCCCGTCGACCAGCGCTACTCGTTCGTGTTCGACGGCAATGCGCAATCGCTGGACCACGTGCTGATCAACCAGGCCCTGGGCGCACACGTGGCGGATTTCAGCCTCGACCATGCGCGGATCAATGCGGATTTCCCGGAAGTCATGCGCAACGATGCGAACTCGCCGTCGCGGTTGTCGGATCACGATCCCGCGATCGCGTACTTCACGGTGTCGAGTGCCGACCTGGCCGTCACTGCCAGTGCAACGCCAGCCGACGTGGCATCGGGCGCTTCGATGACGTTCGACGCCACGATGACCAACAACGGGCCGGATGCGGCTGCATTTCCGGGCATAGGTTTCGCGTTCGACGCCGAACTCCCGAACCTGGAGCTCATGGCGCCGAACGGCTGGACTTGCGATGCACCGACGGTGGCCAGTGGCACGACCGTCGTTGCCTGCTCGGTCAGCACGCTGGCGAATACCGCTGCGGCCGCGTTCCAGCTGACCGCCACCGCTCCGGCCAACGAAGCAGGCCACGCCATTGTCATGGCGGTGCTGGCCACGTCGCAGACTCCGGATCCTGACGAGGCGGACAACGCTGCGCAGGCCGTTGTGAACGTGATCTCGGTGGCTGACGATTCCATCGTCATCACCGGCCCCGCACTGCTGTACCGGACCTCCACGAGTGCGACGTTTTTTGCGACCACGACGATGGGCGGCCCAAATACACCGGTCCCGCCTAGTCTTGTAACGTTGGCGATTAATGTGCCCAAGGCAAGCGTGACACTTGTGGCTCAATCAGGTTGGATCTGCACGGTCGTCGAGTCGACGACGTTTTCTGCCTCCTGCGAGTCAACAGTCGTGCCGTTTGGCGCCTTCTCGATGACCATCAATGGTGTCGGCCAGCTGCGCATCCCGAACATCGATGTCCGCGCCACGATCGAATCGGGATCGGTCGACCCGCAGCCAGCCAACAATTCGGCATCTCAGCGGACCCGGGTGGTGGGCGTGACCGGGTTCTGACCCAGCATCGCTGCCAACCCGCGTGTGATCCGGGCGCGACTTCGGTCGCGCCCTTTTCTTGGGGGCGCCAGTAGGCAACCGCTGCGCCGCGCAACGGCTCTTTTCCGCGCTCCGGGTATCATCGGCCCCCTCAGACGCCGATGAAGAACACCCCCGATGACCGTCGCCGCGACCTTCGAGATCGAATACCTGCAGTACCTCGGCCCGGACGGCAAGCTTGCCGCCGAGCTGCCGCTTGCCTTCCGCGATGCCAAGGTGCTGCTGCCGCTGTTCAAGCAGATGCTGTACGTGCGCACCTTCGACACCAAGGCGATCGCGCTGCAGCGCACCGGCAAGCTCGGCACCTACGCCTCGTCACTGGGCCACGAGGCCACGCACGTCGGCATCGGCGCCTCGATGCGGCCGGAGGACGTGTTCGCGCCGAGCTACCGCGAGTACGGCGCGCAGATCGTGCGTGGCGTGAAGCCGCGCGAGATCCTGCTGTACTGGGGCGGCGACGAGCGCGGCAACGATTTCTCCGGGCCGAAGCACGACTACTCGTGGTGCGTGCCGATCGCGACGCAGTGCCTGCATGCGGCCGGCGCGGCGCTCGCGTTCAAGCTGCGCAAGGAGCCGCGCGTGGCGGTGACCTGCTGCGGCGACGGCGGCAGTTCAAAGACCGACACCTACGCCGCGATCAATTCCGCCGGCGCCTACAAGCTGCCGTTCGTGCAATGCATCATCAACAACGGCTGGGCGATCTCGGTGCCGCGCTCGGCGCAGACCGGCGCCAAGACGCTGGCGCAGAAGGGCATCGCCGGCGGCCTGCACTGCCTGCAGGTCGACGGTAACGACCTGGTGGCGGTGATGGAAGGCATGCGCCGCGCCATGGAGCGCGCGCGCAAGGGCGAAGGCGGCAGCGTGATCGAGTTCATGACCTACCGCCTGCACGACCACACCACCGCCGACGACGCGCGCCGCTATCGCGGCGAACAGGAAGTGAAGGACGCCTGGGCGCGCGACCCGATCCCGCGCCTGCGCACCTGGCTCACGTCGCACAAGCTGTGGAGCGAAAAACAGGAAGCGGCTTGGGTGGAAGAGTGCGGCAAGCTGGTCGACGTCGAGATCAACGCCTACCTGGAGACGCCGGTGCAGCCGGTCGAGGCGATGTTCGATTATCTCTACGCCGATCCGCCGCCGGACCTGCTCGAACAACGCGCCGCAGCCATCGCGCTGGAGAAACGCGCATGAACGCCGACAACCATTCCGCGACCGCCCCGGAAAAGACCTCGGCTCCGCCACGCGAAGCCGAAGTCCTGACCGCGAAGGCGCCCACGGCCATCACGCTGATCGAGGCGATCACGCAGGCGCTCGCCTACGAGATGCGCAACGACGACAGCGTCGTGGTGCTCGGCGAGGACGTCGGCGTCAACGGCGGCGTGTTCCGCGCCACCGCCGGCCTGCAGGCGACGTTCGGTTCCGAGCGCGTGCTCGACACGCCGCTCGACGAGACCACGATCGCCGGGCTGACGGTCGGCCTCGCCTCGCAGGGCATGAAGCCGGTGGCCGAAGCGCAGTTCGACGGCTTCATGTATCCGATGGTCGACCACATCATCTGCCACGCCGCGCGCTTCCGTTATCGCACACGCGGCCGGCTGACCTGCCCGATGGTGCTGCGCGTGCCGTGGGGCGGCGGCATTCGCGCGCCGGAACACCACTCCGAGGCGAACGAATCGATCTTCACCAACGTGCCCGGCCTGCGTGTCGTCATGCCCTCCTCGCCCGCGCGCGCCTATGGCTTGCTGCTGGCGGCGATCCGTGATCCCGATCCTGTGATCTTCTTCGAACCCAAGCGCATCTACCGCCAGTACAAGGAGATCGTCGCCGATGACGGCGAGGCGCTGCCGCTCGATGTCTGCTACGTGTTGCGCGACGGCAGCGACGTGACACTGGTGACCTGGGGCGCGCAGGTCAAGGAAACGCTGGAGGCGGCCGATGCGCTCGCCGGCGAAGGCATCAGCGCCGAGGTGATCGACGTCGCGACGCTGCGTCCGCTCGACTTCGCCACCATCGCCGAATCGGTGGCCAAGACCGGGCGCTGCGTGATCGTGCACGAGGCGCCGAAGACGGCCGGTTTCGGCGCCGAGATCGCCGCGCGCCTGGCCGAGGAGTCGATGTTCGACCTGCGCGCACCGGTGCAGCGCGTGACCGGTTACGACACCCACATTCCGCTGTTCCGGCTGGAGATGAAATACCTGCCGAGCGTCGCAAAGATCGTGGCCGCGGCGAAGAAGGCGCTGGCCGCGGGCTGAGCACGAGGATCGCATGGCCGCCGACGTCATCAATCTTGCGCAGAAGCTGTCGCAGTTCCCGGAGCACTGGTCGCCGCGCGTCGTGGCCGAGATGAACGACTATCAGTTCAAGCTCGTCAAGCTGCAGGGCGAGTTCGTCTGGCACCGGCACGAGGACACGGACGAGGTCTTCATGGTGGTGAAGGGTGAAATGCAGGTCGGCTTCCGCGACCGCGACGTGACCATCCGCGAAGGCGAGATGCTGGTCGTGCCGCGCGGCGTCGAGCACATCACGCGCGCCACGGACGAATGCCACGCGCTGATCATCGAGCCACGCGGCGTCGTCAACACCGGGGATGCCGGCGGCGAACTCACCGCGCGCAACGACGTCTGGGCATGAAGCGCGCGCGCGTCATCGTCGAGCATCGCGCACCTGACCGGCCACCGATCCAGGTGGCACCGGGCGATGAGGTGACGCTCGGCGAGCGCGACGACACCTGGCCGCAGTTCGTCTGGACGACGCTGGCCAACGGGCTCGGCGGATGGATTCCGTGGGTGCTGTTCGACCGCGAGCAGGGCGAGGCGACCGCGCATACGGAGTACGACACGCGCGAACTCGATGCCGATGTCGGCGACCTGCTCGTCCTGCACCGCGAGATGGCAGACTGGTGGTGGGCGGAAAAGATCCAGAAGGGCGAGGCACATGGCGCGAGCGGCTGGATTCCGGCGCACGCGCTCAAGATCATCGATGACGGCAACACCGACGGGAACTGACATGGCCGACAAACAATCCTTCCACCTGCCCGACCTGGGCGAGGGCCTGCCCGACGCGACCATCGTCGAATGGTTCGTCAAGGTCGGCGACACCATCAAGCTCGACGAGCCGCTGGTGTCGATGGAAACCGCCAAGGCCGTGGTCGAAGTGCCTTCGCCGTTCTCCGGCAAGGTGCTGTCGCTGGCTGGTGGCGACGGCGACGTGATCGAGACCGGCAGCGTGCTGGCGGAATTCGAGATCGACCCGAGTCTGCCGCAGCGTGCCGCGGGCCAGGACACGGGGCACCATCACGGTCCGCCGCCGACGAAAAGCGTGGGCAGCACGGCGCCTGACAACAACGCCAAGGTGGTCGCCTCCGACGACGGCGGCGCCATCAGTGATGCCGGCACGCCAGCGCCGAAAGGCGAAGCAGGCACCAAGACTGAAGCGGTACGCGAGGACAGCGGCACGGTAGTCGGCGCGATGCAGTCGTCCGATGCGGTGCGCAGCGAGCAGGCAGTCGCGGTCGGCGGCATCAAGGCGATGCCGGCAGTGCGTGCGCAGGCGCGCAAGTTGGGCGTCGACCTGTCGCGCGTGCGCGGTAGCGGCGCCGATGGCGTGGTGACGATGGACGACGTCAAGCGCGCGGCGGCCGATGGTTCCGCCAAGAGCGGCGCGGCGGGCCCCACCCGCGATGCATTCCCGGTTCACGGCGGCAGCGATCGCAGTCAGGCGGCGTCCGTCGGAGCGGCTCCCGGCCGCGAGGCATTCCCGGTGCATGGTGGAAGTGATCGTAGCCATTCGGCTTCCGCTCCGAACCAGGGCCGGACGCAGTTGTCGGCGTCCGGAAAGCCCATGCGCACGCAATCGCCTTCGGTATCGGCCTCCGGCCAGCCCGAGCAACTCAAGGGCGTGCGCCGCAACATGGCGCGGGTCATGGCCGATGCGCACGCCAAGGTCGTCCCGACCACGCTCAGCGACGATGCCGACATCCATGCCTGGACGCCGGGCAACGACCTCACCGGCCGGTCTGGTGCGCGCGATCGTCCGCGCTGCGCAAGCGGTGCCTGCGCTCAACGCCTGGTTCGACGGCGACAAGTTGATGCGCACCCTGCATCCGCACGTCGACATCGGCATCGCGGTCGACACCGACGACGGTCTGTTCGTGCCTGCGTTGCGCAATGCCGACATGCTCGACGCAAGCGGCGTGCGCGAGGGCATCAATCGACTGCGCCTGCAGGTCGAGGACCGCAGCATCCCGGCCTCGGAACTCAGCGGCTACACGATCTCGCTGTCGAACTTCGGCATGTTCGCCGGGCGCTACGCGACGCCGATCGTGGTGCCGCCCACGGTCGCGATCGTCGCTGCTGGCCGCGGTCGCCACCAGATCACGCCGGTGATCGGCGGCTTCGAGTCGCACAAGGTGATACCGCTATCGGTCACCTTCGACCATCGCGCCTGCACGGGCGGCGAAGCGGCGCGCTTCCTCAAGGCGATGCTGGACGATCTCGCGCGCGCGCAATGACGACGTAGGGTGGGCCCTGGTCCACCGTTTTTTATCGCCGCCACGATAGTGGGCCGCGGCCCACCCACGGAGAGCAACAGATGGCCCATCGCAGCCGCCTTGCCGGTTTCATCATCGATTGCCAGACCGACGATCTCGCCGGCGCGGCGGAATTCTGGAGCGAGGCCCTGGGCCTGCCGGTGATCGACCCGGATGCGGGCGACGGCATCTACGCGCAGCTCAAGGACGGTCCTGGCGATCTCCACATCGAGGTGCAGCAGGTCGAGCATCCTTCGCGCGTGCACCTGGACATCGAAAGCGACGACATCGATGCCGAAGCCGACCGGCTGGAAAAGCTCGGCGCCAAGCGCATCGGCTTCGTCAAGCGCTGGTGGTTGATGGAGGCTCCGACCGGGCAGCGTTTCTGCGTGGTCAAGATGCACCACCCGGAAAAAGGCGTGGCGCCGAACGACTGGGACTGAGCGATCCTCAGACGCGCGGGGTGTTGTCGGCGATGACGCGGTCGCGCCCGCCCGCCTTGGCGCGATACAGCGCCTGGTCGGCGCGATCGAAGACCTGCTCGGGCGTATCGAGTTGCGGATCGCCGGCAGCCACGCCGATCGACACCGTCACCGGAAACGGCAGCGCCAGGGTCGACATCTGCGTGCGGATCCGTTCGGCGACCTCGAACGCGCCCGATAACGGCGTGGCCGGCAATACCAGCAGGAATTCCTCGCCGCCGTAGCGCACCGCGAGGTCGCCGTGGCGGATGCACCACGAAATGACCTCGGCGACGGCCCGCAGGGCACGATCGCCGAGCAGATGTCCGAAGCGATCGTTGACCTGCTTGAAGTGGTCGACGTCGACCACCGCGAGCGCATAGCCCGCCGCTTCCAGCCGTCGCATCGCGTCGGGCCGATGGCGCAGTTTCTCCAATGCGCTGCGATTGAGCAGGCCGGTCAGCGGATCGTGGCTGGCGACGTGCTTGAGGTCGTCGTGGCGGCGCTGCAGGTCGGCGCGGTCGTGTTCGAGCTTGCGCGCGACCGCGTCGCGTTCCTGCAGCAGGCGCTGCTGCTGCATCGCGTAGCGGCGTAACTCGAGCAGGTGCTGCGTCTGTCGCGCCAGCGCCCCGAGTGCCTCGCGCTGCGCGCGGGTGAGCGTGCGCGGCACGTTGTCGAGTACGCAGACCGTCCCCAACGCCTGCCCGTCCGCGGCGAGGATCGGCATGCCGGCGTAGAAGCGCAGCAGCGCGCCGTTGCGGTCGGTCGGCCGCATGGGAATGTCGGGATTGGCGAGTACGTCGCGCACTTCGAACAGGTCATGCGGGTCGCGGATCGCCACCGCGCAGATCGATTCGCTGCGCGGCGTCTCGCTGTGTTCCAGGCCGATGCTGGCCTTGAACCACTGCCGATCGCGGTCGACCAGCGTGATCGCCGCCGCCGACGTGGCGCAGATGGCGCAGGCGAGGCTGGCGATGTCGTCGTAGGCGCGCTCGGGCGCCGTATCGACGATGGCATAGCTGTCCAGCGACGCCTGGCGACCGGCTTCGAGCGTATGCGTGGAGCGGGCGGGGGCGGGGTTGGCGGACATGACGGAACCGGCGCTGGGCTGGGCGGCGTCAGGATCACAAAATCCGTGTCGCGGTGTTGTGCATCGTTGCAAATTCCGGAACGTCGATTCAGCCTCGCGGCGCAGGCTGGCGATCACGCAGCCACAAGGCCCGGATCGCGAATGCCAGCGTCAGCGATGCCAGGAACACGCCATAGCCCAGGGCGGTCGCAAGGATCTGCTGCCACATCTTTCCGTACTGCGGATCGGCGTTGGCATGCGACCAGTGCACGCTGGCGACGAAGGCGGCGACCGACAAGGCCAGCGCGGCGATGTCGTAGGCAATGCGTGCGGCGTGGCGCGGCCGGCGCGGAAACCACCAGTACAGCAGCGACAGGATGGCGAACCACGGCAGGAACAGGATCAGGGTCAGGTTGAGTTCGACCAGCGGACTCATGACTCAGGCATCCGCCTCGGCCAGCGCTGCGACCGCACCGAGCACTTCCTCGATGGCCGCGTCCTCGGCCAGCTTGCCGAGCAGTTCCTCGCCCAGGTGCACGCCCTCGCCCGACACGTGGTGCAGCAGGTCCGCGCCTCCGCGCTTCAGGCGTGCGATGCGCGCGCCCGCATCCTTGGGCGAGTCGAAGCCGATGCTCTGCAGCAGCACGCGTTCGCCACGCACCAGCTTGAAGTAGAAGCGACCATCGGCTTCGCGGTATTGCTTGAACTGCGGCAACACCGCCTTGATCTCCAGCTTGTTCTCGACGGCACCTGATCGCGAAAGATCGCGCAGGCCGACCGCTTCGCGCAGCGTGAACAGCGTCGGCGTCGCATAGCGCGCGCGCAACCGCTGCGCGCCATCGCGCAGCTGTGCCTCGATGTGCTGCGGCTGCGCGATGAGCGTCTCGTAGCGTTCTCGCAGCGGTGCGACCTCGGCGTCGATGCGCTCGAACAGCCGCTGCTTGGCGTCGCCCCAGGCGATGCCATCGGCGAAGGCGGCACGCATTGCCGCGGTCTCGTCGGCGCTGGCGAAGGCCTGATAGAGCTGGAACACATTGCTCGCGTCGGCGTCCTTGGCCTCGCCTGGCGCCTTCGAATCGGTGACGATCGAATAGATCAGTTTCTTCAGCTGCTCGCGCGGCGCGAACAGCGGGATGGTGTTGTCGTAGCTCTTGGACATCTTGCGGCCGTCGAGGCCGGGCAGCGTGGCGACGTGCGCCTCGATCACCGCTTCGGGCAGCGTGAAATGTTCGCCGTATAGATGATTGAAGCGCTGCCCGAAATCGCGCGCCATCTCGATGTGCTGCACCTGGTCGCGGCCGACCGGCACCTTGTCGGCGTTGAACAGCAGGATGTCCGCGGCCATCAGCACCGGATACATGAACAAACCTGCCGTGATACCGGCATCGTCGTCGACGCCTTCGGCATGGTTGCGGTCGACCGCGGCCTTGTACGCATGCGCGCGGTTGAGCGGACCCTTGCCGACGACGCAGGTCAGCAGCCAGGTCAGCTCGGGAATCTCGGGAATGTCGGACTGGCGGTAGAACCAGACCTGCTCGGGATCGAGCCCGCAGGCGAGCCAGCTGGCCGCGATCTCCAGCGTCGAGCGCTGCACGCGCGCCGGCTCCTGCACCTTCACCAGCGAGTGGTAGTCGGCCAGGAAATAGAAGCTCTCGACACCGCGCGTGCGCGCGGCGGCGATCGCCGGCCGGATCGCGCCGACGTAGTTGCCCAGGTGCGGGGTGCCGGACGTGGTGATGCCGGTCAGGACGCGGGTGGCCATGCGTTGCGCTGCAAGAGTGAACGACCGTCAGTTTAACCGCTGCCCCTGCCGCAACCCCGTTCGCGCGCACGGCGCGTTGACAGGTCTGCCCTTCACGGAGATCCGCCATGTTCCGCAATCCTTCCCTGCTCTGCGCCGCCCTGTGTTCGGCGCTGTTCGCGGCCGGTGCTTGCTCGCCATTGTCGGCGCAGCCACTGGTCGACATCGACCTGGTCGATCGCGACACCGGCCAGTGGCTGCCGGAATACCCGCATCGCGGCCGTACCTGGGTGCCGGGCGAACCTGGCCACCGCTATGCCGTGCGCCTGACCAACACCACCGGCGAGCGCGTGCTGGTCGTGCTGTCGATCGATGGCGTCAACGCGGTCAGCGGCCAGACCGCCGCCGCATCGCAGACCGGCTACGTCCTGGCGCCCTGGCAAAGCACCGAGGTCGCCGGCTGGCGCAAGTCGCTCGACGATATCGCCCAGTTCTATTTCACCGATCTGCCCGACAGTTATGCCGCGCGCACCGGGCGTCCCAACGATGTCGGCGTGGTCGGCATCGCGGTCTTCCGCGAGGCGCGGCCGATCAGTTACGCGCCGCCCTATTCACCGCCGCCCTACCCGCAGCCGTATCCGTATCCGTCGCCCTATCCGCGTCCCTACGACGAGGCCAAGTCGCGCGACTCGGCCGGTAACGCGAGCGCACCATCCGCCGCGCCTCGCGGGGCCGCCGCCGAGTCATCGGCCGCGTATGGCGATGCCGAGCGGCAACGCATCGGCACCGGTCACGGGCAGCGCGAATGGGCACCGGTCTCGCGCACCGATTTCGTGCGCGCCTCGCGCTCGCCGGCGCAGGTCACGCAGTTGCGCTATGACGAGAGCGCGGCGCTGGTTGCGCTCGGCATCCTGCCGCGCGCCTATCCGCACTGGCCGCGCGGCGACGAGCCGCAGGCATTCCCTTCCGGCTTCGCTGCGGATCCGCCGCAGGGCTGAGCATGGGAAGCGGAAGAAGGGCCGGCATGATTGCCGGCCCTTGGGGTCATCCAGATTGTGTTGCGGGCAGCAAAGGCCCGGAAATCCACCGACTAATTCAGCGTCTTCTCGAACTCATGCACTTCGCGTTCGGCGCGATCGCGATCCCAGCCGTAACGCTCCTGCAGCTTGCCCGACAGGTATTTGCTGTCGCCTTCGGCGACATCGAAAACGTCGTCGGTGAGATCGCCCCATTTCGCCTGGGCCTGGCCTTTGATCTGCGTCCACTTACCGGCAATGATGTCTTTGTTCATCGTGATCCTCGTTGGGGGAGGGGTTCGACGCGACGCGCAGCGTGCGCGTGCATCGAGTATCGATCATCGCAACGTGCGTGTTCGGCGGCGGTCAAGGTTTCGTTCCCGTTCGATGATTCGTTTCCTATTCATGCATCAGGAGGCAACAAAAAAGCCGGCGTGGCCGGCTTTTCTGCTGTTGGCGTGGCGCGAGGCTCAGTTCGGCGTGGTGGCGCCAGTGTCTTCGGCCGCACCTTCGACCTTCTCGCCGACCTTCTGCACGTCCTGTCCGGCGCCTTTCACCGTATTGCAGGCCGACAGGAAACCAACCGAGAACATCGCCAGCAACATCAGGGCAGTCAAACGCTTCATGCAAATCTCCTTCGTGGATGGACCGCGGTGCAAGTCTGCGATCCGCTGGGTGAATGAAACCCCATTCGGATGTGAAAGCCGCGTGCATTTGGCCACGGCCAACGGGACTGCAGTTCAGGCTCGGCCCCGGTCCCATGCCGTTCCCGGGCCGCGCTGGTCCGGTCTGCTGCATTCGAGCCTTTCCTCGCGAGGAGTACCGCGCTGCGTCAATCGCGCATCAAGGTCGATTTGCCGAACAGACTCTCGACCAGGTCGACCGCCAGCAAGGCGGTGGCATTGCGGCTGTCGAGCGCCGGGTTGAGCTCGACGATGTCCAGCGAACCCATGCGGCCGGTGTCGGCGATCATCTCCATCACCAGCTGCGCCTCGCGGTAGTTCGGGCCGCCGGGCACCGTGGTGCCGACGCCGGGCGCGATGCTCGGATCGAGGAAGTCCACGTCGAAGCTGACGTGCACGTGCGTGTTGTCGTCGACGCCGCGCAGGGCCTCCTCCATCGTCCGCTTCATGCCGACCTCGTCGATGTAACGCATGTCGTACACGTCCAGGCCGTGCTGCTGGATCAGCCGCTTCTCGCCCTGGTCGACCGAACGGATGCCGATCTGGCGGATCTGCGCCGGCGTGATCGCGGGCGCGTCGCCGCCGAGGCGAGTCAGGGCTTCGGGACCGATGCCGCACAGGCAGGCGACCGGCATGCCGTGGATGTTGCCCGACGGCGTGACCTCGTGCGTATTGAAGTCGGCATGCGCGTCGAGCCAGAGCACGCGCAATTGCTTGCCCGTGTCGCGGCAATGCCGCGCGACGGCGGTGATCGAACCGATGCCGAGGCAGTGGTCGCCGCCGAGCACGATCGGCATGCGGCCCGCACGCAGCTCCGCCGCGACCGCGTCCATCAGCAGCCGGTTCCATGCCACGACCTGGTCGAGATGGCGATACCCATCCACCGGCGCGGTCCAGGGATTGCGCGGGCCGACCAGATTGCCGCGATCGACCACGTCGACGCCGCGGTCGACCAAGGCCTCGGCCAGCCCGGCGACGCGCAGCGCTTCCGGGCCCATCAGGGCACCACGATCGCCGGCGCCGATATCGGTCGGCGCACCGAGTAAGGAGACCGGCGGCAGCGATCTGCCCGGTCGCCGGTCTTGCGTACGCGTGGCGTTCGTGCGCGTGTCGCTTGAAGGCGCCGCGTTGCTCATGATCGCGATACTCCGCGGTGGGGCACCCAGATTCACAAAGTAACCGCATCTAATTGATATGGCACGTGAAAATGGATGCACATTGAGGGTGATACCCCCAGAAATACCCGCTATCGAGCCGGCTGGCTCGTGGTTTCGGAAGTAGATTTCTGTTCGGGGCGTGTATGCCAAGGTTAGCCGAATAGGGGGAATGAGGATTCAGCTTGTTGCGATGGTCGCTTGCCATTGGTGATCTGCGAACAGACCGCAGCTGGGGTCGTCGGCGGGATTGAAACCATGCTCGAGCAGATTCAGAGATCCGGCATCGGCCGGGACAATCGCGGCCGCGCGCCTGCCGAATGTCCAATCAAGCTCCGCCTTTCCATTGACCCTTCTGCGCTCCGACTTGGGTTGAGGGGTCACAGCGACTTCCAGGCGCCGGGGGCTTTCTCATCACGGGGCGATGCCATATGCGGATCTCAGGGGTCTTGACTTCGATTCGATGATTAGCTAATCATAGAATCATGAGCAAAGTGTTCAAGGCCCTTTCCGACCCGACGCGCCGCCGCGTGCTGCAGCTCCTGGGGAAGGGGCCGATGAGCGCGGGCGAGCTTTGCGAGCACTTCGACGTCTCCAAACCCACCATGTCGGCGCATTTTGCCGTGCTGAAGGAGGCCGACCTCGTCCATGCCGAGAAGGCCGGCAAATCCGTCATCTATCACCTGAAGCTCTCGGTGCTCGAAGAAGCGCTGCTGGGCTTCGCGCATTCGTTCGGCCTGGGCGCAGAAGCGCCGATGGCCAAAAACAAGGAGACCGTGCGATGAATAAAGAAGTCCAGGCGGCGAAGAAAGAACTCCTCGTGGCCTTGGCCTGGGGCGGCGGCATCGTGCTGCTGGCGCTGGGCGCGACGTTGGCGCGCAAGCTGGGCTATATCGACCAGGACACGGTGCTGCGAATCGTCATCGGCATCAATGGGCTCATGATCGCCTACTACGGCAATCGCGCGCCCAAGGCGCTAGCGCCCAGTGCCGATGCCCGGCAGATCGCGAGGGTCGCTGGCTGGTCGCAAGTGCTGAGCGGCCTCGTCTACGCCGGACTTTGGGCCTTCGCCCCGATCCCGCTGGCGATCACGGTCGGATCCGCCGCGGTGGTGGCGGGGATGATCGTGACGCTGGGCTATTGCTTCTGGCTGCGGTCGCGGGCGCGAGAGCGAGCTGACGTCTAGACGCAGGCGTAGCGAGGCGTCCAACTTGGGTTACTTCACCCGCCTGAGAATGCGGTGGCACTGCAGGAAGTAAATTCGTCCAGCAGGGCTGTATTTCATACAGATAACCGTTCGGGTTGAGTTGCCGTTGTGGTGCCGGCACCCGGATTCGAACTGGGGACCTACCGCTTACAAGGCGGTTGCTCTACCAACTGAGCTATGCCGGCGGGCATCGAAGGCCCGGCGTGACCAGCCGGGCGACGGCGCAAGATTTCGCGCCGTGCATTCTAGCGCGGCCGCCGTGGCGAGTTAACGCAGGGTGGCGCAATCGAGCGCGCTGGCCTCGGCCGCACCGGCCGACTGGCGCGCACGTGCGGGGTCGAAGGCGGCATCGGCCACGGTGATGTCGAGCCACGAGCGCACTGCCGTCGTGCCCAACGGTTGTGCCTGGGCGGCCTGGAAACCGGCCGCGCGCAGTGCTGCCTCGCGCTGCCTCGCCGACTTTTCTCCACCGTAGCGACCGAGCGCGATGCTGTTGGCTTCGTCGCCGTCGGGCACGATCAGATAGTCGTCGAAACCGGCTGCCTTGAGGCGCTCGACCATGATCTGCGCGACCGCACGATCGGCGAGCGGCGGGATGATCACGCGCCAGCCGCGTGTCGCCGAAACGGGTGCTTCGCGCGTGCGCAGCGCATCGACCTGGGGCTGCAGTTGCGCGCGCGCGGCGGCCAGCGTTGCGGCATCCGTGAACGGGCCGATCGCGTAGCAGCGTTGCGCGACGGAGGTTTCTACGGTTGCAGCAGCCGCGTCCGCTGGCGGCGGCAGCGCGGGCACCGGTGTCGGCGCAGGACGTAGCGCGAGCGCCGATCGCGGCACCTCGCGCAGCAACTGCAGCCGGGCGATGCCGCTGTCCTGCCCGTCGCTGCGCGCATCGGCGGCTTGCGCGGGGATCGGCACGGGACGCGTCGCCCACCACAGGGCAACGCCGGCATTCAACACGATCAGCAGGACGATCAGGGCGCGGGACAGCATCGCGACATTCTAGCCGGTGGTGATTGCGCGCCCGGCACTGGCCCAGCGCGCCAGCCCTTGCAGCACCAGTGCCGGTGCCGCGATCGCATCGTCGAAATGCGCCTGCAACGCCGCCGCGCCGCCGCCGTGCAGCAGCAGGCCGGGCGTCGCGCCGAGTAGCGTCGTGGCCTGCTGCAGGCTGCGTTCGACCAGGCCGACCGCTGCGCCTTCGCAACCCGATGCCAGCGCATCGTCGGTATCGGCCGCGAATTCGACGTAACTACCGCCGCTGTCCGGCAATTGCGCCGCGCGCGCATGCAGCGCCTGCCGCATCAGCATCGGCGAAGGCGCGATGCGGCCGCCGCGATGGACGCCCGCGTCGTCGAGCAGGTCGATGGTCAGGGCCGTGCCGACGCCGACCACGAGCCAGGGTCGCACGCCACGCGCGCGCGCTGCGAGCAGCGCCAGGAAACGGTCGACGCCCAGGCGCCGCGGCTGTGCATAGGCGATGCCGACTTGGCCCGACACCGCATCGACAAAACGTGCCTGCGTCGTCGCGCGCGAGATCCGGCCGCAACACTGGCCGAGTCCGTCCAGCAGCGCCACGCGCAACGCCGTCGGGGCGACGCTGGCGACGAAAGCCGCTTCGAAGCGTTCCGGCAGTCCCGCTCGCCAGTTCGTTGCAAGTGTGCCGCCGCCATGCGCGATCGCGACGACTTCGCCGACGCTGCCATCGTCGTGCAGCGCCGCATACTTCAGGCGCGTGTTGCCGAGATCGAACAGCCAGAGGCTCATTGCCGCCGCACGCTGACTTCGCCCGCGTGGAAGTCGCGGACGACGCCTCCGCTGCGGACCCGCAGCGCGCCGTCGTCGGCCACGCCCAAGGCCGTGCCGGCATGACGGACATCGCCGGCCTGTACCACCACTTCACGGCCGGCAAGCGCATCGATGCGGCGGTAGTCGTCGAGGAAAGGCGCGAGGCCGACCTCGTCGAAACGTTCCAGGCTCGCCAGCAACTTCGCGAGCACGACGGCAGCGACTTCGTTGCGTGCGACGTGCACGGCGCCCGACAGGGTCGCCAGGTCGATCCACGGCTGGTCGATGCCTGCCGCGAACGTGGCCGGCATGCGCAGGTTGAGACCGAGCCCGATCACCGCGCGCACGGGTCCGGCGTGCTCGCCGCCGCCTTCGACCAAAACGCCGCCGAGCTTGCGCAGTGCTTGGCCCGGACTGACCGCGGAGTCGTCGACCACCACCAGGTCGTTGGGCCATTTCAAGCCGACGCGTTCGATGCCGAGTGCATGCAGTGCCTCGACGGCGGCGACGCCGGCCACCAGGCCGAGTCCGCCGAGTCGTGCCAGTCCGCCCGAATAGTGGCGCGCGATCGACAGGTAAAGATTGGCGGCCAGTGGCGACGCCCAGTCGCGCCCGCGCCGACCACGACCGCCGGTCTGGCGTTCGGCCAGCAGCACCGTCGCGCCCGCGCTGGGCGTGGCGCGGCGCAACAGTTCCGAGTTGGTCGAATCGATCGACCATGCGATTTCCAATCCGGAAACTTGCGCGCGCTGTTGCGCGGGAAGCCGCGCCAGGATCGCGTCCGCATCGAGCAGCTCGAGCGGTCGCGCCAGCGCATAGCCGCGCCCGGCCCGCGCTTCGATCTCCACACCGGCCGCGCGCAAGGCATCGATGCGTTTCCAGATCGCGGCGCGGGTATGGCCCGACTCGCGCGCGAGCGCATCGCCGGTCGCGGGGCCGGCGACCAGGCGTTGCAGCAAGGCGCGTTCGACATTCACGGACGGCGCCACAGCCGATGCAACAGGCGCGCGCGCTCGAAACGCGATTCACCGCCGGTGCGCAGGCGCGCCAGGTTGCCGCGGTGCGTGAACAGCAACAGCAACGCCGCGGCGTTGGCAAACACCAGCCGCGCGGGTTCCGCCCCGGTGAACCAGGCGATCAACGCCAGCGCGATGCCGGCGGCGATCGTGGCCAGTCCGACGTAGCCGCTGGACACCATCGTCGCGATCCAGACAATCACCAGTGCGGGCGTCACCCAGGGCCACAGCACCAGCACGCTGCCGGCGAGCGTCGCCGCACCTTTGCCGCCGCGGAAACCGTGCCACAGCGGCCAGACATGGCCGATCATCGCGGCGAACGCGGCCGCATAGGCGTGCGCGGTCGCATCGAAGCGCGACTCCGCAGGCGCACAGCGCAGCGCGAACCAGGCGACCAGAGCACCCTTGGCGATGTCGAACAGCGCCGCGCCGGCACCGAAGACGAAGCCCTGCGTACGGAATGCGTTCGATCCGCCGGCACTGCCGCTGCCCTGCGTGCGGATGTCGACGCCGTGCCGGCGCCCGATCAACAAGGTGCCCGACACCGAACCGATCAGATAGGCGGCGAGCAGGATGAGCAGGGATTGCGCGCTGGAAGGCATGGAATCGGGAATCGGGAATCGGGAATCGGGAATCGGGAATCGGGAATCGGGAATCGGGAATCGGGAATCGGGAATCGGGAATCGGGAAGAGCGTAGCTTTTTTGCTGGTCGTCCGGGCAGGCCGGGATGACGGTAATCGCTGCTCGAACTTCAGATGTCGCCGTTCAACTCCCCTGCTCCCTGAGCCATCGATCGATCACGAACACCCCTCGACATAATCGACCTGCGGCGGCACGCCGACGCGCCACTCCGTGACCTTGCCGGCGGCGTCGGTCTCGAACACCAATACGCCATTGCCGCCGGCGCCGTTCTCGATGCGCAGGTACTTGCCGCCTTCGACATACTTGTGGTTCTGCTCCGTGACTCCGGGGTACAGCTTTTTGATCTCGTCCGCCGTCATGCCGCGCTTGCCACCGCCCGGCGCGATTTCCTTGTCGTTGGAGACGTCATAACGCACGAACTTGCCGTCCTCGATCATGAAGGCGAAGTACGCCGGCGTCGGATTCGAGATCGGGCTCAGGTGATAGCAGGTCGTGCCCTCGGACGGCTTGCCGTTGAGTTCGCCACCCCAGGCCTTCTTCGCTTCGTCCGCACTCATGCCGAAGCGCATGTCGCCGTAGCCGTCGTAACCCGCCAGCTCTTCGGTAGGTGCCGGCGAAACCGGCGCGGTGGCGGGCGGTACGTCCTCTACCGGCTGGTCCAACGGCGGCGGAACGGCCGCATCGCCGGCGTCGACCTGACTGGCGGATGGCGCACGCTCGCAGGCGCCGAGCAACAGCAACAGGCAGGCGGTGGAAAGGCACGCACGCAGCAGTGGCAAGCTCATCTCGGACTCCTGGTCAGGGTGGTCGCAGCGTAGCCCATCGACATGTGGCGACGGAAATGTGCGCATCGTCGAACTTGCAACGCCGGCACGAATCCCCGTGGCGGCAGCTGTCATCACGCGTTCATCCCCTGCCGCTAGCGTCTCGCGCCTACAGGGGCGTCATCATGCAGTTGCACAAGACAGACAAGGGGCGCTCGGCCCTGCTCCAGCGCACGGGCACGCTGACTGCGCAGGATCGCCGCATCCTGATCCTGAGCGACGGTCAGCGCAGTCTCGACGACATTGCCGGCCTGCTGGGCTCACCTGCACGACCGGCGGTGTTGCGACTTGTGGAAGAACGCTACCTCGCCACGTCTCATTCCGCGACGGCTTCCGTTGTCGGCACCACGCCGGGAGTGGTCGCGCCACCCGCCGACGTCCATGTCGCGGCAACCACGCCAGCGCCGAACGCAACGCGGCGTTCGCTGGCCGCGACCAAGATGTACATGCTCGACATGCTGCAGCTGCAGCGAGATGCCGAATCCGCCGAGATCAAGGCGTCCATCCGCACCAGCATCGGCCCCGAAGCAACGGTCGCCGCCGTGCTGCAAGGACTCCAGCACATCCAGCGCATCGCGAACCCGTCCTACAGTCGGCGCGTGTTCGATCGCGTGGCGGAAATGATTCCGGAAGAGGCGCTGCCCATCCTCCAGGCGCAATGCGCAGCTACGGAGCGATCGTCCGTCGGTTGATGCAACGGTTCATCCCGCCGGCGGCGTGAAGCGACTCGTGAGCCCGGCCCAGCACTGCTGGTAATCGCGCTGCCGGTGCGCGGCATCTAGCGCCTGCCGCGTCGGCCGAATCACCGCGCGCGTCTCGAACATGAAGGCCATGGTGTCGCCGATCACGTCGGGCTTCGACAGGTCCGCGTTCGAGGCCTTGTCGAAGGTTTGCGCATCCGGTCCATGCCCGCTCATGCAGTTGTGCAGGCTCGCGCCGCCCGGCGCGAAGCCCTCGGCTTTCGCATCGTAGGCGCCGTGCACAAGGCCCATGAACTCGCTGGCGACGTTGCGATGGAACCACGGCGGCCGGAACGTGTGCTGTGCCACCAGCCAGCGCGGCGGAAAGATCACGAAGTCCATGTTCGCCGTGCCAGGCGTGTCGCTGGGCGAGGTCAGCACGGTGAAGATGCTCGGATCGGGATGGTCGAAGCTGATCGAGCCGATCGCGTTGAAACGGCGCAGGTCGTATTTGTACGGCGCGTAGTTGCCGTGCCAGCCGACGACGTCGAGCGGCGAATGATCGATCGACGCGCGCCAGAGATGGCCCTGGAACTTGGCGACCAGTTCGAAATCGCCCTCGATGTCCTCGTAGGCAGCGTTCGGCGCCAGGAAATCGCGCGGATTGGCCAGTCCATTCGCGCCGATCGGACCGAGGTCCGGCAAGCGCATCTGCGCACCGAAATTCTCGCAGACATAACCGCGCGCCGCGCCATCGGGCAGTTCGACGCGGAAACGCACGCCGCGCGGGATCACCGCGATTTCCTGCGGCGCGACGTCGAGCACGCCGAGCTCGGTCGCGATGCGCAATGCACCCTGCTGCGGCACGATCAGCAACTCGCCGTCGGCGCTGTAGAAGAAGCGTCCGTGCATCGATGCGTTGGCGGCATACAGGTGGATGCCGACGCCGTGCTGCGCGGCGGCGCTGCCATTGCCGGCCATCGTGTACAGCCCATCGACGAAATCGCGTGGCGCCTCCGGCAGCGGTAGCGGCAGCGGATTCCAGCGCAACTGGTCAGGCGTCACCGGACCGTCACCGAAATCGTCATGGAAACGGGATTGCTGGAAGGACTCGAACGTGCCGTGCATCGCGGCCGGGCGGATGCGATACAGCCAGCTGCGGCGGTTCTCGCCACGTGGCGCGGTGAACGCGGTGCCCGACAGCTGCTCTGCGTAGAGCCCATGCGCGACCTGCTGCGGCGAGTTCTGGCCTTGCGGCAAGGCGCCGGCCACGGCTTCGGTGGCGAACTCGTTGCCGAAGCCGGATTGGTAGCCGTTCGATTTCATTCGCGCCTCGCTACGTAGGTTGCCTTGTCCGCCATGCCGACCGATCGCTGCCGTGCGGCGGGCCAGGGCCCGCCCTACGATCAAAGAACGCCGCGTTTCATCTGGTCGCGCTCGATGCTCTCGAACAGCGCCTGGAAATTGCCCTCGCCGAAGCCTTCGTTGCCCTTGCGCTGGATGATCTCGAAGAAGATCGGGCCGATCGCGTTGGTGGTGAAGATCTGCAGCAGCTTGCGCTTGTGGGTTTCGGGATCGGCGTCGATCAGGATCTTGTTGCGTGCAAGGCGCGCGACGTCCTCGCCGTGGTCCGGCACGCGCTGGTCGATCACTTCGAAGTAGGTGTCGGGCGTGTCGAGGAATTCGACGCCTTCGGCACGCATCTTCTCCACCGTCGAATAGATGTCGTCGGTGAAGCAGGCGATGTGCTGGATGCCTTCGCCCTTGTAGGTGTCCAGGTACTCGTTGATCTGCGACTTCGGGTCGTTCGACTCGTTGAGCGGGATGCGGACGATGCCGTCCGGCGCGGTCATCGCCTTCGACACCAGGCCGGTCTTGGCGCCCTTGATATCGAAATAGCGGATCTCGCGGAAGTTGAACAGGCGCTCGTAGTAATCCGACCACTTCTGCATGTTGCCGAAGTAGAGGTTGTGGGTGAGGTGGTCGATGAAGGTCAGACCGAATCCGGCCGGGTTCGGCTCGGCGCCCTGCACGGGCAGGAATTCTTCGTACATCGAACCCTTGTCGCCGTAGCGGTCGACTAGGTACAGCATGCAGTCGCCGATGCCCTTGACCACCGGCGCGTCGACGGCCTTGGTGTCGGCCTTGTGATCGATCGCTTCGCCGCCGTTGCCGAGCACGGTCTTGAGCACCTCATCGCCGGGCTTCTTGAAGCGGATCGCGAAACCGCAAGCGCTCGGGCCATGCGCCTTGGCGAAATCGGCGGCGAATGAATCCGGGTCTTCGTTGACCAGGAAGTTGACGCCCCCCTGGCGGTAGATCGTGATCGGCCGCGTCTTGTGGCGCAGCGCGGCCGTGAAGCCCATCTTGCGGAAATGATCGTGCAGCAGGTCGCCCTGGCCCTCCGGCGCGGCGAATTCGACGAACTCGAAGCCGTCGATGCCCATCGGGTTCTCGAAGGTCGTGACCTGCATGCCGAGGTTGGGGCCCTGGGCCTGGGTCTGCGGTTGTGCGCTCATGGGGGTGCTCCGTGGTGCGTTGCGGCTTGCGCGATCGTGGCCGACGTTATAGTTTCAGATGTAACTATTTGCAAGGCGCAACGCAGCATGTCCCCAAGGGCTACGCGGCCCAAGGCCGCCGCAAAACCCCTTCTCCCGGTTGCGGGAGAAGGTGGCCCGCAGGGCCGGATGAGGAAAAGCGCCCGCAGTGCCCAGACCCCTGCCCTTACCGAGCACGCCACCCTCGACCTCGAGCACTTCCTGCCCTACCGCCTCAGCGTGCTATCCAACCGCATCAGCCAGACCATCGCCAGCGCCTACGCCGAGCGTTTCGGCATCGGCATCACCGAGTGGCGCGTGATCGCGGTGCTCGGGCGCTATTCGGGGCTGTCGGCGAACGGCGTGTCCGAGCGCACGGCGATGGACAAGGTCGCCGTCAGCCGCGCGCTCGCGCGGCTGCTCGAGCGCGGCCTGCTGCAACGCGAACCGCATGGCGAGGATCGCCGTCGCTCGGTACTCGAACTCAGCGAGACCGGCTACCGCGTCTACGACGAAGTCGTGCCGATCGCGCTCGGTTACGAACGCGCGCTGCTGGCACCGTTGGACAGCGACGAGCGCGCGACGCTCGACCGGCTGCTGGCCAAGCTCGAGCACGCTCCGTCTTTGTAGGAGCGGGGGAAGCCGCGACCGTTGCACCTCATGCGGCCGCTATCCCGTTGGCGGCGAACGTCATCGCAGCTTCTGCCGCTACAAACGAAACGGCGGCCGAGGCCGCCGTTCTTCTTGTTCGTCATTTCGGCGCAAGTTCGTAAAGGCACTGGATCCGCCTACTTCACTCCGTGCATCAGTTTTTGGATCAGCGGCGCGATCAGGAATAACAACACGCCTGCGCCGACCAACGCCCAGAAACCGAAGGTGTAGCCGGTCAGCGCGGAAGCCGTGGTCATGCCGGTTTCGCCGCTCACCTGGCCGGCGAAGATGCCCGAAAAATTGTTGCCGATACCCGTCGACAGGAACCAGCCGCCCATGCCGAAACCGACCAGGCGCATCGGCGCCAGCTTGGTCACCATCGACAGGCCGATCGGCGACAGGCACAGCTCGCCGATCGACTGGATGACGTAGACCATGAACAACGTCCAGAACGGGATCTTGCCGACGTCGTTGACTAGGCTCGACAGCGCGAACATCAGCAACAGGAAGGCCAGGCCGTTGAAGATCAGCCCGAGGCTGAACTTGCGCGGGATGTTGGGCTCGATATTGCGCCTGCCCATCCATATCCAGATCAGTGCGATGACCGGGGCCAGGGCGATGATCGCCAGCGAATTCACCGACTGGAACCAGGCATTCGAGAACACGAAGCCACCGGGTCCGAAGATGTCGCGGTCGACGATCTTGTCGGCGAGGAACGTGAATGAACTGCCCGCCTGCTCGAAGAACATCCAGAACAGGATGTTGAAGACGAAGATGATCAGCATCGCGATCGCCTTGTCGCGCTGCACTTTGCCTTCACGGATGCCCTCGACCAGCAGCAGCGTGCAGAGGATGACGAACATCGGCAGCAGCACATACCAATTCAGCGGCCCGGCGCCCATCGACAGCAGGAAATACACCGCCGGGATCGCGGCGAGCGCACCGATGAACACGTACAGCACCTTTTGCTTGCCGCCGTCGCCTTCCGGCGGACGGCCGATGCCGGCGAGCTGGCGACGACCGAACCAGAACCACACCAGGCTCAGCAGCATGCCGATGCCCGAGGCAATGAACACGTATTTGTAGGCCGGCATCGCCTGCGTGCCGAAGATCTGATCGGCGAGGATGCCGGTGAGGATCGGCGCGAGAAAACCGCCGAGGTTGATGCCCATATAGAAGATGGTGAACCCGGCGTCGCGACGGTTGTCGTCGGTGGCATACAGCTTGCCGACCATGGTCGAGATGTTCGGCTTGAACAGGCCGTTGCCGCAGATGATCGTGGCCAGGCCGAATTTGAAGACCTCCGGATCCGGCATCGAAATCATGAACAGGCCGGCCGCCATGATCACCGCGCCCAGCAGGATCGAACGCTGATAACCGAGCACTCGGTCGGCGACGTAACCGCCGAAGATCGCGGCCGCATACACCAGCGCCAGATAGGCACCGTAAATGAGATTCGACGGCGCCTCACCTGCGGCATTGCCGTCATGGAATTGCGCGACCATGTACAACACCAGCGCCCAGCGGATGCCGTAGAAGGCGAACCGCTCCCAGAACTCCGTCATGAACAGCATCCACAACGGCGCGGGGTGTCCCATACGCTGCTTGAACTGCGGTGGCTCGCTGCCGCCGCGTGACGGGGCATGCAACGGTGGACCGGCCGGTTCGGCGGCGTTGGGAACGTGGACGTTCATGCAGTAACCCCTGTGGATCGTTCAGGAATGGAGCGCCCGCCTGCGCGGGACGCGCGAGGATTACCGACAGCGGCTCGTCACGTCAAACCGGTAGCGTACTGCCGCATTGCAGCATTCGCGGTGGCAGAGCGTCCGCTCCGACACATCCTGATCTCGAAGGGCGACGCTTTTTGCTCGCATTCCGGCGATCCCTTCAAGTGCAGCGACAAAAGCGCAGGCCTCACTGCGCTTCTGTTGGTTCCGCCCCGTACCCACCACCGGGCCCGATCACCGTCCGCACCTCGAACAACTCCGGGAAGAACGTCAGTTCCAGCGCCTGCCGTAGGAAACCGACGCCACTCGAGCCGCCGGTGCCGCGCTTGAAGCCGATGATGCGCATCACCGTGCGCATGTGGCGGAAGCGCCACAGCTGGAATTGCGTTTCCAGATCGACGAGGTCCTCGCACAGGTGGTATTCCTGCCAGTACGCCTCGGTGTCCTCGTAGATGCGCTCGAACACCGGCACGAGGTCGGCATTGAATACGTGCGGCTTGGACCAGTCGCGATCGAGGTGCACGGCCGGGACCGCGTGGCCGCGGCGCGCGAGGTAGCGCAGCGCCTCGTCGTAGAGCCCGGGCGACTGCAGCGCCTCGCGCAGCGTTTCCTGCCCGTCGGGATCGTGCGCGAACACTTTCAGCATCGCCGCATTCTTGTTGCCGAGCAGGAACTCCATGGTCCGGTACTGCACCGACTGGAAGCCCGACGACGGGCCGAGCAGTTCGCGGAATTCCATGTATTCCGACGGCGTCAGTGTTTCCAGCACCGACCACATTTCGGTCAGTTGGCGCAGCACCACCTTGCAGCGGGCGAAGATCTTCTGGCAGGGATCGAGGCGGTCGGCGCGCAGGTGCGCGATGGCTGCGCGCAGCTCGTGCACCATCAGCTTGATCCACAGCTCGGCGACCTGGTGCTGGACGATGAACAGCAACTCGTCGTGATGCGGCGGATTCGACAGCGGTTGTTGCGCCGACAGCAGCCGGTCCAGGCGCAGGTAGCCGTCGTAGGTCATGCGCCCGGCCAGGTCGGTGTGGATGCCGGCCTCGAGCGGGCGTTCGTTGTCTTCGATGCTCATGGGTTCAGGTTAACGCATCGGCCCGAAATGCCGACTGGAGCTAGGTAACGGCACGGGATTCGGCGACCATAGCCCTCGCGCATATGCACTGTCGGCAGCAAGACATCATGGACATCTTCAAGATCTTCACCATCGAGGCGGCGCATCGCCTGCCGAACGTGCCGGCCGGGCACAAGTGTGCGCGGCTGCATGGGCATTCGTTCCGCGTCGAGGTGCATGTCGCCGGCGAGCCGGGCGAGCAAACCGGCTGGGTGATGGACTTCGCCGACCTCAAGGCGGCCTTTCAGCCGCTGTACGACCAGCTCGACCACCATTACCTCAATGAAGTCGAGGGTTTGGAGAACCCCACCAGCGAGCGGCTGGCGGCCTGGATCTGGGAGCGGCTGCGGCTGCGGCTGCCGCTGTTGAGCGAGATCGTGGTCCATGAGACCTGCACTTCCGGGTGCCGTTATCGCGGGTGAACCGTCCGGACGACCCGCGCACGGTCGCATTGTCGGTCGCGGCTCGGCCCCGTCGTGCGCCGCAACTTACTGATTTAAAACGGGTCATGAACGAACCGACGAACGGTCGTGGCTAAATGTTGCAATGCAACAAACCTGCACTTATGCTGCACCGCACCAAACCGGCAATCCCTGCCGGACAACGCAGGAAACCGCCATGTACCAGAACATCAACGATCAGTTCGGCTCGGCCACGCGCCAGTTCGCCGACACCGCCGCCCAGGTCAACCAGCTGGCCCTCGAGAATGCCGAAAAGGTGTTCGGCCTGCAGTTCGCCACCCTCGAGCAGAACGTCAATGCTGCGTTCGCTTTCTGGGGCGAGCTTGCCCAGGTCCGTGACGTCGACGGCCTCAAGAACGTATGGCCGAAGGGCGTGCAGGTCGCGCGCGAGAACATCGAGCGCACCATCAGCACCGGCCAGGAAGTGTTCGGCCGCACCGTGAAGACGAACGAAGCCATTGCCCAGATCGCCAAGGGCCAGGTCGAGTCCGCCACCGCGACCGTGCAGGCGAACGCCGAAGAAGCCGTCAAGGCTGCCGCCAAGCGCGCCAAGTAAGTCTCCAAGCCGGGCGACCGGCAACGCGGTCTCTCTCCCCGCGTGATGTGAAAACCCGGCAGCCGCGCTGCCGGGTTTTTTTTGCAACAGCAAATCTCTGCCGGCCCTCTTAGGGTCGGAAAAAAAAGCCCGCCGGTTGGCGGGCTTTTTCCTGTATCGCGTATCGCGATGGGACGCCAATCAGGACGTTGCAGCCTGCGGTGACGGTGGCTCGTGATCGTCATCATGCTCGAGCACCGGCTTCTCATCGAGCTTGTCGCCCAGCATCCGCCGCACCACCACGTAGAACACCGGGATCAGCAGCAGGCCGAGGAAGGTCGCGAACAGCATGCCGCCGATCACGCCGGTGCCGATCGCGTGGCGCGCGTTCGCGCCGGCGCCGGTCGAGATCGCCAGCGGCGTCACGCCCATGATGAAGGCGAACGAGGTCATCAGGATGGGCCGGAAACGCAGCTTCGCGGCATCGACCACGGCCTGGCGCAAGGGCTTGCCGAGCTGGCGCTGCTCGATCGCGAACTCGACGATCAGGATCGCGTTCTTGGCGGCGAGTCCGATCACGGTGATCAATCCGATCTTGAAGTAGATGTCGTTGGGCAGGTCGCGCGCCAACGAGAACGCCACCGCGCCGAGCACGCCGAGCGGCACCACCAGCAACACCGCCACCGGCACCGACCAGCTTTCGTACAACGCCGCCAGGCACAGGAAGACCACCAGGATCGACAGCGTCATCAGCAATGGCGCCTGATTGCCGGACAGGATCTCCTGGTAGGACTGTCCCGCCCAGTCGTAGCCGAAGCCCTCCGGCAGGTCCTTTTCGACGATCTCCTGCATCGCGTTCATGGCCTCGCCCGAACTGTGGCCGGGCGCCTGCGAACCCACGACTTCCACCGCCGAGTAACCGTTGTAGCGCGTCAGCGACGGCGGTGCGACGACCCAACTCGACCTGACCACGTTCGACAGCGGAATCATGTCGGGCGTTGCGCTCGCGTCGTCGGCTGCCGCCGTCGGCGCCGGCGTGTAGAAGTGGTTCAACGACTCGGGCCCGGTACGGAACGGCGTATCGGCCTGCATCGTCACGCGCTTGACGCGGCCCTGGTCGACGAAATCGTTGACGTACACGCGTGCCAGCATCAACTGGATCGCGCTGTAGATGTCCGACACCGACAATCCCATCGCCTGCGCCTGCACGCGGTCGACGTCGAGCTTGAGCTGCGGCGCGTCGGCGAGCGTATTCGGGCGCACGCCGGTCAACGCCGGGTTCTTGCCGGCGGTCCCGAGCAGCTGCCCGAGCGCCTGGCCCAGCGCAGCGCGTCCCTGGCCACTGCGGTCCTGCAGGTACATGTCGAAACCGCCGAACTGCGCCCAGTCCGCTCACGGTCGGCAGGTTGATCACGAAGATCTGCGCGTCGCGGATCCCGTACAACGCCTTGTTGGCGTTCTCGATGAAGTGCGTTGCGGTGATCTTGCGGTCGCCCCAGTCCTTGAGCTTGATGAAGGCCATGCCGACGTTCTCGCCGCGGCCGACGAAGCTGAAGCCGACCACCTGCATCATGCCCTCGTAGCCTTCCTGCTTCTCGACCACGTCGAGCACTTGGTCGAACACGCGCTTGCTGCGCTCGATCGTCGCGCCTGGCGGCAGCTGCACGATCGCCAGCGCATAGCCCTGGTCCTCCTCGGGCAGGAAGCTGCCGGGCATGCGCAGGAACAGGAATCCGCACAGCAGCGCCAGCGCCGCGAACACGATCATCCAGCGCGGCGCGTGCGTGACCGCGCTGCCGATGTGGCCGACGTAGGTGCTGGCCACCTTGTTGTAGACCTTGTTGAAGCCGCGGAAGATGAAGTTCGCCTTGTGATGCTGAGTGGGCTTGAGGATCGTCGCGCACAGCGCCGGCGTGAAGCCCAACGCGAGGAACGCCGAGAAGCCCATCGCCATCGCGATCGTGATCGCGAACTGCTTGTAGATCTCGCCGGCGCTGCCGCCCTGGAACGCGCTTGGAATGAACACCGCAGCGAGAACCACCGTGATCGCGACGACCGCGCTGCTGATCTGGCCCATCGCCTTGCGCGTGGCGTCCTTCGGCGACAATCCCTCTTCGGTCATGATGCGTTCGACGTTCTCGATGACGACGATGGCGTCATCCACGACGATGCCGATCGCGAGCACCATGCCGAACAGGCTGAGCTGGTTGATCGTGAAGCCGATCGCGTACATGCCGAGGAACGTGCCGAGCAGCGCGATCGGGATCACCAGCGTCGGGATCAGCGTGGCGCGGAAGTTCTGCAGGAAGATCAGCATCACCAGGAACACCAGCACGATCGCTTCGGCCAGCGTCTTGACCACTTCCTCGATCGAGACCTTGACGAAGGACGAGCTGTCGTACGGCGCGAACCAGGTCACGCCCTGCGGGAACGTGACCTGCAATTCGTCCATGCGGTCCTTGACCGCCTGCGCGACGCCGAGCGCATTGGCACCGGGCGCGAGCTGCACGGCGAAACCGGCGGCCGGCTTGCCGGTCCAGCGCAGGTCGAAGCCGTAGGCGGACGCGCCGCGTTCGATGCGGGCGACGTCTTTCAGGCGCACTGTGGTGCCGTCGCTGTTCGCACGCAGGATGATGTTGCCGAACTGCTCGGCAGTGCTGTAGCGACCTTCGGCGGACACCGTCGCCGTGAACGCCTGCTCGTCCGGTGACGGCGCCGCGCCGATCGCGCCGGCCGCGAACTGCACGTTCTGGCCGCGCACCGCGGTCAGCGCCTGGGTCGCGGACAGGCCGTAACCCTGCAGCTTGTCGGGGTTCAACCAGATGTTCATCGAGTACTCGCCGCCGAACAGCTGCGTGCTGCCGACGCCGGGAATGCGCGAAATCTGGTCGAGCACGCGCGAGGCGAGCAGATCGGCCAGCGCGTCCTTGTCGAAGCCCGGATTGCTCGAGCGCAAGGCCGCGACCATCAGGAAGCCCGAGTTGGCCTTGGCCACGACGATGCCCTGCTGCGTGACTTCGGTCGGCAGGCGCGGCGTGGCCAGTGCGACCTTGTTCTGCACCTGCACCTGCGCGATGTCGGGATCGGTGCCGGGCCGGAAGGTCAGCGTGATCGACGCACCGCCGCTCGCGCTGGACGAGGAGTTGAAGTACTCGAGGTTGTCGATGCCGGTGAGCTGCTGCTCGATCACCTGCGTGACCGAGCTTTCGGTCGTCTCGGCGCTGGCGCCGGGATAGGTGGCGGACACCGAAACCGTCGGCGGCGCGATGTTCGGATACGACTCGACGCCAAGGTTGAGGATCGCCAGCACGCCGCCGAGTGAGATCAGGATCGCGATGACCCAGGCGAAGACCGGGTGGTTGATGAAGAATCTGGACATGGCCGATCAGTCCTTCGCGGCCGTGTCGGCAGCCTTCTCGCCAGCCGGCTTCGCTGCCTGCTTGTCCTCGGTGGGCTTGCCGGTGCCGGCAGGCTTGCCTGCCTCCTGCGGTTGCGAGGGCGTCGCCTTTGCCGGCTGGCCGGGCTGCGCCCGCTGCAGGCCGGAGACGATGACCTGGTCGCCCGGCGCAAGTCCGGTGCGGACGATCCAGTCGCTGCCTTGCGCGCGATCGGTGGCGATGTCCTTGCGTGCGACCTTGCCGTCCTTGCCGACGACCAGGACGTAGGCACTCGTGGCATCGCGCTGCACGGCCGCCTGCGGGACGCGATAGACACTCTGCTGCTGGCCGAGCGTCGCCTTCAACGTGACATAGGTGCCGGGCAGCAGGGTCTTGTCGGGATTCGGGATGCGCGCGCGCAGCGCGATCGCGCCGGTCGACGGATCGACGGTATCGCCGGAAAAATCGAGCACGCCGCGGCGCTCGTAAGGCGTGCCGTCGGGCAGCAACACCTGAACCTGGGTTTCGCCTTGCGGCTGGTTCGCGCGCGCGCGGCGGATCCCTTCCAGTTCGGTCACGCTCAGCGAGAAATTGACGTAGAGCGGATCGATCTGATCAACCGTGGTCAGCAGTGTGGCCGTGCCCTGCCCGACCAGCGCGCCCTCGGTCACCTGTTGCTTGCCGGCGCGACCGGAAATCGGCGCGCGCACGGTCGCGTAGCCGAGGTTGATCTGCGCGCTCTTCACCGACGCTTGCGCCTGCTGCACGGATGCCGCCGCGCTGCGTTCGGCAGCGAGCGCATTGTCGAGGTCGGACTGGGAAATGAACTGGGTCGGGGCGAGCTTGCGCGCGCGATTGGCCGCCGCGCGCGCGTTGGCGTTGTTCGCCTGTGCCTGCGCCAGCGAAGCCTGCGCCGACCCCAGCTCGGCCTGCAGCGGCGCCGGATCGATCACGAACAGCACCTGTCCCTCGCGGACATCGCTGCCTTCGTCATAGACTCGTCGTTGCAGGACGCCCGGGGACGCGCGCGCGCACGTCCGCGCTGCGGAATGCGGCCAGGCGGCCGACCAGGTCCTGCTGCAGGGGCACGGTGCCCGGCTGCACGGTGACCACGCCGACCTCGGGCGGAGGCGGTGCGGCGCCGGGCTGTTCGTCCTTTCCGCACGCGGCGAGGGACGCCGCAACCAGGGCCACGATCAGATAGCGCCGCATGTATCGCTCCGGGGGCATGAGCTTGTGTAATCGTTTTCTATACTGACGAGTCTAGCATTCAGGTTAGCGGGCACACCTGCCTGAAGTCAGGGTACGCGCAGGGTTCCGTCCAGCGCGGAGGTGCGTTACACAGCAGTACACGGCGCGTACGCAAGGCCATGTCAATCGATAAGACGACGGCCATCGGATTGCGCATTCGTGCGCACGAATACGCTTGATCGATTCCCGAACCCAGTTCAAAATCCTGTTCAGCATCTGAAGCCAGGCCATCCGTGGGTACTAAAGAACGCCGCCAGCGCGAGTTGGCCGATCGCGAGCGGTTGTTCCTGGATAAGGCCCAGGAGTTGATCCAGCGCGACGGCCTGTTGACCTTGCAGATGTCGCGCATCGCCGAGGAGTCCGACTACGCGATCGGCACCCTCTACCAGCACTTCGCCAGCAAGGAAGACCTGCTGGTGGCGCTGGCCACGCGCAACTGCCTGAGCCGGGTGGCGCTGTTCGAGCGCGCCGCGCGCTGGTCGGGACCGACCCGCGAACGCATGCTCGCGATCGCGCTCGCCGACCTGATGGCGATTCGCGAGCAGCCCGAACACTTCCGCCTCGCCCAGTTCGTCTGGAGCGACGTGATCTGGGGCGCGGCCTCGGAGGACAGCCGGCGCCGAGCACTCGAAGCGAGCGCACCGCTGGCCGGACTGGTCGACGGCATCGCCCTCGATGCGATCCGCAACGGCGACCTGCCGGCGGGTGTCGGGCTGACACCGTCGGCCCTGACCGTTGGCCCATGGACGCTGTGCCTTGGCATGCATACGCTCGTCCAGCACGACGGCCTGCTCGACTACCACCAGATCGGCGACCCCTACCGGCTGCTGGTCAAGCACCTGCAATACCTGCTCAACGGCTATGGCTGGCAGCCACTGTTCGATCCGGCCGACGACGACGCCGTCGATGCCCTGGTCGAGCGCGTCTGCCGCGATGTCTTCGACACCAGTTGTCCGCGCACCTCCCCTTACCTCATGACTCCCCCGGAAATCTCCCATGGCCAAGCAAACCACCCCACGTAAGGCGTCCATGCGCAAACGCCTGTTCTGGACGCTGCTGATCACGCTGGTCGTGTTCGGTGGCGTGTTCGGCGTCAAGGCGATGATGACGGCGGGCACGAACCAGTTCTTCGACAACATGCCGCAGCCGGCGGTCGCGGTCAGCGCGTACACGGCGAAGGGCGAACGCTGGACCGACGCGCAGGAAGCGGTCGGCACCTTCGTCGCGATCAACGGCACCGACGTGACCACCGAAGCCGGCGGCGTGGTCCGCGAACTCACCTTCGAAGCCGGCCAGCCGGTCAAGGCCGGTACCGTGCTCGTGCGCCTCAACACCGCCAACGAGCTGGCGACGCTGAAGTCGCTGCAAGCCACCGCCAAGCTGACCGCGGTGCAGCGCGACCGCTGGCGCGCGCTCGGCAAGGACAAGCTGGTGTCGGAGGACGAAGTCCAACAGCGCGCCACCAACGCGGCGAGCGCCCAGGCCGACGCCGATGCGCAGAGCGCGCTGATCGCGCAGAAGACGATCCGCGCGCCGTTCAGCGGCGTGCTCGGCCTGCGCCGGGTCAACCTCGGGCAGTTCGTCAATCCGGGCGATCCGATCGTCAGCCTGCAGTCGCTCGATCCGATCTACCTCGACTTCTCGCTGCCCGAACAGCGCATCGGCGACGTCATCGAAGGCACGCCCATCCGCGCCACGGTGGACGGACTCCCGGGACAGACCTTCGAGGGCAAGATCACCGCCATCGAGCCCCAGGTCGATACCAACACGCGCAACTTCAAGGCGCAGGCGACGCTTGCCAATCCGGAATTCAACCTGCGGCCGGGCACGTTCGCGCACGTCAATTTCGACACCGGCGCTGCGCAGAAGGTGGTCGTGATCCCGCAGACCGCGGTCAGCTTCAATCCCTACGGCAATTCGGTGTACGTGATCTCGCAGGTGCGCCGCGCCGAGGGCGAGAAGGACATGCAGGGCAAGCCGCTGACCGGCAACAAGCTCACGGTCAAGCAGCGCTTCGTCAAGACCGGCGCCACGCGCGGCGACCTGGTCGCAGTGACCGAGGGCCTGAAGCCCGGCGAGCGCGTGGTCACCAGTGGCCTGCTGAAGCTGCGCAACGACGCCGAAGTGACCATCAACAACAAGGTGCAGCCGACCGCCAGCACCAAGCCGACACCGGAAAACCGCTAATCCTAAGCTCCCTCCCCTGCGACTGCAGGGGAGGGCTGGGGAGGGGTTGCTTCGGCGCGAGCGTCGCTCGATTGCGCAAAGCACCCCCTCCCAACCTCCCTCTGCAGTCGCAGGGGGAGGGGCAGAATCCCCCTCGAGGTCGCGATGAAATTCACCGACATCTTCATCAACAAACCCGTGCTGGCGATCGTCGTCAGCCTGTTCATCCTGCTGTTCGGCATGCGCGCGTTCACCTCGCTCAACGTGCGCGAATACCCGGAGCTGCAGAACGCGGTCATCAACGTCAGCACGACCTACTTCGGCGCCGATGCGGACCTGATCCAGGGCTTCATCACCACGCCGCTGGAGCGCGAGATCGCCAGCGCCGACGGCATCGAATACCTGACCTCGTCCAGCGCCGCCGGCATCAGCACGATCCAGGCCTACATCCGCCTCGACCGCGACCCGAACGAGGCACTGACGCAGATCTCCGCCAAGGTCAACAAGATGCGCGGCGAATTGCCGCAGGAATCCGAAGACCCGGTGATCGACCTGCAGCAAGGCCAGCAGATCGCCGCGATGTACGTGTCCTTCGCCAGCGAAGTGCTCAACAACAACCAGATCACCGATTACCTCACGCGCGTGGTGCAGCCGAAGCTGGCGACGATCCCGGGCGTGCAGCGCGCCGACATCCTCGGCGCGGGCTCGTTCGCGATGCGCGTCTGGCTCAAGCCCGACCGCATGACCGCGCTGCAGGTCACCGCCAGCGACGTCAGCAAGGCGCTGGAGGCCAACAACGTGCTCTCGGCGCTCGGCTCGACCAAGGGCGAAATGGTCTCGATCGACCTGACCGCGCGCACCGACCTGCGCACGCCCGAGGAGTTCAAGCAGCTGGTGATCCGCGAGCAGGACGGCGCGATCGTGCGCCTGAGCGACGTCGCCGACGTTGTCCTCGGCTCGGAGAACTACGGCACTTCGGTGCGCATCAACGGCGACGCGGCGACCTTCATGGGCATCTTCGTCGCGCCCGACGCCAACTCGCTCGACGTGATCAAGGACGTGCGCAAGGTCTGGGACAACGAGATCGTCCCGCAATTGCCGGAAGGCATGAAGGGCACGATCCCCTACGACAGCACCGAGGCGATCCAGGACGCCATCAACGAGGTCATCACCACGATCGTGGAAGCGGTGATCATCGTGATCGTGGTGATCTTCCTGTTCCTCGGCTCGCTGCGCAGCGTGCTGATCCCCGCGGTGACCGTGCCGTTGTCGCTGATCGGCGCGCTGTTCCTGATGCTGCTGATGGGCTTCACGATCAACCTGCTGACCTTGCTGGCGATGGTGCTGGCGATCGGCATCGTGGTCGACGACGCGATCATCGTGCTGGAGAACGTGCATCGCCACATCGAGGAGGGCATGTCGCCATACGACGCCGCGATCCGCGGCGCGCGCGAACTGGCCTGGCCGGTGGTGGCGATGACCACGACATTGGTCGCGGTGTACCTGCCGATCGGCTTCCAGGGCGGCCTCACCGGCGTGCTGTTCACCGAGTTCGCATTCACGCTAGCCGGTTCGGTGCTGCTGTCGGGCGTGATCGCGCTGACGCTGACGCCGATGATGTGCGCGAAGATCCTCAAGCCGCATACCGAGGGCAGCAAGGGCAAGCTCGAGGCCTGGCTCGACGACCGCTTCGACTGGCTGCGCCATGGCTACCAGGGCAAGCTGCACGGCGCGCTCGAAACCAAGGGCGTGATCGCGATCTTCGGCGCGATCGTATTCGTCTCGTGCATCTTCCTGTTCATGACCTCGCCCAAGGAACCGGCGCCGGCCGAGGACCAGGGCTTCATCTTCTCGATCGGCAGCGCCGATCCTTCGGCCACGCTCGACTACGTCGAGCGCTACACCGAAGAGATCACGCAAGATCGCCAAGGGCGTACCGGAAGTGGAGAACTACTTCCTGTTCAACGGCGGCTTCGGCGGCGGCGGCGGCGCCAGCAACAGCGCGATCGCCGGTTTCGTGCTGAAGCCGTGGAGCGAGCGCGATCGCTCGACCAAGCAGGTGCTGGAGCAGGACCTGCAGCCGAAGATCTCGGAAGTGACTGGCCTGAATGTGTTCGCGCTGATTCCGCCCGCGCTGCCGACCGCAGGCGGCGACGGCGGCGGCGAATTCATCATCGGCGGCATCGGCTCGTTGTCGCAGCTGCAGGAACTCGCCGACGCCGTGCTCGCCAAGGCGATGGCCAGCAAGCGCTTCATCTTCCTCGACAAGGACCTGAAGATCGACAAGCCGCGCATCGAAGTGCAGATCGACCGCGACAAGGCGGCCTCGCTCGGCATCGACATGCAGACGTTGTCGGCCGACATGGCGGCGATGCTCTCGGGCGGCTACACCAACCGCTTCGCGATGCAGAATCGCTCCTACCGCGTGATCCCGCAGGTGCAGCGCAGCGACCGCCTCAACGCGGCGCAACTCGGCAATTACTACACGCGCACGCGCGATGGCGAGCTGATCCCGCTGTCGACGATCGTCACGCTCAAGGAAAGCGCGCAGCCGCAGGTGCTCAAGCGCTTCCAGCAGCTCAACGCGGTCGGCATCACGTTTGCGCCGCGTCCGGGCGTGAGCAAGGGCGAGGCGCTGGAGATCCTCGACCAGGCCGCGAAGGAAGTGCTGCCGCAGGGCTACAGCGTCGACTACGCCGGCGAGTCGCGGCAGTTCAAGCAGGAAGGCGCGACGATGCTGGTCACGCTGCTGTTCGCGCTGATCATCATCTTCCTGGTGCTGTCGGCGCAGTTCGAGAGCTTCCGCGACGCGATCATCATGCTGATCACCGTGCCGATGGCGATCTGCGGCGCGCTGCTGGTGCTGAACGTCCTGGCGATCCTGGGCGGCATCCTCGGCATGAGCGGGATTGAAGCGTTCCCCGGGATGAGCATCAACATCTACACCCAGGTCGGCCTGGTCACGCTGGTCGGCGTGATCTCCAAGCACGGCATCCTGATCGTGGAGTTCGCCAACAAGCTGCAGATCGAAAAGGGCCTGAGCAAGCGCGAGGCGATCGAGGAAGCCACCGCGATCCGCCTGCGCCCGGTGCTGATGACGACCGCGGCGCTGGTGTTCGCGATGGTGCCGCTGCTGATCGCCAGCGGCCCGGGCGCGGCGGCGCGCTTCTCGATGGGCATGGTGATCGCCTCGGGCATGACCATCGGCACCGCGTTCACCCTGTTCGTGCTGCCGGCGTTCTATCTGTACCTCGCGCGCGACCATGCGCATGATCGGGATCGGGAGAACGCGGCGGAAGCCGAAGGCGCGCATGGCGGGTTGCCGCCGCCGGAGCCGCAGGCGACCTGAGCTGAGCGTCTTATGTGATCGGAGAACGGGCGCAGCGATGCGCCCGTTTTTTTTCATGCGCCTTGCGAACAGCGCCGGCACCTACCCTCTCCCCGCCTGCGGGGAGAGGGTGGCGCGCAGCGCCGGGTGAGGGGGCTTCCGGAGCCGACCAGCGCCACGCGCCATGTCGATTGCGAGTGTATGGACCGCCTCATGTCACTCGACGCGATCCACGCAAGACATTTCCCCGGCCCCGTCGCCCCTCATCTGCCCCCAGATCAAGTCTGGGGCAGGCTCTTCGGGCATCTTCTCCCCGCGCGCGGGGAGAAGAAAGAATGAGCGCTGTGCCGAAAGATGCGTGAACTATCCACCGCTACCGCTACATGGACATGGTCAGGACGGGAACAGCGACTCGCAATCCAGCGCTGCAGACAATATCGACGGCACCGGCGCCGGCGAGAACCGCAACCGTCCCAGGCAAGGCACGGCGATCCGCGGTCCCAGCAATTCGAAATAGGCATCGGCCTGCGCCAGCGTTGGATCGACGTCGTTGCCGATCCAGCCGGCCAGTCGCGCGCCGTCGTCGGCGATCGCGTCCGCGGTGAGTCGTGCGTGGTTGATGCACCCGAGCCGCAGGCCGACCACCATGACCACCGACAGGTCCAGCGCGCGTACGAGGTCGCGCTGGTCGAGCTGCGGCGACAGTGGCGCAGCCCAGCCGCCGACGCCTTCGACGACGACGACTTCGGCTTGCGCGGCGAGACGGCGATAGGCATCGATGATCGGCTGCAACGCGATCTCGATGCCGATGTCGCGCGCTGCCAGTTCCGGCGCGGTCGCCGCCGGCAACGCATACGGATTGACGTCTTCGTAGCGCGGCGCCGGATCGCTCGCTTCCAGCAACGCCAGCGCATCGTCGTTACGCCAGCCATCGGCGGTCGACGCGCAACCGCTCGCGACCGGCTTCATGCCGACCGCATGCAGGCCGCGTGCGCGCAGCGCGTGCAGCAGCGCGGCGCTGGCGATGGTCTTGCCGATGCCGGTGTCGGTGCCGGTGACATAGATTCCGCGCACGGCAACGCCCGCGTTCATGTGGTCGGCGAGCTGCTGGATCGTGGCGGCATGTCATGCACCTTTCGTCAGCGGACAGCGGCCGCGCGGCCGCTCAATGGACCGCAATTGCTACAATGCCGGCATGTTCGCAGCGCAGAGTCTAAGCGGCGCAAAGCCCGAGCAGTACGCCCAGCTGGTCGAGCAGGCTCGCGGCCTGCTGGCCGGCGAGCGCGACCGCATCGCCAACGCCGCCAATCTGTCGGCGCTGGTCTATCACGGCCTGCCGGACCTCAACTGGGCCGGTTTCTATTTCTTCGACGGCACCGAACTCGTGGTCGGGCCGTTCCAGGGTCTGCCTGCCTGCGTGCGCATCCCGCTCGACAAGGGCGTGTGCGGTGCGGCTGCCAGCACGCGACAAACGCAGCGCGTGGCCGACGTGCACGCCTTCCCCGGCCATATCGCCTGCGACTCCGCTTCGCGCTCGGAACTGGTGGTGCCGCTATTCGCCGGTGACGCTCTGATCGGCGTATTCGACCTCGATAGTCCGGTTCCCGGCCGTTTCGACGTTGATGACCAGTACGGACTCGAGACGATCGCGCGGGTCTTCATCGAGTCGTTGCCATGACCGTCGCACAGCTGAAGATGCGCAATATCGGCCCCAAGTCCGCAGCCTGGCTGCGCCAGGTCGGCCTGCGCACGCGCGAGGACCTGGAAGCGGCGGGTGCGCTGGATGCCTTCATGCGCGTCAAGCGCGCGGGCTTCAAGCCGAGCCTGAACCTGCTGTACGCGCTGGAAGGCGCCTTGCAGGATTGCCATTGGCAGGAAGTGACGGAGGAACGCCGCATCGAACTCGTCTCCGGCGCCGAAGCCGCGATCGCGCTGCTGCCACCACCGCGCGGACGCCCTGCGGCAGGTCCGGTCACCACGACGATGATGCAGGAAGCGGTGCCGGCTCCGGTGCTGTTCGACGAGCCCGACGAGCACGACTGAGCGGGCGTCGTGGAAGCGTCCCTGGGACGCAACGTAGTTCCATGCATAGCGCCGCATAGCGCCCAAAGCGCGCTACGAATGTGGATGAATTACACTTGCCGCGCTTCGAGGTGACCCGGCGGCGTTTGCCAATGGGTTGAAACGGGAAGCCGGTGGCATCGATCCGCAGCGTATCCACGCCGCGGCGCGGTCATCCCGGCACTGCCCCCGCAACGGTAAGCGAGTCAAGCCGCCGCACTAAGCCACTGTCTCCGCAAGTCCTGACGGATGCGCGGGCTTCCCATCGGGAAGCAGCACGGGAAGGCGCGACGGCCGGAGGCCTGCCTCCACTCGCGAGTCCGGAGACCGGCCACGATGCAGACTGGTTGCGATGCGGAGGGCATTGCGGCGGCGATGCCGACGCATGTCTTCGCTTTCGGCTACGCAGCCTTCTCCCTTCTCCTCGTGACTCCTTCCCTGTCACCGCGTGCGTGGGTGCGCGCGTTGGAGAATCCCATCATGTTGCCGCAATTCCGAATCGTTCCACTGGCCATCGCCTGTGCGCTCGCCCTGCCCTCGCTGGCGTTCGCCCAGACCGAAGAAGCCACCGAACTCGACGAGATCATCGTCACCGCGACCCGCACCGACATCGCACTCATCGACAGCATCGTGCCCGCGCAGGTCATCGACCGCGAGGAAATCGAACGCAGCCAGGCACGTTCGTTGCCCGAGTTACTCAGGGGCCGCGCCGGCATCGATGTCTCCAACCAGGGCGGCATGGGCAAGCTGACCACGGTGTTCATGCGCGGCGCCGAATCCGATCATGTGCTCGTGCTGGTCGACGGCATCCGCATCGGTTCGGCGAGCGCGGGACTGGCGTCGTTCCAGGACCTGCCGGTGGACCAGGTCGAGCGCATCGAGATCGTGCGCGGTCCGCGTTCGAGCCTGTACGGATCGGAGGCGATCGGCGGCGTCATCCAGATCTTCACGCGCAGCGGTGGCGAAGGATTCACGCGCCATTTGCGCGTCGGCGCCGGCAGCAATGGTCTGCGTGAAGCAGGCTTCGGATTCGGCAACCGCACTGCACGCGGCTGGCTCAGCGCAGACCTCGCTTATCAGGAGACCGATGGCATCAATGCCTGCAATGGATCGGCAGCGCTCTTCAAGGGCTGCTTCGCCGATGAGCCCGATCGGGACGGCTATCGCAACACTATCATTGTCCCTGCGTGCGGGTCTGCACCTCACGGACACGCTAACGGCTGGAAGGCCACTTCCTCAATGCCGATGCACACAACGAATACGATGGCAGCCATTTCGGCGGTAACGAAGCGGAGAACGTACAGCAGGTGCTCGGCGGAAAGCTGACCTGGTCGCCCACGCAACGCTTCAAGCTTTCAGCGCAGGTTGGTCGCGCGTACGACAAGTCAGACGCTTATTTCCCGATCCCGGACCTGGTCACGGGCGTGCCCACGCGTACCAAGGTCAACACCTTCGATACGCGCCGCGACACGGCCTCTGCGCAGGCTGACATCAGCCTCACCGCGCGCCAGATTCTGACCGCCGGCGCGGACTGGCAACAGGACGGGGTGTCGAGCACCGAGGCGTTCACGGTCGACGAACGCGACAACACCGGCGCCTTCCTCGAATACCAGGGCAGGTTCGGCGCGCACCAGCTGCAAGCCAGCGTGCGCAACGACGACAACGAGCAGTTCGGCAACCACACCACCGGCAGCGCCGGCTGGGGCATGTCGCTGGCCAAGGATTTCAGGCTCAACGCGAGCTACGGCACCGGATTCAAGGCGCCGACGTTCAACGACCTGTACTTTCCGTTCGGTGGCAACCCGAACCTGGAGCCTGAAGAATCCAAGAGCTTGAATCTGGGCATCGGCCAGTATCGCACTGACCTGACCTGGACGTTCAACGTGTTCGAGACGCGCATCGACTCGCTCACCGGCTTCGACAGCTTCTTCAACCTGGTGCAGGTGGACGAGGCGCGCATCCGCGGCGCCGAAGTCACGTTTGCGACTTCGTTGTGGGGCTGGGACGTGTCGACGCAGCTGACCCATCTCGATCCTCGCGCGCGCGCGCGGCAAACGGCCGAGGGCACCGACAATCCGAACTTCGACAACCGGCTGCCTCGTCGCGCCAGCAACATCGGCCGCATCGATCTCGATCGCAGTTTTGGCGATTTCCGCTTCGGCACGACGCTCAATGGCGCCGGCGCACGTTACGACGACGCCGCCAACGATATTCGCCTAGGCGGTTACGCCACGCTCGACCTGCGGCTGGAATATGCCTTCCATGCCGACTGGACGCTGCAGGCGCGCGCGACCAACGTGTTCGATCGCGACTACGACACCATCGCCTGGTTCAACCAGCCCGGTCGAGAGTACGGGTTGAGCATGCGCTACGCGCCGGTGCGCTAGGGCGCTTGCGTTTTGCTCCTCCCCCTGCGAAGGCAGGGGGCGATGAGGCCCGCTTGCGAGCCACTGGCTCGCGGGCCGAAGAGCGCCTGAGCGCTGTGCGCGAAGGCCGGAACGGCTGGGAGGGGGTTGCGTCGGATCCTGCGCACTCGATGAAAGATTCTTTTCTTGCGCACTTCGGAAAGAGTGTCAGATACCGGGAACCCCTCCCCAACCCTCCCCTGCATTCGCAGGGGAGGGAGCTAAGCGCTAAGTGCCAAACAAGTTGCCTTGCGCTTCAAGTTCTTCGCGCTCGCGAAACCCCGATACGCCAACTCCGACCAACCGGTAGCGTGTACGCGCAGGCAACCCGACGCGCTCTCGCAGCGACAGTGCAATTTCGGTCAGTTCCTCCAGCGACGCCGGCGGCGTCTCCGGCGTGAAGCTGCGCGTGAGGATGCGGAACTGCGCGGTCTTGAGCTTGAGCACGACGGTGCGCCCGACGCGCTCGGTCTTGCGCGTCGCGTTCCAGGTCTTCTCGGCGAGCTGCCGGATCGCCGGTTCCAGTTCCGACAACAACACGTCCTCGGCGAACGTGTCCTCGGCCGAGATGGACTGCACCGGCTGGTCCGGCTCGACCGCGCGTTCGTCGATGCCTTGCGCGCGTAGATGCAGGCGATGTCCGAAGCTACCGAACTCGCGCTGCAGCGCCTCGGCATCGAGGCCGCGCAGGTCACCGACCGTCGCGATGCCGAGTGCGGCCAGCCGCGTCTGCATCACCTTGCCGACGCCTGGAATCTTCGACACCGGCAGTGGCGTCAGGAACGCCTCGACCTGATGCGGTCGGATCACGAACTGACCGTCGGGCTTGTTCCAGTCGGAGGCGATCTTGGCCAGGAACTTGTTCGGCGCGATGCCGGCCGACGCGGTCAGCGCGGTCTCGTCGCGGATCTGCGCGCGGATCGCCTCGGCGATCGCCGTCGCGCTGGGCAGGTCGGTCTTCGGGCGCGGTGACGTCGAGGTAGGCCTCGTCCAGCGACAGCGGCTCGACCAGGTCGGTCTGGCGCAGGAAGATCTCGCGCACCTGCTTCGACACCGCCTTGTAACGCACGAAATCCGGCGGCACGAACACCGCCTGCGGGCACAGCCGTTCCGCACGCCCCGCCGGCATCGCCGAACGCACGCCGAACTTGCGCGCCTCGTACGACGCGGCGCACACCACCGAACGCGCGCCGCGCCAGGCCACCACCACGGGCCTGCCGCGCAGCGAGGGATCGTCGCGCTGCTCCACGGAAGCGTAGAACGCGTCCATGTCGACGTGGATGATCTTGCGCATTTGGACGCGGGTTTCCGGACGGAACTCAGACGGACGTCAACGTGGATCTTGGCTGCATTCTTCCCGATCCGGCTGCGTCATGCAGATGCGTGGATAGCTGGCCAGATACAGCGCGACCAGTTCGTTGCCGTCGATGCCGCTGCACGGCTCCTGCGGTCGTGGCAATGGCGCACCCGAACCCGGCATGTCGCAGACCCGATCGGCAATCTCCGGTGCATCGCGTTGCCACAACACGGAACGACGCAGGCGCCCGTTCTCGAACAACAACGTCGACCAGCGCCGCGGCGAACCCGGCTCGTCGTCGATCCAGAGCGTCTTGCAACCGCTGTAGTCGGCGCGCAGGCGATCGTTGCGCGGATGCACCAGCAGGAAACCGCCCGGCGTCACCACCGCGCCGGCGTCGTCCGGTACCTGTCGCACGTGGCAGGAGGGATCGTCAGGGAACCAGGAGGTCGATGCTTCGCCGGCGTGGAGCGCGGCGCTGACCAGCAGCAAGCCGCTGGCGCAAACAAGCCACCTCATGAGCCGCGCTCGTTCAACATCGCCATCGCCTGCACCGAACGCATCGCGACTATTCGACGGTGACGGACTTGGCCAGGTTGCGCGGCTTGTCGACATCGGTGCCGCGCGCGAGCGCGACGTGATAGGCGAGCAGCTGTACGGGAATCGTATGCACCACCGGGCTGAGCACGCCGGCATGGCGCGGCGTGCGGATCACGTGCACGCCTTCGGATTCGCCGAAGTTGCTGTCCTGGTCGGTGAACACGAACAGCTCGCCGCCGCGCGCGCGCACTTCCTGCATGTTGGACTTCACCTTCTCCAGCAGCTTGTCGTTGGGCGCGATCACCACCACCGGCATCTCGGCATCGACCAGCGCCAGCGGGCCGTGCTTCAACTCGCCGGCGGGATAGGCCTCGGCGTGGATGTAGGAAATTTCCTTGAGCTTCAACGCGCCTTCCAGCGCAATGGGGTAATGCACGCCGCGGCCAAGGAACAGTGCGTGCTGCTTCGGCGCGAAACGATCGGCCCAGGCGACGATCTGAGGTTCGAGGTTCAGCGCGTGCTGCACGCTGCCCGGCAGGTGGCGCAGGGCATCGATGTAACCCGCTTCCTCGTCCTCGCTCAGCCGCTCCTGCAGCTTCGCGATCGTCGCGGCGAGCGCGAACAGCGCGACTAACTGTGTGGTGAAGGCCTTGGTCGAGGCGACGCCGATCTCGGCGCCGGCGCGCGTATAGAACACCAGCTTGCTGGCGCGCGGGATCGCGCTTTCCGGCACGTTGCAGATCGACAGCGTGTGAACGTGGCCGAGCGACTTGGCGTATTTCAGCGCTTCCATCGTGTCGAGCGTCTCGCCGGATTGCGAAATCGTCACGATCAGGTGCTTCGGATTGGCGACGGCGGTGCGATAGCGGTATTCGCTGGCGATCTCGACGCTGCATGGCAGGCCGGTGATCGCCTCCATCCAGTAGCGCGCGGTCATGCCGGCGTAGTAGCTGGTGCCGCAGGCGAGGATCTGCACGCCCTCGATGTCGCGCAGCACGGCATCGGCGCCGGCGCCGAACAGGTCCGCGCCGAAGGCGTTGGCGTCGATGATCGCCTCGATAGTGTCGGCGATCGCGCGCGGCTGTTCGTGGATCTCCTTCTGCATGAAGTGCCGGTAGGGCCCGAGTTCGAGCGAGGCCAGCGAGACATCCGAGACGTGCACGTCGCGTTCGACCTTGGCGCCGCTGGCGTCGTAGACCTGCACGCTGCTGCGGCCGATGTCGGCGGTGTCGCCTTCCTCGAGGAAGATCACGCGCCGGGTCGCGTTGACGATCGCCGAGACGTCGGAAGCGATGAAGTTCTCGCCCTCGCCCAGGCCGACCAGCAGCGGGCAACCCATGCGCGCGGCGACCATGCGTTCGGGATCGCGCTTGCTGATCACGGCGATCGCGTAGGCGCCATCGAGTTCGCGCACCGTCTTCTGCAGCGCGACCAGCAGGTCGTCGCCCTGCGAGCGGTAATGGTGGATCAGGTGCGCGATGACCTCGGTATCGGTCTGCGACTCGAACACGTAGCCGAGCGCGGACAGGCGCTCGCGCTGTTGCTCGTGGTTCTCGATGATGCCGTTGTGCACCAGCGCCAGTTCGCCGTGGCTGATGTGCGGGTGTGCGTTGAGCTCGGTCACCCCGCCGTGCGTGGCCCAGCGCGTGTGGCCGATGCCGAGCGAGGCGCGGAAGTCCTCGGACTTGGCGGCCGCTTCCATTTCCGCCACGCGCCCGGTCCGGCGCACGCGGCGCACGGTCTTGCCGTCGACCACGGCGATGCCGGCCGAATCGTAGCCCCGATATTCGAGACGCTTGAGTCCTTCGATGAGGACGGGGACTACATCACGATCCGCGATCGCGCCGACGATGCCGCACATAGGCAGGTATTTCCTGGGATGTCCAAACAGTTTAAACGTGGGAAGCGGACGGGACCGTCCTCGCGCCGTGGTGACTCATCCGACGTTGCTTTGCGCACGGCTTCTTCCCTCGAGCACCGAGCACCGAGCACCGAGCACCGACCAGCTCGCAGGTTGCGGCCGTAACTCCCTCCCCTGCGAATGCAGGGGAGGGCTGGGGAGGGGTGGCGGCGGATCCAGCAACACTCTCCGGAAGAAGCGCTAGCGCCTGCGGCACCCCCTCCCAACCTCCCCTGCATTCGCAGGGGAGGAGCTAAGAGCGCGCGACATCGATCCGTCCGGCGCTGGAGTGCCCGTCCCCTCTGTCGTCCGGGCTGTCCGGCGATCTGCCGCCGAAGTGTCCGGCCACCTGTCCGACCGTACGGTGAAAGTGTCCGCCCGGACACTTTCGACGAACAGGATATGCCGATAAATCAGTAACTTACCTGTTGGCACAGCGCTTGCGTTGCTATCCAGTGTCCGCCGCCATCGAACCCCGACCGACCATGATCCAACGCACCGCCATCCGCGACACCGCCGCACAGGACCACGTCGTGTCCACGCGCTCGCCGCAGCAACGCAGCCGCCGGCAGTGGCTGCTGTTCGGCGGCATCGGTGTGGCGACGCTACTGGCGGCAGCGTGGCTGCTGTCGGGCTGGAGCGCCGGCAGCAGTTCGTTCGATGCCTCGCGCCTGCGCATCGCCGAGGTCAAGCGCGGCGACCTGGTGCGCGACATCGCCGCCGACGGTCGCGTCATCGCCGCCAACAGCCCGACGCTGTACGCGATCGCGGCCGGTACCGTGATCCTGAAGGTGGTCGCCGGCGACGTGGTCAAGAAGGGCCAGCCGCTGGCCGAGATCGACAGTCCCGAATTGCGCAGCAAGCTCGCGCAGGAAGAATCGACGCTGGCCAGCCTGCAGGCCGAAGCCAGCCGCGCCGTGCTCGATGGACAACTCGCGCGCTCGCTGGCCAGCAAGGTGGTCGACCAGGCCAACATCGAGCGCACCGCTGCGCAACGCGACCTCGAGCGCTACCAGCGTGGCTACGACGGCGGCGCGGTGCCTGCGGTCGACCTGGCCAAGGCCCAGGACGAATTGAAGAAGGCCGAGATCGGCCTGCTCTCCGCGCGCAAGGACGCCGGCCTGCAAGGCGAAGGCGCCGGCCTGGACACGCGCAACAAGCGCCTGCTCGCCGAGCGCCAGCGCGCGGTGGTCACCGAACTCAAGCGCCAGGTCGACGCGCTGACGGTGCGCGCCCCGTTCGATGGGCAGGTAGGCCAGGTCCAGGTGCCGCAGGGAACGAGCGTCGTCGCCAACGGTCCGGTGCTCAGCGTCGTCGACCTCAGCAAGTTCGAAGTCGAGATCAAGGTGCCGGAAAGCTTCGCTCGCGATCTCGGCATCGGCATGCCGGCGCAGATCACCAGCGGTACCGGCGAACCCTACCCGGCCCAGGTCTCGGCGGTGTCGCCGGAAGTCGTCAATGGCGAAGTCAACGCGCGCCTGCGCTTCGACGGCAAGCAGCCGCCGGGCCTGCGCCAGAACCAGCGCCTGAGCGCGCGCATCGTGCTCGACACGCGCCGCAACGTGATGATGGTCGAGCGCGGCCCGTTCCTGGAACAGGACGGCGGCCGTTTCGCCTACGTCGTCGACGACGGCATCGCCGTGCGTCGCCAGATCCGCACCGGCAGCAGCAGCCTCGGCGCGGTGGAAATACTCAGTGGTGTGCAGCCGGGCGAACGCATCGTCGTCTCCGGCAGCGACTTGTTCGACAACGCAGAACGCATCCGCATCAAAGGAGAATGACCATGAACGCACAGACTTTTTCGTTCCCGCAGCAGTGGACATCGCAGGACCTGGCCGACGCCGTGCCGCTGCGCCTGCATGAGCTGTTCGACTTCGACGCCAGCCGCGACGGCCCGGTCGCGCCCTGCGCCAACAGCCATCCGCGCTCGCCGCAACGCGACTGGCGCCGCCCGGATTACCGGCTGGTCGCCGACCTGCCCGCTTTGTTCCGCATCCGCTGATCCCTGCCCCGCCCATCCCCACGAAGGAATTCCGTCATGCTCGACATGCGCCAGGTCACCAAGGTCTACCGCACCGAACTGGTCGAGACGCACGCGTTGCGCTCGCTCGATCTGCACGTCAAGGAAGGCGAGTTCGTCGCCGTCACCGGGCCGTCGGGCTCCGGCAAGACCACGTTCCTCAACATCGCCGGCTTGCTGGAAACCTTCACCGCAGGGCAGTTCACGCTCGACGGCGAGAACGTCCAGGGCTTGTCGGACGACGCACGCTCGAAGCTTCGCAACCACAAGATCGGCTTCATCTTCCAGAGCTTCAACCTGATTCCGGACTTGAACCTGTTCGACAACGTCGACGTGCCGCTGCGCTACCGCGGCATGCCCGCCAACGAGCGCAAGCTGCGCATCGAGGATTCGCTGGCGATGGTCGGGCTGGGCTCGCGCATGAAGCACTTCCCGGCCGAGCTTTCCGGCGGCCAGCAGCAGCGTGCGGCGATCGCACGCGCGCTCGCCGGCAGCCCGCGTCTGCTGCTCGCGGACGAGCCGACCGGCAACCTCGATTCGCAGATGGCGCGCAGCGTGCTGGAGCTGCTCGAGGACATCAATACGCAGGGCACGACCATCATCATGGTCACGCACGATCCGGAACTTGCCGCGCGCGCGCATCGCAACGTGCATATCGTCGACGGCATGGCCACCGACTTGTCGGTCGAACCGAGCCTGACGCGCGTGGCGCTGGCATCGCGCAGCGACACCCCCTCCGCCACGAACGCCTGAGGACACCGCCATGTTCGCCTACTACTGCGACCTCGCGCTGCGCAGCTTCAAGCGCAACAAGGTGCTGACCGCGCTGATGGTGTTGGCGATCGCGCTCGGCATCGGCGCCAGCATGACCACGCTGGCGGTGTTCCACATCCTGTCGGGCGACCCGATCCCGGCCAAGAGTTCGAAGCTGTTCTACGTGCAGCTCGATCCTGCGGCCATGGATGGCTTCACGCCGGGCGGCGAACCCTCCGAGCAGGTCACGCGTTTCGACGCCGAGGCGCTGTTGCGCGACAAGCGCGGCGATCGGCAGGCGTTCATGACCGGCGGCAGCGTCGGCATCGAACCGCAGACCTCCGGCATGGATCCGTTCTACGCCGACGCGCGCTATACGACGGCGGATTTCTTCGAGATGTTCGCTACGCCGTTCCTCTACGGCAGCGGTTGGAGCAAGACCCAGGACGATCGCCGCGAGCGCGTCGCCGTCATCTCGAAGGAACTCAACGACAAGGTCTTCGGCGGCGGCAACAGCGTCGGCAAGACCTTGCGCGTGAACATGAACGATTTCCGCATCCTCGGCGTGCTCGACAAGTGGCGGCCCACGCCGCGCTTCTACGACATGAACAGCGATCGCTACGGCGAACTCGAGCAGGTGTTCGTGCCTTTCACGGTGTCGCGCGACCTCGACATGGATCGCAGCGGCAGCATGGATTGCTGGGACGACGACAAGGTCAGCAGCGATCCGGAAGGCAGCACCGGCATCAACCAGCCCTGCGTGTGGCTGCAGTACTGGGTGCAGCTGGACACGCCGGCCAAGGCCGAAGAATACCGCCGCTACCTCACCAATTATTCGGACCAGCAGCGCGCTTCGGGTCGCTATCAGCGGCCGACCAACGTCCGCCTGCGCAACGTCATGGAGTGGCTCGACTACAACAAGGTCGTGCCCGGCGACGTGCGCCTGCAGATGTGGCTCGCGTTCGGCTTCCTGCTGGTGTGCCTGCTCAACACCGTCGGCCTGCTGTTGGCGAAGTTCCTGCGCCGCTCCTCGGAGATCGGCGTGCGCCGTGCGCTCGGTGCGTCGCGGCGCGCGATCTTCGCGCAATGCCTGGTCGAGGCTGGCGCGGTGGGACTGGCCGGCGGCATCCTCGGACTCGGTCTTGCGTGGATCGGACTATGGGCCGTGCGCCAGCAACCGGCCAGCTATGCGGAACTCGCGCATCTCGATCCGGTGATGCTGGTGGTGACCTTCGTGCTCGCCATCGTCGCCAGCCTGCTGGCAGGCCTGTTGCCGGCCTGGAGTGCGTGCCAGGTCGCGCCGGCCATCCAGCTCAAGTCCCAATAGCCTGACGCCGGTCGCAGGACCGACGCCGCCCCGCACACGCCAAGGCACCCAATAAAGCTCGGAGAATTCCCATGGAACTGCGCCCTATCCTCTCCACGCTACGCCGGCACAAGACCGCAGCCGCGCTGATCGTGCTCGAAATCGCACTGAGTTGCGCGATCGTCTGCAACGCCGTGTTCCTGATCGGCGATCGCATCGGACGCATGGAGCGTCCCAGCGGCCTTGCCGAAAAGGAGCTCGTGCGCGTCCAGCTCACCGGCATCGGCAAGGACGAGAACGCCGCAGCGCTTACCGCCAGCGACCTGGCGGCGCTGCGCGGCCTGCCGGGCGTGAAAGGCGCTGCCGTGAGCAACCAGGTCACGTTCGTCAATTCGTCCTGGAACAGTTCGGTCAACCTCACCAAGGACCAGACCCAGCAGACGCTGCATGCGACGGTGTACATGGGCGACGATCAGCTGCTGCCTACACTGGGGCTGAAACTCGTGGCAGGCCGCAACTTTGCTCCCGACGAGATCGTCGAGTGGGCCACGATCGACGCACCCGGCGCGGACGTGCCGATTCCCGCGGCTGTCATCACGCGCAGCATGGCCGACAAGCTTTATCCGGGCCAGGATCCGCTCGGCAAGGTGTTTTTCAGCTGGGGTCCTGAGCCGATCCGGGTCATCGGCATCGTCGAGCACTTCGTCCGACCCAGTGAGGCCGGCGGCACCGTCGCGCACGACTATTCGATGATCCTGCCGATCCGCGTGCCGTATACGGTCGGCGGCAATTACCTGATCCGGGTCGGCGATCCTGCGCGTCGTGCCGAGACGCTGAAGGCAGCCGTCGACGTGCTGAAGAAGAACGGTCGCAACCGCATCATCCTCGACGACAACACCAAGACGATCGAGGACCTGCGCCTGGACTATTACCGCGAGGACCGGTCGATGGTCTGGCTGCTGCTCGGCGTGTGCATCGCGCTGCTGGTGGTCACCGCGCTCGGCATCGTCGGCCTCGCCAGCTTCTGGGTCCAGCAACGCACCAAGCAGATCGGCGTGCGCCGCGCGCTCGGCGCCACGCGCGGACAGATCCTGCGTTACTTCCAGACCGAGAACTTCCTGCTGGCCACGATCGGCATCGTGCTCGGCATGCTGCTCGCCTACGGCATCAATCAGTTGCTGATGGGCAAGTACGAGTTGCCGCGGCTGCCGGCGATCTACCTGCCGGTCGGTGCGCTGGCGCTGTGGTTGCTGGGGCAGATCGCGGTGTTCGGACCGGCGCGGCGCGCCGCCGCCGTACCGCCTGCGGTGGCGACGAGGACCGTGTAGCGCAAGCAAAGAAGGCGCCACTCGCTCTGACGCATTCCCTCTCGCCGCGGACGCCGCGGCGAGAGGCGGAGACTGGCCTCGCAATGGGGCTGGCTATACTTCGACGCACGCTCCCCTGTCGCCACCGCGCGACGACTTCGTTCAGCACCAGGCATACGCGATGCCGACGATCCTGATCATCGACGACAACCCCGCAGTCGCCACCGCGCTGGACGTGCTGTTCTCGCTGCACGACATCACCACGCTGCGCGCCGAAACGCCCGCGGCGGGGCTCGAGCTGCTGCAACGCGAAACCGTCGACCTGGTCATCCAGGACATGAACTTCCATGCCGACACGACCTCGGGAGAGGAAGGCATCGCGCTGTTCCATGCGATCCGCGAACGGCAACCGGACCTGCCGGTGGTCCTGCTGACGGCATGGACGCGGTTGGAATCGGCCATCGACCTCGTGCGTGCTGGTGCGGCCGACTACCTCGGCAAGCCATGGGACGACCGCAAGCTGCTGGCGACGGTCAACAACCTGCTGGAGTTATCCGAGGCGCGGCGCGAACTCTCGCGCCATCGCGACGGCGTGCGGCGTCGGCGCGACGCGTTGCGGCGCGACTACGACCTGCGCGGCCTGGTCTATGCCGACGCTGCCAGCGAGCGCGTGCTGTCGCTCGCCTGTCAGGTGGCGCGCTCGGACCTGCCGGTGCTGATCACCGGTCCCAACGGCGCCGGCAAGGAAAAATACGCCGAGATCGTCCACGCCAATTCGAGCGTGCGCAACGGCCCGTTCGTCGCGCTCAATTGCGGCGCGCTGCCGGGCGAACTGATCGAAGCGGAATTGTTCGGCGCCGACCAGGGCGCCTACACCGGCGCCAACCGCGCACGCGAAGGCAAGTTCGAGGCGGCCGACGGCGGCACGCTGTTCCTCGACGAAATCGGCAACCTGCCCGCTGCCGGACAAATGAAACTGCTGCGCGTGCTCGAAACCGGACGCTTCGAACGCTTGGGCTCGAACCGCGAGCGCCAGGTCACGGTGCGCGTGATCAGCGCGACCAACGCCCAACTGCGGGCGCTGATCGCCGAGGGGCGCTTCCGCGAGGACCTCTACTACCGCCTCAATGCCATCGAACTCGTGTTGCCGGCGCTGTCCGAGCGCAGCGACGACATCCTGCCGCTGGCCCGTCATTTCCTGCCCGACAACAAGCAGTTCTCCGATGACGCCGAACGCGCCTTGCTGCGGCACGCCTGGCCGGGCAACGTGCGCGAACTGCGCAATACCGTGCAGCGCGCCGCGCTGCTGTCGCAAGGCGCGCGGATCGATGTCGCAGCGCTCGGCCTGCCGGCGATGCCGGCGACCGCGGGCGCCAGCCACGAACCCGACCGCATGGCGATCGAGGCTGCATTGCAACGCAGCGGCGGCGTCCTCGCGCAGGCGGCCTCGGAGCTCGGTTTGTCGCGGCAGGCGTTGTACCGGCGCCTGGATCGCTTGGGCATCCGCCGGGAATGACATGCGCGCATTGAAGCGACTGCCGCTCAGCCTGGTCTTCGCCGCGATCACGCTGCTGTACATGGTCGCCGCGGTCGCGCTCGCCTGGCTGCTGTCGCAGTGGATCGTGCCGGCGTGGCTGGCGGCGTCGGTCGCGGTTGCGCTGCTGCTGCCGTTGCTCGTGTACCACGTGCGCCGTGCCTTCGCGCCGATGAACTCGCTGTTCCGCGCGCTGGCCGGCAGCGTCGCGAGCTATCGCGACGGCGACTACAGCTTCGGCTTGTCCTGGCAGGGCCAGGGCGATCTCGGCGACCTAGTCGCCAGCCACAACAGGCTCGGCGAAGCGCTGCGCGACCAACGCCTGGCGCTGGTGCAGCGCGAGCTGCTGCTCGACACGATGGTGCAGAACACGCCGGTGGCGATGCTGCTGGTGGATCCGTCGCTGCACGTCGTGCACGCGAACATCGCCGCACGCAAGATGCTCGGCGAGGGCCGCAAGCTCGAAGGCCAGTCGTTCGATGTCCTGATGCAACGCATGCCGGAAGCCGTGCGTGAGGCGTTCGAGCGCGGCGGCGACGGCATGTTCACGGTCGGCGACGAGGACAACGAGGAGATCTATCATCTCGCGCGCCGCATGTTCCGCCTCAACGGCCGGCGCCACGAACTGGTCCTGCTGCGCCAGCTCACCGCCGAACTGCGCCGCCAGGAAGTGCAGACCTGGAAGAAGGTGATCCGCGTGATCAGCCACGAGCTCAACAACTCGCTGGCGCCGATCGCTTCGCTGGCGCACTCCGGTGCCGAGCTGCTGCGTCGCGGCCAGCTCGAGCGCCTGCCGAATGCGCTGGCCACGATCGAGGAGCGCGCACGCCATCTCGAAGGCTTCATCCGCGAGTACGCACGTTTCGCCAAGTTGCCCGCGCCGCGGCTGGAATCGATCGAATGGTCGCGCTTCATCGCGCAGTTGCGCACGCAGGTCGAGTTCGGCTGCGATGAAGCCGCGATCGAAGGCGGCATCGCGCGTTTCGATGCGGCGCAAATGGAGCAGGCGTTGCTGAACCTGTTGAAGAACGCACACGAATCCGGTTCGCCTGCCCATGGCGTACGCCTGGACCTGCGGCGCGCGAGCGGCGCCTGGCGGGTGGACGTGCTCGATCGCGGTAGCGGCATGAACGAGGCCGTGCTCGCCAACGCCCTGTTGCCGTTCTATTCGACCAAGCGCAACGGCACCGGACTGGGCCTGGCGTTGGCGCGCGAGATCGCCGAGGCGCATGGCGGCCGCATCGCCTTGCTCAATCGCGAGGGTGGCGGGTTGTGCGTATCGCTGGTGTTGCCGGACTGAGGCTTGCGCGCTGCAAGCGGATCCGACGTTGCCACAATCAATTTGTCGTCCCGAGCGCAGCGAGGGACCTGTTGTCAGCGCCCAAGCAGATCCCTCGCCGCGCTCGGGATGACAACGTGGTGGGTACGCACGCCCTACTTCGGCTTCTTCTTCGGGCGCCGCCAGCCTTCAAGCGTCATCTGCCGTGCCCGCGCCACGGTCAACTCACCGTCCGGCGCATCCTTGACGATCACCGAACCCGCGCCGATCGTCGCGTCCTTGCCGATCGTCACCGGCGCGACTAGCGCCGAGTTCGAACCGATGAAGGCGCCATCGCCGATCGTGGTCGTGGACTTGTTGGCGCCGTCGTAGTTGCAGGTGATGGTGCCGGCGCCGATGTTGACGCCCGCCCCGATCACCGCGTCGCCGAGATAGGTCAGGTGGTTGGCCTTGCTGCCGACGCCGAGCGCGGCGTTCTTGGTCTCGACGAAGTTGCCGACATGCACGCCATCGGCGAGCACGGTGCCCGGACGCAGGCGCGCAAACGGACCGATCACGACCGCGCCCTCGCTGCGCGCGCCGTCGAGGTCGCAGTGCGCGCGTACTTCGCTGCCCGCGGCGAGGCTGACGTCCTTGAGCCGGCAGAACGGCCCGATGCGCACGCCGTCGCCGAGTTCGACCCTCCCTTCGAACACCACGTCGACATCGATCTCGACATCGTGGCCGACGACCACCTCGCCGCGGATGTCGACGCGCGCGGGATCGGAAAGACGCGCGCCCTGCACGCACAGCGCCTGCGCACTGCGCAGCTGGAATGCGCGTTCCAGCTGCGCGAGCTGCCAGGCGTCGTTGGCGCCCTCGGTTTCCATCGGATCGGCCACCAGCACCATCTCGGCGGCACTGAATTCTTCCGCGGCCTGTGCGAAGACATCGGTCAGGTAGTACTCGCCCTGTGCGTTGTCGGTGGACAGGTTCGCCAGCCAGCGCTTCAACGCGGTCGCCTCGGCGGCGAGCACGCCGGTATTGATGGTGCGGATGCGGCGCTGCTCTTCGTCGGCGTCCTTCTGTTCGACGATCGCGCCGACGCGGCCTTCGGCGTCGCGGACGATGCGGCCGTAGCCGGTGGGGTCTTCCGGTTCGGCGACGAGCACCGCCAGCCGGCCTGGCTCGGCGAGCAGGCGTTGCAAGGTTTCGGCTCGGATCAATGGCACGTCGCCGTACAAGACGAGCACCTGTGCGCCATCGGGCACGTTGTCGATCGCCTGCTGCACTGCATGGCCGGTGCCGAGTTGTTGCGCCTGTTGGGCCCACTGCAGGTCGGGCTGGTCGGCGAATGCGGCCAGCACCTGTTCGCCGCCGTGTCCATGAACGATGTGAATGCCCTCAGGCTGCAACGCGCGTGCCGCATCGATGGCGTGCGCCAGCATCGGTCGGCCCGCGATCTTCTGCAGCACTTTCGGCAGCGAAGACTTCATCCGCTTGCCCTCGCCTGCTGCAAGGATCACCACGTGGAGAGCGGGGACGTGCAGGGACGCGGACATGGGCTTTCCCGGACGGACGATTGCGGAATTCTAACGGCAGCCGCTGCTACGATGCCCGGCCCCTCGACCCGCCCTTGCCCATGACCGAGCGCTTGCGTCGTTCCTGGCCACTCCCACTGATGGCCTCCGGGCTGGTGGCAGCGACCGTGGCGATCGGCATGCATGGGCTCTGGCGCGTGCTGCCGTGGGAGAGATTCGCGCTGTCGCTGTTGCTGGCGCTGCTGTCGATGGCGCTGGCCTGGCCGCTGCATCGGTACGCACGCTGGTCGCGGGCCACGTCCTTGCTGGCCGTGTGGATAGCGGCGCTGGTGGTGTTCGTCGGCCCGTTCGCCGCGCTCGCGACGCTGTTGCTGGCCGCCGCGGCGCTGGCGATCGGCCTGCGCCTTGCGCCACGGATTCCGGGACGCGGTGCGATCGCGCTTGCGATCGGCCTGATGGCCATCGCCGGGGCGACCGGCTGGATCCTGATGCTGCCCGTGCACCATCCACTGGTCTGGACTGCGCTGCTGCTGGCGATCGTGCTCTCGCAGCGTGTGCAGCTCGCGCAATGCCTGCACGACATGCAGGCGGGCTGGCGCCGCGAAATCGCGGCATCGCCGACATGGGCCGCATTCGCGATCCTGCTGTTGGGCCTGGCGTCCACCGCATGCTGGTTGCCGACGATGCAGTCGGACGATCTCAGCTACCACCTCGGTTTGCCGAGCCAGTTGCTGGCGTACTTGCGCTACACCCCCTCGCCCGAGCATCAGGTCTGGTCGTTCGCGCCCTGGGCCGGCGATGCCCTGCACGGCATCGTGGCGGTGCTCTCGCGCGGTGAGGCGCGCGGGGCATTGAATGCGCTTTGGCTCGGCATCTCGGCGGCATGCGCGTGGACGGCGATCGCGCGGCTGTCGGCGTCTGCGGACGAGCGCTGGGCCTGCGTCGCGCTGTTGGCCAGCTTTCCGCCGCTGGTCTGGCTGGCCGCGGGCATGCAGACGGAATTGCCCGCCATCGCCGTGTTGATCGCGTTGGCGGCGGTGATGCTGCCGGCATCGCGCTCGGTCGCTGCCATCGACTCCGACTCCAGCCACCGCATCTTCGCGGCCGCCATCCTGCTCGGCGGCCTGGCAGCATTGAAGCCCGTGCATCTGTTCGCCGCGTTGCCGTTGCTGGCCTATGCGGGTTGGCAACACCGTGCGGGCTGGCCGTGGCAGCGATTGCTGGTTGGGTTGGCGATCGTGGTCCTCGTCGGTGGGTCGAGCTACTGGTTCGCCTGGCAACGCACCGGCAATCCGCTGCTGCCGCTGTTCAACGCGAGCTTCGCTTCACCCTATTTTCCGCTGCGCGATTTCGACGATCTGCGCTGGCACGCCGGCTTCGGACCGATGCTGCTCTGGGACATGGTGGTCGACACCGATCGCTACCTCGAGGCCTGGGACGGCGGCCTGGGCATCGCCCCGATCGCATTGGCGGGCGCATGGCTGGTCGCGCTGCTGCGTTCCGACGCGCGCGCCTTCGCGATTGCCGCGACGCTGACGGTCGTGCTGCCGCTGCTGCCGCTGCAGTACGCGCGTTATGCGTTCCCGGGCATGGCCTTGTTGCTGGTCGCAGTGCTGCCGGGCACGGAAGCAGTCACGGGCAGGCGTTTGTTCGCATGGACGATTGCGGGCATCTGCGTGGTCAACCTTGCTTTTCAAGCCAACTCGGGCTGGACGCACCATTCGGCGGCACTGAAACGCGTGTTGCGTACAGGCGGCGATGCGTCGGCGATCTTTCCGCACTACGTGCCCGAGCGCACATTGCTCGCAGCCATCCCCGAAGGCGACCGCTCGATCGTGCTCGCCACCAATCCCCTGCGCGGCTACGTCGCCGAACTGGCCGGCCGCGGCCGTGCGGTATCCTCGCACGACCCCACCTTCGAAGCGGCGCGAATCGCGGCCGATGCCGATGCGTCAGGTTCCCGCTGGCAGGCGTTGTTCGCGGCGAGCCGCGCACAATGGATCCTGATGACGCCCACCCAGTCGAGCGCCGCGCTGCGCAAGGCCCTCATCGATGCACGCGCAGCACGCATCGCGCGCGCGGGCGATGCCGAGCTATGGCGATTGCCGCGACGTGCGCCCCGCGCAGGCCGCGCGCGATGAGCCTCAAGCGACAGAGCCGTCACTACCTGCTGATCGGCGGCCTGCAATGGCTGGTCGACTGGGGCGTGATGGTCGGCTTGAGCCATCTCGGCCTGCCGATCGAACCGGCCAACGTCGCCGGCCGCATCAGCGGCGCGATGCTCGGTTACTGGCTCAACGGCAAGCTGACCTTCGCCGGCGACGATACCGCGGTCGGTCGCACGCAACTGCTGCGCTTCGTGATGCTGTGGTTGTGCACCACCGTGGTCAGCACCTGGGCGATGGGGCACATCGACGATGCGTTGGGCCTGAAATGGGCCTGGCTGGCGAAACCGGCGGTGGAACTCGCGCTCGGCGTGTTTGGCTTCCTGGTGTCGCGGCATTGGGTCTACAAGCGGTAGCCGCAATGAAGCAGAATTCGAGCGGCATCCAGGATCGTCGACAGGACGCGGAAACGAAAACGCCGACATCACGTCGACGTTCTTGCTGATTCGGTGCCGCCAGGCTAGTGCTTGAGGTTCTTCTGCAACCGTTCCAGCGCCGCGCCGCGATGACGTTTGGCTACGACAGATCCAATCGCGCCGCCGCGCGCGGGGATATCCAAGTAACGGCTTAATGCTTCAAGTTTTTACGGAGACGCTCCAGCGCCTGCAACTGCGCCTGCACCTCGACCAGGCGCTTTTGCGCCTCGGCGACTTCCATCGCCTCGCCGCGACCGGCAAGGATGCGTTCGGCTTCGGCCTTGGCGGCCAGCACGGCGGCTTCGTCGATGTCCTGCGCGCGCACCGCGGTGTCGGCCAGGATCGTCACGACCTGCGGCTGCACCTCGAGGATGCCGCCGGAGATCGCGAAGTCCAGATGTTCGCCGCCCGGTAGCGTCACCACGACCTTGCCCGGCTTCAGCCGCGTGATCAGCGGCGCATGGCGCGGCGCGATGCCGAGTTCGCCCATTTCGCCGGTGGCGACGATCATTTCCGCCTCGCCGTGGAAGATCTCGGCTTCGGCGCTGACGATGTCGCAACGGATGGTGGATGCCATTTCTGTTCCTCGATAGCCGGGAACCGGACGCTCGCTGCGCGAGCTAGCCGATAGCCGGATTGCAACGCTCTCCGGCTGCCGATGACCGGCTACCGGTTACCAATCCCTAGGCGGTGATCTTCTTCGCCTTCTCGACCGCTTCCTCGATGCCGCCGACCATGTAGAAGGCCTGCTCGGGGATGTGGTCGCATTCGCCGTCGCAGATCATCTTGAAGCCGCGGATCGTGTCCTTCAGCGACACGTACTTGCCGGGCGAGCCGGTGAACACTTCGGCGACGTGGAACGGCTGCGAGAAGAAGCGCTCGATCTTGCGCGCGCGCGACACGGCCTGCTTGTCTTCTTCCGACAGCTCGTCCATGCCGAGGATCGCGATGATGTCTTTCAATTCCTTGTACTTCTGCAGCGTCGACTGCACGCGGCGCGCGGTGTCGTAGTGTTCGTTGCCGATCACGTTCGGGTCGAGCTGGCGCGAGGTCGAGTCGAGCGGATCGACGGCCGGATAGATGCCGAGCGAAGCGATGTTGCGGCTCAGCACGACGGTCGCGTCCAAGTGGGCGAACGTGGTCGCCGGCGACGGGTCGGTCAGGTCGTCCGCGGGCACGTACACGGCCTGGATCGAGGTGATCGAACCGGTCTTGGTCGAGGTGATGCGTTCCTGCAGCACGCCCATTTCCTCGGCGAGCGTCGGCTGGTAACCCACCGCCGACGGCATGCGGCCGAGCAGCGCCGAGACTTCGGTACCGGCGAGCGTGTAGCGATAGATGTTGTCGACGAAGAACAGCACGTCGCGGCCCTTGCCTTCGGCGTCCTTCTCGTCGCGGAAGTACTCGGCCATCGTCAGGCCGGTCAGCGCGACGCGCAGGCGGTTGCCCGGCGGCTCGTTCATCTGGCCGTAGACCATCGCCACCTTCGAATCCTTCAGCGACTCGAGCTTGATGACGCCGGCTTCGGCCATCTCGTGATAGAAGTCGTTGCCTTCGCGGGTACGCTCGCCGACGCCCGCGAACACAGATAGGCCCGCATGCTCGGTCGCGATGTTGTTGATCAGCTCGAGCATGTTGACGGTCTTGCCGACGCCGGCGCCGCCGAACAGGCCGACCTTGCCGCCCTTCGCGAACGGGCACATCAGGTCGATGACCTTGATGCCGGTTTCCAGCAATTCATTGCCCGACGACTGGTCGGCGTAGGCCGGTGCCGCGCGGTGGATTTCCCAGTGCTCGGTCGCTTCGACCGGACCGGCCTCGTCGATCGGTTCGCCGAGCACGTTCATGATGCGGCCCAGCGTGCCCGCACCGACCGGCACGGAGACGGCCTTGCCGGTGTTCTCGGCCACGAGGTTGCGCTTGAGGCCGTCGGTCGAGCCGAGCGCGATCGTGCGCACCACGCCGTCGCCGAGCTGCTGCTGCACTTCCAGCGTGATCGCGGTGTTCTGGACCTTCAGCGCGTCGTACACGCGCGGCACGCTTTCGCGCGGGAATTCGACGTCGACGACGGCGCCGATGATCTGGACGATCTTGCCCTGGTTGCTCATTTCGTAACTCCGGTAACTTTTTTTGTCCTGCGTCGTGGCGGATGCCGCGACGCCGTGTTCTTGGGGAGCCGGTAATCGTTAGCCGGTAGCCGGAAAGCGCGCCGTGGCTGCTTTCCGGCTATCGGCTACCGGCTACCGGTTTCCGTTCCTGCTCAGACCGCCGCGGCGCCGCCGACGATCTCGGAGATTTCCTGGGTGATCGCCGCCTGCCGCGCCTTGTTGTAGACGAGGTTCAGCGTGTCGATCAGCTTGCTGGCGTTGTCGCTGGCGGACTTCATCGCCACCATGCGCGCGGCGTGCTCGGAGGCGACGTTCTCCATCACCGCCTGGTACACCAGTGATTCGATGTAGCGCGTCAGCACGTGCTCGAGCACGGTCTGCGCATCGGGTTCGTAGATGTAATCCCAGTCATGGTGCGCGATCTGGGTGTCTGCTTCGGGCAGCGGCAGCAACTGGTCGAACGCCGCGCGCTGGGTCATGGTGTTGACGAAGTCGTTGTAGACCAGGAACACCTTGTCGACCTTGCCGCTGCTGTACGCATCCAGCATCACCTTGACCACGCCGACGAGCTGCTCGAGATGCGGCTGGTCGCCGAGATGGCTCACGGTGGCGAGCATGTCGACCTTGATGCGGCGGAAGTAGACCGACGCCTTCTGGCCGATCGTGACGACATCGACCTGCACGTCCTGTTCCTGCCACTTGCGGATTTCGCCGAGCAGCTTGCGGAACAGGTTGTTGTTGAGGCCGCCGGCCAGGCCGCGGTCGGACGAGACGATGATGTAGCCGACGCGCTTGATGTCCTGGCGCTCGACCAGGTAGGGATGCTGGAACTCGGAGTTGGCTTGCGCCAGGTGGCCGATGACCTGTTTCATGGCGCGCGCGTACGGACGCGAGGCCTTCATGCGGTCCTGCGCCTTGCGGATCTTGGAAGCCGAGACCATTTCCAGCGCGCGCGTCACCTTGCGGGTGTTCTGCACGCTCTTGATCTTGGTTTTGATTTCTCTGCCGCCGGCCATGCTTTTCTCGCTTCGCTCGCTCGCTTTGCTCGGTGTGAACCGGTAACCGAAAACCGGTAGCCGGAACGCCTTATCTTTTCCGGCTACCGGTTACCGGCTGCCGGCTTCCCGCTTCACCAGCTACCCGTCGTCTTGAACTCTTCGATGCCCTTCTTGAACGCCGCTTCGATTTCGTCGTTCCAGTCGCCGCTGTCGTTGATCTTCTTGATCAGGTCGCCGGAGGTGTTGGCGAAGTGCGCGTGCAGCGCATCCTCGAAGCTGCCGATCTTGGCGACCGGCACGTCGTCCATGTAGCCCTTGTCGACCGCATAGATCGACAGCGACTGCTCGGCGACCGACATCGGCGCGTACTGCTTCTGCTTCATCAGCTCGGTCACGCGCTGGCCGCGCTCGAGCTGCTTGCGGGTGGCTTCGTCGAGGTCCGAGGCGAACTGCGCGAACGCAGCGAGCTCGCGGTACTGGGCGAGCGCGATGCGGATGCCGCCCGACAGCTTCTTCATGATCTTGGTTTGCGCCGCGCCACCGACGCGCGACACCGAGATGCCGGCGTTCACGGCCGGACGGATGCCGGCGTTGAACAGGTCGGTCTCGAGGAAGATCTGGCCGTCGGTGATCGAGATCACGTTGGTCGGCACGAAGGCGGACACGTCGCCGGCCTGCGTCTCGATGATCGGCAACGCCGTCAGCGAACCGGTCTTGCCCTTGACGGCGCCATCGGTGAATTTCTCGACGTAGGCCTCGTTGACGCGCGCGCCGCGCTCGAGCAGGCGGCTGTGCAGGTAGAACACGTCGCCCGGATACGCTTCGCGGCCCGGCGGACGGCGCAGCAGCAGCGAGATCTGGCGGTAAGCCACGGCCTGCTTGGACAGATCGTCGTAAATGATCAGCGCATCTTCGCCGCGATCGCGGAAGTATTCGCCCATCGTGCAACCGGCGTACGGCGCGATGTACTGCATCGCGGCCGACTCCGAGGCGGTCGCGGCGACTACGATCGTGTGCGCCATTGCGCCGTTTTCTTCCAGCTTGCGCACGACGTTGGCGACCGAGCTGGCCTTCTGGCCGATCGCTACGTAGATGCACTTAATGCCGGTGTTCTTCTGGTTGATGATCGCGTCGATCGCGACCGCGGTCTTGCCGGTCTGGCGGTCGCCGATGATCAACTCGCGCTGGCCACGGCCGATCGGGATCATCGCGTCGATGGTCTTGTAGCCGGTCTGCACCGGCTGCGACACCGATTTGCGCCAGATCACGCCCGGGGCGATGGTCTCGACCGGTGCGGTCTGCGCGGTGTTGATCGGGCCCTTGCCGTCGATCGGCTCGCCGAGCGCGTTGACCACGCGGCCGCACAGTTCCGGACCGGTCGGCACTTCGAGGATGCGCGCGGTGGTCTTGGCGGTGTCGCCTTCGCGCAGGTGCTCGAAGTCGCCGAGCACCACGGCGCCGACCGAGTCGCGCTCGAGGTTCAGCGCGAGGGCGTAAGTTTCATTCGGCAGCTCGATCATTTCGCCCTGCATCACGTCGGCCAGGCCGTGGATGCGCACGATGCCGTCGGACACGGAAGTGACCGTGCCTTCGTTGCGCGCTTCGGCAGCGAGCTTGACCTTCTCGATGCGGGCCTTGATCAGTTCGCTGATTTCGGACGGGTTGAGCGTGGTGGTTGCCATTTAGCTGATTCCTCGGACGCGCTTGGGTGACGCGCGTTTCATGAAAATTGTTTAGGAACGAGTGAAGAGAAACGGGGAACGAGTAGGAGCCTGTGACGTTTCTCTCGTTTCTCGTTCCTCCGCACTCGTTACTGGCTTAACGCCGTCTGCAGACGCGACAACTTGCCGCGCAGCGAACCGTCGATGACCACGTCGCCGGCATCGATCACCGCGCCGCCGATCAGCGATGCGTCGACCGCCGTTTCCAACTCGACTTCGCGGCCGAAGCGCTTCTTCAGCGCCGCCCTGATGGTGTCGAGCTCACCGGCCGGCAGTTCGGTCGCCGAGGTCACCTTCGCCTTCACGACGCGATCGGCTTCCGCACGCAACTCCTCGAACAAGCCGGCGATCTCCGGCAGCAGCGGCAACCGGCGGTTATCGGCGAGCAGCGCGAGGAAATTGCCGAAGTTGCCACCGGCGTCGTCGGTCGACAGCAAGGTCACCGCGTCGGCATGCGACAGCTTCGGGTTGCCGAGCAACGCGGCGACCTGCGGATCGGCCGCGATACGCGCGGCCAGGCCGAGCGCCTGCGACCACGACGCCGCGTGGCCGCCTTCGTGCGCGAGCGAAAACGCGGCGCGGGCGTAGGGACGTGCGAGGGTGAGGGCCTGGCTCATCGATCAGATCTCTGCGGCGAGTTCGTCGAGCAGCGCCTTGTGGGCACTGGCATCGATTTCGCGGCGCAGCAGCTTCTCGGCACCGGTCACCGCCAGCGCGGAGACCTGCTTGCGCAGGTCTTCCCGGGCGCGGGTGGTGGCGGCCGCGATCTCGGATTCGGCCAGCGCCTTCTGCCGGCTGCCCTCGGTGATCGCGTCGTTCTTGGCCGCGTCGATGATCTGGTTGGCGCGCTGGTGCGCCTGCTCGATGATCTCGTTGGCCTTGGTGCGGGCAAGCTTCAACTCTTCGTTGACCTTTTCCTGCGCCTGGGCAAGCGCCTTCTGGCTGTTGTCGGCCGCGGCGAGGCCTTCAGCGATCTTCTGCTGGCGTTCCTCGATGGCCGCGATGATGTGCGGCCAGCCGAACTTCATCACCAGCCACGCGACCGCGAAGAACGCGAGGCCCTGAACGATGAATGTAGCGTTGGGTAGCATTGACGTGACTCCTGCTGCCGACGGCCCGATGCCGCCGGCGATGACCTATCCGTATGTCGCGATCAACAGGCCAGGATCAGCCGGCGAGCTGCGACAGGAACGGATTGGCGAACAGCAGCAGCAGCGCGATGGCGACGCCGATGATCGGCACCGCGTCGAGCAAGCCGGCGACGATGAACATCTTGGTCTGCAGCATCGGGGTCAGCTCCGGCTGGCGCGCCGAACCTTCGAGGAACTTGCCGCCGAGGATGGCGAAGCCGATCGCGGTGCCGAGCGCGCCGAGACCGATCAGGAGGCCGGCCGCGATGACGGTGAACTTCATCACTTCGGCGATAAGGGCTGCGTTTTCCATGGTGTACTCCGTGGTACTAGGTGTAGTGAAAGCAAGGGTGAGGGTTTGAACTGGAAGCGGGAATCAGTGGTTCTCGGCGGACATGCTCAGGTAGACGACCGTCAGCATCATGAAGATGAAGGCCTGCAGCGTGATCACCAGGATATGGAACGCGGTCCAAGCGAACCCGGCGACGAACTGCAACGGCCCCATCACGTAAGTCATGCCGCTCGCCCACGACGCGTTCAGCGTCATCAGCGCGATCAGGATGAAGATCAATTCGCCGGCATACATGTTGCCGAACAGTCGCAGGCTCAAGCTGAGCGGGCGCACCAGTTCCTCGATCACGCGCAACAGCACGTTGGCCGGCGCGAGCGCGATCTTCATGACCGTGCCTTCGGCGTGGAACGGCGCGGTGAAGGCTTCCTTGACGAACAGGCCGACACCCTTGTGCTTGATGCCGAACACCTGGATCAGCAGGAACACCATGATCGACATGCCGAGCGTGGTGTTGAGGTCCGCGGTGGGCACGACGCGCAGGTAGGCGTGGTGCGGGTCGTGACCGGCGAGCTCGTTGGCCTTGGCCCAGAGCGCCGGCAGCCAGTCGACCGGGATCATGTCCATGAAGTTCATCAGGAACACCATGCAGAAGATGGTGATCGCCAGCGGCGCGATGAGCTTGCTGCGGCCGTGGAAGGTCTCGCGCACGAGGCCGTCGACGAACCCGACGACCATCTCGACCGCGGCCTGGAACTTGCCTGGCACGCCGGTGGTGGCGCGGCGCGCGGTGGTCAGGAAGAAGACCAGGAACAGCAGCGCCATCAGCCCGGTGAACACCAAGCTGTCGAGATTCAGCGTCCAGAACGTGCTGTCGCCAAACTGCCATTGCAGATGGGTCAGGTGGTGCTGGATGTATTGGGTGGCCCCGCCGCTCGCCTCGGTCGCCTGGCTCGTACTTTCAGCGCTCACGCTTCAACCCTTACGTTTCCGGCGCAACACCGGGAAGTTCAACGCCAACAGATAGGCCAGCAATCCCGCCACGAGCCCCGTGATCACGGGCAACGGCGGCAAGCGCCAGATGCCCAATGCCAGTGCGAGAACCGCAATCGCGACCAGCCATTTCGCCATCGTGCCCAGCAGCAATCTGCCGAACGCGACGCCGGCCGGAGAGATCCCGGCCAGTGAAAATTTCGCGGCCATGGCATTTCCGAGCACCATGGCCACCCCCCCGGTTGCCGCCGCCAGCGCGTGGCGCGGCCCCTGCATGAGGAACAGCGCCGCGACCACCCCCACGACAGCGATCTGCACCGCTATCGCGTGCGTCGCTGCGCGGCGGCCCGCGGCGATGGGATCGTGCACGCGAGCACCTGTCCAGATCAGCTATTCAGAATAGGGATCGGGCGCGGAGCTGTTGCTCGAAACCGGCCCTGCGAAGCCGCGGAAGTATAGCAGTCGGCCATTTTCAGCGGCAACCCGGCGGCGGGAAATACTCGCGACTGCCGATGCAAGCATCCGAAACGCGGCCGGATCTGCCGCAGCCACGCCAATCCTTCGATCCGCGGAACCTTTGCAATCCCTCCCGGTCAATCTATTCGAGGCCTGCCACCCAATTCCTCGTCGAACTCGCGGCAGGCCCCCTGAAGCCCCGGTCCCACCGGGGCTTCGCCTTTTTCTAGCCGTGATCGCTGCCTCCACGTGGTGCGGTCGCTGGTTCCGCCCGCGGGCTCATCCCCGCGACAGCGAAAAGCAAATCCTCCCCAACCCTCCTTTTTCGAAGGAGGTAGGCGCTCCGTCACGATTGCAATCGCTGCATGCACCCGCCTCACGAAGTTGTCTCCTGCGGCAGACTGGCGTGCCACGACTTCGGGGGTGGGCCAACCCTGGGCGCATGCTGTTCCCCCTTTGAAAAAGGGGATCAAGGGGGATTTGCGCTTGCTTCCTGAAAGAACGGCGGAGGGCTCAGTCCGCTTCCCACCGAATATCCGCCTCGGCGCTCAAAGCGAGCGCAGCCTTCACCGCATCGAGCAGCGTCGACGATGCGCCTGCATCGACCAGCATCAGGAACGTGTCGTTGTTGACGTAGTAGTCGCGGTCCTTGCTCGACGTTTCCTCGAGCTGCGCGATGAGCAGGTCGAGGTCTGCCTGGCTGATGGTGCCGAGCAACTGGTCGTTCGAGAGGTCGTAGAGCTTGGGCATGCGTGGCTCCTGCCGCCGGCTGGCGAATGCGTGCAGCGCGATTATTTCTTCTTCGGGATGTAAAGATCCGTGATCGTGCCTTCGAATGCCTCGGCGGCCATGCCGACCGATTCGCTCAGCGTTGGGTGCGGATGGATGGTATGGCCGATGTCCGCGGCCTCGCAGCCCATCTCGATCGCGAGCGTGAGTTCGGTGATCAGGTCGCCGGCGTGCACGCCGACGATGCCGGCGCCAACGATGCGGTGCGTGGCCTCGTCGAAGATCAGCTTGGTGAAGCCTTCGCTGCGGCCGAGTCCGACCGCGCGCGCGCTCGCTGCCCATGGGAACTTGCCGACGCCGACCTTGAGTCCCTTCGCCTTGGCCTCGTTCTCGGTGACGCCGACCCAGGCGATTTCCGGATCGGTGTAGGCCACCGACGGAATCGCGCGCGCGACCCATTCTCTTTTTTCGCCCGCGGCCACCTCGGCGGCGAGCTTGCCTTCGTGCGTCGCCTTGTGCGCCAGCATCGGCTGGCCGATGAGATCGCCGATCGCGAAGATGTGCGGCACGTTGGTGCGCATCTGCCGGTCGACGTCGATGAACCCACGCTCGGAGACCCTGATGCCGGCCTTGTCGGCATCGAGCTTGCCACCGTTGGGCGCGCGGCCAACGGCGACCAGCACGCGGTCGTAGCGCGTGGTCTCGGGAATGCTCGCGCCTTCGAACGTGCAATCGATGCCCGCCTTCTGCGCCTTGGCCTCGACGACCTTTGTTTTCAGGTGCACGGCGACGCCCTGCTTCTTCAGGCGATCGGCGAGCGGCTTGACCAGGTCGAGGTCGGCGCCGGGCATCAGCTGTTCCATGAACTCGACTACGGTGACTTCGCTGCCGAGCGCGCGGAACACCGTCGCCATCTCCAGGCCGATGATGCCGCCGCCGACCACGAGCAGCTTCTTCGGAATCTCGGCCAGTTCCAGCGCGTCGGTCGAATCCATGATGCGCGGGTCGTCCCACGGGAACCCGGGGAGCTTCAGCGCCTGCGATCCGGCGGCGATGATGCAATATTCGAAGCGCAGCAATTGTGGCTTGCCGCCGTCGACAGCGATCTCCAACTCGTTCGCCGAAACGAACTTGCCGATGCCGGTGACCGCGCGCACCTTGCGCTGCTTGGCCATGCCGGCCAGGCCCTTGGTGAACTGGCCGACCACTTTGTTTTTGTAGTCGCGCAGCTTGTCGAGCGTGATCTTCGGCTTGCCGAAGTCGACGCCGTAGTCGCTCGCGTGTTGCGCTTCATCGATCACGGCCGCGGCATGCAGCAGCGCCTTCGACGGGATGCAACCGACGTTGAGGCAGACGCCGCCGAGCGTGGCATAACGTTCGACCAGCACCGTGTCCAGGCCGAGGTCGGCGGCGCGGAAGGCCGCGGTGTAGCCGCCGGGGCCGGAGCCCAGGACGACCGTATGGCAGGTGATGTCGGCGGATTTGCCGCTCGCGGCCGCGGCCTGGGGCGCAGGTGGTTCCGGGGGCTTGGCCGGTGAAGGTGCGATCGGCGGAGTGCTTTCGCCCCTCCCCCCGCTTGCGGGGGAAGGTTGGGATGGGGGTGCGGGTGCAGGAGCGCCCCCACCCGTCGCGCTACGCGCGCCGACCTCCCCCGCAGGCGGAGGAGGTGAACTGCCGGAAGCTTCGCCTGCTGCACTGCCGGACGCTTCGCCTTCTGCTTCGATGACGGCCACCACGCTGCCCTCGGACAGCTTGTCGCCGACCTTGACCTTGAGCTCCTTGACCACGCCGGCCTCGCTCGACGGTACTTCCATCGTCGCCTTGTCCGATTCCAGCGTCACCAAGCCCTGGTCCTTCGCGACTTTGTCGCCGACGGCCACCAGCACTTCGATCACCGGCACGTCGTCGTAGCCGCCGATGTCGGGAACCTTGATTTCAATCGTAGTCACGTGCAACTCCTGGTGTGCTCAGACCACGCGTCTTTGCGGCTGCGCGATCTCGGAAACCGCAAGCGCCCAGTCGGCTGCCTGCTCTGCGTGGATGGATGCGGTATCGAACAACGGCACCGGGCTATCGACGGCAGTGACGAGGAGGCCGATCTCGGTGCAGCCGAGGATCACCGCCTGTGCGCCGGCTTCGACCAGGCCTTTGATGATCTCGCGATAGGCGGCACGCGACTCGGCTCGGCACTCGCCCTGGCACAGTTCGTCATAGATGACCCGATGGACGATCTCGCGCTGTCCGGCATCGGGAATCAATGGAGTCAGCCCGAGCTGCTCCAGGCGCCCGCGATAAAAATCCTGCTCCATCGTGAAGCGCGTTCCGAGCAGGCCCACGCGCTCGAATCCGGCCGCGTGGATCCGCTCCGCGGTCGCGTCGGCGATGTGCAGCACCGGCATGCGCAGTTTCGCTTCGATCTGCGGCAGCACCCGATGCATGGTATTCGTGCAGATCACCAGCGCTTCCGCGCCGGCACGCTCGAGCGCTTGCGCGGCGTCTGCGAGGATCCGGCCGGCTTCGTTCCACTGGCCGCGATGCTGCAGTGCTTCGATCTGCGCGAAATCGACGCTGTACAGGAGCAGTCGCGCAGAGTGCAGCCCGCCGAGGCGCTCGCGCACGCGTTCGTTGATCCGACGGTAGTACGGAATCGTCGATTCCCAGCTCATGCCGCCTAGCAGGCCGAGCGTGCGCATGGTTACAACAGCACCCGCCGCATGTCGGCCAGCAGTTGCGCGAGGTAGGCGGTGAAACGCGCGGCCGCGGCACCGTCGATCACGCGATGGTCGTAGCTCAGCGACAGCGGCAGGACCAGCCGCGGCGCGAATTGCTTGCCGTCCCAGACCGGCTTCATCGCCGACTTCGAGACGCCGAGGATCGCGACTTCGGGCGCGTTGACGATCGGCGTGAACGCAGTGCCGCCAATGCCGCCGAGCGAACTGATCGAGAAGCAACCGCCGCTCATCTCCGCCGGACCGAGCTTGCCTTCGCGCGCCTTGCCGGCGAGTTCGCCGGTTTCCTTGGCGATCTGCAACACGCCCTTCTTGTCGGCGTCGCGGATCACCGGCACCACCAGCCCGTTCGGCGTGTCGGCGGCGAAACCGATGTTGAAGTACTTCTTCAGCGTGAGGACTTCGCCACTGGCGTCGAGCGAGGCATTGACGGTCGGGAATTTCTTCAGCGCCGCGACGCTGGCCTTGATCAGGAACGCGAGCATGGTCAGCTTGATGCCTGCCTTCTCATTCTCCTTGTTGAGCGCCACGCGCAGCGCCTCGAGTTCGGTGATGTCGGCATCGTCGTGCTGCGTGACGTGCGGGATCATCGCCCAGTTGCGCGCGAGGTTGGCGCCGGAGATCTTCTGGATGCGCGTGAGCTCGCGCGTCTCGATCTCGCCGAACTTGGAGAAGTCGACCTTCGGCCACGGCAATAAATGCAGACCGCCGCCCGCCGCAGCCGCCGCGCCGCCGCCCGCGCCGCCCTGCAGCGCGCCCTTGACGAACTGCTGCACGTCTTCCTTGCCGATGCGGCCGCCGCGCGCCGAGCCTTTGACCTGCGCCAGGTCGACGCCCAGTTCCCGCGCGAACAGGCGCACGGCGGGGCTCGCGTAAGGCACCTTGTCGGGCATGAGTGCTTCGGCGTCGAAGCGCACCGGCGGCAGGCCGGCGCCCATCGGCGCGGCCGCGCTGGCCGCGTCGGCGCGTTCGATCGAGGCCTGCGCGATCTGGTCGGCCTGCTTCGGCACGGCGACGGGCTCGACCTGCGTTCCGGTCTCGACGGCAGGCGTCGTTTTCGTGCCTGCGGCAGGCTCGGCGCGTGCCGGGGCCGCCTCGGCCTTGGCGGCGGGCTTGTCGGCAGGCGCCGCCTCGTCGGCGGTCTCGATCATCGCCACCACGCCGCCCTCGGACAGCGTGTCGCCGACTTTGACCTTGAGTTCGCGCACCACACCCGCAAACGGCGCCGGCACTTCCATCGTCGCCTTGTCCGATTCCAGCGTGATCAGGCCCTGGTCCTGCGCGACGGTGTCGCCGACGGCCACCAGCACCTCGATGACCGGCACGTCGTCATAGCCGCCGATATCCGGGACGCGTGCTTCCTTGAGGTTGGCCATGCGGCCCTCCGCGGTGCAGGGGAATGGCTATTGTGGCCGCATGCGCGTTAAGCGCCAACCACGCGCGCAAAAAAAAAGCCCTCCGGGGGATGCGGAGGGCAGGCGACGCGGCCGGCGGCGGGGGAGAGAGAGGCCCGTCAGGCGTCGTCGCGATCCTTGGATGGATTGACGTACAGCAGGTTCAACGGCTTGCCGTCGCGCAGCCGGTATTCCAGCGCGTTGTCGATGCGGTCGAGCCCTTCCATGCGCCGGCACAAGGCTTCGGCGTTGCGCTCGAGCGCGTCGGCGCGTGGCTGGATGCGGGCTTCGATTTCCTTGTCCATGTTCTCCATGCGCTGCAGGCGCGAGGTATCGCCGGAGAAGGCCGCGCGAATGGCGCCGCCGACGATGTCGCCGATCACCATCGGAATGACGTCGCCGACCGCCCGGCCGATCGCCTCGCCCAGTTCGTCGCTGCTGTAGTGCGTGGCCGTCACCGAACGCGCCAGGCGCGCGTCGATCTCCTTGCGCGCCTTGGTCAGGCGGGTGCGGGTCTCGGCCGGATCGCTGCTGAAGCCGACGGCGACCTCGCCGAGCGCGGTGAAGGCGATATCGGCAGCATCGCGTCCGACCTGCAATGCCAAAGGCATGATCGCGCGCGCCTCGTGCTCATAGTCGCGGACGCGGCCGCGATCGGCCGCGTTCAGCGTGACCCACTTGTCGTCGACGAACAGGCGGCCCTGGCGCATCACGATCGCCTGCGGCGTGCCGGTTTTGCGGGTGAAGATCACGCTGCGATCGTTGAGCGTGAAGTCGTAGTCGCTGTCGACGTCGCAATCGACCTGGACGCCGCGATTACCCTTCGCCGCGACCTGTCCGCAGGCCAGCAGCAATGCCACGCCCAGCCATGCCTTGCGCATCGTCCAGTCCTCGCTTGTCCTCTCGTGATGCCGATGATGGCGCGGATGGCGTCGGCCGTCCCGTGCCAGTGGACGGCATGACCTTCGTCACGAAGCCAGCGGATGTTGCAACGTTGTCGCTCGCAGGTGCATCTCCATCCATGTGGACTCCCCCACCACATCCGGAGCAACGTCATGTCCTCCCTGCACCTGGTCCTGTGTCGTGGCGCGATCGCGCTCGGCCTTGTCCTGGCGGGCGTATGCGGCAGCTATGCCTGCGTGGCGCTGTCGGCGTACGGCGCGCAACTGCGCTGGTCGGACGAAACGTTCGCGGCAGCCGTAGTCGGTCGCATGCCGGCGCGCATCGCACGAGAACGGACCTACGAAGAGCGGGCCTCCGAGAAGCGGGCCTCCGAAGGATTTCCGCAACGGACCGATGCGCGCGTGCGCGGACGCAAGCAGGCACGCCTGCTGGTCCTGAGATGAACCGTCGCGCGAAGTTCCCTGCTCGCGCACCTCCGGCGCAAGCAAGGTTCATGTGCTTCCGACTAGGGTGTCGGCGCCCTCTCCACAGGGCCTAAGAACATGAACGAGGAGAATTTCCATGCGGTCCTTTCGTACCTTGACACTTGCTCTCGCCGTCGTCGCGGCCATCCCCGCCGCGTTCGCACAGGACGCCACGGCCGATAGCGCATCGGGCAAGCGCGTGTCCGTGGTCGGCGGCTATGCGCTGGCCGAGCCCACGCGCAATCCTTCCATCGCCGGCACCCGCGCCAATGTCGACGGCGACGGCGCCGCGACCTTGGGCGTGAGTTACAACATCAACGACAACATCGCGGTCGAAGCCTGGGGTGCGGCAGACAAGTTCGGCCACCGCGTGCGCACCGCCGACGGCAAGGTCGCCAGCGTCGACGCGCAACCGTATGCGGTCAGCGGCCAGTACCACTTCGGCAACGCCGACAAGATCGTGCGTCCGTTCGTCGGCCTCGGCTACTACGAGAGCAACTACGACGGCGAGAAGGCCGAGCCCACCGGCGCGCTCGCCGGCCAGCGCATCGGCGTGGAAACGGTGAAGGGCGGCATGGCCACGGCCGGCGTTGACGTCAACATCAGCCCGACCTGGTTCGCGCGCGCCGATGCGCGTTACCTGCAGGGCAATTCCGACGTAAAGGTAAACGGCGTCAAGGCCGGCGAGGCGGAACTCAATCCGGTCGTGCTCGGCGTTGGTATCGGCGCGCGCTTTTGATCGGGCTGGTTTGATCGACGTGGCCTGATCGACGTGGCCTGATCGCCGCGACCGCTTGCCGGCCATCAGGTCTGCAATCGTGACATCGACATCGCGCGTGGCTGCGAGGCGACGCGCGATGTCGCATTCGCGCATGTCTCTATCGGTCCCGCTCGCCAGAGCGTGCGCGGGATATGTCACCGCAGCGACGGCTCACGTCAGGGGTCAGATGTCTTTGCCACGTCCGTATTCGGACAGGACGTCGTCCACGCCTGGATTGGCTCGACCCTTGCCGTTGACGAACACGATCGGGATCTCGCCCTGCATCACGGTGTTGATGCGGTCGAGCATCGCGCGGCCGGGATCGGCGTCGAAGGTGAAGTTCGCACTCTGCGAGCGTGTGACCGGAATCCCTTTGCCGGCAAGCTGGCTGGCCAACGCATCCGCACGCTGCGCGGCTTCGGACGGGCAGTTTTCGGGTGCGAAGATCACCACGCCACGCGCAGCCATGCCACTGGGCAGCGGCATCGCCACAAAGCCGTGCTCGCTCGGTGCTTCCAGCGCGGCCGCGGCGGTCGCCAAGCTGTGTTTCTGCCAGTAGTGCCATCCACCGCCCGCGATGGCGAGCAACATTGCGAGCTTGATGAAGTTCATGAAGCCAATCCCCGGGTTGTGAACGACGCCGCGCGTTGCTACCGGAAAGTCTATCGGGATTTCCGAGGCAACAGCCCCGGCACGGGTCAGCGACCGCGTGCCGCCGCACTCTTCTCGCGCTCGGCGTGGAACTCCGAATCGGCATTCCACGTCGGCCATGCGTCCGAGTCGGCGAGCCCGCGAATCAGGTGGTAGACCGTGGTGATGTCGGCCACCGGGCCGCGCATGTCCCAGGCATCGCTGAACTCGTCGTCGGGTTGGTGATAGCGCTTGGCGAAGTAGTCCGCGCGCGCGGCATCGCCGCCGGCCTTGCCGCCGTCGAGCTGATCCATGCCGGGGCCGATGGTGATGCCGGGCACGCCGGCCTGCGCGAACGCGAAATGGTCGGCGCGGTAGAACAGGCCGACGGACAGGTCGGGATCGGGCGAATAAGCGCGCCCATCGACGGCCGCAGCCTTCGCCAGGTCCTGTTGCAACGAGACCTTGCCGTCGCCCCACGAGGCGATGTCGCGCGCCGGGCCATCGGGACTCCACATTTCCATGTTGAGCACGGCCGCGGTGGTCGCGAGCGGGCGCAGCGGATGCGCGGCGTAATACTTGGCGCCGAGCAGGTTCTTCTCTTCGGAAGTCGTCGCCAGAAACAGCAGCGAGCGCTGCAGCGGTTTGCCCGCGCTGAACACCCGCGCCAGTTCGATCATCGAGGCGATCGCGGTGGCGTTGTCGACCGCGGCGTTGTAGATGCGGTCGCCGCTGGCATCGGGCGTACCGATGCCGTACCCGTCCCAGTGGCCCGAGACGATCACGGTCTCATCCGCGCGCTTGCTTCCGGGCAGCACGCCGAGCACGTTGCGGCTGGTGATCCGATCGCGCTGCGTGGCGAAATCCACCGACAGGGTCGTGTCCTTCAACGTGACCGGCTTGAACCCTTTGCGCTGCGCCCGCGCCTTCTCCGCTTCGAGGTCGAGGCCGGCGTCCTTGAACAGCGACACCGCAAGATCGCGCTGGATCCAGCCGCGCACCGGCACGTGCGCGCGCTCGGCATCGGGCCGCACGATGTCGAACTGCGGGCTGACGCCGGAATTGCGCACCGTGGTCCAGCCATACGAGGCTGGCGCGGTCTCGTGCACTAGCAGCACGCCGCTCGCGCCCTGGCGCGCGGCTTCCTCGTACTTGTAGGTCCAGCGCCCGTAGTAGGTCAGCGCGCGTCCGCCGAACAAGCCCGGCTGCGGCGTCTCGAAATCGGGATCGTTGACCAGCACCACCGCGACCTTGCCCGCGAGGTCGACGCCGGCGTAATCGTTCCAGCCCAGTTCCGGCGCGACGATGCCGTAGCCGACGAACACCAACGGTGCGTTCTCCAGGTGCACGCGCTTGCCGGGGCGCAGCGTCTGCACGACCGCATCTTCGCCCTGCTTCAGCGCGCGCTTGCCGCTGCCGTTGCTGACCGACATGACCACCTCGCCATCGATCGTCGTGCGGTCGAGTTGCACCGCCTGCGTCCAGCCGCCGTCCTCACCGGCGGGCTGCAGCCCGGCCTTGCGGAACTGCTCGACGAGATAGGCGACGGTCCGGTCTTCACCGGTCGTCGCAGGTGCGCGGCCCTCGAATGCATCGGACGCCAGCGTGCGCAGGTGGGCGGCGACGTTGTCGGCCTGGATGCCGCCGCCCGGCAATTCGGCGGCATGCAACGGCTGGCTGGCGGCAACGGCCAGGGCGATGGCAAGGGCATGGCGCATGCGGGGTCCGAAGGCAGGTGTTGGAGAAATCGATTATGCGGCAGGCCCGGAATCGATGCGCCGCACGCGTGCCGCTGTTGTTGTTGCCGTCGCCGCTTCACACTATGGCGCTATGAAGCACGAAAAACCCTCGATTCCCGGCACCGCCGACCCCGACCTGCTCGCGCGCCTGCGCGACATGGCCGACGTCATCGAACGCATCGCCAGCGATCGCTCGCTGCTCGACCACCTCGATCCCGTCGAACGCGCGCGCCTGCAGCAGGCGCTGGCGAACCTGCACGCCCCTTCCGATCCCGTTGCCCGCCGGCAGCGCCGCAAGGCTGCCGCGCGAGTACGCGTTTCCGCACAGAACGCGCACGACGATGCCGTGCTCGACACGACCGGCATCCGCACGCTGCGACGCAAGCCGGTGTTCACCACGCCCAACTATTTTCCGCCCGAAGGTTTCGTCGCCCGCGATGTCGACGACGCAGGCGACGTGCGCGAGGCGCTCGAGCCGCAGCACTGCTACGTGTGCAAGCGGAAATACTCGCGCATCCATCACTTCTACGACCAGCTGTGCCCGGAGTGCGCGGAGTTCAACTTCGCCAAGCGCACCGAGCTGGCCGACCTGCATGGCCGCGTCGCGCTGCTGACCGGCGGCCGCGTCAAGATCGGTTACCAGGCCGGCCTCAAGCTGTTGCGCTGCGGTGCCCGCCTGATCGTCACCACGCGCTTTCCGCGCGATTCCGCGACACGCTATGCGCAAGAGCCCGATTTCGAAGCCTGGGCCGACCGTCTCGAGATCTTCGGCCTCGACCTGCGCCACACGCCCAGCGTCGAGGCGTTCTGCACGCACCTGCTGGCGACGCACGAGCGCCTCGACTTCATCATCAACAACGCCTGCCAGACGGTGCGCCGCCCGCCCGACTTCTATGCGCACATGATGGCAGCCGAGACCGCGGCGCTGCACGATGCGCCGGCCGGCGTGCGCAAGCTGCTCGGCAGTTACGAAGGCCTGCGCGGCTACAGCATGTTGCCGGAAGGCGCGTCGCCCGATGTGCTGGCGGCGGTGCTGCCGGCGGGCCGCCCCGCAACGGGAATTCCCGATCCAGCGCACGTGGCTGGCCTGACCCGCGCCGCAGAACTCTCGCAGGTGCCCCTGCTCGCCGAGGAACTGCTCGGGCAGAAACACCTGTTCCCCGAAGGCCGCCTCGACCAGGACCTGCAGCAGGTCGACCTGCGCGGGCGCAATTCGTGGCGGCTGCTGATGGCCGAGGTGCCGTCGGTGGAATTGCTGGAAGTGCAGCTGGTCAACGCCATCGCACCGTTCCTGATCAACGCGCGCCTGAAGCCGCTGATGCTGCGCACGCACGAGCGCGACAAGCATATCGTCAATGTGTCCGCGGTCGAGGGCCAGTTCTACCGCAACTTCAAGACCACCCGCCATCCGCACACCAACATGGCCAAGGCCGCGCTGAACATGATGACGCGCACCGCCGCGGCCGATTACCACGGCGACGGCATCCACATGAACAGTGTCGACACCGGCTGGGTGACCGACGAGGATCCGGTCGAGATCGCCGCGCGCAAGACCATCGAGGAGCGTTTCCATCCGCCGCTCGACATCGTCGATGGCGCGGCGCGGATCGTCGATCCGATCATCGCCGGCATCAACAGCGGCGAGCACGTCTGGGGACAGTTCCTGAAGGACTATCGCCCGACGGATTGGTAGCGGCGCGTAGGGCGGGCTCGGGCCCGCCACTGCTTGGCGACTGGGTGGGCTCGAGTTCATCCGCGCGGTCTGCAACCGTGATTTGTTGCGCTGCAACAGCCCGATGAATCATTCATCCGCAACACCCTGCATCCGGAAATTTCGCGTCGCGCTTATGCCCGCCGCGCGATCATTCGCAATGCGGCGTCCTTGTACGTTGCGAAAGTCCCCCTTCGCAGAAGGAAAGAAGATGATGAATATCCGCAAAGTCCTCCTAGTTTCGACCCTGGCCGCGTTGTCGGGCCTGGCCTTCGCTGGCGGCGACAAGTCCGCAGCCGACAAGATCAAGGCCCTGGATACCGATGCCGACGGACAGGTCTCTGCAACCGAATACACAGCCACAGGCAAGACGCAGGCCGACTTTTCCGCGATCGACGCCAACAAGGATGGTTTCGCCAGCTCCGCCGAACTCGATGCACACATGGCGATGAAGAAGGACGACACGCACCAGATGGACAAGCCGGTGAAGACCGATGCCGATGCATCGACATCGACGACGCCACCGAACGACGGCTGACGTACGCCTCATCGCCGGCCTATCGGGCAGCGGCGAAAGCGACCGCAGGCAAGGCGGGAATTCCCCGCCTTGCCTTTTTTGTAGCCGACATCGCCGCTGAGCTCGACCGCTGCCACTCGGGTCCGGTCGCATCGCACTGAACCATTCACATTCCCTGCATGGCGGGATCGGTATCTGGCACCGTTGTTGCTTCCGATCTGGCATCGCCGTTCGCGGCGCACGAGGACAGGACATGTGGTCGAGATGGCGGGCCCCTGCGTGGCACTTCACAGACTCGCGTGCATGCGGCACCCGCCGCGCGCACGGATGCATCGCGTGATGACAAGTTCGGAAATCGACACGGCGATCAGCCTGCTGGAGGGCGAAATGCCGGATCTCCACCTGCGCTATCGCGATCTGTTCTCGTACGCCAATGCCTGGGCCGTTCGCTATGACGCGATCCTGGCCGGAGTACCGGACGATCGACTCGATGCGGTGAAGCAGCGGCTGAACCGGATCGGCGTGCGCTGGGGCGTCGCCGCCGGCGTGCGCATGACGGGTCAGTTTCCGGCGCTGAAGCTTCCGGCCTGACGCAGCTGCGCACCTCGGCTAAACCGCCCGGTGATACAGACGCGACAAGGGCAGCCGAAGCCGCCCCTGTGGTCGCGATCCCTCGCTACTGTCCCGCGATCACGGCGTGGTGGTCGGCTCGGCAGGCGGTGTCGTCGGCTCGGTCGGCGTCGTGCTGTCGGTCGGTGCCGGCGTCGTGGTGTCGGCCGGCGTCATGCTCGAATCGGAGGCAGGCGGTGCCGATTCCGCCGCTGGCGCGGTCGATTCGTCGGTGGTCTTGCAGGCGCCCAGCGCGAGCGCGCCGGTGACGGTGAGTGCAAGGAAAATAGTGCGGATGGTGGTGTTCATCGAAGTGTTGCCCTCATCTTCTAGTGCCGTGGCATCACTGCCCGTGGCGGTAACCCCTGAACCGCAATGCATGAGCTTGCCCCTGCCGTCATGAACCACAGCAACGCTGCGCAGGCACGGACAACATTCGCTTAACCATTCCGTCGCGAAATGGAGCTAGGGCTAGACGGCCCGGGACCCAAGCCCGGCACGTTCCGGCCGGGCCCTGTCCACCCGCATCACGACGATGGGACGCCTGCGGATTCAGGCGATCCAACCATTGCGCTCCGCCTTGCGGGCGTACCACAGCAGGAACAGCGCGATCGCCAGCAACACCACGGGCATCGCCAGGCCAACCGCGCCATAGGCGGCCCAGGCCGGCGTCACCACGTACGCGGACACGATCTGCACGATCAGGGCGAGCAGCGAGACCAGGAAGCACGGCACCGCCCAGCGCTTGCGCAGCAACAGGCCCACGGCACCGAGCACGCCGCCGAACACGGAGATGGCGAAGAAGAGGTTGAGCCACGATGGCGTGGCCTCGTAGACCTCGCGCTGCGGCGCCGGCAGCGCAGCGATCGCCTCCGGCGTCATGCTGACTTGCAGGTAGAACATCGCCACGCCCAGCAGGTTCCACAGCAGGGCCAGGATGGCGATCACCTTGAAGCTCGTCGGATGCGATGTCGCGGCTACAGCGTTCATATCCCTCCTCCCAGGTTGTGTGCAGATCGGAACACGGCGACAGCCTACGCCCGTTTCCGGCGGTGCGAGTGCCGAACCTTGTCGTGCGAGCCCGCGGCGCTTGGCGCCGGCAGATGCTGCCGGCATGCCGGATCCATGCTGCAATGCGGCGATGGATACCAGACAACTGAAGGCGTTCTGCGCGAACCTGCCCGGCGCGAGCTCGCGGCTGTACGGCGAGCCGTCCAACGTGCTGACGTATTCGGTCGGTGGCAAGCGCTTCGCCCACTTCAAGACCAGTGCGCCGGAGCGTTGGCGTTTCAGCATCAAGGTCAGCAGTGAGCGTTTCCTCGAACTGACCGACGTGGCCGGCATCAAGCCTGCCCGCTGGCTGGCGCGTTATCACTGGGTCACGGTCATCGACGTGCGCTCGCTGCCCAGTGCGCAGCTGGCCGAACTGGTCGAATGGTCGCACCGGTATGCGCTCGGCAAGTTGAGCAAGGCGCGAAGGATGCAGATCCTGGGATCGAACTCCGCGCCAACGAACGGGTAGAAGTACGCGGTTCCAGCGATGAGCGCGTCGACCGCTCTGACTAGTAAACGCGCTCGCAGCGCGTCTCGACCACGCGGTCGCCCGTGCTCTCCTGACGCTTGCCCTGCACGTTGCGGCCGATCGCACCGCCGGCCACGGCGCCGCCGACGGTCGCGAGCTTCTTGCCCGAGCCGCTGCCGACCTGGTTGCCGAGCAGCCCGCCGATCACCGCGCCCGCGACCGTGCCGCCGACGCGATTGGGATCGGTACTGTTGCGTTGCACTTCGACCTTCTTGCACTTCACCCGGCTGCCGTCCTCGAAACGCCTGCCCTCGTCCTGCGGTCCGTACGTCTGTGCCTGCACCGGCAACGCGACGCCGAAGGCCAGGCCGAGCATCGTGGCGTGGAACAATGTTGTGATCGGTCGCATGGCAACTCCTCTATGTCGCATGCCTGCGCATCCGGCATGGATGCGTGGCCTCACGCGCAGCTTCCCACAGCGCCCGCGAATGCATCGTGAAACAGATTGCAGAAGGTATTGCTTGAGCTGCCGCAGCGGCTTTCATCGCGCGTGGACGGCAGGCCGGATACGGTCGAACTTCCTCCGCATTAAGGAACGGGCCCATGAACGGCAATGCTTCGCTCCCGTCGGCGCTGGTGGTCGCGGCGGTCCTGGCCTTGGCGGCCTGCGCGCACGATCCGCGCCCAGAAGAGCCCAGCAGCTACGTCGGCAAGCGCATCCAGATGCAGGAACTGGACAGGAACCGCGACGGTTTCCTGACCCGCGACGAACTCGATTCCAATCACCGCCTCGCCCTGGAATTCGCGACCTACGATACTGACGGCGACGGGCGCATCAGCGACGCGGAATTCCTCGACTACGTCGAGCAGACCACCGACTGACGGCACGTCCTGCATCGGAGCAGGGGAGGGCCGGGTTCTTCCGTCGAACGGAACGAACCTGGCCCTTTTTGAATCGCCACCTTCTGCCGCTTTCCCGGCTCGATGCACCCATCCTCTTTTCTCGCTTGGAGGCTCCGATGTCGAAGACACCCCGTCCCAAGGCCAGCGATTTCGATCCCGAGGCCTTGCGCCTGTTCGACCAGTACGTGCATGGCGTGATCGATCGTCGCGGATTCCTGGCCGGCGCGGGGCGTCTGGCGATGGGCGCCGCCGGCGCGAGCGCGCTGTTGGCCGCATTGAGTCCGCGCTTCGCGGAGGCGCGACAGGTGGCGCCCGACGATGCACGTTTGTCGGCGAAGTACGTCGAGTTCGCTTCGCCGAAAGGCTACGGCAAGGCCCGCGGCTATCTCGCCAGGCCGGCCAAGGCCCGCGGCAAGTTGCCGCTGGTGCTGGTGGCGCACGAGAACCGCGGCCTCAATCCGCACATCGAGGACATCGTGCGACGGCTGGCGCTGGATGATTTCATCGCGTTCGCGCCCGATGCGCTGTTTCCGCTGGGCGGCTATCCGGGCGACGAGGACGCGGCGCGCACGCTGTTCGCCAAGCTCGACCAGGGCAAGACGCGCGAGGATTTCCTCGCCGCCGCAGGCATGTTGCGCAGCGTCGAGGGCGGCAACGGGCGGATGGGCGTGGTCGGCTTCTGCTACGGCGGCGGCATGGCCAACTTCCTCGCCACGCGCCTGCCGGATCTCGCGGCGGCGGCGCCGTTCTACGGCAACGCCGCGCCGCTGGAGGACGTACCGGAGATCAAGGCCGAACTGCTGGTCGTGTTGGCCGAAAACGACGAACGCATCAACAAGGAGTGGCCGGCGTACGAGGCGGCATTGAAGGCGGCGGGCGTGCGCTACGAAGTGTTCCAGCCGCCTGGTACGCAGCATGGCTTCAACAACGACACCACGCCGCGCTATGACGAAGAGGCTGCGAGCGAGGCTTGGCGGCGCACGCTGGCGTTGTTCGATCGGCGGCTGCGGGCGGATGGCGCAAAGCGACGCTAGACGTGCCTGATCCATTCACGGATGAGAGCCGTGAACGCCTTCTGCTTCGCGACGACATCGTGCAGGTCGCGAAACGTGACCATCGCGCGATCGTCGGCGAGCCATTCGCAAGGCATCGGGGTCGGCGATTTTGATTCCCGCAACGGATCGCTTCTTCGCGCCGAAGTGCAGGATGACTCCGACACCCTGCTTCGCGCGAAGGTGCAGCGTGGCGAAGTGTTCGGTCGTGCGGAAGCTCGGCACCTTCCACTTGATCTCCTCGCCGACGCTGCCGTCGGCAGCCAGGATCAGCCGCCTTAGCGCCAGGATTTCTTGCTTGGCGGGATGTTCGAGTACGGCCAGGAAATCCTCGACGGTCCCGCCCGCCGAAGCGCCGCGGCCCGTCGATGTCCCGTCGGTTTTTGTCGTCATCCGCGCTCCCTCTCCTACCCGGCGGAATCCTACGCGGACTCCGTCGGATACGGCCCGTCGGCGAACACTTGCGCGTGGTACCCCTTCGCTCCGATTGCCTGTGCCAGCTCGCTGCGCACGTCGCCGCCTGCGCGCAAGCGCCCGATCACTGCCGCGAAATCGTGGCGCGGACGCCAGCCGAGATCCGCGCGCGCCCGGGCGTTGACATACACGCGATCGATGCCCGGCAACATCGTCCAGCCGCGTCGCGCGTACTCGGCGGCATAGCCAGGCACGCGACGCTCCACCACCGCGGGCGCGGCTTCGCGGAGCTCGGGCAGATCGTCACGCGTGAACGGCGTTGTGGCGCTGATGATGTAACGACCGAAGCCGAGCGCCGCTGCGCGCTCGATGGCCAGCAGGTGCGCATCGACCACGTCCTCCAGGTCGACGCGGCGGTAGAGGCATTCGTTGGCCTTGAGGTTGGCGTCCGCGTACGCCTGCCGCGACGCTGCGTGGTCGTCCTCTTCCGGGAAGAAACGCGACGTGCGCAGCACGATGCACGGCAGGCCATGGTTGCGCTGGAACAACTCGCACAAGTCCTCGGCCGCGACCTTGCTGACGCCGTAGATGTTCTTCGGCACCGGCACCACGTCCTCGGTGATCCACGCCGCCGGCTGCCCGGGCGGCGGCGTCAGCGCGCGTCCGAACGCGCTGGTGGTACTGGTGAACACGAAGCTGCGCACGCCAGCCGCCACCGCCTCCTCCAGCAGGTTTAGCGTGCCGCTGATGTTGGTGTCGACGAAGGCCTGGCGACCGTGCGTACCGACATGCGGCTTGTGCAGCGTCGCCGTATGCAGCACCGCGTCGACGCCCGCCATGCAGCGGCGCACGAGGCCGCGATCGGTGATCGAGCCGACCACGTCGGTATGCGGCGACGGCAGGATGTCGAGTCCGAGGGCCGTATGCGCACCGGACGCGCGCAGCGTGCGCATCAGTCCTTCGCCGAGGTGGCCGGCGCTGCCGGTGACGAGCAGTTTCATGTCGATGTCCGGGCCGTGCCGAGTGGGATGCCGAGTAGGATAGAGCGGCGCGACCACGGACCGCTTGGATTGCATAATGACCGCTGCATTCCACCGGGAGCACGCCATGCCGCTGGTCAGGATCGATCTCGTCGAAGGAAAGCCCGAGGCCTACCGCGCCGCGATCGGCGAGGTGGTCTACCAGGCCATGCGCGCGTCGCTCAACGTGCCGGAGAACGACCGCTTCCAGGTCTTCAGCGAGCATCCCGCAGCCGCGATGGTGGTCGACCCGGACTATCTCGGCATCCATCGCAGCGTCGACTGCGTGATCGTGCAGGTGACTCTCAACGAAGGTCGCACTGTGGAGATGAAACAGGCCTTCTATCGCGCCGTCGCCGACGGCCTGCATCGCGAGTTGGGGCTGCGACGGGAGGATGTCGTCATCAACCTCGTCGAAGTGCGCAAGGAGAACTGGTCGTTCGGCAACGGCGAGGCGCAGTACGCGGAATCCCCGAAGCCCGCGGCGGGCTGAGCTGCGGCGGGCTGAGCCGCGGGCGCCTTGTCTACCATTCCGCGACCAGCTCGCGGAATGGTTTGCCCAGACTGATGCCGTCCGCGTTGTAGTCCGCAGCCGGCTTCCCGTCGATCGTGACTCGCGTCGGACGCTCGCGCGTCGGCCAGGACACGCGCACCGCTGTGCCGGCTCGCACGCCGGGTCCGAGTTTCACGCGCAGCGTCCTGCCCTGCTGGCGCGCCGACATCGACAGCGTGCCGTAGGCGGTGGGCAGTTTGTCGACGCTGAGTCCTTCGCCGGCCACCCACGACGGCGGTGCGCCAGGCAACAGATACAGGCCATCGTCCGCTTCGTGCATCAGCATGCCGAAGATCGCGCGCGCGTACTCGGCGCCGATCCAGGTGTGCGGCATGTCGCCGAGGTAGCCCGGATGCCGCAGGCGCGAATGCACGACCTCGGCCAGCACCTGCCATTCGAATGGCCGGCGATGCCGCACCAGGCTGTGCAGCAGTTCGTCGGCTTCCTTCGGCTGGTTGAGATGCACGTACGTCAGCACGTTGCGCATCTCGTAAGGCGTGTAGGCGTAGAGCGCATCGGGCTTGTCGCGCGAGCGCACGTCGTCGAGATAGCGCGCGAACGTCCGCTGCAACGCATCCGCCGGCAGGATGTCCTGCTGCCCGGTGGGATCGAGCGCGATCGAGACGCTGGTCGGATCGCCGTCGCCGAGATCGGCGGCGGCCGGAATGATGTCGGTGCCTTTCCACGCCATCGTCGCGCGGATCGATGCTGCCATCGACGTGCGCAAGGCGGCGTACTGCTCGCGTGCCCACTTGGCCGTGGCCTCGTCGCCCAGGGACTCGGCGAGCCAGGCACCGTCGTGCCAGCCCATCAGCGCCCAGTAATCGTCCCAGTAGCTATGCGTCGGACTCGAATAGCCCTCGTGGCTGATCGACGGCGCGATGATGCCGCGGTAGCGTTCCGGCGCGGGCTGGTCGGCCTGGTAGCCCGGCACCAGCGTGCGCTCGCGCAACTCCTGCAGGAAGCGCATCGCCAGCTTCACCTTCGGCAGGTAGTCGCGCACGCTCTCGGGACCCCCGTCGAGGCGTGCGACGTCGGCCACCAGCGAAATGAACTGGCCCTGGCTGTCGTACTCGATGTCGGAACCGAAGCCGGTATTGACCGTGCCGTCGTCGTTGAGAATCGGCGACACCAGGCCGTTCTCGTGCACGGCGTGGTCCGCATACCAGCGCAGGTAATCGCGCGCGATCTTGGGCTGGCCCATGCGCAGCAGGATGGCCGATGTCGCCGAGCCGTCGCGGATGAACGAGCGGTTGTAGTTGCGCGGACCTGGCTGCATCGCCGGGCCGGTCTGGTTGATCAGCATGTAGGCGCCTTGCGCGCGCACCATGTCGACCAGCGAATGGTCCGGCAGCGACAGGCCGATGCGGCCGAAACGCGACTGCCATTGCTGCGCGACCTGCGTGGCCAGCGCGTCGAAACCGGCGCTGGCGTCGTCCGCTGCGCCGATCAGCGCCGCGCGATCGAGCGCCGGCGCGTCGGGCAGGCGCTCGGCCTTCGGATCGATCCTGTCGGTGCCGAGCGGAAAGGCGACGACGATGTCGCGTTGCGCGCCGGGTTCCAGACGCACGTCGTAGCCGAGCATCGCAGCGGCGAGTCCATCGTCGTCGCGTGCTTGCAGCGTCGACGGCGCGGTGCCCGCGGCGACTTGCGTGGTGATTTCCTGTTCGCCATGCGTGCCGAACGGCGACGCACCGCGCGTATCGGTGGCGGTGAGCGACTGCAGCAGGATTCGGCCGTTGACGCGCACGCCGGTGCGCGCCGCGGGTCCCTCGATCGCGATCTCGCGGATCGGCGACACGCCACCGTTCTGCCATGGCGGATTCATCTGCATCGGTCGCACCACCAGCGACAGCCGGCCTTCGACGCGTTGCTTGCCGGTGTTGTGGAGCCGGTGACGCAGCAGCGTCACCGGCTGGCCGCCCTGTTCGATCGTGAACGCTTCGCTGCGCAGCTCCAACCCGGGCTGCAAGGCGCTTTGCACCGCCGGGATCGGCATCCAGCCTTCGCGCAAGGAATGCTTGCGTGCGCTGTCGTCGGTCGGTACCGCGGCCGCGCGACCGGAGGCGTCGCGCCACACCGGCTGCACCAGCGGCGCACCCTTGAACGCCTCAATGTTGCCGTATTCGTCGAAGATCGACTTCTGGCGACCGGCCGGCACGCCCACTACCGTCCAGTACACCTGCTGCGCGTGCAGCGACGACGGGAACAGTTCGCGATGCGCGCGAGCGGCCGCGATCTCGTAACGCTTCATCGGCGTCATCACGCGCGCGGGACTCAGCATGCGCAGGCGCTCGATCACGGGCGCAGCGCCAGCCTGCTCGCCGACGGTCAGGCGCAGCTCGCTCGCGGTCAGCGGCTCGCGTGCGGCCAGGTAAGACGTGCCACCGAGCGATCCGGGATCCTCGGCGATCGGCGTCCATGCACCAGAAGCATCGCGCGCCTCGAGCCGCGCGCCATTGCGTGCCCCGCCCCACCACACTTCGAGCCCGGCCGTCGACAACGGCCGCGGCAGCGTGACGCGCAACTCGCGCGTGCCCGGCGTGGCACCGGCCGCCTTCAGCGTACGCGGCGTGCCTGCGCTCCACAGCGCCGCCGCATCGCCCTCGCCGGCGAGGCCGCTGATGCGCGCCGCATCGCGCGCCGACAGCGGTTCGAACTCGAATACCGATACGCCCCAATCCGCGGTCTTCGGCACGCTCGCCAGCCGCACGTAACGCGCCGGCGTGGCGGGGAAGAACATGTACTCGGTGCCGCCGGGCGAGTCGGTGGTCGCATAGGCGTCGCGCCAAGTCTTGCTGTCGACCGAGGTCTGAATGACGTAGGAGGCTGCGAATCCACTGTCCCAATGGATCAGCGCGCCGCCGACCGGGGCGACGCGGCCGAGGTCGACCTGCAGCCAATGGTTCGCACTGAACGCGCCGCCCCAGCGGGTCTTGTCGTCGCGGTCGATCGCCATCGACGGCGCCATCGCGGGGACCTGCTGCGAGGAACTGCTCGCGCGCCATTGCGCACGCGGCGGCAAAGCGTCGTCCTGCGCTTGCGCTGACGAGCACGCCAGCAACGCGATGAATGCGAACGGGAGCCAGCGCGGGAACGATGCGAAACGGCGTGGACAGGGGTGCGTCATGAACGACAACTCCAGCGGTGATGGTCGCCGTTCCGTGCGCCTGCACAACGCGCAAGCCTCAGTGCATGTGCACGAGGATCGGATCGGATGCTTGCATCCTAATGCAGCGCGACCGTCCGGGTGGTTGTGGAAACAGCAAACCGGTACTCGAGCAGAATCCGTAGGCTGGGTTGGCTCCATCAACCCAGCATCACATCACACGTAGCGCTGTTTGCTTGGGCTGAACAAACTTCCTTCCCCCAGTCCAGCGGGTACAAGCCCTCGTCGACCCAACGTTGGAACGACGAATAAGGCCAATCACGCGCACTTGCCACATGCCCGTGCTTTACAGGATTGAAATGTATGTAGTCAGCATGCCGCTTGTAATCCTCATCATCTCGGATCAGGTGTTCCCAATACCGCCGTTGCCAGATGCCCCGCTCACCCTTGCGTCGTCGGCTCGGATTTCGTTGTTCGTTCCTTTCGAAGCTCCTGGAGAATCGGGACTTGATCAGCCGCCACCGCGTCGGAAAATCGTGATCCCCGGGTGGCAGGCGCCACAAGCAATGCAGGTGATCGGGCAACACCGCGATGGCATCGAGGCGGAATGGACGCTCCCGTCGTGTCGTGGCAAACGCCTTGCGTAACCAATCGACGTGATCGATCAGCAACGAGGTCTCGTGACGTTGGGCGAGATTCACCGTAAAGAAATAGGTTCCGCCTGGCACGTTTGCTCGGTGGTATGTCCGCATGCAGGACATGTTCCGGGCTCTGCCGCGAGTGCGGTATCAGGCGTTTCCGAATGTCGGGGCGGTGAATTGCTGGGTTGGTGGAGCCAACCCAGCCTACAGTCCTGTCAATCGGATTCGCCTACCTGATCGGCCCAACTCCTGACATCGCTCTCCGCGTTGAGGAACGGCAGCACCGTTGTCACCAGTCGCGGCGAGGCAAACATTTCGTAGTGCGTCAGGTCGGGCACGATCGCGAGGCGGTTCTTCGACAGCGTCTCGCGCTGCCAGCCCGCATCCTGCAAGCCGCCACCGAGCAACTGATAGAACTTGATCTCGTGCTCGGGCCGGAACATGTCGCCATCGCCGTAGACCAGCATGACCGGCATCTTCAGCCGCGGAATCTCGGCCGACCAGTCGTACTTCTGCTTCATGTAGGTGCCGAGCGTGTCGAGCAACCGCGGAAAGTCGTCCTTGTTCGGTGCGACCGCCATGTAAGACTTGTACATCGGCGTGTCCTTCATCATCGGCAGCATGGCAGCGGAGACCATGGCCTGTTGCGCGCGGATGCCGGGGTAGAAACCGTCATCCGAGAACGGTGTCGACACCAGCACCAATCGACGCACGCTGTCCGGCTTCTGTAGCGCCATGCGCAGCGCCACGCCACCACCGAGCGAATAGCCCAGCACGTCGACCTTGTCGTGTCCGAGCCGTTTCGTGAGCGCCGCCATATCGTCGCCCATCGATTCGAGGCGGAACGGTCGCTCGCCCAGTGCCGTACGGCCATGTCCCTGCAGGTCGACCGCAATCACCTGCCGGCCTTCGCTGAACTTCGGCAACACCGGCGCGAACATGTCGATCGAGCCGAGCCCGCCATGCAGCAGCAGCAACGGCTCGCCCTGGCCGCGGACTTCGTAGTAATACTCCACGCCATTGATCGCGACGTGCCCGCTCTTCGCGGCGGCGATGGTTGCGGGGGAATTGGATGGCTGCGCCTGCTCCGCGTGAACGGGCGCAGGCGCGAGCATGGTGGCCAGGGTGCAGGCCAGCAATGCGGCTACGAACTTGAACATGTCGGTCTCCTAGGGAATCGTCGGTCGAATAGAGCGCTCCTTTTTGGGCGCTTCATACAAACGACGTTCGGGATGCCGTCAAATCGACACGTTCGCGAAACTTCCTGTTTCGTCAGGATCCACAACGCCGGCCTGGATTGTCCGGCGCCCTCTGCATCGCCTCCGCTATCCGGACTTCTCAGCCCAGCCGGGACAAGTCACCCGGAAGCCCCGCAGCCCTGTCCGGCACCCTCCAGCGCTGCGACCGCACGCACGTAGGCGCCGATGACTTGTTTGAGCTTGTCGTAGTCGGCGCGCTCAGTCACCGCGCCGGCGATGGTGCGCGACGATTTCGGGTCGCGCACCACCAGCGTGCCCCAGAAGCCGGAATGCCCGATGCCCGGCGTGCCTTCGAAATCGTAGGTCAGCAGGCCGAGCCGATAGGGACTGTCGGCCGGAAGCCCGCTGGCCGAGCGCATGCGCTCCAGCGTGTCCTTGCGCGCGAAGACCCGCCCTTCGAGCAAGGCATCGAAGAACGTGGCCACGTCCGCCGCCGAAGCGACCAGGCCGCCGCCGCCGAACAGGTCCATCGTCGGATTCCATCCGTAGGTATCGGTGCCTTCGAAGATCTGATGCGCGCGTACGCGGCCGCGCGCCGGCTCGTAACGCTCCCAGTACGTGTCCTGCAGTCCCAGCTGATCCAGTTTGAGTTGCGAGCGCACCGCGTCGGGCAAGTCCTGACCGGTGATCTCCTCGACGATCGCGCCGAGCAGCACGTAGCCGGTGTCGGAGTACGCGTATTTCTCGCCGGGCTTGCCGACCGGATCGGTCCATTCGACCAGGCGCGCGACATCCCTGGCCCTGGACCATTCGAATCCGGGATCGGTCCTGATCATGTCCAGGAACTGCTTCGACTGCGCGTGATCGGCCAGGCCCGAGGTGTGGCTCAGCAGATGACGCACGGTGATCTGCTGCGGCCGATAGCCGTCCTGCGACAGCTGCTGCATCCATGCCTGCGGCAGCCAGCGCGTGATCGGAGCCTCGAGATCGATCCTGCCGTCCTCCCACAGCCGCAGCACCGTGGCCGCCACGTAGGTCTTGGTGATGCTGGCGATGCGGAAGCCTTCGTTGCCGGTGAGCCTGGTTTGCGCAGTGGCGTTTCCCGCCAGCACGCGGGTCTGGCGCTTTCCGTCTTCCAGCAACGTCGAGACAACGAGTTGCCCATGCAAGTCCGCATACGGCCCGCTGCGCCCGAGCGTCCGTTGCAGGCACGCATCCTGCGCGGCGGCAAGCGATGGGGACAGCAGGGCGATGGCGGCAAATAGGATGATCTTCATCGTGTTTGTGCAGGCGAGTGGCGTGGATCGCATGATGCCGTGCGTGCAGACGGGATGAAGTGCCGTAGGTTGGGATCCGCCGTCATCGCACCTCGCGCGATGCACGTCGCTTCACGGGATGGTCGCGCCATCAGGACGGCTGCCACGGCCGCACCACCATCAGTGCACCGATCGCCACGAGCGCGGCACCAGCGATGCGTACCGCGTCGGCCGGCTTCGGCGCGTGCAGCACGCCGTAGTGATCCAGCAGCAACGACCCCACCAGCTGTCCGAACACCGCGAGGCAGATCAGGGCCGCCGCGCCCAGGCGCGGTATCAGCACGGTCGCACTGACCACGAACAACGCGCCGATCACGCCGCCGAGCCAGGCCCACGACGGCACACCGGTGGTCTGCTGCAGCGCAGGCAGCGGCGTGCGCGTCACCAACAGGGCGACGCCGAGCGCGAGCGTGCCGACCAGGAACGAGGCGAACGACGCGAACAGGGCGCCGCTCGTGCGTTGCCCCAGCTGGGCATTGATCAGTGCCTGCAGGGGCAGCAGTGCGCCGGTGACGACGGCCAGCAGGGCACCGGCGAGATTCCATGGATTCATGGTGAGCTTTCCTTCAAGGCTGGATGGAACACTGTCGTGGGACGCGCTTCTTGACGCGCTCCCGACACCGCTTTTCTGTCGCACCTGCGGCGCCCGCCGCGGTACTGGAAAAGGCATAGACTGCCGGCAGGCAACATTCCTCGCCCGGCGGGTGCGGAGGTTTCCCATGATGCACTGGGCGATCGCGGTCATGCTGGCCGTGTCGACGCCCGGCACCGAACTGCCGGTGCCGGAAGACGTCATGGCTGTGCCGCCGGAACTGCGCGCAGAACTCCACGAACGGGTCATCGGCAAGGGCCGCACGGAACAGCAGCGCCTCGATCTGCTGGTCGATTTCGTGTTCGGCGAGCACGGCCTCGCACTGACCTACGGGGCCGAAACCACGCAGACGGCCACGCAGACCTATCGCAGCGGCAAGGTCAACTGCCTGTCGTTCTCGCTGCTGTTCGTGGCGCTTGCGCGCGAAGCCGGCCTGCGCGCAGATCTCCAGGAAATCGGCCAGGCGCTGGTCTGGTACAAGCAAGGCGGCAATATCTACGCCTCCAGCCATGTCAATGTCGGCGTGCGCATCGGCGGGCACGTGCGCACGGTGGACGTGAGCCGCACCACCGTGATCGCGCGCCATCGCCCGAAGCTCATCTCCGATCGGCGCGCACTGGCGCACTTCTACAACAACCGCGGCGCCGAGCTGATGGCCGCTGGTGAGCGGGATGCCGCCGGCAGGCACCTGCGGCTGGCGACGGAACTCGATCCTGCCTTTCCGAGCAGCTGGAACAATTTCGGCGTCCTCAACCTGCGCAACGACGACCTGGCCGCGGCCGAGCGGGCCTATGCCGCTACGCTCGCGCTGGATCCGGTGCACAGCGCGGCGCTGTTCAACATCATCGTCCTGTACCAGCGTCTCGGCGACGAGCAACGGGTCGCCGAGTTCCAGCGACGGCTGGAGAAAGCGCAACTCGCCGATCCCTTCCACCAGTTCCTGCTGGCGATGGAATACGAGGGCCGCGGCGACTATGCGCGCGCGGCGGGTCACTACCGGCGCGCGATCCGGCTGCACGGCCACGAGGGCCTGTTCCATTTCGGCCTGGCCCGCACTTACTTCGCGATGGGCGATGACCGGCGCGGCAACCGCTCGCTTGCCCGCGCCAACGCCCTCAGCGACGACGACACGCGCGATCTTTATCAAGCCAGATTGCAGCGAACGCGAGCAGGCGGGGACTAGCGCCATGGCTCCCGGCCGCAGCGATCGCGGCAGGTGAATCGCGGATCCTGCATCGCCCACGGCACCGGACGACGGCGGGACCCGCGCCCCCGCCGTGCGGTTTCCGGCGCGCCGGTGCCGGCCAATGTCCTTTTCTACGGGCATCGCCCGTTGAATCAGAAGCGGGAACTGAGGAGGTCCCATGCGATGAAGCCGGGTGAAGTGGGGTTTGCGGTGCTGGTGCTCGTTGCGATCGCGATGAGCCCGCTGGTCGGACGCGCAGGGCGCGAATCCGCGGGACGTCAGCCGGGCGCCGGCCGCAGCGTTCGCATGACCCTGGAGCAGGCACGGCGTAGTGCATTCCGGGAAGTCGCCGACCGAAGGCGCCGGCTGGGGCAACGTCGACGCTGGTGGCGGCAAAAAACGGACGATGATCGTGAAGGTGCGCGCGCGGGTTCCGGCGGGCAGGCCCAAGGGCAACAACCGCATCGTGAAGAGCGTCGAGGCGGCGCGCTCGAAGCCGGACGTCGCGCCGCTTTGTCCGCGACTGCCGCGGCAAGGCTCGTTCACCTGGTCATCGTGAAGCAAGGCAGCGATGCGTGAATTCTCGCGTGCCATGACGCCGTGCGGATGGATTCCCTGTCAGTCACCCGGCCGATCGACCAACGCGACCAACTTCTTCGGTGCCAGCAGGCAGTAGCTCTCGGTCAGCAGGTCCGCGATCTCGTCCCAGTCGACCCGATCGTCGATCACCGTGCCGACGATGTCGGGGAACCACACCGGCCGGAAAAACGGAGGCCGCGCGAACCTCGGTGCATCGAGCTTCCTGACCGGTAACCGGAACGTCAGCACGATGGCCGGTCCGTTCGATCCGGCGGCCTCCGCATAGGCCGGCGGCCAGCCCGAGTCGATCATCAGGACATGCGCGAAGTTCTTCTTGCGAATGCTCCAGCGTGTCCCCGCCCACGCCCGCTCCTCGCAGGCCTCCGGCAGTCCGAGGCAGATGGATGCGAGTCTGGCGACGATTGCGGGCGGGACATCAGCGTGGCCGGTCACGTGACCCTCCGTCATGACGACGTGCGCCGGATCAACATGCCGGCGCGTAGCGAGTGAATCTGCCTGCTTGACGATCATTGTCACGACCATTGTATTGAGGAAGCGGAAGACAGAAAACCGTCTTCCGCGCGCGAAGTTCGGCGCCGGGTCGAATCGCGACAGCGATCACGTCGGTTGCTTCGTGCACACGGACGAGGCCTGTTCACCGCTGCGTCTTCACGGCCGGGGCGTATGCTGCGCGTGCGGGTTCGCACCTCGAGCGCGTACACGCCGCGGCGATGCGACGCCGGATGCGCGCACCCAGCCCACCAGACGGCACCGCTGCACGGGATGGCAGCCGGCGCTGCTACGGAGGCGACCATGCTCTCCCCACGCCTGCACCACTTCCTCGACGAGCGCCACGCGCCGTATACGACGCTCACCCACCATCGCACCATCACCGCGCAGCAGACCGCCGACGCCGCGCACATCGGCAACCGCGACTTCGCCAAGACCGTGATGCTCAAGATCGACGGCACCCTGGCGATGCTGGTGATGCCGGCCGCATACCGCGCCGACCTCACGCGGCTGTCGCGCGCGCTCGGCGGGCGCGAAGTCGAACTCGCGCAGGAGAGCGAGTTCAAGGACGCGTTCGCCGATTGCGAGCTGGGCGCGATGCCGCCGTTCGGTAATCTCTACGGCATGCCGGTGTATGTCGATGCGCGCCTGACCGGAGAGGCGGAGATCGCGTTCAATGCCGGTTCGCACACCGACGTGGTACGGATGCCGTATGCCGAATTCGAACGGCTGGCGCAGCCGGAGCTGCTTTACATGGCGCATGTGATGTGATCCATCGTCGCAGGCGCAGGTACGGCGGAAGCGCCTGCGGCGGTTCCGCCGAGTTTCCGAACCAGCCGCGACGACGGACATGCGGCGGAATGACCAACTGCGCTGTTGAAAGGCACTTCGCTGCGCGGACTTCGACCTACGAGGGCGGCGGAAATCTTCCGGCGCTATGCTGCCTGCACTTGAACCTTGCACGGCGCCCCGCATGAACCGTCTGCTTCGCAGGATCGCAGCCCTCGCCGTCGCGCTGCTGGCATTCTCCGGCTTGCCGTCGCATGCGCAGGATCTGCGCGTCATGAGCTTCAACATCCGCCTGCCGGTCGCGGCCGACGGCGCCAACCGCTGGGAGCAACGCAAGGCGCTGATCGCGCGCACGCTGCGCGAGCAGCATCCCGACATCATCGGCACCCAGGAGTTGCATCGCCCGCAGGGCGACGACATCGTCCGCCGCCTGCCGCAGTACGCCTGGTTCGGGCGCGATCGTCGCGGCGGGCACGACGACGAGCACATGGGCGTGTTCTACCGCAAGGATCGCCTGCGCGTAGTCGAGACCGGCGACTTCTGGCTGTCCGACACGCCCGAGGTTCCCGGCAGCATCAGCTGGGGCAACCTGTATCCACGCATGGTGACGTGGGCCTTGTTCGAACGCAGCAGCGACCAGCGACGCTTCTACCTGTTCAACACCCACCTGCCCTATCGCGACGAGGACGACGCTGCGCGCGAGCGCGGTGCGCGGTTGATCGCATCGCGCCTGGCCCTATTGCCGGCCGGCATACCGGTGATCGTGACCGGCGATTTCAACACTCCGCCCGACAGTCGCACGCATGCCGTGCTGGCGGCGGCGTTGACGGATGCCTGGGACAGCGCACCATTGCACACCGGCCCGCCAGCCACCTTTCACGATTTCACCGGCAAACCCGATCACCGCATCGACTGGATCCTCTACCGCGGCATGCGACCGCTCTCCGTGCAGACGATCACCAGCCACCAGGGCGACCGCTATCCCTCCGATCATTTTCCGGTAGTTGCGGAATTCGATTTTCCGCCGCGGTAGCGTTGCCCTTCCGCGCGGCCGGTGGAAGGGATCATCGAAGGGGAACGGACGTTGTCGGAGGCACGCGACTTGGGGAGTGCCATGCTCGTTGCAGCTGCCGGTCTGTTGCACGGCATGGCGGCGGTATGCGGTTTGCTGATGGCCCCGCTCGCCGTCGCCGCACCGCCCCCCACGATGGCGCCGCTGACGCAGCAGGCGGATCGCATCCTCGTCGACAAGTCGGAACGCCGCATGCAGCTGTTGCGCTTGGGCGAGGTCGTGCGGACGTATCGCGTTCTGCTCGGCGATGCCCCCGTCGGCCGCAAGCGCCAACAAGGTGATGAAAGGACGCCCGAGGGCGAGTACCGCATCAGCGGCCGCAATCCGTACAGCCGCTTCCATCTGTCGTTGCGCGTGTCCTATCCGAACGCCGACGATCGCAGACAGGCGCGTGTGCGTGGCGTCGACCCCGGTGGCGACATCATGATCCACGGCGGCAACAGCGCGCTGTATCCGTTCGACTGGACCGATGGCTGTATCGCGTTGACGAACAGCGAGATCGAAGAGGTCTGGCGGCTGGTGTCGACGGGGACTGCGATTCGAATCGATCCGTAGTGCCTTCCCCATCCATGGCCAGGGTGCACTCGCCCTACGTTTGTTCGTCACTCGGCTCCACCACTGGTCACAGATCCAGCACCATGCATCCCTCGGTGCTCGCACCCAGCCGATGTCAGGCCGAAAGTGGCGCGGTGAAGGCAGTCCGCCTGAGGAGGATGTTCGGTGAAACGGAGAGACTTGCTGAAGGCCGCATTGGCGATGCCTTTTTCCGCGGCCGTACTTCCGGGTTCGCTCGCGCCGGCCTGGGCCGCGCAAGTGTCGACCGCCGGCTGGCGCTCGCGCGTGCGCCCTGGCGACCCGGCCTGGCCGCCCGCGGCCCGCTGGGACGCATTGAAGCGGAACGTCGATGGCCGCCTGCTGAAATTGCAGTCGCCGTTCGCCAGCCGTGGCGCGACGCCGACGGAAGCGGCTGGCGAGGCCCTGAAACAACTGAAGAATCCCTTCTACATCGGCGACCAGCCCGCGTTGACGCAGACCAGTGGCTGGGCCGATGCCTGGACCTCGCAGCCCAGTGTCTACGCGGTGGCTGCCGAGAACACCGCGGACGTCGTCGCCGCCGTCAACTTCGCGCGCGAGCATCGCCTGCGATTGGTGGTGAAGGGCGGCGGCCACAGCTACCAGGGCACCTCCGACGCGCCGGATTCGCTGCTGGTGTGGATGCGACACATGAACGCGGTGACGCTGCACGATGCCTTCGTCGCACAAGGCTGCGCGGGCAGACAGCCGCCGCAACCGGCGGTGACGGTCGAGGCCGGCGCCATGTGGATCGATGCCTACGACGCGGTGACCACGCGCGGCGGTCGCTACGTGCAGGGCGGCGGCTGCACCTCGGTAGGCGTGGCGGGACTCGTGCAGAGCGGCGGCTTCGGCAGCTTCTCGAAGAACTACGGCACCGCGGCGGCAGGCCTGATCGAGGCCGAGGTCGTCACCGCCGATGGTGTCGTGCGCATCGCCAATGCCTGCACCAACCCCGATCTGTTCTGGGGCATCAAGGGCGGCGGCGGCGGCAGCCTGGGCGTGGTCACGCGGCTGACCTTGCGCACGCGCGAATTGCCGGAGAACTTCGGTGCGGCCTTCGGTGCGATCAAGGCGTCCTCGGACGAGGCGTATCGCGCGTTGATCGCACGCACCATGGCGTTCTACCGCAGCGCCCTGTTCAACCGGCACTGGGGCGAGCAGATCATTTTCCAGAGCGACAACACGCTGCGCTTCGCGATGGTCTCGCAGGGACTCAGCCAGACGGAGGCGGAAACCCTCTGGAAGCCGTTCCTCGACTGGGTGCGCGCGCGCAAGGACGAATACACGTTTGTCCGCGAGATGGAGATCGTCAGCCTGCCCGCCCGTCATTTCTGGGATGCCGGATTCCTGCGTCAGCATGCTGCCGATGCCATCGTTGCCGACGAGCGACCGGAGGCTCCGGCGCATCGCTTCCTCTGGGCGGGCGACCAGGGCCAGGTCGGCTGGTTCCTGCATGGCTATCGATCGGCGTGGATGCCGGCTTCACTGCTCGATGAGGACGCGCAGCCGCGGCTGGTCGATGCCTTGTTCGCCGCCACGCGGCAGTGGGAATTCGCGCTGCACTTCAACAAGGGACTCGCCGGTGCGCCCGCTGATGCGCTCGATGCAGCGCGCGACACGGCCATGAATCCCGACGTGCTCGGTGCATTCGCACTGGCGATGTGCGGTGCCCACGGTCCGCCGGCCTATCCCGGCATGCCCGGCCCGGGACCCGACTTGCCCAAGGCGCGAAGCCAGTCGGCGAGCGTCGGCAAGGCGGTGGATGAGCTGCTGAAAGTCGCGCCAGGCACCGGCTCCTACGTCTCGGAAAGCAACTACTTCGAGCCGCAGTGGCAGAGATCCTTCTGGGGATCGAACTATCCGAAGCTGGCGGCGGTGAAGCAGAAGTACGATCCGGACGGCCTGTTCTTCGTCCATCACGGCGTGGGCAGCGAAGCGTGGAGCGCGGATGGGTTCACGCGACGTTCGTAGCGCTGATCGCCATGCTGAATGCCGCTCTCATCGCTTGCGCGGGTGGCGAAGCGACTCGCATCGTCGTTAAAGAGCGTAGCGCTGCACAGGGGCCGCCTTAAGCGGCCCCGAGAACAATTTTCGGCACCTCATCCGGGCGCAGACGGCGCTGGTGGCGGATCGGGCGGCGCCGCGGGCTCGGGCGGTGGTGGCGCGGCCGGCCTGTCCGGTTCGGACGGCAGGTAGTACTTCACGCGCTCGAAGAAACGACCGTAGAACTCGACGTTCTGCACCGTATTGCTCGCGACACGCACCAACGAATCATTGCTGCTGCCGACAGGCAGCGAGACCGATCCCAGCACGCCTACGCCGACGCTGGCGGAGTTGGACGTCTTCTTCAGCGAATAGCGATCCTGTACCGCGTTGACGAACACCAGGGCATGGCCATCGTTCTTTGCCACGCAGGTCACGCGCACGTCGAGCTGCGTATGCGTCTCCGCAGCGGGCTGGAAGTTCTTGGAGGCCTCCACGGCATCGCCGCTGGCCCTGCTCACCGTATAGCCCTGCCCTAGCAATGCCCGCCGCGCGGCCTCGCAGGCCTGCGCAGGCGCGGCCGTGAAGCTGCGCGAATAGGTGTCATCGGCATCGAAGGTTTCGCCCGATGGCGCGGCATCCTGCTTGGGTCCGCCCGAACCGCAGGCAACGAGCAGGCCGGTGCAGGCCATGGCGAGGCAGAGAGGTGCGATGTGGACGCGGATCATGTCGGCACGGATTAGCGGGGATGCGGTCGAGTCTAGCGACCACGCTGTTCAGGCGGCCTGAACGGCGCTGCCCGAGACGAGAAGGAGGGCGCATGACGCGACATCGGTCTCTGGCACGCTTGCTCGAGTTGACGGCACAAATGGGGCAGCATTCCGAATTATTCCGTCAGCAGCAGATACTCGCCTTTTGCGCCGAAACGCCTGGCCCGCTGGTCGACCTTGACGCATAGCGCATCGCCGCAGCGCGTCAGGACGCCGGACTGCGTCGCGCGCAGGATGTCCTTGCCGAACGCCGCCCGCTTGATTTCCCGCATGTTGTGCCAGGCGACGTAGCTGCTGCCTCCAACGGCCAATACCGTACCCACCAGCAGCGCCGTGAGGCCTCTCCAAAGCAATCCCTGCTGCGCGAGCTTCAGGCTGTTGCGCTGTTCTTCGAGCTGCCGCGCAGCACCTGCTGCAGTCCGCGCGGCGTCCTGCAGTTGCGCGTTGTATTCGCCAGTCGCTCGCCCGATGCCCTGCTGGATGGCGATCTCTGCTTGCGCGCCGATGGTCTCTACCACCTCGCGCGAGAGTTGCTGGGCCGTCCTCCCCAACCCATGCGCCGTCTGGTCCAATACATGCGTGCCCTGCGCCACCAGCTGCACGGCCCGTTCGCTTCTCTCCTCGAGGAAATCGGCCACGGCACTCAATCTCAAGGCCAACTGTTCGAGGTCGACTTGCGTCGGCATGGCGCTCTCCTTGCTCAGTGCCGCATGACCGGGGCGCGGTGCTGCGGAGGTTCCGTGTGCTGCGCCTGCGCCTGTTGTGCCTCCAGCGCCGATTGCGCTTGCGCCCTGAGCTGCTGGTTGTACTCCACGCCCTGCTCCAACCAGGTTTGTCCGGCCTCGGAGTGGACGTAGGTCCGCGCAACGGCGCGCGCGGCATCACAATCCTGCATCAGGGCGGCGATGCCCAGACGTTCGAACAGATCATGGATGCCGGCATCGGCGGCCGGTGATTCGGAAGCGACGTGAAGGTTCTCGATCATTCGATCGTAGCGCCACTCGCCATCGCCTTCGCGTGGCTTCATCGGTGGCCCGGATGTCTGCGGCACGGAGCGACGCGCGGCGGCAGGTTCGGGATGACGTTCCGTCGCCTGCAACTTCTGAAGCTCGTCATCCCGGTCGAAGACGCCGCCGACCTTGCTGGAAACGTAGTGGAGGCCGAGATACTGGTGAACGACGGCCAGTTGGGGTGCGGCCAGCGCGTTGATGGCCAGGCCTTGCCGAAGGGTCAGGGCGGCTTCGCGAATATCGTTGCGGTACGCGTCGAATCGAGGCCGGTCGTGTTCGTAGCGCGTAACGTTATGCGGATCGATGATCGAGCCGGCGCCGTAGAGCGCGATCTGCTTCGCATCGCGTCCGCCACCATGGAACTGTTCGATCGCGTGCGTCCTGCCCGGACCCAGTTCGACCACGTCCTGCAGGAACTGCTTCCCGGACTGCCGATCCGGCGGCGAACCATCCCGCAGCAGCAGCGCCACGTCCTGTTCCGTGGCGTACACCCGTACGCTCCCGAAATGCCGACCGGCTGCCGAGACCATGTCGGTGGCACGCACGTGGTTCACCACTTGATCGCCGCCCGCCGGAGTGCGATGCAATCCGGCCGCGCCGTAGGCGTTGAACGTCTCACCGCGCAGGCCGTACTCGGCGGCGGTCATCTGTGCCAGGGCGCCGCCGAGCGAATGACCCGTGACGGTCACCGGCACCGAGGTGCCGTCGTTTCTCTTCGCGAGCGCCAGCGCCAGTTCAACCGCTTCGCGTGCGCCGTCCAGTTGCTGGTTCAGCATGAGCAGCGCCATCTGGCCGTCGGCGGCGACTAGATCTCTGAGTGGATCGCCCTCGAACTCGGTGCCGCGGTGGGCGACGACGAGTTCGCGCGTATCAGGATGTCGATAGATGACACCGTGATATCCGGACGGCTTATCGATAATGCGATAAACCTCGAACGGCGTGCCATCCGCCTTATGGTCCCGATCTCGATGGTGGTAAACGTCACCAGCCAAACGTGCAAACGTTTCAGAGAAAATGGTCATTGTGAAATCTTCCTTGATTTGACTACGACGATGTAGTTGAACTTCCTGTCGTTATCCGTCGCATTCCCATCGCGTGGTCTGGAGCAGATGTCAGGCGATACAGGATCGGTCTCAGGACGGGGACAGAGGTTGAGCGCGGACTTCTGGCTCGTCACGAGCTCGCCGTCGATATGTGCGGATTGCTCTATCTTGCCAATGTAGATGAGTGCCCGGATCGTAGTGATTTTCCAGGCACAAATGCCCTGCTCGTAATAGTCCTCCTCCAGATAATAGTCGGCATAAACGTAGCCCACGTAGGTGTTGTCCCCCACCGGCTTAAGCGAAAGGGACTGTAGCGACGTAGAGTATGGCTTGATACCTGCAATCCGGTCGGCCAGCGGCATGCACTCCGGATTCTCGACGTCCATCTGAGCCCACGCATCGCCGATGCGAACCGGGCCCGGAGGGCTCTCGATTGTCAACGCAATTTCGTAACGCTCTTTCGGGGAAGGATTGAGCTTCACATCCGGCGGGAGGACGCGCGGCCCTCCGCAAGAGCCGGCCAAGATCATGACGAGTGCGGCGGGGCCTGCCCGCCTGATGAACGATGACATTCCTTGTCTCCGTCTCAACAACATCCTTAGGACAGCACCCTACGCCTGCCGGCGTGCCATGCCAAGTCGGCCAGGACGTGCGGCGCAAGGAGCAGCTTCGCGGTTGAAAAGCGCTTCGCTGCGCGGACTCCGCCCTACGAGATCTACGAGATCCCTGCGTTCTGCCGTCGTCCCACTCGCGGGATTTTTCGTCCCTGTTTCCGCACTTTTGCACAGCGGCGCTGCATCCACTTCTTGTGTGCAGCGATGGCAGTCCAGGCATTCCGCCGGGGCCCGTCGTACGGAAGTCGCCGCTCCCTCCCCCCTCGGCGCGATCTCCGTTGCAGGAGTCCAATGCAATGAGCAAGAACAAGATGTTGTCCCGTACCCTGTTGGCCGTCCTGGTCGGCGCCGCCGCTTTCGGCGCGCAGGCGGCAGAAGACAAAGGCTTCTATGTCGGCGCGGGCGCCGGCCAGTCGTTCGTCGACGAAGCCACGTATGACGACGAAGACACTGCGTTCTCGGTCTTCGGCGGCTACCAGTTCAATCGCTACTTCGGGCTCGAAGCCGGCTACACCGACTTCGGCAAGCTGGAGCCGGAAGGCGCTGGCGAGGCACTCGAAGTCAACGCAGCTTCCCTCACCGCCGTCGGCACCGTGCCGTTCACCGACAAATTCTCCGGTTACGCCAAGGCTGGTTTCCAGCGTTGGGACCTGGACACGCCGATCGCGGGCCTGGTCCGGACGTCCGACGACAGCGGCACCGATCCCACCTATGGCGTCGGCCTGCAGTACCGCTTCACCGACGCCGTCGCCTTGCGCGGCGAGTACAGCCGCTTCGAGGTGAACGATCTCGACCTCGACCTGGCACAGCTGCAGGTGCGGTTCGACTTCTGACCTCGCGACAGACGATGGAAGGCCGCCGGTTCGCACCGGCGGCGTTTTTATTGTCTGGAGGACAACCATCCGTAGGCTGGGTTGGCTTCATCAACCCAGCAGCTGCCGCCAGACCACAGGCTTGATGACCTCCCCCATCGAGCCTTGGTTCATGCGTGGACACACGCCGGGTTGGTGGAGCCAACCCAGCCTACGTCTCTTGCTTCAACTCCATCAGGAAAACGTCATGAGCAAGCTCACAGGTAAGTCGCCATCGTCACCGGCGCATCCAAGGGCATTGGCGCCGCCATCGCCACGGCACTGGTCCACGCCATTGTCGTGAAAGCCCCGGGTGCGCCGCGCTTACCCGGGCTACGAAGCGCCGCGGTTAAACTGCGTCCAGGCTGGAGCGTCTACGCCAGCGACCTGGACCAGCGCAGCGCGACGAACCATGATCAACAACGACGTCATCCGCAGCATCCGCTACACGCTCGACCTCAGCGACGGCAAGGTGGTCGAGATCATCAAGCTGGCGGCAGCGGATTTTCCGATCGAGACGGCCGACGTGCCCGCTCTGCTGAAGACCGAGAGCCAGGACGGCTTCGTCCCCTGCAGCGACCGCGTGCTCGCGCATTTTCTCGACGGCCTGGTGTTCCACTACCGCGGCCGCGACCCGAGTCTGCCGCCGCGGCCGGTGCCGAATCGCATCACCAACAACCTGGTGCTGAAGAAGCTGCGCGTCGCCTTCCAGCTCAAGGACGTGGACATGCACCAGATCTTCGAGGCCGCCGGCTTTCCGATCTCGAAACCGGAACTGACCGCCCTGTTCCGCCAGGCCGACCACAAGCACTACCGCGCCTGCGGCGATCAGATCCTGCGCAATTTCCTCAAGGGATTGACGTTGCGGTTGCGGGGTAGCGGCGGTTAGTCCCATTCCTTCAGATCGTCGACGAAGACCGGCACGTCCATGTGTTCGACGATCAGCTCGAAGCGACGCTGCTCCTCCCGCTTGAACGTCTTCTCGTCGGGATACAGCGCCTTCACGATCGGACCGTCGACCGCGCTATCGGGCAGCGCAGCGAGCGCGTCCCGGAACGTGATCGTGATCCGCAGGTCCCAGCGATCTTCCTCGCCTGCGTGGTTGACGGGAAACGCCGCCGAAATCCCGCGGATGTAGCCCATCGCCTGCAGTCGCTTGAGGATCGGGTAATGGTTCTTCTTGAACAGGTCGATGAACTCGTCCTGGTGCCCCCATTTCACCTTGTAGTAGTACTCCACCACATAGGGCTCGGCTGCCGCTGCGGGCGTCGGCACCGGCTCCTGCGCGTTCGCGCTCTGTGCTGTCATCGAACATGACAGAGCGAGTGCGAATACCACGGCCACCCATGTTCGGCGCATGTCTGACATGACGATCACCCGGAAGGAAACAAGCGGCAGCGCTCTGGAGACTTGACGCGCAAGGCTCCAAGGACCGGCCATCGCGACTTGTCGCGAGCGGGGATGGAGCGGCTCCTCTTGCGCGCCGAAAAAGTGCCTCCGACACCTTTTCCTGCAGCCATCCGATCGCCGACACTGTCGCCCCCCACCTCGAGCCTGCCCACATGACCGTGTTCCGCCCATTCGTCGCCGTCGGCTGCCTGCTGCTTTCCACTTGCGCGCTCGCGGCCGAGCCGGTGCTGCCGCAACTGCAGGCCTACGAGACGGACGACAGCTGGCGCCAGCCGGTTTCACCCTTCCCGCTCGCCGACAACAGCTGGTACATCGGCACGGGGACGATCAGTGCGGTGCTGGTGAAGACGCCGCAGGGCGCGGTGCTGATCGACGGCGGCATGCCGCAGGCGGCGAAGATGCTGCTGCAGCACATGCGCGAACTCGGCGTGCAGCCCGGCGACCTCAAGGTGATCCTGTCCAGCCATGCGCACATCGACCACGCCGGTCCGCTGGCGGAAGTGAAGCGCGCCACCGGCGCGCGCGTCGTCGGCAATGCCGAATCGGCCGTGTTGCTGGCGCGCGGCGGCAGCGACGACATTCATTTCGGCGAAGGCCTGACCTTTCCGCCGGTCAGCGTCGACCGGATCGTCATGGATGGCGAAGTCGTCGAACTGGGCGGCATGCGCTTCACGGCGCATTTCACGCCCGGCCACACGCCGGGCAGCACCAGTTGGACCTGGGACGACCGGCACGACGGCAAGACGCTGCGCATCGCCTACGTCGACAGCCTCAGCACGCCGGGTTACCAGCTGATCGGCAATCCGCGCTATCCGCATATCGTCGACGACTATCGCCGCACGTTCGCGGTGGTGCGCGCACTGCCTTGCGACGTACTGTTGACGCCGCATGCCGACGGCAGCGGCTGGACGCCGGCGGCGACCGCGGCGCCGCATCCTAAACCGATGACGTGCCGCGCTTATGCCGACGGCTCCGAAGCCAAGTTCGACGCCGAGCTCAAGAAACAGCGCGGAGCCGATCGCTGAGCGCGGAACGGGCGCGCGCACTGTCCGCGTGAATCAAGGCTCGTCAGCCGGTCGAGTCGTCCGAGGGAATGGCCGCCGGATCCATCCACATCGCTTCCCAGACATGACCGTCGGGATCGGCCAGGTTGCGGTTGTACATGAAGCCCAGGTCTTGCGCGGGATTGATGTCGGCCGTCCCGCCGTGCGCGGCAGCCGACTTGTTCATCGCATCGACCGCGTCGCGACTTTCGCAAGACAGGGCGAGCAGGACTTCGCTCGACGTCGTCGGCGGGATCGGGCGGCTGGTGAACTGGCGCCACTTGTCATGCGTGAGCAGCATGACGTTGATCGCCTCGCTCCAGACCATGCACGCGGCGGTCTCGTCGGTGAAGTGCGGGTTGTTCTCGAAACCCAGGGCCTTGTAGAAGGCCATCGAGGCGTCGAGATCGACGACCGGCAGGTTCACGAAGATCATCTTGGTCATTGGGTGGTTCTCCTTTGGTTGAATGGCCATCGCGGCCAGAAAAATAAGTGCCTGAATTAGTCGAACCCAGGTTCTAACATTACGCCGGCTCCGATACGGGCCTGAGGGCGCCATCGTCCTTCGGCCGCCGCGCCGACGGAAAGAACATCGCGATCGCCGCCGCGGCCAGGCCGACCATCATCGAACCGATGTACAGCCACGTGTAGCTTCCGAAGCGGTCGTACAGCCAGCCGCCCATCAGCGGCCCGAGCGCCATCCCCAAGCTGGAGAGCAACGTCGCCGCGCCGAGTACCGTGCCGAGGATGCGCGGCGCGAACGCTTCGCGCGCGAGCGATGCGTACAGCGGCATGGTGCCGCCGTAAGCCATGCCGAAGACGATCGCCACCGTGTAGAAGCCGTCGAGTTCGCTCACGCGCAGATAGGCCGCCGCTGCGATCGCCTGCACGAGAAGTCCCGCCACCAAGACCGGCTTGGCGCCCACGCGGTCGGCCAGCACGCCGAACAATAATCGGCCGCCCAGCCCCGCCGCGCCTTCCATGCTGTAGATCGTGACGGCGGCCGTGACGGTCAGCCCGCAACCGACGGCGTAGCTCACGGTGTGGAAGATCGGTCCCGAGTGCGCGGCGCAACAGGCGAAGAAGGCCAGCGCCAGCACGATGAAGGGCCTGGATCGCAACGCCTGTCGGGCCGTCATCTCCTGCGCGCCGGTACTCTCCTTCTCCGCTGCCTCAGCGGCTCCCGGCGAAGCGCGCACGAACCAGACCGCCGGCAAGGTCAGCACCCAGGACAGCAAGCCGACGACCAGCAAGGTGGTGCGCCAGTCGTACTCGCCGATCAGCCACGCCACCAGCGGCGACATGGTCATCGGTGCCACGCCCACGCCCGCCGAGACCAGCGAGATGGCCAGGTTCCGGCGCCGCTCGAACGACGACGCGGTCGCCGCGATCACCGGTGCAAAGAAGCTCGCCGAGGCGGCGCCCAACAACACGCCGTAGGTCAGTTGGAACTGCAACAGGCTGGTGGCCCGGCTCGCCAGCACGCAGGCCAGGCCCAGCAGCAGCGAGCCGACCAGCACGCAGACCCGCGGACCGTAGCGGTCGCTCAGCATGCCCCAGCCGAAACCGGCAAAGCCACCACTCAGGAAAGCCAAGGTCATCGCGCTGGACAGACCGGCACGCGACCAGCCGGTGGCAGCGCTCATCGGCGTCAGCAGCACGGCCAGCGCGAACACCACACCGATGGCGACGCAGCCCATCAGCGCACCGGCGGCGACCAGGGCCCAGTTGCGGTCCAAGGCAGGAGAGGAAGCAGTCGGAGCGCTATTCACGGAAGAGATGTCCTGGGCTGTTTCCTACTCGACGAAGCAGGACACTCGAAATCGACAAGCTCATCGCCAAAGATTCAGGCGCGTTACCGACCCCACGTGGATGCCAGGTCCACAAAAGCGAAGGGCCTCCATTGGAGGCCCTCGCTTTCACGACATTGCGCGGGTTTCAGCGACCATCGCGATCGGCATCGCCCGGGATCGCGCGCTCGACACGGTGCCAGGCAGCGCGAGTGGCTTCCTTGGCATCGTTCCACTGCATGCGCGAGTTGCCCTTGGTGCGCTCCCAGTCGGCCTGCAGTTCGGACTGCGCCGAATCGAAATCGCGATCGGCGTACTTGGCGCGGTTCTCATAGCCCACGCGGTAGGCAGGTGCGTAGTCGTCGTAGGTGTAGCCGTCCTTGTAGTACGACTCGTTGGCGTAGGTCTCGCGCCAATACGCGTCTTCCACGGTCGGGTTGACCGCTTCGCCTGCCGCCTTGCCGGCGAGGCCGCCCGCGATCGCGCCCGCGACACCACCCACGACCGTGCCTACCGGTCCTGCGACCGAACCGATCGCCGCGCCGGCTGCGGCACCGCCGGCGGCGCCGACCCCTGTGCCGACCGGATGCGCGCCTGGCGCACCGGTGATCGGATCACGGTTCGCGTCACGTTCGTCGTTGTTCATTGTGTTTGCTCCTCGATGCGTACGGCGGAACTGCCGAAAACGGAGCGTGCTGGTGGCGATGTGCAAATGATGTCTGCGCAGGCGAGTTGATTCTGAATCAGTCAGCTATCGACATGCATCTGCTGAAGCAACGCGCATCCTGGTCCCGTTATTTGATCCTGCTTTCACCACGCATTCGGTAGGCACGACACACATCACGAAGCTTTCGATGACTCGATGGCATCACGCATGAATAGAGAAGCAGCCTCTAACAAAAAGTATCGACTTCATTCACGCCGTCACTGCGTGATCGTGTCCATCGTGACGATTCCCATCGACCGGGACGCCTACCATGCAACTGCAGAATCCAAACCCTGGCCAGGATCCGACGCCCCCTGACCGCGTGCCCGGAACCATTCCGCATCCCGCCCGCGATCCCATGCCCGGTCAGCCACTCGACCCGCCCATCGCACCGTTGCGGGACCCGACCGACACCCCACCCGATCCCCATCGCACGTCGCGAACCCACGCGCACGGCGCGTAGGGCGGAGCTACGGGGACTGCCCGGCGACAGATGCGGCGTTCAAAGCCTGCATGCGATTGACGAAATCTTCCGCCATCGCGCGCGTCGCGGCGGACGGCGGCTGGCCCGGTTCGGTGCGCGCGTAGGCATTGACCAGCACGACCTTGCCGGCGGCCAGCAGCACGGCGCCGACGCATTCGATCTGCACTTCCTTCGTCTCGCCGTTGACCTGCGCGGTGATCGGCAAGCGAATGAGGTAGTGCATCGAGGTCGGCCGCTTGGCATAGATCGTCGGCTTGCCGATCTCGCCGAACGCGATCTCGATATCGGCGCCTGACGCCGCACTCATGCGTTCGCCCATGCCCGACTCCATGGGCTTGGTCTGCTTGCCCAGGTCGAGCGCGCCGAACTGCTGGGCAAGCACGGGCTGGAACGCGGACCACTCCGCTTCGGTGAAGGTCAAACGTTCCGCATCGCGGATGGTCTGCACCTGCAGGTAGGTCTGCGCCGGGCCCTGACCGAGCAGCATGCGTTTGAGGTCGGCCTCGGCGACCAGCATCTCGACGAGCCGGTTCGCCGGTGGCAGGCCCGCCGCCGACGTGCCGAACAACACGGGCGCCTCCACGCTCGCACGGGCATAGCCGGCCGGGATCGGCGCCTGCAACATCGCGTCGCCGATCTCCAAGGACATCAGCGCCTCCGCGCTGGCGGAACGCGCAACGAACGCAAGCAAGCCTGCGCAAACAAGTCGTAGCAACATGAGATCTTTCCCCTCGGATGACCACCTTCCGACCGGAAGGCAGGTGATTCCCCGCGCTCAGTTTGCACGTCCATGGACCACGACGTCACCCCGCTTCTGTGGGTCTTCCCACACTCCGGGTTCAGCCGCCATGCTCGCCACCGCCGCGATGATTCTCGGTTGGCGTGTCGAACTTGCTTGGCTTGCCTCGGTGCTCCCGCTACTCGCGCGCCTGATTGACGGTCTCTGAGCCCGTCCTTCTATTCGCTGAAGTCCTTCGCACGTAGCCAAGCCGTCATCGTCTCCAGATAACCCGGAACCAGCCGCGGCTCGGGCGGACTCGCCGCAGCTTTGGCCGGGCGCATGGCAAACAAATCGTGGCTCGCGTTCTTGAATACCTTGATGGTCAGATCGCGGTTGCCCGCACGCGCATAGGCCTCGCGATAGGCACGAATGCTTTCGCGCCAGTCGATCTTGTCGTCGCGGTCGCCGAAGATGGCAAGCAGGGGCACGTCGAGTTCGGACAGGTAGGTATCGGCACTCGTCGTCCAGATCCGCATCAACGGCGGCGATTGCCCCTTCGCGTACGTCTCGGCCGTGCCGCCGGTGATTCCCAGCTGCTCGCCGAATACCGGGTACTTCAACAACGGCTGGCTCGCCTTCATAAATTCCTCGTACGTCCCGCCGGCCCGCATCACGGTGAGAGCGTGGTGCATGGCCGAAACGGCCGCTTTCGCTTCCCGCTCGGACACCCCATCGGCGCGCAACCGGTGCATGGCCTGGTATCCCCAGGTCGAGAAAAAGTCCTTGCCTGGCCCGCTCACCAGGATCAGGAACCTGATGCCGGGCGAACGCACGGCGGCGATCGGCGCGATCCAGCCGCCCTGACTGATGCCCCAGGCACCGATGCGGGATGCGTCGACGTCGTCGCGCGCCTGCAACGCCTTGGCCGCCGCTACGACTTCGTTCGCACGCGCGTAGACATCGTCGGCATGCAGGTAGCGTCCTTCGCTGCAACCGTTGCCCGCCTTGTCCCAGACGACGGTCGCGATTCCTGCCGACCGAAATGCCGCACGCATCTCCTTGTACGAGCCGTTGTAGGGCCCATCGTCCTGGGTGACGTTGGTGACGCCCGAGCCGTGGACGACGACGATGGCAGGATGCCTGCCGGTGGTCGTCGGCCGGTCGATAAAGCCCCTCAGCAGGTTGCCGTCGCTGGCGAATTCGAACGGCACCGTGCCTGCCGGAACGACACAACGTGGCGCGTCTCCGGCCGCGAAGGCCTGCGAAGCGATGGAGGAAGCCGCGACCAGCACTGCGAGCGCAGCACAAACGTTGCGGAGATGCGTGCGAACTCGCTGCATATGGGAACTCGCCTCCTGGATGCGAAGTCAGCATGACCCTGACTCCTTTTTACGTAGGGACCTTGCCTGAAGAAGTGAACCTGGCCCTTCTTTTTGGAAATGCGCGCTGACCCCTGCTTTTTCTGCTCAGAGCATATGTACTTGCACGATTCCATCCGGTTCCTGGCCCAAGTAATCGCGCGAGCCCCCTGCGCTGCCTGACGGGTATCGCTTCGCTCAACCCATCCTACGCGGGCTACGGCATGGGGCGACTAATCGCGTTTTGGGGTGAAGGTGAAGTTCTTGATCTTCCGGTTGTTGCACGTCTCCGCGCCCCAGGTCTTCTTCGACTCGAAGGTGATGGTGCCGAGAGGTTGGACGATCGCTTGCGGCGCCGTGAAATTCGGATAGGCCTTCAGTAGTTCAGCCGTTTGCGCCATTGCGGCGCTTTCGTCGCCGCCCATGCGGCCTTCGGGACCACCCATGGCGATCACGTTGGTCTTGCCATCGGCCACGCGCACCACCTGCGCGCCTTCCGAAAAACAGGTTTCAAAGACCGACAACGACGCACCGGTATTGGTCTCGTTGTTCTTGGCGACCAAAGCGTAGTCGCCGGCGGGCATGGGCTGGCCGGCAAAGCGCATCGTCGTGGCCATCGTCGCCGGCTTGACGAACTCGTTGTTGCCGGTGGTCGGCGAACCGTAGTAGCGCACCATGACCCATTCGTCCTTGAACGTGGATGTCGCCAGGTCCACGCGGCGGAAACTGTAGATATGGTTGTCGGTCCATTTCGTGGACAGCCCATCCGCCGCAACCACCAGGAACGCGCCGCCCGCCCTGCCGTCGAATGCCGTCTTGGCATCGATGGTGTTGCACCCCGCCAGCGCGGTCGTCATCACGGCCGCCAGGAAAACGCGATAGCTCATACGAAGGCCCCCTAAGCCTGACCGGCGCTCCCCGCCGGCGTTGCAGCGGAAATTACCACATGCCAAAAAAGTGGTTGGGTTCATTTATCACGAATCGATAAATGAACCTGACTCCTCTGTCACCGACGTCTACGGAATCGCCGCCGCGCGAAAATCCGTCTTGAACGCGACGGACTGTCGAGCGCGATCGGCATGTTCACTGGCAGATCTGCGATCTGCTTGCGGGTCTCCCGCTCCTTGCGCAAGGAAATTTCTTCGAGGCGGTAGTCCACCGGCACCTGCATGCGGGTCTTCACCGCGCGGTTGGCGACGAACTCCGGCCGGAACTTCCAGGTCGCCACGGCCTGCCTCGTCGCCTTCAGAAAGAGGTTGCGGTGCCCCGTGCCGGATTTGCTGTCGAACGTCATGCCCAGGATCTCGGCCCGGCCATCCTGCTGGACTTCAAGATCCACCGTGACCCTCGCGCTCACGCCTGACTTGAAGCCCTCGGGCGGATAAGTCGGGGGGCCCATGTCATCGGTCTTCGGACCCGTGTGCGCATCGGTGATCTGCAGCGACATGGCGCCATCGTCTTGCCCGGTCGCACGCACCTTGATGCTCAAGACCGTGCGCGTTTCCTCGGTTGGCCATCGACCATCGCCGGCACGAATTCCCACGCCTGCACCTTCGGCGTGATGCCGGTTGGCCACCAACTGCCGGCCAGGCTCGGCATCGTCCCAGTCGAGGGACGTGACGTGACCCCTGTCGTCGATGGTGACGTCTGCGGACAGCCAGAGGTCGAATGGCTTGGGCGTCTCCGCGGCCCCTGCTGCCGCGCAGCACAGCGCACCCAGTACCGCGAATGCCACTTTCCATAGTTTCATTTCGGTGCTCTCGTTGGCTGCAGTTCTGGCGCGAGGCGTCGGTATACCACGCCCATTCACCTCTTACCGAGGCCACGATAGCAGCCAGGTGAGGATGAGTTCGATGAACCTGCCGTCCTTCTCTGTGTCGGCACGCTGGTTAACCGCCTGTCTTGGTCGAGCCACAAGCTTCCCGCAGTCAGCGACGGGCAGTTGAGGCTCGCGCGTCAGCCTCAGGGTGCCGCGCGCAACCCTTTCAGCTTGAAGGCAAGGCTTGGCGCGTTGCGATCGCAAGGAACATCGAGTCACGCGCGGGATTCGAAGACTCGATCGCAAGGCGGAAAGCCTGACCGGCGATCCCCGCGACGTGGGCACAAGCCATCGACGCTTGCGAGCACGAGCACAGGAACCTCGCGTGCAGGCATTCCGGGCGGAGGCTGGGTGTTTTCGCCTCGCGGTGGGACGCGAAGCGATGTGGGTCGCACGTTCAGTCACGACGGCATCCTGAAAAGCCCCGGGTGCGCTTCGCTTGCCCGGGGGACGATGACTGACACCTTATCCGCAAGCCGCAGAGAACGGTCTCTGACCCCGTTTTTGGAGCGAGAATTTCTTCGCGGACGTCAGGCGGAATCACCTTGGAGCCTTCGACAGTCATACCCCTCGATTCCTCGCCACATGTTTTCGCCGGCCATACTCGAACTATGCGCAGGAGCACGAACCGATAGTTGAACCGCCCACTTTTTGAGGGACGAAGAAACGGTCTCTGACCCCATTATTCTTTTCGCCCGCGAATCCCTACTCACTGTCTAAACTGGAAGTCGCGCGCTCGCAAAGCCCGCGCAGTGTCAGCTCTTGTCAAGGTCGTACTGCCGTATGAGTACGTCAAAGTGATGCCTATCCTCTTCGCACTCGTTCAGGCGACTGAGGAAATCATCGCGCAACTCATCACTCGAGAACGCCACCGTATGACCGCGGTACTCGGCGGTGGCCGACTTGACACAGCTTCGCCTGTTCGCGGGCAAACTGAATTGATGGGCGACCTTTTTAGCGGCTCCACAGATGGGTGGAGGTAGAGATCGGATTTACTTACTTTCACGTCTGGCGGAAGCAGCGGTGCGAGTTCGCCCTCGATTGCGATTGTCTGCGCCTTCGTCGCCGTTGGATCAATCAGAACTCCTTCAAGAAAGCGCCCCCAGTCAACTTTGAGTGCTGTTGGTCCCGCTGGAATCGTGGACCTTGTAGTGCGAATGAGTCGAAGTTCGCGCTCATACGAGAATGCTCTTAGTTTGTAACTGTAGGCTCCCGCAAGTCTTCTCGAAACCTTTTTTTCCAATTCAAGATCCAGTCGCGTGGCGTCGAGTTGAGTCCGGTCTCCGTATTGCACGGCCGCGCAGTAGGTCTTCCATTCGGCAGCGTCTCTCCATAACGAAACTTGGGCCAGCAGTCCTGAAAAACTAAGTTGACATCTAACGAACCGCTCATGCGGATGCCGACGATAGACTTTCCAGAGAGCTTCAGAATGAGTTTCTGTGGTGAGACAAAGAATTCTTGCCCTAACGCTTTCATCGGCAAAGCTTCGAAAGCTTTGAATACGCAGTCGCTCGTAGGGATCAATCCACGTTTCCGGATCACTGAACTGAAGTTCACTGCGGCGGAGATCAGCGATGAAGCGCCTTAGACTAACGAACCTAAAGACCTGGTCGTTAAATACCCCATCTGAAAGGAACGCATCGATTTTGAAATTTCCATCTCGCCTCCCCCACAAAATCTTGCGGAACGGCACCGGCGATTGTTCAGAAGTCCCCACGGATTCCCGTCTTCACCCGCACTTTGAATACCCACAATTCAAACAAGTCGCACACCCATCCATGATCACCAGCGCCTTCGTGTTGCACTTGTGGCACATGGTCGCGGACGGCGGGAAGGACACGCCGTCGCCGGTGATTTCGATGTCTTCGTGGGAGCCTGGTTCGGCGGCTTGCTGGGAGGTCGCTTCGCCGGAAGCAACCCCTCCCCGGCCCTCCCCTGCCTTCGCAGGGGAGGGAGTCACGTCAGAGTTTTTTTTTGAGCCGAGCTTGGCGAAGGCCATGCGCTTCTCGTTGATGAGGGCGCGGGTGGCGTCGCTCATTTCGGGGTCGTGCATGAGGCCGATCGACTTGAGGTGGTCTTCGACGATCGCGCCGAGTTCGGCGACCAGCGAGGGCATGTAGACGCCGCCGGCCTTGAAGTAGCCGCCCTTGGGGTCGAACACGGCCTTCATCTCGTCGACGATGAAGGTGACGTCGCCGCCCTTGCGGAACACGGCCGACATGATGCGGGTCAGCGCGACGATCCACTGGAAGTGGTCCATCGACTTGGAATTGATGAAGACCTCGAACGGGCGGCGCTGTTCGTGCTCGCTGCCTGCGTTGAGGACGATGTCGTTGATGGTCACGTACATGGCGTGTTCCACCAGCGGCGACTTGATCTTGTAGGTGCTGCCGATCAGCACTTCCGGGCGCTCGATGCGCTCGTGCATCTGGATGACGTCGGCGCGCGGCAGCTCGGCCTCGAGCGCGTCGCGGGTGACGGAGGCGACGGGCATGGCTTCCTTGGCCTTGTCTTCGGCGCTGAGGACGGTGTAGCCCTTGATTTTCTGGTCGATCTTGACGGCCATTGCGGATCTCTTTGCTGGTGTGGTGCTTGGTTCGGTGTGTTCTTGTGTGCAGCTTGGGGTGGAGATCAAGAGCGCTCGGCGTGCCGCCTCGCTCCCCTCACCCGCCCCCATTCGGGGGCACCCTCTCCCCGCTAGCGGGGAGAGGGGCTGAGGCCGCGATGATTACTTCTTCTTCGCGGACTTCTTCGCGGCCTTGCGGGCCGGCGACTTGCGGGCGGACTTCTTCGCCGCCTTCTTCGCTGGGGCCTTGCGCGTGGCCTTCTTCGACGGCCTTCTTGACCGCGGCCTTCTTGGCCGTGGCCTTGCGTGCGACCTTCTTGGCAGCCTTTCTCACTGCGCCCTTCTTGGCGGCGACCTTGCGCTTGGTGGTCGCCTTGCGCGCGGTCGACTTCTTCGCAGCCTTCTTGGTCGACTTCTTGGCGGTCTTCTTCGCAGCCTTCTTGCCCGCGCCTTTGCGCTTCAGCGCAGCGGCTTCGGCCTTCGCGCTGGCGCTGGCCGAGGCGAGCGACTTCTTCGCCTTGGCGACGCGCTTGCTCACCGCCTTCTTGGCGCTGGCCGCGGACTTGCTGACGGCCTTGCTCGCCTTCTTCGCGGCCTTGCGGGCGGAAGCGACCGCGCCGCTGGCGGTGGATGCGACTGCGCTGCCGATATTGCTCGCAGTGTCTTTCACGCTGCCGGCGGCCTTCGACAGGGTCGCCGTGACGCCATTGCCATTACTCATCGGGAAATCCTCGTCGTTCTATGGGACGTTCTAGGACGGGCACGACGCCCGTGAGGCGGAATGTAGCGCGAAGTTTGTGGCGTGTATGCAAATGCGTTCAGGTGTGTGCGGGGTTTTTCGGCTGTCGTCGAGTGCGTGGGTGCCGACGCGACCCCTCCCCCGGCCCTCCCCTGCAGTCGCAGGGGAGGGAGCGGAGCAAGATCAGAACTTGCCGTAATACCCTTCTTTCAGGGCGTCGAACAGGTTCGCGGCGCTGTGCATTTCGCCGTCGTATTCGATCTGTTCGTTGCCCTTGACCTCGACCACGCTGCCGTCCTCGAGCTCGAAGCGGTAGGTGGTGTTCTCCAGGTCCGCCTCCTTCACCAGCACGCCCTGGAACGCGGCGGGGTTGAAGCGGAACGTGGTGCAGCCCTTCAGGCCCTGCTCGTGGGCGTAGCGGTAGATGTCCTTGAAGTCCTCGTACGGATAATCCGTGGGGACGTTGGCGGTCTTGCTGATCGAGGAATCCACCCACTTCTGCGCGGCGGCCTGCACGTCGACGTGCTCCTTCGGCGAGATGTCGTCGGCGGAGATGAAGTAGTCGGGCAGCTTGCCCTCGGCGTCCTCGGCGAACGGCATCGCCTTCGGGTTGACCAGCACGCGGTAGGCGAGCAGCTCGTAGGACCAGACGTCGACCTTCTCCTTCGACTTCTTGCCTTCGCGGATCACGTTGCGGCTGTAGTGGTGCGCGAACGAGGGCTCGATGCCGTTGCTGGCGTTGTTGGCCAGCGACAGCGAGATCGTGCCGGTCGGCGCGATCGAGGAGTGGTGGGTGAAGCGCGAGCCGACTTCGGCCAGTTCCTCGACCAGCTCCGGCGCGACCTCGGCCACGCGCTGCATGTAGCGCGAGTACTTCGCGTGCAGCACCTTGCCTTCGATCATCTGGCCCAGGCGCCAGCCGTCCTTCGCCATTTCCGGGCGCTGGCGCAGCATCGCGGCGGTGACCTCGAACTGCTCGCCCATGATCGGCGCGGGACCTTTTTCCTTGGCCAGCGCCAGGCCCATCTCCCAGCCGGCGACGGCCATCTCGCGGGCGATGCGCTCGGTGAACTCGCAACTCGCCTTCGAGCCGTACTTCATCTGCAGCATGGTCACGGTGCTGCCCAGGCCGAGGAAGCCCATGCCGTGGCGGCGCTTGCGCATGATCTCGTCGCGCTGCTGCTGCAACGGCAGGCCGTTCACTTCGACCACGTTGTCGAGCATGCGCGTGAACACGCGCACGACTTCCTTGTATTCGTCCCAGTCGAACGTGGCCTGCTCGGTGAAGGCGTTGCGCACGAAGCCGGTCAGGTTGACCGAGCCGAGCAGGCAGGCGCCGTACGGCGGCAGCGGCTGCTCGCCGCAGGGGTTGGTGGCGCGGATGTTCTCGCACCACCAGTTGTTGTTCATCTCGTTGACGCGGTCGATCAGGATGAAGCCCGGCTCGGCGTAGTCGTACGTCGAGACCATGATCATGTCCCACAGGTGCCGCGCGCGGATGTGGCCGTAGACGCGGCAGGCGACGAGGCCGTCTTCGCGGCTGACGTAGTTGCTCAGCGTGGGCCAGTCGCGCCAGACGATCTGCTCGGGATTGGCGAGGTCGACGTCGGGCACTTCCTTCTGGTTGATCGGGAACACCAACGGCCAGTCGCCGTCGTTCTTGACCGCGTCCATGAAGCCGTCGGTGATCAGCAGCGACAGGTTGAACTGGCGCAGGCGGCCGTCTTCGCGCTTGGCGCGGATGAAGTCCTTCACGTCCGGATGCGAGACGTCGAACGTGCCCATCTGCGCGCCGCGGCGGCCACCGGCCGAGGACACGGTGAAACACATCTTGTCGTAGATATCCATGAACGACATCGGGCCCGACGTGTACGCGCCGGCGCCGGCGACGAACGCGCCGCGCGGGCGCAGCGTCGAGAATTCATAGCCGATGCCGCAGCCGGCCTTCAGCGTCAGGCCGGCTTCGTGGACCTTGTCGAGGATGCCGTCCATCGAGTCGACGATCGTGCCCGACACGGTGCAGTTGATCGTCGAGGTCGCGGGCTTGTGCTCGAGCGCGCCGGCATTGGAGGTGATGCGGCCGGCCGGGATCGCGCCGCGGCGCAGCGCCCAGAGGAAGCGGTCGTTCCAGTACTTCTGCTTTTCCGGCGACGGCTCGGCGTCGCTCAGGGCCTTGGCCACGCGCTGGAAGGTGCCGTCGATGTCGGCATCGACCGGAACGCCCTGCTTGGTCTTGAGGCGGTATTTCTTGTCCCAGATGTCCTGCGACGCCGGCTGCATGGGGATGAGCTGCTCGTCCCCTGCCGCTTGTGATGGGCTGACCGCCTCTAGGCGCACCGTGCTCATTGCTATCCCGTCTCCTTGTTGCTTGGCGCAGGTCGTGCCCGCTGCCTGTTGTTTTTGTGATGTGTGGCTTGTTCGTGTTCCAAACCCGCTTGTTCTTGTTCCAGGCCGCATTTGATGGCCTGGCTGGCTCCCGCCCCGCTGGAGGCCAGCGACGGCGATGCCGCGGCTGCGCTAGGGCATCCCTCGATGCCAGGCGCCGCACTTGCTTAATAGATGTGTCCTGCCGCCCGCCTTTTCCATCCCGCACGCTCCCCCCGAAGCCATGCTACCGCCAAGCTGAATCCCCAGTGCTTGGGCCTAACCTGCCCTACCAACCCCAAGATGTTGTGGCGAGGCGAGGTGAGACGCTACGCCCGGCCGAAACCGAAGTCAACCGGAAAACTGACGTTCGCGAAGCAGATTTGGAAGATGGTCGCCGGGCGTGGGGACTGACTTTGGTGAGTCGCAGCCAAGAGCTACGCTCCTCCCGGCCCCTCCCTTCCAGGGAGGGGAGACCAGCCCGCACGCGGACGCGTCCGCGCGCCGAAATGCTTCGATCCCCTCTTTGAAAAAGAGGAGCCGGGAGATTTTTTTAAGCGGCAGATGGCCGCCCGCGCATCACGTGCAACGTTCGCCTCCTCCCGGAGGCAAGAACAGCCGCTACCAATCACCAGTCAGAAGCGCCCGTAAGCGGCCGGTTCGGCCTGCAGGCCCATGCGCCGCGACAGCGCACGGAATCGCGGCTGCGCACGCAGGTTGTTCCAGCGCGCGTCGACCTGGAGGAAGGTCAGGCGGATATCGCGCTCCTGATACGCCCGTTCGAGCAGGTCGAGCGCGGCCTCGGTATCGCCCAGCGCATTGCGAACGGCGGCCAGGCTGGTCGCGGGGACGTAGCCGGCGGTATCGCGGGCTTCGAGTTCGCGCAGGATCGCGTGCGCCTGCGTGCGCTCGCCCGCTGCCGCGTGCGCCACGGCGAGCATCGCCACGACCTGGCTGTTGCGCCGCGAGCGTTCGCTGGCACGCTTCAGGTCGGTGATCGCGGCGCGCGGATCGCTGCGGTCGAGAGCCATGCTGCCGCGCAGCCGCAACGCGATCGGGAAATCCGGCTGCAGTTCGAGTGCGCGTTCGAGTTGCGCGTGGGCTTCGTCGGGCCGATGGGCGGCGCTGAGGAAACCGGCTTCGAGCGTGTTGATCAACGGTGAGAGCGGATCGAGCTCGCGCGCTTGCCGGGCATGCACGAGGCCTTCGTCGAAACGGCCGAGACTGACCAGGTGCGCGGCGTAGACGAAGCGCGCTTCGGCCAGGCTGGGGTTGATCTCGATTGCGCGCCTGAACGAAGCCTCCGCGCCGGTCCAGTTCCAGTGATACCCGTGCTCGACGATGCCGCGTGCGACCAGTGCATCGGCCGAGCCCGGATCGATCTTGAGCGCCTGTTCGGCCGACGCCTGCGCCAGCGGAAACATTTCGCGCGGATCACGGTCGCCGCCGTTGACGAGGCCACGGTACGCCCAAGCCATGCCGGCATAGGCTCGGGTGCACACCGGATCCAGCTCGATCGCGCGGCGGAACGCCGCCAGCGCGTCGAGCATGCTTGCGCCGTTGGCACGATGGATCTGGTAACGGCCACGCAGATAGGCGCGGTACGCCTCGGCATCGTCGCCGTCGCAGGCGCTGCGTCCGCGCGCCGGCACGGAGATGCGCCGCAGCGCCAGCGCCGCAATCACCGCGTCGGCGATGTCGTCCTGCAGGGTGAAGACGCGTTCGGGAGCCTGGTCGTAGGTCCCTGCCCACACCGTGCGCCCGTCGGGCAACGCCAGCAGCCGCGCATTCACACGGATGGAATTTCCGCGTTGCTGGGTCGAGCCCTCGACCACGTAGTGCGCGCCGAGCGTCGTGCCTGCCCGCAACGGATCGACCTTGGCACCAGTGAAGACCTGCACCGAGCCCAGCGACAGCACCCGCATCGATGTCGAGCGGCTCAACCGCGCAATCAGCGTTTCCGCCATACCCAGCTCGAGCATTTCATCGCCGCTGCCCTTGTCAGCGTTACCACTACCGAGCGGCCTGAACGGCAGCACCGCCACGGTGGTCGCGATCGTTGCCGTATGCCCCGCGACGGTCGATGGCGGCGCGCGGTCGCGCCAAGGGTTTGTCGAGATGAGTGTCGCCGCGAGCAATGCGATGGCGAGTGCGCCCCATCGCAGCCGGCGCGGCCACGCAGGCTGGGCTGGCGTTGGAGCGTCGGCAGCGGATTCAGGCGCGACGCCGGTGGTGCGCACAGGCTCGGTCCCTGGCTCATCCAATGCGGCCACGAAACGATAGCCGCGCCCCGGCACCGTAACGATGTAGCGATGGTCGCCGGCGCCGCCGCCCAAGGCCCGCCGTAGCGCCGAGACCGCCTGAGTCAGGTTGTTTTCCTCGACCACCCGGCCTGGCCACACTGCCAGCAGCAACTGGTCCTTGCTGAGGAACTGGTCGCGATGCTCGATCAGCTGCAACAACACGTCGAGCGCCTTGGAGGTCAGCGGTACGGCCGCGCCATCAGGGCCCGACAGCTCGCGAGTCAGGGCATCGACCCGATAACCGGAGAACGCGTACTGGCGGTTGGCGGGTGCTGTCATGCGCGCTCTCAGAAAGTTTCATCTTCTTTCAGCGGATTCCGCACGACTTTCAGGCCGCGGCGGCGGAGCGTCGCCCATGCCGATGGCAATTCCGCCATCGCAGGCTCTTATAGGAAACCATCATGAACCTTCGTCGCACGCTCTTCGTATTGGCGCTGACCCTGCTGGCCGGCAACGCCGTGGCGCAACCCATGTCTCCGGCCCGCAACGGCGCATTCCCGGTGGCCGCGAACCGCCTCGTCGGGCTCTGGAACATCAACGTCACTTCCGGCCCCTGCCTGGGCGGACCCAGTCGCAGCTTCGTCTCGAACCATACCTATCATGCCGGCGGCACCCTCACCGACGCAGGCAGGGTACCGCCCACCACGCGCGGTCCGGGCCAGGGCATCTGGGAATACCAAGGGCGCGGCCGCTACAAGATCCGGTTCCAATTCAACCGCTTCCTTCCCGACGGCAGCTTCGATGGCATCCAGGAAGTCCGCAACGACCTCACTCTCGGCGCCACCGGGGCCACATACAGCGCCACCATCTACACCCGCGTCCTCAACCCCGACGGCAGCCTGCGCACCGAGCTGTGCGGTGCGGCAAACGCCGAGCGGGTCGTGATCTAGCGGCCGCGACGTCTCTTCGCGACTCATCCTGACGCCCTGGTCCAGGCCGGGGCGTTCTTATGTGACTTCGAACTTCATCGCCGATTAAAGCGTCGCATGCCGAGACTGCATGCTTCAGCGACGATCGGCGTGCCGGCTTGAACCCGGCGCGCGCCGCCGCGACTTCACGCCTTTGCCACCCAGCAACCGGGATAACTGAAGAAGATGCGCGCGCCTTCCTCCACCAAGACGACCTTGCTCGCCCTGACCGCTGCCGCCGCGTTCGGCGGTTTCGCCGCGACCGCGCTGCACGAAGCCCTCGAGCCGCCGGCGCAGGCCGCGCCGGCGATTCCGGCCGCGCTGCCGACGGTCGCCGCCCTGCCCGCCGCGGTCGACGGCCAGGCCATGCCATCGCTGGCGCCGATGCTGCAGCGGGTCACGCCAGCCGTGGTCAGCGTGCACGCCAAGCAGCGCGTGCGCGTCAGCAATCCGTTCGCCAACGACCCGTTCTTCCGCCGCATGTTCCCGAACGTGCCGCAGGAACGCATCAACCAGTCGCTCGGCTCGGGCGTGATCGTCGACGCCGCGCGCGGTTATGTCCTGACCAACCACCACGTCATCGAGGGCGCCGACGAGGTGTCGGTGACGCTGGCCGACGGACGTACGCTGACGGCCGACTTCGTCGGTTCCGATGCCGATACCGACGTCGCGCTGATGAAGATCCCGGCGCAGAACCTCAGCGCGATTCCACTTGGCCGACAGCGGCAAGCTCAACGTCGGCGATTTCGTCGTCGCCGTCGGCAATCCGTTCGGCGTCGGCCAGACGGTGACCTCGGGCATCGTCTCGGCGGTCGGGCGCAGCAACATCCCCGGCGTCGGCTTCCAGAACTTCATCCAGACCGATGCCTCGATCAACCCGGGCAATTCCGGCGGCGCGCTGGTCAACCTGCGCGGCGAGCTGGTCGGCATCAATACCGCCAGCTTCAATCCGCAGGGCAGCATGGCCGGCAATATCGGCCTGGGGTTCGCGATCCCGGCCAACCTCGCCGGCGACGTGATGCGCCAGCTCGCGGCGACCGGCGAAGTGCGGCGCGGCACGCTCGGCATCGACACGCAGGACGTCGACGAGCGCCTGGTGCGCGTGCTCAAGCTCGACGGCGCGCGCGGCGCGCTGGTCACGCGCGTCTATCCCGACTCCGCCGCCGCCACGGCCGGACTGCAGCCGCAGGACGTGATCGTCGCCGCCAACGGCCAGCGCATCGACGACAGCGAAGCGCTGCGCAACTTCCAGGGCCTGCAGGCGGCCAACGCGCGGGTGACGCTCGACGTGCGCCGCGACGGCCAGCCGCTGCAACTGACCACCGGCCTGCGCGAACAGCCGCGCTCGCTCGCTGGCCTCGCCCTCGACCCGCGCCTGACCGGCGCGACCTTCGCCGAGCTGCCCGAGGCACTGCGCCGCAGCGGCATCAATGGCGTGCTGGTCGAGAAGGTCGAGCGCAACAGCCGCGCCGCCAACAGCGGCCTGCGCGAGAAGGACGTGATCCTGGCCGCGAGCAGCGGCGAATTCGGCGACCTGGCCGGATTCCGCACCACGCTGTCCGAACAACCCCCGCAACTGGTGCTGCGCATCCTGCGTGGCCGATCGCAGGGCAACCTGCTCATGCAATAACCATGGAGTGACGACGATGACCCCCACTGCCAGCGATAACGTGAAGAGCAACCTCGGCGAAGCCGGCGCGCACCTGAAGCAGGCCGCCAGCGATGCCGGTGACGCGCTCAAGGGCGCCGCGGCCGCGGCCGGCGACGAAGTGCGGCTCGGCAAAGCCAACCTGAAATCCGACCTGGCCGACGGCGCGCTGGCCGGACTGGCGGCGCTCGAAAACGCGGGCACGGCGACCGGCGAACAGGTCGACCAATTGCTCGACAAGGGTCGCGACCTGATCGACAGCGCCGCCGACCTGATCCGCGAGCGTCCCCTGGCGTCGTTCGGCATGGCGTTCGCGGCGGGCTGGATCATCGCCAAGCTGGCGCGCAGCGGCGACAAGTAAGACGTGAGCAACGCGCAGGGCGAAGACGGGCAAGCGGAAGCGGGCGCGGAGCCACCTGCGCCAGGCAGCGCGTCGCCTGCTTCGTCACCGGCAGATGCCGCGCGACGCGAACGTTCGCGCACGGATCCTGCGCAAGCCGATCTTGCCGAATCCCTGCGCCAGATCGGCGCGACCGGTCGTGCCGGCCTCGGTGCCGCGGGTGATGCGGCGAAGGCGTTCCGCACCTTGTTCGCCGCCGATGTCTCGCTCGCGCGCAGCGCGTTCGGCCGCACGCTGGCGCTGACCGGCGTCGCGATCGCGTTCGGCGCCTCGTGCTGGCTGCTGCTGATGGCGGCCTTGATCGTGTTCCTGAGCCGCGAGCTGGGATGGCCATGGTCCATCTCGCTGCTGGTCTGCGCGCTGTTGAGCGGCGCGGTGACGGCCTGGGCGATGTGGCAGGCGGAGCGTTATTTCGAACACACGCGCATGCAGGCGACGCGCCGGCAGCTGGCGCGCCTGGGCATCGGCGAACTGTCGGATTTCACGCCGGAAGCCGGCTCGCCGCACTCGACCCGCGCGGCGACGGAACAGGCCTCGACCGAACAGGCCGACGGCGCGCCGGTGAAGGACGAGCGCGGCGTGGATGTCACGCCGCCATGAAGCGGGCCGCCCTACATCTTGCTGCGATGAATCCTGCCTCGACGAAGCGCGCCTCGAGGCAGCATGCTTCGACACGACGCGACACGACACGACGCGCTGCGATAGGTCCGGCCGCATGAGCTTCGACAAGCTGATCGCGAAGGTGCAACAGGCCGAGGACGCGCTCGAGGCGCGCGAGCGCACGGTGTCGGCGGATCTGCGGCAACTGAAAGTGTCGTGGCGCGCGGCATGGACGCCCGGACGCATCGTCATCGCCGGCCTCGCCGCCGGTTTCCTCGTCGGCCGTGCCGAACCGTTCAAGCGCGCGGCCGGCGGCGGCGTGCTGCAACTGATCACGGCCTTGTCGGGCCTGTTCGCGAGCAGCCAGGCCCAGGACGCGGCGGAAGGTGCGGACGATGCGGCGCAGGCGGCGGAAGTCACCGCGGCGGTGGCTGTCGGTGAGGTGCCTGTCCATCCTGCACGCATCGATGCCGCACGCGCCAACGAGGCGATCGAGGAAACCGGCTTCCGTCGCGATGGGCCGCGCGTACAGGAACCGCACCCGGTTGGGCCGACGCCGGCGGAAGCGGCGACCGAGGTTTCCGAGCGGCGGCAAGGCTACCCCTACTAGCGCAGCTCGGCGTGTAGCGCGCGCTGCGCGCGCGGCCTGAAATTCCGGCGTGGCCCGTGCGCACGGCGCAAGTTCTTGTTCATGTGCGGACGCTCCAGAGCGGGTTTCGCCGCAAGCGGAGATTCACGGCGCGCTCGCCCCGCGTTTCCCTACACTGCGCCACGGCTATCGCGCCCATCGCGTAGATGCCGCGACCAGGTCATCCATCCCAACAAGGCGACGACAGCCGTGAATGTTCCGAACGTGCCTGGCCAGCCCGACGGCATCGCGATCGATCGCATCCTTCCGCCCGTCGTCGATCCGGCCATCGATCCAGTGGCCGATGCACCAGCGATCCCGCGACCGCGAGCCCACCGCCGACGCGTCCCGCCGCCTCGACCGCGCTGGTGGTGCTGGCCGTGCTCGCCGTCGGCTACACGCTGTGGGCGGCGCAGGACCTGGTGCTGCCGGTGCTGCTGTCGATGTTCTTCGCGCTGGTCGGCAATCCGATCATCCGCCTGCTGCAGCGCGCGTTCGTGCCGCGCTTCGTCGGCGCGCTGCTGGTGCTCACGCTCGGCATCGCCGGCGCGGTGCTGCTCGGACGTCAGTTGGTCGAACCGGCCGGCGAATGGGTACGGCAGGTGCCGCGCGAGCTGCGCGACCTGGCGCCGAAGCTGCGCAACCTCACCAAGCCGATGCAGGAGGCCAACAAGGCCGCCGAGAACATCGCCCGCGCCGCCGGCGGCGAAAGCATGCTGAAGCCGGTGCAGGTGATCCGCACCGAGGTCAACGACCCGTACAAGGCGCTGACCACGACGCCGCGCATGCTCGCCTCGGTGCTGGCGGTCGTGCTGCTGACGTTCTTCTTCATGACCTACGGCGACAACCTGCAGCGCAACGCGATCGCGCTGCTGCCGACGCGGCAGCGCAAGAAGCTCACCGTCGACATCCTGCAATCGATCGAGCGCGAGATCTCGCGCTACATGCTGACCATCAGCCTCATCAACACGCTGCTCGGCCTGGTCCTGGCCGGCATCCTGTTCTGGTGGATGAAGCTGCCGATGCAGGAAGCGCTGCTGTGGGGCACGGTCGCGGCGGTGTTGAACTTCGCGCCCTACGTCGGTCCGCTGATCGGCGTGCTGCTGATGCTGCTGATGGGCTTCGTGTTCTACGACGAGGCCCTGCAGTCGGTGACGCCGGCCGCGATCTACCTCGGCCTGCACACGATCGAGGGCCAGATGCTCACGCCGATCGTGCTCGGCCGGCGCATGCGGCTATCGCCGCTGATGCTGATCCTGGCGCTGATGGTGTTCGGCTGGTTGTGGGGCATCGTCGGCCTGCTGCTGGCGGTGCCGCTGCTGGTCTGCGTGAAGATCGTGCTGGCCAAGATCGAGGGGATGGAAGGTTGGGCGAAGTTGTTGGAGTAGGGGATAACAAGGAGCGCACTGGCCGCGCCTTTTGCCGTCGTCCCAGCGAAAGCTGGGATCCATCTTGATCTTGTTCCGATGAGTTTCCCCCGCAAGAAAAGACAACCGCAAAAATGGATCCCAGCGTTCGCTGGGACGACGACACCGGAATACGCGCCGTTCCATGTTCCCTTAAAATACCCGCATGAGCTTTCCCGTCCGCGCCATCACCCTCGACCTCGACGACACCCTCTGGCCGATCGCGCCGGTGATCGGCCGCGCCGAGGCGCGCCTGGATGCCTGGCTGCGCGAGCATGCGCCCAGTACCGCCGCACGCTGGCCGATCGAGGCGATGCGCGAATTGCGCGACCGCATGGCGCAGGAGCATCCGCACCTCGCCCACGACTACACCGAGCAGCGCCGCCTGTCCCTGTTGCACGCGCTGCGCGAGGCCGGCGACGACGAGGCGCATGCCAAGGGCGCGTTCGACGTATTCTTCGATGCACGCAACGAAGTGGAGTGCTACGCCGACAGCATCGCCGCGCTGCAGCGCCTCGCCGCGCGCGTGCCGGTCGCGGCGCTGACCAACGGCAATGCCGACCTGCAGCGGATCGGGCTGGCACCGCATTTCACGTTCGTGCTCGGCGCGCGCGAGCACGGCATGCCGAAGCCGTCGCCGTGCATCTTCCACGCCGCCTGCGAGCGGCTGCAGCTCGCTCCGGGCGAGGTGCTGCACGTCGGCGACGACATCGAACTCGACATCGTCGGCGCCGCGCAGGCCGGCCTGCGCACGTGCTGGATCAATCGCCGCGACGAGCGCTGGCCGCGCGACGACGTGCAACCGGACCTCGAGTTCGACACCCTCGTCGCGCTCGCCGACTGGCTCGATCGCGCACGGGCGGACACGATCGCCGCCTGACCGCTGCCTGCAGGTTACGATGGCCGCATGAGCACGACTCGCGCATTCGCCATCGGAGACGCCGCCGCAGCGCTGCGTCCGCTGTACCTGATCCATCGCGACGGGCTGACGGCCTGGCGCGAGCGCCAACCACCCGCGACCGTGCAGTGGCTGCTGTCGCACGGCTACGACGCTTCGCCCGGTTCGATGCTGGCGCTGCCCGGCGGTGACGGCACGCTCGCCGGCGCGGTGCTCGGCATCGGCGATGCGCTGGATCCTTTTGCCTACTCGCACGCGCCGTATGCGCTGCCCGCCGGCGACTGGCAACTCTCCGGCGACATCGACGACGCCGACGCGCCATGCGATCCAGCTCGGCTGGGGCCTGGGCGCCTATCGCTACACGCGTTATCGCGATGCGCCGCGCGCGCCGGCACGGCTCGCGCTGGAGGCGCTCGACGACGAGACCAGCGACATCCTCGCCGCCTGCGTGCGCGTGCGCGATCTCATCAACACGCCGACGCAGGACATGGGGCCCGAGCAACTCGAGCAGGTCGTGCGCGAGCTCGCGCAGGCGCATGGCGCGCAGTTCGAATCGATCGTCGGCGACGAACTGCTGCAGCGGAATTTCCCCGCCATCCACGCCGTCGGCCGCGCCTCGCACCGTGCGCCGCGATTGATCGCGCTGCGCTGGGGCGGCCAGACCGAAGAGAGCCGGGCTCATCCGCACGTCGCCATCGTCGGCAAGGGCGTGTGCTTCGACACCGGCGGCCTCAACATCAAGCTCGCCGATGGCATGCGCAACATGAAGAAGGACATGGGCGGCGCCGCGCATGCGATCGCGCTGGTCGAGCTGCTCATGGCGCGCAAGCTGCCGCTGCGGATCACGCTGCTGGTACCGGCGGTCGAGAACGCGATCGGACCGGATGCGTTCCGTCCCGGCGAGGTCGTCGCCACGCGCAAGGGCCTGAATGTCGAGATCGACAATACCGATGCCGAAGGCCGCGTCGTGCTCGGCGATGCGCTGGCCTACGCCGGCGAGCACGAACCCGACCTGCTGCTGGATTTCGCCACGCTCACCGGCGCCGCGCGCATCGCGCTCGGCCCGGACCTGCCGGCGCTGTACGGCAACGACGACGCGCTCGCCGACGCCTGGCTCGCGGCCGGCGCGCAGGCGCGCGATCCCTTGTGGCGCATGCCGCTGTGGCGCCCGTACCTGCGCTACATGACCAGCAACGTCGCCGACCTGGCCAACGCCGGTCCGTCGAGGATGGCCGGCAGCATCACCGCCGCGCTGTACCTGGAACGCTTCGTGCCGGCGCAGAGCAAATGGGCGCACCTGGACGTGTATGCGTGGAACGATGCCGACCGTCCGGGACGTCCGACCGGCGGCGAGGCGCAGGGATTGCGGGCTGCGTATGGGATGTTGAAGCAGCGGTTCGTGCAGGGGAAATAGGGCAAGCCGAGACACGGCGAGTCAACCTGTTCGTCGTCCCAGCGCACGCTGGGATCCATCTTGACCTTCGATCTCGATCGAAACCGGGGCTATGCGAAAAGCGCCCAGCAAAATCAAAATGGATCCCAGCGTGCGCTGGGACGACGAGCCGATGTCCCGTCGAAGCAATCCGGCTCGAATGGGTAAACCATTCAGAGCTGCTAGGGCAATGTCCTCACAACCACCCTTTCTGCCGCGCCATCCGATACGCCTCGATGCGGTTGCCCACGCCGAGCTTGCCGATCGCTTCCGACAGATAGTTGCGTACGGTGCCCTGCGAGAGATGCAGCCGCGCCGCGATCTCGCCGGCCGACAGGCCCTCGCCGGCCAGGCGCAGCACCTGCCGCTCGCGGTCGTTGAGCGGATCGGCTTCGCTCCAGGCCTCGATGGCCAGTTGCGGATCGATGACGCGGCCGCCGCGTTGCACCTTGCGCAGCGCCTCGGCCAGGTCTTCGGCCGGCGCGTCCTTCAACAGGTAACCGCAAACGCCGGCATCGAGCGCGCGGCGCAGGAATCCGGCGCGCGCGAACGTGGTGACGATGACGACCTTGACCGGCAGCGCGTGGCGCTGGATGCGCTGTGCGAGTTCCAGCCCGGTCAGCCCGGGCATCTCGATGTCGGTGACCAGCACGTCGGGCTTCAGACGCTGCAGTTCCCGCCAGGCTTCCTCGCCGTCGGCCGCGGCGCCGAGCACCTCGATGTCCGACTCCATCCCCAGCAAGGCGGACAGCGCGCCGCGCACCATCGCCTGGTCCTCGGCGAGCAGGACGCGGATCATCGGCGATGGGCACGGCAACGGCGCATGCGTTGAAAGTAGCAAATGGCGGCGACGGAAGGGCGTCTTCTCGCTTCCGCTCGTCATCCCAGCGCAAGCTGGGATCCACCTTGATCTTGCTTTCCAACGACGAAGCAAAATGGATCCCAGCTTGCGCTGGGATGACGAGCCAGGGTGTGGCGGTCTTCGCTCACGAGTCGCCAAGCGCGTCGTCGTTCGCCGCCAACGGCAGCCGCGCCTCGATGCGCGTGCCCTGTCCGGCGCTGGAATCCACGCGCAGGCGTCCACCGAGGGCCTCGATGCGTTCGCGCATGCCGTTCAGGCCGTTGCCGGGCACGATCGCGCCGCCGCGACCGTCATCGACGATGCGCAGCACCACGTCGCCGCCATCGGCCTCGAACGCCACGTCGGCATAGGTCGCGCGCGCGTGGCGCTGGATGTTGGTCACCGCCTCGCGCACGATCATCGCCAGCGCCGTCTCGACGCCCGGCGGCAGCGGCAGCTCGGCGCGTGCGTAGCGGAAGGCCACGCCGTCGGTTTCGAGCAGCAGTTTCGCCGAGGCGAGTTCGGCGGCGATGCCGGCAGCGCGTATGCCGCTGACCGCGCGACGCACCTGCGCCAGCGCGTCGCGCGCGACGTGCGCGACTTCGTCGATCTCGCGTCGCGCACCTTCCGGATCGCGCGACAACAGCTTGCCGGCCAGTTCCGACTTCAGCGCGACCATCGACAGCGTATGCCCGAGCAGATCGTGCAGGTCGCGGCCGATGCGCTCGCGTTCGGCGGTGGCCGCGAGCCGGCGCACTTCGTCGTGCGAGAGCTTCAGCGCCGCGTCCTTCTCCTTGTTGGCGCGTTCGACGTTGACCGCGATGCCGATGATCAGCGTCGTCACCGGCAGCCACACCACCGACTGCCAGGGATCGCCGATCAGCCAGGAATAAGTCAGGAACACCGCGTTGAGCAGCACCAGCTGCAGCAGATAGCGGATGGCCCCGCGCGACTTGTGCAGACGCATCATCACGCAGCCGAACACGAAGTAGCTGATGCCCGACGGATAGACCGGCAGCAGCACCATGCTCAACGCCACCATGCCCAGTGCGTAGCGATAGGCGTGGCGCGCCGGGGCCCGCAACGACATCGCATAGAGCAGCACGAACAGCGGGTACGAAGTCAGCGTCAGGACGAACCAGCGCGCGCTGTAGCCTTCCGGCGTGAACACGGGCGTGATGAACACCCAGGCCGACCACAGCAGGTGCACCATCTCGAGCCACGGCGACCGGCCCTGCCGCAACGCCGCAGCGGCTACCGAATCCGGAGCGGCCGACCACCAACCGGGCATCCGCATGGCCGTCATGTCGCGTGTTCCGCAGGCATGCCGCCGGCGCCCCGCACCAGCACCTGCGCGTGAGGCGTGGCGATCAGGGCGACGCTGGCTGTGGCAACGAGGCGGCGTTTCATCCAACTATCCTTGCGGCTTGCATCGATGGCGACACTAAGACGTGCGCGGCCTGCGAATCCTTCGATGGCACATGCCGGCCTTCATCCGCTGCGTACCAGGCGCGCACGCGCCAGCAGGAAGAAGGCCACCGTGAACACCGCCAGCACGCCCAGGTGCATGGCCAGGCTGCCACCGGCATCGCGTCCGACCACTTTCAACGCAATCTGGCCCAGATGGTACGCGGGCCACACCGCGGCGAGCTTGCTGAAGATGTCCGGGAGCGCCTGCAGCGGCAGCCACAGGCCGGACAGGAAGGCCATCGGCAGGTAGATCAGGTTGACCACCGCCGGCGCGCCCTGGCCATTGGCGAACACGCCGATCAGCAATCCCATCGCGCAGAACGGCAGCGCGCCGAGCACGTTGACCGCGAGCAGCGACAGCCATTGCGACGGCTGCAGCGTGACACCGGCGAGCGACACCGCCAGCGTGGCCAGCAGCAGCGTGATGATCACCGCGAACAGCATCGCCATCGCCATCTTCGCCAGCAGATAAGCGCCGGGCGGCATGGGCAGCGCACGCTTGAGCGTGAGGAAGCCGCGTTCGCGCTCCAGTGCCACGGTGACGCCGAAGCCGAACAGCGCCGGGCCCATGATCCCGAACACGCCGTAGCTCGCCAGCAGATAGCGCGCCGCTTCGCCGTCGTTGCGTCCGCCGCTCAGCAGGACACCGAACATCAGGTAGAAGATCGGCGGGAACAGCAGCGACGGCAGCACGAACGACGGCGTGCGCAGCAGGCGCAGGCACTCGTACTTGGCCTCCAGGTAATAGCAGCGCAGCGAAGCAACGGATGGCCGGAAGATAGCGTGCATGGCGTGCATCACGCGGCCTCCTGCAGGGCGGTCTTGTCGTCTGCGCCCTGGGTGAGTTCGAGGAAGGCCTCGGCGAGGCCAGCGCGCTGCACTTCAAGCTCCTGCAGGCCGGCGTCCTCGGCGAGCAGGCGCCGCACCACGGCCTCGGCCACGTCGCTGACGATTTCGATGCGATCACCGATGCGTTGCGCGCTGCGCACCTGCGGCCACGACGCCACGCTGTCCTCCGACAACGACGACACGCAACGGATGCGGCGTTGCGAGACGTGCGCGCGGATCTCCTGCACGCTGCCTTGCGCGGCGACGCGTCCGTCGTGCAACACGACGACGCGATCGGCCAGCGCTTCGGCTTCTTCCAGGTAGTGCGTGGTCAGCAGCACCGCGCAGCCTTGTGCGACCAGTTCGCGGATCGCGCGCCACAGGCCCTGTCGCGCCTCGATGTCGAGGCCCGTGGTGGGTTCGTCGAGGAACAGCAGCCGCGGCCGTCCGCACAAGGCGAGCGCGAACTGCACACGCCGTTGCTGGCCGCCGGACAGCCGGCCGTAGCGACGCTCGAGCAGGCCTTCGAGGCCGGCCAGCGCGATGCAATCGGCGACGCTGCGCGGCATCGGGTAGTAGCTGCGCGTGAGATCGAGCAGCTCGCGCACCTTGAACGCGTCCGGGATGCTCGCCGACTGCAGCATCACGCCGATGCGCTGGCGTGCGGCGAGCGACTGCGGCGACTCGCCGAACAGCGTCGCCTCGCCTGCGTCGGCAGGCAGCAGGCCGAGCAGCAGCGCGATCGCCGTGCTCTTGCCGGCACCGTTGGCACCTAGCAACGCCAGGACCTGGCCGGCATGCAGCTGCAGGTCGACGCCGTCGAGCGCCACGACCTTGCCGTAACGTTTATGCGCGTTGCGCAGGGATGCGAGGATGGCGCGGTGCTCGGTCATCGGTCCACTTTCCGTCGGAAGATGCGGCGATGCTGCGCGCACTCGACGCGCGCCGGCAGTCGCGCCTGTCACGCGTTCCACATGACAGGCGTCAGGTGACGCCACCGGCGCGGTCGCATACGATGCGACTCCGTTGGCGAATGCTCGTGCGCACTGCGCCCCCTGGCAGACATGGCGACGGGATTGGCTCTTCACGGCAGCGGACCGGCTGGTCACACTTCGCACTCTTCCCACGTCCCAGGACATGATGAATACCTCTGCAGACCTGTTGAAGGAACTCCGCATCGACCGCAAGGCCGCGCCACCGCCGGCCTCGCGCCGCGGTTTGTGGATCGCCGTGGTCGTGGTCGCGGTGTTGCTGCTGCTGGCCGTCGCCGGCTGGGCCGTGTTCGGCCGCGAGCGCGGCATCGAGGTGCGTACCGCGCCGGTTACCGCGATCAGTAGCGGCGGCTCGGCAGGGTCGGTGCTCGACGCGACCGGCTATGTCGTCGCGCGGCGCATGGCCACGGTGTCGGCCAAGATCACCGGCAAGGTGCGCGAGGTGCTGATCGAGGAAGGCCAACGCGTCGAGGCGAACCAGATCATGGCCACGCTCGATCCGATCGATGCCGATGCGCAGCGCGAGCTCTCGCAGGCGCAGGTCGGCGCGGCGCGCAGCCAGGTCGCCGGCGCGCAGGCGCGGCTGGTCGAGGCCGAAGCGAATGCGAAGCGACTGTCGTCGCTGGTGCGCCAGCAACTGGTTTCCAGGGCGCAATACGACCAGGCCGTCGCCGAACGCGATTCGTTGCGCGCCGAGCTGCTCACCGCGCAGCGCAACGCCAACGTCGCCTCCGGCTCGCTGCGCATCGCCGACCTCGGCGTCGACAACACCGTGGTGCGCGCGCCGTTCGCCGGCGTGGTCACCGCCAAGGCCGCGCAGCCGGGCGAGATCGTGTCGCCGTTGTCGGCGGGCGGCGGCTTCACGCGCACCGGCATCGGCACCATCGTCGACATGGATTCGCTGGAGATCGAAGTCGATGTCGGCGAAGCCTTCATCGGCCGCGTGCAACCGAAGATGCCGGTCGAGGCGGTGCTCAACGCCTATCCCGACTGGAAGATCCCGGCCGAAGTCATCGCGATCATTCCGGCTGCCGATCGCGGCAAGGCGACCGTGAAAGTGCGCATCGCGCTCAAGCAGAAGGATCCGCGCATCGTCCCCGACATGGGCGTCAACGTCAGCTTCCTCGAAACCGCGCCACCGCCCACCGCCGCCCAGCAGAAGCCGCAGGGCGTGCGTGCGCCGGCGAAGGCGATCGTCGAGCGCGATGGCGACGACATGGTCTTCGTGGTCGATGGCGACGCCGCCGAGCAGCGCAGCGTGAAGCTCGGACGGGTGATGGACGAGGACCGCCAAGTCCTGTCCGGGCTGGCGGCAGGCGACAGCGTCGTGTTGGATCCGCCGGCGACATTGCAAGACGGTGACAAAGTGCGCGTCGCCGCGAACAACGAACAAGCGCAATAGCATCCGCCAAGCGCCGTAGTCCGCTATTCCCCCTCCCGGCCCGGTTGGCCGAGGACCTGCAAGCCAAGCGATAAGGAGTCTCCGATGTCCCTGGTTTCGATCCGCAACCTCACCAAGACCTACCAGCGCGGCCCGCGAGAAAGTCGAAGTGCTGCACGGCGTCGACCTCGACATCGACAAGGGCGACTTCGTCGCGCTGATGGGTCCGTCCGGCTCCGGCAAGACCACCCTGCTCAACCTGATCGGCGGGCTCGATTCGCCGAGCTCGGGCGAGATCGAGGTCGACGGCGAGCGCATCGACCGTCTGGGTTCGGGCCAGCTGTCGCAGTGGCGCAGCGACCATGTCGGCTTCGTGTTCCAGTTCTACAACCTGATGCCGATGCTGACCGCGCAGCGCAACGTCGAGCTGCCGCTGCTGCTGACCAAGCTCAACGGCGCGCAGCGCAAGCGCAACGCCGAGGTCGCGCTGACGCTGGTCGGGCTGGCCGATCGCAAGTCGCACAAGCCGAACGAACTGTCCGGCGGCCAGCAGCAGCGCGTGGCGATCGCGCGCGCGATCGTGTCCGATCCGACGCTGCTGATCTGCGACGAGCCCACCGGCGATCTCGACCGCCACTCCGCCGAGGAGATCCTGAAGCTGCTGCAGCTGCTCAACCGCGAACACGGCAAGACCATCGTCATGGTCACCCACGATCCGAAGGCGGCCGAATACGCATCGCATACGCTGCATCTCGACAAGGGCACCCTGGTCGAACAGCAGTCGCACGCGGCGTAACAGCGAGGAACGAGAGATGCAGGAACGAGGAACGAGAGTGGAAATCAGGCGCCGACGCGCCGCTCTGACTCGTTCCTCGTTCCTCTCCACTCGTTCCTGGCACCTGCATCCGGCATCCACCGAGGTATCGCCATGAAATACCTGCACCTGATCTGGGCCGAACTGTTCCGGCGCAAGACCCGCACCTTCCTGACCTTGGTGTCGGTGCTGGCTGCATTCCTGCTGTTCGGCCTGCTCGACGGCGTGCGCGAAAGCTTCAACCAGGCCGGCCAGAGCGCCAACGGCGCGCAACGCCTGCAGACCGGTTCGCGCCTGTCGTTCATCCAGGCGCTGCCGCTGGCGCTGCACGGACGCATCGCGCGCACCGAAGGCGTCAGGGCCGTGACCTACGCGAACTGGTTCGGCGGCGCCTACCAGGATCCGCGCAACCAGATCTTCAGCTTCGCAGTCGCGCCGAACTACCTCGACCTGTATCCGGAGATCGAAGTCTCGACCGCCGAGCGCAAGACCTTCGCCGAGACCCGCACCGGCATCCTGGTCGGCGAGGCGCTGATGAAGCGCTTCGGTTGGAAGGTCGGACAGAAGGTGCCGTTGCAGTCGACGATCTTCCCCAACAGCGACGGCAGCAAGAACTGGCCCTTCGACATCGTCGGCGTCATGCGCGCCAAGGACAAGAAGAGCGGCGGCTGGTACGACCAGATGCTGTTGCTGCACTGGAAGTACTTCGACGAATCCACGCCCTACAACCGGGGCCAGGCCGGCTGGTACGTGAGCCGCGTCGCCGACGTCAACCAGGCCGACCGCGTGGCCAAGGCGATCGATGCGCTGTCGGCCAATTCCGACCACGAAACCAAGACCATGACCGAACAGGCCGCCACGGCTTCGTGGATGAAGCAGATGGCCGACATCGGCCTGATCGTCGGCTCGATCATGGGCGCGGTGTTCTTCACCCTGCTGCTGCTGACCGGCAACACCATGGCGCAGGCGGTGCGCGAGCGCATGCCGGAACTGGCGGTGCTCAAGACGATCGGTTTCTCCAGCGTCAGCGTGCTGGCTATGGTGTTGGCGGAGTCGGTGTTGCTCGTGGTGATCGGCGGCGTGCTCGGCGTTGCGCTGTCGGCAGTGCTCGGACCGATCGTCAATGCCGTCAGCAATGGCGCGATCAACATTCCGTCGCTCGGACTGAACAGTTGGTTGCTTGCGCTCGGACTGATGCTCGGCATCGGCCTGCTGGTCGGCTTGCTGCCGGCGCTGCGGGCGATGCGCCTGAACATCGTCGATGCGCTCGCGGGTCGCTAGCGGAAGATCCCATCAAATCAGGATTGTCATTCCGAACACAGTGAGGAATCCGCTTTGCGGATTTCAACAAGCGGCCAGCAGATCCCTCGCTGCGCTCGGCATGACAACATCATCTGGAAGCTCCACGGAGACACAGCAATGAACAAGTTCATGGGTTTCCTGCGCGGCCTGGGATTGGCGCTGATCGTCGTGCTCGCACTGGCTGCCTGGCTGATGCTGCCGTGGCCGGCATTGCTGGCGCTGGCCGCAGTGTTCGTGCTGTGGCTGCTGCTGAGCCGGCGCGGCCGCCAGGCGGGCTCGGTGACCCAGGTCGGCTTCAGCACGCTGCAGCAGCGCATCGGCTCATCGTCGGTGGTCGTGGTCGGCATCGCCGGCGTGGTCGCGCGTGCTCGTGGCGATGCTGGCGATGGCCGAGGGTTATCGCGAGACGCTGCGCAAGACCGGCAGCGACGACAGCGCGATCGTCATGCGCGGCGCGTCGGCGGCGGAGGTGATGTCGACGCTCGACCACGCCAGCATCACGGTCATCAGCCAGGCGCCCGGCATCGCGCGCGACGCGCAAGGACGGCCGCTGGCCTCGCCCGAACTCGTCGTCGCGGCCAATCTGCCGATCAAGAACGGCGCGCCGGATGAAGACGGCAGCGTGCAGCTGCGCGGCGTCGACGCCGCGGCCTGGGCCGTGCGTCCCGACATGAAAATCGTGGCCGGCCGCAAATTCGAGAGCGGCAAGCGCGAACTGGTCGTCAGGCACGGGCGCGCAACGCCAGTTCGCGGGCCTGGAACCCGGGAAACAGATCCGCCTGGGCAACCAGCTCTGGTCGGTCGTCGGCATCTTCCACTCCGGCGACGCGATGGATTCGGAGCTGTGGGGCGATGCGCAGATCGTCGCCACCACCTATGGTCGCGGCAGTTCGCGCGCCTCGGTGACCGCGAAGCTCTCCGACGCCAAGGCGTTCAAGGGCTTCAAGGCCGCGCTGGCGGGCGACCCGCGCCTGGACGTCGATGCCAGCACGACGCTCGATTATTTCAGCAAGCAATCCGAAGTCATGACCAAGGTGATCCGTGTCGTCGGCATCGTGGTCGGCGCGATCATGGGCATAGGCGCAGTGTTCGGCGCGCTCAATACGATGTTCGCGACCGTCGCCGCGCGCGTACGCGAGATCGCCACGCTGCGCGCGATCGGTTTCCGCGGCGTGCCGGTGGTGGTGGCGGTGATGCTGGAGACGATGCTGCTGGCGCTGCTCGGCGGCGTGCTCGGCGGCCTGCTCGCCTGGCTGGTCTTCAACGGCTATACCGCCTCGACGATCGCCGGTGGCGTCGGCCAGCTGACGTTCCAGTTCAGGGTCTCGCCCGAGGTGCTGTGGACCGGCCTCAAGTGGGCGCTCGCGATCGGCTTCATCGGCGGCCTGTTCCCGGCGCTGCGCGCGGCGCGCCTGCCGGTGGCCGAAGCGCTGCGCGCCGGCTGAGCGGGAGATCGAGCATGGAAGCCGGGATGATGGACAAGACATCGCGCGATCCGCGGCAGTTGTCGAACAGGGAGCTCGACGCGCTGTATTCGGATCTGCAGCAGCGCGCGTTCGAGCATTTCGATCTCGGCGCACTGAAGGCGGAGTCGGGCAAGCTGCCGCCCGAAGCGGCGATGGCACAGGCGCAGGCCCTCGCCGATCCGCTGATCGCGCGCGCCAGCGAGGTCAATGCCGAACGCGTGCGGCGCTTGCGACGCGCGGCACGGACTTACCGGATTGCGGCGTTGCTGGTGGCCGTGTCCGGCACACTGTTGGTCGTGTGGATGCTCGCCAGCCGCTAATGCTTTCGCCCCCTTTGAAAAAGGGGGCAGCGAGGCGCATCGCGCCAAGCGGGGGATTTGCTCTTGATCTTCGATCAAAGCACGCCGAGCACCCCGCCAAAAACAAATCCCCCGTTCCGCGCTGACGCGCTGCACTGCCCCCTTTTCCAAAGGGGGCACACGGCAAAAGCAGCTTCATCGCGGACATCGGTGCGGCGCTTGAACCGTTGCTATTTCGCGGCAGCGCCCGATCCTGCCCGCGCCCGCCGCAATCCATCCACCGCAAAGATCGCCAGCGCGATCCAGATCAACACGAAACCGATCGCGCGATCGCGATCGAACGCCTCGCCGAACACGAACACGCCGCACAGCAGCTGCAGCGTCGGCGCGATGTACTGCATCAGCCCGACCACCGACAGTGGCACGCGCCGCACCGCAAAGGCGAAACCGAGCAGCGGCAGCGCGGTCAGCGCGCCGCCGACCACGAGCAAGACGTCGAGCTGCCAGCTCCAGCCGTCGACGAACCCGCCCTGGCCGCTCGACTCGAACCACAGCAACGCTACCAGCGCCGGCAAGAACAGATACAGGCTCTCGACGCCGAGACCGGGCAGCGATTCCACTGCCGCCAGCTTGCGGATCAGCCCGTACAGCGCGAACGATCCGGCCAGCGCCAGCGCGATCCACGGAAAGCTGCCGTAGTTGAAGGTCAGCCACAACACGCCCGCCGACGCGATCGCGACCGACAGCCACTGCGCCTTCGTAAGCCGTTCGCGCAGGAACAGCGTGCCGATGACCACGTTGAGCAGCGGATTGATGAAATAACCCAGGCTCGTCTCGACCACGTGGCCGGCGTTCACGGCCCAGATGTACAGGCTCCAGTTGAAGCCGATCAGCACCGCGCTGAGCGCCAGCATCCAGGCCACGCGCGGTCGCGCCAGCGCGTCGCGCAACCAGCGGCGGCCCTGCGTCCACGCCAGCCAGCCGACCACGAGCAGGGCGCTCCAGACGATGCGATGCACCACGATCTGCAGCGAAGGCACCGCCTTGAGCAGGTGCCAGTACAGCGGCATCAGGCCCCACAGCACGAACGAGGCCGCGGCCACCCACAGGCCGGTGCCGTGTTCGCTGCCGGCGTCGCGGCTGGCGATCGTCGTCGTGCTCATGCCGTGGTGCTCATGCGGCCTGCTCTTCCTGGTCCTCGTCCTCGGTCGCAACCGCGGGTGTGGTCGTCTTCGCTTTCGCGAGCGTGATGACGACCACGCCGGCCAGGATCACCGCCATCGCACCGAGATCGTGCGCGGTGAAATGCTCGCCGCCGAGCATCGCGCCGAACAGCACCGCGATCGGCGGATTGATGTAGGCATAGCTCGACGCCAATGCCGGCCGCACGTGGTGCAGCAGCCAGACGTAGGCGGTGAACGCGACGATCGAACCGAACACGATCAGGTAGGCCACCGCCAGCGTGCCGGTCAGCGTCGGCGTGACGTCGAAGCGTTCGCCGGTGGCCAGGCCTGTCAGCACGATGATCACGCCGCCGCAGATCATCTGCGCGGCCGCGGTCATGAACGGCGACGGCAGGTCGCGGCCGCGCGACCACACCGATCCGAACGCCCAGGCGATCGGCGCGATCAGCAGCAGGACCAGGCCGGTCGGCGAGGCGGTCAGCGAGCTGCCGGCGTTGAGCCAGACCACGCCGACGAAGCCGACCCCGATGCCGAGCCATTCGAGGCGGCTCGAGCGTTGTCCGCGCAGCGCGCCGAACAGCCCCATCCACAGCGGCATCGACGCCACCGCGACCGCGGCGAGCCCGGAGGAGACGGTTTCCTCGGCCAACACCACGAAGCCGTTGCCCAGCAGCAGCAGCATCGCGCCCATCATCGTCAGCGTCTTCCACTGCGCGCGCGTCGGCGCGGCGACGCCACGCCAGCGCAGCACCGCGTACATCGCCGTGCCGGCGATGACGAAGCGGATGCCGGAGACGGCGAGCAACGCCGGGTAGCCGCCTTCGAGCGCGAAGCGGATGCCGAGGTAGGTCGAGCCCCAGATCAGGTAGACCGCCGCCAGCGCGAGCGCGACGGCAAGCCCGGCCGGGAGGCGGCGGGCGACGGGAGTCGTGACGAGCGTGCTCATGCGTGGCATCTGCGGAGTGTTCCGGACATCAGCGTAGCGATCTTCGTGGAAACGCGGTTGAATATTTGTGCGCCATAACGCAAGAATATTGCATGGCCAGGCGCGCAGACTTCGACGAATTCGATCATCGCCTGCTGGAGCTGTTGCAGCGCGATTCCGCCACGACCTTGTCGGCACTGGGCGAGGCTGTCGGCCTGTCGCCGAGCACCGTGCAACGGCGCATCACCCGTTATCGCAAGCAGGGCCTGTTGCGCCAGGTCGCCGTGCTCGATCCTTCCGTGCTCAGCGGCACGACGCTGGCCGCGGTCTGGGTGACGATGGAACGCGAATCCGCCAAGCGCCACGCCGCGTTCTGCGCGCGCATGCGCGCGGCGCCCGAAGTGCAACAGTGCTATGTCCTGGCCGGCGAGTGGGATTATCTGGTGATCCTGGCAACCAGCGATGTCGCGCATTGCCGCGAAGTCGCCGAACGGCTGTTCCGCGACGAATGCAACCTCAAGCGCTATGAGACGCGGCTGGTGTTCGATGTCGTGAAGCTCGGGTTGAATCTGCCGACGCGGCCGATGGTGCGGAGACGGAAGATCTAGCCCCCTCCCCTGCAACGGCAGGGGAGGGCTGGGGAGGGGTTGCGGCGGATCAAGAATTCTTTCTGGAGTCGCTCTTTTCAGGGGGCTGCTTTATTTGTGGCGCTTCTTTCGGAGAGATTCCCGGATCCGACTACACCCCTCCCCAGCCCTCCCCTCCATTCGGAGGGGAGGGAGTTTTTACGCTGCGCGTTCGCGCTGCAGCAACTGCTGCTTCAGCGGCAAACCCCAGCGGTAACCACCGGCCGACCCATCGCCGCGAATCACGCGGTGGCAAGGCACCACGATCGCGATGCGGTTATGCGCACAGGCACTGGCGACCGCGCGCGCGGCGCGTGGTGATCCTACGGCTGCGGCAAGTTCCGCATAGCTGCGCGTTTCGCCTTCGGGGATCTTCATCAGCGCATCCCACACCCGCTTCTGGAACGCGGTGCCGAGCAGGTCGACCGGCACGCTCGCATGCTTGCCGGCGAGCGTGTCGGCGACCGCGCGCACGCGCGGGGCGAGGAACTCGTCGCGGCCGGCATCGACGCGTTCGAGCACGGCCTGCGGAAACTCCGCACGCAGCTTCGCTTCGAGCTTCTTGTCGTCGTCGCCCAGTTCGACCATGCAGATGCCGCGTTGCGTGGTCGCCACCAGTGCGCGGCCGAGCGCGGTGTCTATCACGCTCCAGCGGATCGCCTCGCCGGCACCACCGGCGCGATAACGCGCAGGCGTCATGCCGAGGCGCGCGGCACCGTCTTCGTAGACGCGCGAGGGCGAACCATAGCCGGCGTCGTACAACGCCGCGCTGACGTCATGGCCGTCGCGCAGGCCCGACTTGAGCATGCCGAGCTTGCGCTGCGCCAGGTATTCGGCCGGACTCAATCCGTAGCGCGCGCTGAACTGGCGCTGCAGGTGCGAGGCGCTGACGCCGACGGCCTTGCCGAGCTCGGCCAGCGACAGCTCGCTGCCGTCGAGCAGTTGCCGGGCGCGTTCGAGCTGGCGTTCGAGTGTGGAGGTGTGCTTGTCCATGGCCCAAAGCGTAGCGGGCGCACTGGGCGCCCGCTATCCGGATCTTGCTGCGCGCTTGCGGGCGCTGCGTCTAGTCGGTCCAGTGGCCCGGCACGCGCGATTCCGGCAACACCTGCGCCGACAACTGGCGATCGCCGTTCAGCAGGCGCACTGCATCGGCCAGGATCGCGGCGGACTCGCGCAACAGCGGATCCGGACGCTTCTCGGCCGCCTTCTCGCGCGCGGCATCCAACGCTACGTTGCGTTCGCCGGCTTGCAGCCCATCGTCGCCGGAGTCGTCGGCGAGCGGATCGAGATCCAGCCCCAGCGCCTTGCGCTCGACCTGGCGCTGCTTGCGCTTGGCATCCTGGCGATCGCGTTCGGCGCGGCGCTCGGTTTCATTGAGCGAGAGGTATTTCTTGGCCTGCTCGGCGCGGAACTCGGACACGTCCTGCGACCACCACTGGAATTCCTTGTCCTTGGCCACGCGCACGTCGTGCAGCGCATCGAGCTTCGGCAGCAGCGTGGTGAAGTCGCCGTAGCGCGTGTGCTGGACGGCCGCGATCCGCGTCCACGGCAGCGCGTTGTCGTAGGTGCTCTCGCCGAATTCGCTGGCGTCGACGGTGACCGGGAAACGGATGTCCGGCACCACGCCCTTGTTCTGCGTGCTGCTGCCGCCGGGCAGGAAGAACTGCGCGATGGTCAGCTTGACCTGGCCGAACTGCTGGCCTTCGTTGGCGGGCCAGCGATCGAGGTCGACCAGATTCTGCACGGTGCCCTTGCCGAAGGTCGTCTCGCCGATGACCAGGCCGCGTCCGTAATCCTGGATCGCGCCGGCGAAGATCTCCGACGCCGAAGCCGAACCGCGGTTGATCAGCACCGCGAGCGGGCCGTCCCAGGACACGCCGGCCGTGCGATCGCCGCTGACGCTGACGCGGCCGCCGGACTCGCGCACCTGCACGACCGGACCCTGGTCGATGAACAGACCGGTCAATTCCACCGCTTCGTCGAGCGAACCACCGCCGTTGTTGCGCAGGTCGAGCACGACGCCGTCGATCTTCTGCGTGCGGAAGGTCTGCAGCAGGCGCGAGACGTCGCGCGTCGCCGAGGCATAGTCGGTGCTGTTGCTGCGGCGGCCTTCGAAGTCCTGGTAGAACGCCGGCAGCTTGATCACGCCGATGCGCTTGGCCGGTGCGTCGCCGCTGGCCGGAATGGTGATGGTCTCGGCCTTGGCGGCCTGCTCCTCGAGGCGGATCTTGGCGCGCGTGAGCACGATCCGGTTCGGCTTGCTGTCGAGCACCGCTTCGGCCGGCACCACGTCGAGTCGCACCTTGGTGCCCTTGGCGCCCTTGATCTTCTCGACGACGTCGTCGATGCGCCAGCCGATCACGTCTTCCATCAGGCCGCTATTGCCCTGCCCGACCGCGACCACGCGGTCGCCGGGCTTGAACTTGTTGCTCAGCGCGGCCGGACCGCCGGGCACGATCTCGCGGATCACGACCACGTCGTCCTGCTTCTGCAGCACCGCGCCGATGCCTTCGAGCGACAGCGACATGCTCTGGTTGAAGCGCTCGGCGCTGCGCGGGTCGAAGTAGTCGGTATGCGGATCGATCGAACCGGTGTAGGCGTTGAGGAAACTCTGGAACGCATCTTGTGCATCGAGTTCGCCCAGGCTCGTGGCGAGGTTCGCGTAGCGCTTGTCGAGGGTCTTGCGGATCTCTTCGGGCTTCTTGCCGGCGATCTTCAGGCGCAGCCAGTCGTTGCGCACCGACTGCTTCCACAAGGTGTCGAGCTCGGCCGTGTTGGCGGCCCAGGGCGCGTCCTCGCGATCGTAGTCCCAGCGATCGGTGCCGCTGAAATCGAAGATGTCCTGCTTGAGCAGGCCGCGCGCCTGCGCGACGCGCTCGTTCACGCGCTGCCGGTACAGGTTGAACATCGCGTAGGCCGGATCCATCTGCCCGCTCTTGATCGCGTCGTCGAGCTTGGTCTTGTACGGCGCGAAGCCGGCGATGTCCTGCGCGGTGAAGAACACCTTGCCGCCGTCGAGCGCTTCGAGGTAGCGCTTGAAGATGTCGGCCGACAGCGCATCGTCGAGCGCGCGCGGGCGATAGGCGTAGCGGCTGTCCGACAACAGGCCATAGACCAGTTTGGACGTCGTGGCCTGGGCAGCGGTGGGCACTGCCGGGATGGCGGCGCCGGAGTCGCTGTCCGCACGCGCCAGCAAGGCGAGCGGCGCGGTGAGAGCCAGGGCGATCAGGGTGACGGGCAGTGCGCGGAATGCTTTCATTCGTTTACTCGGGCCGTGGGCGTGGCCTGGAATCTCGTGGATTGGGGTCGCCAAGCTGAGGCTGTGGCAGGCAGAGACGGACAGGAAGTGCCGAAAGTTGCAAGACCCAGCCTCGATTTCACTTTAACCGCGCGGATTGGCGTGGATGTGAACAAATCATCAGGCTGTGACCACCGTCGGTCCGGGAAGGTTCGAAACTTGTCTGACTCTCATCCCGGCGGCTCTCAACAGCCGAATGGCTGGTCATACCCAGCCTGGGCATCAGGCTCGCACAACTGGGAACGAGCCTTCGCCGCAATGACGGTCACGCTTTCGCGCATCTCCCACATCCGCCTCCGACGCCAGTCCGTTGCGAGCAAGCTGAACAGGCACTTTCAGGCGGCGACGCCGGCTTCCGCGGCCTGCCTGTCGGCGTGATACGAGGAACGAACCAGCGGGCCGGAGGCGACGTGGCTGAAACCGAGCGCCATGCCGAAGGTTTCGAGCGCCTTGAACTCGTCCGGCGTCCAGTAGCGCAACACCGGATGGTGGTGCGCGCTCGGCTGCAGGTACTGGCCGATGGTGATCATGTCGACGTCGTGCGCGCGCAGGTCGCGCAGCGTGCCCTGCACCTGTTCCATGGTCTCGCCGAGGCCGAGCATGATGCCGGACTTGGTCGGTACGCCTGGATGCTGCTGCTTGAACTTCTGCAGCAGCGTCAGCGACCACTGGTAGTCCGCGCCCGGCCGCACGTTGCTGTAGAGATCCGGCACGGTCTCGACGTTGTGGTTGAACACGTCGGGCGGATTGGTCGCGAGGATCTCCAGCGCGCGCTCCATGCGGCCCTTGCCGCGGAAGTCGGGCGTGAGGATCTCGATGCGCGTGGCCGGGCTGTGCGCGCGGATCGCGGCGATGCAGTCGACGAAATGCTGGGCACCGCCGTCGCGCAGGTCGTCGCGATCGACGCTGGTGACCACGACGTACTTCAGGCCCATGTCGGCGATGGTGTTGGCGAGGTTGCGTGGCTCGTCGGCATCGGGGGGCTTGGGCCGGCCGTGGGCGACGTCGCAGAAGCTGCAGCGGCGCGTGCACACTTCGCCGAGGATCATGAAGGTGGCCGTGCCATGGCCGAAGCATTCGTGGATGTTCGGGCAGCTCGCCTCCTCGCACACCGTGACCAGGCGGTTCTCGCGCAGCTTCGCCTTCAACTTCGCGACCGCGCCGTTGGAAGGAATGCGCACGCGGATCCACGACGGCTTGCGCAGCACCGGCGCGTCGGCGAACTGCACCGGCGAACGGCCGATCTTGTCGCCGGCGACCTGCTTCACGCCCACCTGGAGCGCGCCCACTTGGAGCGCGCCGACTTCGAGCGGCGTCGGCGCGGATGTGGCGACGACCTGCAGCGGAATGCCCTTGTCGAGGGAAGGCTTGGCGATGGAGTCGGTCATGGCGTCCGGGAATCAGGCGGCTTGCGTCGCAGGTAAGGCGAGGCCGGGGGGTGCCTCGTGCAGCGCCAGGCCGAACTGGCTGGCGAGCTTGTCCAGCAGCACGGGCTTGACCGCATCGAGGCTGGACGGGCCACCCAAGTCTAACATCGAGGTCACCTGCAGCCCGGCGTAACCGCAGGGATTGATGCGGTGGAACGGCGCCAGGTCCATGTCGATATTGAAGGCCAGCCCGTGAAAGGTGCAGCCGCGGCGCACGCGGATGCCGAGCGCGGCGACCTTGGCGTCGCCGACGTAGACGCCAGGCGCGCCGTCGCGTCTGGCCGCGACGATGTTCCATTCGGCGAGCGTGTCGATGATCGCCTGCTCGATGCGGTGCACGTAGTCGCGCACGCCGATTTTCAAACGTTTCAGGTCGAGCAGCGGATAGACGACGATCTGGCCGGGGCCGTGGTAGGTCACCTGCCCACCGCGGTCGACGTGCAGGACCGGGATCTCGCCGGGCATCAGCACGTGTTCGGGTTTGCCGGCCTGGCCGAGGGTGAAGACCGGATCGTGTTCGACGACCCACACTTCATCTTTCGTCGCATCATCGCGCGCATCGGTGAAACGCTGCATTGCGCGCCAGACCGGTTCGTAGGGCTGGCGGCCGAGGTCGCGGAGTACGGCTTCGCGCAGGCCGGCTTCGCGTAGGCTCAGAGCGTCCACTTCACTTCCGGGTGCGCACGCAGCGCCTCGTGGGCGGCGTCGTACTGCGCGCGCGATTCGGCGTGGAAACTGAGCCTGACCGAGACGAACTTGCCGGCGCTGGAGCCGCGCGTGGCGACGGTTTCATGCAGCACCGCGATACCGGCGGCCTCGAGCAGGCGCGGGATCTCGTCCTCCAGCCCGGCGCTGGCCGGGCCCACCGCCGTGATCTCGAACTCACCCGGGAACTGGAAGCCGTGTTCGGGGTTGTCGGAAGTGATGTCCATGGCTTCGATTATGCGGCCGCCTCCGCGCGATCCCAAGCCGGCGTAGCATGCCCGGACCGCCGACCGGCCCGCCCTGTGAACGTCAGCCCGTGAACGAAGCATCGCTGTGGTGGGGCCTGCTGTTCGGGTCCGTGGGCCTGGGCTATTTCATGTACGGCAGGAAGCAGAAGGCGCCGATCCCGCTGGTGTGCGGGTTCGGGTTGATGGTGTTTCCATATTTCGTGTCCAGCAACTGGCTGATGGTGGTGGTCGGCGCGGCGCTGATGGCGATTCCGTACTTCATTCGCCTGTAGTCATCAGCGATGTAGTCATCAGCGATGCAATCGTCATCGCTGCAGTCGTCACCGATTCCCGCCAGCCGCCAGGCGATATGCAAAAGGCCGGCTTTCGCCGGCCTTTCGCTTGTCGCGAGGACGTCGGAAGCGAACGCGATCAGACCGACTCCCACCACATCATGAATTCGTCCCACAGGCGCGTGAAGAAGCCGCCCTCTTCGACCGCGTTCAACGCCACCAGCGGCGCCTGCGCGATCACCTTGCCGTCCAGCGACACCTTGGCCATGCCGATCTTCTGGCCTTTCTTGATCGGTGCGACCAGGGTCTTGGGCACGTCCATCGAAGGCTTCAGCTGCGGGTACTTGCCGCGCGGCATGCTGACCAGTAGCGGCGCAGCGAGGCCGAGCTGCACTTCATCGACTTGGCCCTTCCACACTTTCTGCTTCGCGACCTGCTTGTTGGCGTCGTAGAGCTTGTGCGTCTCGTAGAAGCGGAAGCCCCAGTTGAGCAGGGCCTGCGAATCGACCGCGCGCTGGTTCTCCGAAGTCGAGCCCATCACCACCGAGACCAGCCGCTGGTCGCCGCGCTTGGCCGAGGCCATCAGGCAGTAGCCGGCGCCGGAATGATGGCCGGTCTTGATGCCGTCGACCGACGGATCGCGCCACAACAGGATGTTGCGGTTGCGCTGCGTGATCGGGCCGACGGTGAATTCCTTGATCTTGTTGTAGGCGTATTCCCGCGGGAAGTCGCGCGCCATCGCGCGGCCGAGCAGCGCCAGGTCATGCGGCGTCGAATAGTGGTTCTCGGCCGACAGGCCGTGGGCGTTGACGAAGTGCGAGCTCTTCATGCCGATGCGTTGCGCATAGGCGTTCATCAGCGACGCGAACGCATCCTCGCTGCCGGCGACGTGCTCGGCGAGCGCGATCGCGGCGTCGTTGCCGGATTGCACCACCATGCCCTTTTCCATGTCGCGCAACGGCGCGGTCTTGTTGACCTCGAAGCCGCTGTAGCTGCCGTCGGTGCCGGCGCCGCCGCTGCGCCAGGCGTTCTCGCTCATCATCACCGGGTCGGTCGGCTTGACCTTGCCTGACTTCATCTCGGCGGCGATCACATACGAGGTCATCACCTTGGTGATGCTCGCCGGCTCGACGCGCTTGTCGGCGTTTTCGCCCGCAAGCACCTGGCCCGTGGCGTAGTCCATCAGCACCCAGGTGTCGCCGACCACTTCCGGCGGCGGCGGCACCGGCAAGGCATCGCTGAGCGCCGGCGCGGCCGGCTTGGGCAGTGGCTGCGGGGACTGGGCGACGGCAAGACCGACGACCAGCGTGGACAACGCGGCCAGCGCGGCGCCGGCGAGCAGGGTGGATGTTTTCTTGATCGACAACGGCTTCATCGAAAGCGGCACTCCGGGGAACACGGCCATCCCTGACCGGTGAATTTCTAAGGTGGGATCGGATCTACTGGATCGGTCTGGTGAACAGTCCGGTGGAGCGGCTTGATGGAAAAGTAGATAGCTCGGTAAAGCTGTGTGGCATGGGATCGAGCGTCGCCCTCCGCTCGGCGGACGGCGAGGCCCGCAAGTCTACTCGCGCACGACCTGCGGCTGGCCGAAACCAAGACCGGCAACGCGCGCGGTCAGTTCCGCAACCGCGGTCGCGTCGACCGGGCCAACGCGCAGCCGCCAGACCTTCTGGCCGTTGGAGTTCCCGTCCTGCAGGCGTGCCTCGTCGATACCGGCGCCATGCAGCATCGACAGCGCGCGCTCGGCATTGCCGCGTGCGCCGAAGGCCGCGACCTGCAAGGTGACGCCATCGCCCGACACGGATCGCGCCGGCGCGGGACGCGCGGCGGCAGCACGCGTGGTGACAGCACGCGTGGTAACAGCAGGCGTGGTGACGGCAGGCGCGGTAGCCGGCGGCGGCGCTGCACGCATCGCTGCCGCAGCGCCGGACGCGGCGACCGCCGCCACCGGCCGCGCATCGGGCTTGCCCGGCTTGCCGGTCGCCACGCGCGCGCGGCGTGCCTTCATCCAGGCATCGAATTCGTCGGCCGTCATCGCCTTGCCGTCCTGGCGCATGTCGAAACGCCATTCCTGTCCGCTGGCGAGGGCGGGCACGGTCATGGCGACCGTACTCGTGGAGGCAGTCCTCGCGGCGGCGGCGACGGGCTCGGCCGCGGGCGCTTCCGATCCGCGTTCGCCGGCGGCAGCGGACGCGATCGGCAAGGCCTCGACGAACTTGTCGATCGCCGAACCCGGCGCGGGTTGCGGCTTGCCGGTGGCGATGCGCACGCCTGGCGGCAGCACCAACTTGGACGATGCATTCGGCGACGACGCGGCGGAAGGCGCCTGCTCCGCAGCGCGCGCGGCGACGGCGTCGTAGGGCTCGCGCGCATTCTCGCCGGGACTCAAGCCGCGCACTTCGACTCTGGCGGTCCCCGTGCGATGCACGCCGAGTTTCACCGCCGCCGCGTAGCTGAGATCGATGACGCGGCCGGCATGGAACGGACCACGGTCGTTGACGCGCACCACGACCGATTTGCCATTGGACAGGTTGGTCACGCGCGCGAAGCTCGGCAGCGGCAGCGACTTGTGCGCCGCGGTGAAGGCGTACATGTCGTAGACCTCGAGGTTCGAAGTCTTGCGGCCATGGAACTTGTTGCCGTAGAACGAGGCGAGTCCCTGTTCGACGTAACCGCTCGGGCGTATCGCGCACGGTGTACGACTTGCCGAGCACGACGTAAGGCGAACGGTTGCCGTAGCGCGAACGTGGTTCGGCGCGCACCTCGGGTTCTGGAATCGCATCGACGTCCGGGATCTCGCCGGGCGCGCTGTCCTGGATATGCGGTGCGTACAGCCCGCCGCGCGTGTAGTCGCCGCGCTTGCTCGGGTCTTCCTGCGCGGGCGCATACGGCGATTTTTTTGTGCCGGTGGCCGGTCTTGCAGGCGATGTCGATGACACCGTCTTCGCCGTCGATGGCGTCGCCTTCTTCGGCGCTCCGCTGCATGCCGCGAGCAGCAGCGACAGCAACCACAGCATCAGCACCGGCAGCGTGTCGCGCCGGATGATCATCGCGCGGCGACGCCTGCGCCGGCACGGATCGCCTGCGCCAGCTGGTGCACCGACAACGCATACATCGGCGAGCGGTTGTAGCGCGTGATCACGTAGAAGTTGCGATAACCGAGCCAGTATTCCTTGCCCAGCTCGCCATCGAGCGACAGCAGCGTCGCGCCTTCGGCGATCGGTTCGCCAGGCTGCGGGCGATAGCCGCGTGCGGCGAGGTCGGCGAGCGGATAGACCGGTTCGACGTTGCCGGGAATGAAATCCGCCGCCGTCGCGTCGCGTGCCGCGCGCGCGACCACCGGGCCGCCGCGTTGCCAGCCATGCACGACGAAGTAGTTCGCGATCGAGGCGAATACATCGGGCGTGTGCGTCAGCAGGTCGCGGCGGCCGTCGCCGTCGCCGTCCTTCGCCCACAGCCGGTAGCTCGACGGCATGAACTGACCCATGCCCATCGCGCCCGCATAGCTGCCGTTGAGCGTGACCAGGTCGAGCTGCTTCTCTTCCTGCGTCAACGCGAACAGCTGCGCGAGTTCGCCGGCGAAGAACGGCGCCCGCTTCGGATAGCCGAATGCGAGCGTGTACAACGCATCGAGCACGCGGTAGTTGCCGGTGATCTTGCCGTAGTTGGTTTCCACGCCGATGATCGCGACGATGTATTCGGCCGGCACGCCGGTCTGCGTGGCGACGCGTTCGAGCGCATCGCGATGCTGCGCGTAAAAGGCGCGGCCGCCCTCGATGCGCGCATCGTTGAGGAAGATCACGCGATAGTCGCGCCAGGGCTTGACGCCCTCGGCCGGGCGCGAGATCGCATCGATGATGTTCTGCTTGTACTCGGCCTGCGCCAGCGCGTCGCGGATGCGCTGCGGCGCGACGTTGTAGGCCTGCGCGGTGTAGTCGACGAAAGCTTCGACGCGCTGCGGTTGCGGGATCGCCGCATCGGTGACCGAGGGCGGCGCCAGCGGACGCTCCGGTGGCTGCGGAATCGGCGGCAGTTGCACGCTCGGCGGTGGCGCGGTAACCGGCGCTGCGGTTGCCTGCGGTGCTGCGGTTGCCTGCGGTGCTGCGGTTGCCTGCGGTGCTGCGGTTGCTTGCGGCGCTGCGGTTGCCGACGGTGCCACGGTTGCCGCCGGCATGATCGCGGCGGATTTCGGCGGCGGCACCTGCGTCGCGCATGCTGACAGTGCCAGCGGCATCATGAATAACGAAAAATGGCGGGAAAAGGCGCGTCGGATCATCGGCGCGAGGGTAGCACGGCGATGGAACCGCACAGAACCCGCGAAATGGCGTGTGTTTTGCTGGGGTTGCAGATTCGCGCAGCGTGCGATGAGCGAATCGATCAACGGCGAACGCGCCGGTATGCATTCGCTTCTTCGCTGCGGCCGAACAATGTCGTCCGGCCGAGGACGTCAGCGCACCTGCATCAGCCGCGCACGGGGCGATGCGCCTGCACCGCCATCACCACGCCGAGCCCCGCCAGCAGCGACACCGCCGCCGTGCCGCCATAACTCAACAGCGGCATCGGCACGCCGACCACCGGCAGCAGGCCGGAGATCATGCCGCCGTTGACGATCACGTAGACGAAGAACGCCAACCCGAGCGCGCCGGCGATCAGGCGCGAATAGGTGTCGCGCGCCTCGCTGGCGATCCACAGGCAGCGTCCGATCACGAACAGGTACAGCGCCAGCACCGTGGCCACGCCCAGCCAGCCGAACTCCTCGCTCAAGACCGCGAAGATGAAATCGGTGGTGTGTTCGGGCAGGTAATCGAGATGCGCCTGCGTGCCCTGTCCCCAGCCCTGCCCGGTCATGCCGCCGGAGCCGATCGCGATCTTCGACTGGATGATGTTCCAGCCGGTACCGAGCGGATCGGTCTCGGGGTTGAGGAAGGTCAGGATGCGGTCCTTCTGGTAAGGCCGCAGCAGCCAGAACCACGCCGCCGGCGCGGCCGCGGCGACGCCGCCGAGCGCGGCCAGCAACCACCACCAGGACAGCCCCGCCAGGAACAGCGCGAACGCACCGCTCGAGGCGACCAGCATCGCGGTGCCGAAGTCCGGCTGCAGCAGGATCAGTCCGGTCGGGATGGCGATGATCAGCGCGCTCGCCAGCACGGTGGCGAAGCGCGGCGGCAGCATTTCGCGGTCGAGATACCAGGCCGCCATCATCGGCAGGCTCAGTTTCAGCAGTTCCGCCGGCTGGAAATAGAACACGCCGAGATTGATCCAGTGCTGGCCACTGCGGCCGGTGCCGACCAGCAGGACCGCGAACAACGGCAGCAGCGAAGCACCATAGAGCAGCGGCGAAATGGCGCGCAGGCGCTTGGGCGGCACGCGTGACAGCGCCCACATGGCGACGAAGCCGATCGCGTAACGTGCGCCCTGCGCCATGACCAGGCGCGGACTTTCGTTGCCGGCGCTGTACAGCACGGCCAGGCCGATGCCCATCAGCGCGAAGAGCGCGGCGCATAGCGGCCAGTCGAGCGTGCGCGTGAAGCGCCCGGCCATGTCGAACAACCAGCGCAGGATGACGTTCAACGCGGCGCCTGCAGCGCAGGTGCGACCGTCGCATTGCCGGCTTGCGCGTCGGATGCGACCACGCCCACGGCCGGCGGCGTACCGACGACATTGGCGAAGACGCCCACCGCCACGGCGCCGACCGGGATCGCCTTCGGATCGGGTTCCGGCATCTTGCCGAGCAACCAGGCGTCGAGGATCTTGCGCGCGATCGGCGCGGCGGTGCTCGAGCCATAACCGCCGCCTTCGACCGCGACCGCGACCGCGATCGTCGGCGCTTCAGCGGGCGCATAGCCGACGAACAGGGCACGGTGCCGTTGATGCATCGGCAGCGATTTCGGATTGATCCCGGCGATGCGCCGGTTGACCACTTGCGCGGTACCGGTCTTGCCCGCCATGCGATAGGGAATGCCGATGCCGATCGTGCGCGCGGTGCCTCCCGGCCCGTGCACCGTCATCTGCATGCCTTCCTGGACCACGAGCAGGTTGTCGGCACGATCGCTGATGCGTACCGGCTGCGGTTGCGGCAGCGATTGCCACGCCGCGTTGAAGCCGGTCCGTTGCGCGGCGACCAGGTGCGGGCGCCGCAGCAAGCCGTCGTCGGCGATCGCCGCGGTACCGCGCGCGAGTTGCAGCGGCGTCACCTTCCACATGCCCTGCCCGATCGCGGCGTTGATCAGATCGCCCGGATACCACTGTTCCCCGACGAGCTTGGCCTTGGCGGCGGGCGACGGCACGATGCCTTCGATCTCGCCGGCCAGATCGATGCCGGTCGGCTTGCCGAAGCCGTACTTCGCCAGGTAGGTATCGAAGCGTTCGATGCCCATGTCCTGCGCGAGCCTGTAGTAGTAGGTGTTGACCGAATCGGCGATCGACTTGCGCGCGTCGGTCCAGCCGTGACCGTGGGTGTGCGAGTCTCCCCAGCCGCGGCCGCGCATGCCGGGCAGGCGGAACGAGCCGGTCGACAGGGTCTTGTCCTCGGGCTTGCGAACGCCGCTGTCGAGCCCGGCCAGCGCCAGTAGCGGCTTGATCGTCGAGCCGGGCGCCACGCCACCGAGCACCAGGCGATTGAACTGCGGTCGCGACGGGTTGTCGTTGAGGCGCCTGAAGTCGGCGTGGGAGATGCCGTTGACGAACAGGTTCGGGTCGTAGCTCGGCAGGCTCACCATCGCCAGGATCTCGCCGCTGCGCGGATCGATCGCGACGGCCGAGCCTTCGAGGTCGCCGAACGCCATCACCATCGCGCGTTGCAGGTCCAGGTCCAGGCTCAGGCGCAGGTCCGCGCCCGGCGTCGCCGGCACGCGGCCGATGGTGTTGAGCGCGCGGCCTTCGACATTGGTTTCGACCTGCTCGTAACCGATGCTGCCGCGCAGCGCTTCGTCGTAATAGCGCTCGATGCCGGTGCGGCCGGTGTGCGCGTACAGGGCCTGGTTCTCGCCGTACTTCTTCAGGTCGCCTTCGTCGGTGCGCCCCACGTAGCCGATCACGTGCGCGAACAGGTCGCCGTGCGGGTAACGGCGCGTCAGATACGGCACCAGGTCGACGCCGGGATAGCGCCAGCGGTCGACCGCGAAGCGCGCGGCCTCGTCATCGGTGATGCGCAGCCGCAGCGGGATCGCACGGAAACCGCGCGTCGACTTGCGCGCGGCCTCGAACGCGGCGATGTCAGCCGGCGACAACGCGATGATCCGCGACAGCGAGGCGATGAGCTGTTTCGGATCACCGGCGTTTTCCGGCACCACGTCGATGCGATAGGCCGGAATGTTGTCGGCCAGGACGCGGCCCTTGCGGTCGTAGATCAAGCCGCGTCCCGGCACCACCGGTCGCGGCTTGATGCGGTTGGCTTGCGAGCGCGTGGCGTAGTCGGCATGGTCGATGACCTGCAGCTTGAAGTACCACAGCGCCAATCCGCCGAGCGCCAGCAGGACGCTGGCGAACCCGATCGCGGCGCGAATGCGGAACTGGGTCGCTTCGGCGACCTGGTTCCTGATCTGGCGGCGGCGCGGCCTCGACCCCATCGCTCAACCCCGGCGGCGGTCGAGCCGCAGCGCATCGAGCATCAGGAACAGCGGCGCCCACAACAGCATGCCCAGCAGCGGCGCCCACCAGAACGTCCACGGCAGTTGCGGCTCGCCGAGCGCCAGGTGCACCGCGGCGCTGACCACGCGGTCGTTGAGCAGCAGCCCGCCGATCGCCAGGGCCTGCTGCGACAGCGGGAAAAACCTCAATTGCGAGCGGAAGCGCTGCAGGATGAAGGTCATCACCACCAGGCGCAGCGCCTGCTCGCCGAGCAGGCCGCCGAAGGCGACGTCGGCGATCAGGCCGAGCGCGAAGGCGAAGCCGAGGCCGGCGCGGTCCGGAGCCTCGATCACCCAGTACGCGACCACCAGCGCCAGCCAGTAGGGGCGCAGCGGCTGCAGCAACTCCGGCAACGGCAGCAGGCCCAGCAGCAGTGCCACGAACACGCTGACCGGCAGCACCCACTGATTGCGCAGGCGGCTCATCGAGTCGGCTCCGGTGTCTGCTCCCTCCCCTGCGACTGCAGGGGAGGGCTGGGGAGGGGTGCCTTTGGATCCGATACCGATCGGTCCGCAGGCACGGTGGCGCGCGCCGCCGCAGGGGGAGGCGCTACGCCCGGCACATCCACATTCCGCAGCAACAACACATCCCGGCCACGATCCAGCTGCGCCGCCGGCGTCAGCGCGCCGACGAGGAAGGCGCGGCTGTCGTCGGGCCGCAGCGCGCCGATCGTGCCGACCGGAAATCCAGCCGGGAAGCGTCCGCCCAGACCCGAGGTGACGACCGTATCGCCCGCCTTCACGTCGCTCGACAGCGGCACGTTGGCCAGTTCGAGCCGGTCACCGCGGCCGTAGGCGACCAGGCGCACGCCACTGCGCGCGACCGCGACCGGCACGGCATGGTCGGGGTCGGTCAGCAGCAGCACGGTGGCCGTGGTCGGCGTGACCGCGATGATCTGTCCAAGCAGGCCGCCGGCGTCGATCACGCTCTGGCCGATGCTCACGCCGTCGCGGCTGCCGAGGTCGAGCACCAGCCGCTGCCGAGTGGGATCGAGGTCGATGTCGAGGATCGGCGCCAGTTGCACGTCGAGGCGTCCGCGCTGAGCGGCGCCGAGCAGGCCGCGCAAGCGCGCGTTCTCTTCCGCCGCCGCCTGCAGACGTGCATTGCGGGCGCCGATGATCAGCAGCGCGTTGCGCAGCGTGCGGTTGTCCTCGGCAAGCCGCGATCGCGACGATGCATCGTCGCGCACGTTGTCGCCGATGCGTCCGGGCAATCCGGCCAGCCACCACAAGGGCTGGATCAGCACTTCGGCCTGGGCGCGCACCCGCGCCAGCCAGTGGCCGCGATGGTCGGACACGATCAACGCGACCGACAGCGCCAGGTAGGCCAACAACCGCAGCGTCCCGGCGACTTCGCCGGGACGGGAGGCAACGGGGCCGGCGTAGGCAGGCACGTCAGGACAACCGGCGACGGAAACGGGAACGCATCATGCGGCAACCGGATATCGAATCACGACGACGAGGCGGCAGGGCGGGCCAACGTACGAAGCTTGCGCGCCATTCCCTGTCCCCTGTTCCCCTTTTTCGTTCCCGCTCTGGTCTATTCGGACGCGAAGAACTCGTTGCCATGCATGTCGAGCAACTCCAGCGCCCGTCCGCCGCCGCGCGCCACGCAGGTCAGCGGATCGTCGGCGACCTGCACGTGCAGGCCGGTTTCCTCGCTGATCAACCGATCGATGTCGCGCAGCAGCGCGCCGCCGCCGGTCAGCACGATGCCGCGTTCGGCGACGTCGGCGCACAGCTCTGGGGGCGTCTGTTCCAGCGCCTGCCGGATCGCGCTGAGGATGCCCGCCAGCGGCTCGCGCAAAGCATCGAGCACTTCAGTCGAAGTGATCTTGATCATCTTCGGGACGCCTTCGGCAAGGTGGCGTCCGGAGACTTCCATCTCGCGCACTTCCCGCTGCGGGTAGGCGCAGCCGATCTCGAGCTTGATGCGCTCGGCGGTGGCGTCGCCGATCAGCATGCCGTGGTTGCGGCGCACGTAGTTGATGATCGATTCGTCGAAGCGGTCGCCGCCGATCCGCACCGACTGCGAGTAGACGATGCCGTTGAGCGCGATCACCGCAACTTCGGTGGTGCCGCCGCCGATGTCGACGACCATCGAGCCTCTGGCCTCCGTCACCGGCATGCCGGCTCCGATCGCCGCGGCCATCGGCTCCTCGATCAGCGACACGTCGCGCGCACCGGCCTCGAGGGCGGAGTCCTTGATTGCGCGCTTCTCGACCTGGGTCGAGCCGCACGGCACGCAGATCAGCACGCGCGGGCTCGGCCGCAGGAAGCGCGACTTGTGCACCTTGCGGATGAAGTGCTTGAGCATCTCCTCGGTATAGGTGAAGTCGGCGATGACGCCGTCCTTCATCGGGCGGTGCGTGGTGATGTTGCCGGGCGTGCGGCCGAGCATCTGCTTGGCCTCGCTGCCGACCGCGGCGACGGACTTGTGACCCCCGGCGCGGTCCTGGCGGACGGCGACGACGGACGGCTCGTTGAGGACGATCCCCTGGCCACGGACGAAGATCAGGGTGTTGGCTGTCCCAAGGTCGATGGACAGGTCATTCGAAAACATGCCGCGGAACTTCTTGAACATCGGGGGATGAATGTCCGTGATGGAGTGGTGAAATAGCTGGCTAGACTAGCAACGGCACCTAGGCGCGGCAAGGAATAAAGCGGGTAAAGCCATGGAAATCCAGATCGGATCACGTATCCGCTCTTCCCTCTCCCCAACGGCTCCATCGTCGGGGAGAGGGTGCCGAAGGCGGGTGAGGGGCGAACGGAGCGGCGTAAGCTTCAAGTCGGTGGATGTGGTATGCGCCGTACACCCCTCACCCGCTCGCTATGCGAGCACCCTCGCTCTGCCCCCGGCCCTTGCCCTGCTTGCAAGGGCGTTCAGACGTGCGCGAGCCAATGGCTCGCCAGCGCACGTCTTCACCCCGCGAAGCGGGGCGAGGGAAAGCCAGCTGCTGGCCCACTTACCCCCCAGCCGCTACCCTAGCCGCCCTTTCCCGCCCGAGCGTCGAAGCCGATGTCTGCACTGATCTGCGGTTCCCTGGCCTACGACACCATCATGGTGTTCCCCGACCAGTTCAAGAACCACATCCTCCCGGACAAGGTGCACATCCTCAACGTGTCGTTCCTGGTGCCGCGCATGCGGCGCGAGTTCGGCGGTTGCGCCGGCAACATCGCCTACAACCTCAAGCTGCTCGGCGGCGAACCCGTGCCGATGGCCACGGTCGGCCAGGACTTCGGGCCGTATCGCGAGTATTTCGAGGAACAGGGCATCCGCCTCGACCAGGTCAAGGAAATCCCGGAGCTGTTCACGCCGCAGGCCTTCATCACCACCGACCTGGACAACAACCAGATCACCGCCTTCCACCCCGGCGCGATGATGCGCAGCTACGAGAACCACGTGCGCGACGTGGCCGGCGTGACGATCGGCATCGTCAGTCCGGACGGCCGCGAGGGCATGATCCAGAACGCGAAGGAATTCTCCGAAGGCAACATCCCCTTCATCTTCGATCCCGGCCAGGCCATGCCGCTGTTCAACGGCGCCGAACTGCGCCAGTTCATCGAACAGGCCGACTACGTCACCGTCAACGATTACGAATCCAACCTGCTGCAGGAGCGCACCGGCTGGAGCGAACAGGACATCGCCGGCAAGGTGAAGGCCTACATCGTCACGCGCGGTCCGCAGGGCGCGATGATCCACGCCGACGGCAAGGTCCACGACGTTCCGCCCGCGCACGAACGCCGCGTCACCGACCCCACCGGCTGCGGCGATGCGTTCCGCGCCGGCCTGATCTTCGGCATCGAGAAAGGCTTCGACTGGCTGACCATCGGCCGCATCGGCAACCTGATGGGCGCATTGAAGGTCGAACATCCGGGCACGCAGAACCAGCGCTTCGACTACGACGAATTCGCCGAGCAGTTCCGGCAGCAATTCGGGTACGCGCTCTGAGGCGATCGCGCGTCGTCCGAGCGGGGATCAATTCGACCCGGTCCTTTACGGCGTGGCCCGGACCTCCCGACCCATCTGACAAGCGAGGGAGCTTCGCGGCACCGTGAGCAGGCTCTGCGCGTCCTGGGATGTCTTGAGGCACCGGCGGTCCTCAGGCCAGTCTCACTCCGATCGCATCGATGATCCCATTCAGGACCGCCTGCGTGGCCGCCACGGGCCATTTCCTGCGTTATGAGCTGATGTGTCCGGGCTGGCGCGCCGCACAGCGATGCGCCGAGCCACGATGGATGCAAATAACACTCCAAGGAGATTGACCATGCATCGTGCCATCCCGAACAAATTGTTTTCCGTGTTGCTGGGCACCACCGCCGTGTTACTCATGAGCGGCAATGCGCTCGCCGTGACCGTCAACCGCACCCAGGTGCAGTACGCCGCGGGTTCCTGCCAGGGCAACCTGCCGGTGTCGGCTACCCAGCTGCGCGCGCGGCCACTGGCCATCAAGAACGAGGGAACCAGCAGCGCCTTTGTCAGCTGCTCCCTGCCCGCGGACGACTTCTTTGGGGCCCTCAACCAGTTCAATGGCGTCGCGATCACCAACACCACTGGCGTGGCAGTCAACATCAGCTGCACCTTGGTGACCGGCAACATCGATTTCCCGATCAACTTCTTTCCCAAGACGGTGAGCATAGCGGCCAACGCCCTCGGCGTCGTGAGTTGGACACCCGCAGCGGACAACGGCGACGTGCCTTTCAACAATTCGCTCAATTACAGCTGTTCGATCCCGCCAGGTGTGGAAATCAATGGCGTGTTCACCAATATCGCGGAAGAAGTAGGCGCCTGACGCATCACAGGTGTTCCGTTTCGTAATCCTCGGCGCCGGACATCCGGCGCCTTTTTTTGTGCTCGATCGCAACTTCACTTCCACGCTGGCAACTTGCCGCGATCCAGCCCCGCGACCTCGAACACGGCCGTGCGCTTGCCGACGTCGCGCGTCGGGAATTCGATCGCAATCACCTTCGCGCCGTCCGTCATGCGCCACAGCGCACGCTCGTCCTCGATGAACATCGCGATCGCCTCGTCGGTCTTCGGGCGCGTCGCGGCCATCGCCTTCGCTGGCGCTTCGTCGACCTTGACCTGCACCTTGCAGCCGCCGGGGCAACGGAAATCGCCAGCCTGCAATACGAGATAAGCGCTGCGGCCCCACGACGGATGGTCGCGGAAGATCAGGCGCACCGGCTTCGGGCCGCTGCCGTCGACGTCGAGGTCCTCCTTGGCGTAGATCGCAGCCGACAACTGCTTGCCGCCCTTGACCGGTTCGGCGTTGTAGCTCCACAGCCCGGCGGCGCGCAGTCCTTCGCGAGCGGCGTCGGCCTTGGCGACGACGTCCTCTAGTTGCGGGCGCACGCGCCTGGCGGCTTCGCTGTCCGGATGCTCGGCAAGCAAGACCTCGCCCTGCGCCTTGGCCAGGGCCCAGTTCTGCTTCGACACGGCATCGTCGAACGCGGCCGCGGCGTTTTTCGCCTCCTGTTCGGCCGCAGCGGCCTGTGCGGCGATCGCTACCTGCGGGTCCTCGCGTTTGCACGCGGGCAATGCGGCAACAAGCAACGCCGCGCACAACAGCCATCCGGTCTTCATCGTGGTCTGCCCTTCTCGATCAGGGCGGTCACCGCAGCGGCGACCGCATCGGGTTGTTCCATCAGCGACATGTGGCCGCAATCTTGCAGCAACGTCTTGCTGGCCTGCGGCATCTTCGCAGCGAATTGGTCCATCGCGCTGGCATCGATCACGGCGTCCTGCCGACACCACAGTAGCAGCGCCGGTTGCGCGATCCTGGACGCCATGTCGCCCGGCAGGAAGCGTGCTTCGCTGCGACCGATGCGGTCGAGCACGGACTGCTCGAATGCGCCATCGGCTCGCCGATGCGCGATCAGCGCGCGCGATGCCGGCCACGGGATCGGTGGCCGCGCCTTGGCATCGTGGAACAGAATGCCAAGGTAGTGCTCGAGCGATGCCTCGTCGGTGACGCCGAACGGATTTTTTCCCGCCAACACGTCGATGCCGAACTGGTTGTCCTTGAAACGTACGCCGGAGGCGTCGATCAGTCCGACGCGCGCGACTTCGCGCGGATAGCGCGCCGCCACGACCGCGGCGATGCCGCCGCCCATCGAATGACCGAGCAGCACGACGGGCTGATCGCTGACTTGGCGGATGAAGGCCGCGACGTTGCCGGCCTGCGCGGCATAGCCGTAATCCGCATCGCGCAATCGTTGGCTCTCGCCCCAACCGGGCAGATCGGGAATGACGAGCCGGTAATGGCCTTCGAGTCGCGCGGCGAGGCGATACCAGTTCTCCTTGCTGCCGGTGTAGCCGTGCAACATGACGATGGTCGGCGCGCCGGGTTCGTCCGCGGCACGCTCGACGTAGACCCAGCGCTGGCCGTCGATGATCACGCTGTGGCGCTGCAGGCCGAGTGCGATGCGCTGCCGCGAGTATTCCGCGCGCACCAGCGCGTACGGATCGCGCCACCATGCGATCACGCAGACCGCAAGCAACACGGCCGCCAGGACGGCGGCCGTGAGCACTGCTGTCTTCCAGCGCATCAGGATCAGCCCGCGGGCGGCGCCTGCTGCGGCGATGCCTGCTGCGGCGGTGCCTGAATGTCCGTCGCATCGTCAGGCGTCGGCTGCAGCGTGGGTTGTGCCGCGGCAGCGGGCGCGGGCTTCGGCTTGGCTTCGTCGATCGTCTTCTGCACCGTGCCTGTCGTGATCGGGTGGTAGCCCGGCTTCGCCTTCGCGAACACTTCCCTGGCGAATGCGAGTCCCGGTTCGGTCTGCACCAGTGCCTCGTAGGTCGGCATGATCAGCTTGCGGCGACCGACCCTCTGCAGGAATTCGGCGATGGCCTCGTTGGCCTGGGTGTAACCGCTGCGCACCGCAAGCGGGTACCAGCGCTGCGCGATTTCGCCGTTCGGCGTGCCGGTGAACTTGTAGGCCGCATCGAGCTGCGCGAGCTGGTCGATGCGCAGGGTCTCGGGCATGCCGTCGAGGAAATGCACCCATTCCTGCGTGGTCCACGGCGAGGTGATCACCGGCGGCGGCAGTTGCGCGCTGCCGCGCCAGGCCAGGCGCGCGGAATCGACGACGCCGAAGCGCGGCGACAGCGTCTGCGGCGCATCGGCCGGGATCCCGGGCTGGTACAGCCAGGCATCGAACTCGGCCTGCGTGACCTTGCCCGGATACTTGTCGAGCAGGTTGGCCTTGGCATAAGCAGCGAACTGCGCCGTGTCGATGCTCTGGAACGCGAAGTGATCGAAGTAGCCGCGCAGGAACGCATCGAAATTCTCGCGTCCGAAACGCTGTTCAAGGAATTGCAGGAACCATGCACCCTTGGCGTAGACCGTGGCGCTGGAATTCTCGTCCGGATCCTTCAGCACGCCCGGCTTCACCGCCAGCGCCTGCAGTTTCGGATCGACGGTCTTGAACTCTTCCTTCAACTCGTTGCGCGCGATGACGCTTTCCATGTCGGCGCGTTCCTTGCCGTACAGGGCCTCGACGAGGCGGTTCTCGACATAGCTGGTCACGCCCTCGTTGAGCCAGGCATCCTTGGCGCTCGAGAACGTCACCAGGTTGCCGGACCAGCTGTGCGCCAGCTCATGCGCGACCAGCGACACCAGCGACTGGTCGCCGACGATGACCGTCGGCGTGGCGAAGGTCAGGCGCGGGTTTTCCATGCCGCCGTAAGGAAACGACGGCGGCAGCACGAGGATGTCGTAGCGGCCCCAGCGGTAAGGGCCGTACAGCTTCTCGGCGGTCTCGATCATCTTCTCGGTATCGGCGAACTCGGCGGCGGCCTTCTTCGCCATCGTCGGCTCGGCCCACACGCCGCTGCGCTTGGAGATCGGCTCGAACACCAGGTCGCCGGCCGCGATCGCCAGCAGGTACGACGGGATCTTCTGCGGCATCTTGAACGTATAGTCGCCGTCGCGCGCCGCGGCCGGATCGTTGTCGGCGCTCATCAGCACCATCGCGTTGGCCGGCGCGGTGACGTGCGCGGTGTAGGTGAAGCGCACGGCGGGCGTGTCCTGCAGCGGCACCCAGGAGCGCGCATGGATCTGCTGCGACTGGCTGAACATGAAGGGCTGCTGCTTGCCTTCGGTCATCGACGGCTCGAGCCATTGCAGGCCGGACGCAGCGGGCGAGGTCCTGTAGGCGATCCGCACGTGGGTGTTGCGTGCCGGCGTCTGGATGATCAGTCCGCTGCCGAGGACCTTGTCACTCTCGGCGAGTGCGTATTGCAGCGGCGACCATTGCCCGGCTGCGGTTTCGCCTTCGACTTTCTCGATGGTCAGGTCGCGCGTATCGAGGACGAGCTGCGTCGCCGACTTGTCCTTCCAGTCCAACGTGTAGACGGCGGTGCCTGCGATGGTCTTGCTGTCGAAGTCGACCTTGAGATCGAGCGCGAGGTCGGTGGTCGTCACCACCCCAGGTTCGGAGTAGGAGTGTTCGTCGATGGTGCGGACGTTGGGCACGGGCTTGGTAGCAGGCGTGGCGGCAGTGTCGCCGGCGGCGTCGCGCTTGCAGCCTGCGCCCAGCAGCACGGCGAGCGGCAACGCGATCAGCAACAAGAGCTGGTGTCGGGACTGGGTCGGGAAACAGCGCATGGCGGCCCTAACGGGGGATCGGGGGCCGCGAGTTTAACGCCTTGGCCGTGAACTGCTTTGCCGATCAGGTGCTCAGGCTTTATAGCCGGTGTGGATCGCCACGATCCCGGCATTGAGGTTCTTGTAGTCGCAGCGCGCGAAGCCGGCCGCTTGCATCATCGCCTTGAGCTCGTCCTGCGGCGGATGCTGGCGGATCGATTCGGCCAGGTATTGGTAGCTGTCGCTGTCGCCGGCGAACAGCTTGCCCAGGTGCGGCAGCACCTTGAACGAATGAAAATCGTATAGCGGCTTGAACCAGTCCGCCTTCACTTCCGAGAACTCCAGCACGCGCGCCTGGCCGCCGACCTTGAGCACGCGCAACATCTCGCGCAGCCCGGCGGCCTTGTCGGTGACGTTGCGCAGGCCGAACGCGATCGTGACCAGGTCGAAACTCGCATCGGGGAACGGCAGCGCCTCGGCGTTCAACTGCACGTATTCGAAGCCGCGCACGTTGCCGCGATCGGTCATGCGGTCGCGGCCGACGGTAAGCATGCCGGCGTTGATATCGCCCAGCACGATCTCGCCCGTGTCGCCGACGCGATCCTTCAGCAGCGCGGCGATGTCGCCGGTGCCGCCGGCCAGGTCGAGCACGCGATCGCCCGGCCTGACCTGCGCGGTGGCGACGAAATAGCGCTTCCACACCCGATGGATGCCGAGGCTCATCAGGTCGTTCATCAGGTCGTACTTGCCGGCCACCGACGAGAACACCTCGCCGACCAGCTTCTGCTTCTGGCCGGTCGGCACCTCGCGGAAACCGAAGTGCGTGGTGTCGCGGCTGTCGTTACCGTGCTTGTCGTCGTTGACGTTGTTCATGACGCGATTATCGCACCGCCGGCACATCCCTCACGCGCGAGCCGCGCAAGCCGTAATACATGATGTACAGGTAACACAGCAGCGGCAGCACGAAGGCGGACTGGATGCCGATGCGGTCGGCCAGCGCGCCCTGCGCCAGCGGCACCAGCGCGCCGCCGACGATCGCCATCACCAGCAGGCTCGAGGCGTTGTCGGTCTGCACGCCGAGCTTGGCGACGCCGAGGGTGAAAATGGTCGGGAACATGATCGAGTTGAACAGGCCGATCGCGACGATGCTGTAGACCGCGGTCATGCCGCCGGTGGTCATGGTGATGCCCAGCAGCGCCACCACGATCGCGGCGAACAGCGCCAGCAGCTTGCCCGGGTCGATGCGCAGCAGCAGCGCCGAGCCGATGAAGCGGCCGACCATGGCGCCGGTCCAGTAAGCCGATACGTAACGCGTGGCGTGTTGTTCGGTCATCGCGCCGATCTCCGGCTGCGACAGGTAGTTGACGAGGAAGCTGCCGATCGCGACCTCGGCGCCGACGTAGGCGAAGATCGCCACCACGCCCAACGCCACGTGCCGATGGCGCAGCACGCCGAGGCTGGTTGCGGTGCCGCCGTCGGTGGCGATCGCCGGCAGCCGGAACAGCCACACCACGACGGCGAGCGCGAACAACGCCAGCGCCAGGCCGATGTACGGCACCTGCACCGATTGCGCCTGCTGCGTCTGGTAGGCGAGTTGCTCCGGTGCCGACAGCGCCGCCAGCTGCTCAGCGCCGAGCACCGCGCCGGTCAGGATCAGCATGCCGCCCAGCAGCGGTGCGATCGCGGTGCCGAGCGAATTGAATGCCTGCGCCAGGTTGAGCCGGCTCGATGCGGTGCGCTCGGGCCCAAGCAGCGTCATGTAAGGATTGGCTGCAACCTGCAGGATGGTGATGCCGGTGGCGAGCACGAACAACGCGCCGAGGAATAGCTCGTACACGCGCAGCTCCGCGGCCGGCCAGAACAGCAGCGCGCCGACGCCGGCGATGGCAAGGCCGACGATGATGCTGTGCTTGTAACCCACGCGTGAGACCAGCTTGCCGGCTGGCAGCGACATCAGGAAATACGCGCCGAAGAACGTGAACTGGATCAGCATCGACTGCGCGTAGTTCAGCGAGAAGGTGGCCTTGAGGTGCGGAATCAGGATGTCGTTGAGGCAGGTCAGGAAGCCCCACATGAAGAACAGCGATGTGACCACGATCCGCGCCATGCGCGAAGCCGGGACCGCTGCGGACGCGAGCTCGGATTGCGGCGCGCTGTTGCTGACCATGGGATTTCCCTGCGGGTGGCTGGAGGGCGGATCGTAGCGCAGTCCGGTTTGGCGCAGCGACGGCGCGCTCGATTGGGCCGTGACCTTCGGATCATGGCCTGAGGCGATCCCCGCGCGATGATGCCCGTATGTCGCCTGTTCAGTGCTACGAAACCCGCCACGCCGCTGCCGACGCGCTGGCCACGCACCGGCACCGGCACGCCTACGCCGCGCTGGTGCTCGACGGTCGCCATATCGAGGCCAGCCTCGACGGGCCGATCGACTGCGAGCCCGGCACCGTGCTGCTGCATCCCGCCTTCCATGCGCACGGCAATCGTTTCGGCCGCAGCGGCGCGCACGTGGCCAACTTCACGCTGCAGGGGGACTTCGGCATCGGTCGCACCCGGGCCTGGCACGTGGAAGACCTGCGCACGGCGCGCGAGGTGTTCATGCGTTGCCCGGATCGCCTGCCGGCCCTGCTTGCCGAGAGCGGGATCGCGATGACGCCTGCGTTGCCCGCATGGCAGCAAGCCTTCATCACCGCTCTGGATCAGGGCGACGAAGCCATTGCCGCGATCGCCGCGCGACTGGGCGTGTCGGCTGCGCACGCCAGCCGCGCCCTGCTGAAATCGCATGGCATGGCGCCGCAGGCGCTGCGCCGCGAGGGCCGGTGGCGGCGCGCGTTGGCCGCGTTGCGTGGCGACGGGACGCTCGCGGACATCGCCGCCGAATCCGGATTCGCCGACCAGAGCCACCTGACGCGCGTGTGCCGGGTCCACAGCGGCCTGCCGCCGGCGGCACTGCGGCTGCAGATCAAATGCGTTCAAGACAGCGTGAACACCGCGATGGCCCAATGCGGCCATGGGACGGCCTAGCCGGCAGCGGCGCACCGTCCTCCCGCCCCGGAGCGCCGCGATGAGACTTCACTTGCTTCTTTCAGCTCTGCTCGCATGGAGCGGCGTGGCGTCTTCGGCATCCGCACCTGAGAGCAGCGCCGAGGTCAAGGCCGCGATCGCCGAATCCACCAATGCGATCCTGCAGGGCGACAGCCACCGTGCGCTCGCCGCGCTGGAGGCCGTCGACAACGGCCAGTACGTCGGTTTCGACGCGCAATACCTGGCCTGCATGCGCGCCCGCTTCCAGCGCGACACGCCGCCGTGGCTGGCCGGCGGCATCGACGATCCGTTCGTCCGCGATGTCCTGTGGAGCTACCAGGACTACTGGTGGCATGCGCTCGCCGAGCCATCGCAGCGCGCCAAGTTCGAAACGATGTTGCTCGGCCGGCTGCAGGCATTGCTCGGCGACACCGCGGTGGCCGCGGCCGACCTCGACGGCATCGAGCCAGACCTGTCGGCAGCCCTGGAAGCGCGCGGCTGGCACGTGCAGCTGGGGGTGACCGCGCCGCTGCGCGAAATGATGCTGTGGCGCAAGACGCAGATGCGGACCTACGAAGTCGACCTCCCGGAGGGTCGACACAAGGTGCCGGTCGCGCTGTTGGACGACTTCGCAGCGTTGGGCTGGAGTGCCTACGGCCGCTGCGATCGCGGCTCCAACGGTGGCTGGGCGACCGAGAAGACCCTGTTCGCGATCGTGCCGGCCTACGACGAAGGCCTCGACGGCGAAGCCTTCCGCGTCGTGTTCCTCGGCCACGAGGCGCAGCATTTCGCCGACAAGAATCGGTTCTCCGGCCTGGCCGACTGGGAACTCGAATATCGCGCCAAGCTCACCGAACTCGTACAGGCGCAAACCGTCAGCGAAAAGCGCCTGCGCGGCTTCGTCACCAGCCAGGGCGACGACATCGACTCGCCGCATACCTACGCCAACAAGCGCCTGGTCGCCGACCTGCGCAAGCGCCTGCGCCGCGATCCGCTCGATGTGCCCATCCCCGAACTGCAGGCTGCCGCGCGCGAACTGCTGCTCGAAGACACGCGCAGGCGCACGCAGCCACCCCCAGGGCGGTAACTCCGGACCCGATCATGGCGAGCGCGGGACCGGTGGCGTGCTACTGATCGTGCATGTTCGTGATTGGTATATTCGGCCATCGAAACGCGAGGCCGCGCTCATGCCGCCCACCTGGAGCTGCCCGAACTGCGCGCGCATCTTCAACCGCGCCAACGTCAGGCACAGCTGCGGCACCGGCGACCGCGCGGCGATGCTGGCGAACAAACCCGCCAACCTGGTCGCGTTGTACGAGGAGCTGGAACGGACAGCGAAGGCCTATGGCGATATCGAGATCGTCGCCAAGGATCGCTACGCGCTGTTCCGCACCACCCGCATTTTCGCCGACGTCGTCTTCATGAAGGATGCGCTGCGTTTGGCGCTGCAGCTCGATCACGTGGTCGAGCACCCGCTGTTCTTCAAGACCGCGCAGGACCCGCGCGGACGCGTGCAGCAGGTCGCCAAGCTGCACGACCTCGCAGAACTGCGCGCGATCGAGCCGTATCTGCGGCAGGCGCATCGCGGCTCCATCAAATGAATAAGGGCATCCAACAGAATGCGTTCAGGAGATTGTCATCCCGAACGCAGTGAGGGATCTGCTGTCGATCCTCGCGGTGCTGTCAAAAGCGAACAACAGATCCCTCACTGCGTTCGGGATGACATGCGATCAGAGGATGTAACGCGACAGGTCCGGATCCTGCACCAGCTCGCCCAGGTGCGCGTCGACGTAGGCGCGGTCGATGACCACGGCCTGGCCGTCGCGATCGGGCGCCTCGTAGCTGAGCGTGTCGAGCAGGCGTTCGAGCACGGTATGCAAGCGGCGCGCGCCGATGTTCTCCTGGCGCTCGTTGACCTGGGCCGCGATCTCGGCCAGTCGGTCGATCGCATCGGGCGCGAAATCGAGCTCGACGCCTTCGGTCTTCAGCAGCTCGCGGTACTGCACCGTCAGCGCCGCCTTCGGCTCGGTGAGGATGCGCACGAAATCGCTCTTGTCCAGCGCCGACAGTTCGACGCGGATCGGGAAACGGCCCTGCATTTCCGGTATCAGGTCGCTGGGCTTGGCCAGGTGGAAGGCACCCGATGCGATGAACAGGATGTGGTCGGTACGCACCGCACCGTACTTGGTGCTGACCGTGGAGCCTTCGACCAGCGGCAGCAGGTCGCGCTGCACGCCTTCGCGTGACACGTCCGCGCCCATGCCTTCGCTGCGCTTGGCGACCTTGTCGATCTCGTCGATGAAGACGATGCCGTGCTGCTCGCAGGCCTCGATCGCGGCCTCGCGCACCTCGTCCTCGTTGACCAGCTTCGCTGCTTCCTCCTCGACCAGCTGCGGACGCGCGGCGCGGATGCTGAGCGTGCGCTTGTGCGTCTTGCCGCCGCCGAGGTTGGAGAACATCTGCCGCAGCTGCTGGCCCATCTCTTCCATGCCGGGCGGGGTCATGATGTCGACGTGGCCGGCGCTGGCGCTGAGTTCGAGTTCGATCTCGCGCTCGTCGAGGTCGCCGGCGCGCAACTGCCGGCGCAGCTTCACTCGCGTGTCGCTCTCGTGCGCGGACGGCTCGTCGCGCACGGTATTCGGATCGAAGCCGAAGCCCACACTGCGCCGCGGCAACAGCGCATCGAGCAGGCGGTCCTCGGCGCGCTCCTCGGCCTGCGTGCGCACGCGTGCCTTGGCCTGCTCGCGATACAGCTTGACCGCGGTGTCGGCGAGGTCGCGGATGATCTGCTCGACGTCCTTGCCGACGTAGCCGACCTCGGTGAAGCGCGTCGCCTCGACCTTCACGAACGGTGCATTGGCGAGCGTCGCCAGGCGCCGCGCGATCTCGGTCTTGCCGACGCCGGTCGGGCCGATCATCAGGATGTTCTTCGGCATCACTTCCTCGCGCAGCTCCGGTTCGAGCTGCATGCGACGCCAGCGGTTGCGCAGCGCGATCGCGACCGCGCGCTTGGCGGCGTGCTGGCCGACGATGTGGCGGTCGAGCTCCTGCACGATCTCGCGCGGGGTCATGGTGGCGCTGGTGTTTTCGATCTTGTGCATTCTGCTTCGCTCATAGTCGCGTCGTTTCGGGCCTAGCCTTGACCGCATGCCTCCTGTTCGTCATCCCGGCGAAAGCCGGGATCCATTTTGACTTTGCCGATGATCCAGTGGCGCAAGATCAAGATGGATCCCGGCTTTCGCCGGGATGACGAAGTCAGAGCTCTTCGACGACGATGTTCTGGTTGGTATAAATGCAGACGTCGCCGGCGATCTTCAACGCCTCCTCGGCGACGCGGCGCGCATCGAGCGCGGTGTGCGACAGCAACGCGCGCGCAGCCGACAGTGCGTACATGCCGCCGGAACCGATCGCCACCAGGCCGTCCTCGGGTTCGATCACGTCGCCGGTGCCGCTGATGATCAGCGAGGTTTCCCTGTCGGCGACCGCGAGCAGCGCCTCGAGCTTGCCGAAGCGCCGCTCGGTACGCCAATCCTTGGCCAATTCGACCGCGGCACGCGTGAGCTGGCCATGTTTTTCGAGCTTGGCCTCGAACAATTCGAACAGCGTGAACGCATCGGCCGCCGCGCCAGCAAAACCGGCGAGCACCTGCCCGTCCTTGCCGAGCCGTCGCACCTTGCGCGCGTTGGACTTCATCACGGTGTTGCCGAGTGTCACCTGGCCGTCGCCGGCGACGACGACGCGGCCATCGCGGCGCACCGAGACGATCGTGGTGGCGTGGAAAACGTTGGGGTTCTGGCTGGGGTCCATGCAGGCCTCCGATGCGTGAGTTTTTTAAGTGGGGCCGCCCAGACGCCGCGCAAGTAGCCGCGAGGCATCGATGATCGCGTCCTGCACGACCGCCGTAGCGCCGTGCGCATATCCACCGCGACATCGTGCGCACAGCGCGCGCCACGGCTACGCGAAGACCCTATCCCTGCAACTCGCGCAGCGTCACCGACGGCGGCGCATCGAGCACGCTGCGCGTCGCGAACAGGCCCGCCGCCAGCGCCGCCAGCATGCCGAGTCCGCCACCGACCGCGGCCAGCGTCCAGTTCGCTTCCCATGGCAGGTCGAACACGCGCGTGGCGACCACGCCGGACAGGACCGACGCCGCGATCGCCGCGACCAGGCCCGACAACAATCCGATCGCCGCGAACTCCGAGGCCTGCGCCAGGCGCAGCTGCCGCCGGCTGCCGCCGAGCACGCGCATCACGCCGCCTTCGAGCAGGCGCTCGTCCTGGCTGGCGCTGATCGCGGCCAGCAGCACCAGCACGCCGGCCGCCAGCGAGAACCAGAACACCACCTGCACGACCTTCGACACCTGGTCGCCGGTGCTGCGCACCTGCTTGAGCACCGCGTCGACGTCGATAACAGACAAGTTCGGGAAGCGTTCGACCAGGCCGGCGGTGAAGCGCGTGTTCGCCGGCGGCACGCTGACCGCGGTGATGTAACTCGCCGGATAGCTATCGAGCGCGCCAGGCGAGGCGATCACGAAGAAATTCGGCCGAAAGCTTTCCCACTCGACGCTGCGCAGGCTCGTGATCGGCGCCTCGAAGCGCTGCCCGGCGATATCGAAGGCGATGCGGTCGCCGACTTTCCAGCCGAGCGATTCGGCGAAGTCCTCCTCGACCGAAATCTGCGGCGTGCGCGGCGGATTGGCGGCACTCCAGAACGTGCCTGCCGTGACCTTGTTGTCGTCGCGCAGCGCCGCGGCGCTGGAGAGATTGAACTCGCGCTCGGCCCGTCGGCGCGCCTGCGGATCGTCGCTCTCGACCGTCGCGCCGGTCGCGGGCTTGCCGTTGCGTTCGACCAGGCGGCCGCGGACCATCGGATACAACGTCGGCGCGGCCAGTCCCTGTTCGGCCATGAACGCACGCACCGGCTGCATCTGCTCCGGCTGCACGTTGATGATGAAACGGTTCGGCGCATCCCCGGACAGCGACAGCTGCCAGCGATCGAGCAGGTCGGTGCGCACGAAGGTCAGCAACAGGAGAGCCATCAGGCCGAGGCCCAGCGCGGAGACCTGCGCGATGCTCGTGCCGGCGCGGCGGCTCACGTTGGCCAGGCCGTAGCGCAGGCTGCCGCGCAGGCGCGAACGCAGGCGTCGTACGACTACGATCAGCAGCCACGCCAGCGTCGCCAGCACGCCAAGCGTCGCGGCGATGCCGACCAGCATCGCGCCGCCGAGCGTCGCCGAGCCGGCCTTCCACCACAGCAACGCCGCCATGCCGGCGAATCCCGCGACTGCTACCAGCCACGCGCTCGGCTCGGTGCTGTCCAGATCACGCCGCAACACGCGCAAGGCCGACACGCGCCGCAACGCGAGCACCGGCGGCGCGCCGAATGCGAGCAGCACGGTCATGCCGACGACCAGGCCTTGCAGCGCAGGCAACCAGCCAGCCGGCGGGATCGACAACGCCAGGCTGCGCTCGAGCCAACCGCCGACGAACCACTGCAATCCGAATGCGATCGCCACGCCGAGCGCACTCGCGAACAAGCCGAGCAGCACCATCTCGCCGACATGGATGCCGACCAGCGTGCGCTGGCTGGCACCGAGGCAACGCATCACCGCGGCGCCGGAGAGATGACGTTCGCTGTGCCGGCGCGCCGCCATCGCGACCGCCACCGCGGCGAGCACGACCGAGACCAGCGCGGCGAGACCGAGAAAACGGCCGGCGCGATCGAGCGCGGAGCGAATCTCGGGGCGCGCATCGCCGATGGTTTCCAGGCGTTGTCCACGCGCGAGCGCCGGCTTGACGGTGCTGGTGAAGCGATCGACCGCGGTGGCATCGCCGGCAATCACCAGGCGATAGCGGATGCGGCTGCCTTCCTGCACCAGGCCGGTCGCGGGCAGGTCGGACAGGTTGAGGAACACCTTCGGCGCGACGTTGAAATAATCCATCGACGCGTCGGGCTCCTGCAGCACCAGCGCGGCCAGGCGCAGCTTCGATTCGCCGATCGCGACCGTGTCGCCGACCGCTGCGTCGAGCGTGTCGGCACCGGCGCGGCTCATCCAGACCGTGCCCGGCTGCGGGATCGCACCGGCGTCGCGTTCGATGCCATCCGCGGCAGTGATGCGGAAACTGCCGCGCAACGGAAAGCCCTGCCCCAGCGCGCGCAGGTCGCCGAGGCGCAGGTTCGCGTCCGGGCCGTCGCCGACGCGGATCATGCTGTCGAGTTCGACGGTTTCGGTGCGCTGCAGGCCCGGCGCATTCGCCGCCGCGCGCACGCTGCCGGTGATCGGTGCATCGCCGCGCACCACCGCATCGCCGCCGAGCAGGCGATTGGCCTCGATCGCGAGCGCGCGCTCGGCGCGATCGGTGACGAAGCCGACCGCGGTCACTGCGATCACCGCCAGGGTGAGCGCCGCGATCAGGATGCGGATGTCGCCGGCCTTGAGATCGCGCAGCAGCTGGCGCCACGCCAGGCGCAGCACCTTCATGACGCCACCAGCTCGCCGCCATCCAGGCGCAAGGTGCGACCGCAGCGCACGGCTAGGTGTTCGTCGTGCGTGACCAGCACCAGCGTGGTGCCGGCTTCGGCGTTGAGGTCGAACAGCAGTTCGATGATCGCCTGGCCGGTATGCGTGTCGAGGTTGCCGGTCGGCTCGTCGGCGAACAGCAGCGACGGCCGCGTCACGAACGCGCGCGCCAGCGCCACGCGCTGCTGCTCGCCGCCGGACAGCTGGCGCGGGTAGTGGCCGAGGCGTTCGCCCAGACCGACCTTCTGCAGGATCGCGCGCGCCGGCGATTCGACATCGGCATCGCCGCGCAGTTCCAGCGGCAGCATCACGTTCTCCAGCGCCGTGAGCGATGGCAGCAACTGGAAGCTCTGGAACACGAAGCCGACCTTCTCGCCGCGCACGCGCGCACGGCCGTCCTCGTCGAGCGACGACATCGGCTCGCCCTCGAGCATGACCGTGCCGCTGCTCGGCGTATCGAGGCCGGCCATCAACGCCAGCAGCGTGCTTTTGCCCGAACCGGACGCTCCCACTATAGCGACGGTATCGCCGCGCGCGATCGAGAAACCGACACCATCGAGGATGGTCAGCTCGCCCGACGGGAGCGGCACGCGCTTGCCGAGACCGGCGACCTGCAGCGCGGTCTCGCGGCGCGGGAGCGACGCGGCGGCCGGCGTATCGACTTGTGGAAATGCGCTATCGGCCATATTCATCGCGTGGAATCCGTCATCGTTGTTTGCCTTCATCGCTCGTTGCCGTCGGGCACCACCTAATGTGCCCGACCGTCTGGAGAAACTGCATGAAATCAAGAGATAGGGCGGCACGGCGATGGCTTCAATGGGCCATAAGTCCTGCCCTGCTGATGCTGGCGCTGCTGGCGAACGCGCAACCCGGACCGGCCACCGCGGCGCAGGTGCAGGGGCCCAAGCCGCGCACCGTGCTGGTCCTGGGCGATTCGCTGTCGGCCGCCTACGGCCTGGCGCCGGCGCAGGGCTGGGTGGCGTTGACCGGCGAGCGCATCGCCCGTGCCAAGCCGGGTTGGCGCGTGGTCAACGCCAGCATCAGCGGCGAAACCAGCGCCGGCGGGGCCGCGCGCGTGGTGCGCGAGGTGGTCCTGCATCGCCCGTCCGTGGTGGTCATCGAACTCGGCGCCAACGATGCCCTGCGCGGTCTGCCGCTGCGGCAGACGCGCACCAACCTCGCCCGCATGATCGGCGCGGCGCATGGCGTCGGCGCGGAAGTGCTGTTGCTCGGCATGCGCATCCCGCCGAACTACGGCGCGGCCTATACACAGGAATTCGAACGCAGCTACCGGGATCTCGCCAACCGCTTCGATGCGAAGTTGCTGCCGTTCTTCCTGGAACCGATCGCGCGCGATCGTGATGCGTTCCAGGGCGACAACCTGCATCCGGTAGCGAGCGTGCAACCGAAGTTACGGGATCATGTGTGGACCGTGCTGGAGCCGATGCTCGAGTAGGTCCGGACGATCCCGGCGCTGACCTAGGCTCGTCATCCCAGCGAACGCTGGGATCCATTTTGATGTTGCTTTTTGCCTGTCATCAACGCTTGAACCGATGGCGAGACAGCAGATCAAGGTGGATCCCAGCGTTCGCTGGGATGACGAGCGCGGGATGACGAGCGGGTATCGGTCAGGCACTCGCAGCCGGACCGAAGCGGAAACTCGACACATCGATGCCACCGAAGAAGTCCTCTTCGTGGTAGATGCGCGCTCCGGCATCGCCTTCCGCGGCGCCCACCGCCACCATCAATGGCAGCAGGTGATCCTCGCGCGGGTGTGCCGCGCGTGCGGCCGGGGCCTGCGCCCAGTGCAGCAGGCGCTCGCTGCGTTCGCTCGGATCGGCATGGACCAGTGTCTCGTCGAGCCAGCGGTCGAACGTCGCCGACGCCTGCTTGCCCGACGGACCCATGTTGCGCATGTCGTGGTAGGTCAGCCCGCTGCCGACGATCAGCACGCCCTCGTCGCGTAGCGGCGCCAGCGCGCGGCCGGCGGCGAGATGCGCGGCGGGATCGTAGCCGCGACGGATCGACAACTGCAGCATCGGTACGTCGGCCTGCGGATACATCACCGCCATCGGCACGAAGGCGCCATGGTCGTAGCCCTGGCGGTCGTCCAAGGTCGACGGCAGGCCGGCCGCGTCGAGCAGGCCTTGCACGCGCGTCGCCAGCGCAGGTGCGCCCGGCGCCGGATACTGCACGCGATAGGTGTGCTCGGGAAAGCCGCCGTAGTCGTAGACCATCGGCGGGTTCGGCGTCGCCATCACCGCGAACTGCGCGGTTTCCCAGTGGCCCGACACCATCAAAACGGCCTTCGGGGGCTCGCCGAGCTGGCGCGGGATGTCCCGCAGGGACGCCTCCAACTGGTCGTACGTCGCGCCGAGTTGCGCCTTCATGTACGGCCAAGGGCCGCCGCCGTGCGAGAGAAAATAGGTGGGAAGACGGTGCTGCGTCATGATCGTGTCCGCAATCGCGCGATCGGTCGCGCAGTCAGAACATCGGGGCGTCGCGTGCGCGGACAAGCACCTGCAACGCTGTGTCCCGGCCAAACACTACTTGCCGATCACTCTCACCCACCGTTGTCATCCCGAGCGCAGCGAGGGATCTGCTGTCGGCCGTGAAGCAGATCCCTCGCTGCGCTCGGGATGACAAGCATGGGTGTGCGGAGTGGCACACAGCCCGCTTATCGCCCGCCGAGCAGCGGATACGGGTTGATCGGCGTGCCCTTCCACCATTGCCGCTCCGGGCCCAGCGCGAAGATCGCGAAGTGCAGGTGCGGCGCCGCGGGGTTGGCATTGCCGGTGCTGCCGACGTAGCCGATCACTTCGCCCTGCCGGATCGCCTTCTTCTCGGCCAGGCCCGGCGCATAGCTCTGCAGATGCGCGTAGTAGTACGCATAGCGGCCGCTCGGCTCGAACTGGTAGATCGTCAGCCCGCCTTGCTTGCTGTCGAACAGTTTCTCGACGCTGCCATCGGCGACCGCGAGCACCGGCGTGCCGGCCGGCGCCATGATGTCGAGTGCTTCGTGTGCGCGTTCGCTGCCACGCGCATCGCCGAAGGTATCGGACAACTGCGACGGCGCCACCCCGCTGACCGGGACGATCAGGCCGGCAATGTCCGGCGTGGGAACGACGGTCGGCGATACAGCAGGCAGTGGCGCAGCGATCGGTTTGGCTGGTGCGTCCTGTCGGGACGCAATACGCGGCGCGTCCTGTGCGGCGACTTCGTTCGGCGCGATCGCATCGGTAACGGGCGCGGAGGTCGCGCGGTCGCTCCGCGCGGCCTGCGTACGTTCGCCGCGGGTCATCACGTAATACACCACGTTCGCGCCGAGCAAAGCGCCAATCAACAGCACAACCAGCTGCTTCAGCATCGTGCCTGCACCTCGCGCATGCGTAACACCTGCGTCATCCTGCTCATTCCTGCAGGATCGCCGGCGTGCCCGGCGCCACTGCGGCAGCCAGCGCATCCGCCGTCCAGTTGCTCAGGCGAATACAGCCGTGCGATTCGGTCTTGCCGACCTTGGCCGGCTCCGGCGTGCCATGGATACCGTAGTGCTCCTTCGACAGGTCGACCCACACCGTGCCGACCGGATTGTTCGGGCCCGGCGCGAGTTTCGCCTTGGCGTGCGCCGGATCGGCATCCCAGAACAGCGCCGGGTTGTAGTGGAAATCCGGATTGCGGGCGATGCCCTTGATCTTCCATTCGCCGACCGGCAACGGATCGTGCTCGCTGCCGGTCGAGGCCGGATAACGCGCGATGGTCTTGTCGGCAGCATCGACCAGCGCAACGCTGGCATCGGACTTGTCGACGATCACTTTCGCCGCTTGCGGCAACGGCGCGCCGCCATCGATGTTCGGAACGAGGATTTCCGTACCGGTCTTGTCCAAGTCCTTCCTCGGATTCAGACGCTGCAGCAGCTTCGGGCTGGCATGGAATTTCTCGCCGAGCGCTTCGGCTGCCGAGGTGTAACCGAGGGCGGTGAGTTTCGATTTCTCCATCAGGTCGTCCGGCAGCGCGGTGAACGGGCCGACATCCGCCGCCACGATCGTGTAGCGCACCAGCACTTCCGCGCTGTCGGCGTTCAGGGCTTTCCACGTGGCTGCACCGAGCTTGCCGTCGTCGGCGAGGTCGCGGCTGCGCTGGAACGCGGCAATCGCGCGCGTCGTGTTCGAGCCACCGCCGCCGTCGATCTCGCCGGGAGAGAAGTGGGCACGATCGAGCAGAACCTGCGCGCGCAAGGTGGCTGCGGCACCCGTCGTCGTGGCGACGTCGTTCACCGCTTCCGCGGTGAGTTTCGCGGTCGCCGCGTACACAGGGTCGAACGCTGATGCGATGGCGAGCGCGAGCGTTGCGGAGAGCAGGCGTGGCGTGAAACTTGTCATGGCGGACCTTCGCTGTTGGCAGGCCCGGATGCTGCGTGAGGCACGCGCCAGCACCGCGTGAAGGCTAGTGCGCGGCGGCGGCTTTGCGTTCAGGCTGGTCGCAATGCAGGTAACGCGAACCGTTCAGCCACGCGGCATCATTCGCGTACGCGAACACCAGTTGTCCTTGCTTTAGGCTGTCGATCACGCCCTGCGCGACTGCCTTGCGCACCGCCGGGCAACCCCAGCTGCGGCCGAGGCGTCCCTGCCGCAATGCCTGCTCCGGATCGACGTAGTCCGCACCATGCATCACCAGCAGGCGCTCGCGCGCGTGGTCGTTGATGCCGGGTTCGAGGCCGTCCATGCGCAAGGAATAGCCGTTCTCTCCGAGATAGGTTTCGGCGGTCGCGAACAGGCCGATGCTGGATTGATAGGTGCCTTCCTCGTTCGAGAAGCGCGTCGCCAGGTTGTCGCCGCTACCGCGACCATGGGCGACGTGCTCGGCGTACAGCAGGCGTCCGCGATCCACGTCGAAGACCCACAACCGCTTCTGCGTCGACGGCAGCGTGTAATCGATCACCGCCAGTCGCGCCGGTGCCTTGACCGTGTCGGACGCGACTGCGCAGTCGCGCGCTTCCAGCGCGAGTGCCAGCACCTTGCGGTCCAGTTCGGGGGCCGCGTTCGACAGACGTATCAGCAGATCCTGCGCCTGCGCGAGGCACGGCACGATACAGAGCAGCAGGGCCAAGTTGCGATGAAGGCGCATGCGCTGGAGCATAGCGTGGCACGCATGGAGGACGTCGTGAGGCGCATGGCCGGTCGCGCGGAGCGCGGTACGACCGGCCCAACCTGTGGACAACCGCACAGTCCGCTTCGGGCAAACCGCTAAAGTCGCCGCTGCCTTCCCGTGGAGCGGTTCCATGCGCACGATCGTCATTGCCGCGGCATTGCTCGCCGGCGTCACCTGCACGGCTTCGCAGGCCGCGCCGCCACCGCGCTTCACCAGCGATGCGGTCTGGCATCAGGACATCCGCCTGCAGCGGCCGCATGCGAACTCGCGCACGATGATCTCGACGCTGGCCGGCCTCGGCGGCTTCGGCTTCGGGCGCATGCAGATCGACTTCGGACTGCAGATCGTGCACGCGGTGCCGGGCGCGCCGATGCGCAGCATCGTCGGATTCCCGACCACCGGCGACTACTACTCACCCGATTGCGAACCCGTCGGCAGCACCATGCCGGTGCCGGCCAATGCAGCGATCGAAGCCCAGCCCGGCCTGACCTGCGACAACAACAACGAGGATTGCCACCTGCTGGTCGTGCAGGGCAATCGCCTGTATGAGGCCTACCGTGTCAATGCCAGCGGCGCCGGCGGCCTGCAGGCGCAGTGCCTGGCGGTGTGGAAACTCGATCAGCGTTATGCCGCCGACAATCGCGGCGAGCACTGCACCAGCGCCGACGCGGCGGGCTTCCCGATCGCACCGTTGCTGTTCAATGCCGACGAGGTGTATGCGGCGATGCAGGTCGCCAACGGCGATCTCGGCCATGCCATCCGTTTCATCCTGCCGAACGCGCGCATGGCCTCGCGCCCCGGTGGCGTGAAGGTGTACGTGCATCCGGCCAGCCATGCCGGCGGTCCGAGCGGTCCGGCCAACAGCGTGCCGTACGGATCACGGCTGCGGCTGCGCGCCAACTTCCCGGTCGCTTCGTATCCGCCGGCGGCACGCGTGATCCTGCGCACGCTGCAGCGCTACGGCATGGTGCTGGCCGACGGCGGCAACGTCGCGCTCACGGCCGAGAGCGATCGCTACACGACGCACAAGTGGGACGAGATCGGCATCGATTCGCGCATCTTCGACCAGGCCGTGCCCGGTTCGCCGGTGCGCGTGCAGGATTTCGAGGTCATGCGTACCGGTCCGCAGATCGTCGAGACCTACGAGTGCGTGCGCAACGCCGAACCGGACAGCCCCAGCGCACCGGTCAATCTCGTGGCCGGCGTCACCGACATCGACCCGCGGCAAGCGCTGCGCGTCTCGCTGCAATGGACCTCGGGCGCCGCACGCGTCGACGTCTACCGCAACGGCGCGCACGTCACCACCCTCGACAACATCAGCCGCTACAGCGGACTTGCGCGCGACACGCCCGGCAGCTGGACGGTCTGCAACGCCGACACGATGCTGTGCACGGGCGCGGTCACGCCGAGTGCGACGGCTGCCGTGGCGCTCAGGCGGACTGCGCCGCCAGTTGCCGCAGCGCGCGTTCGAACAGTTCCGGCGGCTGTCCGCCCTGGATCAGGTGGCGTTCGTCGAGGATCACCGACGGCACCGCACTGATGCCGCGCGCTGCGTAAAGGGCTTCCTGCCTGCGCACGTCGTCGGCGTATTCGCCGGACACGAGAATCTCGCGCGCACGCTGCGGATCGAGGCCGGCTTCCTGCGCCAGACGCACCAGCGTGTCGTGGTCGGAGACGTTTTCGCCGTCGCTGAAATAGGCGCGCAGCAGGACATGCTTCAGCGCCACCTGCCGGTCTTCGCCTTCCAGCCCGGCCCAATGCAACAAGCGGTGCGCGTCGAAGGTGTTGTAGACGCGACGGCGCTTGTCCATGTCGAAAGTGAAGCCGAGTTCCGCGCCGCGCGCGCGGATGCCCTCGCCGTTCTGCGCGGCCTGCTGCGGGGTGATGCCGTACTTGCGCGTCAGGTGCTCGACCGCGTCCTGGCCGGCCGGCGGCATCTGCGGATTCAATTCGAACGGCTGGAAATGCAGCTCGACCTCGATCTCGTCGCCGATGCGCGCCAGCGCCTGTTCCAGGGATTTCAATCCGACCGCGCACCAGGGACACGAGACGTCCGAGACGAAATCGATCCTGATGGGGGTTGTCTTGTCGCGATGTGCCATGGCCGTCATCCGTAGCGGAATGCGGTCGATATCGTGGTTGGCGCGCCGATATCAAGGGCGATCCGGCGGCAAATGAAGACGTCCCTTGCCGGACCCGCCGTGAGCAGGCATGCAGTGCGTGCTGTCTAGTGCCCGTCCTTCTTGCCCATCATCGCCTCGTGCGCCGCCTTGACCTCGGCCGCATCGATGCTGCCGTCATGGTTGGCATCGGTCTTGGTGAACATCGACTCCGATCCGGCCGCGTGCTCGGCCGCGGACAGCTTGCCGTCGCCATTGCTGTCGATCGTCTTGATCTTGTCGGCGGACGACATGCCGCCGCCGTCGCTGCCCGCTGCCTTGTGCGCGGCGTCCATCTCGGCTGCGGTCACTTCGCCGTCGTGGTCGGCATCGATCTTGTCGAACATCAACTTCGCGCCCCCGGCATGTTCCTGCGGCGACACCTTGCCGTCGCCGTTGGCGTCCATCATCCGGACCTGGTCGTCGACCGAGCCGCCGGGCTTCCACTCGTCGGCGGCAGAGGCCAGCGCCGACACGGCAAGGCCGCTCAACAGCAAAATCGTGCAGACGCCATAGCGGCGCATAGTGGCATCGTTCATTGGCATCCTCCCGGTATTGGCGATGCGCGCCGCGGGCGCGCGATTGGGATCACAGTCGCGTCACCGTGCGCGCGATGGGGTGATGCAGGGGTCAAGGATCGGGCCTCAACTCGACATTCCATACGCCCGGACTGGCGGCCCCAGGCGGCGAAACAAGCGCTCGCGGCCACTCGCGAACGATCGCCTTGGGCGAGACGAACTAACGAGGTCCTAACAACTCGGGGCGCATAGTCGCACGGCAGTGATTCTGGGCATCGCGTACGCGGCATCCATCGAGGACTCACGACCTGGCAGGCGCGACTCGCCGCCCCGCCACGATTCCATCGCGAGGCCTGTTGGATGACCCGATGCCGAAACAACCCCTGAAAGCCGCTGCCAAAGCCAAAGCAGCCCCACCCACCGCCCGCGCCGCCACGCTGAAAACCGCCGCGCCCGACATCGCCAAGCGCACCGCGGTCGACGCCGCCAAGGAAGCCAAGGCGGCCGCCAAGAAGAAAAGCCGCAAGGGCCTGCGTGACGCTTCCGATCCCAACCTGCACAAGCGCCTGGCCAGCGACCGCATTTCCGCGGACGTGGCCGATTTCGAGAAGGCCGGCGGCACCGTCGAGAAGCTCGGCGTGACCAAGGTACTGCTCAAGATTCCGGTGACCTGATCCAGGCAGCACGCCTGCAGCGGTTTCTGCACCCGCTGCGCACCACGCGCAAGGCATCATGGCCGTCCCCGACCCGCGGTGTCCCGCCATGACTGCCTACGACCTGACTCCTCCGACCGACGCGCAGCGCAGCGCGATCACGGCCGGCCTCAGCCCCGACGAACGCCGCGTGCTGCTCGAGCACGGCACCGAAGCGGCGTTCTGCGGCGTGTTCCTCGACAACAAGCTCGACGGCATCTACACCTGCCGCTTCTGCGGCTTGCCGCTGTTCCGGTCGAGCAGCAAGTTCGATTCCGGCACCGGCTGGCCCAGTTTCTTCGCACCGTTCGACCCCGACCACATCCGCATCGTGCGCGACACCAGCTACGGCATGGTGCGCGAGGAAGAGGTCTGCGCGCGCTGCGGGAGCCATCTCGGGCATGTCTTTCCCGATGGTCCGCCGCCGACCCACGAGCGCCACTGCCTGAATTCCGTCTCGCTCGGCTTCACCGCGAAGGGCGAGGCCCTGCCCGATCCGCTGCAACGCGGCGGCGCCGAAGCCGGAACTGCCCCTTGAACGAAACCGACGACGACACGACCGTCCGCCTCGCCCGCCGCGTTGCCGAACTCACCGGCTGCTCGCGCCGCGAAGCCGCGCACTATGTCGAGGGCGGCTGGGTCACCGTCGACGGCAACGTCGTCGAGACGCCGCAAACCGAAATCGGCGACGAGGTCGTCGTCTTGTTGCCGGGTGCAAAAGCCGAAGAGCCCGAGCCCGCCACTTTCCTGTTGCACAAACCGGCCGGCGTCGCCATCGCCGATGCGATCGCACTGGTGACGCCGGAAAACCGCGCCGCCGATGATCCATTCCGCATCCGCGCCCTGCAGCGCCATTTCATCCGCCGCAGTGCGCCGCTGCCGCTGTCCGCGAATGCCAGCGGCCTGATGGTGGTGACGCAGGATCCCAAGCTCGTGCGCCGCCTCAACGACGATGCCGAGCGCATCGAGCACGAGTTGAACGTGGAAGTCAGCGGCGAGATCGCGATGTACGGACTCGCGCGCCTCAACCATGGCCTCGGCGACCTGTCGCCACGCCCGCTACCGACGGCAAAGGTGAGCTGGCAGAACGAGACGACGCTGCGCTTCGCGATCAAGGCGCTGCAACCCGGGCAGATCGAGGCGATGTGCGCGGCGGTCGGGCTGCAGGTGGTGGCGATCAGGCGCATCCGCCTCGGCCGCATCTCGATGGCGAAGCTGCCCGTCGGACAATGGCGTTACATGGCACGACACGAGCGTTTCTGAGCGTGCCGCGACTGCGCCCTGGAGTTTGCCTCCGTTGAAAAAGGGGGCAGCGCGCGCGCAGCGTCGAGCGGGGGACTTGCTCTTGCTCCCACGCAAGACGGCGCAGACCAGGAAATACGCCCGCCCGCTATGCTTGCGCCCATGACCCTGCGCACCATCGCCGTCACTCGCTACGTCACGCCGCTGCGCGAGGGCGGCTCGATGCCGGCCGTCGTCGAGGCCGACGACGATGGCCTGTACGTACTCAAGTTCCGCGGCGCCGGGCAAGGCGCCAAGGCGCTGATCGCGGAACTCGTCGCCGGCGAGATCGCGCGCGCGCTCGGCTTGCCGGTGCCGGAGATCGTGCTGGCCGAACTCGATCCCGGTCTCGCGCGCACCGAGCCCGATCCGGAGATCCAGCACCTGATCCGCGCCAGCGATGGCTGCAATCTGGCGCTCGACTACCTCCCCGGCGCGGTCAATTTCGATCCTGTCGCCGAGCAGCCGGACGCCCTGCTGGCCTCGCGCATCGTCTGGTTCGACGCCTTCGTCAGCAACGTCGATCGCACCCCGCGCAATACCAATCTGCTGATGTGGCATCGCCAGCTCAAGCTCATCGACCACGGTGCTGCGCTGTACTTCCATCATGGCTGGAACGGCAGCACGGACAGTGCCGGCAATGTCTTTGCGATGATCAAGGACCATGTGCTGCTGCCGTGGGCGACCGCGATCGCGGAGGTCGACGGAGCGCTCGCCGAGGTACTGACCTCCGACATGATCTCCGGCATCGTCGCGCAGGTCCCGGATGGCTGGCTCGGCGGCGAAGATGCCTTCGCCGATCCGGCCGGCCAGCGCGCGGCGTATGTCGCCTATCTCACGCGGCGGCTCGCCGAGCGCCAACGTTTCGTCGAGGAGGCCATCCGTGCGCCCCGCTGACACCTACGACTACGCCGTGATCCGCGTCGTGCCGCGCGTGGAGCGCGAGGAATTCGTCAACGTCGGCATCTTGCTGTCGTGCGAGGCGAGCGGCTACCTGGAAGCACGCATCGAACTCGATGAAGCGCGCGTCGCTTCGCTCGACCCCACGCTCGACTTCGAATCGCTGCACCGGCACCTCGACACCATCCCCGCGATCTGTCGCGGCGGTCCGGGCACCGGCCCGATCGGCCTGCTGCCGCAGCGCGCACGCTTTCACTGGTTGACGGCCAAGCGCAGCTCGATCATCCAGACCTCGCCCGTGCACATGGGCAAGTGCGCGGACATGGCAGCGACGATGGAACATCTGCTCGAGCGGATGGTGCGGCGGCCTCGGTAGAGATTTTGCGCTTCGGACTCTGCGCTTTTTCATTTTCGATCCACTCCAACGCACATCACCGCGCTTCGCGCGCAAGCACGATTTACGACCGTTCGTCGGGATTGCACTTGCACTGCGCTTGAGCTGCGCGTAAGGTGCGCGACCTCGCCAACGTTGGCGACAACACAGATCGCATTCCTTCAATGAAACGTCTCTTCCACATCGCCGCCAACCCCATGCCGTCGCGCGAATATCGCGATGCGGGCTGCTGCGCGCTGCGTTGCGCTGACGCACGGCTGGACGGCTTCACTCCACGCGACTGACTCCTGATCCGGAGATCGGTCGCCCCGATCTCCGAGGAACGCGAACGCCCTCGGATCCACATCCGGGGGCGTTTTCTTTTGTGCGTTCGCAACGGAGCAGCAAGCGCATTCGCGTGATCGATTCGCATCCCGAGCATCCGGGCATGGAACGCCTGAGAAGGGAATCTGCCATGAGGCGCGCAAGCGCTGTGCCCGGATGCTGGGCACGGGTGGCGGATGCGATTGCGCAACAGGATTGGTGCCTTTGACGAGGCGCCAATGCGAAACATCGATCGAACGGTGTCCAGCGGTACGGGCTCGCATGCCCGTCCGGTGCGCGCGGCGCTGCCGTGGCGTATGCCCGAGGCCAGGAGAAGGTGTTTCACGAGACGTTGGCTCAGAGGTCGAGCATCGGTTCACGCCGATTACGCCGGTTCGAATCCGGCACGTCGCCACTGGATAGCTCAGTCGGTTAGAGCATCGGTCTCATAAACCGAGTGTCGCGGGTTCGAATCCCGCTCCGGAACATGGCCTGTCACGCCATGACACGGGACGAAAGTCCCACAACAGGAAACGCTCCGTGCGGCGTTTCGCAAAACGATGCGCCTCGGCGCATCGCGCAACGGAACGTCGCAGCGATGGTGTCGCCGGGCCTTCGTCCTCGAAGTGCGCGGTTCGACTTTGCAAGTCCTTGCTGCATTAGATCGCAGCGTGGATGGAAGGGCCGGACTCCGCACGGACAACGCGATCGCTTCGCGGCAGTGGCGTCAGGGGCGTTTCCATCTTTTTTACCTTTGCCGTCATTCCCGCGAAGGCGGGAACCCAGTGACTTTAGAGCTTCAGTTTCTTCTGCGACTTGCAAGAACCAGGAGGCAAAGTCGCTGGGTTCCCGCCTTCGCGGGAATGACGGCTTAAAAACCAGGCGCGAGAAACGATCCATCGCGGCTGCATTCAAACATTGGATCGGACCACCAGTGCCAACCAAGGAGCAACGTGTCGTGGATTTCAACAGCCCGCTGTCAAACAGCATGCTCTGGACCAAGAGGGTCGTGATCGGTGACGGCGAGCGCGGCCTGGTGTATCGCAACCGTCAGTTCGAGCGCGTGCTCGACGCAGGCGTGTACCGCATCTTCGACCCGCTCAAGCGTGTCGAGGTGGTCGTGCACAACATCGCCCAGCCGGAATACTCCGGCCGCGATGTCGATGCGCTGATCGCAAGCCTGGGCGACAAGCTCGGCGACAGCTTCGTGCTGGCCGACATCGGTGCCGATGAGATCGGTCTGCTGTCGAAGAACGGCAAGCTCGAGGAGGTGCTCGCGCCGGGTGCGCGCAAGCTGTACTGGCGCGGCCTGGTCCGCGTCGAGGTGCAGCGCGTGTCGCTCGCGGAAGGCCTCGAGGTGCGCGCGGGTGTGGTCAATCGTCTGCGCCAGATCGGTCTGTTGACCAAGGTCGCGGTGACGGTCGAAGTGCCGGCGGAGTCGGCGGGCCTGGTGTTCGTCGACGGCAAGCTGGCGCGCACGCTGGCGCCGGGCGCCTACGCCTTCTGGAACTTCCAGAAGAACGTGAGCGCCGAGGTGATCGAGTTGCGCGTGCAGTCGGTCGAGGTCTCGGGTCAGGAGCTGTTGACCAAGGACAAGGTCAGCTTGCGCGTGAACCTTGCCGCCAGCATGCGCGTGACCGATCCGGTCGCCGCGCGTACCAAGGTGGCGAAGTTCGGCGATCACCTCTACCGCGAGCTGCAGTACGGCCTGCGCAAGGCGGTTTCCGCCAAGACGCTGGACGAGCTGCTCGGCGACAAGGCTTCGCTCGACGCCGACATCTTCGGCTACGTGCGCGGCAAGGTCAGCGAGTTCGGCGTCGAGATCCTCGGCGTCGGCGTCAAGGACGTGATCCTGCCGGGCGAGATGAAGGAGATCCTCAACAGCGTCGTGCAGGCGGAGAAGGCGGCCCAGGCCAACGTGATCCGTCGTCGCGAGGAGGCGAACGCCACGCGCTCCCTGCTCAACACAGCGAGGCTGGTCGAGGAGAGCCCGACGCTGATGCGCCTCAAGGAGCTCGAGGCGCTGGAGAAGGTCACCGAGAAGATCGACAAGCTCACCGTGTTCGGCGGCCTGGATGGCGTGCTGAAGCAGTTGGTGACGTTGAAGCAATAAGCTCGCCGCGGCCGGAAGGAATCGGTCGCGACGAGTTCCTTTCCAATCCAAGGTTGTCATCCCGAGCGCAGCGAGGGAACTGTTGTTGGTGGTGTCGCGTCCAACAAGCAGATCCCTCACTGCGTTCGGGATGACAACGCTGGGGTTGGGACACTATCGAAGGAACGAAACAATGACTACTTCAACTTACGAACTGCTGCACGCCGAAGGCAGCGCCACGCCGATCAAGGGCTGGGTGCGCGGCGTGCCGCTGGAAGAGCAGGCGCACGCGCAGTTGCGCAACATCGCCGCGATCCCGTTCGTCGGGCCGTGGGTAGCGGTGATGCCCGACGTGCATCTCGGCAAGGGCGCAACGGTGGGTTCGGTGATCCCGACCCGTGGCGCGATCATCCCGGCCGCGGTCGGCGTCGACATCGGCTGCGGCATGGCCGCGGTGCGGACCACGCTGCGCGCCAGCGATCTGCCCGACAACCTGGCGCAGTTGCGTTCGTCCATCGAACGCAGCGTGCCGGTCGGCAACGGTCCTGGCGGCGAGCATCGCAAGCTGCCGGACAGCCACGAGACGCGCGTCGCGCAATCGGGGCTGATGGCGGGACTGGAGGCGATCAAGGCCAAGCACCGCAGGATCCGCACCGACAAGCTCGATCGCCAGATCGGCACGCTCGGCGGCGGCAACCACTTCATCGAGATCTGCCTCGACGAGGCGGACGCGGTGTGGGTGATGCTGCACAGCGGATCGCGCGGCACCGGCAACCTGATCGGCACCTACTTCATCGAGCGCGCGCGCGAGCAACTGGCGCATCGCGTGCTCGGCTTCCACCTGCCGGACAAGGACCTGGCCTTCTTCATGGAAGGCGAGCCGTTGTTCGACGACTACGTGGAAGCGGTGTCGTGGGCGCAGGACTACGCGCGCCACAACCGTGAAGCGATGATGACGCGCGTGCTGCACGAGATGCGTCACCGCTTGCCGAAGTTCCAGTTGGAGAAGATGGCGGTCAACTGCCACCACAACTACGTGCAGCGCGAAACGCACGCCGGCGAGTCGTTGCTGGTCACCCGCAAAGGTGCGGTCAGCGCGCGCGCAGGCGAACTGGGCATCATCCCGGGCAGCATGGGCACGCGCAGCTACATCGTGCGCGGCAAGGGCAACGCGGACAGCTTCCACAGCTGCAGCCACGGCGCCGGCCGTGTCATGAGCCGCACCGCGGCGCGCCAGCAGATCACGCTGGCGCAGCACCGCGAGGCGACCGCGCACGTCGAATGCCGCAGGGATGCGGCCGTGATCGACGAATCGCCGGCCGCCTACAAGTCGATCGACGCGGTCATGGCCGCGCAGAGCGACCTGGTGGATGTGGTGCATACGCTGCGCCAGGTCGTTTGCGTGAAGGGCTGAGGCTGGCCCAGCGAGCTCGTTTCGAAGCCGTCCATCAGGACGGCTTCTTTTTTGGCACGTATGCAATCACCCCTTTTTGATGCGCTGCCTGGCTCGGCATGTCGCGACAGTGACCATGCACGGCCTAGAACGACAAGACCGAAGCGAATGTGACGCTACGCGGTCGTGTTCCGAATCCCGCGACCGTGAACGGCTCAGACAAGATGTCCGCGGCGATCGGACAACGTGGTCCAGCGCACGTTTCGCCCCTTGCGCCACCTCTATGATCAACGCCCTGTTCCCCATCGGCCAGCATGCCCCCGCTTGTTGCCACACCCGGGCGTCGCAATGCATCCGATCACCGAAGACCAGGCTCGTGCACAGATGCACGGTTTGCTCGCCACCATGGCCGCCGCCGGCGGCTCCGACCTGTTCATCGCGCACGATTTCCCGCCGAGCATGAAGTCCGACGGCAGCATGCGTGCGCTGTCCGAGACCCGGTTGACCGGCGACGTTACGGCGCTGCTCGCGCAGGCGATGATGAACGAGCGCCAGCGCGAGGAGTTCGCGCGCGAATTCGAATGCAACTTCGCCATCGTCGTGCCGGGCGTGTCGCGCTTCCGCGTCAACGTGTTCATGCAGCAGCAGCACGTGGGCATGGTGCTGCGCACGATCGCCGCCGAGATCCCGAACTTCGAGAAACTTCGCCTGCCCGAGATCCTCAAGGACGTGGTGATGAACAAGCGCGGGCTGGTGCTGGTGGTCGGCGGTACCGGCTCGGGCAAGTCGACCTCGCTGGCGGCGATGGTCGACCACCGCAACCGCACTTCGCAGGGCCACATCATCACCATCGAGGATCCGGTGGAGTATGCGCACCAGTCCAAGCAGTCGCTGATCACGCACCGCGAAGTCGGCGTGGACACGCATTCCTGGCACCAGGCCCTGAAGAACACGCTGCGCCAGGCGCCGGACGTGATCCTGGTCGGCGAGATCCGCGATGCCGAGACCATGGAGCACGCGATCGCGTTCGCCGAGACCGGTCACCTGTGCCTGAGCACGCTGCACGCCAACAGCGCCAGCCAGACCATGGAGCGCATCATCAACTTCTTCCCCGAAGAGCGGCGCACGCAGCTGCTGATGGACCTGTCGGCCAACCTGCGCGCGATCGTCTCGCAGCGATTGGTGCGCACCGAGGACGGCAAGGGACGCGTGGCCGCGATCGAGATCCTGCTCAACACCCCGACCGTCGCCGAGAAGATCTTCAAGGGCGAGTTCAACGAGCTGAAAGGCGTGATGACCAAGTCGCGCGAACTCGGCATGCGTACGTTCGACTGGGCGCTGTTCGAGCTGTACAACGAAGGCAAGATTTCCTACGACGAAGCGATCCGCAACGCCGATTCGGCCAACGAACTGCGCCTCAACATCAAGCTCAAGAGCGCACGCGGCGAGCCTGCCGCGGCCACCGGGCTGGCGCTGGCGATGGACGACATGCACACGCCCGAGAAAATCGAAGCCCTGCGCCAGGACGAGCTGCGCAAGCAACAGCACAAACGTGAGGAGCTGGAACTGGCGGCATTGCAGCGCACGAAGCTGGCGCAACAGCAGCCGTCGGATCTTCACCGCGCCTGAAGATCCCGCTCGCAACTCGAACTGAAGCCGGAGCAATCCGTCAAGCGAGCGCTGTTAGCGGTTTCTCCTTCTGCCAACACAGTCTGGTCTAGTCTGCCGCCACACGGCTGTGAACGCCGCCCTGGCGGCGTTCGTTCACGGCCGTCTCCCGTCCCCGACGCGAGGCAAGATGCGACAGCCTTCTGGTCTTGAGCGACACGGCCGACTGATCGGCGACCTGCTGGTCGTGACGATCCTCGTCGCGGTGACGTCCTGGCTATCGCTGACGTTGACGCGCTCGCCCAGCGGGATCGCCTCGGTGTGGGTGGCGAATGCATTGCTGGCCGGATGGCTGCTGTCGCGTCCGACGCGATCCTGGCCGAGCTACGTGGCAGCGGGGCTCTTCGCCTACATCCTCGCGCGCGAACTGGCAGGCGACCCGTTCGCATACGCCTGCGTGGCCAGCATCGCCAACCTGGTCGAAGTCCTGCTCGTCGCAGGTTTCATCCGGCACTGGGTTCCGGACATCGGCGATCCGAAAAAATGGCTGACCCTCGGTCGCGTCGCGACCCTCAGTACGCTGGGTGCGTGCGCGGTGTCAGGCCTGATCGCCAGCGCTGCGGCGTCGATCGTTGCCGGCGATCGCTTGCTCACCTTCATGGTCTGGTATCCCGCTCACGTGATCGGCATGGTGGTGGTCGGAACCCTGACCCTGGTGGTGCATCGCGAAGGCTTCGGCCTGCTGGGCCGGCCCGGGCGACGCCTGGATTTCGCCTTCAACATGTTGTTGATCGCGGTCGTGGTCTCGGCGATCTTTTCCCAGAACTCGTTCCCGCTGCTGTTCATGGCGTTTCCACCCTTGTTGTGGGCGGCCTACCGGCATCGATTCGCGGGCGTGGTCGGGGGCACCGCCATCCTGACTGTCATCAGCGGCATCGCCACAGCACTCGGCCACGGCCCTGCGATGCTCGCTGGCGCCGTAGGCGAGACCGGACGCACGTTCCTGGTGCAGGTGTTCATCGGTGCCGCGTGCGTGCTGACGTTCCCGGTCGCCTTGATCATGGCCGACCTCTCCAGGCTCAACGCGCGGCTGCGCGACCGCGAAGCCCGCTACCGGATGCTCGCCGACTACTCGCAGGACGTGGTCGTGCGCATGCGCATGGACGGACAGCGGCTCTACGTCTCGCCGTCGGCAAAGGACGTGCTCGGTTGGGAGCCGGACGAGCTGCTCACGTCACGTTGGGACCTGGTGCATCCCGACGATGTCGCAGGACAGAAGAGCGCCATGGAAACCCTGCTCGCGAACGGCATTCCGACCAGCGCGAAGTACCGCTTCCGCCACAAGGATGGGCACTACGTCTGGGTCGAAGCCGTGACGCGACTGATCCCGAGCGTAGACCAGGACGGCACGATGGACATCATCTATGCCGGTCGCGACATCAGCAAGCGCGTGGCTGCGGAGGAAGCGCTCGAGGCCAGTCGGCTGGAACTCGAGAAACTCGCCCGCGTCGACAGCTTGACGACTCTGGCCAACCGGCGTCAGTTCGACGAACGCCTGCTGCTGGCCCTCGAGAGAAGCCGACGACAGCAGCTGCCGATCGCGCTGATCTATCTCGATATCGATTACTTCAAGCAGATCAACGACAACCTCGGCCATGCAGCAGGCGATGCGGTGCTGAAGGATTTTGCCCGGCGCCTGGTCGCGTGCGTGCGCGCGGGGGACCTGGTCGCCCGCCTGGGTGGCGACGAATTCGCCGTGCTGATCGAGGATGCCGCCTCGGCGCAAGTCGCCGAGATCATCGCCCGCAAGTTGCTCGACACCATGAACCAGGATGTCGTCATCGATGGTGCAAGCGTGCCGGTGACCTCCAGCATCGGCATCGCTTTCTCCCTGCGCGCGACCGACGAGAAGACCCTGATGTCGTTCGCTGACCAGGCGCTCTACGCCGCCAAAGCGGCGGGGAGGAACACCTACCGCCTGGCCCCGTTGCAATGAGGGCCCGACGTCACGCCTGCGCCGGTACGCGGCGCGTCCAACCCCACTTCAGGTTCACGCCCAGCGTGCCCAGCACGATCAGCGCGACACCGGCCATCTGCACCGGCACCAGCGCCTGGCCATACAACACGTAATCCAGCAACAGCGCGATCACCGGATAGACGAAGGCGAGCACGGCGATCGTCACTACGGGCAGTCGCGGATACGCCGAATAGAACAGCACGTAACACACGCCGCTGTGGATCAGGCCCAGTCCCGCCAACCACCACCAGTGCGGACCGATCAGGGTGACCGCGGCGTAGTCGGTGAACGGCGCCAGCAGCACCACGCCGACCATGCACTGGACCAGCACCACCGCGAGCGGACGCTCGCGGCTGATGCTGCGCGACATCAGCAGCGAGGCGCCACACAGGATCGCCGCCACGAGCACCAGGCCGATGCCGAACAGATAGTCGGCATCGGCGTTGCCGAACAGCTTGCCGGGATCGGCCGACAGCACCACGCCGGCGAATGCGACGACGGTCCAGGCCAGGTCCGCCGGCCGCGTGCGCTCGCCCAGGAACAGCGCCGCCAGCGCCAGCATCGCGAACGGGAAGAAGTGATAGACCAGCGTGGCGACACCGATCGACGAACGCGCCATGCCGGCGAACAGCGCCACCCAATTCAGCACGAGCAGTCCACCGCTGACGATCGCGCCGCGGATCAACGCGCGATCGGCGAGCAAGCCGCGCAGGTGGCCACGCGCGATGCCCCACGCCAGCAGGAACAGGCTGCCGAACACACAGCGGAAGAACACCGTCGTGATCGGGTCCTGTCCGCCTTCGTGCGCGAACACGCCGACCGATCCGATCAGCAGTTCGGCGACGAACAGCTGGATCAGCGCGGTGCGCGACTCTCGGCTGGAAACGATATGCATGCGGCGGACATCCGGACTGGAGCGCACAGGCTAGGCTGCGAATCATGACCGGTACAGATTCAGTTATTATCTAATTCGACCAGTACAGATGCCATGCCCAGCGCCCTCCTCTACGAACGCCTCGCCGAACGCCTGCGCAACCAGATCCAGCGCGGCGTACTGCGCGCGGGCGAGCGCCTGCCTTCGCTGCGACGGCTCGGCAGCGAGCAACGGGTGAGCCTGGCGACGGCGGTCGAGGCCTACATGCACCTCGAACGCGAAGGTCTGATCGAGGCGCGACCAAGATCCGGGTACTACGTGCGATCGCCCGTCGCGCCGGCGCCACGCGGTCTTACCGCTACGCGCCATTCGCGCACGCCTCAACCGATCCGCAATCCGGCCCTGCTCGGCGTGCTCGACGTGCTCGCGCGCAAGGACGTGTTGCCGCTGCATGCCGCCACGCCCTCGCTCGCGTTGCTGCCGGCGGCTGCGCTCGTCGCGGCGACGACGCGTGCCTTGCGTCGTGATGCGAATGCCGCGCTCGGCTACGCGGTGCCGCAGGGCCTCGCCGAACTGCGCCTGCATATCGCACGACGCTATGCACAAAGCGGAGTCGACGTCGATCCCGACGAAGTCATCATCACCGCCGGCGCGATGGAAGCGATCAGCCTGTCGCTGCGCACCGTCACAAGCCCGGGCGATGTCGTCCTGCTGGAGACGCCGACCTATTACGGATTGCTGCAGGCGGTCGCGGCGCTCGGCCTGCGCGTGATCGAAGTGCCGAACCGCGCCGGTCTCGGCATCGATGCGGCACAGGTCGCCTCCTTGCTCGAACGTCATGCCGTGCGCGCTGCAGTATTGGTTCCGAATTTCAACAACCCCAGCGGGAGCCTCACCGGCGATGCCGACAAGCGCGCGTTGGTCGCGGCCTGCGTGGCGCATGGCGTGGTGCTGATCGAGGACGACCTCTATGGCGAACTCGCTTACTCGGGGGAGCGCCCCGCTCCGCTGCGTCGCTTCACAGACGCATCCGCAGGCCGCGGCGGCGTCATCACCTGCAGTTCGTTCTCGAAGATGCTCGCGCCCGGCTTGCGCGTGGGTTGGATCCTCGGCTCGCGCTGGACGGAAGAGCTCTTGCGCGCGAAGTGCTTCTCGACGGTCGCGACCGCGACCTTGCCGCAGCTCGCGATCGCCGACTACCTGTCACGCCATGATTTCGATCGTGCCCTGCGCCGCCTGCGCCGCGAGCTGTCGACCAATGCGCAGCGTTACCGCGCCGCGATCGCCCGGCACTGGCCCGAAGGCACCCGCGTCTCCGAACCGGCCGGCGGCATGGCGCTGTGGCTGGAACTGCCGCAACCCGCACAAGGCCAGGCGCTGTTCGAGGCGGCGCTCGCGGGCGGCATCGGCACCCTGCCCGGCCATCTGTTTTCCAACCGCGGTGACTACAAACATCACTTGCGACTGAGTTGCGGGCTGCCATGGAGCGTGGAGATCGAACAAGCGCTGCGACGCCTCGGCCAACTGGTCCACGCGCAGGCCGCCTGAGCCGGACGCTCAGGTCTCGACCGGCACGGCGTCCTCGTCGACGGCTTCCGCTTCGGCGATCTTGCGCTGCTCCTGCTGCTGCAGCTGCCACATCTGCGCAGTAATGGCCGCCGATCGCGAGCAGTTGCGCGTGGTGCCCGCGCTCGACGATGCGGCCGCTGTCCATCACCAGGATCTCGTCGGCATCCATCACCGTCGACAACCGGTGCGCGATGATCAGCGTGGTGCGACCCACCGCGATGCGATCGAGTTCGGCCTGGATGGAACGCTCCGACTTGGAGTCGAGTGCGGACGTCGCCTCGTCGAAGATCAGGATCGCCGGGTTCTTCAGCAACGCGCGTGCGATGGCGACGCGCTGTTTCTCGCCGCCGGACAGTTTCAGGCCACGCTCGCCGACTTCGGATTCATAGCCGTCGGGCAGCGAGACGATCAGGTCGTGGATGTGCGCCGCGCGCGCGGCCTGTTCGACTTCCTCGCGGCTCGCCGACGGACGGCCGTAGAGGATGTTGTAGTAGATCGTGTCGTTGAACAGCACCGTGTCCTGCGGCACGATCGCGATCGCGCTGCGCACCGAGGCCTGGGTGTAGTCGCGGATGTCGCGGGTCATGCCGTCGACGTCGCGGATGGTGATGCGTCCGCCATCGACGTCGTAGAACCGGTACAGCAACCGCGCCAGCGTCGACTTGCCCGAGCCCGAATGCCCGACCACGGCGAGCGTGCCGCCCGGTTCGATGCCGAAGCTGACGTCCTGCAGGATCTTGCGGCGCGCGTCGTAGGCGAACTCGACGTGGTCGAACTCGATGCGCGGCTGTGCGGCGACCAGCGGCATCGAATCCTCGCGGTCCTGCACGTCCTGGCGCTCGTCGAGCAGGCCGAACAGGCGCTCGAGGTTGGTGAAGGCCTGTTTCACTTCGCGATACATCATGCCGAGCATGTTCAGCGGCGCCGACAGCTGCAGCAGGTAGGCGTTGACCAGCACCAGGTCGCCGACGGTCATGCTGCCGTCGACCACGCCGGCCGCGGCGCGCCACATCATCGCGGTGACGCCGATCGCGACGATCGAGGTCTGGCCGAGGTTGAGCACGGCCAGGGTCTTGCGGCTCATCACCTGCGCGTTCTCGAGCTTCACCAGGTTCTCGTCGTAGCGCCGTGCCTCATGCTCCTCGTTGCCGAAGTACTTGACCGTCTCGTAGTTCAGCAGCGAATCGACCGCGCGCTCGTTGGCATGGGTATCGGCCTCGACCGAGGCGCGGTAATAACGCGTGCGCCACTCGGTGATCGAGAACGTGAATGCGATGTAGGCCACCAGCGTGGCCAGGGTGATGCCGACGAAGCCCCAGTCGTAGTTCCAGGCCAGCACGGCCGTCACCAGCGCCACTTCCAGGATCGTCGGCAGGATCGTGTACAGCGTCCAGTCGAGCAGGTCGGAGATCGCGGTGCCGCCCCGCTCCACGTCGCGGGCCACGCCGCCGGTGCGGCGAGCGAGATGGAAGCGCAACGACAGCGCATGCAGATGGCGGAACACCTGCAGCGTCACGCGTCGCGACACGCGCGCCATGACGCGCGCGAACACGACCTGGCGCAATTCGGTGAACAGCGTCACCGACAGGCGCGAGGCGCCGTAGGCGACCAGCAGCGCGACCGGCAACACCAGCAGGGTTGGCTGCACGCCCAGCCCATCGACCAGCCGCTTCAGCACCAACGGCACGGTGAGATTGGCGAGCTTGCCGGCGACGACCAGAGCCAGCGCGAGCGCGATGCGGCCGCTGTACGGCTTGAGGAAGGGCAACAGGTCCCGCACCACCTGCCATTCGCTGCGCGCATGCATCGCGCGCGCCACGGGCGTGGTGCCCGCGTCAGTAGCTGGGGCGAGTACGTTCTGCTCGGAGCCGGGCGCCGGGGCGCCCACAGTGGAAGGATCGGTCATGGTGCACAGATGGTGCCGCAAACCGGGACTTCAAAGGCGAACGCCGCTGATTTGGGCAGCGGCGCTCGTTCACAAGGCGTCCGTCACCGCGCCGAAAGCACGATCACGGCTGATCAATCACGGCTGCTCAGACCGCAGGCGGATCGGTCTCGCGCTCGGGGTGGCGGTGGCGGGCGATCGCGGCGATGAAACGCCCGATGTCGCGCTTCAAGGTCTTGGCTTCGGCCGCGACGATGCCGGGATCTTCTTCGCCATCGGGCAGGATCCGGAACGCGCCCGCGCCTTCGAGCAAGGCCCCTGACTCACCGAGCGCCATGATCGGCTTGCAATGGCGATAGGTGTCCTTGATGTACTCGGCGGTGTGCCCGACCTTCTTCAGCATGTCGATGCCTTCGGCGCCATCGGGCAATACCAGCGCATCGAAGACCACCGCGGGTTCGTTCTCCATCGACGCATCGGCATCGAGGACTTCGCCGCTCGCGGTCTTGAACGGACCGATGCGGATGCCCGACCAGCCGCGGCACGGCGCCGGCCGCGAGCAATTCGGCCTGCACCTTGGCCAACGCCTCGCCATCGATGCCGTCGGCCACCAGCAACGCGATCTTGCGCGTGCGGATGCCGCCGTCGCCTGGACGTGCAAGCAACGACAACGCCGGCGACTGCCTGACCTCCGGCTTCGGCACCTTGGCCAGCGCACGCGGCATCGCCGCCGGCACCGCCATGCCCAGGCCTTCGGCGACGCCGGCGGCGAGCTTGTCGGAGACGTTGGCGAGCATCGAGACGACGCGTTCGCGGATCGCCGGCACGGTCAGCTTGCTCAGCTCGAAACGGAACGCCGCGATGATGTGCGCCTGCTCGACCGCGCTCTGGCTGTCGAAGAACAACGCCGCCTGGTTGAAGTGTTCGGCGAACTTCTCCGGCTTGCCGCGTACCTCGTCCTGCCGCACTTGCTCGGGGAACGAGACGAATCCCGCGCTGCCGGCCTGATAGGGACAGCCGCCGCCCAGGCTGTTCGGTTCGTACGACACCCGGCCACGATGGATCGCCTGCCGGTGCATGCCGTCGCGCTGGTTGTTCTGCACGTTGGCGATCGGCGAATTGATCGGGATCTCGTGGAAGTTGGGCCCGCCCAGTCGCGTGATCTGGGTATCGACATACGAATGGATCCGGCCCGCCAACAACGGATCGTTGGTGAAGTCGATGCCCGGCACCACGTGCGCGGTGCAGAACGCCACCTGCTCGGTCTCGGCGAAGAAGTTGTCGGGATTGCGGTTGAGCACCATGCGGCCGATCGGTGTCACCGGCACCAGCTCTTCCGGCACGATCTTGGTCGCGTCGAGCACGTCGAAGCTGAATTTCTGCGCCTGCTCCTCGGTGAACACCTGGATGCCCAGTTCCCATTCCGGGAATTCGCCCGCTTCGATCGCTTCCCACAGGTCGCGACGGTGGTAGTCGGGGTCAGCGCCGGAAATCTTGACCGCCTCGTCCCAGACCAGCGAATGCGTGCCGAGCACGGGATTCCAGTGGAACTTGCAGAACACCGACTCGCCCGCCTCGTTGACCAGGCGGAACGTGTGCACGCCGAAGCCCTGCATCATGCGGAAGCTGCGCGGAATCGCGCGATCGGACATCACCCACATCAGCATGTGCGTGGATTCGGGCATCAGCGAGACGAAATCCCAGAACGTGTCGTGCGCCGAGGCCGCCTGCGGCATGCCGTGGTGCGGCTCGGGCTTGACCGCGTGCACCAGGTCCGGGAATTTCATCGCATCCTGGATGAAGAACACCGGCATGTTGTTGCCGACCAGGTCCCAGTTGCCCTCGTCGGTGTAGAACTTCACCGCGAAGCCGCGCACGTCGCGCGCGGTGTCCTTGGAGCCGCGTTCGCCGGCGACGGTGGAGAAGCGTACGAACACCGGCGTGATCTTGCCCGCCGCCTGGAACGGCGCGGCGCGCGTGAGCTTGGTCAGCGGCTTGTAGCACTCGAAGAATCCATGCGCGCCGGAGCCGCGCGCATGCACGATACGCTCGGGAATGCGCTCGTGGTCGAAGTGCGTGATCTTTTCGCGCAGGATGAAGTCCTTCAGCAGCGCCGGCCCGCGCAGCCCGGCCTTGAGCGAATTCTGGTTGTCGGCGACCGCTACGCCCTGGTTCGTGGTCAGGCGTTGTCCCGTGCCGTCGACGCGCACGCGCTCGAGCGGCGCCACGGTGGGGTTTTGGCCCGGCGCGGCCGGCACGCCGGTCTTGTCCGAGCGATTGCGTTCGGCGAGCGTGCTCGCACCGACCAAGTCCGACGGCGGTTGCACGTGGATACCTTCGGGCGGCGCCACCGCATTGTCGCGACCGTGTTCGGCGGCCTTGTTCGCATTGAAGGGCATCGCCGCGACGGTGGCTTCCGTGTCGGCAGCCTGTTGGGAGGGCAGATCGCCAGTTCTCGACTTCGGCGCTTTCGATGCAGCACTGTCGGAGGCGCGGGCGGCGGCCTTGCCGGCGACGGTTTTCTTGGAGGAAGGACGTTTGGAGGCGGCCATTGAACAACTCGCGCGCGTGGGGGAGGCGCAAAATTACGCGGCGCTGAGTGAAGCCGGCATCATCGCAATGGCGCTAATCTTCTCGCATGCACCACCAATATCCTGCGTTCGATCGTCGCGATGCGCGTAGAACGGTGCCGATTCACCGGATCGCGGTCGTGTACGCGTCGCACGATGAACTATTCAGAATTCCGGCGGCGAGTCGTCCGCAAGACGCGACGGCGCCAACCTCGGAAAGCCGGGCATGAGCGTCTACGTCGACGACGCCGTGACCTTGTGGCGCGGCGAGCGCTGGGCGCACCTGATGGCGGACACGCTCGACGAGCTGCACCTGTTCGCGGCAGCGCTCGGTCTGCCGCGGCGCGCGTTCCAGAACAAGACCAGCGGCGCGCACTACGACGTCACTGCCGCGCTGCGCGACGAGGCGATCGCGCTCGGCGCCATCGCCATCTCGCGCCACCGCGACCGCGCGCAGGTGCGCGCAGTGATCCGTAATGCCAAGGCGCAGGGCCGCGACGGCGGCCCCTGAGTTCAGTCGAACCGGCCGATATAGTCGAGTTTGCCGACCGGCACGCCCTGCGCGCGCAGGATGTCGTAGGCCGTGGTCACGTGGAAGTAGAAGTTGGGCAAGGCGAACACGAACAGATAGTCGGCGCCGGTGAACGTCGGCTTGAAGCTGCCGAAGTTCAGCACGATCGTGCGCGCCTCGCTGCCTGCCATCGCCGCTTCGTCGACGCTGTCGAGGTAGGCGATGGTCTTGGCGATGCGCGCGCGCAAGTCGTCCAGCGTGCGTTCGTCGTCGGCGAGCTTGGGCGAGGCCAGGCCGCTGAGCCGTTCGGCCGAGAGCTTGGAGGTATCGCTCGCGCGTTGCACCTGCCCGGCCAGCGTCAGCATGTCGGGCGCCAGGCGCGCATCGACCAGCGTCGCGGGATCGATCCCCGTGTCCAACGCATGCGTCGCCGCTTTGTCGATCAGTGCCGAGAGCACGCGCAGGCCGCGCACGAGGACGGGGATCGTGGCGCGGTGCATTGAGACGGACATGTGGGTGCTCCTTGACGGGGGAGCACGCATTTTAGGTCCTGGTGCACGGTCACGAAGCCCGTCGCAACGGGTTTCTCCATCCCAGCGCCACGCGAACGAATGTAAGCGAGGATCATCAGCGACCGTCAGAACGCCTCGTTCCCCGCTCGCACCTCGACTCCCAGCGCCGGCGCCACGATGCGCATCGCCTCGTCGTCCGTGCTCAACGTGATCCAGCCGGCATGCGCGTCGCCTTCGGTGTTCCACGTCCACAAGGTGTAGCCGTACTCGCGCAATCTGTCGTAGGCGGTGGCCATCAGCGTCGGGACGTCGATGGTCTCGAGGAACTCGTCGTCGCCGGGATCTTCCACGCCCCAGTCGATGCGCAGGTTCCAGCGCGCGGCCAGCTCGTCGATGCTGTCGATCAGCGCGGCAGGATCCTTCGCATCGACATAGAACCCCGAGCGCCAGTCGATCACGTCCTTGAGCCGCCAGACCGGGCCGTTGGCCTCCTCGTCCGCAGCGTCATCCTCGCCGGTTTCGCGGTAGGCGTCGAACTGCTGCAGGGCCAGTTCCTCGTCGCCCGGATTGATCAGCAGCAGCAGCTGCCAGACCAGCGCGTCGGGCGTGGCGTCCTCGGCATCGATATCGTTGCCGGCAACGAAGCTGTTGCCGAAGTTGTCGTCCGGGTCGAACTCGCGATCGGGTGGCGTCATGGCGGTGTCGGCGGGCTCGTGGCGAAGGTTGAGGAATCCGGCCGCCATGATGGTGCGCCGGCACGCCGCGCTTGGGAAGCGCGTCAGCGTCCCGTGACGGCCGGTTGATCCCGGCGGCGCTAACGTTAGTCTTGACCGCATCATCGGGGCCCGGCGACGCCGCCTTGCGCCCAGGAGGGACGCATGCCCAGTGGTGCCCTGCAACGACGCGTGGAACGGGTGCTGGCCGATGCCGATGTCCGCATCGGCGGCACGCGGCCGTGGGACCTGCGCGTGCATGATCCGCATTTCTACGCGCGGGTGCTCGCGCAGGGATCGCTCGGGCTCGGCGAGGCGTACATGGACGGCGGCTGGGATGCCGACTCGCTCGACGGCCTGCTGTTCCGGCTGTTGTCCGCGCGCATCGACCGACGCGTGCGCGGCGTGCGCGACCTCGCCGACGGCCTGCGCGCCTGGTTCGTGAACCTGCAGCGGCGCACGCGCAGCTTCGAGGTCGGCCGGCGCCACTACGACCTCGGCAACGACCTGTACCACGCCATGCTCGGCGCGCGCATGGTCTACAGCTGCGGCTACTGGCGCGAGGCGCAGACGCTGGATGCGGCGCAGGAAGCCAAACTCGACCTGATCTGTCGCAAGCTGCAATTGCGCCCGGGCCTGCGCCTGCTCGACATCGGCTGCGGCTGGGGCGAGCTGCTGAAGTTCGCGGCCGAGCGCTACGGCGTCGCCGGCGTCGGCATCACCGTGTCGCAGCGGCAGGCCGAATATGCGCGTGAACTGTGCGCGGGGTTGCCGGTCGAGATCCGCCTGCAGGACTACCGCGACGTGCACGAGCGCTTCGACCGCATCGCCTCGGTCGGCATGTTCGAACACGTCGGCGCCAAGAACTACGCGCGCTTCTTCGACGTCGCGCGGCGCTGCCTGGCCGACGACGGCCCCGACCAGGGCCTGTTCCTGCTGCATACCATCGCCAGCAACGTCTCGGTCACGCATACCGATCCGTGGATCGACCGCTACATCTTCCCCAACTCGATGCTGCCCTCGGCGGCGCAGATGGCGCGCGGCTGCGAGGGACGTTTCGTACTCGAGGACTGGCACGGCTTCGGTCCCGACTACGACCGCACGCTGCAGGCGTGGCGCGGCAACGTCGAAGCGGCGTGGCCGTCGCTGCCCGACTACGACGAGCGCTTCCGTCGCATGTGGCGTTTCTACCTGTCAGCGTCGATGGCGCTGTTCCGCGCGCGTCGCGCGCAACTGTGGCAGCTGGTCCTCTCGCCGCATGGCATCCCTGGCGGCTACGAGGCGGTGCGCTGACAACGCCAGGCGATGCGCCGCCAAGGCAGCCGCGAGCGCGTCGCGCGACAGCTCGACGCGCTCGCGGCGATCAAACCAGGGAAAGGACGCGGCGATGGCTCAGTCCTTTTCCTTGCCGATCACCTTGCCGTTGGCCGGATCGATCTTGATCTCGACATCCTTGCCTGCAGGATCGTCGGCCTCGCCATTCCAGATGCCATCCTCGAAATCGACGTCGTGCACGTTGGTATAGCCCTGCGCGGCGAGCGCGGCACGCACGTCGGCCTCGGTCATGTTGGCGACGCCGGTGTTCGGATAGACCTTGCCGGTCTTCGGATCCACGCGCACTTCCATGCGGTTGCCGTCGGCGCTGCGCGCGTCGGCCTTCCAGACGCCGTCGCTGAATTTCACGTCGTTGACTTTGGTGTAGCCCTGTTCGGTAAGTTGCGCGCGGATCTGCGCCTCGGTCAGGGCTTCTTGTGCCAGCACAACGCCGGTGGCGGTCATGCAGGCCAGGGCAAGGGTCAATGCGGCCAGTCGCTTCATCGCAATCTCCATCCAACACGGGGGTGCGGGCAGTGTTTTCCGGTTCGCGCGAATTTGCGGTGAACGACCGTCCGAGTGGCGCCGAATACGGCGGAAAACCGCGCCCAGATGAACGATTCCTTCAGCATCCACACCGCTCATCGAAGCGCCTGCCTGGCCCTTCGGCATGCGCTTTCGGGCGTTTGCGACGCTGCACGTTTATCCTGTGACCCCGCCACGCCACAGCAACCCCGATGACCGACGTCCTGCCCGACCGCCTGTCGCTGAATCCGAAGAGCCCGTTCCACGATGCCGCCTTGCTCGAGCGCGGCGTCGGCATCCGCTTCAACGGCGAGGAGAAGACCAATGTCGAGGAATACTGCATCAGCGAAGGCTGGATCCGCGTCGCGGTCGGCAGGTCGCTCGATCGCCGCGGCAACGCGATGACCTTCAAGCTGCAGGGCACGGTGCTGCCGTACTTCCTGGACTCGCCGCCGCAGGCCTGACGTCCACGGCATCACCTCCGCCGGCATGGCGCGCCTGAACAGCACCGCAGTTGAACAGCACAGCGGTTGAACAGCAGGGCAGTTAAACAGCACCGCAGTTAAACAGCAGCGGCGAGATATTTGCAGGCGCCCTGCCGCGGGACGAGAATCCGGTGGTCGTCGTTGCCGCAGGAGAACCGTCATGGCATCACGCCGCATTTTCGTCCTGATCGCATTGGCCGCATGCCTGGCAGGTCCGGCATCGGCCAAGCGCATGACCGTCACCGATCCCGACGCGCCGCGCAGCCTGCCTGCGCAGGGTCCTGTCGAAGTACGCTGGAGCGATCCCGCCCAGTTCACCGAGGTGCGCAGCAGCGGCAACCGCAACGAAGCCAAACAAGGCGACTGGGTGGTGCAGCTCGCGACCTACCTGCGCCAGCGCGCCGAGAAGCGGCTTCCGCCTGGCGAACGCCTCGACGTGGAGATCACCGACATCAAGCGCGCCGGCAACTACGAGCCCTGGCGCGGTATCCAGTTCGACACCGTGCGCTTCATGCGCGAGGTCTACCCGCCGCGCATGACGCTGACCTTCAAGCGGCTGGATGCCAACGGGGCCGACGTCGCGCACGGCGAACGCAAGCTCAGCGACTTCGCCTTCCTCAGCAGCGGCACCGGCGCCGGCGATACCGATCCGCTGCGCTACGAAAAGCGCATGATCGATCGCTGGCTGGCGCAGGAGTTGCCGTCCAAGGGTCGTTGATCTGGCGGCTGTCGGACGACTCTGCGGCGGCTCGTGCTTGCCGCTTCCGTGACGTCCTGAAGTGGCGCTCGACCAGGCTGGCTGTCGAGGGCCGTGCTGGAGCGCGAGCGTTTGCTCTTCGGAAAGCATCCATGCGACCTGAAGGCACCCCTCCCCAACCCTCCCCTGCCTTCGCAGGGGAGGGAGCCAATGCAAGATCCCTACGTTCGCAGGGACGACGAACCCAGCGGACTATCCTCGGAAATAGCAGGTAGACGCACACGCTGCGCCGGACTGCGAAGGTGCATCAGAGAATTCCGACATCAGATCGCGCCAGATCCATGGCCGACGCCGCCGCAGCGCCGCGTTGGCTCAGATAACCGCGCCCTGCACGCAGCAAGTCCGCCGGGTTGGGGCGCGGCCTGGAGGAAAACGACATGGCAAGCCATCTCGCAGCGGCCGCGCGCGGCCATGGCGCGGCGCCGCTCGTCGCCGGCGATCTGCTGGTCGTGCATACGCAGGCCGGGCTGGCGACGCTGCTGTCGCGCTGCCGCAACGTCTTCAAGCCGCTGGGGGTGCGCAAGGTGTCGCTGCGCATCGATACGATCAACGCCGGCGTCGCGCAACGCAGCGAAGCCAGGCTCAACGCGATCCTGCTCGCCTGCGGCTGCAATACGGCCAACGCCGCCGGTTGCATCGGCTTGCTCGGCTATGCGCTCGGCCTGTTCGTCGCGCGCGGCGCGCCAGCACACTGGACGTGGATCCATCTATGGAGCGGCATCGGACTGTGCCTGGCGGCCATCGTGCTGGGCCGCGCGTTGCATCACCTGCGCATCCGCCGCAGGCTCGCGCGCGAACTGCGCTTGCTGATCGCGCAGACGCAAGGCAGCGGCTGATCCGGCGCGTCGTCGCCGAGGCGGCATGGAGAACCGGCATGCAGATCCGGCATGCATTGAGGACGCCTGTGGATCGCCATCGCGCCGCAGCTGCAGGGCTCGCCGCCAGCATTGGCTGGCGGTCAGTCGGCCCGGTCAGGCCTTCAGCTTCCACCCGGTGCGGAAGATCCACCACACCGCCACCATGCACAGCGCGAGGAAGCCGAGGATCGCGCTCGCGCTGACCACGACGTTGACGTCCGCGACGCCGTAGAAGCTCCAGCGGAACCCGCTGATCAGGTACACGACCGGGTTGAACAGCGTGATCTTCTGCCACACCGGCGGCAGCATGCTGATCGAGTAGAACGCGCCGCCGAGGAAGGTCAGCGGCGTGACGATCATCAGCGGGATCACCTGCAGCTTCTGGAAGTCGTCGGCCCACAAGCCGATGATGAAGCCGAACAGGCTGAAGGTGACCGCGGTCAGCAGCAGGAAGAACAGCATCCACAGCGGATGCGCGATCTCGTAGGGCACGAACACGCGCGCGGTGATCAGGATCAGCGCGCCGAGCATCACCGACTTGGTCGCGGCCGCACCGACATAGCCGATCACGACTTCGACGTAGGACACCGGCGCCGACAGCAGCTCGTAGATCGTGCCCGCCCATTTCGGCATGTAGATGCCGAACGAGGCGTTGGAGATGCTCTCGTTGAGCAGCGACAGCATGATCAGGCCGGGGATGATGAAGGCGCCGTAGCTGACGCCGTCGATGTCGCCCATGCGCGAGCCGATCGCCGCGCCGAACACGACGAAGTACAGCGACGTCGACAGCACCGGCGAGGCGATGGATCTGGGTGATGGTGCGGAAGGTACGCGCCATCTCGAAGCGGTAGATCGCGCGGATCGCGTGCCAGTTCATGCGCGCGCTCCGTTGTCGTTGCCCGACCGCACCAGGCTGACGAAGATGTCCTCGAGCGAACTCTCGCTCGAATGCAGGTCCTTGAAGTCGATGCCGAGCTCGCCCAGCCGCTTGAGCAGCGCGGCGATGCCGGTCTCCTCGGTCTGCGTGTCGAAGGTGTAGACCAGCGCGTGGCCGTCGTCGGCCAGCTCCAGCGGCAACGGCGACAGCGCATCGGGAATGCCCTCGCAGCGGCGTCTGCAGCTGCAGCGTCAGCTGCTTCTTGCCGAGCTTGCGCATCAGCACGGCCTTGTCCTCGACCACGATCAGCTCGCCCTTGCTGATCACGCCGATGCGGTCGGCCATCTCCTCGGCCTCTTCGATGTAGTGCGTGGTCAGGATGATGGTGACGCCGCTGGCGCGCAGGTCGCGCACCATCTGCCACATGTCGCGGCGCAGCTCGACGTCGACGCCGGCGGTGGGTTCGTCGAGGAACAGGATGGTCGGCTCGTGCGACAGCGCCTTGGCGATCAGCACGCGGCGCTTCATGCCGCCCGACAGCGCCATGATCTTGCTGTCCTTCTTGTCCCACAGCGACAGGTCGCGCAGCACCTTCTCCAGATAGGCGTCGGTTCGGCGGCTTGCCGAACAGGCCGCGGCTGAAGCGGACCGTCGCCCACACGCTCTCGAACGCGTCGGTCGACAGCTCCTGCGGCACCAGCCCGATCTTGGCGCGCGCGGCGCGGAAGTCGCGGACGATGTCGTGGCCGTCGGCGAGCACCGTGCCGGCGCTGGCGTTGACGATGCCGCAGATGATGCTGATCAGCGTGGTCTTGCCGGCGCCGTTCGGCCCGAGCAGGGCGAAGATCTCGCCGCGGCGGATGTCCAGGTCGATCGACTTCAGCGCCTCGAAACCGGAGGCATAGGTCTTGCTGAGTTTGCTGACGGTGATGATCGGTTGCACTGGATGTCCTGTTGCTGCCGGCGCGGCGGCGGGGCCAATCCTATCGGACTTGCGGTGGCGGGGACCTTGGCCCCTGCGCCGATCTCGATCATGCAGGTACCGGCAAGCCGTCGCGACCGGCACACCCTAGTCGGGAATTCGGCGTTTGATTAGCCGCAAATCGAGGGAAAGATCATCCCGCGCCAATGTGGCGCGGCCGACGCTTGCAGCGCGCTCGATGCATCCACGTCCGGGGGCGATCCCGGATCCACACCCCCAGCCTTGCCACGCTACGGGGAAGGCGCTGGAGCGGACGTCAGTGCGACGCGCGTTCGCTGTCCAGATGCGCCATCAGCGGTGCTGCGTAACGATCGCCGGCGGCGGCGCCCTTCGGCACCGCGTGTTCGATCGCCCGCAGGTCGTCGTCGGTCAGCACGAGATCGAGCGCGCCGAGCGATTCGTCGAGGCGATCGCGACGACGCGCGCCGACCAGCGGCACGATGTCTTCGCCCTGTGCCGCCACCCATGCGATCGCGATCTGCGCGACGCTGACGCCGCGTTGCCCGGCGATCGCGCGCAGCGCATCGACCAGTGCCAGGTTGCGATCGACGTTGCCGTCCTGGAAACGCGGCGAGACCTGGCGGAAATCGCCGTTGCCGGCATCGCCCTTGCGCCAGTGCCCGCTGATCAAGCCGCGCGACAGCACGCCGTAGGCGGTGATGCCGATGTCGAGTTCGCGGCAGGTCGGCAGGATCTCGTCCTCGATGCCGCGCGACACCAGCGAGTACTCGATCTGCAGGTCGCTGATCGCGTGCACTGCGGCTGCACGGCGGATGGTGTCGGCGCCCACCTCGGACAGACCGATGTGGCGCACGTAGCCGGCCTGGACCAGGTCGGCGATGGCGCCGATGGTGTCCTCGATCGGCACGTCCGGATCCAGCCGCGACGGACGATAGATGTCGACATGATCCACGCCCAGGCGCTGCAGCGTGTAGGCGAGAAAGTTCTTCACCGCTGCCGGGCGCGCGTCGTAGCCGGACCAGCCGCCGGCGGGATCGCGCAGTGCGCCGAACTTGACGCTGAGCAGGGCTTGGTCGCGGTCGCGCCCTTTCAGCGCCTCGCCGATCAGCAGTTCGTTGTGGCCCATGCCGTAGAAATCGCCTGTGTCTAACAGAGTGATGCCGCGTTCGAGCGCGGCGTGGATCGTGGCGATGCTTTCGGCCCGATCGGCCGGACCGTACATGCCGGACATGCCCATGCAGCCGAGACCGAGGGCGGAGACGCGCGGGCCGGTGGCGCCGAGTTGACGTTGTTGCATCTGGAATTCCTCATCGTTGCGTGGGAGCCATCTGGCTTGGAGAGGACTTTAGGCCGGCGCGGGGCGTGCGATAATCCGTGCAACGCCGAATGGGCTGTTCGCAAATTCGCACAATGATCGTCCACTCCATGGCCACCGCACGGTGACAACGCCGAACCTCGCCGACCTCGATGCCTTCGCCGAAGTAGCGCGCGCGCGCAGCTTCCGCGGCGCCGCCTACGTGCGCGGCGTTTCGCCGTCGTCGTTGAGCGAGGCCGTGCGCCGGCTCGAGGCGCGCCTCGGCGTGCGCCTGCTCAATCGCACCACGCGCAGCGTCACGCCGACCGACGCCGGCCAGCGCCTGCTCGATCGCCTGACGCCTGCGCTCGGCGACGTCGCCGCGGCGATCGACGCGGTCAACGCCGATGCCGATGCGCCGGCCGGCACCCTGCGCCTCAACGTGCCTTCGATCGCGGCACGGCTGCTGTTGCCGGAGCTGGTCGCGCGCTTCCTGCAGGCGCATCCGCACGTGCGCGTGGAAGTCATCGCCGACGACACCTTCATCGACGTGCTCGGCGCCGGCTTCGATGCCGGCATCCGCTACGACGAAAGCCTGCAGCGCGACATGATCGCCGTGCCGATCGGCCCGCGCGTGCAGCGTTTCGTGGTCGCCGGCGCGCCGGCCTGGTTCGCCGCGCGCGGCCGACCCGCGCATCCGCATGATCTTGATCCGCGCGACTGCATCGGCCATCGCTTCGCCAGTGGCCTGACGGCCGCATGGGAATTCGAACGCGGCGACGAACGCATCCGCCTCGCGCCGGCGGGACGCGTGGTGTCGACGAGCACCGAGATGGAAGTGCAGGCGGCGATCGCCGGCCTGGGATTGGTGGCCAGCTTCGAGGATTTCCTGCGCCCGACGCTCGAGGCAGGGCTGCTGGAATCGGTGCTGGACGACTGGACGCCGCCGTTTCCGGGCCCGTCGCTGTACTACGCGAGCCGCCGGCAGATGCCGCCGGCGCTGCGCGCCTTCGTCGATTTCCTGCGCGACGGTGCGCAGGCCGCGTGAATGGCCCTGGCCGCTGGCACTTGACCCGTCACGCCCTTCGCCGTACTTGTTCCCGCACTACTGACGGAGTCGCCATGCAATTCCTGCTGATGATCTACAACGACGACGAACTGCTCGACGCGCTGCCCGAAGGCGAGGCCGACACGATGATGCGGGGCTGCATCCGCCACGCCGACGAGTTGCGCGCCCAGGGCCGCCTGCTCGATTCGCAGCAGCTCGAGCCTCCGGCGACCGCCAGGTCGGTACGCGTCCGCAACGGACGCACCACGGTCCTCGATGGACCCTTTGCCGAAACCAAGGAGTACCTGGGCGGATTCAACCTGATCGAGGCGGCGGACATGGACGAGGCGGTGCGCATCGCAGCGGAGTTTCCGTGGGTGGGCACCGGCAGCGTCGAGATCCGGCCGGTGCGCGACTTCGCGCAGGTCCGTCGGCGCGTCGGCGCCTGAAGAAGTTCGGCGGTTTCCAACAGCGTTCATGTTCAGCGGCTGCGCCTCCGGTGCGTCCCGGTAACACGTCTGCTTCGCGTAGCCGCGGCGGATGCGCGATGATGGCCGCAGTCACAGCCCCCGGTATCCATGACGGCCGTCCGCTATCGCTTCGGCGATCATGTCCTCGATCTCGCCAAGCATGAGTTGCGGCGCAACGGTCTTCCCGTTGCGCTGCCCGCCCGCGTCTTCGAGTGCCTGGGCTGCCTGATCGAGCATCGCGATCGCGCCGTCGATCGCGACGAGTTGGTGCAGGCGATCTTCGGCCGCGCGGACGTGTCCGACGCCCAGCTCGCGCAAGTGGTGTTGCGGACGCGACGGGCGATCGGCGACGACGGCCAGGGACAGCGCGCGATCCGCACCGTGCCGCGGTTCGGGTTCCGCTGGGTGGCCGAGGTCACGGAGGAACATGCCGGGCAGGAGTCGACGGCCGGATCCGTAGAAGTCCCCGCCGCCGCGCCCGCTGCAGACATCACGTCGCTGCCGGCGCCATCGCCCGCCCTCGAAGATCCTGCAACGATGCCTCCGCGAAGCGATCGGCGTCGGCGCTGGTACCTGGGCGCGGCCGGTGCGGGGTTGGCGCTGGCCCTGCTGGTTCTTGTCTGGGCCCTGCAGCGCCCCGCCAGCGAGTACGCCGCGTCGGCCAACCGCGCGACGGCGACACGACCGTCGCCGCGCTCGGTCATGGTGTTGCCGACCGAGGTGATCGATTCCGACGAGACGAGCTGGGCCCGGCTGGGCTTGATGGACTTCATCGGCGACCACCTGCGCCGCGGCGGATTGCCGGCACTGTCGAGCGAAACCGTGCTCGGCGTATTGCGCGAACAGGCCAATCCCGCCGGACAACCGCAGGAAAAGAGGCCCGACCTGCAACGTCTGCGCCGCGCATCGCAGGCGACGTGGATCGTCAGCAGCCGCGCCACGCGCCGCGCCGACGGCAGCGGCTGGGACGTGGCGCTGGTCGCCACCGACGGCAACGGCCTGACGCAGCGCGGGACCGCCCGCCATGCCGACCTGCTGCAAGGCGCACGCCTGGCCACGGACCGGTTGTCCGCCGCGCTCGGCGGCCGGCAGGCCGCGGATGCGCAGGACGCCCCCGGCCTGGCCGAACGCCTGCAGCGTGCGCGCGCGGCGATGCTCGCCAACGAGATCGAAACCGCGCGCAAGATCCTCACCGACGCGCCGGAATTGCAGCGGGCGCAACCGCGCCTGCGTTACCAGCTGGCGCGCGTCGATTTCCGCGCCGGCGAATTCGTCCGCGGCCTGGCGACCCTCGACGAGCTGCTCGCCGGCCAGGATGCGCGCAGCGACCTGTTGTTCCATATCCAGCTGCTCAACGCGCGCGGCGCCATGCTGATCCGCCTCGATCGCTATCCCGAGGCGCAGCGCACCTACGACGAGGCGGTCGCGCTGGCGGATGACGGCGCGCACCCGGCGGAACTGGGCCAGGCATTGAGCGGCCGCGCCGTGGTGCACGGCATGCGGCAGCAATACGACCAGGGGCTGGCCGACCTCGGCCAGGCCCGCGTGCAACTCGGCAAGGTCGGCGACGCGCTGGCGGTGGCGCGGGTCGACGCCAACCTCGGCATCCTCGAAGTGGATCGCGGACGACCCGCCTATGCCTTGCCCTACCTGAGCAAGGCGGCCGACGACTTCGCCGCGATGGGCGCGGTCAATGAACTGGCCACCGTGCGCAATGCGCGCGTGCTCGCCTACCTGCAGTTGCTGCGTACCGACGAGGCCCTGGCCGAGAGCGTCCATTCGCAGGCCTTGCTCGAGCGCGTGCGCGATCCGATGCAACGCGCCGACCTGGTTCTCATCCACGCGGCCGCCCTGACCCAGGCCGGCAGACTGCGCGAAGCCGGTCGCCTGCTGCAGACACCCGCGGCGGGACAGGCGCAGCCATCCGAATTCGGACGTCGCGAATACCTGCAGGTCGAGCTGGCCCTGCATTCGGGCGCCCCGCGCGATGCGGTCAAGCTGGCCGATGCCGCGCTGCGGACCTGGCCTGTCGACCGCAATCCGCGCCAGCGGGCGTGGCTGCGGCTGCGTCGTGAACAAGCGGCGCTCGACGCGGACCTCGGCGTCTCCCGCGACAACATCCCCGCGCTCGGCGATACCTTGCCCGACCGGCTCACGCTGGCGACGCTGCAGCGTGCGCGCGGCGAGCAGGCCGCGGCCGACGCGAGCTATCGCGCCGCGCTGGCGCTGGCCGAACAACGCGGCGTCCCGGAAGAGATCGCCGCCGTCGTGCGGTCCTATGCCGGCTGGCTGCTCGAGCGGGGACGCGACGCCGACGCCGGCACGCTGATCGGCCGCGTCGCGCCCTGGGCCGAACATGATTTCGACCTCGCCGTGCTGCAGGTGCGCCTGTTGCGCGCGTCGGGCCAGGGTCCGCAATGGCGCAAGGCCTTCGACCACGCCAGGTCCCTGGCCGGCGAACGCAGCATGCCCCCAGGGCTGGACCCCGCCACCGCGAAACCCGGCGGCGGCGCGTTGCCCTGACCCGAGCCGGAAGCTGTCAAACGTTGATCAAACATTCGTCAAACGATTGGAGTGACCCGGCCGACCAGCCGGGAGCACGGTCGGTGCCAAGCCGCATGGCCCTTGATCGGGGCGATCGTGGGATGGTGCGATCAACCCCCGCGCGCATCCTGCGATCGCCCCGGCCACCAGGCGAGCGCGCCGGGACGCGCGCATTCCTTCGTCCACCTGGCCGATCGCTCGGCCTGCCCTTTCCGAACTTCTTGAGGAATCCATAAGCATGGCAATGAAACTGCTGGCCAGCGCCCTGTCCGCCTTGATCCTGACCGCACCGACCTTTGCCGAGGCTGCAAAGAAAGGCGTGTCGACGCTGCCGACTCCCCTCGAGCTGTCCCGGATCCGCGGCGGCGCCGTGGTCGCGCAACCGATCGTCAACGGCACGCGCGTCTACATCCCGACCGGTCGCGTCCTCGCCACCTGGGACTACGCGCAGCCCAATACGCCGCTGCGCGTGGCCACGAGCAAGGCCGCCGCAGGCGCCATCAACGGGTTGACGCGCCAGGGCAACTACCTCTACGTGAGCTGGCGCGGCTACGACGGCAGCAGTGGCGTGGCGACCTATTCGCTCGCCGATCCGGCCCGGCCCAAGCTGGTGTCGGACAGCGACGCCTATGTCGAGGGCGACTCCAAGTTCGTCGTTGGCCTGGCCGCCGCCAACGGTCACCTGTGGCTGTTCGACAACAACAACGGCCTGTTCGTCTCCAACCTGGCCGATCCCGCAAACCCGGTGTTCGTGCCAACCGCCATCACCAGCGGTGTCGACCAGTACAACAAGATCATCCCCAGCGGCAATACGATCTATGCCACCGGACGCAACTTCATCGGCACCTCGATCCTCGACATCTATGACGTCAGCAACCCCGCTGCGCCGGTGCGGATCGCCGAACACGGCGTCGACGGCCTCGACAGCTTCAGCCTCTCGCCGCAACCGGGCCTGGCGATCGGCGTCGGCAACCAGCTCAGCGTGTTCGACCTGAGCGATCCGGAAGAGATGACCCGGCGCAGCTTCATCGACATCCCGCCGGCCACCCGCGGCGTGCGCGCGGGTTCGTTCTTCTACACCTTCGGCTGGGGCGAAGGCATGGACCTGTGGAACATCGCCAACCTCGATGCGCCGGCCGCGGCCGGGCACCTCGACATCGACGCCCTCGGCGGACACACCACGGTGAAGATAGGCACCACCTTGCTGCTGCAGACCGATACCGACCTGTTGCACGGCATCGACATCAGCACGCAGGCCTCACCCGTGCGCCGGACCACCGGCTGGCTGCCGGGTGGCGTCGGCGCGCGCGATGTCGCGATGCACGACGGTCGCGTCGTGCTGCTGCAGCCCAACTCCGGCCTCACGATCAACGATCGCGCGGCGCTGACGCCGTATGCGCGCTTCGAGGCCGACTTGCCGCAGAGCCTCGAGGCACGCAGCTTCGAACAGCTGGTCGTGGCGGGCGACACCGCCTACCTGGCGGCCTGGGGCTACGGCCTGATCAACGTCGACCTCTCCGATCCCGCCCATCCGGTGGAACTGGGCCGCGTGGAGTTTCCGTTTGCTGCCGTGCTCGACGTCAAGGGCGATTACGCCTATGTCGGCAAATGGACCAATGGCGGCCTGCTCGCGGTCGCCGACGTCTCCGATCCCGCCGCACCCAGTCTGGTGTGGCAGGGCGAACTCCTCGCGCAACCGTATCGGGTGAAGGTCGACAAGCAACAGCTCTACATCGCCGAGGGACAAGACACGCCCGGCAGCGGCGGGTTGCGCGTGCTCGATCTGACCAATCCCGCCAGCCCGGCGCCGCTCGGCCATCTCGACGACGGCTGCGGCACCGCATTCGACGTGAGCATCGACAGCGCAGTGTCGCTGGCCTATCTCGCCTGCAGCGACGGCGTGCAGGTGGTCGACATCGCCAACCCGGCCGCACCGGTGGTGGTCGGTCGCTACGACGCCGGCAGTTCCGCCGAGTACACCCGCGTCGCGCAGAAAGGCAATCGTGCCTGGTTCACCAACCTAGAAGGCCTGCATGAGCTGGACGTGTCCGATCCGACCGCGCCGGTGCTGCGCAAGCTGACGTCGATCGGCCATCAGGGAGCGGAGCGCGTATCGCTGCTGCCCGACGGCAGCCTGTACGTGCTGGGTGGCGGCACTGGCGTGCACGTCTTCAAGACACCGTTGCAGGCGCCGGTGAAACCGCAGAGCCCAGGCCAGGCGACCCCCGTAAGGCTTGCACCGCACAAGCGCTGACCGATCTGTCACCCGGCGCGATGCCGAAGCATCGCGTTCGGGTGGCGAAGATTCTCGCCAACGGAATTTGGCTATTCGTGTTGTCGTCCAGAACGTGTGTGTTGTCATCCCGAACGCAGTGAGGGATCTGTTGTTGATAAGCAGATCCCTCACTGCGTTCGGGATGACAGGCTTCAAGAATCAGCACGAGTAGTTGCGGGACAGGCCCCTAACCGCCGCCGCAGTAGGCTTCGATCCTGTAGCCATCCGGATCGATCACGAAGGCAGCGTAGTAGTCGGGACCGTAGTCGGCACGTACGCCGGGTGCACCGTTGTCGCGTCCTCCCGTTCGCAATGCCGCCGCGTGGAACGCATCGACGCCATCGCGCGTCGACGCGTTGAAGCAGAAGTGCAGGCCGGACTCATCGTGGGGCGGAACCGGATGTCGCGCCGCGTTGATCCAGAGCGCGACCGAGTCGCTTCCGTAGCCCAGCGAGGCATCGTCCTCGCTCAGGCAGGCGTAGCCGAGCGGTTCAAAGACCGCGTCATAGAAGCGTTTTGCCTTGGGGATGTCGCGCACGCCGATCGATACATGATTGATCATCGTCCTGTTCTCTCGTCAAGAATGTTCAGCCGTTACGCGACGTGCAAAGAATTCGATCTGCAGCCGCCAGCTCGCGCCGCCGTCCGGCGATCGCTCGCCGAGCCAGTGGAACGTTTCGTGCGTGATCTCGGTGAAGCTCCAGCGCGTCGGCGTTCCCGACTCATCCTTGCCTTCCTGGACGATATCGTTGCCGCGCGCGCGGCCGATCTGCCGCGCGTAGTACTGCTTCAGCGGATCGCTCCACAGGATGTGCCAGGCGTCGAGTCCCGGATCGTAGACACGCAGGGTCGTGCCATGGAAAACGCCCGGCAGGATCCAGACATCCTGGATCGCGCGGCCTTCGAGCACCCAGCCGAAATGGATTTCGCCGCGTGGACCAGGCGCCTGCGTGCCATCGTCCTGGTGCACGACCGAATCCATTTCCCAATGCCCGATCAGCCAGCCGTACAGCGCCATCTTGTCGGCGCGGTCAGCGGCCGGCTTGTCGGTGTGCAGCGCTTGCGCAAACGACGGCGACGAGCCCACGACCAGCGTCGATGCCGCGAATGGGGGAGTTTTCATGGCGAGGTTCCTGCGTCGCTTGTCCACCCTGAATGCTAGGCGTCCGCACGGCGGTAGCGCTTGGGAGAAATTGCTAATCTGCTATGCATGAAGCACGAAACCCTGGCATCCGGCCCGGGCTGGTCGGTCAGCGACATCGTCTGCACGGCCGGACCGCGCGACCGGCCGTTCGAGGAGCAGCACGGTGCCGTGTGCATCGCCGCGGTGACGCAGGGCACGTTCCAGTACCGCACGACCCAGGGCGCGGTCGTGCTCGCGCCCGGCGCGATCCTGCTCGGCGATGCAGGGCATTGCTTCGAATGCGGACACGAACACGGCACGGGCGACCGCTGCCTCGCGTTCCACTACGCGCCTGCGCAATGGGAGGAGATCGCAGCCGGCGTGCCGGGCGCGAGGCGGACCGGGTTCGCCGTGCCGCGCCTGCCGCCTTTGCCGCAGCTGGTCCCACTGATCGCCGCGGGCGAAGCCGCACGCGACGCGCGCGAGCGCGAGGCGTTCGAGGAACTGTCGCTGCGCTTCGCCGGCGCGGTGATCGCGCTGCTCGCCGGAACCAAGCAAACCGTCGCGCGGCCGAGCCATCGCGACGAGAAGCGCATCAGCGATGCGCTACGACGGATCGCGGCCCAGTCGCACGAGCGGCTGGCGCTGGCGGATCTCGCCGGCGAGGCGGCGATGAGCCGCTACCACTTCCTGCGCACGTTTCGGCACGTGGTCGGCATGACGCCGCACCAGTTCATCCTGCGCACGCGCCTGCATCGTGCGGCGGTGCGGTTGCGTCGCTCCGACGAGGCGATTTCCGACATCGCCCTGGAGTCCGGGTTCGACGACCTGTCCACCTTCAACCGCCGCTTCCGCCGCATCGCGGGCATGAGTCCCGGCGCCTATCGCATGCGAACCGGCGGCACCCCACGCGCGACTGCTGCGCCAGTGCCGGTCGAGCGCTAGCGCCGATCGAGCGTGGCCCGCAGCACCGGCACCGTGGTCACGTCGTCGACGCCCTTGAACGCGGCGATGCGCTCGCGCAGGTCGGCCAGCATGCCCGGCGACCCGGCTTGCACCAGCACCAGCAGATCGATCTCGCCGGCGACGCTGTGCACCAGCCGCACCTGCGGCAATTCGGCGAGCAGCGGCATGACGTCGTCGCAGCTGAAGCCGTCGGCAAAGCGCAGGAACAGCCACGCCTGCAGCGGATCGCCGCCGCTGCCCAGGCGCACCGTGTATTGCGCGATGACGCCCGCCTGTTCGAGACGCTGCAATCGTTCCTGCACGGTGCTGCGCGACAGGCCGACGGCCTTCGCCAGCGCCACCGTGGACAGGCGCGCATTGTCCTGCAGCAGTGCGATCAGCTTGTCGTCGATGGCGTCACGGGTCTTCATGGCATCGCCTTCCTGCAGCAGCGGCACTAACGGCATGGCCGCCGCGATGACCGGCATTGTGCCGGGTTGAGTCCGGCACGCGCGATCGCGCACAGTGGCGACCGGTTTCCGCTCGCAGGACAGGCCCATCATGTCGCACGCCCCCGGTTTCGCCCGATTGCCCGAGCCGCCCTATTACGCGGTGATCTTTTCCTCCCTGCGCACCGACCAGGACGAAGCGGGCTATGCCGACACCGCCACGCGCATGTTCGAACTGGTGCAGGAACAGCCCGGCTTCCTCGGCGCCGAATCGACGCGCGGCACCGACGGCTTCGGCATCACGGTCGCCTATTTCGACAGCGAAGCATCGATCGCGCATTGGCGCCGCAACGCCGACCATGCGGCCGCGCGCGAGCTTGGCCGCAAGCATTGGTACGAGCACTACGAATTGCGCATCGCGCGCGTCGAACGCGCCTACGGCGGTCCGCCCGCGAACGCCGCCCGCACGGAGGCCTCGCCATGAACCTCGACCCACACACCGCGCTGATCCCGATCGACGTGCAGCGCGGCTTCGACTACCCACCGTGGCCGCCGCGCAACAACCCGGCCATGGAAGCCAACGGCCAGCGCCTGCTCGCGGCGTGGCGGCAAAGCGGCCGGCCGTTGCTGCACGTGCGCCATGATTCGATCCAGGCCGGCTCCACGCTGCGTCCGGACCATCCCGGCAACGCGTTCCGTCCCGGATTCGAACCGCGCGACGGCGAACCCGTCGTGGGCAAGTCCGTCAACGCCGCCTTCATCGGCACCGACCTCGATTTGCGCCTGCGCCGTCTCGGCGTCAGCAGCGTGGTGCTGTTCGGCATCAGCACCGACATGTGCGTGTCGACGACCGCGCGCGTGGCCAGCAATCTGGGTTACCGCACGATCGTCGTCGGCGACGCCAGCGCGTGTTTCGACCTGGTCGATGGCGACGGCCGCACCATCGCCGCCGACGAAGTCAGCCGCGTGCATCTGGCGACGCTGCGTGCGGAGTTCGCCGAGGTGGTGGATACCGAGGCACTGCTCGCGGCGGCGAGCGAAGTCGCCCGCTGACGGCTCGCGACCCGCATAGTGCGATCGGGCCGCGCCGGAAATCACATGATCGCGCGCGCAGCGCACGTTACCCGACTGCGCGCGCGACTCGAGTGGCCACGCGCGCATGGGAACGGCGCGTTACAGTTTCACCAGCTCCACGCGCCGGTTCTTCGCGCGGCCGTCTTCGCTGGCGTTGTCCGCGATCGGCTGGTCCTGGCCATGGCCCTTGGACTGCAACCGCGTCGGATCGATGCCCACTCCGACCAGCGCGCCGAACACGCTGCGCGCGCGCGCCGTCGACAACTGCTGGTTGTGCGCGGCGCTGCCGGTGTTGTCGGTGTGGCCTTCGATCGACAGCTTCAGCGCCGGATCGGCCTCGAGCAGCTTGCGGATCTCGTCGATCACCGGCTGCGCGTCCGCGCGCAGCGTGGCCTTGTCGACGTCGAAGTTGATGTACAGCGCGACCCGCCCCTTGTCGTCGATCGCCTGCTTCATCGCCGCCGCATCGAGCAGGCCGACCGATTGCCGCATGCCCTGCTTCTCCAGCACCACGACATAGCCGTGCAGCGGAATCGCGCCGCTGCTGATGTCGATCCAGTACTCCTTGTCGGCCGTGCGGATCAGGTAGCTGTCGTGGCGGTAGTCGGGGATCGCGACGGCACCGTAGTGGTGTTTCTCGACCGCGTCGCGCCCGCCGACCGCGTCGACGACTGCCGGCGTGTACTGCGCGGTGTTGATCTTCCTGCCGCCGAGTGCGGTGACGACGTTCTCGTAGTTCTTGTGGAACTCGAGCTCGGAGTACGCGCGGTCGTCGTTCTGCAGATTGAATGCGTCGCGGAAGATGCGGCCTTCGACCAGCACGGCCTTGTCGCCGGCGATGAAGTACTGGCCGTCGTACGAGATGTTCTTGTCCTTGTCGTCGTAGACGCTCACCAGGCCGTCGGGCGTCTTGAAGAACGGGAACGGTGGCAGGCTGGCGCTGGTGACCGGCACGCTCGACGGGTCGAAACCGCCGGCAGCCGCAGCGGGTTCGCTGCGCACGCCACCGTTGGCGACGAGCAGGGCGGTGAACAGGATCGGCATCCAGCGGCGATCACTCATGCAGCATCTCCTCGACCAGGGTTCGGGTGGCATACCGAAGGTGGAACGGCAGATTCGCCTGAATGGGGACAGTGCGCGATCGCGTTGCCTGCCTTGCTGGCGCGCCGCATCCGCGAACTCTGTCCGGCGCGCGGGCTCTAAACCGTTTGGATACTCAAAACACATCGAGATGGAGTCGCTGGCCATGGCCAGGTCCAACCCAGCTCCCGAGGGAGCGCCGATGCAGGACCAGACTCCGCAGTCTTTCGCCTCGATAGGCGCAAACCGGGCGCGGTCGCTGGTCGTGCGCGCGGAAGTGCGGCCGCCGCCGGCGTCGGGCTATCTGATCGCCGAAGGCGATGCGTGGCTGGACGATCCCGGCTACCTGGCCATCCTCGAAACGATGGAGCGGCATCATGGCTTCCAGGTCGAGTGCGCGGCTGGCCACGGCGAGACCGCCGAGGAAATGGCCTACGACGATCGGCAGCTGGAGCGCTTCAGGAAGGTCTTCGAACGGCTGGCGCGGACCAACGACGCGATCGGATCGACGACGCCCAGGGCGATCCTGCTCTCGTGCGGCGGCAACGATGTCGCGCATACCTTGTCCACGCTGATCAACCACGTCGACTCCGGCCTGCCGGTCCTCGATGCGGAGATGGTGCGCAGCCTGATCGAGGATCGGGTGCGGTCGGCGGTCAGCAGCCTGATCGGATCGGCGATGGCGTTCTCCGATGCCTACTTCAAGCAGATGATTCCGATCTTCATCCACGGCAACGCCAGGCCCGTTCCCGATCGCAGGCGCTACAAGCGCACCGGGATCCGCGCCACCGGACCGTGGCTGCGACCGGGCTCCGCGGACAGGGCACCGGCTGCGGCTTCTGCCCAGGCCGACGGCGATCTGCTCCGCAACGCCGCCGAGATCGCCAAGATCATCGATCTGTTCAACGACCGCGTGCTGGCATCGCTGCCGTCCGTGTCGCCGTTCACCGGCATCGTGCATTACATCCCGCTGCGGCCGACCCTCGAAGGAACGGCCGCAACCGCGGAGCAGCGGCGCGCATTGCGCAACATGTTCGGCGAGGACAAGGCCAGCGAGCGGGCGGCCAAGGCCATCGCCGACGCGATCAATGCCGTCGACAGGCGTGGCTGACGAGTTCGCTCCCTTTCCCTCGCCACCGGGCGACAACAACCGTATCGTCATCCCAGCGCAAGCTGGGACCCATTTGGATCTTCGAGACGGCAACCAAGGTCAAGGTGGATCCCAGCTTGCGCTGGGATGACGAGGCCTTCGCCAGTGCGCGGTCTGGCATGTGCCAGTGGCGTCGGCGCGCAAACCGGATTCACTTGCGCCGTCCCGACCTTCCCCCGCAAGCGGGGGAAGGAGCAGAGCAGAGCGCAGCCCTCGCTCCCTCTCCGGTTCAGAGCGCAGCGCTTCGCTCTCTCTCCCGTTTACGGAACAGGGCTGGGGTGAGGGCCCGGCGCTGACGGGAGAGGGTTGCGGTGAGCGTTCGCAAGCGCGTACTACATTGCAGTGGCCATTGCCGCAACACGACGAGGTCGCCGCATGCCGCAGTCCGCCGCACCCACCGAAGAAGGCCTGGTCCGCGGCATCGGCCGTGGCAGCCTGGTCGCGTTGGTCATCAACTCGGTCGTCGGTGCGGGCATCTTCGGCCTGCCCGCGCGCGTGCACGAGTTGCTCGGCCCGTATGCGCTGCTCGCCTATCTCGCCTGCGCCGGCTTGGTGCTGCTGATCATGCTGTGCTTTGCCGAAGTCGGCAGCCGCTTCGATCGCACCGGCGGGCCGTATCTCTATGCGCAGGCAACGTTCGGTCCCGTCGTCGGCTTCCAGGTCGGCTGGCTGCTCTGGCTGACACGCGTGACCGCGTTCGCGGCGTTGTGCAACCTGCTGCTCGAGTATCTCGCCCATTTCTGGCCCGGCGCCACGTCATCCGGATGGCGCGTCGCGCTGGCCGGCGCGGTCGTCGTGTTCATCGCGGCGGTCAATATCCGCGGCGTGCGCCCGGCGGCGCTGGTCACGAACGTGTTCACGATCGGCAAGCTGGCAGCGCTGGTGTTGTTCGTGGCCATCGGCCTGTTCTTTCTCGAACCGGCCAGCTTCGTGGCGCAGACCAGGCCCGACGCCGCCGGTTTTTCCAGCGCGATGCTGCTGCTGGTGTTCGCCTTCACCGGTTTCGAGACCGCGACCGTGCCCGCTGGCGAAGTCCGCGATCCGCGCCGCGACCTGCCGTTCGCGATCCTTACCGCCATCGCCGTGATCGCGCCGCTGTATCTGCTGGTACAGGTGGTGTGCATCGGCACGCTGCCCGAACTCGCCGGCTCGACGCGGCCCTTGGCCGACGCCGCCGGCCGCTTCGCCGGTGCGTTCGGCGCTGCCGTCATCGTCGTCGGCGCGCTGGTCTCGATCGCCGGCACGCTCAACGGCCTGCTGCTGGCGGCGCCGCGCATCCTGTTCGCGATGGCCGAGCGCGGACAGCTGCCACGCGCGCTGGCGGCGACGCATGCGCGCTTCCACACGCCGCACGTCGCCATCGCCATCTCCGCCGCCTGCATGCTGGCATTGACGCTGTCCGGCTCGTTCCTGTCCGCCGTCGCGATCAGCACGCTGACCCGGTTGCTCGCCTACGCCGCGACCTGCGCCGCGCTGCCGGTATTGCGACGACGCGACCAGCATGGCGGCAGCGGCGTCGCCACGGCCTCGTTCCGCGCGCCGGGCGGCACCTTGACCGTGGTCGTGGCGCTGGCCGTGATCGCATGGCTGCTCGCGCACGGCAGCGCGCGCGAAGTGCGCGATGTCGCCATCGCGATGGCGTTCGGCTTCGTGCTGCTGCTGGCCGGACGCAGGTCGGGCACGCGATGAGCACGACAGAAGCGTTCACGCCGATCAGAACCGTTGCGCGATCGAAACATGCGCGCAGCCGTCGAGAGATGCGCTCAGCCGGTCAAGCGTCGATCGAATGATCCCGGTTGCGGCGTTTGCGCGGGTGCCTGCTTGATCAGCGTGAGCACCGCTTCGGCGACTTGTTCCGGCGTGCGATGGGTCGTTTCCACCGCGTGATTGCCTTGCCCGTAAGGCGCCCATTCGGACAGGTCCGTGCCGCTGAACAGCCCGATCGTCGCAGTGCCCGATGCGTTGGCAAGATGCATGATCCCGCAGTCCGCACTGATGTATAGCGACAGGTTGGAGAGCACGGCGCCGAGCTTGCGCACGCTGCTCGAATAGTAGGCAGGGTAGCGGGAATCGAGCAGCGATGTCGCCGATGCCGGGATGATCTCGACGATGGCGTGACCGGGACTGCCGGCTTCGAGCACGCGCAGGAATCGCGTCCACCATTCCGTACCCAGTTTCTTGTCGCCGGTCGCGTTGGCGAAGATGCCGATCATGCCGTCCTTGCGATCCGCAGCGTGCTGGCCCGAAAGCACGCGCTCCAGGACCTCGCGTCCACGCTCGCGTTCGTCCGCGCGCAGCCTGATGTCCGGCGACGGGTAGTCCGTTGTCGCTCTGTCCGTTGCTGCGATGTCCTCGTTGGTTCCCAGCGCGCTGCGCAACAGAAATACGGGTCGCTGCCCGGCACGTAGTCTGCCGCGTGGCGGCACGGCCACGGCGTGACTCAGCGGACCGCGCTTGTGCGGACCGACGAAGCCGAGTGTGTACGACGATCGCGACCGGTTGAGCAACGCGCGTCCCGTCGACGAGCGCGGATCCGGATCGATGACCAGATCGTAATGGGTTTGCCGCAACTGCCGCAGCACGCGCAGGAACCGCAATGGATGCGCGAATCCCCATCTGGGCAACACGAGCATCCTGCGCACGCCGTAAAAACCACCGAAGACCTCGTCCGCCACCGGACTGCGCGTGACGATGTCGATCTCGGCACCGGGATACACGCGTTCCAGTTCCTGCAGCAGCGGCGTGAGCAACAGCGTGTTGCCCAGCGTGTGACTGACTCGGCAGACCAGGATCCGGAAGATCCCCGTGGTCGGCAGCGGCCCGGCGTCGGCTTGCACCGTGCCGGGCTTCGACAATCCATGAATCATTGCGCGTGCAAGGCTGCGGCGCAGCGCATGCGTGTCGCTGGCCAGATTGCCGAATGTAGAGGTCTTGCCGGCGGGTTTGCTCATTGCGCTGCGGTCGGGATGTCCTGATTTCCGGCGAGAGTTTACCGGTAGACCGCGTTCAGATCTCGCGACGGCCGCGTCGCTGTTCGCCATCAAGGCACGACTCCGCCACGGTTCCGCTACGTCATCGGTCCCGATGCACGAAAGCGCCAAAAGGTTGCAATGACCAATGCCATGTGGCGATGCCGCCCGTTCCCGTCAACATCCACACCATCGAGTGAACACGGGGCGGGGCATCGGATGCGCGCAGCAGGTTGGGCCATGGTTCTGGCGGGATTTTCGGCCAGCGCGCAGGCGATCGAAGTCGATGGCCGCATCGATGCGGCCGAATGGCAGGGCGCCCAGCACATCCGCGATTTCCGCAAGGTGCAGCCGCTGAGCGGCGCGCCCGCCTCGCAGCCGACGGAGGCCTGGATCCTGGCCACGCCAGACGGCCTGGCGATCGGTTTCCGCAACACGCAGCCGGCCAGCGTCCCGCGTACGCGCCAGCGCGTGCAGCGCGATTTCGAGGCGCAGGTCGACCGCGTCAACCTGATGGTCGATTTCGACGGCGACGGCCGCACCGGCTACAACTTCACCGTCTCCTCCACCGACGGCATCGCCGATGCGGTGATCACCAATGAAAACCAGTTCAACGACGACTGGGACGGCAACTGGCGGCATGCGGTCAGCGAGGATGCGGACACCTGGTCGGTCGAGATGCTGATCCCCTGGTACATCGCGCCGATGCACAAGGCCGATGGCGACAAGCGCACGATGAAGGTCTATCTCGACCGCGTGATCGGTTCCACCGGCGAGCGCGCCGCCTGGCCGGCTGCGAGCTTCGAGCGCCCGCGCTTCCTGTCCGACTTCACGCAGGTCGAAGTGCCGCATTACAGCCAGTCGCTGCTGTCGTTCACGCCCTACGTCTCCGGGTTGTACGACAACATCGATGGCAGCAGCGATTTCGACGGCGGCGCCGACGTGTTCTGGAAGCCGAACGGCCAGTTCCAGATGACGGCCACGATCAACCCGGACTTCGGCCAGGTCGAGAGCGACGACCTGGTCGTCAACTTCAGCGCCACCGAGACCTTCATCAGCGACAAGCGCCCGTTCTTCACCGAGAACCAGGGCCTGTTCGAATACACCACGCCCTCGGACTTCAGCCAGCTGCTCTACACGCGCCGCATCGGCGCGCCGGCCGACGACGGCAACGGCGCCGGCGACATCACCGCTGCGATCAAGGTCAACGGCAGTTTCGGCGCGACCAAATACGGGATCTTCGCCGCCGACGAAGCGGACGAGGTCGGCCGCTCGTTCCGCGCGCTGCGCCTGGTGCGCGATTTCAGCAAGCAGAACGTCGGCATGATGCTGACCCAGGTCGAACGCCCCTTCCTCGACCGCGACGCAACGGTGTTCGGCATCGACCACAACTGGCGGCCGAACAAGCGCTGGAACGTGCAGACGCGCGTGTTCGGCAGCGATGTCGAGCAATCCGGCGACAGCGAGAGCGACTTGGGCGCGACGGTATGGGCCGATTACGAGATGGACCGCGGCTGGCGCCAGCAGTGGATCGCGATGCACTTCGGCAACGACCTGCAGATCAACGATGCCGGCTACCTGTCGCGCAACAGCACCAACTACCTGCACTGGCAACTGCAGCGCCGCTTCACCGACCTGCCGGAAACGTCGCGTTATGCCTCCAAGGACTGGCGCGGCCGGGTCAGCACCAACTACAACAATCACGGCGAGAAACTCAACGACCAGTTCCGCCTCAGCCGCGAAGGCCGGCTGCGCAACGGCAGCTACGAATACGGGCAGATCAACATCAACAGTTCCGGCGTCGACGACCTGCTGACGCGCGGCAACGGCTCGCTGAAACGGCCGGCCAATTTCAATACCTTCTTCGAGTACCAACGCCCGCGCAAGGGCAACTGGGCCCATGATCTCGAGGCGGAAGTGCTGTCAGGCGGCTTGGCGGGCAACGACAAGATCGGCTACAGCCTGCGCTATGACGCCACCTACTTCATCAGCGATGCCTTCAGCGTGCACGCGGGCTTCTTCGGCGACTACACGCCCGATTGGCTGGTCTGGCAGCGCGATAACCTGATCGGCAGCTTCGAGGGGCGCGAACTCGACTTCAACGCCGGCCTCGACTGGACCATCGGCAGCAAGCAGGAACTGCGCGTCAAGCTGCAGGCCATCGGCCTGAACGCGGACCTGCGCCAGGCCTACCGCGTCGATGCCGCGGGCAACGCCGTGGCGAGCAGCGAGCCGGTCGACGACTTCAACGTGAGGAACCTCGGCTTCCAGATCCGCTACCGCTATGAACTGGCGCCGCTGTCCTACCTGTACATCGTCTACGGCCGCGGCGGCTACCGGCAGGACGAGTTCTCCGAGGACGCCGGCCGCCTGCTACGCGACAGCTTCGACTTGCGCGACGATGAGCAGTTGCTGGTCAAGTTGAGTTATCGCTTCGAGCTGTGATGCATCGGCCGATCGGGCGTCCTCGTCGTTGAAATCCCCGCATGTAGGGCGCGACCGCCGCAGGCGATGCCGCCGCATGCCGTTCCGCAAGCCGGAAAGCGCGCCCTGGGAAACGCCAGTGGCGTTCGAGCCGTCGCTGGGCCATGCTTCACCCGCGCATCAGGACATGGACCCTGATCGGCCGGAGGCCGATGGAAGCGCGGACGCAAGGAGCACAGGACGTGAGCAAGGGAAAGGCGATGTTCGCGCTGGCGATCGGCATGCTGGCGTTCGTGGCGGGGTTGTATCTCTCCGGCTATCTCACGCTGCTGTTGTTGCAGCTCGATGCCGCGCCGAAGTGGCACACGTATCTGGACTACTGGCGGGTGCTCGACCTCCCGCAAGCCCGGCCGCATGCCGGCAAGATCAAGTGGGCCGGCTATCTCGGCTTCGGTGTGCCGGCGGCCGCGTGGGTCGCGACGCTCGTGCTGATCCTCAAGTCCCCTTCGAAATCGCTGCATGGCGAGGCGCGCTTCGCCACGGCCGGCGACCTCGCGCGGCACGGCCTGTTCAAGCGCGGCGGCAACGGCATCGTCGTCGGCAAGCTCGGCGGCAAGCTGGTGCGGTTGCCGGGTCAGCAGTTCGTGATCCTCGCCGCGCCGACGCGCTCGGGCAAAGGCGTCGGCGTCGTGATTCCGAACCTGCTCGACTACGCCGAGTCGATCGTGGTGCTCGACATCAAGCAGGAGAACTTCGACCTCACCAGCGGCTGGCGCAAGTCGCAGGGCCACGAGGTCTTCCTGTTCAACCCGTTCGCCGAAGACCGCCGCACGCATCGCTGGAACCCGCTGAGCTATGTCTCGCCGGACCCGGCTTTCCGCATCTCCGATCTCATGAGCATCGCCGCGATGCTGTATCCGGATGGCTCCGGTGACCAGAAATTCTGGGTCAGCCAGGCGCGCAATGCGTTCATGGCGTTCGCCTTGTACCTGTTCGAGCGTCTCGACGAACACCAGAAGCTTCGCCTGCCGCGTGAGCTGGACCGGATGCCGACCTTGGGCAGCCTCTACCGTCTGTCCTCCGGCGACGGCAGCGATCTCAAGCAGTATCTGCAAGGTCTCTCGCAACAACGCTTCCTCAGCGAACACGCGACCAAGGCGTTCTCCGGGCTGCTGTCGCAAGCGGAGGAAACCTTCGCCTCGATCCTCGGCACGTTCAAGGAACCGCTGAACGCCTTCATCAATCCGGTCCTCGACGCCGCCACCAGCGACAACGACTTCCTGCTGACCGACGTGCGCCGCAAGAAGATGACCATCTACATCGGCATCCAGCCCAACAAGCTCGCCGAGAGCCGGCTGATCGTGAACCTGTTCTTCAGCCAGCTGATCAACGTCAACACGCGGCAACTGCCGCAGTCCGATCCTGCGCTGAAGCACCAGTGCCTGCTGCTGATGGACGAGTTCACCGCGATCGGCAAGGTCGACATCCTCGCCTCGGCCGTCGCCTACATGGCCGGCTACAACCTGCGCCTGCTGCCGATCATCCAGAGCATGGCGCAACTCGACGCCGTCTACGGCAAGGACGTCTCGCGCACCATCATCACCAACCACGCGCTTGCAGATCATCTACGCCCCGCGCGAGCAGCAGGACGCGAACGACTATTCCGAGATGCTCGGCTACACCACGATCCGCAAGCACAACGTCACCCGCGGCCGCGAGTACTCACGCAGCGAATCGGAAGAACGCCGCGCACTGATGCTGCCGCAGGAACTCAAGGCGATGGGACCGGACAAGGAAGTGCTGCTGTACGAGGGGATTCCGCATCCGGTGCTGTGCCAGAAGATCAAGTACTACCAGGACAAGTACTTCACTTCGCGGCTGTTGCCGAAGGTGGATGTGCCGCAGCTGAAGATATGAAGGAGGATCGAATGGATTCGTCGTCACTTCTCAATTCAAAGCAAGTCCGAGCTAATCGCTGGTGGCTCACAGTCGCGCTCGTGCTCTGCATCGGAGGAAACACAGCTGACGCAAAGAACCGCACGCCCAACTATCCAATACAAATTCGAGGTACGTGGATGCCGGACGACGTGGCGTGCAGTTCGCCGGTCAATCACGACAGCGATAGCCTGATCGATATAGGCGGAAATGAGCTAGGGCACTACGAAGATTCAAGCAAGGCTACGCGTGTAGTGCAGATATCAGAATCGCCACCCGCTTGGAGGATAGATTCGCTTCTGAACGCGGGTGGGGACGGTTACGACCGCAAGGCCTCTGAGTTGTTCGTTCTGAGTGGAGACAGGCTCATCATCGCCGGCACTGACAGCTTTGAGACATACGCAAGGTGTAAGTAGCGCGACAGAAGCTCGCGACCGCGCATGTATGGAGATTCGAATGAAGAACTCAGGTCACCTAGCCGCCCACGCGTTACAGGCGTTCGTCGTTGTTGCGGCGAGCGCGCTAGTAGCATGCGGACCCGTGTCCCCGGCGAATGAAAGCGCTCCGGCGAGTGCGGAGACACCCAGCCGAAGGACGAACAATTCAGAGCGACCGCCCGCGAAACCACCATCGACGCTGGCGACATCTTATCCGGCTTCGAGCAAGACCATTCCCTGCCCTTCCCAGGGTTTCAAAGAGTTCCTAAAGGCCTTTGCCAATCGGCGCGAGGTCAGCGACACATACACCGCGCAACCCAACAAGCACAAGTATCCCTACTACTGGAAACACAATACCCAGCCGGGAGATCCGCGCTATCCGAAATGGGTAACGGATGAGGGCTTTGGCGTAGAAGACCCGGGCTATCGTTACAACGAGGAGTCTGGAGAGTATGGCTATATTCCATCCGCGTCATCTTCCGACGCGCAACTTGCCGTCTGGTCCATTCGAAACTCCGACGGCATGCTACGGGGCTTCTTTCCGTGCTCGATGTACGGCTATCGGTTCGATACCAAGAGGGTTTCCGCGACCGAATACCAAGTTGTGCACGACGACGGAAGCATCGAGAGCTTCGTGAAGCGGCGGGGATGTTGGTACTTGAACAGCTTCTGGGAAAGAGCCGAAGAAGAACTCGTCAATTGCAGATGGCGCGAAGAATGCCAGCGGATGCTTGAGTACGAGGGTAGTGACTGACGGCTTGATCTAAGAAGCCAAAACAACCCAGTGTGAGAACCCAGAACCTACCGTAAACATCGGAGAATTTACATGGACTCTCAATCGCTTCATTGCCACCAAATGCAGAACGGCATGATGCTTTGCCTGACCCTCATCTTAACAATCTTGGTCGGAATACCCGTGTCCTATGCTGGCCATGACGCATCCGAATCTTCGAAGTCAGCTTCCGAACCGAGGTATCCAAATCAGATTATTGGCGTTTGGATGTCAGGAGTAGAAAGCTGCAACGTTAACCAAACTTATGATAGCGAAAGAATAGTGGAGGTCACGCCTCGCCTACTCTTAGGTTACGAACAGGCGAACAAGCCAACGAAGGTTTCGCTGGTTTCACAAGAACCGCTGGCCTGGCGGGTTGAGTCGATGCTCGATGTCGGACCGTCTGGGTTTTTTGAAGACGATGATCCTCGCCTGTTTGTTCTGGAAACTGACCGACTTACTGTGGTAACCGGACATGATGTTTCGGTGTACGTAAGATGTAGATGAGTTGGAATTCAGCGCTATCTTCTGTAGACCCATCTCGATTTTTTAAGACAAGGAAGTCTTCATGAACGACAAAGCCTCCCGCGCTTATCGCGTTACCCAATTAGGGCCACCACGCGGCCATTCCGACGTGCAAGTGAACGAGCCGGTCACCGATTTGGAAAGCCTGGTGACGCACCATCCCTATGACAACCGGAACGCGCGTTTGGCTGATGGCGCGATCGTGAATGCACAGAACCCCGCTGGCAGACCACGCGCCCGGTCACACGCCTTCATTGGAGGTGAGTTTCAGGAAATTGAATCGCACACCACGGATGAGTATGGATCTCTGAAGCCGAATCAAGTTTTGCTGATAAAGGATTTTATTCTTGATGATGTTGCACGAATGGATTCACGTTCAGTTGATGTGCCGTCTCCCGTCTCCGGATACGTCGGACGGGTTGATAGACCCAATGGTCTCGTGGAGATTTATGACCGGAAGGATGGCGATGTCGTAGCGCGAATTAGGCACTTAGGCCCTATCAGTGTGGACCGCGGAAGAGAGGTTGCCTATGGCGAGTCATTAGGCACTCAGAACAACCTTGGACTTCGCCGAGGCGCAGGCAAACATGTCCATCTCGAAATGGACACGCGCTATTATCAGCAGTATCAAGACTATGTTGCCGATCTCAGCAGTGGACGCCTGCCGGTCGAAGCAGAACAGCGAAAGGACGTATGGCCCCGACCCGTCGCCGATGACGGCGTAATGCGTCTTGGCGAATCCGGCGAGCGCGTCGCCGCGCTGCAACGCGCACTCGTCGCGGAGGGATATCGCGGCGTAGGCAACAAGCCAATCGAGATCGATGGCGTCTACCGGCTGAGCATGCAGGGCGCTGTCCTCGCCTTCCAGCAAGATCACCGCCTCCCTCAAACCGGCGATATCGACCCCGCGACCTATGAACTGGCGCTTCGGGTGAACGTCGAAAAGCCGCTTGGTCCGGTGCAGCCTCGCCTCGATGACGAGGCTTCGCGTGTTCCGCGCGACGGGCCGCTTCACCGACTCTACGATATCGATCAAGGGCTCGAACGAGTGCATGCTCCGATCGCGAACCGGGTGCAGGACCGAAACCTGCCGGCCGACCCTGCACGCACCGGACGCACGCCGCAATACCACCATCACTCCGACCACATGCAGCGACCGGCGCCTTTCGTTCCCGACGCGCCGCGCGAAAACGTGCCTGAGCACGACCACGGCGATCGGCCGACACCCGACCATCCCGCTCGCCCGCTGTACGAGATCGTCCGCGAGAAGACGCGATCGCTGCATGCCGAGCATGGCATCACGCTGGCGGACGACGAGCTCTCGCGGCTGGCCGCAGGGGTCACCCTCGATGTCAGGCGCAATGGGATGACCCGAATCGATCATCTGCTCTTCAGCGAAAACCGCAAGACGGGCGAGGTCGAACTGAACGGCAATCTCGTCGCGATCCAGGGGCGTCTCGATGACCCGGCCAACAGGTTCAGCGCAACGCCGATGCAGCAGGCAGCCAAAACGCCGTTGGAAGAATCCTTCCGCCAGTTGGACATCGTCGACCAGCAGCAGAGCCAGCGACTGGCGCAGTTCCAGGAACAGCAGCAGCAACTACATCAGAGCCCCGGCGGACCCAAGATGACGCTTTGACGACGGAAGCGCTGCGAGCGCTTCATTGCCGGTAGGCGTCCGCGTTGTTTGGCGCGCTGCCTACTTCGCGTTGAGCTGGTGCAGCAGGATGGAATTGCCCTCGGTATCCAGGCACACCGACATCCGGCAATTCGGGCCGTGGATGAGGTCGCTCTTGAACGTGGTGCCGCCGGCCTTGAGGTCGGCGATGAGCTTGTCGAGGTCGTCGACTTCGAAGGCGATGGTGCCGCCGGCAGCGTCGCTGGGCGCCTCGGTGGTGAAGTTGGTCAGCGCGAAGCAGCCGCCGTCGGGCAGGTCGTATTCGACCCAGTAGTTGTCGCCCTGGTTGCCTACCAGGCCTGGGGTGAGGCCGAGCGATTCTTCGTAGAACTTGCGTGCGCGCGGTACGTCGGCGACTGGGTACATGGTGAAGGCGACCTTCTTCAGCATGGGACACCTGCCTGCGAGTGGGGGGAGGAGGAGTCCGGATGGTAAGGGCGATCGATGCCTAGACGTGTGCACGAATCGGCTTATCCGTCTATGTCGTTTGCGTGCCGCCGACTCGTCCCAGCACCCATGCGCCAATCTTTCGGCTGCGCGAAAAATTCACGTGCGTTCTTCGGAGAGTTTCTGATACCGGGAACCCCTCCCCAGCCCTCCCCTGCATTCGCAGGGGAGGGAGCAGGGCGCATGACAGCGCTGCCCGGCGTTTGCCTATTCGATCCGGATGATCGTCGCAGACTTGGCGGCCAATGTCAGCGGGCGGTCCAGCGCGACCTTGCTGCCGGTCATCACATCGCGGCCTTTGCTGGTTGCTTTGATGAAGGTACCGAAGCGATCGAGTGCGAGCGGCTTGGCGTCCGCGTTGCGGTTCAAGGCCACCATGACGGTGTCGTCATCGTCGTACCGGAAGTAGACGTAGATTCCGTCCTTCGGCGCGAAGTGCTGCAGCTTGCCGTGCTGCATGACCGGCGTGCGCTTGCGCCAGTTCAGCAGGCGTCGTACGTAATCCTGCGCGTCACGCTGGGCGCGTGACAGGCCGCGTCCGCTGAAGGCATTGACTGGATCCCCCGCCCAACCACCGAGCATGTCGGCGCGAATCGCCCCGTCGTCGCGCTCGCGCGGGCCGGCCATCAGTACTTCCGAGCCATAGAAGAACTGCGGCGTGCCGCGCATCGTGGCGATATAAGCCATCGCCAACTTGTACAGCGCGGCATCCTCGCCGAGGTGCGCGAACACACGCGTGGTGTCGTGGTTCTCGGCGAATACCACCAGCCTGGAAGCATCCGGGTAGAGGTAATCGTTGGCCAGCATCTCGTACAGGCGTCCCCAGCCGGTCTCGTGGCCTTCGGGATCGCGCAAGGCGTCGCGCAGCGCGATGTGGATCGGGAAATCCATCATGCTCGGCATCGCCGGAACGTGGCCGTCGGGATTGACCTTGCCGCGTTGCCAATGCGCGACCGTGGCCGGGCTCGCGCTCCATTCCTCGCCGACCATGGCGAAGTCCGGATACTCCTCGAGCACCGCGTTCGCCCAGCCGCTGAGGAATGCAGTGTCGGCATAGCCGAACGTGTCTTCGCGGATCCCGGACAAGCCCGCGTACTCGATCCACCACAGCGTGTTCTGGATCAGGTAAGTCGCCAGATGCGGGCTGCGCTGGTTGAGGTCGGGCATGCCGGGCGAGAACCAGCCTTCGACGAAGTCGGCGCGATCCTGCGGCGCCGCGTGCGGATCCTGGATCGTCGTGCGCCGATGGTTCGTGGGCTCGAACTGTCCGCCATGGTTGATCCAGTCCGGCGTCGGCAGGTCCTTCATCCACCAGTGCCCGGAGCCGATGTGGTTCAGCACCACGTCCATGATCAGGCCGACGCCCTTCCTGCGCGCCTGGCGCGAGAGCGCGCGGTAGTCCTCGTTGCTGCCCATGCGCGCGTCGATGCGGTACAGGTCGGTGATCGCATAGCCGTGGTAGGAGTACTGCGGCTGGTTGTTCTCCAGCAGCGGCGTCGGCCAGAGCTGGGTGAAGCCCATGCCGGCGATGTAGTCGAGATGCCTGGCGATGCCGGCGATGTCGCCGCCATGGCGTCCGTTGGGCGAGCTGCGATCGGCGGATTCGATCAGGCTGGCGACGGTGTCGTTGCGGGGATCGCCGTTGGCGAACCGGTCCGGCGTAATCAGATAAATCGCATCGGAGCCGTCGAAGCCGCGTCGCTTCGCCGAGCCCGGCTCGCGCGCATCGAGCCGGAACGGATGACGCGCCGCCACGCGCTCGCCGTCGAGGAATTCGATGTCGAACGTGCCGGGGCGCGCCGTGTCGGCGATGTCGAGCGTGACGAACAGATAGTTGGGGTTGGCGACGCGCTGCACGTCGACGAGGCCGACGCCGGGTCGCGACAGGCGCGGCGTCAACGCAGCGATCGCTTCGCCATGCACCATCAGCTCGACGCGATGATGCTTCATGCCGACCCACCAATTGGCGGGTTCGAGATGGTCGATGGCGAAGTCGCGCGCGTGTGCCGAGGTCGCCAAGAGCAGGCCGAGGCAGAGTGCGATCAGCAGTTTCATGCAGGATTCCCCGGAGGACGGCGCTGTGCGCCACGGACCACGGATGCGGGATGCGGCCGCGATCGATGTGCGGACGAGACTACAAGCCACGCCGGTCCGGGAGGACATGAAATCGTATGCAATCCCCGACGGGGTTTCTGACCGCGCTTGCGCTTCAACGCCGTTTTCCCTTTTCCGCCGCTGGCCTGCGCCAGGCGTGGCCATGCCTGGACTACGCGGATCAGCCGCCTGGCCGAAGCACCCAATCGCCTGCGTTGTCTAGTCCGTGAGCCGCTTCCGGCTCATACAGGGGGTACCTATCGTCCGACAAAGGAGGTTCGTCATGACTGCCTCGAAGGCTATCGGCAGATACTCCACAGGAACGGCAGCCCACGGAAAAAGGCGATGTCTTGGCTTGGCTTGCGGCGCCCTCATTCTGGGCGGCTGTTGCAACCCGGAGATCGTCGGCAGCGTTCCCAACACCCTTCGCCCGCAACAGACCAACAACTGGTGCTGGGCGGCCACCACGCAGATGCTGGCGCAGCACGTAGGCATTGCGGTCAACCAGTGCGATCTGGCCAACCACAGGTTCGGCAAGAACAACTGCTGCAACGCACAGACGCAGGGCCAATCCTGCCCGAAGACCAACGACTGCAATACGCCAGGTTGGCTGGAGCTGGACCATGCCGGCGTCAAGTTCGATGAAACCAGCAGCGCCCTGTCCTGGGCTTCGGTGCGAAGCCAGATCTATTGCGCGAAGAAGCCCATGGGCTACGCCTACGGAACCCCCGGCGTCGTCGGGCACGTGGTCGCCGTGAAGGGGTATATCAGCGTCAACGGCACGGATTTCGTGATCCTCAACGATCCCTGGGCGCCCTGCAGCGGCCAGGAGAGATTGATCACCTATGCGGAGTACGCCGATCCGACCGGCACCTCGACGCATTGGACGACGTTCTACAACGTCGCCAAGAAATAGATCGGTCAAAGGGAGATACGACTATGAAAGTGACCATCAAAGCGGTTGCCGGATCGGCCGCAGCGGCGCTCATACTCATTTCAACCGCCTCTTGTTCCAGAGACAGAGACATGAGCCAAGCAAACGGCCAGGCACCCCATTTCCAGACTTCCGAAGAAGCGGTCGCCCAAGGGAAAAAGGACATCCTGGAAGTGCTTCGCATCAGCCCGGACGTGAAACTCGGCATGGATGCGGGGCAGGTCGAAAGATCGACACCTGACCAGGCCCTCGGCGTCATCGAAGTGGATTTCCAGAAGCTGCTGGAGGCAGGAAGTGCCGACAGCCTGCGGCGACTTGCCGGAGCCAGCAAAGGCAATGCGACGCCTTTGCTGGTCGACGGACAGGTCATAGGCCTGATCGAAACCAGCAAGGGCGCCAAGGGCTGGCGCGTCTCCGCCATCGGCAATCAGCTGCTCGAGGACGACCTGAACGCGATCAAGGCGACACCCTTCGGGACCAGCAAACTGGACTACTTCGAGGTGCCCAATATCCAGGCACGGATATTCGAGGTCTCGACCGGCGGCAAGGCGGGCTACCTGACCCGCTACGACGGGTTTTCTTTGCAGCGGACGGTCGGCATCGAAGAACTGCTGCCCCGCCTGAGGCAGGACGCACTGGAATTCCAGAAGCTCTACGGCGACCAACTGAAAGAGCAGAAGCTGGTGAAGTAGGACCCACCTCCGCGGGGTACGGCGATTCGATCGTCTCGCATCCATCGCGTACGAGACGCCGACGCCCCGCTCGTCTCCCTCCCCTGCGAATGCAGGGGAGGGTTGGGGAGGGGTTGCCGGTATCAGACCACTCTTTCCGGCGTACACATGAGCAGCATCCTTCGTCGGATGCGCGGGATCCACTCCGACCTGGGCCTTACTCGCTCCGCAGCCCCACCGACAAATGCCGCATTCGGCACGATCACGTGCCCGCAGTTTTGAATCAATAGGCCGGCTTGGCCGCCATGTCGGCGCGATGCTTGTCGACTTCGGCTTGTGTCAGCTTGCCATCGCCGTCGCTGTCGGCCACGGTGAAGTGCTGGTGGAGCATGTCGGTGGCCGCCAGTTCGTCCATGGCGACGCCGCCGTCGCTGTTCTTGTCCAGATCCGCGAAGGCTTTGCCGTCGTCCGTCGCTGGCGGCGTGGCAACGGGTGCAGGTGCGGGCGCTGGCTCCGCTGGCGCCGGTGCCGGCTCGGCCGCCACGGGAGTTTCGGCAGCCGGTGTCGCCGGCGACGCGTCGCGGTTGCAGGCGGTCGCAAGCAACGCGATCGACATCGCCAAGGGAAGCAGCAACAGATGATTCGTCTTCATGGTCGATTCTCCAGTCGTGGTCCAGAGCAAACGCCGCCGCGGCAATACGCGGCATGCGTGCAGGTTGATGGCGCATTGCGCGCAGTCGTCGTCTTCGATCGCGCCGCTTGCGATGGCTTGCACGCACCCAACACCGCTGCCACCGTCACAGGACGCGACCCATGCAAGGTCGCAGCAGGCCCGTAAGCACAGGGTGATGCAGCGATCGCTTCAGCACGTAGGCTGGTCGGCTTCATGAACGCCGCTGCGTAAAGGAAAACAGCTAAAGATTTCGACAGCGCCCATTTCCGGCAGGTGGTCTCCTGTGCACGCCCGATTCGCGGGTATGCACAGAAGAAGTGTCATGGCTGAGTTCGAGGGCGCGCGCATCTTCTTCCCCGAAGAGCGCTGGCGGGATTTCAATCACGAGGTCCGTGCGCACTGGGACGCAAGCGTGGCGTCGCAGGCGAGCTTGCGCGAGCCGCTGGCAAAGGGCGCTTGACCATGGCCGGACAACGGCAAAGCATCACGACGAGTACGCATCGCACCGTGGCCGTCTTCGGCGCCTACGGGCATACCGCACGCTTCGTCGTCGCAGAATTGTGCCAACGCGGATGGACCCCGATCCTGTCCGGCCGCGATGCGGACAGGTTCGCGGCGCTGGGCGATGCGTTTCCCACGCTGGAGACGCGGCAGGCGTCGGTCGAGGATCCGGCATCGCTCGACCGCGCGCTCGCCGGCACGATGGGGGTCATCAACTGCGCCGGGCCCTTCCTCGACACGGCGGTGCCCGTGATCGAAGCCGCGCTGCGCGCGCGCGTTCACTACCTGGACGTGAGCGCCGAGCAACAGGCCGTGCTCGACGTCTTCGAGCGTTTCGCCGACGCCGCGAAGGTGGCAGGCGTAACGATCATGCCGGCGATGGCGTTCTACGGCGGCCTGGCGGATCTGCTGGCGACCGCTGCGCTGGGCGATTGGCCGGACGCGGATGCGATCGAGATCGCAGTCGCATTGGACAGTTGGCATCCCACGGCCGGCACCCGGCTGACCGGCACGCGTAACCGCTATCGGCGCCTGGTGGTCGCGGGCGGAAAGCTGGCGCCGCTCGCCGATCCAGCGCCGTCGCGGGAATGGACGTTCCCGGCGCCATTCGGAACGCAGGAAGTAGTCGCGCTGCCGTTCACCGAGATCGTCACCCTCTCGCATCACGTGCGCAGCGCCGAAGTGCATTCGTACATGAACCTCGCACCGCTCAAAGATCTGCGCGATCCGCATACGCCGCCGCCGATGGCAACCGATGCGCAGGGACGCTCCTCGCAGATCTTCGCGGTCGACACGCTCGTGCGCAGACATGGCCAGACGCGTCGCGCCACGGTGCACGGGCGCGACATCTACGCGATCACCGCGCCACTGGTGGTGGAGGCCATGCAGCGCATCGGCGATGGACGCAGCAAGGCGACCGGCGTCGTCGCCCCTGCTGAAGCCTTCGATGCACGGGGTTTTCTCGAATCGCTACCGCTGATGCAGCTTGCTTTCCCGGACGCATGATGGCTGCCCGTTGATTGGCGAAGTCTTCTCTTCCCGAACCGCGGCGCAGTCCTGGTTGCGGGATCCAATGTCCGCTTTCAGCAGAAGCGGTCCTTCGCCACGCTCACCGCAGCCAACCCAAATCGTCGGGCGAGCCGTCGGGATGCGCGAACCCGCGCACGCGGTTATGCCCGTTCGGGCAGCCTTGTCCTTGTGTGTGCGAAGTCAGCACCGCGCCCTGCCAGGTGACACGCTCACGCGAGCAGCTGCCCGCGCTATCGTAGAAATAATGACTCCGCGCCCCCTGCCACGCGCTGCTCTGGGCGGTGGTCGCGTCGAACGTGCGGCTACCGGCGAAATTGGCGTAGAGCCGGTTCGCATAACTGCCCGCGGGACGAAAGTACGAGCCCAGCTGATGATGTCCCTGCAGCACTGCGGCGCTTGCACGCTCGACGTACGGCGGGTTATTTCCTATCTGCCCGCCGGTCGCCTCGTAGTCGATCTTGAGCGGATAGTGGTAACGCTCTTTGTCCAGTCCGAGCACCTTGGTGCCTAGCTGGCGCAGGCTGGTGCGCGTCGTCGTGCTGACCAGATCGAGGTTCTGCGCGTAGCTGTGGTGCCCAGGATTGCTCACGCCGTCCAGCAGCACCACTTGCGCGTTGGTCAGCAGGTGCTCCTGCTTCACCGTACTGTTGATGCGTCCCTTCGATGTGTTCACGTAACCGGCGATTTCGAACTGGCGCCGATAGTGGCGCTCCACGTCGCCATGCAGCGCCGCGCCGGTCAGGCTCCAGTCGTTGCGCACTTGCGTCACGTCGACCGCGCTTCCGGCCAACGTGTTCCCGGTCAGCGCGCCGGTCACTTGCGTCGAGCCGCGGTCCAGATACACCAGGAGCTGGGCACTGCGAAAACCTGCCAGTTGGCCCCCTTCCACGCTGGCGTACTCGAGCGAGACGTCGTGCGCTGCTCCGTTGCTCAGCAACGCTGCGTACGGGGTGAGGTCCACGCGGTACGGCATCAGGTTGATCGACTGCGGCGTCGGCACGGGCACGTCCACGCTGCGCTCGAAGCGGTGGTTGAGGTCGCTGTTCAACCAGGGATACAGCGGCGCAACGCCGGCGGCTTGCCCGTCGATGCGCACGACCACGTCGCGATAACTGCTGCCGGAGCAGCCCTGACCCACGCCATCGCCCGGTAGCTGCACGCTGTCGCCCAGAGCCAGCGGAGTCTCCAGCAGCAGAGGCCAGCTGGTTGCCGCGTCGGCGGGCACGCAACTGAACCAGAATCCCGGCGGCAATTGCGCGTAAACATCCAGGTAGGCGCGTTCGATATTGCGCGGCAGCGGTCCCACGGCCGTGCCGAATTGAAACACCGGGAAGATGGCGTCGGGCACCTGTGGCGCCGGCTGCGCGGGCGTGGCGGGGTAGAAGATCATGCGCCCTGTGGCAAACGGGCTCCGTGCCATGCCTGGGTCGCGGAAATAGCCGTCCGTGTCGCGGGCGAATCCCGGTCGCGCCTCGCGCAGGAGCGCGGAATACTCGGTGATGTCGCGTTCCACGCGCCAGCTTTGCTGGCCCGCATTGAACTGTACGCCGACCACCAGCAACTCCGTCGACAAGAACTCGTTGCGGCTCGCATCGCCCAGTCCGAAGTAGGTATTGGCAAGTTCCGTCGTGCCAGAACTGCGCAGGTCCACGCTGAAGATCACCTTGGCCCAGGGACCCGGACAAGCGGCAGGCGGCGTGTATTCGAACTCGGGCTCGAACATCGGCTCGCCGTAATATCCGGTGTAGACGTCTCGGAACACCTCCACCACGCACGGGGTCAACCCGAGCCGGGGAACACGTGGCTCGACGGACAGTGCATTCATCGGCGGCGCCATTGCGCTCTGCGCATACAGCGCGGAGATGCCTGCCAGCATTGCGCCACAAACCAGGAATGGCCGGTGGGTCCGTATCTGCATGCTCATGGAATACCTCCGCTGGTACAGCCACCCGGGGCTGTCGGGAAGTGCGCCCGCGAACGGGAGTTGGAACTTTCCGCCCGCAAATGTGAGCAGTGGGTGACAAGGAGCGGCTGAACAGGGCATCGCGTCTGCCATTCGTCGGCGGGTGTTTAAGGACTGCACGTCGCGCGTAGCGCCGCAAAAAAAACGCGGAGGGATTCCCGGAAACACAGCTGTGCTTTGCGACAAGTGTCCAGACGCGGACGCTGGTCATCTCAGCCGCGACAGCGGGCGCATGCCGGCGTGCGTAGCGACAGGCTGTTATCCAGGCAGAACTCCGGCTTGCAGTTGCAACCTGCCGTCATTCCAAGGCGATGTTGGTCGTCGCGCCAGGTGCGGCGCTCCTGGAAGCACCCGGGCCCGGCTTCGCAACGCGCTGGGCTTGTCAGGGCCTCAGCGCGCTTCTTGGACCCGACACGTACGGATTTCCGGCCACATACCACCGCCATGGGTGTGCGGCGTCCTTGGCGATGCCGATACGAGGCGAGTTGCCCGGTTGCGCAGGCGGTGAGACACCATCGTCGAGCATGGTCACGCGCGATCGGCGATCGGTCAGATCAAGGGAGTCTTCCTTGCCCGTGATCCCCAGTGCCTGGCACAAGCGTGCAGGCCCGCTGCACAACAATCGATCGGCTTGGACTCCGCGAGCAGATCGCATCTCGTCCAAACCCGTCAGCGGCTCCAAGGCGCGAATCAGCACGCCAGTGCCCGGTTCGGTCTCCCAGGCGACCGCGTTCGCGCACCAATGCATGCCGTAGGTGAAGTAGACATACATATGACCTGGCGGACCGAACATGGTGGCATTGCGTGCTGTCCTGCCCCGATAGGAATGGGCGGCAGCATCGAGCGCTCCGCAGTAGGCTTCCACTTCCACGATGCGTCCACTGCGGCCATCCGCAGTCGCCATCACCTTGTTGAGAAGGGCGGGCGCCACTTCCAAGGCGCTGCGCTGATAGAACCTTCGAGGCAGGAGCTTCGCACTAGCGGTCATGGCCATTAGGCGCGCCTGCCCAACACGACCATCTGACCCACCACCCCGGCGAGCAGGATCAGGGAGTCGGTCGCAACGAAGACCCCGTTGCTCAGCGGATCGCGATACACGATGAACCCGATGGAAGCGGCGATTTGTCCCACGAGAAGACAGCAAGACCCGCCTTGGGCCTCAGGCAAATTCTAACGAATCCGACGCCAACACGTGGTGCAACGTTGGGCTCCGAAGGCTCGGACACCATGAGACATGAGCGACTGCTTTGGGTCGGTAGCGGTCACTCACGCCTCGTCTGCTCCGATATCTCAAGGGCGTCGTCGACCTCGATCCCCTGGTAGAGGACCGTGCTCTCAAGCTTGCTGTGACCGAGCAGTAGCTGGACCGCCCTGAGGTTCCTTGTCCGGCGGTAGATCAGCGCCGCCTTGGTCCGCCGCATCGTGCGCGTCCCATGACAAGAGCTATCCAGGACATGCGCCGAAGGCGGTGAGACGCCCCTTGCGTGCCCGCCGCCCACTCTTTTATACTGAACCACATGGTTCAGCATTCTCCGACACACTTCAACGCCTCCTTCGCCGCCCTCGCCGACGCCACACGTCGTGGCGTCCTCGACCAGCTCGCACGCGGCGACGCCTCCATCACCGACCTCGCCGACAAGTTCGAAATGACCCTCACGGGCATGAAGAAACACGTCGGCGTGCTCGAGCTGGCCGGCCTCGTGACCACCGAAAAGGTCGGCCGCGTGCGGACGTGCCGCATCGGCCCGTGCCGTCTCGAGGAGGAAATGGAGTGGATCGCGCGTTACTGCCAGGTGTGGGACGCGCGCTTCGAAGCGCTGGACGATGTCATCGACGAACTCAAACGACAGGAGAAGGCCCGTGGTCGCAAGAAAAGAAAATGAATCCCAGCGCACGACGGTGCGGAAGAAGTCGGAGCGCGAGGTCGTCGTCACGCGGACGTTCGACGCGCCCGCGCGGCTCGTGTTCGAGGCGTGGTCCAAACCCGAGTTGTTCAAGAAGTGGTGGGTGCCCCGCTCCATGGGCATGACACTTCGCTCGTGCGAGATGGACGTGCGCACCGGCGGCAAATACCGCCTGGTGTTCGGCGACGATCCTGCGAACCCGATGGCGTTCTTCGGCAATTACCTCGAGGTGGTGCCTAACAAGCGCATCGTCTGGACGAACGAGGAAAGCGGTGACGCGGGATCCGTCACCACCGTGACGTTCGAAGAGCGCGACGGCAAGACGCTGCTCGTCATGAGCGAGTTGTATCCCACGAAGGAAGCGCTCGACGCGGCCGGCACTGGCGCGCAGGAAGCGACACACGAGACGTTCGGACAGCTCGACGAACTGCTCGCCGAGCTATCCGCGCGTTGACCCAGTTCGCGGTGAACCCGGAGGATTGCAAGATCGATGCGACGGCCTTGGCGTAAACCGCTCTAGCGACAACGTTGCGATGAAGCCCGGCCTCGTGCCGGGCTTCGTCGTTTCGGGGCGGACTTCATGTCCTAATGTCCGAAAACGGCCAGAAGCAGGCGTCTGACCCAGCGCTCGCTCTCGGCCAAGGCCGCACGTTCGCAACGCCTGAATCAACTCTGTCGCCGCCGAGCGCAGGCGTCGGTCAGGACGATGGGCAATGCGCTCCGGTGGAGATCCATGCCTCGATGAGGGCTCCCAACTGGGCCTGCGTACCGGGCGCGGGCGAGCGTCCTTCGCCGGGATGCCAGGCCCATCCGACAAGCGAGTCCGTTGCCATGTGTTCGTGGATTTTTGCAAGGCTTCGCCCGCCGTTGCGGGTCTCATCCTTGATCTGCAAACAAATCTCGTGCCGCGATTTGCCTTGCCAGGCCATGGAGACGGGCGCGAGCGCCCAGTGCGGATGACCCGGGATGCTTTGGATCGTCGATGCGAGCGTGGTTGTGTTCGCATCGCCGTGACATGACTTGCACGGCAGTCCGGGAACACCGTGATCGCCCGCACCGCCATACATCAAGGGGACGTGCGCATGCAGATCATCGCCCTGCGTAGGCTGACGCTTCACAGGATGGCAGTTCATGCAGCGCGGATTCTGGATGACCTTGGCAGCCTCGGTGAACAAGGCCTCCGAACGCGCACGCTCGTCGCGGATCGTCGAAAAGACGGAGACGGGCTTGAGCGAGCCTTGCGGAGGCGCGGCCGGCGACATCGCACCGACCATCAGCAGGGCGATGGCGAGGGCGCATATCGACAGTTTCACCATGATCGCGTCCTTCCGGTCAGCCCGTGGATTTCAGCAGATGCGTAGCGATGGGCAAGGTGCGGATGCGCTTGCCGGTGACGGCGAAGATCGCATTGGTCACTGCAGGGGTCACTGCGGAGGTCGGTGCCTCGCCGATACCGCCGGGGGCTTCGGCGCTCTTTACCAGGTGCGTCTCGACCAACGGCGCTTCGTTGATCCGCATCGGCCGATAGTCGTTGAAGTTGCCCTGCTCCACCCGGCCGTTCTTGAGCGTGATGTTGCCGTAGAGCGCAGCGGTCAGGCCATAGAGCGCACCGCCTTCCATCTGCGCCGCGATCGTGTCCGGATTGACCACGATGCCGCAATCGACGGCACAGACGATGCGATGGACTCTCACCGATCCGTCGGTCGCAACCTCGACCTGCGCGACCTGCGCGAGATAACTGCCGAATGCGAACTGCAGCGAGACACCGCGGCCGTGCCGTGCGGGCAGCGGCGCGCCCCAGCCGGCTTTCTCCGCGGCCAGGTCGAGCACAGCGAGTGCGCGCGGATTGTGGCCCAGCAATGCCCGGCGATAAGCCACGGGGTCCTGCCTGGCCAGATGCGCGAGCTCATCCATCAAGCTTTCGACGACGAATACATTGTTTGTCGGCCCGACGCCGCGCCAGAAGGCGGTCGGAATGCCGGGCGGCTCGACCCGGACGTAATCCACATGGTGGTTGGGCAATTCGTAGGGCGTGTCCGCCGCGCCTTCCACCGCGTCGGGATCCAGGCCGTTGCGGAACAGCTGCGGAACATAGCGTGCAAAGATCGAGGAACCGGCGATGCGATGGGTCCAGGCCACCGGCCTGCCATCTGCATCCAGCCCGGCCGAGATTCGGTGGTAGTAATACGGCCGGTACATGTCGTGCTGGATGTCTTCCTCGCGGCTCCAGACGACTTTCACCGGTCCTTCCACGTGCTGCGCGATCCGCACGGCGAGGACGCTGCCGTCGGTTTCGAGTCGTCGACCGAAACCGCCGCCGAGCAGATGGTTGTGGAGATTGACGGCGGACTTCGGCAGCCCGGTGACCTCGGCTACTTTGGCCTGCGTCAGGGTTGGCGCCTGCGTGCCGACCCAAAGGTCGCAGCCGTCTTTGCGAACGTGGACGGTGCAGTTCATCGGCTCCATCGCGGCATGCGCGAGGAAGGGCAACTGATAGATCGCGTCGATGCGCTGCGTCGCATCGGCAAGCGCCTTTGTGACGTCGCCTTCATCGCGCGCTACGACGCCGGGCTGCTGCGACGCCACTTCCAGTTGACGGATGATGTCGGCGTTGTTGACCGTTGCATGCGGGCCGTCATCCCACTGGATCGCGGCCGCCTTGAGCCCCTTTTTTGCAGCCCACATCTGGTCAGCGACGACGGCGACGGCATCGTCGATCCGGACCAGCTGGTGTACGCCCCTGACCGCGCGGGCCGCTGCTTCGTCCACCGACTTCACCTTGCCGCCGAACACCGGCGAAATCACGATCGCCGCGATCTTCATACCGGGCAGTTTCGTATCGATACCGAATTCCGCGCGGCCATTGACCTTGTCTGGCGTGTCCAGCCGCCTTGCGGGCGTACCGATGAGTGTGAAGTCCTTCGGCTGCTTCAGCGTCACGCTATCGGGAGCTGGCACTGGCAAGGCGGCCGCGACGTCCACCAATTCCCCGTAGCCCAAGCGGCGCTTGCTGGCCGTGTGCGAGACCATGCCGTGTTGCGCACGACAGGTAGCGGGGTCGACGCTCCAGCGTTTCGCCGCAGCCGCAATCAGCAACGTGCGGCCGACCGCGCCGGCCTGACGCAACGGCGTCCAGAACGCGCGAATCGAGGCCGAGAGACCGGTCGACTGGATGTGGAGGATCGAATTGGCGTACAGCGCATCGTTGGGCGGGGCGTGTTCGAGGCGGACCTGATCGAGATCGACTTCGAGTTCCTCGGCGAGCAGCATGGCCATCGCGGTGTAGATGCCCTGGCCCATCTCGACCATCGGCATCACCAGCGTCACGGCACCCCGGCGGTCGATGCGGACAAAGGCATTCGGGGCGAAACCGGGCGATGCTTCGGCCGCGGCCCAAGTGGAGCGCTGCGCCGACGGCAGGACAAGCTGGATGATCAGCCCGCCGCCGAATGCAGCACTGGCCTTGAGAAAGCCGCGCCGGTCGAGCTGCGTCGCAGGCGAAACGTCGGTCATGATCGATCCAGGCTCACCCGCTCGCGCGGTGGATGGCGGCGCGAATGCGCTGATAGGTGCCACATCGACAGACGTTGCCGGACATGGCGGCGTCGATGTCCGCATCGCTCGGCTTCGGAGTACTGGCCAGCAGCGCGGCAGCCGACATGATCTGACCGGATTGGCAATAGCCGCATTGCACGACGTCGAGGTCGAGCCAGGCCTGTTGCAGCGCCTTGCCCTGCGGCGTCCCGCCAATTTCCTCGATCGTGGTGACGGATCTGCCACCGATGCTGCCGACGGGAGTAATGCACGACCGTACCGGTACGCCGTCGATATGCACGGTACAAGCGCCGCATAACGCGATGCCGCAGCCGAATTTGGTGCCGGTCATGCCGAGCACGTCGCGCAGGAGCCAGAGCAGCGGCGTGTCGTCGTCGACATCCACACTGCGCGCGGCGCCGTTAACCTTGATGGTGAGGGCCATTGTCACCTCGACCTGATCACGAATGTCCGACAAATCCTGCTTCGCTTCCTTTTGCGCGTCATGGGCTGGGCCTCTCTCAAGCGTCGCGGACGAGCTTTACTTGCCCGGCGATTTGAACGTCACGGTCTGTGCGGTAAGGACGCCGCCTTCGGGATCCACTACCTCGATCAGCACCGTGTGCTCGCCGCGCGGCAGGTTGACCAGGATGATGGTGTTGCTCTGGCCGTAGTCCGCCCACTGCCAGGGGAGGTCGTCGACAGTGACGTGAAGATGTCCGACCCGCGGAGAGACGCTGCGCGCGGCCGCACCGCCCACGGGCATGATGCGGAAGTTCTCGACCCGGTAGGGAATATAGGCAACGCCTTTGGCGAGCGGGCCGGGAAGAGGAGGCTCCACCGACAGCCTCGGCGCAGGTTCATTCTCGATGGGCACGACGAGCGACGCCGTGCTCTGGGCCAAGGCGCTCGTTGCGAGCAGCGCGCCAGCCGCAATACCGGCAAGTCTCCTGGCGAGGATGTTCACGCCCTTCTCCCCGATTCGGTACGCGGAACGCGGAACCAATCTAACCGGACGCAATGCGGCCGGTCGATTACACGAAGGTATCGGCCGATACCTTCGTGCAATGGATTCCACGCCTTGCATGCGGTGCTATAGGCACTTGATCCCGAGCAACCTGGGCGTGTCTTCGGTCGCCAGCGACCTCTGACCTCGGACGGGTATCGGCCGAAGGAAGCGCGATGACGGTGGATGCGGCGTGCGCTACGCGATCGGCCGCTGCGCGACGCTCGACGCGCGATTGCATCGGCGCTGGCCAACAGCGAGATCCATCGCCGTGCTGGCTGAAGGCTATTGATGACCGGATGGTGCGCGACCAGATCGTCGAAGTTGCCGGCAGCAGCGTCGGAGGCTGTGTGCTGCATCGATGATCTGCGGGTTCGACTTCCGCGGGAGTCCATGACGTCGCGGTGGTCGCAAATCGCATGACTAGCCCACTCTACGCATTCAACCTGTCATTGGCCCTGGACCTGGTGACCACTCTGGCTGTGTTGGTGGGTGTGAGCTTCGCACTGATCCAGCTTAGGCAAGCTGCGCGAGTCCGCCGCGACCATGCCGCCGTCGACGTCGTCCGGACGGTCCAGACACAAGAGGTCCGGCTGGCCATGGCGACCATCCTCAAGCTGCCGGACGATGTTTCTCCCGAAACAATTCGCAACGATCCGATCCTGCTTGCGGCGGCTCTTGCGGTGGACAGCGCTTGCGAAATGTGGGGCTGCATGGTCTACGAGAATGTCGTCGATCTTCACATGCTCGATCGGATGGTGGGTGGCTGGGTCAGGGGCACATGGTGCAAGCTCGGCAGATGGGTCGAGGCCGAGCGCATCGAGAACCGCAATCCCAATATCGCTGAATGGTGGCAGTGGCTCTACGAAAAAATCGAGTCGGATCCTGACCAATGCAAGGCACTTGGCGCACACATCGTGTATCGGGGCAGGTGCAAGTATTCCGAAACTTCGAAGTGGTCCATGCTGCGCTGACGGCAAGCAGAACGTAGCGGGTTCCGCCCTACCAGATTTATCGATCGCGCCGCGCTCAGGGCGGGTCGATCAGGCGGCCAAACTGTTCATCCTTCGGCCATCAAGACTGTTGGCCGCGTGCAGCACTACGACATCTGGTAATCATCCACTCTCGCATCGGACCTGGACGGGTCGGCGCGAATCGGAACGGATGACTGCTCTGGGTCGCAAGCCGTCACGCCCCCGCTGGCAGTTATCGGCCACGAGCGCACATCGGTCGTAGACTGCATAAGCGTCCAGCGGAGCAATGTCATGCGTGCTCTCCAGTCGATGCTCGGCATCGAACTACCGGTGATCCAGGCACCGATGGCGGGCGTGCAGGATGAAATCCTCGCCCTGGCAGTGTCGGAGGCCGGCGGACTGGGCTCCATCCCCTGCGCGTTGCTCGGTTCCGCTCAACTCGAAAGCGCGCTGGAGCGATTGGCGTCGGCACCTCGACCGATCAATCTGAATTTCTTCTGCCATTCGATGGCGGCGCCTGATCCGGTGCACGAGCAACGTTGGCGCGAAGCGCTTGCGCCCTACTACGAGGAATTCGAGATCGGGGCGCCGGAACCGACCACGGCGGGAGCGCGTCGACCGATCGACGAGCCTACGGTGGCTTTGCTCGAGCAGTACCGGCCCAAGATCGTCAGCTTTCACTTCGGTCTGCCGCCACCTCACTTGCTTCAGCGCATCAAAGCTTGGGGCGCCGCGATATTGGCGTCCGCAACCACGCTGGAGGAAGGCCATTGGCTTGAAAGCAACGGCGCCGACGTCGTGATAGCACAGGGCATCGAGGCCGGCGGCCATCGTGGCCATTTTCTTTCCCCGGACCTGGCCCGTCAGCCGCCGACCCGCGAACTGGTCGTACAACTCTCCCGGGCCCTTGCCGTACCGATCGTGGCCGCCGGCGGAGTTGCGACCCGCACTGACGTCGAAGCGCTACTCGACGCTGGCGCGAGCGCAATCCAAGCCGGCACGGCCTACCTGTTATGCCCCGAAGCGAAGACGACGGCGGTCCATCGCGCAGCGCTGCGCCAAGGGTCGACCGACACGGCCGTCACCAATCTTTTCAGTGGCCGACCAGCCCGAGGGCTCATGAACCGACTCATGCGGGAGCTGGGCCCTCTGTCCGACCTGCCTCCCGCGTTCCCGTGGGCCTCACAGGCGTTGATGCCCCTCAGGGCCCGGGCCGAGGCGCTCGGTCGAGACGACTTCACGCCCCTGTGGTCCGGAACCAAGCCGGGGAGCTTCCGCAATGCCGACGCGGCAGCAGTGACGCGCGAACTGGCTGGGCATGGCGGATCGTTTGGCATTGCGTAGAACGGTCTCTGTTCCCGTTACCTTCGGTTGCATCGAGTCGCTCGCGCCTCACCAGACATCGCAGCGGTCAGCCTGCGGTCGCACCATGGGAGCGTCGACCTTGCACTGGAAGGCTTCCCGGAATGCGGGGAGGTTCGAGAGCGGACCGTTGACGCGGTACTTGGCGATGGGATGCGGATCGCCCTGGATCATGGTGCGCTGGGTTTCCGGGCGCGTTTCGTCGCCGCGCCATTGGCCCCAGGCGATGAAGAACTGCTGCTCGGGAGTGAAGCCGTCGAGCGTCGGCTCCGGACCCTTGCCTTCGCGTGACTTCAGATACGCGCGGTAGGCGAGCTTGGCGCCGGCGAGATCGCCGATGGATTCGCCCAGCACCAGCTTGCCGTTGTGGTGGATGCCCGGCTCGATGAAATAGCCCTCGAACTGCTTCACCACGCACTGGCCCTTGGCCTGGAACTGCTTGTTGTCCTCGGGCGTCCACCAGTTGGCCAGGCGGCCCTGCGCGTCGAACTGCGCGCCCTGGTCGTCGAAGCCGTGGCTGATTTCGTGGCCGACGACCACGCCGATCGCACCATAGTTGACCGCGTCGGTGGCATTCACGTCGAACGCCGGCGGCTGCAGGATGCCGGCCGGGAACACGATCTCGTTCAACGAGGCGTTGTAGTAGGCGTTCGATGTCGGCGGCGTCATGCCCCAGCGGTCGCGATCGACCGGCTTGCCGATGCGGGCGCGGTCGTCGGCGACGTTCCAGCGCGAAGCGGCGACCAGATCATCCCAGTACGAATCCCGCGAGATGCGCACGCCCGCGTAATCCTTCCATTTGTCGGGGTAACCGATCTTCGGATTGAAGGTCGCCAGTTTCTCCAGCGCCTTCGCCTTGGTCGGCTGGCTCATCCAGTCGAGCCCGTCGATGGTGTCGCGCATCGCCAGCAGAATGTTCTTGACCATGTCCTGCATGCGCGCCTTCGCTTCCGGCGGGAAGTACTTCTCCACGTAGGCGCGGCCAAGCGCTTCGCCCAGCTGGTTGTCGGTGTCTTCGGCGCAGCGCTTCCAGCGCGGCTTCATTTCCGTCGCGCCGCTGAGGTACTTGCCGTAGAAAGCGAACTTCTCTTCGACGAAAGGCTCGGGCAGCGCATCGGCGGCCGAGCGCAGCACGTGCCAGCGCAGGTAGGTGCGCCACTGGTCGACCGGCGCGGTCGCCAGCTCCGTGTTCACCTGCTGCATGAATTTGGGTTCGGTGACGTTGAGGTCGATTTTCGGCACGTGCGCCGCATCGAAATACGCGGCCCAGTCGAACGCGGGCGCCAGCGCCTGCAGGCCGGACAAGGCCATCTTGTGATCCTGCTGCTTCGGATCGCGCAGCGCGACGTTGTCGAGCGAGGCTTCGGCGAGGCGCTTCTCGAAGGCGAAGACGGTCTTGGCGGCGGCTTCGGCCTCGGCGGGTTTCTCGCCGGCCAGGACGAACATCTTCGCCACGTGCTCGAGATATTTGGCGCGCGCCTCGACGAAGCGCTTTTCGGTCTTGAGATAGTAGTCGCGGTCCGGCATGCCGAGGCCACCGGCCGCGACCATCGCGACCACCTGGGTCGGGTCGTGCAAGTCCTGGTCCGCATACAGGACGAATGGCACCGCGACGCCGACTTCGTGCAGGTGGCCGATCGTGCGCTGCACGTCGCCGCGCGTCTTGATGGCCTGGACCTCGTCGAGCCAGGGCTTGGCGGGTGCGATGCCGAGCTGGTTGACGCGGCTCTCGTCCATGCACGCGGCGTAGTAGTCGCCCGACAACTGCTCGGCGCTGCCCTTCGGCGAGTCGGTCTTGGCCGACACCTCGGTCAGGATGTCGCGCACGTGCTCCTTGTTGACCTCGCCGGATTGCCAGCGGCGGCTCCAGCGGTCCATGTAATCGGGAATCGGGTTCTGCTGCCGCCAGTTGCCGTTGGCGTAGTCGAAGAAATCGGTGCAGGCGTCGCCGCTGCGGTTGATGTCGTCGGGGTTGATGCCGTGCAAACCGGCGGCCGATACCGTGGTCGCTGCGAGCAGCATGGCGAGCGAAAGGCTGGACCTGATCACGGCGGCTCCCACTTGGCGACGGTGACGGCGACTATAACCGCCGTCCCCCGCGCGGGCCCATCCCATTGGTCCCAGAAAAAGGAGAAAAGGGGACGGAGGTAATTTGACGGGCTCAATGACCTCCGTTCCCTTAACTTCCGCCAATGGATACTCGGACGGGGTCATAGAACCGCGTGTCCTGCGCACAGCCCGTCCGGCCGCTTCCGGCCAAGAGCGGACATAGGCGATCTACAGCAAGCCCAATTGCGTCGCTTTCAACGTAGCCGCTGCGCGCGTGGAGCACTCCAATTTACGGAACACGCTCTCGACATGGGTGCGCACAGTGCTTGGGCTGATGGACAGTTTCTGCGCTGCCGTCTTGTTGCTCGCGCCGAGGCTGATCCAGCGCAGCACGTCCCGCTCGCGTTCGGTGAGCAGACTGGTCAGCGGCGCGGCAGATAGGCTGATCTTGATCGGCCGAGGCTTGTTCAAGAGGGCGCGGACAACGTCGGTGTCGTAGCGTCCGGCAGCGGCCTCAGCCATCAGCAATGAGCCTGCGGCATCTTCGGCAAATGCATCGCGCCAGGGACGCGCGAAGCGCAGCGCAGTCAGTGCCGCGGCAGCCGCCAGGATGCGTCCCTCGATGGGAATGCCTTCCGCTCTGGCCTCACGGTAATAGCCGGATCCATCCGGCCGTTCATAGGCATAGGACGCGATGTCCGCTTCGCCCGCGAGCGAGCCGATTTGTCGCGCAGCGCGTCCGGTCCAGTAGGGAACCAGACGTACGCGTTCCCACGCCGACACCGACAGTTTTCCGGCGATATCCCAGATCATGTTCGGCACCGCGGCGCGCCCCATGCCGTGGATGAGCGCAGCGCGATACACCTTCTGCTGACAGGACGCATCCAGCCCAAGCTCGAGCGCCGCATTCCTCGCCAGTTGCGCCACCTGGCGCGAGTAACCGGTCATCCACGGCAACTTCAGGTCGATGACATCGGCCATGATCTCCAGTGATGTCGTGCGGCCGGCGAACGCGGCGTCCAGCGAACACGGGCCAGACAACGTCGGATCGTCGTCAAGCGCTGTCAGCCATCGCGAAGCGTTTGCAACGACCACCTTGGCCAGAGCAAGTGGATACAAGACGTCCGCACGCTGGCCGATGAGCTTGCAGGCCTGCTCGAAGCCATACAGGCGATGGAAGATATCGAGATCGCCGGCGAGCGATGCCATGTAGACCGAGGCCGGCACCTGTTCGCCTCGCAGGCCATCCGGTGCGCCGCTGCCGTCGTGGCTTTCAAAGAGGTGACGCAGTCCGAACTGCGTCGCCTCATCGAGGCCCAGTTGCGCGGCGATGTCCCCGGACACCTCGCAGTGGATGCGCGACAACGAGAGGAATGCCGATCCCTTGCGGCGCGTGCCGGAACGAAATCCGCTGCCAGATGACTGGATGGCGAGCAGCGCCTTCCGCCCACCGACATCGTCGCCGAACAACTGCGCGAACTCGGGTGCGTTGGCCGTGCAGCCGGACCAACGCAATAGCGCGACGGTCGTGGCTTGCGTGCAGATGGCCTCATCGACACCGACGGTCCTGGCCAATTGCCCGGCCATCCAGGCAGCACGCGGTGAGTGATCGGTGGGTTGGCCCATGGCCAGGTCGCCCACGAACGCGAGCGCACGGATCACATCCAGCAGGGGAACGGCGAAAACGTCCACATCACATCAGTACCTGTGCAGAGGCCGGGAAGTCTAGCGCCACCCTCTCCGTGCCGACCTCGGTCATTCAACCGATGGTGGGCGCGGGGGGGCGGCGCGCAAACTTTGTCTCGAGGGTTGATCGCCATATCCGATCTTCCCCAAGAGATGCACTGCCCCGCCTCGTTCCGCTACATAACCCCTGGAGTATCGTCATGAACCTCAACATTCTTGGCCTCGCCACCGCCATGGCCCTGACCTCGACCGCCAACGCTGCAACTCCCAAGACCCCGGAAGCCGCCAAGAACGTCGTGTTGGTGCACGGCGGTTTCGTCGATGGCTCCGGTTGGCAGAAGGTCTACAACATCCTCAAGAAAGACGGCTACAACGTCACCATCGTCCAGAACCCGACGACCTCGCTTGCCGACGACGTTGCCGTCACCAAGCGCGCAATCGCACAGCAAGACGGTCCCGTCGTCCTCGTCGGCCACTCGTACGGCGGCGTCGTCGTCTCCGAAGCCGGCACCGACCCCAAGGTCCAGAGCGTGGTCTACATCGCCGCGTTTGCCCCCGACCAGGGCGAGTCGGTGCAGAGCCTGATCGCCAATCCGCCGCCGGGTGCGCCGCAGCCGCCGATCCTCCCGCCGCAGGATGGCTTCCTGTTCCTCGACCGTGCGAAGTTCGCAGCCTCGTTTGCGGGCGATGTCCCCGCTGACGAAGCGAACTTCATGGCGGACTCGCAAGTGCCTTGGGGTGTCGAGGCGCTGGCTGGCGCAGTCACCGCTCCGGCGTGGAAGACCAAGCCGAGTTGGTATCTGGTCGCCACGGAAGACCACATGATCCCGCCCCCGGCGCAGCAGATGATGGCCAAGCGCGCGGGCGCAACGGTGGTCGAGGTGCCCGGCAGCCATGCGATCTATGTCTCGAAGCCGGAAGCCGTCGCCAAGATCATCGAGCAGGCTGCGCACGGCAAGCAGTAACTGCACCAACGGAGCGGAGCGCCCTGCGCACTCCGACTCCGCTTCGCCCATCGAGGTCGCTCACCTCGAAGGTCTGCTTCAAAATGACGTCCACGAGCGTGCAGCATCCGCTCTACATCTCGTATCGATACCAACGTGTAATTGTCGCGACGGGGCTTGTCTGGTGTGATTGGCGTGCGATTGGCTTCGCGCCAAAAGGAGCTCGCATATCGAAGGACACACCCTCCCGTATCACTAGTGCGATGCAGACTGTGCGGAGCGGTGGCGGCCTCGCTCGCCGCCGCCGCGCCGCTCGGCGTGCTCGTCTTCCCGGAAAGGACAGCAGCCATGACTCAACATGCAGAAACTACGAGTGCCGGTTCGCCCACCGACATTCGTCCATTCCATTACAAGGCCTCGGACACCGACCTGGCCGACATGAAGCGCCGCATCAAGGCTACGCGCTGGCCGGAGAAGGAAACGGTCGACGACGACACGCAAGGCGTGCAGCTGGCCACCATGCAGGCGCTCGCGAAATACTGGGCGGACAGCTACGACTGGCGCAAGGTCGAAGCCCGCCTTGCGGCCTTGCCGCAGTTCCTCACCAACATCGACGGGCTGGACATCCACTTCATCCACGTGAAGTCGAAGCACGAGGGCGCATTGCCGATCATCGTCACGCACGGTTGGCCGGGCTCTATCCTCGAGCAAATCAAGATCATCGAACCACTGACCAATCCGACGGCGCACGGCGGAACGGCCGCCGACGCCTTCCACGTCGTGATTCCGTCGATGCCCGGTTACGGATTCTCGGAGCGTCCGAGCACGACTGGCTGGGGCCCGAGGCGCATGGCGGAAGCCTGGGCCGTGCTGATGCAGCGGCTGGGCTACGACAAGTACGTCGCGCAAGGCGGCGACTGGGGTGCGATGGTCACCGAGTTCATGGGTGCGCAGGCGCCGCCGGGATTGCTCGGCATCCATACCAACATGGCCGGTATCGTGCCGCCCGACGTCTCCAAGGCGCTGGCGAGCGGCGGATCGCCGCCCACGGGCCTGTCGCAGGAGGAACAGGAGGCCTGGGATCGCCTGTATTTCGTCTACACGAAGGGCATCGCCTATGGTTTCCAGATGGGCCTGCGGCCGCAGACGCTGTACGGGCAGGTGGATTCGCCCGTCGGGTTGGCGGCGTACTTCCTCGATCACGACCAGCGTAGCTACCGGATGATCTCGCGCGTGTTCGCGGGGCAGAGCGAAGGCCTGTCGAAGGACGACGTGCTCGACAACATCACGGTTACCTGGCTGACGAATACATTTGCTTCCGGCGCGCGCCTCTATTGGGAGAACAAGGACGGCTTCTTCGACGTCAAGGGCGTGAAGGTGCCCACGGCCGTGAGCGTGTTCCCGGATGAGTTGTACCCGGCGCCTCGCAGTTGGACCGAGAAGGCCTTTCCGAAGTTGATCCACTACAACCGCGTCGCTAAGGGCGGGCACTTCGCCGCATGGGAGCAGCCCGAGATCTTCACCGACGAGTTGCGCACCGGATTCCGGTCGCTGCGGACGTGAGGCTCCGCCGAAGCTAAGAAGCGAGGAACTCCACGCCGCGATCGAAAAGAGGATCTCCACCTCGAGATCGTCGATGGACGGCTCGTGACGGAAGAGATGATGGATCCTGTACTCGGACACGATGCCGGCACCGTCGGCATCGTGTTCGTTCGATGCGCGACACCGGCTGGCATGCCGTCAACGTGCGCGCGGATGCGTATTGACTGACCGTCCATGGACGAATCCATCATCGAATGCAGATCGCGTGCGTGCAAGCGATCGAGCGCGTGGGCGCTGCTCACGTTCGAACGTGCTACCTGCTGCGTGATCGTCCACGCGCCAAGCGTTTAGCACGCCCAATGAATCCGCTTCGTCCAGGTGAGCGTGTGCCAACAGACGCCCTTCCCAATCTCCATCGGCAGAAGTGAGTCGTGAATCGAACTACAGAAGAGGCTAGCGCTGCTGGCGCCGCGATCCGTCCGTTCCAATTCAAGGCGTCGGATGCCGACCTGGCGGATCTGCGCAGGCGCATCGAGGCCACGCGATGGCCAGACCGGGAGACCGTCGACGATTCCACGCAAGGCGTGCAACTGGCGACGATCCAGAAGCTCGCACGCCATTGGGCCACGAAGTACGACTGGCGGAAGACCGAGGCCAGGTTGAATGCAGTGCCGAACTTCATCACCAACATCGACGGACTGGACTTCCATTTCCTCCATGTGCGCTCGAAACACGAGAACGCACTGCCGCTGCTGGTGGCACACGGATGGCCGGGATCGATCATCGAGCGGATGAAGGTCATCGGGCCGCTGACCGATCCGACCACGCACGGCGGTAGCGCCTCCGACGCGTTCCACTTGGTGATTCCGTCGATGCCTGGCTATGCCTTTTCCGGCAAGCCGACGACGACCGGCTGGAACCCCGTACGCATCGCACACGCCTACATCGAATTGATGGAGCGCCTGGGATACACGAAATACGGCGTATCGGGCGGCGACTGGGGCGCGATCATCGTCGAACAGATGGCACTGGAGGCCCCTCCGGGCCTGATCGGCGTCCACACCAACATGGCGGGCGTGGTTCCGCCAGACATCGACAAGACGGTCTCCCGCGGCGAGCCGCCGCCTGCCGGGCTGAGCGAGGAAGAGCAGCGTGCGTGCGACCAGCTTGCCTTCGCCTACAGGCACATCGCCTATGCGCTGATGATGGGCGACCGCCCGCAGACGCTGACGGGCTTTGCGGATTCGCCCGTGGGCCTGGCGGCCTGGATGCTCGACCTTTATCCCAGGCGTTACGAGATGCTCGCGCGTTCGATCGACGGGCAACCGGAAGGAGAGACGCCCGACGACGTCCTCGACAACATCACGCTGTCCTGGTTGACCAACACGGCCATTTCCAGCTTCCGCCTTTATTGGGAGAACAAGACGCCGTATTTTTCCGTCAAGGGCGTCACCCTGCCGGTGGCTGTCAGCGTTTTTCCCGATGAGCTTTACGAAGCGCCGAAGAGTTGGTCCGAGAAGGCCTATCCCGGGCTCGTGCATTACAACAAGCTGCCGAAAGGGGGGCATTTTCCGGCTTGGGAACAGCCGGAACTGTACTCACGGGAAGTCCGGGCGGGCTTCAGGACGCTGCGCTCATGAGTGTCCCTGCACTGAGCACAGACCGAATGGACGACGTGAAACCGCATCGGCAAGGCCGCTGGATTTCCATCGATGGGCAGCCGCCCGGAGCCGCTCACGGAATGGACGTCGACAGTCCGGGCAAGGGCATCGTCACGAACAAAGCACAGAGGAATTCCCCATGTCCAAGAACGAAAAAATCCTGTTCACCGGCAAGACCCACACCGCTGCCAGCCCTCGCGATGGCGCCTCGAGCGCCGCCCACGGCCGTCTCGACATCAAGACGTCGGGGGCCGGCTCCGGCACGAAGCAGGAGCAGGTGTTTGCGGCCGCCCTGCCGCATCCGACCGCGGAGCAGTTGTTCGTAGGCGCATGGTCGGCCTGCTACTACGGCGCACTCGGCGTTGCAGCCCAGGAAATGAAGATGAAACTCCCGTCCGATCTGGCCATAGAGATCGATGTGGAGATGGTCCAGACCGGCGAAGATTACTTCCTCCGGGCCCGATTCAACGTCATCGTGCCGGGTGTGGCCCGCGAAGTGGCAGAGGCGCTCGCACACCGAGGCCACGAAATCTGCCCGTACTCGAAAGCCACCAAGGGCAACATCGACGTGGCCGTCAACGTCAGCGTCTAAGTGGCGCGTCGCGCGGCCGATTCGACGCCGCATTCGTCGAACTGGCCGCGCCCACATGCTCGGCGAAGGTGGACCTTCCAATAGGTCGATGCATTGCCGGACCCTGGCGGCTCGATGCGAACGGGCGCGAGTGGCCGCAATGGCCCGAAAGCTGCCATTCGCCGCACCGACGCCTATCTCGCCACATTTGTTACTCCCACCATTCGCTGCGCGGCCCTACTCTCTCCCGCAACCCCCGAGCAGGTCACGTCAACGGACGTGCTGCCTGATTACAGGAGAGAACACATGAGCGAGGCTTATACCGGCGGATGCGCATGCGGCGCGATCCGCTATGAAATCGCTGCCGAACCGATCTTCATGAACGACTGCCAGTGTCGTGACTGTCAGCACAGGAGCGGCACCGGACACGGCTCCTATCTGACCTTCCCGTCGCGCACGAGCGTCACGCTCAAGGGCGAAGCTACGCATTGGGACATCGTTGGCGACAGCGGCAACGTGAAGACCCACGCCTTCTGTCCCGCCTGCGGGTCACCGGTCTATCTGACGTTTGCGGCCATGCCCGATATTTTCACCGTGCACGCTGCGAGCCTCGACGAGCCAGGCCGATACAAACCGCAAGTGGTGACCTACGGCGTGCGTGGTTACGCCTGGGACCACGTCGATCCGGCTTTGCCGAAGTTCGACAAGATGCCGCCGATGTGAAATGCAGCGTGACGTCGATCGGGGTGACGTCGATCGGGTGACGTCGATCGGGCTGACATCGATGGGGTGATGTCGACGGGGGCGATGCCATGGTCCGGCGCGCTGCCGCGGAGATGGCCCGTCCACAACGGAGATCACCGGAACGGAGAGAACACGCCCTTTCCCGTTTCAATATCTTACCGCATGGGGGGCTTGCGGCAAGCCCCCGGCCGTGTCGCTTAATCGCCAGCCGAACGCCACAACCCGTGGAATTTGGAGTGACGAGATGAGCGAGCTGTTATCGACGAATGGGCCGCGTGTGGACGTCGAACCGATGGTTGGACGCGCTGTGCAGTGGCGGGGACTCAATACCGAGGGATGTGGTGCGCTGGTGGCGAGGTGCGTGACGCGGATCGGAGCGCGGCCATGACGGACCACGCGGTGGTGATCGCGGGAGGAGGCCCAACGGGGCTGATGTTGGCGGGCGAGTTGGCGTTGGCCGGTGTCGACGTCGCCATCGTCGAGCGGCGCGCCAGCCAGGACCTCGCCGGCTCGCGCGCAGGCGGTCTGCAATCGCGCACCATCGAGGTGCTCGATCAGCGCGGAATCGCCGATCGGTTCCTTGCGGAGGGACAGGTCGCTCAGGTCGCGGGGTTCGGCGGCGTCCATTTCGACATCAGCGACTTTCCCACCCGGCACCACTATGGCCTCGGGCTGTGGCAGAACCACATCGAACGGATATTGGCCGGCTGGCTCGGCGAGCTGGCGGTGACGTTCTATCGCGGACGTGAGGTGACGGGCTTCGTGCAGGACGAGACCGGCGTCGACGTGCAGCTGTCCGATGGTCAGTCGCTGCGGGCGGACTATCTCGTGGGGTGCGATGGAGGACGCAGCCTGGTACGCAAGACAGCCGGCATCGATTTCCCCGGCTGGGATCCGACGACGAGCGCCCTGGTCGCCGAGGTCGAGATGGCCGAAGAACCGGAATTGGGCATGCGCCGCACTCCCTCCGGCACGCATGGCCTTGGCAAGGTGGAGTACGAGATCCGCGACGGCGAGGTGGTCTACGGGAAGGGAGGCACGGTGCGGGTCATGGTGACCGAGTCGCAAGTCGGAGCGACGAGCGAGCCCACCCTGAGCGATCTAAGCGAGGGTCTCATCGCCGTATATGGGACCGACTACGGGATCCACAGCCCCACCTGGATCTCGAGGTTCACCGACATGACCCGGCAGGCCGCGGCCTACCGCGACAGACGGGTTCTGCTGGCCGGCGACGCGGCGCACGTGCATTCCCCGGTCGGTGGGCAGGGTCTCAACACCGGTGTGCAGGATGCGGTGAATCTGGGATGGAAGCTGGCACAGGTGGTCCACAAGACAGCGCCGGAAAGCCTGCTCGATACCTACCATGCCGAACGCCACCCGGTCGCTGCCCGCGTGCTGCGCAACACGATGGCGCAAGTCGCGCTCATGCGCGTCGACGATCGCATCGAGGCGCTGCGCGACACGGTGTCCGAGCTGCTGAGTATGGACGAGCCGCGTAAACGGTTCGCCGCGATGATGTCTGGTCTGGACATTCATTACGATCTCGGCGAGGGACACCCGCAGCTCGGACGCCGCATGCCCGATCTCGACCTGATCACCGCCGATGGTCCGCTGCGGGTCTTCACCCTGCTGCACGATGCTCGACCGGCGCTGATCAACTTCGGTGAGCCCGGTGGCTTTGACGTTACGCCCTGGGGCGATCGGGTTCAGTTGATCGACGCCAAATATTCCGGTGCTTGGGAACTCCCGGCACTCGGGGTGGTTACTGCTCCCAGTGCGGTGTTGATACGGCCCGATGGCTATGTGGCCTGGGTCGGAGAAGGGACGGACCTTGGACTTGTCGATGCGCTAACCGCCTGGTTCGGACCATCTATAGCGGCCTAGCACGGCTGCGTCCAAGGTTTCGGGATCAGAGTACGTCTTTTTGAAAACGTACTCTGATCCCATTTGTTGCAAATGATTGGCCGCGCTCATGCCTTGACAGGGTAGCGACTGGTCGTGGCAACCCGGTTCCAGACATTGATGACGACAGCCAGCCATTCGATGGCGGTTAGTTCCTCTTTCGAAAGGCTGGATGCTGCCTGCTCATAGACAGCGTCCGACACCTGGTCCGTGGAAATCAATGTCACTGCTTCCATCAGGGCCAGTGCGGCGCGCTCCTTCTCGCTGAAGTATTCAGTCTCCCGCCAGGCGGGTAAAACGCTGATGCGGTCGCTGGATTCGCCGCTGGAGATTGCGTCGCGCGTATGCAGCCTGACGCAGAACGCACACTGATTGATCTGCGAGGCGCGCAGGCGCAGGAGATGCGAGAAACCAATCGCAATGCCTGCGGAGGCGAGCGTGTCGGATACGAGCTTGTCGAGGCCGACGGCCGCTTGATACAACGCGGGCGCGGATTTCCCGAGATTGATTCTCTGAGTCATGAGGATGCCTCGCATGGAAGGCTGACTAGGTGATGCATCGCTGTGGGTTCATGTCATAGATCGAACAAAGGGGACGCAGGAAATTGAACCTGTTCAACTACCTCCGCCCCCTTGTTTTGACCCCTTTTACCACTAGTGGTTCGTCGTAAAGGACCTCGCGTGCTCGATCTCGCTGCGGCCCACGGCCGTGCCCACTTGAGTCGTCCCCACTTGCGCCAGCAACTTCGCGTAGAACGCGCTGGCCTTCTTGCGATCGCCCGCAAGCTCGGCCGCGTGCGCGGCCCCGTAAACATTGCGGAAGCGGTTGGGGTCGTTCTGTTGTGATTGCTCGAAGGCCACCAGCGCCGGCACGGGTTGCTTCAACTCCAGCAGCAACTCGCCCAGCATCTCCCGAACCGGAATGACTCTGCCAGGCATCATGATGTGTTCTTCGGTCTTGTCCTCGAGGTCGGCGGTCTCGCGCATGAGTCTTAGCGCGTCATCGTTCCGGTCTTCCGCTCGCGCGATCCAGGCCGATATCGCGCCGATCTGGATGCCGGCCTGGTCGGCCCAGTAGTTCTTCTTCTGCGTCACCATCGCGGCGCGCAACGTGGCGAGGCGCGTGATCTCTACTTTCGCCGCGGCCGCATCGCCCCGTCGCGCCGCGCCGAGGCCGCGGGCATACGCGTTGACGGCTTCGCCCTCTGGAAACGGACTCCAGTCGAACTGCCCGCGCGCCGGATGCAGTGCCAGCTGCGAAGCCGCAACCCAGTCGCCGCGCTCGAGCGCGTAGCGCGCAGGGATGGCAGCCCCCGCATAGGCAATCTGGCGCGTCTCCTCATTCGGCTTCTGGTCGGAGTTGACGAATTCCACCCACTTGCGCGCTTCGGCATCGCGCGCGAGCTGAAGGGATGCGTAAACCATGTAGTCCATGGCGTGATAGGCATCGCGGTCCGAGCGCGCAGCGGCATGCGAGCGGATGTTCGTGTCGATCGAACTCCGCCACCGCCCGACGCGCGAAAAGATATGCGATGGCATGTGCAGCGCATGCGGCGAGTCCGGCGCGATCGAGGCATACCGCTCCGCCGCGTTCACCCCATGCTCGGCAATCGCGGGAAAGTCGTACGCGTGGATGATGAAGTGCGCGATGCCGGGGTGGTTCGGCTGCTGGGGAAGTATCTTCTCCAGGATCCTGGCGCTCTTGAGCTGTTGCGAATAGGTCTGGTCGTTCCTGTCCGCGGTAACCTGGAGCCAAAACGCATAGAGAATCGCTGCCTCCGAGTCCTCGGGGTAACGCAGGTGGATCTGCTCCAAGGCCTTCTCATACGCTCCGGCACGTGTTGCGAACGGAACGGTTTCGTGGTCCTTGAACACGATTTCCACGGCCGCGATGTAGTCACGCTCGCGCTGCGTCTTGCCGCCGAGCTGCTTCGCCTTCTGCACGGCTTCCCAACCCTGCTTCTCCTGTTTTGGCGTAGGCGGCGATCCGAGCGCGTTGTCGAGGCTGGCGACCGCTTTCCCCCAATGGGCCATGGCGCAGGTGGGGTCCGCTGCGAGCACTTCGGCGAGCGCGCCGTCGACCTTCTCCCAGTAGAAGGAATAGAGCAGCGCGAGCGCCGTGTTGAACTTCTCCTGCGCCTCGGGCGTGCACGAAACAGGGAAATTCACCTCTCCCAACGCCGCCTGGGAGTGGTCGTGATCGTGCTCCTGCGCCTCGGCACGGTCAGCGAAGATCTGGTTGGCGGAAAGCAACACAGCCAGCGTGACAGGCCAGATTTTCATTTCGAGCCTCTTGAAGGCGAGTCAACCCGTGAAACGACGAACCAGAGGCAACGCGGCCAGACTCGATGAATTAGACGATATTTCTAAGCCCATGGCGTGAGGACGCATAGGGCTTAATCAAACTGCGCCCGAATTCGCGCAGGCTTGAATGCCGGACAAAAGAAGGGGCTGGCCGCTTCTTTTGCCGATCAGTCCCGTGGCGTAATCGTGTCTACACGCACCCCATGGTATGTATCGGCGCCGGAGTAGCCCGGCTGCCTGCGCAGCCTCAAGTCTGGGAGAACCGATGTGATCAGCAAGAACACGATTTGTCTCTGGTACGACGGCACCGCGTTGGACGCTGCCACCTTCTACGCGGAAACGTTCCCCGACAGCGCGGTGAAGGCCGTGCATCACGCACCCGGCGACTATCCCGACGGCAAGCAGGGGGATGTCTTGACCGTCGACTTCGTGGTGATGGGCATCCCTTGTCTGGGCTTGAACGGAGGGCCGCAGTTCAAGCACGACGAGGCTTTTTCGTTTCAGGTCGCGACCGACGACCAAGCCGAAACGGACCGCTTGTGGGACGCGATCGTTGGAAACGGCGGCCAGGAAAGCGCATGCGGCTGGTGCAAGGACAAGTGGGGGCTGTCGTGGCAGATCACACCACGCGCCCTCACGGCCGCGATCACCGATCCTGATCAGGCGGCAGCGAAGCGCGCGTTCGAAGCCATGATGGACATGAGAAAGATCGATATCGCTGCGATCGAGGCTGCTCGGCGCGGCTGAAGCTCACCTGTGCGAGCACGTAGGCTGGGTTGGCTTGACCAACCCGGCAATCGAACGCTGAAGACAGCATTGGCGCTTTCGAGTTTTGATTTGATTGCTTCCGTCGCCTGTCCGCAGGCGATTCCGCCGCATGCCTTTGCGCCACGAGCACCGCGTTGCAGGCTAGGGGCTGGTCGCGGATTGGCAGGATCCAATCTGTTGCCAGCCATTGCTGCCAAGGCGCTGCAAGCGCACGCCATCGATGCAGCGGCTCGGAGTGACCGCCGATACCACGGCCAACGGCTGGGCGGGATCTGCTCTGGGCGTGCGATCGAGCGCTTGTGGAGCTACGACGGTCAGGGTGGCAAGCCGCGCGAGGACCGGACGCTCGCGACGAATGTGCGAATCGAGAACACTCAGAAACACAACCGCCAACGCAATTCGTACGAGCAGGTGTTCAATCGAGTCGACGGTTTCTCGCCCGGGGCTGGCCATTGCCGACGCTGGGTAGTCACGGTGTACAGAGCGTGGCAGCGCGAACGTCAATGCGATGTTAGTACCGAGTTGCACGAATGCTGCATTCATATATCCCAACAACGAAAAACGCCACGCTCAGGGTGAAGCGTGGAGACGGGCTCCGAAGGGGACGGACTCCGCTGGAGGGCGTCTGATCAACCCACTTGCTGCACGACCTCGCGTTGGCTCCCGAGCACCCCACCAAGTGCTGGAAACAGGATGCGCTCGGCGTACGCTTTGGGTCGAAACCGGTCAACGGTGTGGGTTGGGGCCGGGAGGCCGTGCTTGGTTTGCGCTGCCGGCGGATAGGTCGCGATACTGGGGTTTCACCCCAACTTACGAGCTCGGGACCGATGAGTGAGCGCAGGGAGGAGCGATGAGGTTTCCTGACATGGGTGTGCCAGACGATCGCCCGAAGACGGGCGCCAGTCCCGTGGACTATGACGCGGAGCTCCAGTTGCACAACCACGCGTTCCACCGCGCGTGCGCCATTCTTGCCCACGAGCGCGTGCTGGACATCGGATGCGGGGCTGGGCAGACCACCCGCGATGCGGCGCGCGCCGCGGCGGCCGGCAGCGCGGTGGGAATCGACGTCTCGGCGCCGATGATCGCGAGCGCACGCGAGCTTGCCGCAGCGGAAGGCGTGCGCAACGTGCGATTCGAGCAGGGCGACGCGCAAGCGCATCCATTCCCGCCGCAGGGTTTTGACGTCGCGATCAGCCGATTCGGCACGATGTTCTTCGCCGACTCCATTGCCGCGTTCCGCAACATCCGCGGCGCGCTGGTCGCTGGCGGCCGTCTCGTCATGATGGTTTGGCAAGCTCGCGAGGCCAACGAGTGGTCCATGGCGGTCCATGGAGATCACGCACAATCCACGGCCGCGTTCTCGCTCGCAGACCCCGCCATTGCGGCGCGCGTTCTCGATGCGGCCGGATTCGCGCAGACGACGTTCCAGGAGGTGCACGAGCCCGTGTACTACGGCGACAGCGTCGAGGCCGCGTTGGATTGGATCGGACAGTTCCAGGCCACGCGGGACACGTTGCAATCGCTGGATGCCGCTTCCGGCGAACGCGAGCAGGCGCGGCTCCGCGGAATCGTTGCGCAACATTATCGGGATCAAGGCGTGTGGTTCGACTCGCGGGCGTGGATCATCAGCGCCCGTTGCCGGTGATGTCATGAACAGGCCGGTTCCAATGATCCAGGGTGGAGGGACGGGCGCTTAAGCCAAAGAAAAGGGGGGCAGAGCACATTTACTCAAAACGTACTCTGACCCCCTTTCTAGACTTTTCGATTTGACTGCGAACGTGCCGCCGCAGCCAACGTGCGCTCAGCGCTCAGGCACCCAGACGAAACTATCGCCCAGTGCCTCGATGTGTCCCAGGCCGGGGAAGGGAAAGTGCACGGCATACACGCGCAGGTTGTCGTCGGCGGCACGCTGCAGCAGCGCGCGCCGGTGGGTCTGCGCGAGCGCTGCGTTCTCGTCGTATTGCACGGTCCATTCCGGACGCTGCACCGAGACCACGAAGTGGTGCACGGTGTCGCCGATGTAGAGCAGGCGCTCGTCGCCCGATGTGATCTCGTAAGCGGAATGTCCCGGTGTATGGCCCTCCACGGCCACCGCGGTGACAACGCCGGGCAGGATCGCCGCGCCGGGCTGGAAGGTCGCGACCTTCGGCGTGATCGCGGCGACGAGCGCCGCCGAATCGCGGTCGCCCTTGAGGGCCTCCCATTCTGGCGCCGAGAGGTGGACGGTGGCGTTGGGGAACGCGAGCGCGCCCTCGCGCGTCAACAGGCCGCCGACGTGGTCCAGATGCCGGTGCGAGAGGAAGATGTCGGTGACCTGCGACAGTTCGACGCCGGCGGCGCGCAGCGAAGCCGGCAGTCGGCCGGCGCGCGCAAAGGAAGCATCCGCCGCACCGGTATCGAACAGCAGGATTCGCGTGCCGCTGCGAACCAGCAGCGGCTGGATGCTGAGGTGGAGCACATCGGTGGGTTGTTTCGCGGCAGCCAGCAACGCCGCCACCTGGTCGGTCGGCTGGCCGACGCCGAAAGTCTTGCCGTCGTTGGCAGCGTCGATGTCGCCGTCCTTGAGCGCAGCCGCATCGAGCGTGCCGATGCGGAAGCGGAACACGTCCGGATGGGCGGCGGGCTGTGTCGCCGCGGGCGCGGCTGCAGCGGGCGTCGCCGTCGCAGCGGGCTGCGGTTCCGAACATCCGGGCAGCATCGCGCCAGCCAGCAGCACGGTCATCAGGAGGGAAAGCGAAGTGCGGGTCATGGGGGCCTCGAATGCAAGGTGGGAAATGGCGGCGCTCGCCGTTGGCGGCTCTCGCGTTCCGGCGAGCATATGCGCAGAGGTATCGACCAACAAGGCGGCGCAACACGTAGGCTGGGTTGGCTTCATCAACCCAGCAATGCCAATGCAAATGAACCCGGAACCAGGTTTACAACGCTCGAATTAAGCCGAACCGCGAAGCGAGTTCGGCTTGAATGTTGTGAGACGGCTATATTCAGTCAGTACGACCGACCAGCATCAGAGCTACCGAGCCCGCTCAGAGACATTGATGGAGTTCCATTCCCAAGTCTTGCCGTCGTCAACGGAGAAGGCTTGGCTCCACACAGGGAACTTGGGGTTACGAACATCCCAGCGAAAGACCACGATGATCGGGCGTCCCCGATAGGTGTCCCGAGCAAAGAAATGCCCGATCCCGTTTTCGAAGGAACCCACCACCGGTGGATCGAGTGACCCGGAGTTGCCGTCTGCCCAGTAGATGCTCCAAAGCCGCGTTGCAGGATTGAACAATCGCAGGGCTACGCCTTCATATGGTTTTCCGGAGGCCCGGTCGGTGTATTTGTCGATGTTCCCCAAGCCATCCAGGATCTGGTGCATTTCAACTCGAGACTCGAACGCCACCCATTCGCTGGATTGCGTAAGCCGGGAGGCGAGCTTCCGATTTCTCAGCTTCCAGTTTCCGACGAGAAAGTCGAAGTCGTGTTTTGAGGAGGTGGTCGAAGGATGCGTGACGATGGCCCCGGAGCTGGCGAACTCGATGGGCGGAATGGCCACTGAGGTGTCGGGGATCAAGGCCCGATCCAAGGATGCAGGAGTAGCTCCTTCTTTCGATGCATCGATCTGAGTTGAATCGGTCATTGTGTCGGCGTAAACCGACCCCGTGATCAAAAGCCAAGTGACGACAAATGCCGTAAATCGTTTCATCTTCGCTCCGATACGGATTGGCGCTATCTAACGCCTTGAATGAATTGTTAGGCGGCGGCTCCAACAAAGACCGTCTGCGCGCCCTGCTTTTCATAGGTGAGGTTCACCGTGCGTCCTATTGCACGCGTCCGATGCACCGTGCCCGCAGGTATGACGATGCTTTGCCACTCGGTGAGCGTTACCTGTGGAGAATTCTCAAATTCAATCTGGAGTTCACCCGCCACCACAAGAAAGAGCTCGTCGGAGTCCGGGTGGTGATGCCAACGATATTCCCCCTCGAATACCGCAAGCCGCATGCAGTCGTCGTTGATATCGAACAGCACCTGATTCTTGTAGGAATCAGTGATCACAGCGTGCTCCGCACGAATGTCAACGACGCGCATGGCTGGATATCGTGCCTTTTCGGCGGAGTATTCCTCGGAGGTTGGAAAGTCGGATTTCATAGAAGACTCCAATCGCAGAAAAACTTGAGCCGCCATCTAGCAGCTGAATTAAGCCGAGCCGCGAAGCAGGTTCGGCTTGAATAAATTGTTAGACCGCAGCCCAAAATCTTGTCTCGAAGCCAATGATCCGCAGAGAATGGCTGGCGCGGCGCGATATGGTGAGTAGTTGTCGGGGTCTGCATAGAGCAGGCATCTAATAAAGACCCCGGATCGCTTGAGCAGAACCTCGTGCGCGACGGGGGACGAAGTGCTCCCGGATCCGCCAGCAAAGTCATGTATCACCAACTCGAAATAGGCGAACTCCACCGCCGGATGGCCACCGATGGTTAGGTAGCGAGGTGGAAGGACAAAGCGGCCAAATTGCTTGGTGAAATAATCTGAAAATGATCTTGGCGCACGGGCGCCGACCAACAGCTCAATTTCGAGAGCGGGAAGTGCCGCGTAACCCCCCTGCTCTGGGTGAGGCAGTTCGAAGTTAAGAGAGGGTGTTGCGCTCGCGATATGAGAGTTGAGCACCCACCCCTTAGGCGGGAAGACAGACACGTCCGAATGAGGAATCACGATAGCGCGCGGCTTTGCGTCAGATGCGGCTCCGCACCCGACAATGACCATTGCCGCAACTGATGCCATTCTCGTGAAGATTATTCTCAATCTCGACATGGTCTCTCTGCGGCCTAACTACTGATTTGTCGGACCCGTCGGTCCGGTTGTACACCCGCGCCAAATGCAGGCGAATGGGATGTAGCACCTTAATTCGTGTCGAGCTTATGCAGGCCCGGTTTGGTAAACAAGCCGATGTATGGCCGGATACAGAGGGGCCATTCGCTCAACGACCGATTGCGACCAAAAGGGGGGGGAACTGGGTCAGGTTCACTCTCTCCGGCGTGTGTAGGGCACAGCAAGGGTCAGAGCAGACCTCTCGCGAAAAGTAGGCGGATAGCAGGGGCCGGTGCTACCTTTCCGTCATGACCAAGGCGACTGCGAAAATCCGGTTCAAGACGAAACTGTTGCGGCCGGCGAGTCCGAGGGGCGCCGCCTGGACCTTTCTCGTCCTGCCGTCGAGCGCCAGTGCGCAGTTGCCGACGCGGAGCATGACGACCGTCGATGGCACCTTGAATGGCCACCCCTTCCAGGCCACGCTCGAACCGGATGGCCAGCGCAGTCATTGGCTCAAGGTGACCAAGGCCCTGCGCGAAGCCGCCGGGGCCGCAGTGGGCGATACCGTGACGCTGGAGATCGCGCCGGTGGAGAAGGAACCGGAACCCAAGGTGCCCGCCGATCTACGCGAAGCGCTCGCGGCCAATCCTGGCGCGCGGGCGCAGTGGACAAGCATCACGCCGGTGGCACGACGCGACTGGATCCACTGGATCACCTCGGGCAAGAAGGCGGAAACGCGCGAGCGGCGGATCCTCACCGCCTGCGACAAGCTCGCCTGCGGCAAGCGCAATGCGTGCTGCTTCGATCGGTCGGGGATCTACAGCAAGGCCTTCAGCGCGCCCGAAGCGGCGGAGTAGGCCGAATCAAGGGATTCCACCAGCGAACGCCAAAGTAGCCGGGCAGTAGCGAACAACAGAAACGAGGTCAGGTTCACTTTCTGCGAGGCGGGCAAGTCGTCAAGTAGGCTCTGACTCCTGTTCTTGTTTTTCCGACGACATCACGATCCGCACGGAACGGTCACTCGACATGCGCGCCATCGCATCGATCTGCTGCTTGTGCCTCTGCCTGGCAGGCGTCGCATCCGGCCAGGAGCATCCCGGCCGGATCGATCCGCAGCACAGGCCGGTACTGCATCCGCATTCCGAACCGGAGCTCGCCTTCGACAAGCCGGTCGATGGCGAGCGCTGGCGCCGGCAGCCGTCCGGACTGAACGTCGCCTTCGGTTCCACCGACACGGCCTATTTCAGGAGCGAAGTACCGGAGGTGTCCGGCGACGCCAGGTCCTGGGAAGACACCGGATGGCGCGGAGAACGGTTGAACGCGGTCGTCCTCGTCTGGTCGCAGGATGCGGTGGAGCAAGTGCGGTTCGAGCGGAGCGACCTGAAGGATGGCGAAGGCCATGTCCTCAGTCGCGACAGCCTCCAGCTGCGCATGGTCCGTTACGTATTGTCGGACTACCCCTACGGGGCTTTAGCCAAGGACTGCGCATCGGCGCCGTCGGAGGCCTGGCTGCTGCCCGACAGGTTGGAAGCCTTCGAACGCTTCGATGTGCCCGCGCGCAGCGTCAGGCCGGTCTGGCTGTCGCTGGACGTGCCGGCCGATGCCGTGCCGGGCACTTATCGGGGCAGCGTGCAGGTGAAGTCGCAGAAGCAGCGCATCACGCTCCGCGTGACAGTCACCGTGCAGCGACCCGTGCTGCCGCCGCCGCGCGAGTGGGCCTTCAGGCTCGACCTGTGGCAGAACCCTTGGGTGATCGCCGCCCATCACGGCCTGCGGCCGTGGTCGAACGAACACAAGGCGCTGCTGAAAGAGCACCTGAAGCTGTACGCGCAAGCCGGCGGCAAGTACGTCACCACCTATGCGGTCCATTCGCCCTGGCAGGACAACTCCTACGCGCTGGAAGGCGCCATGATCGAATGGATCAGGACAAAGAACGGGGCGTGGACGTTCGATTACCGGATCTTCGACGAGTACGTGGCGCTCGCCGGGGAAGCGGGCGTCGATCAGGCCATCACGATCTATACGCCCATCCCCTGGGGGCACCGGTTCCGCTATCTGGACCAGCGCACGGGCAACTACGTCTACGCAACATGGGCGCCGGAATCACGCGCATTCCGGAAGATCTGGCGTCTGTTCCTGGACGATCTGCAGCGGCACCTCGACGCCAAGGGCTGGCTGCAACGCACCTATCTCGGCATCAACGAAAATCCCCTCGAGCACACCCTGGCCGCCATCAAGGTCATCAAGCAACACTCGCCGCAGTGGAAAATCACCTATGCCGGCGATTGGCATCCGGAGCTGGACCGGCTGGTGGACGACTACTCCCCGCTCTACGGCAAGGAGCCGGGCATGCAGGAGGTCAAGGCGCGGTCGGCCGCGGGCTTCACTACGAGTTACTACGTGGCTTGCGGCCCGCCCAAGCCGAACACCTTCGTGTTCTCGCCTCCGGTGGAGGCCCGCTGGCTTGGCTGGTATGCGACCGCCCGCGGTTACGACGGCTTCCTGCGCTGGGCCTACGACGCATGGCCGGCGGACCCGACGCGCGACGCGCGGCACACGCTGTGGCCGGCCGGGGACTGCTTTCTGGTGTATCCGGGCGGCGACAGCAGCATCCGTTTCGAGAAGCTGCGCGAGGGCATCGTCGACTATGAAAAGATCCGGCTGGTCAGGGCCTGGTCATCGAAGGGCACGGATGCGGAAACGATGCGCCTGATGGCGGAGCTCGATCGCCACCTGCAAACGTTCACCACCGAGCGTGCGTTCGACGAGGCGCGACTGAGGGAAGCGCTGCAACGCGGCGACGACATGCTCGATGCCCTGAGTAATCGCGTGACGCAATAGCGGAACAAAGGGGACGGAAGTAATTAAACCGGAAGTAGTTAAACCTGTTCAACTACCTCCGTCCCATTTATTTACGGAGATCGGACACACCCCATGCGCCTGATCCTGCTGTCCGCCCTGCTTGCCGTCATCCCCGCGTTCGCACAGGCGCCCGAGGACGACGCGCACGCGCGCGCCGTCGCCGCCGGCTACAAGGCGCTGACGCTGTGCAGCGCGCACTTCAACGCCGGGCGCAGCAAGGCGCAGGTGGAGGCGCTGGAGCTGCGCGGGATCTATCCCGAGTACGAAGCGCAGGTGCGCGCGCTGCGGGCGAGCGTGGACGAGAAGGCGCGCACGGTGTCGGTGCCGTTCGATGCCGCGTTGCCGCCACGGATCGCGGCATGGCGGCCGAACCTGGCCTGCGCGCAACTGCCGATCGGCGCGGATGCGAAGGCGGTCGCCGTGTTGCCGCGCTTCGACACGCGCGCGCCCGATCTCGATCGCAAGCCGTGGCCGCTGGGCGAGCGCGGCGCGACCGCGAAGGCGCGCGGCGATGCGGCTGCGCTGAAGCATGCGGTCGCGGCGGCCTTCGACACGCCGCAATTCGGCGAAGGCCACGCGACCACCGGCGTGGTGGTGCTGCAGGACGGGAAGATCGTCGCCGAGCGCTATCGCAAGGACTTCGGTCCACACGTCGCGCAGCGGACGTGGTCGGTCGCCAAGAGCCTGGCCGGCGCGGTGATCGGCGTAGCCGTGCGCGAGGGCCTGCTGGAGACGATGCAACCGGCGCCGGTGCCCGAGTGGCAGCGGCCGGGCGATCCGCGCGCGGCGATCACCGTCGACCAGCTGCTGCGCATGTCGAGCGGCCTGTACAGCGACACCGCCGGCAACCGCACCGATGCGCTGTACTTCGGTGGCGCCACCGTGGCCGAAGCGGCGACGGGCTGGCCGCTGCAGGCGCCGCCCGGCACGCGCTTCCGCTACGCCAACAACGACATCGTGCTGGCGATCCACGCGTTGCGCGCGCGCACCGGCGACGACGCGCGCGCGCTGGCGCGTCCCTACACGGACCTGTTCTGGCCGCTCGGCATGACACGCACGCGTGCCGAGACCGACTGGCAGGGCGGCTTCGCGCTGTCGAGCCAGGTGTGGTCGACCGCGCGCGATCTCGCGCGCTTCGGCCTGCTGCTGCAGGACGATGGCATGTTCGATGGCCGGCGCGTGCTGCCTGAAGGCTGGGTGCATGCCGCGACCACGCCGTCGGGACCGCAACCCGAACGCGACTTCGGCTACGGCGCGACGCTGTGGTTGCTGCAGCGCTCGCCGGGCGTGCCGGCCGATACGTTCGCCGCACTCGGCAACCGCGGGCAGGTGGTGGCGGTGGTGCCGTCGCGAAAAGTGGTGATCGTGCGCCGCGGCGAGGATCCGGCGGGCAAGCGCTTCGATCAGGCAGCTTTCGTCGCAGCGGTGCTGGCGGCGCTGGACTGACGCGACAGCATGCGCACGCTGTCGCGCGAAGCGTAGCCCGGGGAGTACGAGCGCGCTGCAATACTCTGGGCGATCAAAAACAAAAAAGGAGGCGCCAAGCGCCTCCCACAATCAATTTATACAACACAGGGGGGCTTGCGGCAAGACCCCGTGCCTAATGCAGCATCGCCGGCCTGTCGAAATGGCAGGAAACCGGAGTGACGCAATGACTGATTCGCCAACGTACTACCACGGCACAAAGGCCGATCTGAAGGTGGGTGACCTCATCGAACCGGGCTACGCCTCGAACTATTTCGAAAGGAAACCGGGGAATTTCATTTACCTGAGCGCCACACTGGATGCGGCCATCTGGGGAGCCGAGCTGGCTGTCGGTACAGGGCCTGGCAGGATCTACATCGTGGAACCAACAGGCCCCATTGAAGATGATCCAAACCTGACGAATAAGAGATTTCCGGGAAATCCTTCAAAGTCATACCGTTCCCGGTATCCATTTCGCATTGTCGGCGAGGTCACGGAGTGGAAGGGCCACTCCCCCGACCAGCTCAAGGAAATGCACGATCACCTTGAGAACGCCAGGCAACGTGGCGAGGCCATTATTGAATGAGCACGGTTCGGCCATCTAACAACTCATTCAACCGAACCCGCATCGCGGGTCGGCATGATTCAGGCGTTAGGCGTCGGATGAACGCACAACGCTAGTTCGGGAGGAATACATGGAACGGATCAGTATCGGGAACATGATCGTCGTCCTCGTGCTTGCAACGATATCGGGAGCATGCAGCGTGGCAGCGGCGCCGGTCGATAAAGCGGCGGAGCCTGTCATCGAAACCACCGACGTCGACCGGTTCTACAAGGTCTACGATGCGGCAGACGGGCGCCCGACGGCCGAAGCACTGCAGCACGACTATCTCGATCCGGGTTCGGACGGGCTGCACGAACTTGCACGGTTGCGCAAAGTCACTGGGCAGTCGATCGCCGAGGCCATTGCCAAGCGGCCGGGGATCTATACGAAGGCCCGGGATTGCGTCGATGCCCTGCCACGCGTACGCGAAAGACTGGTGGTCGTGCTGCGCAAACTCGGCGCCCTCTATCCAGAGGCGCGCTTTCCGCCGATCACGATCGCGGTGGGCCGGAGCAAGCCCGTCGGCGTCGGCGGGCGCGATACCGGCGTGCAGATCGGCCTCGAGGCGCTGTGCGCCACCGACTGGATCAATCCTGATATCGAAGACCGGTTCGTGGGTGTCATCGCGCATGAGTACGCCCATGTCCAGCAAGCTGTGGCTTTCTCCGAAACTGACAACGCGACCGTCCTCGCGGCTTCGCTCGAGGAAGGTGCGGCCGAATTCGTCGCGGAGCTGACGACCGGCTCTGTTTCCTACGCCTACTTGAGAGGGCTGACCGCGGGGCGCGAGAAGGAAATCGAGACGGCATTCGCCGCCGATGCAGACAAGACCGATCTTTCGAACTGGCTTTACAACAGCACGCCTGAAAAACCTGCCGATCTCGGTTATTGGGTCGGCTATCGCATCGTCAAATCCTATTACCAGCACGCCGACGACAAACGCCAAGCGCTTCGCGACATTTTCGAAATGACGGACCCGAAGGAATTCCTCGCCAAGAGCGGCTGGCGGCCGGGAGTTGCGCTGGATTAGGTGCAAGCAATGAAAAAAGGTCTACGGCCTCGCTTTTTTGGCCTGATCAGATTTCCAGCAGTTTCGCGCAACTAGTCTGCACAGCCGCTCCTGTCTGCGGCCAGGAGTGATCACGTCATGAAACCAACTTCCCTCACCTGTGCAGCGATCGCTGCATTAAGCATCGGCGCCTTGCACGTGCCGGTTGCGTGGGCACATGAAGAATCAAACGCCACCGGCGTTTGCCAAGGCAACCTGCCCGCGTCCGAGACGCAGCTGCGCAAACGTCCGCTCGCCTTGGCCAACGAGGGCACGACATCCGCCTTCGTCAGCTGCTCCCTGCCGGTCAATTTTACCGGGCCCAACTTTGCGTTCACGGTGACCCTGATCAATCGCCGGTCGGCGACTGCGACGGTGAATTGCACCTTCGTCGATGGCGAGATCGCCGAGCTGGGAGATGCACCGAGCTATCGCCCGAAGTCGATTGCGCTCGATGAGGGCGCCGGGATCCTGGAATGGCTCGCGCCCGATTTCGGGCTGTCCTTCTTCACCAGCCATGCCAACCTGAGCTGCTTGTTGCCACCCGGTGTCGAAATCGCAACGGTGGGATCGCGCAATTAGTCGCGGTAGAGGTGAGGGCGGCTTCGGCCGCCCTCACGCAAGCCTGTGACGACGAGCATTGCCGAGTCGCTCATTCATCGCGACCTCCGCAACAGAATGGGGCAGAGTACGTTCCTCACAAACGTACTCTGACCCCTTTTTTGCCTTTTTTGTAACGCCTGAGTTGCGCCGAGCTGCGAAGCGGCCTCGGCTTGTCATTTGTTGCGAATGGTCGTATTCGTAATGTGTGTCGAGAAGACCTCATCAACCGCCATGACAATGGATCACCTCCGTCGCGACTTCCTGCAGAAATTGGCGGCTTCGGCCGTGGTCGTGCCGATGCTGTCTCCAGTTCGGGCACTCGCCGAAGCGGATCGCTCCAGCACCGACAGCAAGCAGGGGGCCACGTTGCGTGTCGCCCTCATGGGACTGGGCAGCTATGCCGGACAGGTGGCGGAAGCCATGCAGTCCTGCAAGCGCGCCAGGGTCGCCGGGCTCATCAGTGGAACGCCTTCCAAGCTCCAGGAATGGGGAACGAAGTTCGGTGTACCGGAAAAGAGCCGGTACAACTATGAGAATTTCGACCGCATCAAGGACGATCCGGACATCGACGCGGTTTACGTCATCACCCCCAATGCGCTTCATCGCGATCAGGTGATCCGCGTCGCCAAGGCGGGAAAGCATGTCATCTGTGAAAAGCCGATGGCGGTCAACGCCAAGGAAGGGCAGGACATGGTCGACGCCTGCGCCGATGCCGGCGTGAAGCTGCTGGTGGGCTATCGGATGCATTTCGAGCCCAAGACGCTGGAAGTGATCCGGCTACGCAAGGCAGGCGATTTCGGAAGAATCCGGTTCTTCCAGGGCCTGTGCGGCTTCCGCATCGGCGATCCCGGTCAGTGGCGGCTCGACAAGTCGCTGGCCGGCGGCGGGGCATTGATGGATATCGGCATCTACGCCATCAACGGCGCCCGCTACATGGTGGGCGAAGAGCCGGTCTGGGTGACCGCGCAGCAAACCAAGACCGATCCGGTCAAGTTCAAGGAAGGCGTGGACGAAACCATCCAGTTCCAACTGGGCTTCCCCAGCGGAGCGGTGGCTTCCTGCCTGTCCACCTACCGGATGAACCATCTGGACCGGTTTTTCATGACCGGCGAACAGGGATTCGCCGAGCTGCAACCCGCCACGGGCTATGGCCCTATCCAGGGCCGTACCCACACAGGCGAACTCACGCAGCCGCACGCCACGCACCAGACCCTCCAGATGGACGAGATGGCCGGCATCCTGCTTGACGGAAACAAACCCGTGGTTCCTGTCGACGGCGAAGAAGGCCTGAAAGACCTGAAGATCATCGATGCCATCTATGCCGCCTGTGAAACCGGCGGCAGGCAGGAGCTGCGGCTGGGCTAAAGAAAGCATCCGGGTATCGTCTGCGTGTCCCAAGTGGCTTGAAAATGAACCTGAAATCTTTTTCTTTCTTGTCACGGCAATTGGGACGGAGGCAATTGATCAATCATCGACTTAATTGCCTCCGTCCCCTTTGGTCCTTGGTAGATCCGATGAAATCGTCCCTGACAGTTTTTCTGCCGTGCTGACACCTTTACTGCAGACTTCCCCGCTCGTGGTCATGGCCGCCGCCGGTCCTGCCGGGGACATGACGCGCGCCGCGGTTTCCGGCGACCAGCTCGTCGCCGCCGCGCTGGTCGGCATCGCGCTGATCGTCGTCCTCATCACCTGGGCGAAGCTGCACCCCTTCCTTTCGCTCGCCATCGGCGCGCTCGCCACCGGCGCGATCGCCGGCCTGGACGTCGCCGCCGCCAGCGGCAGTTTCGCCAGCGGTTTCGGCGCGACCATGGGCGGAGTCGGCATCCTCATCGCGCTCGGCGCGATTTACGGCAAGCTGCTCGCCGACTCCGGCGGCGCCGACCGGATCGTCGAAACCATGGTGGCGCGCGCGACCCCGCGCAGCCTGCCGTGGGTCATGGGCGTGATCGGCGCGATCGTCGGCCTGCCGATGTTCTTCGAAGTCGGCCTGGTGCTGCTGGTGCCGGTCATCATCCTGGTCGCGCGCCGCTCGGGCGCCCCGCTGATGCGCATCGCGCTGCCGACCCTCGCCGGACTGTCGGCCATGCACGGCCTGGTCCCGCCGCATCCCGGCCCGCTCGCCGCGATCGGCATGTTGGGCGCCGACCTCGGCCTGACCCTCGCCCTCGGCGTGCTGGTCGCGGTTCCGGCGGTGATCATCGCCGGCCCCGTGTTCGCGCGCTTCGCCGAGCGCTGGGTGCAGGTGCCGGTGCCGGCGCTGTTCGCTCCGCAGGAAACAGCCGCGAAGCGCCCTTCGTTCGGCGCGACGCTGGGCAGCATCCTGCTGCCGGTGGTGCTGATGCTGGCCAAGGCCATCGCCGACATCGTCGCGCCGGATTCGAACGCGGCGTGGAAGTCGCTGCTCGATTTCCTCGGCCTGCCGATGATCGCGCTGGGCATCGCGGTGATCGCCGGCTTCTTCGTGCTCGGCCGAGGCGCCGGTTTCTCGCGCGCCAAGTTGCAGGACATCGTCGGCTCGTCGCTGGGGCCGGTGGCGGGCATCCTGCTGATCGTCGGCGCCGGCGGCGGCTTCAAGCAGGTGCTGATCGATACCGGCATCGGTGGCTTCATCGCCGCACAGGTCGAAGGCTCGTCGGTCTCGGTGCTGCTGCTCGCCTGGCTGATCGCGGCGGTCATTCGCATCGCCACCGGCTCGGCGACCGTCGCCACGATCACCGCCGCCGGCATCCTGCAGCCGCTGGTCGCAGGCCTCGACCCGGCGACCGCCGCGCTGCTGGTGCTGGCCATCGGCTCGGGCTCGGTGTTCCTCTCGCACCTCAACGACGCCGGCTTCTGGCTGATCAAGGAATATTTCGGCCTGGACATCGGGCAAACGCTCAAGACATGGACCGTGCTCGAATGCCTGATCTCCGTGGTCGGCCTGGCGAGCGTCCTGCTGCTGAGCCTGATCATCTGATGCCGCCGCGCGTGCCCAAGCCGGTGCTCGTGGTCATGGGCGTGGCCGGGTCCGGCAAGTCCACCTTTGCGGCGCTGCTGGCGCAACGCCTGGGCTGGCCGCTGCAGGAAGGCGACGCCCTGCACCCGCAGGCCAACGTCGACAAGATGGCGGCCGGGCATCCGCTCGACGACGCCGACCGCCGACCGTGGCTGCGCCTGGTCGCTGCATGGATCGACCAGCGCGCGGCGGCCGACGAGCCGGGCATCGTCACCTGTTCCGCGCTCAGGCGTGTCTACCGCGACGTGCTGCGGCGCGACTTCGTGCGCTTCGTGCATCTGACCGGCGACCGCCGCCTGCTCGCGCGACGGATACAACACCGCAACGGTCACTTCATGCCGCCATCGTTGCTCGATTCGCAGCTGGCCACGCTCGAAGCGCCGGGCGCGGACGAGGCGGCCATCACGATCGACATCGCCCTCACGCCCGAAGCGCAGGTCGCCGGGGTGCTCACGTGCCTCGGCATCGACGGCGGCGACGGCGCGGTTTCGATCTCCTGAAGCACGCATCCAGGCACTGAAAACGGTGCCTTCTCACGGTCATGACGGCAGCGCCGCTGCGTTGCGGTGATACAACGCTCGCTCTTCGATGGAGGCGAAGTCTGAGAACACCGCATATGGGTGTTCTTTCTTACTTCCCTTTTTCCTTCCATCGCAAACCGCGTGGAACCGGCCGCTTTTCCCCATGTCGTCGGCGCGATGCGCCGTGCGCCACGGGGTATGCTACTGACGTCGGGTGGGGATCCGGCGCATGGGGTGCGCGTGGGCCGTAGCCAACATTCATCAGGGGAACAGCGACATGTACAAGCAAGTGGTAGGCGCCATCGTCCTGTCGTGCGCCTGCACGACGGCCATGGCGGAGTACGGATTCGAACCCATCGTCGCGCTCGCACCCGAAGCAGCGGCGGCGAGCGCGGTCGCCGTCGGCGACGTGACCGGCGACGGCCGCGACGACGTGCTCGTGCTCGCAGTGGGACGGCATCCGTTCTTCCGGAACAGGGTCATTCTCTATGCCCAGACGCCAGCCGGGTTCGCGCCGCCCGTGGCGATCGACTACCACCCCGAATCGACCGAGTACTACGCGGGCGGTTCTGCCATCGGACTTGCCGATCTCGATGCAGACGCGGACCTCGACATCGTCGTGGTGCACGGCGGCTATCCATCCGCTGCGCTCACTGTGCTCCGCAATGACGGCGGCGGTTTCACCGCCGGTACCTTTCCTGCCCCGGATTCGTTGAGCACGATCAAGTTCATGGATATCGATGGCGACGGCCATCTGGACCTCATCGGACAGGACAATTACGGCGGCATCGCGATGCTTCCGGGCGACGGCGCGGCCGGCTTCGGCGCGGCGACCCGGTTGCCGTATCTCGTTTATCCCTCGAACTCGAGCTTCCAGCTGGCCGACATGGATGGCGACGGAAGGAAGGATCTCGTCTATCACGCATCCGACAACATTTTGGTGCGCCGGAACGACGGCACCGGATTCTCCCCACGCCGCGCACGCTGCTCACGTTCGACGCCGGCGGCTATTACGCCAGATATGCGATCGCGGATTTCGACGGTGACGACCGCGCCGACCTGGTGGTCGCGCCCGTCTCCTGGTCAACTCACACGATCCTCTTCTGTCCGCAGGGCAGCGACGGCAGATTCCGCCGCAAGAGGCCGGTGACGACAGCGTCCAGGGAGCGCGCACGGCCTACATGCCGAAGACCTGGCAGACGACGGCGACGGCCGTCCGGACCTGGTGACGCTGGACTCGTCCTATGACAGCCAACTCGGCGTCATGTTCGCGCGCGCGGGCGGCGGCTTCTCCCCGAGGGCCAATTACCCGGCCGGCAGAGCGTCCACCTTCGCATTCGGCGATCTCAACGACGACGGCATGATGGACGTCGTGCTGTCCGGGCACCGACGGCAGCGTCTCCTACATGCTCGGCCGCGCCTCGGCGATGGATGCGGACCTCGCCGTCTTCCTGGGCCTGAATGCCGGCGCCGCCGTGGTGCGTGTCGCAGAACCGCGGCACCGCCTTCAGCGTCGGCGGCTATGAACTCACCCTGCACCTCGATGCGCGCATCGGATCGCTCGCTGGAGGCGCACTGCCCGAGGACTGCTACGCGAGCACCTGGGATGGTTCCTTGGCAGCGAGCTGCCGGATGCCGGCGCTCGCACCCGGTGCGCATCACGAGCGGGCTTTCCCGTTCGGCATCACGTCACAGACCGAGGAGACGCGGCTCTTCGCGCGCGCGCGCGCGATCAACCCATGGCCCGAGCTGCGCCTGGACAACAACGTGACGACGCAGCAGATCCGCTTCGTCCGCCCGGCCGGCTCAAAAACGCGGTCAGGTTCACTTTCTCCGAGGCGCGCAAGTCGTTAGAGAAGAAAGGGGGTCGAAGAGAGGGGGGCGAGACTTGCGTTTCCTGACCCCTTTTTTTTAAGGTCGGCTGAAGAATCGCCTCCTCGATGGACACGACCAAGGTAAGCAGCACACCTGCCGATACCAGCCAGGGATGGCCCTACGCTACGGACGTACGGAGCACGCGCTCAGGGGCGGAGGGGCAAGAAGGTTGCCAGGAGTATTCCAGGGCCGATGAAAATGAACCTGGATCCTTTCCGCCGCTTGCTGAAGGCCGCGAATCGAGGCGTCGCCCGGCACGCAGCGCTGTTGCTCAGAAGTCCCGGCGTTCCGCCGGGTTGGCTTTGATCGTATTGCGTGCACACAGGCTCGACGATGACGCCTGTTTCCAGTTGCGGGCAGACAAAGTCGATTCCGACCCTGTTTTCGTTGAGCCCGTCTTCCATTTTTTCTCCGGTCGGCAAGCGAACCGGATCCCGTGCCTGGGCGCGTTACGATGCGCACCCCATGTCGCACGCTGTAGAAGAACCATGAAGGCCCGCCACTCCGACGCACCTCCGGCGGCATGAGCAAGGTGTCGCACCGAGCCGATGCCCGGGCCCGGGACCCGGCCGAACGCTTGCAGTCCTGGGCTGCCGCGCTCGTGACGGTGCTGCTGCATGCGCTGTTGCTGCTGCTGGCGACCTGGTCTGCCCCGGTCACGCTGACCACGCCGCAAGGCGCCGCTGCCGGCAGCGCGCTGCAAGTGACCTACATCGACGAGTCGCTCCGGCCGCCGCCATCCGCGCGCACGCCATCCGTCCGCACGGCGGCGTCCCGCGCGCTTCCCAAACCAGCACCGGCGGCCACGCGCCTGCAAACCACGCCGGTCCCACGGGCCGACGATCCCGTGACGCCCGACGTGGCCGCCCCTTCGGACAGTGCAACGACATCGTCCATGCAGGACGCAGGCGCATCGCCATCGCCGCCCGGCGTGCCGGACGAAAGCGCGCGGCGCCGCAACCCGATGTGGGGACGGCCTCCGGGCATGCTCCCGGACGGCATCGCCCCCGCGAACGCGGGGCCGGCCAGCACGCCCGCCGTCGAACGCGGCCGCAGGAACGACCCGCCCTCCGCCCAACCCACCATGGAAGTGGGCGGCTACCGGGTGTACTACGACCTGGTCAGCGAAATCCGGTTGCGCGCGTGGCGCGACCAGGGCATGACCGAGCTATTTCTTCCACTGCCGGGCTCGCGGCGGCTCATGGTCTGCCCGTTGGAGATCGTGCTGTACCGCAACTCCGGCCCGTGTCGCCTGGTCGAACCCGACGCGCCGGAACTTGCCGCCATCGGCGACGCACGCGACTTCGTCCAAATGCTGCGCATCTACCGCATGGGCGAAGTCGTCTGGCGTGGTCCGGGACCGTACCGATAAGAGCCCGGCTCTCGCTTACCCGGCCGGCGCAGGTGCGTCCCACTCCTTGGTGTCTTCCAGGAACACCGGGACGTCGGTGTGCTCGCGAGCGAACGGGAGCGCGGGTCAGAGACCGTTTTCGCCAATGCCCTGTCGGATTTGTCACACTGCCCCCGCTCCGATCGCCGACGTACGGCATCGCAGTCAACGCCACACGGATGCGGCGGAGCAGCATCGTTCGTACGCGGTCGCCTTTGGGCGCGCCGCCGGCGGACTCTCACATTGCATAAGGAGATCACCGTGAGCCAGAACCTGATTTCGCTGACCTTGTCCGACGAGCAACTGTCCGCCGTCGATGCCGCGCTGGGCACGCTGGAGGAATGCTTCGCCGGCCTCGCAAGGAGATGAGCATGCATAGGCCGATCTGGATGATCGTGCACGCTAGTGAGCTGAACTTTGGTGGGGCTTTCGATCCCCGCAATTGCGAAGCACAAGTGCGGCATACCCGGAGCAACTTCTCGGCGTATGGGAGGGTGGCCATGAGCCTTGTAAGTTGCTGGGCAATTCGGATAGCGACGCACGAATTGAAATTCAGCGAGGAACGCTTAACGACTACGAACAGCACAGCAAGCCAACTCACGTTATTCAGGTGTCAACCAAACCTCTGGCATGGAGAATAGGCTCGATTCTTCACGTCGATGGACAAGAATCAAGTCAATCTGAAATTTATGTCTTGAACGGACGTGGACAGCTAACGATCGCTGATGAAGGCAGAACCGAGATTTATACACGCTGTGAATAAAGCGAGCTGGACATATTTCTGTTCAGAAGAATGCGGAACTGCTGGTGTCTGGGCCATGCAACGAATGCTACGGATTGAACAGACTCCGATCGACAGGAGAGCAGCATGAGGAAATTCAGGTCGCGCGCTTTACATCCATATTCTAATCGCAGTGGTACGATTTCGATCGCTATGCCAACGAACTGCACGGAAAGGACGCCTGCGTATCCCAAACAATTACAAGGATCGTGGGAGATGGGACTCGAGCCCTGCAAAGCACCGGGAAATCCGGACAGCGATGGCAGGACTCTGATCGAAGAGAGGGTGCAATTCGGCTACGAGACTCCAGTACACCTATACGGATACTTTAGATCCGAAATTCCCTATGGCCTGGAAAATAAGATCTCTCTCGACATAGACGGCTATGTTTGAACCCAGTATGAGATCTACGTTCTGAGTGGAACGCATCTCACGATAGTCGGCACGAGAGCTCAACATCTATACACGTTGCGAGTGGAAACTGCAGCCTCAGCTGTTCGACACCATTCGCTCAAATCATCGCGTTACCGAGAACGCATATGCAAAACATGATGATGAAGCCAGACCCGATGACCTTGCCGAACTTCCACGGTATCGCCTTACGCAGCTTGAATGGGACCAACAGCGGAGAGGACACGACGAGCCGGTCGAGGATCTTGATGCGTTAGTCATTCACCATCCCGAGAAGATTTCTGAGGCGGAGATACGACACGGTGTTGTTGTTGACGGCGAACGTGGCCGCAGACATGCCGTGATTGGCGGAGAGATCGAAGAGATTGAGATCCCCAGGGTGGGCATACATTTGATCTGACCCCGAACCAGGTACTGCTGAACAAGGACTTCATGCTCGAGGATTCCCGCATCTCCGCGGGTGGCTCAGGTGTTCGGAATGTGGACGTCCCTTCTCCAGTTGCGTGGCTATGTCGGTCGCGTAGATGCCAAGGGTGGTTTGATTGATATCTACGATCACCAGGGATGGTGAAGTGATCGCTCGTATCCGGCACCTGCACCCTATCCGGGTACGAGAAGGCGACACTGTCCAGTACGGCCAAGCGCTCGGAACACAGAACAAGCAAGGCCTCGGGCCGGGGCCGGTAAACATGTTCACCTCGAAATGGACACCCGTTACACCAGCAGTACAAGAACTACATTGCAGACCTGAGCAGCGGGCGACTTTCGATTGATCGCCGGCAACGTCACAGGGCATCGAACCCTTGCCGGTATTCGACGATGGTACGTTTCGCCTCGGCGAGACCAGCCCTCGAATCCGCGACCTACAGCACGTGCTGATCGATCAGAACTATCTGGGAGCGCACGGTCAGCCGATTGAGACCGATGGAATCTATCGACTCGGCATGCAACCTGCGGTGCTGGCCTTTCAGCAGGCACATGGGTTGCCAATGACAGGTGATATCGACTCGGCCACCTTGCAGCTGGCCCCTCCACCCATGCGCCGTGAGGCCGATCGGCCCGATCACGACATGGGAAGAGAACACGGGTTTGGCGGACCACGCACGCCAAACCGCGATCGCTCCGATCGACTCGATCCGACCACCCCAATCACGCGCTGCACGAAAGCGCCCGCGAGAAGACACGCTTGCTGTACGCCCAGCACGGCATTACGTTGCCGGATGACGAACTCGCTCGCTTCGCCGCAAGTGTCACCGTGGATGCCAGACGTAACGGCATGACCCATGTCGACCACCTGCTCTTCAGCGAGAACCGCAAGACCGGCGAAGTCGAATTGGACGGCAACCTCATCGCGATCCAGGGGCGACTCGATGATCCGGCCAACAGATTCAGCGCAACCCAGACACAGCAGGCAGCACAGACGCCGGTTGAAGAATCCTTTCGGCAGTTGGAAGTCGTCGACCGGCAGCAAAGCCAACGACTCGCGCAGTTGCAGGAACAGCAGCAACAACTGAGTCAGAGCCCCGATGGTCCCCGGATGATGCTTTGACGAAGCAGTCTCGGAACAAATGGATGGAGGTAGTTGAACCTGTTTGACTACCTCCGTCCCCCTTTTCTTTTTGGAGTGTCGTACGCGATTTGGCAGGCGTCCGAAGGCTTCTCCGTGCTAGGTGCGATCGGTGAAGATTCAGTGTGGCTCCGGGCGGATGCCGGAACGGCAAGCGAACCCGACAAAGCAGCTACACAACGATATTCATCTCGTTTGGGTTCAGAGAACAATCGAGCGCGCACTCCCACGCACGGCTGTTTGGAATGCTTCGGTGCCGTAGTTCTCGCCTCGCCACCGTACGTGACGATAAATTTCGCCGTCTTGGAGCGTCTCACTATCTACAACCTCTATCTCAACTTCCCCTTGAGCGACACTTCCTGATTTCGTCGCACACGATGCCGTCAAAACTACGAGGACGGCGAGGGCTATTGGTACGTCAAGAGATTCTCCAGACTGGCGCGAATTACTGATAGTCAGACCCGCGGGTCAGGTTATACATCTGCGCCAAACGCGGGCGAATGGAATGGACCCACTTGATTCGTATTGAGCTTATGCAAGCCCGGTCCGGTAAACAAGCCGATGTATAGCCGGACCCAGAGTAAACATTCGGTCAACGACCGATTCCGGCCCTCGATGCGCGTGGCGCGCGAGGAGTGACGCGGAAGGTGATGTTGGTTTGCGGGGCGTCGTATTTGGCGCCGAGGTTGTTGGCATTGATGGCCGCGTGCGCTGCGATGGGTGCGAGTAGCAGCATCCATGCAAACAGCAGACCGCCGGACAACGCATCAGGTTACGCATCGCAGCACCCCTCCGAGGAAGCCGAGCGCGCAACGACACGGTTGAGCGCTCGCGCACTGTGCGCTGAGGTGCAGGTGCACGACGTGATCGATGTGCGGGGTGCAATCGTATTCAGCGGGAGTGGAGCGGCTTGAGTGCGCGGCAGGCGATGTTTCGCCTGCATCCAGGGACGTCTGATTTCCCTCTTCATCCCAGCGAAAGCTGGGATCCATCTTGATCTTCGCTTGCATGAGGCAAAGCAAAATGGATCCAGCGTTCGCTGGGATGACGGGCTAGTGCGACAACTCACAGGCCAGCGCGCGCAACAGCCCTGCCCCGTCTCAGCGCTATGCACCGCCGTGCATGCATGCCAGCGTGGAGGGGTTCGCCAGGATAATCGCTTGGTGGTCGACCGGAGTGGTGTGTGAAGAAGGAAGATCAAGAGCGCCCCTCATCTGCCCTTCGGCATCTTCTCCCTGCTTTGCGGGGAGAAGTAAGGGCGACGCGCT